>CAWEKV010000003.1:0-697500 GCA_963809785.1 uncultured Planctomycetia bacterium
AAAAGGGGCTTATCTCACGCGAGCCGGGACGAGCCAGATCCATCTGCCTCCTGATCCTTCCCGAAGAGCTTGCTGTTCTGAGATAGACGAAGCCCATCTGGGCACGTTTGGAAACGTGCCCCACGCGCCCGGCCTAAGACTGCCGTTTCTCTAGCGTGACCCTTACTTCCATCTTTCGCTCGCCGCGCAGGATCGTCAGCGTCACCTCGTCGCCGATCTCGTGCTCTTCGACAATCTGTTGGACCTCGCCGCGGCTGCTGACTTTCTTGCCGTCGATGGCCAGGATGACGTCCCCGTCGATGCCTGCGCGCTCGTCGCGCGGCTGCAAGCCGGCCTTCTCCGCCGGCCCGTTCTCGATGACCCCCAGCACCAGCGCCCCGCGCACTTCACCCTCCCGATAGTCGCGGATATACACGCCCATCGCTGGGTGCTCGACGTTGCCGCGCTGGATGATCCGCGTGACCACGCGGTTGACGGTATCGACGGGGATCGCAAAGCCGACGCCGGCGTTGGCTCCCGACGGGCTGTAGATCGCCGTATTGACTCCGATCAGATGGCCGCTGCTGTTCAGCAGCGGCCCGCCGGAATTGCCGGGATTGATGGCGGCGTCGGTCTGGATGACGTTCTGGATCACCCGGCCGGTCACGGCCTTGATCTCTCGCCCTAGCCCGCTGATCACGCCCGTCGTCAGGGAATGGTCCAGCCCAAAGGGATTGCCGATGGCAAACACCTTCTGGCCGACCTGCAGGTCTTTGGAGGTGCCCAGCTCCAGGGCGCCACGCGTTCCTTCAGGCCGACTTGCAGCACGGCGAGGTCGCTGTCCGGATCGTCGCCGACCAACGCGGCGTCCAGCTCGGAGCCGTCGGCCAGCGTTACCTTGGCGCTGGCCGCTCGCTGAATCACATGAAAGTTCGTGACGACATAGGCGGTATTGTTATCGTGCTTCCACACGAAGCCGGTGCCGGTCCCTTGAGGGATTTCCACCGGGTTCAGCGTGAAGCCCCGGCGGTAGGCGGTGGTCGTGATATTCACCACCGAGGGCTTGGCCATTTTGAACACGTCGATGGTCGCGGCCTCGTCCTCGGCCAGGTTCCCCGCGGGGTGCTGTACGCGCAGAGTTGCGTCGGGATCGTGCAGCGGCCCCCGGCCGAAATCCCACATCCGCACCACCAGCACGCCCAGGACAATGATCAGGGCGACTATCAACCAGCGGTTGACCGAAGAGCCGGAGCCGCCGCGAGGGGCGTAATCAGGGTAAGTGCTCATGGCGATTGTCGTCTCTCAATAGTCCGATTCGTCCTCGTCGTCGTCCTCGTCCTCGTCGTCGTCCTCGTCCTCGTCGTCGTCCTCGTCCTTGTCGTCGTCCTCGTCGTCGTCCTCGTCCTCGGATTCGACTTGATGCACCTCTTTCGAGGACGAGGACGACGACGAGGACGAGGACGATTACAACGGGCGTGCGCGACTCCTATCGAATCAACTCGAACCTCACTTCCCCTCCGCCTTCAAGTGCCGGCGGATGAAGGCCAGCGCCTTCTGCTGGGCCTCTTCCGCCAGCTTGGGATCGCCGCCGGACAATCCGTGACCTGCCCCCTTTACGGTCACCAGTTCGTGCGGCACCTTGTGGCGCTCCAATTCCTTGGCCATCGCCGCGGATTGCTCGTAGGGCACGTCGGTATCCTCGGTGCCGTGGACCAGCATCGTCGGCGGATACTCGGCCGTGACGTTCCGCACGCCGCAATACCGGTCGAGCTGCGGTTGTCGCGCGCCGGGTCGAAGCCGGTCACTTCTCTGGTCCACAGGCCGTTCTGCCGCAGGTACAGGTAGAACCGCGAGCGGGCCTTCTGCTGCTCGCCGCCCGTGGTGCCCGTCAGCACGGTGCCGCCCACGGCCCGCTCGGCTTCCTCCTTGCTCACCAGCGGCTGGCGGCGATAGTGCTCCGACGGCTTGGTGTACCAGTCGCCGTCCACGTCGCCGTAGCCCCAGTAGGCCACCAGGGCGGTGGGCCGCGGTTTGACGCGATAGCCCGTCAGCAAGGTGAGGTAGCCGCCCGCGGAGCCGCCCGCCACGACCAGCCGGCTGGTATCGAGGTGCAGCCTGCCGGCCTGGCCGTGCAGCCAGGTGAAGGCGTCCTCCACGTCTTCGACTGACGGCCGGCAGCTTGACCTCCGGCGCGAGGCGATAGTCGAGCGACACCAGCGCGAACCCCTCGCTGCGGCACAGCTCCACGAGCCGCTGCGGTGGCCCATCCTTGCTGCCCACGATCAGCGCACCGCCGTGCAGCCACGCCACGACGGGCCGCACGTTCGTATCGTCCGGCCGATAGACGTCGGCCTCGATCTTGGTCGGGCCGACCGTCTTATACGTGTAAGTGCGCTTCACGAACGAAGGCTCCTTCGCGGGCTCCTTGGCCGGGGCAGCCTGTGCAATCACGTGGGCACCCGCTCCGCACACGCCCGGCAGCGGCGGCGCCGCGCGGACGCTGGCCGCGCAGAAGTCCTCACCCAACAGGCCGGCGATCGTGGCGGCCACTTGCCCTTGGGTCGTCTCGACGTTCTCGCGCACGCCCAAAGGCGGCGTGTCGGGGCCGAGCGCCGCCATCCACATGTACTCTGCGTCCAGTACGTTCTTGCCGTGGTCCGTCCAGTCTATCCGTGTCGTGCCCCGGCCGTGATCGGTCGTCAGCAATAGCGTCGTGCGGTCCTTGTACTCAGGCATCCGTTGCAACGTCTCCCAAAGCTCGGCCAGGAACCGGTCGCCGTAATGGGCTGCGTCGAGATACAAATCGTAACGCCGGGCATGGCCCCATTCATCCGTCTCGCCCAGGCCGATGTACAGCACGCGCGGCTTGTGCCGCACGAGGTGTTCGCGGGCGGCCTCCAAGGTGATGACATCGAATGTGTTGTCCGGCCAATAGCGCGGCAGCCGCGTCATCAGTTCATTGGTATATCGCTGCCGATCGGTTAGCGGCTCGTCCGCGATCGGCGACCAGCCGGTGTGCACCTTCAGGCCGCTGGTGCCGGAGCGGAAGATCGACTCGAACACGTCCCAGGTGCAGATCGCCGCCACGCGGCCCCGGTACGGGCGCTGGGCGTTGAGGAACTCCAGCACCGAGAGGTTCGGGTTCTCGCGCTTCGCGTTGGAATCGATCCGCGGATCAGGGAACCCGCAAAACAGCTCGTGATAGCCCGGATAGGAGAACTTGAGCCCGTTGGTACACCTGGCGGGGGCCTTTCGAGAGGGGTCGCCGAAAATCTGCCCCCGCTTGGCGATGGTCCCCCACACGAACGGCAACAGGACCTCGCGCCGCGCTTCGTGCGACTCGCGCCAATAGCGACGTCTCAGGCCAGGCAGATCCTTCACTCCGCCGGCCTTTTCATCGAGCAGCGCCGCGTCGGCCCCGGTAAACAGCTCCTGCCAGCGGAACCCGTCCCAGGTGATCACGATGACGTTCTCGGTGCGGCGCGGTGCCTGACGCGGCTGCGGACCGTCGGCGGATGCTTGGCCGACGGCCGCCATTGCGGCGAGAAGCAAACAACGCCAGGACCAGGGCTTTGTCATGGAATGTGTACGTTCTGATCGAGAGGTAGTTCGACACTGGCAGCTGGATGTTGGCTTGGATGTCGATATTCGGCGGACAATTCGCGCACTCTCAGCGCGGTTGCCTCCGGGAGCGACGGCCAGTCTAGCGTACCGCGGTGACACGACGCGAACCATATTTCGAGATGCGGCATGTCAGCTGGCCGAGCGTGCGCTGCGCCGCAAAAGCACGGCCCGGCGATGTGCTCCGCCTGGCCCGCAAGTTGCGTAACTTGCAGTGTCCCAACAAGTTCAGTACGCCGGTGCGGCGGCCGAGAGTGACCAAAAGCGCGACACAAACGGAAGACTCGCGCGACATAAACGGAAGGTTGCGCCCATGCGGAGCCGCGAGGGCGACGTACCTTTTCAGTGGGTGGCGGACGCGAGGTATACGAGGGTTCGGACTTGAAGCTTCTGGCCCCGGCCAGCCTCAGTCTGCCGCTGCTCAGCCCCGAAGGGGCGCGACTCGACAGCGCAGGCCGAAGGGGGCCGCCGAGTTCGTGACCGTGGGAGCCCTGAAAGGGCGGAACGGAAACACGCGGGTTTCGCCCTTTCCGGGCTTTCGTGTTGTGTTATCGCACGGCGACCCAGGCCTTCGGCGCCTTCGGCCTGGGCTGTCGAGTTTCGGCCCGTTGGGCCTTTGCCTAACAGACTGCCTCGTCGAGGTGATGCTGTGAATTGGAATTGGATAGACGACTTCCGATCCACGCTCGCCGACGGCGGGGCAATCGGCTACCGCCTCGGCGGAACGCCGGCCAGCGAGCCGACCGCTCTGGCGGCCCTGGCGCTGCTCGCTGGCGAATGGACTGTGCCGGCCGACGTGAAGCTCCGCTGGTTGTCCGATATCCAGGCGCCTGACGGCAGCGTCGGCATCAATGCCCACGAGCCGTCGCCATCGTGGCCGACCCCATTGGCGGTACTAGCCTGGCTCGCCGGCAACTCCGCGCTCCGCACTCCGCGCTCCGCACTTCCGCAACGGCCGCCGTGGTCGCGCCACGTCCGCCGCGCCACCCAGTGGCTGCTGCAAACCGCCGGCAACAAGCTATCGCCTCGCGGCGAGGGGCACGACACGACGCTCGTCGGCTGGCCCTGGGCGGCCGGCACACACTCTTGGGTCGAGCCGACGGCACTGGCCGTCCTGGCCCTCAAGTACGCCGGACACGGCAGCCATCCGCGGACGCGCGAGGCCGTCCGCCTGCTCATCGACCGTTTGTTGCCCGGCGGCGGCTGCAACTACGGCAACACCGTGGTCCTCGGTCAGCAGCTCGTGCCGCACGTGCAGCCGACAGGCTTGACACTTTTGGCCCTGGCCGGCGAGCGCGACCCCGCCGGCCGCATCGAGCGATCCATCGAATACCTGCTCCGCGTGCTGGACGAGCACACGTCGCCAGCGTCGTTGGCCTATGGCCTGCTCGGCATGGCAGCCCACGGCACGCAGTGTTGCATGGCCGAAGAATGGCTCTCGACGGCGGCCAGCGGTGCGCGGAAGCGCGAGTCGGCGTTGGAAATGGCCTTGCTGCTCTTGGCGCAAGCTGGCAACGAGCGAAAAAGCCCCATCGGGCTCGCCCCGATGGCTCGCTGACTGGGCGGCTACCAAGCACAGAATCTAAGCGAAAACCCTCCGCCGGGCTTGTCCCGACGGACAAAACGACTCGTTAGCGAACTTAGGCGATGGCCTTTCTAAGCGGTCAAGTCATGCAACCGTCGGGGCGAGCCCGACGGAGTCTTGCCAAGGCATCGCAGCCACGGTAGCCGTCCAGTCATTGAACCGTCGGGGCAAGCCCGACGGGGAGACATATTCCTCCGGCCGACCTCAACCATGAACCAGCTCATCGAACCAACACGCCCACCACACAAGCTCGACCGCCGCGCGCTGCTTGCCGGCGCAGGCGCGGCGGCCGTCGGGGCCATCGGCTTGCCGCTGGCGCGGCGCGCCTGGGCCGAGAAGCAGCCGGTCTTCCTCGCCGGAGGGCAGCGATACGATATTGCCAGCCTGCAAACGACGATCGCCGACGGGCTGGCCGCCGTGGGCATTGACCTCTCGGCGGTCCGCGGCCGCAAGGTGCTGCTGAAGCCCAATCTCGTCGAGCCGCGGCGCGACGCGCCGCACATGACCACGCACCCCGCGGTGATCGTGGCGACGGCCGAGGTCTTTCGCCGCCATGGCGCGGAGGTCCGCGTCGGCGAGGCCCCCGGACACGTCCGCGACACACAAATGGCGCTGGCCGAGTCGGGCATCGGCGAAGCGCTCGATTCGGCGGAGATCTCGTTCGTCGATCTCAATTACGACGACGTGGCGGCCGTGCCCAACCGGGGCGGCTGTTCAAAGCTCAGCGAGTTCTTTTTGCCGGCCGCGGCCCTCGAGGCCGATCTCATCGTCTCGCTCCCCAAGCTCAAGACGCACCACTGGGTCGGCATGACGGCCGCGATGAAGAACCTCTACGGCCTGCTGCCGGGCATCAAGTACGGCTGGCCCAAGAACGTGCTGCACCACGCCGGCATCCCGCAGAGTGTGGTCGATATCCACGCCTCGGCTCCGCCGACCATCGCCGTCGTGGATGCCATCGACTGCATGGAAGGAGACGGCCCCATCATGGGGAGCCTGAAGCAGCTCGGCGTGATCGCCGTGGGCACGAACCTGACGGCCCTCGATGCCACGTGTGCCCGGCTGATCGGCCTGAAGCCGGAGCTGATCGGCTATCTGGACCTGGCGGCCGACAATCTCGGCCCGGTGGACGACTGGCAGATCGAGCAGCGCGGCGAGGGGTGGCGGAAGCTGCGCTCGCCGTTCGCGGTGCTCGACGTGCCGCACTTGCAGCGGCTGCGGGACAAAGAGGGCATGCTGACCTCCTAGGGCGGACCAGCGGGGGAGAACTTCTTCGCAGATGTCAAGCACGCCGACTTGATTCGGGAGGGGGTTTTGGCGAAGGTGAAGGGATCATGACGAGCCGTCACGACAGCATTCGATCACCGACGCTGCCGGTCGGCGTTGCGTGGCGCTGTGAAATCCGGGCCGGATCAAGTACGCTATAGTGACCACGTCGCTGCCAAGCAACTTTAGCCCTTCCGGCCCATGGCCAACGACCTCTACAAAACCCTCGATCTGCCCCCCACTGCCTCGCCGGACGACATCCGCCGTGCGTACTACCAGATGGTGCGCAAGCACCCGCCGGAGAAAGACCCCGAGCGGTTCCAGCAAATCCGCAAGGCCTACGAGACGCTCTCCGACGAAAAGGCCCGCCGTGAGTACGACGCGCTTCGGGAGCACGGCGACGAGATCACCGGCCTCTATAGCCAGGCCGTCCACCTGATGGAGCAGGGGCATTGGGAAACGGCCGCCGCACGGCTCAAGCACGTGCTCGTGCTCTCCCCAGGCAACCGTTCGGCCCTCAACAGCCTGGGCATCTGCCTGCTGCACGCCGAGAAGTTCCAGAAAGCCAACGAGGTCTACCGCGACCTGGTGCACGAGCACCCCGACGTGGCGCTCTATCAGTTCAACCTGGGCATCTCGCTGTTCGAGATGGCCGAGGTCTTACGGCATGCCAAGCAGCCCGGCGGCGAAACGTCGCTGGATGAGCTGTATGCCCAAGCCCGCGGCCATTTCGTCAAGGCCGCCGAGCTCCAGCCGCACAACCCGGACCACTATATCGCGGTGGCCCGCACTTACGTCGAGCAGGGGAACTACACGCAGGGCCTGCAATGGGCCGAGCGGGCGACGACGGCCCGCGGCACGACCGACTTTCATGACTTCGAGGCCCTGTTCTGGATTTGCCTGTTCCAGCTCCGCATGGCCGACCTGGGGGCTGTGGAGCGGACGGCGCTGCGCATCGGCGAGCTGATGCCCCGGCGCGACGAGCGCGAGGCGGAGACGCAAGCCGACGTGCAGCGGTTTGCCGCCTTCCGCTTTGCGCGGGTGGGCATCGAGCTGTATGAAAACAAGGCCATCGAGCCGGCTGTGGTCTTCTTCCGCATCGCTTGCCGGTTCGACCCGGAGGACGGCGACCTGCGGCAGATGCACCAAGGGGCCTGCGAAACGCTGGCCACGTGCGAGGCCTTCGATCGGCTGATGGAGGATGATGCGGTCATCAACCCGCTCAAACGGCTGTCGGCCGTGTGCATGGCCCTGTTCTTCGAGGAGAAGATCGAGAACATCCAGCTCGTGATGGAAGACGTGTTCAACGAGCTGGACACTTACGCCATGCAGGACGTGCTGGCCGCCGTGCAGCACCTGAGGCGGCAATACCCCCAGATCATCGAGATCAACTCGGGCATGTTTGCCGACATGGAGCGAATCGCCGCCGAGCACGCCGGCCTGCCGAGTCAGGACAGTGCCGCCGCCGCGCCCATCCAAGCGATGGCTCCCAGCAGCCGGCGCCGTCCAGTCTTCCCGCGCGACTACTGGCCTGGATGCGACGGCTGGGGAAAACAGACTAGCCCGACGCGCAAGTGCGCAAGCGAGGGAGAGCCGTTTCGCGACCGTTGGGCGGCCGTTGCGCGACTCGAAGTCTACGGCGATTCTCCCTCGCTTGCGCGCTTGCGCGTCGGGCTAGTGTTCAGCTCCAAGTTGACTCGCGTCCGTTTCCGGCGATAGTTTGGAGTGAGCACCATTCGGCTCGGGCTTGCCTCTCATGCCTCTCACCTACTTCAAGCGCTATCGCATGGAGCTGGACCTTCGCCGTTGGGCGGAGCCGCCGCTCATCTCGCCCGCCGGATATCGGCTCGTCGGCTGGGACCCCGCGCTGCTGCCGGCACACGCCGACGTGAAGTACCGCTGCTTTCAGCACGAGGTGGACGCCCACATCTTTCCCTGCTTCGGCAGCCGCGATGGCTGCCACCGGCTGATGCACGAGATCAGCCAACGGCAGGGCTTCATCCCCCAGGCAACGTGGCTTTTGGCCTGCCCCGGCCCGCGCGGGGACGATTTCTGCGGCACGATCCAGAGCGTGCGCGAAGCGGCTGACCTGGCCTCGATCCAGAACATCGGCATCACCCCCGAGTACCGCGGGCAAGGGCTGGGCACCGTGCTCATTTACCAGGCGCTTGCCGGCCTGCGGCAAGTGGGCCTGGGCCGCGTCTACCTGGAGGTGACTGCCCAAAACGACGGCGCCGTCAGGCTGTACGAGCGGCTCGGTTTCGCGAAGGTCCGCGTGCTGTACAAGACGCAGGAGCTGGTGGCTTGCTCGTAGCCGACACGTGTGCCACCGCGACTGCCGGTCGTCTAGGTTCTTGGGAAGAGACTCGCCAATCAAGGGCTACGTCTTCAGCCGTGGTAGAGTGGTAGAATGGTGCAGAGGGAGGAAATCGCCATGTCCACAGCTCGCACGACAGACACCGCCGACGGCCTCTTAGCAGCCGTCCAACGGCTTCCCGCAGACCAACTGCGGGAGTTTGACCGGCGATTTCAGGCCTGGAGAGATCAGCGCGTCGTCACCGCCGAGGAAGCCAGGCTCATTGCTCGTGTGGAGGAATGCTCTCACCTTTCCGCGGAGAAGCAGGCACGATACGAAATTCTG
Organism: uncultured Planctomycetia bacterium; assembly: GCA_963809785.1. Lineage (GTDB taxonomy): Bacteria > Planctomycetota > Planctomycetia > Pirellulales > S012-138 > JBGQHD01. The sequence continues at coordinate 9,090 of CAWEKV010000003.1, forward strand.
CGGGCAAGATGCGATGAGGGCCGGCTGACACCGGGCGAACTGGGGGAGTATCAGCGTCTCCTAGAGGAGCTGGAGGCTCGGAACGTTCAAAGGGTCGAGGCCCTGGCAGCCTTGGCCGAGCGTCGCGGCGTGACGCTGTCGGCCCTCGTGGCTGAGTTGGGTCGTGGTGTTGACGGGAATGACTAGCCCACGAGTCAGCCGCCGCTTGAGGCGGGCGGTGATTCGCCGCGCGGCGGGCTGTTGCGAGTTCTGCCGCTTTCCGTCGGCCTACACGAATGCTCCTTTTCATTGCGAGCATGTCCGGCCGCGCGATGCCGGTGGCAAGACGACCCTGTTGAATCTGGCCTGGGTATGCCCCTGGTGCAACGCTCACAAATATAGCAAGACCCACGGCCGCGATCCGCACAGCGGCCGCCGCGTGCCGCTGTTTCATCCCCGGCGACAGCGCTGGATGCGGCATTTTACCTGGAGCGACGATCAAGTGTTCATAACCGGACTCACGGCCGTGGGCCGAGCCACTGTCGAAGAGCTACACCTGAACCGTGATCAAGTGGTGCGGCTTCGGCGCTTGCTGCTGGCAGCACGGGAACACCCGCCGCCGATTGACTAGCCACGCAGAGTGGCGTGCGGGAGAATGCCGATGTGAGTGAAGCTGGCATTTCACAATCAGCCTGCCGCCTCCGGCGTCTTTACCCCAAACTCTCTTCGCGCGAAGGTCAGTCCGCCCAGCACGGTCAGCACCACGCCGGTGCCCAGCAGGATGAGCATGCAGGTGATCATCCGCGGCGCATCGGCCAGGTCGATGTTCCAGGCCTCGGTGTTCGGCGGGTTGAGCGATCGCAGGACGAGCACGCGAAAGTAGTACATCACCGTCAGCTTCCGCAGGATGAAATCCCAGTTGGCCAAGAGGCCCTCGATGAGCACGATGTAGGCGATGCCTGCCAGGAGCGACCGCCGCGTGAGCAAGCTGATGAAGCTGAAGATGGCGCAGTAGGCGATCTGGGCCAGCGCGAAGAGCGCACCGGCCTTGAAGGCCCACACCGGCAGCACCTGGCCCCAGAGCTGCGGAGTGCCCCAGTACACGGCCACATAGACGACCGCCGTGCCGACCGCCGCCAGCAGCGACGTAGTCAGCATCGCGCCCAAGAGCTTGGTCACATAGAGCGCCGCTCGCGGCAGCGGACGCACCAGCAGGTAGGTCAGCGTCTGCTCTTCGATCTCGTCTTGAATCACGCCGGTGCCGTAAAGCAGGGCCGCCAAGGGCGCGAGGGCCTGCGGGATGACGTAGAAGATCAATTGGGCTTCGAGCATTTCCGGGGCAACGCCACCGGAGAGCGCGCGCTGCAACACGGCCAACGCGGCGGGAATCGCGAACATCACGGCCAGCACGATCAGCCGCCGCCCGCGAGCTTGCTGCCGGAGCGTCAGCCAGAAGAGGGCGCCTAGCGCGGAGGGATCGAAGCGAGGATGCGCTACCCCGTCGATTTTGCATTTTGCATTTTGCATTTTTCATTTTGCATTGAAGGGCCTGATTGGCGGAGTGCAAAATGCAAAGTGCAAAATGCAAATACATAGTGCAAAGTGCTCGCCTATCGGCTCACCAAATACTTGAAGACGGCTTCCAGGTTGTCATCTTCCGAATACACCTCGCGGATTGCCGTGCCATCGCTGAGCGAGAGGGCTGGCAGCCGCGCATAAAACGCGTCCGGGGCCCGCGTCTCGACGGTCACGCCGCGCTCGCCAGACATGATCTTCACACCGTCTACGTCTTCGCATGTCACCAGTTTGGCGGCCAGTCCGCGGTAGTCGTCGCAGATCAGCACGATGCGGTGCGGGTGTTTGTCGATCAGCTCGCGGATTTGCCGCACGTGGCCTTCGGCCACCAGCCGGCCGCGGTGCAAGAGCACGATGCTGGGCGTCAGCGCCTCCACTTCGTGCAGGATGTGGCTGGAGACGAGCACGCTGTGCCCGCCCGCCCCCAGGCCGCGGATTACGTCCATCAGGTCGCGCCGAGCGATCGGGTCGGTGCCGGTGAAGGGCTCATCCAGAAACAACACCTGCGGCTCGTGCACCAGCGCCTGGGCCAGCTTGGTGCGCTGCCGCATGCCCTTGGAGTAGCCGCGGATGGCCCGGCCCATGTGCTCGGTCATGCCGACGCGGGCGATGGCCCTTTCGGCGGCCGCGGTGGCCTCGCGGCGTCCCATGCCCGACAGCCGCGCACAGGTCCGCACGAAATCCAGGCCGGTCATCCACTCATAGAACGCGTCCTGCTCGGGGCACAGGCCGATGTAGTGATTCAGCGCCGGATTGTTCCACGCCTCCTGGCCCAGCACGCGCACCGCCCCCTGGCTGGGTCGAAGCTGCCCGGTGGCAAGCTGCAGCAAGGTCGATTTGCCCGCGCCGTTAGGCCCCAGCAGTCCCGTGACGCCGGGCGGAATGCGCAGCGTGAGCTTGTTGACGCCGATGACGTTGCCGTACCACTTGGAGACGGCATCGAACTCGACGATAGCCGGACAAGTGCCCCCTATCGTGGCTTCGACAATGTCCGCTGAGCTAGACGGCGGTTGGTTGCTGGTGGTCACTTGAGTCGGTCGAGCGTCTTGATGCGGAACGTCAGGATTCCCACGGACAAGGCACACAGCGCGGCCAGCACGCCGGCCGACCAATACCAGGGGTACTGCGGCACCATCGCGTCGGCGAAGCGGCGATCGTTGATCGCCGGCAGGGGGGCACCCGCGGCCGCACCGAGCTTCCGCGGAGCGTCCAGCGCCCGCGCCATGTCCACCCAGGCGGCGTCGCTGCCCAGCAGCCCCTCCCCAAGGCGTTGCATGTTGAGCCTCAGCGAAAACAAGAGTCGCCAGTTCGTTCGCGCCGCGTCGGCTTCGAGCTGATCGAGCTTCTCTTGTGCACGGGCGAATTGCTGCCGCCAGGTCTGCTCGCGCCGCTCTCGCTCCGCCCGCTTTTGGGCTGGCGTCAGCTTCGCATCCTGGGCCTCCGACACCGGCGGCGAAATGTCCGCGAAGGCTTCCCGCCGCAATGAGGATCGATGGACCTCGTGCAGCGCATCGGCCACGGTTCCGCCGATGACCCAAATGCCAAGCCAGGCGATGCCGACGATGATCGATCGCCGCGTCAGGGATGACAGAGCCAGCATCAGCGTGCCCACGGCGATCGCGATCACGAACCCATACAGCACGCTGGCCAGCGGCAGCCGATACGTGTCGCGAATCACCGTCACGTCCAGGCTGAAGCACACGCCCATCACGTAGGCCAGCACGGCGGGCAGGACGGCAACCGCCGCCACCAGCGCAGCGATGACGCCCAGCTTGCCGAGAAAATAATCCAGCCGGCTGACGGGCCGGGCAAGATACAGCGGCAACGCGTTGAACCTCAGGTCGCGGCTAATGAGCCCTGGGCCGACGGCCACTACCATCAGCATGATCAGAAACAACTGAATCCAGAAGAAAACCGAGTAGGCCAACGTCCAGACGGCCTGGCGATAGGTGACCGGGTCGGACAACAAGCCCGACGATGCCAGCACCGGCCCGAAAAACGACGTCACCGCGCCGATCTTCTGCTCGACCAGCCCCCACACGGCCAAGGCTGCGACCAGCGCCAGGGCCGGTATCCAGGCCAACAGCAGCAGGATGCGGACCGCGCGGTTCTTCAATTGCGTCCGCATACCATGTCGCGCAATCACCAGCCAGCGCCGGGCGTTGCCCGACAATTGGCCGTGAAAGTGCTGGTAGCCTTGATCGAAAATCGGCATGGGTTGCCCGAAGCAAGTCGTCTTTGATCGTCGTCCTCGTCCTCGTCGTCGTCCTCGTACTCGACGCCCTTTCGAGGACGACGACGAGGACGAGGACGAACCGGTTTCCTTGATTCGACGCTTCTACCTACCTCCCTCCATCCACCGCGCTCAAAAACACGTCTTCCAGCGTGCTCCGCCATGGCCGCAGGTAGCGGATTTGCTCACCCGCTTCGGCGGCCAGTTGCCATAGCAGCCGCTCGTCCTGTCCCTCGGGCAGGCCGACCCGCAGCAGGTCGTCGTCGAGGCCGGTCTCGCATCCCCTCTCGCGCAGCAGGCGGGCGAAGCGCTCCGCATCGGCCTTCACCCGCACCTCGAACCCGCGCGCGTGAGTCTGCTTGAGCTCCTGGATGCTCCCCTGGGCCAGAAGCTGCCCGCCCCCCAGCACCAGCACGTGATCGCACACGGCCTCGACGTCGGGCAGCAGGTGGCTGGAGAACAGCAGGCTCAGCCCCTTGTTGTGGGCCAGGTCGCGGGCCAGCTCGATCATCTCTTGCCGGCCGGCGGGATCCATGCCGTTGGTCGGCTCATCGAGGATCAAGAGCTTGGGATCGTGAACGATGGCCGAGGCCAGCTTCAGCCGCTGCTTCATGCCAGTGGAGTACGACTCGACTGGCCGATACCGCGCTTCGCCCAAGCCGACGTAGTTCAGCACCTCGTGCGAGCGCTGCATGGCGTCTTTGTGCGACATGCCGCACAGCTCGCCGGCGTAAGCCACGAACTCGACGCCCGACACGCCGGGGAACAGGCATTCATCCTCCGGCACGAAGCCGACGGCCTGACGGATGTCGCGTTGCCGGGAGCGAATATCCATGCCCAGCACCTGGCCGCCGCCGCCGTCCAGGGTGATCAGCCCCAGCAGGGTGCGAATGAGCGTGGTCTTGCCGGCGCCGTTGGGCCCCAGCAGGCTGACGGCCCCGGTGGGCGCTTCGACCGAAAGCTGGCGCAGCGCAGTGATGCGGCCGTAGGTTTTCGTTACGTCGTGCAGTTGGAAGAGCATAGCGGCCTGGTGGCCTGCGTGTAGCGCCGAGGCGCGCCTGACGATCGTCGTGCGCAGCACTAGCCGCTGATGATTTTACTCTGACGAGTGTGAGCGGACAAATCAAGGCGGTGATGCAGACTGCACAACCCATGAATTCTGGAATTCTGGAGAGGTTGCCCTTTTCTCGCCTTCGCGCCGGAACATTCCACGGCTCCCGGCGTTGTATTCTTTGCTCGATCACGCCCAAAGTGCCAACCGTCCCAAGTGTCCAAGTTACGCTCCGCGGCGGACCTCAGCGGACCACTCGTCGCCCTTTCCTGCCGATCGCCTGTGCCCACGGGCTATCCCGAGCGGAGAGGGCGACGTTTCTTTTTTCTGCTACGGTTTTGACGGCCAGTGGCCAATTGACTTACCGGCCGCCCCCCCGCAGACTGGAGGTAAGCGCGACTCCCGCCGCCGGCCGCTGATCGTCTGGACCATGTTAAGCTCTGGGCCGGCGGCGAGCGAGGAGCATCCTCGTTGCTCTGGGTTGAGGGCGGCCGTATGGCCTCGCTGGAAATCATCACGGGAGCCCGTGCCGGTGAGATTGTGGAGCTCACCGAGCAAGAGACGCTCATCGGTCGGCACCCGAGCTGTGCGATTGTTCTGCCGCTGCACACGGTGTCTCGCCGCCACACGCTCATTCGCGAGGCCGCGGGGGCTTACACCATTGAAGACATGGAAAGCCTGAACGGCACTTACGTCAACGGTGAGCGCGTGCTGACTGCCACACGGCTCAACAACCGGGACGTAATCCAGCTCTTCGACATCGTGATGGTCTTCCACGAAGGAGAGGTCATTGAGGAAGGCTCCACGCTGAGCGAAGCGAACCTCAATCTCACGCTGCACCTGCTGCAAGACGACACGACCGATCCCCCCGATGCGCAGGAGGTGCTGTCGGCCTCCGACGTGCACCGCGCGTCGCACCTCAAGGCCGCGGCCACCCTCAAACTGACGGCCGTGCTGGAGATCACGCGCAACCTGAGCGGCTCGCTCGAGGTCGCCGACATGCTGCCGAAAATCCTGGACAACCTGTTCTTTGTCTTTCCTCAGGCCAACCGCGCGTACATCCTGCTGGCCGACGAGCGCACCGGCGAGCTGAAGGCACGGGCCACCAAGCGCCGCGACCGCAAGGAGACCTTCGGACCGATCAGTCGCACCATCGCCGAGCGCGTGATGTCGCAGCGCGAGGCCATCCTCAGCAGCGACTTGCCCGGCGAGGATCGGCTGGGCGGCAGCGATTCGCTCTCCGAGATGCAGATTCGCTCGATGATGTGCGCCCCGCTGATGGGGCCCTCCCAGGTGCCGCTGGGCATTATCCACGTCGAAACGGGCGACATCCTGCAGCGCTTTCAGCGCGAAGACCTGGACGTGCTCGTGACCATCGCCATCGTGGCCGGACAGGCGGTCGAACATGCCCGGGCCCACGACGCCTTGCTCCAATACGACCGCAAAGAGCGCGAAATGGGCATGGCCCGTGACGTGCAACTGCACTTCTTGCCGCAGCGACTGCCGGAGGTGCCGGGCTATCGTTTCTTTCACCATTATCAGGCGGCCCAGGAGGTGGGCGGCGACTACTTCGGTTACATTCCGCTCAGCAGAGGCCGCCTGGCCGTGGCCGTGGGCGACGTATCCGGTAAGGGGGTGCCGGCCGCGCTCCTGATGGCCCGGCTGTGCTCCGAAACGCGGGCCTGCCTGCATGATGCCGACACGCTGGGCGAAGCGCTCACACGGCTCAACAGCGAGCACTTGGAAACCATGCTGGGCGGCCGGTTCGTCACCTTGGCCCTCTGCGTGCTCGATCCGCGCCAAGGCGAGGTGACGGTGGCCAACGCCGGCCATCTTTCGCCGCTCTTGCGCGCGCGGCCACGCGGGAGGTCGTCGAATTGGGGTCGGAGGCCAAGGGCCTGCCGCTGGGCTTTGGCATCAACCACGAGTACGGCCAATTCACCACGCAGCTCGAGCCGGGTGACGTCGTGCTGATGTATACCGACGGTCTCAACGACTCCCAGAGTCCCGCCGGTGAGTTCTACGGCCACACCCGCGTTCGCGACCTGTTGGCCAACGGGCCGGCCGACGTGCAGCTGCTGGGCGACGTGCTGCTGCGGCACGTGAAGCTGTTCGTCCAGGAGCAGCCCCAGAACGACGACATGTGCATCGTCGGCTTCGCCCGCGAGCGGGATGGGTGAGTAGGTGAGTACGTGAGTAGGTGAGTAAGTGAGTAGGTGAGTAAGTGAGTAGGTGAGTAAGTGAGTAAGTCAGGAAACCTACTCACGTACTCACCTACTCACCTATCTGCTCACCATGCCTCAGCAGACGGACAAGCTTTCTTTCAACGTGCTCGATGTCGATGGCGCGGCGCGCTGTGGCGTGCTGCGCACGGGACACGGTGCCGTCGAAACGCCGGTCTTCATGCCGGTGGGCACGCTCGCGGCGGTCAAGGGGCTCGACATCGCGGCCGTCCGCGCCACCGGCAGCCGCATGCTCTTGGGCAATACTTATCACCTCAGCCTGCGGCCCGGCGAGCAGGTGGTGCGAGATTTAGGTGGCCTGCACACCTTCATGGGTTGGGACGGCCCGATCCTCACCGATAGCGGCGGCTACCAGCTTTTCAGCCTGGCCCAGATGACCAGGATCGCCGAGGAGGGAGCCGAGTTTCGCTCGCACATCGACGGCCGGCTGGTCCATTTGTCGCCGGAGCGAGCCATCGAAATCCAGGAAGCGCTGGGCAGCGACGTGGCCATGGTGCTGGACCACGTTCTCGGCCTGCCCGCTCCGCGCGAAGCAATCGTCGATGCGATGGACCGCACGCTCCGCTGGGCCGAGCGCTGCCGGGTGGCGCACTGCCGCGCCGATCAGGCGCTGTTCGCCATCGTCCAGGGCGGTCTGGATGTCGAGCTGCGGCTCGACTGCACGCTCCGGCTGACCGAGATGGATTTCGACGGCTATGCCCTGGGCGGGCTGAGCGTCGGCGAATCGCCGGAGGAGATGCACGCCATCCTGCGCCGCACGGCCGGCGCTCTGCCGGCCCACAAGCCGCGATACCTGATGGGCGTCGGCCGCCCCCAGGACCTGCTCGAAGCGATTGCTCACGGCGTGGACATGTTCGATTGCGTGCTGCCGACGCGCAACGGCCGCAACGCCATGGCGTTCACCGACTCGGGCACGCTGCGGCTTCGTAATCTGCGTCATGAGCGCGACGGCCGGCCCCTGGAGGAGCACTGTCCTTGCGCGGCCTGCCGCCATTCGCGCGGCTACCTGCGGCATTTGTTCATGGCCGGCGAGATGCTGGGGCCGATCCTGCTAACGGTCCACAACCTCACGTATTATCAGCGCCTGATGGCCGGTGCCCGTGCGGCGATCGCGCAGCACCGCTACGCGGAATTCCACGCCGAGAAACTCCGCGGCTGGGTCCCGTGAGGGGTGCAGGGGGTGCAGGGGGTGCAGACCGGCTCCTGCGCGCAGATACGGATGCGAACCGCGCCGCCCGCGCATCAACGTCGAGATTCTAACAGTTCAATTGATTGTCGAATTGCCTCGCAACTCGCTATTCTGACTGCCGATCCCCGCTGTCCAGGCCACTTGGGTCAGCAATCCTGGATGACCGTCTCGAGTTCATCAGTGCCGAAACGCGATGCCGCAAGTCACTATCGACAAGCCGATTATCAACTCTCCGTTCTCGGAGCCGAATCGGCATTTCCGGTTCTCCGACGAAGGGATCACGAACGAGGTTTTGGACGGCCGCCGCATCAGCTCGTATTTCATTCCCATCGCCCGACCGCGCAAGAAGGGTCGCAAGCAGCTCGAATTCGATACCGAGTGGACGCAGGACCGTATTGAGGAGAATAAGCTCGTCAACCAGATACGCGGTCGGGTCAAGCTGTGCGCGAAGGGGGCTACGTCGGCGTGACGCCCACGACGAGCCGTCTTCTGGCGTACTGGACTGATCCAGAACGCGAGAAGAAGCTGTTCTTCTGTCAGGTCGAAGCCCTTGAAACCGCGGTTTACATCACCGAGGTCTCGCCGACGATCGGAGCGTTTTCGGTCTTCGTGGGTAGCTCGGCCGTTGAGATCGCGAGTTTCGACTCCTCGGTGAACCTCCACGTGAGCGTGTCGCCCGGCATGTCGTATCGGTAGCCGAGCAGGCGCGGGAACGCAATTTCGCAGGCGATGCGGCTTTCCAGGCGCGAACGCGAGTTGGCAGCGGGCCTGGCTCGGGTTCCTTCGTGGACCCGCTGCACGGGATGAACGAGAACGGGACGCCGTAGACCTCGGCATACTCCGGCTCGAAGTGCCCCTCTTCGTTGGCGACGTAACTCTTGCGCCGCAGGGCGCGGCCGACCACCTGTTCGCAAAGGAGCTGCGTGCCGAAAGCCCGCACGCCGAGAACATGCGTCACGGTGTTGGCGTCCCAACCTTCGGTGAGCATCGACACGCTAACGACGCACTTGACGTGCTCGCCGAGCTTGCCGGGCTTGCCGACGGTGTTCATCACCTCGCGCAGCAGGTCTTCGTCGGTGAGGGTCTCCGCGTCGCGGCCGGGAAACCGCGCGCGGTACTCGGCTTTGAATTCGTCGATCTCGCGGGCCGCGATCTTCTTGAAGTCGTCGCTCATGGCCTCGCCGGACTCGAGCTGGCGGGAGTCCACGAGAATCGTGCTAGGGCGGTGAAGCCAATCGCCGCGTCCGTCGTCGTTGCGAAAGATGGGCAGTTGCCCCGCTTGGACGATAACGCGTGGCACGGGCATCTTGCCGCCGGCCGAACGAAGTCGCCTTTCTGCTGGCGAAACTGACGCTCGAAAAGTACTTCCGCGACGACGACGGCGGCGACAAGCCGTGGCTCTTCCCGCAGCTTCTGGCGATCGCCAGACGTTGGCTCGCCGAGTGCGTCACGCTCAAGGACAACACGTTCCCGCAACTGCTGCTTTTGATCGAGTTCGCCCACGACGCCGCGGACCGCATCTACAAAGCCATCGTGAGTGGCATCGGCTTCCAGCCGATGGGCCAGCACGGGCAGGATGCCCGTGCCACGCTCAAGCCCATTCTCCGGCCTTACGACACGGTCGGCTCGACCCGCTACGTCGATTTCGACACGACCCGAGCGGTCTATGCCACCAAGCCCGAGAAGTGCCATGTCTCGCACGTCGTTGCGGACACCGACTCGTGGGAACAGAAGATCGCCGAGGCACTGGAGGACATGCCCGAGGTCATCCGCTACGTGAAGAACCACAACCTGGGCTTCACGATCCCCTACACCTTGAACGGCGAGGAGCATCAATATCATCCGGACTTCATCGCCGTCCTCGACGACGGGCATGGGTCCGACGACGCGCTCAATCTACTGCTGGAAATCACTGGCGAGAAGAAGAAGGACAAGGCGGCTAAGGTGGCCACCGCGCGCACCCTGTGGGTGCCGGCCGTGAACAACCACGGCGGCTTTGGCCGCTGGGCGTTCCTGGAGGTCGCCGATCCGTGGGACGCGCAAAACCTGATCCGCGGCTTTCTCCGCAAGCAGCAGAGGATGGCTACGGCCTAACGAAAGTAGCCGTCACGCTCCGCGTGACGAACCTCACGCGGAGGACCGATAGCGGTAGGGTGGGCCAAGGCCGCAAAGCGGCCGCGGCCCACCAAATGCGTGTGGCATTGCCGTTCCGCGCGGCCACGCGCATTTGGTGGGCCAGCGCTCGCTGCGCGAGCTCGGCCCGGCCTACCGGCCTACCGGCCTCACGCGGAGCGCGAGGGTTACATACGCTGAAAGCGTTAAACTCCATAGCCCAGGGTTTGCCGCGCAAGCGGCTAACCTGGGACCGATCGGCTACAACCGCCTCAATCAACCCTGAAAGGGTTGCACAACGTTGCACAGAGGCGGCACGGATTGGTGCAACCCTTTCAGGGTTGATGCGGCACTCTGGGGACTGACCCAGGGTAGCCGCTGACGCGGCAACCCTGGGCTTTGGAGTGCCAACCCTTACAGGGTTGTTAGTGGCACACTACGCGTGCACAGGCTGAAAGTCGATCAAATGGCCAAGACGCGCAAGACGAAGACCTCCAAGACCAAGGTCGAATCCATCCGCCACAAGGACAAGCGCACCAACATCCCCACCGAGGAGCTGCGCGACTTCGTGGCCGAGGACGAGCATGCCCCCAAGACGATGCTCTACCCGCGCGACCCGTCGCTCGACCCGCAGCTCGTCTGGAAGGGCAAGGACGAGCAGGACCGCGCAGGACCTCGCCGTGCCGGTCGTGCCGATCTACATCCAGGAGAAGATCCACCCGCAGGCCATCATCGAGGACGCTGCCGCGCGAGTCGACGCAGCGCCGGCGAGCCGACGCAGCTCGACCTGTTCGCCGACTTCAACGGCGGCCCGACGACTTCGCCCAGAAGGTCGAGTTCTACCAGCACGAGCAGCACTGGTCGAACCGCCTGATCCTCGGCGACTCGCTGCTGGTGATGACCAGCCTGGCCGAGAAGGAGGGGCTCAAGGGCAAGGTGCAGAGCATCTACTTCGACCCGCCCTACGGCATCAAGTTCGGCTCGCAACTGGCAGGTGAGCACCCGCAAGCGCGACGTGAAGGACGGCAAGGCCGAGGACGCCGACCCGCCAGCCGGAGCAGGTCACGGCCTTCCGCGACACCTGGGAGCTCGGCATCCACTCGCTACCTGACCTACCTGCGCGACCGCCTGGTCGCCGCCCGCGACCTGCTCACCGAGAGCGGCAGCATCTTCGTGCAGATCGGCGACGAGAATGTGCATCTGGTGCGGTGCGTGATGGACGAGGTGTTCGGGAGCGAGAACTTCGTGTCGCTGATCACGTTCAAGAAGACGACGGCGCGAGCTCGGCGGAACGAGTTCATCGGCAGCGTCAGCGACTACCTGCTCTGGTACGCGAAGGACACGTCGAGCAGGTCAAAGTACCGCCAGCTCTACTCGACAAGGAGCTGGATCGGATGACGGCATCGGCGACGTATACGATCGAGTCGAGTTTCCGACGGACGGCACGCGACGCGCGATGACGACGCGGACGAGAACGACTCCGATCGGTCTGCCGCTCGAGTGCTCGCGCTATTCCAGCTCGACAATCTCGACATCGCAGGCGACGCTCGTGACGAACACGACAGTCTCCCGTTCGCATTTCGAAGGCAAGAGTTACCATCCCGGCCAAGGGACGGCTGGAAGACGAACCGTGCAAGGCATGGACGAAGCTGCTCGATGCAGCTCGCCGACGTTGCAGCTACTGCAGGAACATCACTCGCGCTACGTCCGATACCTCGACGACTTTCCCGCTATCCCGACTCAACAACTTGTGGGACGGACTACGGCATCGGCAGCTTCACGACCCGAAAGTCTACGTCGTCCAGACCAATGCCGAAGGTCGTCGAGCGCTGCCTCCTGATGACCACCGACCCCGGCGACCTCGTTCTCGACCCGACGTGCGGCAGCGGCACGACGGCCTACGTCGCCGAGCAGTGGGGCCGGCGCTGGATCACCATCGACACCAGCCGCGTCGCCCTGGCGCTGGCCCGCACCCGGCTGATGGCCGCCCGCTTCCCCTACTACCTGCTCGCCGACTCGCCCGAGGGCCTCAAGAAGGAAGCCGAGCTGACCGGCAAGACGCCGCCCGACGTACCAGACCGAGAGCGACATCCAGCAAGGGCTTCGTCTACAAGCGCGTGCCGCACGTCACGCTCAAGATCCATCGCCAACAACCCCGACATCAAGGAGGGCATGACCCGCGAGCAGATCGACGCCGCCATCGCCCGCCACGCCGACACCGAGACGCTCTACGACCAGCCCTACGAGGACAAGAAGCGCGTCCGCGTCTGCGGGCCGTTCACCGTCGAGAGCCTGTCGCCGCACCGCGATCGTCGCGCCGCCGACGAGAAGCGGCCCGAGTCGGCACGGTGACGGCAAGCAGGAAGCCGCGGGCCGCAGCGACTTCGCCACGATGATCCTCGACAACCTCCGCAAGGCCGGCGTGCAGAACACCGGCAAGGGCGAGCGGCTCACCTTCGACCGGCTCGACCCCTTCCCCGGCGACGTGGATCCACGCCGACGGGCGAGTACACCGACGCCGACGGCAAGACCCGGCGCGTCGCCGTCTCGCATCGGCCCGGAGCACGGCACCGTCGGCGCCGCAGCAGGTCAAGGAGGCCGCCAAGGAGGCGGTCCAGGGCGTCGGCTTCGACCTGCTGCTCGTCTGCGGCTTCGCCTTCGACCCGCACGTCAGCCGAGGAGGCGAAGACGCTACGGCAAGCTGACCGTGCTGCCCGCCCGGATGAACCCCGACCTGGCGATGGGCGACGAGCTGCTGAAGAAGACCGGCGCCGGCAACCTGTTCATGGTCTTCGGCGAGCCGGACGTCGAGATCACGAAGCAGAAGGACGGCCAGCTCGTCGTCGAGATCCGCGGCGTGGACGTGTACGACCCGACCACCGGGCGAGATCCGCACCGTCGTCCACCGACGACATCGCCTGCTGGTTCATCGACACCGACTACGACGGCGAGAGCTTCTTCGTCCGCCACGCCTACTTCACCGGCGCCGACGAACCCTACGACAAGCTGAAGCGGGCCCTCCGCGCCGAGATCGACGAGGCCGCCTGGCGCAGCCTCTACAGCACCACGAGCCGGCCGTTCGACCCGCCCGAGATCGGGCAAGATCGCCGTGAAGGTCATCAACCACTACGGCGACGAGGTGCTGAAGGTGTTTGAGGTGTAGCCGCGCGAGATCATCGGCCATTCATCCTGGCAATCGTCCTCGTCCTTCGTCCTCGTCGTCGTCCCCGTCTTCGTCGTCCTCGTCCTCGTCGTCGTCGTCGTCCTCGAAATGCCTTGCACCGCAAAGCAAAAAAACGCCGCAGCCCGCGGCAGGGTTGCCGCGGGCTGCGGGCGGAGGAGGTTACCGGAAGGACCGGACGCTGTTGGCTAGTTCAGGATTTCGTCGTCGAAGGTCCCCGACTTGGCCTGCTTGATTTCTTTGTCCTGCGTCGGCGCCTGGGCCGATTGCGGGGCCGGCTGGCCCGCGGCGGCTGCCCCAGGGGCGGCACCACCGGCAGGAGCGTCTTTCTTGGCGGCGCCCGGAGCGGCTGCTCCAGCACCAGCGGCTCCCTTGGCGGGGGCTGCGCCGGCCGGGCCGGCCGCGGCACCTTCGCCCACCGGAGCGCCAGGGGCGCCGGCACCACCAATCGCCGCACCGCCCACACCACCCACCACGCCGCCGCCGATGGGGGCATCGCCCACCGGGCCGCCGACGATCGGGCCGCCCTTGGCCCCGCCGACTACCGGTCCGGGGCCTTTGGCGCCGGGGCCGACTTGCTCGATGTAGTGGATCGGGTACCACACGCCGTGCCCTTCGCACCAGTAGTACGGGCAGTGGGCATGCGGATCGAAGTACAAGTCGGTCTTGAAGTGCGGGTTGTGCCACTTGCGGGTGAAGTGCTTTTGCACCAGGCCAGGGTAGAAATACCCGTGGCTGAACTTCACGCCGTGCTCTTTGCAAAAGCTGCCGACGTGGTCAAAATAGCTGCCCCACTCGCCGCCGCGGCAGCCGCCGTAGGGGCCTTCGCCGGCGCGGGCTGAGGTCGCCAAAGCCGCCGAGGCCGCAACCACCACCGCCAGAACCAGGGTCTTGGTCGTCTTCATGATCAACACTCCGTCTGTTGAAGGAAATCGAATCTGGGCGGCTTCTTGTGTTGCCGCTGCCCTTTAAGCGCGGAGGCCCGCGATTTGTTACACGCCCGAAGACGGCGGATTCCCGACGACTCGAAGTTGGCCTTTTGTTCGTCCTCGTCCTCGTCGTCGTCCTCGTCCTCGAAAGCGACAGGCTGCGCTCGAAAAGCGAGGATGCCACCGAGCGATCCGCGGCTCCCTTCGAGGACGACGACGAGGACGACGACGAGGACGACGACGAGGACGATCCGGCGACGCTCTTTTCGCTTTGTCTTTGGGCGTGCGTCGCCCTATAATGCCGGGGTCACGAAAGGTCGTGACAAGCAGAGAAAAGATGATGTGGGTCTGGAGGCCCAAAAGGTCGTTCCGCCCGTCTTGCCCCCACGTAGTTGTGCCCTCCCGGTAGCGGCTCTTCTTGGCTTGGGCTATCTGCTCTGGTTTATTTTGGCCGTCAGGCTGATGGGTAATGCCAAATGGCATGGCGGCGAGTTTTTTTGGGAGGCAGATGATGCCACAAGGTAAGGTCAAGCGGCTCGTCACAGATCGCGGTTTCGGCTTCGTCGAGGCCGGACGCAACGACTTGTTCTTCCACCACTCCGAGGTGAAAGGCATCGCCTTCGCCGACCTGCACGAAGGGCAGATGGTGGATTACGACGTCGGCCAGGGGAAGAAGGGCCCCTGCGCGACTTCGGTGAGACCAGCGGGACAGGGCCCGCAAGAGTAGCGTCCGCAAGAGTAGCGTCCGCAAGAGTAGCGTCCGCAAGAGTAGCGTCCGCAGACGCCCTTAACGTGGCGCCCTCACACAAAAGAACGGGGGTCGTGCGTTGCCGCACGACCCCCGTTTGCCTTTCTCGGTCCCTGGAATCGCCTTCTCGTTCCCGTTGTTGCCTCCGCTTTTTCCGCAGTTGCCGCTGCTGCTTGGTTCCTCTTCTGCCCTCTCTCCGAACCGCTTCTCTAGCCTCTCCTCACGAGCCTTTAGTCTCAAGCGCTCTCTCTGACCGATTGGGGAATACCTCTTCTCTGTTCCACTTCTCAGTTCCATTTCTCAGTTCGACTTCTCAGTTCCACTTCTCTGTTTCAGCCGCCTCTCTGCTGACTCTGCTCTGTTCCCCCTTGTCCGTTGCCGGATGCCTTCGCTCCGAAGACGCTCATTTGCCGATGCCAAAGACCTGCCGGTTATACTCCTTCTTGGAGACGCGTCCTTTGGCGTATTCTCGACTCAGCCAGTAGAAGTAGTTGCCGCCGTCGGGGTTGCCGCCAAAAACATCGAACGAAGCCCGAGTCGCTGGCGGCAGGAACACTACCGGCGGCTGCGACCGGTCGAAATGGAAATCGTCGTGCAAACGACCATCGAGCGCTCGTTGGCGGTTTAGCGTTCGATGGAGCCGGGCATGTTCGGTCGGCGTCATGCCCTGGCGGTGGGCTGCGGCGTGCAGCGCTCGCCGCTGAAGCTCGCCCGCGCCAGTTGATTGTGGAAGCGGCCGCTGCCGCCGCTCGCGAACCTCGGTCCGTTCATCCCTGGCACGATGATCGTCGGCCCGATGATCTGAGCACTGGCCTGCGAGGCGGTCATGGCCCCGAAAACCGTGATTGCCGCCACGATGCCGACCTGCCGCATGATGAAGCTCCCTTTAGGGGCAAGCTTTGTTGTGAGCTTGTAGAGAAGCAATCAGCGTGCCGGCATCAACGGAATGAGTGGCATCGATGGCAAGCCACGACAAATCAGCAACTTGCGACAATCCCACCCGCATGGGTGGTGCGCGAAATCAGACATCCCTTCGACGACATCTGTCATCGAAGCGAGTCCGGCGAGGGGAGCGCTCTTGCTTCTGACAAAGCGCAGAATCCAGGCGGGTGTTTCTCGTCGATGGGCGAGCTTTCCTCGACGACCACCTCGGTGCGCGGCACTCGGCACGTCAGGCTCGGCCGATAGCCGACGCCTGAAGCCAGCAGCCTGAAGCCAGGAATGAGGCTGTTGGGACTCGAACCCAAGACCTACGGATTAAAAGTCCGTTGCTCTACCAACTGAGCTACAGCCTCCTGGCCGTCAGGCTAACACAAAAACGAAATCCGGCAAGCCAAGCAGCCGGCAACGCCGGCAACGGAATTACTGGCCAAACAGACCGCCTACCGGCTTGCCTTCCGTCAAAGCGAACGGCCGCCCCAGCGAATCGAGGTAATGCGCTGCGGGGTCGATGCCCAGAGCGGCGAACATCGTGGCGGCGATGTCTGCCGGCGAGACGAGGCCGTCCTTCACGTATCCCCCGATCCGATCGGAGCCGCCGAAGGTGGCGCCGCGCGTCATGCCGGCGCCGGCCATGACGATCGAATAGGCGCTGGCCCAGTGCTTGCGCCCCGGCGTGCGGCCGGCGAAGGTAGCCTCCAGCGCCACGCGCGGCGCCCGGCCGAATTCGCCCATGCAGACGACCAACGTCTCGTCCAGCAGTCCGCGGTCATCGAGGTCTTCCAGCAAGGCCGAGAAGCTCTGGTCGAACCGGGGAAGCAAGTGGGTCTTGAGGGCATGGAAGATGTCGTTGTGGGTGTCCCACCCGTAGGCGTCCGTCTCGCCCGGCTGCTTGTCCTGCCCGCGGTTGCCGTGGTTGAACATGACCGTCACCAGCGGCACCTTGGCCTCCACCAGGCGTCGAGCCAGGAGACAAGCCTGCCCAGAGCGGTAGCGGCCGTAGCGCTCGCGCAGGCGATCCGGCTCGGCCGACAGATCGAAGGCGCTGTGACACGCCGGCGAGGCCAGCACGCGGAACGCTTGCTGATAGAGGACGTTCATGTCCTCCACCTGCGCGCGCTGGCTGGAGCTTTCGCGGCACGCCATCAAGGCCCTGGAGCAGCTTACGCCGGGCAGCCAGCCGCTCCGGCGGCACATCGGCCGAGGGCTCGAGGGCGGGAACCGCGACACGCTGGTCCGTCACGTCGCCCAAAATGAGCGGCTCATACTCCCGGCCGAGAAAGCCGCCGAATTGGCCGGGCGCCTCGCTTTCCGGCACAAGGGCCGGACCGTTGACGTGCACGGCCGTATAAGGGAACTGCGGATTGGATCGAACCCGCTTCAACAACGCGCCATACGTTGGAAAATCGGTTGCTTCCGGCGGCGGGTTAGAAGACTTGCGCGGATGGAACCGCCCGGTCAACGCCTGGTAGGCGGCCGATCCGTGGTCCAGGTCGTCATGGCTGACGCTGCGGACGATCGTGTAGCGGTCAGCCAGGCGCGCCAGCTTCGGCATGTGCTCGCCGAGCAGAACACCAGGGACGGCAGTCCGAATCGCCTTGAATTCGCCACGGACTTCGGCAGGCGCACCGGGCTTGGGGTCCCACATCTCGAGCTGACTCTGGCCGCCGTTGGCGAACACGAGAATCACGGACTTGGCCCGGCCGAATGCGGGAAATGAGCTCGTCGGCACGATCGGAGAAGCAGCCCGCGCTCCCGGAAAGCCCAGACTGAGACCTCCCAGGGCACTGAGCCGGAGCCATGTCCGGCGGCTGATCCGACTAGCAGTCAAAGGCTCGATACGTTCCATGCGCAGCGGTTCGGTCAACAACAACGGGTGCGAGGGAGCGGTCACGCCACCTTAGGGTGTGCATTGTATGCGGCACTCGCCTTGGGTTCACGTCCGCGAGGCGCAAATCACCCTGGGCAAGTGGGCCAGATAAGGTCGCTGAAGCCCCGCTGGCTGGCCCAGCAGCCCCTAACGGGTAACAGGCGTTGGCGACACCGTAACCGATGCCGCGGTCCGATCAAGAAGCATCAAGCGTTAACCTGGAAACCATCTGCCATGCGTTCGCTCGCGACCAACCCAAGCGCCCGCCTGCTGCTCGGCCTGCTGCTGGCAGGCACGCTGGCCTCGCCCCTGCGGGGACAGGCCTCAGCCAGCGGCGAATGGTCACGATGGCGCGGCCCTAACCGGGACGGCGTCGTACAGGGCATCGCCGTCCCCAAGCAGTGGCCCACGACGCTGAAAGAAGAATGGACGGCGACGCGTCGGCGAAGGAGTCGCTTCGCCCGTCATGGCCGGCGGCAACGTGTATGTCTTCACGCGGCAAAACGGAAACGAGCTCGTGCGGTGTTTCGATGTCGCCACCGGCAAGGAACAGTGGCGGTCGGAGCCGTATCCCGCCCCTTATCAGCGTGGCGGCGGCGAAGGCGACTTCAGCATCGGGCCGCGCTCCACGCCGGCGGTCGTCGGCGGGAGAGTCTATACGCTGGGCGTCTGCGGCATGCTGTCCTATCTGGACGCCAAGACGGGAAAGCTGCTGTGGCGCAAGGATTGCAAACCCTATCACCCCTACAGCGGCAATTCCCCGCTGGTCGCCGACGGCCTGTGCATCGTCCACTACGGCGACAGCGACAAGGGCCAGCCGCTGGGCGGCCTGACGGCCTTCGATGCCGCAACGGGAGACGTGAAGTGGTGCTACGCCGAAGGGAGCCGCCCGGCCTCCGGCTCGCCGATCCTGGTGAACCTGGCCGGCGAGCGCCAGGTGGTGACAGAAACTTCGTGGAACCTGGTCGGCGTCTCCGCGGCTACCGGCAAGAAGCTCTGGGGGCTGCGTCTGGAAGGGCCGGAGAAGAACCTCACCCCGGTCCAGTACCAAGACCTGCTGATCTACGCCGACTACAAAGACCGTCCGCGCGCCATTCGCCTTCAGAAGAACGACGCGAAGGGCGACCCGCGTGCTGAGCCGATGATTGCCAAGGAAGTCTGGAGGGGAGACGGCCCACGATTGTACATGAGCACGCCCGTGCTTGGCGGAGACCTCCTGCTGGGCTTCTCCGAGCAGAAGCTGGGCCATCTCTTCTGCCTGGACGCCAAGACGGGAAAAACGCTCTGGCAGAGCGGCGGCCGCCTGGGGGGCTACAACACCGACTATGCGTCGCTCTTGAACCTGGGCCCGGTCTGGATGGCCCTGACAAGCCGGGGCCATCTTTTCATCGTTCGCGTAAGCGGCGGGCGATACGAGGCCGTCGCACACTACCGGGTGTCCGAAACGGCGACCTATGCGCATCCGGTCTTCCTCGGGGACCGGATCTTGATCAAGGATCACTCGACGCTCAGGTCATTCCGCATCGAGCAGGGCGCTGGCGCACTGCCTCGAGAGTAGCCCGCGCACGCGATGTCAGGCCGTTTTGCCAAGACGATCGGTGTGCCACGCAAGTCTTGGTCGGCATCATGGCCATGCTGGCGAATCAGCCGAACAGCGTGCCGATGAGGTCCTTGGTGCCCAGCACGCGCGGGCTGGCCAGCAGCTCGCCGGCGGCGAAACCGGCGGCCTGGCCTTGCTGGAGGGCGAAGGCCCGGATGCGCTCGAAGACGTGCGCCTTCTCGGGCGGGAACTGCGTTTTGTAGCAGGCGACGGCGGCCAGCTTGGCCTCCAGCGTCTCGCTGATATCGACCACGAGGTGCCCCGCACCGGGCGGGATGCCGAGCGAGCCGAAGGCCAACGTGTAGTACATCTGGGCGGCGATGGTGTGCATGGGCAGGCCGTCGAAGTAGCTCGTCCCACTTGGTGAGCCGGGAGTAGAACACGGCGGCATCGGTGATCTGCATCGCCTGCCAGTGGTCGGGCGAAGCCAGCGGCGTCTTGTCGCCAAAGCCGATGACCAGCCGCGGCCGATACTTGCGAAACTCCTTGGCCAGCGCCACGCGGGCCTCGAAGGTATCGAACAGCCGGCGGTTCGGCAGGTCGAGCGTCACGCGCACCGCCGCGCCCAGCGCCGTCGCGGCCGCCTGGGCTTCGGCCAGCCGCACCTCAGGGCCGGGCGACTCCGGCGTCGGCTCGCCGTCGGTCAGGTCGATGATGCCGACCTTGTGCCCTTGCCGGACGAGCATGGCCAACGTGCCGCCGCAGGCGATCTCCACGTCGTCGGGATGAGCGCCGACGGCGATGACGTCGAGCCGCGGGAATTCGGATTGTGCGGGATCAGTCACGTCGTGTCCCGTGCGAGTGATTTGCCGGATGTGTGGCTGGGTCTGAGCGAAGCGAAGCCCCAGCCGGATTGTCGCCATGCGTGGCGCATCCCGTAGAAGGCGCTAGTTGGCGATTCGGCTGGGGCTTCGCTGCGCTCAGCCCCAGGCACCCCTTCCCTTACCCCCCTTCACCCTTTGCAAACGCTGCCAGGTCACGATAAAAGTCCTTGCAGTAGTGCGCCGAGAGGTGGGCGTGCGGATAGTCTCGGCGCGGCGGCCGGTCCCAAGCTTGCCACCATTCTTCCTGAAGCCGCGTGGGCTGCAAGTTGTCGTAGGACGTGATGAAGAACCCAAGCCGCGGCGTGAGCGGCCGACGGCGGCAGGGCGCCCAGCGGTCGAGTAAGGCCGCGTCATCGGCCGACAGGTTTCGCATCCAGGGCCAGATGCGGGCCGCCACGCGGCTGTGCCGGATCGCGTCGGCGTGGCTGCCGACCGGCGACAGCAAGGCGGCGAAACCCACGTCGCTCCAGAGCGCGGCCGCCAGACCTGCGGCCAGCGACCCCAGGCTGTTGCCAAAGACGCCGACTTCGGTGGCCCCCTCGCGGCGCAGCCAGCCGATCAGCCCGCGCACTTCGGCCAGCCATTGATAGAGTGCGGCGACAAAGAGGTCGGCGGACCAGAACATCGGCGCGCCGCTGAAGACCCCCTTGGGCGCTCGCTCCAGATGGCACGGCCCGGCTAGGATCACCGCGCGATAGCCATGCTGGGTGAACGCGCGGGCCATCCATACAGGATGAACGTACTTATCCTCGTAGGCGCCGTGCAGCAGAATCACGGCTCGTTTAGCCTCCAGCGACCCAAGCACCAATCCGCGCACCGTGCGGCACTCCTCCCACGGCGATTCCACCGGGCTAGCGAACGAAAACTGCCAGCACTTCTCGTCGGCCGGCACCGGCCCGCCGGGCCACTTGCCGGCCGGCGACTTGGCCGACTCGAGCCGCGGCTCGACAACGTCGGGCCAGGCAACGTTGGCCGGATCGCTGGGCACAGGCCCTGGGGTGGGCAGCTCGGCCGGCGGCCTGACGAACCGCGCCAGCGTCATGCTGAGCAGCCAGTCGATGCTGTGGGCCAGCGGTTTCCACATGATGGTGACTGAAGGGGTCGGGAGTCGATTTCGCGGCGGCTGCCGTTTGCGGCATCACGGCACCACCAACGTTCTTTCGCCGCGAAATCGACTCCCGACCCCGTTACTCGGCTATTGGTGCTTCTCTGGGGCTTCGCTGCGCTCAGCCCCAGCCACCCGACACCTTCACGCTTCTTTGCCCTCATCACCCTCGCCCTGGAACACGTCGTGCGTCGCCGCTTCAGTCGCGGGGAAGATGTTCTCGCGGTTGCGGCGGAGCATCCAGTGCACCGGCCACGACTTGTGCTTCATGTAGCCGGCCAGCGGATAGGGTTTGGCGCCAAGGCGGGCCTTGAATTCGTACGAGTCTTGCCCGAAGTGGCACAGCCGGCAGCCGCGCTCGATTGCCAGTCGAAGCGAATGCTGCACCAGCGTGAAGTACGTGTTGTACCGCTCATTCTGCTCGTAGTCGAAGCCGATGTACAGGTTTTGCATCTGCGAGGGCGAGAAGAGCAGCAGGTTGACGCCCAGCACTTCGGCCGTGGCCGGGTTGCGGGCCACCAGCAGCTTGGCCTGGTCGTACTGGCCGAGGGCCGCGAAGAATTCCTCGGAGAGGACCTCCAGCTTCTGCTCGGCGTTGGCCAGCACGTTCCGGTACAGCCGCGCGGTAACGGGCACAGCTCCGGCGAAGGATCGACGAGCGAGAACTCTAGCGCGCCGGCCGTCTTCATGTCGTCGCGGACGCGCTTGCGATAGCGCTTGCGGAGCGCGGCCAGGTAATCGTCGAACTTCTGCCAGCGAAGATCGAGCACCATGCCCGGCTGCGGCGTGACGCGAAAGAAGCCTTGCCGATCCAGCTCTTCGCCAAAATCGGCCATCTCGCTCTCCGGGATATCGCGGAAATAGATCGTCTGATCGTTCCGCGCGTCGGCCACGAGCTGCTGAGCGACGAGGGCCGCGACTTCGCGCCGCTGGGCCGGTGAGAGATCCGGGGCGAAGTAGATGCCCGACGACGAATTGCTGATCGGCGAGCCGCAGACGCGCATCGACTTCCAGAGAAAGCCAGGCGCGCGCTGCCGCACCCAGGCGGCGAACTTCTGCACCCAGGCGGGGGCCGAGGCCAGCGTGTCGATCGGCAGCGCGTAGAACACGGCCGCGGCGACCGGTGGAGCCAGTCGCCCGGCTTCTCCCGGAAGCCCGAGTTCTTGATCACCGCCTTGGCTGCGATAAACCAGCACGCACGTCAGATCATGGACGACCTTGCCCTGCTGGGCTGCCGCCAGCATGCCGGAGCGAAGATGTGGCACGTCGCGCGGCACGAACTCATCCCACGCAGGGGCGATTGGGGCAATGCCGTCGTGCTTTGTCAGCTTCCAGGCCACCATTCTCATCCTCGCTTGCTCAGCCTTGCCCCAGCTCCACCGATCGCTCGGTCGCCGCCTGTACGGCGGCGATGAGGCCGCCCCGCACGCCGTGTTCCTCCAGGGCCTGGAGGCCGCGAATCGTCGTGCCGCCGGGGCTGGCCACCTGGTCCTTGAGGGCTGCCGGGTGCTGGCCGGTATCGACGACCATGCGGGCCGCGCCGGCAACCGTCTGTGCGGCCAGCGCGGTGGCCACGTCGCGTGGCAGGCCCATCCGCACGCCGCCGTCGGAGAGCGCCTCGATCATCACATAAACGAACGCCGGTCCGGAGCCGGACAGGCCGGTGACCACGTCCAGCAGCTTCTCCTCCAGCGGGAACGCAATGCCCACCGAGCCCAACAGCCGGCCCACCAGCTCGCCATCGGCCGCGGTCGCACGCGGGCCCAGGCAATAGCCGCTGGCGCCCTGGCCGATCAGACACGGCGTGTTGGGCATCACACGGACAATGCGGGCTGCGCCCAGCCGCTGCGCCAGCGTGGCGGTCGAAACGCCCGCCATGATCGAGACAGCCAGATGCTCGGCGGTCAGCGCGCCCTTGGCAGATTCGGCCACCGCGGCGAAGTGCTGCGGCTTGACGGCGAGAAAGACCACCTCGCTGCCGGCGACAACGGCCTTGTTATCCGCCGCGACACGTCCACCGGTGGTCTTGGCAAACTGCTCGGCCGCCGCGGGCAGGGCGTCGCTGGCGACAATCTGCTCAGCCTTGACGAGCCCTGCGGCGATGAAGCCGCGCGCCAGCGCCGTGGCCATCTTTCCGGCGCCGATGAAGCCGAGGCGCTGTTTCACATTGGACATGTCATCCTTTTAGCGCGGTCACGAAGCGGTGTCCAGTGGCCGGGGCGGATTTGTGCAGGTATGTTCAGTGGCGCACGAGGCTCACCTGCGCGGAAGGTCCGAGAGATTGCCCACGCAGTACACGCGAGCCGCGTGCGCCGACGGATCACTGGAGACACAACGCATGTCTGCTGAGCTCAAGCCGATCACCGACTTTCTCGTGAAGCTCGGCATCGATCAGGTGCCGCACACCGAGAAGAGCTATCTGGGCCATCTGATCGCCGTGCACCGCGACCTGCGGAGCTGGGGTTGCCCGGAGGACGTCTGCCTCGGCGGCATGTTCCACTCCATCTACGGCACGGAAATGTTCCAGGGCTTCAAGGTGCCGCTCGAGCAGCGCGGCGAGCTGCGGCAGTTGATCGGCGAACGGGCCGAGCGGCTGGGCTACCTCAACTGCGCCATGGACCGGCCCACGTTTGACCGCAATTTCGAGCGGGCCGGGGGACCGGCCGACGGGCCGTTCCGCTGGCGCGACCGCGTCACGGGCGAGGAATTGGAGCTTTCGGCCGCCGACTTCCGTGACCTCACGCGGATTCACGTGTGTGACTGGCTGGAGCAGGTGCCGCGGTCAAAGAAGTGGGACTATCGCCGCGGGGCTTATCGCGCGATGGCCCTCTGGCTCGGCGGCGTGGCCCAGGCGGCGTATGACCGGGTGTTTGTCGCGACGGCCCACGTCGCCTGACACTAGCCCGACCCGCAAGCGAGGGAGATGCGGGAAAACGCGCGGTACTCGCTTCTCCCTCGCTTGCGCGACTTGCGCGTCGGGCTAATTGAGGGGTTAGTGTGTCGGCTCCCGCAGGCGAGTGCGCAGGTATTCTCGACAACGGTCGAAGAACTCGTGGTAATCCGCCCGGCGGTAGTCGGGAAACGTCCACGTCTGCGGCTGCCAACCGGCCTGCTGGCGGTATTGCAGCGTGACCTCGGCATGGATGCCTTGGCGAAGATAGATGCGGTGGGCGTGGTCCTTGGTGGACGCCAGCACCAGTTTCGCCAGCTCGACGTAGCCGGGATCGAGGTTGAGCGGTCGCGCGGGGAAGACTTCCGCACCGTCGCGCGAGGCGCCAGTCCGTTCGGCCGCCGCCTCTTCGGCGTATTGCTGCTCCCACTCGATCGTCAGGCATTTGATCTCGGCCAACTGGCCCGGATCGATCAGCCGCTCGAAGGCGAAGAACCGCTTGGTCAGCGGTGAGCCCATCGTCGGGGCGTAGTACGCCGTCTCGCCAAAGACGAACGGGCCGCTCTCTAGCACGATCGGGCCAAGTTCCAACTCCGCCCGCCGCCGGGCCCAATCCAGGGCTGCGTCGTGCCGGCCGAATGCGGCCATCAGGAGCAGAGCGGGACGGGGATGCTTGATCTGGGCCACGGCCGCCGACAATTTGAGGCACGTAGGGTGAGCTACTCCCATCCAACACGCGTGGACCGTCCCGCAAGAACTCGTCCTCGTCGTCGTCCTCGTCCTCGACAACACTTTCGAGGACGACGACGAGGACGAGGACGACGACGGGACGATTAAGGTTACACCCGTGCCAGCTCGCGCATCCTCGGCTCGAGGTATTCCACCGTGCTGGCCATGCTGGCTAGTTGCGGATAGTCCTCCTCGGGAATCTGCACGCGGTACTTCTTCCGCAGGCTCATGACGATGTCGAGGAAGTCCATGCTGTCCAGCTCGAGCTGCTCGCGGAACGAGAACGTCCTCCTTGAGGTCGCTGAGGTCCTCGTCGGGAGCGATCTCCCCCAGGATTTCCCTTACCGCTTCTTTGATGTCACTACGCGTCATTCCCCCAAGACCCTCCAGTAGAATTCCTGTCACGTTCGTACTCGTCCTCGTCGTCGTCCTGGTCCTCGAAAGTGTAATCGAGGACGAGGACGACGACGAGGACAAGGACGATTGGTATCGGGTTACACCCGCTTGATAATCACGACCGAGTTGATCCCCAGCATCCCGAACGAGTTGTTCAGGATGTACTCACGCCCTGCGTTTCCGCGGCTGATTGACGACCAGGCCGGGCAGGGCGCACTCGGGGTCGAGCTCATCGACGTTGATTGTCGCGTGGCAGACGCCGTCGTCGAAAGGCCGGCAGGTTGCCGGCCAGCTCCAGCGCGCCGGCTGCGCCCATCGCGTGGCCGATGAAGCTCTTGGTGTTGTTGAAGCGCGTCTTGCCGCTGCTCGCCGAACACCTGCCGCAGGGCCTCGCACTCCTGGCTGTCGCCCTGGCCCGTGCCGGTGGCGTGCGTGCTGACGATGTCGATCTCGCTCGGCCGCCAGGCCGGCGCGGCGCAGGGCCAGCTCGCATGCACTGCGGCCTGCCGCTCGGGATTGGGCAGCACGAAGTCGGTGGCGTCGGTGTTGATGGCGTAGCCGGCCAGCTCGCCGTAGATCTTCGCCCCGCGGCGGCGGGCGTCGTCGCAGCCGCTCCAGCACGAACACGCAGCCCCCTTCGGCGACGACGATGCCGTTGCGGGCCGACGTCGAACGGGCGCGAGGCCTTCGTCGGATCGTCGTGCGTGGCCAGCGCCCCCTGGCTCTTGAAGCTGGCGAAAATGCCGAACGTGTGAATGCTCTCCGACACGCCGCCGGCCAGGGCCAGGTCGCACTCGCCCAGCCGCAGCATCTGCGCCCCCTGGATCAGCCCGGCGTTGCCCGCGGCGCAGGCCGCGCCGATCGTGTAGTGCGGGCCGGTGACGCCCAGGTTCAGCGCCATCTCGCCGGCCGGGTTGTTGGCCACCGTGCGCGGGTTGTGGTGGTGCGACCAGAACGTCGTGTCGTAGTCGTAGCCCTTGAGCTCGTAGATTTCGTTCTCGGTCTCGACGTTGCCGTGCTCGGTGACGCCGACGTAGACGCCGACCCGCGACTTGTCGACGTTGGCCCAATCGAGCCCGGCGTCGTCGATCGCCTCGTTGCGCGCAATAGATGCCGACGCTGCCGGCCCGCGTGCCGCGGCGGAGGTCCTTCTTCGGTCTGGTAGCGCAGCGCGTCGAACGTGCAGACGCCGGCCAGCGTCTCGCCGACGTAGCGAATTTCGTACTTCCGCACGCCGCTCCGGCCGGCCAGCAGGGCCTGCGCGAAACTCGGCCAGATTGTTGCCGTTCGGCGCGGTCAAGCCCGACCCCGGTGATGACGATCCGCTGGTCGTCGGGCAGGGGAGCGATCATCGTCGAGTGGAGTAAATGAAAGCGCTCCGTCGAACCTACCGCTCACGGCCGGCTTTGGCAAGCACGCGGGCGAGTCGTGCGCGAGATAAGCGTGCACGTGGCCGCGTCTCGGAGAGACTCGTCCACGTGACGACCCGGCCACACGCTACTCCCACTCGATCGTCGCCGGCGGCTTGCTGCTGATGTCGTAGACGACGCGGTTGACGCCCTTGACTTCGTTGATGATCCGCGTGGTGATGCGGGCCAGCACGTCGTAGGGCAGGTGGCTCCAGTCGGCGGTCATGAAGTCGTCGGTGTTGACGCAGCGGACGGCGACGACGTTTTCGTAGGTGCGGGCGTCGCCCATCACGCCGACGCTTTGCACCGGCAGCAGCACGGCGAAGGCCTGCGACGTCTGGCGATACAGGCCGGCCGCCTTGATCTCCTCGATGACGATCGCGTCGGCCTCGCGGAGCACGTCGAGCCGCTCGCTTGGTCACTTCGCCCAGGCAGCGCACCGCCAGGCCCGGGCCGGGGAACGGATGCCGCCAGACGAGGTCTTCCGGCAGGCCCAGCTCCAGGCCCAGCCGGCGGACTTCGTCCTTGAACAGGTCGCGCAGCGGCTCGACCAGCTCGAAGCCCAGCTCCGCCGGCAGGCCGCCGACGTTGTGGTGCAGCTTGATCGTGGCCGCCGGGCCGTCGGCGCGCGGCGCCGCTTTCGATCACGTCGGGATAGAGCGTGCCCTGGGCCAGGAACTTGACGCCCTTGATCTTCTTCGGCCTCGTCCTTGAAGCACTCGATGAACGCGTGGCCGATGCGCCGGCGCTTCTCCTGCGGCTCGGTGACGCCCGCCAGCGCCGCGAGGAACCGGTCCTCGGCCTCGACGACGTGCAGGTCGGTCTTGAAGTGGTCGCGTGAACTCGGCGATCACCGCCGCCTGCTTCGTCCTTCCGCAGCAGGCCGTTGTCGACCAGGATGCACGAGAGCTGCGGGCCGATCGCCTGGTAGAGCAGCGCCGCGGCGACCGCCGAATCGACGCCGCCCGACAGGCCGCAGATCACGCGGTCGCTCGCCGACCCGCTGGCGCATCGCGCTCGATCGTCTCGCTCGGCGAAGTCGCCCAGCTTCCAGGTGCCGCGGCAGCCGCAGACGCGCAGTCAGGAAGTTGCGCAGCATCTGCGCCGCCGAGCGGCGTGTGCGTCACCTCGGGATGGAACTGCACGCCGAAGACCGGCAGCGTCCGGTGCTTGCACCGCGGCGATCGGGCAGGTCGTCGGTCTTGGCCAGCGGCACGAAGTCGTCCGAGACGCTGCGTCACCTGGTCGCCGTGGCTCATCCACACGTCGCAGTCTGTCGGGCACGCCGGCGAACAGGTCGCTGCGTGCGTGATCACGTGCAGCGTCGCCCGGCCAAACTCGCGGGCCGGGGCGCTCGTCGACCTTGCCGCCCAGCGCCTCGCAGGCGAGCTGCATGCCGTAGCAGATGCCGAGCACGGGAATGCCGAGCTCGAAAGATCGCCGGATCGCACTTCGGGGCGCCCGGCTCATAGACGCTGGCCGGCCCGCCGGAGAGGATCAGCCCGCGCGGCGCGAGCTCGCGGACGCGCTCGGCCGTGATGTCGTGCCGGACGATCTCGCAGTAGACGTTCTGCTCGCGGACGCGGCGGGCGATGAGCTGGGCGTACTGCGACGCCGAAGTCGAGCACCAGCACGCGCTCGGCGGCGATGGATTTGGCGTCAGCGGCAGGCGATTCGGGCAACCCCATGTTCGGCCCCGGCAGCGGGAAAGTGAGTCAATATAGAGGCCGTGGCGCAGATCGGCTAGGCGGTGCCCAACTCGTCTTGGCCCGAATTGCCGCTTCGGCGTAGAATGCCGATCCGTTCAATGGGCTAGTATCCGCCACGTCTCGGCGGCCGCGGCCCGCACCATCTCGCACCTTGCAGGCAAGGAGGCCACGCATGGACACGTTGCTGATCATCGGAGCGGAAAGCACGGTCGGAGCGAATGTCGCGTGCACGCTCGCCGACGCCTTTCAGGTAGTCGGCCTGTCGCGGTCGGTGGAAGTCGAGCTGGATGGCTGCCGGACCATCGCCTGCGATTTCACGGAAACCGAGCTGGGCCACTGGATCGACGAGGTGGCCCCCGCCTGGGTCGTGTACAGCGGGTTGCTGCGCGCAGCAGTTGGGACGAAGCCGATTTGCCTGGCCCGTTGCTGGAAGCCGAACCGCAACTGGCGGCCGCGGCAGCCGACGCGGCCCAGCGCCTGGGTGCGCGCTGGACGGTGGTCTCGACCGATGCGGTGTTCGCCGGGCCGCAGATGTTCCATGCCGAACAATCGACCACGTCGGGCCGCGGCCCGCTGGCCGAGGCGGCACTAGCCACGGAGCAAGCCGTTGCGAAGGTCGGCGAAGCGGGCCTCGTGGTCCGCACGCATGCTTACGGCTGGAGTCCCACCCTGAACGAGATCGGTTTTGCCGAGCGGTTCTGGCAGTCGTTGCAGGAGGCAAGTCCCGTGACGGCCGATGCGCATCGTCATGCGACGCCCATCCTGGCGGCCGATCTGGCCGGCCTGCTGCACGCGGCCTACCGCGCCGGATTGCAGGGCGTGTTGCACGTTGCCGGGGCCGAGCGCACCAACCCCCGGCGGTTTGCCCAGGAGCTGGCAGCCGCGCTCGGGCGGCCCCGTGGGCCGCAGCTCGCAGTGGCGGAAACCGCCTGGCAGCGCGCCAAGGAGACTTCGCTGATCTCCCGCCGTGCGCAGCAGGCGATCGGCCAGCCACTGCCGATGCTGCGCGAAGGCCTGCGGCGGTTCGTCGGCCAGCTCGACAACGGCTACCGCGACCGCATCCGCGGCGAGGCCGAAACGCTCGTGCCCGCCAAGGCGGCGTAGGTGGCGTGGTGGCGTGGGGCACTCCGGCGAGCGGGGGGCGTAAGCCCCCTGATCCGGAGCGGCTACCAGCGTGGCATCAGGGGGCTTACGCCCCCGCTCGCCGATACGGCTATTTCCTTTGGTGCAGGCGCAGCAGGCTCACCACGCCATTGGCGCTGCCGGCGAGGGCATATTGCCCGTCGTGCGCAGTGGGCGTCGGACGAGCGCACGGCGAAACGGGCCAGGGCCTCGCCCGTGGCGACGTTGCGAAGGCGGATGCTCGCCTCGTCGATCGCCACGCGGAACGCTGAGCTGCCATAGACTTCGTCCCACGCGCGGGCGGCCTCCTCGCTGTCGCTGGCATAGATGGCCAGGCAGTGGCCCAAGGCGGCATCCCACACGCGCACCGTCTTGTCGCGCGCCAGGGAAATAAGCCGGCCATCCCCGCAGAAGGCGAGCTGCGTGACCGACCGATCGTGCCCTTTCAAGAGCGCGGTGCAATGCGCCTTCTGCAAATCCCAGATACGGACCGTGTTGTCGTCGGAGGCCGAGGCGGCCTGCCGAGCGCCATGGCCCAGCACGACGCGCAGCACCTGCCCCTGGTGGCCCCGCAGCACTTCGGCGCAGCGGCCCGAGGCCACGTTCCAGACGCGCAGCGTCTTATCTTCTGAGCCGGAAACAGCCACTCGGCCATCGCTGCTAAGGGCCACGCTCGTCACGCGGCCGGCGTGGCCGTGCAGGATCGCGACGCAGTGTCCCACCTCCAGGTTCCAGATTCGCACCGTGCCGTCGGTGGACGCCGAGGCGGCGCGGACATCGTCGGCGCTCAGCGCCACGTCGTTCACGGCATCGGTGTGTCCTTCGAGCACGGCGGTACATCGGCCCGTCGCCAGGTTCCACAGCCGCAGGTCGCCGTCCCACGAAGCAGAGATGGCGTGCCGCTTGCCTCGGCAGACCCGCACCCGGCTCACCCGCTGCGTGTGGGCTTCGGCCAGCGGCCCTTTGTGCACGGCCTGCAGGTCCCAAAGGCGAAGCGTCGTGTCGCCGCCGCCCGAAAGGGCGCGGCGGCCATCCTGACTCATGGCCACGCTGGTAATCCAACTGCTGTGGCCTTCCAGCGCGCCGGTGCACACCCCCAGCTCCAGGTCCCACACGCGGACTGCGTCGTGGCGCAGCCCGCCACGGCTCGCCGGCCGTCGCCGCTGATGTCCAGGCTGGTGATGGGATGCTCCGCCTGAAAGGTCGCAGTGCAGAGGCCGGTTTCCAGGTTCCACAGGCAGATCGTCTTGGACCAATCGCCCGAGATTGCCCGGCGCCCGTCGTCGCTGATCGCCACGCTGGTCACGGGATGCGTATGCCGCTCGAGCGTGCCTAAGCAGGTGCCGCCGGCCGCGTCCCAAAGGCGCACCGTCTTGTCGTCCGATCCTGAGAGCACGCGGCGGCCGTCCCGCGAGAGGGCCACGCTGTTGATCCACTTGCCGTGCCCTTCGAGGACCGCCAGGCACGCTCCCTTCGGCAGCTCCCAAATCCGCAGCGTGCGATCGCGCGCGGCGGAGACGGCTCGGCGGCCGTCGGCCCGGCAGGCGACGCTGGTCACGGCAGCCTGGTGCCCCTCCAGCACGGCCAGGCAAGTGCCGCTGTCGGCGCACCACACCCTCAACGTGCCGTCCTGGCCGCCAGACATGGCCAAGAGGCCGTCCTGCGTGCAGGCGACGGCCGTGACGGGACCCACGTGCCCGGAAAGGACCATCAGGCAGCGCTGCAGCTCCAGGTCCCACAAACGGACGGTGCCGTCGGCCGAGCCGGAGACTGCCCGGCGAGTGTCGTCGCTCAGCGCGACGCACGTCACCACCGTTGAATGGCCCTCGAGCACCTGCAAACAGGCGGGCGGCGCGAACTCGCGCGGGCGGTTTACCCACTCCAGCCAATGGCGGGGGGTGCGCGGCGTCTCTGCCCGGTGATGGGCCGACCGCGACACTGGGCTATTGCGCGGCTCGTTATAAGCCTGCTGAAAAAACAGGTCGGGCCAGCGGGCCAGCACGTGGGCCTGGCCGCGTACGAAATGGTACCAGGCGTCGAAGTCGCCCGCGTGAGGCAGGCACTCTGGCCTGGGGAATTCGTGGGACACGCGGCCCGCGTGTCCGACGTCGGGCACGCGAGCCGCGTGCCCCACGGCCGCCTGCCCCAGGGCGGCGTCGCGGCGCTTGCTGAGCGAGTGATACTGCCGTGCCAGCTCATGCGCGCCGACCCAGCCCAGCTCGGAGACCACCAGCTCCCATTGCGTCCAGCAAGCCAACAGGCGATCGAGGATGGCAGACTTGTCGGGTAGCGGGATGGGATGTTTTGCCGCTTGGCGCTCACTCCGGACCTCTTCCGAGCCGGTGGCGGGGCCTGAGCCAGGGGCCAGCTTGCTTTCCGCGAAATCGCGGATGCGGTCGTGCATGCGGAAGCGCTGCTCGCCGGCGGGGTCCAGCAGCGCCGTGTGCTCGTGCAGCGCCACGAGGATCGTCCAGGCCTCATGCGGCTCGATCTCGAACCAGGCCGCCAGGAAGTTGGGGCCAAAATCCGGTCCAGGGTACTGCGACAGGACGGCCAGGGACTCTTGCTCTCGCGGGGCGAGTGTCTCCCACGAGAGATCGAAGACCGTCGCGGCCCGGCGATCGTGCTCGGCCAACGAAGCCAGTCCGCGGCGCATCAGCTCGCCGGCATAGTCGCCCAGCGTGGCGTAGCGGCGCGAGCGGCAAGCCGCGCCGCGGCGCGCAGGAACACGGGCAGTCGCCCGCACTGCTCACAAATCCGCCTGGCCGCTTGCGGCTGTGCGGCCACTTTCTCTCGCGCGAAGGAAGCCAGCAGGCTCATCGCGTCGGCCAGCACCAGCGAGTCCACCGTGCGCGTCGGCACCTCGGGCGGGATGTTCCGCAAGTCGCGGGTCGTGATCAGCGTCACCACGCCAGGCGCGGAGACCAGCAGGGCCTCGACGTGCTCGGGGTGCTGCGCGTTATCGAGCACGATCAGCGGGCGGAGCTGCCGGGCCGTTTGATGAAATTTGCTCAGGCACTCGTGGCGTGGCTGCCGCGACGCATCGAAGGCCACGCCCCACTGGCGGAGCCAGCGGGCCGCCGTCTCGTGCGGCTGTTCGTGATACTTGAGGAAATCGACCCACAGCACGCCGCCGGGAAACAGCTCAGCGTCGGCGGCCAGCCGCTCGGCCAATTCGGCGGCCAGAGCCGACTTGCCGATGCCGCCCTTGCCGTGGAAGCCCCAGAACACCAGGGCCGTGCCGCTGGCGGCCGCGGCACGGATTTCGGCCTCCAGCTCCTCCAGCTCCTGGCGGCGGCCGCTGAAGTGGTGCGCCCGAAAGTCCTGGTGCTCCAGCGGTCGCGGGTGAGAACGGCCCGCGACTTCGCGGTGCAGCGCGGCCAGCACCTTCGTGGCCAGGTCTTCCGGCGTGCCGAAGGTTTGCACTCCGTGGGCCAACTGCAGCTCCAACAGGAAGTCGGCCAGGTCGGCGGCGTCCGCGCCGCGGTCCTTGAGCGCTTCGGGCCAGGGCTGCTGCGGATCGAGGCGAAAGATCAGGCACGGCTTGTGGTGCCCGCGGGCGGCTCGGTATTCCAGCTCCGTCACCGACCGCCGCCCGGCATTGCTCTCCTCCGCCGG
The DNA here is from genome assembly GCA_963809785.1 of uncultured Planctomycetia bacterium. Lineage (GTDB taxonomy): Bacteria > Planctomycetota > Planctomycetia > Pirellulales > S012-138 > JBGQHD01. The sequence goes on from CAWEKV010000003.1 coordinate 42,541, forward strand.
CCGAGAGCCATAGCGGTAGGCGAAGATGCCCAGGTAGATGTCGCACCGCGAGACGTCATGCTGGCAGAACACCCAGGGCCGCTCGTCATAGGCCGGGTAGTCCTCCATGGCGCTGCAATCGAAGCCCGCCCGGCGGACCGCCTGAATGACCGCCAGGCGATGCTGTCGCAAATCGCTGTCGGTCGATGAGACGTAGACCCGCATGGGACACGCAGGGGAGCGCGAGGAGACGTGAGCCGCGGGTTTGCGGCCACTCCAGAACTATCATACGCGCTCGGGCGACTCAAGCGTTTGGTGCCTGGGGGGGTGAGTAGGTGAGTAGGTGAGTACGTGAGTAGGTCACAGAATGTCATTCTGAGCGAAGCGAAGAATCTCCGTCGGGGCGGTAACGGATCGGGGATTGCATCGACCAACTACCTACTCACCTACTCACCTACTCACCTACTCACCTACTCACCTACTCACCTACTCACCTACTCACCTACTCGCCTGCTCACCTGCTTACTTTTCCCGCCTCATCTTCACTTCGGCTTCGAGCCTGGCCCGCTCGATGAGCAATTCGTGGTGCGCTCGCCGCCCTCGATGGAGCGAGACCAGGGCGTCGGCCAGGGCCAGCAGGATTAGCCACAGCACCAACAGGATCACGGCCACCCAGATGCCGACATAGGTCCAACGATGCTGCCCGGGATCGACGAGCAAGCCGGTCAGCATGAGCGCGGCCACGACGGCTAGCATGCCGTTGGCCTGCATGCGGCGGCGGAAGCGGCGGCGACGGTGATCGCGCTCTTCCGGCGGCAAGTCCGCGCACTGCGCGTGGCGCCAACTGCGGAGCTCCAGCCCCAGCAGCACGGCCGCGACGGCCAGCACGCAGAGCGGCACGATGAGTATTCTCAGGAGCGGCAAGCGACGGGCCCACTGACTCACTGACGGGTGACCAGATCGTCAGCATCCTATCCGCGGCGCCGAGCGGCGGCCATAGCTTCGTCGTGGGCACGTTTCAAAACTTGCACGTCGCAGGGTTCGGGCACGTTTTGAAACGTGCCCCACGTGCGAATCCCAGCCATCCTCTTTCGGGCGGCTGGTGCGTCGGGCCATAATGACGGTTCGGTTTTGCCGCGCACCGAGCGGCCGTTCGTTCCTGTTTTACCCAGCGCATCGCATGCAAACGGATTCCCCGGCCGCCGTGCCTGGCGAAGGCACGTTCGTTCCACCGCACCCCGGCAGCCAGCAGATGCCCCGCTGGGAGGCCGGCCCGCTGCTCGATGCGCCGAGGTTCACCTGGCGCAACTGGGTGGCGATGCTCGGCCCGGGGCTTGTCGCCGGCGGCTCGGCGATCGGCGGCGGCGAATGGCTGCTGGGGCCCAAGGTGACGGCCGTCTACGGCGGCGCCCTCTTGTGGCTCGTCACCATCAGCATCCTGGCCCAGGTGATCTACAACATCGAGATCAGCCGCTACACGCTGTATTCCGGCGAGCCGATCTTCACGGGCAAGTTCCGCACGCTGCCCGGCCCGATGTTCTGGATGTGCGCGTATTTGGTGTTGGACTTTGGGACGATCTTCCCCTACCTGGCCTCCAACGCCGCCACGCCGTTGGCCACGCTGATCAAGGGGGGCGTGGTGCCCGATCCCGACCACGTGCGGGGCGATTTCTGGCTGATGAAGGCACTGGCGATCGCCGTTTTTCTGCTAGGCATGGTGCCGCTGCTTTTCGGCGGCAAGGTCTACAATTCGCTCAAGGCCCTGATGTCGTTCAAGGTGGTCGTCGTGCTGGGCTTCCTGACGCTGACGGCGGTGTTGTATTCCCACGCCTCGACGTGGAACGAGATCGTCACTGGCTTTTTCCGCTTCGGCACCGTCCCCATCAAACGCGTCGAACTTCCGGAGCCCAAAAGCGCGGTGGACTCGGCCCCACCCTGGGACGGCGAAGGGGTCAAGGCCGAGCCGGCCAGCGCCGTGAAACCGCCGCCCAAACCGGGCGAGGTCGATAACGTCTTCGTAGCCCTGTGGGAGGGGCGGCCGCTCCACGGCGCCCTGGACTTCAGCCTGATCGCCTTTATCGCCGCGCTGGCGGCCATCGCCGGCAACGGCGGACTGACCAACACGCCGATCAGCAACTACACCCGCGACCAGGGTTGGGGCATGGGCCACCACGTCGGCGCGATCCCCAGCATGATCGGCGGGCACAACATCCAGCTTTCGCACGTGGGATGCGTGTTCGATCCCAACGAAGAGAACCTGCCGCGGTGGCGCCGCTGGTATCGGCACGTGGTGCGCGATCAGCTCGCCGTGTGGATGCCGGCCTGCTTCATCGGCATTGCCCTGCCGAGCATGTTGTCGGTCGAATTCTTGCCGCGGGGGACGGAGACCAACGACTGGAACACCGCCGTGATGACGGCCAGCGCGGTCCAGGAACGGGTGACCGGCATCTCCGGCGCGGCGATGGGCACCGGCTTCTGGTTCATGGTCATCTTCTGCGGCTTCCTGGTGCTGGCCCCCAGTGTGGCCTCCACTGCCGACGGCTTCGTGCGCCGCTGGGTCGATGTCTTCTGGACCTCCAGCGGCCGGCTGCGGGCACTGGACCCCGGGCAAATCAAGAAGGTCTATTTCTATGTGCTAATGGGCTTCTCGGCCTTCGGACTGGTGAACCTGGTCCTGGGCACGCCCGCCGATCTGATCAAGTACTCCACGATGATCTACAACATCGCGCTGGGCGTGAGCTGCTGGCACACGCTGGTGCTCAATAGTGTGCTGTTGCCCAAGCCGCTGCGGCCCGGCTGGTTCGTCCGGGTGACGATGGGGCTGGCCGGCGTCTTTTTCTTGACGCTGGGCGTGATCACGGTCGTGGACAGGCTGCAGGACCTGTTCAAGTAGGTCCGGCGAGGTCGTAGACCGGCGAGCGGCAGCTACAGCGCCGCGCCGAATTGATCTTCGTCTTCGCCGAAACCGAGGAGGCCGCCCAGGCCCTGCTGGAAGAACTGGCTGCCGGCGGTCACCAGGCCCGGCGCGGCGCCGCGGATGACGGTCACGGCGCCAGCGTTGACGACGATGCCGTTGTCCTCCAGCGGCGTACCGACCACCAGCGACGTGAAGCCGGTGCCGTCGAAGACGCCGGCCGAGACCGTCGCGCCGAAGGCGTCGCCCACTTCGCCGGTGTCGCCGGCCATGCCGGGCGTGTCTTGATGGAAGAGCTGGTTGCCCGGCCCTGCCAGCGGCGCCAGGCCGGTGGCCGACCCGAAGATCACCTGCACGGCGCCCGAATCGACCACAAGGTTGGCGTCCTCGCCCGGCACGCCGATCGCCAGCCCATCGTAGCCGGCAAAGGCATTGGGCACGGCGGTCAACGACGCACCGAATTGATCGCCGGCCTGGGCGTCACCCGTGCCGCCGGTGAGGGCAGCCGTGGCGCCGTCGTCGTTGGTCGTGTCGAACGTCGTGGCGGCGTTGTTGACGGTGACCGCGAAGTCGCCGGCCGCGGTGCCGCCGTCATCGATGGCCTCGACGGCCGTCTCGATGTCGCCCAACGTCGTGGAGGCGTCCCGGACCTTGATCGTCAACGTGCTGCCGCCGACCGAGGCCTCGGCGGCGGCGGTGATCGTGTTGTCCACGTCGAACAGCACGCTCAGGTTCCCGGCGGTCCCGTCGTAGGTTTCGCCGGCCACGGCAGAGACCGACAGCGAGCGGGTGATGGCTGCGGCGGCGTCCACACCGCCGGTCAACGCCCCGGTCGTGCCGTCATCCGCCAGCGCGAAGGTGGTTGCCGCATTGGACACCGTAACGGCGAAGTCTCCGGCCACGGTGCCACCGTCGTCGATGCCTTCGACGGCCGTCTCGATGTCGCCCAACGTCGTGAGGGCGTCCCGGACGTTGATCGTCAGCGTGCCGGCGCTGACCGAGGCCGTAGCCGCGCTGCCGAGGGTGCCGTCTACGTCGAACAGGACGTTCAAGTTGCCCGCGGCGCCGTCGTATCCTTCACCTGCCACAGCGGCGATTGACACCGTCTCGCCGGTGTTCGTCAAAGGAATCGCGGGCGACGTGCTGGCCTGGGCAACGGTCACCGCAGGCGTGGTCGTCAGGTTCACCGTGCCCGAGGTCGCCTGCGTGCCGGTGGGCGCGAAGTCCATCATGTCCTGGCTGAAGAACTGATTGCCGGTCGTCGTCAGGCCAGTGGTGGAGCCATACAGCACGTTCACGGCCCCGGCATCGACGATCCCCGTCAGGTCTTCTCCGGGCGTGCCGATCGCCAGGTCGTCGAAGGTGTCGCTGTTGAAATCGGCGGCGGCCACGGCGGCACCGAAGCGGTCGCCGCTCTCGTCGGCGCCGATCACGCTGGCGGTGTCCTGCGACAGGAACTGGTCGCCATCGGCCGTCAGCCCGTCGGCCGTTCCGTAGAGTACCTGGACCGCGCCGGCATCGATGGTCATTTCGAGGTCTTCGTCGGGCACGCCGATAGCGAGGTCATCCAAGCCGTCCTGGTTGAAATCGCCCACCGCCAGCGCGGCGCCGAGATGGTCGCCGGCCTCGGCCCCTCCTTTGACGCCCGGCGTGCTCTGGTCGAAGAACTGGTCGGAGGCGGTCAGCCCGTCAGCCGATCCAAAGAGAATCTGCACGCCGCCGGCATCGACGATCCCAGTGATGTCCTCGTCGGGGATGCCCACGGCCAGGTCGGCGAAGCCGTCGTTATTGAAGTCGCCGACGGCCAGCACGGCGCCGAAGCTGTCGCCGGCCTCGGCCTTGCCTTTGACGCCGTCGGAGTCCTGGTTCCAGAACTGGTTTCCCGCTGCGGCGGAGTGGCTCAGGCCGTTGGCCGACCCGTAGATGACGTTGACGGCGCCGGCATCGACGACGAGCGTGTTGCCGGCCCCCAGGTCCTCGTCGGGCGCGCCGATGGCCAGGTCGTCAAAGCCGTCGCCGTTGAAATCGCCCACGGCCACAGCGGCGCCGAAGTGATCGTTATTCTCGGCCGGATCGATGATGCCTAGCGTATCCTGGTTGAACTGCTGGTTGCCCGGCCCGTTGGCCGCGCCCAGCCCGCCGAGCTCGGACCCATAGATCACGCTGACCGCGCCGCCATCGACGATGGCGCCGACGTTCTCGTTGGGAATGCCGACCACCAGGTCATCGAAGCCATCGGCGTTGAAGTCACCCTGTACGCCGCTCAGCAGGCAACGCTCCTCGAGCGTCTCCAGCCGCAGTGCTCGGCCGCTGCGCGAGGCAGCCGGCTCTGAAGCTGCCAGAGCGCGGACGTGCGACCACAGGGACTGCCAGCGTGCGAATAGGCGCATGGAATGTCTCTCCTTCGGCGCACGGCCGGAGCGTCTAGCTTGCGCGATGTGCCGCGATGCAGTAGCCCCCCCTATGTCGAGCCGAGAATCCCAGGGGCCGGATCGCCTGTCGTCCGCTAGCTTCGCCACGCTTGCTTCCCGCACATGGCGAGCCGCGACGACTCCGGTCCAAGGGGGGAAGCTTGTACAAGAGGCCGCGCGGGGCGTCAACGGCGCATCGGCGACGAGGTCGAAGACGCCTCCAGGCGGGGCATCCGATTTTCGACAGCGACGGCCGAACGTCCAACATCGAACGTCCAACATCGAACGTCCAACAGCGACGAATCGATCGCGGCACCCCGGCAGGGGTGCCAGCGATTCCGGCCGTGAAAGCTGGCACCCCTGCCGAGGTGCAAAATCATGTCTTGCGCATCGCGTACCGGCGGTGCGCTGGCGCGACCGCCGGCTAATCGCTAGCAAGCCTCCGGCTTGCGTCCGGTAACTCGGCGTGTCTGCCGCGCCGCCCAGGGCCGAACCTTGCGGCGTTCGATGTTGGACGTTGGGCGTTCGATGTTGGACGTTCGGCTGTTGCCGTCGAACCGGAACACCGACGCTAAGCTCAACGTCGAACGGTCGGGGCCGCTCCGCTGGCCCCTACTTCCCCGTCTCGCCGATGGCAAACAAATGCGTCTTCGTGGAGATGAACAGCGTGCCGTTGGCCACGACCGGCGTGCTGAAGACGCTGGTCTGCATGTTGATTTCCTGGATCGGCTTGTAGTCGCCGTTTTCGTCTTTGCGCATGGCCTTGTCCTTGTCGGCCGAGTGGTGGAACACCGACACGTCGCCGTCTTCGTCGCCGATGTAGACCTTGCCGTCCACGATCAAGGCCGAGCCCCACGAGGCCGAGAGCATGTCGTAGGTCCAGTGCGGCTTGCCGGTCTTGGCGTCCACGCAGTGGAACAGGCCGCTATAGTCGGCCAGGTAGAGAATATCGTCTTTGATGGCCACGGTGCCGATCGAACGGTGCAGCTCTTCCTCGAAGTCGATCTTCGTGTCGCCGTTCGCATCGTGCTTGGCATAGTGCCAATCGATGCCCGAGTTGGGGTTAGGCTTCACCGCGTCACCCGGCTCCGCGGCCTGAATGCGGCGGTGCGGAACGACGTTGCCCTTGTCGTCGAGCACCAGCTCGGGGCTGATGTCGCCGCGCCGCAGCTCGGGACTGCCGCCTTCACCCTTCTTCACCGGGTTGATGCACCACAGGTGGCCTTCCCCCTCGCCGTGCTCAGGGTCCTGCCCGACGCAGATGTAGATGCGGTCTTTGTACACCACCGGCGTGCTGATCACTTCGTTCCGCGTGCCGCGGCCGCCGATGACCCACTTGGAGCGCTTGGGGTTCAGGTCGCATTTCCAGAGCGTCTCGGGCTTGCCGTCTTTGCCCTTGTCGGCGCGGAAGCTGTGCAGCCAGCCGTCGCCGCCGGCAAACAGCACCTGCGGCACGCCCGCGAACACGCCATAACCGGGCGACGACCACTGGCCGTGCAGGATGTTCAGCCCCGGTGAGGCGTCGGCCCACAACAGCTCGCCCGTCTGCTTGTTCAGGCAGATGAAGGCCGGGCACTCGGGCGAGGGGATGTTGGCGTGCGATTCGTCCACGCCGTTGGAAGTGCAGACGAACAACAAATCGCCGACCGCCGTCACCGAGCAACTGCACATGTTGTGCTGGAACAGTCCCAGCTTGGCGATCATGTCATATTCCCAGACCACGTCCGCGTCGCGCTTGCTGCGCAGGTCCGCCGGCTCGTCCTTATAGGGGCCGTCGTTTTCGCCGTCGTGAAAGCCCTGGGCATCGAGGCAATTCACCACGCCGCGGCTGCTGACGTACCACAGGCGGTCGCCTTCGACGAGCGGGGCGCAGCAGATGCCTTGCTGTTCCCAGTCTTGCACCTTGCCCGCCGGCAGCTTCTCGTTGGAGTGCTGCCAGAGGAACTCGCCGTCCTTCTCGCGAAACGCGATCAGGCAGCCGAGGTCCACTTCAAAGGGGTATTTCTCGATCCAGCCGGCGCCGTTGTTCGTGCCCACGTACACCTGACCGTTGCAGATCACGGGGTTTCCGTAGGTCTGCGAGCCCAGGCGGGAGACCCATTTGATGTTCTTGCCCGTGCCCGGCTCCCAGTTGCCGTCGTCCTTGAACTGCGGCATTTCCCACAACTCCACGATGTTCTTGGCCTCAGGCACGTTGTTGCGGGACGGGCTGCCGCCCCACTGATTCCAGTCTTGCTTGCCGGCCACCGGCAAGGGCTTCTTGCCGACCAGGGCGGTAGCATCGTCGCAGCCGGCCAGGAACAAGCCCAGGGCCACCGTGCCCAAGAACAAACGCGTGCGTTGGTCGTTCATCGAAGACTCCATGATGGAGAAGCGATAGTAAGGTCAGCGACGATGTCGCCAATAATCCGAATCCCGGCTGTGGTGCTTGACCGCCAGAATCCGGATGCCTTCGTCTGCAACAACGCGGTAAAACACCGCGTAAGGGAACTTTTTCGCCAAGCAGAAGCGGATATCATTCTCGTGGACCGGGAACCGCGTAGGGTGCTCTCCGATGCCTGCGATGACTCGGTCGATCTCACTCAAGAATCTGGCACCTAAGGCGAGGCCACGGGCGGCATAGTAATGCGCCGCGTCAAGGAGTTCCTGCTCGGCCTCACGATGATACCTTACTCGCATCCAATCGCCTTGCGCGCTCGCGCATGACCTCATCGTGCGATCGGCCTGGATCTTTGCCGCTCGACATCTCGTCATCACGCCGTTTGGCCTCAGCCAACGTAGCCCGATCGGGAACAACATCCGCTTCGTCGATGCTGTCCCAAAGGGCCTGGGCCAACTGAACGCGCTCGTCAAGGGGCAATCCCATGGCCGCGGACTGAATGCTGGGCAGGTCAAGCTGCATACATTTCCTCTTCTTAGCCTGGCGGGTCCGCTCTTCGCTCGCGCTATTCTATTCATTCGCCTTGACCACCACATTGTCAATATAGAACGGCGAGGCCGGGTCGCGGGCGTTGCCAAAAAAGCCCGGCGCGCCGGTGCGGTTCGGCGTTTTGTCTTTCAACGTCAACATCCACTCGGCCGGTTCCTTTTCGCCCCGCGGCCAAATCTTGCCGCTGGCCACGGCCGTATCGCCTTCGTTGGCCACGCTCAGCTTCATCCGGTACCAGACGCCGGGCTTGAGCTCGAAACGCTCGATCCGCGCCGCGCCACGCGACGAAGGATCGGGCGTGGCCTGCGCGGCCCAGGTGTGTATCTGTAGCCGCTTGTTGGTCCCCAGCACGGCCAGCGTATAGCCCTGGCCGCTGAGCCCGATCTCGCCCACCTGCGTGCCCGGTTTGACCGTGGCCATGATGTCGGCCTCGATCGTGTAGTCGTGCATGGTGGCTGGGCCCATGAAACCCTGGCTGCGCGTGCCCAACTGCGTCACGCCGCCGGGCACGGGAATGCGGGAGAGCTTGTAGATCGCCTGCGATGGCTTCTTCGGCTGCTCGGCCAGCGTCACGGTAAGCTGCGGGCCGGCCTTGCCCATGGCCCAGGCCGAGTCGGCGACGACCTTCTTGCCGGTGAGCGCCTTGAGCGAGGGATCGATAGCAGCCTTGGCCACATCGAGCGTGGTCACGGCGGCCGGATCCCTGCCCAAGTACGTGAGCAGGGCCGACCAGCTTCGCCCCGGCGAAGCGTCGCTGAACACCACCTTAGCACCGCCGTAGAACATCATCGCCTCGTACAGGTCGGCCGCCTGCGTGTCGCCCGCGGCGTCGGTCTTGCGGAGGTCTTGCAGCACCTCGGCGTCTACCGGGATATGCCGGTTGCGCATGCCAACCCAGGTGATGGGCACGCCGTCGGAAAGGTCGAAGCTCCAAGGCAACGGCGGGATCACGCGCACGCGGGCCGTGCCGGTCACTTCGCCCACCTTCGCCGTGATGATCACCCCCTGGTGCTTGTTGGCCGTATCGGCGGTGAACAGCCCCTCCGCGGTAACTTTCCCGCCGCTGGCCACGGAGAACTCCGCGGGCGATTCCTCGAGGAACTGCCCGGCGGCGTTGTACAGCTTCACGCGGAACTGCTGTGTCTTGCCCGGCTCCAGCACCACTTCGCAGGGGACGACCTGAACCTGAGCAGGCCCTGCCGCCGGCTTCGTCTCGGTGAATGCCCCCGGAGGAATCGGCGAGCCGAGCTTGGGCTGCTTTGTTTCATCGCCCAGGCAGTACAAGCACTCGGTGGTGGGCAAGTAAATCCGCCCGTGCGAGGCGATGGCCGAACCGTAGCACTCGGTGTCCCTTTGCCGTGCTGAATCCTCCTCCGGCGCGTCGTCGAAGCGCGCCTCCTTGAGCCGCAGGAAGTTCAGCCGGCCCTGCTTGATCGGCGTCACGCCCTTCTCGGTCGGCTTCAGCACGTGCCAGCGGGCATCCATCGTGGCGATGTAGATCTTGCCGTCGGCATACAGCGGGCTGGCGCGCATCGCAGCCCCCAGCGTATAGTTCTCCTTGCGGGCCTTGCCGGGCACGGCGCCGACTTGTTTGCCGGTCTTGGCGTCGAAAATCCACAGCTTGGCGCGATCGTCGAAGATATGCAGCCGGCCGTCGATCAAGAGCGGCGAGCTGCGGTTCACCACGATCTCTTTGAGCAGCCACTGCTCGCCCTTCTGGGTGATGTCGTTCCCCGGCGGGCCTTGCAACGTGCCCTGGATCGCCGCCACGGCGCCCATCGTGACGCCATCGCGGTTCTCGTCCGACTGGGCCATGTAGACCATATCGCCTTCGATGAGCGGCGAGACGTTCAGCCCGGCGAAGGGGGACATCTGGTATTTCCAAATCTGCCTGCCGGTCCGCGGCTGCAAGGCCCACACGGCGCCGTCGCCCGAGCCGAAGACCATCGCCATTTGCCCGCCCAGCGCCTTGATGCAGGGCGTGCTGTAGTTGGTGTCGTAGGGGAGCGGCCGCGTGCCGGCGAACCAGACCATCTCACCCGTCTTTTTATCGAACGCCATGCAGCGATGCGTCGGCCGGGCCATCTCGCCCCAGCCGATGACGATCGAGCTGATGATCACCAGGTTCTCGAACACCACGGGCGTGTTCGTGCGGCCGCCGTACGTGGAGAGCAGGCCGAACTCTTCGTGCAGCGAGTGCTTCCACTTGACTTTGCCCGTCTCGCCGTCGAAGCACTGGAACAGCCCGCACACGCCCAGGGCATACACATTGCCCGTCTCCGGGTCGCCAGCGACGTTCGACCAGGCGGTGCGTTCCGACGGCACGTCGGAGAGATAGACGTTGAACCGCTGCTCCCAGATGGTCTTGCCGGTCGCCGCGTCCAGGCAATAGACCTTCTCGCCCTCGCGCGGCGTGGTCATCTCGGAGGGGGCCAGCGCGTACAACTTGCCGTTCATCACGATCGGCGTGGAGCGGGTGCCCATGTCGGGCCGCTTCCAAAGCACGTTCTTGCCGGTGGTGGGGTCGAAGGTATCGATCAGGCCCACCTCGCGCGAGATGCCGTTTTGCTCCGGCCCGCGCCAGTTGGGCCAATCCATCGGATCGCCCTTGGTGGCCGACGCTTTAGAAGCGGTATCCGGAGAGGCCTGCACCGCCGTCTTCGTGCCGGCCCGGCCGGGCTCGCCGTTGGTCTTTCCTTGACCGTCGCCGGCCTCGCTTGTCTTGTCGGCTTGCTTGCCGACGCGGTCTTCGCCGTCGGTTTGGGCAACGGTCTTATCGTCGCTCGGCGTGCCGTCGTTTGTCTTGCCGCTGGTCTTGGCTTGCGTCTCCTCGTCGCCCGACCGGGCACCCACGTTGTCCGAGCAGCCCGACAGCCCAATGACGAGGATCGCAGCCAGTGGAAGCTCAGCAAACAGGCTTACGCGCCCTTGGGAAAATCGTATCATGGCAAGTAGGAAAGCTAAGGATTACGGCCAGGTGGCAGGCACGCTCCGCGCACCGTCGCGAGGACGGCAAAGTCGCCTGCTACAACGATCTGCGGCCGGAAGGCGGGACCCAACGGGTGGTAGCCGTGTAGGATACGCCGAGCCTCTCGATAGGGCAAGGAGATGCGGCTTCTCATCCACAAAGCCTGACATGATCCGATCCACCCACCAGGCCGTCGTCCTCGCCGTCGCTCTTGCAGGCCTTTCTTGGACCGCCGAGCCGCGGGAAGCATCGCGGACGGCGCTCATCCAGACGCTGGGCAAATCTGACGGCGTCGATGCCGAAAAGACCCTTGTCAAGCTGCTGACTCTTGGGCCGCGGACCGACCAGCCGCCCAAGCCGCCGCGGTTTCCCTTCGATGCCACCGCGGCACAGCGGTACCAACGCGACTATGCCCATTGGCGCGGACTGCCCGTCGAAGTCACCCATCGCGCGGGGATCAAGCTCGTGCTGGTGCCGCCGGGCACGTTCCTGATGGGCTCTCCCAAGGACGAGCCGGGGCACGGCTCAGGCGGCTACGACGAAACGCAGCACGAGGTCACGCTGACGCAGCCGTTCTACCTGAGCCAGCACGAGGTGACCGTCGGCCAGTTCCGCCGCTTCGTCGAGGCCACGAAACACGTCACCGACGGCGAGAAAAACGGCGGCGGCCATGCCCACGACGCCAAGGCCGTCTGGAAACACCGCTCCGGCACGCACTGGCGTAAGCCGGGCTACGCCGGGCCGTTCGAGCTCAAGGACGAGCAGCCGGTCGTCCACGTCAGCCACGCGGACAGCAAGGCCTTCTGCCGCTGGCTCCAAGAGGCCGCCGGCGCCGAGGGGCTGACCTATGATCTGCCGACGGAGGCCCAATGGGAATGGGCCTGCCGGGCCGGCAGCGGCGAGCGCTTCTCGTGGGGGAAGGACGAAGACCGCACTGGCAAAGTGGCCAACGTCGGCGACGCGACGCTGAAGCGGGTCCACCCCGAGTGGCCGCGGCAGACGATGCCGATGGACGACGGCCATGCCTTCGCCGCGCCGGTCGGCAGCTACCGGGCCAACGCCTTCGGCCTCGATGACATGCTGGGCAACGTGTGGGAGTTCTGCTCGACGCGCTACGGCCCGTATCCCAAGCGGCCCTCGACCGATCCGGGCGATCTCGATCCCAAGCGCGGCTTCGCCGTCCGCGGCGGCGGCTGGAGCAACGTGCCGGCGACTGCCGCTCGGCCAGCCGCAATGCCGACCCGCCGCACTTCTGTCACAGCAACCTGGGATTTCGCGTGGCGCTCGTGCTGCCGGGGACGAAGTAAGCCACACTAGCCCCACCCCCAAGCGAGGGAGAAATCGTCGTCTACCTCGCTTCCCTCGCTCGCGCTCTCGCGCTTCAGGCTAGTGTCCCGCGCTCGCGCTTCGGGCTAGTGTCACGCTTCCGGAAAATTCCCCGACACTTTCCAGCCCCCGGATGACATATTCGTGGGAACGCGGTGTGTGCCCGGCCGCCTTGATCCATGCGACCGCCTTGAATCACGCGACAGCCCCTCCAGCCCAGACGGTGCCCGAAGCCAATTTGTCGGGCAGCCAAGACGCCCAGCTTCTGACGGGGCTGGCGGCGGGGGACTGCGCCGCCTTGGAACGCTGGTTTCATCAGCATCAAGCGGGCGTCTACGCGTTCGCCTACTACCGCGTGGGCCAGGACGCGGACCTGGCGGCCGACGCCACGCAGGGCACGTTCACCGCGGCCCTGGAGCGGTTGGCGGAGTTCGATCCGCAGCGCGGCCAGATGGCCATGTGGCTGCGGACGCTGGCCCGCAATGTGATTCGCAGCTTGCTCGTTCAGCACCGCCGGGGCGTACAGATGCAGATGGTTTGGGACGGCATCGACGAAACCTTGCTGAAGGCCTGGCAACAGATGGACTGCCGGCCCTTGCCCGAGGAGATCTTCGAGCGTCAGCAGACGCGCCGCCTGGTGGCCACGACGCTGGCCAACTTGCCGCCCCAGTATCAGGCGGTGCTCGAAGCCAAATACCTGGAAGGCCAGCCGCTGGAGGCCATCGCCGCGCGGCGGCAGACCACGCTGGATGGGGCCAAGTCGATGCTGCGTCGGGCGCGGGCTGCTTTTCGAGAGTGCTTTCTGGCCCTGGCCGGAATCGATGCCGCGGAGAGTGAGGTGGGTGATGTCTGAACACAATCGCGGTCACGGTCCGGATCGCAGCGCTCCCGAGCCCGGTGCTCCCGAGCGCGGTGCTCCCGAAGCCCGTGCTCCTGAACCCGGAGCGCCGGACGAGCGCGTCTTCGAAGAGAACCTTTGCCGGCTGCTGGCGGCCGCCGAGCCGGCGCCTCGGCTGCCCGCCGACCGGGCGGCCAAGATGCTGCGCGAACTCGAGAGCCATCAGCGGAGTCTCGGCCAACAACGCCAACGGACCCAATCCCCAGAACCGATCTCCGGCGACACTCGGCTCGCCGGCTCGCCCAAGGAGCAACCGATGAACCGACCGTTCGTGCCGTCGATGTTTCGGAAGACCGGCTCGCGTCGGCCTTGGCAGAGCCTGGCCGCTACGGCAGCCGTGCTGTTGGTCTTTCTGGCGTTGGTGTTTCGCGGCGGGCGCCCGCCGGACGAGCCGAACCCCGAGCCGGGGCCGGACGCCTCGCTTGTGAAGGCCAACAAGATCGAAGCCGACCGAGTCACTCGCAAGAAACTGGACGACGGCACGGTCGTCGTGGCCCAAGCCGGCGCGAAGTTCACCCTGGCCGCCCCGCGCGAGCTGTCGCTCGAGCAGGGCGAGATCTACCTGATCGTCGCCAAGAGCGACAAACCATTCGTCGTCACTACACCGCACGGCGAGGCCAAGGCCACCGGCACGCGGTTCTATGTCTCCGCCAACAGTGTCTCCGCCAACAGTGTCTCCGCCAACAGTGCTGCGGCCACCATCAAGAGCAGTGGCGAAACCCGCGCCGCCGTCGCCCAAGGCACCGTCACCCTCTCCGGCCGCGGCGGCAGCGTCGCGCTGCGCGCCGGCGAGCAGGCCATCCTGGCCGGCGAGCGCGCTCCCACGCGCCAGCCGGCCCCGCGGCTCTCGTATCTGGTGAGCTGGGCCAAGGATGCCCTGACGCAGGACGAGCTGCTGGTGAAAAAGCCTGAGCCCGAGGCTGGGCTGGTCGCCGTGGATCCCTGGGGCCAGGAGGTCGTGCTCACGCTGCGCAAATATCACGTCGATGTGTTCATCGAAGACGGCATTGCCCGCACGACCATCGACCAGACGTTCTTCAATCACAATCCTTGGAACACCGAAGGGACGTTCTACTTCCCGCTGCCGCCGGACGCCTCGGTGAGCCGGTTGGCCATGTACGTCAGCGGCAAGCTCAACGAAGGGGGCATGGTCCCCCGCCTCCGCGGCCAGCAAATCTACGACGAAATCCGCTACCAGAACCGCGACCCGGCCCTCCTCGAGATGATGGAGGGCAACGTGTTCAAGATGCGGATCTTCCCGCTGGAAGGGCGGCAGGAGAAGCGCATCTTCCTCAGCTACACACAGACGCTGAGCGAGCTGTATGGCACGCTGCGCTACTGGTTCCCCATGGACCACACGCACCAGGTGGCCAAGGACCTTTCGATCCGCGTGCGGGTGAAGGACGGGGCCGACCATTATGTGGCGACTTCCAGCACGCACGAGCTGGCGGTCGAGCCGCAGGATGAGGACCTGGTGCTGACCTACAGCGCCGCTGATGCCAAGCCGGACCAGGACCTGCTGCTGCACTTGCTACCCAAGGGGGGCGCGCGGCGGACACAGTTCGCAACGTTCGCCGGCGAGGGGTTCAATTATGTGTTCTGCCGGCTGACGCCGGAGCTGGCGGGCGCCGTGCCGGCGGGCGTCCGGCTGTCGGACGGGCTGAAGACCCGTCCTACAAGCCGCGGCAATGGATCGTGCTCAACGACGTTTCCGCATCGCGCTCCAAGATCGACGTGGCCGCCCAGCGGTACATCGTGGAGCGGCTGCTGGCCGAAGCGGACGACGGCGACAAGCTGGCCGTGATCGACGTCAATACGGCCGCCCACGTCGTCACGCGGCTGGTGCCGATGCAGGACCTTCGCTCCCCAAATCGTAGTGGCACACGCGGCTCGCGTGTGCCGCTGTCGCCTCAGCACGACGAGTATCCCTGGCCCGAGCGCGAGCTGCTGGGGGCGACGAACCTGCAAGCCGCCTTCGAGGCGGCCGCTGCGATGATCCAAGAGCAGCAGGCCGATAATCCGCACATCCTCTACCTGGGCGACGGCGTCGCCACCGACGGCAAGACCGACATCCAGCCGCTGCTCAAGGCCATGCCGGAGCGGGCCACGTTCGTCGGCATCGGCGTGGGCAAGAAGGTCGAGTCGCGCCTGCTGCAAGCCGCGGCCGACGCCACCGGCGGCATGTTCGCCACGATCAACCCGGACGAAGACATCGACTGGCGCGTGTTCGACCTGCTGGCCGCGCTCAACACGCCGCGGCTCACCGGTGTGGAAGTCGAATTCCAGGACGCCGCCGGCCGGCCGGTTGAGGCGATCACCTACCCCAGCGCGCGGGCCTTGTCCGCAGGCGAGGTGCTGATGGTCGTCGGCCGCACGACGAAGTCGTTGCCGGCCAAGGCCGTGCTCCGCGGCACGCTCGGCGGCAAGAAGTTCGAGCAGAGCTACTCGCTGGAGGGGGCCAAGAGCGGCGCCGGCTACCTCCCGCGCCTGTGGGCCAAGCTCCACATCGACGAGCTGCTGAAAGAGGGGGACAAGCACAAGACGGAAATCGAACGGCTCTCGATGCAGTATTACGTCGTCACTCCCTACACGAGCCTGATCGTGCTGGAGAACGACAAGATGTACGAGGAGTTCAAGGTCGAGCGCGGCCGCAAAGACCACTGGGCATTGTACCGGCGCCGCCGGAAATCCCGGTTGTCCGGGAAGAGATGGACTGGGCCCGTTGGCACTGGTGGGGCGGGGGCGGCGGCAAGGGCGAAGACGCCAAGGTGCTGGCCAAGGCCAAGCCGCAGACGGTGCAAGACATCGTCGAGAGCGTGCAGTTTCGCATCGACGCGCCCTTCTACTACACGCGGCCGCGGCGAGATGACTGCTCCGGGCGGTTCGCCCTCTATCAGCTCGCCGGTGGCAAGGCCAAGCCGACGCGGCTGTTGACGTATCTTTACCTCTTGGCCTCGGGCAGGACCTTGCCGGCGGGCAAGACCTCGGCGGAGGGCGGCACCGAAGGAGGCGCGGAAGGCGGTACTGCGAAGGACGATCCGGCGGGCGGGCCGAGAGGAGGCCAAGGGGCCGGCGGCGGAGAGCTGGGCTACTTCTTGATGCTTCCCGGGCTGCCACCCCACCAAGCGCGCGAGGGGCTCGACCCGGCACGCGTGTCGGGCTTCGATCTGGCGTTCCGCATGCAGGCCGGCGGCAAGCGGCCGGGGATGCCGCCGCTGGAAATGGATTTTCTCCTGCAAGAGAAGGCCGAGTCGCTGAAGGAGCTGATGCTGCCCTCGCTGGTCGAAGATGACCGGCGACGGCTGGAGCCGCGCGGATGGATGCCGAACTTCGGTGCCACGGACTCCGCCCCAGATGCCAAGAAGATGCTGGCCCCGGCGCTGCTGGGCACCGATGGCGGCTTCTTCTATCCCCCGGCGGTCGCGGGTCAGTTGCCTCCCGATCTACTGAACTCCTATCGGCGGGCCCTGGGCACGCGCTGGGCGCGGATCAACCGCGACATCCGCCAGTTCAACCGGCAATACGGCTACTGGGACGATTGGAGCTACCAGACCGACTACGGGCTCGATCTGGGCGGCGCGAGCGATTGGTACGGCGGACTGCAAGAGCTGCTCGACAAGTCGAAAGATGGCAAGAACAAGTTGCCGCCCATGGTCAGCCTTTTCGACAGGATCAGCGATTTCGAGATGCCGGCGCTCGAGAGAATTCCCCAGGGCGAAGCCCCGATGGCGCCGATGTTGGCGAAGCTGTATAAGAAGCAGGCCCCGACCGCTCTGGCCTGGGTCTCCTACTTCGGCGAGACCATGAAGTCGCTGCCGGGCACGGCCTCGGTGCTGGCGGCCGATCACCTGGCCTCGCGGCTGGGCGAGCTGAAGAAGGCCCAGGCCACGGCCGCCTTGACCGAGGAACAAAAGCAGGAGCTGGCGGAGATCGAGCAGGCGATCGCCGGCGTTGATGCGGCCGCCGCGCGGCTGGAAAGCTCCGCGCCGTTCTGGTCGTATCGCGGCTGGGACTATCGGCCGCAGCCGGCCGCCGTCGAGCCACCTACGATCCAGGCCTATCAAGGCTATAACTGGTCCTACGACCTGACGAGCTATGCCCCCGGCCTGCACAGTACGTCGGCCGACGTGCTGGCCGAGGTGGTGGCCCAATACGGGCAGCCGCGAGCCGAGGGCAAGGTGAGCGACGATGCCCGGCGGCGGATCGACGCGGCGCGAGCGGCCATCAAACCGGTTCGCATCCGTTATGGCAAGGACGGCGCGGCCGTGCTGGCCGCGGCCGGCGACCGCTTCGCGGTCACGCAGCGGACGGACATGTACCTGGAAGAGCGCGTGGTCTGCGACGGCCGCGACATTCTGCACCTCTATGGCGAGCTTGGCCTGGCCGCTCGTCGGCCCGCCAATGCCCTGCGGCTGGGGTCGCTGCGGCAACTGGCGCCGCACTTCGTCGAGCCGGCCGAGGAGCTGGGCCGCATGTTCGACATCGAGCTGGGCGAGGCCAACGAGAACGGCTTCACGCTTCGCCTGACGCCGATCTGGGCTCGTAACGAGGATCAGGCGACTCCGGAGAAAGGCCAGAAGAAGGACGATGGAGACAAGCTGCCCGAGGTCCGCCTGACGATGCAGGTCCGCAGCGACGGCCTGGTGACGGACAAGGCCGTGTTCATGGATGGCAAGCCGACGGCCAAGCTGGTCTACGAGTATGCGGATGGGTCAACCGAGTCGAAGCAGGCTGATGGACAGGTGACCGCCCGCTGGTTTGACAAAGAAGGCAAGGAGGTCTCGAAGTTCGAATTCACCGCTCAGCCCCTGAAGGATGCTACGGCGTTCGACGCGAAGCTGGCCGACTACGTCGTCTTCGACATGCCGCTGCGGAAGCCGTCGTACTACGCGGAGCAGCTCAAGGACCTGGTCGAAAAGAAAGACCCGGGGAAAGAGGCCCGGCTTTTTGAAGAAGCCGGAGTTACCAAGCGGATCGACCTCTTGCGTCATCAGGCGCTGGCCTCGATTCAAGAGCTGCAATGGCGCCGCTGGTACGGCTCGAACGAGGAGGCCCAGAAGGCGCTCGGCCAGGCAGCCATTCTGATCGAGAAAGCCGGCGGCCAGCGGAAGCTGGGCGACCTGACGCTGCTGGGCTCGACCGGCGTTTCGCCGGTGGATTTCACGGCGAAGCAGCCGACTGCGAAGCAGGAGGATGCGGCCAAGCCGCAGCCGCGGCCACGAGCGCCGTGGCCCGCTATTTCGGCACCCGGCATGACGGCTGGACGGCGGCCGACAAGCTGGCCAAGGACTATCCCCAGACCCTGGTCGGCCACCTGGCGGCCTATCACGCCACGATCCACCATTCGACCGAGCCGGCCCTCTTCCAGCGGCTCGTGAAGGACTTTGGCGATTCGCCGCTGCTGCTGGCCGCGGCCTATCACTGTGCCACTTACGGCAATCGCAAGGACGTATGGCACGAGATGTACGACGATCCTCGCTGGCGCGGGATGGCCGTGCTCATGTCCGGCAGGCTGGCCGACACGCCGGAGCGGCGGAAGCGGCTGGATGGGCGCTGGCGGCCTGGTATCGCGATGCGGCGGCGGACGGCGCCGCTCTGATTGAGCTGCCCGTCACCACGGAGGCGGCCACGCACCTCAACGCTCAGGAGGGCTGGGAAGGAATCGTGCGCGACCAGTTGCGCGGGCGAAGAAAGCCGAGGGCGCGGCAGCTTTGCTGAGGTTCGCCGAGACCGCGACGACTTGGGGCAAGAAGGAGCTGGCCGAGCAGGCGCTCGCCCTGGCCAGGGAGCGGTTGCAAGTCGCCGTCTCGCTCCGCGAGGTGCCTCCGGTCGCGGAGCGACCGGGCCACACTAAGCGACCGGACCACACTAGCGCGAAGCTGGCCCTCGGCCAGGCCTATTGGGCGTGCGGCAAACCGAAGGAGGCTCTGGAGCTGTACGACAGCGTGCTGGCGGACCTCAAAGCGAAGAAGCTTCCCGCATCGGCGGCCTTGCTAGGGGCCACGGCCCGGCTGGCGGCCGCGGCCGGCGACGCAGGGCGGGCCATCGAGCTGGAAGAAGCGGCCCTGGCCATCGAGCACGAGCGTCTGCCGGAGATGATCAATCTCCAGGCCTATCGTCATCGCTATCAGTGGCTCTGGCAGCAACTCTCGGCGAAGGTCCAGGAGACCGTCGGCAAGGACTCCAGCGCCACCGGCCCTGGTTGGCCCGCGCCGAGCGAGTCTGGCGGCAATGGCACGACGTGGATCGCGATAATCCGTCGATGATCCAGCAGATGGCGACGTTGCAGCGGGCGGCCGGTCGCGAAGCCCAGGCTTGGCTGTACCTCTCCACGCTGATCGACGAGCGTCCCAAGGACGCGGCCAGTTACGCCGGCGTCGCTCAGTGGTATGCCGGTCGCAACGAGCTGACTCAGGCCGAACAGTTCTATGCCAAGGCGTATCCCTGGGACGAAGCCAACCCGCAATGGCTTGTCGAGCGAGCGCAGTTGCTGGATCGATTGGATCGCAAGGCCGACGCCCGGCAGCTCTATCAGCAAGTCGTGGACGGCAAGTGGCCGCCGGGCCGCCAGGGCTACGTCGAGCAGGCGAAAAAGGCGCTGCAATAACGGATGGCGTGGCACGGCCATCTTGGCCGTGGCGGTCTGGAAATTCGTTCGCACGGCCAGGATGGCCAGGATGGCCGTGCCACGCATGCCCCTGGCGTGTCGTGACGCGACGGGTAGAATACGTCGGTTCGGCACACTAGCCCGACGCGCAAGCGAGGGAGAGGCGGGCACACGCTCGGAGGTTGGGTGGCGCTTCCCCCTCGCTTGCGCGTCGGGCTAGTGTGAGTCGCCCGACGTTCGAAGCCGCTCGCACGCATGACCGCCACGCTGGCTCAAACGCCGCTGCACGACTGGCATGCCGCCCATGGCGGCCGGATGGTCGATTTCGCCGGCTGGTCGATGCCCGTGCAATATACGTCGATCGTGGCCGAGCATACGGCCACGCGCACGGCGGCTGGGCTCTTCGATATCTCGCACATGGGGCGGATTCGCTTCGACGGCGCCGACGCCGCGCGGTTCATCAATTCAATCGTCAGCCGGGACATCTCCGATCTGAAGCCCGGCGGCATCCGCTACGCCCTCGTGACCAACGACCAGGGAGGCGTCAAGGACGACGTGCTGGTCTATCACCTGCGGGACGGCGCGGGCGGGTCGTATTACCTGCTGGTGGTCAATGCCAGCAACCGGCCGAAGATTCTGGACTGGATCGACGACCAGCTTGCAGCCCGCCGGGGCGACTTCGCCGACGTAAGCCACACTGACCTGACGCACGATTGGGCGATGATCGCCGTGCAAGGGCCGGCGGCCCTTGCGCTGGCGCAGCCGTTGGTGGACGACGACCTCGCCGCGCTCAAGTACTACACCGGCCTGGAGTCGCGGATCGCCGGCCACGGCGGCATCGTCAGCCGCACGGGCTACACGGGCGAAGACGGCGTCGAGCTGATCGTCGGCAACGGCGTCGTGGAGAAGATCTGGACCTCTCTGCTGGAGGCCGGCCGCGAGCGGGGCGTGCGGCCCTGCGGCCTGGGCGCGCGCGACACGCTCCGCCTGGAATCCGGCATGCCGCTCTATGGCCATGAGCTGACCGAGGAGCATCAATCCGCTGCAAGCCGGGCTGAAGTTTGCGGTCAGCCTGGAGAAAGACGCCTATCCGGGCCACGACCTGCTGCGCGCGCGGCGCAGGACGAATCGTTGCCGCGGCTGGTCGGGCTGGAGTTGGAAGGCAAGCGCCCCGCTCGCGAGGGTCATCCCATCCTTGCCGGCGGGCGGCCGATCGGCCACGTCACTAGCGGCACGTTCTCGCCGACCTTCCAAAGGCCCCTGGCGATGGGCTATGTTGCACCCGCCCACGCCAAGCCGGGCACGAAGCTCCAGGTCGATATCCGCGGCCAGCTCGCGGAGGCGACCGTCGTGCGGCTGCCGTTTTACCGGCGTGGCGGATAATATCGCGTCTGGCGGCTGGTTTCGTACTCCTCGTCCTCGTCCTCGTCGTCGTCCTCGGGGGCACCGTCGAGGACGAGGACGACGACGAGGACGAAGTACGAACACTTTTTAAGCCCCCTGCCTAACCCAGGAACGCACCGTGAATCCCAAGGACTTGCTCTACGCCGAAACCCATGAATGGGTCCGCGTCGCCAGCGACAAGGGGGAGAAGGTGGCCACCGTCGGCATCACGGCCTTTGCCGTCGAGGCGCTGACCGACTTGGTGTTCATTCAGCTCCCCGACGTGGGCAAGGCGGTGAGCCGCCGGCAAGCCGTTTGGGGAGATCGAATCGGTCAAGGCGGTCAGCGACCTGTACAGCCCGGTGGACGGCGAAGTGGTCGCCGTCAACACGCGACTGCCCGACAATCTCGGCATACTCAACCAAGACCCCTATACCGAAGGCTGGATGCTCAAGATCCGCGTCACCGACGAATCAGGCCTGTCGAAGCTGATGGACGCGTCGGCGTATGAGAAGCAGTGCGCGGAAGCGGGACATTAGGCCGTGGTCAGTTGTCCGTTGTCAGTTGTCAGTTGTCAGTTGGGATGCGCTAAATCGCAAGCGGGGCTGTCACCGTCAGTTCTGACAACGGACAACGGACAACGGACCACTGACCACGGACAACGGACAACTGACAACAAACCATGCCCTACCTGCTCAACACGCCCGACGACCAGCGGCGATGCTCGCGGCGATCGGCGTCGGCTCGCTCGACGATCTGTTTGCGCCGCGTCCCGCCGGAGCTGCGGCTGCAGCGGCCGCTCGACGTGCCGCCGGCGCTCTCGGAGATGGAGCTGACGGCCAGCACATGACGGAGCTGGCCGCGCGGAACGCGTCGGCCGACGACACGGTCTGCTTCCTCGGCGGCGGCAGCTACGACCACTTCATCCCGGCCGTCGTCGATGCACGTCGCCGGCCGCAGCGAGTTCTACACCGCGTACACGCCCTACCAGGCCGAGGCCAGCCAGGGCAGCCTGCAGGCGTTCTTCGAGTACCAGACGCTGATCTGCCAGCTCACCGGCATGGACGTCGCCAACGCCAGCCTCTACGACGGCGGCAGCGCCGTCGCCGAGGCCGTGCTCATGGCCGTGAGCGTCACCGAGCGGCAGCGGCAAGGTCGTCGTCGCCGAGAGCGTCCACCCCGAGTACCGCCAGATGCTGGCCACCTACCTCGCCAACCTGGACGTCGAGCTGGTCACGCTGCCGACGCCCGGACGGCTTCCTCGACCCGCGACGACGCTGGCCGCGGCCGTCGACGACCAGACCGCCGTGCGTGGTCGTGCAGCACCCGAACTTCTTCGGCTGCCTGGAAGAGGTCGAGGCGCTCGGCGAAGGTCGCGCACGACGCCGGGGCGCTGTTCGTCGTCAGCGTTCGACCCGATCAGCCTCGGCCTGCTGAAGCGGCCGGGCGACTACGGGGCCGACATCGCCGTGGCCGAGGGGCAGTCGCTGGGCACCCCGATGGCCTTACGGCGGGCCGTACCTGGGCATCCTGGCCTGCCGCGAGGAGTTCGTCCGCAAGATGCCCGGCCGGCTCGTCGGCCAGACGATCGACCGCCACGGCAAGCGCTGCTGGGTGCTGACGCTGCAGACGCGCGAGCAGCACATCCGCCGCGAGAAGGCGACGAGCAACATCTGCACGAACCAGGGGCTGTTCGCCCTGCGGGCCGCGGTGTACCTGGCGCGCTCGGCCCGCAGGGCCTGCGCGAAGACGGCCGAGCTGTGCCTGCGGAAGGCCCACTACGCGGCCAGCCAGTTGACGGCCGGCGGGCGCTGGCGCTGGCCTTCGACCGGCCGACGTTCAAGGAGTTCGTCGTCCGCGATACGGCCGGCGGCGTCGAGCGACCTGCTTAGCCCGGGCCGCCGAGGCAGGCTACTTCGCGGGCGTGCCGCTGGCGCGCTGGTATCCCGATCTGGCCGATTGCTTCCTGGTGGCCGTCACCGAGAAGCGGACCAGGGCCGAGATCGACGGCCTCGTCCGCGCGCTGGGCGTCACCGAGGCCATCGGCCGGCGTGAGGCGGCGACGGCTCGCTAAGGGTGTAGCCGAAGCCGTAAGACTTCGGACGAGCGAAGTTGCGCCCCCGAAGTCTTACGACTTCGGCTACGGCAAGGCTGCGGCGGCGCGGGCTGGCTTATTCCTTCTTGGCCGGCTGCGCTTTCTCTTCTTCCGACTTTTCCCCCGGCTTGGCCTTCGGCTTCTCCTGATCCTTGGCCTTCTCCGCTTTGCCGGTGGTGGAGTTTGGCTTGGCCGGCGGTGCATCGAGGGGCGCCTTGGCCGCGGACTTTTTGGCTGCGACCGTCACTCCTTCCGATTGAAACGACAGCGGGGTAGCGCCGAGCGCCTCGGACATGAGGTTGACGGTAAAGACCCCCTTCCCGGCCTTTTCCGCCTTCACCCGGACTCGCAGCGTGCGCGGTTTGTCGCGCGGATCGAGCTGCTCGATCGCAGGCAGTGCGACGGTGCGTGTCTCTTCGTCGAATTTCGCATCCGAATTGCCCTCCATGCCTTCGTAGGATGCGATCTCCGGCAATCGGAGCGAGAGGTTCAATCCGCTCACGCGATTCTTCCCTTCGTTGCGGAGCTGCACCAGGCAAATGAACGATTCTCCTTCTTGGAGCTGGGCTTGGCTCGGAGTGGCCTCCACGATGACGTCCAGGGCCTTGATGTCCGTCGTCACCGAGTCCACGCCGGTCATCTTCTCGCCGTCGCACACGAACGACGCCTCGAACTTGCTCTCCAGCTTGCCGGGCGCGTCGCTGGTCACGATGATCCTGATCGGAGGCGCCGTCTTTTTTGGATCGATCGCCGGCAGCGACCAGGTGTTGTCTTTCGAGGCCGCGTCGTCCGCTAACTTCGCCGCCTTGTCCAGCATCGCCACGAGCTTCGCCCCCTCGACCTTCGCCGTGCCCGTGTTTTCGACCGTCACTTCATACGTCAATTTTTGGCCTTGGTACTGCGTGCTTTGATCGGGCTTGACGGCGACTTTCAGGCTGCCTAGCAGGACCTCGGTGGCCACCGGGTCGGACGTTTGCTCCCAAACCGACAGTTTCTCGCTGGACCTGGCGGAGGTGGCGCCCGGCCAGGTGACGACGGCCTGCGACTCATAGGTTCCGGCTTTCGGCGCCTTGACGGTCACTTTCCACTCCTTCTTGCCGCCGCCGTCGAGGCGATCACACTGGAGCGTCACGGTGTCCTTGCCCTCGGCGGTCTTCAGGCCGTCGGCGAGCTTGTCCGTGACGGTCAGATTGGTGACGGGCTCCTTGCCTTCGTTCTTGAGGACGTAGGTGTACTCGATGTTGCGAGAATTCGTCACCGGCTTCTCCGGGCCGGTCTTCGCCAAGCGGACGGGGGAATCGGCAATCTCGGTTTCCAGCCGCAGCAGGGGATTGAACTCCGCGCCCAAGCTGCTCGAGAGCTTGCCTTTCTCGGGGGCCTTCGCCGTCACCGTGATCACGGCATGATCGCCGGCCTCGAGCAAGGCGAACGTCCATACCGCGGAGGGGTCGTCGTCGGCCGGCGACTTGAACTTCGGCGCGCGATCCTTCACTTCCTTGCCGTCCTTTCCTTTGATCGACACCTTCTGCTCCAAAGCGGGCACCTTGCCTTGAATCCTCTGGGTGACGCGCACGTTGTCGAGCGCCACGTTGTCCTTCGCGGGGCTGGAGAGGTTGGTGACGTGAATCTCATATTTGTAGTCGCGGCCGGTTTGGTGCTTCTTGGGCGCGAACGTCTCGACGGCCAGCAAGCTGCTGTTCCTGTCGCCCGTCGGCAAGATCAGCCTCTGGTGGCTGGCCCGGAGTGGGGCGTCGGCGTTCTCGGCCTTGGCAGCGGTCGCCTGCTTGCCGTTGGCCTGCTTGCCGTTGGCCTGCTTGCCGTTGGCCTGCTTGCCGTTGGCCTGCTTGCTCGTGGCCTTCTTATCCGTAGCCTCCTGGCCGGTGGCCTGTTTGCCATTGGTCTCCTTGCCGTTAGTTGCCTGAGCGGTCGCTTTGCCGGCCCCGTTCTCGGCGGCGGTCTTGTTCGCCTCGGGCGTCTTGGGCTTGGCGGTCTTGCCGTCCTCGGTCTTGCCGTCTGTCTTGTCTGGTTCTGCGTCGGTCTTTCCCGTCTTTGCGGTCTTGCCTTCGCGCGACGTGCGCTGCGTCTTTTCGGGCCGCCCGTTGCCGCAGCCTGCCAACACGACCCCCCCGACAATCAGTGTAAGCACGAGATGAAACGATGGAATGCGCATGAATCGCTCCTTGAGGTCTGACCCAAATGCTTGCGATCGGCTACACGAGCGTGTTGCTGCTGAGATTGCGTGTCGCTGGGAGATATCAGAGCGCCTGCAAAGGGACGTGTCAAGCAGCTAGGGCGCGGTTTGTTGCACGAGCAAATGCCGGTGACGCCGCTAAAAGGCCGCGCGTCCGCATGGGGCTCACACGTCGGCTTCCCCGCAACGCTCGCCGGAACACCTGGCTTCGGCCCGCACGTCCGGCATGCGCGGCACAATCGCTTGCTCCTGCACGACCTGCGTTCGCCATCGAACACCCCCAAGCGCCGCGGGCCGTGGCCTAGAGTTGAGTGAGGAGGCGCCGAGCTGATCGCTCGGCGTGCGCCCGCCAACCAGCACTACGCCCTTGAGATCGGCTGGTTGCACTTACAGACGTGGAAACGTGCTGCGATGACGAAATACCGCAACGACTACCAAGGGATTACTTTCATCCCGAAGATGGACAACGATGAGTTGCCCTTCGACGAGTTGGCGCCCCGGCGAAGCTGGCTGACGGCCGCAGTGCTGATCGGCTGCTACGCCGCCACGGCCGCCTCGGCTCTGGTGTGCGTCCACAGTCTCAGCGGCTGGCTGATCATCGGCCTGACGCCGATGCTGCTCTTGGACCGGCTGACCTTCCGCATCCTCTCACCGACCGGGCCGGAATCGCGGCTGGTGCAACTGGCCATCCGGGCCGGCTACGTCGTGCTGGGGATGTTCGGGTTCCTTTACCTGCACCAGGCCGCGATCACCCAGGCCGAGGCGCTGTTCGCCGGCTGCGTGCTCAGCCTGGTGACCTTCCTGTTCGAATACGTGATCGAATGGGCGTTCTGGCTGATGCACTGGGTCCGCCGCACCTCGCCGTTCGAATCCAGGACGGCCCCCCTGCGGACGGCGGTGATGGGCGTGACCATCGCCCTGCCGCTGGTGGTGCTGCATCCGCTGATGTCGATCCATCCGCTCCGCAGCACGCCGACCGAGACGCCGGAGAAGCTGGAGCTGACCTACGACGAGGTATCGCTGCCCACCAACGACGGCCTGGAGCTGGCCGCCTGGTTCGTGCCGGCCAAGGAGCCGCGGGGCACCGTGATCTATTGCCACGGATACGGAGAAAACCGCGGGCAGGTGCTTTCCGTGCTCGAGCCGCTGCACGCGCTGCGGCTCAACGTCGTGGCGTTCGATTTCCGCGGCCACGGCGACAGCCCGGGGCACACGGTGACTTTCGGCGATCGGGAGGTCCACGACGTTGAAGCAGCGTTCCAATTCGCCAAGCAGCAGGGGGGCGATCGGCCCGTGTTCATCGTCGCGGTGTCGTATGGCGCTGCGGTAGCCCTGCAAGCGCTGCCCCGCTTGCACGGCGTCGCGGGCGCCTGGGTGGACTCGACCTTCGGCCGGCTGCAGTCGGTCATGCGACGCAGCTTCGATTATGCCCCGGAGTTCAGCCGCGGCACCCTGGTCGCGATGGGCAGCTTCCTGATGTGGGCCGACTGCGGCATGCTCAGCCGGAAGATCAACCCGCTGGATGCGATTCAAAGGATCCGCGTGCCGATCTACTTCTGCCACAGCAAGTCGGACCGCCTCACGGAGTTCGACGAGGCGCAAGCGGTCTACGAGGCCTATCAGGGCCCCAAATGGAACTATTGGATCGATGAGTCACCCTCCAGCGGCCTCAGCAAGACGGCCCACGATCAGTACTTCCGCCGCTTGCAGAAGTTCCTCGAGCAGCGTCTGGTCGATCTGCGTAAGTAAAGCCGGCCGAAGGCATAAGGCCGGCGCATGGCGCAAACTCTACGGGCGGCTGAACGATTTCTCGCCGCCGCACCCGTGACGGGCCGAAGAAGACGATGACTCGGAACCGTCCCGGGCATGGACGCGCCCACGGCGGCGGTCGCGCGGAGGCAATCCACCCTCCGCGATTCGAATCCGCCCGCCGCAAGTGTCGCTGCTGCGACGAATGCTGCGCCTTTACCCATGCCTGAAGAAGCTCGTCGTCGTCTCGACGTGGTGGCGCTGTGCCTTTTGGCCGCGCACATCTTCCTGGTGGTCGCGCTGGCGACCTACGACCCGGCCGATCCCCCCAGCACGCTGACCTTCCCGCCGCCGGCGCATACGGCCAACGCCTGCGGGCCGCTGGGGGCACTGGTGGCCCGCGGCCTGTTCAATGGCTTCGGACTGGGGGCGTACTACCTCGCCGCTTCCTCGGGCACGGTGACGCTGCTGCTCTTGCTGCGGCGCACGATCCAGGGCCCGGCCGTCCGCTTCCTGGGCTGGCTGCTGACGCTCAGCGCACTGTGCACGCTGGCGTCGTTGAGCCTGCCTCGGCTGGCGCCCGGGCCGGTGATCGGCAGCGGAGGCTACCTTGGCGCCGTGGGGCGAGGCTTTTTGGAAACGCATTTTGCCCAGGCTGGTTCGTTCATCCTGATCTTCAGCGTGCTGCTGGGCGGCGCGACCTTGTGCCTCGAAGGGCTGATCGCCCGCACAGGGCGGCTGGCCTGGCGTATGCTCCGCGGGAGCCTGGGAGCGTTGCGGAGCAGGGCCGCCGAGGCTGAACCCGAGGTCAAGCGACGCGCGAAGATCACGCTCGATCCTGCCGCCGCGCCGGCGGCGGCCCCGGCCACCAGGCAAGGCAAGAAGAAACGGGATGACGTGCAGGCCAGGCGGGCGCAGGCTCTTGCCTCGGTCAACAAATCGAGTGCTGTGAAGCTGTCCAAGCAGCCCCCCGCCGACGCCGCTATCGACGCCTTGCCGAGCATCACCGTGTCAGACGGCCGTCCACGTCGGGCTGACGCCTCGACGCTCGCCGCCGCCGACAGCGATGCCGACAGCGATGGCGAGGACGAACCCAAGCGGAGCTTCGCCCAGCGGCTGGCCTCGGCCTTTCGCATCAAGGGTCGCCGCGGCCACTCGGGCGACGAGATGCGGGCCGATCTCGATTCAGGCAGCCGCGTCGGCACGCTCTCCGACTACGAGCTGCCGCCGGGCGACCTGCTGCTGGAAGCTCAGCCGATCAGCTTCGACAAGCAAGAGAAAGAAATCCGCCACCGGGCACAGCTCTTGGAGAAGACCTTCGCCGACTTCGGCTTCAACGTGAAGGTCGTCGGAGATCGACACCGGCCCGGTCGTCACGCAGTTCGAGCTCGAGCTCGAGGCCGGGCTGCGGCTGTCGCAAGATCACGAGCCTGGCGGACGACCTGGCGATCGCCCTGCGCGTGCCCAGCGTCCGCGTCGTCGCGCCGATTCCCGGCAAGAACACGGTCGGCGTCGAGGTGCCCAACGACGAGCGGGTGATGGTCCGCCTGCGCGAGCTGATGGAAGAAGCCGACGCCAAGACGCGGCGAAGATGCAGATTCCGATCTTCCTCGGCAAGGACGTGAGCCGGCAACCCCTGGTCGTCGACCTGGCCAAGATGCCGCACCTGCTTGATCGCCGGCCGCACCGGCACCGGCAAGAGCGTGTGCCTCAACACGCTGATCCTGTCGATGCTGATGACCCGCAGGCCGGACGAAGTGAAGATGCTGATGATCGACCCCAAGATGGTCGAGCTGAGCCCGTACACGCGGATCCCGCACCTGATGCACCCGGTCATCACCGACATGAAGAAGGCCGAGGCCGTGCTGGCCTGGGCCGTCGACAAGATGGAGGAGCGCTACGACCTGCTGGCCCGGGTCGGCGTGCGGCACCTCGACAGCTACAACAAGCTCGGCAAAGAGGAGGTGCTGCGAGCGGCTGCAGACCCGAGAGCGACGAAGAGCTGGCAGCAAGTCCCCACGCACTGCCGTACATCGTGATCATCGCCGACGAGATGGCCGACATGATGATGACCTCCGGCAAGGACGTCGAAGGCCACATCATCCGCCTGGCCCAGAAGTCGCGGGCGGTCGGCATCCACCTGGTGCTGGCCACGCAGAAGCCGACGGTCGACGTGATCACGGGCCTCATCAAGTCGAACCTGCCGGCGCGGATTTCGTTCCAGGTGGCCAGCCGCGTCGACAGCCGCGTGGTGCTCGACGAAATGGGGGCCGACAAGCTGCTGGGCAACGGCGACATGCTGTACCTGGCCCCGGGCACGAGCACGCTGATCCGCGGCCAGGGGACGTACGTCAGCGATGACGAGATTCACCGCGTGATCGATTTCCTCTCGGCCGACGAGCCGCAGTACGGCACCGAGCTGGTGCAGCTCAAGCCCAGCCGACCGAAGGCCCCGGCAAGGGCGGCGGTCGGCGACCACAAACGGACGACCTGTACGAAGCAGGCCGTCGAGATCGTGGTCCGCGAAGGCCGCGGCAGCGTGTCGCTGCTGCAGCGGGCCCTGGGCATCGGCTACGGCCGCGCCGCCCGGCTCATCGACTACATGGCCGAAGACGGCATCGTCGGCCACTACAACGGCTCGCAGGCCCGCGAGGTGCTCATCACCCCGGCCGACTGGGCCGCCCGGCAAGGCCAAGCCGAAGAAGAGCCGGAGCCGCCGCGGCGAAGACGGCTCATCATCAAGCCGGCGGCGGAGAATCCCAAGCCGCCGTCCAATCGCGGCAAGCGACGGCGAGACGAGGAAGACTCATCGGTGACCGACGACATCTCGGCGGACGATGATCGAGACAATATGGAGGATGACGACGAGGATGACGGCGAGGGGCGAGACCCCACGGACGAGTTCGCTGAGTTGGTCGGCGAGGAGGAGGAATGACGGTCTTCACGCCAGAGAGAATGTTTCAATCCGCCCCCGGGGCGAGTGCCGGGGGCGGATTGAAACTACGGCGGCGGCGTGGCGCTGTTTCTTCGGGCGGCTGGCCGTGCGGGGACCGCGGGAATCCACGTTTCTATGCCTTGTAAGGCCGCTCTGGCTACGAGATAGTAAAGGGATACGCGTCCGGGGCGATTCGCCCGAGCGCGGAGGCATTTTCGTGAGGCTGCGCGGTCTGCCAGCCGTCAACCTCCGGTCTATCCACGGCTCTTCCCAATTCGTCAGACATGCTCCACCTGTTCGGCGACCACCTGCTGCTGGCGATTACCGTCAGCGAGATCATCGAGCGACTGTTCAAGAACATGTCGTCCGCGATCTTGATCATGGGCGACCTGTGTTACCTGGGGCTGATCGGGGCGGCGCTGTGGGGGCTATTCTCCGCCGCCATGATCTGGCTGCGAATCCAGAGCGTGCGGTTCCGCACCGAAAAGTCGCAGAGCGATTTCCTCAACGAAATCGACCAGCGCATGGCCGGTGGCGATTTCGGCGCCGCCGCCTCGTTCTGCGAAGGCGATCGCCGCGCCGTGCCGCAGTTGGCCCTGTTGGCCATTTCGCTGCGCGACCTGGGCTACGGCAAGGTCCGGCAGATGGTGGCCGAGCGCTTTCAGCGAGACTTCCTCACGCTCATCGATTACCGCATGAGCTGGGTCAACACGATGATCAAGAGCGCCCCGATGCTCGGCCTGTTGGGCACGGTCTTGGGCATGATGGGCGCCTTCGCCAAGCTGGCCGCCAGTGACAAAGTCGATCCCTCCGGGCTGGCCAACGACATCAGCCTGGCCCTGATCACCACCTGCATGGGCCTGTTCATCGCCATCCCCTTGATCCTCATGGCCAACAGCATCACCGTCCGGATTCGCAAGATGGAAGACTCCGTCGGCAGCGGCCTGGGACAGTTCTTCGAGAGCCTGAAAACCGCGTTGGAGAAGCGCTAGCGGTCAGGCTTCGGGCTTCAGGCTGCAGACTTCGTCAGAAGCCCGAGCGGATAGCCCGAATCTGAAGCCTGAAACCTGACGCCCGAAGCCTGAAGCCTGAAGTCCGAAGCCTTCATTCATGAGCACGACCGCGACGAACGAGGAAGTGATCGACGACGCTCCGAGCGTGGACGATGCTCCCGTGCTCAAGCGCCGAGGGATGCCCCAGGATGCCGAGATCGATATGACGCCGATGATCGATTGCGTTTTCCTGCTCAACATCTTCTTCATCCTGACGTTCAATTCCGATCCCTCGCAATCAACCAGCCTGGCCGTCTCGGTCACGGGCACGACCCTGGACCCGCGGACGGCGGTCATCGTCACCATCGCCGAGGGGCCCGACCGCGCGCCGGTGGTGTACCTGGGCCAGGGCAAGCAGGGCAATCCGCTGCCCGCCGACGAGGCCTCGCAGCGCGAGATCATTCTGGAGCAGCTCCAGGCCGGCGCAGCGCGAGGCAAGACGACCTTTTCGATCCTGGCAGAACGCGGGGTGCGGGCGGGAGACGTGCGTCGCGTGGCCGGCCTGGTGAACGAAGTGGAGGGCATGAAGCTGGCGTTTCCCGTGCAGGAGATCCGCGAGTGATTCGATTCGCTTGCCAGGAATGCGGCAAGAAGCTCAAGGCCGGGCCGGAGCAAGCCGGCACGCGGTACAAGTGTACGCGCTGCGGCGCGTCCGGCCGCGTGCCGCGCTGGACCGATGAAGTCAGCGGCGAGGACGCTCAGCGAGCCGGCCGGGCGGCGGCCGCGGCCTGGCAAGCCACGACGCACGAAGAGTCGCCGCTGATCCGCTCCGACAAGCGGCTGCGGGTGGATTCCGAGATGGACATGACGCCGATGGTGGACGTCACGTTCCAGCTCCTGATCTTCTTCATGATTACAGCCTCCTACGCGCTGCAAAAGTCGATCGAAGTGCCCCCGCCGGAGGCCGAGGCGCCCGTCGCCCAGACGCGCGTCGAGCAGCAGCAGGAAGACGATTTTCTCGTGGTCCGCGTGGACCAGGACAGCATGGTCTGGGTCGAGGACCGTGAGGCGCCCACCCGGCAGGAGCTGATCGCCCGGTTGCGCGACGAACGGGCCTCCGGCCGCAGCGCCCCGCAGGGCATGCTGGTCAGCTTTCATCCCGACGCCCGGCACGAGCGCGTGGTGATGTGCATCGACGTGGGCACCATGATGGGCATCTCGAATATCACGATGCGCGATAGCGCCGAAGACTCGGAGTAGACATTTGACTTCGTACTCGTCCTCGTCGTCGTCCTCGTCCTCGAAAGGATCGGTCATTTTCACTACGAGCACGAGTACGACGACGACGACGAGGACGAGGACGAGGACGAATTGACGACGAGTTCGATTGAGGACGAGGACGATTTCGGGGACGGTTTGACGCACATACCATGACGACGCGAGAGCTGATCGCCATCCTGGAGAGCCGCGGCATGCTGTCGGCGGAGCTGATCCGCGAGCTGCGCGATTCCCTCGCGGAGAAGCCTCGCTCCGCCCGCAAGGTCATTCATTCGCTCGTCAAGAGCGGGCACCTCTCGCAGTTCCAGGCACAAGAGCTGCTGGCCGGCCGCGTTGCGGCCGAGCCGACGGATGACCTCGAGGTGATCGACGACCTGGAGGAAATTCCCTCGGGGGGGGCGGGCGTGCCCAACGTGCCGCCGTCGCTCCCGGCAGCCGGCCAGACCGCCCCCTTCGTGCCTCCCGGCCTTGATGCACTGATGCAGACGGCCAACCAGGGGCCCGCGCTCGGCCCAGGCGGCGTGTTCGGGGCCGCCGTCGCGCCGCGCAAGAAGGTGATCGCCAGCGCCTGGGAATCCAAGCTGATCCTGATCGGCGGCGGCTCGCTGGCGGTGCTCATCCTGATGAGCGTGGCGCTGTTCTTCCTCATCGACCGCGGCACGGCCGAAGACGCCTTCACCGCGGCCGAAAAGGAATACGCCGACGGCAACTACGCCCAGGCCGTGGCCCTGTATGACCGCTACCTCGAGAAATTCCCCACGCACCCCAAGGTCAGCACCGGCCGCGTGCACCGGGCCATGTGCCAGATGCGCCGCGTGGTCGATGGGGCCAAGGGCGAAGGCTGGGTCCGCGCGCTGGATGAATCCAAGCAGATCCTCGGGGAAGTGCTGCCCGAATCGGCCATCGCCGACTCGCGGGCCGAAATCGGCGTCATGCTTCACAACATCTGCGAGGGCCTGGCCGAGCACGCCGAAGCGCGGACCGACGCCACGGCCGTGCACCTGTGCCGCGAGGCCGTGGCCATCACGCGCGATCCGGACTATGTGCCGGCCAAGTACCGCGACGACCAGCGTCTGCTGCGCGTGGAAGCGCGGCTGGCCCGCGTCGATCGCGATCTGGACCGCGGCCGCCGGCTCCAGGTGGCCGTCGATGCCATCACGGAAAGCGTGGAGAAGGGGGACGTCGCCGCGGCTTATGCCATCCGCAAGGCGCTCCTCAAGGACTACCCCGACATGGGCGCCAACCCGGACCTGCAAGCGGCCATCCTGCTGGTCTCGCAGAAAGAACGAGAGCTG
Source organism: uncultured Planctomycetia bacterium (assembly GCA_963809785.1). Classification (GTDB taxonomy): domain Bacteria; phylum Planctomycetota; class Planctomycetia; order Pirellulales; family S012-138; genus JBGQHD01. Next base: position 76,491 of record CAWEKV010000003.1, read on the forward strand.
TTTCGGTTTGTGGCGGACGAGCGGGCGGCGGAGACCAAAGACGTCGAGCGGCCGATCAAGACCACGCTCTTGCCCTCGATCACTTTGAAGGCCTCGCCGCCGGGCATGGCCGGGCAGATCGTCTGTGCCCTGGCAGAAGGGGCTGCGTATGCGCTGGACGCGGCCACGGGCAACGTGCTGTGGCGGCGGTTCGTCGGCTACGATACCCTGCTCCCTCCCACGCGTCTTGCCGGCGGCGACGTGCTGCTCATCGACTCTCAGAACGGCGAGCTCCTGCGCCTGGCCGGGCCGACCGGCGTTTTGCGCTGGCGACTGGCGCTGCCGGGGCTGAGGGTTGCCCCCCTCGTCGTGGGAAATCGGCTGTGGATCGCGGGCGGCCAAGAGGGCAAGGGCCGGCTGTATTCCGTCGATCTGGAGACGGGGCAATCCGGTGGCTACATCGAGCTGCCCCACGAGCTGCGTGCCCCGCCCGCCGCCGACCCCGACGGCAAGCTGATCTTCCAGGTCGGCGGGCATTCGAACTTGTACGTGTTCGACGCCGCCTCGCGCGCTTGCCAGATGGTGGCCTATCTCGGGCACGAGCCGGGGACGATCGTCGCTCCCCCCGTGCTGGCAGGCGACTTCTTGATCCTGGTCGAGAATCGCCAGGCGAAGGTCTCCTGGGTCCGCGTGCTCAAGCTCGAAAGACCCGAGGAGGGGGAGGAAGGCCAGCCCACCATACGCCACCTGCAAGAGGTCCGCGTAGACGGCCACGTGGCTGTCTCGCCGATCGTCGTGGGCCGCAGCCTGTTCGTGGCGACCGACCTGGGCGGCGTGTTCATGTTCGATATCGCGCCGGCGAACCTCAAGGAGCCGCTCATCAAAGGGCCATCCAAGGCGGCCTCGCTGCGCAAGCGGCGGAACACCTACTTGCACGTCCGCGGCTCGCGCCTGTGGACGGCCAACAACCAGTTCGCCAGCTACGACTTGCAATTGGCCGGCGGCCAGTTGCTTTCTCGCTGGATCGACAACGAGGAGAGCGACTTCCTGCAGCCGTTCCAGACGGCCGGCGACGTGATCTTTCACGTCCGCAGCCAGCCCGGCAAGCCCGGTATCGTGGTCACCGCCGCCCAGATGGACGCGCAGGAAAAATACTGGGAGACGCGGCTGGCGGCCCCGCCCGCGGGTGGGGCCTTACTCGATCCCAAGCGGCGCGAGCTCGCCGTGCTGTTGGCCGATGGCTCGCTCTTTCGGGTGACGCTGGCGGCGCTGGCCGCCGCCGAAGGCCTTCCCTCGGCTTCCCGCGTTTCGCTGGCCGATCCGCCGCCGGCGCCCGATGCGCAGGCCCTGCCGCTGGCCGAAAGCCGCTGGGCGTTCGTCTCGCACGACGAGCGTTCGGCCGTGCTGACTTATGCCCCCGGCAGCGGCGGCTCAGACCTGCGCTGGGTGAAGCTGCCCGACGAGGCAGGCGGTCTGCCGGCGGCTCTGGCGGGCAAGCTGATCGTGCCTAGCGCGGCGGGGCTGGTTTATGGCTTCGATCCCTTTGACGGCCGGTTGGGGGCCGCTCCCTTCATTCCGACTCTCGACGGCGGGCGCGAGTTTCGCTGGCGCGTCGATGCTTTCGGCGGTCACAGCGACGTGCTGCTCTTCGACGGCCGCCCCAAGAAGTCGCGGTTCTTTCGTGTCGGCGTGCGCGGCGAGCCGGCCGAGCACCTCGCGGCGTTGAGCCAGGCGGATACGGTGCACAGGCTCGATTCGGCGATCGCCCGCACTCCCGAGCGGGCCTACGCAACGAGCAGCTCGGGAGAGATCGTCGCTTTCGAGCTGCCCAGCCTGCGCCACCGCTGGAGCCGCAAGCTGTTGGGGCAGGTGGCGTGGGGGCCTCGCACCGTAGGCTCGCGGGCGATGCTCCTGGTCGAGCCGCAACCCTACGACGAAGTACACCTGAAGAGCGGCGAAGTGCTGCGAGTCCAGCCGATCACGGCCAGAATTCCCGAGGAACCTCGGCCCGAGGAGAAGCTTCGCATCCAGCTCTTGGAGATTCCCGAGGCGACCACGCCGGCCAAGACCGAGAAACAGACAACCAAGACCAAGGAGAAGCTGCCGCCGGGCGTCCGCTTGCTGGCCTGGAAAGACATTGCGCGCCTGAAGCGGTTTGATGAAATCCTCGCCGAAACCGCAGCCTGTCGCCTGGTCTGCCTGGACGACGCCAGCGACGGCCCGGCCTGGTCGGTCCCCTGGCGATACGGCCCGCTGTCCGGCGCACCGCTGGCCGTCAGCGACGGCAGTTGCCTTGCGGCCACCGCCGGCGGCATGGTGGTCCGCCTGAGCGCAGCAGGCGAAGAAGTTGCCAAAACCGATTTGCGGCAGCCGCTGGCCTCGGGGCCTGTGGCCCTCGATGACGGGCAGATCGCGATTGCTGGTCGGGACGGGACATTACACGTGCTGGCGACGCCGTGATTGGTTAGGAGTCTGAGCGAGTTTTGGAGTGCGGCGACTCGTCGCCGCTTTTGGATTCTGGCCCACCGTGCCTGCGATGCCATTTCGCCTTCGCCAATTTGTGCTCCTCGCTAGCCTGGCGGCCCTCGCCATCAGCGCTGGCTGGCTGTGCGCGCGTGGTCCGCGGCGCAGGAAGCAGCCTCCAAAGAAGACGAAGCCGCCAAGGAAGAAGCCGCTCGCAGGGAGGCGGAAAAGAACCTGCCGCTCTATCAACAGCGGCCGCACGAAGAGCTGCACCTCCGCGACGGCCGCGATCGGGACGGCAACGAGAAGGTGGCCATCATCAAAATCCGGCCGCTAGGGCCGCCGCACCTGATCAACGACGAGCTGCCCAAGAGCATTCTGGTCGTCATCCAGGTCCGGTTGGTGGACCGCGACGAGATTTATACCTTGCAGCGCGGCAAAATCCTCAAGTGGCTCCGCTTCCACGACCTGATCCTGCGGGAGGCGGAGCGGCTGGTCGAGGAGGGCAAGACCGAGCCCAAGAAGTTCGACGAGGCCTTCTACTACTACCAGCACCTGCGAGCCAACTATCGGGACAAGCTGCCCACGCTGAATGTCTCGACTGCCCGCTTTCACCTGGAGGAAGCCAAGAGCTACCTCCCGGCCGGCCGTCATGCCCAGGCCCTGGCCCTCTTGAACCTGGCCTTCGAGCTGCAAGCTGATCTGCCGGGTCTGGCCGACGCGATGGCCAGCGCGATCCAGGGGCTGATCGACGGCTACCTGCGCCAGCAGAAGTTCGCCCCTGCCCGGGCGCTGCTGGCCGGGTTTCAGCAGAAGTTTCCCGCGCACGCCTCGGGGGCCAAGTGGCAAGGGCAGCTTTCTGCCGAAGCACAGAAGCTGCTGGATCAGGCCAAGCAGCAGCTCGCCGGCAAGGACCTGCACGAGGCGCGCGAGCTGGCCCTCCGCTCCGTGAGCATCTGGCCGCTCGATGAGGCGCGCAACCTGCTGAACGACGCTCAGCGCCGCTCGCCGCGAATCGTGGTGGGCGTGATGCAGCCGGCCGCGGCCCCCAACCCGCAGCGGCTCGACGATTGGGCCGCGCGCCGCAGCGGCCGGCTGCTGCACCGCATGCTGCTGGAGTTCACCGGCTATGCCGCGCTGGGGGGCCAGTACCGCTGCCCGCTCGGGCTCGATCCGCGTCACGAGGCCTTGGGCCGGCAGCTCGTGTTGCAGCTCAATCCCAAGATCGCCTGGTCCGACGGCGCCGGCCCGCTCACCGCCGCCGACGTCTGCCGGCACCTGATGGCCCTGGCCGACGCCGGCGACCCGTCCTACCGCGCCGACTGGGCCGAGCTGTTCGTGGCCGCCCGCGTCCGCAACGAGGTGGAAGTGGTGATCGACCTGCGCCGGTCGCATGTCCATCCCGACGGCGTGTTGCAGACGGTGGTGCGGCCGTGGTACCAGCGCGGCAAGGAAACCGCGCCGGCGACGGTCGGCCCCTTCGTCGTCCATCAAGCCGTGGGAGGCGAAGTCCGCTACCGCGCCAACCCGCGCTACTTTGCCGCCGGGGCCGCGCAGCCCACAGGAGATCGTCGAGCGCCACTATCCCGACGGCCGGACAGCCCTGTCCGCGCTGCGCGGCGGCCAGATCGCCGTGCTGGATCGGGTGAACCCCTGGGACGTGGACCGCTTGCAGGCAATTCCTTACTTGGCCGTGCAGCCCTACGCGGTGCCGACGGTGCATTGCCTGATTCCCCATCCGGACCACAAGCTGCTGGCGCGGCGGACGTTTCGCCGCTGCCTGGAGTCGGCCATCCACCGCCAGCAGATTCTGGCCGTGCTGCTCAAGGGTTCGCAGCAGGCGGGCAATCAGTTGATCAGCGGGCCTTTCCCGGCCGGCGTGAACAAGAACGATCCCCGCGGCTACGCCTACGACGACAGCCTCGAGCCCCGGCCGTATGACCGCGCCCTGGCTGTCACGCTGCTCAACCTGGCCGTGGCCCAGGAGAACGTGGCCCGCAAGAAGCGGGAAGAGTCGCCGCTGACGGCGGCGCCTCCGCTGGTGCTGCTGCACGGTGCCCATGACGTGGCGCGGGTGGCCTGCCGGGAGATCAAGAAGCAGCTCGAGCCCATGGGGCTGACCATCATTCTCAAGGAGGAATCGACCTCCGCCGCCTCAGCCGCAGGCCCTGCGGCCGCGGGCGCCGCGACTGCCGGCAACGAGACGTACGACCTGCGCTATGCGGAGCTGGCGCTATGGGAGCCGCTGATCGACGCCCACCGCGTGTTGGGCCCCGGCGGCATCGTCGGCCGCACCAGCTCCTACATGTCGCTGGCCCTGCGGGACCTGGCGCAGACCGAAGACTGGGAGCGCGTAATCCCCAAGCTGCGCTACATCCATCGGCTGGCGCACGAAGAGCTGCCACTGATCCCGCTGTGGCAACTGGCGGACCACTTCGCCTATCACCGCGACCTGAAGGGCGTAGGCGCCAGTTGCGTGTCGCTGTACCAGAACCTGGAAGAGTGGCAATCGCCGCCCGCGATCTTGAATACCGCCCCGGAAGCCACGGCCGCCGTCGCCCCGCGAAAATGACCTATCACGCTGCCCACCACCGCACGCAGCGCCCAGGCCGGCCGGCTCCTGGCACTAGCATTTTGCATTTTGCACTTTGCATTTTGCATTTTGCATTTGGCGTCCGTGGCGGTCCGTCGCCTGCATCGAATGCAAAATGCAAAGTAAAGAATGCAAAGTGCAAAATGTTTGCGCTCACCGCGCTGGTTGCGGTCTGGCCGGCGGTCTTCTGCGGTGCCGCTCAGGCTGCCGGTGAAAGCGCCTTGTGGGAGTTCACGCCCTATCGCGTGCAGATTCTGGTGGCAGCCGATGCCGACGCGGCGCTGACGGCCGGCCTGCTGGCCGATCTGCGGCGCGAGGTGCAGGAGCGCATCGAAGCCGTGGTCGGTGCGCCCTGGGAGGTGGAGACGGTGACGGCGCCCGCGGCCGTGGCTCACGCCGTGCGTTGGCGGTGGGGCGCCGTCGTGGGCGATGATCTGCCCCGCGAATCGCTGAGTTTCGACAAGGCAATGCTCGTGCGCGTCTCGCGCCGCGGCAGCGGCTACGACGTGGCCGTCCGCGATTTCGACTTGCGCGCCCGCGTGCTGGGCACCCCGGCGGAGCGCGACGTGGGGCAGCGCTCGCTGCTGGGCTCGGTCGCCGCGGACCTGGTGCTGGAGGCCTTCGCGCCGCTGGCCCAGGTGGAAGTCGTGGAGACGAAGACCTGTCAGATCCGCCTCCGCGCGGCCGCCCTGCCGACGCGCGATCCGGAGCTTCGCGTGCTGACGCGGGCCGAGGTCTTCCTGCCCGCCGTGCGATCCAGCAATTCCGACGGCAGTCTCAAGTCGGCTCGCGTCATTCCCTGGACGTTCCTGGTTCCCGAGGCGCCGACTACCGCCGCCGGAACGGCCGGAGATGCGAAGGCAAAGCCGGCCGCTGGCGCTGCCACCGGCGGGCAGCAGCCTGACCAGACGGGCGTCCACTGCCGCATTCACAGCGGCCTGCGCAATGCGCCGAGCACACGCCGCCGCGGGCGCACGGAGCAACTTGGCGCTTGCCGTCCGCCCGCCGCGCTCTGGCACGCGGCTGGAGCTGTTTTCCGCCTACGAGACCGACTATCCGCTGGCTGGCTACCACGTGCACGCCCAAGGCCCGTTTTCGGCCGCGACCACGCCGCTGGGCCTGACGGACAACCGCGGCGGCATCCAGATTCCCCCGGCCGACGACCATCCCCTGCGGCTGATGATCATCAAGAACGGCGACGAGCCGGTGGCCCGGCTTCCCGTGCTCGTGGGCTGGGAGCCCTCGCTGAAGGCGCTCGTCACCAACGACGAGCAACGCCTGCGCGTGGAAGGGTTCATCACGGGCCTGCAAGAGCGGGCCGTGGATACGGTCGCCCGGCGTGAGCTGCTGCTGGCCCGCATTCGCGTGCGGCTCCAGTCGGGCCGCGTGGACGAGGCCGACGCCCTGTTCCAGCGGGTGAAGGCGCTGCCTGCGCTCAGCGACTTCCTTGGAGAGCTGCAGCGGTTCGAGCGGACGGCGCAAACCAACGATCAGCGGCTGAAGCGGAAGATCGATAAGCTGTTCGCCGACACGCGGCAAGTGCTCGAAAAACACCTGGCCGAAAAGCCAGTCAACGACATCGCCGCCCAGTTGGCCGCCGCCAAAGGCACCGCCAGCGTGCCGCCGCCGCAAGGCGCGGGCGGGCTGTAGGTATGTCGCCTTTCGCTCCGCGAAAGGGCGTGCTTTCGCGGAGCGAAAGCCGACATTGTTCGTTTCTCGGGAGGCTCCATGATCCGTGTTCTCCCGCTCACGCGCATGGCATGCGTAGGCGCCCTGGCCTGCCTGGTCGGTTGTAAGCCGCCGACCATGCCCGGCTCCCTAGACAAGACATCCAGCGCCCCGTCGGCGCCGGCAGTCGCTCCCTCGCCCGGTGGCGGACCCACTTTGGCGCCGCCCACCGGCACGAAGACAGGCGCGAAGACCGCGATCTCAGTCCAGCTCTCCGCGGGCGTGGCGCTGCCGCAGACGTTGCCCGATGGCGTCGGCATGGCCTTCAGTTGCGATTACCGCTTCACGCAGCGCGACAACGACCGCTCGATCCGCTATTTCTGGGTGATCGTGCCCGCCCAGGGCGAGAGAATCGTCAAGGAAGTGAGTCTGGACCAGAGCGGCACCCTGCAAGTCATCGTGCCGGGTTTGCGGCCCGAGCAGGGGCCCTACGAGACGCGGCTGGAGGCCCAGCACCCGGCCGATCCCCGGCGGATCAACGTCACGGGCCTCGTTCCCATGAAGTGAGCCGACCGATGACGCCGGAGCCCAGACCCTCAACACCGCCTCGATTCACCCTGGCCGGGCTGCTGGAGCTGATCGCCGGCATCGCCTTGTTTCTGGCGCTGGTGTCGCAGCTCGATTGGGTCGGCCTGGGCATGGCGGTCGCGGGCTTGCTCGTTCTCGCGGTCGTGCACCACGAGGTTGTTGTCCGCGATCGGGAGAAGGACGCCAGGAACGTCTGGGGCTGCTTGATCGCACTAGGCGGGCTGTCCGTCGCGGCGTCTTTCTTTCTTATCCGAAGGGAGTCCCACGAGGACGTGCTTCGAATGCTATGCACTAAGAACCTCCGGCAGCTCTCCTTGGCGCTGCACAACTACCACGACAGGCATGGCCACTTTCCTCCGCCGTACGTCGCCGACGCCAACGGCAAGCCGATGCACAGTTGGCGGGTGCTGATTCTGCCGCACCTGGCGTGGATGAGTTGTATCAGGCGTACAGCTTCGACGAGCCGTGGGACGGCCCCAACAACAGCAAGCTGACGGCCCGCATGCCGCCGACCTTCCGCTGCCCCGCCGATTCGGACCTGTCGCCCGGTATGACGAGCTACTTTTTCGTCACCGGGCCAGGGCGAACGAAGCAGGGCAAGCCACAGCTTGCGCTGCCCGATATCACGGACGGGTCGCCCAACACGATTGGTCTGACGGAATCCAGCTCCGCGCGCGTCAACTGGCTGGCGCCGCGCGACCTGACCATGGAAGACATCCTGGCCGGTGAGAACACCGCGGAATCGCCCTGCCCCTGCTCGCGTCATCATCAGAATGACCACGGCCTATGGCGCTCGAAGGGGAGCGTGCTATTCATGGTCGCAAACTTCGACGCCTCGGTCCATCCGGTGTCGTCCCGCATCGACGCCGCATCTCTCAGAGGGATGCTGACCATCGACGGCGGAGATTCGTTCGAGCCGGACTCCATGGTGCGGCCTAGCGGCGGCGCGTATCTGTGGCCCGGCTTCTGGGTGCTGCTGGCCGCCGAGATCGCCTTCGTCACCTTCGCCATCGTCCGCCGCCTCCGAATAGCCCGCCGCATGCGCCGCGAGGTGCCGCATGGGTGAAGCTCCTCGCCAGTCCCCCGGTTCAGCGCCGCGATTCACGTTGGCCGGGCTGCTGGAGCTGATCGCCGGCATCGGGCTCTTCCTCGCACTGGTATCGCAGCTCGACTGGGTCGGCCTGGGCATGGCGGTTGCCGGGTTTCTCATCATCGCCGCCGTGCAGCACGTGGCCTATGCCGGCGACCGGCAGCGGGCGATCAGGAACGTCTGGCGCTCTTTCATTGCGCTCGTCATCTTGCTTTTGGCGGTGGCCCTGCTCCTTCCCGCCGTCTCCACGGCGCGGGAGGCGGGCCGCCGCGCCTGGTGCGCGAATAACCTCAGGCAGCTCGCTCTTGCGCTGCACTCATACTTCGACGATCACGGCCATCTTCCGCCGCCGTACATCGCCGATTCCCAGGGCAAGCCGATGCACAGTTGGCGCGTGCTGATCTTGCCGTATCTGGAGGCGCAGCGACCTGTACGACGCATACAACTTTGACGAGCCCTGGAACGGCCCCAGCAACAGCAAGCTCTCGTCACGCATGCCGGACGTCTTCCGCTGCCCCAGCGATTCGCGGATGCCGCCGGGCATGACCAGCTACTTTGCCATCACCGGCCCGGGGCGGATGAGGGAGGGCAAGGCCCAGCTTGCGTTTTCGGATATCACCGACGGGTTGGGTAATACATTGGCGCTGGTGGAGTCGAGTTCCGCGCGGTCAACTGGCTCGAACCGCGCGATCTGACCGTAGAGGATATTCTCGCTGGCGAAAACACGCTCGAAGCGCCGTGCCCTTGCTCGCGCCATTTGCTGAAGGACCGTGGCATATGGCGCACGTCGGGCAACGTGCTGTTCATGGCAGCGTTTTTCGACGCGGACGTTGAAGCATTGCGAGGAGGAATTGACGCCGACGCACTGAAGTTCCTGCTGACCATTGACGGTGGCGAACCGATGACGCAAATACTTAACTCTGCGCCCCACCCGAGCCACGAAGAATACCTCTGGCCCGGCTTCTGGGTACTGCTGGCTGCGGAAGCCGCCTTCGTCGTCCTCGCCATCGTCCGCCGCCTCCGAATAGCCCGCCGCATGCGCCGCGAGGTGCCGCATGGATGAAGCTCCTCGCAAATCGCCGCCGCGATTCACCCTGGCCGGCCTGTTGGAGGCCATCGCCGGGATCGGCCTCTTCCTGGCCCTGGTGACGCAGCTCGGCTGGCTCGGCTGGGCGATGGCCTTTGGCGGCGTGCTGATCCTCCTCGCCGCGAATCACAGTTTATTTGCCAGGCATCGCCGCCAGGCACACCTGGACCTGCTGAGCGGGGCGGTCCTCTGCGCGATGATCGGCACGCTGGCGATGCTGCTGCACCCCCTGATCCAGACTGCCAGAGTATCGGACCGCGCGCGGACTGTGGCAACAACCTGCGGCAGCTCATGCAGGCCCTTCACGCCTATCACGACGACCACGGCCACTTCCCGCCGCCCTACGTCGCCGACGCCAATGGCAAGCCGATGCACAGTTGGCGCGTGCTCATCCTGCCCTATTTGGAGCTCGATGGCCTCTACAAGGCCTACAACTTCAACGAGCCCTGGAACGGGCCGAACAACCGCAAGCTGGCTGCGGCGAAGCACTATTCGCTGCGCTGCCCTGCGGAGCCTCAACGGCCCCTGGGGATGACGAGCTACTTCTGCGTCGTCGGGCCGGGGCGGATGAAGCCGGGCAAGAAACACCAGGAGCTGGCCGATTTCACCGACGGGCCGACGATCATGCTCGTTGAATCGAACACGGCCCAGGTCAATTGGCTGGAGCCGCGCGATCTGGCCGTCGAAGACATCCTGTCGGGCAAGAACACGGCCGACGCACCGGGCATCTCCGCGTCGCACGACGGCCGCAGAGACGGCAAAGCGTGGAAATCGCCTGCCTGGTGCAACTACGCGATGCACGATGCCAGGGTGGTGCGGCTGCCCGCCGATATCGATCGAGAGACGCTGGGCGTCTCTTGACCATCGACGGCGGCGAACGGGTTGAAATCGAAGACCTGCACGTCACCGACTCGCACGAGCCAGCCCGCTTTTGGCCCGGCTTCTGGGTGCTGCTGGCCGCGGAGGCCGCTTTCGTGGGCCTTGCCATCACGCGCCGCCTGCTGATGGCCCGTCGAATCCAGCGCGAGGTGCACCATGGCTGACACACCGCGGGCGTCGTCGCTGCCCCGCTTTACGCTCGCGAGCTTCTTGCTCGTGATCGCGGGCTTGGCAATGTGCCTGGGCCTGATTTCGCAGCTTGGGTGGCTGGGCGTCGTGCTCGTTTGGATCGGGGCTATCGTTCTGGTGGTCGCGTATCGCGTTTGTTCACGCGAACCCGGCCAACGTCGCCGGCACTTGTACGCGCTGGTTGCCCTGGGGCTCTTGCCAGTTGCCGTTTGGTGCGGATTCCTGGGGCTCTTTTTCAGTGACGTGATCCGCATGAGGCCTTCGCATGTGACATGCGATGGCAGGATCGCGTACCTGGTCGCCGTCTTCCATCTCTATGCCCTGGACCACGGCGACTTCCCGCCTGCGTTCGTCGCAGATTCCAGCGGAAAGCCAATGCACAGCTGGCGGGTGTTGATCTTGCCCTATCTGAACGAGAATGCCCTGTACCGGTCGTACAACATGAACGAGCCGTGGAACGGACCCAACAACAGCAAGTTGGCTTCGAAGGTCCCCGATCTCCTCCGGTGCCCGTCCGATCGCGATTTGGGAGAGGGCGAGACGAGCTATTTCTGCATCGTTGGGCCGGGCCGCGCGGCAGCACCTCCGGGCGGACCTGGCGACCCCGACGAGAGTCCCACGGTGATGCTCGTCGAGTCGAGCACGGCGGGCATCAACTGGCTTGAGCCGCGCGATCTCACGATCGAAGAGGTCGTGCGGGCCAGGACCGGCGACTCGTCACGACGCGACCAGGTGCTGCACGATGGCGGCGGCGACGGCTATCTCATGCGCTCGCCGCCCGCGTTCCACGTCGCGTTGGACAACCTAACGACGCTGCGACTTCGCTCGGATATCGACGCAGAATCGCTTCGGGCGCTGTTGGCCAGTGGCGACGTGACCACGCTCGATCTTGGCGATGTCGTGGCCAAACCGCTGGTCTGGCCCGGCGTGTGGGTGCTGACGGCCGCCGAAGTCGCGTTCCTGACGTTCGTCATCATCCGGCGGGTGCGGCGGAGCCGCCTTGCTTGAAGAAACCCACCGGCGGGCTTGCCCCGACGGTTCGATGACTGGTCCGCTACCGGGAGTCGCCATACTTCGGCAAACCCCGTCGGGCTTGTCCCGACGGTTGCCTGACTCGACTGCTAAGCAGTCTAGGCTTTGCCAGAAAAACCACACTAACCCGACGCGCAAGCTCGCAAGCGAGGGAGAAGCGCGTACGCTCGGAGGTGACTCTCCCTCGCTTGCGCGACTTGCGCGTCGGGTTAGTGCCGGCTCGGCGTTTTCTGAAAAAGCCTAGGCATGCCAACGAGTCACTTTTTCCGTCGGGACGAGCCCGACGGGGTTTTCATGATTCTTCTTCGTTTGGTAGCTGGCCAGTCAACAATCCGTCGGGGCAAGCCCGACGGGGCTTCTTCCCCAATCGCCCTCAGGGCGGCCCGGTGCGCCAGGCGGCGTGACTTGGCTCTTCCGCCTGCACATCCATCCGGGCACGTTTGGAAACGTGCCCCACGTTCGTCACCTATCGCCGCCGACTCGCAGAGCGAGTCAGCCACCTTACCGCGATTCGATGATCATCGTCTTCTTGACGATCTGGAACGGGTTGGGCGAGTACTGCATCTCGATCTGCTGGCCGTTGGCACGCACCTGGAAGCCGTGCACCACCCGGTCGTCCACGTTCTCGCCACGCAGCAGCTCGCCGTCGTTGAAGGGTTGCAGGCTGGCGAAGACCGTGACCTGCTCCTTGCCGGCGCCGGCCTTCACCTTCAGGCCCGCCTTGCCTTCGGCGGGGAAGCGGAACTGCGCGCCGGCCTTCACCTTCGTGCTGGCCGGGGCCAGAACCACCTTGCGGCCGCGGCCGCTGGTGCCGATCACTTCGATGAACACGTCCTTGGTGGGCTTCACGAAGATCACGATCTCTTCGCCCGCCTTGAAGATGTTGCCGGTCTGGTTCGTCTTGATCTCGATCTCGAAGGGCGCCTTGGCGGCGGGGGAGTACTCCGGCACGGTCAGACCATCCAGCGGCACCAGCGGGATGGCCAGCCGCAGCCGGCGGACCAGCCGCTCGTAGTTGGCCTGCCAGGTGTCGCGAGGGACCGACTCGCCCACCACGATGGAGGCGATGCCGAGCTTCAACAGCTGGAGCGACTGATCGTCGCCGCTGAGCTTCTTGGATTCCGTGAGGCCCAGCTCGGAGCCGGCGTCGGGGAGCTTCAGATGCACGTCGAGGAAGCGCTGGCTGACGGGCTTCACCGGCTCGACGGTCTGCGGCTTGCCCAGCAGCTTCTCCATGGCGGCCATGAAGCGGTCGTCGTCCTGCTTTACCAGCACGTCGAACTTGCTCTGCTCGGGATACAGCTTGAGCACGGCCGCCACGTCCACGCCGGCCTCGGCGCCGCGGGCCGTCTTCTGGAAGGTCGGCCGCACCACGTCGGCAAAGGTCTTGACGCCGCGGTCATGGCAGCGGATGCACGACAGCCCGTTGCGGACCGTCTTGTCCGAAGCGTGCTCGTCCACCACGATCGACGTGGGGGCCGAGTCGATGCGGACGCCGACGCCGTCGGTGACGAAGTAGCCTTGCAGGCCGTTGGGCAGGTTGAAGATCATCTCGCCGCCGGTCGGCACCAGGTCGATCGGATCGGTGAAGATGTTGTCGCGCCCCTGGCTGCTCTGGAAATCGAAGCTCTTCCAGTAGTGGCCGTACTTGGTGTCGTGGCGCTCGACGACGCGGTTGTTGCGGGAGACGCCCGACTGGGCCATGCCGGCCCGAAAGGCCTTGCCGGCGGCGATGTTGGCGGCGCTATCGACGCCCAGCATCGTCTCCAGCTCCTTCAGGCTGCGGGGAAGCTGCAGGAAGTCTTCGTACAAGGGCGGCAGCGTGACCGTGCTCACGAACCAGTCGGCCCGCACGTAGGGGACGGGTCGCACCTGGTTGGCGTGCGTGAGAAACTCCTTCACGAGCACCAGATAGTTGTCTGACTTGTGGGCCACCATGCCGTAAGGATATTCGAGCAGTGCCAGGTCGAAGATGTTGATGCTGCTGTTGGCGACGAACTTGCCGCTCTTCACCTGGCGGAACGGTTGCTTGTCCCAGCCCAGGCGGCGGATGTCGATGCGGAAGATCGTGCCGGTGGTCTCGATCGGCGTGGGCCGAACCAGCTCGGGCTGCCACGACAAGTGGTTGATGATCTTGGCCAGGGCGTCGCGCTGGATGTCCAGCTCTTCGCGGGTGGCGCCGGCGCTCATCAGGTGGGCGATGCTGAAATAGCGGGCGAACTTGCGGTCGGCCACCGGAAGGCGGCGCACGTCCTGAAGGATCGCGCCCAGGATCGACTCGTGACCGAAGGGGCGTTCTTTGGGCCCCACGTCGCCGACGGGGAAGTCCGGCGCGCCGGCAGCGAGCCAAGCCTTGATGACCGCGACTTGCTCGTCGCTCAGCCGCGGCTTCTCGGCCGGCGGCATCACGGTGTCGTCTTTGGCCGTGATGAGGTGGTAGATCAGCGAGTCTTCGGCCGATCCGGGGGCAATCTTCTCTTTGGAGACCAGCAGTGCGCGATCGAGGATCTTCACGCCACCGAAGGTCTTCTTGCCGCCGTGGCACTCGAGGCAGTTGACCTGAAGGATGTCGCGGGCTTTGGCCGCGATTTCCTCTTTGGATTGGCCAAAAGCCTGATTGGGCCCTCTGACAGGCAGCAAGCTCGCCGTAAGCACGAGCAGGACAAGGCTGGTTCGAGTCGCACGCATGGGTCGCCGTCTCCGTGTATGTGATCCCCTAGCACTGGATAATTGTCTAAGCGTTGCTGGCGCCGGTCCTGTTACGCCTCCAAGCAGCGACCCGCGGAGGGCCGGCCCCCCGCGGGTCGTCGTCAATCCTAGCTCTTAGCGACCGCGGCGGCCACCGCCACTGTTGCCGCCGCTGCTGCCGCCCGACCGGCCGCCGCTGGAGCCGCCCGAGCCGCCGCTGAACGAGCGGGACGAGGAGCTGCCGCTGCTGCTGCCCTGGAAGCTCTTCGAGTTGAACCCACTGGAGCCGCCGCTGCTGCTGCCTTGGAAGCTCTTCGAGTTGAACCCACTGGAGCCACCGCTATTCTGCTGGAAGCTGCGTGACGAGTTGTTGTTGCCGTTGCTGCTTCCCTGAAGGTTGCGGAACGAGTTGTTGCCGTTGCTGCTCCCCTCCAAGCGGCGCGTGTTACCGCTGTTCCCGCTTCCGCCGTTGCCGCCCTGGTTGGGCAGGAACGGGTTGACGCCCGTGTTGCCGCCGGTGCGGCGAGTGGCGTTGCCGCCGCTTCCGCCGCTTCCGCCGTTGCCGTTCGTGTTGCCGCCGTTGCCGCCATTGGCGCCCTGGTTGATCTTCGGCGTCACGCCGGTGTTGCCGTTGCCCTGCAGGATGCGGGTGTTGTTGCCCTGGCCGGTGCCTTGGTTCTTGTTGCCGTTGTTCTGGCCGCCGTTGCCAAGGCCATTGCTCGAGCCGTTGCCCAGGCCATTGCCGTTGCCTTGCAGAATCCGCGTGTTGCCGCCGGGGCCATTGCCGTTCTTGTTGCCGTTGTTCGGGTTGTTGCCCTTGCCGTTGCCAAGGCCATTGCCCAAACCATTCCCCAAACCACTGCCCAGGCCATTGCCGTTGCCTTGCTGAATCCGCGGCGTGCCGTTGCTGCCGCCCACGCCGCCCAGGTTCTTGTTGCCACCGTTCTGGCCGCCGTTGCCGTTATTGCCGTTCCGGCCGCTGTTGAAGTTGCGGAACTGCGAGTTGATCGACTTGTTCATGTCGAACTTCAGCACGTTGTTGCCGCCGCCCGCCGAGCCGCGGCGGTTCGACTGAAGGTGCTGCGTCTGCTTGAAGGCCAGGTCCTTGCCCGACAGGCGGAGCTGGTCGCTGAACCGCTTCTGGCCTTGCACGCCCGCGTTATCCAGCTTCTGCATCCGCACGAAGTTCGTGTTGATCTTCTTGGCGGAGCCGATGAGCAGGTTGCGCCGGACCTGGTCGCCGCCGATGCTCTTGTTCTTGAAGTTCTGCACGAACTGTCCGAATTCCTTGAGGTTCGACGGCGGCGAAGCGATCCGGCCGCTCTGCCGGCCGCTGTACACGTTCCGCAGGCCGCCTTCCCAGTTGTTCTTGCCCTTGTTGTGGAGCTTGTAGTGCGTGAACAGCGGGTCGCAAATCTTGCCCTTCACGCAGTGGTCGGGCCAAGAGGTGTAGGCCTTGTTCTGGAAGTACGAGCCGAAGAAGTATCCGCAGCCGGGCCGCACGAACAACGCATCCAGCAGGCTGGTGTTGTGCACCACGCACGAAGGCGTGTACGTCCAGCCTGGCTTCACGTAGGCCAGATCGACGCACACCGGAGCGTAGAGGAGGCCGCGCTTCTCGATCAGGTAATCCCAGTAGCCGGGCACGAACACGTAGCCGCAGGGGGTCCACACGTAGTGGGCGGGAATCCACACCCAGTTCTGGTGGTGCGGCACCCACTTGCCGGGGCTCCAAGCGTAGGAGGTTTCCTTGTATTCGTAGTGGCCGGGGACGAAGAAGCTGTTCTCGTCCGGCGGAGTGTTGGCGGTTTCCTCGACCGGCGCCTCCGGCGGAGCGGTCGGGATGAAGGTGATCGCCGTGATATCCAGCACCATCCACACGCCACGCTGCCGCTGCCAGCCGCCTTCGACCTTTACCCAGTGACCGGCCATCCACTGACGGCGCGGCGGGGGCTTGCGGTAGATGCCGCTGATCCAGGTGAAGTCGGTGCGGTCCTGGTCGAACTCCCAGTAGCCGCTGTACCACTGAATGTCTTCGCCTTCGGGCTTGTCCGCCGGAGGCATCTCTTCGAGGTCGGCCGGCGGGTCTTTGGGCACCACCGGTCCGGGCTTCGGCTCGGCCACGGCCTCGGCGAACGCGTCGTGCACCGGACCTTTGAGCTGCGTCTCGATGCCCGGCTCGCTCTTGAGGGCAGCCGTCAGCTCGGGGGCATCCCCGGCGACGGCGCTGAGTTGATCGAAGACGCCCTGGTCCAAGTCCGCCGGCGCGTTGTCCTGGCTTCGCCCCAAGGGACCGAAAGCAAACAGGGCCAGGCTGACGATGGCGGCCAGGCTGAGGAATCGGGTCTTCATCGGTGGTCCTTGTATTGCGTTGGAGGTTGCGGTGTGCTGGTGATTCGCAGCTATGTCACTCGAAGCGTAAAGACTGGTCATTTGCAATGCTGGCGTTGTAAGCAACTGATGCGCCATCGCGACAGCCTTCCTCAGCAATCAATCGCAAGATGCTTGTGTGAAATACTTTATGGCTAGTGCGTCCTGATCGACCGGTCAGCGGATTCTGATGGGACATGCATCCAATCGTTCTCTCTGGAAAGTCGTTGTGACTACATCGGCCCGGCAAAAAAAGGAAAGCCCGCAGTTGCGGCTTGAAGCCACAACTGCGGGCTCGCAGGGTCGTGAGTCGAATTGCCACCCGGGCCTACGGGATCGGGTCGTCGAAAGTCCCCTCGGGAACTCGCGGGGCTGGCGTTTGAGCCCTGGCGAGGCGGTCGGTGTTGGTGCCGGCCGTGTTGGGGCCGGTGAGGTCGGGAGGCGCGACACTGCCGCCGCCATCGCCGCCGCCCGAGGGAGGCTTCGGCGTATCGACCGGGGCCGCTTTCTTCTCGCCCGCACCGCCTTGCGGCGGCGGGGCTACGGGGCCTTGCGGCGGCGGGGCTACGGGAGCCGCACCGGGCTTCTCAATCGCCGGTCCGGGGCCTTTCGCGTTCGGGGCGACCGTATGGATATAGCGCACGGGATAGTACACGCCGTGCCCTTCGCACCAGTAGTACGGCATGTGCGTGTGCGGGCACCAGTAGAAATCGGTCTTGAACCGCGGGTTGGCCCACTTCTGGGTGAAGTGCTTCTGGTCCTTGCCCACGTAGAAGTAGCCGTGGCTGAACTTCATGCCGTGCTTCTTCGTGAAATCGCCCACGTGCTCGTGCCAGGGGTTCCAACCGTCTTTGCCCCAGCCCTCTTTGCCCCAGTGGCCGTGACCGTGGCCGGCCCAGCCGTCTTTGCCGCAATAGCCCCACTCGCCGGCGCTGGCCGAGGCACCTGCCACCATGAGCACCGCGGCGAGGGCGAGAAGATGAGTCGTCTTCAAGGCATTCTCCTGTACGTTGAAGGATTTACTTGACTACGCTTCCGTCGATGTCGCTGTTTGTTTCAGCTTCGTTCGCGACTGACGGAAGGGAGAACGCAACTGCCGCGCCATTGTCTGCGGATGGCACCAACTACAGCAGATAAGTCGTTTGCATTAATCGTTTTATGTAATATCCTGCTTCGCCGATCTTAGCCCGCAGCAATCCTGGCCAAGGCGACTTTGAACCGATCTCACGGCGCGGTTGGATCATTGTGATGGCGCTAACGCACTCGACTGGCAAACGAAAAAAGGCTCGTAGCCGACGCCGCGAGTGGCGAAGGCTACGAGCCAGGCTGGGGGAGAACCGTCAGGGTAAGTTACAGGTCGTCGGGAATCGCTTCGTCGAACGTCCCGGCGGGAGCTTGCACTTCCTTCTTCACCACCGGCTGGGCCTTCGCCACCGACACGCCGGCCGAGGCACTCACCGGCTTAGCAGCCGCAGGAACGTCGCCCTTGGGGGCCACGTCGGCCTTGGGAGCAACCGCCGGGGCACCGCCGAGGACAGCCGCGCCACCAGCACCACCGACCGGGGCACCACCAACCGCAGCACCACCAACCGCCGGGCCGTCAACCACCGGGCCGCCGACAACCGCCGGGCCGCCGCCCACAACTGCCGGGCCGCCGACTACCGGAGCGCCACCCTTGGCGATCACCGGGCCAGGCCCCTTGGCACCCGGGCCGATCGTGCCGATGTAGCTGACCGGGTACCACACGCCGTGCCCTTCGCACCAGTAGTAGGGCATGTGGGCGTGCGGATCAAAGTGCAGGTAGGTCTTGAAGCGCCAGTCGTACCACTTCTCGGTGAAGTGCTTCTGCACGAGTCCGGGGTAAAAGTAGCCGTGGGTGAACTTTACGCCGTGCTCTTTGCAGAAGGCGCCGACGTGGTCGAAGTTGTACCCGCCCCACGCGCCGCCCTTGTGGCAGCCGCCGTAGCCGAATTCGCCGGCCTGAGCCGAGGGGACAAGCGCCGCCGCCACAACCACCGCGGCCAGAATCAAGGTCTTGGTCGTCTTCACGGTAAACTCCTGTGAGTTAAGGAATCGAGGTTTTCTCGGGCGGCAACTCGTTGTCCGCCCCGCTGCTTTCGAAGCGTAGGGGGGCGGCGGTTGTTACACCTTGGCTCGCCGCTGCGGCAAGACGATATCGCCAGGAAGCGTCAGCAGATATCGAGACGCTGCCGCAGTTCCTTCGCGCTCTGCCGATTAACGACGCCAAAACGACGCGGCGGCGACTCGGGAGGCTATTTGGGGGGCGACAGAGGAAACAGGCAATTCAGCCAGAGGCAGCACACGACAAGCGACGATTCCCTAGATTCGTCGCAAGTCGTTCGCCCAAAAGAACAAAATGGCGGAAGTGCATGGGAATCGAACCCACCGAACGCCGGGTTGACCGGCGTCCCAGCGGTTTTGAAGACCGTGGCCACCACCAGGTGTACAAGCACTTCCGCGTCGGGTGGAAGTTTAGACGCGCCGGCACCCCTGGCAAAGGGGCTATTTTGGAGTGCGGTGAGTTGTCAACGCTTTAGGGTGCCCTTAGGGCCGCTTTAGGATTTTGTGCGCGGCTACGTCTGCTCACCACCGTTAGCCGTTCACAAAATAACCCAAACGGTGGCGAGTCGCGGTGACGAGTTCGCCGCACTCCGCGGTTGGCCGCGATCGAACGCTCGCCAAAACCCAAAAGCGGCGACGAGTCGCCGCACTCCCAAGGATTCTGGTACACGCTCCGCAGCCGCTGCTACCCTACTTGGCCGTCCTCAGCCATTCCAGCACGACTCGACCTACCTTGGCCAGGCTTTCCCCCGAGCAGCGGTCGGGCAGGTCGGCTTCCGTGTGCCAGTAGGGGTAGTCGAAGTCGATGATGTCGCAGGTGGGGATGTGGGCGATGTTGTTGAGCGGCAGGTGGTCGTCGGTCACCTCGTGGAGGACCGTCGTGTAGAACTCGCGCACGCCCTGGCGCTCGGCGACGGCCCAGATGTCTTTGACAAGCTGCCGCCCCTTCTCGCTGCGGAGGCTGTTGCGTTCCTTGTAGATTTGCAGATCGGCGTCGCCGACCATGTCCAAGAGCACGCCCCACACGTAGCGGTAACCGCGGGACTTTTCCTTCACGTACTGCCGGGCGAAGTATTCCGCGCCCAGCGAGTATTGGCCGCCGTCGCGCTGGAAGATGTACTCCTCGGCGTCGAACAACACGAAATCCACGCCGTAGTTGCTCTCCAGCTTGGGCATCGCCCGGGCCAGCTCCATCAGCACCGCCACGCCGCTGCCCCCGTCGTTGGCCCCGATGAACGTGCCGCGGGGGTTGTCGCGGTCACGGTCCGGGAACGGCCGGGTGTCGTAGTGGGCGCACAAAAGCACGCGATCCTTGGTGTCGGGATGCCATTGGACGATCAGGTTGGCAAACTCCACGTCGGCGTGCGATTTGTGGCGGAAGCCCTGAAACGAGACCTTGCCGCCCAGCTCCTCGAAATGCCGCTTGAGCAGCTCTTGCTGCTTGGCCATGCCTTCGGAGCCGCTCTTGCGCGGGCCGAGCTTGCAGACTTCCACGAGATGGCCATACGCGCGGTCGCCGTCGAAGTCCGCTGCCCGGGCCGCCGGGAAGAGGATCGCGTAAGCGGCAACGGCGACCGCCGCCAGGGCAAGGAAGCCCAGAAGGCCGAACAGGCCGAATCGAAGGGCACGCCGGCGACTGGTTTGCGGAGCGGTGGTGGTCACGATGGGCTCCGTTCGTGACGCCTGGGGCCGGACACAACGACGTCTTCCAAGGGGCATATTCTAGGCGGCCTGCCTCGGCGGGAACAGCGCAATCGAGAGGAGTCAGGCGAGCGCCAGACCGTCAGGCCGACGTGCCGCGGCGCCATCAAGCGGAAGGCGCGATCACGCGGGAAAGGCGCGATCGAGCAGGAAAGGCTCGCGTCCTACTGGCCGGGAAGGCGCCGGTTTCGAAAGGCCTCGATGCGTGACTTGAGCGCGGGAACGAGGTCCGGGTCGGTGGTGGTGGCCACCTCCAGCGCCTGCTGTTCCACTTCCACGGCCCGCGCGAAGTCGCCCAGGACGGCGTGTACGACGGCCAGGGTGTCGAGATAACCTGGATGCTTTCCGCCCGTCAGCTCCACGGCCTCCTTGGCCCAGCGGAGCGCCTCGGCCGGATTGCGCAGCTTGGCATCGTTCGACGCCAGCAGCAACGCAACGATTTGCCGCGATTCTGCGTCCTTCGGCTCGAGGGTGGCCGCCTGTTGAAAGTGACGCAATGCCCCGGCCAGGTTGCCCTGCGCCTGTAGGGCGGAGGCCAGCCGGAAATGGGCCAACGCGGACTGAGGGGTCAATTCCACCGATTCGCTCAGCGCGCTGGTCGCGTCTTTCAACCGCGCGGCAGCTTCTTGCAAGCGACCGGCAGACTGCATCGCCTCGTGCTGCTCCAAGAGGCCCTGGCCCAAGGCCAGCAGCAGGGACGGATACTCGGAGCTTAGCCGGAGGTTCGCCTTGTTCAGCGACACGTAATCCCAGGCCTCGGCCCACAGGCCCTGCTGCACCAGCTTCTGGGCCATGGGCATCAACAGTCGAGGCGTCGGCGGGCCACCCCACCAACCGGGGAACGGCAGCGCAGCCCAGCGGCGCTCGTCAGGATTCAGGGTGAGCCGCGGCACGTCCTCCAGCACCGTCTCCGCACTCACGCGGCCGCGATAGATGGCCGCCAGTCTGCCGTCGGCGTCGATCAAGAACGAGCACGGCAGCCCGAACGGCAGGTGCCGGTCGAACAGCTCGTCGTGCACGAGCTGCAGCTTGTCGAGCAGCCCGTCGCCGGCACGGCCGGCAGGCAGGCGGAACTTGAGACGGTTCAGCATCTCCGCGGCGTCGTTCGGCGTGCTGCGCTTGTCGTACAAGCCATCCACGGAAAGCGCCAGCACCGACAGGCCCTTCGCCTCCAGGTCGCCGCGCCGCTCATTCAGCTCGGCCAGCTCGGCGACGCACGGCTGACACCAACTGGCCCACAGGCAGACCAGCGCCGGCCTGCCCCGTAACTGATCCAGGACGGCAGGTGTGCCCCCCCTCGCACCGCCAAACAGCGTGAATTCCAGCCGCGGCAACGGCACCGGCTCGCTGAGCAGCACGCGCGGCGTTTCGCCAGGCATTTCCACGTTCAGCGGCTTGGGCTCCAGGGGCGCCGTCGCGGGGGCGTCCAGGGATCGGCCTTTCCGGCCCCTTGCACCACGCGATACCAGCGGTCGGGCTCCAAGCCGCTGAGCGTCTGCGGCTTGCCGCCCGGCCAGCGGATTACGACGCGGGCGATTTCGCTGGAGCTGCCCAACCCGAAATGAAGCCATTTGCTCGATTGCGAAAGAAACCCGTCGCCAGCCCTCACGGTCTTCAAGAGGGGCACGTCCTGACCCTTGAGATGCACTTCCACGCGTGCGCCGATGGCGTCGCGGTTGCACGCTTGCGCCTGAGCGTCTTTGCGTGGGGGGTTGGAGCCTTGGACGTTCGCGCCTTGGAGCTTTAGCGCGAGGAAGCGGCGACCCTCGCCGGGCGACAGGTCATTGCCGCACATAACGCAACTGAGGCCCAGTGCGGTTGACCACCCAAAAGTCCAAGTCGCCGTCGAAGTCCCAATCTACGATGCCTAGCGCTCGGGCGTCGTCGTCGAAGTCGGCGCCGCTGATCGACGAGATATCGGCAAACCAGCCGCGGCCTACGTTCAGGAAGCAGCAGTTTCGCTCCCGCCCGCTCAGGGATTTCCCTAAGCGGATGAGATTGTTGGACAAGTCGGTGGGACTACCCGACAGCACTTGCGGCACAACTTGCCGCCACTGCAGGCTTCACAAGTCGCTCGAGTCGTCGCCGGTGATGAATCCATTGGCCACCAGCACGTCGTCCCAGCCGTCGTTATTGATGTCCACGAACAGCGAGCTCCAGGCCCAGCGGCCCATCTCGACCCCGGCATTCTCGACCTCCTGAAACTTGCCGCCGCCGATGTTCCGCAGCAGCGTGTTGCCCTTGGCAAACCGCTGATAGGTGGCGCGGGTGTTCTGGTCCTCGCGGGACATGTACTTCGCTTGAAAGGCGATGCGGTTGCCGGCCGACGAGAACATGTTGCCGAAGTAGAGGTCCACCAGGCCGTCGCGATCGTAATCGGCCCAACTGACCGACATGCCCGAGCCAAGGTCCTGCGTGCCGGCCTCGGCCGCCACTTCGACGAACCGCCCGCCGTCGTTGCGGAACAGTTGCTTGGGGCCGTAGTCGTTGGCGATGCACAGGTCCTGGTCTCCGTCGTTGTCGTAGTCCTCCCAAGCGGCGGCCAGGCCGTGGCGGAAGTTGTCCTTGTCCAGGCCGACTTCCACGGTCACGTTGGTGAACTTCCACTCGCCCTGGGCGCACTCCGCGGATGCCATTGCGGAACAACGTGCGCTGGCCGCCGTCGCGGGCGTCGTGGAAGTTGAACGACCCGGTGAAGCTGAACGCGCCGATCGCGGTCTTCCATTTGCCGCGCTGGCCTACGCAGACGAACACGTCCAGATAGCCGTCGTTGTCGTAGTCGGCCGCGCTGAGCGACTGGATGTCGAAATCGGCCAGGGGCAGCATCGTCTTGATCGCGAAATTTCCGCGTCCATCGTTCTCCATCAGCACGATGCGGGAGATCATGCCCACCACCAGGTCTTGATCGCCGTCGTTGTCCAGGTCCACCAGGAGGGCGCTGGCCACCAACTCGAGCCAGTCCACGCTTGCTTCTTGCGAACGGTCGGTGACCGTGCCGTCGGGTTGATGGACGAGCAGACGCTTGGGCAGGCCGCCAGGCTGGCACACGTAAACGTCGTCCAGCTCGTCGCCGTTGACGTCGCCCAGCGCCATGCCGTAGCGCGCGCCGAGCACCATGTTGTGCCGCCGCTCGATGCGCCGCACCCAATGATCGAGGCCGAGGCGGAGCTGCTGGTCGAAGCAGGGATTCTTGCCGACCGCAGCCAGAGTGCAATCGGCAAACAGCGCCTGCTGGCCGCCGGGCGGGCTGTAGACGATCTCTTCGTAGTGGTCCACTTCGATCGAGAGGAGCTGCGGCGGCGCGTCGCCCGATGCCTGGCGCCAGAGACAGCGCCAGGTGGCGTTCTGCTGCACAGCGCCTCCAGCGGCGCCCCCAGTGGCGCCCCCGGTGGCGCCTTCGTGGATCGCGACTTCTTTCGTTTCTTTGGTGGCGCCTGAAGCGGCGTGGCCCGCGGCCTGATAATCGACCACCGTGGCGACCCGATCTTCGCGCTGCTCCACGCGGTAGAGCTTGAAGTGCACGTGAGGGTGTGAGGCCTGGCCCCAGGCCTTCCGCAGCGATTGCAGCGCCCCCGACCATTCGGCGGCGCCGCGGAACACTTTCGGCGGGGCCGCTGCGGACGCGGCATTTCCTTTGGTCGTTTGCGGCTTGGCCGTTATGGCTGCCTTGCTGGATGCATCCGCCTTGGACGGGACATCGCCCCGTTGCCGGCGAACGGTCAGACCGTTCCCCTGCCACACCGTCTCCAGGGTGTCCGGCCGCAGCGGCGCGCAGGAAAAGTCCTCGGTGACGAGCTTGGCAAGGTCGCCCACCGGCGGCGGCCCGTCGGCTTCCAACAGGTCCTCGAGCAGATGGAGCTGCTTCAAGGCCGCTTCGCTGAACACCTCGGTATCCCAGCCGTCCCGGCGAGGGTCCATCTGCTGCTTGGCAGCGGCCAGCCGCTGTTGCGCGGCCCGCGTGACGAACGTCGCCCCGTCTCCGGAGACTTCGGGAAGCGTGGGACGCACGCCACCGCTGGCGCTCGCGAGGATCCCCGGACTGCGCTGCTCGGGGCTGCGCTGGTCCGGATCCTGGTCACCCTGGGGACGACGGCCCGCAGAGTCCCCTCGGCCGCCGAAATAAATCAGCAGGCACGCGGCCACCAGAACGGCCACGACGGCAAGCGACTTGGCCTTCACGTTGGCCATGCCGCGCTGCGCGCGGCACAGCGGGCGGCACAGCGGGCGGGTTCAGCGTGGCGACGCCTGCCTGGTTGACTTCCTTGTCGGGGCAGGCGGGCTGTTGAGATGCGACCTGAGCGCAATTCTCAAGTGGCTCATTCATTGGAGATGTGCTGAGTGTTCAAACCTTACGTTACCGCGGCAAGGGCCAGCTTGCAATACGCCGCCCGAATCGGCCCGCATGGCCCAATCAGGACCGCCCCGACTTCAAGGCCGCCTTCTTTTCTTCGATGAACTTGAGGTGGTGCGGGATATGGCCGGCGCTCCGCTGCAGCAGGGTCTCCAAAGTCAGCAGGCCGTCGGTGGAGTGCCTGCCGCGCCGCTGAAAGTCCTGCGGCTTCAGCGTGCGGAGGATGCGGGCCACGTGCCGGCGCGTGGCGTCGATGAGCTGCAGCTCTTCCGCGATGTCGCGCTGGCCGTAAGCCAGCCGCGCCGCGAAGAGGTTCTCATCGCCGCTGAGAAGCGTCGGCTCGTCTTCGGCGATCACCCGTTTCAGGCGGTCGGCATACACCGGCTCGAAGTCGGCGATGTGGCAGACCACTTGTCGGGTGGACCACTTGCCGGGCACGGGGGCGGCGTCGATCTCGCCGGGGGTCATGCCGGAAATTGCGGCGCGGAGCATCGCCGGGCCGGCGAGATAATCGTCGATGAGCTGCGCGTGGTTCATGGCGGTTTTCCTGGGAGGCTGGCTCTCTCGGGCACGTTTGGAAACGTGCCCCACGTGGAGCACGTTTCCAAACGTGCCCGGTCAGAATAGCATTTCGTCGTCTGTGCGTCTGCCAGACCGGAGAAGACGTGGCGGCCCAGAATCCCTGGCACGTCTCGCAGATTACGAATGAGGGGGTGTGCCCAGCCGCGAACAGCCCGCGCAGCGGGCGGCAGGGAGTAGCCACGGGCGTTAGCCCGTGGGAAATTCGCAAGACTTGTCTGCCAGCCCCCGCAGGGGGCGACACCGGTGGCGCAAGACGCTCTCTGTCGCCCGCTGCGCGGGCTACGACGGACTATCCGCCGGCCGCGCCCACGGGCTCACGCCCGTGGCTATTTCCTGGCGCCCGCTAGCGCGGGCTGAGACAATTCCCGCCTCCCGAAGTGCCACAAAAAACAGGTCAAACACGGCGATACCGCAATCCGGAGGTCCTCGGGCCAAAAACCGTCGCACTTGCCGTTTGTACAGGTGCCTCCTACGATTCCCTGGCGGCAAGCGGATTCGGGTTCCGAAGACGCGCCACTGCAAACGGCACATCCAGAAGGTTACATCCCATGAGCACCCGCGACCGATTCCCCGCGAGCTGGATTTCAGCCTCCCCGGAGAACCCAACGGACGAGCCCTCCCGTTCGCCGCACCCCCGTCCGCGCGATGCGGGCTGGCACGACGCCGATTTGCTGGATGCTTATTCACAGGCCGTGATTCGCGTCGTCGAGCAAGTGGGGCCGGCCGTCGTCACGGTCGGCGGCCGCGAGGGAAGCGGACACGGCGGGCAAGGCTCGGGCTTCCTGATCACGCCCGACGGCTTCGCCCTGACCAATAGCCACGTCGTCGGTGGCCGCTCGCGTCTGACCGCCACCACGGAAGAGGGTGATTCGCTGGGCGCCGACCTGGTGGGCGACGATCCGGCCACCGACCTGGCGGTGATTCGCCTGGCCGCGCGCGAGCTGCCCTACACCGAGCTGGGCGATTCGGACGCCCTGCACGTGGGCCAGCTTGTGATCGCCGTCGGCAATCCCTTCGGCTTCCGCTCCACGGTGTCCACCGGCGTGGTCAGCGCCCTGGGCCGCACGATGCGCAATCAGGAAGGCCGGCTGATCGAGAACATCGTACAGCACACCGCTCCGCTGAACCCCGGCAACTCCGGCGGGCCGCTGGTCGATTCCCGCGGCCGCGTGGTCGGCGTGAACACCGCGATCATCGCCTTTGCCCAAGGGCTGGGCTTCGCGGTGCCTGGCAACACGGCCCGCTGGGTGGTCGGCGAGCTGCTGACCCACGGCCGCGTGCGGCGGCTGGCGCTGGGCATTCGCGCGGCGGTGGTGGACCTGCCGCGGTGGCTCTCTCGGCAGCTCGATCTCTTGAACGACCAGGCCGTGCGGGTGGTTGAAGTGCTACCGCGCGGCGCCGCCGAGGCCGCCGGCCTTCGTCCAGACGACTTGATCGTGGCCGCCGCCGGCCGCACCGTGGCCAGCACCGATGACTTACACCGCGTGCTGTCCACCATCCCGGCGAACCAGATGGTGCCGATCGAAGTCATCCGCGACGAGCGGCAGATGGAGCTGGAGGTGCTGCCAAAGTGGGATGACTGACGCCTCGCCGCGTTTGATGGTTCTCGTACTCGTACTCGTTCTCGTACTCGAAACAACGGCGAGTCCGAGTACGAGTCCGAGTACGAGTACGAGTACGAGTACGAGTACGAGGAAGCAGCACTGGGAGCGACCTAAGGGGAGCATCGCCATGATCCGAATTCGCAAAGTCGTTCCATGGCGATTGGCGAGGATGGCCATGCCACGGCCAAATTGGATTGTGGTTCGCGCGGGGATAGTAGAACCGACCCAGCCGAGGGAGGGTTCCACGACCCCTGGGAGCGAAACGCATGCTGTCGATTCTCGCGCCGAGACAATCACTGGGCGTGGACGTCACTCGCCGACGAATCCTTCAGGCGGCCGGCGGCGGTCTGCTGGGCTTGACCGTGCCAAAGCTGCTGGCGGCCGAGGCCGCCGTTCCGACGGCGCCGGCGATCCGGGCTCGCGCCAAGTCCGTGATCTTCATGTTCCTCTTCGGCGGGCCGAGCCAGCTGGAGACGTTCGACCTCAAGCCCGAGGCGCCGCAGCAAATCCGCGGGCCGTTCAAACCGATCGCCTCGCGCACCAGCGGTCTGCGGATCTGCGAGCACTTGCCGCGGCTGGCCGAGGTCTCCGACAAGTTCTGCGTCGTGCGGACCATGACGCACGACTACAACGACCACAGCGGCGCCGGCCATTACATTCAGACCGGCCGCCGCTGGCACATCCCGATCGGCGGCGGCTTCGACGCCACGCCCAAGGACTGGCCCGCGATGGGCTCGGTCGTCGAGTATCTCGACCAGCACGCTTCGGACGGCGTCCGCCGCGAGCTGCCCAGCTACATGGCCGTGCCCAACTGGCTCGGCCGGCTGGAGCAATCCGGCCAATATCTCCGCCCCGGCGAGTACGGCGGCTGGCTGGGCCGGGCTTACGATCCGCTCAACACGGCCATCGACAAGCGCAACCTCAAGGACAATCCCTACTGGCGCGACTGCACCGACGAGGAGTTGACCTTTCAGATCGACGGCCTCGTCCGACCGCAGGAGCTGCGGCTCGAGCGCATGGCCGGCCGCGCGTCGCTGCTCGAGCAGTTCGACCAGCAGCGGCGGCTGTTCGACGGGCGCCGCGCGGGGCCTTCGACCGCTTCCGCGAGCGCGCCTTGGGCTTGGTGACGTCGGAGCAGACGCGCCGGGCGCTCGACATCCGCCAGGAGCCTGCCGCCCTGCGCGACCGCTACGGCCGGCACTTGTTCGGCCAGTCGACCCTGATGGCCCGCCGGCTGGTCGAAGGCGGCGTGCGGTTCGTCACCGTGCACTACGATGCCTGCGACGGCTACAGCTGGGACTCGCACGTCCACAGCGACGACGTCCGCAAGCACCTGCTGCCGACGTTCGACCAGGCCCTGGCGACGCTGCTGGCCGACCTGGATCAGCGCGGGCTGCTGGATGAGACGCTCGTGGTGGCGATCGGCGAGATGGGCCGCACGCCACAAGCCACCCCGACCTGGGGCCGCGGCCACTGGAGCACGCTCTTCCCGGCCGTGCTGGCCGGCGCCGGCATCCGCGGCGGCACGCTCTACGGCAGCTCGGACAAAGACGCCGCCCTGCCGATCGACCATCCCACTTCGCCCGAAGACCTGGCCGCGACGATCTACCACGCGCTCGGCATCGACCCGGAGCTGCGGCTGCCCGATCCGCTGGGCAGGCCGGTGCCGGTAGTGGAAGGCGGCAAGGCGGTAGTGGAGCTATTGGGTTAGTCTGTAAGGTCCGCTGTGCGGACCAAAGGCGCCATCCATGACATCCGCTGAGCCGGGAAGCGACAACACGTCCGTGAGGCGTCGCCGTTTCCGTTTCCGTTTCACTGCGCGGCGTGGACTGGCAATCCTCATCGTGCCGATGTTGATCTTCTTCTTCGGTCTGCCGGCCTTGCGATACTGGCAGCACTCTCGCTTTTGCGCGGAAGTCGAAGGACTCGGCGGCCAGATCATGCTCGACGACCACGCCAGGGGTTGGCAAACGGATAGGCGCGGTGACCCTCGCGCGGCGACCAACGTGTACCTCCGCGGGTGCGACGTGGATGATCGGTGGCTCGTGCAATACCGATCGGCGCTGGCACGCCTACCCGGACGATTATTCGTCGATCTCACGAAATCCCGCGTCGGAGATGACGCCATCCACGCACTGACCGGTCTGAGGGTGCATGGGCTAGGACTGAGTTCCACGCAGGTCACCGACGAGGGAGTGCGCCAGCTTGTGAAGATCGAGAGTCTTGAGCACCTGGACTTGCAGGACGTGGACGTGACCGACGCCGCGATAGCCGAATTGAAGCGACATCCGCGCCTGCGATCTCTGAATCTCGGCGGCCCGCGCATCAGCGATAACACGATCGCCGCGCTGGCGAAGCTAGCGGGGCTGAAGTACGTCTATCTGAAGGACGCACAGATCACCGATCGCGGCGTGGCCGAGCTCGAGAAGCTGAGCGGACTGAAGCAGCTCTATCTGACGAACACACCCATCACCGACCGCGGCATGGCGTCGCTGCGGAAAGCCCTGCCGACTTGCCGGATCACCGTGGATTGACTATCGCGGCACGACGACCGCCCCCTCGATCGGCACCTGCTCGAGTCGGATCACCGAGCTGCCCTCCAGCAGCGCCGGTTCCGCCGACACGGCAAACTGTGTCCGATAGGCTTGCGTGGCGGTCGTTTGCCGGGGTTTAGCGCCGGCGGCGGCCCTGGCCAGCGGGGCCGCAGACAGGTCGATTGCGGGACCTCGCCCCGCCGAGCGCAGGCCATCTTTGGACAAGAGCGCGAAGCGGAACTCGGCCTGATCCCGCTGCGCCTGAGTGATCTGGCCGCGGGTGAAGATCTTGAAGACAAGCTGCCGTGCCGCGGCATCGTACGCGGCGGAGGACAGGAACCAGCCTTGCAGCGCGTCGGAATTGATCGCGCTGCCGCCCACCGCCGCCAGGGCGTAGGACTCCGGCCCGATCTCCAGCGTGAGCAGCAGACCGCGGAGCATGCCGGTGAAATCGAGCTTCCGTTCGTCCAGCGTGATCGTGCCCGCGAGGCGGTCGTTGTAGCGGTGATACTCGACGGCGTGACGGACGACTTCGTCCACCAGCAGCAGAGCGGCGCCGGGACGATCTTTCTCGGGCTCGGTCTCCAAGACCAGTCGGATGGGACGTCCGCCGAAGCCGCGGCCGGCGAACTCGCGGTGATCGGTCGCGCTGGGGATTCGCATCAGTCGATACTCGGAAAAGATCGAGCTGACTCGCAGCGTCGCCCCTTGATACGTCGCCTGGAAAGGAAACGTCTCCTTGAACCGGGCGAAGTCGCCCTGGAGCACGATCCGGTCGGGGGCGTGCTCGGCGACTTTGGCTGAGGCCGAAAGCGTGCCACGGACCGAGGAACCCTCCAAGGCGGTGCGCGTGCCGTCGTAAGTGCCGTCGCTCGTTCTTGTCAATTCGAGGCGGAATTGCTCGCAGACGTACGTGCCGGTCAAGTCGCGCGGCTCGTCCGCATCGTCCTCGGCGGCCTGAGTCGATCCCCCGGCGCACGCCAGGCACAACGCGCAATACATCACTGCCATCGCGACAGTCACTGGCGTCCGCCAGCGCAGCGCGACGATGCGACACACAATACTCCGCCGGGCCGAAGAAACGGCAGCGATCATGGCGACTCTCCTCTGGGGGTCCGGTTACCGAGAACTCACCGCGCCGGATTCTAGCAAATCGCGCTGCGCACTACAGCAAAGAAGCCCGGCTTCTGATAGAAGCCGGGCTTCTTGGATCACGCTTCTCGCGGGGGGGAGCTGTTGCGGCCTACTTCTTAGCCAGCTCGGCGTCGATGGCCTTCAGCACCTCTGGGGCGTCCGGCTTGGTCCGCGGCGAGAACCGCGCCACGACCTCGCCTTGGCGGCCGATGAGGAACTTCTCGAAGTTCCAACTGATCTTGCCCGATCCGACCGGCTTGGCGTCCAGGCTGGTCAGGTGCTTGTAGAGCGGGCAGGCGCCCTTGCCGTTGACCTCGACCTTGGCGAACAGGTCGAACTTCACACCGTAGTTCTTCTGGCAGAAGTCTTTGATCTCCTCGGCGCTGCCGGGCTCCTGGCTGCCGAACTGATTGCAGGGGAAGCCCAGCACGGCCAGGCCCTTCTCGGCGTATTTGTCGTGCAGGGCCTGCAATTGCTCGTATTGCGGCGTGAGGCCGCACTCGCTGGCCACGTTGACCACCAGCAGGACCTTGCCCTGATATTTCGAGAGCTCCACGTCCTTGCCATCCAGCGACTTCATCTTGAAGTCGAGCGCGGCGGGCGTCTTGCCGGCCGCCTTGTCTTCCGCCGCGCTAGGGACCACGACGGCCATCGCGAGCACCAGCAGCGGCAACATCATCAGCAACTTCAACATGGGGATACTCCTTGAGAACGAAGCTTGGCAGGCAGGGGACCAGTGACGGCACGATTGTGGACGCCAGACGCCCCGTAATCAATGGCCGACGCACCGAACTCGTAGCTGAACTCGCCAGAGTTCAGCCCGTCCGAAGTCTGGCGACTTCGGCTACCTGCTCGCTCAGCCCTTGACGGTCATCCGGGCGCGCGAGCGAATCAGCCAAGTTTCGCAGACACGGTATGTCATCCAGAAGGCCAAGAGCAGTAGCCCAGCGGTCTGCCCGATCGCCCGCATGGCTCCGGCGCATCTCTTCCGTTTATGTCGCGAAAACACCTATCGGGCAGTGTCACACCGCGGAATAGACTGGTGATTCGCTCTGGCAGGCGGGGCGCTGAAAGTGCACCTTGGCGCGTTGGACGGGGTGCTGCTGCCCCTGCCGGCTTGCGTCGAAGGAGCCGGGCATTGGAAAAAGCGGCTGGTTGATGGTCAATCCAAACCGCTGGAGTGCATCCTAAAGCGGCGACAAGTCGCCGCACTCCAAAGGGCGGCCTGAGGTTGTTTACAGACTTGTTACGGAGTCGATGCGGAAATCTGTTACGCTAACTGCCGAAGTCGAGTGAGTGGGGTGCGGAGAAGATTCGCCACAGGACGCAGAACCATGGCGCGCTTCCTTCGATCTGTCGCGATGTTGGTCTGTGTCGTGGGCGGCGGCGGCTGGCCGCCGGCGACCCATTGTTGGCCGATGACGGCCCTTCCAAGAAGCCTGTGGACGTGGCGGCCCTCGTGAAGAAGGTCGCAGAAGGCGGCCGAGACGAGAAGCTGGCGGCGCTCGGCGTGCTGCGGCAGGTGGCCGTTCGCGAGCAATTGGGCGAGCACAAGAAGAACGTCATCAAGCAATGCGCCGAGCTGATGCATAGCAAGGATGGCGACTTGAGCGAGGCGGCGTGCAACGTCCTGTCGTGGCTTGATGCGGAGGCCGTGCCGCCGCTGGTCGAGGCCCTCCAATCGAAACACTTGCGCGTGCGGTCGGACGCCGCTCGGCTGATCAGCTCGATCGCTTCTCGCCATCGATCGCAGGCGGAGAAGATGGACGTGGCCATTCCGCACCTAGCGCGGTTGCTGGAGGGCAAGGCGGACCTAGCCAACACGGCCCGGCATAACGCCTTCTATGCGATGGCCGAGCTGGGGCCGCGGGCCATTCCGCACATGATCGCCAGGCTCGATGCCGAAGACTACTTCCAGCAGGTGATGATGGCAGGCTTCGTGCGGCACGGCGAAAAGTCGGTCGAGCCGCTGTGCAACGCCCTGCGGACAGGCGACGTGGCAACGCGCCAGGCGCTGCCTTCATGTTGTTCCATATCTCGTCGCGCGCCGGACGTGCTGCCGGCCCTGGAACGTAAGGCGCTCGGCCCGCTCACCCAGGCGATCGGGGATGCGAACCAGCTCGTGCGAAGCCGGGCGATCGACACGCTGGGGCGGATGGAAGGGCGCCAAGCCGGCGCTGGAGAAGATCATCGCGGCGCTCGAGCAGCCGGACGCTCCGTTCTATTCGATCGCCGGTGCTCTGGGCCGCATCGGTCCGGAGCCCAAGCACCTGCAGGCCTTGCTCGATGGCGCCGAGCGAATGTCCGCCGCGGCGAACTCGATCAACGACCGCGGGCGCGCCGAAGGCGCATTCGCTCCGGCGATTGCAGCCATCGGCGGCGCGGCAGTGGATCGGGTGGTCCGTGCGCTGGACGACCGGCGAGAAGCGGTGCGCGAGACGGCCATGTGGGCGCTCTACCATCTTGGCCCCAAGGCGGCGCCGGCCGTGCCCGCCCTGATTGGAAAGCTCAATGGCGGAGACCGGCTGGCGCCGGAGGTCCTGGGCGCGATCGGACCGGCAGCCGAGGCCGCCGTCCCCCACTTGATTCGCCGCTTGGAGCACGACGAATGGGCGCAATTGCGCAGGGGGTTTGCCATCATGCATCACTCGGTCGCCGGGCGAGCGCTCTCGGCCATCGGACGGCCGGCGATTCCCGCCCTGCGGGAAGGGCTCAAACATGAGAACGACCTGGTGAAGGCCGGTTGCGTCATCGCCTTGGAAGAGATGGACGTCAGGGCGATGGTCCCGCTGCCGGCCATCGAGCCGCTCTGCGGCGATGCCAATGCCATTGTTCGCGCGCACGCCATGCTGGCGCTCGTCAAGCACGGCATGGCTGAGGAGCGACTCGTGCCGATCCTGCTGCGGTTGCAAGACGACGCCCACCGGGGCGTGGCAGAGGTCGCACGGCGGGAGCTGGTAAGACTGCGGCGCCTCGACGAGTTATTCGACGCCGCCGAGCGAAAGGCCCGTGAGGCAACCTCGGCCGACGATCGCGAGCACGTCGCGGCCGCGTATGGCCACGTGATCGGCGGCGTGGATGAGAAGGGGGCGGATCGGGTCATTCGTGCGCTCGACGATCGCCGCGAAACGGTACGCGCAACGGCCATGTGGGCGCTCTACTATCTGGGCGCGAAGGCCGCCGCCGCGGTGCCCAGGGTCATTGAAAGATTGAATGACGGAGACAAGGTGGCCCCCCAAGTCCTGGGAGCGATCGGGCGCGAGGCCAAGGATGCGATTCCGCACTTGATTCGCCGCCTGGAGCATGACGATTGGGAGGACTTGGATCGGCTCTCGCTCAGCAATCACCCGCATTGTGCGCAAGCCCTTGCGCAGGATCGGATCGCCTGCGATTCCGGCGCTGCGGGAAGGGCTCAAACACAAGCACCACCTGGTGAGGGCCGGCTCTGTGATCGCTTTTGAAGAGATGCCGTCGCTGTCGCACACCGAGCTGTCGGCCATCGAAACGCTTTGCCGCGACGAGCATCCGCTGGTCCGCGTGCACGCAATGCTGGCACTGGTCCGCCATCGCCTGGCCAAAGAGCGACTGACGCCGATCCTGGAACACATGCAACGGGATGCCAATCCCGCCGTGGCGAGTGCGGCCAAGCGGGAGCTCGAAAGGCTTCGCCAACCCAACGGCTGACATGTGGCTTGGCCGTGCGGGTTTTCATCCCTGTCACTCACGGCCAAGATGACCAAGATGGCCGTGCCACGCAGATCGGCCGCTACCCGCTTACGACGAATGCTTGACATCCGCGTCGGCAAAACCGAACATGCCGGTAACTAGAGGCAAGCCTCCACGTCTTGGCCTTACTGGATGGCGCCGATCAAAGGGCGCATATCCGGCGGCCTTTGCGCAGTCGAGAAGGAAGGAGGGGGCCATGTCCGGACGTTCCGGTCGAATCGCCGACGTTGCCCGAAAGAGACCGGCGGCTTCTCGCACGCACCGCACTAGCTCATGGCGCGGCGCAGCTTTGGCGGGATGCGCCAAGCTGGCTGGTCAGTGCCGTGCTGCACCTGTCGATATTGATCCTGCTGGGCTTGCTCTTTTCCGCGGCGGAGCCTGCCGAAATCAGCCAAATCCGCTTGTCGTGGGCAGCCGCGAAAGTAGATGTCGAAGAACGGCACGTCGCGCTCCACAGCCCGGCGGCGGTCGAGGCCGCACAGCCCCAGGCGAAGGACGGCCGAAGAGCGGACAATTCCCCGGCGGCAGATCAATCGCCGCCAGCCATCACGCAAGCACGATCCGCGATAGCAAGCCAGGCTTCGGACAGTCGCGATACGGCCGCCGCGGCGATGAAGCCGGCCGATAAGCCTGCCGTGAAAGCGGTCTCGCTGGTGGCCGCCACGCGGGCGTCGGCGGAATTGATCCAGCCCAGGGCGCTAGTGCTCCGACGGCGAAGGTCTCTGCCCCGCGCTCGGCCGAGATGGCGCGCTACGAGCGGTTGGCGGGGGCGGGCACCGACGATGCCGTGGTCGATCGCTTCACCCTGGCCGATATCGGCAAGCTCAGCGGCCGGCCGGGGCAGGAAGCCAAGGCCCAGTTCGCGGGGCTCGGCACCGAAGCCATCCCGGCACTGGTGCGGGGACTCAATCGGTCGGCCAACATCGCCCACAGTTGCCCTGTGGCCGAAATCTATCGCAAGCTGGATGACCTGCTGGCTAAGGCCGACGACTCGTACCTGCTGCTATACGCGCTGGAGAATACCGGCCGGGGCGTTCACCCGCGGGTGGAGCATTGGCGGCAGATCGTGGCGGCCCGCAATGCCTGGCACAAGAAGTATCACGAGCGAACGACGGCGCTGCGAGAGCGGCTCGATAGCGAGCTGCGGCCCCAGCGGCCGCTCGAGGCGGGCCGGCCGATAAGCGAGGCCGACGCCGATGAGCTGGCACTGGCCGTGGTGCACACCGACGCCAAGACGCGCGAGGAAGCGCTGGCGGCGATCGCCAAGCGGGGCATGACCTTCGGCGACGCGGAACGCTTTCAGATCGCCCAGCCGCTGATCGCCCAGCTCGAAGACCGCGACCCAGGCGTGCGCCGCTCCGCGCCAGACGCTGATCGCGCTGTCCGGCGGGCGGGAGATCGGTCCCTCGCCAGATTCCGTGGACCGCGACCCGCCCGGCGCGGCCGCCTGGTGGCGCGACCGCTGGACGCAGTTCGTGATGAGCCAGACGCTGGCCCGTGGCCGGTCGCCGGCGCTGATCGAGGCGCTGGGCAGCTCCAACCGAGCGGACCGGATCGCTGCACTGGAGGAGTTCGTCGAGCGGCGTCCGATCCTGGGCACCAGGCAGCGCATCCAAGCGGGGCGAGCACTGGTCGCCCTCCTCGGGGATAAGGACCTCGGGGATACGGACGAGAAGGTGCGGGAATCGTCCCGCGCCGCGCTGCGGATGCTGGCCAACGGCAGCGACGTGGATGCCACGGCGGCCGGCGGCGAAGCCCGCGCCTGGAGCGAGTATTGGGACGCCGTCGAGCTGCGCCAAGTGCTCGAGCCGCAGGCTGGCTCGCTGTTGAGCATGGCCCGCTCCCTGGAAGATCGCGGCGTGCCCGACTCGGCCAGAAAATACTACGAGCGCATTGTGCGGGAATTCCCCCGCACGTCTGCGGCCGTCGTGGCCAAGGCCCGATTGGGCGAGTGACGATGGGCACGATGGGCACGCGCAAAGAGTTTGCGAACCACGAAAGCGACGGAATGACACGGAAACGAAGCCGTGCGTTAGTCTTTTTTCCGTGTCGTTCCGTGTCTTCCGTGGTTGCGGCTACGCCGCACTTAAGGCCACGCCTGGGCAAGATTCAGACTATCGCTCGCCTGCGCGGGCCGGTCTGGCGGCACGCCCGGCGCCGACGGGCAACACGGCGGGTCCGCCGCGCCGCTCGGGGGCGTCTCCCCCGATGATCAACTCGCGCGCCGTGTCTTTGACGACGATGCTGGTCCAGAAGGGGTGTTGCCGGTCGCCGCGAGTACGGATGTCCTCCAGGATGACACCGACCGAAGGCTTGATAGCGCTGGGCGGGTACGAGCGGCCCGAGCCGGTGACCGTGAGCCGCAGCGGCGCGGCGAAGTTCACCAGGTCTGGCGAGAGATAGAGCGTCACTTTCGACGACCCGCCGCTGACCGTCATGGCGTTGTTGCCTAGCACCTTGCCCTTGATGCGAAACACGCTCCGGGAAGAGGCCTTGGCCCAGTCTTCTGGCAGGATCATCTTGGAGGCCGGCATGCCGTCCATCTCCACCCACCAGAAGTAGTTGTCCCAGGGCCGCAGGGTGACGCACTCGAATTCCTTGCGAGCCGGCTCGCGCCGCTGCCGCGACATCCAGGTGAAGAGCCGGAGCTGTTCGTCGATGAAGTCCTCGTGACCGCGGCCCATGAACTCCGCCACGATCACCGGAAACCCTCGCGGCATGTACCGGTCGAGCGAACGGGCGCAGGTGACCAGCTTGCCGCCATCCATCTGGCCGACGATGTAGTAGATCGGCAAATGGCGGGCATTCTCCCAATACAGGTCGCAGTACTTGTCGATCTGGCAGGCGATGGGGATCACGCCGGCGAACAGATCGGGGTGCGACAGGCCGATGTCCCAGGCCGCCGTCCCGCCCATGGCGTGGCCGGAGAGGAACACGCGGTCGGTGTCGATCGAGAACCTGCGACAGGCGTCGCGCAGCGAATGCAGCACGGCGACGTGCTCGCGGAGCGAATACTCGTAGCGGCCCTGGTGCGGCAGGATCCAGGTGGGCGCGATGACGATGTAGCCGTGGCGCGAGCCCTGACCCTGGCGGTTGCCTTTGGCATCGACGCCCCCGGCCCACCAATCGGTCTGCATCTTGGCGTTCGTGCTGCCGCCGTTGAGCGTGACGATGGCCGGATAGCGGCGATAGGGGTTGTATTCCGGCGGTAGCTGCACGGTGTAGGCGACCGGCGGCTCGCCGACCTGCCCCTCGGTGGTCAGCTCGTGGTGGCCGCTCTCCGCCGCCGGCGTGTTCTTCGGCGGCTTCATATGCGCCACGAGCGCGGCCAGCCGCTCTGCGGTGGCGCCTTCCTGGGCCCTCAGTTTCTCCAGCACCGCAGTGCGGTCGAGCTTGATCTCGGCGTTGATGTACTCGTGCACCAGGTCGCGCACCTTGTACAGCGACAGCCCAATGGGCAGGTTGTTCGTGGCCCCTTTGGCCCCTTGCGTCCAGCCGCTGATGGCCAGCGCCACCTTTTGCTCCAGGGTGGCCGAAGGGTCGGCGCTCAGCTCGCGATAGGGCACCAGGCGATCCAAGGTGTGCACGGAGAACTCCGCCAGGATTTCCTTGCGGATGGCCTCGAGCTGACTGGCGTTCTTCGTGTCACGGGTGGCCATCTCCTTGAGGTGGCCGTCGAGCTGCTTCAGCAGCTCCTGGTGCTGCTGGAGCAGGACCTTGTAGCCCAGCGGCTTGCCGGCGTCCTTGCTGTCGAGGAACTCCTCGACTTCAGCCAGGATTTCGCCGGCTACGCCCTTGGCCGGGAAGTTCCTCAGCAGCTCGTAGGCCAGGCGATGCTGGCCGGCCGAACGGCGGACCCTGATCTCCTCCAGCACGCGACGGGCGACAAGCTGCTTGACGTCGCGCAGCGTGCGCTCGTATTCCTCCCGCTTTTCGGGAAAATCCTTGAGCAACTGGGTCAGCTCCTTCTCGGCCACGTCGAACACTTCCATCTGTAGATAGAACTGCACGACGCGCAGCCGGTCGGCGAGCCGCGTGGAGTCGATGTTCCGCATGATCAGCCGGTGCAGCATGTCGGGCTTGATCGACGAGGTGGCGATGTATTGCGTCCACTGGTAGCGCTCGTAGGCCTCCACGATCACGTATTTGGGCGTGATCACGGTGATGCACTGGATGACATCGACCGGCTGCGGGTTGGCCGACATCCGATAGATTCGCCGGCCGAACTCGTCCCATTCGGTGATGCGAATCGCCGGGCCGACGCTCTGGATTTCGCGCCCCCCTCCCGCTTCTGAGGCTGCTTGATCGTGATCTTCTCTAGCGGGTCATCGCGGCCGACCTTAACATTCTCCAGGTCGATCATCAGCCGCGGCACGTAGTAGAGGTGCAGCACGTCGTCGATGACCAGGATCGGATCGCCCGGGCTGGCCCCCGTCAGGCCGGCTTTGAAGCCGTCGGCGATGGCCTTGAACGGAAACGTGCTGCCCTCGATTGTGAAGCCATCGCGCAGGCGGATTTCCGAGCCCCAGGCCGGCAGGGCGAGAAGCCCGCACAGCGGCGCTAGAGCAGGTTTCATGACCGCCGCTCGCCTTGGGAGAAAGGCCGGGCGCGAGCCGCCCGTGACGAAGACGCCGCGTTGCCGACAACGGTTCATGGTCTTCTCCTCTTCCGACGTGCCTGTTCCAAGATGCCGCGTCCCACGTTATTGTCCCCTCGGCACAGCACGTGTCAACGAAAACCGGCGAAAAGCCGATTGTCGCCTCCCGCTCCGCGAGAGTGCGCGTGTCTCTCGCGGAGCGAGAAGCGACAATCGCTGAACGTCAGTCCTTGCCATGCCCGCTGAACCGCAGCCGAATTATGACGGCATCATCCTCGGCACCGGCCACAACGCCCTGGTGCTGCAGGCCTATCTGCGCCGCTGCGGTCTGCGGGTGCTGTCGGTCGATCGCGCCGCACAGCCCGGCGGAGGGCTGGCCACGGTCGAGAACCCGCGGCTGCCGGGCTTCTGGCACAACACGCACTCGTTCTTTCATCGGGCGCTCACCGCGATGCCGTGGTATCGCGATTTGGAGCTCGAGCGGCACGGTGCGCGGTACGTCGAGCCGGAGCTGAACGTGGCCATGATCCTGGCCGACGGCCGCTCTCTGGAATGGTGGACCGAGCCGGAACGCACGGCGGAGTCGTTCGCCGAATTCTCGGCCCGCGACGCGGCGGCCCTGCGGCGCTGGACAGACGAGTTTCGGCCGATCGTCGAACACATCTTGTCGCGGGAAGCTCAGTCGCCGCCGCTGCCGCCGGAGCGCCGCCGCGAGCTGCTGGGCCGGTCGCCGCCGGGCCGCCGGCTGCTGGAGGTCTCGGCCCTCTCGCCGCTGGAGTTTGTCAATCGCGAGTTCGAGCACGACGTGGTCCGTGCCGGTCTCTTGTTCTTCAACGGCCTGCGCGAGGTCGATCTGCGGCTGCGGGGCTTCGGCCATAGCATCCCCGCCCTGCTGGCTGGCCCCCACAAAGCCCAGATGTGCCTGGGCGGCTCGGCCCGCCTGGCCGAGGCCCTGGTGGCCGACATCCGCGAGCACGGCGGCGAAGTGCTGACCGGGGTGGAGCTGCGGCGAATCTTGCTGCGCGGCGACCGGGCGATCGGCATCGAGCTGGCCGACGGGCGGCGAATCGAAGCCGGCTTCGTGGCCTCCGGCCTGAACCCGCAGCAGACGTTCTTGCAGCTCCTCGACAGCGACGGCCCTTCCGAAGTGCCGGCGAGTGGAACGCTCGGCGCGATCGCCGATCTGCGCCAGAAAGCCCAGCAGTTTCGCTACAACTTGTTGGCGCCGCTCTTCGCGCTGAACGTGGCGCTCTCCGAGCCGCCGCGGTATCGGGCGTGCCAGCAGCGGCCGGAGCTGGATCGGGCGTTCATGGTCATTCTCGGCCTGGAGCGGTTCGCTCAGTTCGGCGAGATCGTCACGGCGCACGAGCAGGGGCACATCCCGCCGACCGTGATGTGGGGCGCCTGCCCGACGCTCTTCGATCCCAGCCAGTCCCCGCCCGGCAAGCACGTGGCTTTCATGTGGGAGAAGCTGCCGTATGCCGTGCACGGCGACGCGGCGAATTGGGATCGGCCCCCGGTAGGACGGATTTCCAATCCGTCCGCGGGGCAAGCCTTCTCGGACGGATTGGAAATCCGTCCTACGGGCACTTTGAAATCCGCCCACGGCCGCGACATGCTCCGCCTGTGGATGCAATACGCCCCGAACCTGGAAGGGGCTGTGCTCGACGCTTTCGTCCGCTCACCCGCGGACACCGAGCACGATCTGCCGAACATGCGGCAGGGCGACCTGCTCGTCGGCTCGTTCGACGGCGGCCAGGTCGGCTATCACCGCCCCTTCGAGGGGGCCGGCCAGTACCGCACGCCGATCGCTGGACTGTACCTGTGCGGCGGCTCTACTCATCCCGGCGGCAACGTCACGGGCCTCTGTGGCTACAACGCGGCGCGCGTCATCGCCGCCGACCTGAGCGTGAGGTGCTGGTGGAACCCGCCGGAGTAGGTGAGTAGGTGAGTAGGTGAGTAGGTGAGTAGGTGAGTAGGTGAGTGGTGAGTGGTGAGTGGTGAGTTGATGTGACCCCAGTCATTCTGAGCGAAGCGAAGAATCCACACGTGGCGATTAGCGATGGCACCGACCCACGCCCACCTACCTACTCACCACTCACCTACTCACCACTCACCTCCTCGATCGTCATCCACTCCGGCCAGCGCTGGGGGTTCCCGTCACGATCGACGCAGCAGAGCTGCACGCGGGCTTCGGCCAGCAGCTCGTCGCCGCGGAACAGGTGATACTCGTGGTCCACGGTCGCCGCGCGGATGCGGACGATCGTCGTCCGCAGCCGCAGCAAGTCGTCGTAACGCGCTGGGCGGTGATAGCGACACTCTACGCGCACGACGACGACGTACGCTCCGGCCGCCTCCATGTCGCGGTACGTGCGGCCGCTGGCCCGTAGCAGCTCCGTGCGGCCGATCTCGAAATAGGTGAAATAGTGCGCGTGGTGGACGTAGCCGCCCGGATCGGTCTCCGGATAGCGGACGCGGAGTTCACATTCGTGCTGTCGGTGCATTTGGTGTGTGTTTCAGCCGTTGGGTGGCTGCGTCTGAGCGAAGCGGTGTGTGGCCTGGGCCTGAGCGAAGCTCCCCAGCCGAGTGGCAGCAATCCACCATCGTTGTATGACCGGTTCGCGGTGTCCAGCCGTGCCGGAACCATTCCTGCCCGCAGGCGTCAAATCTCCGCCATCTCAGAAGCATGTTGGCGTCGCCGCCAAATGACTTCGGCAGAGTGACAAGGCGCGTGGGGCACAACCGCCTGCCGTCAAACGACTAAAGGAGATCGCTATGAAGCCCACACAAGGTCACCGTCGGATCGTTCGCAGGGGCATCCTTCTGGGCGTTGTCGCCGCCTCGCTCGGCTTGGGGACCGTCGGCTTGGCGATCTTGTTGCCCGCAATTCTGCCATCGGCGATCGCTCTGGCTGCGCCGGCCCCGGAGCGCTCCCCGATTGACGCGCCCCCCTCGAACACCGTCGCCAAGCCCGACGGCAAGGAGCTCTTCGCTCGCGAGTGGCTTCCCAACGATCCTCGTAGCGCTCGCGGCGACGGCCTCGGCCCGGTCTTCAATGACAGCTCGTGCGTGGCCTGCCACAACCTGGGCGGCGCCGGCGGCGGCGGCCCCGCCAGCAAGAACGTGCACATCCTCACAACGGCCAGCGCCACTCGCCAGAATGAGTCGCTGCCCACGGCGACCCAGAGCTTTGTGCTCCACCATTTCGGCACCGATGCGGAGTTCGCCGTCTGGCGGGCAAAGATGGCGCAGGCCGCGGCCATGGGAATGGAGCTGCTCAGCGGCTTGAGCCGCTCCCAACTGGGCGTGCCCAGCGTGACGCCGCCGAGTGCTGGTGGGGTGGGCGGTGGGACGCCGCCGAGCGCAGCACCCGGAGAAACTCCAACGGAGATATTCCTGGGTGGCATCCGCGTTGCCCCCGGCTCCGGCGGCTCAGGCGGCTTTGGGTTCTTCATGGGGAATTCCATTTCGCAGCGCAATGCCACGGCCCTGTTCGGCGCCGGCAAGATCGACTCGATTCCCGAGCGCGTCTTGGAGGCCGCGGCCGCCGCCAAGTATTCGCAGTTTCCCAAGGTCACAGGCCGCGTTGCCCGCGACGACAAGGGCCGCGCCGGCCGCTTCGGTTGGAAGGCCCAGAAGGCCAGCCTGGATGACTTCGTGCTCACGGCCTGCGCCGTCGAGTTAGGGCTGCACGTCCCCGGCCGCGACCAGCCGCCGCTGCCGCACAAGCCCGACTACAAGGCGCCGGGCCTCGACCTCACGCAGGACGAATGCGACGCCCTGGTGAAATACATCGCCGACTTGCCGGCCCCCGTCGCGCAGCGGGCCGAGCCTGCCAAGCACGCGGAATTCATCGCCGCCGGCAAGGCGCTCTTCACCACGGTGGGCTGCGCCGCGTGCCACACACCGAAGCTGGGCGACGTGGAAGGCATCTACAGCGACCTGCTGTTGCACGACCTGGGTCCGGCCCTGACCGACGCCGGCTCGTCGTATGGCATCTTCCAACCCAACCCGCAGCCCAGCCGGCCCGAGACCAAGCCGCAAGACATCGTCCAGGCGTCGGGCCAGAAGGCGCGCGGCCAGGCGGCTTCCGGCCAGAAGCCGGCCGCGGTGATTGCCACGCCCCAGGAATGGCGCACGCCGCCGCTCTGGGGAGTGCGTGATTCGGGCCCGTATCTGCACGACGGCCGGGCCACGACGTTGGAACAGGCGATCGCCTTCCACGGCGGCCAGGCCGAAGACTCGACGGTGAAGTTCACGGCCCTGTCGCTGGCAGAAAAACAAAAGCTGCTGGCCTTCCTCAAATCGCTAGTCGCCCCGGAACAATTCGCGGCCCGCTAGATGACGTGATCCTTGTTTTCATCGCGGGCCATGCGCCGCGCCTTCAGACTGCCGGTTCAGGCCGCTCGGCCCAAATTCGTCTGGCGCACGCGCTCGACGAACGCCGCGTAATCGGCCGGCGTGTCGATGCCGATGCTGGGTTCCTCGATCACCCCCACCAGGATCGTCTGGCCGCCGGCTAGCACGCG
This sequence comes from uncultured Planctomycetia bacterium, assembly GCA_963809785.1. Lineage (GTDB taxonomy): Bacteria > Planctomycetota > Planctomycetia > Pirellulales > S012-138 > JBGQHD01. The sequence continues at coordinate 119,957 of CAWEKV010000003.1, forward strand.
GAGCTGCTCCAGGTTCTCCACCATTTCCAGGGCGGCTCGCGGCATTGTGGCCAATTCCAGCAGGAAATCGCGGCGGTAGGCGTATAACCCGATGTGCTGGTGGAACACGGCCGGCGTGCGATGCAGCCAGGCATCGTCCCATTCGCGAGGGCGTGGGATCGGGCTGCGGCTGAAATACATGGCCCGGCCCCGCTCGTCGAAGACCACCTTCACGCACGCGGGGTCTTCGAGCTTCTCGCGGCTGCGGATCGGCGTGGCCAAGGTGGACATGACGGCGCCGTCCTTCCAGTGGCGCTCGAGCAGCTCCACCGCCAGATCGATGGCCTCGCCGGAAATCTCCGGCTCGTCTCCTTGCACGTTCACCAGCACGTCCACGTCGGCCAGCTCGCGGGCCACCTCGGCCACGCGGTCGGTGCCACTGGCCAGCTCACGGCCTGTCATCCGCACTTCGCCGCGGAAGGATCGAACGACGTCGGCAATCTCTTCGGCATCCGTGGCGACGATCACGCCCCGCGGCCGCTGGGCGCGGCAGGCGGCTTCGTAGGTGTGCTGAATCAACGCCTTGCCGGTCTCGCGCAACAAGAGCTTCTTAGGCAAGCGGGTGGAGTGCAGCCGGGCGGGAATGACGATCTGGCTGCGGAGTTCTCGTGCACCGTCCATGGTGGCTCCATCGCGAGGGGTCGGGAGTCGATTTCGTGACGAATACGCCTGGCGGCAAACAAACGCCTGTTCGTCACGAAATCGACTCCCGACCCCGTTGCTCGCTTGTCCGTTTTACGCCGGGCGATCGCAAGGCCTGGCCTCGCCGTCATAGATCAGCACGTCGTTTCGGTCCACGCCAATCTCACGCGCAGGCGCCAGCGTTGCCGGCAGCGGCTGTCCAAAACAGGTCCGCCTACTTCTTCTCCACCACCCAGATATTGCGGAAGCGGATCGGGTTGCCGTGGTCCTGCACGTAGATCGGGCCCGGCTCAGGGCCTTCCTGCACGGGGTTGCCGCGCGTGGCCTTGGGCAGCTCGACGTCCTCGTGAATCAGCACGCCGTTGTGCTTGACCGTGATGCGGGCGTTGGCCGTCTTCTTGCCGGCGGCGTCGTACTTGGCGGCCGTGTAGTCGATGTCGTAGGTCTGCCAGGCCAGCGGCGGCAGGCACATGTTCACGTCCGGATCGCGCGTCTCGTAGATGCCGCCGCACTCGTTGTTCTCCCCCTCCAGGCCGAAGCAGTCGAGCATCTGCACTTCGTAGCGGCCTTGCAGGTAGCAGCCGCTGTTGCCGCGGCCCTGCCCGCGGGCATACGGCATGTACGAGAGCTGGAACTCGATGTGCAGCGTGCAGTCCTGGAACTTCTGCTTGCTGGTGATGCCCTGCATGAGCAGCTCGTCGTCGGTCATGCGGCCGCCTGTGAAGGCGTCGGCCGAGGTGCCGTCGAAGAGCACGATGGCCCCCTTGGGCGGCTTCGCGCCCAGCGTGGGGCTCTTCCGCTCGACCTTCTTCAGCTCGGCGATGACGCCACCGTCCTTGTCGGTCACGGTCAGCACGCCGTCCTTGATGCTTCCCTGGCCATCGTCGCCCGCGAAGGTTGGCACGCCGTCCTTCAGCTCGCCATCGACGCTGTGTTTCTTTTCCTTGTCCCAGCCGTCGCCCGGCAGCCCGCCGGGATAGCCGACGGCGTGGAACTTGCCGTCGCCCAGGGCAATGACCTGGGCTCGCCGTCTTGACGGTTTCGCCACCTTGCTTGCAGTCGCCGGCGTATTCGCCTTGCAGGGCGAAGTCGGTGCCTGCCTTGGCCGGGTCGGTGAAGGCCAGGTTCTCCTTGCGTTCGGTCTTCTTTTCCTGGCCGAAGACGAGCGCGACCGACAAGACCAAGAGGGCACAGCAGCAAATTCGGGTGAGCGTCATGAGCGGCTACCAGTTGTTTTCGGGGGACGATGTCAGCCAACAACGCGACCATTCTCGACTGGCCCTTGAGCCGACGCAAGACTCGTAACAGGCACACTCGGTGTGCCGTCCGAGTGCCGTCTTGCTCCCGCGATGACGAACGTGGGGCACGTTTCCAAACGTGCCCGTCCGATTAACCGGGCACGTTTGGAAAAGTGCTCCACGCCGCCGCCGCGCGAGCGGATGTGGGCAACTCGCTCTGCGAGTTGCCGTTCCAACGCGCAGAGCGAGATGGCACACTGAGAGAGCAGCTCTGCGTTCCCCGAACAACCGGCCATGCAACACGCCGTCCTGCTGGGCGACTCGATCTTCGACAACGCCGTGTACGTGCCCGGTGGGCCGCCGGTGATCGAGCAACTGCGCACGGCGCTGGGCCGCGACTGGCGGGCAACGCTCCTGGCCGTGGATGGCCACGTGGTCACCGACGTTGCCGGGCAACTGGCCCGGCTGCCGCCCGATGCCACGCACCTGCTCATCAGTGCCGGAGGCAACGATGCGCTCGGGCACAGCGGCCTGCTCGATGAGCCGGCCGAGTCGTCGGCTGAAGTCTTCGGCCGGCTGGCGAAGGTGTATGCCGATTTTCGCCTGGCATATCGCCAGATGCTGAATGACGTGCTCTCGCGCGGCCTGCCCACCGGCGTCTGCACCGTCTATGATGCCATTCCCGGCCTGCCGGCCCCGGCGGTGGCGGCGCTCTCGATCTTCAACGACGCGATTCTTCGCGAGGCCTTCGCCCAAGGGCTCGGCGTGATCGACCTGCGTCTCGTCTGCACGCGGATGGCCGATTACTCGCCGCTCTCGCCGATTGAACCGTCCGTGGCAGGCGGCCACAAGATCGCCGCCGCAGTGGCCGGGCTGCTCAAGGAGCACGACTTCGGCAAGGGCAAATCAAGCATCTATCGTTGAGCCGGACCAACCACCTCGGCTTCCATGACTAGCTCCCTGTGCGGATGCTCCGGCTGAGGGCCGCCGCCCGGCTTATCTGCCGTCATTCGCCGTCAAACTCCTGAGCCAGTCGCTTCGGCGCCGTGTTGCGCCACGCCTCGGCCAAGGCGGGGCGGACCGTGCCGGCCGTGGCCGCAGCCAGACAGACCTGCGTGCACCCCCGGCGTCCCCAGTTCCCCTTGATTGGCTGAAAGACCTCCGGCTGCGCCGACGAAGACGGCCTGCTGCTCGGGAGTCAGCTTGACCATCCCCCAGTCGCCGCGGGGCCCGAGCGTGGCGAAGATCTTTCCGCCGACGCGGAAATCGGGATGGCCCATGTGCTCCCCCTCGAGCGCCTCGGGCAGCCTGAGGGCCAGCTTCCTGAACTGGTCTGCCGTCACGCGCTCTCTCCCGTAGTGAGGCGACCGTCTTCGTCAGGTGGTCGCACCGTGCGCCGATTGGTGGCGAGCTGCATCATTGACGGCCGCTTGCTGGATGAGCGTCTGCGAGCTCTGCCCGCGCACGGAAGTGATCGACGCCGGCCCCACGCCATAACCCGACAGCGGGTTGTGCCAGAGAGTGCGGCCCGTCAGCGGGTCGAGGCAGTACATGTAGCCGTTGGTGGAGACCATCAGCCGATCGCCATCCAACAGCAGCGAAACGTATCCGGAGTGCATTTCATTGTTGGACCAGACGATCTCGCCCGTCTCACGGTCCAAGGCCACGGCATAGCCCCGGAGGCCCACGAAGATGAGTTGATCGACGTCACGCGGCCGCCGCCCGTCCGCTTCGCCGCGCGGCTCGTCCTGGTCGGCGCGGCGAAAGTGGGGGTCCTCCCTGCCGTCTCGCGCCGTGCCGCAATTCCAGCAAATGATGACTGCGTCATCCTGCTTCTCGTGACACTTGCGACATTCCCACATGGATTGATCTCCTTGGTGCTGATTCTACGGCCCGAGCCGGCTCTCGGCCACGGCTGGCGCGCCACTGGACCGCTGACACCGTGACGGTTTCGACTTGTGGCTGGCCCGCCGTCGCGACCGGGTACAATGGGGCGATCCCCGCTCTCCCGTTTGGAGCGACGCGTGCATGGCTACTCAGGCAAAGGTCCAACCCAGAACACAGCTAGATATCTGGAACAGGATTCTGGCTCCCGACCAAGGTGACCTGTCTCCCGAAGCCGCGGCGTTTATCTCGCGCATGGACTTCACGAAACCGGACCGCGAGCGCGTCGGCGAACTGAATGAGAAGGCCAATGAGGGAACGCTCACCAATGCGGAGCGCGCCGAACTGGAGGAGTTCATCCGCGTCGGGGACGTGCTGGCCGCGATGCAGTCCAAGGCCCGCAGCTCGCTGAAGCGCCATGGACAAGCGTCTTGAGCGGCGAGTCTGGGAGCGTGCCGGCCACGCCTGCGAATACTGCCGGCTTCCGCAGTTCGCCTCGCAGCTGCCGCTGCACCTGGAGCACATCATCGCCCGCCAGCATGACGGGCGGACTGAAGCGTCCAACCTGGCGATCGCTTGCCCGCGTTGCAATCTGCACAAGGGCCCGAATCTCTCGGGTATCGACCCGCGTACCCGTCGCGTCGTCAGACTCTATAACCCTCGGCGTCACAAGTGGCAGCGGCATTTTCGCTGGAACGGTCCCTACCTCCTCGGCCGCACTGCTGCCGGCCGGGCCACAATCGCTGTGTTGGCCATTAACGACGCCCGCGCGGTCGAAATCCAGCGCGAGTTGATTGCCGAAGGCGTGTTTCCGCTCGCGGAGGGCGGCACGTCCTGAGCGCAATGGATAGCCGGCGTCGCTGCAGCTCCCGGCCAACTGGAACCCCACGAAGCACTGGCAGAGCCAGTGGCACCCGCGCCGCCGTAGCTTCTTATGCAGAGGCGGCTGTGGCTTCGCCACACGCACTCGCGCAAACGTTAAACACAACTATCGAATACCGGCAAGCTACTCGCTCGGGACTACAATAGCTGGGAGGACTGACACGCTTTGAGTTGGCCGCATCGAGGATCGCCGCCTTCGCCGCGGCGGAGAGCCGCGGGTCATCGAGGTAGAACCACAGCAGAGCATGCGTGTCGAGCAGGAGCCTCACGGCATGTACTCCGCGAAGTCCTGCAGGTGCTCGTCATCCTCGGACACAATCACGAGTTTGCCCCGTCCGCGGCCGAGAATGGGCTGCGGCTTCTCAGGCGCAAGCCAACAAGTTTCACCACCGGCACGGCGTTGCGGACGATGACCACTTCCTCGCCGGGGGCCAAATCGTCGATTAGCTCGGCAAGATTAGCCTGGGCTTCCTCGAGCGTCACAGTGGACACGGTGATTCCTCCGCTAGAAACGAGGCCGACTCACGGTTCTTCTCATTCTACGCCAGACGCTCGTTGGTATCCAAAGGCGCTCCCTTGGCGGGCATAGCCCTCCCTACAGATTCCCCCTCGCCGCCTGCTCCCTCTCGATCGCCTCGAACAGAGCCTTGAAGTTCCCCTTGCCGAACGCTTCGCTAGCCGCGGCGCTGGATGATCTCGAAGAACAGCGTGGGGCGATCTTCGACCGGCTTGGTGAAGATCTGCAGCAGGTAGCCCTGCTCGTCGCGATCGACCAGGATGCCCAGCTCGCGGATGTCTTCGGGCTCTTCGTCGATCGGTCCGACTCGGTCCCAGACGATGTCGTAGTAGCGAGTCGGGCACGCGGAGGAACTCGACGCCGTTGTCGCGCAGCACGCAGACCGTGTGGACGATGTCGTCGCGTCGCCAGGGCGACGTGCTGCACGCCGGCGCCGCCGTTGTAGTCGAGGTATTCCTGGATCTGGCTCTTGCGGCGGCCGGCGGCCGGCTCGTTGATCGGGAACTTGATCTTGCCCGTCGGGTCGGCCATCACCTTGCTGCGAAGGGCGGAGAACTCGGTGGAGATGTCCTTGTCGTCGAACGACATGAACTGGTGGAAGCCGAGCACGCGGTTGTAGTAGGTGCCCCAGTCGTTCATCTGGCCGTCTTCGACGTTGCCCACGATGTGGTCGATGGCCAACAGGCCCGCGTCGGCGGCCGGGCGGCGGCGGATCTGGTAGCCGGGCAGGAACGGCCCGGCGTAGTCGGCCAGCGAGATGAACGAGTGCAGCGTGTCGCCGTAGGCGCGGATCTTCGCCCGGCGGATGCGGCCGTAGTCGTCGCTGCGGTCGTAGGGCTCCAGGGCCACGCGGGCGCCGCGGCGGACGGCCTCGGCGAAGACCGCGTCCACGTCGTCGACCAGAAAGGCGATGTCGAGCACGCCGTCGCCGTGCACGTGCAGGTGCTCGGCCATCGGGTCGCTGGGAAAGAGCGGCGTGCTGAGCACCAGGCGGATGTCGCCCTGGTAGAGCACGTAGGAGGCCTGGTCGCGGACGCCGGTCTCCGGCCCGGCATAGGCGATCTGCGAGAAGCCGAAGGCATTGCGATAGTAAAACGCCGCCTGCTTGGCGTTGCCGACCAGCAGCTCGACGTGGTGGATTTCCTTGAGGGGAAGCGGCGTGGACATGCGAGGCTCCTGCGACTGGCGAACTGCTTCGGGGACCGTCTGGAAGTATTCTATGCATCTGCACGGAATGTGGAGCGCGGGTTGACCAGTGTGGCCGACTCGCTCTGCGAGTCGGGGGCCTATGCGCTGCCGCCAACTCGCAGAGCGAGTTGGCCAAACTCGTCCGCGTCGCGTAGAAAAATAACCCGCCCCTTGTCGATATCGCGCCGCTTCATTCGACTTGAAAGTAGAGCCGGCCGTCGGCCGCGCCCACCGCGGGCGAACCGCGCAATCCGAACCCCCGATGATAGAAGGAGTTCCGACAATGCGATTCATAGGACTGCTCAAGGCGGACGAGCATTCGGAGGCGGGCGCTCCCCCAGCAAGGAGCTGATGGAGAGGATGGGCACGTTCATGGAGGAGATCACCACGGCCGGCGTGCTGCTGGCGACCGACGGGCTTCAGCCGAGCTCGAAGGGAGGCGCGTCCGGCTCTCAGGAGGGAAGGTGACCGTCATCGACGGGCCTTTCATCGAATCGAAGGAGTTGATCGCGTCCTACGCGCTGTTCGATGTCAAGTCAATGGCCAAGGCGATCCACTGGACCACCCGCTTCCTCCAGGTTTTAGGGAAAGGCGAGTGCGAGATTCGCCCGCTGTTCGAGGCCTCGGACTTCCCGCCCGAGAGCTTTCCCCCGGAGGAGGCCGCCCGCGAGGAGGCGACTCGCCAGGAAATGCGGAAGAACGCCGCGAGGCGGTAATGTTCACCTGCGGAGGCGGTCCGGCAGCCCGCTCCGAACCCAAGAAACCTGAAGGAGATACCGCGATGCGATTCATGATGCTGATGATCCCCAAGGGCTACGAGAAGGCCGCGCCGGGCACCGTGCCCGACGCCGAGGCCGTCGCCGCGATGATGAAGTACAACGAGGAGCTGCAGAAGGCCGGCGTGCTGCTCGGCGCTCGACGGCCTGCACCCGCCGTCGATGGGCGCCCGCGTCTCGTTCGCCGGCGGCAAGCCCACGGTCACCGACGGGCCGTTCGCCGAGGCGAAGGAGGTGCTCGGCGGCTACTGGATGATCCAGGTCAAGTCGAAGGAAGAGGCGATCGAGTGGGCGTCGCGCTGCCCCGGCTCGGACAACGAGATGATCGAGATCCGCCAGGTGCAGGAGATGTGAGGACTTCCCGGCCGACGTCCAGGAGGCCGCGGCCGGGTTCGACGAGATGCGGGCAACTACGGCCCGAAGGCACGGCCGAGCAGCGACGAAGATCTTCGTCAACCTGCCGGTCAAGGACCTCAACCGCTCGGTCGAGTTCTTCACGAAGCTCGGCTACACGTTCAACCCGCAGTTCACCGACGAGAACGCGACCTGCATGATCGTCGGCGACGACATCTACGTCGATGCTGCTGGTCGAGAAGTACTTCAAGACCTTCACGCCCAAGCCGATCGCCGACGCCAAGAACAGCACCGAGGCGCTGGTCGCCCTCTCGGCGGAGTCGCGCGACGGCGGTCGAACCGCATCGTCGAGACGGCGCTCGCCGCCGGCGCCCGGCGCTACGCGGAGCCCAAGGACCACGGCTTCATGTACCAGTGGGGCTTCGAGGACCTCGACGGCCACATCTGGGAGTACTTCTGGATGGACCCGGCGAGCATCCAAGGGTAGAGCAGCCGAGCATCCAACGTCGCCGTCGCCCCTACCGAGCTTGCTCGGTAGAGCGCTGATTCTGCACTACTCACGACGATGAGAGGCCTGGCCCCCACCGAGCTCGCTCGGTGGAGCTAGCCGCTGAGAGTCGCCCCTAAGCCGCTGGAAGCAATATGATGTCTACCTCGGCAGACTTCTCGACCTTATTCCTGAAGAGATGGGTTTGGGTTGACTTTTCGATGTGCCTCGCATACCGAAAAATCCTTTTCCTCGAGAAGACTTCCCTTAGCACATCAGTCGTCGTCTTGAGCGTGGTCTCACGATGGTCAGTGCGGACGTAGACAACAGCATTCTTATCAAGAAGAGGCGCTGCTCGGCTGAACACGTCGTAGCAGTAGCTGCTTGTATTTTTCCTTGTCGGCGAACTTACCCCTGTAGCGACCACCAATCGCTAGTGCATTCGGTGCCCCACCGAGGAGCCACAACCGTAGCCATTGGTCATAATGATAGTTTGTGATTCCGCAGTACGGTGGCGAAGTGAGCAACAAGGTCGCCGGTGGAAGCGAGAGTCGGTCTGCCCGCTTCCGTACGTCACGAAGCCGCACGGTTGAGTCACCAAGATACACGAAGCTGTCACTCCTGGCCGGCACTCCCTTGGCGTACCTCCACTTGATCCGTTTCTCCATGAACTCAACCGGATTGACATTCGGCGGACGCTTTTTCTGTTCCTTCCACCATTTTACGGCGTAATCGGGCGACATCGATTTCGTCTGTCGCATCTGGTTCGAGAGGGAGGCTTCCCTCTTGCCGTGCATGTTCACCAGCAACAACGCCATGAGCGTGCAGTCCACGCGATTGTGGCGCCATTGAAGGTGCTTCCGAGCGGTGACCAGGAACTGCTGGACGGTTCGCGAGAAGCACCACGAGAAGAAATGGGGTAGGCGAGGCTTCGATCGGTGACGGTCAGCGAGCCGACCGATCTCCCGCACCCTCTCGAGCACGTCATCCTGAGCAGCGGGGTGAAGCTTGGCCTGTGAGTACACCCAGCCTACCGGATTCAGTTCGACCCCCATTCCATTGCGCCCTTTCGTGGCGGCACTGAAGATCGCTGTTCCCCGCCCGGCGAAGGGGTCCAGGATCGTTTCCCCTGAAGACGTGTACTTCTGTACGACGCGATCTGCGAACTCAGCCGGAAACATGGCGTAGTACGGCCCGACACCAGCCCAGCGGCTCTCCGCCGTCCCGTACTTTCCTGAGGAATCGCCCACGTACTCAATCCCGTCGCATAAGAGCCTTGGCCAGTTGTTGAAGCACCTTCTGTCCGAGCTCAAGCGGAATGGCGGCTTCCGCATGAGCCGAGACGAGCGGTGTGACAGCGTTCGGGTAGCGATTCGAGGCGAGCTTGTCGAGCAGGGCGCACGCCGTCCCAAACTGCGGGTACAGAGGACACGTCGTCCGTATCGAGTGTGTCCTCGTCGTCCGTCAGGAAGGGGATGCTGGCAACGATGCGACCACCTGTGCTGCTCTTGTAGAAGAACTTGCGGCCGAAGTACGTGTCCACGCCATATCGCTTCTGCGAGTCGGACAGGCTGATACGCGCTCTTGATGTATTTGTCAGTCAACAACAGGTACGACCTCGGCTCGAATCGGGCGACGCCCGGTTGCTCGGTGTGGTCGATCTCGTCGAAGTGGGTCGACGAACGTGCCCGTCTTCTCGATCCCAAGGATCAGAAGGTCTGTCCCTGTCTTCTTTCGGAAGATTCCGTTGATTCGCTTGAGTTCAGCGCTCATGGCGGCACTGAGCCATGCAGGAGGCCCGAAGACGCCCAGTGGTCCGTCGAGGACAAAGGCCAGACGGCCCAGTTGATCCAATAGCCCCTTCCGCTCGAAACAGCGAAGCAGGTGAACTAGCAGCACCTTCCCCCAGACCTCAGACACCAACCCGAAGGCTTCGCCGTTGGTGCCGTCGTGGGAAAAGCGCTCGTGGATGCGAAGAGCGTCGGTCGAGTAGATGGGGTTGAGTTTCCCGCACGGGCAGTTTGTGTTGCCCGGAGGAATCACGAGGTGCTGATCGCAGCCGCTATGGCTATATGGACACGCTTGGCCACGCCCCTGCGGCTTCAGGGCCAGAAGTGCCTCGTAGGTATCCAGCAACCGGGTAGGATCATCCTCGTCCACCACCTTGTCGTGAAGCACGTCGAACACGGCTTCGCGAAACGCCGCATGGGCCGACGTATGATTGCGGGTGACGACGTTACTTCCAGGTAGCGCCGCATCCACCGTGGCAGCTTCCTCGGTCTTTCGGAAGAGCTGCGGATCGACCGGACGTTCTTCATCAAGCTGATCGATCAGCTTGAGATTGATCAGCACGCTGGCAACGGTGCAGTATCCGACGTGGGCACCTGGATACCCGTTCCGGACAGGCACCTCGTTGTAGCTGCCGTCGATGCCAACTACGAAGGGCGGTAATTCGGTCGAAGGCTCAGGCGCATGGATTGCAATCGGGTTATTCTGGTTAATGTTTGGAGGTGCGACTCTGCGCGCTTGAGTAATTGCTGAACGGCATCGGCTCCCACGAGGCGACGAATGGACCTATAGCCGGCGAATTCGCCCTCGTACGGCATCAGAACAAGTCTCCATTAACGGGCTTCACTTTGACCGCCGTCTCAGCGGCAGCGGCGGCCACTGGGTCTGTCGCAGTAGGTGCAACCCCAATGGCAAACCGGTCCACCTGCACTGGAACAACAAAGGGATTGGACAGAGTCTTCACCCGAATGAAGCCCTTGTCCTGCGCCCGGAGAATGCTGCCTTCAAAGTCGGCGAAGTCGTAGAACTTACGGAGCTCCTTGGTCTCGTCCGTGTTGTTCAGGTGGCCGATGAACCAGTTCGACGTGTTCCGCAGAATGTTCTTCTGGATTGAACTGACCTCCTGAGTGGCGTAGACCAGGCCAAGGTGGTACTTGGCCCCTTCTTTGGCCGTCCGCACCCAGATGTCGAGCAGGTCGTCCTCCCTCGATGACGGCAGGACATTGTGGGCCTCTTCGACGTAGATCAGGATGTCGGGCGGAAGCTGTGCGAATCGAAACTTCGTCTGGTTATTCTCGAAGATTCGCCTCATCACCCGGTCGGCTGATGCCTTGTTCAAAACCGGGTTACCGCTCGACTGATCGATGATCACCAGTTTGCCGGAGACGAGGTGAGCGTAGATGTCGTCCGCGTAGTCGGTGCCAGTGTCTGGCGTGTGCTGCTCGCCAACACGGCCAATCAGCTTCGGTCCATTGGGGTAACCGAACATCCCCATCAGTTTCGTCAGGGCGGCGTCAGCCCAGTTGTCATCATGGGTCTTGATGTACTCATGGTTGAAAGACTGGTATCCCGACTTGTCGTCCTTGATGAAGTCGTTCAGGACGCGGAACACCCGAGCAACTTCGCTCCACGTGACCGCTGCCTTTTTGATCGTTGTGGCGGTGTTCGCGTAATCGGTGGGGTTCTTGCCTTGGCCGCTCTCCAATGCCTTGATGAAATCAGCTCCGAATAGACCCTTCGTGTCTGGCTTGATTGACGACGGCGGCTTCATCCCAGCTTCGTGCAACAGCGAACGGTAGCAAAGAACTCGTCGCTTATGCCGGCAGACCTCTCCGCGATCAGTTCGGGTCGGGCTGCACGAAGCTCACGTCCCTGAAGTTGCCGACGTATATGCCAGGCTGGTCTGCGAGGGCGTTGTCAATGATGTCCTTCCCGATCTGAAGGTTCTGATCGACGTGGAAGTTGAGCAGCATCAGCTTGCGGTCAGGATCGTTTGGGTGTTTCGTGATCCCGTATGTGACAACATCGTCCTTTAGCTTAGCCTGCGCCGCGGCAGGGCCACACATCCAGACGTTCTTGATGGCGACCGGGTTGGTGCCACCGCCACTGTCTTGCGTGTTCTCGTTGGCGTACTCGCCGTTTGGGTCAAAGACTACTTGTCCGATTCGGCGAGGCTGCTGCGAGTCCCATCGTAGGCCGAAGATCGCCTTGAGCATCACTTTGGTCGTGTTTGACTTGCCGGTACGGGTCATGCCGAACAGGGCCGTCTTCATGCCGAGAAGGTCGGTCGGCGCAATCAGCACCGGCACATCGCCGATCCGCTGAAACGGGCGATTGGTTGAGGCGTAGCGGACATGGCCGACTTGCACCTCGGGCGTCGGCCCATGAGTACGAGCCAACGGGTCGCGGTAATTGATGATCTTCGCCAGAACCGCGGCTTTAGGTTTGAAGACCTTCAGTCCGCGGTTGGGGTAGTAATTGCTCAGGTCCGAGCCGAACATGAGCCGGTAGTCGGGCTTTCCGTCAGTGCCAAAGTCGTTGACGTAGAATGTTCCGAGCACGCGGCACTTTACGCCGGCATAACCGAGCAACTGCGCGGTCTGCGCGTCCATCACGTCCTTGTGATCCCAGAATCGTTGCACTTCACCCGACACGCGCTTCGCCGTTTCGACCCGAACTCGAAGGGCTTCGGCGGCGTCCGGAAGGTCGCACTTGTCGAGGACACGAAGGAGAATGATGGAGGCGTCTTCGTCTCGAACGTCGGTTCGTAGTCCAGGTTGTACCCTTGTGGCTATCAAGAACGGAAGCGCGGGGATGCCGCCGACCTCTTGGCGGTGGAAGTCATGGATTTGAACAAGGGCGTCCTCGTACCCGAGCGAGTAGACCTCGCCCACGTACACCTTTTCGTCGACGATGGAGGTCAACAGCTCGGACGCCCCTGCGAACGCTGGTTCAAGCGGAACGGCCGCTTCCTTCCCAAGAGCAGAAATGACGCTAACCATAGGCAATCCTTCCGTGCTGGTCTCATGACGATTGGAACCCGCGCATTCTCCCGCGCCTGGAGATTTCGCCTCAAGAGCGACGCCCTCGCCCGTGATGCCGAAATATACCCAAATCAAGGCAGCCGGCGGGTTAGCCTTCACGCTCTGGATGTAGGCACCTTGTCGTCACGGGCAGCTTGTCGTCACGGGCCACTCTCCAACTCGCAGAGCGAGTTGGCCACATTGACGGCACACGGAGTGTGCCTGCTACTTTCGCACGGAAAACCTATACACCGTCGTGGATTTGAACTCCTCGCCCGGACGGAGCGTGGTCGTGGGAAAGTTCTTCTGGTTCGGCGAGTCGGGGAAGTGCTGCGTCTCCAGGCAGAAGCCGTAGCGCTGCTTGTAGACCTTGCCCCCCTTGCCCGTCGCGGTGCCGTCGAGGAAGTTGCCCGTGTAGAGCTGCACGCCCGGCTCGGTGGTCAGCACCTCCATCACGCGGCCGGTCGTCGGCTCGTAGACGCGGGCGGCGAGCTGGGCTCGCCAGGGCGGGTTTGGAGCTGCCGCTCGCCGAGCACGTAAGTTGTGGTCGTAGCCACCGCCGCGCTTGATCTGTTCGCTGTCGGCGTCGATCCGCTCGCCGATCTTGTGCGGCGTGCGGAAGTCGAACGGCGTGCCCTCGACGGCTCCGAGCTCGCCGGTCGGGATCAGCGCGTCGTCGACCGGCGTGTAAGTGATCGGCGACGATCTCCAGCTCGTGGCCGAGGATGTCGCCGTTGCCCTGGCCGGCGAGGTTGAAGTAGCGAGTGGTTGGTCAGGTTCACGGACCGTCGGCTTGTCGGTCGTGGCCGCGTAGTCGATCCGCAGCTCGTTGTCGTTGGTGAGCGTGTAGGTGACGGTGACGGCCAGGTTGCCGGGGTAGCCCTCTTCGCCGTCGGGGCTGGTGCGGGAGAGTCGCACCGTCGGCCCGTCGCTGCCGCTCGACGCGCTCGGCCTTCCACACGACCTTGTCGAAGCCCTTGCTTGCCGCCGTGCAGGTGGTTTGCGCCGTTGTTCTTGGCGAGCGTGTACGTCCTTGCCGTCGAGCGTGAACTTGCCCTTGGCGATGCGGTTGGCGTAGCGGCCGGTGATGCAGCCGAAGAAGGGATGGCCGGCCAGGTAGCCGTCGAGGTTGTCGAAGCCGAGGACGACGTCGCCGAGCTTGCCGTCGCGGTCGGGCACCGTGCATCGCGGTGACGATGCCGCCGTAGTTGGTGATGCCGACCTCGATGCCGGTGGCGTTGGTCAGGACGAATAGGTCCACCGTCTGGCCGTCGGCAGTCTTGCCGAACTCGCTGCGGCGGATGCCCGGCTCGGCCCCGCCGGCGCCGGCCGCGAAGGTGACAAGAATCGCCATGATGGTCCACGAGGCAAGAGGACGATGGGAGAGGGGACGTTGATGAGTCATGGGAGATCCGCGGAGCGAGGAGTTGTCTCGTAAGAGGCTTGGGCCGAGCTTCGAGCAAAAGGAGTGCTTCCGGATTCGTGCCGCTGGCGAAGGCGTGAATCGCCCCGTCCAAGATCGTCGTCGCGATCGGCGTATCGATGCAAGGACCGCACCATCAGCCTAACTGTTCCGTAAGCCCCTGGCGATACGTTGCCGAGACGGCAAAGCGGCGGGCCAGCTCTTTCATTTGCCGGCCGCGATCGGCCTCTTTGTCGGCCACGGCGGGCGCTTCTGGGGCGGGGAACAACCGCAGGTCGGATTCTGCGGCGCCCATTTCCAGCCCGCGCTGGCTACGCCGATCGATAGAAGATACGCCAGCCAGCGGCGTGGCAGCGCAGGCGCCGCAGCAGCGCGTTCATGACGATCGCATCGTCGCTCTCCGTCGGCAGGAGCACGAAGAGGCAGGTCGCCCCACCAGGGCGCCCGAGGGCACGTGAGTCCCACAACCGGCGAATTATAGACATTATGTCTCAATATCGTCGAGCCGCATCCTCAAGGGCGCCGGATTACGCCTCGACGCTCGCCTCGGCCTCCAACAGCCGCAGCTTCATCCGGCGCCGACCGGCGGCCGAGTAATGGCCCGGCCCGCCCGCGGCCACCACGCGGTGACAAGGCACTACGAGCGGCGTCTGGTTCGCCGCCATCACGTTGCCCACGGCCCGCGCAGGCGCGCGGCGAACCGGCCAAGGCGGCGAGCTGTCCATAGGAGCGTGTCTGCCCTCGGGGGATGCGGCGGCAGTGCTTCACGACGCGCTGCTGAAAGGGCGTCAGCTCGGAGAGGTCCAGCACCACGTCCAGGAAATCATCCGCCTTGCCTTCGGCGTAGGCTTGCAACCGGCGGGCGAGCCGAGGGTTCCACTCCGTTGAGCTGACGTCGGGCAATGCCGCTTGCCAGGCGTCGTCGGCCCGCAGCGCAGGCCAGCGCGTCGTCCGCCGAGGCGTGGCCGAAGGTCAAGCGCAGCAGCGTCTCGCCGCGGCCCAGCATGGCGATCCAGCCTAGCGCGGAGGGGAAGATCGACATGCCGTAGGGCAGGCATCGGGCCTGCCTGAGGTGGCGAGCTCGCGGCCGCGGCCGGGCAGACTGGAAGCCTGGCTCTACGAGGGCTGCCGACATGTTGCTTCGCGACCTGCGCCGGCCTCCGAGCGTGGCAAGATACGGGGCTTTCAACGAATTCTCGGGCATTCTATACTGGACCCACTAATCCACCAGAGGGGGGCCGCGCCGCACCATTCACCTTGCGCCGCTGTCATTTCGTTGTTTTGCAAGTCGCCTCCGAGGGTCCCAGACGATGAATCCCTTTCACGACCTGTGCGACGACTTCTACGTCAACCTGAACCTCAGCACGGAGATGGACCTGCCGGACAGCCGTGATCGCGGGACGGTGCTGCACTTCTTCGAGCAAATCCAGAAGCGTTACCCCACGATGCGGAACTTCTCCTCGCGGGAGAAGGGGGACTTCGTCCTGGAGGAAGACCGCGACCGCAACCAATACCGCTGGGCCACGATCGAGCTGCGGCGGATTTGCTCGGGCTACGTCAACCCGGACAACGTCACCGATGCCCTGGACCAGCACAAGTTCGTGCTGCAAACCGCCCCGTACACGCTTTCGGTCAGCACTCTCGATTGCGAGGCGCTCGACCTGCTCTATGGCTTCGATTTCACGTACCGGGGAAACCACAACCAGATCGTCGCCGAGGCCCTGGGCGTGTCGCCGGCCATGGAGCGGCTGATCGAATACCCCGGCTCGACCGTGATCTCCTACGAGCCGTCGCTGACGCTGGCCCTGGACGAAGACTGCCGCACGCAGTGCCGGTTGAGCATCGAGAACCGCACGACGGCCTATCAGGTGCGCACGGGCGAGTTCCCGGAGGAGCAGATCAGCGTCTACGTCACCGCCCGCCAATACGGCAGCCTGGGCGCCGGCGACACCTTCGAAAAGACGCTCGACCGCCTGGCGAAGCTCTGCCGGGAGCTGGTCGATAACTACGTGGCCGACCACGTGCTCAAGCCGCTGCATAACACGATTGCGCTGAAGTAGCAACCGGCGGGCAGGCCTCGCGCGACTCGGAGCTACACGTGGTTGAAGTGCTCGTCAAATTGAGCCTGCCGAAAGACTGGCGCCGCTTCAAGCTGCCGCGGGCGCTGGACGCTCGGCTGAAGGCGCTCTTGGATCGGCAGGATCGTGGCGGCAAGCTCTCCGCCATCGAGCGGCGCGAAGCCAAGGCTCTGGCGGAGTTAGTCGATCTGCTCTCGTTCTTGAAGCTGCGCACGACGGAGCCGGCAGGTCCACGATCGAGAAAGCGCCGAACGGCAATGCCGACCACGCGATCAAGGACCACGAAGCGGCCTCGGCGCGAGCCGACCCTTGGCGAGACTCTCCGACGAATTCGCGCACTTTACATCGCCGAGGGCGGCAAGCTGCTCTCGATGGATGAAATCGATCGCGAGGTTGCCAACCGCCGCGGCGAACGTTGTAGCTAGAAAACGCGTGAAGGGGTCGGGAGTCGATTTTCGTGGCCAAATACTGGGTCTTTTTCCCGACGAAACTGCCTGCCGTCAGACCTTATGCGGTTTTTGTATTGCTGGTTCTGTGTCGCCATCGTCTTGGGATGGCTTGGATGGCGACGCAGATTATTCGGAATCCGCTCGAAGCCAAAGGACTGACAACGGTGGGCCGGACGTTTTGCTTAACATCACTCACTGGATGCCATGCCCATCACCTTCAGCGACTTCGCCGCCCAGCTTTCCGTCGAGAGCGCCTTCACCGTGCTGGCCGTGGCCAAACAGCTCAAGGCCGCCGGCAAGGACGTGATCGAGCTGGAGATCGGCGATAGCCCCTTCCCGGCCACCGCGGCGGCCAAGCGGTCGGGCATCGCGGCCATCGGCGCCGATCAGTCGCACTATTGCCCGTCGGCCGGCCTGCCGGAGCTGCGGCAGGCGGCGGCCGAATACGTGAATGCCAACTATGGGCTCTCTGTCACGGCGGCCAATGTCGTGCCCGGCCAAGGGGCCAAGATCTTCGAGACGCTCTTCAGCCAGGCATTTCTCAATCCGGGCGACGGCGTGCTGGTCTTCTCGCCGTACTTTCCCACCTACTTGCCGAACATCGCCAGCCGCGGCGCCCGGGCGTGGATCGCCGATCTGAAAGAGGAGCATGAGTTCCGGCCGAACCTGGCCGATGTCGAGCGGTTCCTGCAAGAAGACCCGCGGCCCAAGGCGATCTTCCTCAATAGCCCTCACAACCCCACCGGCGGCGTGGCCACCGAGGACGACCTGCGCGGCCTGGCCGATCTCGTCCGCGGCCGCGACGTGGCCGTGCTCAGCGACGAGCCATACGACCAGATGGTGTGGCGCGGGCGGCATCGCACGCTGTTAGAGCAGCCGGGCATGATGGCCCAATGCGTGGCGGCCTACACCTTCAGCAAGTCGTACAGCATGAGTGGTTGGCGGCTGGGCTTCGCGGTCAGCAGCCCGGAGAACGCCGAGATGCTGGCCAAGCTGACTAATATCTCGCTCTCCTGCGTGCCGCCACTGGTGCAACTGGCCGGGGCGGCGGCCCTGCGCGAAGACTCGGCCGAGCGAGATCGCAACATGCAGGCCTTCCGCGAAAAAGTCGAGCTGTTGGCCGCCGGCCTCAACCGCATCGAGGGCGTCAAGTGCCTGCAACCGGCCGGGGCCTTCTACGTCTTCCCGAACGTCAAAGCGATCTCGAATCGCCTGGGCATCACATCGCACGGGCTGGCGATGTATCTTCTCGAAGCGGCCGACGACCGCGTCGGCGTGGCCTGCCTGGGGGGCGAGTGTTTCGGCCCAGCCGGCGCCGGCTTCCTGCGGCTGAGCTGCGCGGAGCCGAACGAGCGCTTGCAGCAGGCGCTGGAGTTCTTCGCCCAGGCGATCGGGCGCAGGCCAGCGCGTCGCGAGCTATCTGAGCGCGCATCCGCAGCACCACCTGGCACAGCCCTACGCCGGATGACGTGGGGCACGTTTCCAAACGTGCCCAGAAGTGTCGTAGTGCCGTAGCCGCAGCGGTAGGGTGGGTCGAGGAACGAGACCCACCGAAGCCGCGGCTTAGTAGAGCGCGTTCCGCGGCGCCTTCTGCCGAATGCGCCGCTCGATCTCCCGTGCGATCTCCCGCTTTAGGTGCCACCGCCGCCAGACGGTCGCCCCCGCCAGGCGATCTGCGTATTCGACCGCGACTTCTGCCCGAAGCTGCGGCTCAAGCGCCGCGCAGGGCGCGGCGGTGGCCGCCGTGCATGAAGGTGTTTTGCCGTTGCATCTTTGGCGCTCGCCAAGGTTGGCCTGATCCTAGGAAGCCTTAACCAGAGAGTCAAACAGTGCTGTCGCTTCGCCATTCAGTCAATCGTCATTCGACATTCCCTCGTCATTCGTGCTTCGACATTCGTCATTCCCACGTCGGCCTTTCGCGGTTTTGAAGCCGGCGATACCATCCGCCTCCCTGTTTCCCGCACTTCTTCACTTCAGGGACTGCTGCATGCATGCCGCCTTGCTGGTGCTGGCTAGCGCCGCCGTGGGTGTCGATTGGGGCTATCGTCCGCTGCCTTCCGGCGGGATGGAATACATCGTGCAGGTCGCGCGCCCAAGCGCTGGACGACCTGGCCGCCGGCGGTAGCGAGATCGTCAGCCACGCGCCGCCCGAGCTGCCAGATATCCGTCAGTTCCGCCTCACGGTCGGCAAGCAGCGGCTGCCGCGCGGTGGGCGGGTCGCCACGCCGTCCAGGCAGCAGCAAGCCGCCGACGGTGTGCAAGTGACGCCAGCGGCCGCAACCGACGCGGGCCACGAGCACGTCGTCGAGCTGGACCGCGCGGCCATCGACCAGATGAAGCGCGAGATGGATCTGGTCTTCGAAGTGCGGAACGTGCGGCGATATCGCCTGCAGGCTGCGCGGGCGGATACGGCCCGGTCCGCGGCCGCGCGGGACGGACACGCTGTGGAAAGCAAGCCGCCAGCCGTCGAGAAAGTGAATCCCACAAAGGTTGACGTCGCCGAGACGCGCTCGGCCGTGGCCGTGCCAGTCGAGCGCGATCCGGCGTCCGTAGCGAGGAGCACCGCAAGCGACCCATTGACGATGCCGCCGGGCAGAGGGCCCGAGCCGCTGAAGATCGATCTTGCGCCGGCGATCGAGAACTCGCCGCGTCCGCTGCGGCGGGTGGTCGCTGAGTGCAACGGCGTCGCCGATTCAGCCGGCGGGGCAGCCCAATTCCACGAGCACCGCGATCCCCGATTCGTTCCCCGAGCCGATGCCTCGCAAGACGCCAATGCCCGAGAGCTACGTCAATCCGGAAGCCGGCCGCGAACCGAGCGCCGGCTCGACGGCTGACCCGTTCCCGAGCGAGACGAACATCCCTGCCATCGTGGAGCCTGTGGAGCAGCAGCCGATTCAGGATCGGGGGTCCGTCGTGCCGGCCGGCCAAACGGCGGACTGGCCACCGCCGGCGACGGCGCCAAAGCTGGCGACGCCGGCGCAAACCGCCGAAGCCGACCAAGGCCCAAGCAGCAGTGATCCGTTCGCGGACAAGCTCGAGGGTGCCCCCAAAGCCTCGCCCTATGCTCCCAAAGACGCGCCCTTCTCTGAGCCGCCGCACACCGATCCCCCGCCCCCGCCGCGCGACGCGTCGGTTTGGCCTATTTCGGAGGCCGACGCCGTAGCGACCGGCGGACCGCAAGGGGCCCCCGCGCCGATGAATCCTTTCCCCCCGCTGGAAACCAGTCCTGATCGCGGATCGGAGCCGCAGAGCGCGCAGGCCGCTGATGCCAGCGCGTCGCCCGGCGGCCAGTCGAGTCCGTCGCGGGGGAACGCACCGGGGGGCAGTATTCCTCCTTCCGGCGCATCGGAGGGATGGCAGGGCAATCACCCGGCTGCATTCGGCGCGACCCAGCCCGGCTCCAATCCCCGTCCGTCATTTGATGGGGCCAGCACGCCCTTCCCTCCGTTCGGCGCGGCCAACCCGCCGAGCGAGCAGGCCGATCCCGCGAAGATCGGCGGCGACCCCTTCGCGGCGCCTGCCGGCGGAGCCACGGCCGTGCCGGGCGGCCGGGGTCTCGTTCCTGAGGCGCGGCACGATGTCGGCATGCCCCACACCCCCAGCCGGCCGGCGCCGTTTGCTACCGAGGTATCCTCCGCGCCGGGGGGGTTGGCCATCAGCCAGCCGCCCGTGCGCCCCTTGACGGGTTTCGCCACGGACGCAGGCCATGCGCACGCAGCCATCGCGCCGCCGGCCGATCAACTGGAAGGGCCGTCTGGCCCACCCGCGGCGGCGACGCCTCCGGCGGATAAGAAGCCGTGGTGGGGCCTGACCGGCGCTCTGCTGGTGCTCTTCGCCTCGCTGGGCGGAAACGCCTATCTGGGATGGATGAATTGGGACCTGCGCCGCCAGTACACCTCGCTGCTGGACATGTTCAAACAACAGCGGGCAAACAAAAGCCGGGCATGACATTGCACGCCCGAGCGCGTCCGGGCGAGCGGGGGGCGTAAGCCCCCTGATAACTCCACAGCATTCGGCCGCCCTGCGTTATCAGGGGGCTTACGCCCCCCGCTCGCAGCCCCCGCCCCCCGCTCGCCGCGCACCGCTCACGGCTTCTCGGCGATCTTGTAGAGATGTCCGAACGTCCGCAGGTAGATCGCCCCGCCGGCGGCCGCGGGCGAAGCGCGCATCCCCTCTTTGAGCGTGTTCTGGCTGACCGCCTCGAACGTGTCTTTGGCCTTCACGACGTGCGCGTTGCCCTGCTCGTCGCAGAAGTAGATCGCCTCGCCGGCCACGATCGGCGAGGCCGTGAACTTCTCCCCCAGCCGTTTGGACCAGAGCCTCTTTGCCGCTCGCCGCTTCGGTGCAGCTCGCCACGCCGCCGTCGGTGACCTGGAAGATGCGCTGTCCGACCAGCACGGGGCCGGGCAGCTTGCCGTTACCGCGCGTGCGGGTCCACACGACGTGCGTTTTGGTCACGTTGCCGCGGGTCGTCCCGTCCAGCCGCACGGCGATCAAGTGGGCGGCCGAGCCGGTGCCGAGGATCACGGTATCGCGGAAAAGGAGTGGCCGGGCGGAGGAATTGAAGTCGGGGTGCTCGATGGTCCAAACCTCCTTGCCGGTCCGCGCGTCGTAACCGAAGCCGGCCCGCGAGCCGACCGAAATGAGCTGCCAAACGTCTTCGACCTTCACCAGCGACGGCGTGCCATAGGCCTTCCGCAAATCGCCATCGGCGATCGGCTTGCCGTTGGGGCCTGTGTCGTGGTAGTTGGTCGAACGGTCGGTGCGCCAAACGGTCTTGCCCGTGGTTTTGTCCAGGGCCGTGAGGAATTGCTGGTCGATGCCGTCGCAGGTCAGGATCAAGAGGTCCTCGAACAGGACCGGCGACGAGCCCGGCCCGCGAAAATGCCGGCAATTGATATCGCGCCGCTGCCAGACCACCTCGGCCGTCCGTGGATCGAGCCGAGCGGTGCCGTAGGTGCCGAAGTGGACGTACACGGCATCGGCCTCCAGGGTGCAGGAGGGGGCCGCATAGTTGTTCACCACGTTGCCGAGCGGCTCAGGCTTTTCGTTCTCAAAGAGCAGCTTGTGGTGCAGCACGCGTCCGGACTCGGCGTCGAGGCAATAGACGTATTGCTTCTTTCCATCGGTCGTGGCGGCAGTGAGCCAGACGCGCCCCTGGCCGATGATCGGCGTCGAGTGCCCTTCGCCTTCGAGCTTCACCTTCCAAGCGATGTTGCGTCCGCTGGCCTCGTCCCAGGCGGTGGGCAAGCCCTTGGCGTCTTCGGCCGCAACGTGGCCGTCGAACGTGGGGCCGCTCTTATCGGGCCAGGAAAGCCGCTGGGCGAACGTCAGTGGAGTGGTAGCCACGCTCATGGCAGCGGCGCACGCCCAAAGGCAAATCCATCGCGATAGGAAACTGATCGTGCGTGTCATCGGGCGAATCGTTCGAGGCAGGATACCGGGGAGGAAGGAGACTCAAGTGTACCGACGGCGCGCCAAGCGCCTACACCTTCAGGGCCGCAACTTGGATGCTCTGCGGACTTTGATCGTGCGCTTGCCACGGAGTTTTTCGCCCATCTCGTGATGCCGTCGATCTCGGCCATAGTGGCCGGGCTGTCAAGATTGGCCGCTTGTTAGACCGGCCAGCCGCATTACCGCGTCACGTCACGCGGTATCCGGCAGCGAAGAGCGCTGCGTAGACGGCCAGCATGAAGCCCGACAGGGCACAGAGCACGGCCACTAGCGGCGCCGCGCACGGGCCATCAACCGGCCCATGACGATGTACACCGGAAAGGCGACGGCCGCAAACCGCCCCTGCGAGAGCATCAGATGGCGGTAGCTGTGGGTAAAGTAAGGAATGCCCAGCAGCAAGGCTGCCAACAGCACTTCCTTGCCGTTAAGCCAGCGCTTGTGCCAGCCGAGCAAAACGAAGAACACCGAAGCGACAAAGTAGATGGGGTTGGCGAACGGCAAGCTGAATAGCGGATTCTTGGGATCAATCCTAGAACGGGCCCAATAAGCAACGGAACCGGAATCATACACCGACCAAATTGGCTCCAGAATAAGTGCACGGCCCCATTGCTCAAGATAGGGCGTCGGAGCACGCTTTGCCCAGTGCTGCTGCGTGTGGAAGAAGGCCAGCGGTTCGTCGAACGCGACATACTGAAAGAGGATGTAGCCGAAAATGCCCCAACAGGCCAAGGGCAACCAAACAGCGCTGCGAAGAAACCGCCAAAAGCGGCTTGCCTGTGCGCTCCGCGTCCGACAAACGCTGCCTTTCTCATGGGCATCGCCCGGCGTACCCGTTCGCTCCCACAAGTACAGAGCAAACGGCCCCAGCAGCGCCACGCCAACAGGCCGGGTGGCCGTCGCCAATCCCACGACGATTGCGACGCAAAGCGGCCGACTACCACGCTGCATCAAGTACATTGCCGCGGTCATCAGCAGTAGAAAAAGCGATTCGCTGTAGGCCATACGAAAGAAAAACGTCGTGGGCCAGAGTCCCATCGCCAAGAGGACCCAAATACGATAGGAGACATTGGCGCTGGCGAATCGCTCTCGCGCATACCGATGCATCAGCACAAAGGCGCTCAATAACGACCCATGAGCTATAGCGACCAACGACGCCGCAATCGGCGAACCAGTCAACCATGACAACAAACGGCTTGAAAGAGGAAACGCGGGGAAAAAGGCGACGTTCGATGGATTGTGCGGATCGACGAAGTAGCCTTGTCCTGCAATCTCCGCGTACTGCATTCCATCCCACGACAAGAATTTGCCCAGTATTCCGTGGGGAAGCCAATAATGACTGCCGACCGCCTGGTGCGAAAACAAAAGGCCCAGCAGCACCGGAAGCGTCGTTACGTAGGCGCAGGCAACGCCAACCAGGAGGTCTTCTCGGAATGCCTTTCCACTGGCACAGTCTTGCATCAGGGAGGGGCCAAGCCGCTGTTCTGAGTCACGTGCCACTGCAGCAAGACCTTGGCGTCTCAACGCTTTGAAAGCTCTATGACGTGCTTGCCCCATTGCGTATCTAGGGACTCGACCGGTACGGGTCGCTTACCCTCAGGGAAATCGAATACCATCGCCTCGCCGCCCTTCCATCCCAAGAAAACGCAAAAATGGCCACGGGGATAATCGATGATTGCCGGCCCGCCCAGGCGCCTCAAATGCTGAATGCTCGATTGTGACGCCTTGGCAAACATGCCTTTTGACTTGGCCGCAGATACAAGACCAGCGATCGACGCACCGTCACGGTGCAGCCCAGTCAGATCATCCAACTCGTCAAGTGTGGCCTCTATTCCATGAATTCGGCAAATGACGAATAATGCAATCGGACCGCATTGATTCGGTTGATAGTAACCCGAGAGGTCCACGCCAAGAGCAGCACGGTTCATCAGTGTACAGCACACTAGCGCCATTCCAACGCGTCGATACCTATGACCGCCAGTAAGGTGGCCCATGCTCACCTCCTAAGGATGCGCCACTGGCGCACGCATTGGTGGACGGTCGTTTTTGACAAAACCACTTATGGGTACTGAGTAGTGCCGCCTGCTATCAGCCTTCCCAAAAGTGATTTGTAATGCGGACTTGACCGCTCCAGACCATTCGCCGGAATCTAGCGTACACAGTAGCTTGACGGGCGACGTCGGCGCACCGATATCCTGGGGCGCAACGTCGACCCGAATGCCCGCATCCAATGCCCGGGCACTGATGAACTGCCAGCCACCTGCCGCGGGCCCCCGAACGATTACTTCCCGGCGTCGAGTTTCGCCCGAGGCGGCGATACCGAAGGCTACCGACCTGGGAATAAGCGATACTTGCTCACCGGCCTTGGCGCGAAGCGTAATCGGCATTCGGATCATTGGCACCGCCAAGTTATTGGTAGTGATCTCCAAGGCGCCGAATCGAGGTAATTCACCCTCTTCAAAGGATCCGCTGACGCGGATATCCGCCCGCTCAAACGCGCCGTCATCGACTATTCGACGAGAAGTGACAGCCGCGTCGAACTTCAACGGTCCGAGGCAATTCAGCTTCTGGATATCCACGCCGCGAGCCCTATTGAGAAAGACGGGCAAAACAGTCTGAAAATGCTCACCCGCCAATTGCGGAGCGTCGATGCCGACCTGCGTTGTCAAATAGTAGACGGGTGGAACGTAGGTGCCAACGAGGTCAAGTACAAGAGGCGATTCCGCCGCTTCGCCCCCCACAAAACGCCAATGCACGAGCAATTGCTCCTCAAAGCGCGTAATGGCGCCTGGCGTCCTGGGGATAATCTCACCTTTCACTTCTAACGCAGTGCTTTTCCCCGGAGCGACGACTCTCTTGGCAAGTCGTAGTTCGAGGCAGCCGCAGGTCTTCCCGATCCGCGCTATTTCGACAGCAGCCATGGAACTGTCATTGACGAGCTCGAAGACGTGATGGATCCCTGCTAGGTCCTGCTCGCCGAATTCTGCGATTGCCTGGCGGCAAGCCAGGCCGACCGCGAGACCGTCAGACGCACCAGCTTCCTCGGGCCGCCCACCGTATTCACGCCCAGCAATGATGATGATCGATACGAACAGACCCGCTGTAAAACCCAGCGCCACCCGCACGACACCACGACGCGCGTAAAACCGACTCCATCGTTCGCGCATGGTGTGTTCCCCGGCATCATGAGTGATTCGAGCCTATCTTGCGGCACGCAAATACCAACCCAGTAGTAGAACAAGACCAAGAGCCAAAATAGCGAGCGATACGGATATACCGATCGTCCACGTCCACGATTCTACTGGCGCAGGCCCGTAAAGGTGCGTAAGCTCCTGCTCTTCGATAATCCTTACCAACTCCTTTTCAGTAGCAGCCTCGACGCCAAAAAGGTATATCTTGCCGATGCGTTTGTCGGAGATTCGCGCACCAATAGGCACTCCGAGGCCCCCTAGTGTAAATACTTCCGGGTCCGGCCGCTTGGTTAGGTCTATCTCCATCAGTTCGACCTCAACCCGCGCCCGGTCCACGTACTCGTGCGCCTGGGGGATTCTGCTTACGATCGTCGCTTTGGACGCAACCTGCTGGCCGGTCGAAACGGTCCTGTATTCAAAATGTGCCTCAGCCGCAGGCCGGGCAAGACGTGAGTCCGTCATGCTAAAATCAATGATTGGAAAGCTGGAGCCCGGGCCGAGCCGGAAATCCAATGTCACATACTCGTGGACGTAGGAGACGCTGGCGGCACCGGCGCCACGTTCGGCCTTCCACTTGAATGCTTTACTCTGGCGAGCTGCCTTTTGCACTTCCCTCATCACATCGCCCAACGTCTGGCTGTTGGGGATATGACTATGTCCCAAATACCTGGGGTGATACTGCCAGGGATGGTTCGGACCACGTCCTTTCTCGTAAACAATCGCGATGTAATGATGGGGTGGCCGTGCGGCCGCCGTACCAAGGTGCGGCGCCTCAAACGTTATATCGGCGTCCGGGCTGCTGATATTACGACTATCCCCGAAGTCAAAGCGCGTTTGGTCGCCGTGGAACTGGACCTCGACAAGAAACTCACTCCTGTGGCCCCCGGCTGTTGCTGTGTACCGGTACCGAGCCGTTCCGTGGTTGATGGCAGAGACGTTCGCGTCATGGCCCGCCAGGAGCTCATCCAAAAGCGCATCGTCCGCATTGGCCGGAATCGCCCCAATAAGCCAGACACCGAGGCACAGAAAGTGTCGCAGCATCATCATCTCCTTTAGCTAACTGCCGCCTCCAGATTTGACTTTACACTCGCCGACCGAATGAGTAAAGAGAGGTGGCAACGGGTCACATATCCATGCAGTGGCGGTCAATTTACAAAAACATTCACGACGCGTGTAACACTGGACGCTGATCGTCTCCTGGTCGTCGCTACATTGCAAAGTGGTATCCTTCTTGACGCATCGAAGCGGGTTTTTATAGGTTTTCGTGTCCGCGCAAATCACTCCCGCCTTCTTCTGTTCCGCGCAGTACTTATCTCCTCCGTCGGCGCAGTTAGTGTCGGGCTTGTTGCAACCCTCACCCGCAGGTGGGGTGTCGCACAAGTGCTGTGTCTTCCATGTTATACCACCTCGAACGGCTTGTTGCTCTGCTGCACTCATCGGGAGATGGTCCACCGTCCCGATCGTGGATCGCATGTGCGTGCCGATCAGCAGGCCGCAACCGGTAACAATACCTGCGACACCGCAAAGACGCAGTGCCCCGCAAAAATGCCAAGCCATGTGTCGTACTCCTTTTAGGCACCCGAGAAACGTGAAGTTACCGCAATGATAACGCCATCGGCTAACTCAAGTTCCGCCGGCACAGGAATAATCCATCGCCTATCTACGGGAAGGCTCGCGCTGAGCACATCCGCACCCGCGTCCTCTAGGCCACGCCGATTCCCGTAAATGTCGTCCGGCACGCGGAGAAGCACGACCCTTTGGGCACCGCGGGCTAACTCTTGGTATCGCGGCAGTCGTGCGCGACATTCGGCGCAGCCGTCCCGATAGAGGACGACGAGCCATCGGCCACGGGCCAGTTGCTCGCCAATGTCGATATGTCGCAAGAGCGGTAGTCGCTTACCAACCCATTCGGAAGGTTCAAAGACGATCGTCTTGCCTGGATTAGAAAAGTCGCAGCTCGCCTGCACCGTCGCATCGTTGGACGTCGCAATCAAAGTCCCCAAAGGCATCCCCACAAAGAGAATGATGCTGAAGATGCTCGATGCGAGGAAGCGCGATGACGCAGGGTCGTCTTGTGGTGCAGCTCGAGGGTAAGAGATTAGCAGCAGCGAGCGCGGAGAGGTCGGTCAAGAGGGCACCGGCCGGCGACACGTCCATGAATGTTCCAAAGCAATTGCAGGATGCGGCGCCCTGCCATAGTTTCCAACTGGCCACCGCCGCCAGGCACAACACCAACAGCACCGCAGCCGACCAGGTGATACGGGGAGCCAGGCTACAAATCAAGCAAAGGCCAACGGCCAGTTCTAACTCCACAGCCCCAATAACCACCCAACGAGAATCAAGAATCGTTGAGCCAACTCTGGGTAGTACGACGCTTTCGTGGACCTTGCCGATCGCGGCCAGGAGCAGCACGCAGCCCACAAGCATACAAGGTGTCGCGCTGTACAAAGGCTTTGCCGAGTCTCCAAGCGGCAGCGGGAGCTCGTGCGCCGGAGGCACCGGCCAATGAGTCGGAAGTCATACGATCACCGATAGATTCGGGTCACTTCTGGCTGTCGTCGCCAATGAGCGTCAAATCCTTTCGATTACCCCAAGCGCGATACGCAGTCGAATCGATTGCGTACGTGCATGCGCGAACCGAAGCGTCGCAGAACGCCAAGTTTAGCGTCGTGGGATGAAGGCTTCCAAAGCGGCAAGTTCTGGTTTCGTCGCCGTCTCGGGCCGGTGGTTGGAACGTCGAGCGGTGGACGTCGTCTTGATAGCCGGTATACATACTCCAGTCGTCGCCATGGTCAGCGCCCGAGGTCGCGTTGGCCAGGGAAAGATACTTCTCTCCGACTAGGATGACATTGCTCATCCCACGCCGGATGTCGGCCAGTGTGATATGGCTGCGGAGAAACGACACACCGGTGTGATCCGAGACATTCGGCCACACAAACGTCTGGTCGTCACCCTCGGCCAGGCTGGACGGCCCCGACCAGCTTTCGATCTCGCACCGCGGCTGATCGCCGCAGTTGATTGCATAGTCGCTCCGCGCCACGTGCGTCACGCGCCCTGATCCGAGAGGCCGGCTGGCTGGCCGGTAGGATATCGGGTAAGCGATGCTTGGTCGCCGGGTAGGGCAATTGAAGACAGCGATCGGCGTTTGCAACAGCGCGCGACCTTCGCCTCTTGCTGGGCGGGGCGATCATCGCGCCCCAGCTCGGCTAGATCGTTGCGCTCCACGTACGGAAGCAAGGAATAGCCCCATCCGCCGCTTTGACGTTTACCCGATCCGCGACCGGGGGTCGTGCCCACGCACCTCCCCAGCCTCCTGAACATATGAACCCGTGCGTGCTCTCGTGGTTCAGGTGCGCCAGGGCGATCTGACGGAGGTTGTTTTTACACACACTTTGGCGGGCCGCTTCGCGGCGCTGTTAATCGCAGGCAAAAGTAGAGCCATCAGCATGCCAATGATGGCGATAGTGATCAAAAGTTCCGTAAGCGTCAGCCCGCCGCGGTTGCTGATCGCCGTTATCCGGCGCTGGCTCTTTCCAAGAAACAAGCGCCCTAGGTCGCGCGAAGCGGATGTGCCGACGGGAGAGATGAAAACAGCACCGCCCGACGGCGTCTCCCGAAAGATCGGAAGAGCACACAGAAAAGGCCCGCGACCCCTATTCATGACTCACCTCGCTCTAGCTAGGGAGCTAGGGAGCTAGGGAGCTAGGGAGCTAGGGAGCTAGGGAGCTAGGGAGCTAGGGAGCTAGGGAGCTAGGGAGCTAGGGAGCTAGGGAGCTAGCTCCCACGCCGTCCAGCCCTGTAGCCGATAACTCTCCAACTCGTGACCACAGACGGTTTGCTGCCCCGATCTGCGACTACAAGTCGAGCATGCATGCTAGTGGGCTCGAACCGCCATTGTCAAGAAGTTGCACGGAAAAATCCTGAAAACTTTTTGGCCGCTGTTTTTCGGCGGCCCTTGCAGGAAACACTGATTCGGCAGAGCCAATGGGTTTGCAGTCAAAACAAAAGCCCGGCTTCTTGTGGAGAAGCCGGGCTTCTTCGTGCCAAACCGCGGGAGCAAGATGCTCCCGCTACGAACCCTTGCCGCCGCTGAGTAACTGATCGAGCATGGTGCCAGCCGGCGCGGCGGCGGCCGGGGCCTGGCCTTTTTCGCCGTTGCCTTCTTCCAGCAGCGGGAAGCGCTGCACCATCTCCGGCTCGCGCTCGCGGGTCAAGGCTTCCAGCGCCTCGGGGCGGAAGCGGACTTCGGCTTCCTGGTAGGTGCGGAAGCCGGTGCCGGCCGGGATCAGGTGGCCGAGG
Source organism: uncultured Planctomycetia bacterium (assembly GCA_963809785.1). Lineage (GTDB taxonomy): Bacteria > Planctomycetota > Planctomycetia > Pirellulales > S012-138 > JBGQHD01. The sequence continues at coordinate 149,666 of CAWEKV010000003.1, forward strand.
ATCACGTTCTCCTTCAGGCCGACCAGGTTGTCGACCTTGCCGGCCAGGGCCGCCTCGGTGAGCACCTTGGTCGTTTCCTGGAAGCTGGCCGCCGAGATGAAGCTGCTCGACTTTGCACCGCCGCCTTGGTGATGCCCAGGAGCTGCGTGCTGGCGGTCGCCGGCTTGGGCTTCGTGCCCTTGGCCGGCTTGCCGCCCAGGGCCTCGATCTGGCGCGTTGGCCTCCTCGCAGCGCGTCCTTGGGCACGATCGTCGCCGTCCGCGAACTCGCTGTCGCCCTTGTCGGCGATCTTCACGCACTTGGTCGAGCGTTCGTTGACCTGCGCGGAAGTCGAACTTGTCGATCACGCATGCCCGGCAGCAGGCTCGGTGTCGCCGGCCGTCTCGACCCTCACCTTGCGGAGCATCTGGGCGACGATGATCTCGATGTGCTTGTCGTTGATCTCGACGCGCTGGCTGCGGTAGACGTTCTGCATCTCGCGGACGCAGGTACTGCTGCACGGCCTCCTCGCCGCGAGATGCGCAGGATGTCGTGCGGCACGAGCGGCCCGTCGACGAGCGGCCTCGCCGGCCTCGACGTAGTCGCCGGCGTGGACGCAGGAACTGCTTGCCGTGCGGGACCAGGTGCTCGCGTCTCGATGCCGCTCTCGCTGCTTGACGATGATCGTCCGCTTGCCGCGGCGCTTCTCGCCGCAGGATCTCGACCACGCCGTCGATCTCGGCCATGACGGCCGGGTCCTTCGGCTTGCGGGCCTCGAAGATTTCCGTCACGCGCGGCAGACCGCCGGTGATGTCCTGCGTGCCGGCCGCTTCGCGCGGCGTCTTGGCGAGCAGCGTGCCGGCCGTGACGATCTGTCGCCTTCGTCGACCTCGATGTGCGCCCGCTCCGGGCAGGTAGTAGACGTCGAGGATCTTGCCGTCGGCGTCTTCGATGACGATCTGCGGGTGCAGGTCGCCCTTGTGCTCCATGATCGATCCGGCGCATGTGGCCGCCGGCGTCCTTCTCGACGCGGAGCGTTTCGCCTTCGACGATGTCCTCGTAGCGGACCTTGCCGCCGACCTCGGCGAGGATCGGGATGCTGTGCGGGTCCCACTCGCAGAGGACTGGCGCCGGCCTTGACCTTCTGGTTCTCCTCGACCAGCAGGATGGCGCCGTTGGGCACCTCGTACTTCTCCAGCTCGCGGCCCTTGGCGTCGAGCAGCGAGATTTCGCCGTTGCGCGTGAGCACGACGTTCTGTGCCGTCGTCGTTGCGCGACGACCTTGCATGCGGGCGAACTTGCACGATGCCGGCCTTCTTGGCCTTGATCTCGCTCTCTTCCACGCTGACGCATGGCCGCGCCGCCGATGTGGAACGTGCGCATCGTGAGCTGCGTGCCCGGCTCGCCGATCGACTGGGCGGCGATGATGCCGACCGCCATGCCTTCCTCGACCAGGTCGCCCGGTCGCCAGGTCCATGCCGTAGCAGCAGCCGGCAGACGCCCAGCGGCGCCTCGCACGTCATCGGGCTGCGGACCTGGATCTTCTCGAGGCCCAGCTCCTCGATCCTGCGGGCGATCGTCGCGGCGTGATCATCTCGTTCTCGCCGACGATCGACTTCGTCGGTGATCGGGTTGACGATGTTCGTGCGGCTGACGCGGCCGCGGATCGCGTCGGCCAGAGCTGCACTTCGACCTTCTCGCCCGGTAGATGACGCCCTTGGTGATGCCCTGCGTCGTGCCGCAGTCGTGCATGGTGATGACGACGTTCTGCGCCACGTCGGCCAGCTTGCGGGTGAGGTAGCCGGAGTCGGCCGTCTTGAGGGCCGTGTCGGCCAGGCCCTTGCGGGCGCCGTGCGTCGAGCTGAAGTACTCGAGCACCGTCAGGCCTTCGCGGAAGTTCGCCTTGATCGGCGTCTCGATGATCTCGCCGGACGGCTTGGCCATCAGGCCGCGCATGCCGGCGAGCTGGCGGATCTGCTCGACGCCGCCGCGGGCGCCGGAGTCGGCCATCAGGTAGATCGGGTTGACGTAGCCGCTGCCGTCGCGGTCGTCGTTCTCGCAGCTCGCGCCATCATCTCCTTGGTGATCTGCTTCGCGGGCGTGCGTCCAGACGTCGATCACCTGGTTGTAGCGCTCCTGTCTCGGTGATGACGCCGCGCTCGTAGAGCTTCTGGAACTTGCATCACCTCCTTCTCGGCGTCGCCGATGATGCTTGTCCTTGGTGGCGGGCGTGCTCAGGTCGTCGGTGGCGAACGACAGGCCGCTGCGCGTCGCCTCGCGGAAGCCGAGTCTCCTTCATGTCGTCGAGCAGGTCGATCGTCGCGCGGCGGCCGAGCAGCTGGTAGCAGTCGGCGATGACGCGGGCCAGGTCGCTTGCTGCTCATCGGCCATGTTGTAGAACGCCATGCCGCGGCGGCAGGATGTCGTTGAAGAGCACGCGGCCGACGGTCGTGTCGATCGATGCGCGCCGGGCTCGGTGCGTCTCGGCTCGCCTTCGCTCTTCAGCCGTCTTGTCGCTGCGGCAGCCGGACCTTGATCCTGGCGTGCATGCCGACCTTGCCCATGCGCGTAGGCCAGCTCGCACTTCGGCCGGCGAGCGCGAAGCATCATGCCCTCGCCCTTGCGGCTCGCGGCTGCGTCGCAGCGTCATGTAGTAGCAGCCCATCACGATGTCCTGCGACGGGCGTGATGATCGGCTGGCCGTTGGCCGGGCTGAAGATGTTGTTCGTCGACATCATCAGCACGTGTGGCCTCGACCTGCGCCTCGATCGACAGCGGCAGGTGGACGGCCATCTGGTCGCCGTCGAAGTCGGCGTTGAAGCCCTTGCAGACCAGCGGGTGGATGCGGATGGCGTTGCCTTCGACGAGCACCGGCTCGAACGCCTGGATGCCCATGCGGTGCAGCGTCGGGGCGCGGTTGAGCAGCACCGGGTGGTTCTGGATCACCTCTTCGAGGATGTCCCAGACCTCCTCGTCCTTGCGCTCGAGCATCTTCTTGGCCGACTTGATCGTGTCGGCGTGGCCCAGCTCCTTGAGCCGGCGGATGATGAACGGCTGGAACAGCTCCAGCGCGATCTTCTTGGGCAGGCCGCACTGGTGCAGCTTGCAGCTCCGGGCCGACGACGATGACCGAGCGGGCCGAGTAGTCGACGCGCTTGCCGAGCAGGTTCTCGCGGAAGCGGCCCTGCTTGCCCTTGATCATGTCGGTCAGCGACTTGAGCGGGCGGTTGCGACGAGCCGAGCACCGGCCGCTTGCAGCGGTTGTTGTCGAACAGCGCGTCGACCGACTGCTGCAGCATCCGCTTCTCGTTGCGGATGATGACCTCCGGCGCGTTGAGGTCGACCAGCTTCTTGAGCCGGTTGTTGCGGTTGATGATGCGGCGGTAGAGGTCGTTCAGGTCGCTCGTGGCGAAGTTGCCGCTGTCGAGCAGCACGAGCGGCCGCAGGTCCGGCGGGATGACCGGGATGCACGTCCAGGACCATCCACTCGGGCTTGTTGTCGCTGTCGCGGAGCGCTCTCGACGATCTTGAGCCGCTTGATCGAGGTCCTTCTTCTTCTGCTTGGACTGCCGGTCTCGTCCAGGTCCTCGCGCAGCTCGCTTCGAGAGCTTCGACCAGGTCGAGCCGCTCGAGCAGCTTCTTGACCGCCTCGGCGCCCATCTCGGCTTCGAACGCGCCGTCGCCGTACTTCTCGCGGGCCTTGCGGTACTCGTCCTCGGTGAGGAGCTGCTGCTCCTTCGAGCGGCGTGTCGCCCGGGATCGGTGACGACGTAGTCCTGGAAGTAGATGATCTTCTCCAGGCTGGTCGTCTTCATGTCCAGCAGCGTGCCCAGGCGGCTCGGCATCGCCTTGAAGAACCAGATGTGGACGACCGGGCGCGGCCAGCTCGATGTGGCCCATGCGCTTGCGGCGGACGCGGCTGTGCGTGACCTTGACGCCGCAGCGGTCGCAGATCATGCCCTTGTACTTCATGCCGCGGTACTTGCCGCAGGCGCACTCCCAGTCCTTCTCCGGGCCGAAGATGCGCTCGCAGAACAGGCCGTCCTTCTCCGGGCGGTAGGTGCGGTAGTTGATCGTCTCGGGCTTCTTGACCTCGCCGAACGACCAGCGAGCGGATGTCGTGCGGGCTGGCCAGGCTGATGCGGACCGCGCCGTAGTCGTTGATGCGGTCGTAACTGGTTTCGCCGATGCTCATCGGTCGCGCCTCCTGGTGGAGGTGGCGAGTCGGATGTGCACGGTGCTCGCATGAGTGTCGCGATTCGGACGACCGTGTCGTCGACTTCGCGACTCGACTGATCGCGACCACTGGCAATCCGATGGCTTCAGATCCGCTTCTTCTCCAGCTGCATGTTCAGGCCCAGCCCGCGGATCTCGTTGCGTGAGCACGTCGAAGCTGGCCGGCGTGCCGGCTTCGAGCGTGTTCTCGCCCTTGACCATCGACTCGTAGATCTTGGTGCGGCCTTCGACGTCGTCGCGACTTGACGGTGAGCAGCTCCTGCAGGATGTAGGCCGCGCCGTAGGCTTCCAGCGCCCACACTTCCATCTCGCCGAAGCGCTGGCCGCCGAAGCGGGCCTTGCCGCCCAGCGGCTGCTGCGTGATGAGCGAGTACGGGCCCGGTCGCCGCGGGCGTGCACCTTGTCATCGACCAGGTGGTGCAGCTTGAGCATGTAGATGTAGCCGACCGTCACCTCCTGCTCGAACGGCTCGCCGGTGCGGCCGTCGTACAGCACGCATCTTGCCGGTGCTCGGGCAGGCCGGCCTCCTTCGAGGCACGTCGCGGATCTCCTCCTCGGTCGCGCCGTCGAACACCGGCGTGACCGCCTGGAAGCCGAGCTTCGCCGCCGCCCAGCCCAGGTGCGTCTCGAGAATCTGGCCCACGTTCATGCGGCTGGGCACGCCCAGCGGGTTGAGCAGGATGTCGCACCGGCGTGCCGTCCGTCGAGGAACGGCATGTCCTCCTCGGGCAGGATCTTGGCGATGACGCCCTTGTTGCCGTGGCGGCCGGCCATCTTGTCGCCGACGCGAGATCACCCGCTTGGTGGCGACGTAGACCTTGACCATCTGCAGCACGCCGCTGCGGCAGCTCGTCGCCGCGCTTCATGCTGTTGAGCTTGCGGTCGCTGCTCGTCGATGACGACCTCGACGCCGCTCCAGTGCCGCTTGTAGATCTTCTTGGCGTCGTCGATCTTGTCCGGGCTGCGGATGTCGAGGTGCGTCGAGCTTGAACGCTGCGGCCTGCTCGGCGACGAACTTCGTCGTCCTTGTCGCTGGCCGAGCGGCTTGCCGGTCGTCGGGTCCTTGAGCTCCGTCTTGCCGAGCACCTCGTCGAGCTCGTCGACCATCGTCGCGGAACTGCTCGGCGATCTGCTTGTTGCCTTCGGTCTCGGCCTCCTTCTGCTCCTTGTCGAACTCCTTCTGCTCGTCTTCCGGTCATGCTCATCCGGCGGCTGAACCGCTGCGTGTCGATGACGATGCCTTCGACGCCCGACGGGCACTTCGAGCGAGTCGTTCTTCACGTCTTCGCCGGCCCGGCCGAAGATCGCGTGCAGCAGCTTCTCTTCCGGCGTCAGCTCGCTCTTCGACTCTTCGGCGAGACCTTGCCGACCAGGATGTCGCCCGGGCTCGACGAACGTGCCGACGCGGACGATGCCGTTCTCGTCGAGGTTGCGCAGCGCCTTCTCGGCTGACGTTCGGAATGTCGCGCGTGAACTCTTCCTGGCCGAGCTTCGTCTCGCGGATTTCGACGTCGAACTCCTCGATGTGGATCGAGGTGTAGGTGTCGTTCTTGCACCAGCTCCTCGCTGATGATGATCGCGTCCTCGAAGTTGTAGCCGTCCCACGACATGAACGCGACGAGCACGTTGCGGCCCAGCGCCAGCTCGCCGTTGCTGCGTCGCGGCGCCGTCGGCGATGATCTGGCCCTTCTTCGACCTTCTGCGCCGACCTTGACGATCGGCTTCTGGTTCAGGCAGGTCCGCTCGTTGAGGCCCGACGAACTTCCGCAGCACGTACTCGTCGCTCGTCGATCTCGATGCGCGTCGGCGTCGACGTAGGTGACCGTGCCGGCGCGTTCGGCCCGGACGACCATGCCGCGAGTTGCGGGCCACGTCCGTCTCCAGCCCGGTGGCGACGATCGGCGGCTCGGTGACCAGCAGCGGCACCGCCTGCCGCTGCATGTTCGAGCCCATCAGCGCGCGGTTGGCGTCGTCGTGCTCGAGGAACGGGATCAGCCCGGCCGAGACGCCGACCATCTGCTTGGGCGCGACGTCGATGTACTGCGACCTTGCTCGGCGGCGACCGATCTCGAAGTCGCCGCCGATAGCGGGCGATGACGCGCTCGCCGTGAGATCTTGTCGTTCGTCGATCGGCGTGTCGGCCGGCGCGAGGTAGGCCGTCGATCTCCTCGTCGGCCCGCAGCCACTCGACCTCGTCGGTCAGCTTGCCGCTTGTGCACCTTGCGGTACGGCGTGATCAGGAAGCCGTACTCATCGACGCCGGCGTAGATCGCCAGGCTGCGAGATCAGGCCGATGTTCGTGCCTTCCGGCGTCTCGATCGGGCAGATGCGGCCGTAGTGCGAGATGTGCACGTCGCGCACCTCGAAGCCGGCCCGCTTGCGGTTCAGGCCGCCCGGGCCCGAGGGCCGACAGCCGCCGCTCGTGCGTGAGCTGCGACAGCGGGTTGGTCTGGTCGACGACCTGCGACAGCTCGCCGCGGCCGAAGAAGTACTCGATGGCCGCCGAGATGCTCTTGGGGTTGATGAGCGCTCCGCGGCGTCATGTCCTCCTGGTCCTTGATGGCTCATCCGCTCCTGCACGGTGCGGCGGAGCTTGAGGAAGCCCTTGCGCAGCTCGTCGGCGGCCAGCTCGTCGATCGTCCGCAGGCGGCGGTTGCCGAGGTGGTCGATGTCGTCGATCTGGCGCCTCGCTCGCCGATCGCGCAGCTCGCAGCAGGTACTTGATCGCGTTGACGAAGTCCTCCGGCCGCAGCGTCATCTCCGTCTTCGGCGACGTTCTGCTCGAACTTGCGGTTGATGCGGAAGCGGCCGACGCGGCCCAGGCGATAGCGGTTGGCGTCGTGGAACTTCTCCTGGAACAGCTCCCTGGCCTTCTCGAGCTGCGGCGGGTTGCCCGGCCGCAGCCGCTGGTAGATCCGCAGCAGCGCCTCTTCGTGGCTGGCGGTCGTGTCCTCGGCCAGGCTGTTGAGGATCAGCGGGTCCTTGGGCGTCGTCGATCACCTCGACCTTGCGTCACGCCGCGAGGTGCAGATCGTCTCGGCCGGCGTTCTTGGTGATCTTCTGGCCGGCTTCGACGATGATCTCGCCGGCCCGGTCGCTGCCGGCGGGATCGACGACGTCGCCGACGGCGATCTTGCCTTCGATCTTGCCGACGCTGCGGCCGTCGACGACCTTCTCGGTCGTCGGTCTCGTAGAACGCCCGGAGGATGTCGGCGTCGGTGCTGTACTTGGGGCTCCATCGCCCGCAGCAGCGTCATGGCCGAGAACTTGCCGCTCTGGTCGATGCGGACGCCGAGCGTGTCCTTCTTGGTGACGTTGAGCTCGATCCAGCTGCCGCGCTCGGGGATGATGCGGCAGGAGTGCAGCTTGCGCTCGCCGGCTTCGCGTCTCGACGACGAAGTCGACGCCGGGCGAGCGGTGCAGCTGGCTGACGACGACGCGCTCGGCGCCGTTGATGATGAACTCGCCGCCGCCGATCATGATCGGCATGTCGCCGAGGTAGACTTCTTCCTCGACCGGCTGCTCCTTGTTCAGCCGCAGCCAGACGCGGAACGGCCGGCCGTAGGTCAGGCGCAGCTGGCGGCACTCGTCCGGCGTCGTAGCGCGGCTTGCCCAGCTCGTAGCGGAGGTACTCGAGGCGCGAGCGTCTTGTCGTAGCTCTCGATCGGGAAGATCTCGCGCAGCACGCCTTCGAGGCCGCGGTCTTCGCGCTTCTCCGGCGCGTCGTCGGCCTGCAGGAAGCGCTCGTAGCTGACGGGTCTGGATCTCCGTCAGGTCGGGACTCTCGAACAGCTCGGGGACGCTGCCGAAGCGACGGACTTCTTTCGGAATGATGCGGCGGACGGGGGACGTTGCCATGAATCTCAAACTCCTCGGGGAGCGGTGGAGTTATTCTCGGACGATGGAGTAGCGGGCACACTCCGTGTGCCGTCCGGCAGTGTCTGGACCGGCAGTGTCTGGACCGGCAGTGCGTGGACCGGGGTTGTGTGGCCCGGCCGTGTTCTGTCTGGCTGACCGCACGCGGAGCGTGCCTGGTACTGGGAGTCGGCGGCGCGCAGCATCTCGCTGGTTACCTGGCGGACGGCGCAGGACGTACGTCAGCGAATGGTTCAACGCAAGGCACCAGGCCGATGCGAGGGGCAGCACGGAAGGAAGTCAGCGGGCAATCCGTTCCTCGCGCCCCTCCCTGGAAGAACCTCAACGCGGCAGGCCGAAGCTTGCTCGCGTAACGGGGAACAGGCGAGGCGGACCGGCCCGCTCGCCATCACAACGCAATGCCGTAAGAACGCAACTTCGTGCCACGTACTGCGGAATGATTGCTACTTGATCTCGACCTGGCCGCCAGCTTCTTCGACCTTCTTCTTGAGCTGCTCGGCCTCTTCCTTGCTGACCCCTTCCTTGAGCTTCGTCGGAGCGCCTTCGACGGCCTTCTTGCCGTCCATCAGGCTCATGGCCGGTGATCTCGCGGACGATCTTGATCACGTTCACCTTCTTGGCGGCGTCGAAGCCCTTGAGGATCACGTCGAACTCAGTCTTCTCGGCGGGCTTGCCGCCGCCGGCACCGTCGCCGGTCGGAGGAGCGATCATCACCGCTCCACCGGCGGCCGGCTCGATGCCGTAGACGTCCTTCAGGTAGTCGCTCAGCTCCTTGGCTTCTTTGAGCGTGAGCCCGGCGATCTTGTCGCCGATCGTTTTGGTGTCGTCGGAAAACGTGGCAGTGGCAGCGGACATGGCGGCTCCTTTCTGGCGGGTGATTTGTCAGTGGTGATTTGTCAGTGGTCAGTTGTCAGTGGTCAGTGGTCAGTTGTCTTGCGAGCAGCGCGGTGAAACGCTGGCGGTTTAGCCTGCGGCTGGTGCGGCGGGCGGTTCGGCGGAAGGTGCGGGTGTCGGCTCGGCCGCGGCCGGCGACGTAGCGGCCGGCGCGGACTCGGCGCTGCTTCGGCTGCAGGCGCTTCCACCGCCGGCTCTTCCTCAGCCCCTTCGCTCTTTTTCTTGACCTGGCTAGCCAGCTTGCGTCCCGGACCAAGCAACTGGCTGGAGAGATTCGCTCCCGGCGCGAGGATCTGGCCCACCAGCAGGCTGAGCTGTTCCTTGCGGCTGGGCCACTTGCTGACGCCGATCACGTCGTCGCCCGTCAGCCGTTCCCCCTCCATGACTCCGCCCAGCGGGCCGAAGGGGGCATAGGCCTCCATCTTGGCCAGGCGGACGACCTCCTTGGCCAAGCTGACGATGTCTTCGCCGCCCCACACGACAGCCGTGGGCGTATTCAAATCCTGGAAGGCCGGGGCCAACGGCGTACCGTCGGCTGCCAGCCGGGCCAGCGAGTTCTTGACCATCTGCAAATGGATGTTCTTCTGCCGCAGCTCGCGGCGAAGCTTCATGCTGGCGTTGGGCTTCATGCCGCTGACATTGACCAACAGCGCGCCCTCGACCCCCTGCCACTGCTTCCGCAGGTGATCGGCCAGAAGTTGTTTGACGTATTTGCTCATGGTTGTCTTGTCAGTGGTCAGTTGTCAGTTGTCAGTTTTCGATTCGCGATCCGTGGTCAACCACTCAACCACTGACCACGGACAACTGACAAGTTCACGCCACAATCTGAATCCCAGGGCTCATCGTGGCGCTGATGTAGATGCTCTTCACGTACTGGCCTTTGATGGCGGCGGGCTTCATCCCCAGGATGTGGTCGATAAAGGCCCGGATGTTCTCCGTCAGCTTCGGCGTGTCGAAGCTCAGCTTGCCGGCCACCGCATGGACGATGCCGGTGGCGTCGTTGCGAAACTCCACTTTGCCGGCCTTGTATTCTTTCACCGTCTTGCCGATTTCCGGAGTCACCGTGCCGGCGCGGGGGACGGCATCAGGCCCTTGGGCCCCAGTGTCTTACCCAGCGGGCCGACGAGGCCCATCATGTCTGGCGCCGCGATGCACACGTCGAAATCCAGCCAACCGTCCTTGATGCGCTTGGCCAAGTCGTCCTCGCCGACAGCATCGGCCCCAGCGGCCTTGGCCTCCTCGGCCTTGTCGCCCTTGGCGAACACGACCACGCGCAACGACTTGCCGATGCCGTGCGGCAGCACGACCGAACCGCGCACGAGCTGATCGGCCTGGCGCGCGTCCACGCCCAGACGCATGGCGACTTCGACCGTCTGATCGAACTTCGTCGTGCCGAACTGCTTGAGCACCTCGACCGCCTTGGGAAGCTCCAGCGCCTGCTCGGCGTTGTGCTTCTGCTGAAGCGATCGGAAGCGTTTGGATTTTTTGGGCATTGGTCAGTTGGCAATTGTCAGTGGTGAGTGGTGAGTGGTGAGTGGTGAGTGGTGAGTGGTGAGCTGTTGGCGTCAATCGCGCCGGCCCGCTAAGCCGCAACAACCGACAACTGACAACTGACCACTGACAACTGACAACTGACTATCCCTCGACAACGAGCCCCATGCTGCGGGCGGTTCCTTCGATGACTCGCTTGGCGTGGTCCATGTCCCGGGCGTTGAGATCGGCCATCTTCATCTTGGCGACCTCCGCCACCTGGGCCGAGGTCACCTTGCCCACCTTCTCCTTGTTCGGCACGCCGGAGCCCTTGGCGATCGCGGCCGCCTTCTTCAAGAGGGCCGCCGCCGGCGGACTCTTGCAGACGAAATCGAACGAGCGATCGTTGTACACGTTCACCACGACCGGGATGGGCATGCCGCCGGCATCGCGCGTGCGGTCGTTGAACTGCTGCACGAACTGGCCCAGGTTCACGCCGAACTTGCCCAACGAAGTGCCCACCGGCGGGGCCGGCGTCGCCTGGCCGCCCGGACACTGGAACTTCACGCTGCCAACGAGTTGTTTGGCCATTAGTCCTTTGTCCTTTGTCCTTTGTCCTTTGTCCTTTGTCCTTTGTCCTTGTCCTTGTCCTTTGTCCCTGGTCCTTCGCCTGTCACTTCCCCACACAACAAATGACAAAGGACTAGGGACAAAGGACCTAAACCCGCTCAATCTGCCAATAATCGAATTCGACCGGCGTCTTGCGGCTGAAGATTTCGGTCATCACGGTGACGCGGCCGTTGGCGTGGTCGATGCCGCACACTTCGCCATCGAAGTTCTGGAAGGTGCCTTCCTTGATCTTGACCCGGTCGCCCATCTCGAAGGCGATCTTCACCGGCGCCTTCTCCTTGGCCGCGTGCCGCTCGGGATGCACCAGCCGGAGGATCTTCTCCACTTCGCTGGCCAGCATCGGGGTCGGCTTGCCGCCCGCGCCGGTGAAATCGCCGATGCCCGGCGTTTCCCGCACGAGGAACCAGGTCTCCTCGTTGATCTCCATGTGCACGACGAGGTACCCCGGCCACAGCTTTTGCTTGCCGGTGCGGCTGCTTGCCGTCCTTGTATTCCGAGACGGTTTCGGTCGGGACAATCGACCTCGTCGAAGTACTCGTCCAGGCCGGCGACCTTCACGCGCCGCAACAATCCGTCGCGGATCGAATCCTCGCGGTTGCTTTGCACCTTGAGGATGTACCAATCCATCTTGTCCGACTTGGTGGACGGGGCCGATTCCCCCTCCGGCAAATCGGCACCGTCGGCATCGCTCAGTGCGTCAGCGTCGTCGCTCAGTGCGTCAGCGTCGTCGCTCAGTGCGTCAGCGTCGTCGCTCGTGGCGTCCGCATCGTCGGGTGAAGCGGCTGGCACACTCTCCGCGGCATCATCTTCGGCGGGCGTCGATGGAGCCTCCTCGGTTGCCGCCGCCTCCGCGTCATGACCTCGCTGCGCGTCATGGCGCCGCTGCGCGTCATGGCCGCTTTGCGCTCGAAGGCCCGCACGTTCCTCGGGCGAGGAAGGCGGACCTTCGCCGGCCGGGCGAGCTTCCGCGCAGGGATTCCCCTTGCTCACTGACGGAATCAGGCACTTGCTCGCGCGACTCGTCGAACACGCCGCTCCCCCTTAAGTCATCCACCCCAATCACTTCCGCGCCCCCCGGTCATTTCTTACCCGAGATGTTCAAGAGCTCATACAAGAGCAGCGACCAAACCGTGTCGTAGATGTACAGCATGATGGTAAGGACCAGCATGGTCACCAGGACCACGACGGTCGCGCGGATCAGCTCGCGGCGGGAGGGCCAACTGACCTTCGCCATCTCTGCCTCGACGGCGATCAGGAAGTCGGCGAAGGTCGGAAAGTTCACCAGGCGATAGCAAAACCACCCCCCCAAAGCCAGCAGCACGCCGGGAATGGCGTACTCCACGCCCGGCGCCCGATCTTGCAGCCACGGCCAATGCCTGAGGAGGTCCGACAATCGCCAGCACCCTAGCGCGACCGTGACGAACAGCGCGGCGGCCGTAATCTGACGCGTGATCCGGCCCTGGGTCCGCTTGTAAAGGCCGACTCGCGCCAACTCCTTGAACGAAACCACTCACGGGCAACTCCTCGAGACGCGGGCTATCCTTGCGGCTCAACACGTCGATCGACTTCTCGCCTCCCGCCGCAAGGCGACGACCCATCGAGCGCTAGCGCCTGAGCCAGGCAGGGGCGGAGGGACTTGAACCCCCAACCGCTGGTTTTGGAGACCAGTGCTCTACCAATTGAGCTACACCCCTAGGGTGAACGATCCTAACTCCAGGCCACCGATGACTCACGAAGCCATTCGCTCACTCGTCATGCCTTCGCCATTAATCCATGCACTGCCTACTCGAGGATCTTCGTCACGACGCCCGAGCCGACGGTCCGGCCGCCTTCGCGGATGGCGAAGCGCAGGCCCTCGTCCATGGCGATCGGCTTGATGCAGCTCGACCGTCATCCTCGACGTTGTCGCCGGGCATGCACATCTCCGCGCCGCCCAGCAGCTTGGCCGTGCCGGTCACGTCGGTCGTGCGGAAGTAGAACTGCGGCCGGTAGCCGCTGAAGAACGGCGTGTGCCGGCCGCCTTCTTCCTTCGACAGCACGTAGACCTCGCGCCTCGAACTTCGTGTGCGGCGTGATCGAGCCGGGCTTGGCCAGCACCTGGCCGCGCTCGATGTCGTCGCGCTCCACGCCGCGGAGCAGCAGCCGACGTTGTCGCCGGCCTCGCCTTGCTCGAGCGTCTTGTTGAACATCTCGACGCCGGTGACGACCGTCTTCGCGGCTCCTTGCGCAGGCCGACGATCTCGACTTCGTCGCCGACCTTGACCACGCCGCGCTCGATACGGCCGGTGGCCACCGTGCCGCGGCCCTTGATCGAGAACACGTCTTCGATCGACATCAGGAACGGCTTGTCCTCCTCGCGCTCCGGCTGCGGGATGTACGCGTCGAGCGCGTCCATCAGCTCGTCGATGCACTTGCTGGCCGCCGCGTCCGTCGGGTTCTGGCAGGCCGGCATGCGACGTGCCGCGGACGATCGGGATCTCGTCGCCGGGGAACTCGTACTTGTTGAGCAGCTCGCGGACTTCCATCTCGACCAGCTCGAGCAGCTCGGGGTCGTCGACCAGGTCGATCTTGTTCAGGAAGACGACGATGCGCGGCACGCCGACCTGGCGGGCGAGCAGGATGTGCTCGCGGGTCTGCGGCATCGGGCCGTCGTCGGCGGCGACGACCAGGATCGCGCCGTCCATCTGGGCGGCGCCGGTGATCATGTTCTTGATGTAGTCGGCGTGGCCGGGGCAGTCGATGTGGGCGTAGTGCCGCTTGTCGCGTCTCGTACTCGACGTGCGCGACGGCGATGGTCACCGTCTTGGTCTCGTCGCGGACCGTGCCGCCCTTGGCGATTTCGGCGTACGTCTTGACCTTCGCCATGCCCTTGGCCGGCTTGCACGGCGACGATCGCGGCGGTCAGCGTGGTCTTGCCGTGGTCGATGTGACCGATGGTGCCGACGTTGACGTGCGGCTTGGTCCGCTCGAAAGGTGTCCTTCGCCATTGTCGTTCCTACCTGTCTCACGTGAATGGGAAACGACTGAAAACCGATCAACCCAGTATTCGACTACATTCGACTACTACACTCGACTCACAAGAGCTGCTGCTGGGACTTGAACCCAGGACCTCGTCCTTACCAAGGACGCGCTCTACCGACTGAGCTACAGCAGCCGCTTGCCCCGATCCCGCCCGTTGATCCATTCCGGCCCTTGATCCAACGCCTGGCGTCCAAGCGGGTGAAGGGAATCGAACCCTCGTGACCAGCTTGGAAGGCTGACGCTCTACCATTGAGCTACACCCGCACAGGCAATGACGAATGACGAAGCTCGAATGTCGAAGTCAGCTTTCTTCCCCAATCTTCCGGTTTCCGAAACTCGCTCCCTCGCTGCCCCGACCGCCGCCGTCTCGTGATCCTGCCCTTCGTCATTCGGACTTCGTCATTCGTCATTCCAACTGGAGGGTGCAGGATTCGAACCTGCGAAGGCTGGCGCCATCAGATTTACAGTCTGACCCCTTTGGCCGCTTGGGTAACCCTCCGCTGCGTTCCGACAAAGATCGGTGTCGATGGCGATCCGGGAACCTGGTATCTCTTCCCATGCTTGGGGCCGGCGGCGGCGCGACGGTTTGCCGGCCCGAGGGTTCGTCCAAGCTGCAATCGTTGTCAGCGGAGCGTTCTCAGCGGACCGGTTTCAGCGGGACTGACGAGCTAGCGGAGGGACTTGAACCCACAACCTGCTGATTACAAATCAGCTGCTCTGCCAGTTGAGCTACGCTAGCTGACCCAAGGCACGCCACGAAAACCAATTACTATAGCAACCCCGCAAAGCGTCGCAAGGGGAATCGCGCCGCAAGACGGGAACCTGCCGGCGGAGCGCAAGATCGCCCCCCGTTTTCTCCAGACACCGCCAAGCTCCGCCAGGTTCCCCGGCGCGACCACCATTGTTGCCGTTCCTGCGCGCAAGTCAACTGCCGTAGGCTCCCGGTCGGCCCAGCAGCCATCCCGGGCGAGCGAAACCGCCGGTGCGTCGGTCAATCGGCTAATCGTTCCTGCGGCGCGCAGCCGAAGATTGGGAGAGCGCCTGGGGAGCCTGCTGCGCCGCCAGCGGCGCATGCATCCGGTGAAATTGACAGGGTTGAAGTCGCACCCTAGATTTCCGCCCCGACCGCCACTCTCCCGCGGATGCTAGCGGAGTGATGCGGTCTGCCGCGCCACCACACATCGCTCAGCCGAGGCCAGTCAGGGGGAGCAGCAACGTGCGTCGGACCGCCTATCTCCTGGCCTTCCTCGTTGCCACGCTTTGCGGCCCGGCGGCCAACGCCCAGGAATGGGCCCGGAAAATGTTCCGGGAGACGGCGCACGACTTTGGCACCGTGGCCGCTGGCGCCCGGGCCGAGCACCGCTTTGTGGCCACCAATCTCTTCAAAGAGACCATCCACATCCAGCACGCCAGCGCCAACTGCGAGTGTGTGCGGACCGTCGTCACCAAGCCCGTGCTGCGCTCGCGCGAATCGGCGGAGATCATCGTCGTGCTGGACACGACGAACTTCAAGGGCCAAAGGAACGTCGCCATCACCGTGACCATCGACCAGCCCTTCCCGGCGCAGGTCCAACTGCGCGTGGCAGGGTTCATCCGCAGCGACGTCGTCTTCAGTCCAGGCAGCATCAACTTCGGCCCGGTCCGCCTGGGCTCGCGGCCGGAGCAGACGATCGACGTGCTCTACGCCGGGCGAAACGACTGGGAAATCGTCGATGTCCGAACTGCCAACCCGCACCTGGAGGCCGAGCTGTTCGAAAAGCGCCGCGCCGAGGGGCAGGTCGAATACCGCTTGGTCGTGCGTCTGGGCCCGCAGGCGCCGCTGGGCTACCTGAAGGACCAGCTCAGCATCGTGACCAACGACGGGCAACTGGCTCGCATCCCCATCGACGTGGAAGGCCGTGTCGAGTCGGAAGTCACCGTCAGTCCCTCGCCCCTGGTGTTCGGCGACGTGAAGGCCGGCCAGAAGATCACCAAGCCGGTCGTGGTCCGCGCCGCCCGCCCGTTTCGCATCACCGAGGTTCAATGCGACGACTGCTTCGAGGTCCAGACCCCCAGCGACGCCAAGACCTATCACCTCTTGCGGGTGACGTTCAACCCGAGCAAGTCGGGCAACGTGGCCGGCAAGATCCACATCAAGACCGACCTGGGGGACGACGTTGTGCCGGCCATCCCGGCGTATGGTCGCGTCACGGACGAGCGGTGAGGATATAAGGGGTGAGGGGGCCGAACGTCCAACGGCTTCTGCCCTCACCTTGTCACCTTGTCACCCTGGCCGCCCGCTGCCCGATAGCAGTGATCGAAAAGCAGCTCCCATTCACGGGCTTGGATCGCTTGACAGAGGGCGACGGTGGGATGAACTACGGAGGGACTGGAAACCCGTCCCGCAAACCGCGATGCGGCCCCGCAGAGATCGACGAAGCCCAGCGGGTCCCAGGCGGCCTCCGTTACCAGAGAGGTCGCGGCGGCGTCTAACGGTTGCCCTCCCGACGCGGCGGTCACGGCTGCTGCCGCGGCTTTCCGCAGTCTTGCGAACACGGCGTGATTGCCGACGCGGCGGAACCAGTACTTCGCGTTGTCGAAGTCTCCCTCGCGGCGGTGCAAGATGCCGTGCCAGAAGCTGCCGCTGGGCGTATGGATTTCCTGGCTGATGGCGTGCGATTCGTCGAGATAATCGTGGTACAGCCACAGCCCCGCCAGACAGGCCTGCGCCATGCCGCCGTCCGCCGCCTGCCGGCCGTCGAGCAGCGCTGCTGGAGTCAGCCCCCTGAGCCGGTCCTCGGCGGCGTCGTTTGGCTGGCCCGGCCCGAGCGAACATTCCCGGCGCGGCAAGAGCAGCTCGGCGACCGCCGGGCCGTAGACGTAGGCATCGAACGCGAAGCTGTTCTCCGTCATGATCGAGCCCGTCGCCTTGGTTTCTTGAGTGACCCGTGCAGCTGCCACGAGATTACAATGGCAACCACGAAGGATAGCCCATTCAGGGACGGTATTCATCAGCGAACGCGTCAAGCAACATGAGCCACCGCGGCATCTGGCTGAGTGCGGCATTGACGGTCGCGATGGCCTTCGAGGGCGCCCGGGCGGCTGAGCCGGTGATCGCCCCTCCGGTGACGGCGCTGGCCGTTGCGCCTGACGGCAAGACGGTGCTCGCTGGGTCGCAGGCTGGGCTGCGACAGGTCTCGTATCCGGAGCTCAAGCCGCAAGACTCGCGGAAGGGTGGCGGAGTGAAAAACGGCACGCTGAAGACCGCCCTGCCTCACGTTCACGACCTGGCCTTTTCACCCCGCGGCGATTTCCTGGCCGTGGGTGGCGGCGCGCCCGCCGAAGCGGGCATGGTCGAGGTCATCTCCTGGCCGGAAGGCAAGCTCGCCTACCGCGCCGAGCCGCAGGGCGACTTGATCTACGCCGTCGCCTGGAGCCCTGACGGCCGACAGCTGGCGACGGCCTCCTACGATCACACGGTCGCCATTCTCGACGCCTCGTCCGGAAAACGCCTCCACAAGCTCCAGGGGCATTCTCGCGGCGTGCTGGCCGTGTGCTACCTACCCGACGGAAAGACCCTGGTCAGCGCCGGGGCCGATAACTCTGTGCGGGTCTGGGACGTGGAAAACGGCCGCCCCGTGCGCACTCTCGATAACCACACCGCCGCGGTCCACGATCTGGCCGTGCGGCCGGGCGAAGCGAAGGAGGCTCCGCCGCTGCTGGCCTCGGCGAGCGACGACCGCACCGTGCGGCTGTGGCAGCCGACGATCGGCCGCATGGTCCGTTTTGCCCGGCTGCCGAGCGCCCGCTCGCTGTGGCCTGGTCGGGCGACGGCCGGCGGCTCGTCGTCGCGTGCGCCGATGGCCACGTGCGATCGATCGATCCGGAAACGCTCGATGTGTTGTCGGAGGTCAAGGCCGTAGACGGCAGGGCTCACAGCCTTACTGTGTCGCGAGAAGGCAACCGTGAGGGCGACCGCATCATAGTCGGTGGCGGCCAGGGCCAATTGAAGTCTGTGCCACTGCGCAAGTAAGGGGTCGGGAGTCGATTTCGCGACGCGCACCGCGGCAATTCGTTGCAAGGCGCGGCGGGGCAAAGTAGGTTAGCGGTCGCAGCCTCGATCTCCCCGGCTAACCCGGCATCGCTCGCCAACACAAGTTCTTTTTATGCCCATGCCAAACCTGCGCTTCGGCCTCAGCCTTCTCGTCGTCCACGTCGCCACGACAACTGCCCTGGCCGACGCCCCGCGAACGCTCCCGGCCGGCAAGGTGCCCGCCGACCGCCGCTTGGAGAAGGTCAAGAACCTCGACGCTTACTTCCCGTTTGAGGTCCCCACCTCGCGCGAGGCCTGGGCGAAGCGGGCCGATTACCTGCGCCGCCAATTGCTTGTCTCGCAGGGCCTGTGGCCGATGCCGACCAAGACGTCCACCAGCGCCGTCGTGCACGGCAAGATCGACCGCGGCGACTACACGGTCGAGAAGGTGTACTTCGAGAGCTATCCGGGCCACTTCGTCACGGGCAGCCTCTATCGCCCCGTCGGCAAGAAAGGCCGGTTGCCCGGCGTGCTTTGCCCGCACGGCCATTGGCAGGCCGGCCGGTTCATCAACCGCGACGACAAGGGCGTCAAGGACGAGACTCGATAGCGTGCAGAACGCTTCGAGGCGGCCGCCCGCAGCCCGCTCCAGGCCCGCTGCGTGCAGCTGGCCCGAATGGGCTGCGTCGTGTTCCACTACGACATGCTCGGCTATGCCGACAGCGTGCAGATCGATCATCGTCCCGGCGTGCGGGAAAAGATGAACACGCCCGAGAACTGGGGCTTCTTCAGCCCGCAGGCCGAGCTGCGGCTGCAAACGATGATGGGCCTGCAAACCTGGAACTCGATCCGGGCGCTCGATTGGCTCAGCGAGCTGCCCGACGTCGATCCGGCCCGCATCGGCGTCACCGGGGCCAGCGGCGGCGGCACGCAGACGTTCATGCTCTGCGCCGTCGATCCGCGGCCGGCCGTCGCCTTCCCGGCCGTGATGGTCTCCACGGCGATGCAAGGCGGCTGCACGTGCGAGAACGCCTCGTTCCTGCGGGTCGGCACCGGCAACATCGAGTTCGCCGCCCTCTTCGCCCCCAAGCCGCAGGGCATGACGGCCGCCAACGACTGGACGCAGGACATGGTCCACAAGGGCTTCCCCGAGCTGCAGCAGCTCTACACGCTGCTGGGCAAACGGGAGAATGTGTTCCTCAACGCCAACCTCCAGTATCCGCACAATTACAATGCCGCCAGCCGGGCATCGATGTACCTCTGGTTCAACAAGCACCTGGGCCTGGGGCACGCGGTGCCCAACCTGATCGAGCGCGACTTCAAGCCGCTGACGCAGGCCGAGATGAGCGTCTGGGACGACAAGCACCCCCGGCCCAATACCGGCGACGATTACGAACGCTCTCTCCTGAAGCACATGACCGAGCTCGCCGACAAGCAGACGGCCGCGCTCGCGCCTCGCGATGCCAAGTCGCTAGCCGAGTTCCGCCGCGTGGTCGGCGGTGCTTGGGACGTGCTCCTCTCGCGGCGGCTGCCGGCCTTCGGCGATTTGGATTGGCAAGAGCCGGTGAAGAACGACCGGGGCGAGTACATGGAGATGGCCGGGCTGGTGCGCAACAAGCCGGCCGGCGAGGAAGTGCCCGTGCTCTTCCTGCATCCCAAAAAGTGGAACAAACAGGTCGTGATCTGGGCCCACGAGCAGGGTAAGGCCGGTCTATACGGCAGCGACGGCTCGCCGGCGGCGGCCGTCAAGAAGCTGCTGGCCCGTGGCACCACCGTCGTTGGCATCGACCTCCTTTATCAGGGCGAGTTCCTGGCCGACGGCAAGCCGGCCGAGCGTCAGCGGCTGGACATCCGTGGCGGCCTGCCGTGGCAGCAGTATGCCGGCTATACCTACGGCTACAATCAATCGCTTTTCGCGCAGCGGACGAGCGACCTCCTCACCGTAATCGCCTTCGTCCGCGGCCACGACCTGAAGCCGGAAAAGGTGCATCTGGTGGGCGTGGACGGCGCGGCCGGTATTTGGGCCGCCGCCGCGCGGGCACAGGCCGGCGGGGCAATCGACCGGGCGGCGATCGGCACGGGCGGCTTCCGTTTCGCGAAGCTCACGGCCATCGATGACGTGAACTTTCTGCCTGGCGCGGTGAAATATGGCGACGTGCCGGCGCTCCTGGCCCTTTCGGCCCCCGGCGAGCTGTGGGTGGCGGGCGAGGGCGACATCCCGGCCATCGCCAGCGCCGTCTATCGCGCGGCGGGCAAGGCGGATGCCGTACAGCAGTCCGACGCCACCGCGGCCAAGACCCCCGAAGCAGCGGTGGAATGGCTCGCCAGGGCCGGTCGTGACGACGTGCAGGAGACGATCCGTCTGGCCATTCGCTGCCTCGAGGCCAAAGAGCACCTCAAGTTCCTGCGAGAGTTTCCGACCTCCGACGACGTCCGTGCGATTGTCGAGGCCGTGGGCTCGGTGGAAAAACTCGCCGAACACTTCGGCAAGGAAAGGGCCGGCGAGCTGCTGGCCGAGCTGAAGTCCATCGCCGGCCAGAAGCCGCAATTCGACGACGACTCGACCGTCGCCACGTTTCGGCTGAAAAAGCCCATCGCCGAGCGGACGACGATCATCTTTCAGAAGATTGACGGCCGCTGGTATCTGAAAAACGGCTGATCGCCGAACTAGGAGGCCGCTCCTGCTAAGCGTATCATGGAGACATGAACGAAGCGCTCAATTCCCTTGAAACACTCAGCGGCCACATCGAGTCCAAGCCCACGGTCTGCGGTGGCAAGCCGTGCGTTGCCGGTACGCGGATTCGCGTGCAAGACATCCACGTGTGGCACAATCTGCAAGGGCTTTCCCCCGACGAGATTGCCTTCCGGTTTCCGCAGGTCACGCTGGGGGACATCTATGCGGCGCTAGCGTACTACTGGGACCATCGGCCAGAGATTCAGCAGCAGATGCGAGAGGAGACGGACTTTGTAGAAAGCCTGAAAAGGCAAACCCCGTCGCCTCTCGCAGAAAAGCTGGCGGGAAAGCATGCCGCGGACGATCCGGTATCATCTTGACGAGCACGTCGATCCGGCGATCGCTGACGGCCTCCGCCGCCGTGGCATCGACGTGACGACGACCGCCGATGCCGCCCTGCTCGGAGCAGACGACGATGATCATGTGGTCTTCGCACGAGCTCAGGGCCGGGTGATTTACACGAATGATAGCGGCTTCCTCGGCAATCAACGCCACGCGCTTGATCATCCGGGCATCGTCTATTGCCACCAGCAGTCCCGTACGGTGGGCGAGGTGATTCGGAGCCTGGAACTCCTCTGGGAGGTGTTGGAACCTCACGAGATACGGAACCGGGTCGAATTCATTTGATCGCCGCGAAGCGACTGCGATTGACTCGGCATCTAGTAATTGACGCCCAGGGCGGCGGCGAAGCCCTGCACGCCGAGGCTGAAGCTCGTCGGCTCGTCCCAGTGCTGGGCCTGCCAGCCGGCGCGGGCGAACCAGCGGCCCACCGCGTATTGCAGCCCCAGGTCGAGCTCGATCACCTGGATGCGATCGTTCTGCTCCTCTTCGTCGATGGCCAACACGGCACCGGTCAGCAGGTTCTGCACGAAATCCGAGGTCTCCTGGTCCCCAAAGCCGATCGTCGCCCGAAAACCGGTATACACCGACCAGTTGGCGGTGACGGGCGTCACGACTTCGGCAGCCACGGTCGGGCCAATGGCCTCGATCTGCTCGCGCTCGGTTACCGAGACGGCCGTGATCAAGACGTTGTTGTTCACAATAGTTTGCAATAGCTGTTCCCTGCGCTCGTAGCGCACGTCGCGCGCGCCGGCCGCCACGACAATTGTGGAACCGCAGGCCGAGAACAGCTTGGTGACCTCCAGGTCGGCCAGGTCGAGCTCCAGCGACTCTTGGGAGGTGATGGTGGCTACGATGCTTGGGGTGAGAATCAGCAGCTCGGCCCGGGGATCGGCGTCGCCGTCGAACCACCACCAGTGACCGCGCACGCCCAGGCCGCAGCCGTTGTAGCCCAGCCAGATGCGCGGCGTGGCTTCGTAGTCGTACTCCAGATCCGAGAAATGGAGAACGGGCTGCGCCCAGACCAGCTCGGCCCCGCCGTACCAGCCCATCTGACAGCAAGGCAGGCAGCAGCACGGCTCACAGCAGCAGGGCTGGCCGCAAGCTGCCTGGCAGCAGCAACCCCCGCTGGGGCCGCTTGGCGCGGTCGGGTCGCCGTGAATCTGCTGCCGCAGGGCGGCCAGCTCGGCCTCCAGCTCACTGAGCCGGCCGGCGACCGATGCCGCCGATTCGACCTCTTCAGCGGCCGAGGCGGGCGCGGCCCAATTAACGACAAAGGCCAGCGCAATAACCAGCACCCGACAATGACGCGATTCCATTCCTGGTCCTCTTCCGTGAGATAGCGGTGTCGCCCACATACCTCCATCGTCCTGGGCACCCCATTTCCCCGCCGAGCCGCGCGGCGACCGGCAAATCTTCGCTAATCGGCACGCGATGCATCGCGCGGTGGATGCCGGATTCAATCGCGCCAAACGTGTGGCGACGCGGCAACGTCGCCGCCCGCCAACAGCCGATCGACCAGGGCCAGCGCGGCGGCGGGGCTGTCGATTTGGCACTCGCAGCTGCGCATCCCGCACCCGATCCAAGAGCGGCTGATAGATCTTGCCGCGAGGCACGCCATGGCGAATCAGATCGTTTCCCGTGATCAGCGGCGGCGGGTCGAGGTCTTCCCTGGACCGCTCAAGCTGTTGACGACAGAACGTAAGGGGATCGGCATCGCGTCCGGCGGCTGCCAGGTCGGCCGCGTGAAAGTCGAGCAGGTCGCCGATCCCCTCGCGGACGAGCAGCCGCTGGAGCCGCGGCCAGGGCATGGCCCGCGCCTCGCGCAGGTCTTGCTGATGCCGCACGAGCCAGACCACGCATTCGGTCTCGTTGTTCGAGAGCCGTAAGCGGCGGCACACCGTCTCGGCGGCCTCGGCGGCTTCGCCAGGCGTCGGCGCGAGCTGGTGCAACAAGGTCGCCAGGGCCAGGGGAAAACTCGGCTCGAGCAACCGCCGCAGGACGTCGAGGACGTGGGTCAAGGCCTCGGACTTCGGGCTACAGGCTTCGGGCGCACCGGGCGACCGGACCCTGGCTGCGTCCGTTGTTTGATGTTGGACGTTGGACGTTGGACGTTGGACGTTCAACGTCTTGTGCCGAACGTCCAACATCGAACATCCAACGTCCAACGTCGAATGACTCACACCGTCGATTTCCGGCAGGATCACGGCCAGCAACCCCACCTGCCGGCACAGGTCGATTCCTTCGGCGCGGCTGGGATGGATGAGGATGGCCCGCATTTCCTGGGCGATGCGTTCGGCGGCGACGACCGTGATCTGGCCGGCCATGACCCCGATGGCCTCGCGCGTGGCATCATCCAGCCGAAAGCCCAGCCGGGCCGCGAAGCGCACCGCGCGGAGCATCCGCAGCTTGTCCTCGTCGAACCGCTGGCGCGAATCGCCGATGGCTCGAATCACGCCGGCACGGAGGTCCTCCTGACCGCCGACGCAATCGAGCACGCGCTCGGCGATGGGGTCGTAGAGCATGCCGTTGATGGTGAAGTCGCGGCGGCGGACGTCCTCTTCGGCCGTGCCGAACGTGACGCTGTCGGGATGGCGGCCGTCGCTGTAGCGGCCGTCGTGGCGAAAGGTCGTCACCTCGATCTGGCCGGCTTCGCGAGGGCCGAGCACCACGATCACGCCGAAAGCCGCTCCCACGGCCAGGGTCCGCCGCCGCCCGAACAGCCGGCGGACCTCGTCGGGCGTGGCATTGGTCGCCACGTCGAAGTCCTTGGGCGCCAGGCCCAGCAGGTGGTCGCGCACGCAGCCGCCGGCCCAATAGGCCTCGAACCCGGCGTCGCGGAGCGAGCGCAAGACGTCGATGGCAAACTGCCGGCGGGGATTGTGAAGGGCCTCGGTCACGGATCGTCTCACTGGAGCATTGGCATAAGGCGGTGCCATTGTACCGCCCTCGCTTGTGGAGCAGACACGGGGAGTGCCCCCTAGGCTCGCCCTCTCGTGGCGCACGCGGCTCGCGTGCGAAGAGTCAGCACGCGAGCCGCGTGCGCCACGTGACGGCCTCCACCGTAGCTGAACTCGCCAGAGGCCAGCTCGCGCCTTCCGAAGTCTGGCGACTTCGGCTAGAGGACCTTATCCGACGACGGCGTCGATCACATGCCCGTGCACGTCGGTCAGGCGCATGTCGCGGCCGCTGAAGCGGAAGGTCAGCCGCTTGTGGTCGACGCCCAGCAGGTGCAGCATCGTGGCGTGCAGGTCGTGGATCTCGACCTTGTTCTCGACGACCTTGTAGCCGTACTCGTCGGTCGCGCCGTAGATCGTGCCGCCCTTGACGCCGCCGCCGGCCAGCCAGATCGAGAAGCCGAACGGGTTGTGGTCGCGGCCGTCGGACCCTTGGGCGAACGGCGTGCGGCCGAACTCGCCCGCCCAGACGACCAGCGTCTCGTCCGAGCAGCCCGCGCTGCTTGAGATCGCTCAGCAGCGCCGCGATCGGCTGATCGACGGCCCGGGCGTTGTCCTCGTGGCCCGTCTTTCAGGTCGCTGTGCTGGTCCCAGCGGTCGTGGCCGACGCTCGGGCAGGTCAGCTCGACGAACCGCACGCCGCGCTCGACCAGCCGCCGGGCGAGCAGGCACTGCCGGCCGAACGTGGCGCGTCGGCGCGTAGGCGGCGTCGAGGCCGTACAGCTCGCTTCGTCGCCGCGGTCTCGCCGGCCAGGTCCATCAGCTCCGGCACGGCCGTCTGCATGCGGAAGGCCAGCTCGTAGTTGGCGATGGCCGACTCGACCGCGTCGTCGCCGCCGGCAGCCGCGTCCAGCGACGCCGCCGCGTCGAGCTGCCGCAGCAGCGCCAGCTTGTTCCGCTGCAGCTGCCGGCTCGGCTCGGTCGGCCGCACGTTGGCCACCGGCGGGTCGCCCGGCGTTGAAGATCGAGCCCTGGTAGCGTGGCCGGCAGAAAGCCGCTGTTGAAGTTGTCGAGCCCGCCCGGCGGAATCAGGCCGCCGTTGAGCACGACGAAGCCGGGCAGGTCGCGGCACTCGCTGCCCAGGCCGTAGCCGAACCAGGCGCCCATGCTCGGCCGCCCCTGCAGGCCGTTGCCGGTGTGCAGGAAGTAGTTGGCGTTCGTGTGCTCGGAGAACTTGGAGGTCATCGAGCGGATGACCGCCAGGTCGTCGGCATGCCGGGCGACGTGCGGGAACAGGTCGCTGACCGGCATGCCGCTCTGCGCCGTACTGCCGGAACTTCCACGGGCAGGCCGAGCGTGTTGCCGTTGTTGTTGAACTGCGTCGGCTCGATCTTCATCGCGAACGGCTGGCCGTGCTCGGCGGCCAGCCGCGGCTTGGGATCGAACGTATCGACCTGCGACGGCCCGCCGTCCATGTAGAGGAAGATGACGTTGCGCGCGCGTGCCTTGAAGTGCGGCGGCTGCGGCGCAAAGGGCCGGCGATCGCCTTTCTCGGGGACGGCCTCTGCTTGATTCCAATCAGCCAGCAGCGCGCGCCAGCGCGACCGAGCCGAACCCGCAGGCGCAGCGGGCCAGCATCCGGCGACGGGAAAGCGGGGCGGGGTTGCTTCTTAGGCTAAACATGGCGGCAATGGCAGCTCGACAACCAGACAGCCAGTTTAGCTAACCGGCTTGCCCGTAAGAAGGGCCTTGCAGGCCGGGTGTTGCCTTGCGGAATGCCTCGATTAGCGTTCATTAGCGTTTATTAGCGTTCCAAAGTCTGGTGGCGTGTTTTTTTGTCGCGACGGGTCCATTCGTTTGACTTCCCCGTTCTCTGACCTACGGTTGAGTTGGAAGCGATTGCTCGCCTCCGCGTCGCGCCCTCAGGGCAGCTTCGGCATCGAGACTACGAGCTACCGTGTTTTGTCCGTAGCCCGCTAGTCCGACGCCGGAAGCCTGAACCGCGACGCCCCCAAGTCACTTCTCCGGCCTTCGCCGATATGCAGGTCCCATGTGCCACTTCATCCGACGATTCCTGCGCGACGAGGACGGCCCCACGGCGACCGAGTACGCTGTGATGCTGGCGCTGATCCTGGTGGCCGTCATGGCCGGCATCGGCGCCCTGGGCAGCCAGACCGGCGGCATGTGGGGCAACAACGAGGAGCAGCTCATCAACGCCGGCCTGGGCGGCTCGTCGTAGCGAAGTAGCCGAAGTCGCCAGACTTCGGGGAAGCCTGAACTCTGGCGAGTTCAGCTACAGGTCGGCTACTTGCCTCGCCGCTCGTCTCGCACCAGCGGCCCGGTATCGACAGCTTCCAGGTCGCGGCCCTTGACGCGCTTCAGCAGACTCAGCTCGTCGTCGTTCCAGCGCATGTCCGGCACACCGGTGATGAACCAGTCGCCGCCGTTGTCCGCCACGAACATGCCGTACTTCTTCAAGGCCGTGAGGATCACCCGCACGTTCTTGGGGAAGGTCGAGATGTCGTAGTCGGCCCGCAGCCGGACGCGCAGGCCCATACGGCCCCTTGTCGCTTTCATCGGCATACTCGAACTCGACGGGCACTTTGGCCTGATCGCCGGAGACGACCACGTACGGAATGCCGTTGGGCACCCCTTGCCAAACGGTGCCAAAGCAAGGGTGCAGTCCCTTGTCCAGACCGATGGAGGTCACGTAGTCGCGCGAGTGGGCGTGGACCTTGAGCTTGGAGATTTCCTGGTTCCAAGGGTTGTCGTGGGGGAAGATCTCCAGCTCGCCGAACTTGGTCTTGAGCAGCGGGCCTCGCGGCGAGGCACGGGCTTCCAGCCCGTGCGTCCGCATCGGCTGGAAGCCGATGCCACGAGGCAGCATTTCCAAAGCATCCTTGAGTTCGTTCTCGAATCGCTTGGTCAAACCGGGAATCCAATCGTCTGAGACGCCCTTGAAGCGGGCCAACTTCCCGTCGGCCGTCTTGCGCCGCGCTCGGCATAGATGGCGCGAATCAGGCTTTCGTCGCCGACCGCTTCGAGCTTCGTGCCGCCGGCGAGCAGCGACCGGGCGGCCACGACGATCACGTCGGTGTTGGGCCCATGCTGCACAGCGGTGGACCAGACGACGTTGCGCAGCGTGGCCGAGCGCTTCGTCACATCCAGGCCCAGCTCTTTGCCCAGCTTCTTCACCTGCGGCTCGTAGTGCGTCTCGCGGATGAAGGCGTGCTCGTTCTTCCGCAGGCCGGCGGGGTCCTTTGCGGCCAGCTCCTTCCATTTGCGAGTGAACTCTAGGGTGCCGCCCTTGAGTCCCTTGAACTCGTCGGGATAGTGCTTCTTCACGAACTCGTCGGCGCGGCCGATCTTCGAGGCGAGCTGATAGGTGCCGTAGGAGACGCCGCCAGGATCGCCGCGGCCGGTGGAGACCGTGGCCGGCCCGCGGCCGCCGGATTCGTATTTCTCCGAGAGCTTTCCCAGCGATGGCTCGTCGTCGGCCGGCAGGCGGCCGGCCCACGAACACGAGCAGACAGCGAAGCCCAGGGCCACAATCCTTAGCCGCGGCGACCTTCGAGTCATAATGGTCCTCACCGATGTCTAACCAGCGTCATCGAGCGTCTTGAACTTGCCCTCTTTGTATTGCCGCCGAGATTCCGCGACGCGTCCAAGAAACCGCTCGTCTTGCAACAGCCGGTATTCCAACCAGTCGTCTTCGTCCTCAAAACCAATAATGACGGCCGCCGGCCGACCGTGAACGGTGACGACAACCTCATCCTTGCCGGCTTTCTTGATGAACGCGGAGAGGTTTACCTTGGCCTGGGACACGGGCACTCTGATTGTCCTTCGCCGGGTTGGTCCAGCCATTCGGTGTGTTCTCACTTTGATATATCGCCAGGAGAATATCCGTTTCACCGTCCTGTCCTAGGTTGATCTCCGGGCTCGGAGCACGACACAGAGCCTGATGAGAAAATCCAGCAATAGGCCAGCGCATCCATAGAACATTACCATGCTCAAGAGTATCACCAACCAGCCGACCAACATTGAGTCAGCTTCAATTCCCGGTAGGTTGATCGCGACGATTCCGGGATAAAGGCTCCATTTCATGAACCGCGGAAAAAGGTTCAAATTGCCAACCCATAGCGCCACTCCAAACCACACGGAAACGCAGGCAGCGCAGCCTGCCCCCATCAACGCTGCCGGATATCGAGCAAACCACACCCTTGCGCGCGTCTCTGGGCCTATGGATGCCGAAGAGGGCGTACGGTAAGGATCGTCGGTATCCATTGGAGCACGACTACCACGGCCACGACGGAAGACCCGTTTACACCTTCTCCGCCACCACGAACGGCTCCCGGTACTCCCGCGTCAGAAGCTGATCCGCCTGCGGGTCTTTCACGAACTTCTCCGTCTTCGGGTCGAAGGCCAGCGTGCGGCCGAGCTGGTAGGTCAGGCCGTCGAGCTTCAGGCCGATGCCCTTGGTCAGGTTGCTTTCCAGGGCGGCGAAGGTTTCCGTGACCACTTGCTTATCAGGGGGCTGACGCCCCCGCTCGCCACTGGGGAGTTTCTGGTCCCAAGAAACCTGCTCGCCCAGGCGGTAGGAGATGTTGGCCAGGTGGCACAGAGCGGCCGGAGTAGTGGCCGTTTCGGCGTCGGCGTTGAGGTCTTCCGCCTTGCGGCTGCGGACGGCGTCGATGAAGCTGCCGAACGCCCCGCCGGGCGTGACCTCG
Source organism: uncultured Planctomycetia bacterium (assembly GCA_963809785.1). Taxonomy (GTDB): domain Bacteria; phylum Planctomycetota; class Planctomycetia; order Pirellulales; family S012-138; genus JBGQHD01. Next base: position 178,481 of record CAWEKV010000003.1, read on the forward strand.
ACGTCGAACGTCGGCCAGCGTCTTCGGGCTGCGCCGCCGTTCTTGGGGTAGAACTTGCCGTTCGTCGATCCGCCCCTCGGTCGTGTAGTACTCGTTGACCACCTTGACTTGACGGGAAGTCCTTCGTCCTTGCTCGCCACCAGGCCGCGGACCTCGAAGACCAGCAGCGCGTCGCCGAACTCCATCACGGCCATCTGCGTGTTCGGCGTCTGGCCCTGGTCGCTCGTAGCCGAACCGGCCGCCCAGGCTCCACGACCTTCGTCGGCAGCGTGGCGCCGGGGATCGCCCAGCGGGCGACGTCCATCTCGTGGACGCCCTGGTTGCCGATGTCGCCGTTGCCGAAGTCCCAGAACCAGTGCCAGTTGTAGTGGACCAGGTTGCCGTGGTACGGCTGCTCGGCGGCCGGGCCGAGCCAGAGGTTGAAGTCGAGGTCCGCCGGCGGCGTTGCGTCGGCTTCTTGTGCCGATGCTCCAGCGCGGCTTGCAGCAGTAGCCCTCGCGAGACGAGCAGCTTGCCGTACTTGCCCGACTGCACGGCGGCGATCTCGCTGCGCCCGGCCGCCGCTGCTGCGGCTCTGCGTGCCGTGCTGCACGATGCGGTTGTACTTGCGGGCCGCCTCGACGCACTTGCGGCCTTCGAAGACGTTGTGGCTGATCGGCTTCTCGACGTACACGTCCTTGCCGGCCTGGCAGGCCCAGATCGTCATCAGCGAGTGCCAGTGGTTCGGCGTGGCGATCGAGACGGCGTCGAGGTTCTTGTCGTCGAGCGCCTTGCGGATGTCCTGCACGCACTTCGGCGTCGTTGCCGCCCTTGCTCCTCGATCGTGCTTGCTGCGCGACTCGAAGAGGCTGCGTGTCGGGATCGATCAGGTAGGTGACCTGCACGCCCTTCGATGCCGAGCGAACTCGCTCGATGTGCGCGCCGCCCCGGCCGTTGATGCCGGCGACGCCGACGCGGATCGTGTCGTTGGCGCCGAGCACCTGGCCCGACGACTTGGTGCCGGCGATGGTGAACAGGGGAAACGCGGTGCTGGCGGCGGCGGCCGACTTGACGAACGTGCGGCGGGTGAGCTGCGACATGGGGAGTCTCCTGGTTACTTGTCCGGTTGGCGCTGAACACTAGCCCAACGCGCCAGCGAGGGAGAAGCGCGGTCGATGGCGGGTCCTCCCTCGCTTGCGCTTCGGGCTAGTGTTCTCTTCCGTCTTCTGGATGCTCTCTGTCTCTAGGGTCCGCATATTGTGTGCGCTGCGTGGCGAAATCGCCAGCGTTTTTGGCCGTCGCCAGGCATTCGGGAGCGGGCCGTCCGTCCAGCTTCGGAAAAGACGGGGAACGCTAATAATCGCTAATAAGCGCGTAATGGAGAGCGGAGCATAAGCCTCGGCGATCCTCTCCCATTCAGCGCTTATTAGCGATTATCAGCGTTCTTCTTTCCCATATACGCTCAGCAGGCGCGCCACAAGACGCCGTCTTCCAGGCCCATTTCGCGCTGGGCCTGAGCGATCTCTCGGCGGAACCTCCGGGCGTCGGTGGGGTAGCCGGCGGTGGGCCGGAGGTCGGGCAGCTTCAGGCTCCAGAAGCGATTGAAGGCCAGCATGGCCACTTCGCGCAGGTACTTGGAGACCATCGACGCCAGGGCCACCGGCAGGTGCCGCTCGCCGCCGGCGCAGAAATGGGCCTCCACGTTCTGCTCGCCGCGCCGCCAGCGATACACGCTGCGGGCACGGCTTTCGCCGCGGACTTCGATCAGCGTCTCAGGAAAGCGCTGCTGCAAGAGAGGCCCATAGTAATTTCGCCCACCGTGCTTGTCGCAGATGATCCAAGCCGGCCCGGGCGTGGCAGAGCGATCCGGCCCGCCATCGAGGCCGTCCAGCGCTTCGCCCAACAGCCCGGTCGTCACGTGGGACAGGGCCGCCCCTTTGCCGCCGTGCTCGGCAACGAGCTGGTTGAACTCGCAGGCAAAGATGGCCCGGCTGCGGACGGTCTGCAGGCGTACCCCGGCGGCGCTGCAGCGCCCGCCACGATCGCCGCAGCCCGCTCGATGTCGTCCGCCGCGGCGGCCACTGGCAGGGCACAGTCGAAGTCGCCGCAACAGGGGTCGGTCGCGGCGGTCGGCGGTGGACGGCCGGTCAGCGCGGGCCACAAGTCGTGCCAGCCGCTAGGGCGGCCCAGACAGGCCGCCAGCGCCGCATGAACGCCCCGCTCCAGCGCCGCCAGGCCGTGTCCGGCGCGGTAGACGTTCCTTCGAATCGGCGATCCAGACGACCCCCTCGGCCGTCTCTCCATGCCCGTCGCGCGTGACGGCCGGGCTTAGCCGTCGATAGAGATCAACACTGCGCGGGCTGCCCTCCACGTGCCAGACCGTGGCCGACACGACCATCGGCCCGAAGTTGGGGCCGTAGCCGGCTTCATCCGTGCCAATCAGGTAGCCCATGGCCAATCCGGTTAGCCTGCCCTCTGGGGCTTCGCTTCGCTCAGCCCCAGCCACCCATCGCCACCCATCAACAAGCTATGCCAAGTAGACAGGTCGAGTAGACAGGTAGAATGCCTGCCCCGACGTTCGCTGCTTATTTCCCGCCTCGGGCTCTTCCGCGCCGGCTCTTTGCCGGTCCCGCTGGGCTGGGGGCGTGCGGTGCCCGGTTCGATGCGGTGGTGCCGCCCTCAGGTGCCGGGCGGGAGCGGAAGCCCTGTTGGCCCAAAGCCCGCTTGCCGTCATTGAGAATCTTGTTGACATCTTCCTTGCTTCCCAGCTTTCGGAGCTCGCTGACCAAGCGGAGGCTGCCCGTGTATTCGATGAACTCCGGCAGCCCCATGACCTTGATGCTCAATTCCTTGGCTCGCGCCTTCTTCTTCTCGTAGTCGGCCTTATGGTCTTTTTCGGAGGCAAGCGGCACGTCCCCCAGGATCACGTAGCGCGTGTCGATCCCGACCTCGTCTTGCACTTTGCCGCCGTTAATGTCCACCAGGTTGCGCATCAGCTCGTTGTCCGGCTTGCGGTCGTTGTTGATGTCGAAGTCGCCGGCCAGCACGAAGGTCTCTTGCGTGCCGGGCGTCCACGTCGGCGTATAGACGACGTTGCCTGCCAGAATGGGGTCCTTGAGGTCCGATTCGACGATCCGGGCCACGGCCATGTCTTCGTCGATGAACTGGATGACGGCGACCGTGCCCTTCTTCGTGCGCTTGTAGACGTTGGTCTCGCCCTGCTTGAACACGGCAAACTGAATGTTCAGCCGCAGGAAGTCGGCGCGGCCGACGTTGATGTTCACCGTTTGCTCGCGGGCGTTGACGCTGACGACGCTCGCGTCGGGGCGCTCGAAGACCCAGTTCTCTTTCTCGTAGTGCTCGCGGATCACTTCGGCCATTTGCGCGCGGACGGTGGCAATTTCCTTGTCCTTGAGCGCCACTTCCCGGGTCTTGTCGTCGATCGCCTTGAGGAGGTCGGCCTTGACCTTGTCCAGGTCGCTGCTGACTTCCTTGAGCTTGTTCTCTCTTTCGGTGCCCGCATTGGTCAGCGTCGCGACCTTCGGTGCCGAGCCGCTTGTTCTCGGCGTCGTATTTGTCGGCGGTTTTCTTGACGTTGGCATCGTAGCTGGCCTTGATCGCCTGGAGCTGCTTTTCCAGCTCTTCGATCTTCTGCTTCTGGTCCTTGCGATCCTGACTGGCCTGGTCGCACCAGGTCTTCATGGCCTGCGTCATGTTGACGTAGTTCTTGCCGGTCGGCGGGAGCTGCAAGCCGCTGAACATGGCCCAGATCTCCTCGCGCTTGGCCTGCGCCGTCGCGGCCGTCGTTTCGTTGGGATGACCGATCACGTCTTCCTTCAGGATCCGGTTTTCATCGAACAGGTTGCGCGCGGCCTTGTCCTTGTCATCGGCCTTTTGCCGCTCGGCGATGGCTTCGGCGTGCTTGGTCGAGGCGTCGTTGAAGAAGTAGAACGTCCCGACGCTCAGCGCGATCGTCAGGAAGGCGAAGATGATGACGGCGATCTGCAGGCCTTGGTTCTCGCTTCTGGCCATGGGAAGTCCTCTGAAAAGGCTGTGCGTGGATGGCCGTGCGCGTTCGCGGCCCCACAGGGTCAAGGTGCTGGGCAACCTGGGAAAGTCTGCGACACGGACGAAGTGCGACGATTCGACGACGCCCGGAGAACGCGGCCTAAAGGGGAGTGAGCAGAGACTTTAGACCACCAATCACCGGCGTGAAGTCATTCTAAGCCCCGCCGTGCGCGGCTGTCAACGAATCGCAAAACAAGTCTGCCGTCGCCTGACTCTCCCCGAGTCGGCGTCTCCCCAAGCACGGAGGACGTTGTCCATCTGGGCACGTTTGGAAACGTGCCCCACGTGGAAGGTGCCCCACGTTGGCTCACAGCGTCCAGCCCTTGCGATATTCGGTGTGGACGTACTGGTTCAGCTCCGGCGCGTTCTTGACCTTGCAGGTTCTCGCTGTCCCATTCCAGCCGCGTGCCGGGCGCGCGCAGCGCCAGCACGCCCAAGCAGCACGGTTTCGGTCATCGGGCCGGAGTAGTCGAAGTTGGCCGCCGGGCGCGGGCCGCCCTTGCAGGCCGCGACCCATTCCTCGTAGTGGCCGGGCGAGCGCTCCATCGTCTTGCGGCACGGCCTTGGCCTGCTTCGTGCAGCGTCGGCCGGCAAGAGCTGCGGCATGCCGCCGTGCGAGCCGTGATACATCTTCCCCTTGCTGCCGACGTAGAGCACGCCGTTGTCGGGCAGCCGCTGGCCGGCCGGCATCTCCGGCGGGCGTCGGCGGCATCAGGCCGCCGTCGTACCAGGTCATCCGCACCGGCGGCAGCTTGCCGCGCGCGGGGAACTCGTAGTAGATGATCGCGGCGATCGGGATACGTCTCGAAGTTGAGCTTGTTGCCGTCGAGCACGGTGCCGTCGAGCGTGGTGCGCGCCTCGACCGACGGTCGGCGCCCCGAGGTTCAGCGCCCAGACCGGATGGTCGATGATGTGGCAGCCCATGTCGCCCAGCGCCCCGGTGCCGAAGTCCCACCAGCCGCGCCAGCTCGACGGGCGCGTAGGCCGGGTGGTAGGGCCGCTCGCGGATCGGGCCGAGCCACAGGTTCCAGTCGAGCGTCGGCGGGCACCGGCGGCGTGTCGGTCGGCCGGCCGATGCCTTGCTTCCACAGCCGGCCGGCGCGGTCGGACCAGACGTGGACCTCGCGCACCTCGCCGATGACGCCGGCCTGAATCCACTCGTTGGTGAGCCGCGCGCCTTCGCTGGCGTGCCCCTGGTTGCCCATCTGACGTGTCGACGCCGGCCGGCCGGGCGGCCTTGGTCAGCTCGCGGCATTCGTGCAGCGTGTGCGTCAGCGGCTTCTGGCAATAGACGTGCTTGCCGGCGCGGATCGCCGCCATCGCGGCGACGGCGTGGATGTGGTCGGGCGTGCCGACCGTGACGGCGTCGATGTTCTTGGCTTCCTTGTCGAGCATCTCGCGGAAGTCCTTGTACCGCCGCGCCTTGGGAAAGGCGTTGAACGAGCCGGCCGCGCGCTCGTCGTCGACGTCGCACAGGGCGACGATGTTGCGCCCCGAGCTTGGCTGACCGTGGCGATGTCGCCGCCGCCCATGCCGCCGGCGCCGATGCCGGCCACGTTGACCCGCTCGCTCGGGGGCGGTCTGCCCGGCCCGCCCAGCACGTGCCGCGGGACGATCGTGAAGCCGACCGCGGCGCCCGTGGCCGCCGACAAAAAGCCTCGGCGCGAGAGTTTCGCGTGGTTCTTGGCAGGGGCTCGGCGGGTCTTGCGGCTGGGCATGGGCAACTCCTGGTTGAACAAAGCAAAGCGGATCGACCGCGATATCCTACTCGATGCTCGGACTTCTTGCTGTGGGGCGGATGTGCGAAGTAAAAGTCCGTGTTTCCAGCGACATCTTACTTGATTCGCATGACGCGTGCCGCCACGCTGGAGGAATGCAGGGTTTCCAGAAGCTGCTCGCCGCCACCGACTTTTCGCCGCATGCCGAGGCCGCGGTCACGCAGGGCCTCTGGCTGGCCCAGCGGACCGGCGCCCCTTTGACCGTGGTGCACGTCCTGGCCGATATCGCCAAAGCATTGCGCGAGACCCCTGCCTTGGCGCGATCGGAGCTGACGCAGGGCAACGTGGAAGTCTTCCAGCGCGAAGTGCGCCGCGACTCCGACGAGCGGCTGGCGGAGCTGATCGGCCGGCTTGCCCCCGCGGGCATGGAGGTCCGGCTCGAAACCCTGCTCGGCGAGCCGTTCGTCGAGATCATCCACGCCGTGCAAGCCGAGGGGCACGAGCTCGTGCTGACCGGCACGCGCGGCCTGTCCGGCTGGAAGCGGCTGCTGGTCGGCAGCACGGCGACGCGGCTGGTGCGCAAGTGCCCCGCGGCGGTGTGGGTCGTCCGAGGCGAGCGCGCCGCGCCGCCCCGCGCGATCCTGACCGCGACCGATTTCTCCGACCCCAGCCGCCGAGCCGTCGAGTACGCCTGGTGGCTGGCCAGCCAGTCGGCGGCCACGCTCTACGTGCTGCACGCGATCGACGAGGGCGACACGCCCGACAACGCGTTCCAGACGCTGGCGGCCGGCACTTCGCGGCAGACGCTCCGCCGGCAAATTCGCTCGGGCGCCGGCCGGCGGCTGCAAGAGTTCATCGAGCAACTGACGCCGCCAGAGGCCGCCGGCAAGGTCCCCCTCGAGCCGCGGCTCAGCTGGGGCACGCCCTGGCGCGAGATCGTCCGCCTGGCCCGCAATCTCAAGGTCGATCTCGTGGTGATGGGCACCGTGGGCCGTAGCGGCATCCCGGGGCTGCTCCTGGGCAACACGGCCGAGAAAGTGCTGTCGCTGTGCGAGAGCAGCATCCTGAGCATCAAGCCGGCCGGCTTTGTGTCGCCCATCGCGCCGCCGTTCTGGAAGCTGCACCCCGAAACGGGCTAATGTGGCATTTGATGAAGCGGTTCACGGAAACGCCACGGCCTGCTGGCGTCACTTTTTCTCTCGACGGAAGACTTGCAACAGATGGCCGCTGCCGGGCTTGCTGGTAAATTCCTTAGGACGAGTCTCTCCGTCAAGGGCCAGGCAGATCTTTTGCGTCTCGCCGTCGATCTCATAAATGCCGCGGACGGTCTTGTCCTTCAGCGGGCCTTCGGACACCGTGATGTCGATGGCCTTGGGCTTCTGCGCTGGGTCCAGCCGATACGTGCCGACGGAGCGGACCGCGTCGCCCACTTTGAGCGTCCGCTTGTTTCCTTCAATGGTGAGGACCAGCTCTTTGAGTTCATCTTCGGGCACTGCGCTTTCGCCGTCGTTTTCGATGGAGACCGTTCTCCAGGTGCCCTGGAACATGGCAACCTCTTTCTTCTCGGCTTCCCTTTTCTTCTCGGCATCCTTGTCTTCGGCTGCTTTCTTTTCGGCCGAAGGAGCCGCGCCCGCACTGACCAGCGATCCAGCGACTAGCCATAGCGCGACGATCAACACGTGGTAACATCCGCTGATTCTCATGGCAGTCCCTCGGCTTAGATGTGCCACAACCAAACGCTAGAAGGAACGCTAATAATCGCTGATCATCGCTAATACTGACAACGAGCTTGATCGACCTTGGCCAGTCATGCTGTCCTGCGAGCCTCGCACGGATTAGCGTAGATTAGCGATTATTAGCGTTCAAAACGTCTTGAAGAGATTCCGCTTCCGCTCGTTACTTCGCCAGGTCGTCCAGCTCGCGGTCGATTTTCTCCAGCTCTTTGACCAGCAACTCGCGGCGCTGCCGCAGCGGAAGGCCGCGGGCCACGTCGGCCGCCAGCTCGCGGCTGGACTTGCCGATCTTGATCAGCTCGCCGCGCTTGACTCGCGTGATCATCGTCGCCAGCGTGGCGGCCAACTGCGGGTCTGCATGGTCCATCTCGATCTGCTTGACGGTCAGGTCGTCCTTGCCGACGTCCTTGGCAGGAAGCTGATCGCGCTTGCGGCCTTGTTGGATCAGCGCGTCGTTCTGCGCGCTGGTCATCGGCAGGTAGTAGCCGTCGTCGGGATCGACGCCCCAGCTCTTTTCGCCAGGCCGGCGATGAATGTTGCGGCCGCTGGGGCGGTGATAGTGAGCAGTGGTCAGCTTGAGCACGCCGCCCGTTTCGACGGGAACCAGGTGCTGGACCGACCCCTTGCCGTGGGTACGCGTGCCGACGAGGACGGTGCGCCGGTTGTCTTGCAAGGCGCCGGCCACGACCTTGGCCGCGGAGGCGGTCTGGTCGCTGATCAAGACCACCAGCGGCACGTCGGCCAGCACCGCCTTGCCGTCGGCCTTGAACGTCTCTTCTTCGCCCTTAGGGCTTTTGACCGAGACGATACTCCCTTCGGCCACCAGCAGCTTCACGGAATCAACCGCCGCCGTCATCAGGCCGCCGGGGCAGAACCGCAGGTCGAGAATCAGGCCCTTGACCCCGTCGTCCTTGAGCCGCTTGAGCGCCTCGCCGAGGGCCGTAGGCGTATCCGGCCCGAACTGCGCGACGTGGAGGTAGCCGATCTTGGCTTCCTGGTTCAGCATCCACTTCCAGTTCTGGTCCTCGCCCCGCCGGAAGCCGGTGACGGTCTCGATCTTGATTTGTGCTCGTTTGACCGACACCTCGCTGTCGGCCCCGTCGCGGCGGTATTTCAGTTTGACGGTCGTGTCGGCCGGGCCGACGATCTGGCGGACGATCTTGGCCAGCGGCACGTCCTGCGTCGGTTGACCATCCACGGCCACGATCACGTCCCCCTGCGCAGGCCGGCCTTGAGCGCCGGCGAGCCGGCCAGCGGAGTCATTATCGCCGGCTGCCCGGCTTTCACCTCCAGCATCAGGCCGACGCCGAACAGCGTGCCGGTCATGCTCTTCTCCAGCTCGGCATGGGCCTCCGCATCCAGATAGTCGCTATAGGAGTCGTCCAACTGCGCGGACCATGCCGCGGATCGCTCCTTCGGTGAGCTGTTTCTTGTCCGTCGGGCCGATGAAGTGTTCGATCAGCTTGGCCCGCACTTCGGCCAGACGGGCCGCTTCGGGGTCTGTGTCGGCCGCGGCTGCCTTGGCTTCGTCAACGCCTTTTTCGCCAGCTTCCGCAGTCTGCAACCGGAGGCAAGCCACGGGCAGCAGCAGCCCGATCGACGTTACGACGGCGATCGTCGTGGCACGACGGGTGACCCCGCCGCGGTTGCGATGCGGGTCGAGAATCCGCTGCATCCGGCGGCGAACCTGGCGAAAGCCGTGGGCGGCGGCCAGCGCCACTCTCTCGGCATGACCGCGCGGCGATGCCGAGGTGACGGCGAGCAAGTGCTCCGCATAGTCGGCCGCCTCCTGCCCGGCGCTCAGCACCCGGTCGTCGCAAGTCTGTTCCTGCTCGACGCGCAGCCGGGCATACGCCAGGTGAGCCAGCGGGTGGAACCAGTACAAGGCGCGGGCCGCCTGGCCCAGGCACTGCATCAAGCAATCGCGCCGCTGGACGTGGGCCAGCTCGTGCAGCAGCACGGCCCGCAGGCGGCCCTGCGGCCACTGGCCAGCGCCCTGGGGTAGCAGAATCACGGGCCGGAAGATGCCCCAGGTCATGGGGATGGCCCGCCGCTCGCTCAGAAGCAGCCGCGGCTCGCGCCCCAGGCTCATCGAATGCCCGAGCTGATGGAGCATCTGGTGAATGCTACCGCCAGTGACCTCTTGACAATGCGACGCCAGCCGCCGGAGCGCAGCCACCCGCCCACAAAGGGCAAGAATGCGAGCACAGCGCCGCACAGCCACATGGGCAACAACCACACGGGCAACAACCAACGCATCGGCTCTTGAGAATTGACGAAATCGGCAGCGGCCTGTGCCGCCGCAGCGTGCATTTCTTCGACGGGCAAGCTGTCCTCGGCAGCAGGGCGAGGGGGCACGTCCGGCCGCTCGGTGCCGGCGAGCGCGGGTGGCGCAAGCTGGGCGAATGGACCGATCGTCATCGCGGGCGCTTCCTCTTCCAGGGCAAGCGGCTGCTCGAGGGCCGGCTCTGCGGCCGGAAGCAGGGGCCACTGCGGCACCGACAGCGACAACACGGGTATCGCCAATGACGCCACAATGGCGAGCGACCAGACCAGGTGCCGGCTCGCCGCCGAGCTGCGACGCAGGGCCAGGGCCGCCAGCCAGGCCGCGGCGAAGACGACGGAGGATTTCACCGCCAGGTCCAACAGAAACCCGCGCGCTTCGAGCGCCGCCGCTGATTCGACGATCGCGTTCATGTGTCGCCTTTCTGCTTTCGTGTCTCGTGCTTTCGAGCCTCGTGAATGAGATCGGCCAGCCGGGCAAGCTCCTCGCCCGAAAGGTCCGCTGCCGAGTCGCCCAAGTGGGCGGCGACCGCCTTTTCCAAGGAACCCTCGAAAAACGTTGCCAGCAGCCGCCGCAGTGCGCTGCGGCCGGCATCGCGGCGGGGCCGGCTCGCGCGGTAGACGTAGCTTTGGCCGGAGACCTTGTGGGTGAGATGCCCTTTGTCTTCCAGAATCCGCAGCAAGGTGCGGACGGCCGTTTTGCCGGGCGGGTCGGGAAGCGCTTCGAGCACCTCGGCGGCGGTCGCCCTGCCACGGGCATAGATCACGTCCATGATCTGCCGCTCGCGCCGGCTGAGGTGTCGATCGATCGGGGCGGGCATGGAGGGCTCCGAGTCGGCCTGAACAAGTCCTGCCTGGATCGGTTGTGCCGCCTGATCGTCGGCCGGGCTTAGTGGCTAAAATATTAGCCTCTGAAGCCTGCGTGTCAATAGGTCGTGCGCTAAATTTTTGGCATCCTTGCCAAGCTGCCAAGAACTGCCGGATTGCCTTAGTTTCGCATCTTGGGGTGATGCAAATTGCGCAAGCGCGCGTAAGGAGTGCGTTGATGTTTGAAACGCGGCGGATCCGTTCCCTTAAGCGAATTGACGGAAGAATCAGCCGGCTTCAGCCAGCTGTCTCTAAACAGTCAGCCGGCTTCAGCCGGCTCCCCCTTTGCCACCCGTTTCAACGGGTGGACTGGCGAGCCGAGAACGGTTCGAGGAGCCGGCTTCAGCCGGGCTTCTCGTCGAGTCTTCAGACGTTTGCCGCGCGAGGGTTGAAACCAAGTCGAGAAGTCCGGCTAGAAGCCGGCTCGCCAAAGCGGTGATGTAACTTGCGATTCCACCAGCTCAAAGCTGGTGGCAGACGGGGAGCCGGCTGAAGACGGCTGACTGTTTAGAGACGCTGACTGTTCAGGGACTTTGTGAAGAACCTTAATCTCTTGGCAGGCCGCGGGCGACGTCCTCCCAGGCATAGAGCTTGAAGTTCTGGTTGCCCCGCGCGTTGTGGCCGTCTTGCACGACGAGAAAGCCCTGGGGAAACCGCCGCGACGTGGGCCGGTGGGTGACCGCGATGCCGTCGGTATCGCTGACGTCGTCGATCTCGCCGCCGCTGGGGTCGATGATCGCCAGCAGGCGATGGTCGCCGCGGCGGTCGTAGACGCGAAACGTGCCGGCGCCCTGGTCGGACGCGATCAGATACCCACGGCCGCCCGCGCCGTCGCTGCCGGCCGCATGATAGATGGCCAGCCCTTCCACCTCGCCGCGAAAACCGTCGCGGCCGACCTTGGCGACGAGCGTGGGCTCATTGTCGCCCTCCGGCTCGGCATCGAACTTCCAGATGCCGACGGTCTCTTCACCGACGAAGAGCTGCCCGATTTCCTCGTCGGCGACCATGCCCTCGACGGTCGAGCTGAGCTTCAGCGTGCGGACCTTGGCGGCACCGACCTTGCCGCCGCCGGCATCCTCCAACCGCCACTGCTCGACGTGCCCTGTCGTGCGGTCGCTGACAAAGAAATAGCTCTTGCCCGTGCGTAGGCTGTGGTAGGTGCAGCACCCATACGGCATGCCGCCCGCGCAAACGCGCAGCACGTCGCCGGCGGTCACGTCACGCAGCGTGCGTGCGGCCGGGTCGATCCGCCAGACCTTGACGCCCGGCACCGCCCCACCGCGAATGCTGGCCACGGCCAAATCCACGGCCGCGCCGCCGAGGCGAAAGCCGTAAAGCACGTCCACGTTGTTCGGGTGGCTGCCATCGGCCACGAGCTGATGCGCGCTGCCATCGAGATCGTAGGCGTGCAGCCCGCCTTGCTTGTCGGTGCCGAGGATCAGGCTCTTTGCCGGGTCCGTGGGATGAATCCAAATGGCCGGGTCATCGGCGGCGTCGCCGCTGTGGGGCACGGGGACGGTTTGGACTCTGGCCGCCGGCGAGACAACCGGCGCCGCGGTGCGCTCGGCGGTCAATTGCGTTACGGCGAGAAGGCCAACGAAGAGAAGGCCAACGAGGAGCAAGAGCAGGATGGGGCCCAAGCGGTGCACTGGCCGTCCTCACGACTTTCGTTTGTGGCGAACCTTCTTGTCCTTCTTCTCCCGCCGGACACTACGGACACGCGCCAACGGGCACGTCGCCCAGTCCGGCGCCGGCTGCGGATCGGGCTTCAACTCGTTGAAATCCGCCACCAATTGATCGCGACCGCGTTTTCGACGAAAGAGCTGTCCGCCGCGCGAATAGATCGTATGGCCGGTGTGATCGGTGCCACACCAGTCTGCGCCGGCCACCTCGCCGGAGGACTGGTGCAGGTCGGTCGGCCCCTGCGCCATCTGGATGCCCCGCAGGGGATACTCCGAGTGCGGCTTGCTAGATCCTCGCAAAGCGACCTTCCGATTGTCAACGAAACGACCACCTCCCCACCACGTGGTCCCTTGTGGCCATACCGCTAGCGCGTGCAGCCAGGGTACGCGGCTGAGCGCCGTCCAGGAATCGGTGAACTCGGTCGCCCCACGGCTCCCCTGGTGCACGAAGTAGATGAGCAGCGCCCCATCGGGCGACACGTCGCATTTCTCTTCGTAAATCCGGGCCTTCATCCAGGCTCCGTGGGTGAACACGTCCCGCTGAGTGTCCCATTGGATCACGTGATACCATGGCGCGGGACCACGTCGCAGAATCACGGCCACAGGTTTGTCACGCGCCGGAATGACGAAAAGACGAGCCATGGCAATGCTCAGACCAGATACGCGGTTCAAACAAACTCAAAAAGCTTACTCGTCCGTCACGCAGCCTTCGCGCGCGCGTCTTCACGTTCTTGATGTACTTGTAGAGCGTGCCGCGGGTGGCTTTGTACGGCGGGGCTTTCCAGGCGGCGCGGCGGCGTGGCGAGCTCGGCGTCGGTGACGTCGACGGTCGATGCGGTTGCTTCTCGGCGTCGATCGTGATCTGGTCGCCGTTCTTCGACCAGCGCGATCGGGCCGCCGTCCTGGGCTTCGGGCGTGACGTGGCCGACGATGAAGCCGTGCGAGCCGCCGGAGAAGCGGCCGTCGGTGATGAGGGCGACGTCGCTGCCCAGGCCGGCGCCCATGATGGCGCTGGTGGGCGTGAGCATCTCCGGCATGCCGGGGCCGCCCTTGGGGCCTTCGTAGCGGATGATGATCACGTCGCCCTTGTCGATCTTCTTCTGCTCCAGGCCGTGCGAGCATGTCTTCTTCGCTGTCGAAGCACGTTGGCCGGGCCGCTGAACTCGCAGGCCTTCCTTGCCGGTGATCTTGGCGACCGCGCCGTCGGGGCAGAGGTTGCCGCGCAGGATGCGGATGTGGCCGCGTCGCCTTGATCGGCTTGTCGAGCGGGTGGACGATCTTCTGGCCCGGCGTCGAGGCCCGGCAGCTCGGCTGAGGTTCTCGGCGATGCGTCTTGCCGGTGACGGTCATGCAGTCGCCGTCGAGCAGCCCTGCTTCGAGCAGCATACTTCATCACGGCCGGCGTGCCGCCGACGTCGTGCAGGTCTTCCATGCACGTACTTGCCGCTGGGCTTGAGGTCGGCGAGGTAGCGGGACGCGGTCGCTGACCGTCTGGAAGTCGTCGATCGTGAGCGGCACGTCGACCGCGCGGGCCATCGCGATCAGGTGCAGCACGGCGTTGGTCGAGCCGCCGAGCGGCCATCACGACGACCATCGCGTTCTCGAACGCCGCGCGGGTCATGATGTCGCGCGGCTTGAGGTCGCGTCTCGAGCAGGTTGCAGGATCGCCGCGCCGGCCGCGCGGCACTCGTCGAGCTTGCCGCGGATCCTCGGCCGGGATCGACGAGCTGTAGGGCAGCGACATGCCGAGGGCTTCGATCGCCGCGGCCATCGTGTTGGCGGTGTACATGCCGCCGCAGGCGCCGGCGCCGGGACATGCTGCAGCGGACGATCTCGCTGCGCTCCTCCTCGGTGATCCTGCCGGCGAGGAACTCGCCGTAGCCCTGGAACGCGGAGACGATGTCGAGCTTCTCGGCTGCCGCGGACGTGCAGCCGGCGCGGATCGTGCCGCCGTAGACCATGATCGCCGGGCGGTTGAGCCGGCCCATCGCCATCAGGCAGCCGGGCATGTTCTTGTCGCAGCCGGGGAGGGCGACCAGGGCGTCGTACCACTGGGCGCCCATGACCGTTTCGATCGAGTCGGCGATCAGGTCGCGCGACTGGAGCGAGTAGCTCATGCCGCTCGGTGCCCATCGAGATGCCGTCGCGAGACGCCGATGGTGTTGAACCGCATGCCGACCAGGCCCGGCGGCCGTGCACGCCCTCCTTCACCTCGGCGGCCAGGTCGCCGAGGTGCATGTTGCAGGTGTTGCCCTCGTACCAGACGCTGGCGATGCCGACCTGCGGCCTTGTTCATGTCGTCCTCGGTGAGGCCGGTGCCGTAGAGCATGGCCTGCGAGCCGCCTTGCGACTTGGGCTGGGTGATGTGGCGGCTGTATTTGTTGAGCGGTTGGGGCATAAGGGGCGGGGAGGCGAGTGCGATGGCAAGCCGTGGCCGGCGTGGGGTAAACTTGGAATGCTTGAAGAATAGCTGCCTCAAGCCAGCGGGCAAGTGGGCCGTTGGCAGCGGTACCCAGGGCGCCACGATGGAGGAGACACGCAAAAACCTCAAGAAAGCGGTGCAACTGATGCTCGAAGCCCCGTTGCCGTGACGCGTTGCGAGGGCGCGGCAATGTTGTACAATTCTCCTGTACAACTCACATGACGAGAATGACGAGGTTGTGACCATGCCTCTGCGAACAAGCTATTCCCGCGCCCGCGAATCTGGCGACCTTGCTGGACGAAGTTACAAGCAACCGCGAGATCGTGATCATTAACCGTCGGGGCGGCGAGGATGTGGCGTTGGTCGCAGCGTCGGAACTATCCGGCTTGCTGGAAACCGCCCATCTGCTCCGCTCCCCCAAGAATGCTCAACGCCTACTGACCGCCCTCAAGCGGGCGATGTCCAAGAAGCACAAGCCGCAGACCGTTGGGCAATTGCGGCAGGAGTTGGGCCTTGAAGCGTCCGACTAAGCAAGGAGGCCGACGCCGCGACGCAGTCTTTCATGCGGAATTCAGGGAAGATCTGGCGTACTGGGTGCGCACCGACCGCAAGGCGGCCCTGCGGGCGCTCGATCTGGTCGAAGCAATCCTGCGCGATCCTTTCCACGGCATCGGCAAGCCCGAACCGCTGAAACACCTGGCGGCAGGTGCGTGGTCGCGCCGGCTCACGCAGGAACACCGCATCGTGTATCTTGTCAGCGACGAGCGGGTGGAATTCTTGCAAGGACGGTATCACTATTGACTGGTCGCAGCCATCGCCTCGCGGCATTGCGCAACCACTTCACGCCAAGCGGACGGCGGATTTGGGAGCGCCGCTTGGCACAAGCAGCGGAGCTGGTTCAACCGCCCTAAGCCAAGTGAGAGCACCAATGTCACGACTCCGTTTTTCGATTCGCGACTTGTTTTGGCTAATTCTTGTGGTCGCGGTCGGCATGGCGTGGCTGGCCAGAGAGCAGCATTTTCGCTCCGAGAGTGCCGTCATCGAACGGGTTGCCAAGGAGCACGATAAGTGGATGGGGCAAATCGGTGCTCTGTTGTATTACATCGAAACCGTGAATGGCTGTCCCGTTGCTTCTAATTGGGACGGTAGTGAGCTGACCATATACGCGCCAAATGGCAGGATCACCTACCATGTTTTCGATTTCGATGAGTCCTCCCTGAACGACTCAAAGTAACCGATGGATCACCTCTCACTCCAAGTTCGCAATTTGCCAATGCCCGCGCGAATCTTGCTCTCGAACCTTTGTACTACTAGCCGTTGATTTCCGCGCGTGACGCGAAGATTCTCTTGAACAGGAGGGCACAGAGGCCACAGAGAAATGCCCTGGATTGCCGCCGATCTCTCTGTGGCCGCTGTGCCCTCCTGTTCGATTGGTCCTCTGTGGCCTCCTGTTCCAACAAGAAGGTCGCCGGCAACGACATTGGACCGCTGCCGCGAGCTTGGTGTCCTTGGGTGGTCACCTTGCCTGACGTGCCCCGCGAATGACCCAAATGTACGCGAATCCCGAGGATGACCCTCGCGGCGAGTGATTCGCGGGCAGCCACAGGATGGCACGGCAGAGGATGCGGAGATCGCAGAGACATCGCCTCGGTCAACGCACGGCCTCGCGGCACCGTGTCACCACCTCATCCCAAGCGGACGGTGGATTTGTGAATACCGCTTGGCACAAAGAGCGGACCTGGTCACGGCGCGATGGATCGGTCAGGTATTCGACGGGACTCTTGCCATCTAGCCGAGCCCAGGCACAGCCGGCGAAGTTGAGGACGGCCCGGCGCTCGGGTCGGCCTGCGGCAGGCGCCGATGCCGTACAACGCACGCCAGCGTCTCGCGATAGGCGATCCAGAACTGCTCGGTCAGTTCGAGGAGCGGCTCGTGTCGCGGGGCGTGGTAGAACGCTTTGAGCACCAGGTGGCTGAGGAAGAAGCCCAGGTCGAAGGCCGGGTCGCCGTAGTGGCCGGTCTCGAAATCGACCATCATCAGCCCGCGGCCGCCGTCATAGACCAGCAGGTTCTTGGGGCTGAAGTCGGCGTGCACCAGACAGTCGCCGATTGAGCCAGACAGAATCGACCAGCCGGTCGAGAGGCGTCGCGAACTCGGGGAACCGCCGGGCGACCGTGCGATAGTAGGGATCGAGCCGTAGCTCGTCGAAGACGCGGCGATCGTCCAGGGCCGCGGCGACCGCGGCGTCGCCCCAGGTGCCGCCGTGCAGCGTGCCCAGCAGCCGGCCGCATTGCTGGGCGACTTGTGCGGCAGACATTCCTGTCTGCCCTGTCGGCTCGGCAGGCAAGAATGCCTGCCCCACGAGCAGACTGCTGTTTCCAAACCGTGTGCTCGCGCGGCGCGGCCTCCATGCCGAAGCAGTAGTTCTCGCGGTCCTCGAACAGGATGCGCGGCGTGCGGCGCCAGCAGTGTGCCGGGCGAGAGCTGGTCGCTCTCGGGCCAAGACACGCTCGCAGATGCGAAGCACCTCGACCTCCCGCCAGATGCGGTCCACGCCGCAGAACCAGGGGTCGGCCACGCGCAGTTGCTCGCGGGCTTGCTTGAGCACGAAGTCGCGCGGCGGATCGGCCGGAAAAGCGACGTAGAACACTTCGTTCGACACGCCGCCGGTCAGCGGTGCAACGTCGGACGGCGTCGCCTGGACCGAGCCGTCCGGTATCGCGGAGATACTGCTCGGCATTGGCGGCGTCGATGAGCAGCATGGCGTGTCGTGGGGCACGTTTCCAAACGTGCCCGGCGGCGACTGGGCACGCTCGGCCCGGGCACGTTAGAAACGTGCCCCACGTTCCCCGCGGAGCGTGGGAATGAGGGCTATTCCTTCTCTTTCTTCTCTTTCTTCTCTTTCTTCTTTTCGTCCGTCTTCAGCGGGATCGTCCACAGGTAGATCACGTGCTCGGTGTTGTCCTCGCGCGAGGTGATGTGGATCGTCTTGTCCGGCTTGGCGTGCTCGCCCTTGTCGTCTTTCATGGCGTATTCGTGCGACACGATCCGCGAGCCCGTCTTCATCTTCTGCAGCTGCGGGATCAGCTTGACGTTCAGCTCCGGCAGCAGGTACAGCGTGATCACGTTGGCCTCCGCGCAGATCGACGTTGAAGATGTTCTTCTTCTCGATCGTCGACCAGGTGGCCGACGTTGAACTTCTCGACCGTGCTGCAGCGACTCCTTGATGCGCACCGGATTGATGTCGAAGCCGGTCCCCTTGCAGCCGAACTTCTTGGCCGCCGTGGCCACGATGCGGCCGTCGCCGCAGCCCAGGTCGTAGACCACGTCCTCCTTCTTGACGCCGGCCACTTCGAGCATCTTGGCCACCACGTCGTGCGGCGTGGGCACGAAGACCACGTCGGGCGTACCCTCGTCGCTGTCCTCCTCCTGTTCGGCGAGCACGAGCGGCAGCACGTAGAAGCCGGCCGCGGCGACCAGGCCCGCGGTGAGGGCCAGCAGCAGCATCCAGAAAACAAGATGGCGACGACGAACGGCAGCGCGGTCCATTGAGGAAGCCTCCTGGGGCGACGACTCGCCGGCCGGCGCGAGTCGGGGCCGGCGTGGTGTTGGTTTGGCGACTGATGAAGTACAACGGCACGCCAACGCAGCAGGGGGACGATGCCCAGCAGCGACAGCGCACTTGGCGTAGTCAATGCTGGAGTAGAGCATGTAAGCGCAAGTCAAGCAAAAGATAAACGGCACGAACGGATACACCGGCGCGGTGAAGGGCCGCTGGATGCCGTGGTCCTTTTCGCGCAAAGCGAAGAGCGAGAGCCCCGTCAACAGGAAGAACAACCAGAACACGGGAGCGGTGCCGGTCACCAGCGTGTTGAAGCCGCCGTCGTACTGCGCCCAGGGCAACGCGCTCGAGAGTCGACCGCCGCGAGCAGGCCGTCGATGCTATTCCGGCCCAGTCTCCGTGCCCACGGCGAGGATCAGCCCGACGCAGATCACGCCATTGGGCGACGATCGCGTTCACCGGCGAGCGCAACCGCTGGTCCCAGCGACCGAGGAGGGCGAACACGCTGTGGTCGGCGCCGAGCGCTGGCGTAGACCCGCGAGCCGGTGAAGGATCAGTCCGTTGACGGCGCCCAGGGCCGAGATCATGACCAGCACGCTGATGGCGGTTGCGCCCCAGCCACCCAGCTTGCCGACGACCGCCGCCGCGGGCGTCGAGGCCTCGCGGACGCCGTCGAAGCCCAGGCCCCACAGGTAACCGAGATTGACCAGCAGATAGATCAGCGTAATGCCGCCGGTGCCGAGCAGCAAAGCCAGCGGCAGGTTGCGGCGCTGGTTCTTGACTTCCGCCGCCACAAACGCCGCGTCATTCCAGCCACCAAACGCGTACAGCACGAAGATCAAGGCGAGTCCCAGGCCGGGCCCTTTCACCTCCATCGGCTCCCAGGAGACGGCGGCCGTAGAACCAGCAGCCGTCAGCCCGATGCCGACGATGGCTGCCAAGCCCAGCACTTTCACGACGGTCAGGACGTTCTGAACGGCCTTGCCCCACACCACACCCAGGACGTTGGCCACGGAGAGCGCCACCACAGCGGCCACGGCCAGCCACACGCCCCACGCCTTATCGATGCCAAGCACAGGCGCCGCATACTCGGCGAAGGCATACGCCATCACACCCGTGCTGCCCGTCAAAATGACCGCCAGTTGGGCCCAGCCGAACAAGAAACCCACCCAGGAGCCGTAGGCCCGTGACGAGATACACGTAGTCGCCGCCCGACCGCGGATAAGTCGTGGCCAGCTCTGCATAACACAGGGCGCCGATCAGCGACAGCAGCCCGCCGAGGGCCCACACGCCCAGCCCTCCCCAAACGGTCTCCACGTTGTTGAAGACCATCGAGGGCACCTTGAAGATCGACACGCCGACCACGATACCGATGATGATGCTGACGGCGTCGCCAAGGCCTAATTGGGCCGAGGCCGGAACGCCGGGTTTCTGCGGTTGGTTCATGGAGAAACTGAAATCGAGAAGGAGAAACTCTGTTCCGGAAACGTATGGAGCGGGTGCACGTCGGCCTTACGGCTCGACGCTCGCCTGGCTGACGCTCGCCTGGCTGACGCTCGGCCGGCTTGCTGGTCTCCATCAGGTGTCGAAAATTGCCAGGCTGGGCAGTGCGTCATCCAGCGCGTCCTTATCGGCCTGGTCCACGGTGGCCCCTTCCAGGTGCAGGATTCGCAGCTCCTTGGATTCCTTCAGGTGCAGCAGCGAGCCGGAGACGAGCTTGGTGTTGTTGAGGTTCAGCACGTTCAGCCGTGGCATGCCGCGGAAGTGTTGCAACCCCTCGCCCGTGATCGGCACGCCTTGCAGGGCCAGCGTTTGGATTTGCGTCAGCCCGCGAATGTTTTCCAGGGCCTCATCGGTGATGGCGCACTCGCTGAGGTTCAGCACCCGCAATTTGCGCAGCCCCTTGAGACTGGCCATGCCCGAGCCGGTGACGTCCGTCTTTCTCAACACCAGCACGTCGAGATTCGCCAGGCCTTGCAGGTGCTTGAGTCCACGGTCGCTGATTTTCGTGTTATCCAGGTACAGCCAATGGAGGTTCGTCAGGCCGGTAAGATGCGCCAGGTCGGCGTCGGTGATCTTCGTGCCGCTCAGCTCCAGGCCCTCGAGGCTGTACAGCCCCCGCACGTGGGCCAGCATCGCGCCGGTGATCTCGGAGCCGTTGGCGTCGATCCGCAGCACGTTGCCCAGGTAGTTGCGCTCGATCTTGATCTGCTTCTCGTCCTTGCCCTCCAGCTTCTTGAGCGCCTCGACGGCCGCCGGGTCGTCACGCTTGAAGACCTTGCGGCTGTGCAGCCAGCCGGTCGTCGGTGCGCCGTCCACCGTGGCCGTGACGCGAACGAAGGGCCCCGTGACGCCGCCGATCTTGACCTCGGTCCCCTTGGCCAGCTTGGCCACGTCTCCGCGTTTGAAGACGTTACCGGCACGGACCCAGCCCTCGGTCTTTTTCTCATCCAACTTGCCCGTGACGGTGACCCAGGGGCCCGACACTTCGGAAACTTTGAGGTCCGCGGGCGGGAAGGTGAGATCGCCGGAGAACTGAGCCAGCAAGTTGCGGCTGTGAACCCAGCCGCGGGTGGCCTTGCCGTCCAGCATGGCGGTCACGCCGACCCAGGGCTTGACCACCTCGATGACTTCCAGCTCCGTGGCCTTCGTCAGCTTGGCAACCACCTTCTGTTCGACAAAGAACTCGGCGCCGTCCGTGGACACGAGGACGCCGTCGCCGGCCGCGATCGCCGGCGCCTCTGTTTCAGGAAGAACGCGGCGCCATCGGTGGCCAGGACGACGGAATCGCCGTCCGTCAGGCGGTCGCTATCCTTCGCGACGTATAACTCGGCGCCCTCGGCGGCGACCACGACGGCGTCGCCCGTCGCCAAGCGGCCGGCGTCGGTGGCCCTCGCCAGAGGCGCCCACGAGGCAAGCAGCGCCAGAACCAGCGCAACCCCTGCGACAGAGCGTTTGACGTTCACTCCGGTTCTCCCTTGAGCGGATGATTTGCGGCCCTGGGGACGCTCGGCGCCCCTTAGCAATATTTCAAACGGCCGCGCGGCAAGCAAGTGCAGGCCGCCAAAAGGGCATCGTCGGGCAAGCCGGACGGATTGAAATCCGTCCTACGGCAGTCCCTTCAGAATAACACCTGGTCACGTCGGCGCACGCAGCTATTCAACCCCTTTGGCCGGCCCGGCGACCTGCCGATCCGTGCCGTCGCCAGCAGATTCAGCAGATTCGGCACGGTGCGACGCATCGAGCATCGCGGGCGATGGCCCATTTTCCGCGCTTTCGCCCCACCGCCTGGCCAGCCAATCGTCATCCACGAAGCGGCGCAGCATCGACCCCAATACCTGGCGCATGGCGCCCTGTTGCCCTGTCTGGTCGGCGTGGGAGCCTCGCGGTGTGCTGGACGTGGACTCGAATCCGTGCCAGGTCAGCCGCGCTCCCCATCCAAGGTGCTGGGCCGATTGATTGAACCTCCCAGCCACGCGCAGAGCCCAGAGACGCCGAAGGCGTCTCGAAAGTCGAGCCAGACGCGATCGAGTGGCGTGGTCTCGGTAGTGCGGCCTTCGTGCCGCGGCCGCTTGCTTAGTGAAATTGCGACGAGCACACCGGTTGACACAGCCATGATTCCCGCCAGCGCGGCGGCATCGCCCGCTTGCGGACCATCGGTTAGCCAGGCCGGCAGCAGGCCCTGCAACTCGGGAAACTGAGGCGACAACAGCAGGACCTGACCTGCCGCGACCAGGATGGCCGGCAGCCAGAACCGCGTCGGCAGGTAGTTCGAAAGGCCGATCGCCAGGAGCGGCGCGATGAGCAGCCAGCGAACGACGGCGTGCAAGGCCACTGGCCGATGCGGCCGATACGCCAGCTCCGTCAATCCATAGAAGGCGACCAGGCCCAGCAGCGACCACACGACGAACTGCCAACCCCGATCCTGCGGACGCTTCGCGCCCAGCAGGGCCATCAGTGGGCAGAAGGTCGCGCCGGCGGCAATGAACCGCACGTGCGACATCCAGGGAGCGCGGTCCGCGAAGCCAGACGCCGTGAGCTCCGCCGCGACCAGCAGCGCCAGCGCGATGGCTGCCCAGACGAAAGGCGCGACGAGCGTCGTGCCTCGAAGGCGAGGCGTCTGAAGACAGGTCGCCACAGCCGCGGTCAGAGCGAAGAGGGCGGCGACTTCAGGCATGGGCAATCAGCTAAGTTAGTCATCGGGGCATGGCCATCCTGGCCATCCTGGTCATGCGGCAAATCGGCAGGCCAAGGCGGATCGCGCGTTGGTCATGGGCTGGAAGCCCGTGCCACGGCTTATTCAGCCACGGCACCGTGGAGCAGGTCATACTGTCTCTACTTGAGTCTCGCAATCCATCGCTCCAGCCGCGCTATCAGCTCGCTTCTCACGCCAGAATAGACGTGGTCTCCGCCGGCGACTACGGCCACTTGCACCAGCGGGTTGGGTGCGGCGGGGTCGCCGGCGGCGGCCTCGATGGCTTCCGGCAGGCCGCGGAACGGCACCTGCGCCTGCACTTCGCTGCTGCCGAACACGAAAAGCGTGGGCAACCGCAGGCGGCCGACGTAGGTCAGTACGTTGAACCGCTCGCCCGGCCCGTACTTATCCAGGTAGCCCGCGGCGGTGACGACGTAGGGGATCGGGAACTGGACTTCCATCAGTGTTTCCCCGTGGCCCGCCTCCACGAGCTGGCCCGCGCGGGCCAGCGTGGCACGAAACTCAGCGGCTGCCGGCGAGGCGCAGAAGTAGTCGTGCGATAGCCGCGCTGGCGAGATGGCGCACAGACACGTGACCTGCGGTGCATCAGGCTGGGCCAGTGCATACACGCCTTTGATCGCCCCCAGACTGTGCCCGACAAGGCCCACGCGGCGATAGCTCCGCTCGGCCAGCCAGCCAAGCCAGGCGGCAATGTCCAAGCGGCAGTCGTCCACGCGCTCGCAGGCCGCGCCCAGGCGCCGCGGGCCGGCGCTGGTGCCGGCGGTATAGAGAATGTCTCGCCCGCGCGTGTTGACCAGCAGTGCGGCGGCGCCGCGGGCGACGAAATGCTCGGCCACCGCATCCAGCAGCGACGAGGCATAGAAGTTCGCCCCGGTGCCGTGCACCAGCAGCAGGGCATCGACGGGCAGTTGGGCCGTTGTGCCCGCCGGCGGCGCGCAGCGCCCCATCCAGACGAATGCCATCGGCGGTTTGAACGCGAACAAGATCCACAGGCATGGCGGGAGCAACGTTCAGGGCCGGTGAAACGGTTCGACGCTGGCATTGTCGCCTTTCGCTCCGCGAAAGGACGTTCTTTCGCGGAGCGAGACGACCTACCCATCGTAGCAGGCACACTCCGTGTGCCGTAACGGCACGCGGAGCGTGCCTGCTACTCGTGCCGGCACTGCCGGCAATTCCGGCTGCGACGGCAAGTTCGGGTGAAGATTCCGGCTGCCGCGCCCGATGGTAATCAAAAGACCGGAGTGCAGGCATCTGCCGGGCAAACCGGTGGTAGGGGAGAGCGCTTGGGAGAGCACGCCGATGGGATTCTTCAACTCGATCATCTCGCTGACCAGTGCCCGCCAGCTCAACGAGTGGCGCAACTCATTGCCCAGAAGAGCTATCCGCACGTCTGGCGGCGGGTGAAGCACCGGGTGCTGGCGATGACGCCGGCCGAGGCCCGCGGCTACATCCGCGCCGACAGCGCCGAGATCATCCGAGCCAACGTCACGGCGATGTTGGACGCCAGTGACAGCCTGGGCGATTGGGCCCGCGAGGCGCTGGTGGAACGGGCCACGGACGACGTGATCTGGCTGTGCGTCGATGAGGTGGTGCGACTCCGCCGCGAGCGGCTGGACGGCATGTCCCGCGCGGCGTAGGACGGATTTTCAATCCGTCCGACCGAATGCCCTCGCTCCGGACCAGACTGTCATTCTGAGCGCAGCGAAGAAACAGCCAGTCGTGCTGACTATGCGGAATGCGCCGCCGATGCCTCTCGCAACGGCGGCCACGCCCTTCGTATCCTGCTCAGAGCGTGCCATCCTGGCGGTGCGCGTGACCTAGTCTTGTTTGAGCGACGCAACGCGTGGCCATTCGGCAACGCGCTAGCATGGCGTCACTCACCCGGTCACGCAAACGGCAGCCCCGCGATGCAGCACGACTTCCCGAACGTTGCCCGGCTCTCGACCCGCCTGGCCACCGACAATGCCCGCGTGATGCGCTCCGTGGACCGCATGGCGCAGCGCGTCGATGCGCTGATCGACGCCTTGCGCCGCGGCGACGTGAGCGAGCTGCGCCGGCTGAGCGAAAACCTGGCGGCGACCAGCGATCCCTCGGGCGACACCATTAGCTATCGTGCCGAGCGGGTCTGCGAAGAGCTGCTCAAGCCCAACAACGTGCGCGGCATCAAGCGGAGCGTGGTGCACCTGATCGGCGCCTGCGGCAGCAAGCGACGCATGGGTCAGGCCCAGCAGGAAGACTGGCAGATCTAGCCGACTTAGCCGCGGCCAAGCACCTCCAGCAATTGGCCGGCAAAGGCTGGCGCGTCGTCCGGATCGCCACCGGTCAAGACCTGCCCGTCGCGCACCACGGCCTCCCCGCGCCGCCAGCGAACGCCGCCGTCTTGTGGAAGGTCGTTGATGTTGCGGCCGCGCGCCACCTGCCGACCCTGCAGCACGCCGGCGTCGAAGAGCACCACCGTGCCACGGCACAGCGAGGCCACGATCTTGCCGCGATCGAGCGCGGCGGCGATCAATTGCCTGGCCGTGTCGGCCTGGTCCCCGCCGCGGGCGAATTCGTTCTCGCCCGCTTGAGGCGGCTTGCCCACGAAGTAGATGGCGTCGAACTCGTCGATACGCGCCACGGCGTCGGCGACGCGCAGGTGGACCTGCTCTTGCAACGTGTCGCGCGGGCCAAAGTCGCTGCGCCCGCCCGCGGTCCCTGACTGCGAAGAGGCGACCTGCACTTCCACGCTGCCTTGCACCAAACGATCTCGCACGGGCTGGAAGTCCTTGATCCAAAAGCCCTCGCGCGGCACGATGATCAGCACGCGCCGACGGCCGGTGGCCGTGGTAACGGACCCTTCCGTCTTGCTCTGCTCCGACTTCGCAAGCGGCGTCTTGGCGGCGCCCTCAGTCGTGACCCTGGTCTTCCCGGTGGATGCGACCGTGGTTCGCGGGTCGGACGAATCGGGCGGGCCGAGCCAGCGCCAGGCCGCCAGCAGAATCAGCGCCGCCAGCACACCGCCGCCTAATAGCCAAATCCGCTTGTCGCGCAGGGGCGCCGCCAGTGCCGCCCAAGTCGGGTCCAGCCGGCTCTGTGATACCTTATTGCCCCGGCCATCCTCCGGCGCGAGCCAGCCTGGCAACTGCGGCGGCTCATGGGCTTCCGTCGGCATGGCCGGCGTGGCGAGATCTCCTTCTGCGAAGGCAATGCGCGTATCGATCGCCTCGAGCGGCAGGCTGCGGCTGTCTTCGGCTTCCTTCAGAGTCTTAGGCGTCCAGCCGCCGTCGATCGACGCCGCCTGCAGCTCGGCGATCACTTCCCCCATCGACGCCGGGCGCTCTTCGGGCCGCTTGGCCATCATCCTCCGGCAGAGGGCATCCAGCCGCGGCGGCACCTCGGGCCGGCGCTCGCGCACCGACGGGATCGGCGCCTCGCGGTGGGCCATCACCCGCTTGACGACCGAATCGCCCAGGTACGGCGGCTCGCCGGTCAGCAGCCGGTAGAGCGTGCAGCCCAGCGAATAGATGTCGGAGCGCGCGTCGGCCTCGTGGGTGTCGTAGCTCTGCTCGGGGGCCATGTAATCGACCGTGCCCAGCACCTGGCCGGTGCGGGTCAGATCGTCGTCGGCCACGGCCCCGGCCCCGGCAGGGCCGCCCGCGTCGCTCACGCCGCCGGCCGCCACCAGCAACGAGCGGGCCAGGCCCAGATCGAGGATTTTGACCATCCCGTCTCGCGACCGCAGCAGGTTGCTGGGCTTGATGTCCCGATGGATGAACCCCATCGCGTGGGCGTATTCCAGCCCCTTGGCCGCTTGCAGCATGAAATCGAGCACGTCGTTCACCGGCAACGGCCCGTGCTGCCTCGCCAGCGAGCCCAGGTCCTGGCCATCGACGAACTCCATCACCAGGTACAGGCTGCCGCGGTGCTCATAGGCGTCGAAGGCAGTGACGATGAAAGGGTGAACGAGTTGGGCGGCCGCCCGCACCTCGCGATGAAACCGCCGCACGGCCTGCTCGTCCTTGGCCAGCGCGGCGGGCAGCACCTTGATCGCGACCACGCGGTCCATGACGCGGTGGTGGGCTTTGTAGACGATGCCCATCCCGCCCTGGCCGATCTTCTCCAGCACGACATAGTTGCCCAGCACGAGCGCTGCGCCGCGACCGCGGTACACCTGCGCGGCCTGAAAGAGCGTGAGCTTCTTCTCGCGGACCAGCCGCTGGGCCAACGGCTCGGCGTCCGCCGCCCGGTCATGGCCCGCCTCGCCCTCCAGCGGCGCAGCTCATCGGCAGGCAAAATGCCCGTCGAGCGGAGCTGCTCGAGGAATTGGGCGACAGACGTGGGCATCGGAGATTTCCTTGGCCTGCGCTCAGTATAACCGATCGGCTGCCACGTGGACGAGTGTCGTAGGGTAACCAGCTTGCCCTGTCCGTTGGGCCTTCGACCCGCGCTCAAGCGGCCGCTGCCGCGCTCTGCGCGACGGGGCGCTGACCGGGTAGCAGGATCGTGGGTAACAGACCCACAGCATCAATCGAACAGGGCCCGCGTCAACTCGCCACGCCTAAATAGTGCGTCGTACAAAACGACCAAGACGGCCAAGACAGCCACAGCGACCATCCCAAGCGCCTCGATGCGCATGAATGTCCCCGAGCCAAAAAAGGCATCGTAGGTTGCCCACACGATAGTCATCCATGTGACTGCAAGCATCGCTCCGACATCGACTCGTGTGCGAATGAAGTTCTTGTTCTTGCGGGAGGTCCTTTGAAGACCCCAAACCACGAACATGATGAGCCCGAACACGGAGCCCGCGGCAAAGCCCGCGCGCAACAAGTGGCCTGGTCCCCAGGCCGCGTCGTACGCAAAGAACAGGAGGGCAGTCATGAAAAAAGCCAACGAGCCCCAACCTAATCGTTCGCGGCCCAGCGTCTCTTGCTTGGCCCAACGCAAGAATCGTTGAGCATCTCGCGAGAGTAGGGGCGGATCTTCCGTCTCCCAGTTGTCGTAATAACGCAGAAGGTTGCTTTTGGGCAAGTCTTCGCCACGACTTCCGGAATTCTCCCAAATGCGCGCGGCGTCTTCGATTTCATCTCTTCGTTGAAGGTCACGTCGGGCGCCATCAATCCATGACCGAAAACGCGGCCAATCATTTATCAACACTTCGTGCAATAGATCAACGCTGCCATCATCCTCAACAACCACCACACGGAATGGCGTCCGGTCTTGTGTGCCGGAACCGCCGGACAAGCGGAACAAGACAGACTCGGATTCGTCGTCGTCCACCAGGTCGTCGATCATTCGCGTGCGGCGTACATCGCGCGCATCGCGCCCAACCTGCACGAGTTGCAGCAAGATCCGCCGTGCGACCTTCTTTTCGCGGTCCGTCAGATGCTCGAAGAGTGTCTCGGCAGCCTGCCGGACTGCCCCACCGACACCGCCAAGTGCTTCGTAGTCAGCAAAGGTCAAGGTGGGGCGGTCCCGGCTCGTTTGGGTCACCCGCTGCCACAGCAATTGCAGCACTTGGCTCAAAAGCGGCAATCGTCCGGGACCATCCAGCGCATCGCTGACGAGCCGGTCCACAAGGTTTCTCTCGCAATCGCCGCCCGCCAACTCAAGCGGCCCTTCAATCGCCCGGCGCAGCGCGTCGGGTGAAATGGCGCACAATGGGTATCGCTGCGCGTCCTTCAGGACCCTCGCGAGTCCCTCGTGCCCAATTACATGATGCAGGAAATCGCTACGTATCGTGGTGAGAAGTTTCACGGGCGCGGAGCTGTCCCGCAGCGTCGCCAGGAGCACGGCCGTGAAGCCCTCACTTGGCGGGATGGGGTCATTCGCCCCGTCGGACATACCGGCCAGAGGCGCAGGACTCCCGTCGCCGAGGTGTCCGCGCTGTGATTGGTGATCTTGCGTGAAAAGTTCCTCGAACTGGTCTACGAACAACAGCAGCGGTCGCGGCCGCTCTGGAAAGTAATCGGCGTTCCATTGGCGAAGAATCGCAGCTAGTGCCGGGGGATCGCGGGCGAGCCATTGCTCTAGCTCGGTCTGACGTTTCCCCTCCAATATGCTGTCCTTTTGTCGCCCGCCAATCTCCCGATCCAATTTCGCGAGCTCGGCGGCGAGCGATTTCATCGGCTCACTGCCCGGCCGCATGACGAGCGTCAGCCATTGCGGCGATTCTGGCCCCTCGGGACGACGAGTCAGCGCCGGGATCAGACCGGCACGCACGAGTGACGACTTCCCGCTGCCGCTGGCGCCTTCGATTTGCACCCAACGCGATGGCCTCTCGAGGCGATCGACGAGTTCGCGAGCTTCATTCTCGCGGCCGAAGAAAAGGTAGGATCGCGACGGCTGAAACGGCTCCAAGCCCTGAAAGGGGTTTTCGTTGTCCGCCAAAAGTCGAGCTTTTCGGTTGGGTTGCCGTTGGCTGCCGCGAATTGAATCGTACAACGCGCGGAACCCCTCGGGCGTCACGCGGCGCACGCCATCCGTCGCTGTCACCGTCTTGAGGCGAGCCAATTGAAATCCGCTCAAGAAGCGACCAATCGCATTGGGATGCTTAGCGTCCAAGTCGTATCCGCCGATTACTGCTGGAATCACCGAGGCGGGGCTCAGACCCTCCCGAAACCCTCGCATAGCGGCATTGACTTCTTGTTCAACCCAATTCTGTGGTGGCGAATCCGTAAGCAACACAACAAAGGTGCTCGACGCGTTGAGCCCTCGCTCGATTTGCGACAACCACAATTCGCCTGCGCGAAGGCAAGTTTGATCGAACCAAACCCGCAGACCCTGCGATGGGGCCGTCAGGTAGTCGTAGACTTGCCAAGCCAAAAGGCGGTCGCGCCCGTGGTAGCTCAGGAAAACGTCGTATGTGCCGGACTCTTGGTTGGCGATGTGCGCGTCCATAGGGCGGCGTATGGGGCGATAGTCCCCGCCGTGTTAGAGGCTGATCTTCACGGCCAGCGGCTCGGCGTCGGCACCCCAGTCTCGGACCAGCAGCGAACCGGCCAGGCGGAGCCGCTTGAGGAATTGGGCAAGAGCCGTGGGCATCGGGCTGTCCTTGGCCAGGGTTCAGTATAACCAATGGTCCGGCACGTGAACGAGTCCCTTCGAGACTCATCCGCGTCTCGGAGAGGCGCGGCCCACGCCCGCTCGTCTAGTCGCTCTTTTCCGCCGCCGATATCATGGACCGCTCCCGATAGAAGCCCGGCTTCTTCGCAGAAGCCGGGCTTCTGGCCTTACCCCGGCGCTGGACCATGAAGACCGACGAACTTCGCGAAAAATACCTCGCCTTCTTCGAGACCAAGGGCTGCGTCCGCAAGCCCAGCGACGTGCTCGTGCCGCCGTGGGACCCGTCCGTGCTGTTCACGCCGGCCGGCATGAACCAGTTCAAGGACCACTTCCTCGGCAAGGTGAAGCTCGAGTTCACGCGGGCCACGACCTGCCAGAAGTGCCTGCGCACCGGCGACATCGACAACGTCGGCCGCACCGCCTATCACCACACGTTCTTCGAGATGCTGGGCAACTTCAGCTTCGGCGACTACTTCAAGCGCGAAGCGATCCACTGGGCCTGGGAGTTTCTGACCGAGCAAGAAGTGGCTCGGCCTCGACCCGCGACCGGCTGACGCGTCACCGTCTATCTCGACGACGACGAGGCCGCCGACATCTGGCAGAACGAGATCGGCCTGCCGACCGAGCCGCATCGCGCGGATGGGCGAGGACGACAACTTCTGGCCGGCCAGCGCCCCGAGCGCAGGGCCCCGACGGCGTCTGCGGCCCGTGCAGCGAGATCTACTTCCACCCGGCCGAGCGGCAAGCCGGTCGAGATCTGGAACCTCGTCTTCACGCAGTTCAACCGCGTCGGCGACCCGCCGAACAACCTGCGGCCGCTGCCCAAGCAAGAACATCGACACCGGCATGGGCCTGGAGCGGATGGCCGCCGTCGCTGCAGGGCGTCGAGACGAACTATCACATCGACATCCTCCGGCCGCTCGTCGAAGCCGCCGGCGAAGTCTGCGGCGTGAAGTACGACCCGGCCAGCGACAACGGCCGCCGCCTGCGGCGGATCGCCGACCACGTCCGGGCCTGCACGTTCGCCATCCACGAGAACGTCTCCCCGGCCCCAACAAGCAGAAGTACGTCATCCGCCGCCTGCTCCGCCGGGCGGTGCTCGACGGCTACCAGATGGGCCTCCGCGATCCGTTCCTGTATCAAGCTCGTGCCGGTCGTCGCCGAGATGATGAAGCGCGCCGTATCCCGAGCTGCAGCGAGACGATCGAGCGCGTGCAGAAGGTCATCAAGGCGGAAGAGGACGACGTTCTTCGGCACCGATCGACGCCGGCCTCAGCCGCATCGACAAGCGTGTTCGACGAGATGCGAGCGCGCCGGCCGCGTCGATCGTCCACGGCGCGACGCGGCCGAGCTGTACACGACCTACGGCGTCCCGCCCGAGCTGGTCGAGAGCATGGCCGCCGAGCACGAACCTCGCGTTCGACTGGGACGGCTTCCGCAAGGCGATGGAAGAGCACGGCGAGACGTCGGGCAAGATCGCCGACGATCGTCTTCACGACCGGCCCGATCGACGCGCTCGAAGAAGGCCCTGCACGGCACCGAGTTCCTCGGCTACGAAACGACGGAGGCCGACGCCGAAGATCGTCGGCATCGTCGCCCAGGACCACCTGCTGCGACACGCTGGCCGAGGTCGGCCACGACCAAGCCGGTGCACGGTCGTGCTCGACCGCTCGCCCTTCTATGCCGAGTCCGGCGGCCAGGTCGGCGACACCGGCGAGCATCGTCGGCGAGGGCTTTGCAGTTTCGACGTCACCGACACGCAGAAGGACGGCGACCTGATCCTCCACGTCGGCCACCTGCGGCAAGGGCAGCGCTCGAAGGCCGGCACGAAGGTCACCGCCCGCGTCGATCGACAGCGCCGCGCAGGCATCCGCCGGGCCCACTCGGCGACGCACATCCTGCACTACGCCCTGCAGAAGAACCTCGGCAAGGACGCCCAGCAGCAGGGCTCGAAGGTCGAGGACGACTGGCTGCGGTTCGACTTCGCGCAACCTCGCGCCGGTCGACGCCGAGCAGCTGGCCGCGATCGAGCAGCGACGTGGCCGAGCAAGGTCGCGCGCCGGCGAGCCGATCGCGCTGGAAATTCGTGCCGCTCGCCGAGGCCCGCAAGCCGCCGGGGCGATGATGCTCTTCGGCGAGAAGTATCCCGACCCGGTCCGCATGGTCTCGATGGGCGACTTCAGCCGCGAGCTGTGCGGCGGCACGCACCTCGACAACACGGGCGAGGTCGGGGCTTTCGAGATCATCAGCGAAGAAGGCGGTCTCCGCCGGCACGCGGCGGATCATCGCCCTGACCGGCGCGAAGGCCCGCGAGCACACGGAGCAAATCCGCGCGGCCTTGGCCGAGACCGCGAAGGCGCTCGGCGTGCCGGCGGCTCAAACGCCGGAGCGGGTGGCAGTGCTGACGCAGGAAGTGCGCGAGCTGAAGAAGCAGCTTGCCTCGGGCCACAGTGGCCCGCCCGCTGGGCGAGCGGGCGGCGACTCGCAGAGCGACTCGCCCACCGTGGCGTCCACAAAGACGCTCGACCGCCGCGAAACGCGCCAGGCGCTCGAGCGGGCGGCGCGGGCGCTGAATATCGCCCCGCTGGACGTGCCCCGGCGGGTGGGCACGCTGCTCAAGGAGGTTGCGGACTTGAAGGCCCAGCTTGCGGCTGGTCCGAAGGGCGGCGAGCTCTCAGCCGACAAGCTGATCGAAAGCGCCGCGATCATCGCCGGCGTCAAAGTCATCGTGGCCGAGGCGACCGGCGCAAACCCCAACGTGATGCGTCAGCTCATCGATCAGGTGAGGCGCAAGGCCTCGCCGGCCGCCGTGCTCTTGGCCAGCGCCGAGCCGGAGAAAGTGACCGTCGTGGCCGGCGTGAGCCAGGAGCTCGTCGCAGCGCGGCGCCGACGCCGGCCGCTGGGTGAAAGAGACGGCGGCCGTCGTCGGCGGTGGCGGCGGCGGCAAGCCCGACATGGCCCAGGCCGGCGGCAAGCTGCCGGAAAAGCTCCCAGACGCGCTGGCAGCGCGCGCAGGCAGGTGATTAAGGAGATGATGGGAGGGTGAGCCACGAAGAACGGCCGCTGCTACAATAGAGAAACGTATTGCAGCCTAATCCAGACGACGCAAAGCGGCATTTCGAGTCCAAGCATTTCGGAGTTGAAGATGGTGCAGTCGATCACGGTGACATTGCCAAACGACGTTGAAGAAGCGCTCCTGAAGGTCACGCGTCAGGAAGGTGTGCGGCCTGAAGACGTTGTGGGCAGGGCCGTCAAGGAGCATCTCTTCCTACGTCAGTTTCGATTGCTCCGGGAGCGAATGGCGGCCAAGGCCAAAGATCAGGGTATCGTGACGGACCAGGATGTGTTCGACCGCGTGTCATGAATGTGGTTCTGGACACAAACGTGCTGATTGCGGCCCTCATCGTGCGCGGGGCCTGCACGGAGCTCCTCGAACACTGTGTGCTGCATCACGCGCTGGTCTCTTCGGAGGAGATCCTCAGCGAGCTCAGGAAGCATTTGGCTGGCAAGTTCAAGTACAGCGAAACGGAGGCAGATGAGGCAATTGCTCTCTTGCGGAATCAGATGGAGATCGTGGTCCCAAGCGCGCTGGAACGGCCGACTTGCCGCGATTCGGATGACGATATGGTCTTGGGGACCGCCGCCGCAGGAGGCGCTGAGTGCATCGTGACCGGCGACAAAGACCTGCTCGTACTTCAGCGTTATGGCGCGATTGCAATTCTGAGTCCGTCGCAATTCGCCGCTTTCGAGGCTGATCGCCGGTAGAGATTCACCTCGCTCCCAGGCTCTGCTGGGGAACGTGCGGGCGCCAAGCTCTGCTTGAACGACGAAGCAGAGCTTCGTAGATCGCGTTCCCAAGCAGAGCTTGGGAACAGGGCGCGAACGGAATGAATTCCGTTCTACCTGCCGGGCGTTCTGGTGGACTTCTTGGCTTCCAAATCCAGCACGTGCTGGAGCAGCTTGTCGTCGCTGTGCAGCTTGAGCACGTCGTCTACGGCGGCGATCTTGAAGTCCTTATCCTTCGGCGCAGTGCCCGGTAAACCTTGAATAGCGAGAGCAGCCCGGAGTAGCGGTCGTTGCGGACCACGCCGGAGTTGAGCTGCGATTGCACGTTGCCGCTGGAGAAGGCGGCCATCAACAGGCCCCGCCGCTCGTCGTCTTTGCCGAACCACTTCAGCTCCTCGTCGCCGATCACGACCGCCGCCTTGGGCGTCTGAGCGGTGAACGTCATCACCGTCTTGACGTGCTCCTTGGCCGTCTGGCTCAGCGGCTCCCCCAGCAGGGCCTGGCTAGCCCGCTGAAACTCGGCTTCGCTGATGGCGGGCGCCTTGCCCGGCCTGACCTTCTCTGCCTTCGGCGGGCCGGTCCGCGCCCGGAAAGGTCCCACGCCGTCAGCCACGTCTGCTCGCCGCGCTTCAGCTTGAACTCGCCGACCAGCCGCTTCTCCATGTCGGGCAGATGGCCGGCGCCGTAGAAAACGGCCAGCCGGCGCTTGTCGGTCTTGAGCTGCTCGGCCAGCACTTTGAGCGCCACCTTGTTGCGCTCGGTCAGGATCGTCGAGCCGTCCGGCCCGTCCAGCCAGCCCATCGAGCGCTCCAGGTCGCCAAACTGCGGCGCCAGCGTCCGCTTGAAGGCCAGAGCGGGGTTACGGGAAGTGAACAGGTTGGCCAGCAGGTCGGCGTCGGTGGCGCCGGCCTCCGGATCGCTGGCTTCGGCGATGCCCTGGCCGATGGCCTCGGCGATCATCTTCAGGAAGCTCTCATCGCGCTTCTTCATCGACTCGGCGAACTCCTCTCCCGACATGTCGGCATGGATGAAGTTCTTCTTCGTGTAGTCCACCTCGGCGATCTGGTCGGCCAGCTCGAGCATGCTGGCCAGCGGGCTGTAGAGGCCGGCGCTGCCCCGCTCCGGCCGGGCGCCCTTGGGGGCCACCAGCTCGTACAAGACCGCGTCGTATTTTTCGAACTGCTTGTTCAGACGGTGGTAATAGGTCTTGTCGGCGATATGGATGACGCCTACCAGATCGACCTGCACCTCGTCGCCAGCGGAGTTTCGGCCGACGTAGGTGGTTATCGCCACGTCGAGCGAGGCCGGACGGTCCTTGGCGTTCTTGGCAACGCGCACGAAGAGCGTCTTGTCGGCTTTGGCATCCGCGGCCTTGGCATCGGCTTTGGCGGACTCCTTGCCAGCGGGCGCCTTGACGGCGGGCGGATCGGCCAGCACGGCCGCCGAAAAGACGCCGATGGCCAGCAGCAACCCGAGGAGCAGCGCAGATATCCGTCGGCTCGACATGAGACATCCCTCGCATGAACAGGCATCAATCAGCCAGACCCACCCGCGGCAGAATCGAAAGGAAGTATATGCCCGCGGCTGATTGCGGACAATGAGAACGCATCGGCGCCATCCTCCCTTCCTCGCGGAGGATCGGCATAACCGCTCCCAGGCCGAGCCTTTTGCTCTCTTGCCCATCTGCCGGCCGATATCAGCAAGGAAGACGTAGAGGGTGGACCACGGCGTCGGCCCACCCAGGTCGGACGGCTATGCGGCGACGGATTGCCTCCCACACGACGCCAATCCAATTTGCACCTTGTCGGGAGCCAACCCATGATCGAGAGACGAACGGTTGCGGACTCTATGGCTGCCGCCGGCCTGTGCCTGCTGGCCTTGGCCGCCGTTGACGGAGCCATGGAGCTCTTCGAGTACCTTACCGCCATCAACCTGTGGATGACCTGCGGCACGGTCGGCCTGCTCTTGCTGGTCGTGGTGAACGTCGGCCTGGGCATCTTCGAGCGAGACTCGTCGCTCCGCCGCGGCGTCCGCCGTGTGACCGTCTGGTACAAGCTGCGCCTCCGCAGGCGCCACGCGGCCCACGGCGGCCTGTCCATGGGGGGAGACTCAGGCCTGCCGGCGATGCAATAGGCCGCGCTCCGACGGACCACACGCAAAAAGCGTCGAACGGGCGAGACGTTGATCAAGGCCTGGCCGGGCCGCCGACTTCGTGGCCGAGGGTCACGACAGGCGATCGAGCAGCCCACCGTCGGGCTCGCCCCGACGGTTCGATGACTGGTCAGCTACAGGAGAGTGAAGGCCATCACGAACCCCGTCGGGCTCGTCCCGACGCTGGGCTTTCCGATAGGCCTTTGTCAGATCACTCGCCAGTCCGTCGGTGGCCGCGGTGCCGACGGCTGACCGTCGTGGCCGCTGAGCGTCGGCACGTCGTCCAGATGCCAGAGCCGAAAGCCGCCGCGGAAGGCGTTCAGGTTGTGACCCAGCCGCACGCCCGGTGGAAGCTCCTTGAGCTGCTTCGCGTTGCCCCCTCCCAGCACGACGTAGTCTGCCACGAAGGCGCCGAGCAGTGCCGTGGCAATGGCGGCCACCTGTTCTCGCCAGAGCTTTTTCCCCAGCCGCCTCAGGCCGATTCGTCCCATGATTTCGCCGAAGGTCCGGCCGTCCTGGAAGGGAAGCTGTCCCAGCTCCAAGCTGATGACGACGTTGGCGGCGATCAGGGAAGAGCCCAACCCGGTGCCAAGCCCCAGGAAAAGCATCCGCCCCCCTTCATAGCTGCCGACGGCTTGCATGACCGCGTCATTGACGATGCGAACGGGCAGGCCGAACGCCGCCGCATAATCAAAACCGACCCAGCCGGCGCCCAGATTGCCCGGCTCGGAGCGCGGCCCATTGTCGCCCACAAGACCCGGAAAGCCGATCGACACCGCCTCATCAGCGCCAGTCTTGCGTCAGCTCGCGGACGGCGTCCACCATTTTCGCGGGCGTCATCCGCTTGCCGGAGCTGATCTTCCTGGGCTGGGTTTCGCCACTGGCAAGCAGTTTCAGCTTCGTGCCGCCCACGTCGATCACCAGGATCGACTGCGGCGGCTGGTCTGCGCCTGCGCGCCCGCGGTCGGTCGCGCTGGGTGCGCCACCGGGCTTGGAACGTCGGGCTCGTTTTTTAGCGGCGCTGCGCCCGAGGTTGAGTCGCAGCCATTCCGGGCGCTCCTGAAAAACTCGATGGGTCGCCTGCCATAGATAGAGCGCTCGCGGCCCTGCGTCTATGGCACGCTGCCCCTCCGGCCGATCACCTCCGCGCCTGCTCGCCCTTGTCACCCTGACCGGCCTTCACCTGCCTCTTGGCTCGGCGTCGCCGGTCCTGACTGAGCGAGCGACCCACGTCATCGCTTTCCTGGAATTGGCCCTTGGCATCGCGGCGCACAAAGCGCTTGTCGCGGCCCGTATCGATCAACTCGCGGGCGGCCGCCGCCTTGCGCCCGGTAGCACGTCGGGCCGGGGATCGTTGTGCTGATGTCCTTTTCATGATGGAAGCCCTCGCAGTCTCAGGGATTTTGACATAAGCTTCGCTCCCGTGGAAGCAACTCCTGTGCCGATATGAGGCACGCAGCCACGTCCCTGCTCGGCATTTGATTTGCCCCCCTGGCGTCGAGAGTGACTGGGGAGACACGAAATTCGAGACCCATGCGTTATCTCGCCCTGGCTTGCGATTACGACGGCACGCTGGCCCACAATGGCCGGGTTTCGGCGAGCACCCTGGCCGCTCTGGAGTCCCTCTTGGCCAGCGGCCGTCGCCTGGTCCTGGTGACGGGCGCGAGCTGGATGAACTGCTGGAAATCCTGCCGGAAATCCACCTGTTCGAGTGGGTGGTGGCCGAGAATGGCGCGCTGACTCTATTCGCCCGCGACGCGCGAAGAGAAGGTCTTGGCCCAGCCTCCGCCACCCGCCTTCGTGGACACGCTTCACGCCCGCGGCGTGACGCCCATTTCGGTCGGACGCGTCATCGTGGCGACCTGGCGACCCCACGAAGCCACCGTGCTGGCAGCCATCCAGGAACTAGGCCTCGAGCTGCAAGTGATCTTCAACAAGGGCGCCGTCATGGTCTTGCCCATGAACGTGTCGAAGGCCACGGGCTTCGCCGCTGCCCTCAAACAGATGGCCCTCTCGCCGCACGAAGCGGTGGGCGTTGGCGACGCGGAGAACGACCACGCTTTTCTGACGATGTGCGAGTGTTCGGTCGCCGTCTCCAATGCGCTGCCCGCCGTGAAGCAAACCGCCGACCTGACGACTCGCGGCGATCACGGCGACGGCGTGGCGGAGCTGATCGACCAGATGGTGGCCGATGACTTGCGGGGGCTGGAGAGCACACTCATCCGGCACGATCTGCGGCTCGGCACGAGTCGGGACGGGCAACCCGTCATGCTTTCTCCGTACGGGCCTGGAGTGCTGATCGCCGGATCGTCTGCCCGCTCCCGCTCGGCCGTTGCCGCTGCGCTCTTGGACCAGCTCACGCAGCGGCGCTATCAATCCTGCATCTTAGACCCCGCCGCGCTGGGCGGCACTCCCCAGGCCATCAGCGTGGGCGACCAGGACCACGCGCCGACGACTAAGGAGGTCATCGAGATCCTGGTCAAAGGCGAAACCAACGTGGTCGTCGATCTCACCGCGGTGAAGGTCTCCGATCGAGCGGCCTTTTCCGCATCGCTATTCCCCACGCTGCTCGAAGTGCGGGCGCGAACGGGGCGGCCTCATTGGATCGTCGTCAACGAAGCCCAGCAGTTGCTGCCGGCGGGGCGCCTCTGGCGGTGGGGGAGGAAGCCCACACGTGCCAGCGGATGTTGTTCGTCAGCGAACATCCCCAGCAGCTCCATCCCGCCGCCTTGGCCGGGGTGGGCATCATCATCGTGGTGGGCCGGCAACCGGAGCAGACGCTTGCGGCGATTTGTCAGGCGCTGGCCATTGCTCCCCCATCCTTCGATCCCGTCGAGTTGGCCGCCGATGAGGTCCTGCTATGGCGGAGGAACGAGCAACCCATCGTCGCGCGGCTCAACGCCGAGCTTAGCGCGGCTCACTAGCCCGACGCGCAAGCGCGCAAGCGAGGGAGAAGCGGAATAGACCCGATTCTCACTCATTCCGCCGATTTCGAATCGGACACGGCCCGCGACCTCGTACAAATAGCGCGTGACCTTGCCGCGCGAGTCGGTCGAGCCGGTCAAGAGGTTCGTGGTGGCGCCGTAAGGACGTTCTCGAAGAGCTGCCTGTAGCGCGGCGCAA
The DNA here is from genome assembly GCA_963809785.1 of uncultured Planctomycetia bacterium. Taxonomy (GTDB): domain Bacteria; phylum Planctomycetota; class Planctomycetia; order Pirellulales; family S012-138; genus JBGQHD01. Next base: position 217,115 of record CAWEKV010000003.1, read on the forward strand.
TGCGCTCGGGCCGCCACCGCTCCGCTTGGCGAAAAGCGGCCTGCCTGGCCGCTGCGTAAAAGCGCTTGTCATCCCAAAGGCGGATGGTCATTTCCACCCAGGGCTCGACCTCTGCCGCTGACGGCACCTCTCGAGTCAGCGGCGTATACTTCGCCGGGACATCCAACACAAAACCCCCTTCGCCCACCGTCTCGGGCAATCCGCCTCGATTGCTGCCCAACACGGGGATGCCGTTGGTCATCGCCTCCGCCGCCACCAGCGGGCTGTTCTCGAGCCAGAGGGAGGGCACAAGCATCAACTTGCTGACGCGGTAAAAGGCCCGCGGATCAGCCTGGTTCGGCATTCGCCGAACGTGTTGCAACACCTTCGAGCCGCTCTCGAAGGAAACGAGCGTATCCGCTCCGCCGCGTCCTTCAACGACCAGCAGTGGAATATCCGGCCGCCGCCTGTGAAGCTCCTGAGCGATGCGCAGAACACCGCCGCGCCTTTCTCTTCGCTGGGATTTACGAACGTGACAAACGTCGGACACCAGGTGTCTACGACAGCCACCCGCCGCCGGTCTACCACGTACGGCAACCGGTCGCAGACAATCCCCAGCCGCTCCCAATACACCCGGCGTGCAAACTCCGAGGGCACCAGCACGGCGGTCGCCGCTCGAAGCGCCTCACGGTTCGCGTACTCGAGATTGTGCAGCATGCACACGACACGAATGCCCCGCCGCAGGCAGCCATCAATAAGGCCTTTACCAAGCGGATCGGTGCATACGTCACCACGATCTCCGGACGATATCGCTCCAGAAAGATGTCCCATGCCATCCAAAAGGCATCGGCCTCGTCCCTCCCAATGACCGGACGAGTAGACTTCATGCAAAACACGGTGATCGGCACCCCGCCGCAAGCGGCAAATAAGAGCCGCGGGGCGCCGAACCCACCCAAGCTTGTCGCGCGCTATAGGGGATGCCGCACTGGGCTACCATCTGCTCGTAACATACTTCATGGGCTGCTTCGACGATGGACGTGCAGAAGCCTCCAAACGCCATCCCGAGCTGGTGCCCGAGCCGCAGCCAATCGAGTGTGGCTCGCGCCGCTCCACTGAAGGGGTCGATCAATGAAAAGGGCAGCGCGAAGGCAACCCTGCAACGTTTTTCGCCGATTGGAGTCATTTACGATTTCCCAAGGCGCGCGGCCATCATCGACAGCACCGGCATTCGATGAATCCACGTGAGGCAACTTGGGCGGCGTCACGGCCCACGCTGCAACTTGGCCGGATGCGTGGACGTGTGGATTTCCTTGAGCTTGCGAATGCTGACCTGCGTGTAGATCGTCGTGGTGTCAAGCTTGGCGTGGCCGAGCATGGCTTGGATGTAGCGGGGGGTCGCTCCGTTCTCAAGCATCAGCGTAGCATCGTGTGGCGGAACAGGTGGCAACTGCCGTGCTTGCCGATGTCGGCGGCAGTCACGTACTGCCGCCCCAGCAGTCATGTCTGAAAGGACACAACTATGTGTGTATGAGCCGATGGACTACTAACGCAGTCTGTTCGTCAGGATTATAGGAAGCTGTGTCAATGCGATATGTCCCAGGATTCAACTCGATTGGCATTGCCTCTTTGAGGTTGAATGGCTCCCCTGCCTTGGCCGAATCGAAGAGATATAGTATTGGTTCATCGACCCGGAAGAAAACGCCAGTCGAGTGGAATGCCTCGCTGGGGACGGTCGTCGCGTGCCGAAGTAGAGATGACTCATTCTCAGCATAACGCCACCTAACGAACTTCCCGCCGTCCCTCGTGCTTGAGGGAATCCATGCTGTTTGCATTGGCTCGTCTCCAAAAATGAGACCCACGCTGCCTCCAACACGAACCGTTCCTACATAATCCGTAACTTCGCAGGCTCGGTCATAATCCGTCTTGCTATGACCACTCCCCGCCGCAGTGCCACCGCTGGGAAAACACCCGCCCCAGGCGGAAAGACGGCTCTTCCCCAAGAGAATAAGTGGCCCGCCATCTGTCGAAATCCAATTCATATTACCCTCAGACGCATTAATGTACTACGGTTGTTGTCCCGCCCTGATCTCCCCGCCTTGTCGCCGGCTGCACTCCAAGCAGTGTGGAAGCAATTGCTGAGGGCCACCACCACGGTTCAGGGCATTGGGCGGCTGATGGTCTGGAACGAAGTCGCCGGATTTCGTGCCGGGGTCTTTTGTACCGCACGTATGACATCCGGTCCGGCGACCAATGTCATTGACCTGGCGTCGTTCAGCGGCCGTAAAATCTCTCCCTGGACCACGAGCAGGAATGGACTCACCGGAGTGCGGCCCTGGTCTCAAAGTAGATGGTCTCGACGTACTTGGAGGCCCACCTTGGAAGGACTCCCCCATGATTCTGACAGAGCCGGGCGAGTCGCTCTTTTCCCCGGGATGCAACCTTCCCTGAGCTTTTAGGGTCGGCAGATAGTCGTTGTAAAATGAGCCGCCGGGGCTGGACTTCGGGCGAACAACGACGACCGGTGATCTGCCTCTACCAGTTCTATCGCGCCGGCCGAAGGACGCCATAATGTCCCAGCCGTTTTTGGAATATTCGTGATGCCAAAATGCTCGCCAGCCGTGTTGCCTCACGAGCTCGCGATCGTGGTAGAGTCCATATTCATATGTACCGGGTATGGGACCAATTCGAGCCTCCGGCTTCGGCGGTGGAGCGTCTTTAAGCCGGATCCGCTCTTGTTCCTCCTCAGCATGCCGCCTAGCCACAGCCTCCCTGAGATCTTTCTCATAAAGCTCGGTGCCCAGGTCCTCGAGGCACAGATTCAGAAAGTCGAGTCCACGGAGATGGCGTTCGTATGCTTCGGCAGAAAGAGTTCCGTCTCTTATTCCCTGCTCGATGGCGCGATACCGTTGCGCAATCTCTTCAGATATCGCTGCCGCTTTGGTGGGATTGCTGCGGAAGGCGGCCTCCCTTCTGCCTTGTGCGGTGATCTCTTGAGCGCGAGATCTCCAATCCAGGCCGCTCGGATCGGTTGCGTTTGTCGGGCCGTTGCCGACCATCCGAGCCAGATTGGTATCGCCGGCACTGAATCCGATCGGGTCTTCTTTGATCCAACGACCGGTCGCCGGGTCGAAAAACCGCCGGTCGTGCAGCTGCATGCCGGTCTCTTCGTCGCGCTCGGCGCCTTGGAAGCCGCCGAGGTGGTTGACCGCGGCGTTGGTCTCGCTGGTCACCTTGCCGAAGGCGTCGTAGGTGATGTGGTTGACGACGCTAGAACCCGTCGTGTCGATGATGTCGCGGACGGAACCGAGGTTGTCGGTGAGCGGCCAGAGGACGCTGCCCACGGACGTGGGCATCTGGTTGGCGCCGGTCGGCGTGAACTGCTCGTCGGCCAGGATGTTGTCTTCCCCTGGACCGTGCAGGTAGCGGTTTGTCAAAGAGCTATGGCCGTTGAAGGCGAGCTGGATGTCCCAGCCGCCGTCGTAAACGTATTCTACGCCGACTGCCGCTCCCGCTCCAGCACCGTCCGCATCGATCGACTTCTTGATCCGGCGGTCGAAGACGTTGTAGGTGTAGATCGCTTCCTTCGTGACCGTGCCGGAATTGTTCTTGAAGGTGACCTTGGTGAGGCGGTTGTGGTGGTCCCAGGTGTATTCGGTGAGGTAGTCGTCGGCCGCGGCGCCCGAGATGCGCGTGCGGGTCAGGCGGTTTCCTTCGTTGTCGTAGGTGTAGTTGAAGGTGCCGTCGGACGTCAGGCGATTGTTCGTGCCGGTCGTGTAGCCGGTCATCGTCCGATTGCCGTTTTCATCAAACGCGTACGCTTCGTCCGTCTGGAACGAGTGGTCGGTGGCGGTGAGCTGGTCGGTATTGTCGTAGGTGTACGTGCTGCTGCCATTTTGGCCGACCAGCGACGTGAAGCTCTTGCTCGTCAGGCGGCTATGGGCATCGAAGGCCCAGGTGTAGCTGGCGAACGTTGTAGCGTTCTTGGCGTGCGCGAGATTCGTCAGCCGGCCGATCCCGTCGTAGGTGTAGTCGGTGCTTGCGGCCAGGTTGCTCGACCCGCCGGCCAGGGCCCAATAGCGATCGATATCGGTGGTCTGCCCGGCGGCGTTGTAGGCGAAATCGACGCGCTTCTGATGGACCGAGTGGCCACCGGCCACGCCGTTTTGCTCGAGCCTGGTGAAGTGCCCGAGGTTGTCGTAGGTGTAGCCGGTCCAGAAGTCATCGACGAACGAGCCGCCGCCGACAGCGATCTGGCTGGAGAGCTTGGTGCGGCGTCCGGCCGCGTCGAATTCTTGCAAGAGCTTGACCTGCGGGCCGCCGTTATTGGACTGGATCAGCGTCACCCGGCCCAACGAGTCGTAGGTGTAGGTGTAGGACGAATACGTGTCGCTGGCCGAAGTCAACTGGCGGGCGGCGTTGTAGGCGAAAATCTGCGTGTTGATCGTGGCGGCGCCGTTCTTCCAGCGCTCTTCGATAAGGCGCTGGAGATTGTCGTAGGTGTACTCCGTCACGCGGCCGTTGCGGTCGGTTTTCTTCGTGAGACGGCCGGCGGCGTTGTATTCGAACGTTCGCGCGTGGCCCAGCTCGTTCGTCTCGGTGAGGACGCGGTTCAGCCCGTCGTAAGCCCAGACCGTGTCGTTGTTCACCGGGTCGGTGAGCTGCGTCAGGTTGCTGGCGGCGTCGTGATGGTAGGTCGTCGTCGGACGGCCGAGCGGACCGGCGCCGTCGGGATCGGGCAAGAGGTCCTTGGTCTTGCGGTGGAGGTGGTCGTATTCGTAGTTGGTGGTCTTGCCCAGGGGGTCGGTGACGCCCGTCAGGTTGCCGGCGACGTTGTGGGCATAGGTGCTCGAGGGTGCCGCCAGCGGCCCGGCGCCATCGGGATCGGGCTGAATGACTCTCTTCAGGCGGCCGAGGTGGTCGTATTCGTAGCTGGTGACGCGCGACAACGGATCGCTGACGCTCGTGAGCTGGCTGTCGGCGTCGTACACGTAGTTCGTCTGCGGCGCCGTGAGCGGGCCAGCGCCGTCCGGGTCGGGCTGGGTCACGCGGGTGAGGCGACGCGCGTTGTCGTGGAGATACGTCGTGACGTTGCCCAGCGGGTCGTTCTCGCTGGAGTCGTAGTCGTAGAGATGCAGCGGCGCGGTTTTAACTGCGAGGAATGGGCAATTTCAATAGATTGGTAAAGATTGCCTTAGAGATTGCTGAGTCTCGACGTGGAGCAGGACTGCACCCGGCCGTCTTCCCCAGGCAGCGGGAGATCGTAGGCGGGATACACGCCGGCGAGTGCCGCTTGAACGGTTCGGGGAGTGGCTCTTGTTGCTGCGTTCCGGTCGCCGTCTTCCGTATGTGTCACTTTTTGAGAGGTGCTGGAGAGCAGACAATGCAGCGGAAGTAATTGCGCATACTGCACTTAGCAGTGGCAGAAGGCGAAGATGGGCTTGGCCCGTGGCGATGTGGGCGGGTGGGGCGGGTGGCCCCCCGCACGCGAAGCAGAGCTTCGTGACTTGCGTTCCCAAGCGGAGCTTGGGAACGAGGATTCTACTGAATAAGGACCACTGCCAGAAACCTTCCGAAAACACCCATCGATTCGTGTCATGCGGGGCTTTAGGCTGACGCGTTCCTTATGCAATACTATCCGCTCAAGGCCGAGCGACAGCTTCTGGTGCTTCAATCCGCCGCCGTTAAGTCGCAACGGGTCAATCATGGCATCCGCCGGCAATCCGCCCACCGCAAATCGCCCGATCCGCCGGCCCTTTCGTGCGGCCGTGCTTCGGGGGCTGGGCGGCCTGCTTCCGCCGCTCTTGACGGTGGTGTTGATTGTCGCCCTCTATGGGATGGTCCGGGAATACGTGTTGCTGCCGCTGGAAAACAGCGCCAACTGGATTCTGGCCAGTTGGCAGGCGAGGTCGATCGTGGCGGGAGACGCCGATGAAGACTCCCCGCCGGATTGGAGGAAGATCGAGGGCAAGTGGTACCGCCGGGCCAGCGACGGGCGTTACGTTCCGGAGCGGATTTTCGCCACGGTGCGGAACGAGGAAGGACTGCGGACGGCGGAGTCCTACACCGCCCGGCGACTGTGCGAGCGTTACGTGGACTACATCTACCTGAGGGGATATCTCACGATGCCGGCGCTGTTGGCGATCTTTGTGCTCGCCATGTATTTCTTGGGAAAGCTGCTTTCGGGCGCGTTCTGCCGCTGGCCTGGCGCGGTGTCGAGCACCTGATCCGCAAGGTGCCGCTGGTGAGAAACGTTTACTCGTCGGCGCAACAGGTCACGGCCTTTCTGCTGGCGCGGCGGGCATTGGGGGATGGCGAGGTCGTTGCCGTCGAGTATCCCCGCCCCAAGATGTGGACGCTGGGATACGTGACGAGCGACGGCTTGAAGGACGTTGCCGACGCCGCCGGAGAACCAATGATTTCGGTGCTGGTCGATACGTCGCCCGTTCCGTTCAACGGGTGGACTTGCATGGTGCCGCGGCGGCACGTTGTCGAGCTGGATCTGACGATCGACGAGGCGCTGCAATACGTCATCAGTTGCGGCGTGATCACGCCCCGCGCAGGCGGCAAAGACAAAGGGCCGGCGACACCGACCCCGAGAGCCAACGAGGGAGAGCTCGGCTCCCCGGAGAAGAAGGAGGACAACCACGAATAGTACGAATAGCACGAATGAAGATGCGGCGCCACGTCCCCTTTGCTTATAGTCGTGTTATTCGTGCGATTCGTGGTTGCTCTTCTTTTTTCAGCGCCGTCCAGGTGACGGGCCCCCTTCGAGTCGGTCTGCGGCATTGAGCGACTCGGAGTCCGGGCGCTTCCCTCGCCGGCGGTTCGTGTCGTACGCGTGACACACAAATGCTTGCGTTCGCCGCCGGTCCTGTGAGACAATGTTGGCTCAAAGCACCCAATCTCGCACCGCGAGATGAACCGCTCGCGGGCGAGGGGTCTGTAACCGGAGCGGTCTAACCGGAAGGTTTAGCTTCATCCATCTCTCTGGAGCATCGCCCATGACACGTCATTCGCACAGCCATCTGCACGCCAACCGTCGCGAGTTCTTGGGCAATGTCGGACGAGCCATGCTCGTCGCCAGCGTCGGCACTTCGCTCGGGCACGAGTTGGGTATCTCGACGGCGCTGGCCGACGACGACTCCAAGCGACTCAGCTTCGGCAAGCTCGAGCCGCTGGTGGCCTTGATGCAGAGACACTCCGCCGCAGAAGCTGCTGCCCATCCTGGTGGAAAAGCTCAGCGGCGGCACCGACCTGAAGACGCTCACCGCGGCCGGTGCGCTGGCCAACGCCCGCACGTTCGGCGGCCAGGACTACATCGGCTTCCACACGTTCATGGCCTTGGCCCCCGCCTATGAGATGGCCCGGGAGCTGCCGAAGGACCGGCAGGCCCTGCCGGTGCTCAAGGTGCTGTACCGCAACGCCAGCCGCATCCAGGCCTCGGCGGCAAGGCCAAGGAAGTGCTGCACCCCGTGCGTCCCGCCGACGGCAAACAGGCCGGCGGGCCGGAGCTGCAGGCCGCCGTTCGCGAGGTCCAGTGGGACGACGCCGAGGCGATGTTCGCCGTTTGGCCGATGAGCCGGGCGAGGCCTTCAACCACCTGCAATTCGCCGTCGAGGACGAAGTGGACGTGCACCGCGTGGTGCTCTCCTGGCGGGCCTGGGCGATCCTGCCGCTGACCGGCCAGGAGCACGCCCACACGCTGCTGCGGCAGTCGCTGCGGTACTGCCTCGACATGGAGCAGCGGCGCAAGGCGCGGGGCCACCAAGGCTCGCCAGTTCGCCAGGTGCTGCCCAAGCTGCTGGACCAGTACAAGCTGCTGGGCCGCGCCATGGGCGACCGGAAGGCCGACGACGCCTGGATCGACAAGCTGGCCCGCACGATCTACGCGGCCTCACCCGCGGCAGGCCGCCGAGGCGGCGGCCGCCGCCGCTGGCCGAAGGCTTCTCGCCGGAGGCCATCGGCGAGGCGATCTCGCTGGCGGCCAACCTGCTCGTCCTGCACGATCCGGGCCGCGTGGATTACACGACCAACGACAAGCCGCGCGGCAGCGTGCACGGCGATTCCGTCGGCGTCCACGCCTCGGACGCGGCCAACGCCTGGCGGAACATCGCCCGCGTCAGCAACCAGCGCAACGGCTGTGGCCAGCCTGATCGTCGGGGCGTACCACACCGCCGGGCAGACCGGCAAGCAGATGAAAGAGCCGTATCCCACGGCCGAGCACCTGGACCTGGTGAAAGTCAAGGACGCGGCCGCTCTGCTGCGCGAGGCCGAATCGGCGATCACCGGCAAGGACCAAGCCCGCGCCTGCGGCGGCGATCCACCGCTACGGCCAGCTCAACGAATCGCCGCGGCCGGTCTTCGACCTGCTGCTGCGCTACGCCACCAGCGAAGACGGGGCGCTGCACGCGGAGAAGTACTACCGCACGGTGAGCGAGGAGTTCGGCGTCACGCGGCCGGCCTTCCGCTGGCGGCAGCTCGTGGCCCTGGCCCGCGTCACCGCCAGCGAGTACGGCCAACCGGCCCCCGGTTACGAAGAAGCCTGCCGGCTGCTGAAGGTGTAGCCCGGTGCCGGCGAGCGGCGGGCGTAAGCCCCCTGATAAGCGTTGCCGTTTGGCTGTGCCAGTTTACGCGCAGTTAGCGGTTCCGGTGCACCATATACTGCCGCGTCATCAGGGGGCTGACGCCCCCCGCTCGCCTCACCGCCTCACGTGCCTTACTTGATCGCGGCGATCTTCAACAGCGTGAACGGGTAGATGATCGTCACGTAGACCGTGTTATCGCGGCCCACGATGAGCGCCATGTGACTGTACATCGGCGTCAGCGTGCCGTCGGGCAGTTTATGATAGCCGTGGCTCCAAGGGGGCGGCTTGCCGTCGGCACGCGGTCCGAAGTTGAAGAAGCCGGGGTTTTTCACCGCCAGCACGCCCAGGTCTTCCATCTTTCGACCCTTGGGATCGAACCGCGTGAGGTGGTGCAGGTACCCACCGCCGAACCTGGTCTCGTTGTCCACGCGCACCACGGCATACACGCGGCCGTCGGGAGCGATGTCCAGCCCGCAGCGGCAATCGGGGTTTTTGCCCTCGATCATCCTGCCGAGGCTGCGAGCGGGAATCGTGTCGCTCGTGCTGCCCAGGTCGAGCTCGATCAGCGTGGCGTCGCTCATCAGAATCAGATAGGCCGTGCGGCCGTCCGCCGCCAGTTTCCAGGTGGGGATCGGCGCCTTGGCCCACTTCTTGCCGTCCAGCAGGATGTCGCGCGTGGTCGCCTTGCCGCTCGAGGGATCGTACGTCGCCAGCCGCGCATCGCCGGTCATCGTGTGGGCTCGGCCATCTTTGGCCACGAGCGTCGTGGCGTAGGGGGTCGGCTCAATGCCCAGGTCGCGGAACGCCTTGCTCTTTACGTCGTAGGTCATCCATCGCATGGGGTCTTTCTCCTTCACGCGCTCGACGACCAGGTAGATGAGGCCGCGCGACTCGTCAGCCACCACGTCACCCAGGCCGTAGCCCTTCATCGGCATGCCGAGGTTCTCGGCCTTGTCAGTCTTGGGGTCGTAGGTCATCACGTAGCCGCCGGGGAACTCCTGTTTGTCCCCCTCCTTGGCATAGCCCTGCTTGCTGCCAACGTAAATCTTGCCTGATGGGCCGACGAAGTTCGGCGTGTGAATCTTGGCCTGCGCGGCAAAGCCGGTGGCCGAGACGCCGCACGTCTTGTGCGTATCCAGCACGATCCGCTGCCTGGCCGTCTTGGGATCCAGCTCGACGAGAAACGAATTGACGCCGTATTTCGCCGTGCCGACGTAGACCTTGCCGTCGAGCCCTTCGCAGAGCGAGAAGTAGCCCGATTCGTCGCTGTGGGTCTCCGGCAGGATGTGATAGGCGGTGCCCCAGACATAGGGGAACGGGGGTTTGGCGGGCGTCTGTGCCGGGACACCCGGGGCTGCAAGCAGGAGCACCGCGCCGGCAACCGCAAGGCAGGAACACTTCATGGCTGACCTCGAAGTCCAAGGCTCATCGATGTCGGGCACGTTTGGAAACGTGCCCCACGTGGCCGCGTCAATCGACCACCATCTCCAGCGGGTTCGTCAGAGTCTTCTGCCAGTCCAGCAGCTCCTGATACTTCCGCGCGGGATCGGCGTGCAACTTGAAGACCACGACGGCGCTTTGCTCGGCATAGAGCGAGCCGGCGCTGACCGTCGTGGGCAAGTAGCCGGCGCGATAGACGAGCGGCCGCACGAAGTAGAGGAAGTTCGCCGGGCTGCCGCGGCCGTGCTCGTCGTAGTCCCGCAGATAGAAGTGCGCCTGTTCGTCGGCCGCGTGGCCGGTGCGCTTGCTAAGGTTCGTCTGGCCCAGGACCACTAGGGCGATGCCGTAGCCCTTGCGCTCGTTGGCCAGGGCCAGGCAGGGCACGTCCGGCGGGAGCTTGGCGATGTCTTTGAACGACTTGTCCTTGTCGTTGTAGTCGTAGGCCGGCGCGGTGTGCAGCTTGCCGTCCTTGGTCATCCACACCGCCGTATCGAACTGGTGCCGCGAGAAAACCAGCTCGGCATTGCGCACGGTGTGCAGCGCGAGGTCTTCGCGGAACTCCGTTACGGATTGCACGCCCACCACCGGCGATCCGGCGTGGAAGGTGTAGGTCACGCTGACGTCCACCTCGGGAGCAAACGGCATCCGGCCCCACCGCGTCTGGCGGTAGAGCAGCGGACCGCGCCATTGGCGATAGAAATACGGATACGTCTTTTCGTTGCCTGGGGGCAGCGCGTCCGGCTTGTGCCCGAACGCCGTCGGAGCGTTCCAGTCCGACGTATGGCCCCAGTTGCGTCCGGTCGGCCAGACATCCGGGTTCCAGTGAAAGGGCAGCTCGCCGCGCTCCTTGTGCTGAAGGAACACGAGCCGGTCCGGGCTGACCATCTTGGGCGTGAAGCTGAGCAGTTGCCCCGAGGGCTTGTGCAGCTCGAAGACGGCCGGGCCCGTGTCGATGGCCAGGCCCGGCTCGGCCCCGGTGATCTTGAGGGCCCGGTCGCCGGCCGCGGCGGCGGCGCTTCCAAGGCTACGTTGTAGGTCGCGCTGCCGCCGGCCGTCACATCGGCCAGGAAAGCGATTTGCACGAAAGCCTGCGGCACCGGCGCGAACGAATCGGTGGCCGCCTGGGGCGTCACGCCGAGCACCTGATAGGGCACCGCGGTCGTGCTTCCGCCCGCCACGCGAAACAGCCGGATCGCCGCCGCATCCTTGAGGGCGTCGCGCTCGAAACGTACCGTGACCTCAATCGGCGTGGCGGAACGAGCGATGCCGGCGCGTTCGGATACGGTGATCGTGCGAGTTCGCTTGGCGGTGTCCTGCTGTTGTGCCGGCAGTGGCGCTGCGAGCGCCGCCAACGAGAACACCGCGCTGGCGCAAAGCGGCCAGATGGCATGGTATCGGCTCCTTAAGGTAGAACTGTGGCATGCTATTGGCCGCATCGCCCCAACGCCAGCGCCCAGGCCGGCGCCGAGCGGCTGATGGCTGCGCCGAGGAGGCCCTTATCGCTTGCCCTTCCACTGGTCCGCGGCCCAGTAATGCTCCCGCAGGGCCGACAGCGCGAACGGCGCGTGCCGGCCCTCGGGCAAGTCCCGGGGATCGAGCTGGAAGGCGAAGCCCACCGGGATCGGCTTCACCTTGAGTGCCAGCCCCCAGTGACCCCGGTAGTCTCCCAGCGCCACGGCGTCGAAGCGTACGAACTTCTCCTTGGCAACGTCGTATTCCAGGACGCCGTAAAGGCGCGCGTCGTAGAAGATCTCATACGGATCGGGCACACCCTTCTGGCCGGACTCAGGGTTTGGGCCGAACATGTGGCCGCCGTGCGGCTCGGTTCCCTTGCCGATTTCGCCCTGGAAAAAGGCGCTGCCCTCCAGACGCAGGCGGATGATGTCCCGCGACGTGTCCTCCACCGTGAGCTTCAGGTCTCCGGAGCGCAGCAAGCGCGGGCCCCAGTAGCCGCCGCCCGAGTTGGTGAACCAGTTGTAGAGGTAGAACAGGAAGATCCGCTGCCGGATGGCCGCGGGAAACGCGTAGGTCTCGCCCTTGCCGCGATTGCCGGGCGCCAGCGATTGCGCCTCGGCCTCGGTCAACCAGAGCCATTCGCGCTGCGGCTCGGAGAACCGGCTCTGCATGCTGTTGCCGCTCGGCCGTCCGCCGAACTCGGTGAGATCGATGGTCCGGGCGGCCTGGAACGATCCGTCGGCGCCGCGTTCCAGCGGCCGGCAGTAGACCTCGACGAACATCGCTCCCGGCGGCGGCGACTGGTCGGGATAGTACGGAAGCTTCGGATCATGCGGCCCGCGATCCTCGATGGCGGGCTGGCGCTGCTTCTCCGGCAGTCTGCGCGAACGCCTCCAGCGCGCCTTCCAGGGTCTTTTTGGGGCTCACCACCGGGTCGCCGCTGGCCGTGATGATCGACCAGAACGTCCCGGAGATTCGGTTCTGATGCTTGACGGCCGCGGCCTTCTTCGAAACCTCCTTCTTCCACGCATCCTGGGTGGCGTAGCCGGTGCTCCCCCAGCGCGGGGCATAGGGGACGAACTTCTCCTTAAGCAGCGTCATCTGTTCTGCGGTCAACTTGTTCCATCCGGCAGCACGGCCGGAATCCATGGCCGCCATTCAGCAGTTGCCCAGCGGGTCGTTGAAACCGGCACCGGCTGTGCCGAAGACGAAGATCGGCTTGTTCTCGGCGGCTGCCTTCTTGCGGGCATGCCAGACGCTCGCCAACCAGGGGACCTCATCCCAGCGATACTCGCCCGGCTGCAGCCGAAGCGTCTTGTGAAGTTGAGCGAACGACTGTGCAGTCAGGTGATCCCTCGTCCTTCGCTGCGATGTCTCGGCCGCCGATGCTGGCGCGAACGGTACGGAACGAGCGGCCGCCCCGAAGGGCTGCACGCTATTCACGTCGCCGCCGTAGCGGGCATTGTCGGTGACGAGGCGCAGCGACCGGATGCCGGGCTTGCCGACGGTGAACTCCAGATAGCCGACCAGGGCGGCCTGGGCAAAATTGTTGTCGTCCTTGTGGTAGAACGGGTGCTTCATCTTGAACCGGCCTTCGATGCGCGCTCGTGCGATACCCTGCTCGATGGATTCGACGCGCAGCCTTCAGCACTTGTTCGTCGATGCGGTTTTTCTTGAGATCGGTGTTCTCGGTGGGTGGATAGAAGTGGGTCAGCACTTTCGCCGCCACGTCTTTGGGCAATTCCCACGAAGTCTCCGGCCGCACTTCGCCGGCCGGCAACAGTCCCGTCCATTCCGCCTTGCTCAGGATCACCCAACCTTCCGAGGGCAAGCTGCCCCAGCCGATGGCCTGCTTGGTGCCGAGGTCCTTGACGTCGTTAGGCACATAGTCGTCGCCGCGGCGCTGCAAATACCGAGCGACGACGTGCACGACGAGCGAATCGGCATCGGCCTTTGGCCCTGCCGCGTGCCGCTTAGGTTTCACTACCGGCTCGCCTTTGGGGACCTTTAGCTCACGGATTACTTGCTGCATCAGCTCGGCCAGGCGGTCCGGATCGTAGAGGACCTTTTCGTTTGCGGGAGCAGCGGCGAGGGCTCGTCCGTCGGGTGAGACCAGATACGCACACACGCTGCCCGCCTTGAGACCTGCGGCCAGCGCGTCGCGATAGATGCGAAGCTTCGCCGTCTTCTCTTCCGGCGGCGCACTGCCACTCTCGTCGTAGTCCTGGTTGCTCAGGTGGACCGGGACGAAGTAGCCGTTGAGCAGGTTGATGATCTTGGTGTTGGAGAGCGAACTCGCTCTGAATCCCGACGCGCCCCCTCAGCAGCGGTAGTCCGCGAAGTTGGCGCCGTCGTAGGTGAACAGGAACACCGGCCGCGCGTGCTTCTTAGCGAGCCGCTGCGCCTCGCGGAGGTCATTGGCCCATCCGATCTGATCCAGGGAGCGCTCCTCCGCGGTCGGCTGCCAGGCTTCGACGCGCTTGGCCACCCACGCGGCATCCTGCTTCGCGACCTGAGGCTCATCGCCACGGGCGAGGCCGATCGGGCGCGTGCCGCGAAGGTCGAGCCACGTCGTGATGAGCAACAGCGTCGCGACAGCGACTGTCACAATTCTCAGACTCATCGAGAACGCTCCTTACTCCTAAGGTTGGTCTTCGCGCGCCGCAAAGCTTTTCTTTGCATCAAGCAAGTTAAACCACAAAGAGCACCAAGGACACGAAGGAGGATCGCGCCCGAGTGTTTCACCTTCGTGCTCTTCGTGTCCTTGTATGTTCCAAACCAAGAGTAACTCAGTACGTAAGAGGGTAAAATCCGCTTCGCGGATCGCTGCGGAGCGTAGCGGAGCAGCGATCCGCGAAGCGGCCGGCGGCAGATCGATCGTGTCTGGGTGCTCCCACACCGTCACGAAGCAGGATCGCCGCCGGTCGGGTACAGTCAATCCGAACAGCCGCCAGAGCCGAACCAGCGCCCGCCAGCTTCGAGCTCGCATCGGCAAGACAGGAGTTCTGTCATGGATGCTACCCACGCTGCCTCGTCTGCTCCCTGCGTCGGCGTCGATATCGCCAAGGATCGTTTCGATGCCAAGTTCCTCCCCGAAAACCGCCTGCAGACCTTCGGCAATAACCCGCAAGGGATCGAAGCGCTGCTGGCCCAACTGAAAGCTTTGCCCGGTTGCCTGGTCGTGGTCGAAGCCACCGGACGCTACGAACGAAGGCTCGTCGCCGAACTGGTCAATGCCGGCCATCGCGTCGCCGTCGTCAACCCGCGTCAAGTGCGTCACTTCGCCCGAGCTCTGGGACAACTCGCCAAGACCGATCGCATCGACGCCCATGTCTTGGCCCTCTTCGGTCAGCGAATGCAGCCTCGGGAAACCGAAAACATCTCGAAAATACAGGAAGAATTACAACAACTGGTCGTGCGCCGCCGTCAGGTCATCTCCTTGCGAACTGCCGAATCCAATCGGCTCCAGCAAACTACTTCCAAACTGGCCGCGAAAGGGATCCGAAAGCTGCTGGCCCTCTTGGACCAGCAACTCACCGAACTGGATGCTGAAATTGCCAAGCTCGTGCAATCCGACGACGATTGGAAGGCCAAGGATCAAATCCTTCAAAGCGTTCCCGGGGTCGGCTCGGTGACCAGCTTCGCCCTCCTGGCCGAACTCCCTGAACTGGGACGCCTCAACCGACAACAAATTGCCGCTCTGGTGGGACTGGCTCCCTTCAACCACGACAGCGGCAAGCTCAAAGGAACACGCTCCATCGCCGGCGGACGACGATCCGTCCGTTCTGCTCTCTATATGGCAGCCCTCACCGCTCGTCGCTCCAACCCCGTCTTCCAACGTTTCGCCCAACGACTCGAACGTGCCGGAAAACGCTTCAAGGTCGTCCTCACCGCCTGTATGCGAAAACTGCTCGTCACCCTCAACTCAATGCTCCGAAACAACACTCCTTGGACTAGTCCATTCGACCCACTCCCCACTTGACTCGAAACACAGCCGCTTCGTGGTTCATCTTGCTTTTAGTGTTCGTATTCCGTGTCCCTCCTGGTTGCGGCTATGCCGCGATGGGTCATCCGTCGTCTTCATCAGTTGCGGCTACGCTGCTGGTATTGCGTGCCCTCCCGTGGTTGCCGCTACGCCGCGCCGGCCGACAACCGACATCGAACACGAATTTCGGGTCGATCTACCGGTTACCTCACTTCGCCGTGGTGCCGGCCGGCACCGCCTTGTGGCGGTACGCCCAGACCTTCTTGTCCTTGAAGTTGAACAGCACGAAGACGTTGTGCTCCGGGTCGAAGTCCATGGCGCCGACCCACGGGTTGCCGGGGCCGTTCTTCGCCTTCAGGTCGGTCCAGGTGTTGCGTGCGCACGTCGTAGCTCCAGGTGAGCGCGTCGTCGGGGCCGCCGAACTGCGTCGCCTTCTTGCCGCTGTGCAGCAGCAGCACCTTGTGGAACGGATCGTACACCAGCCCGCCGCCGGGCACCGCCCTGCGGCTGCACCTTCGGCTGCATGTCCTTCCAGACGTTCTTCTCCGGATCGTAGGTCCACGTCTGCGGCGGCCGGCGTCTCGAACGGCGGCACGTAGACGACGAGCAGCCCGGCGTCCTGATCGACCGCGGCGGTCTGGTAGTAGGCCCAGCGCGGGTAGTCGCCGCCGGGGTTCGTGAGGTTCTTCCAGGCCGCCTCGGCGTGCGGGTCGGCGGCGCGGACGTCCAGCGCCCAGAAGTCCTTGGTCTTGTGGTTGACGTGCGTGAACTTGATCGGCATGACCAGGCCGTGCTTCCAGTCGCAGACCAGCCGCGTGGCCGGCTCGCCGTAGGGGGCCTCGTGATAGGCGGCCGGCCGGAACGAGTCGGTGGCCAGGTCGTAGCTGCAGAAGCGGGCCGCCGGGCGAGCGGCGGTGATACTCGACCATGCCGAGCTGGTTGGCCGTGCCGCCGATGCCGTGGCGAATCCACGCCGCCTTGAGCCACGGGTCCCAGGTGCGGCCGACCGAGCAGCCGTTGCCCGGCCGGCAGTCGCCCCAGCCGGCCATCAGCTCGATGCCGCGCCGCTGGACGAACTGCTCGGTGCCGAGGTCGAACACGGTCAGCTCGTTGTTGTACGGCCCCGTGCAGCCGCCGTAGCGGAAGAAGAGCCGGTTGGCCGGGTCGTAGTTCCAGCCGATCTCGCCCCAGCCTCTGGGCCTGCACCTCGATCTTCAGGTTGACCCACTCGTTGACCGGAAAGTCGGGGCCGAAGCGGTCGTTGCGCGGCGCGTAGACCAGCGGCGGGAGGCCGGCATCGGCCTTGCGGAACGCCGCGGCCGCGGCGAGGGCGTCCTTCGTGCCGATCTGCTCCAGGCCGTCGGCCGCCGCCGCCCGGACCAGGCGAGCCTGGTCCTTCTCGAGCACCTGCTGTCAGCTTCGCCTCGGCCTTCGGCCCGCCGATGCGGCCCAGGAACAGCGACCGCGGCGTGACGGCGGTGCAGCGACTTGCTGTCGGCGGCGGCGAGCAGGGCGTCGAGCGCGTCGGCGCGTGCCCGCTCGGGCCAGCGCCTTGGCGCTGCGGAACGCCAGCGTCGCCGAGCGGGGCTCGTCCTTGTTCAAGGTCCTGCGCAGCGCCGCGACGGCCTTCGGCCCGCCGATGACGCCCAGCGCGTCGATGGCGGCGACGTTGCCCTTCTCGGCCAGCGGCAGAAGCAGGTCGAGCGCCTGGCGGCCGGCCTTGCGCGTGGTGACGTAGCAGACGGTCTGCTCGTCGAGGTACGGCCCGGTGAGGGCGACGAGGTCGGCGCCGCAGTAGCTCTCTTCCAGGCCGCGGACGATGAACGCCCGGTCCGCCTTCGGCATGATCTCCTTGACCTTGCGCCCGCACGCGGTCGCCGCTGCTGGTGGCGAGCCACCGCTGGACGTAGCCGGGATACCAGCCCTGCTGCAGCTTCGTGCCGGTCAGCTCGATGAGGGCGTCGCTGGCGTCGTCGTGACCGGCGCGCGACCAGGCCGCCAGGGTCTCGGCGCGCCGGCACATCTCCTCCCAGGCGCTCTGCTTCTCCAGCCTGGGAAGCTCTTCGAGCATCTTCGCGCAGGCGGCCTTCAACTGTTCGACGGTCCTTCGGCGGAGGCGGCAGCGGGGCCTTCTTACGCGGCGCCTTCTCCGGCCGTGGCGTGAACAGCAATTGCTGCCGGACGCGGGCCACGGCGGCGCTGCGATCGCCGGCCGTCGCCGCCTTGGCCCGCTCCGCGGACTTGCCCGCCCTGGCCGAGGAGCACGCGCAGCGCAGCGGCCCGCAGCGGCGGATACGGCGAGTCGAGCAGCGGCAGGAGATCGACCTTGGGCGGGAACGCCGCGGCCAGGCTGACCCGTCCCGGCAGCACGCGGATCGACGCGCTCGTCGCGGCCCAGCGGAACGTCGGCCAGCAGCGTCTCGATGGCCTGCGCCGCGGCCAGCGCCACGGCCGAGTCCTTCGACGCCAGGGCCTCGGTCAGCGCGGGCAGCGCCCGCGCATCGCCGAGCCAGCCCAGCTCCCACGCGGCGGCGACCGCATCGCCACCGCCGCGCTCAAGCGCCGCGGTCCAGCGCCGCAGCGCCTCGTCATCGGCGCGGTGGACGACCAACGACGCCGTTCGCCTCGGTCCAGGCGAGGCCCCACTGCTTGCACGCGTCGTCGAGGACCGCCTTGCGCGAGACGTCGCCGCCGACCCAGGCCCGGCCCGGCCAGCATCTCCGGCATGGCCCAGCGGATGTCGTCGCGCGCGGCCAGGATCGGCAACAGCTCGTGCGGCGAGTACCACGACTTCTCCAGCGGCGCGGGCTTGTCGGCGGCCACGACGACCCCGGCGACGATCCATAGGGCGAGGCAGTTCATGTGGTGAAGCCTCCTCGTGTCTTTCAGGACACCAGGTCACTATTTCAAGTATCGCTCGTCGTTGGCCCGCAAGGGGACCACGCGGGAGAGTTCGTCAGCCGGATCGGCCAGCGTGAACAGCACGGCGACGGGAAGCTTCTTGCCCTTGGGGATGACGTGCAGACTGGCGGAGAAGCCGCAGTCGATGAGTTGCTCGCCCAGCCCCTTCACCAGCAGGTCGAACCGCGTCACGCTGCCGTCCTTGGTTTCCACGAAGCCCAGCAGCTCGCCGTCGTCGCCCGCGCCAGTGCGGAACGAGCCCGTCAGCCTGCCCTTGCTCGCGGTCAGGTCCATCGTCTTCACGTCGCCGGCGACCACGTAGCTGACGTGCGGCAACAGGCGTTTCTTCAGGCTCTCGGGAAAGTCGCCGCGGACGAGGGCCTCGGTCTCGTCCTTGCGGACCCAGAGCCGGTCCACGCCGAGCGACCGCTGGTAGAGGCCCGCATAGGTATCGTTGCCCGTGGTCGGCGAGCCTTCTGCCTGGTAGTCGCCCACGACTTGCCAGGTCACGTAGCAGACGAGCCCGCCGTCGGGCGGCCGCTTGAGCTTGGCCAGCTCCTCGGGGGCCGGTTGCGGGATGTCGACGTTCTTCTCGGGTGTGTACTTGGCGAGGGCCCGCTTCAGCATGGGCACCACGCCCTTGGCTTCAAAGCTGCCGCCCATCTCCAGCACCTTGCCGCCGGCGGTGAAGGCCGACATGCCCCAGGTGCAGAATTTCAGCCCCTTGTCCTTGACGAACGCGCGCTCGCCCGGCGTGAGCTGGGGGTGATTGACGTTGTCCAGCGCGATGCACACGAAATGGTCGCGGAGCAGCTTGACCACCTCGGCATCGTTCAGGACCGCCTCACGGACGATCAGGCCGTTGCCTCAGGTGAAACCTAGCGCAGTTGCCGGTGTTGACGTTGAAGAAGATCGGCTTCTCCTCGCGGGCGGCCTGCCGGCGGGCCTCCGTGACGCTCGTCTGCCAGGGGATGCTCGCCCAGGGTTGCGACTTGACGTGGAGCCGCTTGGCGAGCCGGGCAAACTCCTCGTCGGATAGCCGCGGCCCCTCGGCCAACGACGCCCCCTGGCTGAGACTGAAGGCCACCAGCGTGGCGAGCAGGCAGACTCGTGATCCCTTCATGGCGTCTAAACTCCTTGTCAGGGCGATGCACCGTGTGGCAACGGATCATTCCTCAACGATTGTCGCAGTCGATTCCTCGGTTACGACGCTCTCGTTCCGCGGGCTGGATGTCGATTATCGTCATGCGAACCGCCTTTTGCTACGCGGACCATCATCGCTGGCGGTCGCCCGCCGGCCGAACGATGTCGGCCTTCGTGCTTTCGACAATGGCGAAGAGTTCCCGCTGCTCCGCTGGTGGAACCGCGAAGTGATCGAGCGTGGCCTGAAAGTCGGCCAGGAAAACCTGCCACTCCTCTTCCGTGATGTCCAGGTGCTCGTGCGAATCGAGCATCGACCGGCCGGTGTAGCGCTGGGGCCCGCCGGTCGCCCAGCAGACCATCTCGGTCACCAGATACTTGAAGCCGGCCCGCGACACGCGGTGGTGCGCCTCATCGACCTTGGGATTCGCGTTCAGCCGCGGGTCGTCCATGATGCGGTTGATGAAGTCGTCCACCACCGAGGCGATCGCGTAGACGCCGCCGAGGCGCTCGTAGAGCGAGAGTGCCATCTGGGTTTGGTGTGTTGAGTGATCAAGCAGGATCTCACGTACACTAGCCCGACGCGCGAGCGAGGGAGAGTCGCGACAAGCCACGGCCAGCGGCACTTCTCCCTCGCTTGCGCGCTCGCGCCGGGCTAGTGTTCGGGTCAATGTGTTGACTCGTCCATCACGGCCACGTCGTCCGTAGCCGACAGAATTCCCAGCCGCACCAGCTTCGCCCGGCACTCGTCCCGCTCGCGGCAGCGTTTGAGGTCGGCCCAGGTCTTATCCTGCACGACCAGGAAGTCCTCTTCCGATGCAACCGACTTTTTCTCCTCCGCCAGCCGCTTCATCAGCCGCGCGATGACCTCGCGGTCCAGCCGCGTCAGGTGCACGGCCTCGCGGCGGTAATCGACGAACGCCTCCCACACCAGCGGGAAAAGCGGCCGCACGATCTGCTCGCCGATCGTCGTGGCGTACTGCCGGATTTCCCACTGCGCGTGGGCGTCCATCCGCAGCTCCAGAAAGTGCAGCAGGTTGTGCAGGTCGATCTTCCAGTAGGCCTCCGTGTAGGTCGAAAGCGGCAAGTCCTTGCGGGCTTGCTCACGCGCCACGCCGAGCTCCAATCGCTGCTCGTAGAGTGCTCGCGCTTGTTGCTGGAATGCCTTCTCGCCCGCAGACAGCCCGGCGCCGACATCGCCGGGCAAGCTGCCCTCGCTTCCTTGGCGGTTGGTCGCTGCTTGCTGCCGCCATTCGTTCGACGGCGTGGTCTGGGCGGCGTCGATGGCAATCGAATAACGAGTGCTATACTCATTCACCGAGGCCGCGCGATGGCGAATCCACTGCCGCCAGCTGTCCATCGGCACGCGGACCAGCAGCTTGATCTCGGCCATCTCGAAGGGCGTCGTGTGCCGGTGCCGCATCAGGTAGCGGATCAGCCCGCGGTCGTCGGAGACCTTGCGCGTGCCTTCGCCATAGCTTACGCGGGCCGCCTGCACCACCGCCTGATCGTCGCCCATCGCATCGACGAGGCAGACAAAGCCGTCGTCCAGGACGGGCAGTTTTTTCCAGCGGAGGGCTTCGACCTGGTCGGCGTTGGTGGGCATGGCGTAAGCCTGCGGCAAGCCGCCCGCGAATGCAAGCCCTGAAGCGTAGGGCACGTTTCCCAACGTACCTGTCCAAAAAATCTCGCCAACCGTGGGTGAGGTTTCTTCGCCCGCGGCAATTATCTTCATGAACATGACCGCCGCCAGCTCACCGCCGGACGCCGCGAGGGGCCCAGTCGATTGGTCGGCTGCGCTGGCCGAGCGCCACCGCTGGCTGCGGACCGTGCTGCTGGCCCGGCTGAGCGATCGCCAAGCGGTGGACGAAGTGCTGCAAGAGGTGGCCCTGGCCGCCGTACGGCATGGCCCGCGGCAACTCGGCGAAGGCGAGGTGTCGGCCTGGCTATACCGGGTGGCGGTGCGGCAGGCGCTGCTTCATCGGCGGCTGTCCGCGCGGGCCGCCCGGCGCACCGCAGCCTACGCTCAGCGGGCGGAGGCCGCGCAGCGTAATGAAGCAACGCTGCGCAACGGCGCCGGCGACCCGCTGCGGTGGCTGCTGGCCGACGAAGAGGCCGCGCTGGTGCGCGAGGCGCTGTTGCGGCTCGCGCGCGAGGACCGCGAGCTGTTACTGCTGAAATACACCGAAGACTGGAGCTGCAAGGAACTGGCCGCCCATTTGGGCATTCAAGTGACGACTGTCGAGACGCGTTTACAGCGGTGCAGAGCGCCTGCGGCGCGAGCTCTCACAACTGGATATCGGGCCAAACGATTGAGGGGGGAAAGGCATGAATAATCGACTGCCGCCGCAAGGCCATTCAACCAGCGGCCCGGCGACGTCCACGCGCGTCGCAGGACGAGTTGGACCGTCTCGTGGACGGCGATCTCGAGCCGGGCGCTCGCCGCCTGCTGCTGGCGGCGCTGGCCGATGAGCCGGGCGGCTGGCAGCGCTGTGCGCTTACGTTCCTCGAGGCCCAGTCCTGGCGGAAAGCTTCCCGGCAACTGGCGGCTGAGCCGGGTGGCGGCCCAAGCGGTGCGCGGCCCCCCGTCGCCCAGCCGCTGTGGCGGCGCCGCGAAGTGCGCCGCTTGGCAGGCAGTGTCGTTGCCGCGGCGGCGGTGCTCGCTCTGGTGTTTTGTGGCGGCCTGGCGACGGGCCGCGCCTGGTCCACCTCGTCGGGCGAGATCGCTGGAGATGCTGCTCGGGAATCGTCTCAGACCGCCGTCCCTAAGACGGTTGTCACCCAGGGCGACGGCAGCACCGCAGGCCATGGCCAGGAGGCGCGCATGCTCCTGCACGTGCTGGGCTTCATCAACGTGCAGGGAGAAGACGGCGCCCGCCACGCCGTGCCGATCCTCGCGGCCCCCGGTCTTAAAGTCGATGCACCTCGGCAGTCAGCCACACTAGCGGTCCGCGATAGGGATGCCGGTCAATCCGATCAGCGCCTGGCAACGGCCTTATCTGCCGGCACGGACGGCGAGCCCATCTCGCTTCCACTGGCCCCCGGGCAGCGCGTCAGTGTTCCTGCCGATTGGATGAATGCCATCGCCCAAGTCCAGAGCGTGTATTAGCCGTTCACACTAGCCCGACGCGCAAGCGAGGGAAAGTTGCCATTCACGCCGGCGCTCCCAGCCGGTGGGTCGAGCCGACATCGTGCGGCACCGACCATTCCCACATTCCTAACCCTGGAGATGACTATGAAACGCCAAGTCCTCTTTGCCAGCCTGACGGTCACGTTGCTGCTGTTGCCCTCGGCGGCACTGGCTCAAGCGGAGCAGGCCGCGGCCAAGGCCGATCCGCAGAGCAAAACGGAAGAGAGCCAGGCCCAGAAGCCCGCGCCCGCAGACGCGGCCAAGCCCGCCCAAGCGGCGACAGAGGTCAAGTCTGCGCTCGACGTTCTGGCCTATGAGTTGGCCGGGGAAGACATCCTCACGCTCGACGGGACCGCCGACGCAATCGGGTCGTACGTCCGGCTCGTTGCTCGGATCGACGACGCCGGCATCGGCGCGTCGCTCGCGCCGGTGGGCGACACGCTGCAAGCCCAATTGAAGCTCACTAAGGGGCAAGGGCTGGTCGTCACGGCGGTCAATGCCGATAGCCCGGCCGCCAAGGCCGGGTTGCAGGTGGACGACATTCTGCTGTCGGCTGGCGAGCGGCCGCTGGCCAAGCCGTCGGACGTGTCGGATGTCATCAAATCGCCGGTCAAGAAGCCCTTCACGGTGGAGTTCACGGTGCTCCGTGGCGGCGAGCGCCGGAACGTCTCTCTGACGGTGGCGGATAGCGCCGCGAGCGTGCTCCACTTGGCGGTTCGCAGTCTGGAGGCGCCTACTTACCGCATCGGCGTCGAAGTCTCCGACGCCAGCTCCACGCTCCGCACGCAACTCAAGCTTCCCAAGGACCAGGGCATCGTCATCGACCGGGTGCTGCCCGACAGCCCGGCCCAGAAGGTGGGCTTCCAGGGGCACGACGTGCTGCTGGCCGTGGACGGCAAGCCGCTGGCGAAGAGCGAAGACCTCAGCGCAGCCGTGAAGGCCTCTGAAGGCCGAGCGCTGAAGTTCGCTGTGATGCGCGGCGGCCAAAAGATCGACGTTGCGGTGACGCCGGAGAAGCAGACCGACAAGGCCTACCGCGTCCGCACGCGATTGTCTGCCCAGAACGCGCTGCTGAGAAGCTACTCCCATCGCATCCACAACGAAATTGAACGGCCGGTCCTCACCGAGGTGGTCGTGCGCCAGCGGAAACCGGCGGGCGAAACCCAGGCCCAGCTCGAGCGGGTGCTGAAGCAGATCGACGAGCTGCGCGATTCGGTCAAGGCCCTGCAAGGCACCGTCTCCCAAGAGCAGAAGGCCAAGCCTACGTCCAAGACGGACCCGCCCACCAAGACCGAGCCATCGAAGAAATAGCGGGGCGTGCATCGACGACAGCCCTCGTTCCCACGCTCTGCGTGGGAACGGGAGCGTGGCCGCTCCGCGGCGAGTGCGGGCGAAGCGGGTGCCCTAGCGGGCGATCCGCAGAATCGGTGGCGCCACGCGGATTTGGTGGGCCGGCGGCCGCTGACGCGGCCTTGGCCCACCCGACAGATTGCAATCCCGCGCCGCAGAGCGGCGACGAAGGTGTTCCCACGCAGAGCATGGGAACAAGGGTGGCGACGGGTGGTGAGTTGCTCTTGCGGGCTCGTTACTCGTCCGGCTCTTCTGCCTTTTCCGGCCTGGCCTTGGCGGCGGGCTTGTCGCCTTCGCGGACCCTGTCGAAATACTCGCCCACGTGCTCGCGGTATTCCTTGGGGTATTTGGCGCCGGTCAGCGGGTCCGACTGCTGGGTCTCGGTCGCCAGGACGTTGGTGCGGATGATGTCGCGGGCCTTGCCGAGGGCGTTGGGCCCGTCGATCTCGCCGATAATGGCCCCCGCGCCCTTGTCTTGCAGCTTGCTGGCCATCTTGGCATTGGTGAACTTCTCCCCTTTGTCCTTCACCTCGTCGCGGAAGCCTTCGCCTTTGCCCTTGCCGCGCTGGAAGTCGCCCTTGCCGCGGCGGTCGTCGTCTCCTCCTTCGTCACCCCCCTCCATCCCCAGGCCGAGCTGCTCCATCAGGTCGTCCTTCGCTTGCGCCAGGTCGCCTAGCGCGCCGTCGAGCATCTTCAGCTCGTCCATCTGGCGGGCCAGGTCCTGCATGTCCCCCTTCATGCCCTGGAGGCCCTTCATGGCACTCTTGGCGTCGCCTTGTCCCAGGCATTTGGAGCACTCGCCCATCTGCTTGGCCATCTGCTGCATCTGCTTCATCTGCTGGTCTTGCTGCTTGAGCCTGGCCAACTCTTGCTCCGCCTTCTTCTGCGCGGCCTTGTTGCCTTGCTGCTGGGCTTGCTTGATCCGCTGCTCGAGGTCTTGTTTCTTCTTCTCGTGTTCCTTGGCTATCTGGTCCATCTTGTTCTTGATCTGGTCGAGCTTGTTGGCGAGCTGCTTCATCTCCTCGGGAGTGAGCTTGCCGTCTTTCAGGTCGTTGGCCAGCTTGCCCAGCTCGTTGAGGGCGTTCTTGAAGTCGCCGTCCTTCAGGCGCTTTGGCCAGCTTGTTGCCGGGGGCGTTGTCGTTGAGCGTTTCCATGTTCTTGAGCTGGTTCTTCAGCTCTTCGGCCACGTCCACCTGGCTGCGGCGCTTGTCGAGCTCCTTGGCCAGGTCGTTGAGGATGGCCATGGCCTCTTTGCGATCCAGCGTCTTGTCCTTCAGCTTGTTATCGATGCCCTGCTCGAGCTGCTGGAGCTGCTCCTTCAAGTCTTTCAGCCCCAGCTTCTCCGCCTCTTCCTTCTTCTTGGCCAGCTCCTTCTTCAGCGGATCGGCAATCTTCTGATTGATGACGTGGGCCTTGACGATCTCTTTGTTCTTCGCGGCGTCGTCTTCTTTCGTGGCACGCGGCTTGAGGGTCAGGGCCAGCACGAGCACGGCCAAGGCCGGCAATACGGGCAAGAATGCCCAGCGGCTGAGGCCGAGGCCGAACTTGTCTCGGACGTTGACGGTCTGCACGCGGCGGACGGCGTCGTGCGAGAGCGCCTGGCCGACGGAGGTCTGCCGCTCCGTTTGGCTCAGGGCCAGCGTGCTGGAGACGCGCTCCTTGAGGCCGAAGCGGCGGTCGATCTCGATCGCCGCCTCCATCCGGCTGGCGCGGAACACCAGGCTACAGACCATGGCCGCGACGATGGCCAGTCCGGCGGCCGCGCCGGCGGCCACCCCCGGGTGCAGCCCCAGGCTCCAGTACCAGTTCGCCAGCACGGCCCCCACGGCCACCAGCAGCAGGGCGAACATCCAGCCCACCAGCGAGCTGACGAACTTCTGCGCCGTGAGCCGACGCCGGGCACGAGAGACCTGACGTTCCAGGGCCTTCATGGGCATTCTCCGGATCGAGATTGCAGGAACGCGCGCGGACCGACGCTGTGTGCGCCAGCCGCCACGGATATCTTACCAAACTCCGGGAAAAAGTCCCTCGCAATCTGCGATTTTCGGAGTGCGGTGACTTGTCACCGCCTTAGGATTTTGACGCGACGTTCGTGCACGGCGTTCGCCGAACCAGCCGACAATTCGTCCAAAAAATCCAAAAGCGGCGACGAGTCGCCGCACTCCGAAAGTTGGGGAACAATGGGCTGCCGCAACGAGTGACCATCCGGCCGAGCGCATCATGGGTCGATAGGTATTTCGCCGGGAAGAGTTCGTGCCGTCACCGTACCGAGCGTAGCGGGGTCGATCTCTAGATTCGGCAGCGCCTGCTTGAAGCGGGCTTTGGCCGCCTCGGTGACCTTCGAGCCTTTGCAGTGGAGCGTCTTGAGAGACTTGAGCTGCTCGAGCTTGGCCGCGCCGTCGTCGTCGATGGCCGTATCGACAAGGCCCAGGAACTCCAGCTTCCCCATACCCGCTAGGGCGTCGAGGGCCGCATTCGTGATCTTCGTGCGGTCGAGCCGAAGCACCTTCCACGACTTTGACTTCGCCAGGTGCCGGGCGCCTCGATCGCCAATCTGTGTGCCGGCGAGGTTCAGGTCCTCCAGATGCCCCCAATCGTTCACCGTTCCCAGCGATTCGTCCGTGACCGCACAATGCTCCAGCCAGACGCTGCACAGCCTGGGCAGGCCCAGGACGTGGCGGAGGCCTTCCCCCGTGACCTTCGTTTCTCGCAGATCAAGGAGTCTCAGGCTTTCGAGGCTCGCCAAATGGGCCAGACCTGCATCACTTACGCGGGTGTCTGCCAGGTAAAGGTCTTCGAGGCGGTTCACCGCGCCCAATGCCGGCAGTCCCTGGTCGGAGACCTTGGTGCCGATCAAGCCAAGCCGAGTCAGTTTGGTCAATCGTTTCAGGCGTTCCGTCACCTCATCGGTCACCGAGGTGTAAGAGAGCATCAGGTACCTCAGCCCGGAGAGTTGCTCGATGTGCCGCATGCCCGCATCGGTCACGAGCCGATTGTCCGTGAGATCGAGGCTGTGCAGACTCTTGAGCCGCGTCAGGTGCTCAAGGCCGGCATCGGTCACCAGGGTATTGGGGATGTCGAGCACCTCCAGATTGGGCAGCCTCGTAAGTTGTTCCAGCCCGGCATCGGTGACGTCGTTCTTTCCGCCCCACATCGTTCTGGAATCCGGAAAGACCAGCGACTTGATCGTCGTGAATGGCCGCAGCCTGTCCAGTTCCTTGTCGCTAACATCCCCCACGTGCCAGAAGGATGCGCCGCCGGCGTTATTCGGCACTTCGAAATGCTCGTCACCGACCCAGGCCAGCAAGTCCGGGGGAACGGCATCCTTTCCTGCAGATTCCGTCAAGACGGAGATGCCTTTCCCCTTTTCGTGGTCGGCGAGAAGGCGCCGCCAGCTGCGTTGAACGATCAGTTCGGGCAAGTGAGCCCGCAGCTTGGCGATCGCCTCGTCAGTGACCTCCGTCGAATCCAGCACGAGGACACTCAGCGATTTCAGGCCCCGGAGCCGCGCGAGATGCTGATCGGTAAAGTCGTCGCCCCCCACCACGAGGGTCTCCAGCCGTGGCAGGGCGACGATCGCGTCCAGGTAGTCGTCCGTATGGGAATTGGCCACGTCGATCCGCGTGACCTGCTGGAAATACCACTCGCCAAGCAGGTTTCGCAGCCAGGCTTGGCCGCCGGCCTCTGTCGTGCATCGCCCGCGGAGACGATCGATGAGCTCGATCACTCGCCGCTCCTCGCGGTAGGGTGCGACGTACATCCGCCAGGCCACCAGCCCCAGCACGATTAGCGTGACAAAAACGAGCTGCGCGGCGGAGCGTGAACTGATACCAGCGTAGGCGGGTCGGCTGGAGTCGCTGTGTCATGACACGCCTCGCTGCTTCGTCGCCAAGCCATTCGCAGGCGGTCGCGCAGCGCACCGCTGGCGACGATACCGATTATTTCGCCGCGCTCTGAGACACGGCATCGATCGGCCCTCGCCGCGCCAGCCAATCGGTCGTCAGCCAAACCATCGCCGTGCCGTCGCGGCTGCCGGTGCAGACGTAGCGGCCGTCGTGCGAGAAGCGGACGGACGTCACCTCCTGTGTGTGCCCCTTGAGGTTGAGGATCGCTTTGCCCTCGTGCTTCTCCGTGGCGTCCCAGAGCTTGGCGGTGTAGTCCTCGCTGGCGGTGATCACGCGGCTGCCGTGCTCGTCGGGCGAGAAGGCCACCGACGTGACGGCCGCGGTGTGGCCGGCGATGACGACGATCTCCTTGCCGGTCTTGGCATTCCAGAGCCGGGCGGAGTTGTCTTCGCTACCGGTGATGATCCGCGCGCCGTCGGGCGAAAACGCGGCGCACAGCAGGCCCCGCGTATGCCCCGTGAAGGTCTGCACCAGCTCGCCGGTCTTGGCGTTCCAGATCCGCGCCGTCTTGTCGCCGGAGGCCGTGAGCACCAGTTGACCATCGAGTGAAAACACCGCGCTGCGCACTCGGTCGGTGTGCCCGGTGAAGGTGCGCACCACTTCGCCGGTCGCGGCGTTCCAGAGCACGGCCGTGTGGTCGTCGCTGGCGGTCAGGACGAAGGCCCCATCGGGCGAGAAGACCGCGCTATTGACCATCGCCTTGTGCCGGCCGGCCAGCTTGCGGACGGCCAGGCCGGTCTTGGTGTTCCACAGCTTGGCGGCATTGTCCCAGCTCCCCGTCACCATCAGCGACCCATCGGGAGAGAAGTCCACGGCTGCCACGGCGCTCGATGGGCTGAAAGCCATGCGGTCGCGCTGCGGCTGCCGAGGAGACTCGATGTCCCACAGCCGGGCCGAATCTCCGCCGACCGTGACCAATCCGCGGCCGCGGGGCGCATAGGCCGCCGACCAGAACGAGCCGCCCACGACCTGGGAATCGAGGAACGGACCGACTGCGTCGTCCTTCGTCGGCAGGCGCTTCTCGCTCAGGTCCGCCAGGTCCCAGAGCTGAACCAGCACGCGGACGATCTCCGTCCGCTTCTGACTGCGCTTGTCGATGCTCTCGCGCAGCTCCGTGTAGATCGTGGCCGCCGGGCGCCGTCAGGCGAAACGTCCACCGCCTCGAAGCGTCCCTGCCGCGCATCGCCCTTCAGCTCGCCAACCACTTGTGCCCGCTCTATGTCCCACACACGGGCTTTACCGTCCAGGCAAGCGGTGATCGCCCGGCGGCCGTCGGGCGTGACGGCCAGTGCCAGCACGCCGTCGGGGTGCCGCAAGAGCAAGGATGGAACTTCCCGCCCCTCGGCCGTGTTCCAGTGCGTGACCGTTTTGTCCATGCCGGCAGTGAGCAGGTCGCCGCCAGGCAAAAAGGCTGCGGCGGTGATCTTGCGGCGGCTGGCTCCCTCGAGCGACTTGAGCTCGCGCCACGTGCCGGCTTCCCAGAGTTTGCCGCGGCCGGATTCGTCGCCGGTGAAGACCAGGCGATTGTCGTGGGATACCGCCACGGCCGTCACCGGGGCGCGATGGCCGGCAAGCCGCTCAAGTGGTTTGCCGGTCTGCGTAGACCAAACCTGGGCACTGTAGCCGTCCGCCGGACGCGGGCGATCCCGCGGGCCAGCGACGATAGAAGCCGGCGCGCCCCGGCTTGCCCATTGGGGCCTCGGCCGGCGCGTCGTCGCTGCCCGTGATAACCCAATCTGGGCGGTCAAGGGCGTCCCACGGCACGCCCAGGGCGGCGTTTTGCCCGGTGCCTTCCAGGCGGTGCAACTGAGTGCCGGCGTCCACGTCCCAGATGCGGACGGTGTTGTCGATGGCCGAAGTCGCCAGGCGTTTGCCCTGCTGGAAGAACGCGGCCCGCGCCGCGAGATAGGCATGCCCTTCGGTGAAGGTGAGTACCTCTTTGCCCGTCTCCACGGCGAACGTCTTGGCGGTGCGGTCGCGGCTGGCGGTGGCGATCAGGCCCCCTTCGCGGGAAAACGCGACGTTGAACACCGAGTCGCTGTGTCCGCGGAGTACCTTGCCCCGCAGCACGCGCACTTCTTCGTAACCGGCGATGTTCCAGCGCTTGATCTGCTGCGCATCATCGTAGCCGGCCGAAATGACCCACTGGTCGTCCGGCGAAAAGGCGCAGGCGCGGACCCAACTGCCGTGCCCGCGCAGCGACTTGATGAGTTCGCCGCTTGCCACGTGCCATAGGTTCACTGCGTTGTCGTGGCCGCCGCTAATCAACCGCTGGCTGTCGGCGGAAAACGCCACGCTGCGCACCGCGGCCAGGTGTCCGTCCAGCGCCCGGTATTTGGGCGGCGGCACGGCCTCGCCGTAGGCGAGTTTGCGGAAGTCGTAGGGCCGCACGTCGTCGGGCCGCCAGACGAGCACGCGCTTGTCGTACCCGCCGCTGGCCACGCTTTGCCCATCGGGCGCGAAGGCGGCCGAATACACCGGCCCCTGATGCCCGGTGAAGGGAGCGCTGGCCTGGCCCGTCTCGGCTGACCAGATGCGGCACGTTCCGTCGTGGCTGGCCGTGACGATCTGCGTTTCATCCGGCGAGAAGGCCGCTTGCCACACCCACCAGGTGTGGCCGACGAAGCTCCGCAGCTCCCTCTGGCCGGCGATCTCCCACAGCCGGGCCGTCTGGTCCAGCGAGGCCGAAAGCAGCCTGCGGCCGTCGCGCGAAAAGGCGACGCTCATCACCTGATCGCGGTGGCCCTGGAGCGTGTGCACGGTCTTCTGCGTGGCCACGTCCCAAACGCGGATCGTCCGGTCGCTGGCGCCGGTGGCCACCCACCGGCCGTCGGGGGAGAAGGCCACGGCGTGCACGTACAAGCCCGGATGCGGCAGGTTGACGGACTTGCCGGTCTCGATGTCCCAAACCTGCGCCCGGCCGTTCCACGCTCCGCTGACGAAGCGATGGCCGTCGCGGGAGAAGGCCACGGCCTCGACGCGATCGCCGGCGTCGTAGGAGCTGGAGACCTGGTCGCAGATGTGCATCAGCCGGCCCCACTCCCAGTTCCTCAGGCGCGGCTTGCAGCCATCGAGCAACTGCCGGGCAGTGTCGAAGGCGTTCTCGTCGATCTTGGCGGCGGCCAGGCCGATCAGGGCCACGTAGGCCTCGTACTCTTCGGCCTCTTTGGCGGCGACGGCCCTTTTCTCCGACTCTTGGGCGGCGAGCTTGGCTTTCTCCTCCGCCTCCTTGGCCTTGACGGCCTTGTCGCGCTCGTCCTTGGCGACTTTCTCCGCGTCTTTGGCGGCCTTCTCGGCGATCTGAGCGGCGACCTTGGCTTTTTCCTCCGCGACCCTGGCTTTGACGGCCTTGTCGCGTTCATCTTTGGCCACACCCTCGGCGTCCTTGGCTGCTTTCTCGGCGGTCTGAGCCGCCAATTTGGCTTTTTCCTCGGCGACCTTGGCTTTGACGGCCTTGTCGCGCTCGTCCTTGGCCACCTTCTCCGCGTCCTTAGCTGCCTTCTCAGCGGTTTGAGCCGCGAGCTTCGCTTTCTCCTCCGCTTCCTTGGCTTTGAGCGCCTTGTCGCGCTCGTCCTTGGCGACCTTTTCTGCTTCCTTGGCGGCTTTTTCGGCGGTCTGAGCAGCCAACTTGGCTTTCTCTTCCGCGGTCTTGGCCTTCAGCGCCTTGTCGCGCTCGTCCTTGGCCACCATCTCCGCGTCTTTGGCCAGCTTCTCCGCGTCCTTCGCGGCCTTCTCGGCGATCTGGGCCGCCACTTTGGCCTTCTCCTCCGCGACCTTGGCTTTGAGGGCCTTATCGCGATCCTCTCTGGCGGCCTTCTCGGCGACCTGAGCCGCCACCTTGGCCTTCTCTTCCTCCTGCTTGGCCTTGAGGGCCTTGTCGCGCTCGTCCTTGGCCACCATTTCCGCGTCTTTGGCCAGCTTCTCCGCGTCTTTGGCGGCCTTCTCGGCAATCAGGGCCGCCACCTTGGCTTTCTCTTCCTCTTCCTTCGCCTTGAGGGCCTTGTCGCGCTCGCCTCGGGCGATTCGTTCCTGCTGCTCGGCTTTCAGCAGATTGTCTTCGGCTTCTTGCTTCTTCTCTTCGGCGATGCCCTTCTGCTTGACTGCCTCGGCACGCTCCGAATTGATCCACACCGCGGCGCCGGAGACGACGGCCATGAACACGGCCAGGCCCGCCACCATCAGCCGTTTCATCGCCTTGAGGCGCTGCTGCCTGGCGTCGCGCTCGCGCTTGGCGGCCAGCATGCCGGTGCGCAGCGGGCCGTGCTCCGGCTCGTCCGCCCCGATGAGCGACAGTCCCAGGTCGTAGTCCCCCTTCCGCGAGGCGCTCTCGGCGTAGGCCGCGCGGGCTGCCGACAGGCCGCGGCGGGCCTTGGCGTTGCCGTCCCACAGGGCCAGCGCTTCTTCGAAGGCGAACACGGCCCGCGAGTAGTCCTGATAGTCGTCGCTCACGCGGGCCTGGCGCAGCTCGTCCTCGGCGCGGGACGACAGGACGATGCTCTCGGAGTGCGACAGGTAGTCGCGGATCGCCGCCTGGAATTCGCCCACGTCGGCGTAGCGGTCCGCCGGGCGCGTGGCCATGGCCGCTCAGCGCGATCTCGAGCAGCTCGCCCGCTTTTCCGTGTGCACGATCTCGTTCTTGGCCGCCGAGAACAGGCAGGTCATCGTGCTCTTGCCCGTGTGCGGCGGCTCGCCGGTGACGATCTCGTAGAGGATCGCGCCCAGCAGGTAGATGTCGCTGCGCGCGTGCTGATCTGTTCGCCGGGCCCGTGGCCATCTCCGGCGCCATGTAGGCCGGCGTGCCGCCCATGCCGGGCGAGCCGCTGATCGTGCCGGCCTTGCGGAAGTCCGTCGGTGGGCAGGGCCAGGCCCCAGTCCATCACCAGCACTTCGCCGAAGTCGCCGAGCATGACGTTCTCGGGCTTCAGGTCGCGATGGATGACGCCGCGCGAATGGGCGAAGGCCACGGCGTCGGCCACCTTCATCAGGATTTCGACGTTCTCGGCCAGCGACCTTTCTGGCGATGACCTTGTGCCACGGCGTGCCTTCCACGCGTTTCATCGCATAGAACAAGGCGCCGTGCTCGTTCGTGCCCAGGTCGTAGATCGGCACGATGTTCGGATGGTCCAGGTCGCCGGTGACGACGGCTTCGGCGAGGAACTTCTCGCGCTGCCCGGCTCGGCGGCCGACGAGGCCCGGATCATCTTCACCGCCACGGTGCGGTCGATCGAGGCCTGCCGGGCCGTGTAGACCACGCCCATGCCCCCCTCGCCGAGGTGCTTCAACAGCTCGTAGTCGGCCTCGCGGGTCTTGCAGTCGCCGGCCTGGCGCAGCGTGCGCTGCTGGATCTTGAGATTGGACTCGGCCCAGGAGTTGCCGGACTCGGGGCCTTTGATCGTCATGCCGGGGCGGGCGCCCGGCTGCACGGCGTCGCCCCAGAGGTGGTTCAGCCGGGCTTCGACGTTGCCCGAGAGATCGGCGGAGTCGAGCGTGCGGTCGATGGCCCGCTCGGGGACGGTGCCCGCCGCGCGGCCGGGCGCGAAGTCGGCCGAGTCGAACGTCTGCGAGACGTGCCGCTCGTCCACGGTGCGCGGGGCTTTTTCCGGCGGCGATGGGGACAACGCACGGAGGGCGTCCTCGTCCAGCGTTTGGCCAAGAGCACGCTCGTCGATGGTCTGGCCCCCGGGCGGTGGCTGGGGCGGACCGCCGGCAGGCAAGCCGCGCTCGTCGAGCGTTGGATGCTGCTGCGACGGGGCGACGGTCTCTCGGCCGGCGCCTTCTTCGCCGCGCGTGGCGGGTGGGGCAACCTCCAAATCCTCAGGACTGACGGTTTGGCCAATCCCCAGGACGGTCGCTGCCCCTGCGTCCGGGCCCTCCTGCGAGAGCGGTCCTCCGCAGTGCGGGCATTGGTCGAGCAGTGCCTCGGCCGGCGACAGATCGCGCCGGCAGACGGGGCACTGGGACGCGGGCGACTTGGCCATGATGAGACCCGATCAGTGAGGCGAGGACGCTTTTCCGAACCACCGGCGGACGTTCCGCCAGAGCCGCGCGGCGAAGCCGAGTTGGGGATCGGCCTTTCGCTCGAAGTGGCCGGACGATTCTTTCAAACTGGCTGCCGCGGCGCCGACCACGGCCGCAGCCCCGGCGAGCGCTGGGCCGGAATCCTCGAGAGCATCCGAATTACCGTGTTCCCCACTGTGTTCAGACTCGCCGGCATCGTCGGGCTTGTCAACGGCCGGCCGTGGGGCACGCGGCTCGCGTGCCTCATCGGGCACACGCGAGCCGCGTGTGCCACGAGCGTCAGCCCGCCTTGTTTCGTCGCTGGACTCGTCAGAATTCAGCCCGTCTCGAAGTCTTACGACATCGGCTACGGGCCAGAGCCGGTCGATCTCCTCGGGCGACAGACTGTGACATTTCGCCGCCTTCCATCTTCGCCTTGGCTGGGGCCTTGCCGCCGGGCGGTTTGTCCTGCGTCTCCTCGACCCGCTCGGGGTCGATCACGCGGCCTCCGCGGATTTCCAGCACTTGGGGAAAGATGGGGATTTCCCGGCCGTCGCGGCGCAGGAGCAGACGATACTTGCCGTCAGGCAGGCGGCGGTACAAGGCATCGAGGTCTTTCAGCACCTCCAGCCGCAACGGGATGCGCTCGATCAGCTCTTCGTCGGGCGAGAGCACCTCGAGGATCACGGCATCTTCGTCCGCGGTCGTCAAATCGGCGACGGCCGCCCGCGCCTCTGCGGCCCGCGTCAACTCGCTGTCCGTCCGGCGCCCGGCCAGCGGCGATTCGGCCGAGCTGACGCGGGGGATGCCCAGCGGCGCGACCTTCGCCGTGGTGTCGATGCGCTTGGCGGCCAGCCCTTCACCGGGCACGCCGGCCACGGAGACGCCCGTCAGGACGCTCAGATCGTCGCCGCTTCGCTCGACGGTGAAGTTGGGGGTTTCGCCCGCGACGCCCGAGCCAAAGCGGGCCACCGTGGAAGGGCTGCTGTCGGAGAAATTGATGTTGGGATCGTTGGCGAGCGTGAAGCTGATGGGGATCGGGGCGGCCGGGTTCGCCGGGTCCGGGTTGCCGAACATAGGTGTGGCTGAAGATGTGCTCGCGGCCGCCTTCCAGGGCGGTGAAGGTCTCCACCGTGCCGTCGGCCCAATCGATCGTCAGCGTGTAGTTTCTCTCGCCGGCCTGACCGAAGAAGATCCGAAAATCGGCTTCGCCCAGGGCGCTGACCTGCGGCGTGCGGACGTGGATCACGAAGCCGGGGTCGCCGGGCAACTGGCCGGCCACGCCCGGATTGGCCGCTGGCGGCTGCTGGCCGGGAACGCCGGGGGTCGTGGGCTGGGCGGGGTCGAAGCTGCGGATGAAGGCCCCCGGCGCGATGCTGGCCGTGCCTCCGGCGATGCCGGTCACGTCGTGGCCGTTGCTCACCTCCAGGACGACGCCGGAGCCGCGGATGATCAGATGCTGCTGGGCGCGGAAATCGATATTGCCGCCGCCGATCATGGGAGAGTTCAACCCGGCGCCGGTCACATCCAGGATGATGTTGCGGGCCGTGGCATCGACGGTCTTGGTATTGTCCTGGGGGTCGGTGAAGTCTCCGATGTCGTCGTCGGTGATGGGGCCGCCGGAGTTCAGGTCCAGATCGCCGGCGAGGAACGTCGATGTTGAAGCCCCGCAGCCCGAGCGGATCGTTGGCCGACAGGTGCGGCGTGAGGTCCTCGTTGATTGTCAGGTCGCGCGTGAGGACGCCGTCGCCGAACACGGCGTTGATCTTCGTGAGATCGGTATTCAGCGTGGTATCGCCCGCGGGTGCCGAGGCCGTGAACGACAGCTCCTTGGCGGCGAAGCTGAGCGTCCGCAGATCGGCTGTGGCCACGACATCCTGGCCGATCATGATCAGGTCGCCGTGCCGGGCAGGATCGGCCCCCGTTGCCACATTGAACCCAGCCAGCGGCACCGTGAGCTTCTGACCGGCGATCAGGGCCAGGTTGTCGTCGCCCGCCACGTCGATGCAGTTTGCGGCCCCGGCATTGAGGTTCTCTGTCGTCCGCAGGACCGCGCTGGCCTGGTTGCCCCCGCCGATCACGATGGTCCCCGGATCGGTGAGCGTCAGCGAGCCGGTCTGGGCCAGGTGGATTTCGCTTCCCGGGGCGCTCGTCGCGACCCTGAAGATCGAGCCAACCTGGATTTCGATCGCATTGCCGTCCACGTGGGCCAGCGTGTTGGCGGCGAACTGGCCGGTCTGGCCGACGTGGTCGCGGGCAACTAGGTCGATCGACCCGGCCACGAGGTTCATGGCGTTGCCGTTATTGTCGAGGATCGAGCCGCCCAGCGCACCGACCGTCACGCGGCCGGTGCCGCCCGTGCGGATTTCCGCCAGGCGGGCATCGCCGCCGCCCCCAACACCGATGTCCACCGCGGCCAGCGTGCCGTTGGTGGTCGTGATGACGTTGCCAGAGACCTGAATGAAGTTCGCGCTGCCAGCGCCGTCCTGGTTGGCCCGAATGAAAATAGGCGCGGCCGTGGCATTGAGGTCCGCGCGGGCTTCCAGGCGGACCTCGTTCTGCGCGACGAGCCGCACACCGGTGCCGCCGAGCGTGTTGGTCGTCAGCGTGTCGTCGCGGAGGATGATCTCGTCGGTCTCGAGGCGGAGGTTGCCAGTGAGGAGGGCGCCATTGAGGGTCGTGGTGCGCTGGCCGCCGGTCTGAGTGATCGAGCCTAGCGGCTTGCCGCCGCCGCCGACGAAGTCTTGGAATTCGACATCGTCGGCCCCCGGCGCAATGGTCAGCGCCGCGGCGTGCCGATGGCATCGGACTGAAGCGTCCGCTCAAACGTGATGTTCCCACCCGTGGCCGTCAGCGTCACGTCGCGGCGCAGCACGACGGCATCCTGGTATCGTTGGTCGCCCGTCGTGCCTGGCACGTCGATCGTCTTGATGACGTCGGTGTTGATGAATGTCGTGCCATCGAAGTCGGTCTCCAGCGACCCCAGGGCGCCGCCCGCGGCATCGCCCACGCGGCCGTTGAACGTGGTGTTGGGCGAGTTGAGCGTCAGGTTGTTGGCTTCGCCCGCCTGGCTGTCCACCGTCTGGGCGAAGTCGATCGAAGCCGTGCCCGTTAGCCGGCTATCGCGGGCGATGACGATCTGATCGTCGAAGTCCAGCATCGCAGCGTTGACCACCTCGGTATTGATCGTCGTGGTGCCCGCCGCGTCGGTCCGCAGCAGCCCGAAGTGCTGATTGCTGGAGTCGCCGACGCGATCGTTGAACGTGGTGCTCGGCGAAACAAGGATCAGGTCGTTGTCCTCGTTCGACTGGCTGTCGAGCCGGTCGGCGAAGTCGATCGATGCGGTGCCGGTCAGCGTCGTGTCCCTGGCGATCAGCACCTCGTCGTCGAAATTCAGGACGGCGGCCTTGACCACGTCGGTGTCGATCGTGGTCGTGCCTTCGAAGTCGGTGTGCAGAGTCCCCAGGATACCGCCCACGGCATCGCCCACGCGGCCGCGGAAAGCCGTGTCGCGCAGAGTTAAGCGTCAGGTCGTTGGCCTCGCCGCGCTCGCTGTTGACGGTCGCGGCAAAGTCGATCGAGTTGCGAGCGGTCAGGACGGTGTCCATGGCGATCAGGACCGCGTCGTCGAAATCCATCGCATCGGCTTTGACGACGTCGGTATTGATCGTCGTCGTGCCGACGGAATCGGTCTGGAGCGTCCCCAGCTCGCCGTTGGGGCCATCGCCGACGCGGCCATTAAACGTGGTGCTGGGCGAAACGAGCGTGAGGTCGTTGGTCTGGCCGGACTGGCTATCGACCGTCTGGGCAAAGTCGATCGACGCGGTGCCAGTCAGCGTCGCGTCCTCGGCGATGACGACCCGGTCGTCAAAATCGAGGACGGCGGCTTTGACAACGTCGGTGTCGATGGTCGTCGTGCCGGCGGCGTCGGTGCGCAGCGTTCCCAGGATGCCGCCGGCAGCATTGCCCACTCGGCCGCCGAACGTCGTGCTGGGCGAGTTCAAGAACAGATCGTTCGCTTCGCCCTTTTCGCTATCCACTGCCTGGGCAAAGTCGATCGACTTCGTGCCGGTTAACGTGGTATCCGTGGCGATCACCACGTCGTCGCCGAAATCCAGAACTGCGGCCTTCACCACGTCGGTATTGATCGTGGTGGTGCCGTCGGCGTTCGTGCTGAGCGTGCCCAGCGGGGCCGTATTCCCCACGCGGCTGTTGAATGCCGTAACGCCGCCGCTGACCGTGTCGATAGTGAGGTTGGCGGGCGGATCGACGCCGTCGTCGTCCAGCGCACCGTTGAAGGTGACATTGGCGGCAGTCAACGTGGCGTCGGCCCCCAGGGTCACGGCGTCGTGGTAGGTCTGGGCGCCCGTCGTCTTGACCTGGCCGCCGTCGATCCGCGTCACGCCGTCGGCGTTGGTCGTAAGGCTCGTCAGTGCCCGGCTCGTGCCCACTTCTCCGGCGAACGTCGTGACGCCGTTGCCGAGCGTGTTGACGACCAGGTTGGAGGGCGTGCCCGACGTGCCGTCGTCGTTCAGCTCGTCATTGAAGGTCACGTTGGCCGCGGTGAGAATCGTATCTGCCCCGATCGTCACCTCATCATGGTACGTCTGATTGCCGGTCGTGGTGACCGCGCCGCCGTCGATCCGCGTCTCACCGTCGGCGTTCGTGGTCACACTGGCCAGCGGCCGCGACGTGCCGACTTCGCCGCTAAAGGTGGTGACGCCGTTGCCGGTTGTGTTGAGCAGTAGCGAGGCGGCCGGGCCCAGGCCGTCGTCGTTTACCGAGCGGTCGAACGTCAAGCCGCTGCCCGTGAGCGTGGCATCGGCCCCCACCGTGACGGCGTCGTGGTAAGTCTGTTCATCCTCCGTCGTCACGGCCCCGCCGTTGATCTCGGTCGTGCCGTCGGCGTTGGTGGTCAGGCTGGAAAGGGCGTCTATCGCCCCTACCGTCCCGCCGAAGCGGGTGATGCCGTTGCCGGAGGTGTTGACCGTCAGGTTCGAGGGCGATCCCGTCGTGCCGTCGTCGTCGAGCGTAGCGTTGAACGTCACGTTGGCCGCGCTAAGCGTGGCATTGGCCCCCAGCGTCACCGCGTCGTGGTACGTCTGATCGCCGGTTGTCGTCACTTCGCCGCCGTTGATTTCCGTCTTGCCGTCGGCATTGGTCGTGAGGCTGGAGAGCGGATCGACGCTGCCGACGGGGTCGGCGAACTTCGTCACGCCGTTGCCGGCCGTGTTGATGGTCAGGTTCGAGGGCGTGCCGGCAATGCCGTCGTCGTTCAGCCGTTGATTGAAGGTGACGTTGGCGCCCGAGAGCGTCGTGTTGGCCCCCAGCGTGACGGCCTCGTTGTAGGTCTGGTCACCGGTGGTGGCCACGGCGCCGCCGTTGATCCGCGTCGTGCCGCCGAGGTTCGTCGTCAGGCTGGACAGCCGGCTGATGACACCGACGGCCTTGGCGAAGGTCGTCAGGCCGCTGCTGCTGGTATCGATGCTCAGGTTCGAAGGCGTGCCGGCCGCGCCGTCGTCGTTGAGTGTGCCCTCGAATGTGACGTTGGCCGCCGAGAGCGTCGTGTCGGCCCCCAGCGTGACGGCGTCGTGGTAGGTCTGGTCGCCGGTCGTGGTCACGGCGCCGCCGTTGATGCGGGTCGTGCCGGGCGCGTCGGTCGTCAGGCTTCGCAAGCGGTTGTTGCCGCCGACGACGCCCAGGAAACTGGTGATGCCCGACGTGTTGACGGCCAGATCGCGGCCCCCGTCGAGCAGGCTGGCGAAGGTGATGTCGCCCCCCGCGGTGCTGGTCAAGACCGTGGTCGTCCCGAGGGTTACCTGATCGATGGCCGGGTCGTTGCCGTATTGTTGGCCACCGATGGTCTTCACCGAAGGGTGCAGCGCCGATCCGGCGGCATTGAACGTCGCGTCGCCCGTGACCTTGAGGGACTCCAGTGCCACGCTATCGCCGACCAGGCCGCCGAATTCGACGTTGCCCTGGATTTCCAGGAACTGCGCATTGGGGGCGATGGTCGTGGCGTCCACCGTATCGCGGAAGATGACGTTGGCCGCGGTCAGCGTCGTGTCGGCCCCCAGTGTCACGGCGTCGTGGTAGGTTTGGTCGCCTGTCGTGAACGCCGAGCCGCCGTTGAGAGTGGTCGTGCCGCTGACGCTCACCGATTGCAGCCGCACGGCCGTGGTGCCCACAGGTCCGCCGAAGATCGCGTTGCCGGAGATATCGAGCTGTTGCTGGCCGTTGGCGGTGCCGGCGACGGCGCTGTCGAACCGCACGGTCGAACCGGTGAATTCCACGTCAGCGCCGAGGGTGACGTTGCCCTGATAGCGCTGGGTGGCGCCGGTGGTGGTGATGCTCGTGGCGTTGACGGTCGTCAGTCCGGTGACCAGCAGGTCGCCGGACGTCACGGCGTCGTTGAAGACGGCGTTGCCGGTGACGGTCAGCGGGTTGCCGCCACCCAGCACTCGGTCGTCGAACTGCACGCTGGAGCCAGTGAAGTTGACGCCGTTCTCCAGCGTCACCTCGCCCTGGTAACGCTGCGTGTTGCCGGCCGTGGTCACCGTGCCGGCGTGGACGCGGGCGTCGCCGGTCACGAGGAGCTGTCCGGAGGAGATCGCGTCGGTTGCCGCGTTGCCAAAGACGGCATCGCCGGTCACGGTAAGACTGTTGCCGCCGCCGGATACGCTGCCGTCGAATTGAATCGTGTCGCCCGTGAAGTTTACACCGGTCGTCAGCGTCACGTTGTCGCGATAGGTTTGATCGCCGTTGGTCTTCACAACGTCCGTGCCTACCACCGTGCCGCCGGGCCCGTCGGTGGTGATGCTCGCCAGGCGCGTGGCGTTGCCAACTCGCCCGAGGAACTGGGTGCTGCCGGCGGTGTTGACGGCGAGCGTTTCGTTGCCGTCCACGCGCGAGCTGAAGACGATGTTGCCGCCGCCCGTGCTGGTCAGCACCGTCGCGTCTTGCAGCGTGGTCTGGTCGGTGCCGGCGTCGCCGTATTGCTGGCCGAGCGTGGTCTTGACCGTGGGATTGCTGGACGAGCCGCCGGCATTCA
Source organism: uncultured Planctomycetia bacterium (assembly GCA_963809785.1). Taxonomy (GTDB): domain Bacteria; phylum Planctomycetota; class Planctomycetia; order Pirellulales; family S012-138; genus JBGQHD01. The sequence continues at coordinate 258,033 of CAWEKV010000003.1, forward strand.
GCGTGGTGTTGCCGGTGATGCTGATCGCCTTGAGCGCTTTGGAGCTGCCGACCCGGTCGTTGAAGGTCGCATTGCCAACGACGGAGAGGCCCTGAGAGCCGGCCGTGGCGGCATCGACCAGGCCGTTGAAGACCACGTTGCCCGTCAACGTGACGTTGCTGGCCAGCACCACGTCGGCGTTGAGGGTCAACGTGCCGCCGACGGTGGAATTGCCCAGGATCAGCGTATTGGCGTCGCGCAGTGTGGCGTTGCCTGTCCCCGTGGTGCTCACCGAGACGGTGCCCAAGAAGTCGTTTCCCGACCGATCGAGTGTGACGCTGGTGCGCCGGCGACGCTGAAGGCGTTGGCCGTGATATTGCCGCTCTGAGTGACCGCGCCGGTCTGCTGGATCTCGAGCGTGCCCAGGGGGGAGAGCGTGACGGCGTTGAACTGTACCGCCACGTTGCTGCCGGCCGCGCTGTCGTTGAGGGTGATCGTGCCAGAAATGGCGGCCTTGCTCACCGTGAGCGTATTGGTGCCGGCGCCCGTCACGCCGCCGCCGTTGGCCCCCTGCCAGGTGCCGGCATTGAGGGCGAACGTGTAATTGTTCCCCGACTGGCCGATGGTGACCGTGGTGGTGTTGCCCCCGGTGTTGTTGAAGTTGGTCAGGTTCAGCGACGTAGCGCCCGAGAGGGCGAAGCTCGCGTTGAGCACCTGCCGGTCTTCGAGGCGCGTCAGATAGAGCGGCAAGTCCCGCTCCTCCTCGCGGTCCGAATCCAGCCCCATGCCCAGGAGCCTGGCGATCAGCGATAAGAGACGCATTCAGGAGTCCTTGCCCGGCGCGGGCGGCGGCGCTGTCATGGCTTCGCGAGGGTGGGTGGCGCACGTTCTGTCGGGTCCGCCAGGTGCAGTGCCGCTTGGACACTGGGCCGACGGAGACCGCGGGCGCGATTCGGGGCAAGGTTGTCAGACGCGGCAAAGACTTGCGCTGACGCGGTCTGTACTGATTATCAGGAGCCGCGCGGGGGTGTCAATTCTCCAACAGGCCGAAGGAGACGGCCGTGACGATCCTGCCGAGATCCCTGGATGTGACGGCTGAGGAATGACGAACATATCGACGAGCCCCGTGAGGTGCTTGCCCGCTGCTGGCACTGCATCCGGCCGGCTGGCTGAAGGCCTCTCACGGGCCGCGCGGTCGAAGGTGGCGCCACGCCACGCTCGCGGCCGACTCCGCCGCTTTCGCAGGGCAGATCGATGAACGCGCGTACTAGCTGGTGGCCCGTCGCAATGGCTTCGCCTTGCAACCCCACGTGCCGGGTTGTGCGGGCCGTAACGCTGCTCGGCGCGTTGACGCTGGCGGTGCCGCTCGTATGGGCTGATGATCTCCGCCCAACGCGCGAATTGCCCGGCAGGACGCCGGCCAGGGCAACAGCGTCGCCCGGGCACGTCAGGCCGCAGACGGGTGGCAAGCCGGCGACGCCCAGCTCAGCCCGGACGGCGGCAGGCGCGCGGCGCGCTTCCGGCGGCGCGGTGCGGCCGACGAGGGTCTCCGCCGCCCAGCCAGAGGCGCTCTTGCCGGACCCGCGAGAACCGCTTTTTTCCCGTGAACCCTCGTACCACCGCGCGCGATCGGCAGATGACGAGAAGCCCATCGGTGCGCTGACCACCAATATTATCGCCAGCCGGGGCGAGCTGCCGGCCGATTACGCGGCCGCCCGCTTCGAGAAGGAAGGCACACAGTTCCACATCGTAGGCACGAGCCGCCCGTGGTTGGAGCTGGTTTACGACTGGGAGGCCACGTCGTTCTGTCACGGTCCCCTGTATTTCGAGGAGCCGAATGCCGAGCGGCTGGGCCACACGGCCGGCCTGGCGCAGCCGGTGGTTTCCGGCGCTCATTTCTTCGCCCGCATTCCGGCCTTGCCCTACATGACCGCCGCCGAGCCGCCGCTCTTCACGTGCACCTACACGCTGGGGCACTATCGGCCCGGCAGCTACGCGCCGTTCCGCTACATTCGCCTGCCGCTGAGCATCAGCGGCGCGGTGGCGCAGACGGGTGTCGTGATGGGGCTGGTATATCTGATTCCCTGAGGCTTCAGGCGGCAGGCTTCAGGCTTCGGGCTTCGGGACGGAGGCGTGCCTTGCCGCTGGTATCCTGAAGCCTTTCTGCTGAAGCCCGAAGGCCGAAGCCTGAAGTCTTTCAGCTGAAGTCCGAGCCTGAACCCTCTTCCTGTGAAACTCTGCCGGTTGTGCCGGTCGCAACTGAAGCAACGGTTGCAAGGGCGCGGCGCGTCAGAATCAACGCTGCGTCAAGCCGCTCCGATACTAACGCTATAGCTGGTTCCTGAGGTCTGTCCGTCGTGACCGCGCCGCGCGTTGTCTCCCGCATCGCAGGGCGCCACGGAACACGACCGAATGCCTGACGCCGGGGGGATCCGGCGCATCACTCTTTTCGTGAGGAGGGTTTTTCAATGCGTTGCACACGGATGGTTCGTGGCCTGCTGGGCATGGTGGCCTTGGCCGCCTGGTTGTCGGGGGTCGCCCAGGCCCAACAATATCACGTCGTCGGCTACCAGGCCGAAGGCGCCGAGGCGGGCGACGTCAGCGCCCTGCGCGGGGACGTGGTGGATACGCGGGAGAAGATGCACACGCGCCGCGCACGGCGGTTATGAGGGCGGCTGCGGCAACGGTTGCGGCGGTCACCACGGTTGCGGCGGCGGCCACGGCTGCGGCGGCGGGCACGGCTGCGGCGACTGCTGCAACAGCGGCTGCGGTTGCTGCGATAGCTGCTGCGACATGGGCGGCACCTGCGGCTGCTTCGAGCCCTGCTGCCATTGCCCCGGCCTGTGGGTCTCAGGCCGAATTGCTGTTCTTCCGCTATCACCGCGCCGACGGCGTGCGGGCGGGCAACGACCCAGAAGCGGGCGGCGACCCCGAAGAGTTCGACTTCGACATCAACCCCCGATTCACCGTCGGTTGGGTCCGCAGCGACGGCCTGGTGCTCGGATGCGCTACTGGGAATTCGACCACAAGTCCAACGATGACGGCGATGCTGACCGCCTCGATGTGGACACGTACAACTGGGACTTCGAAATCTTCGACACCTTCTGCCTGAACCGCAACTGGGACCTCGAGGTCGCCGGCGGCATCCGCTACAACGAGTTCCGCGAGGAGATGTTCGACCCGGGCGACAATGCCGTCCGCATCAACGCTTCACCGGCTTACGGCGGGCTCGCCAGCGCCGAATTGCGGCGGCTGGTCGGCACGAGCGGCGCCGTCTTCGCGCGAGTTCGCGGCGCCATCCTCATGGACGACAAGGACGTCATCAACGCTCAAGGCGGCACCTTCTTCCAGCAGGTACGCCTGCTTGACGTGACCGTCGGCATGACGGAGATGGCCTTCGGTTACGACTACGTCGTGCCGATGGCTGACGGCGCCTATGCCTTACGGTCGGCGTCCAGGCCGAATGGCAGAACTGGTACAACTACTCCAGCTCGTTCGAGGACACGGCGGCAACGACGCAGACCTTCGGCGGCCCGAGCGACGTGGGCTTCGGAGGCTACGGCTTCGCCGTCGGCGTGGCCCGCTAGTCCGAAAGCAGTCACGAAAGAGTGGGCATTGGTCCCCGCGGACCAGAGCCAGAAGAACGTCACGTAACAAGTTGATGTGCCGCAACCGCGCGGCCCGGAGCAATCCGGGCCGCGTTGGTTTTTTCCAGGCGAGCGGCTTAGACGAGTCCCCAGCGTTTGCGCAGGAACCATTCCACGCCCAACAGCAGCGCCACGGCGTAGCCGCACAGTGCGGCCAAGGAGACGTGCAGGCCCAGCCAGGCCAGCGGCCCGACTGCGCAGCGGGTCCCACAGCGAGCTGACCGTCCGCACCTCCTCCTCGAGTGTGCGAGAGACTTGCCGCAGGCGCTCCAGCACTTTGTCGAACTCGCCAGGCGTCGCCACCAGGCCGCCGGTCTCCTGGGCGATCTTCTGCATCGTGGCCAGGTCCGGCACGGGGTTCTGCATCTCGAGCTGCTTAGGCTCCCGGACCAGAAACCGCTCTTGGGCCGTCAGCTCTTTGCCTCCGAGGACGGCACGGACGGTCACGAGGTAGTCGCCCGGCTGCGTCGGTTTGAACGTCACGGTGCGCTTGTCGCCCTGGCGATTGAACTGCAGCTTCTCCGTGCCCAGTTCTCGAAACCGATCGTCGCGGCGGACGACGTTCCGCCTGAAGCTCGAAGTCGGCCAATGGCTGGCCATCGCTGCCTCGGTCGCCGGCCGATAGATCGACGCCCTGGTTGACGAAGACGTTCCGCTCTTTGGCCAGCACCCAGAGGGGGCCCTCGTCGTCCTGGTCTTTGCGGCCCAGCCAGAGGGCCAACTGCCGCCAGAACCGCTTGTGGGCTTCCTCCTGTCCGTGGCTGACCCAGCGCCAGGTCGAGTCGCCGGCGAAGGCCAGCGAGCGGCCGCGGCCGATGCCGGCGGTCTTGGCGATGAGCATCGGATACGTCTCCTGCGCGTTATCTTGCTCTTTGGGACGATAGCCCTCCAGCAGCACGACGCCGCCGTTGTTCTCCAGCTTGTTCGCCCCATTCACCAGCGGCGGCAACGCGCTCCACGCCGCGGCATTCTTGTCCGACGGAGCCAGCAGCGTGAGGAAATTGCCGGCGGCTTGTGGCGCGGGGCGGATTTGCACGGCCCCGAGCAAGTGTTTGTCGGCACGGAGCCTGGCGTCGAAGTCCTGGATTTCCGTCTCGGCCATGCGGACCGGCAGCACGTCCTGGAGCGGGGTCTCGGCGTAACCGCCCGGGCCGAAGCTGTGCAGGCCGCCGAGCATGATCAGCCCGGCTCCGTCGAGAACTCGCTGGCGAAGCAGCTCCAGCTCGCTGGGTTGGCCGTCCCTGCCGGGCAGAAAGGCCGAAGCGGCCACGTCGCCGAGGATGAAGACGTTCGTACTTGCCTGGCTTGAGCCCTTCGGCCAGCGTCTGGGCGGCGGCCGGCGAGCGGCGATCGGGATGCTGGGCATCGAGCCGCACAAAGTCGGCCTCGATGTTCTCGCCCGAGCCGAGCGAGCGGAGGATGTTGCGTGCCTCGAGCCGCACGGCACCTTCGATGTACAGCACGGCCAGACCGCCTTTGGTCACGCGGACGATGGTCGATTGCTCGTTGTTGGCCGTATCGAATTCGCCGTCGCGCTCGGGGAGCCGGAGGGTCATCTTGTAAAGGCCCTCTTTGTCGAACGCATAGCTGAGGTCGAAGGGCGTCAATTGGCCGCCGTCGCGACGAGGGAATTGCACCGTCTCGACGATCTTCATCTCGCCTGCCTGCTCGACAAGGAGCTGGGCGGGTATCGTGGGGTCAGGAAAGCCGACGATCCGCGCCTCGCCCGCAATCGCCAGGCGGTTCTTGACGTGGACCGAATCGTTGGCCTTGAGCGTTTCGAGCACCAGGTCGCGCTGCGTCACCTGGCCTTCAGTGCGGCCGAAGATCACGCCGAAGACCGGATAGTTGCGCCCTTTCATCCGCTGCTCCGCGACCCGCGTCGGGTCATCGTCCCGCGGGGACAGTGCCCGCTGATTGGCATCGCTCAAAAGGACCACGCCCACCAGGCGATGCGGGGTCTCGCGCTTGAGCACTTCGCCCATCGCCCAGCCCAAAGCGGTCTGCTCTCCGTCGGCCGATTCGGGCAGCTCGATGCTGCCGCCAGAGAAACTCAGCTCCTTTAGATCAGCGTCGAAGGCGTAGGCCTTGATCGTGATGTGCTCGGCCAGGTCTGCCAGCGCCTCCTTGGCGTCCTGGAGCACCTCGCGGAGCCGCTCGTAGCGCGATTGCGCGGCCACGTCGGTGGCCTTCATGCTGCCGGAGGTATCGATCAGGATCACGATGGTTGCCGGCAGCCTGCTGACTGCCGTGTAAACGAGTGCCGGCCGCAGCATCATCAGCAGAATGAGGAGCACCACGGCCAGCCGCAGGGCCACCAGCGCCAGCCGGCGGCGGGGTGTCGTCCGAGAGCGGGCCGGCCCCAGCAGCATCAAGCCCAGTAGCATGGCCGCCGCGACGAACACGAACGTATCGCCCAGCCAGGCGCTGCCGACCGGGTTGAACGTCAGTCGCGGCCAGACTTTGCCCAGCGCGTAGATGCCCACCAGCACGGCTGCTGCCAGCGCGATCAGCGAGCGCTCGGCGGCGGCGCCGCGAGCGGTGGGGGGATCGCGCTGGAGGGTGGTGGACATTTCGTAGGGTGGGCTATGCCCACCAAATGTGCGGCTTACTCGTTGCGGCTACTGGTTGGCTACTGGTTCCCAAGCTCTGCTTGGGAACCCTATTGTCGAAGCTCTGCTTCGAGGCCTCGACCTCCGCTATCCTCGAAGCAGAGCTTCGTTACTTGCGTTCCCAAGCGGAGCTTGGGAACGAGGAGCTTGGGAACGAGGAGCTTGGGAACGAGGAGCTTGGGAACGAGGGGGATGAGGGGAATCTGTCTCCTGATAGAAGCGGTTTGCCAAAATGTGCTCGGCGGCCAGGATCAGCGCCGCCAGGGCGATCAGTAGCGGGAACAGGTCGTGGCCGACCCGTGTCTCGGTAAGCTGGCGGTTGATCTGCTCGCGGTCGCGCGCCAGGCTGAACGGCGCCTCTGCGAAGATGCCTTTCAGGTCTTGCTCGCCGACGCGCGTCAGCACGCTCTCCTGCGGCGAGAGATTGACGCTGAACCCCCGATCCAGGCCGGCAGCCTTGCTGGCCACTCGAAAGGCCCCGAGCTGCTCTAGCGGGCCAATGGTCACTGCCGAAGCGTCTGGCGGCAGCGTCTGGAAATCTCCCTCGCCCGAGGGCAGCGTGAGCACGTACCGCTCCACCTTCTGCCCGGCGCGAGGCTGACTCGCGCCGTCTGGCCGGCATCGTAGTTCAGCTCCTCTCCGCTGCGCACCACCAGGTAGAGCAGCATCTCGTTGGCCAGGATGATGAACGGCTGCGGCGGCACGGTGATGCTGTTGGCGAAGCCCTCGCTCGGCAGGTTGTTCCAGGCCGAGTCGTCCAGCTCGTCGGAGACGGGCGTGGTCATGGTGATCACGCGTCCCTGGCCGACGTGCCGCTCGAGGATCGCCGGCTTGCCGTTGGTGTAGGGAATGATCGACTGCACGTCATTCCCCAGCGGCTCCTCGAGGTCCCAGGCGTGGCGCACCCAGAACGCCTCCCAAGGGAGCGGCTCTTTCAAGCCGGCGAAAAACGCCAGCAGCGGATGCCCGCGCGGCGGCAGGTTGAGATAGACGCCTTGCCACGAGGTCTTGTCCACGAGACGGCCAGCCAGCAGCGCCTGCGCGTGCGGTTCGTTGAAAGAGTCTTGCCCTGCCTGGGCGTTGCGCCCCAGGAAGATCGCCGCGCTTCCGCCCCGCCTGACGTAGGCCGCGAGTTGCTCGCACACGGCCTTTTCCAACGGCGTGGGATCGACGATGCAGACAGCGGCGTACTCATCGAGCTTCGTCTGCGGCAGCTCGCCAAGCTCCTTCACCGTGCAGAGGAACCGCTGACGGTTCTCTTCCCGTTGACGCAGCGGCTCCAGGTAGTCGCGCAGGTCCCAGGCGTACGACTCGGCCGGTGACGGCGCCGCCAGCAGCACTTTCCAGGGCGGCCGGACCTCGATGGTGAAATGCCGTACGTCGTCCACTCCAAGCTGATTGGCCTCGCGGTTGGCGATGCGGATTTCGCCCTGGTAGACCCCCAGCTCGCGCAGGCCCGTCAGCGTGAGCGGCATCACCAGCGAGTCGTTGGCCTTGAGCGTCAACTGGGCTGGGTTCTGCGGCACCGGCGCGCCGGCCGGGTTGCGAAGGATCACGTCCAGTTGCGTGGCATAGTCGCCGCCTGTCCGCGTCACGTCCTGTTCGAGCTTCACCGTGCTGTTGCGGGCCACGGTCTGGCCCGACAAGCTCAGCTTGCCCAGGGCCGTGTTCTGCGGCTCCGGCGCCACCACGTCGATCACGTAGATGCCCAGCGACTTGAGCTGCGAGAGCCGCTCGGTAAGCCGCGTGGCGTTTTCCGGCGACCATTCGCCGCGGCTCAGGTCGGTGAAGAGATACAGCTCCTTGGCCTCGTGCTGGGCGGTGTCCAGCAGTTCCACCGCGCGGGCGGCCACGTGCAGCAGCCGGTCCGGCGCCACGGTGGTCTGCAACTGGCCGAGGCGCTCCTTGGCCCGCGCCAGGTCGATCTCAAACGTGGCCACGTCGGTGCCGGAATCGAGCACGGCCACCTGGCTTTCGTCGGGCAGCTTGGTGAGCAGCCAGGAGGCGGTCTCTTGGGCCGCCTTGAGCCGGGTCTGGTTCTGCCATTCGTAGTCCATGCTGGGCGACGTATCGACCACGAGCGCGGCCGAGACGGGGGCGTCTTTCGTCTGCTTGATGGCCGAACAGCTCACGCTCGGCCGGCAAAGGGCCGCGGCCAGGAAGAGCAGCACCGCGGTCCGCAGCACAGCAAGATGAGATGCCGCAGCCGCAGCCGGCGGCGGTTGGCGTCGCGCCGCTGCTGGAGGAAGCGCAGCGCCGGAAAGAGCACGTGCTTTGGGCTCTGCCGCATGATGAGATGCAGCACGATCGGCACCGCCACCGTCGCGGCCAAGCCCCAGAACAGAAGTGGATAGCCGATGACCACGTGGTACTCGTTTGCGGCCCGCAGCAGGCAACGCCGTACGCCGGAGAACGGAAGCCCATTCCGTCCGAAATGTCCCCTCTTTGGATGAACGGAATCGGCTTCCGTTCTACGGCACACGGACTGTGCCTACTACACGATTATATCGGGCCATGCGGGACCGCCTAAGATGCTTTCCGGCAAGTGGATCGCCGGCAAGGGAGGAAGTCGCCGGGCGGTCGAAGTCTTCCGTATCTGTCACTCGGTGCTCCGTATCCGTCACGCGGCGGGATGGTTTGTCAATCGGCGGAAAAGCCAGAAGGCTCGGCAACGAAAGGACTTGCCGTCCGTTGCCCTAAGCCCTGGGAACGTGAGAAAGTGGTTCGCCAGCGCATGTGCCACGCGGATGTTGGGCCGTGGTCTTCCGACGGCCGCCGGCTTGTCCGGCGCCCGCGCGTATAATACTGGCGGTCGGATCTCCTCTCCTTCGCTTCTGGAGCGGTTCGCCGTGAATCCCTTCGATCTGCCGGGGCCGTCTTTCCTGCTGTTGTACGCCGTCGTGGTGATGAGCGGCATCGTGCTGGGCGTCGTGCTGCGATGGCTGTTGCGCGGGCCTTCGCCACGGCCGGAAGGGTTGGCGCCGGAACTATCGCCCTATGAGATCGCGTGCCTGTCTGGTGGTCGTAAGCTGGCCGTGGATGCGGCGATCGCCGCTTTGGCGCAGCGGAAGGTGTTGGAAACCGACGTGGAAGCCAGGCGGCTGAGGGCCCCGGCCAACGCCCCCCTGCCCACGGATCCCTTGGAGATGGCCGTCCACCGCACCGTGGCCGGGCGGCGCAACGGGGCGACCGTGCGAGAAGTCCGCCGAGAGGCCGGCTTCGCGGTCGCCACCATCGAAGACCGCCTGCTTGCCGAGGGACTGCACGTCGCGCCGGGACGGAAGCTGCTCGCTCGCGTCGTGCCCTTCGCACTGATGATGGGCATCATCCTCTTTGGCCTGCAAAAGGTGTTCATTGGCCTCGAACGGGGCAAGCCGGTGGTCTTGCTGATCATGCTCATGGTCGTGGCCCTGATGGCGGCGATCATGTTTCTGGCCAAATCGGTCACAAGGTCGCGCGCGGGCCAGCGCCTGCTCTCGCGGCTGAAGGCCGACTATCAGGCGCTGCGGACAACGGCGGCCAGTAACCCTGCTGCGCTCGGGGAAACCGATCTCATGCTGGCCATGTGCGTTTTCGGTGCGGGCATGCTGGCCGTGGGGCCGCTCTCCGACGTGCGACGTCTGCTCGAGCCTCCCGGGCAAGGCGGCAGCGGCTGCGGAGCGGCCTACGGCGCTACCAGTTGCGGCGACGGAGGCGGGGGCGGAGACGGCGGCGGCGGCGGGGGTGGTGGTTGCGGCGGCTGTGGCGGCGGGGGAGGCGACTGATGACGCGACCGGACTTAGGACTGGGCATCGGCTGGCGGCCGGAATTGGCGTGGACCATTGAGCGCCATGCGAAGCAAAGCGGCCGCGATGCGGACCTGGCCTCCCGGGTCAGCGCTCCGGACGTGAGTTTCGTCGAGATCGTGGCCGAAGACTTCGATCCGGGTGCGGCGCTGCCCCGGGCGCTCCAGCGGCTGCGCGATCGCGGCGTAACGATTATTCCCCACGGCGTGTCGCTCTCGCTGGGAAGCGCCGAGCCGCCCAGCCGCGCACGGCTGGAGCGCCTCGCCCGCCTGGCGGATCGCTGCGGCGCACCGCTCGTGAGCGAGCACGTGGCCTTCGTTCGCGGCGGCGGACGCGAGACCGGGCACCTGCTAGGCGTGCCGCGGACGCGGGAGATGCTCGATATTCTCGTGGAAAACGTGCAGTTGGCAAAAGCGGCTCTCGGTGTCCCGCTGGCGCTGGAGAACATCGCCACGCTCGTGGAATGGCCCCGCGCGGAACTCGATGCCGCAGAGTTTCTCTGCGAGCTGCTGCGTCGGGCCGACGTGCTGCTGCTGCTCGATCTGGAGAACGTCTACGCTAACTGCCGGAACCACGGAGGCGACCCCGTGGCGTTCCTTGATCGCTTGCCTCTGGAGCGAATCGCCTACGTGCACGTGGCCGGCGGCTGCGAGCATGACGGACTGTTCCACGACACGCATACGTGCCCGGTGCCGGGGGCGGTGCTCGAGTTGGTCACCGAGCTGTGTGCGCGAGCTGACGTGCCGGGTGTAATGCTGGAGCGAGACGGCCACTTTCCGCCGGAGGACGTGCTGTTGGCGGAGTTGTCGGCCATCGAGGCCGCCGCCGCGAGGGGCCGGACGATGCGGCGAAGCGAGCGGAGGGCCCGCCATGCTGTCTGACGCCCGCCACCGCCTTGCGCAGCAGCAGAGCGCCATGGTGCGTGCGCTCAACGGTGCAGCGCCCGATGGCGCATCGCTCGATCCGGCCGACGATGGCGACGCACTTCTTCCAGTCGGTGTTGACGTCGGCCGATTGCGCGTATTGGCCCAATCCTTGGCACGCAAGCGGGCCGAAGCCGTGGCACGCATCTGGCCGGACCTGCCTAAAGCCCTGGGCGCTGCCGAGTACGGCCGGGCATTCCATGCTTATGCCGCCGCGCGATCAATTCCGGCCGAGGGCGGGACGACCGCCGACGGCCGCGCGTTCATCGCCTGGTATGCATCGCGGCACTCACTGCCCGACGAGCTCCGCTGTCGTGCCTTGCTGACCGACCTGGCGCTGGCCAGGTCGCGCGAGGGCCTGCGGCGGCGCCGTGGCGTTGCGCTTCGCCTGGCCTGGCTGCGGGACGCGCGGCGGCTTGCCGTGGGACTCAGGCTACCGTGGCTGGGGATTGTCTGGGGCAGCATGCCCGTGGGTCGGCCCCGGCGGCGGCGGTAGGCCGTCGTCCGACGCGCCCTGATCGGCGCTCTCTCGGTTTCCAAACCAACCCTTCACCGCGCGCCAGCCGCGGCCCAGCAGCCGGCCGGAGACGACTTCTTCGGTCACGGTCTGTTTGTCGATCGAGAAGTTGTTCCACACGGCGGCGACGTACGGCTGCCAGCTCTCGGCCAGCATTACGTAGAGCCCGCGCTCGCGGACGGTACGCAGTGAAACGGCGTAGTGATCGAGGATGTGGATTTGGAACAGGCCGCCGGCAATCTTGGCTCCGGCGACTACGCCTCGGCCGACCGCACCCGCCCTGCCCAGCACCTGCATGCTCAGAGCGCTGGAGACCGTCCACAGACTGACCCCCTCCTGGGCAGCGACGGTGCGCATTTCTTCCCACATCCGCTTGAGCTCGGCCTTGGGAATGAGCTTCGTGGGATCGACCCCGGCTACGGTTGCCCGCGTCTGGGCGATCGTCTCCTTGAGCCCCTCCAGCGACAAGGGAGGCATGTTCATGGCCTCGGCTGTCTGGCTCGAGGCGGACTCGACGGCCCGCAGCAGGTCGTCGGCATGGTTGATCGCCGAGTCCTCGGCGATCAGCCCCTGCTGCTTCAGCTCCTGGGCCAGCTCCTTGAGGAACGCGTTGGAGCCGTGGGCCACGTCGGCCAGCACGGCCAGGATCAGGGCGGGCGAGACATGAAACGTCAACGTGCCGACGGCATCCACGAAATTGCCGACCGCCTTGCGTGCCACGTAGTTCTCCACGTCGGCCGCCTGAGCGACCTGGCCGGTCAAAAGCGGATCGCCAGCCGGCTGCTCGACGCCGCCGACGCTCTTCAGCAGGTAGTCGAGATTCTGCTGGATGAGCGCCTGGTAGGTCTTGGAATCGCGAAACGCCTGCGGCACGAGCAACGCCGCCGCCTCGTGCGCGGCGCCCCCGACAACGCCGACCGTCGAGCGCAGTGCCCGCTCGGGAAGCGACAGCGTGAAGACCAGGTACTTGAGCACGGAACTGCGGTCCGGCGGCGGCGAGGGGTCAGGGATGCCCATGGGAGTGCTAGTCGGCCGACGCTACCGTCGAGAGTCGAAAGACGACACTGAACTAGTTCGTCCGGCAAGGGACGATCTTGAGCATTGTAAAGTGGAGCAGGGGAAAACAGCCACCCGAGTGTGAGATGGCTTTTGACTCGCCCGGCCGCTGTCCATACCATGCTCTCGCTCTGCGCGTTGGCGAGCCATTCACGTCGTTGGAGAATCGACCGTGCCTATCCGCCTCGTCACGTGTGACGACGTCCGAGCCGCCGAGCACGTCATCCGCGAGCACGTCACTCCCGCGCCGCTGATTCGCTCGTATGCCTTGGAGCGCGAGCTGAAGCTTCCGCCCAGCCGGCGGGTCTGGCTCAAGGACTTCGGCTGGACGCCTGCCGGGTCGTTCAAGCTGCTGGGCGCGCTGAACTGGATGGCCAACAACCTGCCGCGGATCGGCGATCGGCCGGTCGCGGCCCATTCGTCGGGCAACTTCGCCTCGGGCATCGCCTTCGCCGGCATGCGATTCGGCAAGCGCGTGATCGTGGTCATGCCGGAGACCGCGCCGCGCGTGAAGTTCGAGCGGACACGGTCTTTCGGCGCCGAGGTCCGCACGTACGACATCACCCGCGATCACGAAACGGGCGAGCGAGACCGCTTGACGCGCGAGATCGCCGAGCGGGAAAGGGCCATCCAGGCGTCTCCCTACGACGATCCGCACGTGATCGCCGGCAACGGCGTGGGCGGTCTGGAGATCGTGCACGAGCTGCGGCAGGCCGGGCGCGGGCTGTCGCATTTCTTCTGCCCGGTCAGCGGCGGCGGACTGATGGCCGGCCAGGCGCTCGCGATCGCGGATGGCTTTCCGCAAGCCCGGATCATCGGCGTGGAGCCGGCCACCGCGGACGACTTTCGCCAATCGCTGGCCGCGGGCACGCGCGTGCGGATCGACAGGCCGACGAGCATCTGCGACGGCCTCTTGTCCTACGACGTGGGCGAGCACAACTGGCCGATTCTCAAGCGACTTGTCCGTCAGGCGATCTCCATTCCAGACACGGCCACGCAGCAAGGCATGCGGTGGCTCTACGATCAGCACGGCCTGCGCAGTGAACCGTCCGGGGCCATCGCCGTCGCGGCCGCTGCTCGATCGCCAAGCGGACGCTGGCGGCGAGGGCGACATCGTGATCGTGATCAGCGGCCGGAACGTGGATGACGACGCTTTTCGCCGCTGGATCAACGCGACGTAGCTGCTCGAATCCTCCCTATTCGTTGTCATCCTCCAGCAAATGGCAATAGCTCTCATATCGCCGCACATCCAGCAGGTCGTCGGCGACGGCGTTCTTTACGCCGCAGCCGGTTTCGTGCGTGTGCGAGCAATCGGGGAACCGGCAGCGATCGACGAAGGGCCGGATGTCGCGGAAGAAGCCGGCCACTTCGGCCGGGATCACGTCCCAGAGCTGGAACTGGCGGATGCCGGGCGTATCGACCACGTAGCCGCCGCCGGAGCAGCCGTCGCTGAAGAGACGGAATAGCTCGGCTGTCGTCGTGGTGTGCCGGCCCTTTTGTGTCTCCTGGCTGACTTCGGCCACCCGCAGGTCGAGCCGGGGATCGACGGCGTTGAGCAGCGACGACTTGCCCACGCCGCTTTGGCCGCAGACAACACTGGCCTGGTCTCGCATCGTCCGGCGCAAGCGGTCGATGCCAAAGCCGGTCTTGGCGCTGACGAGGAGCACGCGGTAGCCCATCTGTCCGTAGACGCCCACCAGCGGCTGAAGACTGGCCGGATCGACGAGGTCGATCTTGTTGATGCAGACGACGGGGCGGATGCCGGTCTTTTCGGCCGTGACCAGGAAGCGGTCGATCAGGTGCGGCTTGATGTCCGGCTCGGCGGCACTGCCGATGATGAGCAGTTGATCGATGTTGGCCACCAGCACCTGCTGGCGCCCGCGGCTAGTACGGCTGATGACGCCGCGGCGCGGCTCGACGCGCTCGATGATCCCCTCGCCGATCGCGGCTTGCCCCTCGCCGTGGCCTTCTGCGCTCGGGAGAGAGGGGCTGGCTCTCGAGGGTTCAGGGCGAAACAGCACGCGGTCACCGGCGACCACGACATTGCGCAGATCGGTGGACATTGTCTTGAGCAGCCGGCGCGTGGCGCAGAGATACTGCTCGCCGTCAGGGGTCTCGACGAGGTTCTTCAGCCCGCGTACGGCGACCACGCGGCCGGGCAGGCAGGCCTCATCGACCTCCCGTAAGACGCTGACGCCGGCGTTCTCGTCGTCCACGGCTTCGCCCACCACCGTGCGGCGGCGGGACAGTTCGCCCTTGCCGCTGATCCGCTCGTCGGCGGGCGCATCTTCTTCGCGCACGGTTTCATAGGCCCGCGTCCAGTCGGTCTTTCTCGCCCGAGGAGTGCGGTTCTTGCGGAAGTCGGCGCGGAGCTTGCCTTTCTTTTTCGTCACGGAATACTGACACAGAGACGATCCGAACACTAACCCGACGCGTAAGCGAGGGACCCTACGAGCGACTGGGCGTCTGCGGCAAACCGCCCCGCTTGCGCGCTTGCGCGTCGGGTTAGTGTCGAGGGAGGCGCAACAAAAAAAGGCGAAGCTTGCGCCTCACTGGGAGATGGGCCCGGGTCGATCGGGTTCGCAGCGGCGCGACACGGCCGAGTTACTTCTCGTCCGCTTCCTCCTCTTCTTCCTCCTCCCAGTCCTCGTCCTCGTCGTCGTCCCAGTCATCTTCTTCATCGTCCTCCCAGTCCTCTTCCTCTTCCTCCTCTTCTTCGTCGTCTACTTCTTCCCACTCATCGTCTTCGAAATCCTCGTCATCCGCTTCGTCATCCTCGGCCTCGAGATCTTCCTCGTCGTCGTCCTCGATGTCTTCGTCAGCGTCTTCCAGGTCCTCGTCGGCGCACGGATCGACCACCCTACGGTCGCTCACGGTGAGCCCGGAGGGAAAGGCCAACACTTCATCCTGCAGGTCGCAGTCTTGGGGGGAGAGCATCGCAATCTTCACGGCTGACTCCTCTGGGGTGTCCGTAGGGGAAACCTGTAACAACGTTGGCTCGGGTGTTGGTTCCGCTGGACTGGCGATGTTTCCGCGCCGCAGCGACACGGCCCGCGGCAGCTCGTCCAGGCTTCGCAGGCCAAACACTTGTAGGAATTTCTTGGTGGTCCCATACAGGAAGGGCCGCCCCAATTCTGGCGAACGACCCACGATCCGCACGAGATCTCGCTCTCCCAATTGCCGAAGCATCTCGCCGCACTGCACTCCGCGAACGGCCTCCAGCTCCGCCCGCAGCACCGGCTGCCGATACGCGATGACCGCCAGCGTTTCCAGGGCCGACGTGGACAACCGCACCTGCGCGGCCGGCGGATGCAACCGCCGCAGCCAAGGGCCGAAGCAGGGCCTCGTCAGCAATTGGAAACCGCCTGCCACCTCCTCCACGCAAAAGGCCGAATGCTCGCTGGGATCATTTTGGCCGCCACGGCCACCGCCGGCCGACTGGCCAGCATAAATCTCGTTCAAGCGACGCACCAATGTACGCGCCTGGGTGCCATCCGCCAAGCCGGCTAGCTCGGCCAATCGCCGGCTGCTCAGGGCGCCTCCCGCCACCAGCAACACCGCCTCGAGCCGTGCCATCGCCGCGTCGCGCGACAAGGGCCCGTCGGCCAGCAGCGCGGGCACACGGTACGCCCCGCGCCGCCACCACAACCTTCGGCGCGATCCCGCGGGGCGCAGCACCGGAGGACGATTGCCCGCGCCGCCGTGCACGTGCGGATCGCGCTTTGCCCCCCAACCGTGCCTCCGCGACCTGCCGCGATGATCTAGGGCCATGGCGCCAGGGCTGGCAACGCCCAACCTCATGAGGCAGTTTCCCCGGCGACCGCTTCGCCGGGCGGGTTCTCCGTAAACTTAGGCGCGGCAGAGCGATTCTGGCAAGCCCACTGAGGTAGCAGAATGAGGTTGGCTCGTCCTCGTCCTCGTCGTCGTCCTCGTACTCGATTGCGGGCGACGTTCGTGCTCCTCGTCGTCGGCTACACCACGAGCTATTCGAGGACGAGGACGACGACGACGACGACGAGGAGAACGACAAACGCCGCCTTCCTACAACAGCGCCGTGGTCTCCTCATACCCATACATCAAATTGAAGTTCTGCACCGCCGCGCCGGAGGCCCCCTTGATGAGGTTGTCCTCGCAACTGATGGTGATGATCTTGCCGCGCACCAGCCGCACGGTGAGGTGGCAGAAATTGGTGCCGACGGTGTCCTTGGTCGCGGGCAAGTGATCCACGACGTGCACGAACGGCTCGTCCGCGTAGAACTGCCGAAACGTGTCGAACAGCTTTTCTTCCGTCACCGCGCCGATCGGCGTGGAGTACGCGGTGGTGAGGATGCCGCGGTCCATCGGCACCAGGTGCGGCGTGAAAATCACTTCGACGCTCTGGCCCGCCGCGAAGCGGAGGACCTGCTCGATCTCGGGCGTATGTCGGTGCCGCCCGACGTTGTACGCCGACAGGCTCTCGTTGCACTCGGGGTAGTGCGTGGTCAGCTTGGGCTGCCGGCCGGCCCCGGACACGCCGCTCTTGGAATCCACGATGATTCCCCGCGGCTCGATCAGACCGGCCTTCAGGAGCGGTGCCAACGCCAGGATCGCCGAGGTCGGGTAGCAGCCCGGATTGGCCACCAGCGTGGCCTGGCGAATGCGGTCGCGGAAGAGTTCGGGCAGGCCGTAGACGGCCTTCTTCAGTCCGGCGGGGTCCTGGTGCTTCTCGCCGTACCACTGGGCATAGACCTCGGGATCGTCCAGGCGGTAATCGGCGCTCAGATCGACAACCTTGCAGCCGGGCTTGCCGCCCGCCCCGCTGCCGGAATTCAGCAGTTGCGGCACCACGGAGGCCGTGACGCCGTGCGGCAGGCAACAAAACACGCAATCCGCCCGCGCGGCGACAACCGCGGGCTCGAGGTCTTCGCACTTCAGATCGGTGCGGCCGACCAGCGAAGGATGCACGTTTGCCAGGTCGGGATTTCCCTCCTGGCGGCTGGTGACGGCCGTGATCTCGGCCTGAGGATGCCGCAGCAGAATCCTGATCAGCTCCAGTGCGGAATATCCGGTGGCGCCCAAAATCGCAACACGTGTCATGGCATCTCGCGCGAACAAACGGCTGATGGACCGCAACGGACGATCGAGCGCGCAGTATACAGCCAGCGGTCTGAGGCGACCACCGCGCGGCGCAGCGGCCGCGTTGGTCCAATAGACTTCGGTTTGTAGCCGAAGTCGCCAGACTTCGGTCTTTTGAACGCCGGAGTGATGGTGATCTGAACTCTGGCGAGTTCAGCTACGCTGTCGCTTCCGGGAAACAACGTTGCCCGACGGCAACACTCCGGCTGCTACGCCGCCCGCGAAGCGTTCGTACTTAAGAACGATAAGCTACGTTTGTCTGCCGACCGGTCAGGCTGCCCGGCGGCCCCTTGTAAACGTGGAGTTCTTCCGCAAGCAGCCGGTTTGTCCAAGGACAAGCAGCCGGGCCGGATGGTTCACACCGTCCGTCGGCCACTTGCCCGGTCCCGCGAGAGCCAAACCAAATTCTTGAGGAGGCGATCATGTCGCGCCGTTTAGCCGTCGCCGCACTCGCGGCCTGCGTTGGGTTCGTGGCTCACACGACTGCCAAGTGCGAAGACCGACCCGCGATCCTCACTGACAGCGAGGTGCAAGCCGCAGTGACACGGACTCCCGAATCGGTCGAAGCCTGGGAAGCGCGACAGCCATCGCTCGTGGGCTGGCTTCGCGGCCGCCTGGGCAAGGCGCCGGCCAGCGGGGCGCCTGGTTGGGCCATGGCGAAGCCGTCGAACGAGAGGATTGCTCATCGCTGACCCTGCGCTGCGGCGAGGCGGAACGCGGCTGGCTCTTGGTGCCGGCCGAGCACGTCGGCCGCGGGCCGGCAGTGATCTATTTCACCCCCGACCGTGAGCTGCCTGCCGGCGCTGAGGAGCTTGCGAGGGCCGGCTATGTCGTGATGCTCGTGCAGGATGCCGGCAGAGCAGACGATGCAGCTCGGCAAGATGTTGGCGGCGAAACAGCGTGGCAAGCCACGACTCACGCCGACCTCAAGGCCGTGGCGTTTCTGCTGGCACGGCGCGAAGTGGACCCTGATCGAGTTGCCGTCCTAGGCGTCGGCGCCGCGGCGCGGCGTGCCTGGTGGGCCGCTGCCCTGGACGACCGCCTGGCAGCCGTCGTCAGCCTGGGCACGCCGCACAGCGGCACGCTCGAGGACCAGGTGTTGATCGGCCTGATCGCACCGCGGCCGCACCGGCTGGCGCTCGATACCTTGCGCATCCGCGACCGCGAGCCTGCTTATCGGCACTGGGTCGCCGGACCACAGGATGTCTACCACTGGTACGAGGTGCCGCGGCTCTTCTCGACGAAGCTGGGGACCGCCTTCAGCGTAATGGCCAATTCGCCCGCCTGGGAAGACACGCTGAGCTGGCTGAAAGACGAGCTGTAGGCAGCCATAGGGGCGATAGCACTCGTGCCTGCCCCGGCGCCTCTGGTGCCAGCGTCCGCTCCGACAATTCCGCGCCCGCGCCGTGGAGAACCTGGGCGAGATTTGCCGATAACGCAGAGGCTGCGTGGAGCAGACATCCTGTCTGGCGCGTCAGCAGAGGTCGGCAAATTCGGGGGGATGGCGGATGATCGCGCGCACGACGCTCGCCGCGTGTCTGGCACTGCTTTCCGGCTGCGGGTGCTTTCCCACGGCGGTGAAGCAGACCTGCGTACACAATCCATTTCCGCAGCTCATGAAGGTGGCCGTCGCCCCGTTCTTCAATCTGACGAGCGAGCCGCCGATCGTCGTGGACGGCCGGCAATTCGGCCTGGCCTATTACAACGAATTGCAACGCACGCCCGGCTTCGAGGTGGTGCCGATCGGCGTGGTGGAAGAGGCGCTGCGTGCCCACGGGCTGTCGCTGGACCGGCCAGCCGACGCCCGGAAGCTCGCGCAGATCCTGCAAGTAGACGCAGTGGCCGTGGGCGCGGTGACCGACTTCACGCCCTACTACCCGCCGCGCTGCGGGCTAGTGGTCGAGTGGTATGCGGCCGACGCGACGTTTACGCCGGTGCCGCCCGGCTACGGCCTGCCCTGGGGCACCTGCGAAGAAAGGGAGATTCCCCAGCAGATCGTGTTCGACGCCGATCTGGCGGCAGCGCGGGCGGATTACGAGATGGTCCGCGGTGCTGCGGCCATTGCCCTGGTGCCCGGCGCCGGGGCACCCGGCGCATTGGGTCCCTTGCCGCCGGTCGGCGAAGGCTTGCCGCCTGGAGCGGTCGCAAGCGTCCGGCCGGTTTTGCGGCATGTGGCAACCTACAACGGCCAGGATGCCGACGTGACGGCGGCGCTGGCGGAATACGTGGCCCGCGAAACCGACGCCCGGCCAGGCGGCTGGCCGGCCTATTTGCAACGAAGCGACGACTTTATCCGGTTTTGCTGCTACCGGCACCTTCACGAGCTGCTGGCCGCCCGCGGCGGGGCCGAAACGCATGTGGTCTGGCGCTGGCCGGAGTGCCGATAAGAAACAGGCAGCATAGAAGGGAACACTGTGCTTCGCGTCGGTGTTGCGTGTCGCGCCGACGCCCGCCGTCCGGATGGAACCCTCGCCTGGAGACGACGCCTTGACTCAGGAAATCAACGTACTGGCATTGGTCAAGGGCGTCGAGCGATACGTCTTCTTGTACACCGACGAGCACAAGTCGGAGGTGCTGCGGACGCTGGGGCGCTTCGCCTCGAATCCCGACCTGAGCTTCACCTGGTACGACGCCGCCGTGCTCAGCCAGCGCATCCGTCAAGAGAGCCACGCCAAGGCCGAAGTGCCCACAGGCGAGTTCATGCTCGGCGAGAGCGACGAGTGAGATTGAGTGAGTAAGTGAGTAGGTGAGTAAGTGAGTAGGTGAATGGGTCAGCCGCCGAGCGTCAGACTTACTCACCTACTCACTTACTCACTACTAACCTACTCGCCAAGATCATGCACTCGGCCGCTGACGCCTTCCTCCGTTATCTGCGCGTCGAGCGTAATGCCTCGGAGCTGACGCTCAAAAGCTACGGCGAAGACCTGGCGGCGCTGGAAGCCTACCTGGCCGAGGCCTGCGGCGGGCAGGCTCCTCCGCCCGAGCAGATTACGACGGTGCTGCTTCGAGGCTACGTGGCTCATCTGCACAGCCAGAGCTACGCGAAGGCCACGATCGCCCGGCGGCTGGCTTCGCTGCGGAGCTTCTTTCGCTTCGGCGGCCGCGAGGGGTGGTGCCAGGGAAACCCGGCCAAGCCGCTGCGGAACCCGCGCGGCGCGCGGAAACTGCCGCACTTTCTCACCAGCGACGAGGTCGGCCGGCTGCTCGAGACGCCCCCCGGCAATCAGTCGATGGGGCTGCGCGATCGGGCGATCCTCGAGACGATGTATTCGGCCGGCCTGCGCGTGAGCGAAGTCGTCGGCCTGAACGATCGCGACATGGATTTCGCCGCCGACATCGTCCGCGTCCGCGGCAAAGGGCGCCGCGAGCGGCTGGCCCCCATCGGCTCGTTCGCCGTGCGGGCCGTCCGGCATTGGCTCGACGTGCGGAAGCTGAAGGCCGGCGAAAAGCCCGGCCCGGCCGCGCCCGTGTTCGTCAACAAGTTCGGCCGCCGGCTGACGACACGCAGCGTCGGCCGCATGCTGGAGAAGTACCTGAAGGTGACGGGCCTCGACGCGCGCACGACACCGCACACGCTGCGGCACAGCTTCGCCACGCATCTCTTGGATCGCGGGGCCGACATCCGCAGCGTGCAGGAGCTGCTGGGCCACAAGAGCCTGATGACCACGCAAATCTACACGCACGTCAGCACCACGCGGCTGCGCGAGGTCTACGAGCGGGCCCACCCGCGCGCGAGATAAGTGGGGCACGTTTCTAAACGTGCCCGTGATGGCGCGCCACGTGAAGCGATCGGGAGTCGA
The DNA here is from genome assembly GCA_963809785.1 of uncultured Planctomycetia bacterium. GTDB lineage: Bacteria > Planctomycetota > Planctomycetia > Pirellulales > S012-138 > JBGQHD01. The sequence goes on from CAWEKV010000003.1 coordinate 279,467, forward strand.
TTTCGCGACGAAGACGCTCTTCATCACGTCCGCGCGATTGGGTCGCGAAATCGACTCCCGACCCCCTTGCGCTGCGCCCGTTACGTGCACCTTTGCCGTCGCTGCGGCGGTATGAAACAATACGGGTATGAGGCCCGAGTTGACACCTGCCGTCCAGCGCGCTTGGCTGCCGCCACGCGCTGGCGCGGACAGACCAATGGCGGCCCGCTGGGCCTCCCGGAGGTGCTGCTGGGCCTGCTCTCCGAGACCGAATGCCGCGCGGCGGCGATGCTCGCGCGGCACGGCGTGACCGAGGCCGCAGTGCGGCGCCACTGGCCGCACGTCAAACGCCGCCGCGGCCGCGCGGTCCAGCACGGCGATGCCAGTGAGTCGTGGTCAGCCGCCCTGCGCCATTGCGCCGTCAATGCAGCGGCACGTTTGCCAAGTCAGGAGCCGCCCACGGTGGCTACCGAGCATCTGCTGCTAGGTTTGGCCAGCGGCGATGATGAGGTCGCCCTCTGGCTGCGCGAGCAAGGGCTTGACCCCGAGGCCCTGACGCAGGAGATCGAGACGCTCTACGGCGTCTCCCGCGAGACTGTGCCGATGCCGGCCGAGGCCGACGTAGGAGGGATCGTCAATCCGTCCGAAGAACAAGCCATACCGGTCGAAAAGCCTGGCCAGCCCGAGCCGCCGACTGCGCGTGTTGACGAGCCGCCCCGTGTGGCTTGCGTCGAGGCGGGCACTCTTCGCCTGCTGGATGCCGCCGCCAACCGCGCCCGCGAAGGGCTGCGGGTCGTGGAAGACTACGTCCGCTTCGTGCGCGACGACCGCTTCCTCACCCGCGAGCTGAAGCAGCTTCGGCACGACCTCACCGCCGCACTGGCCCGTCTGCCGACCGCACAGTTGCTGACCTGCCGCGAAACGGCGGCCGACGTCGGCACGACCGTTACGACGGCAGCGGAAGGCTCGCGGGCCGATGCCGCGGCGGTGGCCGCCGCCAGCTTCAAGCGCTTGCAAGAGGCCCTGCGCAGCCTCGCGGAATTCGGAAAACTGGTCGATCCCGGGTTTCCGGCCGAAGTGGAGCAACTGCGTTACCGAGCGTATACGCTGGAGCGAGTCGCACACCTGGTCTATCGCAGCCAGACCGGACTGAGTGACGCCCGCCTCTACGTGTTAGTGGATGGACGCCAGACGCCTGAAGCGCTGGAGGCCTTGGCCTCGCAGCTCATTGCGGCCGGGGTCCACGTGCTGCAGCTCCGCGACAAGCGGCTGGCGGATCGCGAGCTGCTCGGCCGGGCCAGGCGGCTGCGTGCGGTGACGCGCGGCACGTCCGCGCTGTTCATCATGAACGATCGCCCTGATCTGGCCGCGCTGGCTGAGGCCGACGGCGTACACCTCGGCCAGGAAGAACTCACGGGCAAGGACGTGCGGCAGATCGTCGGCCCCGACGCGCTGATCGGCGTCTCCACGCACTCTATCGATCAGGCCCGGCAGGCGGTGCTCGACGGGGCCGACTACCTGGGGCTGGGGCCGACTTTTGCCTCGGGCACAAAATCGTTTGATCATCTACCGCCGGACCGTTTCCCAGGCCTCGACTTCCTTCGCCAGGCGGCAGCCGAAATCGCGCTGCCGGCTTTCGCTATTGGGGGAATCACGCTCGAAAACCTGCGAGAAGTGATGGCGGCCGGCATTCGCCGCATCGCGGTCGGGCAAGCCGTCGTCGGGGCCGACGATCCCGGCGAAGCAGCCCGCGCGATGCTGGCGGCGCTCAAGGAGTCCTAGGCACCGCTCGTTCCGCCGTAATGTGGCCGACTCGCTCTGCGAGTCAACGGCAACTCGCAGAGCGAGTTGCCCACATTCCAAGCCTACTTTGGCAGGCGCTCGCGGGGCACCTCCGCGAGCCGCGGCGCCTGTCGATCCTTCTCCGACAGCAAGGGATCGCTGAGCGGCCAGACAATGCCGATAGCCGGATCGTTCCACAGGATGCTCCCCTCGGCGGACGCGTCGTAGAAATCGGTGCACTTGTACGCGAACAGCGCCGTCTCGCTCGTCACGCAGAAGCCGTGGGCAAAGCCGGGCGGCACGTACAACTGCCGCTTGTTGTCGGCCGAGAGGACGGTGCCGAGCCACTGCCCAAACGAGGGTGAGCCCACCCGGATGTCCACGGCTACGTCGAAGACTTCGCCCTGCAAGACGTAGACGAGCTTGCCCTGCACGTGAGGGTTCTGATAGTGCAGCCCTCGCAGCGTGCCGCGGCGCGAAAAGGAAAGATTGTCCTGCACGAAGGCGGCGCTCAGTCCCGCCTCGCTGTACCGCCGCGCGTTGTAGGTCTCCATGAAGAAGCCGCGCGCGTCGCCCAGCACCTTCGGCTCGATCAGGAGAACGCCCGGCAGGTTGGTTTGGGTGATCTTCATGGGCACGCACTATTCGTCTTTGTCGTCCTCGTCCTCGTCGTCGTCCTCGTCCTCGAAAAATGACCGCGTTTAGCGTCGAGTACGAGGACGACGACGAGGACGAGGACGAGGACGAATGACTTCGAGCGACGCAGCTTACGCCGCGCGGGCGGTGAGCCCCAGCCGCTCGCCCGCATAGCGGTCGGCCACCACTTGGCGGCACCACGGCTGATTGTCCAGGTACCATTGCACCGTCTTCTCCAGACCGGTGTCAAACGTCTCCTGCGGCCTCCAGCCCAGCTCCCGCTCGATCTTCCCCGCGTCGATCGCGTAGCGGTGGTCGTGGCCCGGCCGGTCGGTGACGTAGGTGATCAACCGCTCGTGCGGCACGTGTGGCGAGTGCGGCACGAGCCGATCGAGCAGCGAACAGATCGACCGCACGACTTCGATGTTCTGCCGTTCGTTGCCGCCGCCGACGTTGTACGTCTGGCCGACCGCTCCTCGTTCCAAGGCGGCAACCAGCGCCCGGGCATGATCCTCCACGTAGAGCCAGTCGCGGACGTTGCTGCCGGTTCCGTACACGGGCAGCGGCTTGCCGGCCACGGCGTTCTGGATCACCAGCGGGATCAGCTTCTCGGGATACTGGTACGGCCCGTAGTTATTCGAACAATTGGTCACCAGCGTGGGCAAGCCGTAGGTGCGCTGCCATGCCCGCACGAGATGATCCGAAGAGGCCTTGCTGGCCGAATAGGGCGAGCTGGGGTCGTAGGGCGTCTCTTCCGTGAAATAGCCCGTCGCGCCCAGCGAGCCGTAGACTTCGTCGGTCGAGACGTGCAGGAAGCGGAACTGCGGCCGATCGGCCGGGCCGAGCGAATCCCAATAGCGCCGGGCCGCTTCCAGCAGCGTGTAGGTGCCTACGATGTTCGTCTGGATAAACGCCGCCGGTCCGTCGATCGAGCGGTCCACGTGCGACTCGGCGGCCAGATGCATCACGGCCTGCGGCCGATGCTGCTGAAACACCCGCCGCACGGCCGCCCCGTCGCAGATGTTGACCCGCTCGAAGCGGTAGCGATCACTGCCGGCCACAGGCTCCAGCGTCGTCAAATGGCCGGCGTAGGTCAGGCAGTCCACGTTGACGACCTCGGCGTCGGTCTGGCCGATCAAGTGCCGGATCACTGCCGAACCGATGAACCCGGCGCCGCCGGTGACGAGAATCTTCGAAGCCTTCATGGGGAGAATCCTTTCTCGAAGCGTCCAGCACGTCTTGAATACTTAGAACGCTAATAATCGCTGATAGACGCTAATGGATGAATGGTGCGTGCGCCATGTGTTGATTTCAGTCCTGGACGTGTTCTGCAGATTAGCGTCTATTAGCGATTATTAGCGTTCCTACTCTTCCGTTCCTTACCCGGAAGTGCTTGCCGTTTTCACCGAACGTCCAACGTTGAACGTCCAACGTCCAACATCGAATGAAGAGAATCTCCGTGTTTAGCGGCTTTCGACGTTGGACGTTGGACGTTGGACGTTGGACGTTCGATGCTTGCCGCCTCCCCCTCGCTTGCGTGTTGGGCTAGTGTGTGCCTGCTTGCGCGTCGGATCAGCGTGTCTTGCGGCCGCCAGCCCCATTTCTTGATCCAGCGGTAGTACGACCGCAGGTGCAGCATCGCGTCGCGGGAGAACACCTTGCGGCTGGCTCGCTCCTCGCCGTGATAGCAGTAGGTCCCCCCATTGAACATCACGCGCCAGCCGGCCTGGGCCATGCGGAGGCACAGGTCCACGTCTTCGAAGTATTTCGTGAAGCGACAGTCCAGTGGACCGACCTGTTCGTAGGCCGCGCCGGACGAGCAGGAAGCAGCCCGACAGCCAATCACATTCGAACGCCTTCGTGTGGGACTGGTCCTCGTAGCGATAGCGGTCCACCGCCTGGCGGAAGAGCGGCGCTAACGGGGTGCGCCGCCCGGCGATGACGCCGAGTGTCTGGAAGCGCCGTGCCGGATAGCCGTACGTGCCGTCGGGATGATAGAGCCGGCAGCCGGCCAGGCCGCAGCACGGATGCTCTCGCATGAAGCGGACCATCTTCGACAGGCATTGCTCCGCCGGGTCGAACTCCATGTCGGTGTTGAGCAGCAGGACCAGTGGTGCCGTCGAGGCCTCGAGGATGCGATTGAGGTTCGGCGCATACCCCACGCGATGGGTGTTTCGCAGCACGGTCGTCTGTGCGACGTGCGATTCCCACCGGGCGGTGCCGTCGGCCGACACGTTATCCACCAGGATCAGCCGCAACCTCAGGTCGTCGCCCGAGCGGGCGAGCGTCGGCAACAGCCGGCTCATCCAGTCGCGCTCGTGGGTGTAGATGACGCCGACGTCCAGATCGGCGGCGGATGGCACGCCCAGAACATCGACGCGTTGAAGGTGGCGCGGCGCCCCCACCCCCTTCGCATCCGTGCTGGAGGGGTGCCACCCCAAACAATTCACCGTTGGCGGCTTCTCCGCTTTTTGTCCTCGGGCGATGCCGTTCAGCGTTTGCTCCAGAGCTGTTTTCCAGTGCGGAAACGCCACGCCGAAGTGTTCTGCCAGACGGCGGCAGTCGAGCCGCGAATTGCGCCGGGCGGCGCGCGGGCGTGGCATATTCGCTCGTCGGCACGGGTAGCACGTCGGGGATGGCCGCTAGGATGCCGCGCTGCCTTGCCTGGCGAAAGATCTCCAGGGCGAACGCGTGCCAGCTCGTCTCGCCGGCACAAGCCAGGTGCAGTAGCCCGCCGCGTTCTCGCAGCAATCCGGCGAAGTCGGTCGCCGCTTGGCCGAGAATCTGCGCGGTGATCTCAGCCACGACCTGCGCCGACGTGGGCGAGCCGATCTGGTCGTCCACCACCTTGAGACTCGGTGCGCTGGGCCCCCAGCCGGAGCATCGTCTTGACGAAGTTGACGCCTTGTACACCGTGTACCCAGCTTGTCCGCAGAATCAAGTGCGCGGCGCCCGTCGCCCGGATCGCGGCTTCGCCGGCCAGCTTGCTTTGCCCATAGACGTTGAGCGGTCCGGTGGGATCGTCCTCGTGCCAGGGCCGGGTGCCGCTGCCGTCGAAGACATAGTCGGTCGAATAGTGGACGAGCGCCGCGCCGATCCGCCGCGCCTCTTCGGCGAGGATGCCGGGGGCGACTGCGTTGACGGCCATCGCCCGCTCGGCCTCCGCCTCGGCTTCATCTACGGCCGTGTAGGCGGCGGCGTTGACGATCAAGTGCGGCCGCAGCTCGTACACGGCCCTGCGAATACTCTCCGGCTGCAAGAGATCGAGCCCCGGCACGCCGTGCGCACCCTCCCGGCGCGGGGCGATCACTTCTCCCAGGGCCCCTAGCGACCGCGTAAGTTCGCGGCCCACCTGACCGGTGGCTCCGGTCAGCAGAATCCGTCGCCGGACAGCCTTGCTCGGCTCGGGCCTGGGGAATGGATTCATGCTCGGCTTCCTGCCAGCCGCGAATCAGTCGTCCTTATGCCGCGCGATCGACGGCCCTCAAGTCCCTGCGTGGCTGGGCGACCAGCTCGCGGAGATAGCCGCCATACGCGCTATGGCGCAGCGGGGCGACCAGGCGGAGCAATTGCTCGTCGTCGATGTAACCCATTCGCCAGGCGATCTCCTCAGGGCAGCAGACCTTGAGCCCCTGCCGGCTTTCCATGACCTGGACGAACTGCGCAGCATCGAGCAGCGACTCCTGCGTGCCGGTATCGAGCCACGCCATGCCGCGGCCCATCGTCTCCACGTGCAGGCTGCCTTGCTCGAGGTAGACGCGGTTGAGATCGGTGATCTCCAGCTCGCCGCGGGCTGACGGCCTGAGCGCGCGGGCCATCTCCACGACCTGATGGTCGTAGAAATAAAGGCCCGTCACGGCGTAGTTCGATCTGGGTCGCGGCGGCTTTTCCTCGATGGCGACCGGTCGCCCGTCCTCTCCCAGCACAACCACGCCGTACCGCTGTGGATCGCTCACGTGATAGGCAAATACCGTGGCGCCCTCCCGGCGCGCCATCGCCCGCTGGAGCAGGCCGCTCAGCTCATGCCCGTAGAAGATGTTGTCGCCCAGGATCAAGCACGATGGATCGCCGCCGACGAAGTCGGCCCCGATGAGGAAGGCCTGGGCCAGCCCCTCGGGCCGCGGCTGCTCGGCATACTCGATCGAAAGGCCCCACGGAGAGCCATCGCCGAGCAGTTTCTCAAACAGCGGCAAGTCCTGCGGCGTGCTGATGAGCAGGATGTCTCGTATCCCCGCGAGCATCAGCGCGCTCAAGGGGTAGTAGACCATCGGCTTGTCGTAGACCGGCAGGAGCTGCTTGCTGACAACCTGCGTGAGCGGATAGAGCCGCGTGCCGGACCCGCCGGCAAGGATGATGCCTTTGCGGCGAACTGCGGGGTTGCTGCGGAAGATGTGCGAGTTCATTCGTCAGCTCGTCAGCCGCTGGGAGCATCCGGCAGATGTCATCGCCGGGATTGCCGGGGACTATAGCAATGCCTTAACTCGCGGACCATGTCGATTGAGCGCGTGCTAGCACCTCGCCGGGGCGGTTCGTGCTCGAGTCCGTCGTCCTCGTCCTCTACGCCACCACGACTTTTCGAGAACGAGAACGAGGACGACGACGAGGACGAGGACGAGCATGCTCACCGGCCGAACGAGACGCTAGCATTGCTCGGATGCCCTTGACCCTTGCCTGCGTCCTTGGCATAAGGTCGCTCCCCTCGGCTGGCACGTCCGTCAGCTAGCAGCGCCGGTGTGGCCACTGCGCGGTGTCAGAACATGATCGCGATTCTGCTGGCCACGTATAACGGAGCCCAATGGCTGGCGCAGTTCATGGGCAGCGTTGTGGCGCCAACAGGAAGCCGACTGGCTTCTCTTGGTCCGCGACGACGGGTCGGGCGATGCCACCTCGGAGATTCTCCGCAACGCCGGCCGGCGGGAGGTGAGGCTTCAGATCGTCGAAGACTCCGCCGGCCGCTTGGGAGCCAGCGGCAGTTTCGGCGCACTGATGAAGCATGCTCTGGCTAGCGGCGCGCGATACTTTGCCTTCGCGGACCAGGACGACGTGTGGCTGCCGCACAAGTTGGCGACACAGCTCGCAGCGCTACGAAACTGGGAGACCGCCGTGGGGCCGCAGGTGCCGCTCTTGGTACACAGTGATCTGACGGTAGTGGACCGCGAGCTGCGGCCGTGCCATCCTTCGCATACGCGGCACGCCGGACTCTATCGCGACTGTCCCACATCGCTAGCGCTGCGTACGCTACTAGGCCACAATTTCGTGACGGGTTGCGCGACGCTCTTCAATCGCCCGCTATTAGAGGCGGCCTCGCCATTGCCGGACGGCGCGGCAATGCACGACTGGTGGCTGGCCTGCTGCGCCGCCGCGCTGGGGCAGATCGAGTATCTCCCCGAGCCGCTGGTGCTCTATCGTCAGCACGGTGCGAACGCCATCGGCGCTGGCCGCGGGCGGTTCCGCCGTGGCCGCGTCGTGCGAGCGCAAGAGCGGATACGGCGCGGCGTTGCGCAGGCCTTCGCGCTACGGCAGCGGCTGCGCGAGCTGGGCGTCGCCGACGATCATCCTTCCGTCCGTACTTTGCAGGACTATATCGAGTTGTTTCAACCCCCGACCTCGCCGTGGCGCCGTGGTTGGGGAGCCTATCGGCTGGGGATCGGCCGGCCGGACAGGATATGGCGTCTGCTGCATGCCGCCAGCGCGGCGGCGAGTGGTGCTTGGCTCAGCGATAAGGTGACGCCAGCCGAGCGCGGGCGGTGAACATCGAACATCCAACGCCCAACATCGAACATCGATCAGTTCGATGTTGGACGTTCGATGTTGGATGTTCGATGTTTGGTTTTTCCGAGTTGATATGGCTCATTCAACTGCGAATCGCAGCTCCGACCGTCTGCGGGTCGTCTACTCGCTGCCCGACGGGGCGCAAAGCGGCGTCTTGCTGCGGACTGCGCTCTTTCGCAGGCTCGTGGCGGCTGAAGACATCGCCTGGACGTTCGTCAGTCCTCTGGCGGCCGACGCGGAGTTTGCCGGCGAATTCGCCCATGATCACGTTGAGTTGCGGCAATGGCCCGCGATGCGAGAGGCTCGCTGGGAGCGTTTGCTCTTGGTGTTGCGGCAGGAGCTTTGGCGGCGGCGGATCGACAACACGACTTCGCGGGTTTTTGCTCAGCGCCTCCGCTGGTGCGCGCCGCTGCGCTACCATGTCAATCGCTACGTGGCCCCGCTGCTCGCCCGCATCGCCGGCATGGAGCGCTTCCTCGAGTGGTGCGACCGGCGACTGGCCTCGGGCGGCGGGTGGGAGCCGCTCCTGCGCGACGTGCGGCCCCACGCCGTCGTGCTGGGCAGCGCTACGGTCAAGCCGCAAGAGACCCCCCTGGCGCGGGCCGCACGCCGGCAAAGACTGCCCGTGTTCGGCGTCGTTCCCTCCTGGGACAACCTGACCAGCAAAGGGCTTTGGGCGCGGTTCGACGAGTTGGCCGTGTGGTGCGAGAGCATGCGCCGCGAGGCCGTCGAGCTTTTTGGCTATTCGCCGGCGAATGTCGTCGTCACCGGCCCGCCTCCCTTCGACCCGCACGCCAGGCCAGTCACTGCGGCCGACCGGGCGCGGTTCTTCGGCGAACGAAACCTCGATCCCGCCCGCAGGCTGTTGACCTATGCCAGCGTGCCCAAGGAGTCGTGCCCGTTCAACCGCAACTACGTGGAGCTGCTGGCCGGACTCATTCGCAGCGACCGGCTGGGGGACAGATGCCAGCTCCTGGTTCGCATGCACCCGCAGGATGATCCGGCCCAGTTCCATGAGGTCGGCCGGCTGCCGCACGTTCACGTGGAAAGGGCGGGCGGCTACTCCGGCGAGGCGAGCGGCCTGACGGCCATTCTCCGCTTCAAGCCGACGGGGGACGATGCCCGGCGACTGACCGAGACGCTGGCCCTCAGCGACGTGCTGATTAACGTCACCTCCACGGTCACGCTGGAGGCCTGCGGTTTGGACCGTCCGGTGGTCAACATCGCCTTCAACCTGCCGGCCGACGCGGACTTTCTCGACGTGGGCGATTATCTCAAGACTCGGCGCACTTCGCCCCCATCGCCCAATCGGGAGCGACGTACGTCGCGCGCAGCGCCGACGAGCTGGCAGCCGGCGTCCGAAGGGCGCTGGAGCACCCGGCGGAGCTCGCGATCCCCCGCCGCCGGCTGTACGAGCAGTTCGATCCGTTCGGCGACGGGCGGGCCGCCGAGCGCCTGGCCGATCACATCATTGGCTTCGTCCGCCGACGTGGCCGACCAGCGGTTCTTCGTACCGCGACAGCGACGAGTCAGCGGGACGCAAAGGCCGCCTAACCTCTCGCGGCAGAGACTCTACCCGGCCGTGATCCACGGCAGAACTCGAACAAAGCCGCCCGGGGGCGCGACTATTCTGCGTCGCGCGGCCGCCGCTCCCATACGGGGCATCCTCCATGGGACTTCCAGGCGCGGAGCACTCGTGACTGTGCGGTCAGCAAAAATCCTATTATATTTGTCCTGATAGGGACCTGGGACAATTGACGAACGACTCGACTTCGATTGATTCCGCATGGCCGACGATTTCGACCCGTATTACACGTGGCTGGGCATCTCTCCCAAAGATCAACCGCCGACTCACTACCGCCTGCTGGGAATCGATCTCTTCGAGAGCAATCTCGACGTCATCGAGCATGCCGCGGATCGGCAAATGGCGCACCTTCGGCTGTTTCAGAGCGGGCCTCAAGGCGAATGGTCACAGAAGCTGCTCAATGAGATCGCGAGCGCCAAGCTGTGTCTGCTGAATCCGGCAAAGAAGGCCGAGTACGACGAGCGATTGGCGCGGCGCAACGGAATACCGAAGCGACGGCCCGGCCTCGTGCGCGTCCGCTGCGCGCCTCGCCGATCCCGGAGTCAGCGCCTGCTGCCGATCCCGGAACCCCGTTCGATGAAGGTATCGACATCACGAACATCCGCGCAGCTCGAACGACGCCTCCCGGCCGCCAGGGCCATGCATCATCGTCTGAAACGACGGAATTGCCCACGAAGCGCAAGAAGAAGAACGCCGTTGTCGAGTCGATCAAGATCGTGCTCGGAGCCGGGGTCGGATTATCGATCGGCTACTACATTCTGATGCAGCTTGGTCATGATTTCTTGGGATTGGGCGGTAAGCCGTCCGGCCGCGTAGCGGGTGGCAGCGGCGAATCGCGGAAATCCGCGGACGCGACGACGGCCAAGGTCGTCCGTTCCTTCGACGAGCCCGCGGCAGCAAGCGAGATCAAGGGTAAGAGCGTCGAACCCGAATCGACGATTAAGCCGAGAGACCCCGCGGAACCAAAAAAGCCTCTTCCCGAACCCAAAAAGGATGTCGAGCACAATAAAGATACCCAACCCATGAGCAAGACGACCGATATGACGCCAGCCGTCGGCCTCTTGAACATCCAGCGCCGCCCCGTTCCCCGCGGCGCGGAGTTGGACGAAGCGCGGGGCAAGTCAGCGAGATGCTGCCTGCCGACTTCGCGAGCTTATCAACCGAGATCAAGGCCACCACCGTCCGCAACTTTCTCCGTCGCGCTAGTCAGAGTGAGGACTCCGACGTTGTCCGGTATGCATTGTTAGTCGAGGCTCGTGAAATCGCGATGCAAGTCGTCGAGGTAGAGTTGCTTACGGAGGCCAACGTGCGCCTAACGGAGGAATTTGAAATCGATTACGCGGCGCAGACACATGAAATGCTGGCTCGCCTTGCATCCGCCAACGTGCCCGCGAATAAGCGCTTCCACGTGATCCAGGCGCTGTTTGACGCTACCGACGAGGTCGTCGCCGACGAACAGTTCGCCAGAGCATCCGAGTTGGCTGAGTTGGCACTCAAGACCGCCGGCAAGTTCCGCGAGCAACTTCGCCAAGCAACGGTACGACGCGATCGGGTGGCGCAATTGGGCAACTGGGCGATGGCGGCCGAGGCGGCCGCCGCGACACTTGCGAAGAATCCTGACGACGCGAGCGCGAATGGCGCCATTGGCCTATACCGGTGCTTTGTGCTCGACCAGTGGGTCGAGGGGCTGAAACTGCTCGCCAAATCCGACAACGTGAAATTACGAGCAGCCGCACACCTCGATGGGCTCAATCCGACGGAGGCCGATTCCCAGATGAATGTAGGCGACGCGTGGTGGGAGGCCGGCAGCGAGGCTAGTGGATCTGCACGACTGTTCTATCAGCAGCGCTCGCGGCACTGGTATCTCCAATCCGTTCCCGGACTCGGCGCGACAGCGAAGGACACGATAGAAAAGCGGTTGGCCATTCTCGACAAAGCGCTGGCCGATGCACCGTCAATCGATCGTGACAAGATGAAGTCAGCTGAACGGAAGTTGGCCGCCGTGGTTGCCGAGAAAATCAAATATGCTATCGATCAGCGTCAAACGGTACGTAGTGCACGAATCGGAGGTGACGGTGGCAACCGTGCATTTTCGTTCTTACCGGAGGAGGCGCGGTTCTCATCGGTATGGATGGGTTTCTTCGCGAGGATGGTATCATTCGCGGCATTCGCTTTATTTTCCTCACTCAGAATGGCGAGCTAGTTACTGATCTAGTCGGCGGTGAAGTCGGTCAGACATTCACAGAGCGCGCCCCAAAGGGGTATGCGGTCAGTGGCATCGAGGCGCGCGGCGCGCCTCATTGATGGCTTCAGGCTAGTCTATGATCCCATCAGGGCTCCAAGTGCTCCGCGCGGACGAGGGAAGACCCTATACGGCGAATGGCGCGGTGGGTCGAAGGGAGGCAAATGGATCACGACACGATTCGAGGGGTTCTCGGTAATCGGAGTTTCCGGGATGAGAGGAAATGTTGTGGATTCTTTGAATCTGATCGGCGTCGGCCAAGTGGTCACGAGCGCTGAAAAGGCCGCTCCCAAAAAGAAATCGAAGATTGGCAATTAGCATTCCGCCCTCTTCTTTTCTTTATTGAGCATTCCTGAGCGTAACGGGATTGGCTGGACGATTCCCTGGCACAATGAATGTTTCGTGGACGGACCCCAACTGACGAGCGAGCAACGCGCATCCATCTCCGAGCGGGACGTGTCCGTGGCCCTGTCGGCCGGGGCGGGCTGCGGCAAGACGTTCGTGCTGACCGAGCGGTTTCTTTCCTACCTCGAGCCAGGCTCGACAGTCCATCTGACGGACCTCGTGGCGATCACCTTCACCGAGCGGGCCGCGCGGGAGATGCGCGACCGCATCCGCCGCCGCTGCTCAGGAGCGGCTGGCCGCCGCCGCAACCGACGAAGAGGCCCGTCATTGGCTGGCCATCTCGCGCGAGCTGGAATCGGCCCGCATCAGCACGATTCACGGGTTTTGCGCCTCGCTGCTGCGGGCAAACGCGGTCGAGGCAGGCGTGGACCCGCGGTTCCGAACGCTGGATGCCGCGGAAGCCGAAACGCTGCTCGCCGAGACGATCGACGACGCCCTCCGCCGGCTGCTGGCCCGGCAGGACGAGCCGACGATGGACCTGATCGTCAAGTTCGGCCTGGGCGAGCTGAAGAAAATGCTCCGCGTGCTCATCGGCCAGCGCGACAAGATCGACTTTGCCCAGTGGACCGCCCGCTCGGCCGACGACGTGCTGGAGCGGTGGACGGCGTTTCATCGGGAGGTCGTGCGGGCAGGCGTGCTGCGCGACCTGGCAGGTGGTGGAACTGCCGCACGTTTGCTCACGCTGCTGGCCGATAACGTCCCGACGAACGACGTGATGCAGGCACGTCGCGCGAGCCTTGCTGGACGCTCTGCCGAGGCTGCCCGACAGCGCCAATCCGGAAAGCGACCTGGACCAACTCCGGGAGCAGGCCGCGTCCAGGGCGGTGGCAGTGCCCGGGCGTGGGCCGACGCCGAGGTCTATGAACAGGTCAAGGAGCTGCTGACCGAGCTGCGTGGTGAGATCGACACGCGCCGAACGGCTGCTCCGTTTCGACAGCCAGCGGCGCCCGGGGGGCCGCCGAATCGGGACTGCAACTGCTGGCCGTGACGCTGTCCGTCGTCGAGGCGTATGCCGCGCGCAAGCAGGAGCTCGAGTGTGCTGGACTTCGACGACTTGCTGATCCGCGCCCGCGACCTGCTCACGGGCGACGGCTCGGGGCGGGCGGGCCGACGGACGCGTCTGGGCAAGCAAGTCCATGCCCTGCTGGTGGACGAGTTTCAAGACACCGATCCGCTGCAAGTCGAGCTGGTCAAGGCGCTGTGCGGCGACGCCCTGCCGCGCGGCAAGCTGTTCTTCGTCGGCGATTACAAGCAGTCGATCTACCGCTTCCGCCGGGCCGATCCGCGCGTGTTCCGGCAATTGCAGGGAGAGATTCCCGCTGCGGGCCGGCTGCCGCTGACGGTGAACTTCCGCAGCCAGCCGCAAATTCTGGCGTTTGTCAATGCGCTGTTTTGCGAGGAGCTCGACGGCGTGGCTGGGGCTAAGCGAATGCAGCCCCAGGCGATCGGCCCTTCGCCTGGGGCTTCGCTGACGCTCAGCCCCAGGCACCCGCTGACGCGAACCGCTCCGCCTACGAGCCGTTGCGGCCCAGGCGCCCGCAGGTCAGCCCGCCGCCGGTAGTGGAGTTTCTTTGGGCGCCCGCCGAAGAGCCGGACGAGCCTGCGCCGAGCCTGCGGCGCCGCGAGGCGCAGTGGATCGCCCGGCGGCTGCGAGAGCTGCTCGATGCTCCAGACACTAGCCCGACGTGCAAGCGAGGGAGCGGCGGGACACGCTCGGAGTCGGGCGGCGGCCCTCCCTCGCTTGCGCGTCGGGCTCGTGTCGGGGATGTGCAAGGGCCGTGCGGTGCGGTGCGGCCGGGAGATATCGCCATCTTGTTCCGGGCACTCTCTGATGTGCAGGTCTACGAAGAAGCCCTGCGGCAGCATGGCATCGACTATTACCTGGTCGGTGGGCACGCATTCTATGCCCAGCAGGAAATCTTCGACCTTCTGAACCTGCTGCGAGCGATTGCCTATCCGAGCGACGTGGTGAGCCTGGTCGGCGTGCTCCGCAGCCCGTTCTTTGCCCTGGCCGACGAGACGCTGTATTGGCTGGCCAAGGATCGCCGGATCGAGACCGGCCTGTTCGCCACGCCGACGCCGGAGATTGACGCGGAGCAGCGGCCACGCGTCGCGCTGGCGGCCGCCACGCTCCGCCGCCTGCGCGCCTGCAAAGACCGCTTGCCGATCGCCGCTTTGATTGACGACGCCCTGCGGACGACCGGCTACGACGCGATCCTGCTGGCCGAATTCATGGGTGAGCGGAAGCTGGCCAACCTGCGAAAGCTCATCGACCAGGCACGCACGTTCGACCGCAGCGGCATCTTCACGCTGGGAGACTTCATCCGCCAGCTCTCGGAGTTTGTCGCCAAGCAGCCCGACGAGCCGCTGGCCGCCACGATGCCGGAGTCGGCCGACGTGTTGCGGCTGATGACGATCCATCAGGCCAAAGGGTTGGAGTTTCCCGTCGTCGTGCTGCCGGACCTGCGGCGGCCGATGAACAGCATTCCGCCGCCGGCCGCCTTTCATCCGGAGCTGGGGCCGCTGGTCCGCTCGCCGGATGAAGATCGCCGGCAGCACGCGCTCACCGGCTACGACTTCCTGCGGCGGATCGAGGCGCGCGAGGACGAGGCCGAGCTGTCGCGGCTGTTCTACGTGGCTACGACGCGGGCGGCCGATCACCTGATACTCTCCAGCGGGGTCAGCCAGCTTGGCGAGGCCGACAGTCCCTGGCTGCGGCTCCTGGCCAGGCGGTTCGACCTGCACACGGGAACGTGCGTGGCCAGCCTGCCGCGCGGCTTCGAGACGCCGCAGGTACGAGTCATCACCAGCGAGCCGCCGATCAGCGAGCGACAGCAACAGCGTCGGCGACCGAACCTCGAGGCCGTCATCGCACAAGCGGAAGCCCTGTCCGCCAAGTCGGTCGCTGCGCCGCCGGCATCCATCCGGCCGATCGCCATCGATGCGGCCGCCCGACGCGAGTTCTCCTTCTCTCGCTTGAACGGAACACTCCACGCCGCACGCATGGCCTCTACGGATGAGTCCGCGGAGCCGGAGGCAGCCGCCGAGCAACGCGGGGCCATCGATCCACTCGGCCTGGGCACGCTCGTGCACGCGGTGCTCGAAGAGATTCCCTTGGGTAGCGCGGCAGGCGCCGCCGAGCTCGATGCCTTGATAGCGCGGCACGCCCCGGACCACGTGCCGGACGACGAGGCGGCTGCGGCGGAGGCCAGAGAGCTGGTGGGCCGCTTTTTCGAGTCGCCGTTGGCCGCCGAGCTCGCGGCCTCGCCCGAGGTGCATCGCGAAACCGAGTTCCTGCTGGCTTGGCCGCCGGATCGGCCGACAGACGGGGGCGTGTACTTTCGCGGCTATATCGATTGCCTGTTCCGCGACCCGCGCGGCGGTTGGCGGCTGCTGGATTACAAGACGAACTTCGTCAGCGCGGCGGGCGTTGCCCAGGCCGCCGCGGGGTATGAGATGCAGATGCTCGTGTATGCCCTAGCGGCCGAGGCGGCGCTGGGCGAAGCGCCCAGCAGATGCTGCTCTACTTTTTGCGACCCGGCGTGGCACATGACTTGCACTTGGATGCGGCCGCCCGCCGCCGCGCCGCAAAGCTCGTGCAGGAGGCGATCGCAGGCTACCTTCGTTCGCAAGGTACCGCGGCGGAGGCGTCGCCCCGTGGAGGCGACCTGCCACTCCGCGACGGCGGCCCTCCGCCCGGCCATTTTCGCAAACGCCGCCAGGGCCTGCTGCCGGGGTTCTTCGAGAGTAAAGCCGATTAGTGCCATCTCCTTCGTCCTCGTCGTCCTCGTCGTCGTCCTCGTCCTCGAATGAGTCATCTGGTGTCGCTTTTCGAGGACGAGGACGAGGACGAGGACGAGGACGAACCTGTCATGAGGCGACTTGAGGTGCCCAGTGCCCGATCTCGATCCCTGCGCTGCTCAACGCTTGACGGACGAACTACTCGCCTCTCAGCAGGACGATGGCCGCGGACTGCCGACGCGCCCCTTGGGGAAATCCGGCGTGCGGGTCTCGATACTCGCCCTGGGCGGCTGGCATATCGGGAAGGGGGCGAAAGAAGCAGGCGATGGCGAGGCGATCCGGCTCATGCACGCGGCCATCGACGACGGCCTGACCTTCTTCGACAACGCCTGGGACTACCACGACGGCAGTCGGAGGAGCTGATGGGCAAGGCCCTGGCCGGCCGACGCGACAAGGTCTTCCTGATGACCAAGAACTGCGAGCGCGACTACCGCGGCTCGCTGGCCTGCCTCGACGACAGCCTGCGGCGGCTGAAGACCGATCACTTCGACCTGTGGCAGTTCCACGAGATGGTCTACGACAACGATCCCGACTGGGTCTTCGAGCAGGGCGGCCTCAAGGCGGCGCTCGAAGCGCAGAAGGCCGGCAAGGTACGCTTCATCGGCTTCACCGGCCACAAGGACCCGCACATCCACCTGAAGATGCTGGCCAAGCCATACGCTTGGGACAGCTCGCAGATGCCGATCAACGTCTGCGACCATCACTACCGCAGCTTCGAGCAGCAGGTCGTGCCGGTGTGCCTGAAGAACGGCACGGGCGTACTCGGCATGAAGAGCCTCGGCGGCAGCCCCGATAGCCAGAACGGCCGCCTGGTGAAGGCCGGTCTGGCGACCGCCGAAGAGTGTCTACGTTACGCCTTGTCGCAGGGCGTGTCGTCGCTGGTGGTCGGCATTCGCAACCAGCGTGACCTGGACCAGGCGCTGGCCGTCGGCCGCGGCTTCCGGCCGATGAGCGGCGAGGAACAAAGCGCCCTACGCCAGCGCGTCAAGGCCGAGGCCGGCGACGGCCGCCATGAGCTGTTCAAGAGCACCAAGCACTTCGACGGACCGCACCACCGCAAACAGCACGGCTTCGCGCTAGAAGGCGCGCTGACGTGGGGCACGCGGCTCGCGTGCCCGAACCGCGCAAGGGCGCGGTAATCGGTCAGGCGCACGCGAGCCGCGTGCGCCACGAAAGAAAAACACCGGCCGGAATGGATCGACTCGCGGCTGGCGGACCTGTCGCCCAGGTGACGCGAGGGAGCGAATCCTCGCTGGTCCGTGCTCCACGCCGCCGGGCCGATCCATTCCGGGCCGGTGATCGACACCCAGCTTGCCGAAGCGTTCACCCCTGACCGCCTCGACAAACTTGCGTGAAAGGAAGTTCCTCTCACTACTACCCATCTATCGCACTTTTCCGCTGCGGAACTGCTGCCAAAGCCAACCGCGATAACCCAACTTGGCGCTGAAATCGGCGTCGAGAGGACGTACGCACCGAGTCAACGTCGTATCCTGCCGGACGCGGAGAATCCTAAAGCGGTGACGAGTCACCGCACTCCAGAGACTTCATCCCAACGAGCCAGCACCTGCTGCGGCGTGGCGGTGCCGGTCGTGCCAATTTGCCGGATGGTGATGGAGGCGACGAGATTGCCCAGCGTGCCGGCCTCCTCCAGCGTGGCTCCGGAGAGCAGCGCCGACACGATGCCGGCGGTTGTGCTGTCACCGGCGCCGACGATGTCAATCGGCCCGGCTACGGGAAACGCGGGAAGGTCGGTGGTCGTGCCGTCCGGGCGGGCGAGCACGATGCCCTGGTCTCCCTGCGTGAGGTAGACCCCTTGGCCCGTTTGCTTCGCTAGCGCCGTGGCAGCCAAAACAACGTCGTCTGCGTTCTCGCCAATATCTCGCGCGGCCCGTTGGCACTCCTCGCGATTCGGCTTGAGCGTTCCGCAGCGGAAGCGACCAATATGCCGGCGGCTGTCGATGAAGATCAGCTTACCAGGCGTGCGGCGGGACAGTTCGAGCAGATGCTTCCGCACGCTCGGCGTGACCACGCCCTGGCCTTCGATGGCAATCTGATCCAGGACGATCAGTCCGTCCGCCCCGGCCCAAGCCTCGTCGAGCCGCTCGAGCAGCGTTTCTTCCGTCGCCGTCGAGATGGCGGCCCGGGTGCGCAGGTCGAGCCGATTCAGCTCGCGCCACGTCCCGCCCTCGTCCTGCCGCATCGGCTTGGTGTACGTCGGCGTCTGCCGCGACGGATCTTGGACGATGCCGGCCGTCTCGACCGGCAGGGGCCGCAGTTGGGCCAGGAGATCGTATGCCTCTCCGTCGTCGCCGATCACAGTCACCGGCCGCAGCCGCCCAACGCCGAGCGCCGCCAGGTTGTTCATCACGGTGCCGAGCGCCAGGGCTGCGGCGCATGCGCGTCACCTGGTAGGCCGTCAGGTCGGTCTCGACCGACGGCTCGTCCAGCGCGACGTCGATCTCCAGATAGCGGTCGAGGAACAGATCGCCGAGAAGGGCGATCCGTAGCTGGGGAAATCGGGCCAGCAGCGTTTCCAGCTTGGCGCGAGATAGTATCACCGGATCATCCCAACCGATTCCGCATTCCGAATTCCGCACTCCGCATTGGCTCACCGCTTCTTCTTCGCCATCGCCCGCTTCACGGCCTCGCCCATGTCGGCGGGGCTGTCGGCGACGACGATGCCCGCGGCTTGCAGGGCGGCCATCTTTCTCGGCGGCCGTGCCTTTGCCGCCGGAGATGATCGCGCCAGCGTGGCCCATCCGCTTGCCGGGCGGGGCCGTGCGGCCGGCGATGAACGAGGCCATCGGCTTGGTGACCTTTTCCTTGACGTAGCGGGCCGCCTCTTCCTCGGCCGTGCCGCCGATCTCGCCGATCATCAGGATGGCCTCGGTCTGCGGATCGGCCTGGAAGCAGCTCCAGGAGGTCGATGTACTGCGTCCCGACGATCGGGTCGCCGCCGATGCCGACGCAAGTCGATTGGCCCAGCCCCAGATTGCTTGTTTGCCACACGGCCTCGTACGTCAGCGTGCCCGAGCGGCTGATCACGCCCACGGTGCCGCGCTTGTGGATGTAGCCGGGCATGATGCCGATCTTGCATTCCTCGGGCGTGATGACGCCGGGGCAGTTGGGGCCGATCAGGACCGCGTCGCTCTCGCGCACTCGGTGGATGATGCGGGCCATGTCGAGCACCGGCACGCCCTCGGTGACGGCGACGATGACCTTGATGCCGCCGTCGATGGCCTCGAGGATCGCGTCCGCCGTGAAGGCGGGCGGCACGAAGATCATGCTGGCGTCGGCCCCGGTGGCGGCCACGGCCTCGGCGACGGTGTCGAAAACGGGTAGCCCCTCGACCGTCTCGCCCCCTTTGCCGGGCGTGACGCCGCCGACCATCTTGGTGCCGTACTCCTTGCAGCCGCGCGTGTGAAAGGCGCCGACGGAGCCGGTGATGCCCTGGCAAAGGACGCGGGTGGATTTGTTGACGAGAATGCTCATGAAGGAATCTATTATCTGAGGTCATCTCGTTCCCAAGCTCTGCTTGGGAACGCAAGTAACGAAGCTCTGCTTCGAGCCTGGCAGATGTCGAGTCCTCGAAGCAGAGCTTCGCGAGCGCGGTTCCCAAGCGGAGCTTGGGAATCAGAATCACTAACCGGGATCACTGCGTCAGCATATCCTTATACATATTCAGCCGGCCCTTGTTTTCCGGCTCGCCGAGAAACTGAAGAATCTTCTCCTGCATGTCGGCCTCATCGGCGCAGGCGACCGTCTCTTCGCCGTAGAGGTCGAGGTTGATCTCGCCTGACGGTTGCAGGTAGACGCGGAAGAGCGTATCGCGCACGTGCCGGTCGGGGATATCGAGCACCACGTTGAGCTGCTGGCCGAGCGAGCCTTGAAAGCCCGGCTCGATCTGCACGTGAAGCTTCTTGGCGGCCGCCGGCTGGCCGAGCCAGTCTTCGATCGACTTGGCGACGCGCTTGACCGACTCGTAGTTGCGGCGATAGGGGAACTCGGTCGGCCCCGGCGCGAGCACCTGGTTCAGGCGCTGGATGAAGTCGTAGTTCTTGTCTTTGTGCGGCATAGTGTCTTCTCCGATGCCGAAGGGTGGCTGGGGCTAAGCGAAGCGCAGCCCCAGCCGTTGCGCCGCCATACGTGCGTCTGTGGTATTCCAAGTCGCGCGGCACTTCCGCCTGGGGCTTCGCTGACGCTCAGCCCCAGGCACCCGGGCACGCGAGCCGCGTGCACCACGTCAGTCTCGATTGATGTCACATCGGCACAGCAGCGGAAAATGGTCCGACGCACCGGTGTGCCTGATCGCGTGCCAGCGGGCCGGCGTCAGGATGCCGTGGCGGCGCTTCGCGGTCCGGTCGTCGCAATGGAAATCCAGGCTCTCCTCCCGCAGCGTGATCGCGCCCTTCCGGAGCAGCGCGTCGCCGGAGACGAGCAGTTGGTCGATGATCCGCGGCTCGTCGTCGCCCTGGCTGGTCGTCGGCCGGCATTGCTCGTACCCGGTGCCGCTGCCGGGCGAGAAGCAATCGCGCTCCACCAGCAGCCGCCAACTAGGGTTATAGAGCATGGCCTGCTCGGCCCGCCAGAGGACCGGGCGGATGGTGCGGCAGGTCCGCAGCCGCTCGAGCGGCTCGGCAAACGGCTCGGCATTGAAGTCGCCCAGGGCCAGTACACTCGTCAGCTTCCCATAGCTGGCCAGGCCGCGGAGCTTGCCGTGCAGCCAATGGGCCGTCTCTTCGCGGTCGGCCCGATCGGTTCCCCGTCGCCCGGCCTTCCAATGATTCACGACGACGAGGAACTCAGACCGCACGCCCCGCAGGGCGCAGCGAACGATCATCGACCGCGGCCGCTTGTTTCCTTGCTCGGGATGCACGTGCAGGCACTCAGCCTCGGCGATCAGGCTTTCGGCGCGCCAAGAGGCCCAAGCCGGTCTGATTGGGATGGTGCCGCTCGGCCCACACGATTGCATACGGTCCGCCGGCCAGCCGCGCAGCAATCTGCTGTGCGATCTCGCGGTTGCCGATTTCCGATAGCCCGAGCAGGTCTGGGCCTTCGCCACCGAAGAACTGGTCAATCGTTCGTGCAAGGGCCGCCGCCTTGGCCTCCAGCTCCTCATCGCTGGTCGGCCCGCCGTGCACCACGCCTCGAGCCACAAGCTGCGGCTCGAAGAGGTTCTCGACGTTCCAGAAGGCGAGTTTGAGGTCGTGGTGCATCGCGATAATGGGGTCAGTTTCGCGGATTGCAGACCGGCCGCGACCGTCTGTAGGGCTTGGCATCTACCGATCTTCGCGACTCGGCTCGTAGTCGGTGAACTCAATTCGCCAAGAACTGCCGCCGTAGTCGTATCGCCGAATCACGATGACAGAGGACGGATCCAACGCCCAATCCAGAACGGCGCCTTCCATTTTGAGAACATGCTCCAGTGCACCTGTTGCGCCTCGCCACTTGGCTAGCCGGCCCTGCGTTTGTTCCAATTCGGCTCTCGACCGTTGACTGTTGATCCACCACGTGAGCCCCATCGCCACCACCAGCGTCAACCACAGCAAGTCACGGATTGAGAAGCGCAATCGCATGGTCACCTCCATGATGCGGTTGCTAGTCCATCGCTGAGGCACGGCCGGCTCTTGGACCCGCACGTTACGCCGCCACGCCCTTCGCCGCCGCCACCACCTTCTTCGCCGCATCCGTCAGCCCGTCGGCCGCCAGGATGTTCACGCCGCTTTCCTTAATAATGCTGCCGGCCCTCTTGCACTTCCGTGCCCTCCAGCCGCACGACCAGCGGCACGTTGAAGCCGACCGTCTTGTAGGCCGAGAGCAGGGCATTGGCGATCGTCGTGCAGCGCATGATGCCGCCGAAGATGTTTACCAGCACGGCTTTCACGTTCTTGTCATCCAGCAGAATGCGGAAGGCTTCCGTCACTTGCTCCACGTTGGCCCCGCCGCCGACGTCCAGAAAATTCGCCGGCTCGCCGCCGTGCAGCTTGATGATGTCCATCGTGCTCATGGCCAGCCCGGCGCCGTTGACCAGGCAGCCGATGTTGCCGTTCAGCTTGACGTAGCTCAGCCCGGCGTCGGCCGCACGGACCTCGGCCGGCTCTTCTTCGCTCAGGTCGCGATACGCGGTCAGGTCCTTGTGGCGGAAGAGCCCGTTGTCGTCGAAGGTCATCTTCGCATCGAGCGCCAGCAGCTCGCCGGCCTTCGTCACGACCAGCGGGTTGACCTCCAGCAGACTGCAATCGGAGTCGAGGAACACTTTGCATAGCCCGCGCATGAACGACTCGGCCGACCGCAGGCTGCCGCCGGGCAGGTCGAGCCTCTTGGCCAGCTTGCGAGCTTGAAACGGGGCCAGCCCGGCCACGGCACAAAACTGCTCGCGGAAGATCTTCTCCGGCGTGGTGGCGGCGACCTCCTCGATGTTCATCCCGCCGGCGCTGAGACCATCAGCACGGGGGCCTGCGCGGCCCGATCGACGACAATGCCCAGATACAGCTCGCGGGCAATGTCGCAACCGGCCTCGACGAGCACCTGCCGGACAGTCTGCCCATCCGGCCCCGTCTGGATCGTGACCAGCGAATTACCTAGCAGGTTGAGGGCCACATCGGCAGCCTCCTGGCGCTCTTCACGAGCTGCACGCCGCGCTGCTTGGCGTTCGTCTTCACCGTCCCCTTGCCGCGGCCGCCGGCATGAATCTGGGCTTTGACCACGGCGATCGGCCCGTCCAGCTCGCGGAAGGCGGCGGCGGCCTCGTCCGGCGTTTTGGCCACAATGCCGCGCGGCACGGCCACACCGGCTTTGCGGAGAATCTCTTTGGCTTGGAATTCGTGGATTTTCATGGGGCGTTTGCTAAGGGCCGGCAGAACTACGCGCCGGGAGAACTACAGGAAGCGCGCTAGGTTCCCACGCAGTTTGTCCCAAACCGTGATGCTCGGCAAGGGCGGTCGCCGCCGCTACTTCTGCTTACGGACCCACGCCAGAAACCGGGACATTTCCGGATGGGCGGCCAGCTTCTCTGGCGTGTTGTAGTGGCGGCCGAGACTCTTTTCGCAGGGAATCAGCTCATGGATTGCGCCGTGGCAATCCGCACACAGGGAGATCGTGCGTTGCAATTCTTCTCGCGGGAAGCGTTTCTTGAACCAGCGATTCGAGTGGCAGGTGCGGGGGATGAGATGGTGCTCCGTCGTCCCGCGCTTGGGGACGCGGCCGCAAAGGGCGCATGGCGATCCTCGGCACGTGGCGGCGTTGCGCTTGAGAGCAGGCATCAGGCAAGTTTGGAGGAAGTGCCGGAAGGCGACAAGGCTGAGAGTGGCGGCAGGCTCTTGAATCCGCTCCGGCGGCGGGCGATAAGAGTGCGCTGGCACCCCTCTTACGATCCTCTCCACAAGGACTACTCGCATGTGCAACTTCTGGCAACGCTGCCGTTGGCCGCTGATAGCCGTCGCCGCGGCCTTGTTCACTTGGATCAATCTCACCGCCGGCCAGAACAACCAGGCCCAGGACACAAAGCCCGCCGACCAGGCGGCGCAAGCTGACGCTGCGCCCGCGATCAAAGGGTGGAAGAAGGGCACCGGCTGGGGCTGGATCTGGGGCAAGGACGACGAGGTCGGCGCGCTCAACGCCATGACCAGCCGAAACCGCCCTCCATGCCCTTCGGCAAGTCAAGCAGGGCAAGGTCTACGACCTGGGCGTCACCTACAGCCGCAACAGCTTCAAGTGGCCCGGCCACAGCCCCGGCGAGATCATGACCTTCCGCAGCCCCGAAGGCGTGAAGCGCCAGGGCGACTCACGAGTTCGTCGCAGCCCAAGAACAACCCGCAGCGGCATGGGCTGGCACAGCTGCGCCCTGTTCATCAACGACAACGTCGGCACGCAGATCGACGGCCTGGGCCACATCACCGTCGGCGACGACAACCACTGGTACAACGGCTTCAAGGAGGCCGACTGGGGCGGCAACTTCGGCATCCGCAAGTGCGACGCCACGACCATCCCGCCGATCGTCACCCGCGGCGTGCTGCTCGACGTCGCCGGCTCGCAAGAACGTCGACGCGCTGCCGGCGCACTACGCGATCACGCCGCAGGACCTCGAGGCGGCGCTCGCCCGGCAGAAGACGAAGCTCCAGCCGGGCGACATGGTGCTGATCCGCACCGGCACGCTGCGCTACTGGGGCGAGCGACGGCGCCGACCACGAGAAGATCGGCGAGCACGACTCGGCCGGCATCACCTGGCCACGGCCAAGTGGCTGGTCGAGCAGCACGGCGCGATCCTGATCGGCTCCGACACCAGCGGCCTGGAGGTGAACCCCGCGCCCGCAAGGCTCCGACTCGTTCATCCCCGTGCACAAGTACCTGCTCATCGAGCAGGGCGTCCACATCGGCGAGTTCCACTACCTGGAAGACCTGGCCCGCGACCAGGTCTACGAGTTCTGCTACGTCGCGCACGACCAACAAGATCGCCGGCACCATCGCCGGCTTCACCCTGCGGCCGCTGGCAATTCGGTAGAAGCGATTGCCTCTCTCCCTTCGGGGAGAGGCCGGGTGAGGGGCGAAGCAGCGGCAGAACGCCCCTCACCCTCAGCCCTCTCCCCAGGAGGGAGAGGGAGCTATGAAACCAGGCTCAACCATGTCCACGGTTGATCGAGTCACCGATCTGGTCCACCGGCTCGAACGAGACATCCTCTCGGGCAAGCTCTCCGCGGGGCATCGCCTGCCGTCGGAGCGCGAGCTGAGCCTCGAGCACGGCGTGAGCCGCAGCGTGGTCCGCGAGGCCCTGGGGCGCCTGGAAAGTTTGGGCCTCTTGAGCCGCGTGCACGGGTCAGGCACGCGCGTCGAGACGCCTGATGGCCGGCAGGCGACGGCCGGCTATCAGCGGTTCCTCCAGCTTGGCGATTTGCGGCCGCAAGACCTCGGCGAGGTGCGGCTGCCGCTGGAAACGGCGATCGCGGCCCTGGCGGCCCAGCGGCGGACCGACGAGCACCTGGCCCGGCTCGAACAAACGCAGGCCGCGCTGGGCAACCCGCGAGGCTCGCTGGAATCGCACGCCAAGGCGGACCTGGAATTCCACGCGACACTGGCCTCCGCCACGGGCAACCCGCTGTTTCAGCTCATCCTCGAGCCGATCCAGCAGCTCCTGATCGAAAGCCGCCGCCGCACGTTGGGCCGCTATGGCGCGGAGCTGGCCCACGAGCACCACGCCAAGATTCTCGCCGCCGTGCGCCAGCGCGATAGCAGTGCGGCATCCGCGGCCATGCGATATCACATCGAAGCCAACCTGCAACACTTGCGTGAGGTCGGGCCGTAGCGGTCTGACGAAGGCCTCGCCGGCGAGATCGCTACTTGTTCTTGGTTTTGGCCGCTTTGGCCCGAGGCAATTCCGGCTTGTTGTCCTTCGGCAGAAGCCCGATCAGCTTCTCCTTCGTGCCTGCGTGCTTGGCGTCGCCAGCGAGGTTCGTCCACTCGTAGGGGTCGGCGTCGTGGTCGTACAGCTCCTCGCCGCCGTCGGCGTAGCGGATGTAGCGCCACCGCTCGGTGCGCACGGCGTGGTTGTTCCGGCGGAACGTGGTGATCGCCGGCTTGTCCCACGCCGCCTTCGGGTCGGCCAGCAGCGGCGGATGCTCTCGCCCTCGACGTGCTTCGGCGTCGCGCAGGCCGCACAGGTCGCACAGCGTCGGGTAGACGCTCATGAAGTCCACCGTGCGGTCGCAGACGCCGCCGGGCTTCGTCACGCCCGGCGCGACCCAGATGAACGGCATCCGCGTCGCCTCTTCCCACAGGGCGAACTTCCGCCAGTGCTCCTTCTCGCCGAGGTGCCAGCCGTGGTCGCCCCAGAAGACGATCGATCGTGTTGTCCTTGTGCGGCGACTCTGTCGTAGCGCGTCGAGCAGCCGGCCGATCTGGGCGTCGCAGTAGGCGATCGCCGCCAGGTACGCCCTGCACCGCCTCCTTCCACCGGCCCGACTTGAGCATCGCCGCGTGGTCGCCGTCCGGCCTGGCCATCTGCACGCCGGCCGGCGGCACGTCCTTCAGGTCGTCCTCCTGCGTCGGCGGCAGCTCGATCGTGTCGAGCGGGAACAGGTCGTAGTACTTCTTCGGCACGTTCCACGGCATGTGCGGCTTGTGCAGCCCGACCGCGAGGAAGAACGGCTTGTCGTGCTTCGCCTGGAGCTGCTCGATGCCGTAGTCGACGATCGCCGTCGTCGGGCAGGGTCGAGTCGTCGCCGTCCAGCGGCTCGAACTTGATGCCGCCGACGCCGTCGTCCTTGGCGGCCGGGTGCGGCGTGCGTTTTCTTGCCCGGCCGACGAAGTAGTCGTCCACTCGCCGGGCCGGTGGACGTTGGCGTGGTAGATCTTGCCCGCCCCGCAGCACGTCGTAGCCGGCGCTGCAGGAACTGCGTGGTCAGCGTCTGCTCCTTCGGCGATCGACCGGCTTCCAGTCCTGGCCGTTGTCGTAGACGCCGGTCGCGCCGGGCCGCAGCCCGGACATCAGCGCCGCCCGCGACGGGTTGCACACCGGCGCGGCGCAGTAGGCGCGGGTGAACGTCACGCCCATCTTCGCCAGCCGGTCGATGTTCGGCGTCTTCGTCTGCTTGTTGCGGCCGAGGTGGCCGACCCAGTGGTTGAGGTCGTCCACGGCGATGAACAGCACGTTCGGCTTCCTGGCCGGCGCGTCGGCTGCCGCGGCAGTTAGCGGGACGATCCAGGCGCAGGCGCACCAGATCATGGTAGGCACATGGATGAAGCGTGCTGACATAGGTCGCCTCGGTGTCAATACGCTCGCGGCAGCTTGCCGCGCTGGCGATGAGCGAACCAGCACTTGTCAAGGCCCTCTTTCCGATGGTTCTGCGGCGGTCGGCATCTGCCCAGATTGGGGAGGTCCTTTGGAAAGCCAACAAGCTGATCGTAAAGTCTGGTGTCGCGCTCTTGGGCGAGACTCACAATGCGCATCCACATGACCCGCCACGCCCTCAACCGTGGCGAGTTCAGATCGAGCTGGCGGATCAATCGCTGCGTGGCCGGATCGTGTGGACGCAGCGATCCGTCCGGAAGCGTCGCGACGAGCGGCGCTCGCAACAGACGGAATGGATCAGCGACGGTCTGGTCGTGTTTAACCGCGTTGCAGCGCCGGCAAGCGTAGACGAGATTCTGGTAATCCAGCCTGATGCTTGGATTCAGGGACTGTGGCTCGAAATGATCGAGTTCGAATTCCGAAGTAACCTGGCCCCACACTTCGCGCTTCAGACAGTACGCACACCGAAAATCAAACTCGTCTCGCAACCACGGGCGATACGACTCGTACGCCGCATAACCAGCCGGCCCGTGGCGTCTCTGTTCCTGTGGTTCGGGATAATCGAAAATCGTAACAGTTTAGCCGTCTGAAGTGATCACGGCGGCAATGCGGGCAGTTTGCCGGTGTTGAGGTGTTCGGCAAGTGCGTTGGTGATCGTGGAGAGCGGATCGTGGCCGCGTTGTTTCAAAGTGCGGTAGATGCTCATCAACACGGCTTGCGTGTCCGCTCCGCGTTGGCTGCGGTTGCCATAGGTGTTTTTGCGGATGATGACGGCCGGGCGGATGGCCCGTTCACCGTGGTTGTTGTCGGCCGGCACGGCCGGATCGTCGAGAAACGTAAACAGGTGCTGGCGATGTCGCCGGAAACGCTTGAGCAGACGTTGAGCTTGCTTGTCGTTCCACGGCGTGCGGATCAGTGCATCCAGCCGCGCATGCAGGCGGTTGCGACGCGAGGCATAAGTCTCGCCAGAAAGTTCCGGCTGACGCCGCTTCAGACGCAGTCCGTCGCGGATCAGGCGTCGCAGTTGCTTGGCGAATTTCCCCCAGTGGGGCGAAGGATGCTTGTACTGTTCGACATGCTTCAGATCGCGCAGCAAATGTGCCAGGCAGACTTGACGCCGGCTGCACACCACCGCGTTGTACGCGCCCCAAAAGTCGCTGACCAGCGTGCCGGCAAACGCCCGGCGAAAGAATTTGGCCAACACCGGCCGACCACGCCGCCGGTCGATCAGGTAGTACGTGCCACGCGCATGACTGAAACACCACAGCCAATGTCCTTTTCCATTCACGCGCCAGCCCGTTTCGTCGGCGTGCAACACGGCCGCGTCCAAAGCCTCGTTTTGAATCTGCTCGTACCAGGGAAACAAAATCTCCTGCAAGCGATACCACTGTTGTTGCAGCCCGCCGGGCGTGAGAGAGAATTGCAAGTGATGACTGAACACGTCCACGACGTGCGCGATGGTTTGTCCCAGCCCATAGTGCAGCCAGGCCGACAGCGTCAGCACGCGGTTGCCAATCTGACTGCCCGGCAAGGCATCGGGGACGACCGGCTCGACCTGCTTGCAACAGCGCGGACACCAGTCCCGGTGGATCGTGTGCTCGGTGACCACCGGTTGGATATCGAGGGGAATGTCTTCGGTGTACCGAGTGCGGGTTTCCTGGCAACGCTTCAACGCGCCCTGACAGTGCGGACAGCACGGAGCGCGGTGCGTCTTTCGCTCGTCGATGCGCGCGGGCGGCGGGCGACGACTGCCTGGATGACCCGCCGGTCGCCCCGGCGTTTTGCCACGTTTCTTGACCGCAGGTTTTTGATGAACGGGCCGCATGCCCGAGGGTGTGGCCGGCGAGTGGACCGAGGCACAGCGTCCTTCCGCGCCGGCCAGCCGTCTGGCCAACTCGAGCAGGGCAAAGACCACCGCCTCCTGGCCTTGGGCGTAGATCGCGACAGCGTCCTTCGCCGTGAGCTGCGGCCCCAATGCAACGTCGAGTTCGACAACGCCTTCCGTGGTCATGACCATCCTCACTCGCCAATCTGCGAATGCTTGCTGTCATAAACCACGACTTCCAAAAAGACCAAGACCAACTTCAGACGGCTAAACTGTTACCGAAAATCAATCGCCTTCGCCCGATGATCCAAGGTGCAGCAGCTTGCGATGCAAGGCCCGCGCCCCTCTTGTCGGTAGATTCGCTTCCGAGTCAACGTGGTCACGCATCATTCTAGTCAAACCAGCAAGTTCTAGACGCTCTTCCGGCGTGAGCGAGCCTTGAATGTCCTTGTCGATCAGTGCAAATCGCCGTTGATTCAATGTGTCGTCCCAGACCAGCGGACCGGACGCGCCCTCGAAGGCCGCTTGGCCGAGCAACTCCACGACAGCTTCGAACTCCATGCCGGAATCGAGAAAGGTCTTGTAGACCGCCCGAGCGGTCGCCAGACGCAATTCGGACAGGCTCGGGTCCCCCGACGGCTTACCGCTCACCGCGAGAAAATTCAATTCGAAGTGCTTGGTGAACAGCCTCATCCAATCGTCCGCGGCCGCCGAAACCGCAGAAGAGCTGGTCGCCTTGGACTCAGGCAGCTTTCTGGTCGTCACCGGGTGCTCCTCCGTCCAGAATTGCAGCGGCAAGAGAGTGCACTGCAAGCCGCGCAGCCTGTCGATAATGCGAGAGCGTAACATGCTCCGGCTGGCCGGCTGCCGCCGCAAGTTGCCTGGCTTGAGTGGCAACCTCGTCCGCAAACATCGATTTCCAATCTACAAGAGCTCTGGCCGCCTGAATATCGATGCGCAAATCAGCCGCGTTGCTCATCGCAACCTCCTTGTTGCCGGCCGGCGTCTACTGTCAATCAATTAGGGCAGCCGCCCTGCTGAAACGGCGAATTGACGATTGTCCGGCGAGGGATTTGACGCGTCAAGACCGCCGGCACGCCGCTGACTAGCAGCTTGCCCGGCTTACGCCGCCGTGTGCCGGATCGCGCCGATTGGCAGCTTTGGCGTGCGGCAGCCCGCCGTCGCGCCGTATCACCGCTTCGGTGCCGACCGACGATGGGCCAATCTACCACCCGCCCTGCTCATGACGCGACTCGAATTCTTCAGACAATTCACTATCGCACAGCATCGAAGCGTCCGCAGCCGTGCCATAAGCAGCTTGCCGATAAGGGTCTCGGCGTTTTCAGCGTGCGACAACCGGCCGGAAAGAGCGACATATACGGAAGACTTCGGACGGACAATCACGTCAAGACCTGCTCACCGCGCCCGTCAGGGCGCAGGCCGTCGATGGACTAGGCACCTCTTGAAGACGGGCTAAACCGTCTCCCACCGCTTGGCCATCCACCATGCCGCGGCCATGAAAACGGTCGCCAGGGCCGTCAGCACCAGCACCTGTGGCCACAGCTCCCAGACCGGCGCATCGTACCAGAAGACCTTCTGATAACCGTCCAAGGCCCAGGCATTGAAGGTAAAGAGGCCGGCCGTTTTGAGGGTGTCGCTCATCATGAAGCGGGGAAACATCGAGCCGCCCACGGCCGACATCAGCAGGATCAGCGTCGTCGAGAGGCCCACCAACTGGCCGCGCGTGCGGCACGCCGTCCCCAGCAGCAGCCCGAAGCCCGCCGTGGCCGCCGCCGTGACCAGCGTCATGATCAGAAAACCCGGCAGGTGACTGAAGAGCTCAAGGCCAAATACGGCCCACCCCCAGAGGAACATCACGCTCACCTGCACCAGGCCCAGCAGCACGAAAGACAGCCACTTGCCCAGGAGCAGGCCGCCAATCGTCAGGTTTGAAGAGAGCAAGCGATCCAGGGTGCCGTTCTCGACCTCCTCGATCAGCGAGCCGCCCGCTCCGTTCGCGCAGGTAAACAGCAGAAACATCACGGCCGTCGCCGCGGCGTAAAAGGCCACCACCGGGTTGGCTTTTTTCTCGCCGAGCACGTCCACGACCTTGACCGACAAGAGGCCCGCACCGGGGGATGTGGCGCTTTCTTTCCTACCGGGTCCTTCCGCGCCGGGTTCCTTTGCATCGGCCTCTTTCTCCTGCTGGGGCCGCCCCAAGATTCGCTCGGCGGCCTCGATGGCTTGCTGCTGTTCCGGCGTGAGCGGTCCGCCCCATTTCTGCAACTGCTCGAGGCCGCCGCGCATCATGGCGTCGGGGGCGGCGATCATTGCCAGCCCTTGGAGCATGCCCGAGAGCATCTGCGGCGCCACCGGGTCGGCTGTATCGGCCAGAAGCTCGATGGTGGGCCGCTCGCCCGCGAAGCTGGGGAACGCGCGACCCAGCCCCTCGGGCAGGATAACGGCGGCCGCGACTTTTCCCTCGCGCACCAGCGCTTCAGCCTCTGCTCGCGTCAGGGGGGCCGCCGGCGCGCCTTCTTCCCCTGGTTGCGGTTCTCGGTGGAGGACGACCCGCAAGCCCTTGTCCTTCGCGAGCGTCTCGACGAGCTTCTTCGCGAAGGGGGAGCCGTCCTCATCGACCACGGCCGTGCGGACTCGCGGCGTGCTGCTTCGGCCTTGCCCGCTGAAGATCAAGGCGAAGATCGAGAAGAACGCAATCGGCACGATGAACGTCAGCACCCAGACCACACGGTCGCGCCGCAAGTGAATCCAGAAGATCCGTAGGAGAGCGCCGATCATTCGCGAAGCTCCCGCCCCGTCAGGTGCAAGAAAACGCCCTGCAACGTTGGGCTGTGGATTTCAATGTCTTCCACCTGGCACCCCGCGGCCCGCACGCGCTCCAGGAGCGCCGGCAGCTCTGCCGCCACGTCCGATGCATCCGTCCGGAGCGTGCGACCGTCGCCGTCCAGCGGCAGGCCCTGCGGCGGCTGCGGCGGGCGATCGAGCTTCAGCGTGATCTGCCGGCGGTTGCCGACCGTCTGCTCGATCAATTCGGCGAGCGTTCCCTCGGCGATGGTCTTGCCATGGTCGATGATCACAATCCGGTCGCCGCGCGTCTGGGCCTCGTCAAGCTGGTGCGTGGTGAGCACGAGCGACACGCCGGACGCCTTCAGCCGGTCCAGCATTTCCCAGATGCGCTCGCGGCTCTGGGGATCGACGCCGACTGTCGGTTCATCCAGCAGCACGACCTCGGGCGAATGCAAGATGCCGCACGCGATATTCAGCCGACGCTTCATGCCTCCTGAATAGCGCATGATCGGCTCGGCGGCCCGGTCGGCCAGCCCGGTCCACGCGAGTGCCCAGTTCACGCGATCCGTAAGGCGCGCGCCGGTCAGCCCGTGGAACTTCCCGAAGACCTCGAGGTTTTCCCGGGCCGTCAGCAGGCCATATAGGGCGATCTCCTGCGGCACGACGCCGAGCGAGCGGCGGACCTCGTGGGCGGAGCCATCCAGCTTCTCGCCTAGCAGTTCGATCTGGCCTTCATCCAGCCGCACGCGTCCGGC
Source organism: uncultured Planctomycetia bacterium (assembly GCA_963809785.1). Lineage (GTDB taxonomy): Bacteria > Planctomycetota > Planctomycetia > Pirellulales > S012-138 > JBGQHD01. The sequence goes on from CAWEKV010000003.1 coordinate 311,840, forward strand.
CACGGCGCGGACAAGCGTTGTCTTGCCGGCCCCGTTGGGTCCCAGCAGCAGCAGGAGTTGCCCGCGCCCAACGTGACCTCGGCCCCAGCGAGAGCTTGAGTGCTGCCGAATTGCTTGCTGGCTCTGGCAACGCGCAGAACTGTAGTCATCGTGTAGTGCCGGAGAGGAGCCAGAAGCGCCGCGGCGTCCAGCGTCGCTGCCGTACCCGCTAGAGATCAGGTTAAGTCGCGACGTCCCAAAGCGCCAAGTGGCTTGTTATGACTTGTTTGCGGATTGATCCGCCTGGTAGCGGCAGCTTCTAGCTGCCGCGTCGCGGGAGCAAGATGCTCCCGCTACGTTGCCCGCGCGTCGGCGGCAGTCGATCGACGAACTTCGCATCCGTCCGCCGCAGCTCAGTGATGGTCTTGGCCCGCAGGGCTTCCAACCGCTCGCGGTGCTCCGGCTTCACTGCCAAATTGACCAGCTCCTCCGGGTCGGCGGCCAAATCATAGAGCTCCTCGACCTCGCCGGCCACCAGCGTCCGCACGTACTTGTAGCGGTCATCGCGCAGCAGCGCGTACCACGGCGTATCGCTGGCGGCCGTCAGCCGCTCGTCGGTGGGGATCTCATCCGTCTCCGAGCCATACGAGCGGGCCGTGTGCGTGAAGAGCATCGGCGAGTCCCAGTCCTTGGTCTCCGGGTCGCGCAGGAGCGGCGTAATGTCGCGGCCGTGCGTCCTCCACGGCAACTTGACGCCCGCGGTGCGGCAGAAGAGATCGACCAGGTCCGGCGAGTTGACGGCGTGCCGGCAGACCTTGCCCTCGGTTAATGTGCCGGGACGGCTGATGATGAGCGGCGAGGCGAGCGTCGCGTCGTAGGGAGCGACCTTCTGATGCGAACCCGTGCTCGCCCATCGCGAAGCCCTGGTCGGCGGTGTAGACCACCAGCGTGTTGTCGAGCTGGCCGGACTCCTCGAGCGCCTGTATCACGCGGCCGACGCCTTCGTCGACGGCCAGCACGCACTCGTTGACCTGCTGCACCCACTTGTCGTAACTGAGGCCCGGTTTGTTCGTGTCGAAGTTGCCGGCCTTGGCGGCCTTGGTCCGCATGGCCGGGCGGCCATCGGGGCCTTTGACCCAGGCCTTGGTCTTTTCCAGATAGGCGGGCTTGTCGGGCCAGGGGCCGAAGATGTCGCGCGGCAGCGGGGCCTCGCGCCCGGCCAGCTTGCCCTTGTGGCGATCGGCCGGCGTGGTCGGCCCGTGCACGCTCCGTAGCACAGCCACAGGATACCACGGCTTGTCCCTGATCGCGACGTTTGCCCTTGATGTACTCGACGGCCCACTTCGTGTAGTTGTCGGTCGAGTAGCCTTCGACGCGTCGCTCCTCGCCGTTGAACGTCGAGGACCTGGTCTCGTAGTAGTTGCCCGCGTTCTCCGGATGTCCCGGGCCGGTTCCACACGATCTGATAGTCCCAGTCGCGGCCGAAGCCGGTGTCGGTGCCGGTGTGCCACTTGCCGATCTGGGCCGTGTGATAGCCGCTGCTTGCGAAAAACGGCCGGCCAGAACGGGCACTGCTTCGGATCGTAGGTGCTGCCGGGATACGTGCCCTCCATCCGCATCGACTGGATGCCGTGCTGCAAATGCCCGGTGAGCAGGCTGGCCCGCGACGGCATGCACCACGCCCCCAGGTAGCACCGCTCGAACCGGATGCCGGACTCCGCCAGGCGCGTCGATGTGCGGCGTCTTCACCCACGGCCAGGCCTCGGGATAGCAGCCGACCGTCTTGTACGACTGGTCGTCGGCGTAGATGAAGAGGATGTTCGGCCGTTCGGAGTTGGCTCGCGCCGCCGCGGCCAACAGCAGGACGATCGTCAACGGCATCGCGGTTCGCATGGCTCACGATCTCGAATTTCACGGGACGGGTGTCGTCGCCGCTCATTATGCCGTCGCTCCGCCGGAGTTGCACACATCGCCGGTTCAGATGCTGAGGACGGCCCGGGGCCGCGTAAGGACCCCAGGCCGTTTCGCCGACTTGCTCTGCCCCTGTAGAATAGGGAAGCTCGGAAACAACGGGCCTCGACCTAGAGAACCAGCCTGGCTCAGCGTAGCGCTTTCTCTGCCAATGGAGCGACCATGCCCGTCGATGCGCATCGTGTCGCCGCGATTGTCGCCGCTGCCTTGGCGCTGCCGACGCCCGAAGACCGCGTCGCCTATCTCCACGAGGCTTGCGCAGCAGACCACGAGCTGCGAGCGCGGGTCGAGATGCTGATTCAACAGCGCCTGGCCGAAGCGCAGCAGGCGGCCGGGGCTGCCGACGGACAGGCGTCCACGATCGCTCCGCGGGAGACGGACGATGCATCAGCGGATTTGGCCCGCGCGGAGACTCAAGAAATCGCGGCGGGGACGGCGCGATCTCTCGCGCCTCCGACTTTGCCGGCGATGTCCCGCCGCGACGACGCCCCCGCCGTCTTGCCCAAGTTCGGTGACTACGAGTTGTTGGAAGTCGTCGCCCGAGGCGGCATGGGCGTCGTCTACAAGGCGCGGCAGATTTCGCTCCAGCGCATCGTGGCACTCAAGATGATCCTCAGTGGCCAGCTTGCCTCGCAGGATCAGGTCCGCCGCTTCTATGCCGAGGCGGAAGCTGCCGCCGCCCTCGACCATCCGGCCATCGTGCCGATCTACGAGGTCGGCTGCCACGACGGCCAGCACTTCTATTCGATGGGCTTTGTCGAGGGGACGAGCCTCGCCGGACGCCTCCTGGCCGGCCCCCTGCCGTCGCGCGAGGCGGCTGAGCTGATGACGAAGACAGCCCGAGCAGTCGCCTATGCTCATGAGCAGGGGGTGATTCACCGCGACTTAAAGCCCTCCAACGTTTTGCTCGACGCGCGCCGCGAGCCGCGGGTCACCGATTTTGGGCTGGCCAAGCGGCTCGAAGGGGATTCGGAGCTCACCGCGTCGGGCAGCATCCTGGGCACGGCCAGCTACATGCCGCCGGAACAGGCGCTGGGCAGGATCGAGGAGGTCGGCCCGCTCGCGGACATTTACTCCCTGGGTGCGACGCTTTACACGCTGCTCACCGGGCGTCCGCCCTTCCAGGCGTCCTCCACCGTGGAAACGCTGCGGCAGGTAGTCGAAGAGAATCCACCGCCGCCGCGGTCTCTCGACCCCTCTCTGCCGCGCGACCTGGAGACGATCTGCCTCAAGTGCCTCCGCAAAGAGCCTGAGAAGCGTTACCGCTCGGCCAGCGAGCTGGCCGACGACCTCCAGCGCTGGCTGAATCACGAACCGATCTTCGCGCGGCCGCAAAGCATCGCGGACAAATCACTGAAATGGATTCGCCGGCGGCCGGCGGCCGCAGCGCTGCTCTTCGTCACCCCCGCCGCCCTGGTGACCGTGACGGCCATCTCGCTGGCGTACAACGCCCGACTGACCACCGCCCTGGTCGATGCCCAAGAGCAGCGGACGCTGGCCCTGCACCGCGGCGAGCTGGCGCAGTCAAGGCTCATCGAATCGCAAAAACAGGAAGCCCTGGCCGTCGAGCGCGGCGCCTTGGCCGAGCGTCGGCTGCTGGCCGAACAGCGGCAGAACTACGCGCTGACGCTGAAACAAGCCCACCAATACTGGAACCAGACGATCCCCAGCATCGAACGGCGCGAGAGCTCTTGGCCGCTTTGAAGCCCAGCGACACGACGCCGGATTTGCGAAGCGTCGAATGGCATTTTCTGGATCGCGTGGTACACGCCGAGCTGCGTTCCTTCCGGGCCCGTCAGGCACGCCTTGTTGGCGATCGGCTTTACATCTGGACGTGGGGCGGAGAACTCCAGGAGTGGTCGGACGCCGGGCTCGTGAAGCGCACTAGGATTTCGAGCACGAACGCCCATTTGAGCCCGTCGGGACGACGCCTGGCCGAGCTGGCTCCCGAGCACGAGTCCGGTGAGCTGCTGGGCACTTATGAGCTGCTGTCGGCGCGATCTGTCGGCCCCCGAGGAAGTTCATCGGCTTGCCGCCGGAATCGAGGGGGGCTTTCTCGATCCGGTCTGGTCGCCCGACTCACGGTTGCTGGCCGTCATCGAGCAGGACCTTGCCAAATCGACTCAGCCCCGCCTTCTGCTCTGGAACGTGGAAACCGGCGAGCGCCTGCTGGAAGTCAGCCCCCACAAAGGGCAGATCTATCAGGTCGCTTTTTCGCCCGACGGAAGCACGCTTGCCTCGTGCAGCGCCGACAAGACGGTCGCGCTGCTGGATCTGCCCAGCCGGAAGCTGCTGGGCACGATCGAGACGTCGGCCGAAGGTGGAGTCCGCGCCATCGCTTTTGCTCCCTCCGGCGAGCGCCTGCTGACCGCTGAAGCCGAAGGAAGCATGACGGAATGGAAGCTCAGCGATCGAACGCGCCTTCGCAGTTGGTCGCTTCGAAGCGGCCAATTCCGTCCGACCTGCGCGGCCTACTCATCCGACGGAATGCTCTTCGCGGTCGGCACGGAAAACAAGGTCGTTGTTGTCTATGACCTTCAGCTCCAGCGAGTTCGACACCTGAAGGGTCACGATCTGCGCGTTACCAGCGTTCAGTTCTCGCCCGACGGCAGACGCCTGCTGAGCATGGCCGGTTCTACGGCCATGTTATGGGACCCCTCGAAGGATTCGCGCTACGCGGAGATTGGCACGGTCCGCGATCTGTTACTGTGCGTGGCCTGTTCGCCCGACGGGCGGTGGATCGCCTACGGCGGCGCCGGCGTGTTGCGCGATGGCCAGACCGACGTGATCTTGCAGCTCGCCGCCACGGGCGAAATCGCTCATCGCATTCCCAACGTCCCCATGCAGCATTGCGACTTTTCACCGGACAGCCGGTTCCTCGTGGTCTGTTCCGCGAGCCACGTCGATTCGGAACGGCACATCAGCCGGCGCGCGGCAACCCTGGTCGATGTCACCACGGGCTTGGTCCAGCAGCGGATCGAGATTCCCCAAACGCGCATCTTGCAGGCGCGGTTCGCTTCGAGCGACCAACTGTTGCTGGGCTGCGAAGATGGAAGCGTCCGCGTCTGGGACATGCCGGCACGGCAAGAGAAGCACTCCCTGAGCGTGGCCACGAACCCGATCGTGTCGCTGACGCCGGCCGACGGCGGCCGTCTGCTCTATGCGCGGTCCGTTGGCGCCGCGACGCAGGTCTGGGACCTTGCAGAGCGCAAGGGCCTCCAGCAGCTTGGCGGCAACGCCGCGGTCCTGCAACTGGCCGCCTCGCAGGACGGGCAGTATGTAGCGATCCCTACGCCGAATCCCTTGCTCGGCCCCAACGCCGATCAGGAGCTGCTCAAGCGAAGAGCGCGTGGCGAGGCCGTCGAGAATCTTGAAAACCACGTTGACATTCTCGACGCCCGGACGCAGAAGCTACTGCACCGCCTGGCCGGACACACGAAGAATGTCAATTGCCTGGCCTTCACCCCCGATTCCAGGCGGTTGGCCACCGGTTCATCGGACGGCACGATCAAGATCTGGGACGCCGCAACGGGACACGAGCTACTAAGCCTCTCCGTCGGCGCCTCGGTGGGGTGGCTGGCGTTTTCGCCCGACAGCCAGGAGCTCGTGTGCACCATTCCCACGTCCAACGCGTCGAAAGTCCTCCGCTGGGGACGCTCGATCAGGAGCCAGTGAGGCTCACCAGCGGATGAGCCGTTGGCCAAGATCCGGAGCACGAAGGCAGGGCCGCCGGCGCCGCTCGATGCCGTCCCTCACTGGCGCCGGACGCCTGAACGGCCGCCCTACGGCCGCTCCTCGTGGGACGAGGGCAGTTGACTCAGCAACTGCTGCCTTTTCGCCGCGTACTCGCGGTGTTGCGACTCGTACTGCTCTGCCTTGGACAGGCCGTAGATGCCCATGCCGACCGCGACGAGCGTGAAGAGGATGCCCACGAAGCCGATCCCTGGTGCGCTCATCGCGAAGATCACGCCGAAGACGGCCATGATGCCGGCGCCGACGATGCTGGCCGTCTTGGAGGGGACGCTGAGATGGCCCTCCTTGCCGCGGACCATGAAATGCTCGCGCTGGAGCATCCATTCGCGATCGACTCGCTCCAGCTCGTTTTGCAGCTTGATGACCTCGGTGTTGTCCTCGATGCGCGACGTTGATTTGGCGATGTCGTCCAAGACCTCCGTATAGACGGCGTTGCCCGAGCGGTGGACGTGGAGCCGCGTGCCGCAGAACTCGCAGCTCAGGTGTGAGACCTTGGCCGGCACTTCCAAGGCGGCGCCGCAGTTGGCACAGGACAAGGCCAAGAGCTTCATCGAACGAACTCCGCAACCTCGGATCTGCGGGCGATGCCAGTTTTGGCCGGCCGAGTCAACTGCCGTGCCCTCACGACCTTCACGACGAATTCCAGCGAGGCACGTGGCTTCCTCATAAATCAGCTCAATTGGCTTTTCCCACCGCCTGCCCGCGGTGGCCGTCGCTGTCTGCCGCGCTGTAAGAGCCAATGACGGAGCGAGCTTTGGCTCTCACTGGACCGACGGCCGGCCAGAAGGTTCTCAACGCTAATGTCCTCGTCCAAGTCGGGCCAGTGGATGCCGTGCCCACGGCCGATGAGCCGCCACGACGAACGCTCTTTGGGGGTGCCATGCAGCAGCCGCGGAAACCACGCCAGAGGCGCCGCGATCGTGCGGCCATCACTCAGCTCGACGGTCAGCCGACCGCGGGCAAATCGTACCTCGACGGCCACGCCTGCTACTGTTTCAACCGTTGAAGAAGGCATTCCAGCTATCCAATAACTGTTCGACGTTATCCTGGACAATCGATTTGATTTTTCGCAGCTCCTGGCGAGCGAAGCCGCGATTGCGCTCCAGCGCAATAGGACTCAGCCAGTATTTCGCCTCACGATCATCTCGCTCAACATGCACGTGCGGTGGCTCGCCACCGTCGCCCGCATAGAAGAAGAACCGGTATGGGCCTTCCCGCAAGGTTGTCGGCATGTACCCTCGCTCAAGGCGGAATTACGGCGCTCGCGTCAAGCACGGACGTTTGCGGTGCTGTTTACTCCTTCTTCTTCGGCTTGTTGAGTTGGTGATCACGCATTGGGCGGGCATTGCAAGAGCTTCATTTTACATGCTCCGTCAATTCGGCGCCACGGGGGGCACCGTTTGCCGCCGGTTGCGTCAATTGCCCGGCGCGCACATTGCCGCCCTGCATCACCGCGAGGAACCGCGGCCGGTCTTCCAGGATCGAGATGTCCGCGACCACGTCGCCGTCGACGACGAGCACGTCGGCCAGCTTGCCGGCCTCCAGCGTGCCGAACTCGTCGCCGCGGCCCATGATCTCCGCGCCGGTCTTCGTGGCGCAGCGTGATCGTCTCCAGCGGCGTGAAGCCGACGTACTTGACGAAGAACGTCAGCTCCTTGGCGTAGTCGCCGTGCGGGTTCCAGGCGAAGCCGTAGTCGCCGCCCATGCCGAGCCGGCCGCCGGCCTTGAGGATCGTGCGGGCGCTCTCGGCCCCGCCCTCGAGCGTCTCCTTGTGGCCGTCGATCACCGCCTGCGGCATGCCGAACTCCGGGCCGCGCTCGATGCTGGCCTGCTCGAACTGCAGCGCCGGCACGCACCGGCACGTCGCGCTCCAGCAGCAGGTCCAGCGCCTCGTCGTCCATGAACGTGCCGTGCTCGAGCGTGTCGTAGCCGGCCCGCAGGGCGTTCTTGATCCCCTCGGTCGCCCGGCAGTGGCCGGTCACCTTCAGCTCGTGGTTGTGGGCCGTCGCGACGACGGCGTGCATCTCCTCGAACGTCATGCAGAGCGTGTGGTGGTCGTTGGTGTCCGGGGCGGCGGCGTCGCCGGTCGGGATAGGTCTTGACCCACTCGACGCCGTCCTTGACCAGCTTGCGGACCGCCGCCCGCGCCTCGTCGGGGCCGTTGACCAGCAGCACCAGCCCCTCCATGCCGATCTTGCGGAAGTCGGGGTTCCAGTCCATCAGCCCGCCGACGCCGCAGATCTCCCGGCCGCTGGCCGCCAGCCGCGGGCCGGGCACGAGGTCGTTCTCGATCGCCTTCTTCAGCCAGACGTCGATGTTGAACAGGCTGCCGCCGCTGCGGGCCGCCGTGTAGCCGCACTCCAGCGCCAGCTTGGCGTTGGCCGCGGCCAGCAGCGTGACGTACTCGACCGGGTACTTGATGTCGAGGTCTTCGAGCGCGGCGACGTTGAAGTAGGTCGGATGGAAGTGGGCCTCGACCAGCCCCGGCATGATCGTGCCGCCGCGGGCGTCGATCTCCGTCACGTTCGGCTTCGCGTCGTAGGACGGATTTCCAATCCGTCCGTCAATGGCCGCTTCCGGCAGCCCCATCGCCGCTCCGGCGTAGGTGATGCGGCCGTCTTCGATCACGACCGCCGCATCCGGCGCCGGGGATGCTCCGGTGCCATCGACCAGTTGACCGTTGCGAATGACCGTTGTGCCTGGGGCGGTTTTCATGGCGCACCGCGCGGGGAGCAGAGAAAGAGTTGCCTTTGCCGACACTTGCTGTTATAGCCCAGCCGAAGGCGACGAGCCACTTGCTCGCATTCGGTCTTTGGCGCTTGGACTCGAGGGATCGCGTCGGACTGGCGCCGGCAAGCAACTGCGAGAGGGAACCGTTGATCGAAGGCCAGCGTCTAAGTTCGGCGATTCGGCCAATCTGGCTGAAAGCCTTGGGACACAAGGACCTGCGCGATGAAATGCCTACCTCGCTCGACTGAAGCCGCGTCAGGCAGGAATGCCTGCCCCACTTGCAAGGATGCCTGCCCAACGGGCGTGTCCCTCATCTTGGGGGTTTGGTTGCTCGTGGCGGGTACCGTGCTGACAGACACCGTGCTGGCCGACCCGTGCGGCATGGTGCCGCCCATCTATGTGGACGACAACGCCTCGCTGGTCCGCGTCGGCGACCAGCAAACCTACGTGTTCTACCAGCAGGGCAAGGACGGCGAGCCGGGCCTCGAGACGTTCGTCATTCGCCCTGGCTTCAAGGGCAAGGTCGAAGACTTCGGCATGCTGATTTCGTTCCCCACCCCGCCGGCGCTGCGGAAAGTGTCGGAGGACATCTTCCCGCAGATCGCCAAGGCCATCGATCCGCCGGAAGTCATCGTGGACTTGCGATGGCGCGGCCGAGACAAGAACTTCGCCTTCCTCGGCAACGGGCGCCGGCTTACGCAGACCGAGGAGCTTACGGCGCTGAAGCTGGAAAAGAATGAGGTTCGCGTGCTGCGCGAAGAGGCTGTGGGCATGTATCAGGCCGTCGTGCTCGAGGCCGGCAGCGCCGCCGCGCTCAAGCGCTGGATGGACGACAACGGCTACAAGTACCCCGCCGGCATGGACGCCGTATGTGAGGAGTACATCGCGCTGGGCTGGTGCTTCGTGGCCGAAAAAGCCAAGGTCGGCGGCAAGGCCAACGTCGATCCCAAACCGCGGATGAAAGGGGTCGATACGAAGCTGCCCGCCGGATCGGCCTTCGACGGCCACGTGCAGGCGATGGCCTTCCGCTTCAAGACCGACAAGCTGGTCTTGCCGATGCGGCTCTCGGCCTACAACGAGGGCGAGCTGCACAACGTGATCTACCTTCTGACCGACGGGCCGCGGAAGATTCGTAGCATTCCCGAAGAATACGTCGTGCGGCAGCTCAGGGGCGAGGACCTGTTCAAGAACGTCAGCCAGCCGCTGCCGCTGCGGATCATCGGCGGCACCGAGGCCGATATCCAGGACTGGCAGCGGCAGAGCCTGCCGCAGCAGCGCGATCCCGTGCCGCACAGCGGTTTCGCCAAGGAGCTCTTCGCCTCGGACCTCTTGGCGGTGAAGGACGGCCGGCTTTCGCACGCGTTCGAGGAAGACGAGAAGATGCTCCTGCGGATCGGCGAGCACTTCGGCCTGCGAGGCCCGGAGATCGACAAGCTGAACCTGGCGGCGCTCGACAAGTCGCGCGAGAAAGCCGTGAAGGACGCGCTGGGCGACCTCAAGCGGATGACCATGACCGTGATCGACGGCGACTTCCCCCGCGAAGTGGTCGGCGCTCAGAACCTGATCTTCGGCGAATATCGTATGCCGTCGCGGCGCAACTCGGCCGAGTTCTATGATGCCAAGGAGAAGAAGCCCGCCGGCAAGCGAGAGGGCCTGCTGAAGCTCGGTTCGCTCGAACCGCTGCCAGCCAAGCGCGGCAATGCCGTTCGTCTCGGCTTCATCACGCTCGGCGCGCTGGGGCTGGTCGCGCTGGGGATCGTCTTCTTCCGTCGCCGGACCGCTTAGAAAACATGACTGTTGTTTGTTCTTCACAAGATTGCAGAGATATCCGCCATGACCCAACAACGATTTCGCTCGATTGCAGTGCTCGTTTCGCTCGGCGTCCTTGCGGGGCTTTCCCCCTCCCAGGCCGACGAAATCCACACGGCCGTCCAGCAGGGCAATCTCGACCAGGTGAAGAAGATCCTCGCCAAGACCCCCAGGGCGGCCGGCACGCCGGACCCGAACGCCAACAATTACACGCCGCTCCACTACGCCGTCATCTACTCGCAAAAGGCCGTCTTGGATGAGCTGCTCAAGCACAAGCCTAACGTGAACGCCAAGGACGGCAGCAGCTATACGCCGCTCCACTACTCGGTGACGCACCACCGGGTGGACATGGTCGAGCCGCTCTTGGCCGCGGGGGCGGATATCACCGCCACCAACAACGAGCAGCAGACCCCGCTGCAATTGTCCTTGCAGAATTACCGTTTCGGCGGCGGCGTCGGCGACGTGGCGGGCAAGATGCTCAAGCACGTCAAGGACGTCAACGCCAAGCTCCCCTCCGGCGAGCGCCCGCTGCACTTCGCCGCCCGCCACGGCCTGCACGAAGCCGTCAAGGAACTGCTGAACCGCAAAGCCCAGATCGAAGCCAAAGACTCCGGCGGCCGCACGGCGCTGCAACTGGCCCTCGCCAAGGACCAGGCCCAGGTCGCCGAGCTGCTGATCCCCAAGACCGACCTCAAGACGTTCAAGACGATCGACGGGGGCACGCTGCTGCACTGGGCCGCCGACCGGGGACTGGTCAAGAGCGTCGAGTCGCTGCTCAAGAGCAAAGTGGACGTTGCCGCCAAGAACGCCGCCGGCGACACGCCGCTGCACCTGGCCGCCTGGAACGGCCACTACCAGGTGGTCGGCACGCTGCTGGACGCGGGGGCCGACCCCAACGCGAGGGATGCCTCCGGGCAAACCCCTCTTTATGCCGCCGCCTGGAACGGCCATCTGACCTCCGTGACCACGCTCGTCAAGGGCGGGGCGGCGGTCGATGCGAAGGCCGATAACTACTCGCCGCTGCACGGCGCGGCCTGGCAAGGGCACCTCGAAGTCGTGCAGGCGCTCTTGGATTCTCGCGCTCCGATCAATGCTCAGGACGGCGAGGGCTACACGCCGCTCCACAAGGCGGCCTGGCGCGGCCACGAGCCGGTGGTCCGCCTGCTCTTGGCGCACAAGGCGGACACGACGATCAAGGAATCCGGCGGCCTGACGCCGCTGGATATGGCCCGCTCGAACAAAAAAGAAGCCGTGGTGGCGGTGCTGACGAAGGCCAAATAGCGGACAGCCCGAGAACGAGAGTGGAACGCTAATAATCGCTAATAATCGCTAATGGACGGGTGCGAATCGCGGCATTGGCGTCGGCGAAGGTTGCCGCTTGCCTTTATTAGCGTTCATTAGCGCTTATTAGCGTTCCCAAATCCAGCAGGCAAACACCATGAACCGATTCCTCCGCCATCTGGCTCTATCCACATTGGCTGTCACGCTGCTGGCCCCTCTGGCCGCCGGCCAGGTAAAAGAGGCGGCCCCTTCCGCCATCGCCTCCTACTACGAGCAGATCCTCCGTGAGAAGCGGATCGAGCCGACCGCCGCCGGGCTGCTTCAGTATTTCAAAGCGCTGCATCCCGACGAGGCCTACCGCCAGCGCATGGCGCGGTTGATCGACGACTTGGGCAGCACCGAGAGCTTCGCCAAGCGCGAGGCGGCCATGGCGCAACTGGTGGTCTTGCCGCAGCCGCCGCGCAAGGCGCTCGACCACGGCCGCCGCCGGCGACGACCCCGAGGTCCGCTGGCGGGCCAAGCAGATTCTTCAGACCGCCACCACCGAGAGCGACCGCGTGTTGTACGCCGCGCTTCGCATCACGGACGAAAAGAAGCTGCCGGGCATGACCGTCGAGCTGATTCGCGCCATGCCGCTGTGCGACAAGCCGCATCTGGTGTTCGCCGCGGGAGAAGCCATGCGGGCCGTGGCCCAGCCGCGCGATGCCGAAGCGCTCCGCGACGCGATGAAAAGCAAAAGCGTCGAGCTGCGCGTGGCCGCGGCCGGCGCGCTGGGCAAGGCGGTCGGCTTCAAGGGGGCCGCCGAGCTGATCGCCCTGGCTGAGACGCAGCGAGAGGACAAGGTGAAGGTGGCCGCCGCGCGGGCCGTGGCCAATTTCGGCGACCGTCGCTCGCTGCCGATCCTCGTGCGGCTGCTGTCCTCCGACGATGTCAATGTGCGCGTCACAGCCGGCCTCACGCTCCGGGCATTGACCGACAAGGACTTCAGCTACGCCGCCTACGACGTGCCCTCGAAACGCGACGAGGCCATCACCAAGTGGAAGTCGTGGGTGGCCGGCGAAGGGCGCACGGCCAAGCTGCACTTTCCGCTGCGGCCGCTGGGCGGGGGGGTCAGCTATCTGAACGGCAACACGCTGCTGGCCTACGGCTACGTGAACAAGGTGATCGAATTCGATCCGGCCGAGCGGGAAGTCTGGAGCTACGATGCGCCGGGCGCGTGGAGCGCCGAGAAGCTGGCCAACGGCAACGTGCTGATCGCCGCCTACAACGCCAGCAAGGTGATTCAGGTCGATTCGGCCAAGAAAGTGGTCTGGGAGTTTCCGTGCAGCACGCCGCTCAACGCCAAGCCGCTGACCAACGGGAATATCCTCATCGCCGAGTACGGGGGCGGGCGAATCCTGGAAGTGACGCCCGACCATAAGCTCGCCTGGAGCTACACCTGCAACGGCTCGCCCACCGACGTTCACCGCCTCGACAACGGCAACACGCTGCTCTCGGTCAACGGCGGCGGCTGCGCGAGGTCACGCCCGACGGCAAGACCGTCTGGGAGCATGGCGGCGGCAGCATCTACGGCTGCCAGCCGCTGCCCAGCGGCAACGTCCTCTTGGCCGACCTCAACGGCCAGGTGACGGAATTGACGCGCGACAAGAAGGTGGTCTGGCAATACGCCTGCGCCAGCCCGGTGGACTGCTTCCGTCTGCCCAACGGCAACACGCTGATCACGCAGCACAACCAGTTCATCGAGGTCACGCCGGATAAGAAAGTGATCTGGACCAAGACCGGCTGCAACTACGGCAGCGCGCGGCGATAAGGCGGTGGGTCGAAAAGAATAAGGGATGTCGGAAAAGTCGTCTTTCGCTCCGCGAAAGAACGTCCTTTCGCGGAGCGAAAGGCGACGAGCTAGCGTTTCGCGTCGCTCGTTGATACGGTGACCGGCATGGCCGCCGTCTTATTCACGACCGACCTCATGTGCTCTTCGCGCCTGACGGGTGCCGCGGGCGCCGAAGTCCGCGTGGCGATGACCCCGGCGGAGCTGATCGCGGCGGCCGCCGGCCAGGCACTGGTCATTCTCGATCTGGAATCGCCGGGTGCCGATCCCGGCGCACTGCTGCCACGACTGCGAGCGCTCGCCCCGCCGCCGGCCAAGGTGATCGCCTTTGGACCGCACGTCCACGCCGCGAGGCTTCAAGCGGCCCGCGAGGCCGGCTGCGACGAAGTGCTGACGCGCGGCCAGTTCTACGCGCAGCTCAACGAGATCCTCAGCCGCCATTGCGGATAGCCGCGCGCCGGCGAGCCATGAGCCGGCGAGCGGGGCGCGTCAGCCCCCTTTAACGTAACCCCGCGCCGCATTGATCTCCACGTGCTCGGCGATACGGGACCAGTCCGTTTCGAACAGGAGAGCACAGAGGCCACAGAGAGATCGGTGGCAATCCAGGGCACTCTCTGTGGCCTCCGTGCCCTCCTGTTCAAGAGAATCTACGCGTCACGCGAAGAAAACCAACGTGAGCAATACGAGTACCGTCTTGCCACTTTTCTTCGTGCTCTTGGTGTCCTTTGTGGCTAATCCAGCGACCGGACAATCCCCTGATTCGGCCGTCAGCGGATCGGCGAATAGTCCGTGGCCTTCATGAAGACCGATTTCACGCCGTCTTTGGCCGTGAGCGAGCCGCCGGCCTTCTCCTCGGATGCGTTGCGGGCTGCGATCCACGCCGGGTCTTGTCGAAAGGCGTCGAACGAGGCCTTGGCCGCCTCCACGCTCTTGTGTGCCAGGATATAGACCAGCGTGTTGTCCGCTCCCTTCTGGTCCGCCGTCGGCACCCAGTAGGCCACGTTCGTTATGCCATGCTTCTCGAACAGCTTGCAGGTGTGATCGCGGAAGCGGGCATTGAGGTTCTCCAGGTTGCCCTTGGTCGTGGTGTAGGTCCGCAGCTCGAAGACGCGCTCATCCGGCTTGGTGTCCTTTCCGCTCGGCTTCACTTCCGGCGAATAGTCGGTGGCCGAGAAGTAGAGCGAATCCACCTTGGCCACCAAGGCGCCGTTGACCTCCGAATCGCTCTTGGCCTTCTTCCAATCCGGGTTCGCCACGAAGGCGTCCCACGACTTCTTCCGCGCCTCGCGGCTGGGATAAGCCAGGAGGTAGATCAGCTTCCGCTCAGGGTTCTCCACGGGCGTCCAATAGCCGACGTTCGTCATGCCATGCTTCTCAAAGAGCTTCACCGTATGGTCGCGAAACCGGGCATTGAGCGCATCGAGCTTCCCCTCGGCGGCGTAGTAAACGCGCATCTCGTAGACGCGCGAATCCTTGTCGGCGGCCCCGGCGGCCAAGGCCGTGGCCAGCACGATCCCGCAGGCCAAGAGGCCTTCCAGCGACGTCAGCGGCTTACCCATGTCGTGATTCTCCTCGTCAGTGTGTCAAAGGCGCGGCATCGGCGCCCCCGAAAGGGCATGGTAACGACGGCGGCCATTGTACGCACCGGCGACGGGCGATCCGCCAGAAATCATCCAAGTAACCTCGGGCCGGATGCGAACAGGCGACACCTGGGCGTCTCGCCTGTTCTTTTCGTTGACGTTGGCCGGCGATACACTTTCCGCTTCGCTCCCACCGGACAAGTGCCCATGGCAAGAACTCGCGGGGCGGCGCCTGATATTGATCCACAACCCCTGAAGGTTGATGACATGAAGCGATTGATCGCATTGACGATGCTGATGGCGCTCACCGCTCTCGCCCGCGGCGACGACAAGCCGCTCGCGTGGCCGCAGTTCCGCGGGCCCGGCGGGTCGGGCGTCGCGGACGATCAGAAGCCGCCCGTGGAGATCGGCCCGGACAAGAACGTGAAGTGGAAGGTCCCGGTCCCCAGCGGGCTCTCTTCGCCGATCGTCGCCGGCGACAAGCTCGTCCTCACCGCGCTTCGACGGCGGCAAGCTGTACACGATCGCCTACCACCGCGCGGACGGCAAGGAGGCCTGGCGGGCCGAGGCCCCGGCGAAAGAGCTCGAGCCGTATCACAAGGCCGAGGGCAGCCCGGCCGCATCCACGCCCGCCACCGACGGCGAGCGGATCGTGTCGTACTTCGGTTCCTGCGGCCTGTTCTGCTACGACCTGTCCGGGAAGGAGCTGTGGAAGTTCGAGATGCCGCCGGCGGCCACGTCTGGCGACTTCGGCAGCGGGGTCTCGCCGATCATCGCCGACGGCATCGTCGTCCTCGTCCGGGACGAGACGAAGGAGCCGAAAATCATCGCGCTCGACGCGGCCACCGGGGCGCCCAAGTGGGAGAAGAAGCGGCAGTCGCCGGTCTCGTACTGCACGCCCGTCGTCTGGGACACCCCGCCCGGCAAGCAGGTCGTCGCGGCCGGGCACGCGCGGATGATCGGCTACGACCTGAAGACCGGCGCGGAGAAGTGGTCGGTGGCCGGCATGCCGTCGGGGTGCTGCTCCTCGCCGGTCACCGCCGACGGCACGCTGTTCTTCGCCGGCTGGTCGCCCGGCGGCCCGGAGGACAAGGAGTTCCAGATGCCGACGTTCGACGACCTGCTCAAGGACGGGGACGCGAACAAGGACGGCGTCCTTTCGCGGGAGGAGTCGGAAAAGACGTTCCTCAAAGACTTCTTCGACAGCAACGACACGAACAAGGACGGCAAGATCACCCGCGACGAGTGGGACGCAATCCTCAAGTTCATGTCCGAGGGCAAGAACAGCGCCTTCGCGCTGAAGGCCGGCGGCACCGGCGACGTGACCAACTCGCACGTGCTCTGGAAGAAGACCAAGGGCCTGCCGTACATCGCCTCGGCGATCGTCTACCGCGGGCAGTACGTCATGGTGAAGGACGGCGGCATCGTCACCGCCTACGACGCCAAGACCGGCAAGGAGGTCTACGTGCAGAAGCGCGTCGCCGCCACGGGATCGTATTACGCCTCGCCGGTGGCCGCGAACGGGCACATCTATTTCACGTCTCTGACGGACGGCACCGTCACGGTCCTGAAAGCCGGCCTGACGACCCCGGAGGTCGCGGCCAAAAACCCGCCGCTCGGCGAGCGCGTGGCGGCCACGCCGGCCATCGCCGACGACACGCTCTACATCCGCACCGCGGGAAGCTTGTACGCGTTTGCGACGAAGAAGTAACGGCGGCAGCGCCACTGGCATCCGCTTGTAGCAGGCACAGTCCTTGTAGCAGGCACAGTCCGTGTGCCGTAGTGCGGAGGGTGGCACGTCCCTGAGCATGGACGCGAAGGGCGTGGCTGCGTTCATGCCGACGCGCAGCAAAGTGATGGCCCGACCAACTCCACGCATCAACGCAATGTATGCGGCACGTTGTCATGCGGCGAGACGTGTTCTTGGGGTCTCGTGCCCGTGGTGGCTCGCCGGTCTCCCACTTCGCACTAGCGTGCGCTGGAAACGCTCAGCCGCATCGCGCTCACTTCGGCGATAACGACATAACCTCCATCGCCGCAGGTGCTTTTTGAAGAACGCCTCCCCGTGTCCGCCCCCCAATCGAGTGACAGATACGGAAGATTCCAGTCGCAGATGGGGAGCGAATCGACGACGAGATACTCCCGGGCGGCACCACGCAAGTGCGGCAAAAGCCGCCTCCGAGACCCCCGGCAAGCGTTCTTGACGAATGCGCGACTCGCTCTGCGAGTCGCCGTCCAACTCGCAGAGCGAGTTGGCCACGTTGAGGGTGGCCACGCCGATTCCGCCGCGCAGTAATGCACTGCTAGCGGGTCACGAGACCGTGGCCGGTGAAATGAGCTACGTCCCCGCTGTCCTCGCGACCGCTATTCGTTTGTCAGGTTGTAGACCATGTCCGTGACAAACCGCCGGAACGACTCGTTCTGCACGAACTGCTTGTAGAACTCCATGTCGAGCGCACTACCGCGGAGCAAAACGCCGCGCCCGGCCGCGCCAACAAGGAATCGGCGCGGCATCACCGCCGAAGCCGCAGCAGACTGGGTGTTAGTCTATGGGCCAAGTTGACATGAGGCGATCTGTATTCTTCCAGCTCGCCGGTGCACTTGATGGATAAGAGCGGTGTGCGGCTGAGGGCGCCTGGCTCGAGATTGCACGTAAACGCTTGTCGCGACGATCCTTGCAGATGCTTGAAGGTCCTCCTCACGTCATAGCCACATTGGTGAGGAGTGACACATACGGAAGACTTGGACCGCATACGCTCGCGCCGCGCGCTTGCCTCGCATCACTCCGTCCCATTCTCTGTCGAGAGTTCCGCCTGCTTGAGCACCAACTGGGTGGCGTCCTCCGACAGGTCCGGCGGGTAGCCGTACATGGCCAGCAGCCGCCGCACTTTCCGCCGCAGGTCGGCGCGCACCGATTCGCGCTGCGTCCAGTCGAGCTTGGGCATCTGCCTGCACCATCTCCGCCAGCTCGCGGGCCATCAGGCGGAGCGTGTCGGACTTCATCACCTGCCTTCGCCGACCCGTTCTCGGCCAGCGCGTCGTAGAAGGCGGTCTCTTCGTCGTTCAGGCCGAGCTCCTGCGCCGTGCCTCTGCGCCTCGCGCACCCACTTCGCCAGCTCCAGGAGCTGCGCGATCATCTCGGCCGTGGTGATCTGCTTGTTCGTGTAGCGGAGCATCGCCTGTTCCAGCGCCTCGCGGAACTTCCTGCTGAGCACGAGGTTCGTCCGCTCGGTGATCGCGAATCTGATCGTTGAGCAGCTTGCGCAGCGTCTCCAGCGCCAGGTTCTTCTGCTCCAGCGCCGGACACGCGCTAGAGAAAGTCCTCGGAGAGGATGTCCAGCCGCGCCGCGTCGAGCCCGGCGGCGGCGAACAGGTCGATCACCTCGCCCGCGTCCACCGCTCCGCCGATCACCTGCCGCACGGCCGCGTCGATGTCCGTGCCGCCTCGGCCCTTCCCGACGGTGGGGCCCCCTTCGTCGGCCAGCCGCTTGCGGATCATCGCCGCCACGCGCTGGAAGAACGCCAGGTGCGGCGCGATCGGCTCCGTCTCGGCGCGCGGCACGGCCAGCGCGAATGCGGTCGACAGTTCCTTGACCAGCTGCGCGGAACCGCTTCCAGCCGTCTCGTCGCCACGTTTGCCGACGTCCAGCACGTGGTCGATCGCGCCTAGATACACCCGCAGCACGTCCGCGCGGCTCGGCGTCCAGCGCCGCCGCGTAGTCGAAGCCGTGGAAGAAGCCCGCAGCTTCTCGAACGCCGCCTGCATCGCCGGGACGCCTCGTCCTGCAGCTGCGCTGGATCGGCTTGTCCGTCTTCGCCCGTCGCCTGCGCGTACGTCGCCAGCGCATCGGCCAGCTGGTCGGCCAGCCCGAGCAGGTCGACGATCAGCCCGCCCGGCTTCTCGCCGTAGACGCGGTTCACGCGGGCGATCGCCTGCATCAGGTTGTGCCCGGCCAGCGGCTTGTCCAGGTACATCGTGTGGGCCGGCGGCACGTCGAAGCCGGTCAGCCACATGTCGCACGACGATCGACCAGCCGGAAGTCGTCGGCCGGGTCCTTGAAGCGTTCGGCCAGCCGCTGCCGCTGCGCCTTGCTGCGGACGTGACTCAGCAAGGGCTCCTCATCGTCGCGGCCCGCCAGTCATGACGACCTTCATCGCGCCCTTGTCGTCGTCGTCGTCGTGCCACGTGCGGGCGCAGCTTGCGCGATCTCCTCGTACAGCCGGGCGGCGATGTCGCGGCTCATCGTCACGACCATCGCCTTGCCTTCCATCGCCGCGCGCCGCTTCTCCCAGTGCTCGACGATGAACGCCGCCACGCGCTCCAGCCGCTCCGGCGCACCGACCAGCGCCTCCAGCGGCACGCGGACGTTCTCCGCGGCGTCCTGCCCCGCCTCGTCCGCCTGGGCAACGGCTCGGCGAGCTTCTGCTCCGCCTCCTTCGCGCCAGCCTCGTCGATCGTCAGCTTGACGATCCGCGGCTCGTAGTAGATCGGCACCGTCGCACCGTCCGCGACCGCCTGGCGAATGTCGTAGACGTCGGCGTACTCGCCGAAGACGTGCGCGCGTGCTCTTGTCGTGCGCGATCGAGCGGCGTGCCGGTGAAGCCGACGAACGTCGCGTTCGGCAGCGCCTCGCGCATCCACCGCGCGCCGCCCTCGACGAACCCGTACTGGCTGCGGTGCGCCTCGTCGGCCATCACGACGACGTTCGCCCGCTCGCTGATCTTGCCGTGCTCCTCGGTGAACTTGTGGATCGTCGTGAAGACCACGCCGCCGGCGGCCCGGTCGAGCAGCTGCTTGAGATGCTCGCGGCTCTCGGCCTGCACCGGGTCCTGCCGCAAGCAGCGCGCGGCCCATCGGCGAAGGTGTCGAAGAGCTGGTCGTCCAGGTCGTTGCGGTCGGTGACGATCACGATCGTCGGGTTGGCCATCGCCGGCTCGCGAACCAGCGTGCCGGCGAGCATCAGCATCGTCAGGCTCTTGCCCGAGCCCTGCGTGTGCCAGACCACGCCGCCCCTGCCCGCGTCGTCGCTCGTATTCGCGCCCACGGGCGGCTTGAGCGCCGCGATCACGCGCGCTCGCGTCTTGCGCACCGCGCGGAACTGGTGATAGCCGGCGATCTTCTTGACGATGTTCCCGCGCTCGTCCTCCTCGAACACGACGCAGGACCGCAGGTAGTCCAGCAGCGCCGCGGGTTCCAGCAGCTCGCGGATCAGCGCTTCCAGCGTCGGCTCGCCCTCCGGTCGCCGGCCGCCACGGCATGAACCGCTGCCGCGCCGCTGGTGATGCGAGCCGACGCGCGTCAGCAGCCCGTCGCTGACGACCAGCAGGCAGGTTCGGCACGAACAGGTCCGGGGCGATCCGCTTGTAGCGCCCGAGCTGATCGATCGCGACGCTCGAGGTCGGCCGCCGGATCGGCCGGGTCCTTTAGCTCGATCACGACCAGCGGCAGGCCGTTGACGAACAGAGTCAGGTCCGGCCGGATCGTCTTTCCATTCGGGCCCTGCGATCGTGAGCTGGCGGACGACGAGGAAGTCGTTGTTGGCGGGGTTGTCGAAGTCGATCAACCGTGCCCGGCCGCCGCGCGTCTCGCCGGTGCGCGCGTCCTTGTACTCAACTCGACGCCGTCGGTGAGCAGATCCGTGGAACCAGCGGTTGTTCTCGATGAGCGTCGGATGCGGCGACGTTGCCACGACCGTCGCCACGTAAGCAGTCTGGTCCGCCGAGAGTGCTGGGTTCAGCCGGCGAACCGTGCGACGAAGCTGTTCCGAAAGCACGACGGCGCCGGCCTGTGACCGCTCAGCCGGGGCTGTTTCGGGCGACAGGTCTTGCCCGTGCGCCACTCGGTAGCCGGCGAGGAATAGCTGCTCGGCGGCGCCAGCCTCAGCCGTGCTTTCACTCAGCTTTGCCATGTGACTAACCGCCGCAAGTGCCGTTGGCTACTGGATTTGAATAGAGGGTTAATTGGAGGTTAATTGGAGGAAGAATTGGAGTTAATTGGAGGAACAGGACATCGGCCAAGTCCAGTGTACGCGGAAGCGGTTCGGGAAAAACCGCATCATCGCTCGGTTCGGTACCATAAGGCCCCTCTACCGTGGCCAGTGGAGGTCACCAACCCAAGGCTCTTTAGCTTTGCTAGATCGTCTTTGACCGCCCACTCAGGTCGGAGAGGATCCGCCGCCTTGAGCTCCCGCAGCGGCAGCCCCCCTCGGTCGAGCAGCGAGAGCAACCGACGTTGGTCCTCGGTCAAGGTCGTCTGTACGCGCTCCGGAGGCACGTACCGGCTTGGCCGAAATCGCACGGTTACGCAGCCGCCGGCGTCCTCGATTTCAGGACGTGGCAATCCGGCCTGTTGCGCCAGATCGGCCATTACCTGAGTTCCACGGCCCCATCGCTCGACGATGCCTCGGGCAAAGAACACACGCGCCAGCAGGGGGTTCCAAGGAAGCGATTCGTGATCGCGGAACAGGTCGTCCACGGTCAGACCGAAGTGGAGTGTGCCGGACGAGGTGATTTCCAGCCTGTCGTCGAAGACTGCCACCGCGACCGACCCGCCACCGATGCTGTAATCACGATGGCACAGCGCATTGGCCAGCGCTTCTCGGAGTGCGACGGGTGGATAGAGGGGGTCGTCGGCCCGCTCGAAGATGTTCGGGACAATTCTTCCCGCAACCGGCAAGTGTTCCCTCAGGAACCGGTCGGCGCACAACAGCAGACGGAAAGCGTTGCCAGAGAACTGGCGGCTGTCTACGAACTCTGACTTGTCGATGCCGCGAAACTTGGCGACCCTCAACAGGCACTGGGGTAAGCATCGTTCGACCGGTTCATCCTTGCCGAACAGCACCGGGGCGGCTCGGAGCAACACCCCATCGCGGATGAGTCCCAACCCGCGGAGCACGGCCCCGGGGTCGCGCGTCCCCGGATCACCTTGGCGCCCGCGGCGAATCGCTTCCTCGAGCGTGCGGGTGATCTCGGCGGCATCGAGGTCCGATATCGTCCACCCGTCTGCAACCTCGTTCTCCCAGCGGCGGTCGCCATGGAGCCGCTCCATGAGCATTCGGTTGTACTCGTCACGCGACATGGCCAGCGTGGTATTCCCGACGCGCCGGTACCCAGTGCCGCGCACCACGTAGGGGCGGTTCGCCCCCTGCATCACGGCAACCACGAGGACTTCGTTTCCGTGGCCCATGGGCACGCGATCAATGCTGGGGAAGACCGGTGGATCGATTTCCCGAATGGCTTGGGAAAGCTCCTCGATGGTGTGATCGCTAACCTGCTGGCCAACCGCCGTGCCCGCACGATCGACGCCTATCAGCACACGACCGCCGCGGGTGTTGAGCATCGCGCACAGCGTATGCACCGCCTCGCGGCGCGTGCCGGTGGAGCGCTTGAATTCGAGAATCTCCGACTCCCCGGACGCCGCCCATGCGCACACTTGCTCAAGCGTCGGCATTCGTGGACTCCGGCGGCGTGCCTGCAACGCGAACTTCGCCCGAGAGGAGCTTGGGCAGTAGGTAGTCGCGAAGCTGCGCGAGCTTCAGCGACTCCATCATAAGCGATTCTCTCAAGGCGATGAGAGGGCGAACTTGCTCGGTGAATTCGCGCCGGCAATCGCCGTGCGGCTTGGCGACGGCCATTGCCTCAAGCCGGTCCGTCAGGATCCGGCCGGTCCCGTGCGATGCCGTGTCAACCATGTGCATGAGGTCTGGCCTGCTGGACGAAAGCCAGAGGTACAGGAACTCGGGTGACGCGCCGTCCCGGGCGACAAATGCGCGGAGATCTTGATTGAACGCCACCTCACGCGCACACCAGGCGATTCGAACTTCAGTCATCAAGGACATGCCACGAACCACCATCAACGTCGCATGCCTTGGGGCGGTACGACGCACGGCCGCCCGCCCCGCCTCAGTGAGTCGCAGCTCGCTATCGACGACGATCGCATCGTGCATGTCCTTTGCAGACACCCACGGGAAACTGCCGCCCCAAAAGCCGCTCTCCTGCTTCGAGGGCGTGCCGCCGGAGATGAACGATGCGATGTCGCGAAGCGTAGCAACGGTCCACCCCTCCGGCGCCGTCCCGAGCTCGGATTCCACTAGCCGGGTGGGGAGGGAGTCGAAGGCGGGCTGGAGCATACCGGGGAAACTCGTGGCGCCGGCGGCCTTGGCTTTGACGGGCTCGAAGTCCACGAACCACGCCTTGAAGATCGCCCGTGCGAGCCGCTCCAACGCGCAGGCTGGTCCACCGGTTCTCATCGATCTTGTCGTCCAGCGAGCCCAGCACGCCAACGATTGCGCCTGCACCTCAAGCGGCGGTAGGGGGATTTCGATGGCATTCATGGCCTGCTGGCTAAGTTTCGGAATAGCCGATCCGGTGATGTAGCCACTGATGTCAGTCGCGGCGAGCACATAGCACAAGAACCGGGTATCCGCATGCTCGTTTCCAGTGACGACGTGCGCATGGTTGTTCACCCAGAATCGCCCATCTGCCAGAAATGCGACTGGGACCTGCCGCGATCGCAGGTTCTCGCCGTCCTCTGCGATCAGAAGATGCAGGCCCTCAAACAAGAATTCACTGACATGATCGACGACGCCCGATGCTCCGTAATACGGGTACGGGCCGGGCCTGCGATCACGTTCGCGCACCGGCACCCGGCGCGAATCGTGGTTCACGGTCACATGTCCGAGCTTCACTGGCGGCCACGCACTAGCCATCTTGACTTACCTCGGCAAGCCGCTCACGGATGATCGCCGTCAATCGCTCCCCGTCGGCGAAGTGCTCTTCTAGTTCTGCCACTAGGCCCGGGAACTTCTCGGCGAACGGCTCGCCGTCGTCCTCCTGTTCCTCCGCCCCGACGTAGCGGCCGGGGGTGAGGACGAAGCCGTGCTTGGCGATCTCCTCGATCGTCGCGGCCTTGCAGAACCCGGGGATGGGGCGGAACGCCCACTCGCCGTGCTGCTTCTCGTCCCACCATGCCGGAGCGGGCTCGCCGCGCCACTGGCGGAAGGCGTAGACGATGCGGCCGATGTCGGAATCGGGCATCGGATCGCCCATGCCGTCGGCCAGCATGTCTCGCCGTCATCGCCTCCGGTGAGCACGCGGAGCGTGCGGGTCTGCATCGTGCCGAGCTTGCGGGCGTCGATGAACAGCGTCTCGCCCGTTGCGCCGTCGCGGTCCGCCGTGCTTGAGGTTCTTGCCGGTCTTGTCGCGGGTGAGGAACCAGAGGCAGACGGGAATGCCGGTGGTGAAGAAGAGCTGGGCCGGCAGGGCGACGATGCAATCGACGAGGTCGGCCTCGACGATCTTGCGGCGGATCTCGCCCTCGCCGCCGGTGTTGCTCGACAGCGAGCCGTTGGCCATGACGAACCCGGCCACGCCGCCGCCGCGGCCGTTGGGCGGGGCGAGGTGGTGGATGAAGTGCTGGATCCAGGCGTAGTTGGCGTTGCCGACGGGCGGGTCGCCGTAGCGTCCAGCGCTCGTCGCCGCGCAGCAGCTGGCCGGACCAGTCGCTGACGTTGAACGGCGGGTTGGCGAGGATGAAGTCGGCCTTGAGGTCGGGGTGCTGGTCGCGGAGGAAGCGTGTCGGCCGGCTGCTGCGCCGAGGTTGGCCTCGATGCCGTGGATGGCGAGGTTCATGTGGGCCAGCCGCCACGTCGTGGGGTTGGACTCCTGGCCGAAGATCGAGACGTCGGTGCGCTGGCCGCCGTGGGCCTCGACGAACTTCTCGGACTGCACGAACATGCCGCCCGAGCCGCAGCAGGGGTCGTAGACGCGGCCCTCGTAGGGCTCGAGCATCTCGACCAGCACGCGGACGACGCGAGCGCGGCGTGTAGAACTCGCCGCCGAGCTTGCCTTCGGCCTGCGGCGAACTTGCCGAGGAAGTACTCGTAGACGCGGCCGAGCGTGTCGCGGGCCTTGTCGCGGCTGCCCTTGAAGCCGATGTCGGCGATGAGGTCGATCAGCCCCTTCATCTTGACCGGCTCGATGCCGCGGCGGGCGTAGTCGCGCGGGAGCTTGCTCTTGAGGTTCGGGTTGTCGCGCTCGACGGCGAGGATGGCGTCGTCGATGAGCGTGGCGATGTCGGGGCGGGTCGCCTGGTTCTGGAGGTTCGGCCAGCGGGACTCGGGCGGCACCCAGAAGACGCGCTCGGCGGTGTACTCGTCGCGGCTCTCGAGCAGGCTTTCGAGCTGCTTGCCCTTGATGCCGTCCTTCGTCAGCTCGGCCTTGAGCTCGTCGCGGCGGGACTCGAAGCGAGTCGGAGATGTACTTGAGGAACAGCAGGCCGAGGACGACGTGCTTGTACTCGGCGGCATCGACCTGCCCGCGGAGGGCGTCGGCGGCTTTCCAGAGGGTGTCGGCGTAGGAGAGATCGGATGCGGTCGTGGATTCGACGGGCATGATGCTTGCTCGGGCGCGTAAGCTGGCGGCAGCCTTGCTCGCCTTGGTGCTCGCCCCGACAAGCCGCCAAAGGAAGGTGTGTGATTCTGACGGGTGGCACAAGACGCTGTCAATTGCTCAGACTCAACGAGGCGAACATCGACCGCGTTCGAAGCGAAAACCGATGTCCAATCCGACACTAGCCCGACGCGCAAGCGAGGGAGAACCGCCTCGCGACTCCCGTGCGCCTCCGAGCCTGACACGCCGCTCCCTTGCTTGCGCGTCGGGTTAGTGTGCCTGGGGCGCGGCAGGGCGATCCGCGGCGCTAGGGCTTCGCCGCCACGTCGTAGGCCGTCAGCCGGCCAAGGTTGCGGATGTAGAGTCGGCCGTTGCAGACCACCGGGTGCGCCCAGCTCGAGCGGCCCAGGTTTTCGATGCGGAAGCGGCCGTGCTCCTTGTATTCCTGGGGGTTCGCCTCGGCCAGGGCCACCTGGTGGCCTTCGCCCAAGAGATACAGCATGCCATCAGCGACCGTGAGGTCGAGGCTGGAGTCCGTCGATCATTCCCCCCGTCCCTTCGGCTCCCGCTTTTGAGTTGTCTTGGGCCAAACGTCATCCACCGCGTCCGGTGGGTCGAGCAGGATGTAGAACTCGTGGAGCTTGGCTCGCAGCAGCTTCTTGTCGGGGAGCTGTGTCTGATACTCCGCGATCAGGGCTGGCGAGACCGCACGACTGAGGGCGTACTCGACCACTTCGCTGTCTTTGGTCGCGCAGAGCAGTAAGCCGATCGAAGGGCCTTCGTGCGGCTTGCGCACGTCGCGGTCGAGCGCCTCCAGGTAGAACTCCAGCTTGCCGAGATACTCCGGCTGGAACTCGTCGATCTTCAATTCGACGGCGACCAGACAATTCAATCCGCGGTGGAAGAGCAGCAAGTCCAGCTCAAAGTCGCGACCGCCGACCTCGACCCGGAACCGCTCGCCGACGAACGTAAAGTCGGCCCCCAGTTCCTGCAAGAACTTCCGCAGATTGCCGACCAGGCCGCGCTGCAAATCCGTCTCGGAATGCCCGTCCGGCAGGTCGAGGAAGTCCAGGAGGTACGTGTCCTTGAAGACCGCCAAGGCTTCCGGATGCAATTGTGTCACCAGCGGTGACACTTTTGGCGGCGAGAGAACCGTCCGCTCGAAAAGTGCCCCCGACAGTTGCCGCTCCAACTCGCGTTTGCCCCAGCGTTCACGCAAGCAGAGGCGCAGATAGAACTCACGCTCTTCCTCTCGTTTGCAGCGGCTCAGGATCAGCAGGTTATGGGTCCACGGCAATTGTCGCACCAGTGGTGCGACAATCTGGTTGCCCTGGTAAGTGTCGTAGAACTGCCGCATGCGAAACAGGCTCGCGCGGGTGAAACCCTTGATGTCGGGATGCTGCCGCCCGATGTACCGAGCCAGTTCATCGACCACACCCTCGCCCCAGGCGGCCGTCTCCAGCTTGCGGCTGATGTACTCACCGACGCGCCAGTAGAGATCAACCAGCGCGGCATTGATCGCCTGAAACGTCCGTTGCCGCGTCTGCTGGATCAGGTTCACGACTTCGGCAAAGGACGACTCGTGTCCCACCTTGGCCACCGCCGATGTGGAGACGATCAGCTCCGTCTTGGTTTTCGCGCCCTTTACGGACTTTTTCTTCGGTTGCTTCTTCATGGCCGCGCCTCCGTCGGAGCCAGAAGCTCCTCCAGCAACCCTTCCGCTTCCTTCTCCATATCCGGGTCGAGGAACTTCCCGATTATCGTCCCCAGCGCATCCGCCTTCGAGAGCCGGGGCACGGTGTTCCGAAACTCGAAGTTGCTCAGAATGTCCTGAACGTTGGGCGAGAAGCCGTCGAGATACGCTTCGAAGTCCTGCCGGAGCTGCTGCTGGCTGGAACGGGCCTTGAGGTCGCGCAGCGTGAACTTCGACGTGTTGTAAAACGCCTGGCCCGAGGCATTGCAAAGGGCCGGGCGCTGCTCCGTGATGTTCGCTTTGTCGAGCAGATCCTTGGTTTCGAGGACTGCCTTCTTGGTCGGTTCCAGCACGGCGTCGAGGCGGCGCAAGACGCACATCGGAAGGATGACATCGCGGTATTTTCCGCGCACGAACACGTCGCGGAGAACATCATCGGCGATGCCCCAGATGAAGGAGACGATCTTGTTGTGCGAGGCCTGGTCCATATGCAGAGCCGGTCCGCTTCGCGGAACAAACTTCCTAATAGATGACCGTTTTTCCCCATGACGGAAAGGCCAGAATCGCAATCGACGGCGAAGGCAGGAGTCGCTCTACGAGGCGAACACCGACGGCGTTCGAAGCGAAGCCGCGATGTCCAATCCGACACTAGCCCGACGCGTAAGCGAGGGAGATCCGCCTCGCGCGAGTCCGGCGCGACTCCGAGCGTCTCCCGCCGCTCCCTCGCTTACGCGTCGCGTTAGTGTGCGCGGCGCGCGGCGTGGCGATCCGCGGCCCTATGGCTTCGCCGCCACGTCGTACGCCGTCAGCCGGCCGAGGTTGCGGATGTAGAGACGGCCGTTGCAGACCACCGGGTGGGCCCAGCTCGAGCGGCCCAGGTTTTCGATGCGGAAGCGGCCGTGCTCCTTGTATTCCTGGGGGTTCGCCTCGGCCAGGGCTACCTGGTGCCCTTCGCCCAAGAGATACAGCATGCCGTCGGCGGCCGTGAGCGAGCCTTTGCTGACGCTGCGGGCGGTCCAGGCGACCTTGCCCGTCAGGTAGTGGAGGCACAGGAGGCCGCCGTTGCCGAAGCCGTACAGGTAGTCGCCCACCTTCACCAGGCCGCCGTGCTGGTTGGCCATCCGCTTCTCGAAATAGACTTCGCCCACTTGCTGGCCGTCGCCGGCGGCCGTGATCTTCACCAGGCCGCCGCCTTGTCCGTAGCCGCTGGCGGCGAAGACGTGATCGGCCTGGGCGATCGGCGTGGTGATGTTGGCCGTGCCGTTGTTGGCCGCGCTATAGCTCCAGAGGTGCTGGCCGGTCTGGAAGTCTATGCCGAACACGCTATTGCGGGCGAACTGCACGATTTGCCGGCGGCCGCCCAGCTCGGCCAGCACCGGCGAGCTGTATTGCGCCGCCTCCTTGTTGCTGCTGCGCCACACGACCTCGCCGGTCGCTTTCTCCAGGCAGGCCACCGTGCCCTGGTTGCCGCCGGGCGTGACGAACAGGCGGTCGCCCACCACCAGCGGCGACTCGGAATAGCCCCAGCCGGGCACGCCGCCGCCCAGATCGCGGGCCAGGTTGCGGTGCCAGATCGTGCGGCCCGTCTGGGCATCCAGGCACGTCAGGTCGCCGCTGCCGCCTTCGACGTAGAGCTTGCCGTCGTCGAGCGTCGGCGTGCCGCGCGGGCCATCGCCATAGCCGTTGCGATAGCCGCCCAGCGCGCCGCGAAGCTCTTCGGCCGTCAGCCGGCCGTCGCGGCCCGGCGAGCGGCTGCGGTAGTAGGCCGATAGCTCAGCGGCCGTGAGCACGCCGTCCTTGCCGGCCTCGGATTTCGCCAGATAGGCCTCGATCTCCGCGGCAGTGAGCTGCTCGTCGCCCTTGCTGCCGGCGCCCTTGCTGCCGGCGCCCTTGCCGCCGGCGGGCTTCTGGTCGATCTGGCCGAAGCGCGGGGCCAGCGGCGAGTTGTTCGACTCGCGCCGGTCGAGCCGGCCGTCGCCGTTGGCATCGAGCGCCTTCACGCAGCGCCGCGGTGCGCCGTTGGGCCAGCTCAGCGGCGTTGGCCTGCCGATCGGCCGAGTCGATGCTGGGCAGGTCGTTGCGGAATGCAGACCCGGCCTCGTCGAAGGTCAGGCGGCCGTCGCCGTTCTTTCTTGTCGAGCTGTTCCAGCAGACGCTTGGCGCGGGCGGCGGCGATCTCGGCCGGGTCTCCCTCGGCGGCCTGGTCGTAGCGGTTGAACTCCCAGCCCAACCGCGCCAGGGCCTCCGGCTCGTCCAGCACTCCGTTGGCGTTGCGGTCGGCCTGTTTCATCTGCGTGGCGATGCGGGCATCGAGGGCCTTCTTCACCGGCTCGGGCTGCACGGCCCAGATGCGCGAGCCGTCTTTTTCGCTGAGGCAAAGGATGTGCTCGACGCCGTCCAGGTCGCCCTGGGTGTAGATGCGGCCGCCGGCCGCCGCGAGCGACGAATAGGCGACGCCGACGTTCTCCACCTGCCACACGACGCGCGGGCCGTCTTTGGGCCACTCCTTGAGCAGCCCGGTCTCACGGCTCACGCCGTCGTGATGCGGCCCTCGCCAGCCGGGCCAAGAGAACTTTTCGCCGTCGGCCGCGCGGACTGCCGGCAAAGCGAACCACACGACGAGGCACAGCCATAGCGGAGCGCGAAACGCGTAGCGGCGAGGCATGGGAAATCCTGTCGTAAAGGCGGGAGGGATGGCCCGCATCCTTCAGGCAGGCGCGGGCCGGCAGGCTCAATTGTCCGGTGGGCACACCCATGTGGACCGCTCGCTCCGCGAGCGGCTCATCTCGCGGAGCGAGGTGGCTACTGATGGCTACTTTAGCGGCACATTGTAATCGTCCGTCCCGCGGATGCGAACTTTTCGTCCGACGAGGCGGACCAAGCAACAAGCCGCACCGCCAAGCAAATCACTCTGTTGCCTTACGGCCCGAAATTGTCGGATAATCGTGGGGCGGTTCTTTAGTTCGTCTTGTTCCGCCGAACAGTCAGTCGCACCGTCACGGAGACCGGCGCATGCCATGCACGAGGCAGGGTAAGACACTCGAACTCGTTCAGGGCGACATCACCGAGCAGGTGGTGGACGCGCTCGTGAATGCCGCCAACAGCCAGCTCGCGGGCGGCGGCGGTGTCGATGGGGCCATCCACCGCCGCGGCGGCCCGGAGATCATGCGCGAGACGGCCCGCCGCTATCCCGACGGCTGCCCGACCGGCTCGGCAGTGATCTCCTGCGCCGGCAACTTGCCTGCCAAATACGTGATCCACGCGGTGGGGCCAGTCTGGCACGGTGGAAGCCACGGAGAGCCAGAACTGCTGCGCTCAGCCTATCGGGCGTCCCTGGAGCTGGCTCGGGAGCACAAATGCCGCAGCGTAGCCTTGCCTTCGCTAAGCACGGGGGCCTACAGGTATCCGATCGATCAGGCCGCCCGCATTGCGTTGGCTACGGCGTGGGAGTTTCTCGCAGAGGAGGGACCGGTGGAGCTGGTCCGCTTCGTCCTTTTTGGGGCCGAAGCATTGGCGACGTTCGTGGCCGCGCTGGGAGAGTTGGAGTGAAAGTCTGACGAGGTCATTTGTGACACGAACCTTCTTTTCTGGAGCGTGTCGGTCGGTGTTGGGTGAACTGCGCGGTGCGAGTACCTTTGGGGGATGACTTGTGGATTACCTGGGCTGGTTGTTCGTTGGGTTGCTAATCGGCGGCGGAGCTGCTTACGGGTTCGTCTGGCGACAAATGGCTCAGGCCGCTGCCAAAAAGCAGGGACCGCCCGGCATTTCGTGGTTGCTCTTGTCGCACTTCCATCCCACGCCGGCCGACGAGGTCACGATTTCTGAACGTCAATTCCCTTTCCGGGTAAGGGCCGATCTACAGCGAGCGATCGACCAGCTCTTCGGCGAGGAAGCTCGCATCCTGCACTTCTGCGGGATTCGTCGGGAATACAGCCACGAGGGAGTGTCGCTGTCGGACTGCATCGTCGAGAGCCAGAACAATCCGGCCGTGGCGACGCCGCCGGAGTATGAAGAAATCAACATTGGCGAGGAGGAGCCTGTTCGAGTCTTGAAGAATGGCCTGTGGCTGCTCGAACACGGCGGCATGCGGTTCGCGGTGCTGCTGGCGCCTACAGGACACTATGGCCGCACCACGGGGATGCAGTTTCACGTAGGCACCCCGAACTCGGTGGAGGGGACTCGGATCAGTCAAGAGTTCTTTAAGCACCTGGAACAATCGATCCTCAGAGCCGAATCGTACCGGGGGAAGATTCTCTCGCTAGAACTCTCAGAAAACTCTTACTCCGGAGAATCCACCGGCATCACGGTCCACGAGTTGCGGACCGTCGAGCGCGATCAGGTGATTTTGCCTTCATCCACGCTGGCCCTGCTGGAACGGAACGTGATCCAGTTTGTGAAGCAACGGGAGCGGCTCGCGCAGTTTCGCCAGGCCACGAAGAAGGGGCTATTATTTTACGGCCCACCGGGAACGGGCAAGACGCACACCATCCACTACCTGGCGCGGGCGTTAGAAGGGCATACGACCCTCTTGGTCTCGGCGGAGCAAGTCGGGCTGCTGAGCGAATACATGATCTTGGCTCGCTTGCTGCAACCGAGCATCGTGGTCCTGGAAGACGTGGACCTCATTGCTCGCGACCGCGGCAGCATGAATAGCGCCTGCGAAGAGGTTCTGCTGAACAAGTTGCTCAACGAAATGGATGGTTTGAAGGAAGAGGCGGATATCCTGTTCATCCTCACGACGAACCGTCCGGAAGCTCTGGAGATGGCGCTGGCTTCCCGTCCGGGCCGCATCGATCAAGCCATCGAGTTCCCCCTGCCCGACGACGTGGGACGGGAGAAGCTGGTCTTGCTCTACGCCAAAGATGCCAGGTTGCCTGCGGACGTGGTGGCTGAGATCGTCCGCCGGACACAAGGCGTGAGTGCGGCCTTCATCAAAGAACTGATGCGGCGAATCATTCAGTTCCACATCGAGCGGAACGGAATCTCGGAGATCAATCGTGGCGACGTGGACCTGGCGCTGGATGAAATGCTGTTCAGCGGCGGATCGCTGAATCTGAAGCTGCTGGGGGCCGGGGAGTTGGGCGCTGAAAAGTTAGCTTGGCGGTCCCGCATTGAGGGTCGGCTCGATTCGAGCCGATCATACTATCGACGCGACTACGTCTTCTTGGCCGGCGTCAGGGTGGCCTTCATTTCGCCGGTTTTGGCGTAGTCCAAGGCGCTCTTGCCGTGCTGGTCCTTGATTTGCGGATCAGCGCCGCGTGCGATGAGCGCCTTGGCGAGTTCCGCGAGGTCGTTGTGCGCGGCCATCATGATTGCAGTGGTGCCGTGTCCTTTTGTCGCAAGGCTGACGTCACATCCGGCGTCAACGAGCGCCAGACCGACGCGATCCAGCTTGTTGGTTGCAGCCATGATCAGAGGCGCTGGTTCCCGCACTGTTGCGCATCAACGTTGGCCCCCCGCTTGATCAGCAGCTCCGCAATATCCTCTTGCTTAAAGGTCACCGCCGCCAATAGCGGGGTCACACCCAGGTCCGTAGCCGCATCGATGTCCGCGTTGGCGTCCAGCAAGATTTCCACCATTTCCGCCTGGTCCAGCATCACGGCCACGTGCAAGGCCGTGCTATCGTTATCGTTTATCGTGGCATTTACGTCCGCACCGGCTTTGACCAGCGCCCGTACCTTTTCCGTATCGCCCAAGGCGATGGCATTGCTCCATTCCGTCTTGCTCGGCGGTTTGGCCGTCGAAGGCTTCGGCGAATCGGACGAGCAACCGCTGCCAACGATCGCCAAGATAAGAGCGGGTAGGAGTGCGGGCTTCATGACGCCAGAGAACCTTTCTTCCTCGGCCTGGTTCGTTGGTGTGCCGCGAGATCAGAGCGAGTACACGGGCACGACCACTTCGCGGGTCGCCTTTTGCTTACCGCGCAGCCGCTCTTCGATCATCTTGAGCACGTTCGCCGCGTAATACCGAGTGCCGCATTGCTTGCAAACCCCGGCAGGCACGTTTTCGACCAGAATGTATTTGCCCTTGACCTTGCGATGCAGCGTTACGAACTTCTCTTGGAGTTCGCCGCCGCAGTATTCGCAGGTTTCCCCTTCCCAGAATCCCACAGCTTTCTCCGTTGGTTATGGTCTGTCTTCGTAAACCGTGATGACCCGCACTTTTCCAGATTTCGTGACTCGACACACGATTCCGATCCTTCGGCCGTCCAACGCAGCGCCAATCACCTCGTACTTCTCTTCCTTCGGCCAGCTTCGTCGAACCCTTCCGTTGAGCAGGCCTTCCTCAACATCGTAAACGCTGAAGCCGTCGGCCACGGCCTCATCGTCGGCGTGTTCTGTGAGATAGTACAGGCCATTTTGGACCAACGCCCGAATCTGTCCGATCTTACTCAAGCGTCGCTCTCCCTGCCTGCCCACGACTACGGCAAAGCTCAAGCTCTAGGCAAGAACCCCCTTCACCACCTTCCCATGCACGTCCGTCAGCCGGTAGTCGCGGCCCTGGAAGCGGAAGGTCAGCTTCTCGTGGTCGATGCCCAGGCAGTGCAGGATCGTGGCGTGCAGGTCGTGGACGTGGACCGGGTCCTCGGCGATGTTGTAGCAGAAGTCGTCGGTCTCGCCGTAGCGTGATGCCCGGCTTGATGCCGCCGCCGGCCAGCCAGACGGTGAAGCAGCGCGGGTGATGGTCGCGGCCGTAGTCGTCGGCCGTCAGCGTGCCCTGGCAGTAGACCGTGCGGCCGAACTCGCCGCCCCAGACGACGAGCGTGTCGTCGAGCAGGCCGCGCTGCTTCAGGTCCGTGACCAGCGCGGCCGTCGGCTGGTCGGTGTCGCGGCACTGGCCGCGCGATCTGCTTGCGGCAGGTTGCGTGTGCTGGTCCCAGCCGCGGTGGAAGAGCTGGACGAAGCGCACGCCGCGCTCGGCCAGCCGCCGGGCCAGCAGGCAGTTGGCGGCGAAGCGTGCCGGGCTTGCGCGACGTCGGGGCCGTACAGCTCGAAGACGTCGCTGCCGGCTCGCTCGACAGGTCGGTCAGCTCCGGCACGCTCGGTCTGCATGCGGAAGGCCATCTCGTACTGGGCGATGCGCGTGGCGATCTCCGGGTCGCCGGTCTCGCTCCAGCTTGCAGCTGGTTGAGCTCGGCCAGGTCGTCGAGCATCGCGCCGGCGCGGCTCGGCGTCGACGCCCGGCGGGTTCGACAGGATAGAGCACCGGGTCGCCGGCCGAGCGGAACTTCACGCCCTGGTACTGCGACGGCAGGAAGCCGCTGCCCCAGAGGCGGTCGTAGAGCGGCTGGTCGGCCGGGTTGCCGGTGCCCTGCGAGATCAGGACGACGAACGCCGGCAGGTCGTCGTTCTCGCTGCCCAGGCCGTAGGCGAGCCACGCCCCGATGCTCGGCCGGCCGGCGAGCTGGGCGCCGGTCTGGAAGAACGTGATCGCCGGGTCGTGGTTGATCGCCTCGGTGTGCATCGACTTGACGAAGCAGAGGTCGTCGGCGACGCTGCGCCGTGTGCGGCAGCAGCTCGCTGACCCACGCCCCGCTCTTGCCGTGCTGGGCGAACGTGAACTTGCGACGGCGCGACCGGGAAGCTCGCCTGCGTCGCGGTCATGCCGGTCAGCCGCTGGCCCTGGCGGATCGAGTCGGGCAGCTCCGTGCCGCGCAGGCCGGCCAGCTTCGGCTTGTAGTCGAACAGGTCCATCTGCGACGGCGCGCCGGACTGGAACAGGTAGATGACGCGCTTGGCCTTGGGGGCGAAGTGGGGGAAACCGCTCACGCCGGCGCCGGCGCCGCGGTCCTCTGCCGCGGGCAACAGCCGCGGATCGAGCAGCGAGGCCAAGGCCATCGTGCCGATGCCGGTGGCCGCGCGGCCGAAGAAGTGGCGCCGCGTGAGGAGAAGCTGATGGTCGAGGCGCGGGTCCATGGGCGTTTGCCTTGCGTTAATGTCGCCTTTCGCTCCGCGAAAGGATGCGCTTTCGCGGAGCGAAAGCCGACGATGTACTGACTTATGGCCGCTCACTTGGAGAGCGCAGGGCGGCGCTTTTCTCTGACTTCGTCAATTCCGTTTCATTAACGAGTTCCAGAAGCTCGACGCATGGCGGACTCCAACGAGCAAGCCCGTTTCGTCTTCGCATAAGATACTCGACGGGCGTGGATTACGCACGCGTCGTTGTGCCATGAGCTGGACGAGGGCGCACTGGCACGGGCTCCCAGCCGCTGATGAGCAAGGCGCACGGCTGTCCGCCGGTCGAATTGCTCCGCAGTCGCATGGCCGAGAGACGTAGCGGGAGCATCCTTCTCCCGCGGCGGCTGGAAGCCGCCGCTACTTTCATCGCTCGCGGCTACTTCGCCCGGGTACGCCGTGGCACACTTTGCCGAACGGTTTGCTTGGCCGGCGCGAGGACTTCGCCCGAGGGGCGGTCGGCAAAAAGGGCCGTGTCGGCAATCGCCGACAGCAGGTAGCAAGAGCTGAAATACAGCGCCCAGTCGTGCTGGCGGCCGACGATCTGCCCGACGCACATGTGGCGGTAGGCGCCGTGGCAAGGGCCCAGGTTGCCGATGCTGCCGGTGTAGCCGATCGCCTCGGGGCCGCTCCAGCCGCACAATAGCGGATACCAGTTCAGCACCATATCGCTGTCGTTGACCATCACCAGCATGCGATCGGTCTGACAGAGCGCCTCGCCATTGCGCTGCCCCGCGGCCAGCGAGAAGTTGTCCAGCGCACCGCCAGGAGCACAGCACGCGCGGGGCAGCGCTCGGGGTGCACCCGGTGGTGCAGTCGGCAGCCGACCAGGCAGCCGCCGCCGAGCAAGTGCAGCGAGCCGGTGGCGATGCGGGCGCCCAAGCTGAAGCCCACCATGCTCACCGGCACGCGCGGGTCAATCTGATCGACGACCCAGGCCAGCGGATAGGCGCCGATGTCGGAGAGGTGGGCCTTTTGCCGGGCATCTTCGAGCAGTCCTTGGGTCTGCTCGCTCGGCCAGGACCAGATCACCAGGCGGAACGGCCCGCACGACTGACTCTTGAGCCGGCGGTAGACGCTCCAGCCAATCTGCTGGGCGTCGCAGGCAGCGACGCGCCAGCCGTGAATCCAGAAGCAGGTGGGCATGCCCGGCACGTCGCTGGCCAGGAACTCCTCGAGGCTGGCCGGCGTCCAGCGGCAGGCCTCGTGACGCCAGAAGCGGAGCCGCGGCGGCTGGTCGCCGCAGCACGAGCATACCTGGCGAGCGCTGATCAGCCACACCTGATCGCAGCAATCGGCGGGCATGGCCTCAGCGGCCGGAAGCGGGGCACGTTTGGAAATGTGCCCCACATCTTCCGAACGAATCGGCGCCAGGCAGAATAGCGTGATGAAAACAAATATCGCCGGGCCTGGAGCGCGAGGCGCGGTCGTGTCGATTGGGCGGGATAGAGCGATCGCATGAGGGATGCGGAGGGTCGATTGGTGTGTTGCCTTTTGTCAACAAGCAAACGTAGCCGCTTTTCGGCGCGCGTGACGGTCAAAATATTCGCCCTGGGGAAAAAAGGAGACACGTTTCGTTTGCACATCGCGCACGGCGATGTATGGTTGCGTGACCCGCAGCCTCGAAACACGAGCCGGCTGTCCTTAGGAGGCCCGTATGAAGAGGCTAACGCTATTATCGGCAACTCTGTTGGTGGCCAGTGCTACTGGCTGCTGCCTGACCGACGATCCGTGCGATCCGTGTGATCGCGGAATGTCGTGGCGGCCGGGATTGTTCTCCCGTTTCCAATCGCCCGGCTGCGATCCGTGTTGCAGCAATACGTGCTGCGACCCGTGTGGCGGCAACTCGTGCTGCAGCAGCCCCTGCGGCTGTTCGCATGGCGGGTATGGTGGGCATGGCGGGTATGGTGGGCATGGCGCGTGCGGGGGCTGTAACGGCTGTGGCGGATGCAACGGCTATGGGGGGGGAGCGCCAACTTCGGGCCGACGGTCGTGCCGGGTGCCACGCTAGTGCCGGGAGGGACCGTGATTCCGGGCGCCGTGCCGCAGACGATTCCCGTGCAACCGGGGCCCACGCCGTAGGCTCGTCGAAGACTGCGAGTAACTTGCACGTCGGGCTTACGCCTCGACGCTCGCCGGTCCGGCCTCGACGCTTGCCGGTCCGGCCTCGACGCTCGCCGGCATTTCCCAGACTGCCGGCAACTTCCCCTGCGTGCTGATCCCCGGCAGGCGGGGCATGGCCATCCTGACCATGCTCTGCTAGCCGGGGATTGGCGATTTAGGCGAGCCAGCGGAACTCTGCCGTGCGCGCCGTGCTTGCCAAAGCCGCGGGCCACTCGGGGTCGATGTCTGGGGAGGCTGTCACTTCCACCGCCTCAACCCAGCAGCGCCCGATGCCAAGCATGCCTCATCCGGAGGATGTCCGCGAAGCGGTGCTGGCGCATTCGGCGAATTGCAGTACCGGGCGGTCAGCCACGCCGAGATCATCGAGACGATCTTGCTGCGGCGCGGCTACTACTACGGCCGGGCCTATCGCCAGGGCGCGCTGGTGGCCACGCTGACCGCGGAAACTGGCACGGTGTGCATCTGCACCGACGGCGGACAATTGCTGCGGACCATCGAGCTGGGCGGGGAAGCGGCGGTCGCGGCAGCGCCGCCTTTGGAAAGGGCCGACGCAGGCCCCTCCGTCCTTGAGCTGCCTACCATGGCTCGGGCCGCCTGAACGAGTGCCCGGCATTCGTAGCGCCGTGTGTCATTCTGAGCGCCGCGCGCCATGCTTGCGCGCGCGCGTCATTCTGTGCGCAGCGAAGAATCTCGACGTGCCCGACCGGGACGAGGTCCCGAAAAAGCGAATGCCTCCGCGAACCCAATGGATCGCGGAGGCAGGGGCCGTGATATTGAAGCGTCCGTGGACGGTAGTTGTTGGAGATCCCTGGTCCCGCGTGCCGTGGCCTTGCGGGGCCGCGGTTGCCGCGGGGGGGATCGTGTCGTGTCGCAGGCTTTCTTTTATCCTAGCGACGCTACGCCGTAAAGCACTCATCGTGCCAATTCCTGCGCGGTCGCCTCGCTAGGCGCGGCGTGACGATTAACCCGCGGCCTCACCATCACTTAGCGAAGATGCCTGAGAAACGCCCGCCGCCAGCGCACGCGGCGCGAGGCGTTTTATGGGATCGTTTCGATGGCGCAGCGTCTCTAACGGAGGGCAGCCGATGGTGTAGGGCCGTGGAGGTGTGGCGCAACGCAACGGCCCACCAGGACCGCGGTCCCGGTGGGCCGTCAGGGAAAGGGGTGACTCGCTCGATCTGAGGATGGAGTATCAGGGGTTGCCACCACTTCGGGCGATCAATTACGCCCGGTGGGCCTTATGGCAGGCAAGGCAATTCGACGCTTTGCCGAGCTGCTTGCCGGCGTCCTTGGCGCCCTCTTCGGCGGCCTTGGCGGCCTTCACCAGGGCGTCAGTGCGCTTCTTCCACTCGTCCTCGTCTCCCTTGGGCGGCTTGTTCTTGCCCAGGGCCTCGTACAACTCCACCAGCATCTTCTTCTCGTCGTCGCTGGCTTTGCCGGTGCTCACCTTGGCCAGGAGCGTGGGCTTGCCCTTCTCCGGGGGTTGGTGGGCCTTCTTCATCACGTCCTTGATCGCCAGATCTTCGGCCTTCACCGTGGCCATACCGCCGGTCATCAGGGCCAGCACAATGCAGCCTGCAATCCACTTCTTCATCCGCAAGTCTCCGCAATGAGGAATGCAATGCAACAACCACGCACACGCGGCAAAATCATAATCCCCCCAAAAACCCAATTCCACCAATTTGCCGCGAATCGGCCGGATTTTCCCCCGCGTGCTAGCGGGTATCTTGAACGCCGCGCCGCGCGGGGACGGGGGAGTAGAGTTGAGGACGGCCCCGCGCTAACCGCAAGCGCCAACGGCTGTGGGGCCGGGAGCACCGAATTGCGGTGCTTGACCACCATCGTGGTTGGCTCTGTTGGACTTCTGACCCGCTGAAACTGACTCAAAACTGACCTCCGATCTCTGATCTCACACGATCCGTCGCAATGTCTCAACCCCCGCGTATTCAAGGGATCTACGTTCCCAACATCGTGCCGCTCGACGACGACGGCGAGATCAACGAGGCCGAGCTGCGGCGCTACGTCGATTGGCTGATCGACCGCGGCGTGCACGGCCTGTATCCCAACGGCTCGACCGGCGAGTTCACGCGCTTCACGGCCGAGGAGCGGCGGCGGATCATCGAGATCATCGCCGACCAGACCGCGCGGCCGCGTGCCGATCCTGGCCGGGGCCGCCGAGGCCAACGTCCGGGAAACGATCAAGGCCTGCGAGCACTACCACGCGCTCGGCTGCCGGGCCGTGGCGATCGTCTCGCCGTTTTACTACAAGCTCAGCCCGGCCGGCGTGTACGCGTACTTCAAGGAGATCGCCGACAACTCGCCGATCGACGTCACGCTCTACAACATCCCGATGTTCGCCTCGCCGATCGACGTGCCGACGGTGCAGCGGCTGGCCGAGGAATGCCCGCGGGTCGTGGCGATCAAGGACTCGCTCGGGCGACCTGCCGCACATGATGCGGATGATCGCCGCCGTGCGGCCGCTGCGGCCCGACTTCTGCGTTCCTCACCGGCTGGGACGCCGCCCTGATGCCGATGCTGCTGATCGGCTGCGACGGCGGCACCAACGCCACCAGCGGCGTCGTGCCCGAGATCACGCGCAAGCTCTACGACCTGACGCCGTGGCGCCGCAAGTTCGACGAAGCCCGCGACCTGCAATACCGGCTGCTCCGCTGTTCGACACGATGCTCTACTCGGCCGAGTTCCCCGAAGGCTTCCGCGCGGCCCTGCGGCTCCGCGGCTTCAACACCGGCCGCGGCCGCCAGCCGCTGTCGGCCAGTCAGCAAGTCGATCTGACGGTGCTCAGCGACCAGCTGCAATGCCTGCTGGCCGACGAAGGGCTTCACAGACGAGCCGGTCGGCGGCTGCCCGGCACGCACGCCCCAGGCCGATCCGCGGCAGGTGGATATCATCGTGCGGACGGTGGTGGCGGAGCTGCAAAGGCGGCGGACTGGCGACGGAGTAGGGAAACGGGGAATGCAAAATGCAAAGTGCAAAATGCAAAGTGCAAAATGGCGTGGGGGAGTAGCGAGGGCACTTGCGAGACAACCTCATGAAGCGTACCGGCGATGATCTTGAGGAGCGGTTGCTCGAGTTTGCGGCTCGGGTCGGGAAGGTAGTGGACGCTCTTCCGGACACGCGCATGGGGCGTCACATTGCCGGCCAATTAGTGCGCAGCGGGACGTCGCCTGCGCCAATTATTCGGAGGCCTGTGGTGCCGAGAGCAAGAAGGACTTTCTCCACAAGTTGGGCATTTGCCTCAAGGAGCTTCGCGAATCACGATGCTGGCTGCGGCTCATCATCAAGAGCAGGCTGCTGCCCGAGCCGCGCATGGCTAGAGTCCGTGACGAGTGCGAGCAACTGATGAGAATCATTGCCAAGTCAATCGTCACGGCGAAGTCTAACGCCCGCCCAGCCCAAGCCAAGTAGGATCCAGCCCGGCGCCATGCATTCTTCCTTTTGCATTTTGCACTTTGCATTTTGCATTTTGCACTTTGCACTTTGCACTTTGCATTAAGTCGCTTCATGGCCAGGCGCTTCATCGGATTAGCGTCCCTCAGGCAGCAAAGCCAACGCCGCTCGCCCCGCAGCCTCGCAGCTCGCGAAGTGCTCGCGCAACTGCCTGCGCGGCTCCGGCCCCGAGAGAATCACGTAGTCCAGCCCCCAGGCCCGAAGGATCGGCTCGGTAAACTTACGGGCCGAATCGGTGGAGTTCTCCACCAGGTAGCTGCGATAGCCGATGATGGCCCTCAGCGGCAATTGCATGTCCACCAGCACGTTGCGCAGGGCATCGCCCGACTCGAACAAGCCGGTGTTCTGGATCATCACGATCGGCCTCGCCCCGCCGATGTGTAAGCCCGCCGCCACGGCCCAAGCTTCTCCCTCGCGGCAAACTCGCACCAACTGCACTCCGGGGGCACTCTCCAGCGCCTCCTCCCAACGGCCGATGGCCGAATCGGGCAGCCACACGACGTGGGTGATCCCCAGTTCGCAGAGGAAATCGACGATCTCTGGGCCGGAGAGCATACGAGCCACAACGTGGATGACGCGGAAGCAGACTCAACGCAGTGCCGGCACTTGGGCTGCGTCCGCCGCCGAAACGCCAACATAACTCCCGCGGGTCCGGCGTCAAAATCGGCGCCCCGTGGCAGCATTGCCAGCATCGCGGAGCAAGGTTGCTAGCCCTTGGGAGTGCGGTGACTCGTCACCGCTTAGGATTTTTGGCATGGCGTAGCCATTCAGCCGTCGTGGGTAATGTAATTGACCTCTCCGAGAATCCCAAAGCGGCGACGAGTCCCCGCACTCCAAAGGGCGGCACGATTCGTCTGGTCCCCGCGCCGCCAAGGAATACAATACTATCGCGGCAAGGATGCCCATCATGATCTACGGCGGCAAGGAGTTGCCGGTGGGCCCGCGCCGGGGGCCGTTTGGCCCGGGAGACTGCTCTTACCACGCCAGCCAAGACGGGGGAAGCCATGGCCGACACTGCCGTTGCCACCAAACTCGCCAACGCCTCGAAACGCCGCAGCGAGCCGAAGAACGTGTACCTGGTGCCGTTTCCGAAGGTCGTGTTCCTGTATCCCTCGTTCATCGCGGCCCTGATCGCCGGCATCATCACGGCCTTCCATCCCCAGGGAGGCAGCGACCCCAGCCACGAATCGCCGACGATCGTCGGCACCTCGCTGGTCTTTCTGCTGATCCTGTCGGCGAACCTGGTGATCCTGGGGTTCGACTTCCCGCGGGCCACGTGGCTGGCGCTGTTCTTCTTCTGCGTAGCGCTGATACTCGGCTTGTGGCTGCTGTTCACCTTCCAGCCGCAGCTTGCCCCCAGCCTGCGGGCGATTCTTCAGACGGTGCAGCCAGTGGCCAATCCGGTGTTCTATTTCATGTTCGCCGGGGCCTTGGGGCTGATCTTTCTGGCGGTGATGGTCACGGTCCGCTTCAACTATTGGGAGATCTGCGGCAACGAGCTGTTGCACCACCGCGGACTCTTGTCGGACCTGGTCCGCTACCCGACCGAGCGGCTGAAGGTGGAGAAGGAAATCGCCGACGTGTTCGAGTACCTGCTGCTGCGGTCGGGCAACCTGGTCCTCTTCCCGCGCGGCTCCGACCGGCCGATCGTGCTGGAAAACATCCTCAGCATCAACAAGAAGGAAAAGGCCTTGGCCGCCATGCTCAGCACGATCGACGTGAAGATCGGCGCCAATTAGCCGGGGGGCCGTTCGGCGCGCATGTCGTCTTTCGCTCCGCGAAAGAACGTCCTTTCGCAGAGCGAAAGGCGACGATCGTTGCTGCTCACCACACGAGGCAAAGCGGTTTCTCGGTGCGCCGATAGCCCGGGCGTTGCCACTTGGCGTCGGTCGAATAAACGCGCCGGCCGCGGGCGTCCGGCACGAACTCATAGAGCGGCTTGGCCGCGGCCGGCGGCGATTTGATGTCGGCGGGCAAGGCGTGGAATACCGCGCCGGCCTCGCCGGACTTGCCCGCCCGCAGACCTTTCTCGCCGGCCACGACCGGCACGCTGCCTGGCGCCTGGCGATCGAAGGCGAAGAACGCCGGAGCAGTCCGGACGGTGCCTACGAAGCGCCGCTTCAAGAGGTCGTCCCAGAAGCCCGGCGTCTCCAAGAAGCCGGGCTTCTCAAAGCTCGCCTTCTCTGGGCCAGGCTTCTCCCCATCGGACACGTCATACACCGGACGCGGCAGCGCCAGCCGCTCGTCGGCCAGGTCCAGCTGGTACATCACCTGGTTGTAGTCGTACCGCGGCGTCTGATCGGAGTTGCCCGAGAAGGTGTGCGTGTACGTCCCTTCGAAGTAGATCACCCGGCCGCCGTGCTGGTCGAACATCGGGTGCTGCTTGGGGT
This sequence comes from uncultured Planctomycetia bacterium, assembly GCA_963809785.1. Taxonomy (GTDB): domain Bacteria; phylum Planctomycetota; class Planctomycetia; order Pirellulales; family S012-138; genus JBGQHD01. The sequence continues at coordinate 354,790 of CAWEKV010000003.1, forward strand.
TGTAGAAGCTGTAGCGGTCGTGCGTGACCACCTTGACCGCGTACGCCCAAAGGCCCAGGGGCGTGTCGGCCTCGGCGTACCAGACCTCGCCCAGGAACGATGTGCCGCCGGACTCGACGGCGATCATCACCCAGCGGCGACGGTGAGCATTCCAGTGCACCGAGCCGCCGTGCGCCATGACCGGCTTGCCCGTATCGCGATCGCGTAGCCGCAGCAGCGCCTCGTCGAGCTTCAGCTTGCCGCGGCGAATCAAGCTGGCCTGCTCGGCCGGCCCGACGGCCGACGTATCCTTCCGCCAGGCGTAATCACGCGGCCAGCCGCATCCCGGTCGATCTGCGGATCGTCCAGCCGCGAGCCGCTCTTGAGGCACGTGTAGCACTCATAGTCGCCGATGCGCGCGAACGATTCCCCCGTCGCCCGCACGCGCGTCAGCGGGTAGGGATGGGCAAAGTAGACGTACTCGACGCCCGCCTCGGTGTGCCGGAAGGCATGCCCCGAGGGAAACGCCGGTGCGGTCATTTCGACCTCCGCCACGCGCTCGAACTCCTGCTTCTCGTCGTTGAACACGGCCAGCCCACGGGCATAGACCTTCAGCGGCGGCTCGACTTTCACGTACGCCGCATACAACCGCTCGCGGCCTCGGTCATCGAGCGCGACCAGCGAAGTGACCCATGTCGGGCCGGCGCCAGGCATCTTGCAGGTGGCCTTGGCGAAGCCGCGGTCATCGACGAAGTAGTCAAGGTCCACGCCGCGCTCCGGATCGAGCCCGCCGCCGGCGGGCAGCAGCGATGTCGCCCCCGGCACGTGGAAGTTGCCCAGCGGATAGCGCGGCTGATTCGTGTCGCCCCAGAACCAGTAGACTTTGCCGCGATAGACGGCATTGAGCACGCTGTCGGAGCCGAGCACCTGCCCGCTCAAGAGCGGCTCTTTGATCACCGGCTTCTCGCCCACCAGCACGCTGTCGCGGTAGATGCCGCCGCCGGTCACGCGATACAGCCGCTCGGCGATGTTCAGCCGCTTGATCCGCAGCGTGGCGGAGCCGCCGGGCGCGGTCCGTAGCGCCTTGCCGCGATAACCGAAGCCGTCCTTGGGGAACTCGTAGCCGTGACTCGCGACGAAGAAGAACACGTCGTGGTCCATCAAGCCCGGCTCGTGGAACGCGGCGACGCCGGCGCTGTCGGTAACCAGCCGAACGCCGTGGACGGTGCGCAGCTCCACCAGCGGCACGCCGCGGCCCGTCTCGTCGTCCACGACGCGAATGGTGAAGTAAGGACTCTTCGCCGCCGGCTCAGCCGCCAAGAGCAGGGCCGCTAGGGTGATCGCAAACATCTGGCCAGGGACCCTCGGTTGTCGATGAGCGCGGAGATTTCGGAACGCTGATAAGCGCTAATGAACGCTAATCGAGCAAGGTCGGAAGGGCAACCGTCGCAATCATTGCAGGATCGCCAGCTCGAGACACTCGGAAAAACGGCCCGCTCGTTCCGCCCTCGCCGCGGCCATGTCGATGGCGTGGGAAAGCACCTGTTCCTGGTGAAATGACCTGTGAAACTTCTCCGAGAGGTCGTTCCGGCGGACCTCGCTGGGGTCGAAATAGACGTGGCCTGGTTCCTCCAGCGCCGCGGCCGCTTCCGCCATCAGCGAGGCAGGGACATCGCCAGGGTTCCTGAAGCCGGCGGCCTTCTCGCCGACTGCCTGAAGCTTATCGTACGTTTCCGATCTCGGCAGGGGCGCCACGGTGGCTGCCCGCGGCACCATGCCTGGATACACCAGCCCCAGAGGGACAACGACGGCGGCGACGATGAGCACCAGGCACGTGCCCGCCGCTCGCTTGACAACGAAGTGGCCGCTACGCGCCACGGCGTGCACGTGGCAAGCCAACATCAATACGGCCGCGATTCCGACCTGAGCAACAATCCACAGGGCCGATCGTTGCGGTTCCGGATATACCACCTCAAACAGGTAGGCCACGCCCAGGCCGTCGTCGGCCAGCGGCCCACGCACGAGAGTGGCGCCGATGGCCACCGCGAGCGTGAGGAGCGAGGCCGCGCACCGCGTGGCGATACGCCGCGCCAGCCCTCCCGTCGCGGCCAGCAACGCCACCAGGATTTGGACGCTGCACGTCAACGCGAAAGCGCCTGGCACGAGGTACAACTCTCCCCGCGACGGCGTACGGAGGGCCAGCGCCACAACGACCAGGACGATGAAGCCCAGGAAGACCTCGGGCAGCGTCCAGCGCCAGGACTGCCGATTGGCCGCGCCGCCTTCTTCCATCTCGCGGAGCTGCCGTCGGCGAAGCAGCCATGTTGCCACGGCCACCGGCGTCATGAGGGCCAGAGCGAAGAGGATCGGCTCGCTGGCCTCGATCAGCCCCAGCAGCGCCAAAACACCCGCCATCGCCGAGAGCCGCCAGAACCAATGGCTGCGCGAGTACCCCGCCCAGATCGCGACCAGGGTAATGAGCGTGACGGCACTGGCCGCCAGCCAGGCGATGGTCAATTGATGCGCCGGCAAGGCGCTGACCAGTTCGATCAGATAGGCGCCCTGCCGGAGACAGTGCCGAGTGATTGGCACGCTGAGCAGCGCGGCCAGTGCGAGCGCGGCAGCCGCCACGAGGCCATGCCAGCGCCAGGCGCAATGGCCCATGCGCCGGCGGCCAATGCCAGGGCAAGGGGGGCAAGCAGGCCAGGCTCGGGCCAGTGCATGTCAGGACGCGGAACACCGAGGCAGAAGGGGCGCGTGAAAGTGACGCCGACGCGACGCAAGCCGCATGCCGCGTCTCCACGAATCGCATGCTATCGCGCCGCGGGCGCAAAGCAATTCGCCAATGCAGCCACCGCCGCCGGAATCACCGCGGGCCAGGGCGGTAGTCTTCCGGCAAGTGTCGCGGCAAATCCATACTGTCGTGGAGCACTCGGCCAATTTCCACGGTGCCATCGTCCGTGAGCCGGTAAAGCAAGAAATGCCGCGGCTGCTTGACTCGACCGACCCTGGCGGCGACGTGATTGTGGCTGTGAAGGAGATGATAGGTCCTGGCCTCAGCGGCGATCTCGGGACGGCCCACGCTGCCGAGCAACTCGGGCTCCTCGACGACATCGATGATCGCTTGCGTCAACAGGGCCTCGTAGCGAAGTCGGGCCTGTCGGCCGAAATGTTCCTCGGTCCAAACCAGGATCGACGCGATGTCCTCTGCCGCCCCATGCGCTAAGACAAACCTTGGCATGGCTCATGCGCCAGCAGAACGATGCTTAGCGGCCGCGCGACGGCCGATCTTTTCGATGAAGCCGGCGAGCTGCCGTTTGCTGGTGAACTCGATGCCTTGTCCCTGATCGAGCCTCCGCGAACGCCTTCGACGCGAGGGCCCGAAGCAGCTCCAGCTTCTTCTGCTCCTCCTGCGTCTGCTCCTCCAGCAACCGGAGACCGGCGCGCAGCACTTCGCTGGCATTTCGGTAGCGCCCACGTTCGACTTGCCTCTCCACAAAGCGGTCGAAGTGATCGGTCAGGTTGATGTTGCGTGTCGGCATGCCAAGGGTCTGCTCAGGAAGTTGCTTTCTCTGACGAAGCATACTGCGAATTGGCAGTTTTTGCCAATGCTGCAAGAGGTACTCGTGGGCGGCTATCGGCAGCGGGTTTGCACTTTACTGCCGCGACTGGCACCGCTCTCCTGCATTTTCTAGTCGGTGTGTTTTGCCCACGGCACTCAGCGGTTATGCTGAGTTTTTCGCAGACTATCGGAGTCTTTGTTCCCTATGCGAGAGCTGTTGCAAGAACTCACTCGCTGCGTCGAGGCGCGGCGGCCCGTGGCCTACTGCCGGCTGGTCGAGACGCGCGGCTCCACGCCGCAGAAGGCCGGCGCGGCGATGCTCGTGCTTCGCCGACGGCATCGCAGGCCGGCACGCTCGGCGGCGGCTGCGTCGAGGCCGAGGTCAAACGCCGGGCACTGCGAATTCTCGACGGCGGCCGGGCCGAGATCGTCAGCTTTCAGCTCGACGACGACTACGGCTGGGACGACGGCCTGATCTGCGGCGGGCGGATGCCGGTCCTCGCCGACCCACTGCGGCAGCCGGCCGCGGCCGACTACTTCCACCACCTGACCGCCCTGGTCGAGGCGCGGCCAGGGCTGCACCGAGGCCGTGGTCTTCGACGGCGACAAGGCCGGCCTGGCGACCCCGGCGTGCTACCTGTTCGATGCCGCCGATCAATTACTGGCCAGCTATGACGCCACCCGCGAATCAGCCGGCGCCGGTATCGGCGAACGGCCCAGTGCGCATGCGCCGCCTGTCGTCCTCGAACACCTGCAGCCGCTGGCGGATCGGCCCCGCCCCTACGCCGAGCGCGGCATCGCCTATCTGCCGATTCTGCCGCGCTGCCGGCTGTTGATCGTCGGCGGCGGGCACGTCGGCCAGGCGGTCGCCCATCTGGCCGCCGAGCTCGACTTCGACGTCTGGGTCCTCGACGACCGCGCAGCAATACGTCGCCCGCGAGCGCTTTCCCCGCGCCGAGCGGCTGATTTGCGGCGACATCGGGCAGACGCTCCGCGACATCGAGCTGACGCCGGACACCTATTGCCTGATCGTCACGCGCGGCCACAACCACGACGAGGAGGCGCTGTACCACCTGGCCGACCGCGGCGCGCGGTACGTCGGCATGATCGGCAGCAAGCGCAAGATCCGGCTGATCTTCGACGACCTGCTGCAAGCGGCGTGTCGCGCCGAGCTGCTGGCGCGCGTGCACGCCCCGCTGGGCATCGACATCGGCTCGCAGACGGTGCCCGAGATCGCCGTGAGCATCGTGGCCGAGCTGGTTTCCCATCGGAATCGGGGCGGCGTGGTGCCGGGGCGGTGCGAAGGCGTGGCGGCGGAGTGATGAGGAGGTGACGAGGTGACAAGGTGACGAGGTGACAAGGTGACAAGGGAGTCGTTAATGTTGGAAGGTAAGTGAACATCGAACATCGAACATCGAACATCGAACGTCCAACGTCCAACGTCCAACCACGAACATCCAACGTGAACTGTCCCAGCGGCCATTGGCGCTTTAGCATTCGCATCGCTTGCTCACCTTGTCACCTTGTCACCTTGTCACCTTGTCAGATTCCAATGACCAGCTACGCGATCATTCCCGCGGCGGGGCGGAGCCGGCGCATGGGGTCGCCCAAGCTGCTGCTGCCGTGGGGGAGCGCGACGATCATCGAGCACGTGCTCGAGGCGTGGCGAGGCAGCCGGGTCGATCGGATCGTCGTCGTCGTGCATCCGGACGATGAAGAGCTGGCTCGGAGGTGCGAAGGAAACCGAGTCACCGTCGTGTTTCCTCCGAGCCCTCCGCCGGAGATGAAAGACTCCGTAGCGGCGGGAATCCGGCATGTCGAGGTGATGGAGTCGCCAACCAGGGGGGATTGCTGGCTCCTGGCTCCGGCCGATATGCCGCACCTTTCCTCGGCAACGATCGATCGCCTGCTGGCCGAACATGCGCGGCGCTCCGGCCATTCTGAGCGCAACGAAGAATCGTGGACTGTGGCCCCGATCCTCGTCCCCGTACACGGCGGCCAGCGGGGGCATCCCGTGCTCTTCCCTTGGGCGCTGGCGGCAGACGTGTTGGCCTTGCCGACTGCCGAAGGCGTCAATCAGTTGCTGCGGCGCCACGGCGTCCTCGAAGTGCCCTGCGGCGCCGAAGCGATCGGCGACGACGTGGACACCATCGACGATTACCGCCGGCTCGCCTCCGCGCACGGCCCGAACGTGCAGGCGGCAGAATGATCAACGAAGACCGCATGTCGCACGACTCGATAACGAATGACAGAATGGCGAATGACCGCATGACGAATGACCGCATGACGAATGACGAAGACCCGCACCCATCCTGTCATTCCGTCAAGCCGTCATTCGTCATTCGCTCGTCGCAGTGGCTGGTTGCCTGGCGTCGCCGTCTGGTGACGGAGCCGATGCAGCTAGCCCAGCGCGATCTGCCAATCTCGTCGGCCGATCAGTCCTCCGGCAGCGAGCCGCGGCTGGACCTGCAAGTCGCCGTCGTGTTCGTGACGGCCGCCGTGTCACTCACCTTGCTGGAGTACCTGGTCAAGGGGGCGGCGGAAGGGGGGCACGTTCGCCTGGCGAGATACCTCGCGGCCGTCGGTCTGGACGGGCTTGCCGCCCGCTTGCGCAGCGCGATGGCCGATTCGCCCGCTCAGCGCTTCAACGACCTGGCGTACTTCTCGCTCGGCTGCACGACGCTCTATTTCGTGTTGCCTGCCCTGGTGATCAAGCTCGCCTTCCGCCAACGCCTGGCGGACTATGGGCTGAAGGTCCGCGGCGCGTTCAAGGATGCTTGGATGTATGGCCTGATGCTGGCGGCCGTGGTGCCGGCGGTGTTCGCCGTCTCGTTCACCGGGCCGTTCCAGCGGAAGTATCCCTTCTACGATCTCGAGCCGGGCGAGTCGCTGTGGCCCTATTTCCTGGCTTGGGAGCTGATGTACGCGGTGCAATTCGTGGCCCTGGAGTTCTTCTTCCGCGGCTTTCTCGTGCACGGCACGCGGCGGCAGTTGGGCTACTATTCGATCTTCGCCATGACCGTGCCGTACTGCATGATCCACTTTGGCAAGCCGATCCTGGAGACCTTCGCGGCGATCATCGCCGGCATCGTGCTGGGCATCATGAGCCTGCGGACGCGCTCCATCTGGATGGGCGCCGCGCTGCACATCACCGTGGCTTGGCTGATGGACGCGCTGGCGCTGTGGCACAAGGGCCTGTTGCCGTAATGGAAAACGCACTCACCATTGCCGGAACGCTTCTCGGCTTGCTGCTGGCCGCGCTGCTGGCGGGCTGGCTTTGGACTCGGTCCAGGGTGGTGGACCCGTCCGGCGTGCGTCGCTCACTGGAGCGGCAACGCCCGACCCTGCAACGCGAGCTGTTCGACCGTGCCTCGGCATCGGGCCTGCCGCGCGGCCTGCGGTGGAAGCACTGCGACTTCGACTCCGGTGCCGTCTTGCGCACGACCCAGCCGGCGGGCAAATTCTGGCCTTCGTCGGCGTCACCGTGTCGTTCGAGGCGGTCCCCGGGGGGCCGATGGAAGACGTCGAGGCCGTGGGCAACCTGCGCGCCGGAACAGCCGTGTTCACGTACGAGCGCGGCAGATGGACCGCCGCGCGCGGGTGCTGTTCAATCTCGATCCGCAAGACGCCCTGCGGCGCTACGAGGGACGCGTCGAGCCGTTCGAGGGCGGGGAGAACTGAGCACGTCGTCTTTCGCTGCGCGAAAGAACGGCCTTTCGCGGAGCGAAAGGCGACGATGGCCCAGCATCATGCCGCCCGTCGATGCTGCGCTTGGTACACTTCTGCCAGCCGGCCCACTTCACCTGCCGAGAGGCGCACCAGCCGCAATCCGCCGCCGCGGGGGTCTGGTTCTTCGAGATAGACCAGCGAGCTGCGGTGCAGCATCCGCGGGACAAACCGCCACGCGCTGCGCAGCGACGGGGCATCGACATCCGCGGACACAACCACGAGATCGGTCCCCGTAAGCGAATTGGCCGCGCGCGATAGCGCCGACAAAGGGTCGCCGGGAACCAATTGAATGGCAGCCCCGGTTGCCCGCAGACACTGATAGGCCCGCTTGAGCGTCAGCCCCTCGCCGCGCTCCGGGCCGCGCAATTCGAACTCGTCGATGCCGGTGTAACGGACGTTTTCACCGCCGGCCATCGCGAGCTGGATCATGCGGAATGCCCGTGAGCCATTGCCGATGCCCAGCTCAACGATGCTGGCGAAACGGCCGCGGCGGATGGCCCGATAGACACAGCGGTGGCTTGCCGGGCGAGAGAAGTTGGCGACGCAGAAGCACTTGAGCTGGCGAAGGATGGCCAAGACCGCGCCCCCAGATGGCGTATGAGAGTTGTATGAATAACTTCGGCCCGGACATGCCGGGGATTTCAACGTTGCCGCACCGGGCGGATTCTTCTCATGACTCGGAGCACCTTGCCGGCGTCGCTCAGCTTACCGACGCGTGTTGCACAGGCGGTATCCAGGGATTCTTCGTTACGCTCAGAATGACAGGCGACCGCCAACGTGTGGCAAGGTTTCGCCGATCCTTGCCGGCCGGATAGTCGGCAACGTCGTGCCAAGTGGTCAGGTTTCGCCGACCGGTCAACTTTGACACCCCGGCTGGCCGATTCCCTGTCCTAGACTTACTAACTGACATACGGCGACTCTACCAAACTGGGAGGTTCTCAGTGGGCAAAGGCACCCCCCCCTCAGCGTCGGCGGCTACGGAGCGACGCGGAGCGAAGGATCGCCGCAAGAAGACCGAGAAGTCCGAACGTCGCAAGCAGGCCGTCCCCGTCGCCATCGAGCGGCGTGAGGCGGATCGCCGCAAGGTCCCCCGCCGCCGTCAGATCGACCCCACGACCTGTGAGCGCGACTACACCGGCGAGGAACTCGAGTTCATGAGCGCCATGGACGACTACAAGCGCCGCAGCGGACGCATGTTCCCCACCTGTAGCGAAATCCTCGAAGTCGTGCGAGCGCTGGGCTACGAGCGGCGCACACCGCAGTCCTCCGAGAGACACACGCCGGCGGAGCACGCGGCCAACGTCACGCCATCCGATGCGGAAGGGCGGCTCGCCGGAGAGCCACAGCCTGGCAGCGACGCCCTGTAGCAGCGCCGCCCCTCGCCGCGATCGGTTTCATTCAACCGCCCACAGCCCGCTGCTGCCACAGCCGGGCTTTTTTGGGCGAGATTCAGCGCGGAATTGACGATTTCCCTTGGCTCTGCCCGCGAGGGTGCTTCTGGGCCACCAGCGTCGTGCACCGCCGCTCGAGCCAGGCGGCCAGTGCCTCGGCCGCCACTTCGTTGCCCAGGTCGCTCCACTGGCGGCTCGAGGGGACGAAGGCGGCTTCGTGTCGCTGGGCCAGATGCGGCAGCAGGTCGATGAGCGGCAGGTCGTGCTCCTGGGCGAATTGGCTGAGCTGCCGCTGCGGAAGCTGCACGTCCACTTCGCCGGCGCGGTAGCCGGCGCGGCGGCTCAGCTTGTCGCGCAGCCGCGCATCGAGCTGAGGCACGCTAGGCGCCACGACGATCGCCGCGGCAATCTGATTCCGCCGGCAGACGGCGGCCAGCTCTTCCAGGTGCGCGAATGTCTCCTGCCAGCGGCGACGCATCCGCTCATCGAGCGGCGAGCGGCAGACGGCCAACTGGCCGGCGGTGGTCTGCAAGTAGGTCTCGTCGGTCAGCGAGTCCCGCGGCGAACGTCCGAACGTTCGAACGTCGAACTTCGTACATCGAACCGTTCGACGTTGGATGTTCGAGGTTCGATGCTCGATGTTCGATCCTCAACCAGCGCCGCGCAGCTCTGCTGCAGCGAATCCTGACCAAGCGCCCGCTGGACCAACTGCACGACGCACAGACGTTGCCAGTCGAACTGGCTGGGCGTCGGCAGCCGGCCGGTGACGTTGTCGGCCACCGAGATGCACGTCAGCACCAGGTCGGGACGGAAGGCCAACACCTGGCTCGTGAGGATCGCCCCATACTCGCGGCCCGCTGTGCGGCAGGCCGAAATTGTAGATTTCCACGCCGTCCAGGCTTCGCTCGATGCGGGTGAGAAAGTTCGATTCGTGCGAGCCCGAAAGCGTGATCTCGTCGCCGATCACAGCCACGCGCAGCACGCCCGGCCGGCGCTCGATCTGAAACTCCTCGTCCCAATAGCCCAGGCGGTTCACGCGCCGGCCGCCCAGGTCGCTGCCAGGCGAGAGCAAGCACTGCTGGGCGAGGACCGCAGCGTCCAGACGATCTCCGCTCAGCGATCCGTAGCAACGCAGCCCCAGCTCGGCCGACGCGCCGGCCAGCAGCAGCGAAAACGCCGCCCGGGCCAGCCGCGAGAGCGGACGGCGGTGCGCCCAGGCGCACCAGCGGCTGGCGAGGACCTCCGGCATCACCACGGGCACGAGCATCAGCGTGTACCACAGGGCGACGGCGGCACGGAACAAGTATCGCCCGTGACGATCCGGCCCGACCATCATCATCGCCAGATAACAGACGATCGGTCCTAGCAGGAACCAGCGCCAATAGCCTGATCTCAGGCCGAAGCGTTGCGGCTCGATCGTCTCGCGGCGCCGCCAGGCGGCTAGCGCGAGGCGGCATTGCACGAGTGCCAGCGCCACAAGCGACCAGCCGGCCGGGGCACGGTACGATCGCACGGCGTCGTCGGCAAAGTGCCGATAGAGCAAATCGCCGCCGGCATAGAGAAACGTCAGGCCGCCCAGCAAGATCAACAGGGGGAGCCGTGAGCCGCGGCGCGATGGCTCGCACCGCGTGCCGCCAAGCCGCCATCCCTGGGGCTGGTACACAAAGCCTCGCTAGGCCCGTCCGTGGGCCGTGCCGGGAAGACACGAGTGGCCGTCCTCGAAAGCGATGCTGCTAGTACAAAAAACCGCGGCCCGGGTCAATCGGTGTTTGGTGGCGCCTGATCGCGCCGCCGCGTTGGCAATGGCAGCAAGCGAGCGGAGCTTTGCTATCGCTCACTCGAAGAACTCCACTCCCCAGATCGCGTGGCGGTAGAAGTTCACGAGATGATAGGCCCCCAGCGGCGACCACAGCAGCGCCAGCAGGTAACCGTATCGCTCGGTCCACGGCGTCTTCGCCCGGTCGAACAGGCCGCGATCAATTTGCCTCGCGACGAGTGCACCAGCAAGAACCACAGCGCCGCCTGCGGCATGAGGTAGTACAGGCACATCGGGGCGGGCGACTCGCGGCCAAGCCACGCCGCGATCAAGGGCGGAGGAAGCAACAACAGCGCACCGGTCCCCATCCCCATCGCAAACAAGCTCGCCGGCCCCAGCGGCCCGCGGATGCGGCGTGCAGCGGCGATCACAAACAACGGCGCCGGCAGCGACAGGCCGATCACGACGGCGCTGGCCAGGACCCTCCAGGCCGTGCCGCCCTTGAGCTCCTTGTCCGGAAGGAACACGCTGATGCCGACCGCCACGCCGGAAGTCAGCAGCAGGATGCGGAGGATGGTCAGTGCGTCGCGCCGATCGGGCGGGCGCGGCGGCGTTTGGCTGACCGAAGTCTCGTTTGAGTGATCCATGCGAAGGGCACGACAGTGCCCCTTGGCTCTTGGCTTCTTTCTGGCTTTGTTCGCGGCCGGCTATCCTGCATCCTAGTGCGGCCAGGCCGCCGCGTGAAGCACATGCCGCCGGCCGACGAGCCATTGACCCTCGTGGGCCTGCCAGGTACGGTGAAGCTGAATCCTGCCTAGATTTCCCGCCTTTCGCCCAGGAGTCGGCATGCGCCGGCGTTCTTCCCGTCGTTGGTTTTGCTTGGCGGCCATCTCGACAATGACCCTCGGGCTAACGGTCGCGGATGGCCAAGATGCGCCGGCTAAGAAAGAGGCTCCTCCCGCAAAGAACCCAGGGACCAAGCAGCCGGCGACGAAGACGGCGACGCCGGAGCCTGCCAAACAGGCGATCAAGCCGAACCCCACTTCCGTGCCGCGCGGGGAGCCGATCAAGGACCTTTCGGCCGCGGCCAGAAAGCTCGACCCGTTGGCCGGCCACTCGGCCCACGGCGAGGCCTTCAACGAAGGCCCCCGGCAACGCGCCTATCTCATGGGCGGCACCGGCCGAGTCAACCTGACCGTCACGACCAAATCGCCCGATGCGCAGAAGTTCTTCAACCAGGGCATCGGCCAGGTCCACGGCTTCTGGACCTACGAGGCGGAGCGGTCGTTCCGACAGGCCGCGGCGCTCGATCCCGACTGCGCGATGGCGTATTGGGGGATGGCGCTGGCCAACTTCGGCAACGACAAGCGGGGCAAGAGCTTTCTGGCCGAGGCCGTCAAGCGGCGCGGCCAGGTCAGCCGCCGGGAGCAGATGTGGATCGACAGCCTTTCGGTCTATTTCAACGGCAAGGGGGACGGCAAAGCCCGCCGCAAGGCCTTCGTCGATAAGCTGGACGAGCTGGCCATCGAGTTTCCCGACGAGCTGGAGGCCAAGGCCTTTCTCGCCTGGGGCATCTGGGACGCCAACCGTCACGGCCAGGCGTTCGACAGCCATACCTCGCTCGATTCGATCATCGGGCAGGTGCTCCAGCGCGAGCCGCTGCACCCGGTTCACCATTACCGCATTCATCTCTGGGACTACAAGAAGTCGGAGCTGGCCCTCCAATCGGCGGCCCTCTGCGGCCCCTCGGCGCCGACCATCGCTCACATGTGGCACATGCCGGGCCACATCTATTGGCGGCTGGCGCGGTATCACGACTCGGCCTATCAGCAAGAGGCCGCTGCTCGGGCCGACCACGCCCAGATGATCCGCGACCACGTGCTGCCCTATCAGATCGGCAACTATGCCCATAACAACGAATGGTGCTGCCGCAGCCTGATCAACATCGGCCGCGTGCACGACGCGGTGGAACTCGCCAAGAACATGATCGAGCAGCCGCGGCACCCGGCGCTCAACACGATCACGAATGGCGGCAGCAGCGCCCACTACGGGCGTGCTCGGCTGATCGAAGTGCTCAACCGCTACGAGCTATGGGATGAGGCCGTTGCGGCCTGCGAAGGGACTCACGAAGGAACTCACTTGGAGCCGACCGACCAATTCGACGAGCAAGTCAAGCGGCTGCGAATGCTGGGGCGCGCGTACCTGGGCAAGGGGGACACCGCCAAAGGCAAGGCGGTAATCGCCGACGTTGGGCAGCGCCTCGCCGATGTCAGGGCGCAGCAGGACAAGGCCGGCAAGGAGGCGGAAGACAAGGCCCGCGCTGCACGCAAGCCGGCCCAGCCGAAGGACGCGAAACCCGCCGACGCGAAACCCGCCGACGCGAAACCCGGTGATGCGAAGGCTGCGGCCAAAGTCAACAACGAGACGGTCAAACCTCCCTCTCCCCTCAGGGGAGAGGGCCGGGGTGAGGGGAAGGCGGCTGACGGCAAATCCAAGGACGGCAAGCCCAAGGACGGCAAGCAGCCGGAGACCGAGGAACAGAAGCTCGCGCGGGAACTGGCCAAGGTGCGCGAGGACGCCCGTCGCCCCTTCGAGGGCAAGGTCACGCAGCTTACCCAGGCAATCGACGAGCTGAACGGCCGCCTGGCCCTGATCGAGGGCCGACACGACGAGGGGCTGAAGCTGCTCGAGAAAGGCAATGGTGTGCTGAAGGAGCACCTGGCGGTCTTCCATTCGCTCGCCGGCAAGCACGACAAGGCCGTGCAGCTCGCCAAGCAGGCCAAGGACGCCAACAAGAACGAAGTGCATCCGCTCGCCGTCTACGTGGACGTGCTGTATCGAGCAGGCAAGAAGGACGACGCCCGTAAGGCTTTCGACGATCTGCGGGCAATCTCCGAGACGATCGATCTGGACGTGCCGGCCATCGAGCGGCTGACGCCGATCGCCAAGGAGTTCGGTTTTCCTGCCGATTGGCGGCGGCCGCGCGAGACGCCCGGCGACATGGGCCAGCGGCCCCCCTTGGCATCGCTCGGCCCCTTCCGGTGGGAGCCGGTGAAGGCCGACCCGTGGAACCTGCCGACGGGCGACGGCGGCAGCGCGACGCTGGCCCACTATCGCGGCAAGCCGGTGATCGTGATCTTTTATCTGGGCTACGGCTGCCTGCACTGTGCGCAGCAGATCGAGAAGTTCGCCCCCAAGATCGAGGAGTTCCGCAAGGCCGGCATCGAGCTAGTGGCCGTCAGCAGCGACACGACGGACGATCTGGAGAAGTCAATCAAGAAGTATCAGGCCGAGAAGAGTCCCCCGCGAGTGTTCCCCATGCCGCTGGTGGCCGATCCGGAGCTGCGCGTTTTCCGGCAATACCGGGCTTACGACGACTTCGAGCGGGCCCCCCTGCACGGCACGTTCTTGATCGACGGCGGCGGCCTGATCCGCTGGCAAGACATCGGCCCCGACCCGTTCATGGACGCCGACTTCCTCTTGGCCGAGTCTGAGCGGCTGCTCAAGCAGACCCCCAGGCGAGCGGGGCAGACCAGGCGAGCGGGGGGCGTAAGCCCCCTGATAGGACGTGCCGGCACCCCGTAGCCGAAGTCGCCAGATTGGAGAATCGCCGTAGCCGAAGTCGCCAGACTTCGGGACGCCCGAACTCTGGCGAGTTCAGCTACTGTCAGCTACAGAGCCGTCGCGGCAGGCGGCGGGCCTGCTCATGTCCCGTTCGCCGCCGGCAGCCGCACCCCTATAATGGAGTGACTGGGGCGTGCAAGTCCGTTATATCCCCGGCGCGGCCTCGCTTTTCCTTCAGATACTGCCAGCAAGATTGCCTAGGGCAGACCATCTACGCAAGTGTTGTAGATCGAAGAGTTTGCGTCACAGCGCTCGTCCGTTGGCAGAAATCTCTGCGGAATCGGCAATATCCTCGCCCAATCGGCGAATAGCCCCTATAGCACGGCAACGCCTGCACCAACTGTCCAACCAAGTCACTGTTCGAGACCGACCCTTCGCCGGCTCCATCACTTTCAGGAGAGTCATCCATGATCAAGAAGCTGATTCTGGCCGTTATGGTTCTTGGCGCCGTCGGCGCGGTGTACGCCATCGACCCGGGCGGGCACGTGAGCACCATGACGGGTTACGTCACCAAGTGGTTCAAGCCGAGCTTGAGTTACCAGATCGACAGGGCCGAGACGCTCCTCGGCAAACTGGATGGCACGATCGAAGAGAGCCAGGAGTTCCTCGCCCGCGAAAAGGTCCAGTTGGCCAAGCTCGAAGAGAGCCTGGAGAAGGACCGCATTGCCGTCAAGAGCCGCCGCGACCGCGTGGTGGCGCTCCGCAAGCAATTCGGGCAGGGCGAGCAGCTCGTGAGCATCGATCCGGGCAAGCGCGGCGACCTGGGCCGGCAATTGTCGCAGCTCAAGATCGCCGACCGCAAGCTCGAGACCACGCAGAAAATCTTCGAGACGCGGAAGCAGCGGTTCAGCGCGCTGCGAGACAAGGTCGATGAGATGCTGACCTCGAAGGAGACGATGAAGCTCCGGCTGGAAGAGATGAAGGCCGAGCTGGAAGCGGTTCGCCTGAACGAAGCCCATGCCGGTCAGTACAGCGTGGACGACAGCGAGTTCAAGGCGGTCAACGATCTGCTGGAAGAGATCGACACCGAAGTCAAGACTCGCAAGGAGCTGGCGGACATGCGAGCCGCGTCGCACGTCGAGGAGCCGGTGGAAACGGCCGTGGACAACAGCGTGCTGGACGAGGTGGACGCGTACCTCGGGGCCAAGTAGGCCAATCGGCACGTGGACCGGCAACTGGGTCTGCTGACAAACCCCGCCCGCTGTCAGGCGCCATCGCGCCGGGCGGCAGCGGGGTTTTTTCGCTGGCAACGAATAGACGCAAGGAGTAGCCACAAAGAGCACCAAGGACACAAAGGAAAGCAAACCTTCGTCGAGCCTGATCTTGGTGCTCTTCGTGTCCTTTGTGGCTCCATTCTCTTTTCAGCCGCGGGTCGAACAAAATCAGGCAAGAATTCGAGCTGCGGTCCGAATAAGCTGGTGATTGTCCAAGTGCCTGCGGGTTTGGCGGGAGCCGTTCATGTTTCAGCCCTGGCGAATGCAGTTGCGGCAAGCCGAAGAGGCACTGGCCGCGGCCCGGCTCGACGAGGCCCGGGCACTGGTCCGCGAAGGCGATTTGCCTGAATTTTTGCCGGCGAAGAAGCTCATGACCCGGTTGGCCACACAATTTGTCGAGCGAGGACAGAGACACGCCGAGCTGGGCCAGTCGCTGGCCGGCTGGCGCGACTTGGAAGCCGCCGTAGAGCTAGGGGCTGCCGCCGAGTCGCTTAGCCCGTTGCGGGAGCAGCTTGTCGCCCAGGCCTTGAGCGAAGCCGAGCGTTACCTGTCGGCCGACGAGCCAACAGCCGCCATCGCCCGCCTACAGGCCCTGCAAACCCGCGGCCAGGCAGGCGCGGAGGTGCGCGAGCTGCTGCGGGTGGCGGATAAGCTGCAGGCGGCCGGCCGCTTTGCCCGGCAAGCTAACTTCGCGGCGGCCGACGCCGAGCTGGCTGGCGCCGTCCAACTGCGGCCCGGCCTGCCGGTCCTGCAAGAGCGCCGCGACGAGCTGCGAAAGAAAGAAATTGCCTTTCGCGCGTTCGCGCCGACCTGCACGACGCCTTGGCTGCGGAGCGCTGGAGCGAAGTCGTCAACCTGGCGGAGCGCGTCTTGGAGCTGGTGCCCGGCGACGAGGTGGCCGCTGAAGCGCGGGCTAAGGCCTGGTCGGTGGTCGGCGTGGCCGGCGTCAAGTCGCCCGCAAGCGTGGCCTCGGCGGCCTCGTTCGCGGAAACGCAAGCCGGTAGCCCGGGCGGGGTGGCACGCCCAGAACATGGAGGTGATGGGCGTGGAGCATCTGAGCAGCCACGCCCTTCGCATCCATGCTCAGGGACGTGCCACCCGGCCGAAGCCCGAAGCCTGAAGCCCGAAGCCCGCTCCATGTCCTCACCCCCCGGCCCGCGGTTTCTGATGTGGATCGACGGCGTCGGCGGCTACCTGGTTTGCGAAGGGGATGAAGTCGTCCTCGGTCAGCCAGTGCCCGGCAGCCAGGCTGATGTGCCAATCCTGGGCGACTTGTCGCGCGATCATGCGGCGATCCGCCGCAGCGGCGAGGGCTACCTGCTCGTCCCTCGGCGAGCCACAAAGCTCAACTCCCGCGAAATCCACGAGCCGGCCCCGCTGGCCGACGGGGCAATGATCGAGCTGGGCCGCGGCGTGCGCTTGAAGTTCCGCCAGCCGCACCCGCTGAGCCGCACGGCGCGTCTGGAGTTCGTCAGCCGTCACCGCACGCAGCCGCCGACCGATGGCGTCCTGCTGTTGGCCGAGTCGTGCATCCTCGGGGCCGTCGCCAGCGCTCACGTCGTTTGCCCGTCCTGGGACCGGCAAGTCGTCCTGCTGCGGACCGGCGGCGAGCTGCGCTGCCGTACGGTGGGCGATTTCCAGATCGACGGAGAGCCTGCCGTCAGCCCGGCGCCGATTCAGCGCGGCTCCCACATTAGCGGCGACGGATTTTCCGTTAAACTGGAAGAAGTGTAGGGTCAGTGGTCAGTTGTCCGTGGTCAGTTGTCAATTGTTGAGCAGTAATGGCGACGACCGCTTGCCGCTGACCACGGACCACTGACCACTGACCACTGACAACTGACAACTGACCAAACCCCATGAACCTTGCCGAAACCCCGCCGCGTGGTGGAACAACCAAGTTCACCTACGCCAGCGGTTCGCGCCCGCTCGATGGCTACACCATCAAGCGCGGCATCGGCCGCGGCGGCTTCGGCGAGGTCTACTTCGCCGTCAGCGACGCCGGCAAGGAGGTGGCCCTCAAGCTCGTCCGCCGCAATCTCGACGTCGAGCTGCGCGGCGTCCAGCAGTGCCTGAACCTCAAGCACCCCAACCTGGTCGACCTGTACGACATCCGCCACGACGAGCACGGCGACCCCTGGGTCGTGATGGAGTACGTCCCCGGCGAGTGCCTGGAAGACGCCATCGGCCGCCATCCCACCGGCCTGCCCGCGCGAGACGGCCCTGCGCTGGTTCCAGGGCATGGCCTCCGGCGTCGCCTACCTGCACGACCACGGCATCGTCCACCGCGACCTGAAGCCGGGCAACATCTTCATCGACGAGGGACGGTCAAGATCGGCGACTACGGCCTGTCGAAGTTCATCTCGGCCAGCCGCCGCAGCGGGCAGACCGAGAGCGTCGGCACCGTCCACTACATGGCCCCGGAGATCGCCAACGGCCACTACGGCAAAGAGATCGACATCTACGCCCTGGGCGTCATGCTGTACGAGATGCTGACCGGCCACGTGCCGTTCGAGGGCGAGAGCGTCGGCGAGGTGCTGATGAAGCACCTGACCGCCCAGCCGGATTTGAGCAAGGTCGAGGAGCGCTATCGAGGGGCCGTCGCGCGGGCATTGACGAAGGACCCGCAGCAGCGGTTCGCCAGCGTCGGCGAGTTTCTGGCGGCAATCGGCTTGGTGAGTGGAACCAGCGGCAGCCTTGCCCACGGCGGCACCGTCGGCGCCGGGAGCCGCGCTGCGTCGCCGCCGGCGCCGCGCACGGCGCCTGGCAGGGTGCGCAGCGTGTGCCCGCCGTCGCACCGGTGCCCTTCGTTTCACGCCCCGTCGCGGGCCGGCTCGACATTGGCCGCTGCTTCAACGACGCCTGGGCAATCTACAAGGAGAACTGGCTGCCCCTGGCGGCGATGGCCTTGGTGTTCTGGTTGCTCTCGGGCCTGACCTTCGGCGTGCTCGCCGGGCCGCTCACCGGCGGTATCTGCCTGATGACGCTGCGGGCCTATTACCATCCCCAGAAGCGGGTCAACTTTGCCGATCTCTTCAGCGGGTTCGACCAGTTCGGACCCTTGGTGGGCGTCTTCTTCCTCACGCTTGCGGCATACGCGCTGGGGACCATGCTGTTCGTCTTCCCGGCGATATTGCTGATGACGGTCTGGTTGTTCGCCGAGTACTTGATCGTGGATCGGAACCATGGCGTCATGCAATCGTTGTCGGCCAGCTACCGCATTGTGTGCCGCAAGGACTTCGCCGCCAATCTGCTGTTGGTCATTATCGCAGTGGCCCTGATGCTGCTGCCGGCGCTGTTGGGGATCGGTCCGCTGATATTGTTCGGGCTGCTCCTGGGTTGTCTAACCACGCCGCTGGCCTGGCTGCTCACGATGTCGGCCTATGTTCAGCAAGTCCGTGAAGACACGGGAGAACTGGATGACGTTCTGAATGACGCGGTGGCCGGCCGTTCGCCCGCCATCGGCCGGCCTGCGGCGGCGCCGCAGACGCCAGCGCCCTGCAGGTCATGGGCCCAGCGGGGGCTGAAGGGATCTGGCCGAATGCCGCTCCCGCGCCCCAAGCGCCCGCCGCTCAGGCGCCTGCTGCTCCAACTGCCGCCGCTGTACCGGTACGCCGTTCCGAACGCCTGCGTCGTCAGCAGATCGCTCTGGCGCTCTCGGCCAAATCGCCCAAGGAGAAACTGACCGAGCTACTGGGCTCACTGCTCTTGAGCGCCGCCGTGGCCCTGGCCCTGAGCGTCGTGCTGCCGCTGGTTGCGACCGGCAACGTGCAGCTCGGCGAGGTGTTCTGGCTGGCCGGCGTCGGCACGCTCGGCGCCTGGGGAGTGCTCGTGCCGGCCAAGTTCTGGGAAGGCACGCAGGGTGAGCCGATCCTGCGGCGCTTCGCGCTCTTGTGCGTGGGGTTGGCCCTGGGATTCGTGGCCCTGGGATTGACCGAAGCGCTGGTCGTAGACTTGCCGCACAGCGAGAGTTTTGGCCCGCGGAACCGTGCTGAGACCGGCATCGCCAAGGAGGCGCTCTTCGTGGCTTACTTTACGTTCTTGATGCCCGTGCTGCGCTGGTGGCGACAAGCCGATCCGCTGCGCGGCTCACGGTTCAGCTTGTGGGCTACGGCCGTGTGCATCGGCTGGGCGCTGCTCTTGAGCCTGGCGTGGCACTTCCCGCAGCCCTGGGGCATGATGGCCGCGGCCACCATCGCCGTCAGCGTGCAATTGGCCGCCCCGTGGGTGGATCATCGTCGTCGGTTTTGCGCCGCGTAGGAGGGCATCATGACAGCCGCAGTCGAGCACAGTTCCTGGGTGGGCATCTCGTTCCCCGGCGTGCTGGTCCTGGCGATCGCCGTCGGCTTTCTGCTGTACGTGTTCACCGGCAGCAGCCGGCTGGTGGCCGGCGTGCTGTTCTTCGGCCTGTTGGTGCTGTTGGGCACGGGGTTCCTGCGGGTGATGAACGGAGAGGCCGCGCGTCCGGGCCGGCTGGTGGAGCTGGCCCCCGAACGGCAGCCATCGACCGAGCGTGGGCCGGCCGCGGCAACGAGCCTGCTCGACGTGCCCGCCAAGGGGCACCGCTTCGTCTACGTCATCGACGGCACGGCGAGCATGGGGACCGGCGGTCACAACTCGCCGCTCGAGGCGCTCAAAGAGCCGGTCAAGCAAAGCATCGTGGACTTGCAGCGGAACCACCGGTTCCAGCTCCTGGTGTTCGATCAGGGCACGAGCACGCACGTCCCGGTGGCGGACAAGCACCAGCAGCTCGCCGTGGCCGACAATCACAACGTCGCGCAGGCCATAGAATCGATCGACGGCCTGACGGCGGGCAGCGAACCGGAGAACCCGGAGGAATTTGCCCCAGCGCGGCGCTGTACCACGCGCTGGCCCAGCAGCCCGACGTGGTCTACTTCGTGACGGACGGACGGGGAGTGCGCCGTCGCCCAGCGATCTCAGCTCGATCAAGCGCTGGAACACGAGCCGGACGACGATGCACGTCATTCAATTGACGGCGGACACCGGCGCGGAGAAGCCTCAATGGCTGGCCGACCTGGCCCGGGACCATCGGGGCGTGTTCAAGCAAGTCGCCATCGCTCCCCGCCCGGCCGAGAAGGGGCCGGAGGCCAGGCGGCCCGCGGTAACGGCCGCCCAGGCGCGCCCGCCCAGCGGCCCGACTGGCTAGCCAACCCACCGCAGCCGCTCGAGCGGAACGGACAGGAAGTCTACAAGGCGGTTGTCTCGTCGGGCTTTTCCAAGGGGGAAGACCGCTGCCGGGAAAACTTCGACCGGGCCGTGTTGGCCATGACCGCCGGCTACATCGACCGCGTCGTCGAGCCGGGCGCCGGCCAGCGGGTCACGCAAGCCCCGCGGACGCGGGAGCGAGTGCTCCAATACCTCTCCACGAACGTCATCAAGGATCGGTATCGGGAAGAAGAAGTGCACGAAGACGATGCCATTGGGGAAGGTATCCACCAGCACGCCCTCTTGGTGTTCAACCCGGAGGCGGCCAGGCACTTCCGCCAGGAATGGCGGGGCCTCCTGCAAGAGCGCCGGCTGCTGCTTTTCGCGGGGGCCGTGGTAGTCTTGCTGGCCCTGGTCGGCACGATCTTCGGCTACCTCAAGACCGACACCGCCACGCGCGGCTACTACACCGGCCGCCTGCGGCTGGCCGCCAGCGTGATGATCGCCGGGCTGACGGCGGCAGCCGTGGCGCTGTTTATGTGAGTTCGTTGTCAGTTGTCAGTTGTCAGTTGTCAGTTGTCAGTGGTCCGTTGTTAGTTGGCTTCGCCGGCTGCCGGCTTCTAACCTCCGACTTCTGATCTCTGCCGACCCTCAACTGACCACTGACCACTGACCACTGACCACTGACCACTGACCACTGACCACTGACCACTGACCACTGACCACTGACAACTGACAACTGACCATGTCCCAACCCGAGCTCGATCACGTTCTCGTGCGCCGCATCCGGCAGGGGGATGCCGACGTGTGGAACGAGCTGATCGCGCGCTACGAGGGGCGCCTGCAGGCGTTCGTCGAGTCGCGGCTGGAGAACCGCTCGGCGGCCGAAGACATCGTGCAGGACGCCTTCATCGGCTTTCTGACCAGCCTGCCGAACTACGACGAGTCGCGGTCGCTGGAGAGCTATCTGTTCAGCATTGCGGCCCACAAGCTGACCGACCACCTGCGGCGCGAGGGGCGGCGGCCGACCGTGCCGCTGGCCGTGGCCTCGGGCGGCGGCGGCAGCCAATGGGACCTGCCCAGCCAGGAGCGCGGCCCCAGCACGCTCTTGCGCAGCGGAGAGCGCCGTCGGCTGGAAGAGCAGTCCCTGGTGACGGCGATGCAGGAGCAGTTCGACCGCTGGCGCCGCCGCGGCGAATGGGAAAAGGTGAAGTGCCTGGAGCTGCTGGTGGTCCGCGGCTGGGCCAACAAAGACGCCGCCGCCGAGCTAGGCATCTCCGAGCAGGCCGTAGCCAACACGAAGTTCGACTTCATCGCCCGGCTGCGAGCGGCAGTGCAGAAGCAAGGGCTGCCGGAGGAGGTGTTTCCGGAGTTGGCAGGGTAGTCATTGGTCCTTTGTCACTTGTCCTTTGTCATTTGTTTGTCGGATCTGCTGAAGTCGTCACTACAAGGGACAAAGGACCAATGACAAGGGACAAGTGATGACAAAGGACAAGACTCCCAGCCAGCGCGACTTGGAAGCCTATCTCGACGAGGCCCTGCCGCCGGCCGACATGGCGCGGGTCGAGATGGCGCTGCGCGCGGAGCCGGGCTTGGTCGCGCAGCTCTCGGCCATCAATGCCCGCCGCGACGCGGGCGTACACTCGCTGGGCGAGATCTGGCGGCGGCACCGGCTGACTTGCCCCTCGCGCGAGACGCTCGGGGCGCTGCTCTTAGGCACGCTGGGCGAGGACGAAGTCGAGTACATCCGCTTTCACCTGGAAACGATCGGCTGCCGGTTGTGCCAGGCCAACCATGCCGACCTGCGGCAGCGGCTCGTCGAAACGGCTCAAGCCGCTCAGGTCCGCCGCAAGCGCTACTTCGAGTCGAGCGCCGGCTATCTGCGGCGCGAGTACGCGCCGGGAATCGAGAGTGGGTGCGAACGGCCGTGACTCATCGCACGGCGGCGCTCAACGGTACTCCCGCCCGTAGGATGCCCCTTTCTCGTCATCCCGCCGGCAGCGTCGCACGGTCTCGCCGCTTCGATTGATGTAGAACCAGGCTCCTCCTGCCCGATAGGCTGGCCCGTCATCGGCTATCTCGAACTGGCCGCCGCTGTGAACTCGGGCCATTCCACGGGCCATTCCACCAGAGAAATCCTCGACGTCGTTGAAGGGGCCGGGCCTAGCTTGCTTTCGGTGCGCGGGGATGACTCGCGGAGCGAGTCGGCCACATTCTGCGCGGGGAACGTCAGCGTCGCCGCTCGGCGGCGCGGGATCGCTATCCGTATTCCGTAGGGTGGGCCAAGGCCGCGTCAGCGGCCGCCGGCCCACCAAATCCGCGCGGAGCACCCGCTTCTGCGGATCACCCACTAGTGCCCCCGCTTCGCCCGCTCTCGCCGCGGAGCGGCCACGCTTCCGTTCCCACGCAGAGCGTGGGAACGAGGGCCAATGCGGCGTAGAATTGGTGCATGGCCAAGTCTTCCCAATCCGACGTTCAAGGCGCCGAGCGCTGGTACGGCGGCGCCGACGTGCCGATGCGCGTCATCCGCCGCTTCGCGCGAGAGGTGGCCGAGCGCTTCCACCCCGAGAAGATCATCCTCTTCGGCTCCTACGCCTACGGTCGGCCGCACGCGGACAGCGACGTGGATATCCTGGTCGTGATGCCGGCGCGGAATGAGATGGATCAGGGCGTGAAGATCCGGCTGGCGATTGACGCCCCTTTCGCGATGGACCTTCTGGTTCGAACGCCCAAGACCATGGAGTGGCGTCTCAAAGAGGGCGACTGGTTCCTGAGGGAAATCGTCTCCAAAGGCAAGGTCCTCTATGAACAGGCTCACGGCGGAGTGGGTGCGAAAGGCCGAAGGCGACTTCCGCGCAGCCAGGATCGTCCACGGAAGCGTGCCTCCCGTCCATGAGATCGTTTGCTTCCATTGCCAACAGTCGGCGGAGAAGTATCTCAAGGCATTATTGCAGGAGACCGGGCTGCCCGTGCCGAGAACGCACGACCTGATACGCCTGGCGGCACTCTTGCTGCCACGGTTTGGGCAAGCTGCGGTCCCTGCGTCGTGGCTTGGCTTTTCTTACCGACTTCGCCGTAGAGCCGAGGTATCCCGGAAAGACAACCACCAAACGTCAAGCAATGGCCGCGTTGCGGTGGGCGAAGCGAGTGAGAGGGGAATCGAGATCGCTACTCGGCATTGGGCCACCGCCACGACGCAAGAAGTGACCGGTTTCAGACACTCTGCGTGCGGCATTACGGGCCTTCCACGACGCACTTGGGCAGCGCCGCCTGTAGCTCTTGGACACCGAGTGAGGTAACTTTCGTCCCGCGGATCTTGAGCGACTCGAGCTGGCGGAGAGCATGTAGCTCGACCAGCCCGGCGTCCGTGATTCGCGTCTCGTTCAATGACAATCGATTGATCTTGTGCATGGCGGCCAGGTGCGCCATGCCGACGTCACTCACAGACGTGCCATCGAGGATGATCCAATGCAGGTTGGGCAATGCCTGAAGCTGGGCCACGCCGGCATCGGTTACTCGCGTGCCACTCAGTTTGAGCAGCGCCAAGTTTTGGCAGCGGATAATCTCGGTGATTCCCTCGTCGCTGATCTGGGTTTGATCCAAGTGCAGCTCTTGGAGCTTGTTTCCATCTGCAAAATGCCGCAGTCCGGCATCCGTCACTGCTGTGCGGCTGAGATAGATTCCGGGGATATCGCCCCATTCCGCGAGGTGCGTCAGTCCAGCGTCGGTGACCTGCGTGTCTTGGAATTGAAACACCAGTGCGGTCCGCAGTGTTTTCAGCGGCCACAGCACTCGATCGTCGGTCGATGGCCGACCATTGACATAGTTGGCCTCTTCCAAATACGACGCATCGATTAGCGACACGCCCTGAAGACGCTTCTTATTGGGGAAGGCGCCGACGATGAAGTCGGCTTTTTGCGCCGCCGCCAATGCCCGACGCTGACTCGGATACAGATCGACCTCCGGCCGTCGCTCCTGCCAAGCGGCCAAAACCTGATCCGAGACGGAAGTCGAGTCCAACACCAGCGTCCGAAGCGTGGCCAGTTGTTCCAGCTCCGCGAGGTCTTTGTCGGCAAATGCAAAGCCGCCGACGATCAACGTCTCCAGCCGCGGCAGCCGTGAGATCGCCGGCAAGTAATCCGTGGGTTGGTCGCAATCCGCGAGGTTGATGTGAGCCAGGTTCGCGTGATCCCCGCCCAACAGCCACGCCTGCCACCGCTCGGCGGCCGCGGTCTGATACGTGCCGCCCAGGCTCTCGACCAGGTCCATCGTCTGCCGCTGCTGCCGAAAGGGCTGCAAGTAGAACCGCAAACCCAGCAGCAGCCCGGCAACGAGCGCCACGACGACGAGCAGCGTGCGCAGGCGGAACTGATACCAGCGCGGGCGAGCTGGCGCTCCGTCGGGTTGAGACGAATTAGCCATGTGCCGATTCAAACGCACCGCATGCTGTCGCCGTCGGGCAAGTACCCTTATCGCGAGACCTTCCCGTGGGTGCGACGGATGTACGATGCCTTCGGCCCAGACCGCCTGATGTGGGGCACCGGCTTCCCCGGCGCCACGCGCGCCAGGCCGAGCGGCCGTCGCTGGAGCAGGAGCTGGACTTGATTCGCCGGGAGATCGATTTCTTTACGGCGGAGGATCGCGCGAAGATCCTGGGCCACAACGCGGCCAAGCTGTGGAAGTTCGAAACGGCCTAGCACTCCGTGTGGGGCAACTCGCTCTGCGAGGCGCTCATGTCCAGCTCTTCACGGTCTCTCCACCGGCGATTTCTTCTCCGAGCGAAGCATGTCCGCCACATTGGCCCAAAGCCGTCGCCAAGCTGCTTGCTCGAGCGAGGGCAATTTGGGCGGCGCGGCTTCGTCGCGCACACTATTCAGATCCGGATCGTTTTGCAAATGTTTCAGAAAGTCCTGCAAGGCCAGGCGTGCCTTGGGGTTGGCCTCGGCAACCTTTTTTCGCTCAGCCAGCTCATCGCGCAGCCACTCGTGCGCCTGCTGTCGGAGGTTTGCGCGGTCCTTCTCATCCAGCTTACCCTCATCCTTTCCGCGGCCGTCGGCAGCCAACACCGCTGCACAGGCGGCGTTGTAGCGGTGCCCGCCAGGGAGTCCCGGCTCAGCAACCAACGCCTCGCGATAAAGTTGTACGGCCTGCACGTAGAGTTGCCGGTGCGGACGCATGCATATTCCTGCCAGGGCAACGCGTTGCTTCGCGCCCGTCGGCCGAACTTTGCCTGCCAGGATGGCCGCCAACTGTTCGTCCAGCGCGTAGCAGTTCGCGACACTCGTCCACCCATGCCGCGGAGGGATACTTCCAGTTGCTCCGCTGCGATCCAAGTGCATGTCCACGCTGAAACGACGCCAACGCTTCCACGAAGCGCCCTTCGGCCTGGAGAGCATGACCGAGATTGCAATGGGACTCGGCATGATTCGGCTCGAGTGCAATGGCCGTCCGGTACATTGCGATAGCGTCGGCCATCTTTCGCCTTTCGTATAAGACCGAGCCGAGACTGTAATAAGCACGGGCGAATGCGGAATCTGCCTCAATAGCCTTCTTAAATGAGGCGATGGCCCCGTCCAAGTCCCCCTCATCGCGCAGTGCCCTGCCGAGATCGTGATGGAACTGCTTATCCGTCGGGTTGAGTTCAATGGTTCTTCTGTAGCAGTCGATTGCCTTCCGCAGATCGCCTCGGCCGTGAAAGATTCGGCCCAGGTTGTAATGCGCCAGGGCTAGGTTAGAATCGAGTCTGATGGCCTCCTCATAACAGGCGATTGCCTTCTCCTTGTTGTTCAAATCCCGAAAGGTATTGCCCAAATTGACATGAGCCGGAGCGTACTTGGGATCCAGCGCGATTGATTTCTGGTAGACCTCGACCGCCGCAAGCCACTCCTTCTTGGTACGCAGCGCGTTACCGAGAATATAATAAACGACCGGATCGTTCGGGGTGAATGTGACGACTTTTTGATAGCAGGCGATCGCCTGCTCGATATCGCCCGAATCCCTCAAAGTGTCAGCCAAGGCTCGGTAGGCAGGGACGTAAAGCGGCTCAAGCGCGATGGATCTGTTGTACGCGGCCGCGGCCGCACGAAGGTCTCTCTTCGCACGTAGAGCGTTGCCAAGAACGTAGTGTGTGCGCGGATATCTCGCGTCAGTTGCGAGAACTCTTTCGTAACAGGCAATCGCTTGTTCCAATTGGCCCGCGGCACGATACGTCACACCCAAATTGAAATGGGCCTGAACGTAGCTAGGGTTGATCTCGATTGCCTTTAGGTAGGCGGCAATTGCCGCAGCATACTCGCGTCGTTCTTCCAAGGCATTTCCGAGATTATAATGAGCCTCGACCAAAGCCGGTTCCAGCTCGATTGCCCGGTGATACCATTCGATGCCTTCTTTCAGGTCACCAGCCAGGCAGTATGCGACACCCAGATTGGAATACCACAGCGCCTTGGTGGGTTCCAGCTCAACGGCCTTTTTGTGGCAATCGATGGAATCGGCCCATTGTTTCTTGCGGTCAAAGGCGTTACCGAGATTATTCCAGATTGTGCTACTCGTGGGCTGTAGTGCGAGCGCAGCTTGGTAGGCGCCAATAGCACGATCATAGTTCCGCTGCGAGTGGTGATAGAGGTAGCCGCGCTGAAAGTGCAGCCAGAATTCGCGAGGATGCGCGGGCAAGCGGCTTCCAACAGCGGCAGAGCATCCTGTCCCTTTCGATCCAGGAGAAGGGCCAGGCGAATTGTCACCGGGGGAGCTGCGCCATCGCGCATGACTTCATCGGCCCTTCCCTTCAAGGCTTTGAGATTCCTGGCGAGGAGAGACAACTCTTGCCGCCATCCTTCGCCAGTTACTGCCGCTGCGACCTCGTCCAGCCGCTTCTGCCGCTCGGTGGGTGAGTTCAAAGCCCAGTCTTCCAGGATCGCAATCAGCTCGTCTCTGATGGGAGATTCGCGCAGCCACTGGCTCAAGTCATCGAGCTGGCCGTTCAAGATATCAAAGCCGACTTCGCGGAACACTTCCTCGTACTGCAAGTTGGTCGGCTTGGGGAGCAGAGTTTGGCTTTCCATGACCCTCCAGTTTTCCTGGCGGATGCCATCGAGCTTTGCCAGCAGACGGACGTTCGCGGCGCGATCCTCAGGCGGTCTCGCAGCGAAGGATCGGCTTCCTGGCCGATCTGTTCGTCTGCTTGGTCAAGCAGTGCCTCGCTCTGCGCCCATAAGGCGCACGTTCGCAGCTCGGCGAGCTGCTCGACGGTTCCATCCACGGTCAGCCTGGCCCGTTCCTGCTTTCGAACCGATTGCTCCCGCAGCCACCAGCCGCCTATGGCTGTAATAGCCAGCAGCAGCAACAAGCTGCTGATTGCCGCCAGTTGCGTCTTCCGTCGCTTACGCTCCTCCAACGCCTTCGTCTCGGCTTGGGCCCGCAGCAGCTCGGTTTGCCGCAGCCGCTCCTGGACTCCTGCCAAGTAACCCGTGAGCGACGCTGCCGTGTCGGCTGCCGTCGAATAGCGCTCGTCGGCCTTGGCGGCCAAGCAGCGCACCGCAATGGCAATTAGCTCCTCCTCTGTGCCGGAGGTCTCGAGCCTTTGCCGCGCATCTGCCAGATCGCCGCGCTGCGCGCGACAGAGCACTTCCGACGAGTTGCACGCGACGTACGGCGGCAGGCCCGTAAGAACCTCACAGAGGATGGCCCCTAAACCGAACACATCACTACGCTCGTCGAGCAGCTCGATCTGCCCACAGGCCTGCTCCGGCGGCATATAAGCCGGTGTGCCGAGAATCGTCCCGGCTTGAGTCAGGCGTGCTTCATCCGCCAGTGCCCGGGGCATGATCAATGACCCAGCGAGCCAAGTCTCTTCTAAAGGGCTGGGAATCTCCGCGGTGGCCGCCGGCTCGTTGCCGATCTCCGACGCTTCGGCATCCCGCAAAACGAGTGTCTCGGCAGCAGGCTCGACTTGGCTGGGCAAAGAGAGCGGTACTCCCGCCGACGCCTGGCCCCCGCGCAGCCGCCGGGCCAACCCCCAGTCCATGACCTGCACTTCGCCGAACGCTCCCACCATCACGTTGGAAGGCTTCAGGTCGCGGTGGATGACCCCCTGGGAGTGGGCATATGCCAACGTCTGCGCAATCTGTTCAAAGATCTTGAGGAACCGGGGCAGGTCGGTCTGCGGAGTTGCCCTCTCTCGCAGCAGCGCCGCCAGTGTGTGCCCTTCAATCAGTTTCATGGCGAAGAATGGCCGGCCGTCCGCCAGCCGGCCGATCTCGTGCACCGGCGGGATGCCGGGATGCTGAAGCTGGCCGGTGATGCGGGCCTCGTCGAGGAAACGTGCTTCCTGGGCCAGATCCCCCTTGCGCAGCATGATTTTGATCGCCAGTGGCCGCTGGAGATCGATATCAATGGCGCGTAGCACCGCTCCCATGCCGCCACGGGCGATCTCGCCCGATACGTGATATCGCTGTCCCAATAGTGCGCCTTCCGCCGCAGAAAGGTCAGCACTCAGATTCGCCGCCTGGGCACAGGAAACCGTTGGGACGCACCCCTGGCTCGGAAGCGTTTCGTCTCCACCCGGTGGATCGGGTGGCTGTTGTTTCCGATCTTGAGACGGCGTTCCGTGGTCGGGCAGAGGAGGTTCCTGCATACCGGGGAGCCGGGTGGAATAGGTGAAAAAAGAGCGACGATCCGAGTTTCGTGACACGACTCCGATATTCAGGCGGGCTGCTCACCGTCGGATCATGCATCGCCAACCCGCCGCCCAAGATGCCCGATGCGCCTTATCCCGATGCCCCCGATATCTGCCGGCCGCCATTCCGCGGCTGATGTGGCCAACTCACTCTCGTGACCCCAATACGAGGCTGCTCGCCAGACCGACGCCTTGAGCCTTCGAACTGCCGCCGCGAATCACGACCAGTATCAGCAAGCCGAACAAGATCACGAAGATCGCCAGGCTTTACTCGCGGAGCGAGTCGGCCACACTCGGCTAACTATCCGAAAACGCCGCATCAAACGCCCGGCCGCTCGGCTTGAAGTCGAGCTTCTTGACGAACTCGCAGGCTTCGCGGGCGCCGTGCTCGCGGTCCATGCCGCTGTCTTCCCACTCGACCGAGAGCGGGCCTTCGTAGCCGATGTCGTTGAGCGCGCGGATGATCTCCTCGAAGTTGACGCCGCCGCGGCCCGGCGAGCGGAAGTCCCAGCCGCGGCGCGGGTCGCCGAAGTTGAGGTGGCTGGCCAGGATGCCGCGTGCGGCCGTTGAGCGTGCACGATCGCGTCCTTGACGTGCACGTGGTAGATGCGGTCGGGGAACGCGCGGATGAACTCGACCGGATCGACGCCCTGCCAGATGCAGGTGGCTGGGGTCGAAGTTGAAGCCGAACTCCTCGCGGTGGTCCGAGCGCGTCGAGCGCCCGCTGGGCCGTGTAGATGTCGAACGCGATCTCGGTCGGATGGACCTCCAGGGCGAACTTCACGCCGCACTCGCCGAACACGTCGAGGATCGGGTTCCAGCGCTCGGCGAACAGCTCGAAGCCCGTCGTCGATCATCGTCTGCGGGCACCGGCGGGAACGAGTAGAGCAGGTGCCAGATGCTCGAGCCGGTGAAGCCGTTGACGACGTCCGACGCCGAGCTTCTGCGCGGCCCGGGCCGTGTCCTTCATCTCCTCGGCGGCCCGCTGGTTGACGCCCGTCGGGCTTGCCGTCGCCCCAGACGTGCGGCGGGCAGGATCGCCTTGTGCCGCTCGTCGATGATGTCGCAGCACCGCCTGGCCGACGAGGTGGGCGCTGATCGCGTGGCACTGCAGGTCGTGCTTCTCGAGCAGCTCGCGCTTGCGCGCGCAGTAGCCGTCGTCGGCGAGCGCCTTGTCGACCTCGAAGTGGTCGCCCCAGCAGGCCAGCTCGATGCCGTCGTAGCCGAAGTCGCTGGTCTTGCGGGCCATGTCTTCGAGCGGCAGGTCGGCCCACTGGCCGGTGAACAGCGTGACGGGACGAGCCATGGTGTGCTCCTGGAGGAATCTGACAAGTGACAGGGTGACAGGGTGACAAGGTGACAGGGTGACAAGGTGACAGGGTGACAAGGTGACAGGGTGACAAGGTGACAGGGTGACAAGGTGACAGGGTGAGGGCGATGGCTGACCCTCGTACTCGTGCTGGTGCTCGTGCTCACCTGGTCATCGTGGCAAAGCATCATTGTGGCACAACGTGGGAGCGGGGAAAATCCCCCCGGCGTGAATGCACGAGTTGCTTGGGCTTGCCCACCAGCGTCGCGCCGATGAGCCCTAGGACTTGCCAAGGGAACGACGCTTCGGGCCGGAGGCGGACGATGTCGCGCGCCGGCGGCGCGCCGCCTTGGCCGACGCTCAACGGCTGTTGGATCGTCGCCCCGCGCATCGTCTAACACGCTGGGGGCGGGGACCCTCTGATACAGCTCCGTCAGCTCGGCCAGTTGCTCCCAGCATGGATTGCCGGAAAAGTTCCCCGCCCGCCAGCGCCAGTTGCCTTCGGCGCGGCCGGGAAGGTTCATGCGGGCTTCGTTGCCCAGGCCCAGAACGTCTTGCAGCGGCGCGATCGCCAAATCGGCGACCGAGGCCCAGGCTAGGCGGATCAATCGCCAATGCGGGCCATCGCCGCTTGAGGGAGCCGGAGCGTAGCGGTCGAAGAAACTTCGCTCCGATGCGGCGAGGTTTTTGTGCCAGCCGACCGAGGTTTCGTTGTCGTGCGTGCCGGTGTAAACGACCGTCGCTGGATCGTAATGGTGCGGCAAAAAGCGCTCTTCCTGCGCGCCTCCGAAGGCGAACTGCAGGATTCGCATGCCGGGCAGCTGGAAGCGGCGCCGCAAGGCATCGACTTCCGGCGTGATGACGCCCAAGTCTTCGGCCACCAGAGGCAAACCGCCCAGGCGCTTCCCACACGCGTCGAAGAAGGCGGCGCCCGGGCCCTGCGCCCAGCGCCCGGTCTCCGCGGTGAGGCTGCCGGAGGGGACCTCCCAATAGGCCTCGAAGCCGCGGAAATGATCGAGCCGGACCAGGTCCACGAGAGAGAGCAACGCGCGAATACGATCGATCCACCATTGAAAGCCGGTCTCGCGGTGCGCCTTCCATTGGTAGACGGGGTTGCCCCAGAGTTGGCCGGTCGCCGAGAAGTAGTCGGGCGGCACGCCGGCCACCACCTTGGGCCGCCGCTGCCGATCGAGCTGAAACAGCTCCGGGTGGCTCCAGACATCCGCCGAATCGGTCGCCACAAAGATGGGGAGGTCGCCCATCAGCCGAACGCCTCGGCTATGGGCATAGGTCCGCAGCACCTGCCATTGGCTGAAGAAGAGATATTGCGTGAAGCAATGAAAGTCCACCCGCGACGCGAACCGCCGCGCGGCGCTGCGCAGGGCCGCCGGGCGACGCTGGCGCCATTCTTCCGGCCACTCCTGCCAACTCGTCCCCGAGCACTCTTCCTTCAGGGCCATGAACAGGGCGTAGTCGTCCAGCCAGGCGGCCTCGTTTCGGCGGAACGCCAGATAGTCGGCCTCCGGTCCGGCCGGGGGAGCCGATTGAAACTTGTTCCAGGCCAGTTCCAATAGCTTGGATTTGCCCTCCCGCGCGCGATCGAAATCTACGTGGCCCAGCGGCAGGCGCTCCCGCGGCAGGTCGCTCTCCTCCAGGAGGCCGTCCTGAACGAGCACTTCGGTGCTGATCAGCAACGGATTGCCCGCGAAGGCCGAAAAGCACTGGTAGGGCGAATCGCCGTAGCCGGTTGGCCCCAGCGGCAGCACTTGCCACCAGCCCTGGCGGGCGTGCGCCAAAACATCGATCCAAGCCCCGGCCGAAGGTCCCAGGTCTCCGCAGCCCCAGGGGCCAGGCAGCGACGTGACATGGGCGAGAATCCCGGAGCTGCGGGTCAAAGAAGCACTCATCGCGGTTGGCGTGTTACCTGGTCATCGCGGCCGATCATCGTGGTGGCTTAGGAGGACGCTCCGTGAATGCGGAGAGCGCTTCGCCGAGCGCCAATGCGCTTGCATAACGTTCTGCGGGATTCTTCGCCAGGCAACACACGCAAATCGCGTCCAACTCCGGTGACGCTTCCGGCCGCAGGCTCGAGGGCCGCGGCACGGGTTGGCCCGACACGGCACTGGCCAAGACATCGGCGGCGCGACGGCCGCGGTGCGGCGCTTGGCCGGTCAGCAGGGCGAAAAGCACGGCTCCCAAGCCAAAGACATCGGTGCGCGGCGTCAGCGGGCCCCAGACCGGATCGATTTGCTCCGGCGCCATGAAGGCCGGCGTGCCTGCAACCGCCCGGGGCCGAACCAAGTCGAGAGCGGGCGACACGGCCATCCCGAAATCGCTGACGCGTGCGTTGCCGCTCTCGTCGAGCAGGATATTGCTGGGCTTCAAGTCGCAGTGGATCACGCCGCGCTCGTGGGCGTAGGCGATGGCGCCGGCAACCTGCCGCATCCATCGCACGATATCGTCCGTGGACGCCGGGCCGTGAGCCACTCTTTCGGCCAGATCGCCGCCAGGCATGAGGTCCATCGCCAGGAAGTAACCGCCGTTGGGCGTGCGGCCCAGCCCGCGCACGACCACGATGGACGGATGATCCAGCGCCGCAACCAGGCGCGCCTCGTGCCGGAACCGGGCCACAACGTGCGGGTGACGGACGTAGGACTTCTTGAGGTACTTGACCGCCACGACCTCGGCTGTTGGCCGGTGCAGCGCTTGATAGACCTTGCCGACACCGCCGGCGCCGAGTTGCCGCTGGAGCACGAAATCGGCAAAGGCGAGCGGAGCTTCGGCGTCTGGAATGACGGCCCGAAATCGGGTTCGCGGCGCCCGCCTGGCGTTGCCGATCTTTTGGGCCTTGGGTAGGGAGCGGGAGCATTGAGCGCCGCGATCTGCATGGAAGCCTTGGCGCCTGCGAACCACTTGCCGCGCTTGTGCGAGATACCGGCGCACGGTGCGCTTCGAGCAACCCGTTTCGGCAGAGATTACGGACGGTGACTCGCCCTGAAGGCGCAGCTCAAGGACGCGCCGAGCGGCCGGTTTGAACTGGGCCATGACGGCCGCCAACTCGTCGGCCAGTGCCGCGGCGGCATCCGGCGAGGGCTCTCTTGAGATCGGCTGCCAGAGGCTGTCATCGGCCCGGCCTTCACGGCATTCGGCGTGGATGCTGCGCCGCTGCGCCGCGTGGCGTGCGGCCTGGCGGCAGAGCTTGTGCATGGCGATCTCCACCAGCAGCCTCCACAAGTCGCCTGGCTGCGACACGGCGAACCGGCCGCTGCGCCCCCCGATGAACAGGCTGCGGTAGGCCGACATTGCGACGTCGTCCGCATCGACGCGCGCCGCCAAGCGGGCCGAGAGGCGGCCGCGAGCCAGCGCGGTCAGCCGCTCCAGATAGCGAGCGAAGAGCTTCGTCGCGGCATCTTCGTCGCCGTTCACGAATCTTGCCCAGGTGGCGGCCGTCTGCTCCAGCGCCACCGGCGCTGGTTCGCCGGAGACGGCTTCGTGGGCAGAATCGGCTGCGGGTGCCATATTTCCTGGCCGCTGGGCGTGGTGAATCTGCATGCACCCAAGGGCGGCACTCGCTCGCGAGTGCGCCCGAGATTCGCCTCATGCTAGCAGGAGACGCTGCAATGGCCTATGTCGTGACCCAGCCGTGCTTTGGGTGCAAGTACACCGATTGTGTCGTGGTGTGCCCCTGCGACAGCTTTCGGGAGGGGGAGAGAATGCTGTACATCGACCCCGAGTCGTGCATCGACTGCGACGCGTGCGCCCACGAATGCCCGGTGGAAGCCATCCACTACGAGGAGAACGTGCCCGCGGACCAACGAAAGTTCATTGCGCTGAATCGCGAGATGGCGGCCATTTGCCCGC
Organism: uncultured Planctomycetia bacterium; assembly: GCA_963809785.1. Classification (GTDB taxonomy): domain Bacteria; phylum Planctomycetota; class Planctomycetia; order Pirellulales; family S012-138; genus JBGQHD01. The sequence continues at coordinate 389,049 of CAWEKV010000003.1, forward strand.
CGATCGTGACGAAGAAGACACCGCTGACGAGCGGCTGACCCCGGCGAGCGTCGAAGGGCTATGCTCGAGGTGCTGTGGCGCAGTCCCGTGACTTCGCAACAGAAGTCTGGTCGTCGGGTTTGTGACGAATGGGCCAAGCCCTTGCGGCTCGAAGGCCTCGCCGGCCGGGTGTCCGCTGCTTGTGAGGTCGTCCTGACGCGATTATATTGAAGCGGCGAACAGGGCATTTCAGGCAAGCGGGACGGGCATCATGATCCGACCGAACCAGCGTCGCGCGTTCACGCTCGTTGAGCTGTTGATGGTCGTCGTGATCCTCGGCATGCTGATGGCCTTGCTGCTTTCGGCCGTCCAGAGTGCTCGCGAATCAGGCCGGCGGACGGAATGCTTGAACCGAGTCCGGCAGATTGCCGCCGCCCTCCAGGCGTTCGAGACCGCGAACCAGCAGTATCCCGGTTGGCGACACCACCCGTTCCACGCCATCGACACCAAGACGGCCAAGCCGTTTGCGTACTCGACGAGCTGGTTTCCGCCGTTGCTGCCGCACTTGGGCCATGACTACTTGCTCGATCGCGCGGTGCCCTTCACGTTCAAGCGGCCCATGCGAATCGGGCGCGACACGGTAAGCTACGCGCCGCCGCTGCACTCGGTCGCCGTATGCCCGAGCGACGGGGAAAAGCTGCACGCGCCGCGAGGCGCTCTTGAGCTACGTGGTCAACTGCGGCCGCAAGGACTTCCAGAACCCCACGCTGAGTCCGCCGATGACGGCCGACTGGCGTGCCAACGGCATGTTCCACGATTATTGGGACTGGCGCGTCAACCCGAACAACCGTGTGGCCACGGTCAAGATGGACTCCAGCTTCATCCAGGGAGGCGACGGATTGGCCAACACGTTGATGCTCTCGGAAAACCGCGACGCCGACCGGTACTACCTGCGCGATAACGAGTGGTCCAGCGGTTTCGTGTTCGATCCGCCGACCGGCCCCTTCCAGGCCATCAACGGCCCGGGTTTCGGTGGCGACTATGCCACGGCACGGCCGTCGAGCCATCACCATGGCGGGGTCAATGCGGCGTTCGCCTCGGGTGCCGCCCGGTTCCTGAGCGATGACCTCGACTACGTGGTGTATGTCGCCCTGATGACGACCAAGAGCGCCGAAGCGAAGGAGCCGGGCGCCAACACTTACTCCGCTCCCGAAATCCGCAACGGACCAAAGCTCTCGGCAGACGATTTCTAGAGTTCGCTTGGCGCTGCCTCTCATGACGACCGATCTGCCCACGGCCCAAGCCGACGATGCCCTGGCCGAGCCTGTGTCTGGCGCCGCCGCCGTGCACCTGACCCTGCGGCGGCGTATTACGGGCGCGATCCTGCTGGCGCTGTCCCTGGCCGTCTCGCTCTTGCTCGTGGCAGAGCAGCTCGATCGGCTGCGGTTGCCGGGCTGCACGGTGGAAAGCTCTTGCGGCGCGCTGACGGCGGGGCCTTGGGGCAAGTTTCCTTTTCGGGAAGACGCGGCGTACCGCTGGCCGGTCTCGTTTCTGGGCGTCGCCTATTTTGCCGGTCTGCTGGCGGCCTGGTTGCTGGCGCGCGCGGGGGAGTGCCTTCCGGCCTGCGCTGGCTCGCGCGGCTGGGTGTGGCTGGCTCGTTGGGCTTTGCGGCCATCATGTACTGGGAAAAGACGTTCTGCGCCGACTGCGCCGCGGTGCACGCCGGCAACCTGGCATTCTGGATGGTAGCCGAGACCACGACCAAGGCGAGGTCGTTGACCGGGGCGAGCTCGAAGGAGAGGTTGAAAGGGAAGTTATTCCGCCGGCCGGTGATCGCGTTTGTCGGTACGGCGGTGGCGGTCAGCGCGGCGCTCGGATGGGCAGAGGCACAACTGCGCAAGCGAATCGAGCAAGCGGCCAACGCACGGCTCGAGGCTTCCATCCGGCAAGTCGTCGAGGTCTCGCGCGGCCAACCGCCGAAGGCGACCGGCCCAGGGGCATTTCGCGGCCGCCATGTTCGCGGACCGGCTGAATCGCCGGTGCGGCTGGTCGTTTTCACCGATTACCAGTGCGTGCACTGCCGGGAATGGGACCGCCAGTTGGTCCGGGCCGTGGCCGCCTACGATTCCATGGCGTTTTCGATAAGGCACTTTCCCGTGTGCGCCGAGTGCAATCCGGGCGTCGCCAAAGGCAACAAATCGCATCCCAACGCCTGCCGCGCGGCGTGGGCCGCCGAAGCGGCTGGCCTGCTTCGCGGCAGCGAGGGCTTTTGGGCCATGCACGGCTGGCTGTTCGAGCGCGGCGGGCAGTTCACCGACGAGCAGCTCACGGCCGCCCTCGGACCGCTGGGCTTCGACGACACCGGCAAGTTCTTCGCCATGATGAAGAGCGCCACGGTCAGGGCCTTGGTCGAGCACGACGTGCGGGAAGCCGAGCAGGTCGGCCTGCGGGGGACGCCGATGCTGTTCATCAACGGGGTGGAGGTGGCCGGACTGAACTCCATCGCCTCGCTGCACGACGCGCTGGCAACTCTGCACGCGGCGGACCTGCCTACCCGCACCGCGGAGTTCGACCGGCCGCCACGATTGGCCGACAGCCGTTTCGACGAGTGGCAGCGGCAGGGGGTTGTAGACATCCCCACGGGCCGCTGCCGTTGGCATGCCGGGCCAGACAACGCGCCAATCCGGGTTGTGCTCTTCCTGGACTGCCATCAGCCCACCGGCGCTCCCCTGGCTGCGTTGCTGCGCGACTGGACCGCCAGGCGAAGTGAGGTGCGGGCCGAATTCTATCATTACCCTTTCTCGGTCGAGGCGCATGCGCCGCATCGGCTCGTGGAGGCCGCCGGCCGCGTTGGCGGACCGGAGGCGTTCTGGCGCATGCTCGATTGGTTCTCCCAACAGGGCGAAGACGGCACCGCCGAGAAAGGGCTGGCCGCCGCCGAGTCGCTCAAACTGGACCGCGAAAAGCTCGCCGCGGAGTTCGCCCGTGAGTCCACCACGGAAGCCGTGGATGCCGACATCAGTTTCGGCGTGCTCTGCAACGCCGACGGGGCGCCGCGGCTGTACATCAATGGCCGGCTCGTGAGACAGATGAACCCCAGCGATGTGATCGAGAGGATCCTCGCCGAGCCGAAGGCCAGGTAGGGTTCCCGTCTTGAGCTCCGCCAGGAGTCTGGGCACAGACCAGGCACAGCCCTGGGGCCAAACCAATTGCTTTGGCCCGCGTATCGGCTAAGTTGAAACGAGTGGGATGTCTGTGCCGGAGCAAAAATCCAAGCTGCGGCTGGGGATGCCAAGCGGCTTTGCTCCGTCTTGAGTTGTGCGTTCTGCACGATCGCGGTTGATGGGTTCGCGCCGTCCAACGTCTAGAGCCATTTCGTCGCCGAGGAAACTCCTATGTCAACCAGCGCTGCGGCTTCTCCGGCTTCGCAAATTGCCCAGGAACGCGTGGACGACTTCAGCCGCCGCGTGCAGGCCATCCGCGCCAGCCTGCACCAGGTCGTCGTCGGCCAGGACGAGACGATCGACCTGCTGCTGACCTGCGGCCTGACCGGCTCGCACGCGCTGCTGGTCGGCGTGCCGGGGCTGGCCAAGACGCTGATGGTCAAGGCGCTGGCCTCGGCCTTCGACTGGAAGTTCTGCCCGCATTCAGTTCACGCCCGACCTGATGCCCTCGGACATCACCGGCTACGAGCTGCTCGGCCGCGACGGGCCAGGCGGCGCGCCGAACATGGTCGTTCCGCCCCGGGCCGGTGTTCGCCAACCTGGTGCTGGCCGACGAGATCAACCGCGCCGCCCCCAAGACGCAGTCGGCCCTGCTCGAGGCGATGGCCGAGCAGCACGTCACCGTCGGCGGCAAGACGTACACGCTGGAAGAGCCGTTCCTCGTCGTCGCCACGCAGAACCCGATCGAGCAGGAAGGCACGTATCCGCTGCCCGAGGCCCAGCTCGACCGCTTCATGATGGAGATCCACATCGACTACCCGACGCCGGCAGCAGGAAGAGGAGATCGTCCTGAAGACGACGGGCGAACGCCGCCGATGCCCGAGGCGGCGTTCGACCGCGAGGCGTTTCTGGAGCTGCGCGACCTGGTCCGTGGCGTGCCGGTGCCGCAGAACGTGGCGTCGCTACGCGGTGCAGCTGTGCGCGGCCAGCCGGCCGGAGGATCCGCTCGGCCGGACAGTTCGTCAAGGACTACGTCGCCTGGGGCGCCGGCCCGCGCGGCTCGCAGAACCTGGTGCTGGCCGCCAAGGCGCGGGCGCTGCTTGAGGGCCGCACGGCGCCGACCATCGACGACATCCGCGCCGTCGCCGTGCCGATCCTGCGCCACCGCATCGTGATCAATCATCGGGCCATCGGCGACGGGGTCCGTTCTGAAGATATCGTGCTGCGGTTGTTGCAGGCGGTGGCCTAGTGCGTGGCACGGCCATCTTGGCCATCTTGGCCGTGCGCAGCACACGTAAGTAAGGCTCCACCTGAAGCTAGTTCGTGGAACTATCTAAGAGGAACCCCGCGTGTCCTACGTAAGAACCGAACGTCCAACGTCCAACGTCCAACGCCCAGCGTCCAACAGGGGGCGCTGCTTCGTTGGAAGTTGGATGTTGGACGTGGGACGTTGGACGTTCGGCGCCGTCAACTCGCCTGATGCTTGGAGGTTGCCTCGGACGCATCCGCCGTTTTCCGCATGACCGCGACCCAAACACGAAGTCGTTATCTCGATCTGCGAGCGCTGTCCGCGCTGGCGCATCTGCGTTTCGCCACGCGCCAGCGGATCGACGGCACCTACACGGGCCGGCACGTCTCGCGCCAGCAGGGGGCGCAGCCGAGTTCGTGGACTATCGCGAGTATTCCGAAGGCGAAGACCTCCGCCGGCTGGATTGGAAAGTGCTCGCCCGCACCGGCCGGGCCTACGTGAGGCTCTATCAAGACGAGACGAACCTGCCCTGCACGCTGGCCCTGGATGCCAGCGGCTCCATGCTCTTTCCCGGCGAGAGCCAGAGTGACGAGGGCGGCTCCAAGCTGGAGTATGCCCGATACCTGGCCACGGCGCTGAGCCACGTGATCGTCCGCGGCCAAGACCAGGTCGGGCTGGCCCTCCTGGCCGATGCGCTGCTGGAGCACATTCCGCCGGGCGGCACCATCCGCCACGAGATGGTGGTGCAGCAGCGGGTGGAAGGCCTGGCCACGCGGCCGACCGTCGTCATGGGCCCGGCCCTGCGGCAGCTCTTCGAGCGCGTCAGCCGTCGGGGGGTGCTGATGGTCATCAGCGACTTCCTGATGGAAGATCTGGAAGACGTGTTCACCGCCGTGCGGCTGTTCCGGCACCGGCAGTGGGAGGTAGTCGTGCTGCACCTGGTGCACCCGCGCGAGGAGCGCTTGCCCGACGGCACGGCATTCCGCTTCGTCGGCCTGGAGAATGACGGGCACGTCAACTGTTCGCCGACCGAAATCCGCCGGCTGTATGAGGAGCGGTTCGGCAACCACCTGGCGATGGTCCGCACGCTGGCCCTGGCCGCCGGCTGCGACTACCGCCGCGTATCGACGGCGGTGTCGTATTTGCAAACCTTGGGAGGGTTCTTGGTCGAGCGAGCCGGGTGAGAGTTGTCTTTCGCTCCGCGAAAGAACGCCCTTTCGCGGAGCGAAAGGCGACTTAGTGGCAAATCATCCAACATCGAATTGCGCATGCTCAACCCCTGGGCCATCTACGTCGGACTAGCGGCCGCCGCGTTGCCCGTGGCAATCCACTTTCTCACGCGCCCGCGGCCTACGCGCTATCCGTTGTCCACGCTCCGCTTCGTGCGCGAGGCGGTACGGCAGCAGCGCACGCGGCACCGGCTCCGCGATTGGATCGTGCTGGCCCTGCGGTCGCTGGCCGTGTTCCTGATCGCGGCGGCCATCGCCCGGCCGCTGACGGATGCCGCGGCGGTCGTCTCCATCAGCGAAGGGGGCAGCACGACGCGCATTGTCATCCTCGACGTCAGCCAGAGTCTGGCCGCCGCCGATCGCGGCGTGCGGGGCATCGAACGCGCCCGCACCGCTGCAGCACAGTATCTGGACTATCGCGCCGGGCTGAACGCCAACTTGCTCTTGGCCGGAGCGCGGCCGCGGGCGGTCTTCGACCGGCCTTCGATGAACTTCGGCGCTTTGCGCGAAGAGCTGGACCGTTGCCAGGCCGAGCCGCAGCGGCTGAGCGTCAAGGCGGCGTTGGAAATGGCGGCCCAGATGCTGGCCGAGTCGCCGACCGAGCATCGCCGCGAGCTGGTCATGGTCAGCGATTTCCAACGCACCAACTGGGCCACCGCCGACTTCGCCGTCTGTCCGGAGGACACGCACATTCAGCTCGAGTCGGTGGCCCCCGCCGAGCCGCCGGCCAACCTGGCCATCCTCCGCGCCGGCTGCCGCGGCCGCAGCTCGCAAGGCAAGGAAGTGCAGCTCGAAGTTGAAGTCGGCAACTTTTCGCCGCAGGCCGCTCGGGTGCGCGTGGACGTGACGCTCGGCGACATGAGCTGTCAGCTCGAAGGCGTCTGTGCGGCCAACGCGCGGACTACAGTCTCGCAAGCGATCGTGCTGCGCGGCCTGGGCTGGCAGACGGGCGAGGCGCGCCTGGCGGCCGTGGACGACGCGCTGCCGATGGATGACGCCCGGCCGGTCGTGCTCGAAGTCCGGCCGGCGGCGACTTATGCCATCATCACCCGGCAGCCCGCCAGCGAGCGGCTCTCTTCCAGCTATTTCCTCGAGTCGGCCCTGGCGCCGCAGGAAGGCGGAGCGGAGGCGTCGAAGCCCCGCGTGGTGCGGGTCGATTCGTCGCAGTTGGATCGCGACGTGCTCTCGGCGGCCGATCTCATCGCGCTGGATCACCCCGGCAAGCTGCCGCGCGACGCGGAGCGGATGCTCGCCGCCTTGTTGCGGCGCGGCCGGCCGATCCTTTACGTGGCCAGCGAGCTCATTGACGCCACGAACCTGAAGCTGCTCACCGACGCGGCCGGGGCCGAGCTGCAATTGCCCGTCGAGTTCACGCCGCCGCCGGCCGGCCAGCCGCGGCGCGAGCTGTTCCTGACCGAGGTGAAGGCCGACGAATCGCCGTTCCGTGTGTTCGGCGACGCCGTCACGACGGTGGTCGGCCCGCTGCGGTTCTCCGGCGGCCTCAGCTCGCGGCGGATCGAAGGCGCCTTGGCCGACGACGTGCTGGCTACCTACAGCGACCGCTCGGCGTTCCTCGTGCACACCTCGTCCGGCGCCGGGTCGCTGGCCGTCCTCAATGCCGACCTGGCCGGCTCGAACTTGCGCAAGTCGCCCGCCTTCGTGCCGCTGCTGGGCGAGCTCGTCGAACGGCTGCTGGAGCACAACCAGACCCAGACGGCGGCGATCAGCGGCGAGCCGTTGGCGGCGTTCTTGCCCGGCGAGGCCGGCACAGCGGCCGGCTTGAAGGCCCTTGGCCCCGGCGGCGTGGCCGTCGCGGACGCAGCGCTCTCCGACGAGGGCATCGGCGTCATGTGGCGGATGCCGGCGGCCGGTCCGCCGGGCGTTTACCAGGTGAAGCGCGAGGCGCAGACGGTGTTTGCCCTGGCCTCGACGATCGCCGAGGAAGAGAGCGACTTGCGAACCTTGCCGCCGGACGTGTTCCAAGAACGGCTCTCCGGCGGCCGGAAGCTGGCCTACCGCTCGGCGACCGAAGGACACGATCAGCGAGACGATTGGTGGACGTTCCTGGCCGTCGCTTGCGTCATTTGCCTGGCCCTGGAGCTGGTAGCGCTACGGGCCTTTCGGACCTAAGAAGGACAATGGCGTAGCAAAGATTCAGAAGACCACGGAGCACACTGCTGGAGACGAGTAATTGGCACCAGCATCAACCAAAATTTTGGGAACGCTAATAAGCGCTAATATACGCTAATCGGCGCGACCAGGTTTTCCATGGTCTCTACGTTTGTGATCGCGCGTGGGATATGTCGTCAATTATTAGCGAAGATTAGCGATTATTAGCGTTCCCACTCAATTCGCGTGGTTGCTCTCCTATGAAGAGCCTGGTTTTCGCACCGATCATTCCTATCGCGCTGTGGGTGGCGCTCGCGGTCGTCGCCGCCGGGCTGCTGGCGTGGTACGCGCTCTCGCTATGCGGTCGGATGCATCGTCGGCGATATGCGGCGGTGCTGGGGCTCATGGCCTCGGCCGTCGTCCTGCCGCTGGCCATTCTGCTGAACCCGCAGTGGCTCGAGCGGATTCCGCCGCCGGCCGGCAAGCCACTCTTGACCGTGCTCGTGGATGTCTCGGCCAGCATGACGACCCAGGACGGGGCTGACGGCCGTGCGCGGTTCGACGAAGCCCGCGAGATTGCGGCCCGCGCGGCCCGCGAATTGTCCGCTGACTACGACGTGCGGATCAAGCCGTTCGCCGCCGAAACGTCGCTGGCCGATCCGGGCGACCTGGGCTCGCAGCCACTGGAAGGGCAGGTCACCGATCTTTCGCGCGCCATCCAGGAAGGCCTCGACGGCGACCGCCCGCAGGGGCAGGCGCTCTTGCTGCTCAGCGATGGCATTCACAACGCGGCCAGCGGCGCACGCAGCGTGCTGGAACAAGTTGCCCGTGCCAAGGCGCTGGCTGCCCCGATCTACGTGAAAACCCTCGGCGGCGACGCGTCGGTGCGCGATCTGGAGGTCCTCTTGCGCTCGCCACAGGAGCTGGCCTTCGTGGGGCAAAAGGTGCCCGTCGCGGTGCTCTTGCACCAGCAAGGACTGGCCGGCGCCGGCATCACCGCCCGGCTTCTGCGCGACGGGGAGGAAGTCTCCGGCCAGCGCCGGCAACTGACGCTCGGGCCGGATGCTCAGACCGAAATCGTGTTCGAGGTCGCGCCGAACAAGCCCGGTCTCTATCGCTATGAAGTGGCTGCCGACGCGTTGGCCGGCGAAGTGACGGCGGCCAACAACACGGCCACGCTGCTGGTGCGCGTGGTGGACGAGCCGATCCGCGTGCTGCTCCTGGAGGGCAAGCCCTACTGGGACACGAAGTTCCTGATCCGCACGCTGGCTTCCGATCCGTCGATCGAGCTGGTGAGCGTGGTGCAGATGGCCGAGGGCCGGCTGCTGGAGCGAACGCTCAGCCGACGGAAGGAAGGGCCGCCGCCAACCGCAACCTCCAAAGCGCCGCTCGATATTTCGACGGCAAAAGGGGTCACGCCATCTCCGCCACCATCGAAGGAGCCGGGTGCGAAACCTGCCCTCGAGTCGGCGGACCCGGCCGCTCTCGTGCAGCGCGTCGAGCAGTGGAAGATTCGCTCGGACCCGGCGGAGATTCTCGGTGCCGCCGGTGCGCTCGGTCGTTTTCAAATCATCGTCTTGGGCCGCGACGCCGAGCTGTATTTGACCGACGCGGCGATCATCCAGCTCAAGCGCTGGCTGGCGCACGACGGCGGATCGCTGGTCTGCCACCGCGGCGCCACGGCCACGCAGATCAAGCAGCAATTGGCGTCGCTGCTGCCGGTGCGGTGGATGCCGGGCCGCGAGACGCGGTTTCGCGTCCGCTTGACCGAGCGCGGCTCGAACCTGCACTGGCTCCCCGCCGACCGCGCCGGCAGCGACGTGCTGCCGCAGATGCCCACCCTGGCCACCGTCATGCAGACCGACCGCCTGGCGCCGCTGGCCGAAGTGCTGGCCATGGCCGAGGGCCGCGGCGGCGAGGAAGCCCAGCCTGTCGTCAGCTACCAGCCGCTCGGCTCGGGCCGCACGGTCGTCGTGGAAGGGGCCGGCATGTGGCGCTGGGCATTCCTGGCCCCGAAGTTTCAGGAGCACGAACAGGTCTACGGCTCGCTGTGGCACAGCCTGATTCGCTGGCTTGTGGCCAACGCCGGCCTCTTGCCCAATCAGCAGCTCCTCTTGCGGCCTGACAAGGCAAGCTTCAGCACGACCGAACCTTCGACCGCCACGATGCTCACCCGCCAGGAGCTGGCCGCGGGCGAGGTGCCGCTGGTCGAGCTCTCCGGCGGCGATCTGAAGGGGCCTAAGCAGTTCACGCCGGCCTCCTCAGGCGACGAGCCGGGTGCGTATCGCGTGGTGTTCGGCAAGCTGGCCGAGGGACGCTACGAAGCGCGCGTGCAAGGCCGCCCGGCCGACGAAGCCGCCAGCCGCACGGTCTTCGACGTTCGCCGCAACCTGACCGAGCAACTGAACCTGGCGGCGCAGGCCCGACCTGATGGCCCGCATCGCCGAGGGGAGCGACGGCGCGGTGTTGACGGCGGCCGAGCCGGAGGAGATCGCCCGGCAATTCGCCGATCATCTGGCGCAGCCGCCCGCTGCGCGTGGAGCGGACCACGGCCTGGGACCGCTGGTGGGTCCTGGCGGGCGTGCTGCTGCTGTGGGGCTGCTCGTGGGGGCTGCGCCGTTCCGGCGGACTGGTGTAGGGTTCGAAATCATTGCGGTTTGAATGAAGGAAAAGGACAATGGCGAGGCCAAAGGTTCGGAACGCTAATAAGCGCTAATAAGCGCTAATCGTCGAATGACCTGTCGAAACGCATCATGAGCGTCTATTAGCGATTATTAGCGTTCCAAGCTTTCACGGCGAGGCACACCATGGCTGGCGACACCTTGCGAAAGTGCGTGAACCGGATTCGCCGCCGAATCCTGGTCTTCGGCGGCGTGGCCGGCGTTGCTTGGGGCGTTACGGCCGCGGCCGTGTTGCTGCTGGCGGCCATGTGGCTGGATTTGCTGTGGGAACTGTCGCCCCAAATGCGCATCGGCGCCGGCGCCGTGGCGCTGGCCGCCGGGCCGGTCGTCCTGGTGGGCATTGCCTGGCTGGCCTTCGCGCACAGCCGCGCGCGGAGCGTCGCGCGGCGGATGGACCTGGCCGCCAACACCGGCGGCGCGATCCTCAGCGGCTGGGACCTGGCGCATGGGCCGGAGTGGTCCTCGCCGCTTTCGGCCGGGCTGGCCGAGCTGGCCGTCTCACACGCCTCACACTCGGCCGCCGCCGTGCCCGCGGCCCGCGTGGCGCCGCTTCACGAATGCCGTCGCTCGCTGGGCTCGCTGCTCGTCGTGTCGGCGGCGGTCGGCGGGCTGGCGCTGGTGATGCCCGACCTGGCCCGCAATCAGTGGCGGCGCTTCACCAGTCCCGTCGCTGACCTGCCGCCCTATTCGCGTGTCACCTTCATCGTGGAGCCGGGCGACACCGAGGTCGTCTACGGCCGCCGGCCTTGACGTTTATGCGACGGTCGAGGGTGCGCCGGTGGATCGCGTCGAGATGGTGCTCATGACGCCCGAAACCGTGGGGCACGCGGCTCGCGTGCCCGGACACGCGAGCCGCCTGTCCCACGAAGAGCAAAGCGAAGGGCAAACCGAAGAACAAACTATCGTGCCGATGTTCCCTGAAGCCGGCGGCCGCTGGCGGGCCGTGCTGGCCACCGTCACGCAGGAGAGCACTTATTTCGTCCGCTCGCGCGAGGCCCGCAGCCAGCGCTACCGCATCGGCGTGATCACCGTGCCGCAGATCACCGGCGTGCGGTTTCGCGTCGTGCCGCCTGAGTACACGCGCCAGGGGGGTTATGAAGGGCCGCTGCCACAAGGGGGCATCTTCGGCCTGCGAGGCACGAAGGTCACCGCCTGGGCGGCCAGCAATCGCCCGCTCTCCGGCGGCCTGATGAAGCTCACCACCGAGGCGGGTGAGCAGGAATTGGCGATGGAGCCCGTCTCATCGGGCGAAGTGGCGGCGTCGTTTGAGATCGAAAAAGGTGGCAAGCTCGAGCTGTGGGTCATGGACGAGGCCGGCCAGCGCTCTCGCGAATCGTTCGTGGCCGGCGTCACGCTGCTGGAAGATCAGCACCCGCTGGTGCGAATCGTCGAGCCGCGGGCCATGTCGCTGGCCACGCCGAACGTCACGCTCGCCGTCGTTTTGGCCGCTGAGGACGACTACGGCATCTCGCGTATGCAGCTTTTCCGCAGCCTGAACGACTCGCGGCCGATGCCGATGGAGGTGCCGTTGCCGCAGAACAACCTGCGGCGCTGGAACGAGGCCGTACCGCTGCCGCTGGGCCAATACGGCCTGGAGCCGGGGGACGTGATCAAGCTCTTCGCCCGCGCCCAGGACAACGACCCCGCCGGGGCCAAAGGGTCCGAAAGCTCCGTCGTCACGATCCAGATCATCTCGCAGCAGCAATACGACCGGATGATGCGGATGCGGCAAGGTTTGGAGATGCTGATGTCGAAATACCGTCAGGCCCAGCGCCGCCTGGAATCGCAGGCCGAAAAGAAGAAGGGCCTGCAAAAGAAATCGCAGCAGCAAGGGGACAAACCGCCGGACGAGGAGATGCGCAAGGCCCTGGAGGAGCTGGCCGCCCAGATGAAAGCTGACGCCGCCGCGCTGCGGCAAGCGGCCGGTTCGCCGATGCCCTTTGATGTCGATAAGAACTTTGCCAAGCACTTGGAGAAGATGGCCCAGGCGATGGAGGCAAACCATCGCCGGCTCCAGCGGCTCACCGAGCAATCGAAGCAATCGAAGCTCTCGTCCCGCGAGCTGGCCGAGGCGCTGGGGCAGATGCTGAAGGAAGGCGCCGCCTCGCAGCTCGAGTTCGAGCAGTCGGCCATGCTGCCGCTGGAGACGCTGGAGAAAGTGATGCCGCTCATCGCGAACCAGTCGAAATTCGTCGAGCTTTACCGCCGGCAGCGCGACCTGGCCGAGCGGCTGGCCTCGCTCAAGGGCGCGATAACGAAGACAACCCCGAGCTGAAAGCCCGCATGCGCGACCTGGAAGCCGAGCAGCGGAGAATCCGCGAGGCACTGGATCGTCTGCTGACCGATATCGACGAGCGGGCGGACCGCCTGCCGGCCGACGAGCGTTTCGAAGAGCTGCGCCGCACGGCCAAGGAGCTGGTCAAGGCCGTCCGCGAGAGCGGGGCGATCGAGGCCATGTCGGACGCGGAAGGGGGCCTGGCCGAGTTCTCCGGCACCCGCGGCCACGCCAAGGCCAAGGAAGCGGCCGACATCCTGGAAAAGTTCCTGGGCAAGTGCGAGGGGATGGGCGGCGCCGGCAAGGGGTGCCTGATCTTCGCCCCGGGCCTCGGGCAGGGGAACTTAGGCAACACGATCGCCCAAATGCTGGCGGAAATGGGCCTCGGCATGGGGATGGGCGACGGCGCGGGGCAAGGCTCTGGCAACGGCTACAGCTCCCAAGCCACGACGGCGGAAAACACCGGCCTCTATGGCAACCAGCCGCTCATTGACGGGGCCAGCCAGGGGGGCGGCAGCCGCGATAGCAAACAAGCTGGCCCCGGGGGCCAGTTCGCTCACCGCTCCGACGGCGCGCCGGGCACGATGGTGGACTCGCGCGGCCCGATGGGCACGGGCAGCGGCGCCGAGGGCCTGGTGCCGCCGCACTACCGCCGTCGCGTGTCGGACTATTTCCGGCGGATCGGCGAGGAGGCGGGCAAGTAGGCGAAGTCGTTCCGACCGTGGAGACCAGAGAGTCGGAAGTCAGAATCAAGAGCAGTGTTTGGCAGACTGACAAATGTAAGAGGAACGCTAATAAGCGCTGATAAACGCTAATCGTCGGGGCATCAATTATTAGCGGTTATCAGCGATTATTAGCGTTCCGAAGTCTTGCAAGAACAACTGTTCGCAGGAGCTGTTGTCCAGTCAGCATTAGCCGGCGGAACGCCATTCGAGTGCCTTGGAGATCTCCGATGCGATACATCATCCCAACGTGCTGTCTCGCGCTGACTGTTGTGGCGAGCTCCCTCGGCGTCGTCGGCTTCATCGCCGCCCCATTGCGGACGGCGGTCGCTCAAGATGCGAGCAACGCGAAACCGACCGCTGGCCAACCGGAAGTATCCGCAAACTCCGCGGCACCAGCCTCCGCCCCCTCCGCTCGTTCAGCGACGGCCACCGCCCTTCTCGTGCCCGACTCCAAGCACGTCGGCGGCGAGCCGGACGGCATCGTGCAGGTGGCCAACCTGGTCTATGCCGGCGTGAAGAGCAGCGAGTGCTTTTCGGACCATTTCTTGATCCTGGCGGAGAAGGAATCGGCCATCTCCACCAGCCGCCGCTTTCATGCCGTCAAGCTGGCCTCGGAAGACGTGTTCAACTTCCCGCTGGTGATCATGACCGGCGAAGGGGCCTTCGAGCTGCCCGACACCGAGCGGCAGAACCTGCGGCGGTTCGTCGAGCGGGGCGGGTTTCTCTTGGCCTCGGCCGGCTGCTCGTCGGCCGAGTGGAACCGTTCCTTCCGCCGCGAGATGGCCACGATCTTCCCCGATCAACCGCTGAGCCCGCTGGGCATGGACCATCCGGTGTTTCACATGGTCTACGACATCACGGAGCTGAAGGCCAAGCACGGCACGCCCAAGCCGCTGGAAGGAGTCACGCTCGGCGGGCGGCTCGGCGTGATCTATTCCCAGGACGGACTCAACGACACGGCCCACACTCAGGGCTGCTGTTGCTGCGGCGGCAACGAAATCCGCAACTCCGTGCAGATCAACGTCAATATCCTGGCCTACGCGCTGAACTATTAGAGCAACCACGAATAGTACGAATAACACGAATCGATTCGGCGGACGAGACACCTCCAGTCTGAACACACAGGGCCTTCATTCGTGCTATTCGTGTTATTCGTGGTTGTCTCTTCTTGCTCATGGCTGTTGGGTAGGAGAGGAACGCTAAGAACGCTATTCGTCGCGCTCATTAGCGTAAGGCAGGCGCATTACATCGAGAATCAAGTGAACCATGTTCCGCTTCACGATCCGTGATTTGCTGTGGCTGATCCTCGGGGTGTCTGCGTTCTTTGCTGGATACAGACTGGCGACCAAGCAGGCCGATACCGCCCTAGAAGCGGAGCGCGAGACGCAAAAGAAGTTGGTGCGTGAGCACCTGGAATTGGTTCGCGAGCTGATCAAGGCCGAGACAACGATGGACTAGCTATTCCAACGCAAGGCCACCACGACCTATTCGCGTTTATTAGCGTTCCCAAATATGGTCCCTTCGCCTGCAACCTCTCGCCGTCGCATGCCCTTGGCAATTGCCTTGGGTGGGGGGATGTTGCTGCTTGCCGTCGCCGCGGCTGGTTGGCGGTTCTGGCCGCAAAGCTCGGTAACCTCCGATCGCCCGCTGGTGCTGGTCGTCAGCGCCGATACGGCCGGGTTTATCATCCCTTGCGGTTGCACGTCCAATCAGTCGGGTGGGCTGCCGCGGCGGGCGACCTATGTCGAGTCTCTGCGCGAAACGGCCGACGTGCTGGTACTCGATGCCGGCGGCGCCGGGCGGCACCAGCGAGTACGACGCCACGAAATTCGCCGCCATCCTTAAGGGGGAGCTGCGGATGGGCCTGGCCGCGCATAACATCGGCCGCGGCGAAGCGGCGCTGGGCTCCGAGCGCCTTGGCGAGCTTGCCGGCGACCTGAAGGCGCCGCTCATCTCCACGAATCTGTCGGATGCCGATGGCCACGCACTGGCCGCCCCGCTGGTCGTCGTGCCTAACGCGGGCCGCAAGATCGCAGTGTTCGGCGTCCTCTCGCCCCAGCTCACTCCGTCGGGCCTGCGCCGCCGATCCGCGCAAAGCGCTGTTGACGGCCATCGCGCGAGCCAAGAAAGAGCACGGGCCGCTTACCGCCGTGGTGGTGCTGGCCTATCTGCCGCCCGACGAGCTATCGGCCTTGGCCGAAAGCCTGCCGGAGGCCGACGTGATCGTCGGCGGCCCGACCGGGCAGAGCATTGCCCCGCGTCAGGTCGGCCCCACGCTGTTGGCCGCGGCCACGAATAAGGGCAAGTTCATCGCCCACCTGGAAGCTCCCTCCGCAACCCAAGCGCGCTGGTCGGGCAAGATCGTCGAGCTGACGCAGGAGCTGGCCGACGACCCCGAGCAAGCCAGCAGCCTCCGCGACTTCTACGCCGTGCTGGCCGAGAAGGATTATTCGGCCCTCGACACCGCCTTCGTCGCCGCCCGCGGCCAGTCGCTGCCAGCCGATTATCGCGTGGCGGGCACGGCGGAGTGCCGCCGTTGTCACGTGGACGATCACGACTCATGGCATGGCACCACGCACGGCCACGCCTGGAAGACGCTGGCCGATCGCGGCGCCCACGTCGATTCGTATTGCCAGCAGTGCCACACGACGGGCTTCGGCCTGCCCGGCGGGTTCGTCTCCGCCAGGCGAAGCCCGGCTCGGGCCGACGTAGGTTGCGAGAGCTGCCACGGTCCGTCGCTGGCCCATGCCCGGCAGCCCGACACGCGCACAGCGTTCTCCGGCCAGGCGCGAGGGCATTGCACGACCTGCCACGACCGTGAAAACAGTCCCACGTTCGACTACGATTCGTATTGGCAGCGAATCGCCCACGGCTCGGCCGCCAACGGGCCGACGGATGGATCGGCTCCCCTGGGAAAGCAAGACTAGGCTCGACCGCTCAGAACTGTTTCCATGCGTCTTCCCCTCGTTGTCGCCGGTTGCCAGTTCGCGGTCGAGGACGATATCGCCCACAACCGCGATTACGTGCTGCGGCAGGTGGCTGAGGCCGCAGGCCGGGCGCACGCGTGGTCCATTTCTGCGAGGCCGCCCTGTCGGGCTACGCCGGTTGCGATTTCGCCTCCTTCGACGGCTTCGATTGGCACGCGCTGCGCTTGGCCACCCAAGAGGTCTGCCGTGCTGCCGCGCGGCACCGTGCGTGGGTGCTGTTGGGCTCGGCCCATCGGCTTTCCCAAGGGCACAAGCCGCACAATTGCGTGTATGTCATTTCTGATCAGGGGCAGATCGTAGACCGCTACGATAAGCGGTTTTGCACCGGCGCCGCGCAGCCAGAGCCGCGCAGGACCTGGCCCATTACTCCCCCGGCGACCGGCCATGCGTGTTCGAGGTGGACGGCTACCGCTGCGGCGTCTTGATTTGCTATGACTATCGCTTCCCCGAGCTGTACCGCGAACTGAAGCAATTGGGCGTGGAGATGCTCTTTCAGTCGTTCCACAATGCCCGGCGAGATCGCGACACGCACGAGAACCGCAACATCTGGAAGGACATCGTGCCGGCCACGATGATGTGTCACGCGGCGACGAACTATTTCTGGGTGAGCGCCACCAACAGCGCGGCGGAGTTCTCCTCCTGGGCGAGCTTTTTTGTCCAGCCCGACGGGCTGATCTCCGGCCGCCTGCCGCTGCACGAGCCGGGGGTACTGGTCAGCCCGGTGGACCCGTCCGCCGGGCATTGGGACGCCTCGGCTCCCTGGCGGACACGGGCCATGTCCGGCCGCCTGCACAGCGGTGAGACCGTGGCCGACCCGCGGAGCGCCGACCATCGCTGCCTGTGATCGTGGTGTCGCCGGATCGTGGTTTCGCAGGACAGGATTCCATCCTGTCCGGCAGACAGCAAGGTCTGCCCCACGAGTCAGCGCCGGCACAATCGTCATGGTTCCGCATACCCAGCAAGCGCCGCAGGGATTCTTCGCGCCGCAGGATCGGTTTTGCCAAGGTGGTGCCAGCGTCACGGACGATGAGATTGCGGGAAACCGTCACAACCGGACTGTGGACGTTGGTCTTCTTGCCATTGCGTCCCTCCGCCGGGTGACCGGAGAACTCGAAATGCCCCGCAGTTTCGTGGCGATGACGTTGTTGGGGGCGCTGGGATGGTTGCCTCTCGGCGGCCCGGCGAGCGCCCAGGCCAACCGCGTCCGCGCCGCCAGCCGCGAGGGCCTGGCGACCCCCTCAGAGCTGCCCTCGAAGCGGGCCCGAGTGCCCCGGACGGCCCCGGTCAACGTGGAGGATCCGAGAGCGCCGGAACGCGCCACCGACGAGCCGACGCAGCGCGAGGTAGAAGCGTTCGCCGCTCGAGCGATCCCTACCGAAGAGATCACGGAGCGCTACGCCAACGGCAAGATCAAGATCAAGCGGCACGTCATTCAGAACCGCCAGCGGAACTACGTCAACCACGGCCCCTGGAGCATGTTCGATCCGGACGGGAACCTCGTAGTCACCGGCAACTACCAGTTGGGCAAGCGCCACGGGGCCTGGTCCCGACTGCAAGACAAGTCGTGGCAGGCTGAGGACAGCCCGGCGTTCAAGGGCTTTACGCAGCCCTTCGTGTGGGACGCGTTCTACGCCGACGACTTGCTGCACGGCAAGTGGACGATCTTCGACGCCGACGGCCGGCTCATCCGCACCTGGGAGTTCGCGCAAGGGCGGCTGGAGGGCCAATCGATCGATTGGCACCCCAACGGCAAGAAACGCCGCGAGCTTGCCTACTCGCAAGGAGTTCCCCAGAGCGCGCTGCAAGAGTGGGACGCCACGGGCAAGCTGACCGGTGAAATGGCCTACGCCAATGGCCGGCCGACGCGGCCCTTTTTCGAGAAGTATCCGACGGGCGAGAAGAAGCTCGAGGGCTGGTGTATCGGCAAGAAGGAAACCGTACAGGTCACCTTGAACTGGTGGGAGGGCACGATCCGCGTCGATCGCGTGGAAGGCGAAGGCAAGGAGCCGCGCCACGGCCACTGGACGGCCTGGTATCTCCACGGCGGCAAGCAATACGAAGGCACTTATCAGCACGATCAGCCCGTCGGGCCCCACACCTTTTGGTACTTCAACGGCCAGCGGCAGAGCAGCGGGCACTTCGTCAATGGCCGCGAGACCGGCCGCTGGACCTGGTGGCACGACAACGGCGTGCGAAGCCTGGAGGGCGAATACCTCGACGGCAAGCGCGAAGGGCGCTGGACCGCCTGGCATCGCAGCGGTGAGAAATCAGAAACCGGCATCTATTCTGCCGGCAACAAGACCGGCCAATGGGCCCATTGGGATGAAGCGGGCAAGTTCATCGATTGGCGCGACTTCGGCGACGGGCCGCCACAGGAGGCGCCGCAGGTCGCCAAGCCGGAAAGCGACGCGGCAGACCGGGACGAGCTCGCTCCCTTGAACAGCCCGCCTGGAGAAGTGCCCGAGATCTTGCAGCGGTGGCGGGACCGCAACAGCACGAAGCTCCGGTAAGCAGCGACAGCATGGCGTCCGCCGCACGCCGGGCTGCTTGCAGCAGGCTGCCGCGCGGGCGAGGGTGCTGGTGAGCCGTGTAAAAGTTACACGGCCTGGGGTGAATGCCAGCACGGGGCTGCGCGGTTGCTACTCATCGCGATCGCGCCGGTTTGTCGATGCATACTCTCGATATCTGAGTGTGCGCTCGCCGTGAGGCCGCGCTGCGGTGCTATCGCGGCGGGACGGTACGGCGGTTGCACTTCGCCGCTCATGGCACTCGTCGCGCCTCGAAACAGGAAAGGATCGCTATGCCTCGCCACCTTGCCGGACTGCTTATTGTCGTTGCCCTGCTAGCGGCCCTGGACGGGCCGATCGCCGCGGCCGCCAATGTGCCTGCAATCACGATCCGGGTGAAAGACATGCACTGCGAGAACTGCGCCGCGAAGATTCGCCGCGGTCTGTACGCCGTGGCCGGCGTGGTGAACGTGAAGACCCACGTCAAGACGCACGTGGCGGTCGTGGTGCCGCAGCAGAACCGTCAGCCATCGCCCCGCGCGATGTGGGAAGCGGTCGAGAAAGCCGGCTTCCAGGTAGTCCAACTCGCCGGTCCCGGGGGGACGTTTACGGAGAAGCCGCAGCGGTAGGATGCGGTGAGAGGGTGAGGGATGACAAGGTCACAAGGTGACAAGGTGACAAGGTGACAAGGTGAGCTGAACGTCCAACGTCGAACATCGAACATCGAACATCGAACATCGAACGGGCAGGATGGATCTGTTCGATGTTGGACGTTCGATGTTGGACGTTCGATGTTGGACGTTCGATGTTGGACGTTCAAGCGTCGGCGCTACTTCCGATAACCCAGCCCTTCGATCACCCCCAGCAGCTCTTCGTAGGTGATGAAGCGGCGGCGGTGGACGAGTTTGTACTCGTCGATGGCCTCGCCCAGCTCTCGCGCCGGCGGGGATAGCTCCTCATAGCTGTTGCCGAACTGCCGCCGTTCGCGCGCCGGCGACACGGCCTCGGCGGGCGAACGTCGGCGATCCAAAAAAGGAGCTTGCGAAGTCTCGACGGGAACGGGAACCATGCTGGGAGCCTTTTGGAGCGGTGTTGCCGGTTCGGCCCGGCGGCGGGCGAGCGGAACATCCGCTCGACATGGGCATTTCGGGAATGGCCGAGTCTTCCGACAATGCCGGAACCCGGCCTCCAACGAACCGTAGGTCACGCTTGAGGGTCTGTCAAATCTGGCCAGGTGACCGTGGCGGTGCTCGATTTGACGCGCATGACGCGGGGGCCTATCGTGACGAGTAGCAGCACGGTGCTGTCTGGACTATCCGAGAGGTCGTCACCGCTTCACGAGCCCGGCCAATGGATCGATGGCGTCGATCGTTGACGTATCGCGCGCTCGTCGGGCTGCTCGTGTTGACGGGTTGCGGAGAAGCCCCTCGTCCTGCTGGCCAGTTGGCCGAGGACGCGCTTTCCGTCACGCTCGGCGAGGCGCCGGGCACCTTTCCCGGCCTGCATAACGTCGTTCGTGTCTCCGAGAAACTGATCAGCGGCGGTGTGCCGGAGGAGGACGACGGGTTCGCCTCGCTGAAGAAGCTCGGCGTAAAGACGATCATCTCCGTGGACGGCGCCCGGCCCGACGTGGAGCGGGCACGCCGGCTCGCGATGCGCTACGTCCACCTGCCGATCGGCTACGACGGCGTGCCGCGCAGGCAGGCGCTCAAGATCGCCCGCGCCGTGCGCGACTTGCCGGGGCAGGTCTATCTCCATTGCCATCACGGCAGACACCGCAGCCCGGCCGCGGCCGTGGCCGTACATCTCTGCCTCGACGGCACGTGCACGCCGGAGACGGCGCTGGCCCTCTTGAAGCGGGCCGGCACCGGGCCGAACTACAAAGGGCTCTACGCGGCCACCGGCCAGTTTCAGGCCGTCTCGGACGAGGAGCTGGACAAGGTGCCGGCCGACTTCCCGGAGATCGCCAAGACGGACGACTTCGTGAACCTGATGGTGAAGGCCGAAAAGCACTTCGATCATCTCAAGCAGATCCAGACCGCGGCCTGGAAGGCGCCGCCCAAGCACCCCGACCTCGATCCGCCGCACGAAGCGCTCTTGCTGCGGGAGGCCTACACCGAGCTGGCCCGGCTGCCGGAGGCCAAAGAGCGCGGCCCCGAGATGCACCGCTGGCTGGGGGAAGCCGCCGACACGGCCCAAACTCTGGAAGACGTGCTGGCCGCCGGCCGGGAGCAAGGAACGCTGGACGGCAAGGCCGTCGAAGCGGCTTTCAGAGTATCGGCCGAGGCCTGCGCTCAGTGCCACCGCAAGTATCGCGACGTGCCACGGCCGTGAGTAGATACGGCAGTCATCTGTCCGCCGGGACGAGCCCGACGGGGGTTAGCGATAACTTTCGCGGTTTTGGTAGCTGACCAGTCAATGACCCGTCGGGGCAAGAGCCCGACGGGGCTTTGTGAACGCAATCTCCCTCGCGGTGGTCCGCGGCTACGCCAGGCCCGCGATTGGCTTGCCGCGCTCGGCAATCGTCAAGATCTCTCGCGGCACGCTGCGGGTCACGCGAAGCGTGGCCACGTCGAAGAGCGTGTGCAGCACGGTGGCCATCAGGTGCGTGGGGTCGTGCGGCTCGGTGGCCGGCTCGCCGCCGCGGCGGTCGGACTGGCCGATGACCTGGCCCATCTTCAGGCCGCCGCCGGCCAGCACCAGCGGCGTGAGGTTGCCCTAGTGGTCGCGGCCGCCGTCCTTGTTGATCCGCGGCGTGCGGCCCATCTCGCCGGTGACGACCAGCAGGATCTTGTCGCTCAGGCCGCGCTCCTCGCACGTCCTCGAGAACGCCGCGACGGCGTGATCGACCTGCGGCCCGAGCCAGTGCATGCCGCCCAGGTGCTTGGGGCTGTTGCCGTTGGCGTGCATGTCCCAGCCGCAGTCGGAGACGGTGACGAAGCCGCAGCCCGCCTCGCACAGCCGCCGGGCCAGCAGCATCTGCTTGCCCAGCAGGTTCGCTGGCCCGCCGCATGTCGTACCAGCGTCCGCACGTCATCGTTGCTGAACAGCTTGCTGGTGTCGTAGCGCGCGATGGTCTTGGGGTCTTCCTTGCGAGAGGTCGAACGCCTCGGCGACGCCGCGGGCGATGACGTCGAAGGCCTGCTGCTGGAACTTGTCGAGGCCGTCGCCCGCGCCGGCGGCCGTCGATTGCCGGCGGACGTCGTCGAGGCGGCCCAGCAGCGCGCGGCGGTCGCTCAGGCGGTCGCGCGGGAATCTTCAGCTCCATGTTGCTTTGAAGCTGCCCGCCGCCGGTCGGGTTGAAGGCCGCGTACGACGGCCCCAGCTCGCCCGGCGTGGTCAGCGTCGGCAGCGCGCCGGTCTCGAAGTTGCTGCCCAGCTTGAGGCCGGTGCTCACCGCCTCGGGCAGCACCAGCACGTTGGTCGGCATGCCGGTGCGCGGGTTGTTCGTGCCGGCGACGCGGGCATAGATGGCGCCCATCGCCGCCTTCAGCGGGTTGCCGCCGCTGGCGACGCGCTGATAGGTGTGGTCGGCGTTCTTCGAGGCGTAGGAGCGGACGACGGCCAGCTTGTCGGCCAGTCTGGCCAGCTTCGGGAACGTGCCGCCGAAGGTGACGCCCGGCAGCTTCGTCTCGACCTCGCCGGTGATGCTGCGAATCTCGGCGGGCGCGGTCATCTTGGGGTCGAAGAACTCGATGTGCGACGGCCCGCCTTGCAGGAAGAGCAGGACGACGGACTTGTCGGTCACTGGCCGGCCTTCGCTCGCCGCAGCGGCGCGGCGGCCAAGAGGCCCGGCAACGTCAGCCCGCCCAAACCTAAGGCGCCGATCCGCAGAAACTCGCGGCGGCAGTAGCCTTGACAGGTGCGGTCAGGGCGCACGTCGCTTAGGGAGAACATCGTATCGCCTCCGTTACAGCAGGCAGGTATCGACGCCAAACATAAACGGATTCCGATGCAAAGGCAAGAATAGGTGCTGCGCCAAGGGCGCCGACTGCGGCAAATCCCTTGGGTCGGAACTCACGGCGTCAGGAGATAAACCCCCCGTCGGGCTCGCCCCGACGGTTTCATGACTGGTCAGCTACAGGATTGCCCTAAGTCGGAAAAACCCCCGTCGGGCTTGTCCCGACGGTTCGATGACTTGACCGCTAGGCAGAGCGAGAGCCGATCGAATCTGCAGCCCTCGGCGCAATAGCCATTTGCCAATTGGCCATTCGGGGTCGCGCCAACGAGTCATTTCTTCCGTCGGGACAAGCCCGACGGGGATCGTGGTCAACCGCCGTGGGGCTTGGGTAGATCCCTTGCCGGAATGACCGTAAGGCAATCAGGGTTCGACGCTCCATCCCGAGCGTGTATAACGATGCCGTTGAAGTCCCCATCGAACGGATACCTCGCATGGTCGCCGAAGCTCGTCCTCCGCCGCGTCCGACCGCGGACTTCCGCGTCGATCTGGAAATCTACCGCGGGCCGCTCGATCTCTTGCTGTACCTGGTGCGCAAGAACGAGGTCGATATCCAAGAACTGCCCCTCGCGCCGATCACCGAGCAATATCTGGCCTTCCTGGAGGTGCTGACGGAGATTGACGTCAATGCGGCCGGCGACTTCCTGGAGATGGCCAGCACGCTGACCGAGCTGAAGTCGCGCCTCGTGCTGCCGCGGGCCGACGAGGTGCAGGAGGAGCTCGACGATCCGCGCCGCGACCTGGTGCGGCAGCTCCTGGAATACAAGAAGTACAAGGACGCGGCCAGCCTCCTGGACGACCGGGCCAGGGCGTGGCAAGAGCGCTTCCCGCGGCTGGCCAGCGACCTGCCGACGCGGGCACGCGAAATGGCCGACGAGCCGATCCACGACTTGGAGATTTGGGACCTGGTCAGCGCGTTTTCGCGGCTGATGCGCGACCGCGACGCGCTGCGGCCGGCCAACATCGTCTACGACGAGACGCCGATCCAGGTCTACATGCAGCGCATCCACGGCCAGCTCGTGTCGCGCGGCCGGTTGGCCTTCAGCGAGCTGTTTGCCGGAGGGATGCACAAGTCGTCGCTGGTGAGCATCTTTCTGGCGATGATGGAGCTCGTCCGGCACCACGGCGCCAGAGCAGAGCAAGAACGCCTGTTTGGCGAAATCTGGCTGTACCCCGGCGCCCACGAGCCGCTGGATTTCGGCCAGGCCGACGACTATTCGGGGAGCGAAGGTTGAACGTCGCGTTTCGACGGCCGACCGTCCGCGTCCTACGCGGCGAAGAGCTGCTGCCGCAGCGCGGCCAATCGCTCGGCCTGGGAGCCAAGGGGCGAATCGGCCAGGGAGCCTTCAAAATAGCGCGGCTCGACAAAGAGCCGGCCCGGATCAGCCAGGCCGCGCCACTGTGCCAGCCGACACAGCAGCCGGCGATCCGACCAGGTCAGGCCGTGAACTTCGCAGAGGCTCGAGAAGAGCGCGGCTGGTCCTTGGCCGCGCGCGGTGCCTACTCGGGCCATCAGCCACCACGCCAGGCAGGCGATCCCAGCCGCGACGGCCAGGAAGATGCCCGTCGCGACAAGTCCCACCTGAAACGCTGCCGTTTCGCCAAAGAGTCCCAGCGCGCTGACGGTCATCAGGGTCTCCTCGCGGAAGGGAGGGCCAGCGGTTCGGCAACGAGTTCGTTTTGCCGCGGCAAGCCGGCGTCCGTCGCGATGACCGTCTTCACCTGGCTCTGGTCCCAGGCCGCGGTCGAGGTGGATTCGCCTGCCCGCCATCGCAACAGGGCCGCGCGAGAAGACGCCGTATCGCAGGCGGCCAAGGCCCGCTCCGCTTCGGTCCGAACCAGGAAATCTTCGTCGTCCAGCCGGGAGATCAGTTCTTTCTCCAGATCGCTTGCCGCGCCCATCGCCTGGGCCATCTGGACGCCCCGAATGCGCCGCAGCCGGCTGGGGGACGCGATTTCGGCGCGGAGGCGGCTCAGGGCGTCCGGATCGATTTGCCTGATCAGCTCACCCGTCGTGCGGCGCACCTCCTCGCTCAGCGTATCGAAACCGGCCATGAACCGCTCGAAGCGGAATTCGCTGAGCGATTCGCGCACGGCCTGCCGCACGATCTCGTGCGGGCTGTGAATCTGCTCGACCAGGATCGGAATGGCGCCCGGCAGATCGCGCTGACGGAGCTGGACGAGGGCTGCGGCCTGCACTTGAGGATCGTCGCTGGCAATCGCTTGCAAGACTAATTGCGTCGCCTCCAGGCCGCGAAACGCGGCCAGCGCCGTTACGGCGGCGCGGCGGCCGGCCGAATGCCCGTGCTGCGCCAGGTGCTCGACGGCCTCAAACTTGGCGGCATCTCCCAGTGAAGTGGCCAAGAGGGCGGTCAGGGCGCGTCGTTGTCCGTCTCCGTCCAAGGCATCGAGCGTGCCGCTCGCCGCAGCCGCCCACGGCAGCCATTCGATCCGCCGCAGGTTCTCTATCGCCGCGGGGGAGGGCGCATCGCCCAGCCTGCTCAGCAAGTGCGTCACGAAGTCCACGTCGCCACGGGCGGAGATCAGATGCAGGGCCGCCCGCGGTAAATGCAGATCGTCGATGAAGCTCGCCAGCAGCCGCACAATCGCCGCGCGGCGGCTGCGGCCGAGTATCGCCAGCACGGCATTCCGGCTGGGGTCGTGCACGTCTTGCAAGATCTGGCGCAGCCCCGCGTCGTCGCGCAAGGATAACATGAGGTACGATTCGACCACTTCCGGGCAGGGCTGCGGGCCCGCCCGGCGCAGCCAACTCTCCAGGCAAGCGACGGCGCGGCCCCGGCAAGCCTGGGGATCGCGACGTTTCGACGACTGCCGCGGCCCGTGCAGCTCTTCCCAGAGCAGGCCCGCCAGTTGCAGGATCACCGCGCGGCTGAGGTCCGCCTGAGGGCGATCCAACGTCTCGCGGCCCGGCGGCATGAGCCCCAATAGCGTGGGCATCAGGTCGTATTCGCGCGCCCAGAGCACGATCTGACAGGCCGCGAAACACTCCTTCCAGTCAGCGCCGGCAAGCGCCTGCTTCAGCGCCCTGTCCATGAGGCCGGCCCCGTCGGCAAAAGCGACGCGGAGCGTGCTATCGATCCGCGGCACGCGGCGGAGGATTTCCCGATGCCCGTGCGGTGCGGGGCGCGAGATCAACCCTCGCAGCGCGTCGAGCCGGACGTCCGGCCGCGACGAATCCAGCGCAGCGGCCAACAGATCGACCGCCGCCTCGTTGCGGGTCGTCGTCAGGAGATCGAACGTGTCAGCCAGTCCGCGACTCATGTCCCGCCTTCGCTGGTGGCGATGCACCAAATCGGTGAAGCGACAAATCGGTGTGGAGCATAAGGGACAAACGCCAATGTCCCATTGAAAGGATTGCTCGCAAATGGGGCGGCTGCCCCGGCATACCAGGCGGAGCGAGCCGCCGGCACAGCTTGATTTCCCGCTACAACCCGTCGAAACTGGAGGATCGTTAGCGCCGCGCGAACCCAGAGGAGGACCGTGATCATGCCTGGTGCCCAGAGTGCGGCGGAAATCCTGGATCGCGAGTTCCTGGAGACGCGCTGCAAGCTGCTGGAGGTGGCGGCCGCCCTGGACCGGCTCGACCGGGCCGACGGCCCCGTGACGACCGACCCCCGCCGGCAGAAGATCGAGCGCGCCCTGGGCATCCTGACCAACGCCCGGGGCAACCGCGCAGAGCAACTGCAAATGTTGTTTTCGCTGGACTATGAGCCGGATTGGCGGACGAAGTTCTTTGGCTGAGGGTCAGTGGTCAGTTGTCCGTGGTCAGTGGCCAGTTCTTGTCGGCATCGAGTTGATTCCCGCTTTTTACACTTGATCTCTCGCCTTCAACGTCTGCCCTTTGCCGAACGCCGCGACCAACCACCTGCTGACCACTGACAACTGACCACTGACAACTGACAACTGACTACTGACTACTGACTACTGACCCCCATGTACTACATCGACCCCCACATCCACATGGTCTCCCGCGTCACGGACGATTACGAGACGCTGGCCCGGATGGGCTGCGTGGCCGTCAGCGAGCCGGCCTTCTGGGCCGGCTTCGATCGCGGCAGCGTGGATGGCTTCCGCGACTACTTCCGGCAGCTCACCGAGTTCGAGCCCAAGCGGGCGGCGCTGGTACGGCATCCAGCACTACACCTGGCTGTGCATCAACGCCAAGGAAGCCGAGAACGTCCGGCTGTCGCGCGAGGTGATCGCCATGATCCCCGAGTTCCTCGACCAGCCCGGCGTGCTGGGCATCGGCGAGATCGGCCTCAACAAGAACACCAAGAACGAGGCCACGATCTTTCTCGAGCACCTCGACCTGGCGGCCAAGACGGACGAGCTGATCCTGATCCACACGCCCCACCTGGAGGACAAGTACCAGGGCACGCGGATGATCCTCGACATGCTCGAGGGACGACCGCCGGCTCGACCGTCATCGCGTGCTGGTCGATCACGTCGAAGAACACACGATCCGCGACGGTGCTCGACGCGGCTTCTGGTGCGGCATGACGCTCTACCCGGTAAGCAAGTGCACGCCGGAGCGGGCGGTGGACATGGTCGAGCTGTACGGCCCCGAGCGGCATCTGCGTGAACTCGGCCGGCGACTGGGGCCCAGTCGAAGCCGACGGCCGTGCCCGACTTCATCATGGCGATGCGCCGGCGCGGCCACAGCGAGGCCGCGATCCGCCGGATCGTCTACGAGAACCCGCTCGAGTTCTTCAGCCAGAGCCGGAACTTCGTGTTCACACCGCCGGAAGTGGCAGAAGCGGCGACGGCGTAATGGTGCGCACGTTGCCTTGCAATGGTTGCAATGGCTCGATAGTTGATTGGGCATCAGCGGTTCGCTACGCTGATTTGATACTCGGTCTCTCGGCCGAAGACACTTGTCCTCGCTTCGAGCTCTTTCCGTGCTGCGACTTTTACTGACGCTCTTGACAAGGCCAACGCGATGTCCGCAGGCAACAACGGCGGTGGCGTGTTTCGCCAGTTCGGCGATCTTATCGATCGATTCGGTGCCGATGCCGGCCTCGTCCTGTGTAACGTCGCGCTAGCCCGCGCGCCGTTTGGAGAGAAGCGGCCGATCTCACGCCATTCTGGCTGACCATTGTCGTGCTGTGTGCGGCTGGCGGTGTGTCATTTTACACGCTGATGAACCTCTCGAAGTGGAAGAAAGAGCGGGCCGACGATACCGGCTTGGTCGAGGCCTATATTCGGCACGTCGCGAAACGACTCAGATTCGGCCAGAATAGCGACGCGGGGCAGCGAATCACCGTTACACGAAGAACCGTGGCCAGGTCGCACAGCTCTACCGTTACTCAGAGAACAAGGAGTTTATGGGCAACGGGGACCGACACGATGCCTTGGTTGAATCTGCTTGGAACCAAAAAGAGGGCCGTTTTATCCCAAGCTTTCAAAAGGACAGAGACGGCCCGATGTATCTTGTTCAGTTACAGAATCTACTCGGCCTTAGCGATGCGGCCGCAACGAGCCTCAAGATGCGATCGCGGCTCTACTACTTCTGCCGCTTTAACAGTTCAGTACCCAATGAACCTCCGCTCGCTGTGGTCCTGGTGGAATCGGAAGACAAAGATCGGTTTGGACAAGACGACCTTCAAAGGATCTTCGAAGGCGAGGAAGCCGTGTTTCTGACCGATCTGCTTGTCCGCGTCTCACCCGCCGCAACGCATCGGTGGTCGTTGGCAGAGCGTAAGATAGATACAGGAACCGATCAACCGGAGACCGCGGCCTGACCGCACAATCGCACAGTCCAAGGAACGTGTCATGGTGCAAGTGGAACTCGACGCCACGCGCGAGCAACGTCTGCGCGAACTGGCGAAGTCGCGTGGGCAAGATATGGCGGATTTTGCTAAGTCTGTGCTCGAAGACTATCTCGACCTGGAATCGCTCCCTCCGGACACGGAAGAAGATTGGGCGGAGGCGTCCGCCAAGCTTGCTGGCGAAGTTTTAGGCGACGACGATTGGGATGGAGGCCACGAAAATGGATCGCGGTGAAGTCTGGTGGGCGGATTTGCCCCCGCCGGCTGGGCGCCGCCCGGTTCTCATCTTGACGCGCTCAGCGGCCGTTGCACGGCGGAACCAAATCGTTGTCGCGCAAGTCACGCGCACCGTACATCGTGTTCCAAGTGAGGTGCAACTTACGCGACGGCACGGAATGCCTAAAGACTGCGTCGTGAACTGCGATGTGCTGCTGACAGTTCCCAAAACACGTTTGATTGCACCAATTCGAAAGCTGTCCAACACGAAAATGCGACAAGTGAACCAAGCATTGAAGTTTGCTCTGCAAATACCATAATCGGTCGTTTGGCGGTCATTTCGTTGCGTCCGCCCGGCGAGCATTGCTCGCCGGCTTCAGAGCCATCGTTCCTCTAGGAGTCTGCCCATGCTGTTTCGGACGTACGGCGAGGCGTTCGCCATGGCGTTTACCCTTATCTTGGGTCAGGCTGGCGCTCAAGAAGTCACCCTCGCCTCTGCCGCCCCCGTCGTCATCAAGACGACGCCCACCGCCGGCACCGACAACGTCGATCCGGCCCTCAAGGAGATTCAGGTCACCTTCAGCAAGGACATGAAGGACGCCTCGTGGTCGTGGGGCATGCAGACCAAGGACGCATTCCCGAAAATGAGCGGCAAGCCGCGCTATCTGCCCAACAAACGGACTTGCGTGCTGCCGGTCGAGCTCGAAGCCGGGAAGACCTATGTCATCTGGGTCAATTCGGCGAAGCTCACCGGCTTCAAAGACGCCGACGGCCGAGCGGCCATTCCGTATCTGTTGGTCTTCCAGACCAAGAAGTAGGCGTGCTTAGTGCCGCTCTCTGCCGCTGCTCAATAAATCGTATCGCCCGGTTTTTCGCTGCATGCCCTGGCTCCGTGTGGTTAAATAGCTCTCGTGCATCGCCGCTCGGCGGTGCCGCTCAGTCATTGACCCACCACTCCCTTCACGAGTCATCGCCATGAAGCTCGCTCGCTTTGCCTCGCTTTCGGTCATCGTCTTGGTCCTGGCGGCCGCTGAACCCCTGCTGGCGGCGGAAGAAGGCTTTACCCCCCTTTTCAACGGCAAAGATCTCGACGGCTGGGTGCAGGTCAACACCCGCAAGGACACCTGGAGCGTCCGCGATGGCATGATCGTCACCACGGGCAAGCCGATCGGCTTCATGCGATCCGCCAAACAGTACGAGAACTTCATCCTGGAGCTGGAATGGCGGCACATGCCGCCGAAGTCCGACGCCACGGGCAACTCCGGCATCTTCGTGTGGGCCGATCCCACGCCGCAGGTCGGCCAGGGCTATTTCACGCGCGGCATCGAGGTGCAGGTGCTCGTTAACCTGGAATGGAAGGACAAGAAGAGTGGCGGCGTTACGGCCAGCAGCCACGGCGACATCTTCAGCATCCACGGGGCCAGGTGTAAGCCCGACCGCCCGCACCCGCTGGGCTGGGAACGCTCGATCCCCAAGGAATTCGTGGCCAAGGGGGCCGGCGAGTGGAACCACTATCGCGTCGAGGCCAATGACGGCCGCATCAAGCTGGCCGTCAACGGCAAGGACGTCTCCGGCGTGAGCAATTGCAACCCGCGCAAGGGCTATCTGGCCTTGGAGTCCGAGGGAAGCGAGTGCCACTTCCGCAACATCCGCATCAAGGAGCTGCCCTCGACCAAGCCCAAGCCGGAGGAGATCGCTCGCGTCGGCGAGGGCTTCGTGCCGCTCTATGGCAACACGGACCTGGATGCGTGGGTCGAGGAAGAAGGCCACCACGGGCACTGGCAGCCGGCCGACTGGGTGCTGAAGTACGACGGCAAAAGCGAAGCCAAGGACAAGGACCTGTGGACCGAGAAGGAGTACGGCGACTTCACGCTCCTGTGCGATTGGCGGCTGTCGGCCAAGCCCAAGAAGATGAAGCGGCCGGTCATCCTGCCCAGCGGCGACTACGCCACCGACGACGCCGGCAAGCAGAAGGAAGTCGAGGTGGACGACGCCGGCGACAGCGGCATCTACCTGCGCGGCAATGCCAAGAGCCAGGTCAACATCTGGTGCTGGCCGGTCGGCTCGGGCGAGGTCTACGGCTACCGCACCGACAAGGCCCAGCCGGCCGAGGTTCGCGCCGGCGTCACGCCCAAGGTGAAGGCCGACAAGCCGCTCGGCCAGTGGAACCGCTTCGAGATCACCATGAAAGGCGACCGGCTGACCGTGGTGCTCAACGGGCAAACGGTCATCGAGAACGCCCAGCTCCCCGACGTGCCGAAGCGCGGCAAGATCGCGCTCCAGCACCACGGCGACGCGGTGGAGTTCGCGCACGTGTATATTAAGGAGTTGGAGTAGCGTGAGGTTCATTCGGCCGAAAGGCTGTGAATTGTCAGGGGGGACGCGAATCAGCGATTACCAAGGCCCCAAAGGCCCGAAGGGCTGACACTCGATAGCCCAGGCCGAAGGCCTGGGGCCGGAGTACCGCAGCCGTATGTAGCCCTGAAAGGGCGTCATGGAGGGTTCACGCGGTTGCGCCCTTTCAGGGCTTAGTGATCTGGATCGAACGCGCCCCAGGCCTTCGGCCTGGGCTGTCGAGTTTCGCCCCTTTGGGGCGAGGTGATTGTTCTTACACGAATGCTGCCCACTTCAACACTGGCACTCATCCTGTTCACCGTCATGCTTGCAGCCTGCCGGCTGTGGATGCGTCGAACGTGGCGGCGCACCCAAGAGGTCACGGCCGAACCGGCTTGGCACGAGCAGTGGCTCGGCCAACGGCGCAACGCCGTCGCCGATCCCGAGGACATGAACCCCAGCAAGGTGCTTACGCCGCTCGTCTTGCGGGCCATGCCCAACAATCGCCGCTCGAGTCCGCCGTGGCATGAACAATGGCTGACGGGGACGGGCAGCCGCCGTTCCGACGAGGATGACGATTGGACGCTGATCGAGCCGCTGGCCAAGGACGAACCGCCCCGCACTACCGCATCGCCATCGCGCTAGACGCACTCACTTGGCCGGCAGCACGACGAACGCCCCGAAGCGCGGCTGCGTGACGGGCAGCTTGTAATCGCTCATGCCCACTGGCTGTGCCGGCGCCGTCGGCCGCATGGAGAGCCGCACTGGCGCACCGTCGTAGGTGCCCGTCATCACTGGCTCGCCAAAGAAGTTCTGGGCGCTGACGATCTTGAAGCGTTGACCGCCGGCGAGCACTTTCGACAGATCGATTTCGACGGTCGCCGCCTCATCCCAGTTATAGACAGCCACGTTCGCCCGGCCTTTTTCGTAGCGATTGGGGCGGATGGCGACGCGCGTGCCGGTCGGGTGGCCCATTTGGAAAGTGGTTTTGCGGTCGATGCCGGTTGCCTTGCGCCATTCGTCGAACGTCACGCCGCGCTGCTCGGCGCCCTTGTCCTTGCCGGTGCGGATCACCAGGTCGGAGAACCCCTTGCTGGTGCGGTAATACGCGTTGCGGTCCCAAGTGTAGCGCGAGGTGTTCAGGCCTTCGGAGCCTTCGAGCCAGACGATCGAGTCGGCGGCGGCAAACGTGTTATCGGTGAGCGTCAGCCTGGCGAAGTCGCGGACGTATAGCCCGCCGATCATATAGTTGCCCGTGATCTTGGCGTCTTCGTTCGCCACGCCCCAGGGATAGCCCAATCGCAGTCCGCCGCCGTAGCTATGGTTATCGATCACGCTCAGCCGGCGCACGGGCGTGCCGCCACCGACCAGGATGGCCGGGGAAAGGTCGTCGGGGTTGGCCAGACAGCCGTTGTTGAAGCCGATGTTGCCCTCCAGGTGGAAGCCCTCCAGGAAGGCCTTGTCCGAGCCGTAGCAGTGGATGCCGTAGCCGAACTGCTGGAACACGATATTGTCTTCCAGCCGCTTCGTGCCGCGCTGATTCTGGGCATAGATGGCGTGGCCGTGGGCGCGGTCGGGGCCTTTCCAGCCGTTGTGATAGATCAGGCAGCCGTAGACCTCGCCGCCCTCGCCCGCGCTCCAGACGTTGATGCCCATCGTGTCGTGGACCACCAGGTTGATGAGCTTGATGTGCGAGCCACGGCAGCTCAGCCCGCCGCGCTGGATGTCGTCCGGCCAGGAGCCGCCGATCTTGGTTTCCCGCTTGGGATCGGAACACATCAGCTCGAAGTCTCGGAAGACGGTGTGCCGGCCAAGGATATGGAGCAGGCCGTTGTCGCGCGGCTCGCGCGGGCGGCAATCGATCGTCGCGCGTTGGCCGGGCGCCTGGGCGACGACAATCGGCTTTTGCTCGGTGCCGGCCAGAGTGCTCTCGAAGCCGCCGCGATACGTGCCGCCGTGCAGCCAGACCGTGTCGCCAGGACCGATCCGCGGCGTGCCGGCGGCGTTAGGCGCGCCGGAGAGCGCCGTCGGAAGGTCCCAGGGGCTGCCGGCGCTGCCGTCGGCCTTGGAGGTCCCGGTCGGCGAGACGTGCCACTCGGTCGCAGCGGCCGGCACGGAGCCGATCAGAATCAACACGAAGCATGCCGCGGCAGCGAAGCCGGCGGCTCGAAGGGTAAGGTGTTGGAACACGGTGCGTCGCTCCTGGTTGACGGTCGGTCAAGCGATCGTGGCACGGGCTTCTAGCCCGTGCGACTCATGGCCAAGATGGCCATGCCACGCTTTCTGCGGGCACGTTTGGAAACGTGTCCCACGTTACTTCTGGAACATGCGGTCGTTGGCGTCGCCGCGCGAGAGCAGATACGCCACCATGTCCAGGACTTCTTCCTGATTGAGGACATTGAGCAAATCGGCCGGCATCAGCGAGACCTTCGAGGGCTCCATGCGGTCGATGTCGTCCTTGGCCAGCTCGACGACTTTCGTGGCATCTTCCGCGTCGACCAGGATCGTGACTTTGCCGTTCTGGTCGGATAGCACGCGGCCGGTGTACTGCTTGCCGCCCGCGGAGATGAGATGTGCCCGGTACTGGTCGGACACGACCTTGCTGGGGTCGATGAGCGACTCGGCCAGGTCGCGGAAGCTGAACCGGCCGGCAACGTTCGTCACGTCTGGCCCC
The DNA here is from genome assembly GCA_963809785.1 of uncultured Planctomycetia bacterium. GTDB lineage: Bacteria > Planctomycetota > Planctomycetia > Pirellulales > S012-138 > JBGQHD01. The sequence continues at coordinate 422,925 of CAWEKV010000003.1, forward strand.
GTCGCGCCCCCTTCGCCGCCAAAGCGGTGGCAGATCACGCATCGCGAGGCGGCGTAAGCCCGGCGGCCTGCCTCGAAGTTGCGGCCGGTTAGACCATTCTTGGTCAGCCCGGCGAGGTCATCGACGGTCCACTTACGGCCCGGGCCGATCGGCTTAGGCAGCTCGGCCGGTCTGGGCGGCTGGAGGGCCACGTTCGACTCGATGGCCTTGCGCTCGGCCGGGCTGGCGTTGAGCAGGGCGTCTTTGCGGATGTTGTCGATGAAGCCACGGTAACTGGCCCCGCCGCTCTTTTCCCGCAGCTCGGCTAGCCGAGTGAAATACTCCTTGCGCTCCTCCAGCGTCCAGCCGTACTTCATGTTCCGCAGCGTGAAGGCGAAGTGCACCTTTTCCAGATCGGGATGATTGGCCAGCATGGCAGCGATCGGGCCGCCGTAGCCGGGGTTGCGGGCAATCAGCTCCCGAAGGTCCGCGCTCCCCGATTCAGACTTCTTTTGCATCAGCTTGAGCGTCTTCTCGATCACGGTCGGCGAGTTGAGGAACACCAGAAGCTGCACCAGCTCGCGGTTCTCCTTGTCGCTGGCGGAGGGATAGAACTTATCGAGCCGCTTGGCAATCCGCTCAGCGGTGGCCTGATCGGGCTGGCCCAAGCGGATGAACGCCAACTGGTAAGCGCGAAGCAGGTCGAGCCGCAGCGGCTCGCTCAGTTTGAGCTCGCTCACCGCGTCCAGGTTCTTCAGTAACATCGGCTGCCCAGATTTGTCTCCCTGGCGAGCCAGGGCGGTCATCAGCGTGAGTATCGCCTGCGGCTCGGCAAACAGCGTCGCTTTGATCGACTCCAGGCCGGCGGGATATTGGTTCTCAATCGCGAGGCGTGCTGCGTAGCGGATGAACCGGTCCTCGTGGCCCAGGTTTTTGAGCAGCGAATCGATAGTCTCTTGGCCCGGCGAGTCGAGCCGGTGGTGATATTCCTCCATTTCATGGCGTGTTTCGCGCAGCTCAGCGCCCGCCTGATCATGGGCGTCTGCCGGCTCGGTCGATTCCTTGCCGGTATATGTCACGCGGAACAACTCAGACTGCGTCCCGCGCCCGCCCACGGCGAAGTACAGTGCCCCATCCTTGCCGACCGTGGCATCCGTCAGCGGCAGTGGCGTGCGAGCGACAAATTCCTCCTTCTCACCGACGTAGGTCGAGCCTTGCGGCTTCAAGTGAATCGCGTAGATCGTGCCGAACGTCCAGTCGAGGATGTAAAGGGCCTTCTGATACTTGGCGGGAAACTTCGTGCCGTAGCCGAACTCCACGCCGACCGGCGAGCCGGGGCCGATGTCGACCATCGGCGGCAGGCTATCGACGTAGTACGGCGGCCACTTGCCCGTGGCGCTCCGCCAGCCGAAATCGCTGCCGCTCGTGGCGTGCATCACCCGCGTGGGGCGATACCAGGGCGTGCCCATGTCCCATTCCATGTCGGCGTCGTAGGCGAACAGCTCGCCGTCGGCGTTGAACGCCATGTCGTAGGGGTTGCGGTAGCCGATGCTGATCATCTCCCACGTCTTGCCGTCCGGATCGGTCTTGGCGATCCAGCCGCCGGGGGCCAGGATGCCGCGAGCGTGGCCGTTGGCGTCCCACTGGCGGGGCAGCAGCAGGTCTTCGTCCCAGTTGGCCGGCAGCCGGCTGCTCATGCCCGCGGGTAGCGTGACGCGAAGCTGGTCGCCGCCGACGCCACCCAGGTCGAGTGGCGGCCGATTGCGCTTCACGTCGAACGGCGGCTGCGTGTGGTTGCCGCAGATGATGACGATCGACTTGCCGTCGGGCGACAGCCGCAGCGAGTGCGGCCCGTGCTCGCCGCCGCCGCGAAGGCGGTGCAGCAGCTTGACCTCGCCGAACGTGTCTTTCTCGGCATCGTACGCAATCCGATAGAGCCCGCTGCCGGCGCCGCCGTTCACCGAGCAATACAAGCTGCCGAAGGCAAACAGCATGCCCTGGCAAGCGGTCATCTTGACGGGCAAGCTTCGACCTTCGTCTCGCGCACGCCTTCGCCACTCCCGCCGATCGGCGGCGGCGTGATGCGAAACAGGCCCTTGCCCTCCTGATCGCTGGCGATGATCCGCCCCTTGGGATCGGTGGTGACGCAGACCCACGAGCCTTGCGTCGGCTTGGGCACCGTGTAGAGCAGCTCGACCTGGAAGCCGGGCAGCACGTTGAAGACGTCGCGCGGCGCGAGGCCGACGGCCACCTTGGGAGAAGTGAACACGTCGCCCCAGGGCTGCATGCCCATCTTGCCCAGCACGGTGACCGGCGCGAATTTGTCCGATTTGAAGCCACGGGCCGCCTGCCACGACTTGTCGGTGACGACGTAGCGCAGCTTGCCGCCAGGCATCTTCAAGGCCAGCTCCAGCGCCAGGCCGGCCGGGCCGTCGGTGTTGACCGCCCGCACGACGAGCGTGTTCTTGCCCTTCTTGACGTGCTTCTGCACGTCCACCGTGATGGGCACTTCCCAGGCCGAGCTTTCAGCGACCTGCACGTCGTTGAGGGAGATGACCATGCGGTTGTCGCACGCGGCGATCAGCGTGGCGGCCTGGCTGCCCCCCTCGAATTCGGTGCGGAAGACATAGCGATCGTCGTTCTTGGCCACAGCGCCCCAAATCCACTCGGCCGCCGGACCATCGGCCGGATCACGAGGCAGTTTTTTGGCCTGCGGCGCCGCTTCGACCGGAGCCGTGCCACGGACTTGCGACCTGGCCACGGTGGGCTTCTGCGCGGAGATGGCACCGTCTTGCGCCGAGGCGGGCCAGGCAAGAGCGAACACCGCCAACGCCGTGCCGACGTGTCGATGCCCGGGGGACCACGCTGATTGCATCATGAGTCGAGTTCGTTCGAGGAATGACGTCTAGGCGGGGGTGCGAAGGGGCGGCCGGGCCGGAGCGACCGCGCCGCGTCCAACTCCAGATAGTACCTGTGCAACCGGGGAACCTCAAGGAACGGGCGGCCCAGCAAGGGCCAGCAAAGGGAGGAACTCGCGTCGCATTCTTCGTTTGCTTCGTTGCCTTCTGTCGAATTGTGGGAGACCACGGGTGGGAGCTTTGACTTAATCTAGGGCAATTGTAATATCATAAGACTTTAGCCTGCCAAGTTGGCCCACCGATTCGGCGCGCCGCCCACCGACAAGCAGACCGATGTCCATGCAACGTCTTACCAACGAGACGGCGCGCATCCGGCTTGATCAATTGCGCATCGGCACCGTGGCTTTGCTGGCCGTTCTGGCCTGGCTCGGACCGCTGATGCGGTGCGCGCAAGCCGCGCCGAACCTTGTTTCGATCTTTCCGCTGGGCGGGCAGCGGGGCACGACCTTAGATGTGGAGTTCCAGGGCGCCGGGTTCGACGGAGCTTATGCCGTTTGGCTCGGACCGGGCAGCCAGTTCGAGCCTGCCAAATCCTCTTCCGATTCAACGCCCAAGTCGAAGCGCACGAAGGGTCCCGATGGACTTCAGGCACACGTCGTGGCCGTTCCGGACGGCTCGCGAGCGAAAGTGACGTTCGTCGTTTCGGCCGAGGCGCGGCTGGGGTTTCACGCCGTGGCCATCGTCTCGCCGACTGGCTTGTCGGCGACGGTCCCCTTCTGGGTCGGCCCCCATGCAGTGATCCAAGAAGCAGCGACGCCCCACCATTCGCCGCAGACTGCCCAGCAGGTGAAGCTTCCGGTCGCCGTGAGTGGCCGCGGGCAGAGTGGCCAACTGGCCTATTACTCCTTCGACATTCTCGAGGAACAGACGGCGGCCTTTGAGGTGCTCTCGCTGCGCGGAGCGGACTTTGACCCACAGTTGGCATTGTACGAGGCGGGAGGCAGTTTCCTCGACCCACAGCGGCCGAAGCGATTGGTGTTTCACGAAGAGGTCGCGCAAGGGGGCATGCCCGCTGTCCGGCGAATGACTTACCGCTTCGCCAAACCCGGCCGTTACGTCGTAAGCCTGGGGAATCCCTTTGCGCAAGGCGGCGGAGGTTCTTCCTACCTGTTTCGGATTGCCCCCAACGAAGGAGCGGCCAGCGCGGAAGACGCGCTGTCGTGGGGCAGAGGGAGGGTTCGCGAGCTTGCTTCGAGAAGCGTCGCCGCCCCGGTCGTGGGCGTTGGCCTGGTGAAGGAAGCCGAGTCTGACGAACAGCCCCAGAAACCGCAGACCTTCCAGATGCCTGCCGTGCTGGAAGGAACGATCGGCCGTCCCGGCAACGTCGACGCTTTCAAGTTCAGGGCCAAAGCCGGGCAGAAGCTGGCAATGGAAATCCGCACGCCGCGCGCAGCCCCGCCGCACTTCAACCTCCGCCTGGACGTGCTGGACGCCAAGGGGGCCACGGTGCTCAGCAATCTGCGAGTTCACGAGGCCAAGGTGGGCACCGTAGATGCCAAGGTCATGCAGTTTGTGCCGGTGCTGAGCGGCACGCTCGCCGAGGGGGGTGAGTATTCGTTGCGCGTCCGCAACCTCACCTCCACCCACGGCAGCGGCGACCACTTGTACTCCGTGCTGATCCGGCCACAAATCCCGCACGTCGGCGACATCGAGTTGCAACCCGCCGGGCCCGTCAACCTGCGCCCGGGTGCGAAACATCGAATCGCGCTCACGGTTCCGGCCAAGGAGGGCCATGCGGGCGGCGCGGCAATCTCGGTCGAAGGGGTTCCACCAGGCGTCCGGGCTTTCGTCGGCGCCAACAACTCGCTGATCGAACTCGTCGCGGATTCCAGCGCACCGCTGACGGCCATGCCGCAAGTCCTCCGCGTTTCGGGCCTGGCGGTGGAGGGTGGCAAATCGGGCGCAGCTTTCACGGTGGCGGAGATTCCGATCATGGTCGTAAACCAATGACATCGGCCCGTGCAATCGCTACAACAAGGACCAATCGGACGATGCAACCGAGGGCGGCCACTATGGAAAGACCTCTCGCGACTCGCCGCTGGCCGCGCGGGCCGCGTATCGCCCGGCGCGGCGTAGCCGCAACCACGGAAGACACGGAACGACACGGAAAAAGACTTACTCGCGACTGCGTTTCCCTGTCATTCGGTCTCTTCCGTGGTTCGCAAATTCTTTGCGTCACGCGAAACAAACAAACGTTAGGAATACCGAGTTTCATCAGGCTCATTTCCGGCGCATTGGCTTGGACCACGCTGGTTTGCGTAACCTTGTGCGGCCTTCTCACCGTGCGACCGAGCGTCGCCCGCGAGACGCCTAAGGCAGCGGCCGCACCCCGCCACTGACGCGCTCGAATCCGGCGCGGCCGTCGTGTCGCTGCGAGTGGTGCCGGAGCGAGTGACCCTCTGGGGCACGCGCGCGTCGCAATGCTTTGTGGTCCTGGGGACGTTTGCCGATGGACGTGAGCGCGATCTCACCACACAAACTCGTCTCTCGATTTCCGATCCTCGCCTGGCGTCGCTCGATCCGGCCGGCCGGGTCGCGGCGCTGGCGAACGGGGAGCTCGAGTTGAAGGCCGAGCTGGGAAACCGGGTGGCAACGGCGCGCGTTCGCGTAGAACGCTCGAAGGAATCGCCCTCCTTCAGCTTTGCCCGCGACATCGGCCGCATCCTCACCCAGCGCGGCTGCAACGCCACGACGTGCCACGGCAGCGTCAAGGGGCAGAAGGGTTTCAAGCTCTCGCTCGGCGCCCTGTATCCGCGCGAGGACTACGACTGGATCGTGGAAGGAGGAATCTACGAGGTCCTCACGGCCGAACAGACCAAACCCAGGAAGCCGCGCATCGACCGGCAAAAGCCCGAAGCGAGCCTGCTCCTGCTCAAAGCAACCGGGGCCGACAGCCACGGCGGCGGCGAGCGCTTTGCCGCAGGCTCCGCGGACTATCAGGAGATCCTCAATTGGATCAAGCAGGGAGCACTTTACGGCGAGGACAGCCGCCACAAGACGCCGCACATCACTCGCCTGGAAATCGAACCTCAGCACGTGGTCCTGGATGCCGCAGGAAAGCGGCAATTACTCGTGACCGCGATCCTTTCCGACGGCCGCCGGCAGGACATGACCGACAAGGTGCTCTATGCCAGCAACAACAAGGAAGTGGCCCGCGTAACGCAAGACGGCCGGGTCGAGGCGGTACGGTCGGGAGAGACCGCGGTCATCCTGCGCGCGGCAGGGCAGTTTGCCACCGTGGGCGTCGGGGTCATCGGCCAGGCTGCCGCGGACTATCCGCCGATCAAAGGCCGCAACTTCATCGACGACCACGTGTTCGCGAAGCTCCGCAAGCTGCGGATCGTGCCTGCGCCGCTGTCCGGCGACGAGGAGTTCCTGCGCCGCGTATGTCTCGACTTGACCGGCACGCTGCCGCCGCCCGAGCGGGTCCGCGCCTTCGCCGCCGACTCCGACCCGGCGAAGCGAGACAAGCTGATCGAGGTGCTTCTCGATTCGCCGCAATTCGTGGATTTCTGGACGTACCGCTTCGCCGACCTGTTCCGCGTCAATCACACGTCGCTGCAGAAGCTCAAACGCACTCACTCGCACCTGGAATGGGTCCGCCTTTCGATCGCTGGCAACAAGCCCTACGACCAGATCGCCCGCGAGCGGATTGCCGCCCAAGGGTACGGCGGCCCGACCTCCCACGTCTATCGGGTGGGAGACTTCATCATGCCGCAGGAGCTCATGGCAGAGGAGGTGCGCGTGTTCGGCGGCGTGCGGCTGGAATGTGCCCAGTGCCACAATCATCCCTTCGAGGCCTGGAGCCAGGACCAGTTCTGGGGGCTGGCGGCGTTCTTCGCGCAACTGACGGTGGTGGGCAACGACAATGACGGCCTATTGATCGATTTCCCCGCAGAAGGCGGCCGCAAGAGCCCCAAGGTTGGCACGCACCCGCGCACCAAGCAGCCGGTCAAACCGACTTTCTTGGACGGCAGCGAGCCGGCCAACGCCGACCCGGCAGACCTGCGAATGACCTTTGCCCGCTGGATGACGGCGCCGGAGAACCCGTTCTTCGCCAAGGCCGCCGTCAACCGGATGTGGGGCTATTTCTTCGGCCGGGGCATTGTCGATCCGGTGGATGATTTCCGTTCGACGAACCCGCCGACGCACCCCGAGCTGCTGGAGGAGTTGGCCCAGCGGTTCAAAGAGCACAAGTACGACCTGAAATACCTGATCCGCACCGTCGTCCAATCGCGGACGTACCAGCTTTCCGGCGAGACGAACGCGACGAACCGCGCGGACGAGACTAACTATGCCCGCTCGCGGGCCCGTGCGCTGGACGCGGTGGTGCTGCTGGACGCGATTTCGCGCGTCACCGGCGTGGAGGAAAAGTTCGTTTGGCATGCCTTCGTCGGTGGTGGGCCAACGGCGCCCGGTATGCGGGCCGTGGACCTCGTTCCGGAAATCGCGCCGTGCCGATTCCTCGATGCCTACGGGCGCCCCAACCGGCAGGCGCTCCCGGAGCGGACCAACCAGCCCAACCTGGCCCAAGCGCTGCACATGCTGGCCGGCCCGACGTACACGGAGAAGATCGCGCAGAAAGGCGGCCGGGTGGACCGGCTGATCGAAAGCACCGCATCCAACCAGCAGGCGATCGAAGAACTCTATCTGACCGCACTCGGCCGGCTGCCGACCCAGCGGGAACGGACCGAGCTGCACGAGCTCATCCGCCGCCAACCCACGCGACGCGAGGCGCTGGAGTCGCTCGCCTGGGCTTTGCTCAGCTCGCGCGAGTTTGCTTACAACCACTAACGGAGGCCGTCATGGACAAGTCGAGCTACGCCGTGCCGAAGCCGCCCGAGCCGTCTTGCGAATGCAGTGGTGTCTCCCGGCGCGGCTTTCTACGAGTCGGCTCACTGGCGCCGCTGGGAATTGGCTTGTCGCAATTCCTCCACCTCTCGAATGCTTGGGCCCGCGGCGGCCCGCAGCCCAAGGGCAAAGCTCAGGCCTGCATCCTGCTCTGGCTCGAGGGCGGCCCCAGCCAGATGGATACCTGGGACCCCAAGGGCAACAGCACTCTGAAGCCCATCGCCACCAGCGTGCCGGGCATCCAGATTTCCGAGCTGTTCCCCCGCATCGCCCGGCAGATGGACAAGCTCTCGGTCGTCCGCTCGATGCACACCGAGGAGAACAATCACCCGCAGGGCACGTTCAACGTGCTCACCGGCCATCGGCCCAACGCGGCGATGAAGTTCCCCAGCGTCGGCTCGATTATCTGTAAGGAGACCGGCCCGCGCAACGAGGTGCCGCAGTATGCCCTGGTGCCGCAGCCGCAGGAGGTGGACTTTTTCACGTATGCCGACGCCTACAACGGCGGCTTCCTGGGGGCCGGCTACAACCCCATGATCGTGCCGGACCCCAGCCAGGCGGACTTCCACATCCCCGACCTACGGCTGCCCAAGACGATCACCGCCGAAACGATCGAACACCGCCAGTCGTTCCTCAAAGTGGTAGACCGGCTGTATCGCGAGAAGGAGCCGTCGGCCGAGTTCGGCACGATGGACAGCCTATCGCAACAAGCGCTCAGCATGATCCTCTCACCCAAGGTCGCAAAAGCGTTCGATCTGGCCAAGGAGGACCCGCGGTTGCGAGACCGCTACGGCCGCAATCGCGTGGGGCAAAGCGTCCTCCTGGCGCGGCGGCTAATCGAATCGGGCTGTCGGTTCGTGAGTGCTTCGGGCTATCGCCACGGCCAGTGGGATACCCACGGCAAGAACGAAGAGCTGCTGCGCAAAGACCTGGCGCCGCTCTTGGACCAGACGCTGTCGGTGCTGCTGGAGGACCTGAAGCAGCGCGGCCTCCTGGAAACCACGCTGGTGCTGGTGATGGGCGAGTTCGGCCGCACGCCGACCATCAACCCGCAGGCCGGCCGCGACCATTGGCCCGACTGCTGGTCGCTGCTCTTGGGCGGTGGAGGCATCGCCGGCGGCCAGACAATCGGCGCCAGCGACAAGACGGGCGGATACGTCGCCGAGAGGATGATCTCGATGGGCGATCTCTATGCCACGATCTACAAGGCGCTGGGCATCGACTGGACCAAAACCTACATGACGCCCATCGGCCGGCCGGTCTACATTGCCAACGCGCTGGGCGACAAGCAAGGCGAGCCGATCAAGGAGCTGATCTGAGTCCTGACACCGCCGGATGGAATCAGCCAAGACGGTCCTCGTGTTCACCTAACCCTGGAAACGACGCCGGCGGTTGCCGCAGGAATCACCGACAGCCCTTGGACGCTGGAGCGGCTGTTGCACGAAGTGGCGACGGCGGCATGACCAACATGGAGGTTAGACGTGTTCCGCTTCACGCTTCGTGACTTGTTTTGGTTTGTTGCCGTAGTCGCCGTTGGCCTCGCTTCTGGCCTGTCATCCTATCGGTATGGAAAGGATGCTGGCCGCCTTGAGTTACTGGCCACCATAGAAGGCGCAAGCGTGACCAAATGGAATGGGCGCGAGTTGTACGTTTTTGAAAATGGTGAATGGCATCTCGAACCGCAAGATCTCCCGCCCCCTCCGTCACCGTTTCCACCTTCGAACTTGTCACCGCCTGGGCCAGACGCTTTTGCAAAGTGAGAATCAACACAAGTTGCACCCACCCGAGTTGTCCGAGAAGACTACTTGTCCCGGGAGAGCACCGATGGATAGCCTAGGGGCGGCCAAAGCCGCAGCTCACGAGCCATTGTCACGCCGCAGCTTCCTCCAGATCGGCACGCTGGGGATCGCGGGGCTCACCCTGCCGAGGCTTTTGCAAGCCGAGGCATCGGCCGGCCATCGGTCGTCGCCCAAGTCGGTCATCCTGATCTACCTGGTCGGCGGGCCGCCGCACCAGGACATGTTCGACCTCAAGCCCGACGCGCCCGAGGAGATCGCCGGCCCGTGGCGGCCGATCGCGACCAACGTCACCGGCATCCAGATCTGCGAGGCGCTGCCGCGGCTGGCGCGGATCATGGACAAGCTCGTCGTCGTCCGCTCGCTCGTCGGCAACCAGGCCGACCACGACGCGATCCAGGTCTTCAACGGCCACCATCCCGCGCAAGCCGACGCCGTCCGGCGGCTGGCCGCAGTTCGGCTCCGCCGTCGCCAAGCTGCAGGGGCCGGTCGATCCGGCCGTGCCGCCGTTCGTCAGCCTGTGCTACACCTGCACGCACGGCCCGTACAACGAGCCCGGCCCCGGCTTCCTCGGCCCGGCGCATCGCCCCGTTCCGGCCGATGGGCCCGACGCGCGACGACATGGTCCTGCACGGCATCACGCGTCGACCGGCTCGCCGACCGCAAGACGCTGCTGCGAGAGCTTCGACGACTTGCGCCGCGACGTCGACGCCAGCGGCACGATGCGAGGGCATGGACGCACTTCACCGAGCAGGCGTTCGGGCTGCTCACGTCGTCGCGGCTGGCCGAGGCGCTCGACCTGTCGAAGGAAGACCCGCGCGATCGTCGCGCGCTACGGCACCGGCGACCCGAAGGTGTTCATGGACGGCAACGGCGCCCCGCGCGTGCCGCAGAGCCTGCTGATGGCCCGCCGGCTGATCGAGGCCGGCGTGCCGCGTCGTCACGCTCAACTACAGCAAGTGGGACTGGCACGGCGGCTGCGCCGAACAGGACACGCATCTTCAGCCGCGAGGCGGAGGACTTCCCGGTCTTCGACCAGTGCGTCAGCGCCCTGGTCGAGGACCTGCACCAGCGCGGGCCTGGACCAGGACTGCACCGTCGTCGTCATGGGCGAGTTCGGCCGCACGCCGCAAGATCAGCGCCCAGGTCGGCCGCGACCACTGGCCGCAGGTCAACTGCGCCCTGCTGGCCGGCGGCGGCATGAAGACCGGCCAGGTGATCGGCGCGACCGACCGCATCGCCGGCGAAGCGGTCGCCCGGCCCGTCACGTTCGGCGAGCTGTTCGCCACGCTCTACCACAACCTCGGCATCGACGCGAACCAGACGACGATCCACGGACCTCACCGGCCGGCCGCAGTACCTGGTCGAGGACAACGCCCAAGCCGCTGCGCGAACTCGTCTAGTGGCCCGAACTGGAGATTTGCGGATGGCGTTGCTATCTACCGGCCGGCGTCCGCGGTCGCGCCGGACACATAGCCCTGTTTCGTTTCGAGGTCTGCCGCGGCGCTCGTATCACGCCCGAGCACCGAGCGCATGGCCTTGCCGTTCTGGACGAACCACTGGAACAAGATGCTCACATCCGTGCCGATGCAGAAGTGCTTGACCCCCATGTCGAGGTAGCGCCTCGCCTCTTCGGGCTTGGCAATCTCTGCGCGCGGCGCGATGCCCAGCTTGAGGGCCGTCTCGATCACATAGCGCTCGGCTTCCCGGACGCGCGGATGATCGAACTGCCCGGTCAGGCCAAGGCTCATCGAATAGTCGGCCGGGCCGAACTGGACCATGTCCACGCCGGGCACCGCCAGCAGCGCCTCCAGGTCCTCGACCGCGGTTTGCTTCTCGATCATGAGCGCCACGACGGCGTCGTCCAGCGCCTGCACGAAGGCCGGCGATCCGCCTTCGAGCACGAAGCCGACATCGCGCCGCATGCCGACGCCGTGCCGGCCCTTCGCGTGCGGCGCATCGGCCCGGACCGCGCGCACGCATTCTTCCACGTCCTGCACCGTCCGCGGGTCAGCGAAGAGCAGGTTCTGAATCCCCGATCCGATGGCCCGGACGGTCAAATAAGTCCGTGGCTCCTGTTCGATCTTCATCATCGCCGACAGGTGCGGGAACAAGTCCACGGCTCGGCCCAGGTTTTCCAGGGCATAGAGATCATACGGCGCATACTCCGCGACGAACTCGACGTAATCGAACATCCCGGAGTGGCCGACCAGCTCGACGATCGACGGCCAAGAGCTGTGCAGGTGTGTGCCCAGGCTTGGCTGGTCGGCGTCGAGCAGTTCTCGGAGGCGGTTGCGGCGCATGCGGCGGGGTTCCTAGCGTTACACGGCGACCACGTTCTCGCGCAAGAAGGCCATTGCCGTACGGGCTGCCTCTTCCCAATTCGCCTGACGGTAGATCTTCACCGACGCGAAATGGGTGTAGCCGGCCTCATCCAGGGTCCGCAGCACGCTGGGGAAATCCAGGTTTCCCGTGCCAAAGGGACCGCCGTTGGTTTCGCACAGATGAAAGTGGCGAATCCGGCGGCCATGGTCGCGAATCGTCCCCAAGAGGGATCGCTCTTCGATGTTGAGATGGATCGTGTCGAGCATGTAGCTCAAGCCGGGCGAGCCAACCCGCTGGATCATGGCCGCGGCTTCCGCCGCCGTGTGGTTGAAGCCCACCTGCAGGTGGTTCACCGGCTCCAGCACCACGAGCGTACCGTGCTGCGTTGCTGCCTCCGCCACAGGCTGCAGACAGGCCGCGATGCGGTGATTGGCCTCCGTGACGTCGGCTTCATCGCGTCTCAGGCCTTGCATCAGGCCGACCACCAGCACCGCCCCCAAGCGCCCGGCGTAACCGACGTATTCGATGAGCCGCTCGACGGCCCGCTGCCGCACACCGGGCCGCGGGCTTGCCAGGCACAACCCCTCATTGGCGTACGACCAACCCGATAGCAAGGAAACGACCGGCAAGCCGTGCTTGCGCGTAAGGGAGATCACGTCTTCGATGGGATGGGGCAGCGGATGGCTGGCCGTCAATTCGATCCCATCGTAACCTAGCGCGGCGAGCCGCCCCATCCGGTGGTCGAGCTCCCTCAAGTCGGGCACAGGTTCGTAGAAGAGGAAGCTGAACTTCACCTGTGGCCCCCGTTCTGGCAGCAGAGCACAAATCGTATGATATGATTTTTCGGGGGTCAAGCAGGCGCTCCCGGTTGGCGGGGCGCCGGGCTTTGCCCAGAAACCGATGTGGCGCTGACACGAAAATCGCCTAGCCAGGCGCCGAACGTCCAACATCGAACATCCAACATCGGAACGGACGTTACATCAACACGTTCGATGTTGGATGTTCGATGTTGAGTGTTCGATGTTCGGCCTCTTAGGTAGTGATCGGACGGTTTTTGGGCAAAGCCGCGGCGCAGAGTAGCTTTGCACGTTTGACAATATGATATCATAGACGCCAGCATCGGCTTCGGTGGGAGCTCGTCCCAGTGGAGACCTTTCCAACGGTGGATGCGTCCATCCCTCGTGAACGTTTGCACGACCGGGTGACCAGGGAGATTGCCCTGGGCATCGTGCGGGGCAACATCGGCACGAGCGACTCGGCCTTGTCTACCGAGGGTGATTTGTGCCGGCATTTTGACGTCAGCCGCACTATCTTGCGGGAAGCGGTCAAAGTGTTGGCCGCCAAAGGACTCCTCGAACTGCGCCCCAAGACCGGCATCCGCGTTCGGCCACGCAGCGAGTGGAACCTGGTTGATCCCGACTTGCTGGGCTGGCTCTGTGAGGCAGGGGTCGATGAACTCTTTGTGCGCGACCTGTGCGAGGTGCGGGCCATTGTCGAGCCGGCGGCCGCTGAGTTGGCTGCGTCGCGGGCCAGCCCTGAGGAAATCGCCGAGCTATTGCACTGGTACCGCCTGATCGAGACCAACACCGACAACGAGGCCGCGCGGCTGGAGGCGGACCGCAATTTCCATAGCACGATCTTCACGGCCTGCCACAACGTGTTTCTCACGCAGATGAACGCGACCGTTGGCGTGGCCTTGCGGGCCACGCAGCAGATCGGCGTCCACCTGCCGCAAGTGATGCAGGAGTCGGTACGGGCGCATCAGGAAGTCGCCGACGCCATCGCCCGGCGCGACAGCACAGGTGCTCGCGCCGCGATGGAGCGGCTCCGGCGTCGCTTGGAACCCCGCTTCTCTCACCGCCCAGGCCACGCTCACGCCCTCGGCCCAGACGACCCAGTATCTGCGGGCCACCGGCTTCGGCCTCGAAAACCTCCACGACGATGACCAGATCCTGGGCATCGAGGTCACCCTCACCCGCCACGATGCCGACAACGCCGGCGTCGTCAACCATCAGGCGCGGCTCGTGTGGAACGGCTCGAGCATCAGCGGCCCGAAGTCAGGCACCGGCACCTGGCCCGGCAGCGCGGGAGCGGTGACGCACGGTTCTGCGGCCGACACCTGGTCCGCCTCGCTTACGGCCGCCAAGGTCCGCGATGGCTCCTTCGGCGTCGAGCTCTATGCCTATGCCTCCGGCCCCTTTTCCCAGGCCAGGCCCACGGTCAGCCAGATCACGATGCGGGTGACCTATCTCCAGATCAAAGGCGGCATCCCCACCGAGCGCGTGGCCTGCTGCAAGTGCGATTGCGGCTGCGGCAGCAAGGCCGTCAAGACCGCCAAGCCTGTCCAATACGATAACGGCGAGATCGAGCTCGTAGCGACCGACCTGGCCACGGGCGGCTTTGGCCATGCCTGGGGACACGAGCGCGTCTACACGAACCGCCTCTCGCGGCACTACGACGCCCGGCAGGGTTTTGGCTGGCTGGTGCGCGGCTGGCCGTATCTGGTGCAAAAAGACTCCACGACGTTCGTCTTCGTGCAGGACAATGACGAGGCCGTGTGGTTCGACTACAGCGCCGGCACGGGCCTCTACACGCCGCGTCACGGCGCGAAGTTCGCCCTCACGCACGACGCGACGAATAACGTCTTCAACCTGGTGACCGAAGAGGGCGACACGCTCACGTTCCACAACTTCACGCAGACGACCTATCCCAAGGGCCTCTTCAAGTGTCCCGCTTCCGGAAATCTTTGCCGATTTAGGGGCTGAAAGAGGTATAGGAATGGCCTCCTCCACGAGAAGGAGGAAGTCATGCAGGAAGAGTCCAGAGCAGTCAGAGAAGACGAGGTTCAGAGGAACGCGGGGGAAGGCTCGCCGGAGCAACCGAGAGTGCCCAAGAGAGCGGAGGCGAGCCTTCCCCCGCGTCGCCGCCTTGGGGGGCTCCCCCCGGTCTGCCGGCGGCGGACGACCCCTCGACGGCCGCGGCGACCGGACTGGGAGCACGATGCTCCACCACCGACAGGGCTCGAAGATGCACCCAGCCTGGAAGGCATCCCTGGTCTGGAGGACCTGCCGCTGCCGCCCAACCTCACGGCCCGGCGTCGGGGCGGTCGTCGCAGCCTGACGCTCGCCAAGTCGCCGTTGGCTCAGGGGCCGCTCTCGCCCCAGCAGAAGCTGCTCGTCTGCTGGATACCTGGCAGCGGAGCGGGCTGCCGGCGGGCGACTTCGCCGCCCTGGTCGGCGTCTCCCAGCACACGCTCTACGCCTGGAAGAAGCGGTTCGAGGAGCAGGGCCCGGCCGGCCTGATGGACCAGCCCCGCGGCGTCCGGCAGGGCAGCCGGCTGCCGGAGCTGACCAAGCGCACGATCCTGATGCTCAAGCAGGCCCACCCGGACTGGGGCTGCCAGCGGATCAGCGACATGCTGCTCGCGCGGCCCGGCGCTGCCGGCCAGCCCCTCGGCGGTGGCCCGCGTGCTGCACGAGGCGGGCTACGAGCTGGAAGACGCTGCCGACCCGGCCGCACCCGCAGCCGGTGCGGTCCTTCGAGCGGGCCAAGCCCAACCAGCTCTGGCAGACCGACCTGTTCACGTTCGTGCTCAAGCGGCAGAACCGCCGCGTCTACCTGGTGGCCTTCACTGGACGACCACAGCCGGTTCATCGTCGGCTACGGGCTGCACGCCAGCCAGTCGACGGCGCTGGTGCTGGAGGTGCTGCGGGCGGCGATCGGCGGCCTACGGCGCGCCGGCGGAGATGCTCACCGACAACGGCACGCAGTACGTCACCTGGCGGGGCAAGAGCCCGTTCACCCGCGAGCTGGAGAAGCGCGGCATCCGGCAGATCGTGGCCCGGCCGCGGCGGCCGCAGACGCTGGGCAAGATCGAGCGGTTCTGGGGCACGCTGTGGCGGGAGTGCGTCGAGACGGCGGTGTTCGTCGACCTGGCCGACGCCCGGCCGCGGATCGGCCTGTTCATCGACCACTACAACTTCCAGCGGCCGCACCAGGGGATCGACGGGCTGGTGCCGGCCGATCGCTTCTTCGGCGCGGCGCCCGAGGTGCTCAAGACCTTGAAGGCGCGGGTGGCGGCCAACGCGCTGGAGCTGGCCCGGCACGGCGTGCCGAAGACGCCGTTCTACCTGACCGGCCAGGTCGGCGGCCAGCCGTTCAGCGTGCACGCCGAGGGGGAGCGGGTGATCCTGCGGCAAGCCGGCCAGGACCGCCAGGAGATCGACCTGGTGCCGCCGGCTGAGCCGCCCGTCGAACCTACACAGCCGTCATCGGCCGCGGAGAACGGTGCAGCGGCGGAGAACGTGGCGGTGCACGAGGCCCTGCCGCAGCCGCTGTGTCCCGATGGCTCGCCGCAGACGGCCTGGCAGCCGCCGGATGCCGAGCTGCCGCCGGGCGTGTCGGGACTGGATGAACCCAGGCGCCCTACAGCGAGCCTGATGCGAGTGAGCCTAGTGCGTGCGAGGAAGGAGGTGCCCTATGATCCGTGCTATGCAACCGCAACGGAGCGAGACGTCGGCTGCCCCTTCGTCCGCCGCGACGCCCTCGTCTTCTGCAAACCGTGCCACCAAGGCGCCTCGCAAGCCCAAGGGTTCCCACAGCGTGCAAGGCGGCAGCAGCCGAGGCCAATCGCCAGGCGGTCGTGATCCTGGAGGTCTTGGCCGGCGTCAAGACACCCACGCAGGCCGCCGCCGACCTGGGCACCTCGCTGCCGCGGTACTACCAGTTGGAGACGCGCGCCTTGGAAGGCTTGGTGGCGGCGCTGGAGCCGCGGCCCAAGGGCAAGCAGCCCTTGCCGGCCAACCAGATCGCTGCCCTCGAGCGCGAACTGGAGCGGCGCGGCGGGCGTGTGCTCGGCAGCAGGCGTTGGCACGCGTGGCGCAGCGCACGTTAGCGGTCAAGCTGACGCCGCGGCCCACGGTGAAGCCGGCCAGCACGCAGGCGGCAGAGGGCAAGTCGCCAGCAGGCAAGCCATCTGGGCCGCGGGATCGCGCCGGCCGTCGCCAGCGGCGTCCGGCCGTGCGGGCCCTCAAGGCCGTGCAGGCGCTGCGGAAAAACGTTCGCCCAGCCGAAGGTGAAGCGGTACAACAACCGGCGCCCACCGAGGCCGCTGCTCTCCCGCGGGAGCCGCAACGCGAGCCATCACCGCTGGGCGTGTAGCGACGAGGGAACGACGGTACGAAGGACCGCACTCAAGGAGGCGACCATGCCCGGACGCAAGCCGCTGGGGCCGCGGTTGGCCCAGCATCTGGATGGATCGATGCGAGCCAAGGAGCGGCTGGAAGTGATCCTCGAGACGCTCGCCGGCCGGCTGAATGTGGCCCAGGCCTGCGAGCGGCTGGGGATCGGCGTGGCGATGTTCCACCGGCTACGGACGGAGGTCCTTCAGGCGGGCCTGGCGCGCCTGGAGCCCCGTCCGCTGGGCCGGCCGTCGCGGCCCACGTCGGTCGAAGCGGAGCACATCGCCCAGCTCAACCATGAAGTTCAAGACCTGCACCTGGAGCTGAAGACAACGCGTGTGCAACTGGAGATTGCCCAGACGCTGCCACACCTGCTGCCGGCAGCCACGACGTGTGAGAGCAGCCACGAGACCGCGGTAAAAAAAACGACTCAGCCGGCTCAATCGGCCGCAACGAACGGGCCGACTGCCCCGCTTCAGGATTCACGAACCCTACCTCCCAAGCCCCGTTAACGCCGGCCGATGCCGGAGTGGAGAAGGTGAGCGACGTGACCGCCGAGCACGACAACTTGGCTCGCCACCCCACGGCCCCCACGGCCCGTGACGCGGCTGCTGACGCTACGGCTCAGGGCGCTGACTTCATGGCCGATCTGGCTGGCGCCTCGCGCCGCGAGCCTTGGGCACAGCGGCAAGAGCCCCGTCGCCAGCGCGAGCGGCTCGTCCGCCAGCAGGCGGCCTCGCTGTGTGACGAACTGGGCTCGGCCGGCTTCTCGGCTCCGCGGATCGCTCGCCAGATCGGCCTGGCCCCGCGCACGCTCGCTCACTGGTGCCGTCGTCTACAGCAAGACGAGTTGAACGCGCGGCTTCGTGGCCGGCCTCCCAAGCAATCCGACTTCCATGACCGGCACGAGGTGCTGGAGGTGTTTCACGAGGTCGGTCCGCACGTCGGGCTGCCGACCCTGCGGGCCGCGTTCCCCACCCTGCCACGCGGCGAGTTGATCGACCTCCAGGCGGGTTATCGCCAAGCGTACCGCGCCACGCATCGCCGCAGCGTGGAGACGCTCGAGTGGACCACGCCGGGCCGCGTCTGGGCCATGGACCATGCTCAGCCACCCTCGCCGATCGACGGCGACTACCCGCGCGTGCTGGCGGTGCGCGACCTGGCCAGCGGCATGCAGCTCGCCTGGCTGCCCGTGCTGGACGAGACGGCCGAATCGACGGCTGCCGTGCTCCGACTCCTCTTCGCCCAGCATGTCGCCCCATTGGTGCTCAAGAGCGACAACGGCTCGGCCTTCATCAGCCGGCTGTTGTACAAGCTGCTCGGGGCCTGGGAGGTGGTGCCGCTGTTCTCGCCGCCGCAGATGCCGGAGTACAATGGGGCCTGCGAGGCAGGCATCGGAGTCTTGAAAGTGCGCACGAACTCTCTGGCCGCTCGTGGTGGGCCATGCCCTCGGGAACCCGTCTGGGGACTCGTCGCTCCCCTGGACGTCGGCCGACCTCGAAGCCGCGCGCCAGCAAGCCAACGAATTCCACCGTCCCTGGGGCCACCGCGACCCGACGCGCAGCGAGGTGTGGGCCTCGCGGCAGCCGATTCACGCCGACGAGCGGGCCGCCTTCGGCCTGACCTTGGCCCGCTCCTTGGAGCGCGTGCGTGAGTCGCTCCGCGTCCCCCTGGCCCGCGGCAACGCCCAAGAGGCGGCGTCCCTGGCCCACGGCCACTCACCCCACTCGGCATGCTCCGCCAACCGCGATGCCTGTGAGCAGGCCACCCTGGCCTGCGGCAGCTCGCAGACCGTTGACGCCTGCGTCGGGCAAGATCAAGCTAACAGAAACCCGCCACCCTCCCCTTCGCTCATTCGGCGCGTCGTACCGGGTGGCGCCGTCCACGGGGCCTCCGACCAGGCTCTCATTCATCGTCGTGCAGTCCGCCAAGCTCTCGTCGAGCAAGGCTTGTTATCTATCACCCGGAGGTCCATTCATCTACCTATAAAGTTCTTTAGATCGGCAAAGATTATGTAGGGAGCACAGGGGAATATTCATGATGTGCAAATAACCGGTGCAGATCATGATGACTGGTGGAAGGGAGCCTGGGTAATGAAAATAGAGAACTGGCTCAAGATACGGCAGGCGTTTAGAGACGTACTGTGCAGTACTAATGACTGCGTCAAATGTCCAGTAAAGGTTATCGGGCAATTGAACCAATTTCAGAATGAGGCGAAACAGCCGTTGAAACGTGCCGCTTAGGAGGAGGCTACTATGTGGGGCATCTTGCTGGTCGTGACGATATGTCCAGTTTTAGGCATGCTGGCAGGCTGGTCGGTTGGCTGTCAAGATGCTGCTAGCTGTCTATAGGGGACGTCCATACCCGTCCGTTGTGGATATTGTCATAAGCGGTGTCCTTATAGGGATCGGCGCATACGGATTGTGGCTGGGAATCGACGAGGGATGGATTGGATAGGCGCGAGAGTGGTGGCACGAGCATCGGTGGGCGGGTTTCCACGATTTGATGCGATTACCCTGCGCCTGGCCCTAGTTTTATTGGACCGCTGGCACTGAAGGCGGAAAAAAGTGTCCCTCGGCGATGTAGAGTTTACAAGCCTGTTCACAGCAAGCAGTCGCAGCGTGCGGTGCGCGAGCCTGTTTCAATGCTCGAGTGCGCAAGCGCTTCGACGACGAGCGATCGATGAAAAGTCTATGGGGTCAGCCGTTAGCGCTGCGTGTCCAACGCGTCGCGCGATGGCCGACTGACTCGTCACGCGTCCGACGCGCCTGCCAAGTCGAATCGGCGCGCGGTTTGCTTCCCCAGCGCGGCGACGCAACTTGCTCGGCACCGTGGACGACTTTCGTAGTGTATCGTCAGCAGAAATGCTGAAACGGAAAGGGGGATTCTTTAAGTTCTTCATGGGAGGATCCCATGCCGGTCGTTCGCAAACACGGGTGGCAGGTGCTGATTGTCAAGCGGCCGCTGCGTTTCTCACCTGCCGCGTGGGATGAGAAGCCCGAAGATGCCGAAGTGCTCTGCACGGCGTTCTCTAATCTTGGGCGCGGCGCGGCCGTGAGCTGGTGCCGGGGCTTCAATGAAGCCGAGCTGGCCAACCCGTACGGCGTGTGGGCCGTCGTCCGGCCCTACGAGCCCGTCAGCCCGGTAGAAGCGCCGCCGGCGACGAACGGAGAGAATAGCTGCCACGGAACGACTCTCTAGCGACCTCCACGTTTTCGACGTTGACTGCATGTCGCTGGCCAACCATCTTACAGTCGATCTGACACGGTTTTCCGACTCCGACGGTGTGCCCTTGGACTCTGCCAGCGAACGTGATGCCTTGCTCAAGAAGCCGCCCGGGAACGGCGCACGAAATAGCCGTCTCGCTCTCCTATGAAATCTTCGGGGGCTAATCTCCATGACGACCCGCACTCCCTTTACTTCGCGCCGCACGTTTCTCACGGGCGCCGCCTCGACCTTGGCCGCGTTGCCCTTGGCCTCCGCGGGTGAGCCTGTTCAGACGCCGCGCGAGACGACGGTCGCGCAGGCCCCGCCGGGCAAGACCAAGAGCGCCGCAAAAGCCAAGGACGGCCCGCGGAAGCTGCCCGGCAAGGGGCGGTTTCCTGTCGTGGCCATCTCGTCGGCCAATGGCCTGGAGGCCACGCGCAGGGCCTATGAGCTGATGCTCAAGGGGGTCGATCCGCTGGATGCCTGCGTCGCGGGGGCAACGATCGT
Organism: uncultured Planctomycetia bacterium; assembly: GCA_963809785.1. Taxonomy (GTDB): domain Bacteria; phylum Planctomycetota; class Planctomycetia; order Pirellulales; family S012-138; genus JBGQHD01. Next base: position 443,688 of record CAWEKV010000003.1, read on the forward strand.
CGAAGACGACCCCGAAGAGACTTCCGTCGGATACGGCGGGCTGCCTAACGAGGAAGGCGAAGTCGAGCTGGATGCGGCCGTCATGCACGGGCCGACCCATCAAGCCGGCGCGGTGGCCGCCCTGCGGCGCATCAGGCATCCCTCGAAGGTCGCCGCGCTCGTGCTACGGCAGACCGATCACGTGCTGCTGGTCGGCGAGGGGGCCTTGAAGTTCGCCCGCGCCCAGGGGTTCAAGGAAGAGGACCTGCTCACGGAGAAGGCGCGCAAGATCTGGCTGTACTGGAAACAGACCCGCAGCGATGACGACGATTGGCTGCCGCCGCCCGACAGCGAGCTCGATCCCGACGTGGCCAGGCACTTCGGCCGGCCGACCGGCACCGTGCACGTGGCGGGCCTCAACGCGGAGGGCGATCTTTCGTGCGTCACCAGCACGAGCGGGCTGGCGTTCAAGCTGCCGGGCCGAGTCGGCGACTCGCCGATCATCGGGGCGGGGCTGTACGTCGATAACCGGATCGGGTCCTGCGGCAGCACGGGTCGCGGCGAGGCCAATCTGCAGAACCTCTCCAGCTTCGCCGCCGTGGAGCTGATGCGGGGCGGCATGTCCCCACGCGACGCCGGCTTGGAGGTGCTGCGGCGGGTCGCCGAGCACACCGTGCCGCGGCTGCGCGACGGCGAGGGCCGGCCCAAGTTCAATCTCAAGTTCTACGTGCTGGCCAAGGACGGCGCCTATGCCGGCGTGAGCATGTGGGGCCCGGCGAAGCTGGCCGTCACCGACGCCCGTGGCACGCGCCGGGAAGAGTGCGCGGCCCTCTATCAGGGCGACCCTGAGAAGCCGGCGAAGAAATGAGGGGGTGAGGAGAGCGCCGCGTGCTATTCGTCCTCTTCCTGGCCTTCGACTTCCAGGCCTTCGTCTTCCAGGCCTTCGTCTTCCAGGGCTGTCCGCTCATGTTCCTTGATTAGTTGACGGGCTCGCTCGGCGTCGGCCGCCCGCACGAGCAGCCGGATATCGAGGATGCCTGCCAGGCCAACTTGCCCCTCGCCCTCGATCGCGCAAAAGATTCCTTCGCGCTCGAGGAAGTTCTTGACGATCTCGGCCTGGTTGGCGTTCTTCACGGTGTAGACCTTCACGAAGTCGCTTTCTGCATCGCCATCGGGTTTTCGCTGTTGACGTGCCATGGCTGTGCTCCTTGTCGGCTAAGGGCGGTGTGGGCTAAGGGCGTGTCGGCTAAAGGCCGTGTCGGCTAAGGGCCGTAGATTCGGCAATTCGGCCGGGCATCGCGCAGGCTGCGGACGCCGGCCTGGGTGACCCGCGAGCCCATCAGCCACAGCCTCGCAAGCCCCGTGCCGTGCAATCTGGCCAGGCCAGCATCGCTCACCGCCGTGCGGCGGAGATCCAGCTCCTTCAACCGGGGCAGTGAGCTGACTCCGGCGAGCGCCGCGTCGGTGATCGCCGTTTCATCGAGCCAGAGCGTATCCAGGTGAGGCCACTGGAGCGCGTGCGACATCGCCTGGTCCGTAATCCGCGTGCCGCTGAGATGGACGACGCGTAAACGGATCGTACCGCGCAGCCAGGCCAGGGCATCATCCGTCGTGCCGGTCTCGCCGAGGTCCAGAATCTCCAGCCCCCTCAAGAAGGCGATGTGCTTCAGGCCGGCGCCGGCGACCGCCGTGCCGCAAAGATTGAGCTCCGATAGCGCGGACAGGCGGGCAAGGTGGGCCAGGCCGTCGTCGGACACGCGCGTATGCCCCAACCGCAACACGCGCAAACGGTCCAGGCCGGCCAGGTGCCGCAGCCCGGCGCTCGTGACCCGCGTGCCGCCCAGATCGAGGACCTCGAGCTGCCTCATGCCCTGGAGATGTTGCAGGGCCGCATCGTCCACGCGGCTGCCGGCCAGGCTGAGCGATCGCAAGCGGGTGAACGAGGCCACGCTTTCGAGTCCCTCGCCGGAGACACTTGAGCGATCGACGTGCAGCCGCACGACGTTCGTCAGTCGCCGGCACTGGGCCAGGCCGGCGTCGCTGACGCCGCTGCCCTCGATGTCCAGCGCGAGCGCCCGCCCGAGCTTCTTGACGTGGGCCAAACCGGCGTCGTCCGTGATCACGCTGACCGCGCGCACTTCGCGAAAGAAGTCGGGGCCGAGCTGCGACAGCACGGGTTGATACTCCGCCACATCCGCGACGCTGATTACGTCAGGGGCCTCCCTTTGCGACTCGAGCCAAGCGATGACCCGCCGGTCGCTGCGATAGACGCTTACGGCCGAGTGCTTGCGTTGCCAGTTGGCCAGGCCCTCGTCAGAGACTGCCGTGGAGTCGAGCACCAGCCAGGCGAGCTTCGGCAGCCGCAAGCGGTGGAGGTGGGCATCGGTGAAGGCATCGCCCCCCACGACGAGCGTCTCCAGGCAAGGCAAGCGGCCGACGGCAGGAAGATAGCGATCCACCTCGTTGCAGTCGGCCAGGTTGACGAGCGTAAGGTTCTGGAAGTCGTCGCCGAACAGCCGCCGCTGCCACGACGTGGCCTCGCCCGTATGGAAGCTGCCGCCGAGACTCGCAATCAGGTCCATCGAGCTCCGCTGCTGCCGAAACGGTTCGATGTAAGCGCAGAACGCCCCCAAGAGTGCTGCGATCCCCGTCACCAGCAGCAGCAAGGTGCGCAGACGGAACTGGAGCCAGCCCAGCGCCCGCCGCGGCGCCGCCGGCTTCGTGCGATGGCCAGTGCGGCTCGACATGCCGATATTGTTCGGCCCATTGATGCGGCCCGTCAAGACAAGAGGCCAAAAGAGGCCATGGAGACCGAGCGTCGAACATCCAACGTCGAACGTCGAACGTCGAACGTCGATCGAAACAGTTCGATGTTCGATGTTCGGGCGCTCGCAATATCGTTCCAACTGTCCTGGCATCCGTGCGTCCACTTGCTCGACATCCCTCTGCCCCAGGGCTACAGTGAGTGCATGAGATGCTCGGTTCCCGCCTTGGCCTTGCTGGCCGCTTGCGTGTTTTGCTGCGCTGCGCCGCTCTCCGCGGCCGATCCACCGACGCGCGAGCAGGCGGAATTCTTCGAGAAGAACATTCGTCCGGTCCTGTTGACGCACTGTCTGGAGTGCCATGGGGCCAAGAAGCAGGAATCTGGCCTGCGGCTCGACTCGCGCGACGGCATTCTGCGTGGCGGCGAGCACGGCCCGGCGGCCGTAGCCGGCGATCCGGCCACCAGCTTGCTGCTGGCCGCCGTGCGCCAGGTTGGCGAGCTGAGGATGCCGCCGGAAGGGAAGCTGGCCGCGACGGAGGTCGCGGCCGTTGAGCGCTGGGTGCGCGAGGGGCTACCGTGGCCGGCGGCCGGCCGGATCGACAATCCGTCCCACGGTGCAGTGCCGCCACCACCGAGCGTCGCCGAAGCCCGCCGCGCGCATTGGGCATTCCAGCCGATCCGCAAGCCGCGCGTGCCGACGTTCACCCACGTCGGGCTTACGCCTCGACGCTCGCCATCGTGGGACGCGTGGGCCCGCAGGCCGATCGACCGCTTTATTCTCTCGAAGCTCGAAAGCCGTGGCCTTAGCCCTTCGCCGCGGGCCGACCGCCCGACGCTCATCCGCCGGGCCTCATTCGACCTCATCGGCCTGCCGCCGACGCCAGAAGACGTGGTCGCCTTCGTGGCCGATCCCGCGCCGGACGCGTTCGCCCGGCTCGTCGAACGGCTGCTAGCTTCGCCGCATTACGGCGAGCGCTGGGGGCGGCATTGGCTCGACGTGGCCCGCTATGCCGACAACAAGGGCTACGTATTCTTCGAAGACAAGGCGTACCCCTGGGCTTACACCTATCGCGATTATGTGGTCCGCGCACTGAACGACGACCTGCCGTACGACCAGTTCATCTTGCAGCAGTTGGCCGCCGACCAGCTCGACTTGGGCGGCGACTTGCGGCCGCTGACCGCGCTGGGCTTCCTGACGGTTGGCAACCGCTTCATGAACAACTCGCACGACATCCTCGATGACCGCATCGACGTGATTACCCGCGGCCTGCTGGGTCTGACCGTGACCTGCGCTCGCTGCCACGATCACAAGTACGACTCGATCCCGCAGGCCGATTACTACAGCCTGTACGGCGTGCTGCGAAGCTGCACGGAGCCGACGGTGCCGCCGGTTTTCGAGCCGCCGCCGGCCACCGAGGCCTATCGCAAGTTCGCCGCCGAAATGGCCGTGCGAGAGAAGAAGCTGCACGACTTCGTGAACCGCAAGCACGAAGAGCTGGTCACTTCGGCCCGCACGCGCGTGGCGGAGTACCTGCTGGCGGCGCACGAGCTGCGTCGCAAGCCGCGGACCGAGAACTTCATGCTGCTCACCGACAAGGGCGAGCTGCATCCGGTGATGATCGACCGCTGGCGGGCCTATTTGGAGCGCACGGGCCGCGCGGAGCATCCCGTCTGGGCCTATTGGCACGCCGTGGCCGAATTCTCGCCCGCCGACTTCGCAATCAAGGCCGCCAGGGTGGACGTAGCGCGAATTGGGAATCCCTTGGTGCGAGAGGCGTTCGCCAAAGACCCGCCCAAGTCGCTGGCCGAAGTGGCCAGGCGTTACGGCGAGCTATTCCAACGAGTGGACGCAAAGGCGAGCGGGGGGCGTAAGCTCCCTGATAACGCCGCGTCAGTTGGCAGCACCGCGAATCAGCCGGCTGACGCCGGCCGCTCGCCGACAGAGGCCGGCCGCTCGCCGACAGAGGCCGACCGTTCGCCGACAGGGGCCGGGCGTTCGCCGGAAGAAGAGCTGCGCCAGGTGCTCTATGGCCCCGACGCGCCGCCGGGAGTGGCCAAGGTCTTCGACTGGGGCTTTCTGTCGCTGCTGCCCGACCGGCCCTCGCAGCAAGAGTTCGAGAAGCTGCTCAAGGAAATCGAGCAATGGAGCCGCACGGGCCCCGGCGCCCCGCCGCGAGCGATGGTCGTGCAGGACAGCCCGCAACCGTTCGAGCCACGCCTCTTCCAGCGCGGCAACCCCAATCGGCTGGGCGAGCGCGTGCCGCGGCAGTTCGTCGCCGTGCTCAGCCCCGAGCGGCAGCCGTTTCGCCAGGGGAGTGGGCGGCTGGAGCTGGCTCGAGCCATCGTCGATCCGGCCAACCCGCTCACGGCGCGGGTGATCGTCAACCGCGTGTGGATGCACCACTTCGGTGAGGGCCTGGTGGATACACCGGGCGACTTCGGCCTGCGGAGCAATCCGCCGAGCCACGGCGAGCTGCTCGACTACCTGGCCGCCACGTTCATCGAGCGCGGCTGGTCGCTCAAGGATTTGCACCGTCGGATCATGAACTCGGCCGTGTATCAACAGAGTTCGGAGTGCGGAATTCGGAATGCGGAATTGGCACGATCTGATGCCGAACCCTCAGCCAATTCCGCATTTCGCATTCCGCATTCCGCATTGACGATCGATCCCGAGAATCGCCTGCTTTGGCGGATGAACCGTCGGCGGCTGGAGTTCGAATCGCTGCGCGACGCACTGTTGGCCGTATCGGGCAGCTTGGAGCCGCGGCTCGGCGGCCCGCCGGTGGAAATCTTCGGTGGGCAGTTTGTGCCGCGCCGCAGCATCTATGGCGCGATCGACCGCATGGACTTGCCGCCGCTGCTCTCGACGTTCGACTTTCCCAGCCCGGCCACACTCAGTCCCAGGCGCGACACCACGACGGTGCCCCCGCAGGCGCTGTTTTTGATGAATCACCCCTTCGTCCTCGAGGCAGCGCGCCGCATCGCGGGGGCATCGCGGATGGCCACGCCCGACACGTCTGCCAGAATCGGGCACCTGTACGGCTTGCTCTTCGGCCGGCCGCCAACGGCCCGCGAGTTGGCGCTGGCGAGCGACTACCTAGGCCCTCGGCCTGGCAGCGAGCGGCTCTCGGCCTACGTCCACGGGCTGCTGATGCTCAACGAGTTCGCCTACGTGGATTGACTGGCGCTCGCAAAAGCCCCCTCGAGCGAGCAACATGAGCCTGAAAGACGACGCGTGCCCTATTCCCGCGGAACGCGGCTGAACAGGTCTTTCAACTTGATGCGAAAGCCGGGCAGGACTTCGCCGCCGTCCAGCACGCCGGACTCCCTGACCGCCGTGAAGTCGTCCAGCGAGGTATAGACCTTGGCGGTTCGGCGTTCCGGGTCGATGAGCCACACCAAGCTCACCCCGGCTCGGAAGTACTCCTTAAGCTTCAGGTCCATCTCCGTGGGAGTGTTGCCCAGCGAGAGAATTTCGATGGCCAGGTCGGGCGCGACGGCGAAGACCCGATCGCGCGGTAGCTTGCGTTTGGGGAATCGCTCCCAGCGGATGAACGAAACGTCCGGCACGCGCGTCCGCTTGGGCAGAATGCGGAGCATGCCGTCGGGGGCCAAGGCGACGCCCAGCGGGTGCTTCTCCAGGAATGCGTTGAGCCACTGCAGGATCAGGCCGGCCAGGACCGACTCGTAGGAGCTCATCACCTTCTCCACCAGGATGCCGTCGATCACCTCGCAGATCGGGCCGTCGCGCTCTCGCAGGAGGATCGCGTCCTCTTCAGTGGCCATGCCCGGCGGCGGGTACAAGCGAATCCGCTTGAGCGGAATGCCCCCCAGGTGCTTTCGCAGATCGGCCAGGCTCCACTCGACGGGTAGCACCATCGGCGGAAAGCTGACGGTCGGGATGGAAATGCCGGTTGCCATGTGAGTGCTCAGTCTGCTTGATTCTCTCCATCGCGTGGCTCGAAAACAAGAACGCCGACCCTCGAGGCCCTTGTGAGTCGGCTAAGTGTCAACGTGCGCCAGCAGGGTCAAGAATCGCTCAGTCTGCGTTCCGAAGTCTTCCGTTTGTGTCACTTTCCAAGAGGTGGCTGCCGTCAGGAATATGCGCAACATGCCTTGTAAAAAGGAGTTACGTTCTCGGGTGGTCGCCCGTGACACGCGAATGGGCGACGTTGCGCGATGGACGCAGCGACGGCGAAACGAAAAACATGGATCGTGGCGTGCCACGCTGCGGCTTAGGATGAGATTGGTGGGCCCCTAGGAGATGATGAGGTAAGCGCCTGCCCGCGCAACCACCTTGGCGCGGGCCGGGCCATCGCGCGCGGCGGTGTGCAGGATCGCGCCGCAGTCCAGTGAGTTCAACCACGTCGCCGGCTTGCGAGGACAGCATTGCCGGCATTGCTTCTCTATTGGTAGCGATCGCGTCATCGGTGTGACAGTTTCGGCTTGATGCCATTGCTGGACCGGCCGGCTTGTGGGATAGTCCGCCCGCCCACGGACAGGCCGGAGCCACGAGTGATGACGCGAGTGATCGAGCGCATGGCGAGCAACCGCGACTCTTCCCCGTCCCCACTTCCGCCCGAAGACCCACGGCCGCGCTCGCAGCCGGCGGTCGATCTGGACTCGCTGCCTACGCTCTATCGCGACCGCTCATTCTGGGGCATGACCGTCACCCAGTTCATGGGGGCGTTCAACGACAGCGTCTTCAAGCAGCTCGTGCTGCTGCTCACGGCCCAGGTGCTGGTCATCTCGGGAGAGGTCGTCGCGCCGCAGGACAAGCAGTCGATCCCGCTGGCGCTCTTCGCCATGTCGTTCATTTTGTTCTCCGGCGTGGCGGGCTATTGGGCCGACCGCATCAGCAAGCGGACCATCGTCATGGCCTGCAAATTCGCCGAAGTGGCGATCATGATCGGCGGCGTGGCCGTGCTGGGGGTGATGGCCCAGCGGCTGGTCGTGCACCTGTCATTCGACCGCGACGCCACGCTGGCGTTCGAGGGGGAATCGCGGGAGCTGCTCACGAACCCCAAGGCGCTCGGCCAATTCAGCCTCGGCGCCGCGCACGGAGAGCTGCAAGAAGTCCGCCCACAGCAGCAGGGCGATACGCTGACGCTGCCGGGCCAGCAGGGCGGCGTGGCCCAGCGCGTGTCTTGGGGCGGCGTGACGATCGATCGGGTTCAGGCGGGCAAGCAGCCCGGCTTCGAGCTGACGCGCGAGATGCCCTGGCTGCTGATCGCCGTGCTGACGCTGATGGGGGTGCACAGCGCGGTATTCGGCCCGGCCAAGTATGGCATCCTGCCGGAGATGGTGCGTGCCCGCGACCTGCCGCGCTTCAACGGCATGATCCAGATGACCACGTTCCTGGCCCTGATCGGCGGCACCGTGCTGGCCGGCGTGCTGATGGACCAGTTCGGCCACCGGCTGTGGGTGCCTGGCATGGTCTGCGTGGCCATCGCGGTGATCGGCACGGCGACGTTGTTCCTGGTGCGGCGCACGCCGGTGGCCGAGCCGAATGCCGATTTCGGGCTGCACTCGCTGGGTGTCTCGATCGAGACCCGCGAGCTGCTGAGGAACGATCGCCCGCTGCGGCAGGCGCTCGTCGTCTATTCGCTGTTCTGGTTCGTGGCGGCGGTGATCCTGCCGGCGGTCAACGCCCTGGGCCGCAACGTGCTCAGCCTGAGCGCTACGAAGACCAGCCTGATGCTGGGCTGCATTTCCATCGGCATCGCCATCGGGTGTCTGCTGGCCGGGAAGCTGTCGGCGGCCCGCGTACGGTTCGGCCTCGTGCGGCTGGGCACCTGGGGGATGCTGATTTGCATGCTGCTCTTGTCGTGCCCCGGAGTCTCGACGGAGACGCTCACGGGGCTGGGCGTGTCGCCGGAGTGGCTCGAGCGGCTGCCGGGCGTCGATGGGCAGCACCTGCTGGGCTTCAACGGCAGCGCGATTGTCTTGGCAGTCGCCGGCCTCTTCGCGGGCCTCTTGGCCGTGCCGCTGCAAGTGTACCTGCAAGCCAAACCGCCCGAGACGCTCAAAGGGCGAATGATCGGCACGATGAACCTGATCAATTGGGTGGGCATCATCTTCTCGACGGTCTTCTACGACATCTGCCAGCGTCTGTTCGCCGCGATTGGGCTGCCGACGTTCTTCACCTTCGGGGCCACGGCGCTCTTGATCTTGCTGCCGATTGCGCTGTTCTACCGGCCCCGGGATGTGTCGCTGGCGTAACGGCCGTTGTAGAATGAACGCGATAGATGGTCGAATTACCCTCGTCGGCGAACGTGGGCCGCTGGGTCGCCCTGAAGACGCCGGCCGCGAAAGGAGGGCAGGATGGCTACGGGATTGGAAATGCTCGATGCTCTTCGATCGGCGATTCGCGATTTGCCCTGCGGCAGCGCGTTCTCGGTGAACCAATTCGACAAGCTCGACTTGTGCAAGCTGACGCTGGACGAGTTGCAACAGCGCGGCGTCAATGGAGTGGTTGGCGAACAGATCGTCGCCAAGTTGAGCCACCAGGATCTTACGGCGCTGGGCCAACACCTGGGCATTCGCCTCGAGATGGACAACGAAGCCGAAAACCTCATACCCGGCGAGGGGATCAAACGTACGGCCGGGGCCCTCAGGGACGATCCGGAGACGTTTGAGGAGATGTTGGACTACCTGGAGCGGCTTCGCCACCCTCAGCGGCATGCGTCGTGAGCTTCCTTCTCGACACAAACATCTGCTCGGCGCACTTGAAGGATGATCGCCGGCTCTTTCATCGCTTTCACCAGCACGCGGGGCAGCTGTTCGTTACGCCGCTCATTGCCGCGGAACTCTACGCCTGGGCCTACGCGGCCGGTAATGTAATCGACCGCTGCGACCTGATCGTCCAACTCTTGAAAAACGTCCACGTGCTCGATTTCGACCTGACCGCGGCCGAGGAATTCGGCAGGCTTCGCGTCGAACTTTCCCGGCAGGGGACCGTCGTTGAGCCGTTCGACTTGCTCATTGCATGCAGTGCACTCGTGCGCCAGTTCACTCTCGTGACCCACAACGTCAAGCACTTCGCGATGATTCCGAACCTGAGGGTCGCGGACTGGCTTACGTCGTGACTGAGGTAGGCGAGCTAAAACCGCGTTTCCCTGTCGGGTTTCTTGGCTACAATGCCTTCAGTCGGCCGGCCCCCGCCGGGCCGATTTCCCGCCCGAGGAACCGCGCATGGCCCGCCGTTGGTTCGCCCGCCTTCGCTTTGCCCTCCGCTGTGGTCTGCTGGCAGGCTCTCTGGCGGCGGCCGTCGCGCTGCCGGCCGGGCGCAAGATGTGGCCGGCTCGGCGCAGAAGGCCAAGCCATCAGGTGTTGGTGCGGCGGTGGGCGGTTCGCGCATCCCCGTCGAGGCGCCGCCGGATACTTTCTCTCCGGAATTGGTCGCGCTCGTCGAGCAGCTTGGCGATGACTCTTTCGGCAAGCGGGAGGCGGCCTCGGCCCGGCTCGCCGCTCTGGGCATCGCGGCCAGGCCCCTGCTCGAGCGGGCGCTCGAACAGGGTGACCCCGAAGTGCGTCTGCGCGCGCGGCGGCTGTTGGGCCAGATCCAGGCGGCCGACTTGGAAGCCCGGCTCGTGGCCTTCATCGCCGATACCGAAGGCCGCCGGGAACACGACCTGCCCGGCTGGTCGCGATATCGCAAGCTGGTCGGCGAGAATCAGGCCGCGCGCAAGCTGTTCGTCGAAATGCACCGCAGCGAGCCTGGCTTGATGGAGACCTCCTCCGCCGGCGGAGACGCGGCCGCCGAGGGCCTGCAAGTGCGGGCGTATCACCTGCTGGCGCCATGCAGTCTGGCTACACCGCGGGGCGAACGGGCGGTCCGCCGGCCGCTGCCGTGGCGGCGCTGCTGTTTGTCGCCGGTGACGAGCGGGCGAAGGTCAGCGACACCACGCAGATGCAGGTCTACAACTTCATCCAGCAACAGCCGTTTCAGCAGGCGCTGCGTGACGCCACCGACGGGCCACAGACGAAACGCCTGCTGGGAAGCTGGGTCAGGCGGCAGACCGGCGTCACGACCACGCAGGTGGCCATCCAACTGTCGGTTCAATTCGACGTCAAGGAGGGGGCCCTCACCGCCCGCCGGGTGCTCGCCGAGAAGACGAGTCCGGTTTATGTGCGGGCCCACGCGGCCACGGCGTTGGGCAAGCTCGGCGGCAAGGAAGACCTCAAGCTGCTGGCCGAGACGCTGGACGATAAGACGCCGTTCAACCGGCGAGTCGTCGTCATGGCCGACGGCAAGACCAAGGAGCACGCCAGCGAGCTGCGGGACGTGGCGCTGGCCTCGCTTGTTTACCTGACCGGCCAGAAGTTCGCGGACTATGGCCTGAACATTACCATCAACCCGCAGACGTTCTTCAACTACGGGCAAGTGCACTTTTCCACCGCCGAGGTCCGCGACGCGGCACTGAAGAAATGGCGCAACTGGACGGCCAAGAACCCCCTGGAGGTGGCAAAGCCCGCCGAAGCCAAGAAGGCAAGTGCCTCGCCGCCGGCCACGCGCGCCGCTTTCCCGGGCGGGGGGATTCTTTTGGCAGCGCCGGGCGTGCTGATGGCTCCCGGCGATCCGGCGAAGGCCGATGCCAGGCCATACGAAGAGCTGCCGTTTTACGTGGCCGACCGCGAGGCCGGCCAGCGCCTCGCCCGCGCTCGGCAATTGATCGAGGAGGGGCAGTTCGCGCCGGCGCTGCGCCTGCTCGACGCGATCCTTGCCGACGCCGAAGACCGATCGTTTCAGCCGGAGATCGGCCGACCGCTGTACCAGAGCTTGCGGATCGAGGCGCAGCGGCTCTTGGGCCTGCTGCCCGAGGAGGGCCGCCGAGCGTATGAGCTGCTGGTCGGCAACGAGTCGCGTCGCGAGCTCGAGGAAGCCGTGGCCGCCGGCGAGCCCGCCAGGCTGGAACACGTCATCCGACGTTATCTGCCGTCGGCCGCGGGGCAGGAAGCGGCGCTGTTGCTGGGCGCGCACCTGCTGGATAGCGGCCGACCGTTGGCCGCGGCCGTGGCGCTCTCGGCGCTGCGAGAGCACGATCAGGAGCGTCGTTTCGAGCCGCTTCTCTCGCTGCGTATTGCCCACGCCTGGCTGTCGGCCGGCATGCCGCAAGAGGCCCGCACGGCCTTGCATCAGATGAAACCGCCGCGCGACGGCTTCGACACCTTCGGCCGCCTGGAGTTCGCCGGCCGGCGGCTGCCTGCGCTAGACAATGCGGAGGGGTTGCTGGCGGCGCTGCGGGAGCTGACGCCGATCCAGCCGACTTCATCGCCAGGGCCGGACGACTGGGCGTATTCCGCGGCGACGTGCGGCGCAATGGGTCAACCGAAGGCGGCGTGCCTTGGCTCCGCCGCAAATGGCGGGCGGAAACGGCCAGGACAGGGGCTGTCCGCGATGCGATCGCCACGCTGCGGAATGCCTATCGGCAGGAATGCTTGTCGGTGTTGCCGACCGGGCATCCGTTGGCCGTGGGCGACACGTTGCTGGCCCGCACCAGCGGCGAGCTGTTGGCGCTGGACATCAAGTCCGGCACTGCGCATTGGCGCGTGCCGTTGACCGACGCGGTGGACGATCTCATGGCGCCGTCCGGCTCGCCGGGGTCCGATACGAGCGCGCTGCTGCGTGGCCTCGATGAGCGCGTGTGGAACGACCTCACCTACGGCACGCTGGCCAGCGACGGCCGCTACGTCTACCTGGTCGAGGACGTGGGGCTGGTCCACGGCTTGTCGGCCGAACGAATGGTGGTGCGGCCTGACGGCTCGCGCCGGCTCGACTCGGGCTGGCCCGGCGAGAACAACCGCCTGACGGCCTACGACCTGCGGACGGGCAAGTTCCGCTGGGAGATCGGCGGGCCGCGCGGCGAGCTTCAGCTCGATCTGGCCGGCGCGTACTTTTTGGGGCCGCCGCTGCCGCTGGCCGGCAAGCTGTACGTCGTGGCCGAAGCCGAAGAGCGGATTTCGCTGCTATCGCTCGATCCCGCGAGCGGCAAGCTCATCGAGCGTTTCCCGCTCACGGTCCTCGACCAGGAAGAGGCGAACCCGCGCGTGCTCGGCGGCTACGTGCAGCCGCTGCCGGGCCGGCCGTCGCGCCGCTTGTCGGGGGCAAGCCCGGCATACGCCGCCGGCGTGATGGTGTGCCCCACGTCATGGAACAGCTTCACCGCCGTGGACGTAGGCTCGGGAGCCATTCTCTGGAGCTATCGGCCAATGAGGCTCAACGAAAGTACGCGGGGTAACGTGAACATGATCGTTGTCGGGCTTTCGCCGTCGCCCGGCGACGTGGACGATGCCCTGCGACGAGACGACCGCTGGGCAGACTGCTCGGCGACGATCGCGGGCGACCGTGTGCTGGTCACGCCGCGCGCGGGGGACCGGCTGTTGTGTCTCGACCTGCGCAGCGGCCGTTTGTTATGGGAGGCTCCCCGGGGCGATGCACAGTACGTGGCCGCCGTCAGCAGTAGGCACGCTCCGCGTGCCGTCAACGGCACACGGAGTGTGCCTGCTACGAGCGGCGACGTGGCGTTGCTGGTTGGCCGCGCCTCCGTCCGCGGCCTGAACATGGCCGACGGCAAGCCCGCGTGGGACGCGCTGGCCCTGCCGCCGGGCGCCCAGCCCAGCGGCCGCGGGTATTTCGCCAAGGGACGGTATTACCTGCCGCTGGCTTCGGCCGAGGTGGCCGTCATCGATCCGGCCGCCGGACGGCTGCTGGAACGGGCGAAATCAACAGACGGTCGCGTGCCGGGCAATCTCGTCTGTGCCGCCGACCACGTCATCTCGCAAACTGCCGACGGGATCGAGTGCTACCCTCGTCTCGAGGGCGTGATCGAGGCCGCTGCGCTGGCGGCCGACAAGCGGCCCCACGATGCCGCTGCACTGGCCGACTATGGCCGGATGCTGCTGTCTCGCGGGGATCATGCCGCGGCCATCGCGCAATTGCGGCGAGCGCTCGACCTTTCCAGGGACGATGCCGTGCGCGGGCGCTGTGCGATGCGGTGCTTCAAGCCCTCGAAGCGGACTTCCGCAAGTATCGGCAGACGGCCGCTGACCTGGCCCCGGTGATCAAGGAGGCCGGGCAACAGTCGGCGTATCTCCGCGCCATGGCCGCGGGATTGCAGCGGGCCGGCGAGCATCTCGCGGCCCTCGAGGCGCTCATCGAGCTGGGCGACCACGTGGCGCACCCGGCCCCAATGCAAGCCCACGGACACGTGAGCAGCATGTCTCACCACGAGCTTCAGCCGACCAGCGCCGTGCTGTACGCGCGCAGCGACGCCTGGCTGCGAGGCCAATTGGCCGACCTGCGGACCACTTGCACGCCCGCAGAACTGGCGGAGGTCGATCGGCGAATTACCGACCACCTGAATAAGGCCGTCAAAAGCAAGGACGCCCGCGGCGCTGCAGCAACGGCTGAGCATGCTGGGTGACCATCCGGCGACTTCCGCCGCACGTCAGGCGCTGCTCGCACAGTACGTCGATTCATCGACGGGCAAGCTGCTCGATGGGGGCGTCCGTCCGCTGGAGGTCGAGCGCCTGCTGATCGAGGCCCAGGCCGGCCCGGACGCAGCTCATTCTCGCGCCGCGACGGCCATCCTGGCGCGGATGCTGGTCGCTCTGGACCGACCGGAGGAAGCCGCCGTGCTCTATCGACGGTTGGCCGGCGAGCTGGCGGACGCTGTCTGCCTGGCCGGCAAAACCGGGCGGCAGCTTTTCGCCGAATTGCCGGCCGATTCGCCCGTGCGGCGCGTGCTGGCAGCTCCCGGCCCGTGGCCGCAAGGCGTCGTGGAGAAGCAGACGCGGACGGGCGCGGCGTCGCGCATGGCTCAGAACGCCTGGCCCCTGAACGTCGAGGCTCGCAACGGTCTCTTCGATGAACTACGGCTAGAAGCTCACCGCCGTCAGTCCGCAGAAGATCGTCGCCCGCGATGCCAGCGGCGCCGAGCGCTGGAGCGTGGAGCTGAAGACGCCCCAGATCGCCGTATTCAGCCTCTCGCCGCAGGCGGTCCGGGCCAAGCTGGACGGCCATCTACTGTTTCTCTGGCAAGCAAACCGGGTGCTGGCGATCGACACGCTTCCCGGCCGAGGGCAAGCGCCCGAGATCCTCTGGACCAAGGACCTGACGACAAAGTTCCCCGGCCTGGACGCCGGCAACCCCCAGACGCAGCGGATGCTGATCTTCGCGGGGGGCGTGCCGGTGTTCACCGCCACGGATGCCTTGGGCCGGCCGGTGGCCGAAATCGGCCCCGTGACGAGCAAGCTCGTCTGTTATCAAAGTCTACGGACGCTGACGGCCGTCGATCCGACGAGCGGAGCGGCCCTCTGGTCGCGCCACGACATGCCTCGAGGATGCGAGCTGCTCGGGGACGACGAGATCATCCTGGCCCTGCCGCGAGATGGCACGACGGCCACCGTGCTCCGCGCCGCCGACGGGCAGGCTCTGGGCCGCTGCGAGATGCCCGACAAGCGCGACCGCGTCGCGGTGCTCGGCCGCCACGTGGTCACGTGGACCGGCAACGACCAGCGGCAAACGCTGCGCCTGGTCGATCCCTGGCGGGGCCGGGACGTTCTGGACGCGCGAGTTCCCCCCGGGCAGCAAGCTTTCGCGCATCGGCCTGCAAACCAGCGCACGGGCGCCGCCACGCAGGAAACGGGCACGCCGGAGGCGGGCGTGCTCGACCCGCAGGGCAATTTCGCCGTGCTCTCGCTGGCTGACGGCCGCCCGCGCGTCACCGCCCGGTTGAAGCCGCCGGCGAACCTGCTGGACATTCACGTCTGCGCTCGGACGAGCGCTTTATGCTGTTGGCCAGGCAATCGCTGCCGGCCCCGGTGGCCGCAGACAAGCCGGCCGAGCGGATCGTTTACCCGCTCACGCTCGGTGGCCAGGCGGAGCTGGTTTCGGGCACGCTCTACGGTCTGGACGGCACCACCGGCGCCGTGCGATGGCAGACGGCCATCGAGCAAAGAGGATTGGACCTCAGCCAGGCGGCGCATTGGCCGATCCTGGTGCTGGCCGAGCGCGTTTACTACCAGGGAGAAAAGGTGCCGCGGCGGTATGAGATGAAAGTCACCTGCCTGGACCGCCGCGACGGCCGCACGGTGTTCGAGGAGACGAGCCCGCTGGCCGGCAGCCAGCTTCAAGTCGTGCCCGACGCCGCCGGCCACTCCCTCGAGGTCCGCACGGGCAATTCCGTCACCAAGCTGGTGTTTACGGGCAAGCCCTGGCCGGCGAAATAGTGCAAGTGAGTGGACACGGCGCCCGGATTCAGTCTCCACCGACCCTGCGTCGGTGGATCAACGATTGGACGCTAACCTATCGCCCGGCTACCGGGCTCCCCACCGACCCCATGTAGCATCCAATCGGATTTCCACCGACGCAGGGTCGGTGGAGATGAGGGCTGCCGTCAGGAGCGGCCAAGCGGCACCCGAGCCAGCGGCGTATACGTGGAACCGCCAGACCCGAGCTGGCTGGAGAAGACAACCACCTTGGCGACGTTCATCGTCCCGGCCGCGAAATCGCGCTCGAGGTGCAGTCGCTGCGGCAGATCGTCGCCGTGCGCCAGAAAGCGGACGCGGCCGATGGTCAAGTGTGGCGTGTAGCCGCGGTCTTCGCCACGGAAGCCGAGCGGCTCGAGTTCTGCTTCCAGGTTGGCTTGCAGACGTTGCATGGCCTCGGCGCCGCCGTTGCGCCCACCCATATCGTGCGTGGCCGCTGCGACGTGGGAAGCGCCGACCCGACCCACCGTGACGTTGAATGGCTGATGCCCCGAGGCGGTGTGCTTGGCCGCGTGGCAGACTTCAGGAACACTCTCCGCCGGCACGTCACCCAGGAAGTTCAACGTGAAGTGCAGGTTGTCCCGCTCGACCCACTTCACTTTGGAAGAGTCGCTTGAGCGGGACCTGGCACCTTCGGGTTTCGCCTGGCCTCGATCGAGCAGGGTGGCGACCAAATGCGCTGCGGCCTGGCGCACCTCGGCAGAGGCCTCTACCGCGATGAACGTACGAATGGTCTCCATGGCGCTGACTCTTCTTTCGCATCGAAAATAACCAATCGGATCTCCAAATCCAACACCGAAGGGGGCTCGTGCTGATTCCTCAGGCCGGATTCAGTCCGAGATTCTCGGCCGCGCGGCCGGTCTGGTCAAGCACGTCCGTGACACTTGCTTGCCTCGTCTTGGTCCCATGCTTCATACTGAAAACCTGCACCATCACTCTCGAGGGTATCTCTGATGACGCTGGACTTCACTTGTCCCGCGTGCCGGACGCTGCTGCAGGCGACGGCCACCGATCGGGTCACGGTGATCGTCTGCACGAAGTGTTCTCAGGTCGTGCGCATTCCTCACGATGGCGGGGCGCACCCGCTGACGATCACTTCGGCGACCCTGCCAGAGCGGCCCGATACGGCCGACAGCACGGTCGTCAATCAGGCCGACGATACGCAACCAGGGGCTTCCACGGCCTTCGAGCAGCCCCCGCCCAACCGTCGGTTCGGTGACTATGAACTGTTGGAGGAGCTCGCCCGGGGCGGCATGGGCGTTGTGTTCAAGGCCCGGCAGGTCAAGCTCAACCGCATCGTCGCCCTGAAAATGATCTTGGGCGGCCAGTTCGCCTCGGACGAGCAAGTCCGCCGGTTCTATGTCGAGGCCGAGGCCGCGGCGAACCTCGACCATCCTGGCATCGTGCCTATCTATGAAGTCGGCCAGCACGAGGGGCAGCACTTCTACTCGATGGGCTTTGTGGAAGGCC
Source organism: uncultured Planctomycetia bacterium (assembly GCA_963809785.1). Lineage (GTDB taxonomy): Bacteria > Planctomycetota > Planctomycetia > Pirellulales > S012-138 > JBGQHD01. The sequence continues at coordinate 461,173 of CAWEKV010000003.1, forward strand.
AGAGCCTGTCGCACCGCTTGGCCGACGGTCCGCTGCCGCCGCGCGAGGCGGCAGAGTTGATCCGCAAGACGGCCGAGGCGGTTGCCGCCGCCCACCAGCGGGGCGTCGTTCACCGCGACCTGAAGCCCTCGAATATTCTGCTCGATGCCCAGGGCCAGCCGCGCGTCACCGACTTCGGCCTGGCCAAGCGGATCGAATCGGACTCGGGGCTTACGGCCGCCGGCCGAGTGGTCGGCACTCCCAGCTACATGCCGCCTGAGCAGGCGGCGGGGCGGATCGACGAGGTCGGGCCTTTGGCCGATGTCTACGCACTGGGGGCCACGCTCTACTGTCTGCTCACCGGGCGTCCGCCGTTTCAGGCGGCCAATATCCCCGAGACGTTGCGTCAGGTGATCGATCAGGAGCCGGTATCGCCGCGGCAACTCGAATCCGGCGGTGGACAAAGACTTGGAGACGATCTGCCTGACGTGCTTGCAAAAGAAGCCGTCGGCACGGTACGGCTCCGCCGCGACACTGGCCGAAGACCTGGGACGATACCTCGAAGGGCGGCCGATCCACGCGCGGCCGGTGGGCAAGATCGAGCGCGGCTTGCGTTGGTGCCGGAGGAACCGTGCTCTGGCGGCGGCGTTAGCGGCCTTCCTGACGGCGCTCGTCGGCGGATCGCTGGCGTCTGCCCTGTTCGCCGTCCATGCCAGCCAGAAGGCGTGGGAATCGGAACAAAACGCGATAGGGTTTCGCGAACAAAGGCGGCTTTCGGATCGCCGGTTGCACGTCGCACAAGTCAATCAAGCGCAGCGCCTGCTCGAGCGCGGCCGAATGGGTGCCGCACTGGAGCTGCTTGATGCGCAGCGCCCAGACCAGACCGACAACATCGATCTGCGCGGCTGGGATTGGTATTTCCTCAAGCGATCATGTCACTCCGAGGCGCTGCGGCTGGAGCCGCAGGCCAAAGTGACCGCCATGGCGCTGGCCCCGGCGCCGGCGGCACCGGACGGAGTGCCGCTGATCGCCAGCGGCGGCGAGGATGGGTCCGTGCTCCTTTGGGATGGCGGTTCTGGCAGGCGGCTGCACGTCCTGCGCGGACATGCCGCTACGATCACGGGATTGTCCTTCAGCGGCGATGGCCGCCGATTGGCGTCAGCCAGCGGCGATTCGACCGCGAGAGTCTGGGATACCGCAACGGGCGAAGAACTGCTGGTCTACGATCAGCACGTGATGGGCATCTCCGGCATCAGTTTCCGCCCCGGCAGCTTCGAGCTTTGCACCACGGGGGATGACTATACGCTGCGCTTTTGGAGCTCGTCGCACGGCGCCGACCGGCTGGTCGTCCAACTGCACAACACACCCAGGCTGAAGATCAGCGACTTCTCCTTCAGCCCCGACGGCAATCGGCTAGCCTGCGCGGCCGAGGACAGCGGTATGGCGATATTGGACGCTCAGACGGGGAAGATACTCGTTCAGGCGCCGAGTCGACTTCGGAGGTTTCCTTCAGTCCGGACGGGGAGAAGCTGGCCGTTTCGGGCCGGCTTGGCAACGTGCAAATTCTCGATGCCGAAGGCGGCAAGCCGTTGATCGAGATCGAGAAGCACGATTCGGCGCGGCCGATCTGGCGTTCAGTCTCGACGGCAGCACGCTGGCGACGGCCGCGACACGCGATGACGTCGTGCGTCTGTGGGACGTGGCGACGGGCCGCCGATTGCGCGCCTACCGAGGCCACCTCAGCGGCGTTTCCTCGCTGGCGTTTGGCGACGGAGGCCGGCTGGCCTCGGCAAGCAGCGACGGCACGGTCAAGGTTTGGGATGTCCACCACGAGCCGGACGCTCGCACGCTGCGCGGACACGATGGCCACGTTGGCGCCTGCGTCTTCAATCGGGCGGGGACGAGGCTCTTTTCGGCCGGCGGGGACCATTGCATTCGCATCTGGGACCCGCGTTCCGACGAATTGCTACAGACGTTCGGCAAGACCGATTTCATCCGTGAAGGGGCCCAGGATGACATTCCCGGACGGCTCCTCTCCTCGATCCACCACCACGGACACTCTGCGTTCGTCCAGGACATCGCGCTGAGTCCTGCGGAGGACCGCATCGCGTCGATCGCGAGGGACGGCACGGTCCGCGTTTGGGACGTCGTGACCGGCGGAGAACTTGCGCAGTGGCGACACTTCATCGTGAACCCTCGCGGCCTCGCCTGGCACCCCACTGAGGATTGGCTCGTCGGCTGTGGCCTCCAAGCTGACGCGAAAGTATGGGACGCCAGTTCCGGGATGCTGTTGCGAACGCTGCCGACGCAAGCACACAGTCCGATCCGCATCGTTTTTGATTCCACGGGCGCCCGGCTGGCGTCTGCGGGCGAAGATGGCGCCGTGCGGCTTTGGGACGCGGCATCCGGTGAACAAGGAATGGCGCTCGAAGGTCACGAAGGCAGCGTCACGGATGTGAGCTTCAGTGCCGACGATCACTCGCTCGCCTCCGCAGGTGCCGATGGCACCGTTCGCGTTTGGGACCCGGCGACCGGCAAGCAGCGGCTGCTCTGCCGGGGGCACAGCGGCTTGACCAACGGCGTGACCTTCAGCCCAGACGGCCGACGCCTGGCCAGCGCGGGCGGCGGGCTAAGCGACAACACCGTGAAGGTCTGGGACCTGGGCACCGGCCAGGAACTGCTGAGTTTTGCCGACGAATACGCCCCCGTCGCGTTTAGCCCCGACGGTTGGCAACTTGTGACATCTCGCGGGGCGCGTTACACGTTGCGGATTCGCGATGCGCGCCCCGTGGACGACGCTGCCCTACCGCCTCGCACCGTGGCAAGCCGCCAGGACCGAGCCCGAGCAGGCTGCAGAACCGCCGCAGGCCAGGCTCAAGGTCCTGGGCCAATTCGTGGCCGACCAACTGCCGATCGCTGCGGACGATCCGATCCACAAGCGCAAAGGGCCTTTGACCGGGTTTCTGGTGATCGCGCTCTCGGCGCCACATCACTATCTGGTCCCCACCGAAGACGAGTATGGCCGCATCGCCGCGCGGTGGGACCAGACCAAGAACAAGTTCGAGATCCTGCCGCGCGAAAAAATGTCGGTCGAGGACCCCGATTTGTTCACGCTGATCCTCGACGATGGACGCAGGCAGCCCGGTCTGATGTACAGCCGCTGGCCTGTGGGAACTGGACCAGGCGAACTCTTCACGACGAGGTCGATGCACATTTCTCACTTTGCGGGCGTGCCGGCCTCGGAGCGGCGGCTGTTCGCCATCGCATGGCCGATCGACGCCGTTAAGGGGTCAGCGACATATCGCGTGCAAGCACGTGATTACGAACCCGTCCGGGTGCCCGACGATCGTCTCGAGCCGCCGCCCGTCAGCGCCGCGCCGACCAAACCGCGAAGCGCCAAGAAGTCGCCGCTGGAGCAGGAACGGCTGGCGCGGTTCACGAGGCTGCGGCAAGCGATGGAACAAGCCCAGCGCGGGCAGACCGTGGAGGCCGTGGCCGGAGCTGAGGCAGTCGTCAAAGACGAGCGAGCCGATGCGAATGACTTCTACAACGCCGCCTGCGTCTTGAGCGTGGCGTCGGCTTCAGTCCGCAGGTCCCAAGACATCCCGCAACCCCAGCGGGACGACCGAGCTGAGAAACTCGCGGTTCGCGCGATTGCCCTCCTCAGCGAGAGCGTTCGCCAAGGATACGACAACCTCGCACATCTCAGCCAGGACACCGACTTCGACGCGGTGCGCAGCCACAAGGAGTTCAAGGAGCTGCTCGAGCAACTGAAGAAGAAGTAGTCCGTGGTCCGTTGTCGGTTGTCCGTTGTCAGTTGTTGTCCGTGGTCAGTTGTCAGGTGTCAGTTGGTGTGCCAACAACTGACAACTGACAACTGACCCGCTCGAATTGATTCAATCTGGCTGCACCATGTCGTCGGGCCGATTCTTTTCTGCGACAGTGGCCCTGCGGGAGGGGCGTGGCTATCTCGCTGCAAGTGGCTGCAATCAAGCAAGTTGCGGCACGTGGTCAAATCTTCGTTAGATTTGGCACGGTTTCCGCCTTTGCACCTAACCAGTACGGAGCGAACCAACAACCAAAGAATCGCATCCAATAGAGTGAACAACAACAAGGCTCGATAAAGCGGCTGACCCGCCGACGAGCCAGGGAGCCACAGGCCATGATCGCCGCCACGCTAGTCCGCACAGAAACGTTTTGCATCCTCGAAGATTACACCTCGGCCTGGGAGCTGGAATCGGGCGAAGTGGTCATGCTGGAGCCGGGCGAATACCGCATCACCGGCCACAATCGCGTCAACGATCACGAATACGTGCAGCTCGACGGCGAACTCGAGATTCACGCCAAGCAGGTCAAGCGCACGTCCGTCCGCACCCGCTCCGTGCCGCTCCCCCCGTCGCTGCGAACGGGGGCCGTCAAGGCCTTCAATCTCCGCGAATCGGCCATCGAGTCCGATTTCGGCGCTGGCAGCAGCCGCCCCCGCGCGAAGTAGAAAGCGCGGAAGGCTCGACCTGCAAGCGTCGTCCTCGAGGCGGCTCTCGCGAGAAAGACTATTCTGGAAAGTCTAGTTCGCGCAGTATTATCGCGCTCCTGCATGCGTGCGTATCGGCTACGCGAATTCGCAGCTCGGGGGTGTGGGTGGAGAATCACGGACCGCTCGCTGACAGTCGCACGCCTACGCCCCCGGGCGGCGTCGCCCCCGGCTCAGCCCGGCGCCTGGCGATCGCGGCCGGCTATGTGCTGATGATCGCCGTGGCGGTGGGCGCGTTCTTCCTGATCCGTGCCTACGGCGAGACGCTCGATGCGCCGCCAGCCGCCGCGGGTAGTCACAAGGCCCTGGAGGTCCATAAGCGGGAGCTCCTCGTGCCGGTGCTCTTCTGCCTGGCCGCCGTCATCGCACTGGGTCGGGTGATGGGCCGGCTGTTCGCGTATCTCAAGCAGCCGCCCGTGATCGGCGAGGTGCTGGCCGGCATCATGCTCGGCCCCTCGCTCCTGGGCTATTTCCACCCGAAGCTGCCGGTCTGGGTCCTGCCGCCCGATGCGGCGCCCCACGTGGGCATCATCGCGCAGTTCGGCATCATCCTGTACATGTTCCTGGTGGGGCTGGAGCTGAACGCCGGACTGCTCCGGAAGCGGGCACACGCCACGGTCGCCGTATCGCACGCCAGCATCGTCGCGCCGTTCTTGCTCGGCGCGGCGGTGGCCCTGCTGCTGTATCCGCGGCTCTCGCATGACGGCGTGCCGTTCACCAGCTTCGCCCTGTTCATGGGCGTGGCGATGGCGATCACCGCGTTTCCGGTGTTGGCGCGCATCCTGAGCGACCGAGGCATGACGACGACAAACCTCGGCGTCATGGCTCTGGCCTGCGCGGCGATCGACGATGTGACGGCCTGGTGTCTGCTGGCGCTGGTCGTCGGCGTGGCCCAGGCCCAGGTGGCGGGCGCTCAGCGTGATCGGGCTGGCGCTGGCCTACATCGCCTTCGTGTTCTTGGCTGTCCGTCCGGCCGTCGTCCGTCTGGCGGCGCGCTACGAGGGCGACGAACCGCCGCAGGGCGTGGTGGCCCTGGTCTTTGTGAGCCTGTTGCTCTCCGCGCTGGCGACCGAGCTGATCGGCGTGCATGCCGTGTTCGGGGCGTTTCTGTTCGGCGCGGTCATTCCGCACGATAGCGCCATCGCCCGCTCGTTCACCCGCAAGCTGGGCGGGCTGGTCACCATCGTGTTCTTGCCGGCGTTCTTCGCCTTTACCGGGATGCGCACGCAGATCGGCCTCTTGTCCGGTTGGGAACATTGGCTGCTCTGCGGACTGATCATCGTGGTGGCCACGGCCGGAAAGTTCGGCGGCACGCTGCTGGCGGCGCGCCTGACCGGGGTATCTTGGCGCGAGTCGGCCGCGCTGGGCATCCTCATGAACACTCGCGGGCTGATGGAGCTGATCGTCCTGAACATCGGGCTGGACCTGGGCGTCATCTCGCCGACGCTCTTCGCCATGATGGTGCTCATGGCGCTGACGACCACCGTGATGACTACGCCCCTCTTGCAGCTCCTGATGGCCGATCGAGGCGCCCACCCACGGAAGCCGGAGATCGATTGCCCGCCGCTGATTGACTGCGGCCCTTTCGCGTGCTCCAATACGCTGGCGGTGGGTTCGCCCCCTGGAACGTGAGGAAGAGGAGGGCGCCTATGGATCGGCGAGCATTTCTCCGGCGTTCGCTGTTGGGTGTTGGTGCCGCGGCAGGTGGCGCCGCGTTGGCTCCCTGGGTCGGGCCCTTGGCCCACGGCGCATCGGCCGGGGACACCGACGAGCTGCAGACTCTTTCGCCCGGCCACCCACCCTCGTTCAGCGTCATTCCGGTCGTCGGCGACGGCAAATGGATTTGGACCGCTCCACCCACGAGTCAGCGCGGCTACCTCGAGCCGCGGCCCTATCGCGCCCGCGTCGGCATCGAGCTGGTCGGCACCGGCGATGCGCGGCGGATCATGGCCACGACGACCGCACCCATCCAGTGCGAAGAACAGAAAGTCGATAGCGTCAAGGTCAATGCCCAGGGCTGCCAGGCGAAGGTCCGTGCGCTGACCGACGGCGCGGCGAGCTGATCCTCTCGGCGCCAGAGATTCACGCCGGCCAGACCATCACGGCCGAAGCGGAGTTCGCGCTCACGATCTCCAAGCAGTACCACGGCTACCGCCAGGAGATGTTCCCGTCGCAGCAGAAAGTGCCGCGCGACATTCAGCGCCATTACCTCAAAGACAGTCCGGGCATCCAGACGTCGGCCAAGGAAGTGCAGGCCTTGGCGGCCGAGCTGACCGAAGCCGGCGGTCATCCGTGGGATAAGGCGCTGCGCTTTCACGAGTGGGTGCCGCGGAACATCAAGGCCCGCATCGGGCCCTACACCAGCGTCAAGGCGGCACTGGAGAACCGCGTGGGCGACTGCGAAGAGCGCTCGGCGGTCTTCGTGGCGCTGTGCCGCGCCGTGGGCATTCCCGCCCGATTGGTGTGGGTGCCCAACCACAACTGGTCGGAAATCTACCTGGAGGACCATAGCGGTAAGGGCCACTGGCTGCCGGTCCACACTTCTTGCTACTCATGGTTCGGATGGGTCGGCGCGCACGAGTTGGTTTTGCAGAAGGGGGATCGAATACGCGTTCCGGAGCAAAGAGGGCTGTTTCGGCTGACTGAGGATTGGGCGCAGTTCGTCGGCAGCAAGCCCCAAGTCCGCTGGCACGCCGAGTTGGTCCCCGAGGCGCCGAGTGCTGAGGAGGATGCCGGCCCAGGAGCACGTAAGAAGGACAAGAAGGGTGAGTGGCTGATCGTTGGAGAACACACGATGAATAAGTACATGCGAAGATAGTATTAAGAATGTTTCTTATGCGTATTTCATTTGTTATCCAAAGGTCATATATCTGCCATACATCCCATTTGTCGCAATACACCAAAAACGACTGAGATATTCCCAGTCGTGGCAACTTGACATTAACCTTTCTATTCTTATCATTTGTGCGATTCGATGCTCTTGTCCCCAAACTTCTTAGCCGCCAGATTTTGAAACAGGGCAATCTCGGCGGTGATCGGTCGCGGGAAGAAGTGCATCATCGACGGCTGTTTCCTCACGTGGCGCGCGTTCCCATTGGGGGAATGCATCTGTTGGGGGGACGGCTCCTCCGTGTGTGTTTGCCGCTTTGTTTTTCACCCTAGTTCAGGAGGACCGACGGATGAATCGGATGCTCATGTTCGCAGTCGTGGCCTTCCTTGCCGTGGTGGGCTTCGCCCTGCTTGGCGGCATGGATTCCACGGCACAAGCCGGCCACGGCTGCCATGGTTGTTCTGGGTGTCATGGCTGCCACGGTGGTTATGGGTGTCATGGCTGCCACGGCGGATATGGTTGCCACGGTGGCTATGGTGGTGGCTATGGTTGCCACGGTGGCTATGGCTGCCACGGTGGTTATGGGTGTCATGGCTGCCACGGCGGCTATGGCGGCGGTGGCTCGCATGGGCCCCCCATGGGACCGCCTGCTGGCCCAGGTGGCAAGGCTGAAACCAAGCCGCTCGGCTTCCGCCAGGTAAGCTTCCGCCGCTAAATCGTGCGACGAATCCGCTGAAAAGACCTATGCACAAGCGAAGGCCGGCCCTGTGCCCTCGCTTGTGTTTTCGTTTGCATAGCTAGCCTTGCCGCCAAAAAACTCGGCTTGCCGTTGTCGGCAATTCCCGCCCATCACTTGAGACAATTCCGAGCGTCAAGAGCGGATTGCAAATCTTTCCACTGCTGGCGTCCCCCGCGCGACGCTTCTGCAAGGCGCCGACGACTTTCTTTTCGCCGCAAGTTCCTCCGCCGCGCGGTGTTGTGTCTCGCAGCGCAGGACACCGCCCGACGCTTGGCACGACGGCTGCACTTGCCCTCTGGCACGGATTCGCTACCAGCACCCCCTCTGTGCCAAAAGGAGATCGCCTATGCTCGTTCTCACTCGCAAAACCCAGGAGCAGATTCACATCGGCCATAACATCACGGTCACCGTCGTGCGGGTCCAAGGCCACTCCGTGCGACTGGGGATCGAGGCGCCGGAGAGCGTGCGGATCGTCCGTGGCGAATTGGTCGCGACGATGGCCGAATTCCGTGGCGACCCGCCGGCCGAGGAAGGCGAGCTGGCCGGCAGCGAGCTGGAGGAATCGGCCCGCGAGCCCAAGGCCACGCTTCTCTCGCCCGACGACGAAGACGAGAAACCGACGCGCGGGACGAAGACCACCGACCGTCCCCTGCCTTCGGGGCGGACCGCAGGCGGCCGTGCTTGCCAGCTACGGCGACCCCCGCGCCTGGGGCCCTCCTCTTGCCGCCGTCTGTTGTGCGGCTAAACGTGCACGCTCAGGTCTTCGAGCCGGCGCCACGTCTGTTGGCGGCGGCGTTTTTCTTTTTGGGGCGGCGAGTGCCCTTGCCTGGCCGCTTGGGAGGATCGCGCGGCTTCGCCCCACGCGCGGCCGGCTCGGGTCCGCCGCGGGCCGGCCGCTCGGCCAGCTCCACGACCAGCTCGAAATGCTGCTTGCTCACCGGCTGCACCGAAAGCCGCGAGCCTCGCCGCAACAGCTCCATCCCCTCGAGCTTTGGCGTGCCTCGCAGCTCGTCCAGCGGAACGGGCCGGGCAAAGACGCGCTCCAGCTTCACGTCCACCATCTCCCAAATGGGGTCCTCCCGCGTGGCCTTGGGGTCGTGGTGTTCGTCGTCCGGATCGAGCGCGGTGAAGTCAGGATAGGCCGCGCGTGCCACCACGGCCGTGCCGACCACCGCCGGCGGCTCGACGCTGGAGTGGTAGAACAGCACGCGATCGCCGACCTTCATCGATCGCATGAAGTTCCGCGCCTGATAATCGCGCACCCCGTCCCAATGCGTCGTCCGCGTCGGCTCGCCCGCCAGGTCGTGGATCGAGTAGGACTCCGGCTCGCTCTTCATCAGCCAATACCGCGCTGCCTCGGGCATGCAGGCTCCTCCCTTCAGCGTTACGGACCCCCGGCGTTGACTGCGGCCGGCAATCGGGCATATTGCCCTGACGAGCGCCAGGTCGGGTCGCAGGTCGTCGAGGAACCAGGGTCGCCGTGAGTATAGTTCAAAGCGGAGGCCGTTGCGCATGCTGTTCATGGTCATCGAGCGGTTCAAGGACCGCGATCCGGCGCCCATTTACCAGCGGCTCCGTGAGTCCGGGCGCTCGATGCCCGACGGACTCCAGTACATCGGCAGTTGGATGGAGGCGAACTTCGATCGCTGCTTCCAGCTCATGGAGTGCGAGGATGCCAGGCTCATCATGCAGTGGATTCTCGAGTGGAGAGACCTGATGGATTTCGAAGTCGTGCCGGTCAGCGCCTCGCAGGAGGTCCGCGCGTTGTTCAGCGCGGAGTAGGGTTCAGCGCGTATTAGGGTCCACTGCGGAGTAGCGAGCGGCGTTGACTGCGGGCGGCAATCTGCCATACTGCCCGTCGTGCGGTTCTCCGCCGAGGCGGTACGGGGCGTGGCGCAGCCTGGATAGCGCGCGTGCTTGGGGTGCACGAGGTCGCAGGTTCAAATCCTGTCGCCCCGACTGAAAAAATCGAACGGCTCTTGCCTCCTTCGCGAAGAGCCGTTTTTTGTTTGACAGCAATGGTTTGCGATTGATTTGCAGTTCTTTCAACGAATGACCACCGTGTTACTCACGCTCCACTGTCGGACTAAGTTGTCCAAACCAGCTCCGGCTCCTGGCGAACCACGAGAACCACAGCAGTGCCGCTGAGAGGACAATGACCAGCGAGGGCATGACCAGGCCCGTTGGTCCCATGGCTTGCATCCCGCCGCCAATGATCATGGTGTAGACCATTTGGACAATCACCGCCGCGAGGCAGACTGCCGAGTAGCGCGACGGTCCAGCCCTTTCGCAGAAACAGGCCAATGCTTCCCGCCACGCCGGTTGTTACGGCCAAGCCGTAGACGAAATAAATCCAGCCTGGAATGGATCGAGCCCACTCCTTCTGATCCTCCGTCATGGATTCCATCATTGCTTCCTGGGCGAACATCTCCATCCCGAAGAAGGCACACCCTAGCAGGTTCCACAGCAACGCCACGGCCGCGATCGCCCAGTACCAACGAGGAACCGCTGGTCTTGTTTTTTGATTCATTCCTTTCTTACTCCGCTACTTTGGATTGTCAGCCGCCAATCACGTCGGGCTTACGCCTCGACGCTCGCCTCGCCAGGCTTGTCGCCGCCAAAGCAATCAGGATGGCCACCCCCCACACGGCTACCTGCGACCAAACCGCGGCCAGACGGCCTCCGCGCGCCGGTTCCCGGACGCTGATCGCGCCCGTGTGGCGAATGCCCGAGGACGGGCCGGCCGGGGCGTGCTGCTTCGCGTCGTAGTTCTCCGGGGTGTTTCGCCGGGCGGGCATGGCGTACTCGGTCACTTGCAGGTCCTGGCCGCCCAGCACTTCGCGGGGGAAGTCGCCATCTACGACGGTCATCGTCATCTTCTTCAGGTCCGCCACGGCCGCGTTGGCCGCCTTTTCGCGCTCGGCTTGCAGCGAGGCCAGGTTCAGCCGGTCAATGTCGGGGCCGCGCAGCCCGAACTCTTCGCCAATCCGCAGCAGCATCTTCTCGGCCTCTTCGTGAGGGTGCGATAGTCGGCCTTGCTGCACGGCCAAGAGGTCGCTGGCAAATAGCTCGCGCGCCTCGCCGTTGTGCGGCCGGGGATTGCGCTCCTGCACCAGCGACTGGCGGCGATACGGAGGAATGTCGGCCGCCGTACCGCCGATGATCCGCAGCGGCAGCGGATCGTGCAGATTGCGGAACAGCTCGTCGCCCGAAAGCTGGCGGACGACGTATTCCTCCGGGATCGAGCGAATTCGCCGCGGCCCGTCGGTCACCAGGTAAACCACGTTCCGCAGCTCGCCGGCATTGAAGGCCGAGAGCCGCATCGGCACGACGATCTGCTTGGTGCGGAAGCGGAAGCCCATCGCCTGCACGTGGCCGTCGAACGTTGCTCCGGGCGGCAGCTTGCCGTCCACCGCCTTGCCGCGCGGCTTGGGGTCCAGTCCTCGCTTGACGCCCACGCGGGCCTTCTCCGCCACGAAGCACCAGCGGAGCTTGACGTATTCTTCGCACACCGCGTCCATGCCGGCGGGGTAGTGATAGCCGTTATCGTCCATCCACCGCTTGAGCGCGGCGGCGCTGCCGGCCTCCAGCACGGCGACGATGTACATGCCCACGGCCTCCTGGCGGAGCACGCGGACTTCGTTGATCGCCAGCGGCGCGTCGTCGGATTTCTTCGGCTCAGCAACCGACTTTTCGGCCGGCGGCGCAGCCCGCGGCGGCGGCGGCCGGAGATCGACAACGACCTCCGGCGGGTCGATCGCCTTGTCCAGGTGCGCGAAGATCTCTTCGGAAACCTTGCGCAGGGCCGGCGGCTCGGGAAAAGGAATCAGCATCCCGAACTCCTCGACCTTGCCGTTGAAGCCTGGCCGAATGACGAACGTCTCCACGCCGTCCTTGAAGAACACATAGGTCTTCTGCAATCCGACGCGCGTGATCGGATCGCCGCCCCCGTCGATCAGGATGGGCGGGACCATGCCGCAGGGGTCGGCCACAGCGACGGTCGGCCCCAGCAGCCAGGCCACGGCGAGAATCGCACACCGTTTCATAGGTCACCTGACAAGCAAGCGGAAAGATGTCCCGGAGGCGAAAGCCACACGCACCCGCCACCAGGCGCTTGATTGTCGCCGAGCGCGGCGGGTTTGCAATCGAAAAGCCGGGGTATACGGGTTGCCCGTTGTCTCATCGTCCTCGTCCTCGTCGTCGTCCTCGTCCTCGAAACAAGCGATGCCGAGCGATTTCTTCGAGGACGAGGACGAGCAGAGCCCCAGAGGCTAGAGCGGTTCTAGGGTCTTGAATTGTGCCGGGGCGCTGAGTTAGTTTGGGGAACTTGCCACCCAGGGAGGCCGAGATGAGCGCACGGAAACGCGGCGGAGTATTGGCCCTGGCGTTGCTGCTGGCGTGTTTGTGCCCGACGGTATTTCGTGGACGGGCCGCGGCCTTTCCGGCCTTCAAGCGGCAGTTCGACGCCAGATACGTGGTCAAAGGCACGCCGCTGCACGAAGCCTACGGTGGGCGAGGCAGTTGCAACGTCTGCCACTTGGGTGGCGCGATGGACCGCGAGCACCGCAACGCCTACGGACGAGCACTAGACAAGCTGCTGGACCGGGCCGATGCTGAGGCGCTGGGCATCGAGAATGCTAGGCGGGATCCTGCGGCGGCTGATGCGGCTCGTCAAAAGATCGACGCGGCACTGGAGGCCGTGGAAAAGCTGCCTGCCGATTCCCCTAACAAGTCCCCGATTACGTTTGGACAACTGATCCGCGAGGGAGCGTTGCCGACCTCGCCGATGACATTGCCCACCGCACCAGGAGAAAGGTAGATTAGAAAAAGGGTCGGAAATCGACTCCCGACCCCGTTGCTTGCACCGTTTTGAAGCACCCCGACGCCTCCCGAGGTCTTATGAGGCGTTAACATCCCCGGTACGTTTCTCACCACTTTCGGAAGCTGTAGGAGGTTTGCATGTTGCGTATCGTGCTATTCGGTCTACTGGTGATTGCCGTTTGCGTCGGCGTTTCGACCGTTTTCAGCGACTCAGCCCAGGGCCAGTTGCTGTTCAAGAAATACTTCGACCAGAAGTATTTTCCCATGGAAGGCGAGACGGCCATGAAGAAGGCCTACGGGATGAGCACCTGCAATTTCTGCCACATCGGCGGCACTGAGGACCGCAAGAATCGCAATGAATACGGCCAGGCGCTCGACAAGTTGTTGGAGAAGGAAGATGCCGACAACCTGACGTTCAAGATCAAGACCACGAACCCTGATCTTTACAAGAAGACCGAGGAGAAGGTCATCAAGGCCCTGGAGACGGTCGAGAAGGAGCCGTCGAACCCCAAGGACAAGAAATCGCCGACCTTCGGCGACCTGCTCAAGGAAGGCAAGCTGCCCAAGTCGCCCGCGGTGCTTCCGGGCAAATAGGCCGGCTGCGCTGGTGCGCCTGACGAAAATGGTTCAGCGGCCGGGACGGCGTCCCGGCCTTTTTCTTGCGCGGTCTGCGTGGCGCCGTGGCGCCGCAGGTCGTTTGAATCGCCGACGCTCTTGCGATATGATCCGAGACGGATCGTCAGGTCCTGCATTTCGCGTTGCCGTCGGTCTTGCTCACGAGGGGGATACTATGGATAAGTGGCCGCTGGGCGTGTTCACCAGCCTGGACGCCGGCCTGGGCGTCAAATTGGAAGTGGCCCGCGAGCTGGGTGTGCCGACCATCCATCTGCACGCCCCCCAGCAGAGCAGCCGCACGGCGGCCACGGCCGGCGAGTTTCTTGCCCGGCTCGAGACGGCCAAGATCACGATTTCGGCCGTGTTCGCCGGCTTCGAGGGGGAAAGTTACGCCGATATCCCCACGGTCACGCGGACCGTCGGACTGGTGCCGCCGGAGACGCGCGCCGCCCGCGTGCAAGAGCTGAAGGAGATCTCCGACTTTGCGCACCTGCTGGGCGTGAACGTCACGGCCTTGCACCTGGGCTTCGTGCCGCATGACCCGGGCGACCCGCTCTACGGCCAGATCGTGGGCGTGACGCGCGACGTGTGCGACCACTGCCGCGGCAACGGGCAGAGCCTGCACCTGGAGACCGGCCAGGAGACAGCCGACGGCCTGCTGAAATTCATCACCGACGTGGGCCGCAACAACCTGTTCATCAATTTCGACCCGGCCAACATGGTCCTCTACGGCACCGGCGAGCCGATCGCTGCGCTCAAGAAGGTTGGCCAGTACGTGCGCAGCGTCCATTGTAAAGACGGCAAGTGGGCCGCACGGCCCGGCAAAGAATGGGGCGTCGAAGTGCCGCTGGGCGAAGGGGACGTGGGCATGGAGAACTACCTCCGGACCCTGAAAGAGATCGGTTACACCGGCCCGCTGACCATTGAGCGCGAAATCCCTCAGGACCCCGTCCGCCAGAAGGCCGAAATTGGCCACGCCATCCGGCTGCTGAGCCAGCTCAAGGCCAAGCTCGGCACATAAATGACGCTGGCGGGAGTCGGGTGGCTGGGTCTGAGCGTAGCGAAGCCTTAGCCGAACTGCCGCGCGACCTCGGCACGTCCAGGACCGGAGAACGTTGCCGGTGCTCGGACGCTCGTTGGCGACTCTGCTGGGGCTTCGCTTCGCTCAGCCCCAGCCACCCCCACCCCCCGCTCAATCCCAGCCACCCTTTCTCAGCCATCCCTGGCCCCCACCGATTTCGCCTTGTCTCGTACTAAGAGCAGCGCCAAAATGCTCGACACGTCGGTCGCGTTTGAGCGGCCGGATCTGCGATCTATCCGCACACCACCCGAGAGGGAGTTCGCCGTGAATATCTCTTGCCGTCGCCGGGCCGCTTTTTTCGTCCTCCTGCTGGCCGCCTTCAGCGCTTTCGCGGCAGCGCCTCGCGCCACGGCCGACGAGGGACTGTGGCTCTTCAACGACCTGCCCAGGGACTACCTCAAGAAGCACCACCGTTTCGAGGTCACTGCCAAGTGGGCCGACCACCTGATGAAGGCCTCGGTGCGGTTCAACGTGGGCGGCTCGGCTTCGTTCGTCTCCAGCACCGGCCTGGTGCTCACGAACCACCACGTCGGCAGCGACACGCTCCAGAAGATTTCCACGCCGGAGCACAATTACTATCGCGACGGCTTCCTGGCCCGCTCACGGGCCGACGAGATCAAGGCGCCCGACCTGGAGCTGAACCAGCTCGTATCTATCGAAGACGTGACCGCCAGGGTCATCGCGGCCGTCAAGCCGGACCTCTCGGCCGAGAAGGCCAACGCCGCCCGCCGGGCGGTCATGGCCCAGATCGAGAAAGATTCGCTGGGGGCCACGGGGCTGCGCAGCGACGTGGTCACGCTCTACGGCGGCGGCCGCTATCATCTCTATCGTTACAAAAAATACACCGACGTCCGTTTAGCTTGGGCCCCCGAGAAAGCCATCGCCTTCTTCGGCGGCGACCCGGACAACTTCGAGTTCCCCCGCTATGACCTCGACGTGTGCCTGTTCCGCGTCTATGAGAACGACAAGCCGGCCAAGATCGAGCACTTCCTGAAATGGTCGGAGGCCGGCGCCGCCGACGGCGAGCTGGTGTTCGTCTCGGGCAATCCCGGACGCACGAGCCGCATCTACACGGTCGCCGCGCTCAAGCACCTGCGCGACGTGAGGGTGCCCTTCGCGCTGGACTTTCTCCGTCGCAAAGAGGTGCTGCTCCAGCAATACGCCAACGAAGGGACCGAGCAGGAGCGGCAGGCCAACGAACAGCTGTTCGACATGCAGAACAGCCGCAAGGCCTACACGGGCATGATCGCCGGCTTGCAAGACCCCACCTTTATTGCGCAAAAGGCCGCAGAGGAAAAAGCCCTGCGGGCCAAGGCGCAGTCCGACCCCAGGCTGCGCGAGCACGGCCAGGCGTGGGACCAGATCGCCGCGGCCCAGGAAACGCGGGCTAGCATCCAGCGGCTGCGGCTGATGTTCGGCACGCGGCTGTTCAGCATCGCCCAGACGCTCCTGCAAATGGCGGCCGAAGATCAAAAGCCCAGCGACCAGCGGCTGCGCGAATACCGCGAATCGAACCGCGCATCGCTCGAGCAGGAGCTGTTCTCGACGGCGCCGATCTATGGGGAGTTCGAGCAGCACGGGCTGGCCGACGACCTGTCGCTGCTGGCCGAGCGCCGCGGCGGGGACGATCCTCTGGTCCGCAAGGCGCTGGCCGGCAAGGCCCCCCGGGAACGAGCCAGCGACCTGGTCCACGGCACCAGGCTGGGCGACGTGGAGTTCCGCCGGGCGCTGGCCAAGGGAGGCCAGAAGGCGATCGACGATTCCGACGATCCCATGATCCGCCTGGCAAAGACGCTCGACGACGAGACGCGCCGCATTCGCAAGATCAGCGAAGAGCAGATCGACGAAGTGGAGCGCCAGGCCTATGCCAAGATCGCCGAGGTGATCTTCGCCACCAAGGGCACGAACACCTACCCCGACGCGACGTTCACCCTGCGACTGTCGTTCGGCGTAGTGAAAGGGTATGAAGAGAACGGCCGCACCGTCCCTCCCTGGACGACGCTGGGCGGGGCCTTCGCCCACGAGAAAGCCCACGGCGGCAAGGACCCGTGGAAACTGCCGCCGAGCTGGCACAAGCACAAGGACCAGCTCGATCTGAATACGCCCTTTAACTTCGTGAGCACGCCCGACATCATCGGCGGCAACTCGGGCAGCCCGGTGGTGAACCGCGGCGGCGAGTTCGTCGGCATCATCTTCGACGGCAACATCCAGTCGTTGACCGCCGACTATTACCACACCGAGACGCAAGGCCGGGCCGTCTCGGTCCACTCCAGCGCCATCCGCGAAACGATGCGGAAGATCTATGGCGCGGGGCGGCTGGCCGACGAGCTGGGGAAGTAAGGCGCCTGCGGGCCGTGGCCTGGGGGCGTTGGTTACGCCGGTCTTGGTAGCGAATGCCAACACTGCGACAGCGATGCCGCATCACTCAGCGGGCGTGGCTGCGACATGGCTCGGATCACGACGCGAAAGCCATGCCATGAAGACGGGACGGCCTTGGCAGCCAACTTGACGCTACTGACGTATACAACCAGTACTTCGCCACCACTTCCCTCAGTGGTGATCCCAATGGCTCGAAACCACGGAAATTGGCTCAGGCGGTCTTGGAGTGACTTCGCGGCTTCGGTCGCTGAGACATTCATACGCCGTGATCGCCAACGAGGGTCACGTTCAGGTTTGCCAGAATCACGTCGATTGCGGCAACAAATCCGTAATCTCCCTTGTTCGTGACAGCAAAGAGCAGGCCAATAGCAGTCTTTCCATCTTCGCTGACGACCAAGCTGCCGGAGTCGCCGGGCAAGGCAAAATGCTCGCCATCATCTGCCCGGATAGTCCAGATATCGGCAAACCAAACCTTCGCCGTAAAGTACCGCAGCTTATAAGGCAACGGCATGGGTGCCGGAATAAGCGCCTCAACCGTCCCGAAAGTCAGACCAGTTGTTCGACCGAACTTCTTGACTCGCATGCCAGGCGCGGGCACCGAGGTCTTCATCGGTGTATCGTAGCCTGAGGCGGCATCTCCCTGCCAGGAGGTAAGCACATTTGGGTCTGGCACTGCCGCCATTGCTGCATCAGCTCGAACAAGAGGCACAAGGTCCGGAGTGCCACTTCTCAGTTCGATAATCTCCGAGTTGAGGCATACTTGGCGCGGTGCGGCCATGCCAGGTCCGGTGTCCATTCCGCTCGGAGCCATGATCGGCTGTCCCACCGGAACATGATTGCAGCCTGCAAAAACATGGTTGTTTGAAAGCGCGAACAACGCGCCAGAAGTGCGCCTAGCGCGGGGGCCGCCCCGCGTGGCCGTTCTGGTCGTGCTCGACCCGCGGGACACGAGCGCCCCAAGGGTACCCGAATACTGTTCGCCGGCAGGCGCGCAGGAGCTTCCGCAAGCAATTCGACCGCCTCGTTCGTAAGTGTGACCTCGCGTCCCGGCCGCAGACGCAGCCTCTGGCCTCACGGTTACCTTCCCCAGATTTACGACGTTAATTCTCACCTTGCCTTTGGGGCCGGACAGGGCGGCGAGATCCCGTTTACCGCCGCGTGTGACGTAAACGAAGACATCTTCGCTACCGGGCGCGTAGCCCACGGACTGAACGGAAAGCCCAGCGAACCCATACTGTTCCGTTATTGGCGTCGCGCTAACGGATGACGCGGGCGCGATGGAGGCAACCCCAATCGACGCGTCCGCCGCTTCAAAGTTACCCTTTCGCAAGAAGTCAACGGCAAGCTGGATGGCCACGGCCGCCGCTTCGGAGTCGTCGGCCTCAAGGAAGGCCCCGACGTTAATGGAGGGTACGGAAACGGTAGCTCTCGCCATAAGGGACTCGCTTGGTGCTTTCCCGGCGGCATGGCTTCCGGACTCGGCCTGCCGGGGGCCGTAAATTCGGACGAACCAGCACGCAGGTTGAGACGGTACGCACGAAGAGTCGCCAGCTACGAGCTGGAATTCTCGCAGAGTCCGCCCCCTCTTGGCAACGTCTTGCAAGTTGCCAGAACGACCGGCGGGAACCTATCGCAATCCCACTGGCTCCGCAGTTCTGTGCGCGGCCTATACCGCAGCGGCACCTGCCGAGATGCAGCGCAGCTCCGTGGCCAGCAAAGCATCGAGCTGCTCCTGCGGCGGCAGCTCGAGGTAGACTTCGTCGTCTACGACCTTGACGGGGAAGACCTTCACCGAGAACTCGTCGCCCGACAGGCACTCGCCCGTCGTGAGCGAGAAGGGCTGCTTGTGCAGCGGGCAGGCGACCTTGGGCTCGTCGCCGGCCGTGCCGAGGATGCCGCGTGAGAGCACGAAGGCGTTCTTGTGCGGGCACATGTTCTGGCAGGCGTACCACTGGCCGCGGCTCGTGAAGTGGAAGACAGCGATCTGCACTCTGCCGAACTTGATCGCCGCGCCGCCGTCCTTGGGGAAATCTTCGACACGGCCGACGGGCACCCAGCGGCCCTTAAGGCGGCCAGGAAGGGGTCGGGAGTCGATTTCGCGACGGCAGCCGTGGGCGGTATACTTGACGCACTTTGTCGCGAGAATTGACTCCCGACCCCGTTGCTTGGGGGTGCCTGTGGCTGAAAGCCGCGGCCGGCCATTCCGGCTTGATGGCCCTCGCCGGCCAGCGGCAGCTCTGCTGGGGCTTCGCTGGCGCTCAGCCCAGCCACCCATCGTTACGCTGCGTCACGGGGCCGAGCTGGACGAGCGGCCCGTCCTTCGGCCAATCGGCCGGCCGGTTCTGGCCGCGCTCGGTGACGATCTCGATGCCGGCTCGGTCTCGTCGGTGTTGACGAACTGCTGGAACAGCCGGCGCCGCTCGGGATCGTTGACGACCTCCGTCCACTCGCACTGGTAGGTATCGACCAGGTGCTGCATCTGCCGCTCGAGCTCGTCGCAGATGCCGAGCTTGTCGTGGACGATGACGTCGCGCAGGTACTCGATGCCGCCTTCCATGTTCTCCAGCCAGACGCTGGTGCGCGTCAGGCGGTCGGCCGTCTGGATGTAGTACATCAGGAAGCGGTCGATGTACTTGATGCGCCGTCTCCTCATCGAGGTCGGCCGGCCAGCAGGTCGGCGTGCCGCGGCTTGGCGCCGCCGTTGCCGCAGACGTAGAGGTTGTAGCCCTTCTCGGTGGCGATCAGGCCGAAGTCCTTGCTCTGGGCCTCGGCGCACTCGCGGATGCAGCCGGAGACGGCCGCCTTGATCTTGTGCGGCGCGCGGATGCCGCGGTAGCGCTTCTCGACGCGGATGGCGAAGCCGACCGAGTCCTGCACGCCGTAGCGGCACCAGGTGCGTGCCGACGCAGCTCTTGACCGTGCGCAGCGCCTTGCCGTAGGCGTGGCCGCTCTCGAAGCCGGCGGCGACGAGCTCCTCCCAGATGTCGGGAAGCTGATGCACCTGCGCGCCGAACAGATCGACGCGCTGGCCGCCGGTGATCTTGGTGTAGAGGCCGTACTTCTTGGCGACCCGGCCCAGGGCGATGAGCTTCTCGGGCGTGATCTCGCCGCCGGGCACGCGCGGCACGACCGAGTACAGGCCGCCGCGCTGCATGTTGGCCAGGAAGCGGTCGTTGGTGTCCTGCAGCGTCTGGTGCGGCGCGATCGAGGATGTGCTCGTTCCACAGGCTGGCCAGGATCGAGGCGACGGCCGGCTTGCAGATCTCGCAGCCGTGCCCCGTGCCGTGGCTGGCGAGCAGCTCGTCGAACGTCTTGATCTCCTTGATCTTGACGATCTGGAACAGCTCCTGCCGCGTGTAGGCGAAGTGCTCGCAGAGGTGCGTTGTTGACCGTCTTGCCCGCCGCCGCCAGCTCGCTTTGCAGCAGGTCGGTGACCAGCGGCACGCAGCCGCCGCAGCCGGTGCCGGCCTTCGTGCAGGCCTTGACCTCGCCGAGCGTCGTGAGGCCCTTGCTCGCGGATCGCCTGCGCAGATCTGCGCCCTTGCTGACGTTGTTGCACGAGCAGACCTGGGCGTCGTCGGCGCATGCGCCGGCGCCGCCGCCGGCCGCGCCGTCGCGCTTGCCGACGCATCAGCTCGCCGGGCGGGCAGCGGCAGCGGCTCGCCGCTCTTGGCAGAGCGCCAGCAGCGTGCCGTAGTCGGCGGCGTCGCCGACCAGGATGCCGCCGAGCAGCCGCGTGCCGTCGGGGCTGAAGAGGAGCTTCTTGTAGACGCCGCGGAACGGGTCTTCGAAGACGAGCGGCGCGCGCCTCTTCGGCGTCGGCGCTCGTAGTCGCCGAAGCTGGCGACGTCGACGCCCATCAGCTTGAGCTTGGTCGACAGGTCGGCGCCGGCGAACGTGCGGTCGCTCGCCGGCCAGGTTCGCGGCCACGATCTCGGCCATCTCGTAGCCGGGCGCGACCAGGCCGTAGATCATGCCGCGGTGCAGGGCGACCTCGCCGATGGCGAAGATGTCGGGGTCGGAGGTCCGCAGCTCGTCGTCGACGACGACGCCGCCGCGCTCGCCGACCGCCAGGCCGCACTCGCGGGCCAGCTCGTCGCGCGGGCGGATGCCGGCCGAGACGATGACCATCTCGACGTCGAGCGCGCTCGCCGTCGGCGAAGCACCAGCCCTTCGACGCCTGCCGTCGCCGAGCACCTCCTTGGTGGCCTTGTTCAGGTGGACCTGGACGCCGAGCGCTTCGATCTTCTCGACCAGCACCCGCGAGCCGGCGTCGTCGACCTGCCGCGGCATCAGGCGCGGGGCGAACTCGACGACGTGCGTTTCCAGGCCCAGGTCGTAGGCCGCCTTGGCCGCTTCCAGGCCCGAGCAGGCCGCCGCCGATCACCGCGCGCCCGCTTGGCGCCTTGCGGCGTAGGCGATGATCCGCTCCAGGTCTTCGATCGTGCGATAGACGAACACGCCGCGCTTGTCGATGCCCGGCACCGGCGGCACGAACGGATACGAGCCGGTCGCCAGCACGACGACGTCGTAGGCGACTCTCGCGCCCTTGTCGCGAGCGCACGACCTGCCGCTCGCGGTCGATCTCCGTCGGCCCGGTCGCCGACGTGCAGCTCGATGCCGTTGCTCGCGATACCAGTCGAGCCGGGCCAGCATCAGCTTCTCGGCGTCGCGATGGGCGAAGAACGACGTCAGGCCGACGCGGTCGTAGGCGGCCCGCGGCTCTTCGCAGAACGTGACGATGCTGGTAGTCGCCGGTCGGCGTCGAACTCGACCAGCTTCTCGCAGAAGCGGTGGCCGACCATGCCGTTGCCGATGACGACGATCGTTTGCGTGCGGCGATTGTGGCGATCATGATCATGGCGAGTCCTTGCGTCGGCTGAGTCGGCTCAACGAGTGCATGGTCGGCCGGCTCGCGAGCGGGCGAACGCGGACCGCGCAGTCCTTGTACGAGGGCTGCCGCGAGTACGGATCGAAGTGGGCGAGCGTCAGTCGGTTGGTCGACTTCGTAGTGCATCGGCATGAAGACCTGCCCCGGCTGCACCGCGTGCGTGACGAACGCCTTGGCCACGATGCGGCCGCGCTGCGACTCGACGACCACCCGCTGGTTCGGGCCGGATGCCGCATCGCGCGGGCGTCGGCCGGGTTGATCTCGACGTAGAGCTCGCGCGGGTAGAGCTTGCCGCAGCACGGCCGACTTGCCGGTGCGCGTCTGCGTGTGCCACTGCGACGCCGTGCCGCGGCCGGTGAGCAGCAGCAGCGGGTAACTGCGTCGTTCGGCGGCTCGGGCATCGGCCGCGGGCTGCCTCGAAGAGGAACCGCGCCCGGCCATCGGCGTGGTAGAACCGGCCGTCGGCGAACAGCCGCCGCTGCGGCGCGGTCGTCGGCGTGCCTTCGCGGATACGGCCACTGGATGCCGCCGCGCTCGTCGAGCATGCGGTAGTCCGCGATGCCCGTGATGTCGCACGGCTGGCCGCGCGAGAGCTCCTTGAGGATCTGGAACACGGCCTCGGGCGTCGGTCCACTCGCGCGAACATCTCGCCGCAGCCCCAGTACTCGGCGATCGAGCCGGAAGATCGAGAAGTCGGCCAGCGCCTGGCCCGGCGCCCGCGCCACCTTCTTGATCAGGCCGATGCGCCGCTCGGAGTTGATGAACGTGCCTTCCTTCTCGCCCCAGCCGGCGGCCGGCAGCACGCAGGTCGGCCAGCTGCGCCGTCTCGGTCGTGTGGTACATGTCCTGCACGACCAGGAAGTCGAGCCGGCCGAGCACGTCGCGCAGCGTGTTCTGGTTGATCCACGAGTGGGCCGGGTTGGTGGCGATGACCCACAGGCCCTTGATCTTGCCCGGCGAGGATGCCTTCGATGATCTGGTCGTAGGCCCAACTGTGCTCGGTCGGGGATGCGGCCGGCGTCGATGCCCAGGATGCCGGCGACCTTCTGCGCGATGCGTCGGCGTTCGCGAAGTCGTGGCCGCCGAGCAGGTTCGTCGTGTTGCTGAACAGCCGCGAGCCCATCGCGTTGCACTGGCCGGTGATCGAGTTGGCCCCGGTGCCCGGCCGGCCGATGTTGCCGGTCATCAGGGCCAGGTTGATGATCGCCTGCGCCGTGCGCACGCCCTCGTAGCTCTGGTTGACGCCCATCGTCCACCAGAACGAGACGCGCTCGCCCTCGTGGATCGTGCCGGGCCACGTCGAGCAGCGTCGCCTCGTCGATGCCCGGTCGCCTCGGCGACGCGCTCGCGGCGTGAAGTCGGCGACGTGCTCGCGGAACTCCTCGAAGCCGCTCGTGTGCGCGGCGATGAACGTCTCGTCGATCCAGCCCTCGCGAATCAGGAGGTGGGCCAGGCCGTAGAACAGCGCCAGGTCCGACTTGGGCGCGAGCGGCCAGGTGCAGCGTCGCCGCCATCGCCGTTTCGGTCTTGCGCGGATCGACGACGATGATCTCGCGGCTGGTGCGGATTGCGGCAGCACGCGCTGCCACAGGATCGGATGGGCGATGCACAGGTTCGAGCCGACGAGCACGATGCACGTCCGACTCCTCGAAGTCGTGCGTAGGTGTACGGCGGCGCGTCGAAGCCGAACGACTGCTTGTAGGCGACGACCGACGTGGCCATGCACTGCCGCGTGTTGCCGTCGCCGTGCAGCATGCCCATGCCGAACTTGGCGAGGCTGCCGAGGAAGGCCATCTCCTCGGTGGCGATCTGCCCGGTGCTGAGGAAGGCGACCGACTCCGGGCCGTGCTGCTGCTGGATCGCCTTGAACCGCTCGCAGAACAGTCGCAGCGCCGCGTCCCAATCGACCGGCTCGCAGCCGGCCGCGGCGTCGTCGCGCACAGCGGCGTCGTCGCGCGGTCGGCGGCGTCGAGCACGCGTCAGCGCTTCCCAGCCCTTGGGGCAGGCCATGCCGAGGTTGACCGGGATAGTCGGTCGCCGGCGTGAGGTCCGACGGCCTCGCCGTCCTTGCAGATGGACGTTCAGCCCGCAGCCGGTCGAGCAGAAGCCGCAGACCATCGTCGTCGTGGCGTCGGGCAGCTTGCCGCGCGGGCACCTGGCCCAGGCCGAAGCCGCCCGGGCGCCAGCAGCAGCTCGCGCGTGAGCGGCCCGTCGCACTGGCGCAGCAGCGCAGCCAGCGCGCGAGCGCGTCGGCGTCGAGCCGCGTGCGATGTGGCGACTGCTCATGACGCGGCGACTCCCGGCATCTTGGGGGCGACCGACGGCCGCGAAGAACAGGTACCGCTCCAGCAACTCGCCGACGCAGCAGCAGGCACCATGCTCAGCAGCGACGACCAGCGCGACGAACAGCGGGCTGAAGCCGGCCGTGCCGGTCAGCGCGATCGCGCCGGCGAGCAGCAGCGCCGGCAGCAGCGACGCCCGCCGACGAGGCCGACGAAGAATCGCTGCAGCGTCGTCGGCGCCCAGCTCGCCGGCCAGCAGCAGCGCCGTGCGCTTCAGCGGCGTGAACTGCGTGCTCGCGCAGCGCAGCGAAGACCGCCGCTTCGACAGCAGCTTGGCCAGCGACGCCGCGATCAGCAGCCACGCACAAGCGCCGCGCCGTACTGCCGCATGACGTCGGTCGACCGTCAGCTCCGTCGACCAGCGCCGCCGCGAGCGAGCCGATCAGCAGCGCCAGCGGGAATGCCCAGCACCAGCGCACGTGCAGCAGGAACTTCAGCCGCGTGTGCGGCAGCGCTCCAGAACGGCCGGCCGCGTGCTGGCGTAGATCATCACCGAGCAAACGACGCCGCCGACGCCCGCCGACGCCGCCGCCAGCGCCCAGCGATCGACGACCTCGCGGCCGCACGCCAGCCGCCCGGTCGCCAGCCAGGCCGCCGCCGCATACGCCGCCGCCAAGACCGCGAACACGCCGAACGCCAGAGATCTCGCGGCTCAGCCACGAGGTTCGCCAGCCCGATGCACGGCGCGATAGGCATACAGCGGCCGGCCCAGATGAAAGACGGCCGCGCCCAGCCCGAGCAAGCCCGAGCAAGAACGCCGCCGCGCGATGCACGGCCGGTCGCCGAGGCATGCGCCGGCCGCCGGCGCACGGCCGCCAGCAGCACCTGCTCGACGACGAACGCGCCCACCGACATCTGCGTCAGCACCAGCATCACGACCAGCGGCCAGATGGGCGTGCTGCGGCGCGGCGCGAGTAGTAGTCGGCCGGCAGCAGGTTGCGCGGCAGCGGCCGCGCGCGTCTTGTAGATCGTCGTCGGCAGCGTGTAGCCGCGGCTCCGGCGCGCCGGGCAGGAACAGGTTCGCTTCGCTCTCCTCGACGACCTGCTGGCGGCTGACGAGCGTGATGCGAATCGCCTGGTTCGGGCAGGCCTGCACGCAGGCCGGCGCTTCGCCGACCGCCAGCCGGTCGCTGGCACATGTCGCACTTGCGGACGATGCCCTTGCGCTGGCTGTACTTGGGCACGTCGTACGGGCACTTGAGCATGCAGTACTGGCAGCCGATGCACTGATCGTCGAGATGCCGGACGATGCCGGTGACGCGGGTCCTTCTCGTAGGCCTTGACCGGGCAGCCGTCCAGGCAGGCCGGCTCCAGGCAGTGGTGGCAGGCCGTCGTGACGTGCTGCAACGACGGGCAGCTCGGTCGTGCCGCCGTGCAGCAGCCCGACGCTCCGCCACGTCTCGTCCTCTTCCAGCCCGTTGAGATTGTGGCAGGCGGTGACGCACGCCTTGCAGCCGGAGCAGGCGTCGAGATCGACCTCGAAGGCGTACTGCTCGCCGTCCTGCGGCGCGGTCAGCGGAATCAGGTCGCGATAATACTTGGCCTGCGCGGGCTCGTGCGCGTCGGCGTGCCGCTGCGCGAACTTCTCGACGGCCGTGAGGTCTGCTGCTCGCTCAAGAGCGCGTACAGCAAGGGAGGATCTTTCGCCGCGGCTTGAATCATCGAATCGATGTTTGCCAGGCTACGGGCCGTCGGGCAGCGAAGCCCGTGGCGCTGTGCCGACGACCGATGCACAGAATCAGCCCGTAGCCTGAGGTGTGAAGCCTTGAAGCCGAATCGCGGGTTAGCAATCGCCATACCACGCGTGTTCGCGCGTCATGGCATGTCGGCGCATTCAACGTCTGTGGTTGAAGTTAGCAGGCAGCGGTGATCCTTGACCCGGATGCGGCTGGTGCCCAGGAAACGAGGCATCAGTTGGGGGGAATTGCCGCAATCAACGGCATGTGTGAGCGGCGAACGGTCTACGGCGCTGCATCGTTGCGGCTTTTTCTAATGCCTAGTGGCGTTGGCACTTTATGCTTGCGCCGAGCGTTGTCCTCGATGCCGCTTGGTGAAGCGCAACGCTTGCAAACGCTCATCGTCCGGCGCTGCAAGAATTGGCCACGAAGAGCACCAAGACCACAAAGTTCCGCAGACGCTCGGCGCCTTATCTTGGTGCTCTTGGTGTCCTTCGTGGCTAGTTCAAAAGCCTTCACGGAGTCCTGCGTGCCGCCCCAAGACAAGTGCACTTCACTCTGGCGGAACTTCTTTCGCCTCTCACTGGCCGCAGATGCGCGCGTTCCACATGACGTGGCTCGCGTTCTTTCTGTGCTTCTTTGCCTGGTTCGGCGTGGCGCCGCTGATGCCGGTCATTCGCGACGAGCTGGCCCTCACCAAATCGCAGATCATGGCCGCGATGATCGCGTCGGTGGCCATCACGGTCGTGGCACGGCTCGTCATCGGCTGGCTCTGCGATCGCGTCGGCCCGCGACTAGCTTATACCTGGCTGCTGGTGCTCGGCTCGCTGCCGGTGATGGGCATCGGCCTGGCCCAGGACTTCCAGACCTTCTTGATCTTCCGATTGCTGATCGGCGTCATCGGCGCCTCGTTCGTCATCACGCAGTATCACACGTCGGTGATGTTCGCGCCCAACTGCGTCGGCACGGCCAACGCCACGGCCGCCGGTTGGGGCAACCTCGGCGGCGGCGTGACGCAAGTCGTCATGCCGCTGTTGTTCACGTTCTTCGCGGTCACCTGGGGCTGGGCGGCTTCTGGGCTGGCGGTTGGCCATGGTCGTGGTCGGGCGCTGTGCCTGGCGAGCGGCGTGGCCTACTACGCCCTGACGCAGGATTGCCCGGCGGGCAACTACCGCGACCTGCGTGCCGCGGCAAACTTCCCGCCGCTCAACGCGCACGCGGCACGTTCGCCGCAGCGTGCCGCGACACCCGCGTCTGGGCACTGGCCGTGGCCTACGCGGCCTGCTTCGGCGTGGAGCTGACGATGGACAACGTGGCCGCGCTCTACTTCGCCGACTACTTCGGGCTGGGCCTCACCGGCGCCGGCTTCACGGCCGCCGCCTTCGGCGGCATGAACCTCTTTGCACGCAGCCTGGGCGGCATCCTGGGCGACCGCTTCGGACTTCGTTTCGGCCTGCGCGGCCGCGTGGCCTGGCTATTCGCCGTGATTCTCTGCGAGGGCCTGGGGCTGATGCTCTTTTCGCAGATGCAGACACTGGCCTGGGCCGTGCCCGCGCTGCTAGTCGCCGGGCTGTTCGTAAAGATGGCCAACGGAGCCACGTACGCCGTCGTGCCCTTCGTGAATCGCCAGGCGCTGGGGCCGATCGCCGGCATCGTCGGCGCGGGAGGGAACGTCGGCGCCGTGCTGGCCGGGTTGTTGTTCGGCGGTGCGCTGGCCTGGCCCGCCGCCCTGCTCGTGCTGGGTGCCGCAGTGACGGCAGCGTCGTTCGTCGTGCTTTCGGTCCGCTTCTCGCCCGAGGCGGAAACCGAAGCCGCCCGCGAGCTGTGGTCGCGCCTGAAAGTGACGAGCGACTTGGAGCCCTCGCCGGTCGCGACCGCTACTTCTTAGACTTCAGAAACCGGTGCTAAGGAAGGTCCCACAGTCTCACGGCGCCGCTGTCATCGGCCGTCACCATCCGCTTGCCGTCCTGGCTAATGCGGATCGGACCAATCTCTCCGACGTGGCCGTGCAGCTTGCGCAGCGCCTTGGACTGATCCAGGTCCCAGAGCACGAGATCGGAGTGGCTGTTGTAGACGAGCGTCTTATTGTCGGGAAGCAACATCATGTTGGGGTCGCCGTCCATGGTTTCCACTTCGCCGACCTTCTCACCCCGCTGGAGGTTCCAAACGCGAATCTTCGATTCGCCCAGCCCTTGGGCCAACGACAACAGCCGTTGCCCATCGGGCGTCACGCGCAAGATCGTCACCGGGTTCTTGTGGTCGCTGAGCGTGTGGAGGAGCTTCTGGCTGGCGAAATCCCAAATCTTGATGGAGCCTTTGGCATCGCCCGAGGCGATCCGTGACCCATCCGCAAACAAAGCGAGACTGCGGACCGCCTCGCCGGTGTCCCAGGAGCGGGCCTTCTTTCCCGACTTCCAAACGGCGATCTGGGTCCCTTCGCCGACTATCAGATCGGCGGAGTTGGCCAAGAACGCCAGGCCTCCGCAGCCATCCATGCCCTGGATGAGCGGCTTCTTTTCGAAAGACTTGAGGTCGAGGAGCGCGACGTTGCACAACTCTTTCAGCTCGCCATCCTTGGATTTGGTCTCGTAGCTGCAATACGCGAGGTATTGCCCGTCCGGAGAGAAAAGCACGGGGCCGGCAGCCGAGTCATCCCGGATGGCCTTGCGCAGCCGCGCGTCGGGCAAGTCCCACAGCTTGATCTCACGGCTCGGCTCGATCGTAACGAGCGTGGCGCCGTCGGCCGAAAGGGCCACGATCGGAGTCGTCGATTCGACGTGCGGAAAAAACACCTGCCGCTCGGCCCCCAGAGTGTGGTATTTCTCCGGCCGCTGCACGATTTCTTCGAGGTCCCAGAAACGAAGCCCCTTGCCCTCGTCGCCGGTGACGAGCGTCTTCTCGTCGGGCGAGAGCGCCAGCGACTTGATCTCGCGGGGATGGCCCCAGAGAGGCGCAGCCGGTTGGCCGCTGGCCACGTCCCACACGCGCACCGTGCCGTCTTCGGCCGCGGAGATCAATCGCTTGTGGTCTCGCGTAAAGGCCAGTCCCGTCACCTTGCCATGATGTCCCTGCAGGGTCTTGAGGTACTTCCCGCTGGCTGTGTCCCAGAGGCGGATGATCTCGCCCGTTTCGGTGCGAAGACCGTTGTCGCCGACGGCCAGCAGCTTTCCATCGCGCAAAAGGCAACGCAGCTCAGCGAGACATAGATCTGCGGCGAGTCCCACGGCGGCGGCGGGAACGGATCGCCTGTGCGCGGGTCCCAAATCCCCACGGGGTTTTCGTCTTTGTCTGCCGAACGAATCGCGGCCAGCTTCGCGCCGTCCGGCGAAAAGGCCAGTCCCCAGACGGCATCGTCCCAGGCGATGCGCTTGATCTGCGCGC
Source organism: uncultured Planctomycetia bacterium (assembly GCA_963809785.1). GTDB lineage: Bacteria > Planctomycetota > Planctomycetia > Pirellulales > S012-138 > JBGQHD01. Next base: position 490,438 of record CAWEKV010000003.1, read on the forward strand.
CCTCTACCGCGTTCCAGGTGAGGATCGCCCCTGCCTCGTCGCCGCTCGCCAGGAGCTGTCCGTCGGCCGAGAACGCCAGGGCGAGGACCTTCTTCTCATGTCCGGCGAGCGTCTGCCGGCGCTCCCACTTGTCGGTGTCCCAAAGCTCCACGCGCTGGTCGTTGCCGATCGCCAGCGTCTTGCCGTCGGGCGAGAGCGCAAGCGTGAGCACCCAGTCGTCGCGCCCGAACTCCTTCTCGAAGACCCGCTCTCGCTTGGCGACGTCCCAGACCTCGAGCGTGGCGCGAAAGGTGATGCCACTGAGAAGCACGAGCCGGGAGCCATCCGGAAAGAACTGGATCGCCCGCACGTCGCGGTCTTTGGCCTGGCACAACCCTTCAGGGTTCTTGACCCACTCCTCCTCCGGCTTGGCCGCATCCTCCAGCAGCGACTTGAGCGCGTCTTCTAAGGTCTTCTCGACGCGCGGCTGCGGCGGCGCGATTCGTACACCGGGTGCAGAGGTCTTCGGGTCGGAACACCCCAGCAGGCTGGCCAAGCCGGCGATCAGCGCGGCCGTCACGTCTCGTCGAGTCATCGGCATTCCGTCTCGCTAGAGGAGAAGCCTGGGCTTTCCAGACGTGCCAGGCACACGCGGCTTCAAAGTACATTCACCGTATCCACCGGACAAGCAATCCGGTCGCTCCGGCGAGATAGCCCATCTTGGTGTTCTCACCCGCAGCGGCAGGGCCAGGGACGGTGTCAGGGGAATAGCCGTCATCCATTGCGCCGTCGGCGCGTTCACATGCACGTCGGCTAATCGGCAGGGTTTCGCCACATGATTCATTAGCCACAAAGGACACCAAGAGCTTGGCGCGGCGTAGCCGCAACCACGGAAGACTCGGAATACACGGACGAGGAAGTCTTCGCCTCATGAGAAGCTTCGATTCGTTTTCGTGCCTTCCGTTTGTTTCGTGTCTTCCGTGGTTCGCAAAAACCTTTGCGCCATGAAATTCGCGCAGGCTCGCGAATTCTGACCCCTTGTATTACGAAGAAGAGTCGGCAAGAGCACGTTAACTTCGTGCTCTTGGTGCTCTTCGTGGCCAAATCGTCTTCGTCTATCCGGCGCGAGTTACGGATGAGCCCGGATAAGCCGGATGCTGACAGCCTGCATGGATTCGCCAGACAGCCGCGCCGATAGTACGTGCAAGGGCTGCGCGCGGTGCATGGCACGTGCGCCATGGAAGGCTTGATCGAATCGGGCGCGTTGCGGAGGCCGACATGGAAGTTGCTGCTTGGCTCCGCGCCACTCTCGTCGCGGCGCTGATCGCCGGATCCGTCTGCGCCGAAGGGCCCCTTTTCGCCGCCCGAGATGGACGACGCGTTCGACGGCGAGGCCAGCAAGATCGCCGGTGTCAACGAAGACGCCTCGACCGAGTCCGCGCGGTCTGCGGAGAAACGGCCCCACGCCTCGCCGACGAGGCGCGCTCCTACGACCAATCTGCCGCCAAAGAGCCGCGAGCACGGCCCGCCAGGAAGTAAGAACAGCAAGATAACCGACCCGGCGACGAAGGACGCCCCAGACCCACCGTGCGAGAAAAAGAAAGACCAAGAGCCGGATAAGAAAGCCAAGAAGTCGAAACAGCTCGCCGATGCCCGGACGGGCGCGTACAAGCCGATGTTCTACGACAACGACTTCCGCTATCTGGAAGACCCGGCCTGGCAGGACTACGACCTGGGCGACGACCTCAAGCGGCTGCACCCGCTCGACTGTCTGTCGCTCGACTTCGGTGGCCAGTACCGCGCCCGCTACCATCACGAACACAACCTGCGCGGCCTGGGCCTCACCGGCCGCGACGACGACTTCCTGCTGCACCGCACGCGGCTGTTTGCCAATGCCGAAGCGTGCGGCCTCTTCCGGGCCTACGTCGAATACCTCGATGCGGTGAGCTTCCACGAGGACTTCGCCGCCGCGCATCATCGAGGAAGACCGCTCCGACCTCTTGAACCTCTTCGGCGACACACTGCTCTGGGAGGACTGCCGCGGCAAGCTCACGGCCCGCGTCGGCCGGCAGGAGCTGCTCTATGGCAACCAGCGAGTGATCTCGCCGCTCGATTGGGCCAACACCCGTCGGACCTTCGAGGGCTACAAGCTCTTCTGGAAGGGCAAAGCCTGGGACGTGGACGGCTTCTGGACGAACCCCGTTCCACCCGATCCGCACAACTTCGATAAGCCCAATCGCGACATCGAGTTCATGGGCGTCTACTCCGTCTACAAAGGCGTCAAGGACCAGACGCTCGATCTCTATTGGCTGCGGCTGATCAACAATGCCCTGGAGTTCGACATCCAGAATGCTTTCGATTTCGAGACGGTGGGCGCCCGCTGGTACGGCACGCGCGACAACTGGCTTTGGGAGTTCGAAGGCGGCTATCAATGGGGCCGCAATACCGACGGCTTAGCCCACTCGGCCGGGGCCTGGACCGTCGGCGGCGGCCGCAAGTTCGACCACTGCTGGCAGCCGACGCTGTGGGCCTATTTCGACTGGGCCTCCGGCGGCGACGTGCGCGGCGCCGGCAACGGCTGGCACCATCAGTTCCCGCTGTCGCACAAGTACCTGGGCTTCATGGACCTCTTCGGCCGCCGGAACATCATGACGCCGAACGTGCTGCTGACGGCCAAGCCGCACGAAAAGCTCACCGTCCTGTTCTGGTACTACCACTTCCTCCTGCAAGATCGCAACGACACGCCCTACAGCGTGGTGATGACGCCATTCAATCCCGCCGCGCGCCGGGAAGTCGCGACCTGGGGGACGAGATCGACTTGACCATCACCTACAATGTCACCGCGCGAATCAACGTGCTCTTGGGTTACTCGCACTTCTTCGCCGGCGACTATTACCAGACCACGCCGGGCGTGCCGACCCAGGCCGACGCCGACTTCGTCTACACGCACTTCGAGTGGAACTTCTGAGCAGGAGCCTGCCCTACGTCTACGGTCTACTGTGCCGCCGTTTTGCCTGCTTTCCGTGGTCAGCTCGATGTCTCTTGCGGTAGAGCCAGGCCCAACAGCGAAAGAACATGCGATAGATTCCTCGCACGGCCCAAGCGGGCAGGCAGCGGTGTCGCTCCTGCTTGGCGACTCGGGCACGCAGGTGCGGGTTGACGAGCCTCCTGAGGAACCGCACACCGGCTCTCCGGTGCCCGGCCGCCGGCTCGCGTGTGTGCAGCTCGATGCCGCACAAGTATTTGGTGCTCTCCAGAGTCTATGCGCCCTGCTGACACGAGACGATCCATGTTTTCCACCGCGGCAGCCCGGCAAGCGTCGAGCCGTAAGGCCGACGTGCCAGGGCGCCGTTGCGGAACACCTGGAGTAATGAATCGCCGGCGGCGCGGGCGTGCGGCGTGCCTTCGATGAAGACCCGTTGCTTGTCAAGCGGTCGCCGTCTTGCTCGGCAGCTTTGGCCCGGAGAGAATCGAAAAGAATTTCAGGAAGCAGTCGCACGTCTTCATCCCCACCGTCAGCAGCTTTCCACCGATGGCCTCGCCCGTCGAGTGGAGCTTGGCCGATCATCGAGGTCCCGTACGTTGCTCGAGGTATTGCCATGAAACCGATGTTGAGCCGGCGGCGCTTCCTTACCACAAGTGGCCTGGCAGCCACAGGGCTCACGGGCGCACAAGGCCTCGCAGCACGCCCGCTGGAAGCGAGCGACGCAAAACCACCGGCCGCGAAGAAGGACGATGACGCGCATCCGCCGGCACTCGTCATTCGGGATGCGTCGGTGTTCGATTCGCTCGCCGGCAGGATGTTGCCGCCCCGGACGCTGGTCATCGCCGGCGGCCGCATCCAAAGCGTCGGTGCGACGGACAAGCCCGTGGAGGTTCCGCCCGCGCGCGGACGATCGACGCAGCGGGCAAGTACCTCATCCCGGGCCTGATCGACGCCCACGTGCATCTGGTGCACCTGGCCGACCGCACGCACGTCACGGGGGATGAGTTCCTGCCCCTATGCCTCGCGGCCGGCGTCACCTCGGTCCGCAGCGCGGGCGATGCCATCGTGGCCGAGGCCGGCGTGGCCCACTTCGCCGAGGCCCATCCGCACCGCTGCCCGCGCGTGTTCCTGGCCAGCCCGCTCATCGACGGGGAGAAGCCGTTCCATCGCGACGTTGGCCATAGTCTCGTGGACGTGGCCCAGGTGCCCACCTTCGTGGACGACATGGCCCGCTGGAAGGTCATCACGCTGAAGATTTACGTGGGCACGCCGCGGACCATCGGCCGCTCGGTGATCGAGCTGGGGCACCGCCGCGGGATGATCGGCACCGCGAATTTGCCAAGTATCAAGAGCTGACCGGCATTCTGCACCGTGCCGGCGTGCGGCTGCTGGCCGGCACCGACACGCCGGTGCATCGGGTCACGCCCGTTTTGCGCTGCACCAGGAGCTGGAGCTGCTCGTCGAGTCCGGCCTATCCCCGGCGGCCGCCCTCCAAGCCGCCACGCTCAACAACGCGGCAATCGTCAAACAAGCCGACAACCTCGGCCGAATCGAGCCGGGCTTTCACGCTGACCTGGTGCTACTGCGTGCCAACCCGCTGAAAGATATCCGCCGCACGCGGCAGATCGACCTGGTAATCCGCGGCGGACACGCGTGTTTGCCGGCGGAACTGCTGCGGAGCGTGGCCAAGGAGTGAATTGACCAAGTCGTAGGTCAGGCTCCCACGTGCCGGACAGTGGCGCGCGCAGAAGTGACGGCGTGGCACGCCCAGAAGATGGATGTGATGGGCGTGGTGATACCGTGTGGCGCCACGCCCTTCGAGCCGTGCCACACCTGCCGCTCCCCGAAAGACCGCCCTTTCGCGGAGCGAAAGGCGACATTGCCCGTGAGGTCGCCGTCCGCGCTCCGGTCGAGGTAGAGCGTCTCGCCGTCCACCGCCGCCCACACGCGAACCTTGGCCTCCGGTCCGAAGAGGAGCAGCGCGATACCGCGGCGACTTCTGATACGCCGGCTCTTTTGCGATGGTCCGGTCAACTTTCGAATAGTCAACGCCCCAGGCGGGAGATGAGAACACCACGGAGCCAAGGGCCACGAGCAAGCAGGAAGTCCGCATGGAAAACGCTCCGATCTGTACGCGATAGGCAGGCCGGCCGCGTGCGCCTGAGCATGGATGCGAATGGCGTGGCACGCGGGCTCGAAGTTCCGCGGAGCGCGTATCGTCGTCTTTCGCTCCGCGAAAGACCGCCCTTTCGCGGAGCGAAAGGCGACAATGCTACTTCGCCAGCTTGACCCATCGATCTGCTTGTCCCTGGTCGTGGCGGAAGGTTTCCTCCTTCGTCAGCTCCCCCGTGGCGTCGAAGGTACGTTCGACCTTGCGGTACCACTCATCCGTCTTGGAACCGACCGCTTTGCCGCCGGTCTGGGGGAAATCGAACCGCTGCTCCAGTGTCGGCTTGCCGGTGCCGGGGTCGTAGGCGCGATTCACCAGCGGCACGTGCCCGTGCTGGGGCTTTCGCACCCACGCCGCAAGGCGCTTGCCGGTCTCGGCGTCAAAGCCGGTCTTCAGCCAGTAGGTGCCGGCCGCGAGCTGAAATTCGTTGTCCTTCTCCAGCCGAGTGCTGGTTTCGGCCATCAGAAGTCTGCCGTGTTTGGGCATATTCTTCACGATAAGCTCGCCGCCCGTGTTGTTCGACAGCCCCCAACTGGCGTAGCTGTCCACCTTGGTGCCGGCGATTTTCTGCTCCCAGAGCACTCGCTCGTCGCGCTCGACTCGCACGCGCCACTTGCCTTTTTCAAGGATGTGCCCGTAGGCGAGTTTCGCTTGTGGGTCGTATTGCGGGCGCCAGCGGTAGGCGTCCGCCTTCACGGCGGCTTCGAGTGCCTCGGCCTTGGCGTCCTTCTCGGGCCAGAATCCGATGACTCCCTGCTTGTACTTCTCCCACTCATGGTTTGACGCGAATGCGAACCAATACCGCTGGCCCTTCTTGAGAGCATCGACCGTCACAGGCCCGGACGGCTTGGCCGGCTTGGGCTCGCTGCCGTCCGGACGCAGACCGCCGTAGGCGGTGATGACCGTGACCGTGCCGGGAACCTCACCCGACCCGCGAATGAGCTTGAGCTTGAAGCGCATGCCCGCCTCGCCATCCTTAGGGCGGTCGTCATATCCTTCGATCGCCGCGACTTCCATCAGCGCGATCCCCGCCGCGTGCGGCGCAGACTCATCCACCTTCGGCGGGCCGGCCGCGAATGCGGAAACCGATAGGGCCAAGAAGAGCGTGAAACGGATGAGGTTTGTCATGGCTGCGGCCTGTAAGGGTTCTTTGCCCACCGAATTCTTGACGAGCTGAAGCTGACGGAAGTTCCCGCTGGGAAGCCACTGCCGGCTTATCCGTGGCCGTAAGAGGATGGCCGCCTGGGGCATTTGTCCCGATCCACTCGTCGCCTGTGGCTACAGCCGCAGGCACCCCTCACTCACCGTTATTCGGGGACCATGATCATGTCAGCCGGGAAACCTTCCGCAGCATCTCCAGGTGTGATCAGAAGTAACGCTTTCACTTCACGCCGATCGCCACCAGCGACGGGGCCCCAAGCGGCGGGCCAGGCTCGCGGACGCGTTTCGACCTCTGCCGCGTCACGAAGAAGAACCGCGAGCCATCGCTGGCGGGCGAGCAGTACATGTCGGAATCTTTCGAGGGCCGGACCTTCCATTTCAGCTTGCCGGTGTGGGCGTCAACCACATAGGCCTGCCCTTCGCCGGCCGCGAAGTACACGCCCTTTCCGCGGAGGATCGGCACCGAATAGATCGCTAGGTTGCCCCCCTGCCCGTCGATGGCGAATCGCCAGCGTTCCTTGCCATCCGACTGGTTCAGGCAGTAGAGTCCGCCGTCACAGGACCCGAAGTAGACGAACTTGTCATCCACCGCCCCGCCCGACTGGATGCGTCCTTTCGTCTCGTGCCGCCAGATCTTCTTGCCGGTCTTCTTGTCCAGGCAATAGAAGGCTTTGTCCTGGCTGCCGAAGAACACGTGCTTTTCGGTGGGCACGGCGACCCCGTACGTCCATCCGCCGGTCTGAAACGACCACAGCTGTTTGCCGGTGCTGGCATTGACGGCGATCACGCGCCCTTGATCAAACACGGTGATGAAAAGCGTCTCGCCATCGCTGGCTAGCTCCGTCGGCCTGGCTTTCATGCCCCTCAAACGAGCCGAGGTGCGTGGGGGACTGGGTGGATCGGGGGGCGCGTCGCTGACAAAGTCGCAGCTCCAGCGCTGCTCCCCGGTCTTCGTGTCCAAGGCATACAGGTTGCCGTCGCTGCCTCCCACGTAGACCAGCCCGAGCTTTTCCAGCACGGTCATCGGCCCGTTGCAGAAGGGCAGATCCAAACTCCACAATTTGCTCCCGTCTTCGACCGCCACCGCCCTGACTCCGCCCTCCGAAGCAAAGTACACGGCCTTGCCGTCACTGCACGGGCGGTGAAAGATTCGTTTCTCTTGCTCGTGGTTCCAGACCAGCTTCCCATCCTTGCAGCGGTAGGCCCGCAACTGACCTCGATCCGTGCCGACGACGACCATGTCCTTGACGACGATCGGGTCGTGAGGTTCGTTGGAGACGAAGTCTTCTCTCACGGTCCAGCGGACGAATCGTGCCATCGATGAATTGGGTTTCGCCAGAGGCACCGCGAGCCCCACGCCCAGGAAAACGGCCCACAGGCCGAAAGAGATTGCAAGCACAGACGAGCCGGATCGCAGATGAGACATAGTTCCGCTCGCGCTTAGCATGGCGTGCACCGCATTTCTGGTCGCGACCGATCTCAGAGCAACCAGCATGAACCCGATTGTAACAGGCGGCCGCCGTTTGTTCGCGGAACGTGTCAGCCGGGGAACGCCTTCCGCAGCAGCTCCAGGCTCTTCGGCACGGCCGTCTTCGGGTCGTCCTTCCCCTCGAACTCCAGCGACACCCAGCCGGTGTACTTGTGCTTCGCCAGCAGCTCGCGCGATCCGGTCGTAGTCCAGCTCGAGCGTGTACCACATCCCGCCGCCGTAGTACGTCTTGGCCTGCACCAGGACCGTCTCCGGGGCGATCTTCTCCAGCTTGTCGTAGGGGTCTTCCAGGAAGTTGCCGGTGTCCATCGTGACCTTCAGCCACGGCGACTTGACCGCGTCGACGATCCGCAGCACGCCCTCCGGCGTCCGGCCGAGGCCCCAGTGGTTCTCCAGCCCCAGCGTCACCCCGGCCTTCTCCGCCGCCTTCGGCGCACTCGCCCAGGCCGTCGATGCACCACTTGAACCCGTCCTCGTCGGTGTGACCCCTCGACCGGCGGCTCGACCCCCTTGTTCGCCATCAGCTCGTCGAAGCTCCCGCTCGTGCCCCACGTGCCGGTGTTCACCCGCATGGTCGGGATGCCGAGCCTGGCGGCGATCTCGATCTGGTTCTTGGTCAGCTCGACGTTCTGCTTCCGCTTGTCGGCGTCCGGCGTGAGGAACGTCTGGTGGGTGGAGAGGCCCATCAGGCAGAGGCCGTTGACGAACGCCCGCTGCTTGAGCCGTTGATGAGGGCGTTGTCCGGGCTCTCGCCGATCTGCCGGAGCAGGATTTCGACCCCGTCGAACCCCATCTCGGCGGCCAGGTCGATGCAGGTGCCGACGTCCCGGTAGGCCGTCCCGGTTGAACTGCCAGAAGGAGTACGTCGAGACGCCGATGTGGGTCTTGCGTCTGGTCGCCGGGCCGTCGGCCGCCCGGGCGGGACAGCGGACAGCCGTCGCGGCGGCCGCAGCGGCCAAGAACTGTCGGCGGGACGGGGACACGGCGAGCCTCCGGGAAACTGCGAGACAAAGGCACGCAAGAAAGTGGTTCGTGGCGAAATCCCGGCGCTACCAGTCTTCTGTTAGTCGGCTTCCAGCCGACTCCCCGTCTGCCACCCGTTTCAACGGGTGGACCAGTTGCTGAAACAACGCTCCTGAGCCGGCTTCAGCCGGGCTTCTCATCCGTCTTTGGACGTGGGCCGCCGAGGGTTGAAACCAGCGTAGAAGCCGGCTTGAAGCCGGCTGTCGAGCACAAATATATCCTCGCAGCCCACCAGCTAAAAGCTGGTGGCAGACAGGGAGTCGGCTGGAAGCCGACTAAGGCCTTCCCCAACTCCAACCGCAATCTGGTCCGCGCCCCGGTCTTCGCCGTAGCGCCCGCGCCTACTTCATCGTGACACGGCACTTCGGCAGCGCACGCCGCAGGGCCAGCGCGTCCTCCTCGCTGACTTTGGTGGCGGCAAGCGCGACTTCGCGCAGCTCGGACAGGCCTTTCAGGTGGTCCAGCCCCGCCGCCGTGATGCCGGTCCATCGCAAATCGAGCTTTTGCAGTTTCGGCACGCTGGCGACAACTCGCTTCAGGCCCGCGTCCGTGATCTTGCTGAAGGAGAGGTCGAGCGCTCGGCGAGGTTCGTAAAAAACGCCAGCTCCTGGAAGCCTTCGTCGAAAACCTGCATGTGCCGCAGGTCCAGCGAAAGCACGTCGCGGGCCGATTTCGGCCGGGCGTCGCCCCGGCCGGTGGCCCCGCGCAGCACGTGCAACAAGCCCATTTCGCGCAACAGGCGCAAGCGGGCGTCGGTGAGCCGGATATACAGAGTCTTGAGCTTCTTGATGCGGCCCAGCTCTCGCAGGCCGTCGTCGGAGAGCTGGGCCTCCCCCTGGTGCAGATCGGTCAAGTTTTCGAGCTTGCCCAGCACCTTCAGGCCCGCATCCGTCACGCCGGCGGGCAGGTTGAGCCTGGCCAGGTTCTTGAGCCCGGCTAATTCCGCGAGGCCCGCATCGGTCACCTTCGTGCCGAAGGGAGGCCCGAGATTCATTTCCAGCACTTCGTCCGCCGACGCTGCCCGGCCGCCCTCCTTGCCCTTGGCGATCGGAAGCGCATGCAGCAGGTCGATCTCGCGGAGGTTTCGCAGGGTCGTGTCCGAAACCGAGTTGGACCAGATCTCGATCGTCGTCAGCTTTCTCAGGGGCGCGAGGTGCGTCAGCCCGGCGTCCGTCACTTGGGTGCCGCTCAAATCCAGCGTGGCCAGGTTCTTGAGAGGCGCCAGCTCTTTGAGCCCCGCGTCCGTGATGCCAGTGCCAGACAACCCGAGCGTCTGTAAGCTCGTGAGCCGGGCCAACTGTTTCAGGCCCTCGTCGTTCAGGCGTGTGTTATGCAGAGATAAATCGGTCAACTTCGTGAGCCCGGAAAGGTCTTTGAACCCCCGGCCATCGACTTTGGAGGAGGTGACGTCCAGCGAGTCCAGATTGGTCAGTGCGGCCAGCCCTCGCAGGCCCTCATCCGTGACGTTGGGGCAATTCAGGCGCAGCGTGGTCAGCTTCGTCAGGGCCTTGAGTTCTTGGGCTCCGGCATCCGTCATTGCCTTGTTCCCGGTGACCTCCAGTTGTGCGACCTGCTTGAGGCGAGCCAGCCTTCTTAACCCGTCGTCATTGACGTTGCCTTCGCAGTGAACGGCTCGCAGCTTCGGGCAGCCTTGCAGGCGGCGCAGCGTTTCATCGCTCATTTCGCCCACCCACACGCGGTCGATGTCCGATTTGACCACCGCCTCGCGGACCACCGGCTTGGGGACCGTCACGCCCCATGCTTCGAGCGCCGCATAGGCGCCTTCCCGAACGCCGTAGTGGCGAACTTCAATGCCGGCGTTGGTTTCCGCGTGTTCCAGGTAGCTGTAGCCCGTGTCACTCAGCATTGCCTTCAGCCGGGCGATGTTCTCCTCCGACTTGAAGTGCCCGAGGGCTTGAGCGCCCAGGTACCGCTGATAATGAGTCTTCGAGCGCAGGAATTCGATCGCTCGGAGCTGTAGGCGGTCGTCCACCGGCACGGTCAGGCGGAGCTCGGTGCCTCGGTATCGCCAAGACGTGCCTGCAAAGACCTCGTGCGGGACGGGGAGACTGAAGGTCTCGGTGCGCTTGCCGCGGAGATGGCCGGCGGCTTCAGCGGCGCGGATCACATCATCGGCCTTCCGCAGCACGGCGAAGTCGGCCGTCATGATCTCCAGGTCCGGGTCGGCCAGATCGATCGGTTCGGCGACGGCCGCCGTCCCATCCACGAACAGCATCAGCCGGGAGGCCTGAAGGCGCCAATGGTCGAGCATCGGCGCCGAGACCGAAACTTCTGAGCCCGAAGCTTCCGAGCCGGAAACTTGCACGGACAGGCGATCCTGGTGCTTGCCCTTGAGGGTCTGCTCGACAGCAATCGTGGCGGTGATCTTGGCGGCGGTCGTCGCCTTGTCCTCACGCCGATCCAGTTCCACAATCTTGCCGACCACCACGATGTCGGCTCGCGCAATCTTCGCTTCGAGGCTGACCGTCGAACCAACGAGCGGCTGTCCTTGGGCGGGCGGCGAAACAAGGAGGAACAGAAAAACTGCCAACAGCCACTGCCATACCCAATGGCCTCTTGCCAGCTGCACCGCCGGATCGTGACGTCTCGGCACGCAATGCGTCGCCCAGTGCGGCGCGTGCTGGCCGACGTATGCCAAAGCGAGGTATGCCATAGCCTTGCAGCCGACCGGCTCTTTGATCGCTTGGGGATCGTTGAAGTTCTTACGGTCTCGCATGCCGGCCACGATAGCGGTTGCGGATCATCGCATCAACTCGACGCGTCGTGGGCTGCCTCCGTTCGCAAAGGGGTTCGTCGCAATCCGGCGCTTCCGGGGATACTTCAGTCGGCTTCCAGCCGACTCCCCGTCTGCCACCCGTTTCAACGGGTGGACCAGTTACTCAAACACGGCTGTCCTGAGCCGGCGTCAGCCGGGCTTCTCGTCCGTCTTTAGGCACCCCGCCGGCCAGACGCTGAACAGGCCAAACCTCCAGTGAGAACCTTGACCGCCGTTGTGATTGTTGTACAATAGATACAACAAAGGGGACCCGCGTGAGCGTCCGACGGAAGAAATAGCTCGTGGATCACTCCGCGCGAGCCCGCTTCTTCGGGCGTTCTAACGGACGCTCGCGGAATTGCTGGGGAGCACCACATGGCGACTCGATTTGGCGACCTACTGAAACGACTGCGCAAGGATCGCGGCAAGACACTGCGTGAGTTCTGCATCGAGAACGGACTCGATCCGGGCAACTACAGCCGACTTGAGCGGGGCATGTATCCCCCGCCCCAGAACGTCGAGAAGTACGCGATTGCTCTGGGGCTGAAGGAAGGCTCGAGCGAGTGGCTTGAGCTGTTCGACACGGCAGCCGCCCAGCGCGGCCAGATCCCGGCCGACATCATGTCCGACGCCGAAGTTGTGGACAAACTTCCGGTCGTATTCCGCACACTCCGAGCGAAGCGCCTCTCACCCCGCGAGTTGGATCGATTGGTTGAGGTTGTTCGCAGAGCTTAGACAAACGCCGGTGCGGCCCTGTCGGCACCAATGGAGCCGATTTGTGTGCGATGGGGTCGGTTCCAAGAGAACGCTAACGGTATGGTGAACCGATGAAGCTCAGCTTGTTTCCGCCAGTGCAAATTGCACTCCGCACGCTCAGCCAAGAGGAGCGCAGGAAGGTACGTGCGTGGTTCACCCACTTAGGGAATTGGGAGAATGATCCATATGTTCGGAGGCTTTCGCACAGGCTTGAAGGCCCGGAGAACATCTACGTTCTAAGGACAACCGACGATATCAGAATCTTCTTCAAGATCGAGGGGAATGAGCTCACCGTCCTGGATATCGCTACGCGCGCAACGATCGCAAGCTCCGGATTAGCCGAGTAGGCAATGGCGAAGCTCTTCCGCGAGATCGTCTACAACTCGACCGCGGTGCGCCGCGAGCTTAGAGCGTTTGCAAAGCTCCTTGCCTCCAGAGCCAGTCGCACCCGCGCCGGCTAACGCCGGACACTGTTCCACTCGGACGCCACCGACCGACAATGCTAAGCCGTCCTCAAAAGGTGGCGACATAGCGCCTTCCGTAAGGCGTTTTCTGTCAGTGGCTTTTCAACTCGCTCATCCGTCTCTATGCGGGGCAGCATCCAGCAAATCTCATCGCGATCCAATTGAAGCTTCTCAAGTGCTTCTGTGAACGCTGCCTCCCAATTCCATTTGAGGCGATCCATGATGTACTGGTAGAGCGGGCCGCCAATGATTGGGCCAGGCAGTAGTGCGAGCAGGGCTCCCCAGTGTTGAAATACAGCCACGCCGAGAGCGACAGGCGTAATCGTGAAGGCCAGGATCGCTAATGCCAAAAGGTTTCCTTGCTGCGAGCGCACTCGTCCGTAGTCCGCAACGTAATTCAAGATGGACCGCCACTTCTCTTCTGCGCTCCCGCCCCTACGCTCCGTTTCGGTGGCCAGTGTCTCGGCCTCGCGAACGTGCTGTCGTGCTAGCTGCTCGCCCCTCTCCATTCCTCGCGCGCGCGAATTGCGCAAATGATCCCCACAATCGAACCAATGATCGCGACAAGCTTTGCTACGACATCGAGAATGTCGGCCACAGACTTCTCCACTTGCGAGTACACCGACATGTGGGGGCGAGGGGGGCGCCCCGACGGGGGTTCCCCATTGCGGCCGGAGAATGATACCGTTCGACGCCGAAATCATTGACCCCCAAATGTCCGCGGAGAATTGTACCCCGCTACGGACGGTCTGCTAAAACGGCGTTGCGAAGGACGCCTTGCGAGTCGGTAACGTACACGGCCCCTGATTCCTCCTTGTTAGCCTGAATTGATGCCACCCTCTTTTGGGCGGCATTAAACACGTCAACCACCCCGCCCCCAGGGCCTTCAGGAAACCCGATGTAGACTCCACTGTTTACACTAACATGATTATTAGCACTATCCCGTCGGTGAACGCCGACGTAGGTGCCGGTCACGGCAACCCTCGTACCAGGTCCGTCGAGCATGATGAAGTCGCCGGAAAGGGCCACTTTGCCGTTTTGTCCCTGAAACGTGCAATAGCACCCTTGGCCAGATGCCCCCAGCGACGCGACTTGCTTTCCCTGGTCGTTCAGGATGCGAATGCGACGCACGCTAATTGACGGCAATACCTCATCGCCCCCGGAGAAAGCACCACGATACGCGATGGCAGTTACACGTGCCTCCAGACTGTGCTGACCGGCTTTGAGGCGCTGGTGCTCGCTCCAGTTGTAGATCGCTAAGGCACCGACGCCCATGAGCCCGAGCGTTAGAACCCATGCTAATGCAGTCGAGCCGCCGATCTGGCCGGGCGGAATGCGTTGCGTAGCCACCGCTACGTTCTTGAGGACGGCCATCGCCGGCATCTCGAGTTCGCGGCGGCAGTGTGGGCAAGCGACGACATGGCCCGCGTTACCGACCACGAATGGCGGCGGAAGCGGCCGGGTACAATGCGGACAGCAAAAAGGACGACTCATTGGTACCTCTCATGGAAGACAAATGAGGAAAGAGGGGGCATCAACACGTCCCGCTCGCAATAGGCGCAGGGCGCAACACAACCTGCGGCCTCGATAACAACCGTTTGCGGGAAGACGCCATCGCAATACGGGCAAACGGCAACCGTGCGTACATCGTCATCGGCATCTGGTTGGGAAGGCGGTGCTGGAACAGGGGGCATACCGATTGGTGTCGCGTTTCGTGCAATAGCCGACGGCAGGCTGGTTGTCATATCGTCTGGTGCAGGAGGCGCCATGCCGTCGTCAACGAGCACTGGCGTGTCGGTCGAGTCGTCTGGCTGCTCCTTCTGAGCGTTTGGATCGCGGAGTAAGGCGGGGGAGTACTTCAGCGGAAACATTTTCACGACGGCAGCCGCTTCGGACGGGTCTTCGCCTCGGACTGTGCGTTCCAGCCACATGGCTGTTCGACAGTGATTGATGCCCTCCCACGTGATGTAGAAAGTCGGCCCGTCCATCGCAATGAGTGGCTCCGGCATAGCCGCAAAATCGCCAAGCACCCGACGGGTCGCTCCGTCGTCGCCCACGATTGGGCCGGTGGTGGGGTCGTACACGCCGTTGACGAACATGTACTGAATCGCTTGCAAGTGCGCGTCGGTCATGGCGTCCAGGTCGCCGGCAGCGAATCGCGACCGCAAGTCCGATCCTTGGGCATGTTGCTGTGGGCCGGGCGGAAATGGGCGGTCAGCGCGTGTCGATATGACCATCGTGCCAAACATCAGGTCAGTCAGGGATCGTCCGTCGGTACGCGACAAATGAACGAGAAGATCGGCCAAGAGATAAGCGCCGAAGGTCCAAACCCGCAGCAACAGAGCCACAAGGTTCCTGACGAACTTATGGCCGGCAGGCGGCAGGGCGCCAGTGGCCGCCAAGACGAGTCGCGTTTCCGTCGCCTTGCGTCCGAACGATTGGTCCTTCGTGAGGCTGTCACGAAACGCGAACAGGAGTATTCCCGGAACGATGTAAAGGAAGTAGGCCGGAAAAGCCACGAGCGAGTCGATGAACCAAGCGGCGAAGCGTGGCCCGAAGTCCGCCTTGCGCATTGGCGTCTCCCTAGACATCGCGGTCGGTCCCAATTCTGAATCGGTAACCAACAATCTCGCGGTAGAAGAAGCAGAGGAAACCTGATTCTATCCCCAGCAAGGCGCCGTCGCCACCTTCCCGGCTGCGCGCGTCTGAACCTGCGTGCCACTACGCGCCACGTTCAATGGGGATACTATTCAGCGTTTTGTCGCCCCGCGTGCGCCGAGTGCGCTCCAGTCTCTTTATTCGGTCGTGCGAATCGGATCAGGCGATTCGACTAGATCGCGATCCATCGGGGCATAGGTCACCCTCTTGAGCAATGGCCCTGTCGCCTTCCTGACCTGGGCAAGAGCTGTCTCAAGGCTCAGCGCAAGTGCTTCAGTCTTCGTCGTCGCGTCAAAGCAACTCAAGTGCGACAACCTCATTCCAGCCAGGGCGCGACAAAGTTCGCTACCGATTTCTCCGAACGTCACTTCGACCAGAAAACTGTCAGCCTCTAGCTCGGCATCGAGTAGCGCACGCCTGCGCCGAGCTCGATTGCGCCTTTGAAACAAACCCGCGGCGATAGAAAAAACCTGCTTCCTGTTCGCAGCGTCTGGTTCTTCCTGGCTGCTACCGAAAGACTCAACGTCTTTCGTCGCCCCAAGCGCGCTGAGTGCTGAGTACTTCAGGTCGCTGCAGTTGACAAGCATTCGTCGCAGCAGTTCCGCTGCGTCCCGGTACCAAGCCGTCTTCCGCGCGATGGACTGGCCGATTGCCTGGCCGACTACAGCGCCCATGATCGCTAACACACCGCCGACAATGACACCCTCAATCGCCATCTCGATCTCCGTGCGCATTTGCGCGACGCGTGGCCGGGAACGGGATGCGCAGCGGCGGGTCCGCGAAAAGACTCGACGGACATCCATCCGTTCTCTGAGCGTGCCGCCCAAAGGCCCGGCTCTATCCGGACGCGACGGCCTGCGCCCAGAATGTCTCCGCGTTTGATTAGGCTGAAACTCTCGCAGGTTGGCGGAAATCCCTCAACACTGAGAACCCGCGATACGGCGCTCGGGCCGGTGCCACGAAGACTCGCGTCGTGTCGGGGATTGTCGCACTCTCTTCACGGACGTTGAACGACTCACCCAAGTGCAGTTCTCTTACCGTCTTCTTGATTTGTTTGCCAAAGCGAGTGCTCAGGTCATCTAGGGCCAGCTTGCTCTTCAGGCGGCGAATCGGGCCGCACCAGATGAGCAGATTGGGCACGAGGAGGCCGGTCGAGAGATGGGAAAGCGTAATGGCCGCGAAGTAGCCGGTGCGGTGCTCTTCGTAGGCGACGATGGAGTTGAGGAACTTGAGCGCGAATCGAAGGAGGATTTTGTTGGCCAATCGCTCGTCACCCGGCAAGAACCGAACGTCGGACGCTCGTGAGTACAGCGGGACTTCATCAAAGAAGCCAGGGCGGTGGAACTGCGACAGGTCGGCCAGTTTCTCCTTTTTGAGAAGCTCCCATAGCCGAGACTCGTAGTTGTTGGCGTCGTTCATACGTTCCACCCGGCGTTCCTGAGGAAGTCCCTCTGCGCCTTCGTCAGTCTTGGCGGCTGTTTGCGAGCTGGCAGGTGCCTCCAAGTGCCGTCTTGGTTGATCGCCACGCTGCCGGTGCCGGCCGCCAGGTGCGCATGCCATTGCTCGCCTGGCAGGTGGGGAGCGTCAACGCGATGGATGCCCGGTGGCCCGCGCCCTTGCCAAACCGCCTGGCGTGCCTGGCTCGGCGTCATGCTTGGCTCTCATGCAGAATACGCCGGTCGGCCCTCGTCGGCCAGTCGGGTTGAGATTCTTCGCTACGCTCAGAATGACAGCGCTCAGCCGGCTTTAGCCCGGCAATGCCGCCAGCGGCTCCCCCTCTTTCGCCATCTCGCGGATATCCTCGGTGATCTTCATCGAGCAGTACTTCGGGCCGCACATGCTGCAGAAGTGGGCGCTCTTGAAGGTGTCTTGCGGCAGCGTTTCGTCGTGCATCCGCCGGGCGGTCTCGGGGTCGAGCGACAGGCGGAACTGCTCGTTCCAGTCGAAGGCGAAGCGGGCCGGCTGAGGGCGTCGTCGCGGTCGCGGGCGCCGGGGCGGTGGCGGGCCAGGTCGGCGGCGTGGGCGGCGATCTTGTAGGCGATCACGCCTTGCTTGACGTCTTCGCGCTCGGGCAGGCCCAGGTGCTCCTTGGGCGTGACGTAGCAGAGCATGCCGCGCCGCTGCCAGCCGGCCAGGGCGGCGCCGATGGCGCTGGTGATGTGGTCGTAGCCCGGGGCGATGTCGGTCACCAGCGGCCCGAGCACGTAGAACGGGGCCTCGTCGCACGACTTCGATCTGCTTCTCGATGTTCATCTCGATCTGGTCCATCGGGATGTGGCCGGGGCCTTCGACCATCACCTGGCGTGCTCTTGGCCCAGGCCGCGCTCGGTCAGCTCGCCCAGCACGTCCAGCTCGGCGAACTGGGCCGTCGTCGCTGGCGTCGGCGATCGAGCCGGGCCGCAGGCCGTCGCCCAGGCTCCAGGTGACGTCGTACTCGCGCATGATGTCGCACAGGTCGTCGAAGTGCGTGTAGAGCGGGTTCTGCTTGCGGTGGGCCATCATCCACTTGGCGATCAGCGAGCCGCCGCGGCTGACGATGCCGGTCACGCGGTTCATCGTCAGGTGCAGGTGCTCGAGCAGGACGCCGGCGTGGACCGTCATGTAGTCGACGCCCTGCTTGGCCTGGTGCTCGACCATGTCGAGGAAGTGCTGCGGCCGCATGTCTTCGATGTTGCCGCCCAGCTCTTCGAGCATCTGATAGATCGGCACGGTGCCGATCGGCACGGGCGAGGCGTCGATGATCGCCTGGCGGATGCGCGTCGATGTCGCCGCCGGTCGAGAGGTCCATCACCGTGTCGGCGCCGAAGTGGACGGCCATGTGCAGCTTTTCCAGCTCGTCGTCGACGTTCGCTGGTGACGGCCGAGTTGCCGATGTTGGCGTTGATCTTGCAGCGGGCGGCGATGCCGATGCCCATCGGCTCCAGCCGCCTCGCGAGGTGCACCTTGTTGGCCGGGATGACCATCCGCCCGGCGGCGACCTCGTCGCGGACCAGCTCCGGCGCGAGGCTCTTCGCGCTGGGCGACGAATTCCATTTCGGGCGTGATGATGCCGGCGCGGGCCTGTTCGATTTGGGTCATGGGTTCAGCATCCGGTAATGTTATTAAGCCACAAAGGACACCAAGAGCACGAAGAAGTGCCGCCGAGAGCTGCCGTACCTCGTGCTCTTGGTGCTCTTCGTGGCCAATCTTGCTTTGTCGCGCGAGCTACACGAACACGCGCAAACGGAGCCGCTGAGGCCAAACAGCGCCCGTTGCGCTATCGTATCGGGGGTGGGGGAATTGTCAATTCGACGGCGCTCGCCGCTCGCAGCGACCGCAAACCTTTCGTCCTCGTCCTCGTCGTCGTCCTCGTCCTCGATTTTCTGTTAAGCCGAGCCACGCGGCGCTGCCTTCGAGTACGAGGACGAGGACGACGACGAGGACGAGTTGAGGCCGGCTTTGACGGTTCACGGCTTCGCGCGTACAATCCCCTCATGCCGGCTGCCGGTGAGGGGCCTCTGCGATGGAGGCCTTCGAACCAGGTCAGGTCGAAAGAAGCAGCCTTAAGGAGTAACCTCTAGGTGCAGGGGTCTCTCACCGGCCGCCGGCCTCTTGGCGAGCGTCGAGGCGTCAGCCCGACGTGTCTTTGGAGTGCGGCGTCTCGTCGCCGCTTTAGGATTTTCAGCACCCCGCTTGGCTGCGGTCTGCGCGGGTCAGGTCCCAAAGATCCCAAAGCGGCGACGAGTCGCCGCACTCCAAGGCCGGGTGAGGGGGTGACAAGGTGAGGGGGTGAGGTACACTCATCGAGAGCGCCTGGTCACCCCCTCACCCGTTCAGCCCCTCACCGCTCATGGACGCAGCCAACTACGTCGTCGTCGCCCGGCGGTATCGGCCGCAGCGGTTCGCCGAGCTGGTCGGCCAGGAGCACGTGGCCCGGGCGCTTGCCGGCGCGATCACCAGCGGACCGCGTCGGGCACGCGTATCTGTTCACCGGCGCCCGCGGCGTCGGCAAGACTTCGGCGGCCCGCATTCTGGCCAAGGCGCTCAACTGCGAGCGCGGGCCGACGCCCGACGCCGTGCAACGAGTGCGACATCTGCCAGCGCATCAGCCGCGGCGACGACGTGGACGTGCTGGAGATCGACGGCGCCAGCAACCGCGGCATCGACGAAATCCGCCAGCTCCGGCAGAACGTCAACGTCCGCCCCAGCCGGGCACGCTACAAGATCTACATCATCGACGAAGTCCACATGCTCACGCGCGAGGCCTTCAACGCCTTGCTGAAGACGCTGGAAGAGCCGCCCGAGCACGTCAAGTTCATCTTCTGCACGACCGAGCCGGAGAAGATCCCGATCACGATCCTCTCGCGCTGCCAGCGGTTCGACTTCGCCGGCATCCAGATCGCCGCTCGATCGTCGAGCGGCTGCGGCAGATCGTCGAGGCCGAAGGAGTCGAGGCCGAGCGACGAAGCGCTGGAGATCCTCGCCCGGCGGGCCGCCGGCTCGATGCGCGACAGCCAGTCGCTGCTCGAGCAGCTGCTTGGCCTTCGGCGGCCAGAAGATCACCGCCGCCGACGTGCACGCGCATGCTGGGCACCGCCGCCAGGGCGCGGCTGACGACGCTGCTCGAGCACATCTGCTCAGCGCGAATGCGGCCGCGGCCATCGGCACGCTCGACGCGGCGCTAGCCGAAGGGCGTGGACGTCGGCCAGTTGCTCGATCAACTGCTGGGCTACCTGCGCGACGTGATGATTCTGGCGGTCGGTGGGCCGGCGGAGCTGCTGCTGAGCACTTCGCCGAGCGAAGAGGCCACGGTCAAGGTGCTGGCGGGCCAACTCGGGCGTCGAGACGATCCTGGCGATGATGCAGATCGTCGATCAAGCGCCTGGCGCGGATGCGGGTGACCACCTATCGTCGTACATTGGCCGAGTTGGCCGTGGTGCGGATGTGTGCGCTGGAGAATCTGCAGGACATCTCGGCGGCGATTCGCGCAGATGGCCGGCGGCGGCGCTAAACCGCAAGCGGTTGGGGCGTCGGGTGCGGCGACGGCGCGTGTTGCACCGCCTCCGGCGCCGAGTCAAGCGGTGCCGGTTCGCGCTCGCGTGGAAGACAGCGCACCCGCGCCGGAGTCGGCCGCGCCTGCGCCCGCAAAAAAAAACCTCGCAGCCGAGGCCGGGGAGCGTAGCTGAGCTAGCACGCCGGGATGACGACTTGACGCTCGCCGTCAGTGTGCCGCCGACCGGCACCTCGATTACTCCGGAAAACGTCCGTGAGATTTGGCGGACAAGCGGTTGCCCAGATAGGAGATATGGCGGCCGCCGCCGCCGAGCAGTTTCGCGAGATAGCAATTCTTGCGCCGAACCATCTGGTGGTGCGCTTCCCGGCCCGATATAAGATGAGCAAAGCACTGTGCGAGCGACCGGAGCCGGCGGGCCGCATCGAGGCGGCGCTGGCACGGCTGACGGGCGGCCGGGTGCGGGTGGAGTTTGCGCTGGACGAGGAACCGTCCGGTCCGCAGGCGACGCCAGCGGCGGCCAGTCGGCCATCGCAGCGCGATCGGCTGCGACAGGCCTCGGCGAATCCGCTGGTGCAACGGGCCTGCGAGGTGTTCCGCGGCACGCCGCTACGCGTTGAGGACGAATAGCTTTTGGAGTGCGGCGACTGTCGCCGCTTTAGGAGTTTGTGGTCTGCTCGCGAGTGCCGGTCGTTGTCGTTCAATCCAAGAATCCAAAAGCGGCGACGAGTCGCCGCACTCCGAAAATGTTCAAGGGTATCGGCAACCTGATGTCGTTGATGAAGCAGGCCCAGAGCATCGGGGGCCGGCTGAAGTCGGTGAGCGACCAGCTCAAGACGAAGCGGGCCACTGGCTCGGCCGGCGGCGGGCTGGTCGAGCTGGAGGTCAACGGCCTGGGCGAGGTGCTCCGCTGCCGGATCGATCCCTCGCTGGTGGCCAAAGGCGACCGGGAGATGCTGGAAGACCTCGTGGCTGCGGCGGCCAACGACGCGGCGGCCAAGGCCCGTGCCCTGCACATGGAGGCCATGCAGGGCATCGCCGGCGGCATCGAGCTGCCAGGCATGGAGGACGCGCTGGCGAAGCTGACCGGCATGATGCCCGGCGGCGAAGAGGACGAGGACGAGGACGACGAGGGGAATCGTGGCAAAGACGGCGATGACGCACCGGGTGCCGACAAGGGCCCTCGGCCGGCACACTAGCCCGACGCGCAAGCGAGAGAGATGCGAGGACAGGCGACGATTCTCCCTTCTCCCTCGCTTGCGCGTCGGGCTAGCGTGGCTTCCGACAGAGCCTAGCTCGATGCGGCAGAATCACAGATGCCGACATGTCAAGCCAGTCGCTGACGAAACTGATCGAACAGCTCACGAAACTGCCTGGCATTGGCAAGAAGTCGGCAGAGCGGCTGGCCTATCACATCCTGCGGATGCACGAGACGGAGGCGCTGGCGCTGGCCGACGCCATCCGCAGCCGTGAAGCAGAACCTGCGGTACTGCGAAACGTGCTATAATTTGGCCGAGGGCCCGCGGTGCGCCGTCTGCCAAGACGCGTCACGCGATCAGCATGTCCTGTGCGTGGTCGAGCAGCCGCGCGATCTGATCGCCCTGGAAGCAGACCGGCGCCTATCGCGGGCTGTATCACGTGCTGCTGGGGCGGATCGCGCCGCTGGAAGGGGTCGGCCCCGAGCACCTGACGATCGACGCGCTGATCCAGCGCGTGCGCGGCGGCGGCGGCGGGATTCAGGAAGTCGTCATGGCCACGAACCCGACGGTCGAGGGAGACGGAACGGCGCTGTACATTTCCAATCTGCTGGCGGAGCTTCCCGTCACGATCACGCGACTGGCGCGAGGGATTACCACCGGCAGCGTGCTGGAGTTTGCGAACAAGGAGATGCTGACTGATGCGCTGAGCGGACGGCAACGGTTTTGAGATTTGTCAGTGGTCAGTGGTCAGTGGTCAGTTGTCGGGGTGAGCTACTCATACGACCGACAATGCCCCACTTACAACTGACCACTGACCACTGACCACTGACAACTGACAAGAATCATGCGTTTCGGACTCGGACAAGAAATGCGCGCCGTGCAGACTCAGCAGCAAAAGCTGATTCTGGCGCCGCGCATGATCCAGTCGATGGAGATCCTCCAGTTGCCGCTGATGGCGCTGCAGGAGCGGATCGAGCAGGAGCTGCAAGAGAACGCGGTGCTGGAGCTGGAGGAGAGCGACCCCGACCTGCCGGAGGAGCCGGTCGAACAGGAAAACCCCGATAGCCCGACCGTCGAAGAGAAAGAGCTGGTCGTTGACGACAAGTCGAACTCGGAGGACGACTTCGAGCGGCTGCTGGAGATCGCCGACCAGTGGGGCGACGACTACTTCGAGGAGCGCCGGCCGCTCTCCAGCAATCGCATGGAGGAAGAGTCCGACCGCAAGCACGACGCCATCGCCAACATGGTGGACCGGCCGGCGACGCTGCAAGACTATCTGCGCGAGCAACTGCGATATTTCAATCTGGACGAGCCGACGCGGCAGATGGCCGACCGCATCATCTACGCCCTGGACGACAACGGCTGGCTGCCCGTGCCGCTGGACGATCTGATCGACGCCACGGCCGGCCCGGAGCAACTCGAGGCCGCCAAGGCCGCCCTGGCCATCGTTCAGCGGCTCGACCCGCCGGGCGTGGCCGCCCGCGACCTGCGCGAGTGCCTGCTGCTGCAGCTCACGCCCGACATGCCGTTCTACGAGGAGATGCAGACGATCATCTCCGACCATCTGGAAGACGTGAGCAACAACAAGCTGCCGCACATCGCAGAAGCGCACCGGCTACTCGCTGGAGACCATCCACGAGGCGATGGTCGAGATTCGCAAGTTGAACCCCAAGCCTGGCTCGGACTTTCAGGCGGTGCATGCGGCCAACGTGATCGCCCGACGTGTTTGTCGATCGCCAGGAGGACGGCACGTATCGCGTGCGAGCCGAGGACGGCGACCTGCCGCGGCTCTTCATCAGCCCCTACTACCGCAAGATGCTGCGGGGCAAGGACACGCCGGGCGAGACGCGCGAGTACATCAAGCGGAAGATCAACTCGGCCCAATGGCTGATCGAATCGATCGAACAGCGGCGCAACACGCTGCACGCGCGTGGCCCAGGCGATCGTCGATCACCAGACCGAGTTCCTGGAGAAAGGCCCCGAGTTCATCGATCCGCTGAAGATGCAGCAGATCGCCGACAAGGTGCACGTGCACGTGACGACGGTCAGCCGGGCCGTGGACGACAAGTGGATCCAGACGCCGCGCGGCATCTTCCCGCTCAAGCGGTTCTTCGGCGGCGGCACGGCCAGCGGCCGACGGTAGCGAGATGGCCTACGACGTCGTCCGCCTGAAGCTGCAAGAGATCGTGGACCACGAGAACAAGCGCAGCCCCTTCAGCGACGACGAGCTGGTGGCCGAGCTGGCCAAGCACGGGGTGACCGTCGCCCGCCGCACGGTCACCAAGTACCGCAAGGCGATGAACATCCCCAGCAGCCGGCAGCGGCGCGATTGGACGCTGGGGGAAGAGCGGGCAGCGACTCCGCCCGCGGGGACGGCCGACCACAACGGGGCGGCTTCGTCGTAGGTGTCGCTGTATGGTCAGGAAGGTGCCAGTGGCTGAAAGCCACAGGCGTACCTTTCCTGATCGTACGCATCCTGGGGCTTTCAGCCCCAGGCACCCAACGCCTAACGCCTTCGACGCGTTACAGGCCGATCGCCGGCAGTGGGTCCGGCAACGGCAGCGGCGGGCCCGCTTCGCTTTGCAGCCCGGCCAGGATCGCGCGCATCCGCCGCGATAGCTCGCCCAAGAGCGGGTCGCAGGCGCCGCGGACTTTCTCCGGCGCCACTTCGATCGGCTCGCCCAGCTCCAGGATGACGTGCCACGGGCGGTGAATCCGCCCGAGGTCGTGCACGTCTTCGTCGAACCGCTCGACGGTCTCCATCACCCGCTCCGGGGTGGGGTTCGAGCGGACGTACTCCGGCGGATAGAAACTGACTTGCTGGGCGAAGTACAAATCGGCCAATTGCCGCCAGCGACGCTTGCGCTCCGCGTCGCTCACCTTCTTGGCGATCATGGCGGGCAGGATCGCCGAGCGGAGCCGCTTGACTCGCTCGATGGTTCCTTCCAATTCGTCGCCGGTCCCCCACTCGATTTCGATCGGCGCGAACATGGCCTCGCGCAGATGGTCGATGCGCGCCGCCAGCGGGCCGGATTGCGACTCGCCGAGATACTCGATCTCCTTGAGGGCCAATAGCGCCTCGCCGATCTTGAACGTCCGCTCCAGGAGCGACAGGTCTTCCTGCGGCTGCCAGGTGAGCCGCTTCTCGATCGATTCGAGCACCGGCGTGAGCGAGCCCTCCAGATCGCCGAGAAAGCGATATTTCACGATCAGCGGCAGCAGCACCACGCCGCCTTTTCCGGCCTTGGCCCGGCGGCGGGCGGCCGTGCGGGCGATGAAGGTTGTCCCCTCCAGCAGGTTGTTGAGGAGGTCGTTGTGCCGGCTGATGGCCCCTTCGGGGAAGATCACCAGCGGCCGTTCGGCCGTGGCCAGGATTTCGATGGCCAGGTTGAGCGCTTGCCGGTCGATCCCCTCGCGGTAAATGCTGAACGCCCCGCAGCGCCGCACCAGCCACGTTTGCAGGCGGCTCTGCTTGAAGACGTGCCAACTGGCCATGGCGTACATCGGCTGACGAGTGTGCTTGACGAGCGTGCCAATGACCATCGGGTCTTCGGGGCGACAGTGGTTGCCGGCCAGTAGGATGCCGTGCCCGGCCCTCACCGCCGCAAGAAAGTGCTCGAGTCCTCGGTACTCGATGCTAGCGAGGCCGTACTTGCGCCGCAGAATCGGCCAAATGATGTGCTGCATGATGTCCGACCAGTACTTCTTCCTGAGCGGAGGAATGAACTGGTACGGCTCTTCGAAGACGATTTGCTGCATGGGCGGCGGGCTTCGGACGTCGGGCGGGGCTGGGGGCTGGGCGCTGGAGTCGAAGCTTGCGTGGCTTGACAAAACAGCATCTCGCAAGTGTGGCGCGAGGGCAAGACGGGTTCGGCTTCGACGTTGGCCTGTGGACGTTCAATCGCGGCGGCTGTCCCGCTCTCCTCGAGAATCAATTTGCACTTTGCATTTTGCACTTTGCATTCTTGGCCGACGATGGTTCGACCTAAGTGAAAAATGCAAAATGCAAAATGCAAAATGCAAAATGGGACGGGGACAACAGACCAGGCAAGCTGCGGCGGGCGCTTCATCCTTCCGTCGCCATCTCGTAGATGCGCTGATACTCGGCCGCCGTGCGCTCCCAGGAGAATTGCTCGGCCATCGCGTAGCCTGCCGCGAGCATCCGGCCGTAGAGGATCGGCTCGGCCCGATAGATATCGGCGGCCCGCGTCAGAGCGGCGGCCAGCGACGCGACCATCGCTCCATAGATCGGCACCGTCATCCGCTGGGCCGGCGCGGCGGCGGCCTGCACGGCGCGCCAGCCGGCGTCGTCGCCGTGCTCGCGGTAGACGAGGCCGGTGCCCGCTTGCGGATCGGTGTCGATATCCAGCACTTGCTGCACCAGGCCGCCCGTGGCCCGCGCCACGACGGGCGTGCCGGCCAGGTACGGCTCGGTGGCCCCGCCGAACGGCTCGTATAGCGACGGCATCACGGCATACGACGCGCCGGCCATTGCTTCACGGTAGCCTTGCTCCATGCGGAAGGGATAGACGACGACCTCGCCGGGCCGGTCGTCGGCGAGCTGCGCCAGGTCGTCGAAGAACGCCCTCGGCGCGGCCGACGAGACGATCGGCGTGAAGATCCACCGCGCCCTTCCGCGCGGCAGCGCCTCGATCGCCCGGCAGAGCACGTCAAAGCCCTTTTGCGCCGGGTCGAACCGGCCGAACATCAGGAACACCGGCACGTCGTCGGGCAGGTCGGTCAGGGGCGCGCCCTTGCTGCCATCGAGATGGCCGACGATGCGGTCGTCGCGGTAGCCGGCCAGTGCAGCCAGCATGGCGCGGCGCTTTTGCAGCTTGCGCTGGAGAATGCCGGACGGGTCGCCATTTTCGGCTGCGCGCACCTCGCGCGTCGGATAGGGGGGCTGCATCTCGCCGAAGAGGCCGTTATCGACCCCCAGCAGCCCGTGACGGCGAAACACGCTTTGCAGATGATCGGCGAACACCTCGCATTGCAGCGGCTCGTGGCACAGCTCGCGGGCGAACGTGCGGCTGACGGTGGTGATCGGGGCGTCGGTCAGCGGCAGCATGTATTGATAGACGGTGTGCATCCGCTCCAGGCCCTGATACGAGCGGTGGCTGATCGACTGGAGCGCGTGCCAGGGCAATCCCTGGTCGTAGGGGTTGTGCGAAGTGAGCACGACCGCCGCGCTGCCGAGGACTCCGTCCAGGAGGGCCGCTTTGACCGTCAAGGCCGCCGAGGCCGTCTCCCAATCCTGCAGGTGGGCGATCACGTTGTCGCGCATCCCCATCGCGGCCAGCGCGTGCGGCAATGCCGCGCAGAAGAACAGGCTGTCGGCCAGGAGCTGACCGGGGTTGCCGTAGAGATAGGGATCGGTGCCCGACGATCCTCCCTCGGCCAGGAAGAAACTCTCGGAACGTGGCAACACCCAGCGCACGCCCCCCCGCACGTGCTCCAGCAACGTGACCGGCACGCTTCGTCCGGCGAAGGGGACGTGGCAGTGCCCCACCGTCCGCAGGTCGGCCTCGCGCGGCGCCGTCTTCAGCCGCGCGTGCAAGGGGGAAACGGCCACCACGCCGCGGCCTTGCCGAGAGAGCCATCCACAATAGTTGTCGGCCACCGCGTACACGCCGCCGCTGCGGGCGAAGGGGTTCTCGTACACGCAGTACGCGATGGCTGCCTGGGCGGCGTCCACGCGGGAGCGGGCCGAATCGAGCCGGGAGATTTCCTCGTGCGTGAAGAACGACAGCAGCGACTCGCGGCGGCGCTGCCGGGCGACCCAGTCGAAAGGCCGGTGCGTCAGGGGTGAGGCGTGGGCCATGGGGAGATAATGGGGCTTTGCCCAATACTCTCGGAGTGCGGCGACTCGTCGCCGCTTTGAGATTCTTGGATGCCAGCAACAACCGCGACTCGTCTCACGGTTATGCCACAATCCGAAAGCGGCGACGAGTCGCCGCAGTCCAGATCACGGTCACCATGCCACGCCTCCGCTCCAGAATAACCTGCCCTCGCAAGCCGGGCGAGGCACTTCGCATTGAAGCAACGCCAGTTCTTTCGTCGGCACAAGTTATACTTGCGGTGGAATCTCGCCCCTACCAGGCAGGCCCCTCGCCGGCGGCCCGCGGAGTCTTGCTGCATGCCCGATCTGTTCGGCGTTCTCTGTCTGGCGGTCTTCGGCTTGATCATGCTCGCGCTGGTCGGGCACGGCCTTTATTTGCTGGTCGCGGCCGTGCTGCGCGCGCGCTAGCCGGCACACCCGACAGAACGTCGAGTGCCCCGCGGCAGTGGCGGCCTTGCCCTGTGTGCGGGCTGCCGATCGTGCTGGGCGAGCCACGGTGCAGCACCTGCGGCTGGCCGATGTCCGGGCAGGAACCGAGGAGCGCGCGAGGTCTCGTTTCGCTCGAAGCCGTTGCCAAGCAGATTGCGCGGCAGCGCGAAAATGGCGCGCTGGGCGACCAGGCGTGCCAACGCCTGCTCGAAGCCGTCCGGGCGGAGCAACAGACGCTGCGCAGGCGCAAGATGCCTCCGCACCGCCGCGGCGCAGACCATCGCCAATATCGGTCGTGGAAGCCGAGGTGGTTACGCCTCCGGCACCGCCCGGGCTTGCGCCGGCGATTCCTGACCCGGACGGCGCCAAGGCACGGCCGGCCGCCGCCAGCCCTGCTGAGCGCGCACGCCAATATGCCGCGCACCGAATCACGCAGGAGCAGACCGCGGAGAGTGCCGCTCCCGAGCCGCCCAAGGCGCCTTCGCGTCCCTTCTCGCAGTTGCTTGCCGCCTTCATGGAGGAGCGGAACATCCGCTGGGGCGAGCTGGTCGGCGGCCTCCTGATCGTGGGCGGATCGATCGCGCTGGTGCTCAGCTTCTGGGCGCAGATCGCCAATCGGCCGCTGCTGCAGTTCTTCGTCTTCAACGGCGTCACGGCCGGTTTGTTTGGGCTGGGGGTCTACGCGGACCGGCGAATGAAGCTGCCGATGACGGCCCACGGCCTCCTGATCATCGCCACGCTGCTGGTGCCGCTCAACTTCCTGGCGCTGGCGGCCTTCTCGAAGGCGGCCGCGCCACTTAACGTCTGGACCGTGGGGGGCGAGCTGGCCTCGATCGGCCTCTTTGTGTATCTGACCTTCGTGGCCGGCCGGACGCTTCAGCCGGGCAAAACGTTTGGCGTGGAGAAAGCCTGGCACCTGGTGCTGGGCGTGCTCGGCCCGTCGATCGCCGCGCTCTTGATCCGGCGATTCGCGTCGCCTGGCAGCGGGCCGGCGGTCCTCTACCTGCTCGGTCTGGTGCCCTTGGCCTGCTACTGGGCTGCCAGCGCAGGCCTGATCTGGCAAGGCCGCCGCTCGGACATCGATGAGCAGACCGCGTATGAGGCGTTCCGTTGGCTGGGCATGACCAGCTTTGCCGCCGTGCTGCCGCTGGCCCTGCTGGTCGCCAAGACCCAGCAGATTCGCGGCACGCTGGGCGAGATCGCGCCGCTCGTCAGCCTTCTGGCGGCTCCCGCGCTGGCCACCGGCCTGCTCGTTTGGCGGCGCGTGCGCTCGCCGGAGCTGGCCGGCATCCGCACCATCGGAACAACCATCGCGGTCTTCGGCACGCTATTGCTCCTGTCGGGCATCGCCCTGGCTTGGCCGAATCCCGCGCGGATGTTGCCCGTGGCCGCTGCCAATTTCCTCGTGTTGACCGCCGTGGCGATCCTGTTCGAAATCCCGGCGGCCCACCTGGTCGCGTCGGCTTGCTTCGTGCTGGCCTACCTGACCGGCTATCACGTGGCGACAGGGCGCGTCGATTGGACGGAGCGGCAGCCGGAGCCTATGGCAGCGGCGATGGTCTCGGCCGCCAGTGGCGTCGCGCTCGACGGCGATGCCGGTCATTCTGGGCCTGGCGGCCGGCCTGTGGCTGCGGCGCGGGCGGCAGCTCGACGGACTGTACTACGCCATCGTCGCCGCGGCGTCGGCGGCTGTGGGCGTGGGTCTGGTCACGTGGCACGGCTTCGCCCGGGTGGAAGATCATGGCGCAACTTGGGTCTACGCGATCTATGCCGCCGCGACGCTCGCGGCCACGATGTGGACCAGGCATCCTTACGTAGCGCTTGCCGGCGCCGTGATGCTGCTGGCCGCGCTCGTTCAGGGAATCGTCTACAAGTACGCCGGGCCGCTGGAGCTGCGGCAACCGTGGCTGCTGGCCATGATGTGCCATGCCTCGGCGATGGCGGCGCTGGCCGTCGCCAGTGTGGTCGTCTCGCTCCGCGAGACGAAAGTGGGCAACTCGCTCCGCGAGTTGCCGTCCGACTCGCGGAGCGAGTCGGTGACATTCCATCTTGCTGAGCGAGATGGCTACTTTGTCGCCGCCGCGTTAACCACCTCGATCATCGCCGCAGGCTTCCTGGCCTGGTCCGTTGGCAGGGAGTCGTTCGGCTTCGTTGCCTGGCACGCGCTGTGGCTGGCCGGCTGCTGGCTCGTGCTCGCCCTGCTGGCCGGCTGGGCAGCGCTCTTCACGGCGTTCCAAGCCGCCCTGTCGGCGAGCGTGCTCTTCGGCGTCGTGGGCGTTGTCCGGCAGCAGCCGTGGGCCGGCGACCTGCGGCTTGCCTGGCTCGATCCGCGCAGCTTGCAGGCCCAGGGGATCGCGCTGGCCGTGCTCAGCCTGGCGTGGACGATGCTAAGAATCCTCGTAGGACGGTTTTCCAAACCGTCCGAGAGAGCTGCCGATGACGTATCGGCCGGATTGGAAATCCGGCCTACGTTTGCCGGCAGGATGTCGCGATTGCTGTTTCCCGATTGGCCGTCGTGCGATCGCGTGTTGACGTACGTCGTCCTCTCGTTGCTGGTCGTGTTGAGCATCTATGCCGCGCTGCCGGGAGCAGCCCAGGAGCTTACGCCGCGAAACCTGGCGGCGAAGCTGGAGGCCGTGTCGATCGACGCGGCCGCCGAGGCGGGCCGTGTGGTCGCGGCGGCCAGCCATTTCGAGGTCCCCGGCCTGATGCACGGGCACGCCGGCGGGGCGGGCGCGTGGCTGCTGTTGGCGGCAGTCCTCGCCGCGCTTTTGGTCAGCCAGTGGGAGCGGTTCAGCGCACTGGGTGTGGGAGGGGCGGCCGTGGCGCTGGCGTCCCTCTGTCCGCTGCTGGCCGCGCGATGGGAAGCCGACGTGGCCGTAGCTTCGGCCCTGCGGTGGTACGCGGCCGGCTTCCTGTTGCTGCTTTCGGCCGCGATCTGGTTCCGCAGGCCGCTCGCCGGCGTCGCCCAGCGGATCGGCTGGCAAATCGGTAGGGTCCGCTCTGCGGACCGTAATAGTCTCGGTAACCCAGACACTGCCGGTCCGCAGAGCGGACCCTACACGGCGCTGGCGCTCTTCCTGGGCCTTGCTCCTTTGGCCGGGATGCTGATCTATGTGGCGCTGGCTGCCGTTTCGCAGCATCGGATCGAGCCGGGCGTGGCGGAGTTGCTGCGTACGCTGGCCATCTTATTCGCCTTCACGACGGCGGGCGCGGCCCTGTTATGGGGTGTTGCCGGCTGGAGCGGCGGCGACACGACCGCGACGGACCGCCGCGGAAAGCCGGTCTGGTCGCACGCTGCCACGCTGACGCTGATCCTCGGCTTTGCCCCGCTGCTTAGCGTAGCGATCTACGTCCTAAGCGCCGCCCTGCGCGGAAACCCGGTCACCGGGCCGGAGCCGGGGACGTTCTTCCAGCGCATCGGCCTGGCAGCGTCGTACGCTCTGCCGATCGCGCTCGTGGCCCTGACACTGGTCGGCTACGCCGTGCGCGAGCGGTCGGCACGCTTTGCCTTTGCGGCCGGGCTACTGTTCAACGTCGCCGCCACAGCCGGCTACCTGCTCGTTGGCGGCAAAGCCGGGTTGACCCTCGATCTGTGGATCAAGCTGGGCCAGATCAACGCGATCGTCACCAGCGGCTACGCGCTGGCGTGGGCGATCCTATGGCGAGCGGCCGGCGTAAGCCGGCTGATAACGCCGCCGAACGATCACCGGACTGACGCCCCCAGCTCGCCTGAGCGTGGACCCGTGCTCGGTCTCTTGGCCACCCATACGATGCTCGGCGTGGGGTTCAACGCGATCCTGATCTTGCCGGGCCTATGGACACTTTTCGTGCAGACGATGCCCTCCACCGAGCACGTCGCTCTGGGCGGCTGGATGGGTTGGTGCGCGCTGCTGCTCGCCTCGGGTTCGGTCGGAGTGCTCGCCTATGCTGCGGGCCTCCGGCTCGCGGCCGGATCGGCCTGCGCGGGCTTACTCGGCGTCGGCGCGCTGGCGACCTTCACGTTCTGCCGCTACGACACGGGTAACTGGCTCGGCTACCACGCGATGCTCGCGTCGCTGGCTGTCGTCGGCTGGCTGCTCTTGGCCGGACAGTGGGCTTGTAGGGTCCGCTGTGCGGACCAAACCGCGCCCACGTCCTCCGCGGCTGTCACAGCCGCCGGTCCGCACAGCGGACCCTACGCCACGACGTGCTGGGCCGCTCTCATGGGCACTGTGACGGTCATCGTCGCCGTGCGCGAGGCCATGAGCTTCTCCCACCCCTGGTGGTCCGTGACCGCCATCGGCGCGATGAGCTTGCTGGCCGTGGCGCTGGCTTGCTGGTCGCTGCGGCGTGGCTACGTCTACGTGGCTGGTGCCCTGGTGAACCTCGGCACGACCATCGCCTGGCTGCACGTCTGGCCGTGGCGGTCTGGCGAGATCGCGGAGCTCATCCAGTTCGTCCAGGCGAACGTCATCGCCGTCGCCTTGCCGTGCGTCGCCTGGGTGCTGGTCGAGGTGCTCCGCATACGGCCGGCGCTCGAACGGCAAATGGCGAGCGGCCGGCGTGAGGGGGCTGATGATGCCGGGCTTCCTGAAATGCCGCAGTTCGACGTGATCAGGGGGCTTACGCCCCCCGCTCGCCGGTCCCTCCCCGCTCGCCGGTCCTTTCATTGGGTCGGGATCGTGGGGTTCCATCGCGTCGCCGCGGCGATCGCCATCGTCGGCTGCGTCGCCGTAGTCACGCTCGGGCTGCTGGCTGATGCGGTCCGTGAATCGCTTAGCCCGCACGCGCCGCTCGGCTGGCTCGCTCTGGCGGCGGCGGCCGTCGGCGCGGCGGCCTGCTTGTGGGACGAGCGGGCCAAAGCGCCGGTGCTGGGCCTGTACGTGCTGGGCCTCGTGGCCATTGGCATGACGCTCGACCGGTTTGATCTCGAGCCACGGATGATCGCCTGGATGGGCACGGTCGCGCTGGCGGCGTACACCATCGCCACCAGCTACCTGTGGAGTCGACGCGACGGGCTGCTCGCCGGCGCAGCGCGTGCTGCGCATCCCCGTGGCAGGACGGTGTGACGAGTCGTCCTACGAAGGTCTGTGGTGGCTGATCCCTGCCACCGGGCTGCTGATTACCGTGGTGCTGGCGTCGGCGTATGCCATCGTGCTGACCTTCGGCGAGCAATCGCATCGACTGCTGGTCGGCAAGGCTGCCGTACTGGAGACGCTCGCCGTCGCCTTGCTGGCGCAGGGCCAGCGCCGCTCAGCCCTGCAGCGGGCTGCGCTGTGCGTCGGCGTGATCGGCGCCGTCGCCTGGGGCTGGGCCTGGCTCGAGCCGTGGTCGCCGGCCAACCCCGGAGCCAGCGGAAACCTCGTCAATCGAACTGTCGTCGTGACCGTGGTGCTGGGGGCGATGACGGCGCTCTATGGACTTGGACTGGCCAAGCTGATCCGCCGCGAGAACGAGTGGACTCGCGCCGCCCAACATCTCGTGCCGCACCTGGGCGTGCTGGGCATCCTCTCCGTGCTCGTCGTGCTGGGGATCGAAGCCGGCTACTACGCCCGCGGGAGCCACGTGCCGATGACAGAGGCCGCTATTGCCGCCGTGGCTGCCACGCTGGTCGGCTTGGCGGTCGCGGCGCTAATAACGGCCCTCGTGCCGGGGCGCGATCCCTTCGGTCTCTCGGAGCGAGGCCGCACGATCTACGTCTACGCGGCCGAAGGCATCCTGGCACTCCTCTTCCTCCACATTCGCCTCACCAGGCCGGAGTGGTTCACCGGCTTTTTCAGCCGCCGTTGGGCCTTCATCGTCGTCTTCATCGCCTTCCTCGGCGTCGGTCTGAGCGAGATCTTCCGCCGCCAGAAGCGGCTGGTGCTGGCCGAGCCGCTGGAGCGCACCGGGGCCCTGCTGCCCATGCTGCCGGTGCTGGGGTTCTTCCTCATCCAGCGGACCGAGGGCGATTATTCGTTGCTGTTGGTGCTGGTCGGTGTGCTGTATGCCGTGCTTTCCGTCTCGCGGCGGTCGTTCGGCTTCGGCCTGTTGGCGGCCCTGGCCGCCAATGGGGGGCTGTGGTACTTCCTGCACCGCCAGGAGGGCTACGAGCCTCTTCGCCCACCCACAGCTCTGGCTCATCCCCGCCGCCGTGTGTGTGCTGGCCGCCGCCTACTTGAACCGCGAGCAGCTTAGCCCGCAGCAGATGACCACGGTGCGCTACCTGACCTCGATCACCATTTACGTCTCGTCCACGGCCGACATTTTCATCAAGGGCATGGCCCAGGCCCCCTGGCTGCCGCTGGTGCTGGCCGCCTTCTCGGTCGCCGGCATCTTCCTGGGCATCATGCTGCGGGTGCGGGCGTTCCTGTTTTTGGGCACGTCGTTCCTGGTGCTGGCCCTGTTTACCATCATCTGGCACGCCGCGGTCGATCTGGGGCAGACGTGGCTGCTGTGGGTCACGGTGGTTGTGGCCGGCGTGTTGATCCTGGCCCTCTTCGCGCTCTTCGAGAAGAAGCGCAACGAGGTGCTCCAAGTGATCGAGAAGATCAAGCACTGGGAGCCGTAGGCCGGCGAGGTCGAGGCGCTGGACCGGCGAGCGTCCGAGGCGTAAGCCCGACGTGTACAGCGTGCACCGGGTGACGGTATGACCGTGTGGCCAGTGCCGCGGTTCTCGGGCGGCAGATGACGCGCAGCGGGCGCCGTGCTACTCTTGACACTCGGATCATCCCACCATCGTGAACGGTCATGGCGGCCCCTAATCAAGACTTGACGCTGTGCGGCCGAGTGCTGGAGGCGCGGTTCTTCGTCGCTGGCGACCGGTATGGGCACGTGATCTCGCTGAAGACGGCGCAGCGCGGGGGCGTGATTCTGGAATCGGTCGAAGGGGCCCCGGACGATGCCTGGCCGCCAAGCCCGCCGCTCCTGAGCCTGGCGTCTCCGCAGGATTCCACCAGCAAGATTCTCTCGTCGGGGCGCAAGGTGGCGATGCTGCTGGGGATGGCGGGCCAAAGCCATTGGTCGCTGGCCGCCGAGCTAGTCACGTCACCCGAAGGCGAATGGCTGATTTTCGACCTGGCTTGCCGCACGGCTGCCGCGCCGAGCTTCTTGGGCAGCCGTTACCGCTTAGGCCCCGACGCGCGTTGGGATGCGGCAGCTGACGTCGTGTCGCTGCCGCAGCGCAGCGCACGCCTGCGAGTGGACGCCAGCGCTGCCGTGGCAACCTGCTCGCCGCGCGAGATCGAGATCGTGCCGCGAGCGGCGTCGATCAGCCCGCCGGCAACCAGATTTCCGGCAACGATCCGCTGGAAGTACTCGATCGAAGTGTCTGGGCCGGAAGCACGGTAAGGCGTGCAGGGGTCGCTCCGCACCCGTCGCTCAGTACACGAACCGCCCGGGGTTGAGCAACCCCTTCGGGTCGAGCTTCTCCTTGACGGCCCGCATCAGGCCATAGGCGTCGGCCTGGCCGCCCCAGACGGTTTGGCGCGTGGCCTCGAAGCCCTCCGGATAGGAAAGCACCACGCAATCTCCCTGAGCGGCACGGGCGGCCGGCTGAAGTCGGTTGACGATCGTTCTTGCCGCGGCGGCTGGCGGAAGGTCGCCGAAACGAGCGATCACGATGCCGCTGCCGGCATGGACCTGCACGGAGCACGCGGGGTCGATCTCCACGAGCAGTGCAGCAAACCCAGCGACAGCTTCTGACAACAGGTTCGCCTTGATGGTCAGCGCGGCCGGAGATTCTTCGCTGCGCTCCGAAGGACTAGGGCCGTGCTCTGCATGCGCGCGGGGAACTCCGCCAGCCGTTGCCACAATGCGGGCACCTCGCCTGGCTCGACGCGCATCGCTCGCGCGCCCTGCTCGGCCCATTCCTCGGTCAAGCGAAGCTGCATCCAGGCGACCTCGTCGGCGGTGCCTTCGAGGCCGACCACTAGCCGGCCGACCGCTTCGCTGCTCAAGGGCACCAGTGCCTGATCGTCGCGCCATGCCGGACCGGCCAGCAGCTCCACGGCGATCGGCGTGGTCTGCGACTTCGCCAGTGCGGCCAGACGCTCTTCGGCGGCAGTGAAACTCTTCAGCTCGTGATACAAGAGGGCCGACGCCTCGGGCACTGGCCGCACCTTAAGCGTCACCTGCGTGATCACCGCCAGCGTGCCCAGCGAGCCGACGAGCAGCTTGCACAGGTCGTAGCCGGCGACGTTCTTGACGACCCGCCCACCGGCTTTGAAGGGCATGCCGGTGCCATCCACGGCATGAATGCCGATCACGTAGTCGCGCAGCGTGCCGGCGCCGAAGCGGCGAGGGCCGCTGAAGTTTGTGGCGATCACGCCACCCAGCGTTGCCCGGTCGGCCCGCGGCACGTCGATGGGCAGCCGCTGCCCCTCGCGCCGGAGGGTTTCGGCCAGCGTGGCCATGGTAATGCCGGCTTCGACCGTGATGGTCATGTCCCGCGCCGGATAATCGACAACGCCGAAGAGCTTGCCCAGCGAGAGCCCCAGCCCTGGCCGCGTGGCCGGCAAGCCAAACCCCAAACCGGTCTCACCACCGAGAGGATAGATGCACGTGCCGGCGGCGTAGGCCTCGCTCACGACTCGCGCGAGCTGCGCAGCATCGCCGGGCGTCTCGCGTGCGGAGAGCGGCAGTCGGGCGGCGGACAGGGTGAAAGATGACAGGGTGAAAGATGACAAGGTGACAAGGTGACAAGGTGACAAGGTGGGGACCGACGCAGCGTTGACTCGAACGCTTAACGTCGAGCGTTCAACGTCCGGCCCTGTTCGACGTTGGACGTTGGACGTTGGACGTTGAACGTTGGACGTTCGTCCCTCTTCACCTTGTCACCTTGTCACCTTGTCACCTTGTCACCTGTCACCTTGTCGCGCCTCACGGCTCGCTGAGCACCTTCTTGATCTCTGCGGCAAATTCGGCCTTCGTCTGCGCGCCCACCCAGAATGCCCGCATGCGGTGCTCTCGGTCCAGCAGCAACGTCACCGGCATGTACTGAAAGTTCAGCACTCGCTGCGAAGCCACTTCCGCAATCGCCGACCGGGTCTTCTGGTCCGGGTCAACGTAGACGGGCATGTCCACGAAGCGACGCTCGAGAAAGGCCTGCGTATCGACGCGAACGGTGGCGACTTCGTTGGCGTCGTCTGATCCCCTGCCGCAGGAGACGGCCAGGACCTTGAAATCGGTCCGCTCGCGGTACTCGTTCTCCAGGGCCAGAATATCGGGAAACTCGTGCACGCACGGCGGGCACCACGTGCCCCAGAAGTTCAGCAGCACCGCTTTGCCCTCCAGGTCGGCGAGCGTGATGGCGCTGTCCTGGGACCGCACAGGCGTCAGGGAGAGCGAGCCCAACTGGGGGTAAGTGTCCAGGTCGCCGCCGCCACGGAGCCAATCAGGCTTCAAGAGGATCACAAGACTCAAGAGGCCCACGGCGGCTGCCAAGATCAAGAAGAAGATGATGGTCGCCCGGCTTTGGCCCGCCGGCGGCGCGCCGGCCTCAAGAGACTGTGCATCGATGTGGTCGGGATCGGAAGACATGGCTGCGAGGGGATAGTGAGCGGTGGTGTGGCAAGTCGTCTTTCGCTCCGCGAAAGAAACGTCCTTTCGCGGAGCGAAAGGCGACGATGGACGAGCGTCGATGGCTTTGAAGGCTATGATACCCTTTGACTGCGGGACAGGCCACGTGGTTCCCGCTCGAGCCCATGAAGCGCCACACCGAAGAAGCCACACCGAAGAAGGCGGGCTTCTTGGAGAAGCCGGGCTTCCGACCCTCCGAGCGAGACTCGCCACCAGCGGATATGCAGGCAAAAACGGCGTGGGATCGTCTGAACCGCCAAGTCATCGCTTGCGAGCGCTGCCCGCGGCTGCGCGCCTATTGCCGCGAGGTGGCCCGGCTCAAGCGGCGGGCCTATGCCGGCTGGCGATATTGGGGCCGACCGGTGCCCAACTTCGGCGGTGAGCGGGCGACGCTCGTGATTGTCGGCCTGGCGCCGGCGGCCCACGGTGCCAACCGCACCGGCCGGATGTTCACGGGCGACCGCAGCGGCGATTGGCTGTACCGCGCGCTCCACAAGGCCGGTTTTGCCTCGCAGCCGGCAGGCAGTCAGCGAGACGACGGGCTCGAATTGCTCGACTGCGCCATCACGGCCGTCTGCCACTGTGCGCCGCCGGACAACAAGCCGACCAGCGGCGAGATCGAGAATTGCCGCTCGTGGCTCGTCCAAACGTTCGATCTGCTGCCGGCCCGCGTGTTCCTCGCGCTGGGGCAGATCGCCTGGCGGGCAGTGGCCGGCGAGGCCCGGCGGCGCGGCTGGTTGTCCGGCCCTCTGCCGCGGTTCGCCCACGGCGCGCAAGCCCCCCTGACCGATGGGCGGTGGCTCCTGGGCAGCTACCATCCGAGCCAGCAGAACACGTTCACGGGCCGCTTGACCGAGGCCATGCTGGACGACGTGTTCCGTGCGGCGCGGCAATTACTCGCAGCAGCCGGATGAGCGTTCAAAACCGCAGTGCGGTATTGCACTTGGCGAATCCTGGGGTACAACTGACGCATGAGTGTGGGTTGATGGATGGCCTTTTTGGCGCCTCGGCCCGCATGCCCGCCCTTGACGCTGCGAGGGCCGGCCACGCCGCTGGCGTCCTCAGCGCCCGGATCACTATTAGGAGATCGCCGCCATGCTGACGATTCTCGGCCGGCCGGATCGTGCCTCTGGCTTTTGTGACGGGCTCACGCGCCGCGGGTTCCTATCGATCGGCGGCGCCGCGGTCGGGGGGCTGACGCTTAGCCAATTGTTGCAACTGGAGGCCCAGGCCGGCGTCGGCCGCTCGCACAAGGCGATCATCAACGTCTACCTGCCCGGCGGGCCGCCGCACCTGGACATGTGGGACCTCAAGCCCGACGCCCCGGCCGAGATTCGCGGCGAGTTCAACCCGATCAAGACGAACGTGCCGGGCATCGAGATCTGCGAGCTGTTCCCGCAAGCTCGCCACGATGATGGACAAGTTCGTCATCATCCGCTCGCTCGCGACAGCGACGGCGACCACGACGCCTACCAGTGCATGACCGGCCGCAAGAAAGCGACCGGCCGCCGCCGGGCGGCTGGCCCGCCGGCGGGCGCCTGGGTCTCGCAAGCTGCAAGGGCCGGTCAACCCGGCCGTGCCCGCCCACGTGGCCTGATGTACCACACGGGCAACCGCACCTGGGGCGACCCGGGCGACGGCGGCTTCCTGGGCATGGGCCACGCCCCGTTCCACCTGGTCGGCGGCAAGGACCGCGGCATGAAGTCCGACAACATGGTGCTGCAAGGGCATCACGCTCGACCGGCTGCGCGACCGCGACGCGCTTGCGCGCGTCGCTCGACCGCTTCCGCCGCGAGGCCGACACGAGCGGCGCGATGGACGGCCTCGACGCGTTCCCGCACAAGGCGCTGGGCATCCTCACGTCGTCGAAGCTGGCCGACGCGCTCGACCTGTCGAAGGAAGACCCGCAAGATCGTCGAGCGCTACGGCGTCGACGATCCCGAGCTTCGAGCGCGACGGCGCGCCGCGGATGGTCGCGCAACTTCTGCATCGCCCGCCGCCTGGTCGAGGCCGGCGCCCGCGTCGTCTCGCTGAACTTCAGCCGCTGGGACTGGCACGGCGGCGACGGCATGAACTTCGCCAAGTCGCAAGCGCGACTTCCCGCTGCTCGATCACGGGCCTGTCGTCGCTGCTCGACCGACCTGCACGAGCGCGGGCTGGACAAGGACGTGTCGGTCGTCGTCTGGGGCGAGTTCGGCCGCACGCCGCGGATCAACAACACGCAACAGCCGCGACCACTGGCCGCAGGCCAACTGCGCGCGTGCTGGCCGGCGGCGGCATGAAGACCGGCCAGGTGATCGGCGCGACCAACCGCTACGCCGAGCACCCGGTCGAGCGGCCGGTCAAGTTCCAGGAAGTCTTCGCCACGCTCTACCACAGCATGGGCCTGGACGCCCATCGCGACCGCGTCTTCGACGGCTCCGGCACGCCTCGCTACCCGGTCGAATCGGGCATCGAGCCGCTGCACGAGCTGATCTAACCGGCACATGCCTGACCAAGCGATGCGCGTTGGCATCTCTAGCGCACTGCTGCCCCTCGTGGTGCTGGCGTGCGCGCCGCTGCGTGCCGCCGACGAGCGCGTACACACCCTCGACGGGCACACCAGTTCGGTGATGGCCGTCGCCTTCTCGCCCGACGGCAAGCTCCTGGCGAGCAGCAGCCGGGACAAGTCGATCAAGCTGTGGGACGTTGAGGCCCGCAAGCTGGAGCGAACGCTGAGCCAGCACACGGCCGACGTTTACCACGTGGAGTTTTCGCCGAAAGGAGACTTGCTGGCCAGCGCCGGTGGCGACAAGACCGTGCGTCTTTGGGACCCACGGACCGGCAAACCGCTACGCACGTTGGAGGGGCACACGGCCATCGTCCGCTCGGTCTGCTTCTCGCCCGACCAGAAGATGCTGGCGAGCGGCGGAGTAGACCTGACCGTAAAGTTGTGGGATCTCGAGACGGGCCGGCTGAAGCAGACGCTGAGGGGGCACACGGAGCGCGTGATGAGCGTGGTCTACTCGCCCGACGGCAAGACGCTGGCCAGCGCCAGCTCCGACCGAACCGCCCGCCTGTGCGACGCGGACACGGGCAAGCTGCAGCGAGTGCTCTCCGGGCACGAGGGCGGGCTGGAAGACGTGGCCTTTTCGCCCGACGGCAAACTGCTGGTCACGAGCGGCCAGGACGCGATTGTCCGACTTTGGGAGGCCGATTCGGGCAAGGTGATCCACGTCTTGAAAGGACACGTCGGCGAGATCGACTCGGTGGCCTTCTCTCCTGACGGCGGCACGGTGGCCAGCGGCTGCAAAGACAAGTCGATCAAGCTCTGGGGCGCCCGCATGGGACGTTTGCAGCGGACGCTGACCGGACACACAGGCCGAGTCGAGTCGCTGGCCTTCTCGCCCGACGGCCGGATGTTGGCCACGGGCGGCGGCGGGGGCGATGCGTCCGTAAGATTGTGGGACCTGACCGGCAGCAAAGAGTGACGTAGTTCGAGACGCCCGGCCCATGCTGCGCGTTGCAAAAACCAACGCTGAAAGCGTTGCACTCCATAGCCCAGGGTTGCCGCGCCAGCGGCTACCCTGGGACCCAAGCCCCGGACAGCCGCCGTCAACCCTGAAAGGGTTGCACCCGTGGCGTCGGTGCAACCCTTTCAGGGTTGACGTATCCTTCTCGTCGTCACCCAGGGTAGCCGCTGCGCGGCAACCCTGGGCTTTGGAATTCAACCCTTTCAGGGTTGCCATGCCCAAGGTCCTGATCGCCACGGCCATTCTGGCCGACCTCGATGGGCCGTTCCTCGACGCTTTGCGCCGCGCCGGCCTGGAAGTGGTCTATCCCCGCGAGCGCAAACAGCTCACGGAGGACGAACTGGTCGCGGAGCTCAACGGAGTGACCGCTGCCCTGGCGGGGGCGGAGCCCTACACCCAGCGCGTCATCGAGGCCAATCCGGAGCTGCGCGTCATCGCCCGCAACGGCGTAGGCCATGACGCCGTAGATGTTGCGGCGGCGACCGAACATGGCGTGGTCGTCACCGTCGCGCCGGGCGCGAACCACGAGTCGGTCGCCGAGCACACGATGGCCCTGTTGCTTACGGTAGCCCGCTCGATCGTTCCCCAGCACGCTGCGATGCGCGCTGGCCATTGGCGGCGCGATGCGGGCGCGCCTTTGCGCGGGCGGACCCTGGGGCTGGTGGGGCTGGGCCGGATCGGCAAGGCCGTGGCGGTTCGCGCC
This sequence comes from uncultured Planctomycetia bacterium, assembly GCA_963809785.1. Taxonomy (GTDB): domain Bacteria; phylum Planctomycetota; class Planctomycetia; order Pirellulales; family S012-138; genus JBGQHD01. The sequence continues at coordinate 532,112 of CAWEKV010000003.1, forward strand.
GCGGGCTTCAGCATGCGCCTGGTGGCGCACGAGCCAGTTCCCGACGCCGCCTTCGTCCGGAAGCATCAGATCGCGCTGGTGCCGCTGGAGCAGCTCTTGGCCGAGTCCGACTTCGTCTCGCTCCACGTACCGCTGAAGGAAGACACTCGCCACCTGATCGACACCCGGCGCTGGCCCTGATGAAGCCGACGGCGTTTCTCATCAACACGGCCCGCGGCCGCGTGGTTTGCGAAAACGCCTTGGTGGGGGCCTTGAGAGACCGCCGCATCGCGGGCGCTGGCCTGGACGTATTCGCCGACGAGCCTTTGCCGGCCGATCATCCGTTGCTGGAGTTGGAGAACGTCGTTTGCACGGCCCACACGGGCGGCACCGATTCGCTGTGCGCGACGAGATGGCGCTGTCGGCGGCTCAGTCGATTGTCGCCCTCAGCCAAGGGCAGTGGCCCGAAGCACAAGTGGTCAATCCCGACGCCCGGGCAGGGTTTCGCTGGCCGTAAGACGCGGCATGTCGGCATTGAGTGTGGGCAACTCGCTCTGCGAGTCGCCGTGGGGGGCGCGTGTCTCCATCGCCAACAGGACGGCTGCCACACGGAGCCGCCACATCCTACGATGGCCGTCAACTCGCAGAGCGAGTTGACCACATAATCATTACGCCTTGCCGAAGCGGAACTCCTTCCACTTTGTCTCGTAGCTCGGCCCGCGGCTGAGGTGGGCCATGCGGTGCGTGCAGTCGAAGACCATCATGTCGATCGTGCTCTTGCCGACTGAGATGCCGCACTTGGGATCGGCGAAGTAGCCTTGAAGCGCCTTGACGTCCATCTTTCCCTCGGCAGCCTTCGTCAGCTCCAGCACTTTGTCGCAGCGCGCGTGCAGCTTCACCGGCTTGTCCGCCGGAGTGGCCGTCATCTGCCGGCTGCCATAGCCGACGCGGGTGAGCGTGCCGGTGCTTCGTTCGATGGCTACGCCCTTGGGCGAGCCTTCGATATTCACCAGCTTGCCCTCGCCGTCGCCCAGCACGAAGGTGAACCAGCCGGCCTGCTTGTCGCGCTGGGCTTCCTTGATCGCCGCCTCGAGCGACTCCTGATAGAGCAGATGCGTCAGCAGGGCATAGCTGGGCACGCCCACGCGCAGGCCTTGCTTCTCGCCGAAACCGGCGCTCGTCCAGGTCAGCGCGATGCCCGCGGAGTTCAGTCCCGCCCCGCACCACAGGCCAGGAAAGCCGTAAGAGAGCACGCTGGGCCCTTCGTCGCGCCGCCAATCGACGATCCGCGACAGCCCATAGACGCTCGTCATCCAGTCCCAGGTCTGCCCGACCAGCGATACTCGGTCGGCAGTGGTCGGCGGGCCGACCGCCACGGCCGTGCAATGCGGCACCTTGGGCAGCGCGCCGCGATGCTGGAACTCTTCGTGCAGCGAAAGCAAGAGGACTTCTTCCAGCCGCAGGCTCGCGCCTTCGGCCAGTCCCTCCATCTCGTCGTGCACGATGGGGCAGACCTCCTTGACGACTTTGCCGCAGGCCGCGGCGTAGCGCAGCATCTCGTCCTTGGGCGAGGGTTTTTGCACAAAGGAGCCGTAGATTTCCTTGTCGAGGAACTGCCGGATATCGTCGCGGTAAGCCCGGCCGTATTGCAGGCCGCGCTCGCGCGGCTTGCCGGAGATCGCGGCCAGCGGCGGCACTTCGCCGCCGGGCTTGTCTTTCGTTGCAGCGGCCGGCTCGGCCGCCAAAGCCGTCAGGGCAGGTTTCAGCAGCGCAACACCCGCTGCGCCCGCGAGGGATGTCCGTAGCAATTCGCGTCGAGAGAGGACTTGTCGCATGGCAGGCTCCGTTGATCGTGGGTCGCGTTTACGCCTGACGTCGTGACAACACGGCTTGCCTCGGTCGCGCCGTCGGCAACAGTATACCCGCCCCCCGCTAGTTTTCGACGAGCGGCCGCATTATCCTCACCTCCAGTCGCACCTCATCGAAGTGTTCCGCGAGACACTAGCCCGACGCGCAAGCGCGCAAGCTCGCAAGCGAGGGAGAGGCGCCGCCAAACTCCGAGCATGTACCCGCCTCTCCTTCGCTTGCGCACTTGCGCGTCGGGCTAGTGTTTCTTCGAAACCGCGCCGTCATCGCCATGCAGCACATCCCCGCTCAGCCGCTCAACTACGAGTTCAGCCGTCATCCGCCGCCGCGGGCGCGGATCCAGCCGGGCGAAACAATCGTCGTTGAGGCCGAGGACGCGCTCTCCGGCCAGATTCGTAAGCCCGGCGACCGCCGCGACAAGAGCAAGATGCCCTACAGCAATCCGGTGACCGGGCCAATCTGGGTCGAGGGGGCCGAGCCGGGCGACGCGCTGGCGGTGAAGATCGTCGAAATCCGCCCGCGCGACGGCCAGTGCGCCACCTACACCGGCGCCCCCAGGCAGCTCTGCGAATGGCTCGGCACCGACGTGCCGCACGGGGCGCACGTCTGCCCGATCCGTGACGGCCTGATCTACTGGAGCGACGAGCTGACGATCCCCTACACGCCGATGCTGGGCTGCATCGGCACGGCGCCCGACTGGGGAGTGCCGACCACCATCCCCGCCGGGCCGCACGGCGGCAACATGGACATCGTCGAGACGTGCCCCGGCAATACGGTGCTGCTGCCCGTCTTCGTCAGTGGCGGCTTCTTGTACTTGGGCGATGCCCACGCTGCGATGGGGCACGGTGAGCTTTCGGCGACCGGCCTGGAGATGCCGTCGGAGACGACCGTGACCGTGGACCTGATGAAAGGCAAGAAGCTGGCTGGCCCGCGGATCGAGTCGCCCGGCGAGATCATGTGCGTGGTCAGCGGCTGCCCGATGGAGCGGTCGATCGCCGAGGCCTATGCCCGGCTGATCCTGTGGATGGAAGAAGACTTCGGCTGGGACCGCTGGAGGGCCTACGACCTGCTGACCCACGTCGGGCGTATTTCCGTAGGGTACTACGGCATCGGCACGGTCGCGGCCAAAGTCGAGCGAAGATACTGGCGGCCGTAGGGCGGCCGAAACTCGAAATCCGAATATCGAAATCCGAAACAAGCACGAAATGCAAACCACACGTATGGCCGCCGTCAGCATGAACGGCTTCCTGGGCGAGCCGGACCGCGTGCTCAAGAGCATGGCCGGCTGGTGCGAGCGGGCCGCCACCGAGAAGGCCGATCTCGTGCTGTTTCCCGAGCTGGTGATCCATGGACATTGCACGCCCAACACTTGGGACCTGGCCGAGACCGTCCCCGGCGGCCCCAGCGTGCAGCGGCTCGAACAGCTCGCCAAGCAGTTCCGCCTGACGCTCTGCGTCGGGCTAAGCGAGAAGGAGCGCGATATCGTCTATAACACGCAGGTGGTCGTCGGCCCCGGCGGCTACCTCGGCAAGCAGCGGAAGCTGCACCTTTCGCGGGACGAAGTGCTGTTCTACAAGGGGGGCCGCGAGATCACGGTCTTCGACGTCGGCAAGTGCAAGATCGGCATCGTGATCTGCTACGACAACCAGTTCCCCGAGATCGCCCGCGTGCTGGCCCTGCGGGGGGCCGACGTGATCCTCATGCCGCACGCGGCCCGCATCAAGATGTGGGACGACACGCCGGAGAGCGCAGGCCGCCGCCCGGCCGCTACACGCACGATTACTTCCAGGGCTACTGCATGCGGGCACGGGAGAACGCCTGCTTCGCCGTGCTGGCCGATCAGGCGGGCCGCGCCGGCTACGTCGATGCGGTGCCCCGCGACCAGCCCGGCGCAGCCGCATCACGCCGGGAGCGGCGCTGGTCTTCGGCCCCGACGGCGAGCTGCTGGCCACGACCCAGGCCAAGCAGATACGCGACGAGATGATTGTCGCCACGCTGGAGGCCGCGGTGCTGGCCCGCCAGCGATCGCTGCCCAACTACACGCTCCGCACGCGGCGCCCGGAGCTGTTTGCAGAGCTGGTGCGCGACCAGGTGTCGAGCTAATGTCGCGAGTCGGAATTTGGCAGAATATGTTGTCATGTGGGCCGCCAGCTTGAGTGGACCACAGAGGCACCGAGGGCACAGAGAAGAGATTGACAGCGAGGATCGCAATCGTAGCAATAACTTAGCGATAGTGGCGTCGATGACCGATCCGTCTCTGTGGTTCCTAATTGACGTGGCTTGACCCGAACGACCGGACAGTCTCCGCGAATCTTTCGAGGCGAATCATCGTGACCGGCAAGACCTTCCTCGTGGCCGCTGCCTTCCTGATCAGCGGCTGGGCGTTGGCCGCCGAACCGGATAAGACCACGCGCAAGGCGTTGGAACAGCGTTTCGCCGATCGCGTGCAGCCGCTGCTGACGAAGTACTGTCTGGGCTGCCACGGCAAGACGAAGCAGGAAGGCAGGCTCGATCTTGCCACGTATTCATCGGCCGACGCCGTCGCGAGCAACTATCGGCTCTGGACGCTTGTGCTCGGCCGGATCGAGGCAGAGGAGATGCCGCCGGAGGACGCCAAGGCCCGGCCGACGAAGGATGAGCGCCAGGCGCTCGTCGCCTGGATCAAGGACTTGCACGAGTTCGAGGCCGACGCGCAACGCGGGCGACCCGGGCCCGGTGCTGGCCCGGCGGCTGAGCAACGCCGAGTTCGACTACACGATCCGCGACCTGACCGGCGTCGACATCCGGCCGACGCGCGAGTTTCCGGTCGATCCGGCCAACGAGGCCGGCTTCGACAACTCCGGCGAGTCGCTGGCCATGTCGCCGGCGCTGCTGAAGAAGTACCTCGCCGCGGCGCGGCTCGTCGCCGATCACGTCGTGCTGAAGCCGGAGGGCTTCGTTTCGCCCCGCATCCCGTCGTGACCGACACCGACCGCGACAAGTACTGCGTGCAGCGGATCGTCGATTTCTACGAGCGCCACCAGGTCGATCTCGCCGACTACTTCCTCGCCGCCTGGCGGTACCAGCACCGCGCGGCGCTTGGGCAGCCCGCGAATCGACCTCGACGACGTGGCCGACGCGAGTCGCAGCTGAGCGCCAAGTACCTGGCGCTGGTCTGGTCGCTGCTGACGGACCGCGAGCTGCCAGTCGGGCCGCTGGCCGTGCTGCGACACGCTGTGGCGGGAGCTGCCGCCGCCGACGCGAGGCCGGACGGCGCTCGCCGCCGGGCTGCGAGCAGCATGCGCGACCTCGTCGTGCGGCTGCGCAAGCAGCTGCAGCCGCCGAGTCGACGAAGCTGCAGCGTCAGCGGCATCTCCGCCGGCAGCCAGCCGTTCGTGCTGTGGCGGAATCGCCAGCTCGCCGCACGCCAGCACGCGGATACTCCGGCGACGTGGCGGCCGACACGCAGAAGCTGCGCCGCATGCTGAACAGGCGGCCGGCCGAACTGGCGCCGCTGTTCGATCTCGACAAGTCCGATGCCGCGGCCGTCGAGCAGATGCGCAAGTCGCTGTCGAGCGGTTCTGCGCGGTGTTCCCCGACGCGTTCGTCGTCGTCGACCGCGGGCCGTACTTCGACCCGAACGCGGCCGGCAAGGGCCGGCTGCTGACGGCCGGCTTCCACCTGATGCAGGGCTACTTCCGCGACGACGAGCCGCTGTGCGAGCTGATCCTCGACGACGCGAGCGCCGGCGAGCTCGACGCGCTGTGGCACGAGCTGAACTTCATCACGCTGGCGCCGCATGCGGCAGTACAAGGACTTCATCTTCTTCGAGCGGGCCGAGCCGCCGCGGTTCATGTTCGAGGCCGAGTTCGACTTCGCCCGCTCCGAGGACAAGGACGCGACGTCGCGCGGCGAAGATGACGCGGCTGGCCGAGGCTGTACCTGGCCAAGGCCGAAGCAGAACGGCGCCAGGCGACGAGGCCGTCGAGGCGATCGAGACCTACTTCGCCGACATCGTCGGCCGACGATCCGCTGGGTCGAGCGAGACGCGGCTGGCCGCCGAGCCGAGCCACCTCGAGGCGCTGCGTCGACGTTCGCCGAGCGGGCCTACCGCCGGCCGCTGCCGCCGGCCGAACGCGACGAGCTGCTGGCGTTCTATCGCACGCTGCGCAAGCGAGGACGAGCTGAGCCACGAGGAGGCGCATCCGCGACACGCTCGCCAGCGTGCTGCTGTCGCCGCACTTCTGCTACCGCTTCGACCTGGCGCCGAGCCGGGCGACCGGCAGCCGCGGCCGCTGTCGCGACTACGCGCTCGCCAGCCGGCTGAGCTACTTCCTCTGGTCGAGCATGCCCGACGCCGAGCTGCTGGCCCACGCCGCCGCCGGCGACCTGCACCAGCCGGAGGTGCTGACGGCGCAGACGCGGCGGATGCTGCGCGATCCGACGCGTCCGCGGCCTGGCGACCGAGTTCGGCGGCAACTGGCTCGACTTCCGCCGCTTCGAGGAGCACAACAGCGTCGATCGCGAGCGGTTTCCGGCGTTCACGAACGAGCTGCGGCAGGCGATGTTCGAGGAGCCGGTCCGCTTCTTCATCGACGTGGCGCAGCAGCAATCGCTCGGTGCTCGACTTGCTCGTACGGCAAGCACACGTTCGTGAACCGCGCCGCTGGCGAAGCACTACGGCATGCCCGATTCCGCCGACGCGCGCCGGACGACGCTGGGTCCGCGTCGACGACGCCGACGCGCTACGGCCGCGGCGGCCTGTTGCCGATGGCCGTCTTCCTGACGAAGAACTCGCCGGGCCTGCGCACCAGTCCGGTCAAGCGCGGCTACTGGGTCGTGCGCCGGCTGCTGGGCGAGCACATCCCGCCGCCGCCGCCGACCGTGCCCGAGCTGCCGAAGGACGAGGCCAAGCTCGGCGAGCTGACGCTGCCGCAGACTGCTGGCCCGCCACCGCGCCGACAAGACCTGCGCCGGCTGCCACCAGCGGTTCGACTCGGTCGGCCTGGTCTTCGAAGGCTTCGGCCCGATCGGCGAGCGCCGCACGAAGGACCTCGGCGGCCGGCCGGTCGAGAACCGCGCGACCTTCCCCGACGGCAGCGAGCGGCGAGGGCTCGACGGCCTGCGCAGCTACCTGCGCGACAAGCGGCAGGACGACTTCCTCGACAACTTCTGCCGCAAGCTGTTCTCCTACGCCCTGGGCCGGACGCTGCTCGCCTCCGACCAGCCGACGCTCGAAGAAGATGCAGACGCTGGCGGCCGCAATGGGATACTCGCAGTGGTCGGAGGCACGCGGCTCGCAGTTCCAGAGGCCGGACACGCGAGCGGGCGTGTCCCGATCGAGCTAGCCGTCGCGGCCCTGGCGAGCTCGTCGAGGCGATCGTCACCAGCCGGCAGTCGCTACGACAATCGCGGGAAGCCTGAGCCATGACGATGCGAAATCCTCGCTGCATCACTCGCCGCACGCTCCTCAGCGGCGTCGGCGTGACGATGGCCCTGCCCTGGCTGGAATCGCTTCCCGTCTGGGGCAGCGAGCCGCCGCGCCACGCCGCCAGCGCCGCGCCGCCGCCCAAGCGCTTCGCCGCCCTGTTCATGGGCAACGGCATCAGCCCCAAGCACTGGTGGGCCAAGGGCGCCGGCGCGCGACATGGAGCTGAGCAAGAGCCTCGAGCCGCTCGCGCCGTTCCGGTCGCGGCTGAACGTCATCTCGGGCCTGTTCAACAAGCAGGCGACCGGCGTCGGCATCCATCCCGGCCAGACCGGCAACATCCTCTCCGGCGCGGCGCTGCAGAAGGGCGCCGTGCTGCGCGGCGGCATCAGCATCGATCAGGTGCTGGCCGCGCCACTTCGGCGAGGAGACCGCCGCAGCCGAGCCTGGTGCTGGGCTGCGAGCAGCCGATCACCGGCTACCACGAGACGAACTTCTCGATGGCCTACAGCTCGCACATCTCCTGGCAGGACGCGAACTCGCCGGTGCCGATGGAGGTCTATCCGTCGCTGGCGTTCGACAGCCTGTTCGACAACCAGGGCAGCCAGCGGACGCCGCAGCATTCTCGACCGCGTCAAGCGAGCACGCCGCGTCGCTCAGCCGCCAGGTCAGCCACGCCGACCAGGCCAAGCTCGACGAGTACCTGACCAGCGTCCGCGAGGTCGAGAAGCGGGTCGAGCGCACCCGCGCCGACAAGGACAAGGCCGACGACAACGCGCACGACCGCGGCCGGCCGGCGCTCGCGATGCCGCGGCCCGACAACGGCCTGCCCGAGGACATCCGCGAGCACATGCGGCTGATGTGCGACATCATCGCGCTGGCGTTCCAGACCGACAAGACGCGCGTCGCCACGCTGCTGCTTGTGCCGCGACCTGTCCGGCCTGTTCTACCCGTTCCTCGACGTGCGCACGGCCCACCATCCGACCTCGCACGAGGACCACTCCGACGCCTACGAGCGCGTCACGCGCTACTACGTCGGCCAGCTCGCGTACCTCGCCGGCCGGCTGGCCGCGATGCCGGAAGGCGACATCGACGGTGCTCGACAACTCGTGCCTGATGTTCCTCTCGAACATGTGGTCCGGCAGCCAGCACGATTCGACGCAAGCTGCCGGTCGCTGCTGGTCGGCGGCCTGGGCGGCACGCTCGAAACCGGCCGCGTGCTCGACTACACCGGCCGCGGCGACGACAACCGCAAGCTGTGCAGCCTGTACCTGTCGCTGATGAACCGCATGGGCGTGAAGGCCGAGCGCTTCGGCGACGCGACCGCGGAGTTGGCGAAGCTGTAAACGCGCCGGGATGATCTCGGAGTGCGGCGACTCGTCGCCGCTTTTGGATTTTGATCGGCTCGATTTCCGCGCAGGAGGAGAATCGCCGTGAGTGAGGCACGGTCCGTCCGTCGCCTTTTGCAATTCCGCGTCGTAGACCTGCTGTTGCTGACGGCCTGTGTGGCCGTTGTGCTCGTGATCGTGAGGCCGATGGCTCCGCAAGTCAGCCGGGCAAGGCCTTGGATCGCGGGCGAATGGTCGGGTGTCGGCCGCTGGCACTTGCACCTCTATCCCGACGGCTATTATGCCTTCGCCTGGCCCAGGAACTTCGTCGATGGGAAGGGGTGGAAGCTGGTGCCCAGCTCGAACGACGACGCCTTCGACCTCGTGTGCGGGGAAAACCGGTTCACGGTGCGAGGCGACGAGGACAGCCGAGAGATTCACGCGCTCGATGCCGACGGAAAGGTGCAGCAGCGGCTGTTGCAGCACGCCCGTTTCGTGGGAGCCCTCCGTGGCGGCCGGCCACAGGGGACCTGGCGCGCCGTCTACCGCCGGCGCCCGCCGTCGTGGTTCGAGTTCCTGAAGTACGACGACGGCGAGCTGGTTGATGTGCGCGACGAAAGAGGCCAACGCAACCTGCCCCTGCTGTACGAGCTGCGCAGCCGCCAGGGATTGCCGGAGCTGACGCCGCGCGATGCGTCGGCAGAGGGTGGGCAGTAGGGAAAACGCCGTGGGACGTCACCGCAGGCCAACCATGAAGAGACATGAACACTGGCGATGGTTCCAATGGAGCCTCGCGTCGCTGTTTTTGCTGACGCTGTTGGTGGCCACGTTCTTTGCCGGCTACTCGCTGGCGACGAAGCAGGCAGAAGCCGAGCGACGACGTGCCGAGCTGGAAGCCCGTGCGGCTGAAGAGTCCCGCCAGCAGGCCGAGGCACAGCAACGACGCGCCATCACGCGGGCCTGGTCGTCGCCAGCGGGGATCAGTTGGCCGCAGTCCGGCATGGGAGAAACACCATGAGTGCACGTCGCCCACGCCCCTGGTTCCAATGGAGCCTCGCGTCGCTGTTCCTGCTGACGCTGGTGGTGGCCGCCTTCTTCGCCGGCTATGGGCTGGCGACGCGGCACGCGGAGCAGGAGCGGCGCTGAGCTGAATGCCAGGCAGCGGCAGGCAACCGAGGCCGCCCGGTTGGAGGCGGAGGCCGCGCAATTGGCGGCCGAGACTGCCGCCAAACGAGCCCGGGCCGCCGCCGTGGCTCGCGGCCTCCAGTGGCTCGCGCGGCAGCAAGGCGGGCAGTGATCTTCACAGCTGCGCTGGCGACACTGGGAGAGATTCGTCGCTGCGCTCAGTATGACAAGGTCATGCTCGCGGCACCCTGCGTGTGCGGCAGGGCTATCTTTCTCGAAACATTCGCCGCCGCACATTAGACTCAAGCAAGGGCGCGCGGTGCCGCTCGTAGCTGAACTCGCCAGAGTTCAGCCTTTCCGAAGTCTGGGGACTTCGGCTACGCACGGGTTGACTCGAAATGGACCGCACTTCGCTAACGCTGCTGGCCCGGGTGCAGGCCGATGAGCCGGCCGCGTGGGAGCGGTTCGTCGAGCTCTACGCCCCGCTCGTGCACCATTGGTGCCGCCGGGCAGAGCTGGGGGCCGAGACGACCGCCGACGTGTTCCAGGACGTGTTTCAGGCCGTGGCCCAGCACATCGGCGGCTTTCACCGCGACCGGCCGGGCGACACGCTCCGCGGCTGGCTGCGGACCGTGACGGCCAACAAGATTCGCGACCACTATCGCCGCCACGGCGACGAGGCGGCCGCCCAAGGCGGCACCACCGCCCGGCTGCTGCTCCAGGACGTGCCCGATCCACTGCCGGTCTCGGCCGAGGACGACGAAGAGACCGGCGTGATGCGCTGCGAGCGTCCGCCAGGCATTGGAATGGATTCGCGGCGACTTCGAGCCGACGACCTGGCAGGCGTTTTGGCGAACCCAGGTCGAAGAGCAATCGCCCGCCGACGTGGCGGCGGAGCTGGGGATGACTCCGGCTGCCGTCCGCAAAGCCAAATATCGCGTGCTCCAGCGGCTGCGCGAAGAGCTGGAAGGGCTCGTGGAGTGACGAGTTAGTAGTCCCCTGCCTGCCCGCAGCGGTGGATCAATTTGCACTTTGCATTTTGACTTTGCAAACAGTCCTCACCATCGAAGGAGAATGCCAAATGCAAAATGCAAAATGCAAAATGGGCCGTATTCGGAATCGCGGGACGCCGCCGCGTTCTAGTGTTGGAGGCTCGTCGCGAGAGAATGATCCCCATGAAGCCGCCGCTTGACTGCCCGACGCGCGAAGCGTGGCGAGAGTTCGCCGCCGCTACGCTCGCGCGCGAGGACCACGAGGCCTTCGATAGTCATTTGGATGCCTGCGCCGCCTGCCAGGAAACGCTCGCGGCGCTCGATGGCTCGACGGGGCCGCTCGGCCAGGTCCTCGCGGGATTGCCACTGCAAGCAGGGGCGGCACCTGCGGCGGCGGATGACGATCCCGCATATCGCCAGCTTGTCGCGCACGCGAAGGCCATTCGAGCGACGGATCTGGGTGGAGCGGCCGCATCTTCCAAGCCCGGCGTGGGGCCGGCGGGCCTTCTTCCGCCAGGCACCGTGCTGGGAGCCTATGTCCTGGGCGAGTCGATCGGCGCCGGCGGCATGGGGCGCGTGTATAAGGCGGTGCATCAGAAAATGCGGCGCACCGTGGCCGTCAAGGTGCTCTCGCCGCGGTGGCTCGATTGCCAGGAAGGCCGCGGCCGGTTCCGCCGCGAGGTCGAGTCGGCGGCCCGCCTGAGCCATCCGCACGTCGTCACGGCCTTCGATGCCGGCGAGGCCGATGGCCTCCACTACCTGGTGATGGAGTACGTCCCCGGCCGCAACCTGGCCGAGGTGGTGCGGCAAACCGGGCCGCTGCCGCTGCGGGCCGCTCTGGAATACGTGCTTCACGCGGCCCGCGGCCTCGAGCACGCGCACCGCATGGGCATCGTCCATCGCGACATCAAGCCCGGCAACTTGCTGTTGGATGACGGAGGCACCGTCAAGGTCCTGGACATGGGCATCGCCCGTGCGCCGTGGACGGAGCAGCCTGGCGATGGCGACCTCACCGCCTCGCAGGCGCTGCTGGGCACGGCCGCCTTCATGGCCCCTGAACAGGCGGCCAATCCGCGCCGAGCGGATCATCGGGCCGATGTCTACAGCCTGGGCTGCACGCTATTCTATTTGCTCACCGGCAAGAACGTATACCAGGGCGAGACGGCGATGGAGGTCGTGCTGGCCCATCGCGAGCAGCCGGTTCCCTCGCTGCGCGAGCACCGTGCGGACTGCCCCGCAGCGGTGGACTCGCTCTTTCAGCGGATGGTGGCCAAGCGGCCGGAAAACCGCGTGGCGAGCATGCACGATGTGATCGAGGAATTGCAGCGGCAGCTCGAGGCCAAATCTGCGGAGGTCAGCCCCATGCGAACCGCCCTGCCCCGTGCCGCGATGGTCCCGGCGCCTCACCCTGGCGCGATGCTTCCTTCGACCGTGGGCCGCTGGCGGTCACTGTGCGCAGCGGCCGCATTGGCGTTGGCCGCTGTCGTTCTGGCCGGCATCGTCCTGGCCAGCATGGGCAAGCTGCCCTGGCCGCGAAACAACCCGCACGGCACAGCAACGGCCGACGGCGATCCCGTGGGCGGCAAGACGGTGGAGATCACTCCGGTCGCCGACAAGACCGCGGCGGCGGGTGCCTCGACGGCTGGGCCGGCGAAACAAGCGTCGGACGCCGAGAACGGATTTCGGCACACGGACTTTCTGGACGGTATCGATCCTCAGGGGCAGGCCCTGTCAGGCCGCTGGGAATGGGACGGGCAAGCCCTGACCTCACCGGCCTCCACCGACGCCTTCGCCGACCTCGCGCTGCCCGGCAAGCCGCCGGAAGAATACTTGGTGACGTTCACCGCGGAGCGCAAGAGCGGCCAGGAAGCCCTGCGGCTGGGCCTGGTCTCGGGCGATCGCTCGTTCGTAGTGGTCTTCGACCTGGGAGCGACGACGACCACCTTTGGCATGCTCGAAGGGGACGGCCCGGGTCAGCACTCGACCGCCGTCCGCAACACGGTGTTCTGGAAAGGCAAGCCCGTTACGGTGAAGTGCAGCGTCCGCACGCGCGACAGGCGGACGCAGCTCGATGTATACGTCGATGGCGAGCGGCTGGTGGCCTGGGCGGGCGAGACGGTCTCGCTCGGTCCTCCGCCTGATGCCCCGAAGGATGCGACGTTGTTCATCGGCGCCCGCAAGAGCAGCTTCCGCATCACGCGGCTGGAGCTGGCACCCCTCGTCAACGGCCAGCCCGCCCCGCGATGGAAGACGCCCCCGCTGACGCCCAAGATCGAGATGGTGAGCGTGCGCGAAGGCAAGTTCCAGATGGGCGCCGCCGAGGACGACAAAGACGCCGCCGCCGATCAGAAGCCCCGCCACGAGGTTGAAATCAGCCGCCCGTTTCTGCTGAGCACGCGTGAAGTAACCCGCGACGAGTTCATCGAAGTCATGGACCTGGCTGGCGATACGAGGGACGGTGCGAGCGACGGCGCTAAGGGCGATCATGAGCGCAGCGCGACGGGCCGGCTGCCCGTCGTCGGCGTCAGTTGGCTGACGGCGGTGGACTTTTGCAATCAGCTCAGCCTGCGGCACGGGCTGGAGCCTTATTATGCTGTCGATGGCGACAAGGTGACCATCGCTCGCGGCAAGCACCATGGCTTCCGCTTGCCCACCGAGGCCGAGTGGGAGTATGCCTGCCGGGCTGGCACCCAGACGAAGTGGCACTTCGGCGACGACCCGCGGCTGCTGGATGAATACGAATGGCACGCTGGCAATTCTCAGGGGCGGCCGCGGCCGGTGGGCACGCGCAAACCCAACCCGTGGGGCCTATATGACATGCACGGCAACGTGCCGGAGTGGTGTTGGGACCGTTACGACGCGAAGTACTACAGCCAGCGCGAGGCGATCGACCCGCCCGGCTCGTCGCGCGGGAGCAGCGCGTGATCCGGGGCGGCTCGGCCAGCCAGCGTGCGGCCCAGACGGCCTCGGCCAGCCGCAACTCACTGGGCGTCACCTACGGCACGGTCGATCCTAAGGAGGCATCTCCGTTGCCACGCGCGGGAACCATGGCCCCCGGCTCGCGCGGCGTGGGCATTCGCGTGGCCCGCTCCGTGGATTAGCCCGCCGCGTGTGGTCGCCGGACGGTAGCCAAGGCCGCGCCAGCCGCCGAGGGCCCATCACGTGCTGTCTCCGGCCACCCACTTGACGACGACCGTCGTTGGTCTAGAATATTCGTGACGACAGATGTCGTCTCAGCGACTTTCGCGAAGATCAAGAGGGCAGGGAGAGCAACCGTGCCTAGGCCGGAAGGTAAATTGACGCCCACCCAGCACGAGATCCTGGAAGCGGTCTGGGCGACCAAGGACGCCGGAGCGACCGTCACCCAGATCTGGGAGACGATTGCCGCCAGCAGGTCCGTCACGCGGACCACCGTGCTGAACCTGGTCGATCGGTTGGAGAAGCGGGGCTGGCTGCGGCGGAATAAATCGGCCGGCCCCTTCCGCTACGTGGCTACGGTGGATGGCCCGACGACGGCCCGCAGGATGACGGAGGGGTTCATCGACGAGTTCTTTGGCGGCTCGGCCAGCGAAATGGTGATGAGCCTCCTGGGAGGCAAGCGACTGACGGCCAAAGAAGCCCAGCGTCTGCGGAGACTGCTCGCCGACACCGAAAGAGACGCTGAGCAAGAGGACGAAGGAGGGAAGGCATGACCGTGCTCGAGCCCTACCTCGTGAGACCGGAAGCGGTGCTCTTCCTCTTCAACGTTGGCGCCGCGTCGCTTCTTCTCTGCGGCTTGGGATTGCTCGCCGTGCGGCCCCTCGGCCGCTATCCCGCGCCGCTGCGACATGGCTTGCTCTTGACCGTCCTCGTGGTCCTGGTCGGTAGCCCACTGGTGTTTTCACTGGCAACCGTGCTTGGCTGGGGTTTTCAGCTACCCGTGGCGACGGCAACCCTGGACGGACAAAAGGGTCTTCCCAGCGATCCGGCTTTGCTCGTGTCCAGTGACACCAACGATGAACCGTCGGCCGGAGCACGACTAGGCGACGAAAGCAATCCGCAGGTGACAGCCGCCCACGGACTGCCGTTGTCGGCCGGCCAAGCACTCGGAACATTGCTTATCTGCGTGTGGGGGATCGGCACGGTGGTGGTGGCTGCCCGGTTTGCCCGCGGGCTAGAGACGTTGACCAGTCTGCGGGCCACGCTTCGGGCCGTCCACGACCCGGCGCTCACGCACGCGGCCGCCGAGACGTGCCGGCTGCTGGGGATCAAACAGCGCGTCGAGCTTTGCCAGGCGCCGCTCGTTCTGATCCCATTTTCGCTGGGCTTGTTCAGGCCACGGATCATCCTGCCGGCCGGCCTCGCGGAACGCTTGGACGAGGAGCAGGTTCGCTACGTGCTATTGCATGAATCGGCCCACATTCGCCGGGGAGACCACTGGGTGGCCCTGCTGCAATGCTGCTGCACGACCCTGTTCTGGTGGAATCCGCTGCTGCGATCGCTCAATGCGCGGCTCGTGCGGCTGCGCGAGCAAATCTGCGACGACTACGTCACCTGGGCCGGCGGCGACGGCCGCCACTTCGCCGAAGCCCTTGTCCGCGTGGCGGAATGGGGAGCCGTTCGGCCCAGCGCGCTGTGCAGCGCGGCGCTGCTCGACAGCCCCGGTGCGGACCTCGACGAGGGGAACGCCGTTTGCCGAGAGCTCGAAGAGCGGATCGTCCGACTGGTGCAGAAGAAACGCCGACGGGAACTGCGGATGAGCCGGTCCTCGCGGGCTGCCGTGATGGCCTTGGGAATGCTGGCGACGGCGGCCTTGCCGATCGCCGGCTTGGCGCGGCCGATCCGGCAGTGGAGAGCGCGCTGGCGCCGGCGAGTGCCGCCCACGTCATGCCGCCCCAGTCGCGGCCCGAGCCGTCTGGGGCACTGCCGGGGCCGGCGGCAGGGGTCCAGCAGGTTCTGGCCCACCGGTGGCTAATGCACTTGCCGGCCGGCTTCATGCACCGAGTGACGCTCACTCACCTGACCGGGGAGCGTTACCGCCTCGATCCGGAGTTGCTGAACAACAGCGGCGTCTACGAGGTGCAAGGCGACCGGCTGGTGATCGTCGAGCCGAACGACCGCCGTCTGTTGGGCTTCGAGTGGGAGATTCACCCGGAGGGGCACCTGACCCTGGTCGGCCAGCCCCCGCTGAGCCAAACCGGGTCGGATTACCTCGGCGCCGTGATGGTGAGGCCAACCAAATAAGCACGAGAACCTCGCTTTTGGAGTGCGTGCGACTCGTCGCCGCTTTGGGATCTTGAGAAGAGGTCAACCGCGGCTGAATGCCAACGCGACAAAAGAATCCCAAAGCGGTGACGAGTCAACGCACTCCGAACAAACGTGTGGGAGGGACTTCAGTGACTGTTCGGTGGAGCATGCTCGTTCTGGTTCTGACGGCGGCATCGCTAATCGCCTTGTGCCCCGGCTCGTGCGCGGAGGAGAAGAAGGACGCCGCGGCCGATCGCGCCAAGGCGGTCCGGGCGACTTACCAGGCGGTGCCGCCCACGATCCTTCGAATCAAGGAGCCGATCCGCGTGGAGCAGTTTTCCGAGGGGCGGGTCCCCAAGCTCATGCTGCTGATCTTGAAGGACGCCGATAACCTCGCGCACACGTTCACGTGGTGGCTGGACGAGGGGAAACTGTCCAACCGCATCTACGACCGCTTCTACTGGGTCCGCGACTCGCCGGCCCAACGTCCGCGAAGGGTCATTTCGCCTGGCAGTCCGTGGCCCGGAAGAAGCGGCGCTTTACGGGCTGATGGCACGCTGCGCGGAGCGCATGGAAAAGAAAGGGGATGACAACACGCTCTTTGAAAAGAGCATGCTGAAGGGAGTCCACATCCTGTTGAGCAAACTCGACGAACGCTTCGGCGGCGAGGCGCCGGTGGACCAGAAGGAGTGGGGCCGAAGCGACCCCGACGAAAAGGAAAAGGAAAGCACCGCGCCGCCCGGGCCGCTCAAGGGGGCGGTCTCTGGGGCAGCCAAGAAGGAGCTGGCCGAGCTGGAAGGCGTCTGGGAGCGCTGGGAGTTTAGCGCCGTAGGCGTTGGCTGGCCGGCAGCCGAGGTCTTTCTCCACGGCGGCAAGAACCGGATCCGCGAGCCCGGCAACGCGCCGTACCCCCTGGAAGTCAAAGACGGCACGTTCACCTTCGCGGGCACAGCCGCCGGTAAGGCGACCGCCAAGCTCGACCCCACGACCAGCCCCAAGGTGATCGACCTGACGGATGCCAAGGGCCGTACCTGGCTGGGCATCTACCAGCTCAACGATAACAAACTGGTCATCAACCTGGGCCTGGGCGAAGCGCGGCCCAAAAGGCTCAAGGAGATCGGCACGTTCGGGCAAGCCATGGTGGTCTACCGGCGGGCCAAGAAGTAATCCGAAGCAACGTCCCGAACCGATCCGCGTGGTCCTAGCAGGAGACGACGATGTTTCGCATCTTCTCGTATCGAGAAACATCGTGGTTTCCGGAACGACAACTGTCGTCAAGCGTCTAACCAGCAATCCAACAGCCTTCATGCACGCACGAATACGACTACGCTCCTCAGCGAAACACAATGGCAAGATGAACCACAAGGACACGAAGAGCACGAAGGTGAGAACAACTCGGGCGCGCTCCTTCGTGTCCTTGGTGCTCTTTGTGGTTCAACTTTCCTGAATGGCGGGCTTTTCGGGGATTGCTCGTCCGTGTCTTCGGTGGCCGCCTAAAATCCTCGCGCCACGCGAAGAAACCTCCAGTATTAGGACCGTGCCATGCGGAAACGTCATCATCTGCTGCTCGTCGGCGCAGTTTCGGCCAGCCTGGTCTTGGGCTGCGGCGACTCCGATCCGAAGACGACGGTCAGCAACGAAACCGAGCCCAAGACGGCGGATCAACCAGGCGACGAGAAGCGAAACGCCAAGGTGCCGAAAAACGGCGCGGGGGGCGCGAAGAAGTCTGGAACCAAGAAGGCCAGGCCCGCGCCGCCGCCGGGCGTTCCCTGGATGTTGGCCATGCCGGCGGGCGTGAAGTACGAAGTCAGCCTCCGTGCGGAGGCCGGGCAGCGTTTCGTGCTCGAGAAGGCGGGCCGCTTCAGCGGAGTGTATGAGCTTCGAGGCAGCCGGCTCGTGATGGTAGAGCCGTCGGACCGCGTCGAGACGGGGTTCGAATGGGAAGCCCGCGGCCCCGACGAGTTCACCCTGGCAGTGCAACGTCCGGAGCTGGAGACTGACTACGTCGGCGCGACGATGACGCGGCTGAAGGACGCGCAAGCCAAAAAGCCGCCTGCGCCGTGATGAACAACAGGCAGCTTACCCAAGAACCCTTCGAGGAGACTCGACCATGCGTTTCTATCTTTGGCGGCGGGTCAGTGGGGCGGCAAGGAGCCGAACATCGAACGTCCAACATCCAACCTCGAACATTGAACGAAAACAGTTCGATGTTGGATGTTCAATGTTGGCTGTTCGATGTTCGGGCGTAGGCCAAATGTCTCAAACGGGTTCAATATCCTGCCTCTGGGCGTTGGGACTTGGACTGGCTCTGGCGGGCCTCGCATCGGGAGGCGATGAGCCAAGCGTCAAGGCCTTCCCGAAGCTGACCCTCAAGACCGGCGGCGATGCCTCGGCGCCAAAGCGCCTGCAATTGTTCGTGCTAGAAGGCAGTGGCGGGGGCCCCATTCACCGGGCTGGCCCGGAGCATTTCAAGCTGACGCGCCTCTCCGACGGCCAGACCGTCTCGCTTTCCGTCGAATACGACCGGGAGACGTTGGACGAACAGGAGCAGCGTCGCAGCGAAGGCACTCCCAGAAACCCGCGCCTCCGCACGCCGGCTTTGAAGTCGCAGTATGGCTACAACCATCAGTTCCAGCGCATACGGCTGTTTCTCGACAACGGCCGCCATGACGCCAAGGACGCGATGGAAGAGCGCGATTGTCTGGACCTTTACGGGCGGGCCACGTTGAAGGCCGGCGAGCGCTACCGCTTGACTTGGGCCTGCTGGCCCGTCGGGGCGGCCAAGGCGACGGAGCTCTCCGTCGAGTTTGAGCTGGCGAAGGTCGGAGCGTTCAAGGAATAGCGGCCGGCGACGTATTGCTTACCGCGTCAAACCGTTAGTTGTTTTTGCGAAAGAGGTCAACCATGCGC
This sequence comes from uncultured Planctomycetia bacterium, assembly GCA_963809785.1. Lineage (GTDB taxonomy): Bacteria > Planctomycetota > Planctomycetia > Pirellulales > S012-138 > JBGQHD01. Next base: position 550,945 of record CAWEKV010000003.1, read on the forward strand.
TGCTTCTTGCTGGCCGTTACTGCCTTCGCGATGCTGCCGAGCGGGGCCCGCGCGGACGACTCGGACGACACGCTCCGCTATTACTTGTCCAAAACAGAGCTGTGCGTCGGGGGGACGATCGTCACCGAGCCGATCGGCATCGTTGACGAGGCGGGCATCGTGAACTATGCCTGCGACTTCGCCGTCTCGGAAGTGCTGAAGGGCGAGCTGAAGGACCGGAAGATTCGAGTCAACGTCATTCGCCACGAAATCGCCGAGGCCGATCGGCTGCCAAGCCTGAAGGAGGGCGCCAAATGCATCCTCTTCCTCAAAGCCCAGCCGCGCTCGATCCCGCCCTGGGCGACCGTCGATTTCTGGTTCGGCTATCAGTCCTATAGCTCGGCCATGGCCCGCGGGCTCAAGCGCGTCGCGGAAACGGCCGAGGAAAAGCCTCGCATCGGCTCCGCGAAGGCGCCCGCCGCGGGGACTGCTCCCGAGAAGGCTGATCGCGCCGCCGGGCTGGCTGGCTCTTGGCTGATGACGCTCCCCCTGGGGGCGAAGCACAAGGTCCTCCTGCGGGCGCGGGGCAAGAAGCGGTTTTCCCTCGATACCGCCACCCGCTTCGCCGGCGAGTACGAACTGAAGGACGATCGCCTCGTCTGGGTGAAGCCTGCGGATCCCGCCGAGGAGGGTTTTGATTGGGAGGTGCGCGGAGACGATGAGATCGTGCTGGTGACCCAGCGTCCGGGGCTGGAGTTCGATTACGTCGGCACGACCTTGCAGCGCTTGAAAGGCAAAGAAGCCGAGAAGCCGGCCCCCGCCAAGGACGACGCCGCCCCGAAAGAGAAACGCCCGGGCGCCGGTGCAGCAAAGACCGCGGCCGCGCGGTGGGATGCCTCGGGGATCGACGGCGGCTTTATGTTCCGCGATGCGGCCGAGTTCCAAGCCTACGTGGCCGGTGCCGGAACCATCGCGCTCGGGCAGCTGGCCGAGTGGGATGGCAGCCGCGGCACGCTGAAGGTCGAGAAGGTTCATCGCGGCCAGGAACGAGAGAGCCTCAGCCTGGCCTACACAGGCGGCACGGTCGCTGCAAAGGCCGGCGACAAGGTGTTCGTGCTGCTCGCCGGGGAGGCGGACGGAAAACTACACTCATACTGCGCCGCATCGGGCCTCTTCCGCGACTCCGATGCACTGACCTCGCACGTCGAGAAGGCGCTTCAGCGGCGTGCGGAGGCAGACAACGGACCGTCGGAAGAGGAGGCCAAGGCGGCCAAGGCGCTGCGGCAGATCAAGCTCGAGCACCGTCTGCGGAAGGAGCCGGCCTACGTGGCGAGCGTGCAATACTGCCTGCTGATCTTGGGCCGCGACGCCAAAACGCGGCTCTGGCTGGCCTCCGACGGGACAACGATGTACGTGGACCGCAACGGCGACGGCGACCTGACCGATCCGGCCGAGGCCATCCCCTACAAGAACGGCTTTGCCTCGCTCATGCCCGCCTCTTTTTCCGGCCACGACGGCGACGGAGATTACACGAGCCTGCACATCGCCGTCCGCCAGCGCGACTGGAAGACGAACACCGGCGGCTACTGGGCCGTGCGGGCCGACATGGGCAGCACGTTCCACATGTACGCCATGGTCCATAAGTTCGCCCAGCGGCCGCAGGACGCGCCGGTAGTCCATCTGGGCGGTCCGCTGCGGATGGGCCTCAACGATCTCCTCGGCGGCAGGCTCGTGCGCGGGCGGGAAGTCGAGCTGGAAGCCTACGCGGCCTGTCATTATCCAGGCGTGGAGCGAGCGTTCGTCGATGTCGATCGGCGATGCCCGAAGGACGTGCATCCGCTGGCGGAGATTCGCTTGCCGGCGGCGGAGGGAGCCAAGCCACTCACCTTGCTGGTGCCACTGACCAAGCGATGTTGAGGGAACCGCTTCCACGACCCGGTTCGGGTCCCCGAAACGGCCGGCATCGGCCAGGCGACGGTCACGCTTCAATTCGCCGATTGGAAGGAAGGCGCAATCGCGCCGTGGCGGTTCAAAGTGCCGGTTGTTGAACGATAACCAGCGAGGCCAATTTGCACTTTGGCACTTTGCACTTTGCAATCGGTCCGTGGTCACTCGTTCGGATAATGCAAATGCAAAATGCAAAATGCAAATTGACTCATTGCCTCCGGCACATCATCACTCCGCGCTTTCCAGCGCGGCCAGCGCTTTGCCCGCCGCGTCGCGGACGTGCTGCTCGACGGCGGCTTGGCGCGTGTCGCGAAGGTGCCGATAGACTTCGGCTGCGACTTTCTTGTTGTCGGCAGCGGCCAGACGCTCGGCCAACAGCATGCAGGCGCTGGTGGCCTTGATGCGTTCGATCGAGGGGCCGCTGTCGGCCAATGGGGCATCGGCCAGTTTGAGCAGGGCGCCGGCCGAATCGGCGTCGGCAGCCTCCGCCAACGCCCAGGCGGCGATCAGCCGCAGGTTCACGTCGGGCAAACCCAGGGCCGCGCGGAACACGTCCAGGCCGACCCTCCTGGCGCCGGCATGAGACAGCGCAGCTAGAGCGTGCAGGATCGTCTGGCGCGACGCCCCCTCCGATTTCGGCCAGGCGGCGCGAAGCTGCCCGGCAGCCGCGTCGCCGCCAATGGCCACCAGCGCGGCCGCCGCGTCGGCGCCGAGCCGGGAGTCGGTCAGGACCGCGCCCACCGCGGCCACGGCCTGGGCGTCGGCGATCCATTGCAACTCGCGCAGGAGAAATCCGCGCACATAGGCGCCAGCCGCTCGTTGGATACTTGTGAGGCCAGCGCCGCGGCCACTGACTTGCGCGATGCTTCCTTGCCCGGCCGGCCCGCCTCGAGCACGACGCAGTGCAGCAGGTACTCCGCCTTGTAGTTTTGGAAGTCTGGACTCGCGGGCTCGCGCACCAAGCCGATCAGTTCGGCCAGGCCGTCGCGGCCGCCCGCGAGGACCCCTTCCACGAGCTCGGCAGCCTCCCGCGGCTCGGGGCCAGTGAACTTGCTGGCCGATGGGGCCGCTTTGCCGGAGGGGCGCGGCGCCTTGCGGTCCTTTTCGGCGTCGGTGTCGGGCAATTTGGCGACCAATTCGGCAATGCTCGTTTCAGCCATCGGAGTTGCCCCATCCATAATGAGCCACGAAGGACCAGCGCGGCCTGGCCGCGACCACTAAAGACACGGATATTCGCCACAAAGGACACCAAGAACACAAAGCAGAGGAGGCAGTATCTTCGCACCTTCGTGCTCTTGGTGCTCTTCGTGGCCAAATCAACTGTGTACGACTCGCAGCCGAAATCTCGCACGGCGGCTACAGGTGCCACGGGGCGCGCATCGGCTGATGTGCCAGCCGGTTCGCTTCGTCGTCGCCGACAATGGTCTCCTTGACCGGGTCGAAGCGAATCTTGCGACCGACGCGGATCGCGATGTTGGCCAGGTGAATCGCCGTTACGGTGCGATGGGCCGCTTCGGCGTTGCCGCCGGCGGGCTTGCGCTGTTGCACGGCCTCACCGAAGCTCAAGAGCGGCGCCGGGTCGGGCATCTGCTTCAGCTTCTCACGGTTCTCGGCCGAGAGGTCCTCCGGGCTTACGCCGCGCTGCGACCGCTTTTCCCAGGCGCTGGCCCCACTCGCCGCTGTCGAAGACGAGCGTGAGGCCGTCGGCGTACTTCAGCTCGACCCAGCCCCACATCCCGCACACCTCCGGGTGCGCCGGCGGCGCGTGCGGCTCGATCTCGACCGGCGCGGTGTCGTCCTTGCCGTAAGTCCAGCAGAGCGGGTCGAACGAGTGCTGCCCCATGTCGCACAGCCCGCCGCCCTCGTAGTCCCAGTAGCCGCGGTGCGTGCCGCCGAAGCGGTGCGGATGATACGGCTTCAGCGGCGAGGGGCCGCAGTACATGTCCCAATCGAGATTGTTCGGCACGCTCTGGGGTTTGGCGTTCACCAGGCCGCTCCACTCCTTGACCTTGAGCCCGCCCCGCTTGATGACCACGGCCTCGCACTTTGGCAAGAGGCCGCTGGTCATGATCTTGTGGGTGAGCATGTTCTTCCCGTCACGGCTGGCGCCGAAGCGGCCGAAGGTGCAGACCTGGAGGATGCGGCCATAGCGCTTGTCCGCTTCGACCACCGCACGGCCTTCGCCGATGAAGCGCGTCAACGGCTTTTCGCACAGCACGTCCTTGCCGGCCTCCATCGCGGCGATCGAAATCAGGGCGTGCCAGTGCGGCGGCGTGGCGATGGCCACCACGTCGATGTCCTTGCGCTCGAGGACGCGGCGGAAGTCGGTGTAGCGAGACTTGTTGTCGGCCAAGCCGACCCAGCGGACGTCGCATTCGGCCCGCTTCTCGACCTTCAGCCCCACGGATTTCAGGCTGCTCACCAAATCGCCATACGTTCCCGGCCCGCGGCCACCAACGCCGATCAGCGCGCCTCCGAGCGTATCGCTGGGCGCGATGCGGCCCTGTCCGCCGAGCACGTGCCGCGGCACGATGGTGCAAGCGGCCCCCGCGGCCGAGGCCGTCTGGATGAACTTCCGCCGGGAGATGCGCGTGTTTTTCGTCATAGGGGCCTCGGGCCGTGCGAGTCGATGGCGTGCGAGCCGTGCCGCGCGAAATCGATGGCTTCCACGGCAGGTGCTGCCCGTTATCGCGGTTCGTAAGGACAAACGCAAGCAAATCGAAGACGCTGAGCGCCTCGATTCGAGTCAAAGAAGGAGGACAACCACGAATAGTATGAATAACACGAATGGGTTCCGTCTGATCGAGAAGTTCCAATGGTCATTGCGTCACATCATTCTTGTCTTTATTCGTGCCATTCGTGTTATTCGTGGTTGTCTTTCTTGTGTGGGCAAGAGCCGACGAAGCTCATCACACCGGACCTTGAACGCGACACCGTGGTTTTCTGCGTTGAGCCGGACAGCGCGAATTCGTAGACTGGCAGGGCAACCGACGCGCCGGCCCCGCCTCGATCGTCCCCGCCCGCAACGACCATCAACCCGATGCGCCTCTCGTTTTCTTTGCTGCTCTGCGGCATCTGCCTGCCGACGATCTGCGCCACCTCGCGGGCTGACGGACCAGCAGGTCGCCCCGGGGCGGTGCGATTCGAGAGCGTGCGCTTCGAGACCGACGTGCGGCCGATCCTCAAGGCCCATTGCTTCCAGTGCCACGGCGAGGAAGAGAAGCCCAAGGCACGGCTCGACCTGCGCCTCGCGCGGCTCATGCTGACCGGCGGCGAGTCTGGGCCGGCGATCGCGCCGGGCAAGCCTGCTGATAGCCTGGTCTATCAGCGCATCGCGGCGGGCGAGATGCCGCCGGGCAAGAAAAAGCTCTCCGCTCAGGAGTTAGCGGTCATCCAAAGCTGGATCGAGCAGGGGGCACGCACCGCCCGCTCGGAGCCGGCAAGCGTTGCCGAAATGCAGTGGACCGACGAGGAGCGCAGCTTCTGGTCGTTTCAGCCCGTTCGTCGCCCGGCGCTGCGGCGAGTCAAACAGCCGCAGCTCGTGCGGACGGCCATCGATGCCTTTCTGCTGGCCGCATTGGAGCAACGTGGGCTGAGCTTCTCTCCGCGGGCCGACGCCCACACGCTTCTGCGGCGGCTATCGTTCGACCTGACCGGTCTGCCGCCGACGCCGGAGCAGGTGCAGCGGTTCATGGCCGATGCCAATCCGCAAGGCAGGCCGACGCGTACGAGCGACTGGTCGACGGATTGCTGGCCTCGCCCGCCTACGGCGAGCGCTGGGGTCGCCACTGGCTCGACGTGGCCGGCTACGCCGACAGCGACGGCTACACCGAAAAGGACGCCGAGCGTCCTTGGGCCTACCGCTATCGCGATTACGTCATCCGCTCGCTGAACGCCGACAAGCCGTTCGACCAGTTCATCGTCGAGCAGCTCGCCGGCGACGAGCTGCTGACGCCGCCCTATCGAAACTTGACTGCGGACGACGCCGACCAGCTGATCGCCACGGGCTTCCTCCGCACGGCTCCCGACGGCACGGCCGAGGGCGGCGTCGACCAGAAGGTCGCCCGCAACGACGTCGTGGCCGAGACGCTCAAGATCGTCTCGACCTCGCTGCTGGGCCTGACGGTCGGCTGCGCCCAGTGCCACAACCACCGCTACGACCCGATCTCGCAGGTCGACTACTACCGCTTGCGGGCCATCTTCGAGCCGGCGCTCGACCCGAAGAACTGGCGGCCGCCGCGGCCCGGCTGGTGAGCCTGTGGACGGCCAACGACCAGCAGCAGGCCAGCCAGGCCGATGCCGAGCTGCAAGGCATTACCGAGCGTCGGCGGGCCGACATGCAAGAGATCGTGGCCGACATCTTCGCCAAAGAAGTGGCCAAGCTCGATCCAGCAAAACAGGCCCTGGCTCGGGCGGCCCGCGACGCCAAAGCCGACCAGCGCACGCGGGAGCAGCGGCAGATTCTCAAGGACCATCCCAGCCTGAACGTCGAGCGCCGGCAGCGCCTACCTGTATGAACCGGGGCGGGTGCAGGACTTCAAGAAGCGCTACGACGACCTGACGGCGCAGGCGCGGGCCAAACGGCCGGCCGATAACTATGTCGCCTGCCTGACGGAAGTGCCGGGCCAGGCCTCGCCGACACATCTCTTCTCCCGCGGCGATTTCCAGCAGCCGCGCGAGCACGTGCCGCCGGGCGACCTGAGCGTGCTGGCCGACCTGGGCGCGAAGATCGCGACGGACGATCCACGCCTGCCGACCACGGGCCGCCGCCTGGCTTTCGCGCGGCACTTGACCAGCGGCCGGCACCCGCTGCTGGCCCGCGTGCTCGTGAACCGAGTCTGGATGCACCACTTCGGCCGCGGGCTGGTGGCCACGCCGGCCGATTTCGGCACGCTGGGGACGCGGCCTTCGCACCCAGAGCTGCTCGACTGGCTGGCCGACGAGCTGGTTCGCAGCGGTTGGCAGCTCAAGCAGCTGCACAAGCTGATCGTCACCTCGACGGCCTATCGACAGTCATCGGTCCGCACCGCGGCGCTGGAGGCCATCGATCCGGAGAATCGCCTGCTGGGCCGGATGAGCGTGCGCCGGCTGGAGACCGAGGCTATTCGCGATTCCGTGATCTCCGTCAGCGGCGAGCGGGTGGCGCGCATGGACGGCCCGGCGATTGCCGTGAACCCCGACGACGTTGGGCAGATTATCATCGGCCGCGCCACGCGCGACGGCAACGGCATCATGGTGGCCAAGACGGAAGCTTCCGACGACCTGTTGCGCCGCACGATCTACGTGCAAGTGCGGCGCACCATGCCGCTGGGCATGCTGGAGCCGTTCGACGTGGCCTCGACCGCGCCAAACTGCGATGTGCGGACCGCCTCGACGGTGGCCTCGCAGGCGCTGACAATGCTCAATCACGAGGCTGTCGTGGATCACGTGCGCCGCTTCGCCCGCCGCGTGATCGCCCAGGCCGGCGACGATCCGGACCGGCAAGTCAGCCGCGCCTGGCTGCTGGCCTATGGTCGACCGGCTTCGCCGGCCGAAGTGGCCGAGGGCGTGGCCTTCCTGAAAGGGCAACTGGGCGTGCTCCGCCGTGTGGCCGCCGACCGTGCTGCGAACAAGGCTTCGCCCAGCAAGTCGGCCAGCACGCCTTTTGCCGACCCTCCCGCCGAGCAGGCCCTGGCGACATTGTGCCAGGCGCTGCTGTGTTCCAATCGCTTCTTGTACGTCGATTGAATTGGGGCCAACTGTCGCCTGGCGCCCCACCCTTGCCCGAGGCCATCGATCCTGCGGTGGCGAGGGTTTGTCGCCCGCCGCCGCCGCCATTTCCCGAATCTTGTCGCGGCTGATGAGATGGCTTCGTGGCGATGGTGTTTCTCAGCCTTCGCCACACCCTTACGCTACCCACGCCCCTACGCTATTCGCAGCGGCTCCGGCCCTAACGTGACCACGGTCAAGTCGCGCGGCGGGTGGGCGATCAGATAGCGGTTGATCCGCTCGACCGACAGGTCATCCACGATCGCGCTCAGCTCGTCCAGCGTCCGCACGCGGCCCAGGTGGTACCAGTCGCGGGCAATCGCCCCGCTGCGGGCGGAGCTGGATTCCTGCTGCATGATCAGCGAGCTCTTGACGCGGGCCTTGAGCAGATCCAGCTCGGTCTGCGAAATCCCTTGCGGCAGCCGGCGCAGCTCGGCCAGCATCACGTCGAGCGTCTCCTGGGCTCGCTGGGCCGTCGTGCCGGCGTAGCACAGCACGCTGGCCAGGTCGCGGGTAAGGTTGTAGGGGAACGCGGAAACCGAATAGCACAGCCCTCGCTTCTCCCGGACCTCGACGAAGAACCGCGTGCTGAAGCCGCCGCCGCCCAGCGCCCAAATCCCCGCGTAGGCCGCGAAGTACTCCTCATCGCGATAAGGCACCGAAGGAAACGCGATGGCGATCTGCGTCTGCTGCGACTCGTGGTCGATGTGCAGCCGTGCTCGCCGCCGCTGACGGGGGACGGATCGGGCACGTGCCGGCGCGGCCAATCGCCGAAGAGCCCGCCGACTTTGTCGCGCAGGGCCGGCCAATCGACCCGCCCCGCCACGCCGAGAATCGCCCCCTGCGGCCGATACAGCCGCTGGTAACAGCCCGACACGTCGTCGATCGATGCGGCCTCCAGGCCGGCTTCATCCCCGTGGCTTGGCAGTCCGTAGGGGGCGGGGAAGTGATGCCGGCGCAGCTCCTGGATCGCCTTCTGGCTGGGATCGTCCTCGACGGCGAAGACTTCTTGAAGCACGCCCTGGCGGCAGGCCTCGAGCTTGTCCGGGGGCAAGTGCGGCCGGCGGAGCAAGTCGGCATAGATTTCCAGGGCGGCAAAGAGATTGTCCGACAGCGTTGCCCCGCCGAAGCTGGCGTGCACGGGCGAGACGCTGTCGCCGCGCTCGACGCCGAGGTTATCCAGGTCTTCGACGAACTGCCGGCTGTCGCGCGGTCCGCAGCCGCGGAGCATCACCTCGCTGGTCAGCGTGCTAAGTCCCCCCAGGCCGGAGGGGTCGTGGGCGCTGCCGCAGGGAAGCAGGAACGAGAAGGCCGCCGACTCAACCGAGCCCATCGGCTCGGCCACCAGCACCAGGCCGTTGTCGTAGGTGTGCGAGAGGATTTGCTGTTTCACGGGTCGAGTTTCGCTTGCACGAACGCGACACTAGCCCGAACACTAACCCGACGCGCAAGCGAGGGAGAATCGCCTTGTGCCCCGGTGTGTGGGACTTCTCCCTCGCTTGCGCGTCGGGCTAGTGTGCGGATCGGTGCGGGAATCACGTCTTGGGTGGTCGAATTGTAGGGTCCGGGCCGTGCTGCGGAAAGGCCGTTGGCTGCTGTGATAGCGTTATACGAGCCTGCCGAACGTCGCTTGTTTCTGATCGTTCGGGGCGTAAGAATGTATTGACGGAGTGGGAACGAATCGCCCGAAGCTTCAGACCGATGACGACCTCGATAAGCTTGAAGCACGTAGCCGACTTGGCATCGCAGCTTGCTCCCAGTGACCAGTTGCGGCTCGTCGAGAGAATTGCTCATCAATTGGCATCGCGACCGGGAGCGCAGGCCGATCTGCAAAAGCGCTGTTGGTACGAGATTCGGGGAGCCGTGGCCTATCCCTACGTGGCGGACGATGCGCAAGCATGGGTTTCGAAGGGCCGAGTTGAGGCTGATCAGCAGCGCGGGGAGCAGGGAAGAGGTGCGCCTTGACGGTCGCCGATGCCCTCCAAGGCGTGACCAGGATCTTTCTGGACACGGCCCCTGTCATCTACTACGTGGAACGTCATCCACAGTACGGCGCAATTGTGGATGGATTCTTTGATCGGCTCGATGCGGGAAGCCTGTCGGCAGTCACTTCGCCCATCACGCTGGCGGAGTGCCTCGTGGTTCCCTGTCGCCTTGGTCAGACGAAGGTGCGACAGAGCTTTGTCGATCGGATCGTTAGTGGCCAAGGCGTGTTCTTCACGTCGCTGACCGCCGAGATCGGCGAGCGTGCGGCGGAGTTGCGTGCCAAGTACAACCTGACGCTGACCGACGCTCTTCAAGTTGCCACCGCGATCGTTGCGAGCTGTGATGCGTTCTTGACGAACGATGCTGATTTGAAGCGCGTGGCCGACATCCCCGTGGTTGTGTGCGGCGAGTTGCAGCCGTAGCATTCCAGCCGTAACGCTCCGCGCTGCTCCAATCATCTACGGAGAGTTAATCATCATGCACTCGCAGTTAGTCGTCCTCGGCGGCGGACCGGGCGGTTATGCCGCGGCGTTCTTGGCTGCCGATAAGGGGATGCAGGTTACGCTCGTGGACGCCGAGCCGCGGCTGGGCGGCACCTGCCTTCTGCGGGGGTGCATCCCTTCGAAGGCCCTGCTGCACGTGGCCCGCGTGGTGGCCGAGACGCAAGAGCTGAAGGACTGGGGGCTGGAATTCGGCTCGATGAAGCTCGACGTGGCGGTCCTGCGGGCGCGTAAGGAGAAGATCATCGCCACCCTCTCAGGCGGGCTGAAACAGCTTGCCAAGCAGCGTAAGGTGAAGGTGATCCATGCCCGCGGCACCTTCCTCAACTCGGGCACCATCATTCTTGAGCCGCGCCTCGACGGCGAGCGGCCCGACGATTTGCAGCTTTCTTACGATCACTGCATCCTGGCGACCGGCTCGCGGCCGACGAAGATCGCCGCGCTCGACCTGCCCGGCGACCGCGTGATGGACTCGACCGAGGCGCTGGAGCTGCCCGACGTGCCGCCGTCGCTGCTGGTGGTCGGCGGCGGCTACATCGGCCTGGAGATGGCCACGGTCTACGCGGCGCTCAAATCGAAGGTCACCGTGGTCGAGCTGACCAGCGGCCTGTTGCCGGGGGCCGACCGCGACCTGGTGAAGCCGCTGCACCAGCGGCTGGAAAAAATGTGCGACGCGATTTACCTCGATACCAAGGTCGCGTCGCTGGCCGAGGCCGGCTCGCAGGTCGAGGTCCGGCTTGCCGGGCCGCAGGGCGAGCAAACGCGCAAGTTCGACCGCGTGCTGGTCTCGGTCGGTCGCCGACCCAACAGCGATGGGCTGGGCCTCGAAAACACCCAGGTCCGCGTCACCAAGCGCGGCTTCGTCGAGGTCGATGCCCAGCGGCGGCACGGCCGACGAGCACATCCTGGCCATCGGCGACGTGGCGGGCGAGCCGATGCTGGCCCACAAGGCCACGCACGAGGGCAAAGTGGCCGTCGAGGCCTTGCTGGGCGAACCGGCGGCTTTCGAGCCGTTGGCCATTCCGGCGGTCGTCTTCACCGATCCGGAGGTGGCCTGGGCGGGCCTCTCGGAAACGGCCGCCAAGGAGGCCGGCCAGGCGGTCGAAGTCGCCCGGTATCCCTGGGCCGCCAGCGGCAAGGCCCAAGCGCTGGGCCGCACCGAAGGGCTGACGAAAGTGATCGTCGAGCCGGGCACGCAGCGCGTGCTGGGCGTCGGCATCGTCGGCACTCGCGCCGGCGACCTGATCTCCGAGGCCGTGGTGGCCATTGAAATGGGCTGCACGGTGCGCGACCTGGCCGAATCGATCCACCCGCACCCCACGCTCAGCGAAACGCTCGGCAACGCGGCCGAAATGCTGCTGGGCACGGCCACGGAAATCTACCGGCCCAAACGGGCCGAGCGGATCGCCTAGGCGCGCACGGTGGCCTTGAACGTTGGCGGGCGATGGTGGACAATCGACTGAACGGAATCCCGTGTTCTGGCCTGAACCCCTTGGCTTCCCCGAAGTCTTTCCATGTCTTCTCACGACCTCGACAAAGAAATTGCCGACCTCGTCCCGGAAAAGCAGCAGCCCAACGAGGTCGATAAGCTGTTCCGCGCCCTGGTCAAGCTCCAAGGGAGCGACTTGCACCTGAAGGTGGGCCGCCCTCCCCACGTGCGGCTCAAGGGCGACCTCAAGGCGCTGGAGCATCCCGCGGTCAGCGATGCCCACATGCGGAAGATGCTCATGCCGATGATGAGCGACCGCAACAAGAAGATTTACCTCGAAGAGGGGGGCGCGGACTTCGCCTACGGCGTCGAGGTGGACGGCGAGCTGTGGCGGTTCCGCGTCAACATCCTCAACCAGATGGGGCACATGGGCCTGGTGGCCCGGCGCGTGAACAACTTCATCCCCGACTTCGAAGGGCTGTACCTGCCGCCGCAGCTCGAAAAGCTCTGCCGCTACGACCAGGGGATGGTGCTCCTGGCCGGCGTGACCGGCTCGGGCAAGTCCACGACCATCGCCTCGATGCTCAACTGGCTCAACCGCCGCGAGCCGGTCCACATCCTCACGCTGGAAGACCCGATCGAGTTCATGTTCAAGGACGACAAGGCCATCTGTCAACCAGCGCGAGATCGGGCTGGACGTCAAGGACTTCAAGATCGGCATGAAGCACGCGGTCCGCGAAGACCCCGACTGCATGCTGGTGGGCGAGATGCGCGACGAAGAGACGTTCATGACGGCCATTCACGCGGCCGAGACCGGGCACCTGGTGTTCGGCACGATCCACGCCTCGAGCGCCGCCTCGACCATCGGCCGCATCCTGGACCTGTTCCCGCAGAACATGCACCCGGCCCTGCGCAGCGCGATCGCCTTCAACATGCGCGGCATCGTGGCTCAAAAGCTGCTGCCCTCGATCAAGCCGGGAGTGTCGCGAGTCCCCACCGTCGAGATCATGTTCTTCAGCACGGTCGATCCGCAAGCTGATCCTGGAGGAGTCGGACGAGAAGCTGGGCGACGCCATCCGCATCGGGGCCGAGGACGGCATGCAGGACTTCACGGCCAGCCTGCGGGACCTGGTGCAAAAGGACCTGATCGACCGGCAGACGGCCTTCGAGGTGGCCCCCAACGTCGATGCGCTGAAGATGGCGCTGAAAGGGATCAACGTCTCGACGCCGGGTATCTTGTAGCGTCGCCGACGTGAGGGGTGGCCGCGTAACGGGATCGGGAGTCGATTTCGTGACGAGTACGCGCAACTGCACGCCAGGCGGCATCCGTCACGAAATCGACTCCCGGCCCCTTAGCTGCCTTAGCTCACGGGTTGTCGTCTTTGTTCTTCGACCCCGCCCCTGCGGCCGCCTTTTCCGCTTCGGCCACGAGCTTCTCGATCGCCTCGTCCAACTGCTGCTCCGGCATCGGGCGGCCGAGGAAGATCTGCCGGATCACTCCCCGGGCATCCAGCAGAAACAGCGTGGGCACGGTGCCGATCTGCCACTGCTGGGCGATCGGACCGTTCTGGCCATCGTTCCAGCAGCGCCAGCTCACTTTGCCGCTGCCGATGATCTGCCGCAGCGTGTCGAAACTGTCGCCGTTGACGCCCACCAGCGCGAACGGCCGGCCCGCGTATTGCTTGACGAGCGTCTGCTCGTGCGGATACATGGCCACGCAGTGCGGACACCAATCGGCAAAAAAGTCGAGCAGCACCACCTTGCCGCGGAGCTCGCTGAGCTTCAGCGGCTTGCCATCGGCATCCTTGCCCTCGATCTCCTGCGCCGTCGATCCGACGGAAAGGTATCGTGCCCGAAAGCCCTCCCGCATGGCTAGCTGGCCGAGCTGGCCCCCTTCGAGCTTGACGTCGGCGAAGTCCTTGGCGCATCGCTCCAGAAGCCGCAGCGCCGGCGTGTTATCCGGCTTGCCCTCCGCGAGCAGCCACCGGGCCAGGTGGTAGCAAGCTGCGCCCTGCACGTGCCGATGAGGGCTTTGCTCGATCGCTTTGGTCAGTAACACCTTCGAGGCCAGGTGCTGGTTGCCGGCGAGCTGCCCGAAGATACGATACACGCCGCGGTCGGTGATGTGGTCCTCGGTGAGCCGGTCGATCGCGCGTTCCAGGCGGCTGCCGTCGAATCCCGGCAGGTGCATCTGGCAGGCCAGGAATAACGCCTGCACGGCGGCGGTCGTCTTGCGCTCGCCGTCGGCGATCTGCAAGAACCGCTCGGCGTATTTCGGCCGCGGGCTGCCGGTCTTCAGCAGCTCGTTCTGCTCGGCCGGCGAGCGCGCCCGCCGCAGTTGCAGGCCGAACTCCTGCTCTGCCCGCAGAAACTCCTGCCACATGAGCTGCACGCGCGGCTCGATGGTGGCCAGCGGATTATCCAGCTCGCCGACAGGGCGGTCGCCGGGCAGCCTGGCCAGCTTGTCCGGGGCGGCCTTCATCAGGCTTTGCAGGTGGCCGACGTGGACGGAGAAGGCGAAGTTCTCGCGGACGGCCAGCCAGGAGTTGACGCCGATCACGCGGCCCTGGCCGTCGCACAGCGGCCCGCCGCTGCTGCCGCCGGCAATGGCCGCGTCGGACTGCACCCACAGGGTGTCGGGGGCGAGCTCGCCCGGCGCGGGCAGCTCCGGAGGAAAGTCGGCCGTGCGCCGCAGCGCCCCGACGCTGCCGGTGGTGACGGAAAACGTCAGCCCCTGCGGGTGTCCCATGGCGAACACGCTCTCGCCGGTCGCCGGCGGGGCGAAGTGCAGCTCCAGCGGCCGCAGCCCCCGCGGCGGATTGGCCAGGGCGACGATCGCCAGGTCGGCCCCTTCGTCCTCGGCCACTAGCCCGCCGACCTCGACCGTGGTCCCGTCGCGGAACAGTGCCAGCACGCGGGCCGCCGTGCGGACCACGTGATAGTTCGTGGCGATCCAGCCTCGCTCATCGACGAGAAAGCCGGTGCCGAAGCCCAGCGGCTGTCCGGATTTGGCGAAGGTATTGAGACGCACGACGCTGGGCTCGGTGCGCTTGATGGCGTCGCCCAGCGACAGGCTGCCTTGCCCGGCGCCGAAAGCAGCCGCCTGCTTTTGCCCCTCGTTGCCTCCGGCAGCCGCGACCTTGCCCGTTTGGATCTGCTGCGTGCCGGCGCCGGTGGCGGCGGCTGACGATTCGCCTAGCGACGATGAAGAGGTCGTGCCGTCTGACGATCCGGTCATGAAGGCCAAGCCGGCCGCCGCCAGCGCGAGGACGCCGACGACGAGCCCCAGGACGATCATCTTGCCGTCCGTCCGCCCACGGCGCAGGTCGGCCCGAGTGGCGGCCCCAGCCACGCGCTCGACGCTTCCCCAACGCTGGGCGAGCTCGTGACATTGTCCGTGGGGGGCCGCGGCGTTTTTCCGGCGATTGTGAAATTCCAAAGCCATGCGAGGGAACCCTGCACGAGAAGTGAGATGACTTTAGCCCCTAGGCGGCCACGACACCGGCAACGATCTGCCGCGAGCCAGCCATCAGTCTAGTAATCTCGTCACTGGGAAACAATCAATGGTTGGCAGCGGAGACGTGGAACGAAGCGCTCCAGCGAACCGTCTATGACTGCGTGCTGCCCGATCAATTCAGGAGCTCCAAAGGATGACACAACGCACACGGATACTCGTACTCACGACGCTGATCGCAGGCGTGCTGCTTTCGCTCCGTGGCTCGGCTGCAGAGCCGCCTTCTTCGACCGGCCGGAGCGAGCTGTCTCCGCCCGCGGTGCGAATATTGTCGGGCGAGCGAATGGCCCTGTCGGACGTGCGCTTCTTTTCGTTCTCTTGTGAGGCAAGCAACCCGAACAAGTCGCCCTTGATGTTCGTTGGTTACCGTCCCGATTCGTTCGATCCGCCGATCGAGCGCGGGACGATGTCGCCAATCCACAGCATTCAATTCCAGCGGGATGGCAAGTGGGAAGAGCATCCCCAGGGGTGGTGCGGCACGGGCATCGACGGCATCGAATTGCCCAAAGGCGCAGAAGTTCGTGTTCGCGGTCCCGGTGGATTTGGCGGGAAAGGTGGTTCGCGTCGGCATCCGCTGGAGCCCGCCCCTGGATTTCGCCACCGCGAAGCCGGAAGCCTTCAAAGTCGCCTGGAGCGAGCCGTTCGAGCTAAAGCGCATTGACTAGGCGAAAGAAGCCCCACGCGCAAATCTCCGAACCTTCTGCCCGCCGCCTGCGTCTAAATAACGGCACGACGATTGCCAACCGGGCGAACTGGGCGGTCGCCGTGGCGTCGTGCTTCCCCCGGATGGTAAAATGGCAGTACGGCGAGCGTCGAGGCGTAAGCCCGACATGCATTTCGCAGCACACTTCGATGCTCGCCAGGCGCAGGCGGGCTGACGCCTCGATACCGGCGGATGTGCCGCTCGGCAAGAAACGTCAACACAAGGAGACCTTCACCCAGTGTACGAATTGCAGCGCGCGGACAGCGTGGCCCACGAAGCAGCCGTTTTGGTGGGCGTTCTTCTTCACGACACATCGGCCAACGGCAGTCTAGCCAAGGCCAACGGCGGTCTGGCGGCGCACGACGACCCGCTGGACGAGTTGGCCGGGCTGGCCACCACGGCCGGCGCCCGCGTGGTCGGCCGCATCACCCAGCGACGCGAGGCGCCGGACGAGACCACCTATCTCGGCAAGGGCAAGGTCGAGGAGCTGCGGCTGCTCGTCGAGCGCGACGACGCCGACGTCGTCATCTTCGACAACGACCTCTCGCCCGGCCCAGATCCGCAACCTGGAGAAGGCCACTCGACGTCAAGGTGCTCGACCGCACCGAGCTGATCCTCGACATCTTCGCCACGCGGCGCCCAGACCCACGAGGCCCGGCTGCCGGTCGAGCTGGCCCAGCTCGAATACTCGCTGCCGCGGCTGAAGCGGATGTGGACCCACCTGTCGCGCATCAAGGCGCGGCATCGGCATGCGCGGCCCCGGCGAAACGCAGCTCGAAGAGGACCGCCGGCTCGTCGACAAGCGCATCCGCGACCTGACGACGCGAGCTGCACGAGGTCGAGGCGCCGCAAGGAGCGGCGAGGTCGCGCTCGCGGCACGACCAGCATGACCGTCTCGCTCGTCGGCTACACCAACGCCGGCAAGAGCACGCTGATGAACGCGCTGACCGGCGCCGGCGTGCTGCGCCGAGGACAAGCTGTTCGCGACGCTCGACACGCGCACCCGCCGCTGGCAGCTGCCAGGACTGGGGCCCGGTGCTGCTGTCAGCGACACGGTCGGCTTCATCCGCGACCTGCCGCACCACCTGGTCGCCGCGTTCAAGGCGACGCTGGAAGAGGCCCGGCAGGCCGACCTGCTGCTGCACGTCGTCGACGCCAGCAACCCGGCCGCCGCGGAGCAGATCAGCGCCGTCAACGAGGTGCTGGAGGAGCTGGGCATGCGAGCGAGAAGCCGACGCTGCTGGTGCTCAACAAGATCGACAATTTCAACAAGTCGCTGGGGCATCCTGCCCCAGCGGAAAACGGGCAGCAAGAAGCCGAAGTAGGGCAGGCTCCTGCCTGCCGAACCGACGCTCCGTCAGGCAGGAGCCTGACCTACGACGTCCTCCCCTCGCGCGTGCACGTCGAACACCTGCTAAACCTCTACCCCAACGCGGTACCGATCAGCGCCAAAAGCGGCGAAGGCCTGGACGAGCTATCGAGAGTCGTCGGCCGGCTGCTGAGCCAGAGCTTCCTCGAGCTAGACGTAGAAACCGGCGTCGAAAACGGCCGGCTGTTAGCCTACATGGCCGCCCACGGCGAAGTGCTCAGCCAGGAGTACACCGACGGCCGAGTGAAAGTCCACTGCCGTCTGCCGAAGCAGTACGCGGTGCAGATCAATGGGGAAGGGACGGTGGTGAGGCCGCATCGGAATGGAGTTGCGGCTGCAGAGGCTTGACAGCCGCCGCGCGAAAACAGCAGGCTCGGGGCCGTTCGTCTCTTTTCTCAAGAAGAGCACACCTCATGGCTGCCGACAAACGTGGCGTCTTCGAATTCAGTCTAGGCCAAATCCTGTGGTTGTGTCTCAATGTCTCGGTGTTACTACTCGCCATACGAATCCTTGACCGCGGCGGAGCGCTAGGACCTTATGGCCTTGTCGAGGCGAGTTTGGCATTTCTTTGTGTGCTCGCTTTTCTTGCCTTTTACAGTTGCGTAATTGCTTACGACGAGGCACATGAAAAGAAGCCGCAGTCCCCACTCATTACGAAGGTCAACTACGGGCTCGCCGTCGTCACCCTACTCACGCTTATGATTCCCGCCGGGGAGAAGCTCGTCCAGATGCTCTATCCCGCGACCGTTCCCGAGTCGCCCGCACCGATAGCGAAATCGCCACCAAGCGCGGTAGGCGGTTCTGCAGTTCCGCTAAACGTGCCGCTGCCGGCGCCTGCCATCTCGTTGTCACCTGCGGCCGAACAACCGCCGCGACGCGACCCGATGGCGTTCACTGATGGATTTGTGCCGCCGCACCGCGAGCCACACCGCTTTAGCGACGATCCGCCGGAACGGCCGCCCATGCCACCGCCGGCACGGCGCCGCGCCTGAGCCCACAATAGCTGCAACGTACCGACACTGCCCCAAGTTGCGCGATGCCTGAAGGTGCTCCGCAACCAACAGGACGCAGCAACATGTCCAAAAAAACGCTGCCGCCTCCAGGGCCCGACTATTTGGCGGAAATGAGTGCAGCATTGCACGACGAGAGTGAGCGAGGCACCGTATTGATCCTTAGTGCTTGGGTTGACGACGCACTCACCGGTCTGGTCAAAGCATCCGTTGTTCAACACGAGAAAGCCATCAACGAGATGTTTGGTGTCATGAGACCGCTTAGTTCGTTTGCCAGCAAAACGCACATCGCCATTTTAATGGGTCTAATTGACGAACGGCTGTATGGTGCCCTTAACGGAATCCGGACCATCCGCAACTTGTTTGCGCATTCCCGTGAAGATATCGGTTTTGCGCACGAAGGCGTGCAGAACGAGTGCCGCAAACTACCGTTTCTCAGCCCAGACGAACACGATTGGGCACGCAAGACGTTCGTCGTCACCGGCGTTATTGCGACCTATTACTTGATCCGACGTCGTGGCCAGACTTCATTGACGCCATTGGACCGAACGCATTTCGCGAACTTCGCAAGAGAGCTGGGCGACAAGATCAAGACGTTGATCAATCGACAGGCAAAAGGAGCCGCCGGAGGCGAGAATCAGGAAACCGCATCAAGCTAACCGAACACGGCCACGATTAGGCACACGTTATGCGTCAGCGTGTCCTTGCCGTGGCAGGGGCTTCTAGCCCCTGACGCATGGGCAGGATGCCCATGCCACGGCTACACTACGTGGCATGGGCATCTTGCCCATGCGTCAGGTCTTGAGGACTAACGACGATGTCTGAAGTCACTCGCAGCGACATCGGCCTCGTTTGCCTGCCAGGTCGCGACAAGGACGACACGTGTGTCGAGGTGCACGTCCGTCGTGGCTCCTATCTTCCGCATTGGACATGCGAAGGGGGCATCTACGCTGTCACGTTTCGGCTGGCCGATTCGCTGCCGCAATCGGTTGTGATGGCCTGGAAGCGTGAGCGCGACGAGATTCTCCGCCGAGCCGCGGCTGCGAAGAGGCGTCTCACCGTGGCTGAAGTTGAAGCGCTGGCGGAGCTCCACTCCGAGCAAGTCGAGAAGTTCCTCGACGCCGGACACGGCGAGTGCCACTTCAAGAACGAGCGCGCTGCGAAGATCATGCGCAACGCGCTTGCCCACTTCGATGGCCAGCGATACGATCTCGTGGTTTGGTGCGTGATGCCCAACCATGTCCATGCGGTCGTGCATCCGCGGCCGGGCTTTGGGCTGCAGAGCATCTGCCATTCCTGGAAGAGCTTCACGGCCAACGAGATTAACCGCTTACTCGGCCGCAGCGGCCCGTTGTGGCAGCCGGAGCCGTATGATCATCTGATCCGCGATGAGCAGGACTATCGTCACGCGGTGGAATATGTGCTGGCAAATCCCCAGGCGGCCGGCCTGCAAGCGTGGCCCTGGGTAGGCCGTGGCACGGGCTTCCAGCCCGTGACGGACGCCATTTTCAGGGCAGCACCGCTGTGACTGCGGAACCGCATGGCCAAGATGGCCAAGATGGCCATGCCACGCGTGGCACGATCATCTTGGGCCGTGACGCATGGGCAGGATGCCCATGCCACGTGTCTGGTGAACCGGCGCAAAAACATCGCTCGCCTCATGTCAGGCCGCGTCATAAATTGACGTTTGTGCCCTGAGAGCCGCAGGCGTGATGCCGCGCGAGAGTCCCCCAGCTTTGCCCGAGACGGCGGCATGAATGAACCCCAGAATTGGAAAAACGACCAATTGAAGGGCAACGCCTCGCGACCCGCAGGCGGGTGCTCCGCACCGGTAGAGCAGTGGCACCAGTGCGGCCGGCCGCGAGGCGCGAGAACGTTCCAAGGATCGGAAACCGAACAAACTGAAGGGCAAACGTCTTGGAGATCGGACCATGAAACGCTCCCAAGCACCGCTCTTGGTCCTGCTGGCCGGGCTCATTGCGGGGCTGCCTGAGCGCCAAACGGCTGCGGAAGAGCGAGCGGCCAGCCAAACGCGCAAGCCGGCCGCCGGGCCGCTGCGGGTGCATCCGACCAACCCGCGCTACTTCACGGACGGCACGAAGACCGCCGACGGCGCCTGGAAGGCCGTGTACCTGACCGGCTCGCACACCTGGGCCAACCTGATCGACCGCGGCACCGAGCGACCCGCCGCCGGCCTTCGACTTCGACGCATACCTGGACTTCCTCGCAGAAGCACGACCACAACTTCATCCGCCTCTGGAGCCGGCACGTCTGCTGGTATCGAGAAGTACGGCGAGCGGCCGCTGCACGCCGGACCGCTGCCGTGGCCGCGCACCGGGCCCGGCAAGGCGCCTGGACGGCAAGCCGAAGTTCGACCTGACGAAGTTCGACGCCGGCTTACTTCGACCGGCTGCGGTGCGCGGGTCAGCGCGGCCGGCGACCGCGGCATCTACGTCTCGGTCATGCTGTTCGGCGGCCACCAGGAGGCCGGCCCGAACTGGACGGGCAACCCGTTCCACCGAGACAACAACGTCAACGGCATCGACGGCGACCCCGACCGGGACGGCAGCGGGTGGGAGACGCAGACCCTCGCCGAAATCCCCAAGGCGGTCGCCGAGCGTCCAGAAGGCCTACGTCCGCAAGGTGCGTCGACACGGTGAACGACCTGGACAACGTGCTCTTCGAGATCGCCAACGAAGGGCGCCGAGACGTCCCAGGAGTGGCAGTACGATCTGATCCGGTTCATCCAGCGCTACGAAAAGACGAAGCCCAAGCAGCACCCGGTCGGCATGACGGCGGGTTACTGGCCGGCGGACGAGAACCGCGCCCGGCTGGACGCCAGCCCGGCGGACTGGGTGTCCTACCTGTTCGAGATGAAGCCGCGCCAAGGGGCAGGAGAGATCGTTCGACGTGAACGACCCGTTCGTGGCCGGACGGCCGCAAGGTGAGCATCCAGGACTCGGACCACTGGTGGGTCGTGCCGATCTACGGCGACGCCGAGTTCGGCCGCGACTGGGTGTGGAAGGGCTTCTGCCGCGGCCACAACCCGATCCTGATGGAGCACCTGCCGCCGCAGTCGTTCGTGGCCCGCGACCACCCGCTGACGCCGGACGACCCCGGCTACGTGGCCGCGCGCACCGCCATGGGCCAGACCCGCGCGCTACGCCGAGCGGATGAACCTGGCGGCGATGACGCCGTCGAAGGAGATCGCCTCGACGAGGTACTGCCTGGCCGCACCGGGGAAGGAGTACCTGGTCTACCTCCCTTCGGGCGGGGCTGTCACGGTGGACCTGTCGGCGGCGAAGGGAGAATTGGCGGTCGAGTGGTTCGACCCGGCCGACGGCAAGACCGTTTCCGCGGGAGCAGTCTTGGGGGGTGGCCGCCGTCAGCTTAAGGCTCCGCGGGCCGGTGAGGCCGTGCTTTATCTTGCGGCACGGCGTTAGGGTCGAGGGTGTGCCAGTGCCTTTGTTGCGCACATGATCGACTGTACCGGAACCCCAGAGTCATTGACCGAGCCGGTGGCACACTTGCGCCGCATGGCCCAAGATGGCCATACCACGAAGCAATTGAACAGATGGCAACGAAGCAAACGAAGAATGCGTGGCCAGTCCCTTCCTTGGTTGCCTTCGTTTTCTTCTGTTGAACTGTTCAAAGAACCGTCGCGCGGCGCGAAGAATCGGCCCGATCATTTGCTTTGTTTCTTCAGTTGATCGCGCACCGAGGGTCGGGGGTCCACGTGGTGGCTCGTCATCTTCCACACTTCCCTTTCTTGCGAAACACGCTGGTGGTGCACACCTTGACCGCTTCTCACACGCCGTTGACGACGTGCGCGCCAGTTACGAAGTTGTGCGACACGGCGATGGTCGGGCCGACGGTTAACTTGACTTCCTCTGGCTCGACCTTGCCGCCGAGCTTGAGCGCCCGCCCGGGGCATTGTATCCGTTAGCCGCGGATGGCCCACTTCAGCATCTGCACCAGGTTGGCACCCTTGCCCTGCATCAGGATGCCGATGCGGAACACGCGGCTTGCCGCGAACACGCAGGCCACGGTGGACACCAGCACCAGCGCCACGCCCAGCAGCGGCTGCCACAGGGCGATGCCCGGCGGGACCGCCTGCCGCATCAGCATCAGCATCGGCGTGGCCGGCGGGAGCAGCGAAAGCACCACCGCAAACGTGGCGGTCGGCGACTTGATCACCGGCAGCCAAACGAACATCGGCAGCACCGCCAGCAGCGTGACAGGCAGCATGGCGCTCTGGGCCTCCTTCATGTCCGTCACTGCCGCGCCGATCGCCGCGAACAGCGAGCCGTACATCAGGATCGCCAGCGACATGAACAGGAAGAACCAAACGATCAGGTGCGTGGGAAAGAACTCGCCGTAACCCGCGAAGTGCAGAGCATAGAAGCCGCCCGCCAGATAGATCGTGACCATCGTCAGCGACATGGCCACGGTGCCCAGCAGCTTGCCCAGAATCAGCTCGAAGGGCGTCACCGACCCCAGCAAGACCTCCGCGATGCGGGCCATTTTTTCCTCGAGCACCGATTGCAAAAGCGGCGCGGCGCCCACGAAGACCGCCAGGAACATGAGCATCATGAAGCCCATCGGCACGAGAATGTGGGCCGCCTGGTTCACTTGCTCTGCTTCCGAGATTTGCGGCGAGCCGGTGTCGTCGTTCGTGGCGGAGACGAGGCCCAACTGCTCGACGGCCACCTGCTGAGTCGCGCGCTGCACGACATCCGGGTCGAGGCCGGCCTGTTTCATCCGCAGCAATTGAATCTGGCGGTTGAGAACGCCCGTCACCCAGCGGAGCAAATCGTCGAACGTGGCGTTGTTGGAGTGGTAGGCGATTTTGCCGCTGGGTTTGGCCGTCGCCGAAGGATCGAGCGCCTCGGGGCCGATTTCCACAAACGCGAACAGCTCTCCGGCGCGGACGCGATCGGAAAGCGACAGCGTGGACTGCGGCGGCTCGCCGATGGCCGCGGGGTCTACGCGCTCGACTTCATACAGCGGCCGGACTTGCTTGCCGCTCTCGTTGTGAGCTTCGCGCTCGTTGCGCGTCAGGGCCGCCGCGGCGAGGCCGTCCGACAGCTTGCCGGTGCGGTCCACGACGGCCACTTTCTTCGGGGCCAGGTCCACGGTGTCCCGCAGGAGCCATTGCGCGACGATGCCCCCGCCCATCAGAATGGGCATTGCCACCAGCGAGATGACGAACGCCTTCGACTTGACCGACGTCTGATATTCGCGGGCGGCGACGACCCACACCTTACGCAACGTCATGTGATCTCTCCAAGAACAATTGTCGTCTTTCGCTCCGCGAAAGAACGCCTTTCGCGGAGCGAAAGGCGACAAAACCACGGGTTTCTTATGCCTTAGCAGATGACTCGCCGGCGACTTGCTCGGCAGACGATGTCTCAACCGCCTCCGGCCGGGCGATGCGGACAAAGATGTCGTTCAAGGAGGGCCGTGCCAGCTCGAAGTGTCGCACCGCGCCCAAGGGGAGCAGCGCCGCAAGAATCTGCTGCGTGTCGGCCCCCTGAGCCAGGCGCAGCTCTTGCAGCCGACCGAAGTCGTTCACGCGCTCGACGCCGGCAATCCGCGCCAGTTGCTCGTGCATCGGCGGGCCTCCGGCGCTGCCGTTGGCCTCGAACTGCACCCGCACCACGTCGTTTCCGTACTGGCCCTGGATTGCTTCCAGCGTGCCGTCGAGCACCTTGCGGCCGCGGTAGATCATGAAGATGAAGTCGCACATCTTCTCGGCCACGTCCATGTCGTGCGTGGAGAAGATGATCGTGGCCCCCTGCGGCGCAGATCGAGTACGGCGTCGTTGAGCACTTCACTGTTCACCGGGTCCAGCCCGCTGAACGGCTCGTCGAGCAGGACCAGCTCCGGCCGGGCGATGACGGCGGCGATGAACTGCACCTTCTGGGCCATGCCCTTGGAGAGGGCCTCGACCGTCTTGTTCTTCCAATCGCCGAGCTGGAGCCGCTCGAGCCAGCGATCGATCTCTCGCGGGATGTCGCGGCCGTTCTTCAGCTCCGCGAAGAAGCGCAGCACGTCGCGGACCTTCATCTTCTTGTAGAGCCCGCGCTCCTCGGGCAGGTAGCCGACGCGGTCGTTGGCGGCCGCCAACGATTCGGCGCCGAGCACGCGGATGCTGGCCGCGATCCGGGTGGAAGATCCGCATGATCATGCGCAGCGTGGTGGTCTTGCCGGAGCCGTTGGGGCCGATGAAGCCGTAGATGCTCCCCGCCGGGACGGTGAGCGAGAGGTCGTCGACCGCCGTGTGCCGGCCAAAAGTCTTGGTGACACCCTGAAGTTCGACAGCAGGCATGGGGCCTTCCCCTCTAGCGTCCGGAGTGGACCGCGGCGGCCGCGAATGGCCGAGCCGCAAGAAGTGCCACCATTATACCAGCTGCTGTGCAGCCGTGTTGGGCTCACCGGCCCGAGACGCTACTTCCTCGCCAGCGCGTGAAACCGCTCTTTCAGATCGCGCGTCACGGGGCCCGGCGTGCCGTCGCCGATGATGCGGTTATCGACCTTCACGACGGGAATGACTTCGGCCGCCGTGCCGGTGAGGAAGCACTCGTCGGCGATGTAGATGTCGTGCTGGTGAGCGGCGACTTCGCGGACTTCGATTGCCTGCTCGGCGGCCAGCTCGATCACGGCGTCGCGCGTGATGCCTTCCAGGATGCCGGCGTCGATCGGCGGCGTGCAGCAGCACGCCGTCCTTCGACGATGAAGATGTTGTCGCCGGTGCACTCGGCGACTTCGCCCTTGGGTTGAGCATCAGGGCTTCGACGCAGCCGGCCTGCAGCCCTTCGATCTTGGCCAGGATGTTGTTGAGGTAGTTGAGCGACTTGATCCGCGGGCTGAGGGCCGCCGGGTGGTTGCGGATCGTGCTGGCGGTGACGATCTCCAGGCCCTTCTCGTAGATCTCGTCCGGGATAGAGTGCGATGTGGTCGGTGATGA
Source organism: uncultured Planctomycetia bacterium (assembly GCA_963809785.1). Lineage (GTDB taxonomy): Bacteria > Planctomycetota > Planctomycetia > Pirellulales > S012-138 > JBGQHD01. The sequence goes on from CAWEKV010000003.1 coordinate 576,100, forward strand.
TGATGACCTGCGGGTCGGCTGCAGCGGTTGGGGTCGAGCCCCAGCGTGCCGGCGCCGCGCGTGACGACGAGGCGGATGTAGCCGTCCTTGATGCCGTTGGCCTTGAGCGTGTCGTTGACCGCCTGCGGCCATCTGCTCCTGGCTGATGGGAATCTTGAGCCAGATGGCCTTGGCCGAGTCCCAGAGCCGCTCGAGGTGCTCCTCCAGGCGGAAGACCTTGCCGCCGTAGCTGCGCATGCCCTCGAACACGCCGTCGCCGTAGAGCAGGCCGTGGTCGTAGACGCTGATCTTGGCGTCTTCCTTGTCGTAGAGCTTGCCGTCGATGTAGACCTTCAATGACATGCGGACGTCCTTGGCGAGCGCCAAGGCGCGTGAGTTCACCGTTCTTCACGTTCTGCATCGTTGGGCGATTCTCGGCTATGGGATCGACGCGCTTGTCGCGAATCCGCTATTCGCGCCCACACCCACATCATGCCAGCAATCATTCCTGCGGCCAATGCTCCGGATGGCAAGGATAGAAGGCCAGCCACCCACCAAGGTACACCCGCTGCTTGCCAAAACGGTAGGAACAATCCAGCAAACACGCCTCCCATTGCGAGAATGACGCACCAATCCGACGGGTGAGGAGGCAACGGCATTGAAGTTCGCGCCTGCAACCGGCGGCGGAGACGGCCAACTGCGTTGTCCCGCCCCAAGCACTACGCTGCGGCCAGTCGGCCATCGACCAGCCGCAGCACGCGATCCGCCTGCGCGGCGATGGCCGGGTCGTGCGTGACCATGACTATAGTGAGCTGCCGCTGGGCGTTCAAGCTGCGCAGCAGGGCCAGGATGTCGCGGCCGGTCTCGGTATCCAGGTTGCCGGTCGGCTCGTCGGCCAAGAGGACCTGCGGCTGATTGATCAGCGCCCGGGCGATGGCGGCCCGCTGCATCTCGCCGCCGGAGAGCTGCCGCGGCTTGTGCTTCAGGCGATGGCTCAGGCCCACCATCGCGATCAACTGCTTGGCCGCCAGGACGTGCTGCCGGCGGCGGAGATAATCGCGCACGACCCCCTCGGTGATCATCACCGGCGCAAGCACGTTTTCCAGCATCGTCAGCTCGGGCAGCAGGTGATAGAACTGAAAAATCATGCCGAGCTGGCGGTTGCGAAAGGTGTCGCGCCGCCGGGCGGAGAGGTTGTCGATCCGCCCGCCGGCGAACCACACCTCGCCTTCGTCGGGCCGATCGAGCGTGCCGAGCAAGTGCAGCAGCGTGCTCTTGCCCGAGCCGCTCTGGCCGATGATGGCCAGGAACTCGCCGGGCCGAACGTCGAGGGAGACGTCGGCCAGCACCGGCACGCGGTGGCTGCCGAGGCGGTAGGCCTTCTTGAGGCCGACGGCGCGGAGTGCACCATCGGCTGGAGTGTGGTCTGCTCCAGTGTGGTCCGGTCGCTCCGCGACCGGAACTCGGTCACGAAGTGAGCGAGCGGCGGAATCGGCCACAGCGACGCGATCAGAAACGAGCATCGGATGGTTCCCCGAGGGCCGCTGGAGTATTGGTTCTTCGTCGGCTTCCAGCCGACTCCCGTCTGCCACCCGTTTCAACGGGTGGAGAGATGGCCAGATCTCCGCCTGAGCCGGCTTCAGCCGGACTTCTCGTCATGTCTTCAGACAATGAGCCGCCCCGGCATCGCCCCTCGTCGGGAAGCCGGCTAGAAGCCGGCTGGCAAACAAAGACAACGGCCTGCTCCCCACCAGCTAAAGCTGATGGCAGACGGGGAGTCGGCTGAAGCCGACTGAACGGGCTAGAAACGTGCGCTGGCGATGCCCATCGTGGAAGCCATTGGGACGGATTGAAAATCCGTCCTACTTTCGTGGCACTACTCATATCTCAGCGCCTCCACAGGTCGGAACCGGGCCGCACGGCAAGCCGGCAGCACGCTGGCGCATACGGCGATGGCCAGCGCACCAGCACGATCCAGCCGACCGTGAACGGATCGACCGCGGTCGGGATTCGGTAGAAATAATAAATCTCCGGATCGAAGACCTCCTGGCCGGTGATGCGGCCGAGCCAGTCGGCGATCTGGTTGATGTGCTCCACGAAGGCGAGGCCGATCACCAGGCCCACCCCGGCCCCCACGATGCCCAGCGACAGCCCGTAGCTGAGGAAGATGCCGGCGATGCCAGTGCTGGAGGCCCCCAACGACTTGAGGATGCCGATGTCCTTGGTCTTTTCCACCACGATCATGTAGAAGATCGCCAGGATCCCAAAACCCGCCACGGCGATGATCAGGAACAAGAGCACGTTGAGGATCAGCGTCTCCATCTGCACGGCGGCCAACAGCGGGCCTTGCTTGTCGCGCCAGGTCTGGATGTGGTAGAGCTGGGCGTCGAACGACTCGCGGAGCAAGTCGCGGACCTTCTCACCGTCGCGCTCGTCCTTGAGCTTGATCTGGATCGAGGTCACGAAGCGATCGCCACTCTGCGGCTCGATCATGCCGCGCAGCTCTTGCAGCCGCTCGATGGGCACGAACACGAAGAGCCCGTCGTATTCGCTCATCTTGCTCTCGTAGAAATCGACGATCGTGAACGTCTCGGAGACGGCCTTGGGCGGCGTGCCCGCGGTGGGCATGGTGAGCTGCACGTCGTCGCCTGGCAGCAGCAGGAAGCGCTCCTCCTTGGGCGTGCCCTTGGGCCGATAATTGGCCAGGGCGATGCCCAGCACGCAGCCGGTGTGCTGCTGTTTCTCCGGGTCGAAGACGGGCTGCGACGCCGCGGCACGGTCGTTGAGGGCTTGGATCATCGCGTCTTCGATCTCGCGGGACGCGGAGGGCTGCTCGTGGACTTCGATCGTGCCGTCTTCCTTGATTTCGACCGTGGCGGAGGTGCGCTGGTAGGTGTTCATCCATTCGGTCAACACGGCCGCGAAGGCCTCGCGCGTGGCCTGGTCGATTCCGGGATGGAGCTTCGTCTGATGCTGGGCCTTGCGGACGTCGAGCGGGGCGGCGGTCGTCGATCGTGCTTGCCGAGCGGCGCCACTCGCTGCGCCGTTCGTTGCGCCCTGCTCTTGCCGCGGCTGCATCGCCTTCAACCATCGCGCCTTTTGGCGGCGCAGGTGCCAGCCGGCCAGCTCCATGCCGCGGCGCAGGGCCGCTTCGTCGCCTCCCTGATGATCGCGCGTGTCGTAGCCCCCTTCGCGGAGGCGGAAGTCGAAGCCGCCGCCACGGTGCTCGGGGTGCTGGAGGTAGCCGTTGAAGCTGCCGACCTTGCCCATCGTCTTGGGATCGCCGCCGATGAGCTGCACGGCGCGGTTGATCGACTCGCCGTTGACCTCGAAGCTCAGCATGGCGAACACGTTGACGCTGGCCGACATGGAGTCGATGTAGTCGCCGGCCGCGGCCTCGATCCGCCGCATGTGTTCGGCCGGATTCTCAAAGCCGCTCAGGCTTCGCGATTCAAAGGAGATGTCCGAGAGGATGCCCTTGATGCGGTCCTGCATCTCGCGGGTGAACCCGGCCATGACGGAGTTGACCACGATCATGGTGGCCACGCCGAGCGTCACGCTGACAATCGACGCCAGCGCGATCCACCGCGTGCGAAGATAGCGGAGGGAGAGGAGGAGTTTGTACATCAAACCGTCCGTGGTTTGTCAGTGGTCAGTTGTCAGTTGTCAGTTGCTTCTCGTTCCCAAGCTCCGCTTGGGAACGCAAGTAACGAAGCTCTGCTTCAAGTGTCGCACGCTCGTTCCCAGGCTCTGCCTGGGAACGCACTGCCCATGAGGCTCTGCCTCACGGGTGCCCTCGCCAGGGTTGAGGCGGCAAAGCGTCAACCTTCGCACGCCTCGGCTCAAACGGCTCGGGCACGTACTTAGTCACCGTGACTTGCAGTCGCCACAGCTCCGACTTTTCGATTCCGTCTACGGTGGAAATGGTTCCCGATGCGGCAAGCACTCCGGGCTTGCCGAGCTTCACCGTCGTTCCGCCCATCGTCGAGATGGTGTTGGGCGAATTGACTTTGGCATTCGGGATATTGCTCGGCCAGGTGTTGAGGTATTCCGCGTGCACGGAGAAGTCGCCCTTCCAAGGCTTCAGCTCGCCGCGAAAGACGATCGTTTCCTCGCCGATCGTCGTCTTGGCGTGGAACCGCTGACCGAGCCGGGTGACCGCCTCCACGGAGTGCAGCACGGTCTCGGGCTCCTTCCCATCTGCTGGCTCGGTGTAGCTCACCTTTTCCAGCCGCAGCAAGTAGTCCTGGGAATGTGCCGTGGTTGAACCGACGCGCGTATCAAGAATCACGCCTACCGCCGGCAGGGTCTGAGGTCTCAGCGCCTGCTTCGGGGCCTGAGCAGGTGCGGGCAACGCGCCCCCGCGCGATGGCGATTGCGCACGAGCGCTAACGACAGCCAGCAGCACGAGAGCCAGCGCGGTTGAGCCTAAGACCGTTCTCATCGACTTCCTCCGTGAAGTTGACTCGAAGCAGAGCTTCGTGACGTGCGTTCCCAAGCGGAGCTTGGGAACGAGATCGTCCTACTTTGCGCGCCTCGGGCCGCAGCAGCGGGAACAGGATCACGTCGCGGATCGTCTGGCGTGTTCGTCAGCAGCATCACCAGCCGGTCGATGCCGATGCCCAGGCCGCCGGCCGGCGGCATGCCGTGCCGCAGGGCCCGGATGAAGTCGTCGTCCATCTTGGCCATCGAGTCTTCTTCCGCCAGCCCGGCGAGCTGCGTGCGGAACAGTCTGCTCCTGCAGGTCGCGGGTCGTTCAGCTCGGTGTAGGCGTTGGCCAGCTCCATGCCGTGGACGAACAGCTCGAACCGCTCGGCGACCGCCGGGTTGTCGCGCTTCCGCTTGGTCAGCGGGCAGATGCCGCCGGGTAGTCGATGACGAAGACCGGGCCCGTCGAGCTGCGTCCTCGACCTTCTCCTCGAAGAGCTCGCTCTTGATCACGTCGGGATGCTTGCCGGCCGTGTCGAAGCCGATCTCGTCGGCCAGGCTCTTGACCGCTGCCGCGTCGCGCAGGATCGACGCCCGCGTGCTCGCGGAACAGCTCGTCGTAGGTCTTGCGGGCGCACGGCGGCGTGAAGTCGATCGTCGTCTTCGCCCCAGGGCAGCTTGTAGACTCGCCGTCGATGGCGTCTCGAATCGCGTCCGACGATGATCGCCTCGGTCAGGTCCATCATCGAGCGGTAGTCGCCGTAGGCCTGGTAGAGCTCCAGCATCGTGAACTCGGGGTTGTGCCGCGGGCTGATGCCCTCGTTGCGGAAGACCCGGCCGATCTCGTAGACCCGCTCGATGCCGCCGACCAGCAGCCGCTTCAGGTGCAGCTCCAGGGCGATCCGCAGGAACAGCTGGATGTCGAGGGCGTTGTGGTGCGTGACGAACGGCCGGGCCGCCGCCCCGCCGGCGATGGCGTGCAGCGTCGGGCCTTCGACCTCGACGAAGCCTTCGCCGTTCAGCGTGCCGCGGATCGACTGCACGATTCTGCGTGCGGGCCAGGAAGCGGTCGAGCACGCCCTCGCTGTAGACCAGGTCGAGGTACCGCATCCGCTGCCGCAGCTCGGCGTCGGCCAGGCCGTGGTGCTTCTCCGGCGGCGGCTCGATGGCTCTTGGCGAGGAAGTGCAGCTTCTCGGCGAAGATCGTCAGCTCGCCGGTCTTGGTGTGCTCAGCTCGCCATCGACGCCGATCAGGTCGCCCAGGTCGAGGCATTCGGCCAACGCCCAGCCGTCTTCGCCGACCTGCTTGCGGCCGATGAAGATCTGGACGCGGCCGGTCCAGTCTTGGATCGTCAGGAAGATCAGCTTGCCCTGCTTGCGGTGCAGCATGATCCGGCCGGCAGCCCGGACCTTCGGGCCGTGCTGCTCAGCTTGCTGTCTAGGATCGGGCTGCTGCTTGGCATCGGCATCCGGCGGAAGGGGGTCGGTCGTGATCTCGCCCTCCCGCGCACGGATGTCGGCGATCGGCAGATGCCCGTCGAACCGCTGGCCCCAGGGGTCGTGCCCGAGCTCGGCGATCTTGCGCAGCTTCGCCCGGCGCGATTCCTCGTGCATGCCCAGGGCGGTCGGTTCGGTGTCGGGCGTCGAGGTCAATGGGGCGACAATTCGAGTCGTAGATTGCGGTCACACTAGGCCGACGCGCAAGCGAGGGAGAGGCGTGGACCACCTCGGGGGCGCGCGGCGCCTCTCCCTCGCTTGCGCGTCGGGCTAGTGTGCTGCGGCTAACTACAGAGGCCGCCGCATTTTAGTGGCGGGGGACGGATGGTCAACGTCAGCGGCAGCGACGGCATAAGGATTGCACCGCTAGCGAGGCAAGCGAGGAATTCCCTCGTGGCGTTCACTTTTCCGGAGGTGAATCATGAAGTGCGACGTTTGTGGCAACGACTACGACAAGGCCTTCACGATTACCGCGGGCGGCCGCAAGGGCACGTTCGACAGCTTCGAGTGCGCGATCCATGCCATGGCGCCGAAGTGCACTCATTGCGGGTGCCGCATCATCGGCCACGGCGTGGAGGCCGACGGCGCGTTTTACTGCTGCGCCCACTGCGCCAAAGAGGCGGGCGTCGAGGCCGTGGCCGATCGCGCATAAGCCCGCGAGCGTCGAGGCATTCGCCAACGTGCGTGTCGCCCTTTGAGCGCCGAAGCACTTTACGTAGCCGAAGTCGCCAGACTTCGGGCGCGCTGAACTCTCACGAGTTCAGCTACGCTCGTGCTGGCGCCGTCGCCGCCGTCAGGGCATGCGGCGAGTCTGCCGGTTGGACCAAAATCTTTGGCGTGCCGCTCAGGCAGCGCCCGATGAACACTAGGAATCCACGGCCTTCGGCAACCTCTCCACAGGCGCTGGCAGCCACAGGCGACTTGAACTATGCAAACGCACCGATTGATTGGCGCAACTCTCGTTGGGCTTCTGCTGTCACTCTCGGCAGTGGGGCAAGAGCCATTCGGTTCCGAGGCCGCGGAAGACGGCGCGGACGCCGCCGACAACGCATCGGCCGATCAGGCGGTCCACGCGCCTGCGCCCGTCCCTCCGGCCGGGCCTGCCTATGGACCTGGCCCCGGCTACGCTCCGGGACAGTATTTCGCGCCGGCCCACCACGGCGGCCAATATGGTGGCCATCAAGGCGGCCATCACGGGCACGCCCGCCACCACGGCCACGGGGGCCACTACGGCCACGGGGGGCATTGCGGCGGCGAGAGCTGCGGCCACGACTATCACGGCTGCCAGGACTGCGGTTGTTGCGACTGCTGTGCGCCCTGCTTTCGCCGCACCATCACAGGTCGCTTGAGTGGTGTCTATTTGAAGCGCGAGGAGCCCGACTCGGTCCCCCTCATTGTGGACACGGCCGGGGCCACGCTCTTCGACGCCGAGCAATTCGATTTCGAGGAAGAGCCGGGCGTTGACGGCACGGTGATCTACCAGCTCAATCCCTGCTGGGGCGTGGAAGGCCGGTATCTGTGGATGGAGGAGTGGGAGGCGAGCGAGCCGGTCAACATCCCCGTCGCTCCCGCGCTCATCAACACGGCTCCGCCCTCCGTTGCCAGCGACACGGCGTCTCTCTTCTACACCTCCGAATTGCGAACGGCCGAGCTCAGCCTGCGGCGCACCGTCGTCCCCGGGGCGAATATCATGGCCGGGTTCCGTTACGTTGAGTTCGACGAGTCCCTGCGGATGGACCTGGCACTGGCGGGCGTGCCGGCCACGGCCGCGTTCAACACGACCAACAATCTCTACGGATTCCAGGTGGGCGGCGACGCGCTGATTATCCGCCACTGCCGCCGCCTGCGCGTGGACGGCTTCGCCAAGGCCGGCGTGTATTGGAACGAGGCCGAGGCCAACACCGCTTTCACTGGCCCCGGGGCCGTGCTCGGCCCGGCGTTCGGCTCAGCCGAGGACGAGCGGGCGGCGTTTTTGTACGAGGCCGGGGTGTTCGCCGGCTATAACGTCACGCGCCATCTGGCGGTCCGTGTCGGCTACCAGGTGATGTTCCTGGACAACGTGGCTACCGCCTCTTCGCAGGTGTCGTCCACGGGCATCCTGGCGCAGCCGCCCGGCACGCCGATCCCCACGCTGGTGAGCGCCGGCGACGGCATCTTCATCCACGGCTACACAGCCGGTTTCGAGGCCCGCTACTAAGAACGACGAGTCGCTGAACTCGCCAGAGTTCAGCAGGTGGAGTCTGACGAGTAGCTGAACTCACCAGAGTTCAGCAAGCTATGCGTAGCCCCAGTCGGCTGAAGTCTGGGGACTTCCGCTACAGCTCGCGCACCAGGTCGCGGTCGTCCAGCACGTGCATCGGCCGGTTGTTGTGGTCGGGGATCGTGACGGCCGGGTCGATGCCCAGGTGGCGGTAGAGGCTCGCCAGGACGTTGCTGGGCGTGTAGGCTTGCCCTTGGCCCGGCCGCCGTGCGCGTCGGTCTCGCCGATCACCTGGCCGACCTGTGAAGCCGCCGCCGGCGACCACCGCGGCGCCGGCCTCCGGCCAGTGGTCGCGGCCGTCGCCGCGCGAGATCCGCGGCGCCCGGCCGAACTCGCCCCACAGCACCACCGCCACGTCCTTCTCCAGCCCGCGGTCGTACAGGTCGGTGACCAGGGCGTGGAAGCCCTGGTCGAGCTGCGGCAGCTGCTCCCGCATGTCGCTGAAGTTCTTCTCGTGCGTGTCCCAGTCGCCGACCTTCAGCGTCACCACCGAGACGCCCGCCTCGACCAGCCGCCGGGCCATCAGGAAGTTCTCGCAGAACTTGCCGTACCGCTCGCGCGTCTGCGGCCGGCTCCTTCTTCAGGTCGAACGCCTCGCGCACCTTCGGCGACGCGATCATCTCCAGCGCCCGCTGCGTGAAGGCGTCGATGCCCGCCGATGCGCGCCGCGTCGTCGATCGACCTCGCGGCTGAGCGTGTCGAACTGCCCGAGCAGCTGCGCGGCGGTCGCCGCAGCCGGTCGAGCGACACGCCCTTCGCCAGGCTCAGGTTCGCCAGCCCCTCGCCCTCGGGACGAACGGCCGGTGCGCCGGGCCGGTGTAGGTCGGGCCTTCGTTGTCGTACAGGCCCGGCGGCTCGTACATCAGGCTGACGTACGGCGGCAGCCCGTCCGTCCGCGGCCGCAGGTAGCTGACGACCGACCCGCAGCACGGGCCGCTTGCCGCGGTCGGGGAAGCCGGTGAGGATGTAGTGCGGCGTGTGGTCGCCCAGGTCGTTCGACTGGATGCCGCGCACGATCGCCAGCTTGTCCATCATCTGCGCGTGCCGCGGCAGGTGCTCGCAGATCTGGATGCCGGGCACGTTCGTGGCGATCGGCTTGAACTCGCCGCGGATCTCCGCCGGGGCGTCCGGCTTCATGTCGTAGCTGTCGATGTGCGACGGCCCGCCGCGCAGCCAGATCATGATGACCGACTTGCCGCGCGCCATTCGCGCTGTCGCGGCATCGGCCCGCAGCCGCAGCACGTCGGCCAGCGTCAGCCCGCCGAGCGCCAGGCCGCCGACTCGCAAGACGTCGCGCCGCGACACGTCGCCGCGGCACTTCCGCGATGGGCCGAAGAACGTCAGCATGTTGAGCCTCCTTGATTGATGACTCGTAACAGTCGTGGCACGGGCTTCCAGCCCGTGGGACTCACGGCCAAGGTGGCCATGCCACGCCTCACCACATGCGTGATATCGCACAGCCGCCCAGCCACCCCTAGCCGACCAGTTCCCAACCCTTCCGATACTCCTTGCGGACATAGGCGTCCGCATCAGGGCAGCCCGTGGCCTTTAGATTCTCCGCGTCCCACTGAAGCTTCTGGCCAACACGGTAAGCCACGACGCCCAGCAGCACCGCCTCGGTCAGCCGGCCGGAGTATTCGAAGTTGCAAGTCGTCGGCCCCCCCGTCTTACAGGCTTGGGCCCACTCTTTCCAATGGCCGATCGAGTTGGGGATCGTCGGCTTGGGCGGCTGATAGCCGGCGAACTTGTCCTTGGGCAGCAGCTCGTAATGGCCGTAGTCTGCCACCAGCATCCCCTTGTCGCCGACGAACAGCACGCCCAGGCCCCAGGTGCTGAGCGGTTTGCCATTGTGGCCGGCGATCTTGGCCACAAGGTCGTGGTGCTTGCCGCCATCGGACCAATGGAAGGGGAGCGGCCGACCTTCGCGCACGAACTCGTAGTCGGCCATGCACCAGGCCGGGGCGCCGTCGGCATGCACCGGCGACCCCTTGGCCTCGACTGTCTTGGGATACGTCAGTCCCAGTGCCCAGAAGGGCAGGTCCATCACGTGGCAGGCCATGTCGCCGAACGTGCCCGAGCCGTACTCCCAGAACCGCCGCCAGAAGAACGGATGGATCGGCTCGACGCCCTCCTTGCCGTTATCCTGCGGCACGCGGACCTCGAAATGAGGCCGCTTCTTCGCCGGCCCGAGCCACAAGTCCCAATCGAGGTTCGCGGGCACCGGCTTCTCCGGCCCAAAGCGGCCATTCGACCAGCCCTTGTTGCACCAGTTATAGACCTCGGTCACCGTGCCGATGCCGCCGCCCTGGATGATCTCCACCACGCGGCGATAGTTATCGCCGGCATGAATCTGGGTCCCCATCTGCGTGACTAGCTTGTTCTTCTTCGCCAGGGCGGCAACAACGCGGGCCTCGTGCACCGAGTGCGTCAGCGGCTTTTCGCAATAGACGTGCTTGCCGGCAACCAGCGCCCGCGTAGTCGCCGGGGCGTGGTTATGGTCGGCCGTCGAGACGCAGACGGCGTCGATGTTCTTGGCCTCCTTCTCGATCATCGCTCGGTAATCGCGGTAGGTCTTCGCGCCCCCGTGCGACCCGGCGGCCTGGCCCAGCAGCCGCTCGTCTACGTCGCACAGGGCATAAACGTTCTCGCTCAGCAGGTTGTTGAGGTTGTCGCCCCCCTTGTTCGCCACTCCGACGTAGGCGATGTTCAGCTTCTCGTTAGGCGACTTGGACTCCTGAGCATCGGCCTGGCTCCAGACGCCCATCGCGCCAGCGGCGGCCAGCGTGGAACTGGTCTGCAGAAAATCGCGACGATCGAGACGGGCGGGCATGGCTGGATCCCTGGATGGAAGGGTTCTGTGCAGTGGTGTGGGTCGAGCGGCCATTGTAAATACCCGCCTCGTGGGCCGCAAACCGAGGGCACGCTCGCCCGTCATTCTGGCCGCAGCGAAGAATCTCGCACGCGGCAGCGTCGTGCCCGCGCGGTACACTGACGGCACGCGGAGCGTGCCTGCTACGGAGCGCACCTGCTACTTTGCCCAATCGCCGAACCTCCTATGCCCGATTCGCCAGGTTTCGCCGGACTGCGGGTGGCCGCGTTCGAGAGTCGCCGAGCCGAGGAAATGGCCCGGCTCATCGAGCGGCATGGCGGCCGGCCGCACGTCAGTCCGTCGCTGCGGGAGGAATCGCTGGAAGATAACTCCGCCGCCGTCGCCTTCGCCCAGTCGGTGATCGACGGCCGGCTCGACGTGGTGATCTTCATGACCGGCGTGGGCTTCCGGCGGCTGCTGGCGGCGCTGGACACGGGGAATGCCCCATCACTGCGGGCGGCCTTCCTGGCGGCGCTGCCGCGATGCGTGACCATCGCCCGCGGTCCCAAGCCTGTGACGGCGATGAAGGAGGTCGGCTTGGCCCCCACGCACCGAGTGCCCGAGCCGAATACCTGGCGCGAAGTGCTGGCCCTCATCGACCGCGAGGTGCCGCTGGCGGGCCGGTCCATCGGCGTGCAGGAATACGGCAAGCCCAACCCGCAATTCGTCGCCGAGCTGAAGCGCCGATCGGCTCGCGTTGTCCCGGTGCAAATCTATCGCTGGGAGCTGCCCGAAGACACCGCCCCACTCGAGGAAAACGCACGTGCCATCGGCGCAGGGCAGCGCGACGTGGCGTTGTTCACGTCGGCCCAGCAGCTCGTGAATCTGCTGACCGTCGCTGGCCGGCTGGGGACCGAGGACCAGGTCCGCTCGGCATTGCGGCAGATGGTCGTGGCCTCGATTGGCCCCACGACGAGCGAGATGCTCCGCGACGAAGGGATGGAGCCGGACCTCGAGCCGGAGCATCCGCGGATGGGACAGCTCGTCGTCGCCGCCGCCGAATGCGCCGGCGAGCTGCTTGGCCGCCAAGCGGCAGAACGCGGCCGTGTCGCCCCGCCGGCTCGCCGCCGGCGCGCGCCTAAACAAAGTCGCTGCTCCGCTGCCGACGGCATCTGCGAATGACGGCCCCTTCCTCCGCGCCTGTCGCCGCCAGCCGACGGACGTGACCCCCATTTGGCTCATGCGGCAGGCCGGCCGTTATCTGCCTGAATATCGTGAGATGCGTTCCAAGGTCTCGTTCCTCGATTTCTGCAAGGACCCGCAGCTTGCCGCCGAGGTCATGATCCGCACCGTGGCGCGGCTGGGCGTGGACGCGGCGATTATTTTCTCGGACCTGCTGCCGATCCTCGAGCCGATGGGCCTCGACCTGGAGTTCCAGCCGGGCGAAGGCCCGGTGATTCACAACCCCGTCCGCGAGCCGGCCGATGTCGATCGCGTCCGCGAGCTGGAGAGCACCGAGTCGCTCGATTTCGTGATGCAAACCGTGCGGCTGACCGCGCCGGGCTGCCGGCCCACATTCCCGTCATCGGCTTCGCGGGCGCCCCCTTCACGTTGGCCAGCTACGTGATCGAGGGGGGCAGCAGCCGCGATTACGCCCACACCAAGCGGCTGCTGCTCCGCGACGAGGCCGCCTGGCACGAGCTGCTCACACGGCTCGCGCGCTCCGTGACGCGATACCTCAATGGCCAGATCGCCGCCGGTGCGCAGTGCGTGCAGCTCTTCGACAGTTGGGCCGGCTGCTTGCACCCCGACGACTACCGCCGCTACGTGCTGCCGCACACCCGCGCGGTGATCGGCGGCATCGAACGCGGGCACGCCGGTGATCAACTTCGCCACTGGCAACCCCGCCTTGTTGCCGCTGCTGGCCGAGGCCGGCGGCGACGTGATCGGCATCGATTGGCGTGTCCGGCTGGACGACGCCTGGCGCACCGTCGGCGAAGGACGCGGCGTGCAGGGCAACCTCGATCCCACGACGCTCTTGTCCGATCCGGCCACGATTCGCCGCCGGGCGAAAGAAGTCCTCGATCAGGCCGCCGGCCGCCCAGGCCACATCTTCAACCTGGGCCACGGCGTGCTCCCCTCCACGCCGCCGGAAAATGTCATTGCCTTGGTGGAAATGGTGCACGAGATGAGTTCACGGTAGCCGCAACGAACTTGACGCCAGGCAGCCAAGGTGCAAAATGCTCGAAGCACTCCTGGTGCAGGCGGCACGCCGATTGGACGGGCGATGCTGCCGTCGAGGGGCGGTTAGCTCAGTTGGTTAGAGCGCAACGTTGACATCGTTGAGGTCACAGGTTCGAGTCCTGTACCGCCCAATGACCCACGCCGACGCCTGGCGACCATCGTGCCATAACTCGCTTGCCATCAGGTAGACGGGTGCCGCCGGGTTACCCGCTGCCTGCTCTGGGCCGCTCGATCAGCGCATCGCCGATGCGCTTCAGGAACTCGTTGGAGATCGCGTCATCGATCTTGCGATCCGCCTGATCCAGGCCCAGACGGACGATCACCATCTGCCAGGGGGGAATGATCCAGAGCTTGTTGTTGTTGTGCCCCAGCGCCGCATAGATGCCTGGGGGCGCATCAGGCCAAAGCCGCTTGCCGTCTGGTTTGTGGCCGTTCACCCACCAGTTGAACCCATAGCAGCCCGATCCGGGGGTTTTGCTCTTGGGAAACCCGTCCGGGACCTTCGCAGGCACTTGCACCGACCGGGCCTGCTCGACCCATTTCTTGCTGATGAGTTGTTGGCCGTTCCAGTTTCCCTCGTTGAGAAACAGGTGCCCAAAGCGGGCCAGCTCGCGGGCCGAGATTTGCACATGGCCGCCGCCATTGCCCGAGCCGCTGTTCACCTTCAGGTCTGGAATCCCTGTTCGCTCGCCCCATTTCCAGCGCTCGGGATTGGCACCGATCGGGTCCATGATCCGCCGTTTCAGCACCGCGTCGAGCGGCTCGCCGGCGATCTTGGTGAGCACCAGGCCGAACTCGTTCATCGCCGAATCCCAGTAGGCGAACTTTTCTCCCGGCGAGAACAGCGGCTCGGCCGGAACGAACGGCGTGTCGCTGGGACCATGGAGATAGCCGGTCTTGGGCTCGGCGTCGCCGGCCGCGCGGTACCCCGAGGTCATCGTGGTGAAATGCCGAAGCGTCACGCTCGGGTAGCGCTGCTTCAACTCGGGCAGCATCTCACCGGCCTTCGTGTCGAGCTGGCACTTCCCGTCGTCCACGAGCAGCCCCAGGACGGTGCTGGTGAATGACTTCGTGCAGGACCAGACGCCGTGCACGTTGTCGATGTCCTCCCCTTGCCAGACCAATCGCCCGCGGCGAACGACGACCAGTTCGCGCACGCCGTCCCTGCCGGCGTTTGCCTTGAGGTACTCAACGGCTGCGGTGAGCTTTTTCGCATCCAATCCTTCTGCTGTGGGATCAACCGCGGCTCCATTCCTTGGAGGGAAAGTGCATGGCGGCAGCATCTGGCTTCGCCGGATCGGTGGCCGAGGCCAGCGCGGTAACGACCATCCAAAGAGTCATAGCGGCCGGGAAACGGGTCATCGGATTAGCCCTCCGGAAACTCGCGGAGTGAAAGTGCGTCGGCGACCGCCAGGCGATGCCGCGTTGGCCGCCGCTCTCCTCGAAGTAGCCCATGGCGATAGCTGCTCGGCCTCCTTGCTGCCCGGTCGTTTGCCGAGCGTCGCGAGCAAGCATACCATGCCTGCAAGCGGAACAATTCAACAGACTCCTAGCGGAAAGAATCGTTCGATGCTCGACGCGCGCCCTCGCTCGCGCCGCCCCCGGCAGTTCGGTTTGTGGGCGCTGATGGCCGGCGTAACGCTAATGGCGATGCTTATGGCGCTGGTCCATTATTGGATCGATGGGCCCTACTCCTTTCGTCTAGTCGTTGTTTGCATCGGTATTGCCGTCTATTTGATCTTGGCGGTCTTCGCTCTGCTGGTCCTGGTTATTGTGCTCGCCAAGAAATAATCCAAAAGGCATCGCTACCCGCGGCACCCGCGGCGGCGTGTGTTCGCCTGGGGCGCGAACATTGGGTACACTGACCCGAGGCCTCGCCGCCGCCATCATGCTCACCGCGTGTGTTCGATTCGCGGACTTCAAAGGCATCCTGGAGACAAACCCGTGTGCTGCGCATCGCCCTCCGTGCTGCTTTGTGCCTTTCTTTTCTACGGACAGGCACTGAAGGACGAGGCGTTTCCCTCGCATCGCGTCATCGGCAACACCTATTACGTCGGCTCCAAGGCGCTGGCGACCTACCTGATCACCACGGCCGACGGCCACATCCTCATCAATAGCGGCTTCGAGGAGACGGTGCCCTTGATCCGTGATTCCGTCGAGTCGCTGGGTTTCAAGATGCGCGACGTCAAAATCCTCTTGGCCAGTCACGCGCATTCCGACCACGTCGCCGGACATGCGCGGCTGCAAGAGCTGACCGGCGCCAAGGTGTACGTCATGCGCGGCGATGCTCGAAGTGATCGCCTCGGGTGGGCTGGGTCAGTATCTCTACACGGACACCCGCTGGAAGCCGTGCAAAGTGGATCGTATTCTTGAGGACGGCGACAAGGTGAAGCTGGGGGACGTCACGCTGGTGGCCCACCGAACTGCCGGCCATACTCGCGGGTGTACGACGTGGACCTGGCGCGTGGCCGACGACGGCAAGGAGCGCGGCAAGGAGCGCGGCAAGGAGCGCGACGTCGTCGTGATCGGCAGTCCCAACGTCAACCCCGGCTACCGCCTCGTCGGCAACAAGGACTACGAGACGATCGCCGACGATTTTGCCAAGACCTTTGCCGTGCTGAAGGCCCTGCCGTGTGACGTTTTCCTCGGCGCTCACGGCGACTACTACGGCATGATCGCCAAACACGAGCGGCTGAAAACGGCGAAAAAGAACTCGTTGAAGAACCCGTTTATCGACCCCGAAGGCTACCGCGCCTACGTGGAGGACAGGGAGAAGGCCTTTCGCAAGGTGCTTGCGGAGCAGAGCAAGTAGCTCTGGCTCGCGGCCTGGCGACGCTGAAGGAATCCAACAGTTCGTACCACCGCTTGCTTCGATTACCCCTCATGAGAAAGGTCACTGCGATGTGGAAACTATCCGTTGCCCTGGTCATTGCTACGCTAGTGACCGCCGCAAGTACGGCTCAAGAGACAAAGGAGTCTGTGAAGAAGGACGTTGTGAAAAAGGAGCCTGTGAAGCAGGAGCCTGTGAAGCAGGAGCCTGTCAAGAAGCAACCTGCGGCGAATGAGCCCGTGAAGAAAAAGCCGGCCGCCACGAACAAGGCCAGACCGAAGCCGGCCGTCACGCTCAAGGTCGGCGATTCCGCCCCGCCGCTCCAGGCCAGCAAATGGCTGCAAGGCGATGAAGTGAAGGGCTTCGAGTCGGGCAAGACCTACGTGGTCGAGTTCTGGGCCACCTGGTGCGGCCCGTGCATCGTCATGATGCCGCACCTGGCCGAGATGCAGGCCCAGTACAAGGAGCAGGGGGTCACGTTCATCGGTTATACGGCCCAGGATCCCAACAACAGCGAAGAGAAAGTCACCGAGTTCGTCAAGAAGCGCGGGCCAAAGCTCAAGTACACCTTCGCCTACAGTGGCGACCGGGAAACCTACGACGCCTGGATGCGGGCGGCCGGCCAAGGGGGCATCCCCTGCTCGTTCGTCGTAGACAAGACCGGCAAGGTCGCCTTCATCGGCCATCCGATGTATCTGGATATCGCGCTGCCCAAGGTCCTCGACGGCACGTGGAAGGGCCCGGCCGAGCTGGAAGACCTGGAGAAGGACGTGGACGCGGCGTTCGGCGCGCTACGCGGCGATGACGCCGAGGCCTCGCTCAAGGCGCTGGCCGATTTCGAGGACCGCCGCCCAGCCCTGGCCAAGGTGCCGTACTTCGTGGGTCCGAAGATCGGCCTGCTCCTGAAGGTCAAAAAGGCGAAGGAGGCACGAGCGTATGCCGAGGACGTGATGCAGCGCGCCATCAAGCAAGACGATCCCACGGCGCTGCGCACCGTGTCGGCCGTCATGCGCACGGATTCGGCGAAGGAGGACAAGGAATGCCTGGCGCTATCCATGAAGGCCGCCGAAGCGCTGCTGACGACCGCGGGAGACAAGGACGTGATGGCCCTTTTGAACATGGCGGAAACGCACTTCGCCACGGGTGAAAAGGCCAAGGCCAAAGAGTTCGGCCAGAAGGCGATCGACGCCGCGGACACCGAGGGCTTCAAACGGTCCCTCGAGCGGCGGGTCAAAGCCTTCGACGCCGAGCCGAAAGATAAGTAAGGATCGAGGACCAAATAAGTTCTCACAGTACACGATCAGACCCCGCCGAGCTTGCTCGGTGGTGAATAGGATTCTGCACTACTGCGAAATGGGTGCGTATTCCGCCCCCGCCGAGCTTGCTCGGTGGTGCGAGTGATTTGCCACTACGTTCGCGCGTCTCAATCATTCGCTCCACCGAGCAAGCTCGGCGGGGGCGAGGTGAATTGCTTTCGACGTGAGTAGTGCAGAATCAGGCGGTCCACCGAGCAAGCTCGGTGGGGCCGTCGAGGTTGGGAAGAATCTTTCCGTTTTTCGTGTCCGCTGCCGGACCTCTTTTACGACTGTATAGGTGACCGACCGAGCCGCCATAGACCCCCTTACCCGCGACTCGGCAGAGTCGTCGAGGAGGTGTCTATGCGCAGTTCCAAGCCAGCCGGCCCCAGCAGCAGGCGGTATGCGCTGGTCCTTACCGGCCAGCGCCGCGAGCGTAGTCGGCCTGTGATTCGCAGCGGAAACGACCGCTGGTTGACCGACGAGCCGTACGAAGCGTTGTGCGAGCTGCTGCACGCCCAGGCCAACGGACAGATCGGCGTCCCTTTGTCGCGGGAGACCGTGCTGCGCATTCGCCGAGGTCTGGGCGAGCCGCCGTGTGCCGAGGGCCCTGCCCTCGGTGATCAAGTGGTACGCCAAGGGGCACTACGTCTTGACGCTGCGGGCGGAGAAAAACGCCCTGGATCGCAGCTTCTTCACTCAGCCCGCCGACGAATTGCCGGCCCGCTACCGGGAGCCGATCATGCGCCGCACGTACACGGTCATCCGCATCCCATAAACCGCGGCGGATGCGAAATTTTGTTACAGGATTTCTGATTGACTGCATTAAAATAGGCACTAAAGTGCGATTCGTGTGACCAGCGTAACCCAAACTCCTCTTTCTACGGAGGAGGCGGGCACATGCGACCAATCACGTCGGACGTAGCAACTAGGGACGTAGCAAAACGCGTCCCCCTCTCCCTCTGGGAGAGGGCCGGGGTGAGGGCAGCTTCTACCGCCCCGGGCACGAACGCCCAACGTCCAACGCCGAGCGTCCAACATCGAGCGACGCAGACTCCGCCCACCTGGCGTCCACGTCAAACGTTCGATGTTGGATGTTCGATGTTCGATGTTCGCATTCCCGCCTTTCCCTCCGGGAGAGGGCCAAGGTGAGGGCAAGTCGTCATTCCGTCATTCCAACCCGTCGCGCCTTCACCCTCGTCGAGCTCCTGGTGGTGATAGCGATAACGGCCATGTTGACCGGGCTGCTCCTGAGCGCGGTGAACGCCGCCCGCGAGACAGCCCGCGGCCTCCAATGCCGGAACAACTTGCGGCAGTTCGCGCTGGCGATGGTCCAATACGAGACCGTCCACGGCAAGTTCCCCTCCAACGGCTGGGGATTCAAGTGGCAAGGGGAACCTGATCGTGAAGGACCCCGGCAACCAGGGGCGCCTTCTACTCCATCCTCAGCTACCTCGAGCGCGGCGACCTGCGCGAGCTCGGGCGCGACCAGGCCCCGGTCGCCCGCCGGGCGTCGCTGGCCAAATTGATGCGCATTCCGCTGGCCGTCCTTCACTGCCCCAACCGCGGCCCGGTTTCCGCCGCTCCGCATAATCCGGCGGTTCTGCCCTACAACGCCGATCCGGCCGAAGTCTCCGGGCGCACCGACTACGCGATCAACGGCGGCGACTTCATCCCCGGCGGCGGCCCCGGTCCCACGACGCTGGCCCAAGGGGACGACCCGCGCTACGTCTGGCCCGACACGTCGCGCGTCACCGGCATCTGCTTCCTGCGCAGCCAGATCACCACCGCCCACGTCCGCGACGGGCTGAGCAGGGTCGTGATGATAGGAGAAAAAAGCGTCGCCAATTCGGGCTACGGCGGCTTCTCCGATCCGGGCTACGACCAAAGCCCGTTCTGCGGCCAGGACTGGGACATCACTCGCTGGACCACCGAACCGCCGCGGCTGGATGGCAGCGAGCCCATTCCACAAATCTTCGGCAGCGCCCATCCCAGCGGCTGCAACTTCGCCTATTGCGATGCTTCGGTAACAATTATCCGCTTCGATATCGATCCGGTCGTGTTCCGCAGCCTGGGGAACCGGGCGGATGGGATGGTCCTCGACGACAACGCGTTTCGGTGAATCGACAGCACGCTGCAAAGTTGGACCTTGATGGAGAATC
The DNA here is from genome assembly GCA_963809785.1 of uncultured Planctomycetia bacterium. Classification (GTDB taxonomy): domain Bacteria; phylum Planctomycetota; class Planctomycetia; order Pirellulales; family S012-138; genus JBGQHD01. The sequence goes on from CAWEKV010000003.1 coordinate 595,604, forward strand.
TCCAGCGTTCACCATAGAAGCCGCGGGTGGTGTATTGTGTTTGCTCGGTTCTTGAATTCTTACACGAAGTCCTTTTCGGTGTCGCAGTCTGACGCTACCGCAGACTGGCGGCACCAGTGAACACGGGACCTTGCGCAATAGAGCCCTTATGACCGCGACGCGATCGGCGTTGATTCTGGCGGCTGTCTTCACCGCCACCGTCTTGGTTGGCGTTATCTGGCGAAACGTAAGCACGACACCGACATCACAAACCGAAGAGCAGCTTGCTCCCATAGTAATAGACGATCCGACAAAACCCGGCACTCTGAACCTATCCTGCCCAGTCTACAACGCGACAGATGAAGAGATCGAGGTAGTTTCCCGCAGCACCGAGGGGTCTTTCAACGTGAAGGGGTTTACCATCCCGGCAGGAACGACGAGGTGGCTGCGTGTATCCCTCGATTTCCTGCCGGACGAAGGACGCAGGTTGCCGCCGATGCGTGCTCCATTAGAACAAGGACCAGCCGCGGAACGGGGGCCGGTAACGCGCTCATATGTTGTAGAGAACCTTGTAGTTTGCGGCAGCACGGAGGCGAAGACGCTCCCTTAGAAGACGATCAACGATCAGCTAATAACCGAACCGCATTCACTTGCGTTATGTACCCAGCGTGGAGGGCGCAATCGAGCACAGCGACCGGACAGTTGCGATACCGGGCTGAACGATCAGCGCTCTTCCAACGTCGTCCAGCGCGACACGAACATCACACCGCCTGGATCGCTGCTGGCTCGCTTAACCATCGGGTTAGTGCTCGGCACCGCCGCCGTGTCCAAGTGGTTGTGGCCTGACCTCGAACTAGAAGGCATCGCGACGCGGTATGGGAGTTGGGTACCGTCCGTTTTAATCGGCTCTGAATTATGTCTAAGTATATGGTTGCTTTGCGGAATCCGCTCCGTTTGGGCCTTCCGCACTGCCTGCGCGGCCTTCGGCGTTTTTGCTGCTTACGGCCTTTGGAAGGCGGGCGTCCAGGACGATCCAACGTGCCCGTGTTTCGGAGCCGCGTTCGGCGGAATGAGTCCGTGGCTCTCCGTTGCGATGAATATCACCTGCCTTGCCCTTGCCGTCCCGTACACGAGAAGACCTCGCGATCTAGCAGAAACTAGCGACAGTCGCCTATTGCCAACCGCAATCCGTTATCGTTCGTCCCTCGCCACGCAGTCAATGCTTGTGTTCGGCCTGGCTGGCATCGGCGCGTTTTGGGTCGCGACTGCGCCACAGCGCGCGGTCCCTGCATTGGCAGTAGCGGCTAAGGACCTCGACATCGGTGAAGTCTGGGAAACCACCGACTTTGTCTGGACCTTGCCGATTCAAAACCGAAGTGACGAAGACATGCGCATTATAGGCTTCGAGGCGTCCTGCAACTGTCTTCGAGGCATTGAGCCTACACCACTAATTGTTCCGTCACATGGAACCGCCGAGGCAACGCTGAAGCTCAACCTCACCGCACGCCCACGAAGCGCTGAAGATCCGCGCGAAGTGCGTTTGCCAGTAGCGGCCGTCTTGGATGCAAGCCCCTTGACTCGACCGCTTTGGGTGCTGCGCGGTCGCGCGCAGGCCCTTCTATTCCATCAAGCCCGGCAGCGTTCATTTGGGGCACATGACGCGTGGCCAGCCCTTTACATCACAGACCGTCGCCGTACAGACGGAGGTGGGAGTGGAAAAGCTTGACCTGGGCTTTGATTCCTCGTTACTCTCGGTCGGTGTGTACCGTACCGACGACGTGCCGAGCACGTTCAACCTGAGGATTGCGGCCAAGCCCAATGCCCATGCAGGCGCGATCGCATCTGAAATACGCATCGACGCGATCGGACGCAGTGGCGAGCGGTTACCTAGCGCAGCCCTTCCTGTGGGCGGCGTTATCAAGGAGGACATTCAGGTGATTCCGCCTAGTTTGCTCTTTGGAGCTGTCCGGGTCGGTGACACTGTGGAGGAGACCGTTGTCTTGCAGTCACTGAGCGGAAGGACTTTCGATGTTCTATCGACCAGTGCTTCGACGGATACTGTGACGGTTAGGCAACTCGATGCCGGCCGGGTGTTCCGCATCGCGTTACGGATCGCGGAGCCTGGGCCACGTAACGCGTTCGTCACGTTTGTCGTCCGAATCGCGGACACCGCGCCAATGGCCAATATCGGCTTGCGCGTTTTCTTCACGGGCTTGGCCTCTACCACCGTGCCAAGCGATCTCAACTGAATGGGGTATTCGTATGATGCGTCGTAGAGCAACAGCACATGAGTTACTGATCCTAGCGATTCTTGTGTCTCTCCCTTCCACGACTGGCCACGTCTGGGGCCAACAGGCAGTGACGCTTGAGCATATCGAGAAAGCATGGAAAGAAAGGGAAGAAAGAATCCGCACGGCGCATTTCGAATGGACTGAGTCCCGGACTTACGGGAAAGGCACGATGACGGGAATGGCCGCAAAGGCGAAACGAAGCGCGGTACCCGCGCCATACCCACCCGAGGACGTTATCTATACCCTGCGTCAACAGGTATCGATGGATGAACGGCGCACCCGGTATGTCGTGGATGGATACAGGTTTTCGGGCGACGAAGGAGAATTTACACCAGGAACATACTGGAGCGTCTTTGACGGCATTGCTAGCGGCATGTATTTCGGCGAAGCAACGGATCGGCCAACTAGCAATACCAATCACCGCCTAGGATTTATCACTAAGATCGACCGTACGGAGAATATTCATACCCGAGCTTTATGGCCAGTCCTCGTCGCCTACAGACCACTTCTCGTGACCGAACACCTTCTTTCTCCCGGACAATGGCGCCTCACCGGCGAAGAAGGCATCATTGAGGGCAGAACATGCGTGCTCTTACGAAAGAGCCTTCGGCGCATTGAGGCCATTTGGTGGTTGGACCCCAATCGCGATTGCACCGTGTTGCGCTGTCAATCGGCGGTGGACGGCTCAGTCTGTTCCACGCTTGACATTTCGTACAAGCAAGATTCCGTCCACGGCTACGTTCCTTCACGCTGGTCATCCACCGACCTCATTGCATCCAATATGAGTTTTGACACCGCTGCCACGGGAAACGTGACTATGTTTAAGCTGAATGCTCCTATTGACGACATGGTGTTTACAATTCAGTTTCCGGTCGATACATGGGTGGAGGATGGCCTCGCTGGCACGAAGTACATTATTCGCGAGAACGGCGAGAAACGCACGATAACCGCCGAGGAGCTGGGCGCGGTGCTCTTTATCCGGACTTACTTCATTCCTCGAGTGGAGAAGCGAAGACCCCTTCGAAGGGCGTTGGTAGAGTGCGTGCGCTTTTTGTTATCGGTGGTCTTGTCGCTGTCGCGGGTGTCATTTGTTGTTGGATGAAGTGGCGCGGCGCGGGTCCGGGGTTGCATGACTGCGCGTGGAAGCAGATTTACTATCTCTTGATTTTTTGCACCAAGAAGGAGGATCGCCATGAGACCTAAACCGAAGACTCTTTTTTTGTGTATGGGGGCCGTTGGCCTTGCGGGCCTTTTGCTCGGAGTAGATGGCTTTAGTTGGGCGGTCGAATGCGCGGTCCGTTGCCACGCTAGCAATTGTGTCAAATCCACCGCGGACGAAAAGTGCTACAAGATCAATCCAAATGCACAACACACCGGCACTACGTGCAACTTCTGGTGGAATACCAAGTCTGGGTGTACCCCCGCCGAATGCAGCGATGGTACACTAAACATGAAGGTCCGGTGGGAAGAACAAATGAGTTGCTCGCCGGATTGCGACACGTTAGCAACGAACGACGCGCATGCGAAAGACACCTGTGAAGGTCCTCAGGGGAAGTTTGCGCCACAGACGTGCTTTGATGGCTGTAAGGTAAAGTAGCTGTATTTTAATCGGATGAACACTTGCCGAAGCAAAGTGCCTACCTGCGTCGGTTTATTGTAGACTCGTCCAGTCGTTCGCTGCGCGACGGAATCTGGAAATGTCTGTGCCAGCCCCACGGTTGTATGGCACGTTATGGCTGGGGATGCTCGGTTGTTGGTGCACTGTTATTTTCGCATATAGCGGTGCTCGTGAGCGCCGCCCAGCGGAACTACGTTACCATCGATGAGGTTGGGCACGTAGCGGCGGGCATCAGCCACTGGCAGAGCGGCTCTTACCGTATGTACCATGTGAACCCGCCGCTACCCCGAATGGTTGCCGTCGTGCCGATTCTGGCTGCGTCCCCTAACACCAATGGCATCCAAGCCACAGATACTCCACGGGTTCGTAGTGAGTGGCCCAGTGGTAACCAATTCGCCCTGGACAACGCGGGGCGATATATTCAGCTGGTGTTTCTGGCGCGGTTAGCCGGCATCGCTTGGTCTGTGTTGGGCGGAGCGCTAGTGTTTTTTTGGGCGCGAGAGCTTTATGGCGGGCGAGGCGGTTGCCTCGCTCTAGCGGTATGGTGCTTTGAACCGAACATTCTGGCGAACGGGGCGATTGTCACCCCGGATCTGCCGTCAGCCGTGGCCGGGTTGGCTGCGACATACGTCTTTTGGCACTACCTCCGCTGCCCTTCCTGGAGCAGGGCCGTTCTTTCTGGCTTGCTGCTGGGCATCGCACAGCTCACCAAGTTCACGATGCTCGTTTTGTACCCTGTTTGGCTAGCACTCTGGCTCGCATTCCAATTTGCGGGCTATCGCGGGGCTGAACGGCTTGGTAAAGCGCAGGGTTGCCGTTCCACACGGTTTTCTGATTATCGTTTTGAGCATGGTATTCATTAACGTAGGGTACGAGTTTCGCGGTAGCCTGCGCGCCCTTGGCCAGATTCCCTTTATCAGTCAGATGTTCACGGGCGCACGTCTAGAGCGCAACGCCTGGGGGAATAACTGGCGTGGCACGGTGGTTGGTGCGCTGCCTTCGCCGGTCCCGGAGGAATACCTGCGCGGCATTGATGCCCAGCGGCGGGACTTTGAGCGGTTGGGGCCGGTCGCGCTTTCCTATTTGGCGGGCGAATGGCGCGAGAAGGGTTGGTGGCATTACTATTTATATGCGCTGGCGGTCAAGGTGCCGCTTGGGATTTGGGTATTGGTCTTGTGGGGCATCGTGCTTGGAACTGGTTCCATAGCTACCCCTTCCCGATGGGGGGAGAGTAATAGGCCCCTCACCCAGCCTCTCCCCGTAAAGGAGAGGGGGACCGTTGGGTGGGGGGACGAAGTCACGCTCTGGCTTCCCGCGCTGGCCGTGCTAGTACTGGTCAGCTCGCAAACCGGCTTCAATCACCATGTGCGGTACGTTCTGCCTCTGTTTCCGTTCGTGATTGTCGCGACCGGTAAAGTGGCCTGTTACATCCGGCCGCAGACTTGGAAGAGGGGCGCTATGGTCGTCGGACTCCTAGCCTGGGCGGCCGGCAGCAGTCTGGCCGTCCATCCGCACCATTTGTCGTATTTCAATGAGCTTGCCGGGGGGCCTGACAACGGACACAAGCACCTTTTGAACAGCAACATCGATTGGGGGCAGGATCTGTTGTTTGTGAAGTCGTGGCTGGACGGCCATCCTGAAGCCCGGCCGTTGAAACTTGCGTACCGCAACATCATCGATCCGCGCATCGAAGGAATCGAGTTTGGCCTGCCGCCGTACGGCCCGGAGGCTGGCCTGCCCAAGACCGAGAAAGAGTTACTACGGCTGGGGCCACAGCCGGGTTATCATGCCATCAGCGTGAACTACCTCTATGGAGCGGCGGACATTCGGGCGCCGGACGGGAAAGGCGGGCACGTCAGCCTGCCGCGGAATGCGTATGTGTACTTTCAGCGCTTCGAGCCCATCGCCAAAGCGGGATATTCGATCTTCATTTACAACGTCACGCTCGAGGACGCCAATCGCGTTCGGCGCGAGCTGGGCCTGCCAGAATTGGCGGAGATTCAGCAATGATTGAGAGTCATTCGGCCTGGCGGGATCTGGCCCGGCAGGCCGGATGATTTTCGATTGCACGCCCCTCACCCAGCCTCTCCCCAAAGGGAGAGGAGTTGTCGATGAATCGGCCGCAGCGGATCGTTGTCAGGCGGTCGGGGGCTTTCGCCTCGGTGATCGCGTTATACTTGTTTGCGCTTGCCTATTCAGCGTCACGGCATAGTCCGGTCTATGATGAGTCGGCGCACCTGGCGGCAGGACTGGCTCAGTGGGATTTCGGCGAATGTAGATTGTATCGCGCCAATCCGCCGCTGGCGCGCCTTGTTGGGGCCATTCCAGTCGTGCTGACGGGGTATCAGCCCAATTGGGACCGGTCGGCCGAGACGGCGTCCATTCGAGCGGAATTCTCCGTGGGCTGGGACTTTATGGTCGCTAACCGGCCACGGTCATTCTGGTTGCTGACCATTGCTCGCTGGGCGTGCATTCCGCTTCAGATCGTGGGCGCGATCGTCTGCTTTCTTTGGGCCAGAGAACTGTACGCAAACGAATGGTCGGGCTGGGTTGCGCTCGTTCTATGGTGCTCGTGTCCCAACCTGCTGGGCCATGGGCAGTTGATCACGCCGGATGCTACTGGCGCGGCGATGGGCGTGTTGGCGTGCTACCTGTTTTGGCGCTGGTTGCGGCACCCCACCTGGCGCCGGACAGCGTGGATGGGCGTGGGATTAGGGCTGGCCCTGTTGAGCAAGAGCTCGTGGATTGTGCTGTTTGGCGTCTGGCCGGCGCTGCTCGTGGTGCGTTGGTGGGTGGGGGTTGGAGGGCAGGGGTTGGGGCAGACTTCGGCCGATGGCCGCTCACCCCGCCCCTCTCCCCAGGGGGGAGAGGGAGTTAGGAAACCGGCTGATGGCATGCCGCCCGATGGAGGCGCTGGGGCTGGAAGCCCCAGCCACGGAGACGGAGATAGGAAACGCCCTGATGGCGCGCCTCCACGATTTGCGGCCATGAGCGGAAAGCTGACCGCGGGGCTGGCGCTGGCGTGTCTGGTGCTCAATGCGGGCTATGAGTTCGAGTCGCCGTTTACGCGGCTGGGCGCGATGCAGTTTCGTAGCGCGGCGCTGAGCGGATACACACACGCCTCGCCGTCGGCCGGAACGGACCATAGCAACCGGTTCGAGGGGTCGTTCCTGGGCGACCTGCCCGTTCCCGTGCCGCGGTCGTTTGTCGAGGGAATCGACATCGTCCTGTGGGATTTCGAACGGGGCCAACTAAGCTATCTGGCAGGCGAATGGAAGTTCCGCGGCTGGTGGTACTATTATCTTTATGCGCTGGCCGTGAAGACGCCGCTGGGAACGCTCGCCCTCATAGCGCTGGCACTTTTGACGGCCAGACGTTATGCGGCCAGTTGGCAGGACGAGCTTGCAGTCCTCGCGCCTGCGGCAGTGCTATTCATCCTGGCAAGCTCGCAGACGGGCTTCAGCCACCACTTCCGATACGTGCTGCCGGTCTTGCCTTTTCTGTTCGTTTGGATCAGCAAGGTTGGGCGATCCATCGAATGTGGGCATCGAGGGGTGGCGCCGATCGCCGCGGCCGCGCTGGGCTGCACCGTCATTAGCAGTGCGGCGGTATACCCTCATGGCCTGTCCTACTTCCATGAGCTGGCCGGCGGTCCAAAGGCAGGCTACCGGCACCTTTGCGACTCGAACATCGATTGGGGACAAGATCTCCTCTATCTGAAGCGGTGGTGCGACGCGCACCCAGAAGCCAGCCCGCTGCACCTGGTGTACTTTGGGTGCGTCGATCCGCTCCAAGCGGGATTGAAGTTCGACTTGCCGCCGACGGCGACCGGTCATAGTAGCAGGCACGCTCCGCGTGCCGTTGACGGCATACGGAGTGTGCCTACTACGGGCCCGTTGCCCGGCTGGCACGCCGTGAGCGTGAACTTTCTTGTGGGCATGCAATTCTACACCTACGATGGCAAGGGCGGGCGAGCGACGATTCCGCCGGGCGCTTACACGTATTTCCAGCGCTTCGAGCCGGTGGCGACGGCCGGTTACTCAATCTTCATCTATCACATCACCTTGGACGAAGCCAACCGCGTGCGGCGCGAGCTGGGGCTGCCGGAGTTGAATCCAGCAGACGTGGCGGCCGACGAACGTAAGAGAACGGAGGCCAGATGAGTCAGCTCTTGGTCGAAGAGGCCGCTGCTGGGTCTGAGCCGCGCGGCGAGCAATTGGGCACTTGCTCTGACCGGTATGGACTGACGGCAGTGGCCAAGGCGCCCGATTACAACCGCTGGATTGTCGCACACCTCAGGCCATACCTTGGTCAACGCGTTCTGGAGGTGGGAGCGGGGATTGGCAACATCAGCCAGTTGCTGCTGAACTGTCAGCGGCTGATACTCGTCGATCATGAAGAGATGCACGTTTCAATACTGCGAGACCGGTTTGGCGGCGACAATCGTGTGCGCGTGGATTGGGGCGACCTGACCGAGCCGGGCACGTATGAGCCGTGGAAGGAAGAACGCATCGACACCATCGTATGCTCGAACGTGCTCGAGCACTTGTGGCCAGACCAAGAAGTGTTGCAGCGCCTTTACCACACGCTGGTTCCTGGGGGTCATTGCATCCTGGTTGTCCCGGCCGGACAATGGCTCTATACGGGCATGGACCGTGAGTTCGGACATTGTCGACGTTATGCCCGGCGCGAACTGGCCACGAAGCTGGCAGCGGCTGGATTTGGCGTCATATTTGCTAAGCAATTCAACCGCCTTGGCGCCCTGGCGTGGGCCGTGTCGGGCCACGTGCTCCGTCGGCGCCAGCTCAGCTCACGCCAAATGGTCTGGTTCGACCGGCTGCTGCCGGTGGTCAGGATCCTCGAATCGGTCCTGCCGGTGCCTGGGATGTCGTTGATCATGGTGGGGCGCAAGCCGGGCGCCGTCGGGCGCTCACACGATGGCGATGAGGCGCTTCCATGATGCATCTCGAAACCCAGCCGTCGCCTGAGTGCCGTGACGCACCACGAGCGGCGCAGCCGCTGCTGACGGTGATCGTTCCCGCTCACAATGAAGAGGCCACGATCGATGGCCTGCTTCGAGCGGTGGTTGCCGCGCCCTACGATAAGCAGGTGATCATCGTCAACGATGGCTCGACGGACGCGACGGAAGAGATCGCCGCCTGCTGGGCCAAGGAGCATGGCGGTTGCGAGGTGCTCCGCCACCGCGTTCGGCGCGGCAAAGGGGCGGCCATCCGCACGGGGCTGGGCCGCGCACGAGGGCAATACACGATCATTCAAGACGCCGACCTGGAGTACGACCCGGCGGAATACCCGCGATTGCTCGATCCTCTCTTGGCCGGCGATGCACAGGTCGTTTATGGATCGCGCTATCTGGCCCCGGCCATCGAGGGCAAGCCGGTGCCGGGTTTCCGCTGGGGTGTCTCGGCCCTGAACGTGGCGGTGCAAGCGCTCTACGGTGCGGCGATTGACCGACGAAGCGACCTGCTACAAGGCACTCCCTACCGCGCTGCTGCGGGCGATGGACCTGCGCTGTGAGCGGTTCGAGTTCTGCGCAGAGGTCACCGCCAAGGCCTGCCGCATGGGGCTGAAGATCCTGGAAGTGCCCATCCGCTATCGGCCCCGGTCGATGGCCGAGGGCAAGAAGATCCGCTGGCGCGACGGATGGGAATCGCTGCGGACGCTATGGCGCTGGCGGCGCTGGAAGCCTGTGCCGGGCTGCCCGACTTCGTAGCTCGCCGACTCGCGGAGCGAGTCGGCCACCTAACTGCGGCCGGCGGCCCTCACGCCGAATCCATCAGGTCCAGGCTCGGGCAGATCGCGTGCACCTGGCGGCCCATGAAGTCGAGCACTTCCTGGCTCGTCCGCAGCCGCATCGCTTCGGCCAGCACCTGCTTGGCTTTGGCTTTCGTGAGGTGCGCGGCCAGCTCTTTGATCGAGGGAATGAAGGCCGGGCTCATGCTGAAGCTCCGCAGGCCCATGCCGAAGAGCAGCACGAACGCCGCGCGGCTGGCCGGCCATCTCGCCGCACAGCGTCACCGGCTTGTCGCTCGCGGCGGCAGGCGCGGATCACGCCGCGACAGCACCCGCAGCACCGCCGGGCTGAGCGGCTGGCAGAGGTGGCTCACCTTCGGGTTGTCGCGGTCGGCCGCCATCAGGTACTGCACCAGGTCGTTGGAGCCGATGGAGACGAAATCGACCTCGTCCAGCAGCGCGTCGATGGAAACGGCCGCCGCCGGCACCTCGAGCATCATGCCGATCGGCACGTCGGCCGTAGCGGCATGCCGGCCTCGTCCAGCGACGCGCTTGCGCGCGTTGCGACCATCGCCGCGGACGCTGCGCATCTCCTCCAGCGTGGTGATCATCGGGAACATCAGCCGCACGCGTTCTGCGCCGCCTCCTCGCGTCGCCGCGGCCCGCAGGATGGCCCGGATCTGCGTCAGGAAGAACTCGGGATGCTCGAACGACAGGCGGATCCTGCGCCAGCCCATGAACGGGTTGGCCTCGCGGCTGTGGCCGAGGTACGGCACCGTCTTGTCGCCGCCGAGGTCGAGCGTGCGGATCGTGACGCTGCGGTTCGGGGCTGGCCTCGATGATCTGCGCGATAGGCCGCGAGCTGCTCCTCCTCGTCGGGCACGTCGGGGTGCGTCAGGAACAGGTACTCGGTGCGAAACAGGCCGACGCCCGCTGGCGCCCATCGCGACGGCCGCCTGCGCGTCGGCGAGGCTGTTGACGTTGGCCAGCAGCTCCAGGCGGATGCCGTCGGCCGTGACGGCCGGCTGGTCGCGGTTCTCGGCCAGCTGGTCCTTGAGGTCGACGAACTCGCGCTGCAGCTTGCGGTAGGCGCTCTCGGTCTCGGCGTCGGGGTTGACCAGCACGTGCCCTTCGCGGCCGTCGACGACGATCGATGTCGCCGGTCTTCACCTGGCGCAGGATGCCCGCGCACGCCGGAGACGGCCGGGATGCCGCGGCTGCGGGCCAGGATGGCGGCGTGGCTGGTGCGGCCGCCGGCCTGGGTGACGATGCCGGCCACTTCCCGCTCGCCCAGGGCGACGACCTGCGAGGGGAGCAGCTCGTCGGCCACGACGATCAAGCGGGCCGACGACGCGTCTTCGAGCCGGGCTGGAGGATGGGCGAGAGATGCCCGCTGAGCCGCACGATCACGTCGCGCACGTCGGCCAGCCGCTCTTTGAGGTACTCGTCCTTGGTGCGGGCGAAGAGCGACGTGTATTCGTTCAGCACGTGGTGCAGGGCGGCCTCGGCCTGCTGCCGCTGGTTGACGATCCAGTCGCGCACCTTGGCCAGTAAAGGCCGGGTCGCGGAGGATCGTCTCGTGGGCGTGGAAGATCTCGGCTTCCTGCGGGCCCGACCTGGGTGGCGACCTTCTGATAGAGCGCGCGCAGGTCGGCCTCAGTCCGCTCTAAGGCCCGCTCGAAGCGGTCCCACTCCTGGACGACCTGGTCGTCTTCCAGCGGCTGTGCCTGGCGGTCGAAGTAGATCTCGTGGATGCAGTAGGCCGTGCCGACGGCCACACCCGGTGAAACGGCAAGTCCCCGTCGCATGCAGTGATAGTAGCTGGCTTTACGGGCGGACCGCAAGCTGGTGCTGTCCTTTGTCCCTCGTCCTTTGTCCCTTGTCATTTGTCCATAGTCCTAGCCGCTGTCGTTGCCCAACGAATGACAAAGGACAAATGACAAAGGACAAAAGGACAAGTTCCACCGACTTTTCCGGTTGTGCCGAAGGTGCGGTGTGCCGCGACATTTCTGGCCGGTTTGTGCGGCCTGTGACGATTGTTGCCGTAGTGCCGGACAGTCCGCGCCGGCCATCGAATCAGGAGATGTGCGCCATGAAACGTGTCTTCGCCACGCTGCTGCTCACCCTGGGCGGGGCGACGTGCCCCCTGGCCGCTGGGGAGCCGCCCGCTCCGCCGGCCGACCTGTATCAAAGCCCGGCAGACCACCAACCGTTTTCCCGGACCGGGGCATCGCCCGTCGGCGAGCCGACACCCCTGACGCCCGAAGACGGGCTGGTGACACCGGGTGACGACGGGGCTCCGTCGTTCGAGCGCCGGCCCCGCAAAGCGAATCGGCCAGGCCGAAGCTGCGGCCCATCCCCCAATCGGCTCGCCGAGGCGGGGCTGATCGCGCCGTGCCAGCGCGGAACAATGAGCCCTCCGTCACCCCGGAGCCGCTGCCCTTGGAGGAGTCGGGCGAAGGGACGTCGCCCGAGGACGGCGACGCGCTGAACCGGCGCCCGGCCGCGGAGGCCCCGGCCCAGCCCAAGGCGGTGAGCGTGCCCGACGCGCAGGGCGACGACGTGCCCACCGAGATGATCACCGAGCGGTATCCCAATCGGGCGATCAAGGTCGAGCGGCACGTCACGCAAGATTCGGATCGCAACTTCACCAACCACGGCCCCTGGATGATGTATGCCCCGGACGGCACGCTGATCGGCAAGGGCCGCTACGAATTTGGCAAGCGGCAGGGCGAATGGCAGCGGCTGTACGACGCGAAAGATGAGCGCGTGGTCGGCAAGCTGGCCAGGCAGTTCAAGGCCCCGTTTGTCGGCATTGCCACGTTCGTGGACGACAAGCTGCACGGCACCTGGAAGATCACGGACGGCCAGCAGCGGGAAGTTCGCTCTTGGGAGTTCAAGCACGGCCGCCCGCACGGCAGCGCCGTCACCTATTTTCCCAACGGCCGCAAGCACACCGAAATGACATTCATCGATGGCGCGCTGGACGGCGCACGGACGGAATGGGACAACAACGGCAACGTGGTCAAAGAGATCCAATACCGGGACGGCCGCAGCACGACCCCCTACGTCAAGAAGTTCCCCAACGGCGGCACCCAGTTCTCCGGCAGCCACCTGGGCCCCAAGGAGCTGATCCGAACCGAAGTGGATTATTGGGCCGGCGTAGTTGAGCCCCAGGTCGTCAAGAAAGAAGGCAAGCCCAAGCGCCATGGCCGTTGGATCGAATACTACGAGCACGGCGGCAAGAAATTCGAAGGCGAGTTCGACGACGACCACCCGATCGGGCTGCACTCGTGGTGGTATGCCAACGGGCAGCAGATGGCCGAGGGCCGGTTCGACCACGGCAAGGCGCACGGCCATTGGACGTGGTGGCACGAGAACGGCCAGAAACAGAAGGACGGTGGCTTCCAAGCAGGCGTGCAGACCGGCACGTGGGTGCACTGGAAGGCGGACGGCAAAGTGCAGGAAGTGCAACAGCACGCCCTGACGCCGATCTCGCCGCAGCAGGCCAAGCCGCTGTTGGACGCCAGTGAAGTGGCCCGACAAGACCAGCCGACTCAGGCCGCGCCTCCGTCGCCCTCGCGGTCGTCGCGGCGTGCGAAGCAGCCGTTCGTGCCGCAGCAGCGCACGCAGACCACGCCCTATCGGAGCCGGTAACGGGCCGTTAAAGTTCTCGCGGCGAGCGACCGGCAAGCAGCCGGGAGGCCGCGGAGGAATGGCGCACAAGCAAGAAGCCCCCAGCGGGACATTCCCGCGGGGGCCTTTTTCTTTTGAAGTGGCGGCGCGCGGCGAGCTAGCGTCTCTTCTTGCTGCTTTTCTTGGCCGGTTTCTGGGCTGCCTTTTTCTTGGGCGAGGCCTTCTTCGCGGCCTTGGCCGGGCCTTTGCTTTTGCCCGGCGCAGTCGTCTTGGAAGCACTCCGTCGGCCCGGCGTGCCGCCGAAGATACGATCCCAGTTGTCGGAGAATTTGGGCGTGGCCCCCGTCCGAACGATCGGTCCTCCCATCACTACCTCCACTAAACCATCGAGTGACTAAGGATACGCAAGTTGATCTGTGGCGAGGGCCACATTGTATGCCACCGAGCCGCGACGACAAGGTCCGTGGGCCGACGGCCGCCTAGGGAACGGGCCGCTTGCGGAGATAGGTCTCCAGCTCACCCAAGGTCACTTCGCCATCGCGGTTGCGGTCCGCCTGATCGAAGCTCAAGAGCGTGCTGCTGCCCCATTCCGTCCGGCTCAGCGCACGATCGCGATCGACGTCCTTGCGCCGGAAAAACGATACGACACCGAGCCGAGCTTTCTCATCGATCGGCTCCCACAACGATTCCCGAAGCTCCCCCAACACGACCGGCGAGAGCGCAGCGCTTCCACATCGCCGTCCGCGCCAACCCGCGACACGGTCACACGAGGGGGCACGTCGGCGCGGGGACGCGTGTTCGCTTGTCCCACCGTCGCGTCGATGATCGCTACGGACTGGGGCACCGACTTGCCGCCCGCGCCTGGCCGTACCAAACAAGCCCGATAGACGTCGCCGCCGGTCGTCGTCCACGTCAGAATGCGTCTCATTTCCTCGAGCGTCACGATCTCCTTGGTCAGCAGCCATGTCGGATGACGCGATTCTTCGTCCGACAATTCCGCTCGTGTTCGCAGGATCTTGGTCACGGCATCCTTCGTCAAGCCGGGGATCGTCTCCAAGACGGCTCGCGGGGCCTGGTTGACGTTGACGCGGCCGACGATCGAAGGAGCAGCGCTGACCGTGGTGTAATCCAAGAGCTTCGAAAGGGACGCGCTGCCGCCTGGATCGCGCTCTGGAGAGGGAAATGGCGAGCGAAGCAGAACCGGAGCGTCTTCGTCAGTGAACCGCGCCACGACGTCAATGCCCACAACGTCCAGCACGTTCGCGAACCGTACACGGGCGGGCCGCGTCAAGTCGAGTCCGCCCCGGCGAGACTCCGCCGTCAGTCCCTCCGTGCGGATCGTCGCGCCGTTTTGCCGGTAAGCGACGATGTACGTGGCCCACTCGGCGTCAAATGCCTTCGACAATTGCTCATACAGTCGCTCGAGATTGTCGTTATTCAGGTCGATGCGGGGCTTACCGTCCGCTGTGCCATTGCCTTCCGCGCTATAGAGCGTCAAGAGCGCCGCCCAGCCGCCGTCGAAAACAACTTGCCCCTGGGGCGCGGACAGCCGCTTCTTGGCATCTCGCGCCGGCAGTGCAAAGCCAGCGGTAGCGCGTCCGAACATCAGCTCGCGCGTTACGCCCCTCACTTGAAGCGCCTGGCTCAGCGTGGTGAGCGGCCCGTTCGCGGGCCGGCGTGGCGGATTGAGCTTCGCATAATAGTCGGCTTCGCAGCCAAACTCGCGAGGCTTGTCGTCCGCGTCAAGCCAATCGAGCATCGCATCGGCGATCTCGCGCGTCATGCCCGGCAGCGCCATCAACACCTCTCGGGCCCCGTTTTCGCGCTCATCGTCATGCCACAAGACGACGTTGAGATTGATCCGGGCAGACTCGTCCTCCAGTCCGAATCGTGCGCCCCGGGGCAGTCCGCCAGTGTCCCGCAGCGGCGAGAGCACCGCGAAATCATCCTCTTCGGCCCCGCGATCCAGATAGTGTTCGAAGAGGCCCGGGAACTTTGCCGGGTTGGCGAGCGCCGCTCGAATCTCCACGTCCTTTCGGCTCTGCCTCACCATGCGCCAGCGCATCGAGGGCGTCAGCGAGTTTGGGAGGGGTTTCAAGAGCGGAGGTCGGATCCGCCTGGGCATCTTCGCGCCTGCCCAGTCGGGGCGGCACACCCACGAGAGCGCCGCGACGCACCAGACACCCAGCAGCGACTCCTCGCCCGAACCGACTCGTCGTGAAAACCATCATGACCTCCTCGAGATTGGTCGCTAGGCGAGACCAGCACGGATTGCACGCGGAGTGATCGGAAGTGGGCATTGTATGCCGCCGCAGGCGACGACAGAATCGTCGGCCTGTTGGCATGGTTTTACTTATGTTCAGCACCCACTGGCAGCGCGCGCCATAGCCGCACCTCCCCGCCCGGCTGAAACGGGTTCACGTCGAGGCCGCCGGCCGCCAACTGAGTGCCATCGGGAGAGAAGGCGACGGCCCGCACGATGCCGCGATGACCTGGCAAAGCGGCCAGCTCCGCCAACGGACCCGGTGACCACAGGCGAACCAGCCCATTGGCATGCCCGCTGGCCAGGGTCTTGCCATCGGGCGACAATGCCAGGCACCAGGCACGGCTGCCCACCAGCTTCATCGTCACAAGCTTTGCCGCGGAGACATTCCACAAACGCACGGTTGAATCGAGGCCTCCGCTGATGAGGTGAATCTCGCCATCGGCCAACCGAGGCAGGAACACTAACGCCGAAATAATGCCTGCGTCAGGTTCGGCTCCGCTGCCTTGGGGTGTCAGCTCGGCGATCTTCTCTTGGGTCTCCACGTCCCAAACGATGATCTGAGGAGGCAATCGGAGATTGGAATACTGCGCGGCGGCGGCTAGCGACTTGCCGTCCGGCGAGCAGGCCAGCGCCGTGAACGCGGCGGCGTCCGCCGTTATCTCGCGCAGCCTCTTCCCCGTTTCGGCGTCCCAAATCCGAACCTCTCCTTTTTGGAACGGAGCACCGCCTTGAAGCGGCGGCCCGCTGGCCGTGACAAACCACCTGGCGTCGGCAGACCAAGCGCATGCGTTGACGCCCGCGCTGTGCTCTGGCAGGTGAAGGACGGGCTTACGGCCAACGGCATCCCAAAGGATGACGCGGCCATCCGCGCCGCCGGTTACCAAGCGCTGGCCGTCGGGCGAAGCCGCCATCGAGAGTACGGCGTCCTCGTGGTACAGACGGTCTCCTTGGCTGCGCTCGCGAAGCGTAGATACTGCTTCCAGCGTCGAAGGATCATGCAGGGCAACCTCTCCCTGGCCGGTCCCAACGGCCAAGACGTTGCTCTTCGGGCAGAAGGCGACGGCGTTCCACACGTCGTCCAGGGGTTTTGCCGGCCCTATCGGTCCGATGTCGCCTTTGGCATCCCAGACGGAGACCTCTCCACGGATCGATTGGAGAATGTTCCTGGCAGAAACCAGAAGCCTGTCGTCGGAAAGAAACAGCGCCTCGGTCGAGTCATAGGGAAAACCCAGCGACCTATGCTGCTCCGCGGCAAGGTCCCAGATTTTGACGGATTGGTCTAAGCTGCCACTGGCCAGCAAGGCGCCATCGGGCGAGAAGCTCAAGGACTCGACGTATTTCTGGTGGCCAGCCAAAGTCTTGACGTTCTCTGTTTCCCAGTCCCACAGGTCGATCTTGCACGGCTTATCAGGAAGGATCGCATCGCAGCGCGCGCAGGCCAACGTCTTGCCGTCGGGTGAGAAGGCCAGCGGCCCCTTATGATGTTCTTGCTCCTTGAATACCTTGATCAATTCCCCTGTTTCCACGCCGTACAATGCCAGGCGCTTCTCGAAATCCGAGACGGCAAGCACCTTGCCATCTGGCGAAAAGGCCAGCCCAAGTATCCAGTCCGATTCGTTCAATCGACGCAGTGGGCGGCCGGTGGCAACGTCCCAGACGATAACCTGGGCCCCGCGCCCCATGCCGTCGCCGCTGCCGCTCGCCAGAAGGGTGCCGTCCGGTGAGAAGGCCAGCGTGAAGGCTTCCAGCGTGTGGCCGGAGAGCGTCGTCCGGACTTTCTTCGCGGGCACGTCCCATAGTTCGATCGCTTCGGGCGCCAGCTTGCCGGAACGTCAGGGCCACCGCCAACGTCTGGCCGTCCGGCGAGATGGCCACACGCTTTGCCAAGCGGCGCGAGTCCTGGGCTGCTTGGACTTTCCCCGAGGCGGTATCCCAGAAGCGGACCTCGCCCCCCGACAGCCCGCCGCCGGGAAGCCTGCGACCCTCGATACCGCCGCCGATGGCCAGCGTGCCAGGGCTCGGAGCAAACGCGACGGCATACACCGGCTCGAGCGGTTGTGAAAACGGCTGCGGCTCACGGCCTGCTTCCAGATCGTGCACAATCACCTGCCCGCCAGATCCGCCGGTGACCAGATGCTTGCCGTCTGGAGAGAATGCCAGATCAGCGATCTCACCCTGTTCCCCCTGGAGTGGCATCGTCTCTTCCGGCTTTTCGACATCGTAGAGTCTCACCAGGCTGTCGCTGCTGACGGCGAGCTTCCGGCCGTTCGGCGAAAAGCGCAGCGCCGCAACGGCGCTCCGCCGCTGTTCTCGGAACTGGGCTCTTTCCCGACGAGCAACGTCCCACAACTGTGTACCCTGGCCGAGAGAAAACATGCCCAGATATCGTCCATCCGGGGAAAAAGCCAACTGCTGATTCATGGCGCCCATGATCGTTTGCACGTACTTGTGTTGGTCGAAGTCCCACAAGTAGGTTCGCACGGCCCCCAGGGCCAGAAAGCGCCCGCCCGGCGCGATCGCCATCGAGAAGAGATATTTCTCTCCTGCGGGCAATTTGATCCTGAAGGGATCGTCGCGACCCACGCTCCACATCTGGAGGGCCGCATTCCCCCGGGGGCCAAAAAAGACCTTCTGTCCGTCGGGCGCAAAGGCCAACAGCGTAGTCTGCAGCTTCTCCAGCGGATCGTTCTCTGTGGGGGTTGGCGACGCCAGCGTTTGCACCACCTGCCGCGATTCCACATCCCAAATCCGGCACTTCCCATCGGCGTGGGCCGAGGCGATCTGGTATTTCTTGTTCGGTCGCCAAGCCAACTTTACTGCTGCCGCAGAAACGCGCTGCACCGGATGGTTATCCTGCGGGTCTGGGACTCCCCGGTCCGAGCAAGCTCCAACTCCAGCACCGGCCTGGCCCGATCCAGCAGATGCGCGACCATGGCGTCATATTGCCCCGCCGCGGCGTGCAGCCAGTCGCCGTCGGGAAGTTTCAGACCGACAATCTGGTCGCCCGCGGCGACGCCTGCCTCATCCGCCACGCCGTCAGGAACCACTTTTGTCACGATCGCGGCCGGCGCCGCTGAGAAGTTCGGGCTACGGTCGAACACAATGCCCAGCCCGCTATTCTCCGCGACAACGAACGGCTGGCCGAGGGGCGCACGTGTCGCTGCGTCCCAAGTCCTCACGCCTTCCTTTCCGGCGGTGGCAAAGTACTTGCCGTCGGGTGAATACTCGACCGACTCCACGCCACCGTCGTGGGCGTCGATCGCTTGCCAGTCACGACGGCCGGGGTGAGCTACCAAGCGCGACAAGTACCGCCAGGTGAACTCGCGGAGGTCCTTGCGGTCGGGATGCGGCCGATGAGCTTCCAGGATTTCTTTGACTTGAGCGATGTTCCCCTGTTCCCACAAGTCGAGGCCGCGACGCACGTCGGCGGTGTACCTCGTGTGGTATTCCAGCTCCGCCAGCTCTTCGGCCCGCCTCTCCTCGGCTGCCGTCAGCTTCTTCTGTTCTTCTTCGCGGACCCGGCCTATTGCCCGGTCCACGGAGACCCACGCCAGCCCGAGGACGAGCAGCGCGGCCAGTCCCCCAGAGCCGCGACAACCGGGTTGCACCGGCACCAGCGCCAGGCCCGTTCGGGTGGCGTCACCGGGCGGGCCAGGATCGGCTCGCCCGCGAGCCACCGCCTCAGGTCGTCGGCCAGCGCTTGGGCCGACTCGTACCGCCGCGACGGCTCCTTGGCCAGGGCCTTGAGGCAGATCGTCTCCAGGTCGCGCGGCACGCGGTCATCGAGCGCCGCGGCGGGCGCGGCTCTTCGTGAGTCACCTGGTGGAGCAGCATGCGGATGTTGCCGCGGAACGGCAACTCGCCCGTCAGCAGCTCATAGAGCACCACGCCCAGACTGTACACGTCGCTGCGGCCATCGACCCGGGCCGACTGCCCCCCGGCCTGCTCCGGGCTCATGTAGGCCGGCGTGCCCAGCACGTCGCCTTCCAGCGTCATCGTCACTTCGCCGACGTCGCGCTTGGCCAGCCCGAAGTCGGTCAGCCGGGGTGCCCCTTGGGCATCCAGCATGATGTTGGAGGGCTTAACGTCGCGGTGAACGATCCCTTGATCGTGGGCCGCGTGGAGGGCCTCCCCCACGGCCGCCGTCAGCTCGGCCGCTTCACGGAACGTCAGCCGCCCCGCCGTCAGCCGGTCTGCCAGCGTCATGCCCTGCACGAACTCGCTGACCAGATACGGCGTGCCGTCGTTTTCTCCGACGTCGTACACCGGCACGATGCCCGGATGCTTGAGTTGGGCCACGCTCCGCGCCTCGCGGAGGAACCGTTCCAGGTCCTCGCGCGTGCGAAACTCGCGGGCTCGTGGCATCTTGACAGCGACCTGGCGGCTCAGCTTCGTATCCAGCGCCAGATACACGGCGCCGAACGCCCCCTGGCCCAGTTCTCGGACCAGCTCGAACCGGCCCAGCATGCGGCGCTTCCCCTGGACGCGGGCGTCGATCGTCGAGACGTTGGCGAGCGCGAAAGTCGAGCCACACGCCGGGCAGACGATTTCCCTCTGGGATGCCCGAACGGGGATGGCGTGTCGGCACGACGGGCATGGCACGCTAGAGGTTCCCTGCGGCGGGCCGCCGCTTGCCGTGTCGTCCGGCGCGCAGCCTGCTCGGTTGTCTCGCTGGCGAGGTCGCGACGCAGCTCCTCGACGAGTGGCCCCGCCGACGCCGCCAACTCCTCCAAGAGCCCTTGGCAGCGAGCACAACTCTCGACGTGCGTGGCCACCACCTCAAAGTCACCCCCCTCGAGGCGGCCGACGTTGAACGCCGTCAGCGTCTCACGGTCCGGACAGGTAAGCGATGGAGCCGGCATGGATCGGGCTTCAGACTTGGGGCTTCAGGCTTCAGGTTTCGGGCTTCGGGCTTCGGGCTTCAGACATCGGGCTTCGGAATCAGGTCCTTCCTGCAGCCCGAAGTCTGAAGTCTGAAGCCTGCTATGCTTCCGCCAGGCACTCCAGGCCTTCCAGCTCCTGGCGGAGCCGTTTGAGGACGCGCAGACTTGGCCACGTACACCGCCCCGGGGGACATGCCCAGCGCATTGGCCACTTCGGCGGCCGGGCATTCGTCGATGGCCACGCGCCAGAAGGCCTGGTACGTGCGCTCCTCGAACTCGCCCCGGACCAACTCCAGCGACCGGCGAAACAGCCCGTGGATCGTCGGTGAGGCGGTCTGCCTGGAAAGTGCCGCGCCCAAGTCATCCGGGTCCGGGATCTCGCGGCAGAAGCCGGCCCACTGGCTTCCGCCGGGCGTGTCGGGCCGGTTCTCTCTGGCCCGCCAATAATCCACGATCTTGTGCCGGGCGATGCCGTAGAGCCAGCCGCGAAACGTATCGTCCGGCCGCTCGCGGCGAAAGCCGTCGATGCCTCGCATCACGGCCTGAAAGACCTCTTGGACTACGTCGGACCCATCTTCTTCCGGCACGCGCTGCTGCCGGCACCACACTCGCACCACCGGCTCGTAGAGAAACGCCAGCCGCCGCCAGGCATCTTCGTCCTTCGCGCGAAGCCCGCCCAGCAGCGTCGCCGTGGCGGATTGCCGCGCCGGCGAACCCGAGAGTGAGGATTGACCGAGATCGTTCATCGCTTTGCAGAGAGCGCCCAGAGCCGGAGGACCAGGTCCCACACGCCGCATTCTACGGCCTGGAAGGGCAATTGTCGCCGACCGGCACGGTTTCGCGAGAACTCGTGTAAGACGCCGCCGATGTACGGGCAGAGCAACTTACCAGCCGCCGGTGGTCGGCGGGAAGCGTAAGGGCGATGAACGGGCCTGATTTTTCAAAGGAGGTGTGTCATGGTGAAGAGCTTTGCAAGCGTGGCAGTGGCTGCAGGGTTGGTCTTGTGGACGGCGTCGGAAGCGTTCGCCGGGAACTATGCCGCCGCTGAGCAGGCCGCCACGGAGTTTGGTGAGAGCTTGGGATACTTGTTGTTCGGCGGCTTGGCGATCTATTTCGGCTGCAAGTGGTTGGATTCGAAGAAATGACCCAGGCCGGCCTTCGGGCCGATTCGCCGGGTGAAGCAACGCGGCGGCCAGGGGATCTCCCCTGGCCGCGGTCGTTTTGTCGCCAATCAAGTGCCGTGTAAGACGCCCCCGATGTACGGGTACGAGCGATACGACAGCCGCTTCGCTGAACGAAACAACATCCATGCTACCGCTTGCGAAAAGGAGCCTGCCATGCGTCTCTTGACGAGTGTTTGCCTCGCGATTGCGACGGCGGTCTTTGCGACGGGTTTTTTGACCCCGGCCCACGCGCAAACGCGCAAGGAGAAGTGCCACATCTGCATCGGACGGGGGGAAAGCCGCTGCACGTACTGCAACAGCGGAACGGTCACGAGCACCGACCTTTCCGGACACACTTATCGTGGCTCTTGCCGTATCTGCGGGGGGGACGGCGACAAAGACTGCCCCTATTGCACCGACGGCTGGCAGATCGTGTGGGATTCGACGTTTCCTTCTCCTTCCCCCCAACCTTCGCCCACGAAGCCGGGGAGCCCATCGCGCCAGCGCCTGCCCGAGAAATCAAACGCCTGGATCTGGATCGTCGTGGCGGGCGTTGCAATCGCCTGGTTCTGCTTCGGCAAGGGCAAGAGCTAATCCAACAGCGCTACCTCCCACGATGAGGTGGAATGACGAATGACGAAGCTCGAATGACGAAGGAATGTCGAATGACTAATTGACCGATTCCCGCGGGCGATTGATCCTTCGACATTCGGATTTCGGCATTGATTCGTCATTCGAGCTTCGTCATTCGTCATTCACCCCAGCGCGTTACGACAACCAAGCGCTGTAGGACTAATTAGTGATACGACGAACATCGCGTTCAGCCTCGCTCGACCCAATCAAAGGCCAGCGCGGCGTCCAGCCCGCCGTCGAGCACTTCCACGATCTGTGCCTTGACCCGTTCGTGCTCCGGGTGGGGCAAGTAAGCGTCGCGGCTGGCCTCGTCGGCGAACGTCATCACGAAGCCGTGCGTGAAACCCCGGTTGAGCCCCTCGGGGCTGGAATACGGCCCCCAGGAGAAGTCGCGGATGCCGGAGATCGTGCGTCGCAGCCCGGCAATCTCGGCGAACAGCCGCTCAATCGCGTCCTGGGCGACGTCCCGACGAATGCGGATCAAAACGACGTGCTTGATCATGGTCAGGCTTCAGGCTGCGGGCTTCAGACTTCAGACTTCAGACTTCAGGTTCAGGCCGGAACTCAGGTTGCTGAAGCCTGAAGTCCGAAGTCTGTAGCCTGCGTCGGAAGCCTGCACGCGTCTCAAACCGACGCCCGGTATCGCCGGTTGGCTTCGGCCCAGTCGATATGCTTCATGAAGCGTTCGACGTACTCGGGCTTGCGGTTCTGGTAGTCAATATAGAAGGCGTGCTCGTAGACGTCGATGACCACCAGCGGCATGGCCAGCCACAGCGGCCCCTGGGCATGCTCGTCGCTGACGACGTTATAGAGCCGGCCGTTGACGGGATGGTGGACCAGCATCGCCCAGCCGGCGGCCGCTTTGGCGCTGGCGAGAAAATCGGCCGCCCATTTGTCGAGCGAGCCGAAGCGTTTCTCGATGGCCGCGCGAACGTCCGCAGCCGGATCGGCGGCCCGCAACGACAGCCCGTCGAAATACATCTCGTGGAGCACGACGCTGTTGCCGCGGCTGGACTTCTGTCGCTGGAGCGTCTCGAACGCTGCGGCATCGATGGCAGCTCCCTTGGCGAAGCTGTCCTCGAACTTGGCCTCGATCGCGGTGAAGGCTTTCAAGGCGCCGCCGTAATGGGCCGTGTGGTGCGGGGCGATCTGCTCAGCGCTCAAGAAGCCGGGCACTTCCTTGTGCCGCAGCGGCTTGAGCCGGCCCGTCGCCAGTCCGCTAGCGGAGAAGTCGAGCCCAGCGCCCTCGGCGCCGGACGCCAGCCCGGGAGCCAGGAACGTGCCTGCGGCTGCGCCGGATGAGGCGAAGAGGAAGTTGCGTCGAGAAACGGGTTCCATAGTAGCTTCTCCACGGGTTCAGGAACGCTTCAGCCGCGCATAGAGTGCCTCATAGACCATGGCCCCTCGCTCGATGGCCGTTTGATCGTCCGGGCAGGTGAGCCGCACGCCTTCGCAGATGAGGTCTAAGCCCGTGGCGGCCGGCTCCACGCAAACTTCTTGCACCGTATCGGCCTCGTCAATGATGCGGGCGATGCGGGCCAGCACCGGATCCTCTAGCTTGTGCTCTCTTAGCAGCGCATGGAACGAGCAATGGCCGCCGTGGTGTGAGAACCTCGCGCCGGGAATATCAAACGGCTCAGCCCCGGCGGGCAAGCTCTTCTGGTCCGGCGGGACGAACAGAAACTCCGCGGCGGGATCGATGTGCTTGCGGATCAGCCAGGCACAGGCCATGCGGTCCACGCCGACGTTTTCCCACGTGACCCACTTCATGGCTGCTCATCTCCTCGCCCTCGGGCGGCCAGGAGCTTGGCTCGCACCGCGGCTGCCAGTTCGCAGGAAAAATAGTCTTGAGCCTGAATCTGCTGATACCGTCTGGCCAGCGTTGCCAGATCGCGATCCCTGCCTTGCAATGATCGCAGCACTTCGCGATAGGCTTCCCGCACCGGCTGCTGGAATTGCTCGATCAACCCCTTGGCATCGTCCGCGAAGGCAAGCTGCGACACGAACAGCGTCGCTTCCCCTCCCAGCTCTTCGATTTCAGCCGCCAGCCATTGAAAGTGCTCCCTCGTGCGCGGCGTGGCGGGCAAGACCCATACCGCGTCCTGGAGCGATACGGCGCCCAACTGCTTGAGCTTTCGCCAAATGTAGACCCGCCCGGCGGTCGGCTGGCGGGGAATCTTGTAGGTCAAGAGCAGCCATTCGTTCACGCGGGTTGCCCTCGCGAGCCTTGCCGGACGGTTCGCATCCGTCTTGTCCGATCCGTCTTGTCCGATCCCTCTTGTCCGATCATGTAACCGTGGTTACAACACCTGGAGCCTAGCGGCGCACGACAGGCGCGTCAACCTTCAACGGAGCGAGACCCTGCCCGTGACGCAAGCAACGCTCGAATCCCACGTGACCCAGACGGACGCTGTCTCGCTCCGCGAGGCCTTGCCCACCTGGTGCCGCGTGGCCGCTCTGAGCTTCGGCGGGCCGGCCGGGCAAATTGCCGTGATGCACCGCATCGTCGTGGACGAGAAGAAGTGGATCAGCGAAGAGCGGTTCCTCCACGCGCTCAACTATTGCATGCTCTTGCCAGGCCCGGAGGCCCAGCAGCTGGCCACCTATATCGGCTGGCTGATGCACCGCACACCGGGCGGGCTCGTGGCTGGCACGCTGTTCGTCCTGCCAGGCTTCGTATCGATCCTGGCTTTGAGCATCGTCTACGCCTGCTGGCAGCAAACGGACATCGTGCAGGCGCTCTTCTTCGGTCTCAAGCCGGCAGTGATCGCGATCGTGCTGGAGGCCGTGCTGCGGATCGGCCGGCGCGTGCTCAAGAACCGCGTCATGGTCAGCCTGGCCGCGGCCTCGTTCATTGCTATCTTCTTCTTCGGCGCGCCGTTCCCGCTGCTGATCTTGACGGCCGGCCTGATCGGCTTGATCGGCGGCCGGCTGTGGCCCGCCTGGTTCGACGTCATCAAGGCGCACGGCGGAAGCCAAAGTACGGGGGGACAAGGCTGCGCCAGCGGCCGCCGACCCAGCGAGACGAGCGATGCTGCCGAGCCCGACGAGCCGGCCGGCGCGCGGCGCTCGCTGCGCGAGCTGGTCCCACCCTGCAGCGGAGCCGCCCCTTGTGGCTGCGCAGTCTGTACGTCAGTGCGATCTGCCTGACCTTGTGGTTTGGCCCGCTGGCCGTGATCTGGCTGAAGTTGGGACCGTCTTCCGTCTATTTCCAGCAAGGCAGGTTCTTCAGTCAGGCCGCCGTGGTCACCTTCGGCGGCGCGTATTCCGTCTTGGAGTATGTGAGGCAACAGGCCGTGGACCGCTTCCAGTGGCTCGAGGACGAGGAAATGGTGGACGGCCTGAGCATGGCCGAGACCACGCCCGGCCCGCTGATCATGGTGCTGCAATTCGTGGGCTTCATGGGAGCTTATCGGAATCCCGGCCCTTTCAGCCCGCTTGTCGGCGGCATCCTCGGGTCGGTCGTGACCGTTTGGGTCACGTTCGTGCCCTGCTTCTTCTGGATTTTCCTGGGCGCCCCCTATATCGAGCGGCTGCGCGGTCAGCGTCTGCTCAGCTCGGCACTATCGGCCATCACGGCGGCCGTAGTGGGCGTGGTGCTGAACCTGGCAGTGTGGTTCGCACTGCACACGCTGTTCGCCGAGGTGGGCGAAAGCTGGTCCTATGGCGTGCGATGGCAAATCCCACGCTGGGAGACGATTCGCCCCGCGGCCTGCGGTATCGCGGCGGTGGCGCTGGTCCTGACGTTCTATGCCAAGAAGGGCATGGCCGTGACGCTCGCCACTTCGGCCGTGCTGGGGATCGTGCTGCACTTCGCGCTGCGGTGAGCCGGCGCGGTTTCCCACGTGCCTGGGTTGCCTGACGGGCACGTTCCGGAAACGTGCCCCACGTCCGGCCTAGTCGCGCCCCTTCTGCTCGTCCACGGCCGCCAGCACCTCGGCGGGGCTGAGGCGGCGGAAAACGTTGTTCGGGCGGAACATCCATCGCACCGTCCCGGTGCCGTCGATCAGCAGCGTGGTCGGCGCCGCGGTGTCGCCGCCTTCCGGGTTTGACTCTCGATGGATGACGGCAACCGCATCCGCCAGCGCGGTTCGCGTCGGCGATCACGGTCAGGTGCGGGTAGTCGGACTTCGTCAGCCTGGCTTTCTCCTGGTCTTCGATCGAGGCCACGATGACCCGCACGTTGCGCTTCTCGAAGTCCGCATGCGTCGCTTCGAGCTGACCCAGCTCGATCATGCACACGCCTCACGACCGGCCACGGAAGAACGCCAGCACGCTGAACCTGCCGTCGGCCAGGTCGTGCTCGGTGAACGTCCGGCCGTCGGCCAGCGTCGTGTGGAATGCCGGCAGTCTCTCACCGGCCTTCGCCGGCCCCTCATAGTCGGGCAGCTTCATGAGCGAGCCGAGAAAAAACCACTGGAAGCCGGCCAGCGCGGCGACCACGACCAGCGCGATCGTCCGCGTGATAGTCCGTCGCCGCACCATAGACCAGACCAGCACCAGCGCCGAGCGTCGCCAAAGCCGGAGCGTACCAGGGCACCAGCAGCGCCTTCACCAGCCCGAATTGGGCCGCGACTAAGGCGATCCCCAGCAGGCACAGGCCGATGCCCAGCCAACAGAGGCCGCGCCCTTTCACGCGCTCTTTCGCCGGCGAATCGGTGGAAGCAGAAGCAACAGACATGGGATTCCTCCTTGGTGCCACTCGTCCTCGTCCTCGTCGTCGTCCTCGTCGTCGTCCTCGTCGTCGTCCTCGTCCTCGACAGCGGCTCGAAAGACCTAGCTGATGGTCCGGCCTGCGGCCATGGTTCAGGCCGGCACCGGAGCGCTGGTGGCCGCCGCTGCGTATCCCTCCGGCTTGGCGCTCATGCTGCTCCAGACACCCAGGGCGATGAGCACGGCGCCGACCGCGAAACTGCACATCGCCAGCACGTGGGCGATCGGGGAGACCGATTTGCCAATCTGCAGCTCGCCCGAACCGCCCAACGTGATCGTGGCCTTCTGCTCGCCCGATCCGCCCAGCGCGGGGATGTGGATCGAGGCCGATCCCCCTGGCCCGCCGCCCGCGGACGGGCGAATGACCTGCGACGAGGCGACCACGTACCACTCGAAGGCCATCGCCACGAGCAAACAGACCGCGCCACAGATCACCAGCGTCAGCGCCATCGCCTGGCCCGGCCGCCGCTGCGACTGCCGCATTGCAGCAATCACCAACGCGCCGAAATGGCCGACGACGATGACGACCGCGATCGTGGCCAAACCCAGGATGATGCCGGACAGCACGACCATCCCGGTCTTGTCTGAATGGCTTCGATCGCTAATCAGCCCGGCCGCTTCGGCCACCGAGTTGGCGCCGAAGACGCCCACCAGCAGGCCCAGGGCCAAGAGGATGAACCCGCGCTTGAAGGCGCTCATGTGGGGAAGCGAATCGTTCATGGTCGGCTTTCGAGAAGAGGGGACAGGCACTCCTCCATATTAGCAGCGGGCCGCTGGGCAACAAGCAGTGGACGGGAAAGGGGTCGGGAGTCGATTTCATGACGGAGCAGGCGCTCCCCAGGTGAAATCGACTCCCGACGCCGTGACGTGGCTCGACTTGAACCCTTGCCCGCGGCACGCGAGAATTCACTCGGTTTCCCGCAAGGATTCTTTCCATGAGAGGAGCTACGCCGTGCCGCGACGACTTGTGCTTTGGGGTGTGCTCGTGATGCTGCTGCTTCCTGCCAGGGCCGAGGATGCCAAGGACCCGCACCTGTGGCTCGAGGACGTCACCGGCGAGAAGGCCCTGGCCTGGGTCAAGGAGCGCAACGCCGAGAGCACCGCCGAGCTGACCAAGGACCGAGGCCTTCGCCAAGCTCGAACGAGCGCCTGCTGAAGATCCTCGACTCGACGGAGAAGATCCCCTTCGTCTGCGAAGGCGGGCGACTTCTACTACAACTTCTGGCGCGACGCCAAGAACAAGCGCGGGCTGTGGCGGCGGACGACGCTCGAGGAGTACCGCAAGCCCAAGCCGAAGTGGGAGACCGTGCTCGACCTCGACGCGCTGGCCGAGGAGGAGAAGGAGAACTGGGTCTGGCACGGCGCCAGCTTCCTGCAGCCGGACTACGAGCGCTGCCTGGTCTCGCTCTCGCGCGGCGGGGCCGACGCCGACGTGGTCCGCGAGTTCGACGTCAACGACGCAAGACGTTCGTCAAGGACGGCTTCACGCTGCCCGAGGCCAAGAGCGACGTCGCCTGGCGCGACATCGACAGCGTCTTCGTCGGCACCGACTTCGGCCCCGGCTCGCTCACCAAGTCGGGCTATCCGCGGATCGTCAAGGAGTGGAAGCGCGGCACGCCGCTGGCCGACGCCAAGCTCGTCTACGAGGGCAAGGAAGACGACGTGGCGGTCAGCGCCTTCCGCGACCAGACCAAGGGCTATCGAGCGCGACTTCGTCACCCGCGCGATCGACGTTCTACACCAGCGAGCTGTTCCTGCGCCGCGACGGCAAGCTCATCAAGATCGAGAAGCCCGACGACGCCGATGCCCAGCGCTACCGCGAGTGGCTGTTCGTCGAGCTGCGCACGCGCCTGGACCGTCGGCGGACAAGACCTATCCGGCCGGCGCGCTGCTCGCGACCGACTTCGAGGCCTTCCTGAAGGGCGAGCGGAAGTTCGACGTGCTGTTCGAGCCGACCGAGCGCAAGTCGCTGGCCGGCTTCTCGCCCGACGCGACAACCACTTCATCCTCAACGAGCTCGACAACGTCCGCAACCGGCTCTACGTGCTGACGCCCGGCAAGACGGCGGCTGGCAGCGCGAGGAGCTGCCCGGCGCGCCGAAGTTCAGCACCGTGAACGCCTCGGCCGTCGACGCGGACGAGTCGGACGACTACTTCCTGACGGTGACCGACTACCTGACGCCCGACCAGCCTGTACCTCGGCACGGTCGGCAAGGGGCCGGCAGCCGAGAAGCTCGAAGTCAGGAAGCCCGGCGTTCTTCGACGCCAACGGGCTGACCGTCAGCCAGCACGAGGCGACCTCGAAGGACGGCACGCGAGGTCCCGTACTTCCAGGTGTCGCGCAAGGAGCCTGACGCTCGACGGCACGAACCCGACGCTGCTCTACGGCTACGGCGGGTTCGAGGTCTCGATGACGCCGGGCTACCAGGCCGCCGACCGGCGCCGGCCTGGCTGGAGAAGGGCGGCGTGTACGTCGTGGCCAACATCCGCGGCGGCGGCGAGTTCGGCCCGAAGTGGCACCAGGCCGCGCTCAAGGCAAACCGCCACAAGGCCTACGAGGACTTCATCGCCGTGGCCGAGGACCTGGTCCGCCGCAAGGTCACCTCGCCGAAGCACCTGGGCATCATGGGCGGCAGCAACGGCGGGCTGCTTGATGGGCAACATGCTGACGCATGCGCCCCGACCTGTTCGGCGCCATCGTCTGCCAGGTGCCGCTGCTCGACATGCAGCGCTACCACAAGCTGCTGGCCGGCGCGAGCTGGATGGCCGAGTACGGCAACCCCGACGAGCCGAAGGAGTGGGACTTCATCCGGACGTTCTCGCCGTACCACAACGTGAAGAAGGAGCGCGAAGTACCCGCGCACGCTGTTCACGACCTCGACGCGCGACGACCGCGTCCACCCCGGCCACGCCCGCAAGATGGTCGCGAAGATGAAGGAGCAGGGCCACGACGTGCTCTACTACGAGAACATCGAAGGCGGCCACGGCGGCGCCGCGGACAACAAGCAGGCGGCGTTCATGTCGGCGCTGGCGTACACGTTCCTGTGGAACGAGCTGAAATAAGGCGAGCGTCGAGGCCCGACGTGCAGAGACCTGGGCCAGTTCCCCACTGCTGAAGCAACGTGGCCTCAAGCCGGCACGTGTTTTGCTCCGCTTCGTCGCAGTCCGCCCACAACAAGCACTCGCGACCAAGGAGCCAGTCATGCCACCTCAAGGAAGCCACTTCTCGCATCGGCAATCCCCGAACGTCGGCCAGGCCGAACGCTGGCTTTCGATGCTCGCCGGAGCAGCGATCGGAGGGCTCGGCCTGTCGCGCCGGTCGCTCGGAGGCCTCGCCTTGGCGGGCCTCGGCGGGGCATTGATTTACCGTGGGGCGACGGGCCACTGTGCCGGCTACGAAGCCCTGGGTATCAGCACGGCCCGGCACGCCGGCCCGCGGTCCGTGCCTCGTCACCGCAGGCGGCGCGACGCCGCGCCGCTGGGCATGGTGCGGCGTCCGCTCGACGTGGTGCAGGAGGCGTCCGAAGAGTCGTTCCCCGCCAGCGATCCGCCCGGCTGGATCGGCAGCGAGCCGACGCTATCGAAGTAGGCACGTCGGCCTGATGGCTCGACGCTCGCCGTGTGGCTCGCCTGACGCTCTGCTACGCCCGGCTGCGCTGGGCAACGCGAAGCTGCGCACGGGCCTGCGCCATCCGGCGTTCGCGCAGGTCGAGCTGCTCGTCGCCTTGTGCCGTCTGGGCAGCCACCGACGACAACTGCTCCGCGGCCACGTCGGCCTTCAGCTTCTCGGCCGGCACGGCGCGCTGGGTGAGCACGGAGACCACGTCATCGGCCACTTCCACGAAGCCGCCATCGATGTAATAGCGTCGCGTCGTGCCCCCCTGGACGACGCGCATCTCGCCGTAGCCCAAGCGGCCCAGCATCGGCGCGTGCTTGGGGGCGATGCCGATCTCGCCGTCATACAGCGGCAACGCGACGAAATCGGCCGGCTCGTCCAGCACCGTGGCTTCGGGAGTGACGACGATACACTGCATGGTTGGTCAGTTGTCCGTTGTCCGTTATCAGTTGTCAGTTGTCAGTTGTCAGTTGTCATTTGTCAGTTGTCAGTTGCGAAGATCAGCGGCAACGACAAGACAAGGGACAAGGGACAAGGGACAAAGGACAAGGCAGCTACTGCTTTCGCTTCGAATTCTTCTTATATAGCGGCTGATAGAGCTGCACTTCCATGTCGCCGGGCATCTTGAAGTGCGTCACGAGGCCGTAGCCGTGGTCCGCGACGTCTCCCACGAACTCTACACCTTTCTTCTTCAGCTCCGCGACCGTCTTCTGGATGTCGTCGCAATAGAACGAAATGTCGTGTCTGCCGGACGCCGCCCCGTGCTCGGGGTCCGCCGGATGGCAGCCCATGTCGGCCTCGGGCAGATCGAAAATCAGCCAGCCCTCGCCCACGTCGGTGAACGGAAAACCGAGCTTATCGCGGAGGAAAGCCCGCACGGCCTCCGGCTCGGAGGTGTAGAACATCGTATGGACGCCGCGGATGGGCATGGCTTTTGTCCTTTGTCCCTTGTCCTTTGTCCGAGTCCTCCCGGCTGGACTCGAACCAGCGACCCTCGGCTTATAAGGCCGACGCTCTCACCCCTGAGCTACGGGAGGAAGCCGCACCACGGCATATGCCGGATATGCTTTGGCGCTTGCTCATGACTTCCTCCCGACTGTTGAATCGAATGACGAATGTGGAATGACAGAATGACAGAATGACGAATTCGTCATTCGTGCTTCGTCATTCGTCATTCGCTCACGCCGCTTTCTGCTGCTTCTTGTGCTGCTCTTCGGCCTGCTCGACGGGGCCGACGTACATGAAGGCGCCTTCCGGCAAGTGGTCCCATTTGCCGTCGCAGATTTCCTCGAAGCTGCGGATCGTTTCGGCTAGCGGCGTGATGTTGCCCGGCTTGCCGGTGAACACTTCGGCCACCAGGAACGGCTGCGACAGGAACCGCTCGATGCGGCGTGCCCGGTGCACGACCTTCTTATCTTCTTCTGACAGTTCTTCCACGCCAAGGATCGCGATGATGTCTTGCAGCTCGCGGTACCGCTGAAGAATCTGCTGCACCCGCCGGGCGATATTATAGTGCCGCTCGCCGACGAATTGAGGGTCGAGGATCCGGCTGGAGGAGGCCAACGGATCGACCGCCGGGTAGATGCCCTTCTCGGAAATTCGCCGCTCCAGGTAGAGGAACGCGTCGAGGTTGCCGAATGCGGTGGCCGGCGCCGGGTCGGTTGGGTCGTCGGCCGGCACGTACACGGCCTGCACCGATGTGATGGCCCCCTTGTTCGTCGAGGCGATCCGCTCTTGCAGGGCGCCCATCTCGGTGGCCAGCGTCGGCTGGTAGCCCACCGCGGAGGGCATGCGGCCGAGCAAGGCCGAAACCTCGCTGCCGGCCTGGGAGAAGCGGAAGATGTTATCGACGAAGAGGAGCGTGTCGGTCCCCGTCGTATCGCGGAAGTATTCCGCCATCGTCAGGGCCGAGAGGGCCACGCGCAAGCGGGCGCCGGGCGGCTCGTTCATCTGGCCGAACACCATACAAGTTTGTTCGATCACGTGCCGGCCGGTCTTGCCGATCTCGGTGTGCTGCATTTCCAGCCACAGGTCGGTCCCTTCGCGCGTGCGCTCGCCCACACCGGCAAACACCGAGTAACCGCCGTGGGCCGAGGCGATGCGGGCGATCAGCTCGGTGAGGATCACCGTCTTCCCGAGGCCCGCCCCACCGAAGAGGCCGGCCTTGCCGCCGCGGACGAACGGGGTCAGAAGGTCGATGACCTTGATGCCGGTCTCGAACAGCTCGGTGCTGGTGGAAAGGTCTTCCACCTTCGGGGCGTCGCGATGGATCGGCCAGTATTCGTCGGCCTTGATCGGTCCGCGGCCATCCACCGCGTCGCCCAGCAGATTGAACACGCGACCCAGCGTGGCCTTACCGACGGGCACCTTGATCGGCGCCCCGGTGTCGGTGCACTCCTGGCCGCGAGTCAGGCCATCCGTGCTGCCCAGGGCGATGACTCGCACTCGCCCGCCCCCGAGGTGCTGCTGCACCTCGCCGGTGAGGTTGAGTTTGACGCCCTTGGTGTCGGCGACCACCTTGACGGCGTTATAGATCGCCGGCATGTGCTCTTCGGAGAACTGCACGTCGAAGGTGGAGCCGATGACCTGGGAGATGCGGCCGGTGTTTTGGGTCATGTCAGTTGTCAGTGGTCAGTGGTCAGTTGGTTCTCGTTCCCACCCCTTGATCATTCCTTCCCGCGTGCAGGCTCGTCCTCGCGCGGCGCAATGAACTTGCGCAGGCGGGGATGGTCAGCAATCCAATTCGGGACCGTTTTGACCTCTCTCCCCTTCGCGCTTGCAGTGTCGATTGCCCTCTCAAACCAGCGCGCCAATTCGGGATTGTCGTTGTCAAAATGCGTTCGGTCGAACTCTTTCTGCTGATCTGCACGAAACTTACAGAAGAACATCCATGGGCCGGGTGGCTCAAACGGCGGCTCTGCAATCTTCGCGCCGTGTACGGCAGCCCACATTTCTTCCATCAGCTCCTTCGGCGTTTCATCGAGTTCGTACCGCACGGGGTCTCGATAACCAGGAAACACCACGCGCTGCGCGAACATTCGACTCCCATGGATGCATATCTGGCTCCTGAATTCTGGGCTCTCATCCGTCGAGAGGAGATAAATCGTTCCATCTGAATCGTCGAACCGTTCCTTCTCTGCGTCGGGCGGCGAGCAACCGACAATCCAGAGAGTGCCAATCGCGACAAGTAGTCTCATGCGAAGCCCCCCCCTCCCCGCCTACCCCTTCAATGCCTCCACGCCGCCGATCAGATCCAGCAGCTCGCTCGTGATGCGGCTCTGGCGGGCACGATTGTACTTGCGGCTCAGCGACTTGATCAGGGCGTCGGTGTTTTCCGTGGCCGCCTTCAAGGTGGCGGTGCCCGGATTCTCGACGGCGATCAGAATGACAACTTCTTCGGCTCATCGCATGTCGGTACAATCTCTTGCAGCAACGGCGGCACGTAACGGTGAGGCTGGCATGTCGAACGACTCGAACTATCTCGACCGCATCACCCTCGATCCGGCGGTCTGCCACGGCAAGCCTTGCATTCGCGGCTTGCGATATCCGGTGGAGACCATTCTGGAGCTCCTCAGCGCCAACATGACGCGCCAGGAAATCCTGGACGATTATCCTGACCTGGAGCCCGAAGACATCCAGGCTTGTCTCTCCTACGCGGCACGACTCGCCCGGGTGAAATCCATTGCGACGGCGACTCCGTGAAATTCCTCATCGACGCACAACTTCCGCGGCGGCTCTGCCACGTGTTCCAGGGATTGGGGCACGAAGCCCTCCATACGCTCGACCTTACGGCCGGCAACCGCACCCCTGATGCAGAAATCAACCGCCTTTCGCTTGAGGAGCAGCGCGTTGTTGTAACCAAGGACAGCGATTTTCTCGACTCGTTCCTGCTGCGGCAAGAACCCTATAAACTGCTGCTTGTTAGCACGGGCAACATACACAACTCGGAACTCCTCGATCTATTCAAAAACCAAGCCGCACAGATCGTTGACTTACTGATCCAGCATCATTGTGTGGAGTTAGCTCGCGATTCTCTGATCGTTCGCTTGTAGTCGATCGTCCCCGGCCTTCACCAGCCGCTAACCTTTTAGTGCTTCGACGCCGCCGATCACATCCAGCAGCTCGCTCGTGATGCGGCTTTGCCGGGCACGATTGTACTTGCGGCTCAGCGTTTTGATCAGGTCGTCGGCGTTTTCCGTGGCCGCCTTCATGGCCACCATGCGGGCGATCTGCTCGCTCACCGCTGAGTCGAGGAAGCACTTGAACAGCTTGATCTTGAAGCTCGTGGGCACCACCTCTTCCAGCATGCTGGCGGCCGACGGCAGAAACTCGTACTGCGCGGTCGCTTCGCCTGCCGCCGGTTCGGCTCCCTCAAGCGCGCCTAGCGGCAGCAGCGTCTCGACGACGGCCACCTGCCTGGCGGGCGTCAGGAACTTCGTGTAGACAACGTCCAGCCGATCTAGGTCGCCGCGGATGTAGCTCTCCAGATAACGCGTGCCCAAGAGGTCCACTTCATCGAACGACGGCTTGTCCTCGAAGTGGGTATAGGTCACGTCGGCCGCGATCCTGCGAGACTTGAAAAGCGCGATGCCGCGCTTGCCGGAGACTTCGAGCGTCACCTTCGGCACGCTCGCCGACAGCTCTTCGCGGCGCTCGTTGCCGATGCGGAAGATGCCGGAGTTATACCCGCCGCACAGGCCACGGTTAGCCGACAGCACCAGCAGGATGGCGTGCTTGACCTCGTCTCGCGGCTCCAGCAGCGGATGGCTGACCTCCAGCCCAGCGGCGGCCAGTTTGGCCACGATGGCCGTGATCCGCCTGGTGTACGACGTGGCGGCGGCGGCCCGGTCCATGGCCTTCTTGAAGCGCGCGGTGGCGATCAGCTCCATCGTCCGCGTGATCTTGCGGATGTTGCGGATGCTGCGGCGACGCCGATCGTAGACGCGGGGATTGACCATTTGGTGAGTAGGTGAGTAAGTGAGTAGGTGAGTAGGTGACGAATAGCGCTGCGACTGTCGCAGCGGAGTAGGCTACATACTCACCTACTCACTTACTCACTTACTCACCACCCTACGCCGCTTTCACGGCTTTCTCGTGTCTCTTGGCGAACTGCACCTGGAAGTCGTTGATACACGCGTCGATCTTCTTGGACAGCTCGTCGGTCATGTCCATCTTCTCGAGCAGCTCTTTGCGGATTTCCGATTTCTGCTCGCGCACGAAGGCGTGGAACTCGGCCTCCCATTCCCGCACGCGCGTTGCCGGGATCTTGTCCAGGTATCCCCTCGTGCCGGCGAAGATGCTCAGCACCTGATCGACCACGTTCATCGGCGAATATTGTTTCTGCTTCAAGAGCTCGACCATGCGATAGCCGCGGTCGAGCTGCATCTGCGTGGCCGGGTCCAGCTCCGTGCCGAGCTGGGCAAACGCCTCCAGCTCGCGAAACGCGGCCAGCACCAGCCGCAGACCGCCGGCGACCTTCTTCATGGCCTTCACCTGCGCGGCCCCGCCTACGCGGGAAACCGAGATGCCGGCGTTCATGGCCGGCTTGATGTCGGCGAAGAACAAGCTCGGCTCCAGATAAATCTGGCCGTCGGTAATCGAGATCACGTTCGTGGGGATGTAGGCCGAAACCTCGCCTTCCAGCGTCTCGACGATCGGCAAGGCCGTCAGGGACCCGCCGCCCAGCTCCTTGCTCAGCTTGCAGGCCCGCTCCAGCAACCGGCTGTGGCAATAGAACACGTCGCCGGGAAACGCTTCGCGGCCCGGCGGGCGCCGCATCAGCAATGACAACTGCCGGTAGGCGACGGCCTGTTTCGAAAGGTCGTCGTACACGCACAGCGCGTGGCCACCCTTCCACATGAAGTATTCGGCCATCGATGCCCCGGCGTAGGGCGCCACATATTGCAGCGGCGCAGGGCTGCTGGCGCCGGACAGGATGACCGTCGTGTAATCCATCGCCCCCTTCTGGCGGAGCACTTCGATGGTGTTGGCGACGCTCGACTCCTTCTGGCCGATCGCCACGTAGAAGCACTTCACGCCCGAATCTGCCTGGTTCAGGATCGTGTCGATGGCGATCGTGGTCTTGCCGGTCTTACGGTCCCCGATGATCAGCTCGCGTTGCCCGCGGCCGATGGGCGTCATGGCGTCGATGGCCTTGATGCCGGTTTGCAGCGGCTGGCTCACCGGCTCGCGCTCGGCCACGCCGGGGGCGATCACTTCCAACGGCCGCCGCTCGCTGGTGACGATCGGCCCTTTGCCGTCCAGCGGATTGCCCAGCGGATCGATCACGCGGCCCATTACCGCGTCGCCCACAGGCACGCTGAGCAGTTGGCCGGTGCTGCGGACCTCGTCTCCTTCGTTGATCGCCAGGTAGTCGCCCAGGATGGTCACACCGACGGAGTTTTCTTCCAGGTTGAACGCCAGGCCGATCACGCCGCTGGGGAAGCGCACCATCTCGCCGGCCATGACGCCGGAAAGGCCATAGACGCGGGCGATGCCGTCGCCGACCTCCAGCACGCGGCCGACCTCGCGGACGTCGATCCGCGACTCGTAGTGCTGGATTTCGGCTTGCAGGACAGAAGCGATCTCGTCAGCTTTGAATTTCATGGTCTGACCTTGTAGTAGGCACGCTCCGCGTGCCGTCCAAAGTAGTCATCTCGCTCCGCGAGATGATTCGTCTCGCGGAGCGAGACGGCTACACTACGTTCGTTCTCATGACCGCACACGGAGTGTGCCTGCTACTAAACGGAGTGTGCCTGCTGCTAAACTGAACTGAACCGCTCGCGGCGGCTTTGGATTTCGTGGACGCTCTTGTCGAGCATCTGGACCCGCAGGCGCTCGAAGTCGGTCGCCACCGAGCCGTCGAAGACCGTGTCGCCGATCTGGAGCACGATGCCGGCGATCAAGCGGGGATCAACCCGCCGCTCTAGCACCGCCTCGACCCCCAGCCGGCTGTGGACGCGCTGGGCAATCTCCTGCGCCATCGTCTCGCGCAGCTCGGTGGCCGTGGTCACGCGGACCTGCACGCGGCCCCGCAGCTTATTGTGCAGCTCGTGGGCCGCCTTGTGGGCTGCCCGCAGATTGATCAGCCGGCCGTGGCTGGCCAGCACGCGGAGGAAGTTGAGGAACAGGGGCGAGGCGCGGCCGGCGAACACCTTGTCGATCACGCCCACCACCTCCTCTGCCGATATCACGCCCGAGGCGAGCACCGACTCGAACTTCGGCTGCCGATCGAGCACGTCGGCCACCAGCGAATCGAACTCGACGAGCACCGACTCGGTCTGCCCGGCAGGTTCCGTGGCCCCCAGCAGCGCCTTGGCATACAGCGCGCCGACCTGCTGCGCGTCGATATCGAGCACGCTGTCGGGGCGGGTTGTGGCGTCGGCGGGCATAGGTCGTGGGGCACGCGCTCGCGTGCCATTCCGGATACCACGTAGGGTGGGTCGAGGAACGAGGCCCACCAAATCGGCTGAATGCGCAGTCTCGGTGGGTCTCGTTCCTCGACCCACCCTACATCTACCCCATCGCCGGGCACGCGGGCCGCGTGCCCCACGTGCGCTAGTTGCGGCTGGCGAAGCGGGCCACGGCCTCCTTGACCATGCGGGCATGGTCGTCGGGGCTGAGGTTCGTGGCCACGATCTTGCCGGCAAGTTGGACGGCCAGGTTGACGCTTTTCTCACCCAGTTCCTTGAGGGCCGCCTGGGTCGCCAGGTCGATATCGCGGATTGCCCGGTCGCGCTCGCGCTGGGCGTCTTCGCGGGCCTTGGCCAGGATTTCCTCCTGGGTGTGCCGGGCGTCGCGGCGGGCCTCTTCGAGGATTTCGCGGACCTCGAGCTGCGAGTTCTCAAGTTTCTTTTGATACTCGGCCAGCAGCCGCTTGGCCTCCTGGTTTTGCCGCTGGGCGGCGGCGATGTTGTCGCTAATGCTCCGCTCGCGCGCGGCCAACGCCTCGGAAATCGGCTTCCAGGCGAAAACCCGCAGGGTCAGGAACAGGAGGAGAAACACCACTGCCGTCCAGATCGCAAGATCGGTCTTAAAATCCAGCGGGCCGCCGCCTTCGGCAGCCAGGGCAACGCCGGGAACGGCCGCTACCCAGGCCGTAACGAGAATCACGAGCCACCAACGCATCATGACAATCGGCTCTCCAGGTCGAGGCACTACGGGATGATTCGCCATCCTGGGTGTCGCCCTAGGCGGGCCAGTTCAGCGCGAACAGGAGGCAGATGATCAGCGCGAAGAAGGTCACGCCTTCGATGAGGGCCGCAGCGATGATCATGCCGGTTTGAATGTTGCCGGCGACCTCCGGCTGACGCGCGATGCTTTCTACAGCGCACGATCCGATGCGCCCGATGCCGAATCCCGCGCCGAGAATCACCAGACCGGCTCCCAGCGCGGCCCCCAGCGCGGCGATACCCCGCCCGAGCCCCGGAGTGGTTGTAGCCGCGCCCGCCGGTGTGGCCGGGGTCGCCGGTTCGGTCGCGGTCTCGGCTTCACCCGTTTTTGCGCCACCGGCTTTGGTCTTCTCCTGCGCCGTCGCTGCGGAGGCCCACGCCACGAGCAACGAGGTCACTCCGAGCAACGCAGCCATTCGCATCGCTTGTGTCACTGGAAACGTCTCCTTTGAGAAGCGGACGATCGATTCGATCCAAATAACCCTGCCCTAGTGGGGATGTACCGCCATCCCGATGAACAGGGCCGACAGGAAGGTGAGAATATAGGCTTGAAGGAACGCGACGAAAAGCTCCAACAACGTGAGTGCCACGGATCCCAGCACGCTGGCCGGCATGATCCCATACCAGGCCACCGAATGGGCCGACATGGCGATGAAACCGATAATCACTGCCAGCACCACGTGGCCGGCGAACATGTTGGCCAGCAAGCGCACGGCCAACACGATGTGCTTGATGAACAGGCCGATCACTTCGATGGCGAAGATCATCGGAAGCAAGAAGACCGCCATCGGGCGCGGCAAGTCCATATGCGGCACCTGGGCCTTCCAGTAGCCGACGATCCCCAGCTTCTGCATGCCCGCCCCGATCACCGTCAGCAGCGTGATGCCGGCCAGCACTGCCGTGACCCCCAACGCGCTGGTCGGCGTGCCCGACCAGGGGAGAATGCCAAGCAGATTGCAGAACAGCACGAAGAAGAACAGCGTCCACAGATAGGGCAGGAACTTGTCGGCGTCGTGTGCCCCGATGGCCGGCCGCACCACGTTATCGCGGATGTAGAGCACCATGGTCTCGAGCAGATTCCAGAACGTGCCGCGCACCGGAGCGCCCGGCGCATCCGCCAAGCCAACGGGATGAAGACGGCCGCCACCAAAATCGCCGCGACCACCTCCAGCACCATGAACTTCGTGATGTGAACGCCCACGCTCTCCAGCGGCTGGGGAATCTCCCAATGGCCGCCCATGAATTCCGGCAGATGGAAGTAATCCGCATCCTGCACGTGCTCAAGCGGATTGGAAGATTCGGCCATCGCTCAGGATTCCTCGGCTGAACCTTTGGGAGCACGTCGTGGCGGGAGTGTCAGCAGCGTGTGCGCCGCCAGAAAGACCAGGAAGAACGCGACCACGTAGATCGCCGCCCCAGCCGTCAGCAACCCCGGGGAACGCAAATTTATTACCAACACCGCGGCTAATGGCAACCCCATCCGTATAAAGATTCCACTGAACATCTCGCGTAGCGCGGACGCGATGCCGGGCCGACCGCGAGGAATCGCCGCCGCAACCAGAAATCCGCTGATCGCTATCGCCGCTGCGATCAGCGCGGCCAAGATGCCGTCGCGCCCCGCAGTCCGTACCCAAGCGGGACAAGGATCGCCAAGGCGACCAAGCCGGCGGAGAGCAGCCCGCACACGTAGCGCCATCTGGGCGGCGGGGCGGGGCCGGGCGGCATCGGCAGCGCATCAGGCATCGTGGGCATCATCCGTTGACGAACTGCCGGGCGGCCGCGGTAATATCTTCGGCCGGTTCGCGCGCTGGGCCATCTGCACGAGGTGCCAAATGCCGGTCACCAGACCCAGAGCAAAGCCGATCACGGCGAAGAGAAATCCTGTTCCGGAGTATTGGTCGATCCACAGGCCGATGAAGCCGGGGATGACCATTTCCAGCGAAATGGTGGTAATGCGGGCGGCCCACTGTACGGCCACCGTGATCGGGGAAAGATCGTTGGCTGAGAATCCCATCGGCTCCGCCTTCGTTCGTCGACACCATGCGGCAGACAATTCCATAAGTGTCGCACAAAACAGCACTTGTGACTAGATGCCAAGCCTGAGTATCAATGGCTGCTGGAGGCTGCTCGGCTGAACGGGCACCGCTTGCCGCTTTACGAGGCTGACAACGTGTTGAAACACCGATAAAACGCGGCGGGTGGTTGCGTGCCGCGGGGCGTTCGACTAGAATCAGGTTTAGTCATGCGGCCCGTGCGGTGGGTATGATCGGCTCGATCCTGCCGGCCTTGCGGTGCCGTCCCGCCGATCGGGCATTCCCGAAACACTCCGGACAGCGACAGGGCCTGCGCGAGTTGCCATCTCCGGCGACGCCAACCGCAGTAACCCAAGGCGCAGCCCGAGCTTATAACTTTCGCTTGTTCTTATCGAGGAGATTCTGCCTGCGGCCACGGACTGCCGGTCAGGGCGCATTAGCATGTCAGGGATGACGCTCGACCACGACTTGCCGCCACGCCGCTCCGGCGGCGATTCGCGGACCGGAGACAAGTCCTTTCATGACCGCACAAGACCTCAAGAGCCGTTCGCTCAAAGACCTGGCCGTCTTGGCCAAACGCTATGGCGTTTCCGGCTGGCACGCCATGAAGAAAAACTCTCTGGTGAGCGCCTGAGACGCGCGCTGCACCGAAAAGCCGCGCTGGCCGCCAAAGTGCAGAAGAAGGCCAAGCATGCGGCGAGCGGCAGCCGAAACGGTTCGCAGGCCGCTCGTAATGGCCACGTCAGCTCGGCCAGGTCAAAGAAGCCCGCCGCACGACAACGGACGATCGGCACCTCACGCCGCTAAAAACCCGGGCGGCGCGGTTTCGCGTAGCAACGGCTTCCATCGAAACGGCACGCACGCCAACGGCGCACACCGCAGCGTGGCTAAAGCTGCCTCATCCGCGCGCGCCAGCCAGCGCATCCGCCAGCTTCAGCTCAGCGAAGATCGCCGCAAGAACCTGGCCACGACGAGCAACGGCGGTCGCCCGCGCGATCGACTGGTGGCCCTGGTGCGCGACCCCTTCTGGCTCCAGGCCAATTGGGAGCTTTCCCGGCAATCGGTCGAGCGTGCCCGCGTGGCCATGGGCCAGGATTGGCATACCGCCCGGCCCGTGCTGCGGCTGCTCGAGGTCTGCGGCGGCGAAGGCACCAGCAGCGTCGAGCGGCTGGTTCGCGACATCCCGATCCACGGCGGCGTCAACAACTGGTACGTGGACGTCAAAGAGCCGCCCAAGAGCTTTCGGTTGGATATCGGCTACCTGGCAGCCAGCCGGCGGTTCTTCTCGCTGGCGCGCAGCAACGTGGTGAGCACGCCCCGCGCCGGCACCAGCGACGCCCTGGACAACAACTGGAACGACGTGGCCGCCAACTTCGACAAGATCTACGCCATGAACGGCGGCTCGTCGGAGAA
Organism: uncultured Planctomycetia bacterium; assembly: GCA_963809785.1. GTDB lineage: Bacteria > Planctomycetota > Planctomycetia > Pirellulales > S012-138 > JBGQHD01. The sequence continues at coordinate 637,769 of CAWEKV010000003.1, forward strand.
CGGGGCTGACGAGGAGCTGGAGGAGCTGTTCGAAGAGCGCCTCCGCCGGCCGCTCAACTCATCAGCCCTCACGCAGTTCGTGGCCCAAGTGAACGGCCACCGCCGTCACCCGAAGTTCAACTTCGAGATCGACGCGGAGCTGATCGTCTTTGGGACGACGGAGCCGGACGCGCAGGTGACTCTGCACGGCGAGCCGATCGAGGTCCGCCCGGACGGCTCGTTCACGGTCCGCTACAGCCTGCCCAATTGCCGGCAAGTGATCCCCGCGGTGGCTCGCAGCAGCGACGGCCTGGAGCAGCGTACCATCGTGCTGGCCGTGGAGCGCAACACGAAGTCGATGGAGCCGGTCCTGCGCGAAGGCGGGGAGTGAGACAAAGGCTTCGGACTTCGGGCTCCAGGCTTCAGCCTGCGGCTCGAGCCGTTCTGCCGAAGCCTGAAGCCCGAAGCCTCTGGCTTTTCAGCCCACCGGGCTGGCCCCCGGCACCACGCGTTTCTGGATGTCGGTCTCCAGCACGCCGAAGGCCGCTTCGTGCCGCTGGATGGTCACTTGCAGGGCCGCCAGCATCCTCTTGGCCGTGTAGAAGTTCATCACCACGCGCTGGTTGATCGGCACCGGCTCGTTCTGCTCGCCAAACGGCTGGGCATTGAGGCCGAAGTCCAGGATCAGCTCTTCCGGCGTGCCGGTCACACGGCAGAAGTTGGCGTAACTGTTGGTGACGTGCCGGTCATCGACGCGGATCGCCCCGCGCAGCGCGCGGTGCGGCGTGTCGCCGTTCTCGTGCTCTTCGGGCCGTTTGGTCTTGCTGAGTAATTCCATGCTGCGACTCCTTTCTGGAGAGACGAACCATCCTTTGCCAGATTGCCAGCAGTGTACGCGCAGGGCCGAAAAACCGCCAAGAGCGAAAACTGCGTGGGCATTCCGTTGCGCCAATAACTCACTTCGCCGCGCGGCGCGACGTTCTTGGAACAGAAGGAAACGAAGCAATCGAAGGAAGCTGCTGGCGCTTCCTTCCTTTGCTTCGTTGCGTTTTGTTCAATTCGTCGGTTGCGGCTACGCCGCGCTGAGGAGTCTCAGGAGTCGCGCGGGCCCTGGCAGCTCGTCTTCGTATGTGGTTCGATCGCCAGATGAATGAGGTTACAGGCCCCGGGCCGGATAACGATGCTGGAATATCGTTCCTCGTTCGATTCAGTGCGCAACACCAATTCATGATGTGTCTTGTAGTCCTGAAGTTCGATGGTCAATTCGCGGTCTGGTCCCAGGTCGATGACCAGTTGCCGAGCGCGCACGAGCACCCGTGAGCCGTCGTCAAGGACGGCGACTACCTTGTGGAAATCTGGCATGCGAGCAGCCTTTCTGGCGACGCGCTACGTAATATGTGCCCCCTGCGTCTCGACGTAGACGGCGTACAGCGATGGCTGCCGGTCATGAAGAGGCGGTTGCGCTTGGTGCCGCCGAAGCAGACGTTGCGAGCAGATTTCCGGCAGCAGGATCTGGCCGATGCGCGTGCCGTCGGGGGCGAAGATGTGGACGCCGTCGTAGCCGTCGCCGACCCAGCCGGCCGACGGCCCAGACGTTGCCGTCGATGTCGCAGCGGATGCCGTCGGCGAAGCCGGCCTTCTCCGTGGCCATCTCTTCGTCCGGCTCGACCTTCACGGCATGACCGTCAGCTTCATCGAGGCGAACTCCCGCCCCTTGGCCAGCTTCTTGCCGTCGACGATGTCCCAGACCTTGATGTTCTTCGGGGCGTCCTTGTAGTGCGAGGCCCCCGTGTCGGCGACGTAGAGCTTCTTGTAGTCGGGCGAGAAGCACAGGCCGTTGGGCTTGAAGATGTCGTCGGTCAGCTTGTCGATCTTGCCGCTCGGCGTCGATGCGATAGACGGCCTCCTTTGATCGGCTGCCGAGCTCGCCCTTGTTGCCCTCGTAGTTCATCAGGCTGCCGTAGCCGGGGTCGGTGAACCAGATGCCGCCGTCGGGATGGACGACGCCGTCGTTGGGGGCGTTGAGCGGCTTGCCCTCGAACTTGTCGGCCAGGACGGTGACCTTGCCGTTGTACTCGTAGCGGACGACGCGGCGGTTGCCGTGCTCGAAGGAGATCTGCCGGCCCTCGTAGTCGAAGGTGTTGCCGTTGGAGTTGCCGGCCGGGTGTGCGGAACGACGCTGACGTGGCCGTCCTCCTCGAGCCAGCGCATCTGCACGTCGTTGGGGATGTCGCTCCAGACGAGGTAGCTTGCCGACGCCGTTCCAGGCCGGCCCTTCGGCCCAGAGCACTGCCGGTGTGATACAGCCGCTGGATGGGCGTGTTGCCGATCTTGTACTTGGCGAAGCGCTTGTCGAGCACGACGACGTCGGGGTCGGGATATCGCACGGGCTGAGCGCCCGGCCCATATTCGCGGCCGAGCGCTTGCCGGCTTAGCGTGGCACCCGCCGCGGCCGTGGCGGCTGCGGCCAGGAAGGAGCGCCGAGCAAGCTTTGATGGCTCGGCCGGGGCGGAAGCGGCATGCGACAAGCACTGCGTGGAAGACGGCTGCGTCTGGCTCATGGCGAGAATCTGATGGTTGGCGTCATGACGGGCGCATCCTGCATCACAATCCTTCCCTGGACTTCCCTTGCCTGGGCTTCGGACATGATGCGCTGGAGGCGGCCGGCAGGCAATCATCTTGTCGCGGGCGTGGGGCACGTTTCTGAACGTGCCCGGATTGGCGTACACGGTTGACCTGCTCGGGCACGTTGGAAACGTGCCCCGCAGGGGTTGTTACGGGGGGGCTTGCATCGCGCCGGCCGCGGATCATAATACGCCCATGATGACGCTTCCGGTCGCCTATTGGTTTTACTTTACCCGCCAAGGTCGCGGGGCCGGAGGCATCGTCTAAACCACGATCCGAAAGCAAGCCAAGCCCCAAGACCTCGACAGGCCTTGGGGCTTTTTGTTTTTTGTCAGTTGTTCGTTGTCCGTGGTCAGTTGTAGCAGACCGCCTCCCGACGACTGACGACTGACCACTGACCACTGACCACTGACCACTGACCACTGACCACTGACCACTGACCACTGACCACTGACCACTGACCACTGACAACTGACAACTGACAAAGGCCCCCCATGATCGTCGTCATGAAACGGCGCCAGCCAGCGAACAGGACATCCAGCCATGATCGAGCAGCGTCGAATCGCTCGGCTGAAGCCGCACGTCATCGTCGGCACCGAGCGCACCGTCATCGCCGCCATCGGCGAGAAGCGGCGAGACCGACAAGGAAGCCGCTGGAGAGCGGCCCCGGCGTCGCCGAAGTGCTGCCGATCCTCGCCCCCTACAAGCTCGCCAGCCGCGAGGTGAAGACCGAGCCCACCGTCGTCCGCGCCGGCAGCCTGACCGTCGGCGGCGGCACGATCGGCGTCATCGCCGGCCCCTGCTCCGTCGAGAGCGAAGAGCAGATCGTCGCCACGGCCCGCGCGGTGAAGGCGGCCGGCGCCACGGCCCTGCGCGGCGGCGCGTTCAAGCCGCGCACCAGCCCTACAGCTTCCAGGGCCTGAAGGAAGAGGGCCTGAAGCTGCTGGCCGCCGCCCGCGACGAAACGGGCCTGGCCGTCGTCACCGAAGTGATCGCCACCGAGGACGTCGACGCTGGTCGCCGAATACGCCGACGTGCTGCAGATCGGCGCCCGCAACATGCAGAACTACCGCCTGCTGGAAGCCGTGCGGCAAATCGCCGCGGCCGGTGCTGCTCAAGCGCGGCCCCAGCGCCACGATCGACGAGTTGCTGCTGGCGGCCGAGTACATCCTCGACGCCGGCAACCCGCAACGTGATGCTCTGCGAACGCGGCATCCGCACGTTCGAGAGCCCACACCCGCTTCACGCTGCCGCTGGCCACGCGTGCCCTACCTGCACGCCAAGACGCACCTGCCGGTCGTCGTCGATCCCAGCCACGGCACCGGGCCACACGCACCTGGTGCCGCAGATGGCCGCGGCGCAGCGATCGCCGCCGGCGCCGACGGCCTGATCGTCGAGGTGCACCCCAACCCCGACAAGGCGCATGAGCGACGGCTACCAGTCGCTCAACTTCGCGCAGTTCGAGGAAACGATGGCTCTGTGCCGCAAGGTGGCCGCGGCGCTAGGGCGGGAGATTTAACGTCTTGTTCCGGCGCTCGGCGCGGAACGAGAGACACGCCATCGATCCACAGATTGCACGGATTCCCCAGCGCGGCCGAGCCGCAACAGGACAGGATTGAACAGAAGGCAACGAAGAAACGAAGAAGACCTGCCACCCGTGTCCTTCGTTGCCTTCGTTATCCTTCTGTTCAAACGTGCGCTTAGCGTAGCTGTAGATTCAAACTAGCCACGAAGGACACCAAGGGCATAAAGCAAGAGGAATGCGGATCGATTGTTTCTTTGTGCTCTTGGTGCTCTTCGTGGCCAATCAACATGCGCCCAAATCTTCGCGTCACGGGAAGAAACCAAACGCTTGTAGTGCAGATAGGCACGCGTGCGCAGTCCTTGCGGAATCGGTGAAATCTGTGCAATCTGTGGATGAACAAAATACTCTCGCCAGTCGGAGGTCGGACATGCAGAGGCGATCGCCGCGAGCCGCTCTGCTCCTCCTGGGGGTCTGGCCTTGCCTGGTCGAACCACTGCCGGCCGCCGACGCTCTCCGGCCGAACATCCTCTTCTGCTTCGCCGACGACTGGGGGCGGTATGCCGGCGCGTATGCGGCGGTCGAGAAGCAGCCGTCGCCCAACCAGGTAGTGAAGACTCCGAACATCGACCGCATCGCCCGTGAAGGAGTGCTATTCCGCCACGCCTTCGTGAATGCACCCTCCTGCACGCCCTGCCGGAGTGCCCTGCTCTCCGGGCGATACTTCTTCAATACGGGCCGCGGGGCGATCTTGCAGGGGGCAGTCTGGGACACGGCGATCCCCAGCTTCCCGCTTTTGCTGAAGGACGCTGGCTACCACATCGGCGAGACATGGAAGGTGTGGAGCCCGGGCACGCCGAACGATGCGCCGTTCGGCGCTGGCAAGCACGCCTATGAGAAGGCGGGCAATCAGTTCAACAACTATTCGGAGAACATCACCCGGGCGGTGGCAGGTGGCACGCTACTCGCCGAAGCCAAGAAACGCCTGCTGGCCGAGGTGCGAGGGAACTTCGAGGCCTTTCTGGCCGACCGGCGCCCAGGGCAGCCGTTTCTCTATTGGTTCGGACCCACCAATGTGCATCGGCTGTGGGTCAAAGGCTCCGGCAAAGCCCTCTGGGGCATCGATCCCGATTCGCTCCGCGGCAAGCTGCCGAAGTTCTTGCCCGACGTGCCGGAGGTGCGCGAAGACTTTGCCGATTACCTGGGCGAAATTCAGGCCTTCGACGCGTCCGTTGGCGAATTGCTCAAGAAGCTCGAGGAGATCGGCGAGCTGGACCGCACGTTGGTCGTGGTGAGCGGCGACCACGGTGCGCCCGGCTTCCCCGGCGGCAAGTGCAATCTCTATGACTTCGGCGTGCGAGTGACGTTGGCCGCCCGCTGGCCCGTGGGGCACGCGGCTCGCGTGCCCGACGGACACGCCAGCCGCGTGTCCCACGTGGTGGACGACTTCGTCAACCTAATGGACCTGGCGCCGACGTTCCTCGAAGTCGGTGGCGTGAAGCCGCCGCCCGCCATGAACGGCCGCAGCATCGTGAACGTGCTCAAGGCCGACCGCTCCGGCCAGATCGACGAGGGTCGCACGTGGGTCGTCACGGGCCGCGAGCGCCACGTCGGGGCCGCCCGCGAAGGGAATCTGCCGTACCCGCAGCGCGCGCTGCGGACGAAGGATTTCCTCTATATCCGCAACTTCAAGCCTGATCGCTGGCCGATGGGGTCGCCGTACGCGGTGACCGACAAGGCGGCTCCTTCGGCGGGCAGGCTGGAAAGCGACACGCGCGTGGCCTTCGCCGACATGGACGCCAGCCCGACGAAGGCCTGGCTCGTTGCCCATCGTCACGATCCGCAGTGGAAATGGCACTATGACTATGCGTTCGGCAAGCGGCCGGGCGAAGAGTTGTACGATCTGCGCAAAGACCCGGATCAGGTGACGAACGTCGCCACCGATCCGGCCTATGGTGAGGAAAAGGCGAAGCTGTCGCGGCAGCTCATACAGGTGCTCACGGACGCCGGTGACCCGCGCGTGACGGGCGACGGGCAGACCTTCGAGCGCTCGCCGTTCAGCGACCCGGAGCCGGCGAAGAAGACCGCGCGGAGCGGGGCCGCGGCACCGTAGCAGGCACACTCCGGTGCCGTAGAACGGAATTCATTCCGTTCGAAGAAGGTGAATACTGAGGTGACAGGACGCCGAACGGAATGAAATTCCGTTCTACGTTGACGGCACGCGGAGCGTGCCTGCTACTACCGCACCCGGCACTTGAAGCGGACCAGGCCGCCTTCGCCCTTGGGCAGCGGGTCGATGATTTCCCAGCGGAGGATCAGCGAGCCGGCCTCGTTGGCCTTGGTCGAGAAGTTGGCGGCCCGGCTGGCCTGGGTGCTGCCTTCCACGTATTCCAGCCGCGGCGTGAGGTTGTCGATGATCGTGACGTTGCCGATCACCTGGTCGCCGACGTTGTCGTAGCGGATCGTGAAGTCGATCACGTCCCCCACGTTGGCGGCGCTGGTCGAGGCGACCTTGATCACCCGCAGCTTGGCCGGTCCGGTCTTGTCTTCGAACAGCAGGATCGTCTGCGCTCGTTGGTCGGCGCTGACCTCGGCCGCCTGCTGGCCGTTGAGCACGGCCTGAACGCCCAGGTCGTGCGACCAGGTGTTGGCGGCCTCTTTGCCCAGGGCCAGCCGCGGCTTGTCGGAGTTCTCCAGCATGCCACGGCGAATGACGGCGACGTCTTCGTAGGGCAGGAAGCCGGCATCGAAGCCCAGCACGAACCGCACGCCCAGGTCGGCCGTGGGCCGCGTCTGTGAGGCGATGCCTTGGAGGCGCTTGTCGGCGATTTCACCGCGGGCTTCGATGCGCTGCAGGTGCGTGTCGAGACGCAGCGAGTCGGTCAGCGGCTGCGGGCCAAGGCCCTGATCGTGGTTCACGACGGCATCGACGTGCTCGCCTTGCCGCAAATCAGTGACGCTGCGCACGGACGCGAACCGCGGCGCATAGAGCTTGACGCGGTTCGAGGGGGCGACGATCACCGAGCCGTCGAGCCGGTCGGCATGGCCGATGGTGTCTTCCGGCTCCAGGCCGTGCACGATCCATTCGGGCGAGACGCGGACCGGCAGGTCGCGGTCGCCGCCGTCGAACAGGCACTCCGGCCCCGGCTGCGACATGCCGAGCATGGCCGGCTCCGGCGGGGCGATCACTTGTTCGGGAAACGGCGGGAAATGGGCCGCGACGGGCACGACCGCCGGATCGGCAAACGGCCCCGGCGGCGGCAGCGGCATCGCCTGCGGGGCATGTATACCTTGTGGCGAGCGGGGGGCGTAAGCCCCCTGATACACCGGAGCGTGCGCGTGGGCCATCAGGGGGCTTACTCCCCCCGCTCGCCCAGCTGGCGCTAACCCGGCTGCCGTTGGCCCGCTGGCCGCCTCCGGCCGCGGCGCATCGATCGACTGGCAAGAGCAGAGCACGAGCGTCGAGATGCCGATCACGACCAGCCGCCACCAGCGGGGCCATCCTCGAGATTCGCTGTCGTGGTGAGGCTGCGCCACGGTGTGGCCCTCTAGTCGCTGCCCAGCCGTTGAAACGTCGGGCAGTTGAACAGGAATGGCATGCTCGGCCGCGACACGTCGTCTGGCGTGCGGCCGCCGATCCGCAGAATGGCCACCGGCTTTCCCAGCGCGTCGGCCAGGCGCAGCGGGTCTTCTCCGGGCCGGGCGTCGAACCAGTCCGGCTTGCCCGGCTCCTGCGCGACGGGCACTGCGTTGCGCGGGTCTTCGATGTAAATCACTCGTGTCACGAACCGGCCCGCCAGCGCTTTCTCCAGGTCGTCCTGGGTCATCACGACGGGGATTGGAAACCGGTGGGCCATGTGCGGCGGCGGGAACGTGCGGTCGATGACTTCGACGGTCGGATAGACCTCTTCCCCTTCATGGCCAGGGATGTTCGTCACCCGCAGGCGATACACCTGGCCCTGCAGCAGCCCGGCGGTCACGCGCGGGGCCGGCGGCTCGAAGCGGCCGGCCGACGGCAGTGAGATCAGCGTGCCTTGCGGTCCGGTGACTTGGACGCCCTGAAAATGGAAGACCCATGGCGCAGCCCCGCTGGACCTGCGCAGTCCCAATCGCTCCCGGAGGCATCGACGCGCGATGGGGATAGTGGGCGGAAGGCGCCTGCGGAAACTGCCCGCGCACGTCGCGCGGCCAGCCGAGACACCCGGCCGCCACCATCGCCACCACGGGCGGCACGCTTCCAGCGGGGCAGGGCCATGGGAAAAGGCTTCAGGCTTCGGGCTACAGACTACAGGCTTCAGGCTTTGAGTCGTCTGACCGTACGATCGTATTATGTGCTTCTATCCGTTCCGTAACTCGGAGTGCTGCGATGAGCCGCGATCATTCAAAACTGAAGGTCTTCCAATTGGCGGATGACCTCGTGTTGCGCGTGTATCAGCTCACCGGCTCGTTTTCCGTCGGCTGAACGGTTCGGCCTTCAATCGCAAGTGCGGCGAGCTGCCGTGTCTGTGCCGACCAACATCGTCGAGGGCTGCGCGCGACCCACGTCGAACGACTACGTTCGCTTTCTGTCGATCTGCAATCCCAATACTCCGGCCTAATTCGAGGACTACAGAAGCTCATCATGGCGCTTGGCCCTGGTTCGTAGTCAACATGTCAGCAGCTCCTCGGCTGAAGCCTGTAGCCCGAAGCCTGTAGCCTGCTCTAGTGCTTCGGGAACGACTCCACGTGTTCCCGCGGCGGCACGGCCGGGTGCGGGTATCCGCCGCCTGGCACCACGCGCTCGTGGATGTACATGGCGTTGGGCGGCTGCGGGTAGTGGAAGCCGGGCGACTGCTTGACGTGAATCTGCATGTGCGGCACGGGCCCGGGAATATGGTTGTGCGTGTGGTTGGTGATCGAGTGCATCTGCAACCCGGCCGGAGCCCCCAGCGGAATGTGCGGCGGGCCAGGCAGGCCGATCGGCGTGCCCACGTAGGGCATTCCGTAAGGCACCGTCGTCACGCCCGAGATGTAGCTCGGCGTGCTGATCGGCTGGCCCAGCTCCGGCATGGGCGGAACGGCGGCGGGATCGCCATTTTCCTGAAAGCCCATGGGCACGATCTTGCCGCCCATCGGAGCCGGCGGCTCCTTCAGGTCTTTGTTGCCCATGCGGATGATGGCCAGGATGGTGCCCTTGCGGTCGGCCTCGACGATGGGGTCTACGCCCGGATCGAGCCGGGTGCTGGAGAGCGTCTTCGACGCCGGCCTGGGCCAGCTCTTGAAACTCCGGATCGGGCAGGTAGATCACCTTGGTGACGAAGTTGCCGGCCGCCACCTGGGCGAAGTCTTGCGCCAGGAACTGCACCGGAATCTTGTTGTGCGCCAGGAAGGCCTCGGTCCGCGGCGTGGCCGGGCCGATCTCTAGTGTCGGGTAGTACATTTCGCCGGGCATGCCGGGCACGTGTGTCAGCTTCAGGCGATAGATCGCGCCCTGCGCGAAATCCAGATTGGCGGGGGTCACGAGAGGCTCGGCGTTGAACAAGCCGTCACGCGCGATTTGCCAATGCACGCGCATTGCGCCGCCGCCCCGCGCCGGCCACCGGGCCGATGAAGCGGACCTGGGAGATCGGCAGGGGGGCGTGCAAGCCGTTGCCGCTGACGTTCAAGACGCCGGGGCCGGGGCCGCCCACGCCCGGGCCGGGGTGCATCAGCATCTGCGCCGGAGGCAACACGTACGGAGGCGGCGCGTGATGGCCGTGAGGCCCGCCGCCAACGGCTCCTGGGCCGGGACCGGCGAAGCCCTCGGGACCACCGGGACCGCCGAGACCGCCACCGAAGCCCCCGCCGAGGCCGCCGCCGAGCCCGCCGCCGGGCCCACACGTGGGGCAGCCGCCTTGGCAGCCGACCAGGGCGGCCAGAATCGCCAGCATCGCCATCGCCGTCAGATACCTCATGGTTTCCCCCTGGTGTTGCCGAGGGCCTGGGCGCCCTCGCCGCGCTTGCGCGCGAGCTCTTTGCCAAGCGTGTCTTGTGGCCGTGCCGCCACCGCGTGCGGTAGCGCGGCGGAGGTCGGGTGTAGCTGGCGTGGACCGCCTCGTGGAGCGTGCCTAGAATGCCGCCCGCGCCGATGCGCAGCCGGCCAGCCGCATTCCCCCCGCAGTGCGCGACCGAAGTCTCCTGGTGGCAACGCGGAAGCACGCCTCTGTGGCATAAGGTCGGCGTGGCGAAACGGGTTTCTTTGGCAAAAGCGGAAAAACCCGCGCATGAGACAAACCGCTCCCAACCCGGCACACCGGCAATGCTGGCACGGTCGCGCACGCGATGCGAATGCTGAAGGAGGAGCGAAGAAGCGAAGAAGCCGAGGAGCGAAGGAGGAGAGCATCACACTTCTCGCCAGGTCACAATGCAGTCTCCGCTTCTCCGCTTCTCCGCTTCTCCGCTTCTCCGTTTCTCCGCTTCTCCGCTTCTCCGCTTCGCTTCTCAGCTCCTCCGTCCTTCGCTCCTCCGCTTCTTCGCTCCTCCGCTCCTCCGTCCTACTGGCCGTGATGGCGATCGGCTGTGGCAGGGACGGGAGTGATGGCGCGGCGTCTCCGCACGCGCGGCAGGCGTTGCCGGCTCGCCCGATTGCTCGCCTGGCCGGCGAAGAAAATGAAGGTGCCGCGAAGCTGCGGCTGTCGGCCCAGCTCTTGGAAGAGCATCCGCTGCCGCTATCGGCGAAGGTGCGTCAGACGTTGAAAGTGATGGGACACGAGATGCGCGGCGTCGGCGAGTACTATCAGATGCCGAATCCCGCCGGCGACGGAGAGGTGGGCGTGCTATCGCGCATGGACCTGCGCTTGCAGATTCACGACCGCACGGCCACCTGGACCCAGGTCTGCGACGGCAGGTACCTCTGGACGGAGACCAAGGTGCCCGATGAAGAGAAGACTTTGGCCAGCCCCACCGGCGTGCCCGGCTACAGCACGCGGCTGGACCGGATCGACGTGGCCGAGGCGGCCGAAGCGCTCGCCCTGCCGCGCGGCGAAGGGGGCACGTTGGCCGGCGCGCTTTCCGGCCTGCCGCACCTGCTCCGCACGCTGGCCGGAGTGTTCGACTTTGCTCCACCGTGCGCCATTCGCATCGGGACGGCCGACGTGTGGCTGATCGAAGGTCGCTGGAACCCTGCGGTGCTGGCCGATCTGCTGCCGGAGCAAGCGGCCGCTGCGCGGCTGGGTGAGATCGACCTGGGTTTACTGCCGCCGCGCATTCCCGATCGGGTGAAGGTGTATCTGGGGCAGAATCGAACCGGCCCCTGGCTGGGCGACCTGGCGGCCAGCCGTGCGCCACCTCCGGACTTGTTCGCCTTCCGCATCGAGTACAGCCGCCAGGACCCCGATACGGGCGACGTGCATCCGATCCTCAATCTGGAGATCGACGCCGTCCGCTTCGACGATGGCAAGCTGTTCCCCGACAGGTTCGCCTTCAAATCCGGCCGAAAGCACCGCAACACCACGCCACGGTTCGTGCGCCCCTGAAGCGAGGGGCACGCTAAGAAACAGGCTCACGCGCTCATGCCAAAAAACGAGGCGCACGCTAAGAGTTGCAGCCGCTCTGCTCGTCCACGGGAAGGCTCTTGGTGATCCGGCGGAACGCTCGTTCTTTGGAGGATTTTCAGGCTGCGGTGGGCACATCGGATATAATGGATCGTGGCGCAAAGCCCTCGTGCTTGCAGTGGCCGGGGCTTTGAGACGAATCCGATAGTCATCGGCGACGCACGACTTGAGCGGTACGCCGTAGGCAGCCTGACTTTGAAAGGGGTGCACCGTGGAGGAAACCCAGACCCAAGCATTGACCACCGAGGAGCGCAGCCTCGGCTTTATCTCCGTGTTCGCCAACGACCCCGATTCCGGCAGCAGTTTTGCTCCGGCGGTGGTCCGCCCCATCAACGAAAGCGACCGCATCCTCAAGTTGCCGTCGGATGCGGCCCATCGTGCACAGTACGTGCATCAGCGGTTTGGCACATTTCGGGGGCGTGCAGGAACGTCCGGAATCGTGGGGTGGTACAACGTCTCCGCGTTGTCGCTCCATCCCAAGTCGGCGATCGAGTCGGCGCGGAAGGGAAACGTCGTTCCGGTAGCGCTCAAGATCGACCCGGCGACTCCGCAAATGACGCTCAATTGCCCCGCCTGTCAGACGGAGTTTGACATTGATGCTGCGCACCTTCCTCTCGATGGAGCGCAGACGTGTCCTGTATGCCAGGCCACGAAGCCGACCAATGAGTTCAATTTCTACCTGTAGTGCTCTGTCATAGCTTGTAGCGGCGGCTTCCAGCCGCCGACTTAAGGGAGCAAGATGCTCCCGCTACGCACCCATTCGCTTGGGTTACTCGATCGCCGGTTTGCGCGCTTGAATGCAGGCGGCGGGGATCGTGAGTGACAGCTCGCCGTGCTCTGCCGCCAGGCGGTTCAATCGCTGCTCGAGCGCTGCAAAAGTCGTCTCCACCGAACCTTCCGGAGCGATCGACTTCCAGCCGGGGACGAAGCCCAAGCGGATGAAGTGGTGACGGAGCAGCGATGAGCCATCGACGAATCGTTCCCGATACGAGCGCGTGGCCGCTTCGACAAACTCGAAGCCCGCACGTTCGAGCATCGTCCTCAGCGAGGCCACCGTGGCGCGGCGGCTGATGTGAGCCTCCAGTGCGGCGAGCTGACCGTCAAAGCCAAGCTCCACCAGCACGCTCCGATAGGCTTCGTAAAACTCGCTCATGTGGCCGGCGAGATTCGTGCTCAGCACAAGGCTCGCACCGGGCCTGGCGATTCGAAAGCACGTCCCCAATACCGCCTCGGCGTTATCGAAGTTGTTGATCCCCAGGTTCGACACGATAAGGTCCACCGACGCTTCGGGCAAATCGATCGTTGCCGCGTCCTGGAGCAACGTGCGCACGTTGCGAATGCCCAAGTGCTCCAGCTTGCGAACCAGCCGGTTCATCGCGGCTTCCCAGGGGTCCACCGCGATCACCAGGGCATTGGGGCCACAGCGCTGGGCCAACTCAATGGTCATGAAGCCCGTGCCGGCCCCGACGTTGAGAATCGTCATGCCGGGATGGATCGGGACATGCTCGAGTAACATCAGGCCGAAGGGCGCGGACCAAAGCGGGAGCTCGTCATAGAGATCGCCGAACTCAGGCTTCTTGTAATCGATTTCTTCGAGATACTTCATCGTAGCGGTCCAGGTGGCATACAACGGTCTGTATCGATCCGTGTCAGGCACCCCGGTCCATCGAGCGAGGGCCAAGCTAGACTAGATAGGCAGTGATGGCTGCCCACGGTCCGAGCCTCTCCGCGCCGGGCCGGAAGGCGAGTTGTGTCATTGGCAGCGAGGTCAAAAAATGTTGTTCGCACTAGAGCCTGAGGACTTGCAACGTTTCGCGATTCCCATTGGGATCGGCATCGCGGTGCTGGTGGCTGTGGCCGTACCGCCCGTGCGACGCGCGCTGATGGAGTGCTTCTTCGCCGGTCAGCGGCATGGGCGGAAGCTCTCCGGCAAGGAGGACCCCCGGAAGGGCACGGACGAGCGACCGTGAGCGGTTGTCCGCTGCGACCCGGCGCAACCCACCGGCCACACATTTGGCGGCTCTGCTGGGGCTTCGTTGCGCTCAGACCCAGCCACCCGTCGTCCGCGGACCAAGTATCGCTATCGCCCGGCAGCATGGGGACATAGTATGGTCAGCCCATGCCCTACGCGATGTTTCTCTTCGTCTGCCTGGTGTGGAGCGTCAGCTTCATGCTGATGAAGAAGGCGGCCCTGGCTTTCTCGCCGACCGAGATCGGACTGTGGAGAGTCGCCGCCGGAGCGGGCACGCTCGTGCTCTTCTGGGCTTGGAAGGACCGCGGTTGGAGGCTGCGCCGCCGAGACGCCGGGCCGGTGCTGCTGGTCGTCCTGGCCGGGTTCGCCTGGCCGTTCTGCGTCCAACCGTGGGTGATCGGCCGGCAGGGGAGCGCCTTCATGGCCCTCGTGGTCAGCTTCGTGCCGCTGCTGACCATTCTGATCTCACTGGCCGTCTTGAAGGTCGCTCCTTCCCGGCGGCAATTCCTCGGCGTCGCGGGCTCGCTCGTCTGCATGGCGGTGCTGATGCAGGATGGATGGCGCCGCAACGTGCCGGCACTCGACCTGGCCCTGGCGCTGACCGTGCCGCTGGGCTACGCGGCGACGAACGTCGTGATCCGCCAACGGCTGACGCACGTCGGCTCGCTGTCCTTGACACTGCTCGCCCTGACGGGCTCGGCCCTCGTGCTCGCGCCGGTGGCGGCGCTCACGGCCTCGATCGCGCGGCCGACGGTGGCGGAGCTTCGCTATGCCGTGGCCGCCTTAGCGATCCTGAGCGTCGTGGGCACGGGCGTGACGACCTTGGTGTTCAATAAGCTGATTCGCGATCACGGGCCGCTCTTCGCAGGCATGACCACCAACGTGGTGCCGGCGGGGGCCGTGCTGCTGGGATGGCTCGATGCCGAACAGGTCACCTGGCAACAGCTCGGCGCACTGGCGGGAATCGTCGCCATGGTCACGCTCGTCCAATTTCGGGCGGCTGGCGCAAAGCCGTCTTCGCAAGATGGCACCGCCTGAGCGGGCAGGCGCACCGGCAGTCCGACGTGGCTTGGCTGCTCTGCTGGGGCTTCGCTTCGCTCTGCATTGGGTGAAGTCTTCCGTTTATGTCCCTCGGTAATCCGCATAGGTCACCTTTTCAGGGGCCTGGTGGGACAAATCTGCTGGTGCGGCGTCAAGGATGCGCGGGGCTGCGCGAGCGGCCATCGCGGGCGGGAAAACAGGCAAAAGATGGCTCGCGTCGTGTCATGCCAACGCTTAGGTTGATGTGATCGGCCCAGGATCCAAGCGGCTGATGCCGCGCGGCACCAGGCGATGGATCATGACGCCAGACGACGTGGGAATGGAAAAATGGAAAATTGATGGCCAAAAAATACGGTCTGCTCAATACCGTCGCAAATGGGGAGTGTCATGGATTGCGAGCCGCTGCCGTTTCGTTCCACGCTGGAGCAATATCAAGCGCAGGCCGAAGGACTGCTCGAAGCCCACCGCTCCGGCGACCCCCAAGCCCTCAAGATCATCCACGAAAACCATCCCCGCTTCCTAGACGCGAGAATTCCCTGGCTACCCAAGGACCTCTCGGACGAGGAAATCCGCCGTGCGGCGTTTGATCTGGCCGATGCCCAGCTCACCGTCGCTCGCGGGTACAACTTCCAGAGCTGGCCGGCGCTGGCCGAGTACGTGGCAGCCGTCACGCGGGACGGCCCAGTCTATCGATTCGAATCGGCCGTGGAGGCCGTGATCGCTGGCGACCTGGCCGCCCTGGAATCGTTGCTGCGCCAGCACGCGGATTTGGTTCACGCGCGCTCCACGCGCATCACGCACTTCGATCCGCCGGTGCATCGCGCGACGCTGTTGCACTACGTCGCCGCCAATGGCGTCGAGTGCTACCGCCAGAAGACTCCGCCCAACGCCGTGGAGATCGCCAAAGCCCTGCTCGACGCCGGCACCGAAGCCGACGCGCTGGCCGACCTGTATGGCGGCCATTACCCGACCATGAGCATGCTGGTCTCGAGCTGCCATCCGGCGGAGGCCGGGGTACAGGTGCCGCTGGTGGACCTGCTGTTGGATTTCGGCGCCGCGATCGAAGGGTGCGGCTCGCCCAAGTGGGGATCGCCGCTGATCACGGCCCTGGTCTTTGGGTATCCGGAGGCTGCCGAAGCGCTGGCCAGGCGCGGCGCACGAGTCGATACGCTCGCCGCGGCGGCCGGCATGGGGCGGCTCGCCGATGCGGCCGCGCTGCTGCCGGCCGCCGACGCGAAAAGCCGGCATCTCGCGCTGGCCCTGGCCGCACAGTTCGGCCATGCCGAGATCGTGCGGCTGCTCTTGGACGCCGGCGAAGACCCGAATCGATACAACCCGGACGGCACGCATTCCCACACGACGCCGCTGCATCAGGCCGTTTGGGGCGGCCATGAGGCGGTCGTGCGGGTATTGGTGGAGCGAGGAGTGCGATTGGACATCAAGGACACCATCCATCAGAGCACCCCGCTGGGCTGGGCAATCTACGGCGGGCAAACCCAGATCGAGAAGTACCTTCGCGCCCACGGGGCCAAGACCGCGGAAGAGCTGGCGAAGGCCGCGACCTCCTACGAGACACCGGCATGACGGACGCGGGGCGGGACGGCCACTATCGCTTGCGGTCCTACCGACGGCTCGCGGTCGCCAGGATTTCTTGCTCGCGCCGGGTCAGGCTCGCGCGCCCCTGGCTGCCAATCTTGCGAAGAATCTCATCGACTTGGGCGTCCAGATTCGCGCTGGTTTCGGCGTCACCCGCTGTCGGTGTGAACAACCGGACCGCCCGGCGGCGAAACGGATGACGCCAACGCGGTATTCGCAGGGCGTTCACGAAGGGCGAAAGCCGCAAGTCGAACTTCCAGTACAGGTATCCAAACGCCAGCCCGCCCAGGTGCGCCGCATGGGCGATGCCGGTGTCCATGCGGTCGCCCGCCAAGGCGAGCAGCACCGGATGCAGATCGAAGATCACATAGAACACGACCAGCCAGCGAACCTCCACCGGAATCACCCACATGACGTAGACCACGCTGCGCGGGTAGTGGATCGCGTAGAGCATGGTCGCCGCCATCACGGCGCCCGACGCGCCGATGGCGGGCATCGACTCGCGCGTCAGCAAATCCAAGCCGACGTAAGCCAGGCTCGCTACGACGGCGGCCGCCAGATAGAAGAGCAGGAACTCGCGCGACCCATACATCGACTCCAGCGTTATGCCGAACCAGAACAGGAACAGCATGTTGAACACCAGATGCCAGATCGCCGTGCGGTCATGGCAAAAAGCACACGTCAACAGCCGCCAGACCTGCCCGCGGAGGACTTTGCGGGTTTCCAGTTGCAGCCATTCCTGGACCACCGAGATTCGCGGCAAAAAAGAGAGATCCGGCAAGTCCTCGTCGGACAGTTCCGCGTACGCTTCGGCGCCGAATGGCAGGTAAGCTTCGAGATCCGCGCCGCGGGGCACGGGTCACGAAGATCTGCAACAGGAATACGACGACGTTAATGGCGATCAGCCATTTGCACACCGGCGAGATCGCGTCAAAGCCCCAGCCGCCGAGCCCCTCGGTATAGCGCGAACCAGCACGATAATAGTCGCGGCTCTCGATACCCATCGCGCGATCCGCTCCAACGCAGGAGATGCTTCGGCCGTCGGCCCATTGTACTTGCGCGCGGTCGTTCGCACGACAATTGGCCCGGGTTGCACGGGGGTCTGACGGGAACAGAATCCCAGCTCACGGCCCGTTTTTTGCGTCTCATTAAGCCTTGTCCGTCGCATTTGAATTGCAACAATAGTCAAGGAGAGAGGGTCGCGCCCGTGCGGCGTGACAAGCGAGCCGAACAGAGATCGAGAACCGAGGGGGGAGGCACATCATGGGTAGTCTTCGCATTTCGCGCCGGGCGATTGCCCTGGCCGCGGTAGTCATGATATGGGCGTATGCGCCCGGCCGATTCAGCCATGCGCAAACGCCGGCGCCGTTGCCTGCTCAGGCTGAGCAGGCCCAAGAAGGCGAGCCGGAAGTGCTCTTGCGCGGGCCGGTGCACGAGGCGTTTGCCAAGCCGGTGGGAGAGCAACCCAAGCCCGGCCTCGTGGTCGGCAAAAAGCCGCCGGAGCCGGTGGAGGAGATTCCGCCGGAGAACCGGCCGCAAGGCGACAATGTGGCCTGGATTTCCGGCTACTGGGCCTGGGACGCCGATCGAGACGACTATCTCTGGGTGAGCGGCGTGTCGCGCGAGATTCCGCCGAGTCGCCGGTGGGTCCCTGGTTACTGGACGCAGGCCGACGGCGGGCACCAATGGGTTTCCGGTTTTTGGGCCGGTGCTCAAACGGCCGAGATGTCCTACCTGCCGGCGCCGCCGGAGAGCCTGGAAGAAGGGCCGGTCAGCCCGGCGCCCGGCGACAACCATTTCTGGGTGCCGGGGTGTTGGCGGTATGTCGATAACGACTACGTGTGGCAGCCGGGCCATTGGACCGGTCACTACGACAACTGGGTCTGGACGCCGCACCATTACGTGTGGACGCCGCGCGGTTGCCTGTTCGTGAACGGCTTTTGGGACTACGGCTTCCACGACCGCGGCCATTGTTTCGCGCCGGTGTTTTTCCCGCACCACAGACATCGGCATTTCTATCGGCCGCATTTTGCGCTGAACTTCGGCGGCTTGCTGAACTTCTTCGTGCATCCGGGGCGGCACCACTACTTCTTCGGCGACTACTACGGGCACCGGAATTTTCATCCCTGGTTCCGGCACCACCGCCGGAATCACCACGACCACTTGTTCGTGCACCTCAACACCCGCTTCCGCCGGCAAGGCATCGACTATCGGGACCGGCTGGAACGCCGCCACGATTTCTACCGCGATCACAAAGACCGCCGGCCGCCGTGCACGTTGGAGGCGTGGCGCGATTCCCGGCGCCGGCACGGAGAGCGCGACGATTTCGTGAATGACATCGCGGCTCGGGATTTTCGCGAGCTGGTCGCACAGCGGCGCGACAACTTCCGCCGCACAGATGACGATGACACCCTCCGCCGAGAGCGAGAGGAACTGCGAGACCTCACCGACCGGCGAAGGCGCACAGAAGACGCGCGAGAGCGCGGGGATGAGAAGCGCGGCGACGAGAAGCGAAACCCGTCCGACGGCCGCTCCAAGAACGAGCGACCAGACGGGCGCAAGTCAGGCGACGCCGGCAAACGCGGAGCCGATCAGGAGCCGCGATTGAATCTGCCGCTCCCCACCCGGCAGCCCAAGGCAGCCGATGGCGGCGAGGGTCGTCAGCGCCCGGAGGTCCGGCCCGATCGCGCTGACGGTCGTCCGGATCGAAGCGACGGAGAACGGAAGTCGCCAGGGGTCGAGCGTAGCAAGCAGGAACTGCCGCGAGGCGACGTGCGCGGCATTATCAAGCGCCCGGAGGCAGGGCCAGATCGCCCTCAGCCCAAGGGTGAACGCGTGACTACGCCGAATCGGCCCGAGCAGCGGGCTCCGCAGGTTCAACCCGAGCGTGCGCGCCCGGAAGTGCGGCCAGAGGTGCGTCGCCCGACCGTGCAGCCGGAAGTGCGGCGACCGGAGGTGCGTCCAGAGGTGCGTCGGCCCGAGGTTCGCCCGCCACAAAATCGGAGCCCGGAGGTTCGTCGCCCGGCACCGCAGATACAGCGGAGCCAGCCGCAACGCGGCACCGCAGGTGCAGCGGAGCGCTCCGGCGAGGACGCCGGAAGTTCGACGCAGCCCGCGGCCTCAACGGCAAATCCAACGCAGCGCCCCGGCGCCACAGCAGCGTGCTCCCGCCGTGCGCAGCCAGGGAGGAGGGCGGCCGCCGGCTAGCGGCGGTGGCGGTGGCGGACGCCGCGGTGGTGGTGGCGGCCGTGGCGGCAGGAACTAGCGACTCGTAGCGGGAGCATCTTGCTAAGCATCTTGCTCCCGTGAGCGGCGGCTGGAAGCCGCCGCTACAACGGGTCACGCCTGATCGATCGGCCACGCCAGCCCCGCGGAGAAGCCGCCATCGACGTAGAGAATCTGCCCGGTCATGAACGCCGACGCCGCCGAGGCCAGGAAGAGCGCCGCGCCGATCAGGTCGTCCGGCACGCCCAGCCGCCGCAGCGGCGTGTTGGGCAGGCCCCAGGCTTGCATGTCGGGCCGCGACCAGAGCGCCTGGGTCAGGTCGGTGAGGATGAAGCCCGGCGCGATGGCGTTGACGCGCACGCCGCGCGGCCCCCATTCCAGCGCCAGCGACGCGCGTCATGTGCCCCAGGCCGGCCTTGCTCACGGCGTAGGGCAGCACGTGCTTGAGCGGGGCGTCGTTGTTCAGCGAGACGATGTTGATCTGGTTGCCGCGGCCGCGCTCGAGCATGTGCCGGCCGACGGCCTGCGACAGCAGGAACGGCCCCTTGAGGTTGATATCGACGATGAAGTCGTAGTCGGCCTCGCTGTATGCTCGGCCGGCATGCGGCGATTGACGCCGGCCACGTTGATCAGCGTGTCGATGTGGCCGAACTCGGCGATCGGCCGTCTCGGCCAGCCGCTGCACGGCCGCGGCATCGGCCACGTCGCACACCAGGCCGCGGACGGCCGGCCCACCGGGCGCGGCGATCTCGGCGGCCGTGGCGGCCAGGGTCTGCTGCTCGCGGCCGGTGATGATGACCTGCGCACCGCGCTGGGCGAAGCCCTCGGCGATCGCCCGGCCGATGCCGCGGCTGCCGCCGGAGACCAGGACCACCTGGCCCGCGACGGAGAAGAGATCGTCGTGCGCTGCCATGATGAACTCCCGGGGACGAACGTCCAACGTCCAACATCGAACGTCCAACATCGAACCTTAGCATTCGACGTTGGACCTTTCGCTCCCCCGTGCGCTCCCCGTGCCCACCAAGGGCGAAGAGCGATTGTACCTTCGGCCTGCGTGGCGTGCATGCATCGGGATGCTATCGTATGCCCACGTTTCCGGCGGAGTCTCGACGGGACCATCCGTACCTGCGGCGTGAATAGCCCGCGCAGCGGGTAGCAGGAGGTAGCCATGGGCGTCAGGCCGTCGGAAGCTGCTGATCCGAAGAGTCAGCCTTGTTTGCTGGCGAGGCTGCGCGATATGCTGACGCGCGCGGTGCGCGCCGCTGTCGGTGCCGCTGCGGGCGTGCCCTGTCGGCAGGAACGTCATGGGACGCGGTTCGCCGGTTCGCAGCCCTTGTCATCTCCGAGGTTGCCATGCGCCATACTCTGCTGGGGTCGATCGTGTCCTTGGCCGCGCTCGCGCTCTTGAGCGCGCCGCTTTCCGCCCAGACCGAGAAGGAAGCCAGGCCCTCTGCCGGCGCGCGCAAGAAACGGCGAAGGACGCGGCCGGCGAGCTGGCTGCCCGGATCGCCAGGCTGATCGCCGAACTGGGGGACGACAACTATGCCACGCGCCAGCGGGCGCAGGAGCAGTTGGCCCAGATCGGCGCCGAGGCCTTCGACGCCCTGGCCGAGGCCCAAAGCCACGACGACCCGGAGATCGCTGCCCGCAGCCGGTATCTGCTGCGGGGTATTCGCATCGAGTTCACCAAGGAAGGCGATCCGGCTGTCGTCCGCCAGCAGCTCAAGGAGTATCACTCCCTGGCCCCGACACAGCGGCTGGCCCGCATCCAGGCCTTGGCCGTGATCAGCGATCCGGCGGCGCTGGCCGCCCTCTGCCGCATCGCGCGCTACGAACAGACGGAAGTGCTGGCCAAACAGGCGGCCGTGGCCGTCGTCGGCCAGAAGCTGCCGGTAGGCGCGGACCTCAAACAGCGAGCCGAGCTGATCGTCGGCACGCTGGGCGTCAGCCAGCGCCCCGGCAGCCGGTGGCTGCGGGCATATGCCGAGGCCGGCCGCGGGGCCGCGGAGCGCATCGACGGCGACTGGGCCAGGTTCACCGCGGAAGAAGTCGCGCTGCTCCGCCGCTCTCCGGACCGCTCGCACGCGGATGTCGTCTCCGGCCTGCTCAAGTATCGCGTCGAGCTGCTGGGGCGAATCGACCGCCAAAAGGACGTCGAGCCGGTGCTCAAGCAGCTTGTCGAGGTGCAGCCGGAGGAAGGCGTCACGCTTACGGAGTTCATGGCCTGGGTGCAGGAAAAAAAGGCCTGGGCAGCCCTCGATTTCGTGCAGAAGCGGTTCGGCGAAAAGATCAACGGCAGTCCGGTGCTGTTGTACGCCCTGGCCTCGGCGCGCGAGGCTCAGGGACAGACCAAGGCGGCCGACGAAGCGGCGGCCAAGGCCCTCTCGCTGAACGCCGACGACTTGCTCGCCCATTGTCGCACGGCCGTACGTCCTGCGGGACCGGGGGATGCTCCGTTGGGCCGAGAAGGAGCTGCGGCAACTGATCGACTCGCCGCCGCCCGACAACAACTTCGCCATGTACTCGCGGTACGGCTTGTCGGAGTGGCTGCACGACCAGGAGCGGGACGGCGAGGCAGCCCGCTTGCTTCAGGACACGGTGGCCGCCATGCAGCGGAACATCAAAGGCGGCCGCGAGAAGGTGGGCAACAACGGTGATCGCGAGCTGGGCTCGGTGAAAGCACGGATGCACTACTTCTTCGCGGTCGAGGTGCGGGCCAGCGACCCGGCAAAACACGTGGAGCACCTGGAGAAGGCCATCGAGGCCGACCCCACCGATGCCGATGCGCTGATCGCGCTCGCATCGCCTGCCCAACGCAGACAAGGCCCGCCGCGAGAAGACCGCCAAGCAGATCGCGGAGGCGGCCGAGACTTTCCGCCAGCAGATCATCCGCGAGGCCGACCAGTCGAACCTCGAGAGGGCAGGCGCCTACAACCAGCTCGCCTGGCTGGTGGGCAACACGGAGGGCAACTACCAGGAGGCGCTGGAGTGTTCGCTCAAGTCGCTGGAGCTGCGGCCCGACACGTCGGCCTATCTGGACACGCTGGGCCGCTGCTATTTCGCGGTGAAGGACTATCAAAACGCACTGAAACACCAGCGGATGGCCGTGGAGCGCGACCCGCATTCCAAGCAGATGCGGCGGCAACTGGCGCTGTTCGAGAAGGCCGCGGCGGAAGGAGTGAAGAAGTCGAAGTAGTGCCGTTCGTAATTCGTCCTCTCTCGTCCTCGTCCTTTAAGGTGCTGCACTTTGAGGACGACGACGAGGACGAGGACGACGACGAGGACGAGGACGAAAAATAGGGGTGTGATGCGACGCGACACTACTGGGAGTCCCCACGCATGCCGGCCGTGACCGAAGCTGACGTTCGCAAAGTGCTCGACGATTTCCGCGACCCGGAGACCGGACGCGGCATCGCCGCAGCTCAATCAGGTCCACGGCGTGCGGCTCGAGGCAGACGAAGCTGACGGTCACGTTGGGCCTCACCACCCACTCGGCCCCGCTCTGGAAAGAGATCGGCGGCGAGCTGGAAGACCTGCTGGCCGCCAGGTTCCCGGACCTCGAAGCAAGTGAAGGTCGCCGTCGAGCCGCACGAGCGGGCGCCGCAGAAGATCGGCCAGATCGGC
Organism: uncultured Planctomycetia bacterium; assembly: GCA_963809785.1. Lineage (GTDB taxonomy): Bacteria > Planctomycetota > Planctomycetia > Pirellulales > S012-138 > JBGQHD01. The sequence goes on from CAWEKV010000003.1 coordinate 660,924, forward strand.
CTGACGGCCAAGAGCGTCATCGCCGTCGGCTCGGGCAAGGGGGGCGTCGGCAAGAGCACGATCGCCGCCAGCATCGCCTACGGCCTGAAGCGGGCCGGCTGCACGGTCGGCCTGATGGACGCCGACGTCTACGGCCCGAGCATCCCGCACCTGCTCGGCGTCAACCAGCGGCCCGAGACCACCGGCGGCAAGATCCAGCCGATCGAGACCGACGGCATGAAGGTCATGTCGATGGGCTTTCTGGTCCCGCCGCGGCGAGGCCGTCGTGTGGCGCGGGCCGATGCTGCACGGGGCCATCACGCAGTTCCTGCGCGACACCGACTGGGGGCCGCTCGACTACCTGGTCATCGACATGCCGCCGGGCACCGGCGACATCGCGCTGACGCTCTCGCAGCTTCTGCCGCTGACCGGCGCCGTCGTCGTCTGCACGCCGCAGGACGTGGCCCTGCTCGACGCCGTGAAGGCCATCGCCATGTTCCGCAAGGTGAACATTCCCGTGCTGGGCATGGTCGAGAACATGAGCTACTTCCTCTGCCCCGACTGCGGCAAGCGGTACGACATCTTCGGCAGCGGCGGAGCCCGGCGGCGGGCCGAGGAGCTGAGCGTGCCGTTCCTGGGCGAAGTGCCGATCACGATGAGCATCCGAATCCACGGCGACGCCGGCCAGACGGCGCGCGCAACTTCGAGGACGAGGCCTCGAAGCCGTACCTCGAGGCCATTTGCCACCGCTTGGTGCGAGGCCTGGCAGACAAACTCCGCCGTGGCGACCAGCCGGCGCCGCTGCCGAGCTTGCCGGTGCTCTAGGAGAATGTCGAATGACGAAGCACGAATGACGAAGGAATTCCCGAATGACCGAATGACGAAAGGCTTTCCTCGTCGCTAGATCCTGGGGCTCAAGGTCTTCGTCATTCGTGCTTCGTCATTCCTTCGTCAATCGTGCTTAGTCATTCGTCATTGAGTTGCCCTCATGCCCCAACTTCTCCCTCCCCGCTTCCTCTTCCGCTTCAGCGCCCCGTGCCGCTATTTCGACGGCCAATGGTCGGCTCGGGGCATTCAACTGTCCGACGACCACCGCCTGGCGAGCTTCGGCGAGCTGGATGGCGCGCCGACGCTGGCCGACGTGCGCGTCGGTTGGAGCGAGCGAGGTCTGGCGTTCAACGTCCGCGTGGAGGGCAAGCGGCACACGCCCTGGTGCCGGGCGATGCAGCTCGATGCCAGCGACGGGCTGCACGTGTGGATCGACACGCGCGATACGCACAATATCCACCGGGCCAGCCGGTTTTGCCATCGGTTTGCGTTCTTGCCCTGCGGCGGCGGGTCGCGCGGCGAGGAGCCGATCGCCGGGCAAATGGCCATCCATCGCGCCAAGGAACAAGCCCGGCCGGCCAAGAGCAGCCAACTGCACGTCCGCGGCAAAACCACGTCGGACGGTTACACGCTGGAAGCTTTCATCGAGTCCGAGGCGCTGACGGGCTACGACCCGGCGGAGCATACCCGCCTGGGGTTCACCTACGCCGTGACGGACCGCGAACGGGGCGACCAGACCTTCAGCGTCGGCAAGGAATTCCCCTACGAGGAAGACCCGAGCGTGTGGGGGACGCTGGATTTGGTCCGGCCCTGACTCTCGTAACAATCCGACGCCCCCTGCGCTTGGCAGCGCGGCGAGTCCATCAAGAAGCCCGGCTTCTCCAAGAACCGGGCTTCTGATCTCGCGCTTTCTGACCTCGCAGGCGGAGCGGATCATGGCAAGACTTGTCGGCGCTCAGGCGGTGGTGCTCGGCGGCAGCGTGGCGGGATTGCTGGCGGCGCGGGCGCTGGCCTCGCACTTCGAGCGAGTCGTCGTGCTGGAACGTGACCGGCTTCCGGCCGAGGCCGGCGACCGCAAAGGCACGCCGCATGCCCGGCATACGCACGGCCTTTTGAACAGCGGGCTGCAGGTGCTGGAGGACTTCTTCCCCGGCATCCGGGACGATCTGGTGCGGCACGGCGCCGAGTGCGGCGACGGCATGGCCCGCACTCGCTGGCACGTGGGGGGCGATTGGCACGTGCAGTTCGAGAGCGGGCTGAATGGCGTCTGCCAGAGCCGCGGGCTACTGGAACACGTCGTCCGCCAGCGGCTGGCAGAATCGCCGAACATCACGATTCGCGACCGGGTCAGCGTCGAGCGATTCGTGGCCAGCGTCGAGCGCGATCGCATCACCGGCGTGCGGTTGACCGATCGCCGCGACGGGCGTGAAGAGCTGCTGGCGGCCGATCTGATCGTGGATGCCGCGGGCCGCGGCTCACGCACGCCCCATTGGCTGGAGCAGCTCGGCTATGGCCGCGCGCCGAAGAGCGGGTCGAGATCGACCTGACGTACGCCACACGGATTTACCGCCGGCGGCGCGGCGAGCTTCACGACAACATGGCGGTGGTCGTGGCGCAGTTGCCGCCGAATCAGCGGTTCGCGGTGGCCGCGGCCGTCGAGGGAGATCGCTGGTCGGTGACGCTCGGCGGCATGCACGACGACCCGCCGCCCAGCAGCCCGGCGGGGTTCGTCGAATTCGCCCGCGGCCTGCCGACGGGCGTGTTCCACGAGTTCCTGCGAAAGGCCGAACCGTTGTCCGACGTTGAGATCATGAAGTATCCGGCGAGCCTGCGGCGGCGCTACGAACGGCTGAAGCGGTTCCCGGCCGGACTGCTCGTGCTGGGCGACGCCCTGTGCAGCTTCAATCCCAGCTACGGCCAAGGCATGAGCGTCGCCGCGCTGGAAGCCCAGGCGCTGGACCAATGCCTTCGGAAAGGCGTCCGCGGACTGTCGCGGCGGTACTTTCGCCGGGCGGCGGCGGTTGTGGATATCCCCTGGCAGATCGCGGTCACGGCGGACTTTCGCTTTGCTCATGTGCGGGGAAAGCGCCCTTGGTCGAGCGGACTGGTGAACGCCTATCTGGGGCTCGTGCACCGGGCGGCCCACGAAGATGCGGCGGTCTGCCTGGCATTCCATCGCGTCTCGAACCTGCTCGACCCGCCGCGGGCCCTGATTCGGCCCAAGATCGTCTATCGCGTTTTGAGGAGCTTGCTGAAGCGGCGGAGCAAGCCGTGCATCGCGGGCGCGTGCAAGCCGTGCGCGAGCTGGAGCTCGTGAGCGGGTGCCCAGCCGCAATGGCTGGCAGCGTCCCGCGGCGGTGCGTTAGGATCGAGGAGTCAAGCGTCAACACCGCTGGGGCAAGCCGGACAAGCCCAGCGGAGGCGAGCCAATCCGTCTAAACCCGATTCCCCCGAGGATTCGCCATGCCCAGAGTGCTGATGCCGATCGGCGACGCCACGGAAGTGCTGGATACGATGTATCCGTATTTCCGCCTGCCGGAAGACGGTTTCGAGGTGATCGTGGCCGGGCCGGAGGCGCGGCTGTATCACATGGTGCTGCACGAGGTGCCGCCCGGCGCCGACCCGCCGTGGGACATCACGAGGGAAACGCCCGGCTATCATCTGCGGGCCAGCGCGGCCTTTCGCGACGTGCGGCCGGAGGAGTTCGCGGGACTGTTCGTTTCGGGCGGGCGGGCACCGGAGTATCTGCGCTACGACCAGGATTTGCTCCGCATCACGCGGCACTTCTTCCAGGCCGGCAAGCCGGTGGCGGCCGTCTGTCACGGGATCGAAATCCTCACGGCAGCCAGCACGATTGCCGGACGGACCGTAACGACGGTGGCCAAGTGCGCGATGGACGCCCAACAAGGCGGCGCGACCTACGTCGATCGGCCGGTGGTCGTGGACGGCAACCTGGTCACGGCCCGCACGTGGCACGACAACACGCCATTCCTCAGAGAATTCGTGGCCCTGCTAAAGCGTCCCCAGGGCCAGATACACTAGGGCGACGCGCAAGCGACACACTAGCCCGACGCGCAGCGAGGGAGCAGCGCCAAGCAACTCGGCGGCTTATCGCGCCGCCCCCTCGCTTGCGACTTGCGCGTTGGGCTAGTGTGGCGGCTTGAGCCGCCTCATAGCCTGCCCGAGCGTCGTCCGCTAAGATAAATGCACGGCAGGCCTGCGCTTCAGGCGAATCAGGTGTGCGGTGCGGTATTACGGATCGAAGCGGGAGCGTCTCCCGAGGATTTCGCATGGATTTGGAGCGTACGCAAGTTCAAAGCCCGGCCGACCGGGTCAAGAGCCAGGACCTCAGCCTGCGCAAGACCCAGCCGCCGGCCAAGGTGCCCGGCTACGACCCGGAACGTTTGCTGGGCGAAGGGGCCTACGGCGAAGTCTGGGTGGCGACGGAGCGCAACACGGGCCGCAAGGTGGCGGTGAAGTTCTACACCCATCGCGGCGGCATGGACTGGTCGCTGCTCAAGCGCGAAGTCGAGAAGCTGGCCTTCCTCTCGGCCGACCGCTACGTGGTCCAGTTGATCGAGGTCGGCTGGGACTCCGACCCGCCGTACTACGTGATGGAGTACCTGGGGCACGGCTCGCTGGAAGACCGGCTGGCCGAGCACGGGGCGTTGCCGACGGACGAGGCGATCGGCCTGTTCCGCGAGGTGGCCACCGGGCTGATGCACGCCCACGGCAAGGGGGTGCTGCACTGCGACCTGAAGCCGGCCAACGTGCTCTTGGACCAGGACAGCCGCCCGCGGCTGTGCCGACTTCGGCCAGGCCCGGCTCTCCGACGAGCAGACGCCCTCGCTGGGCACGCTCTTCTACATGGCCCCGGAGCAGGCCGAATCTCAAGCAGGCCGTGCCCGACGCGCGGTGGGACGTGTACGCCTTGGGCGCGCTCTTCTACTGCATGCTGACGGGCGAACCGCCGTACCGAAGCGAGGAGAACGTCAAACAGCTTGAGGGGGCCTGCCACGCTGGAGGAGCGGCTGACCGCATACCGCCGGACGATCGAAAACGCGCCTCGGCCAACCGAGCACCGCAAGGTCGGGGGCGTGAACCGGTTCCTGGGCGACATCATCGACCGCTGCCTGGCGACACAGCCGGCTCGGCGCTACCCCAACGTCCAGGCCTTGCTGAGCGACCTGGACGATTGGCATCGCCGCAAGGCCCGTCGGCCGATCCTGATCCTGGGCACGGCTATTCCGCTGGTGCTGCTGGGGCTGATGGCCTTCTTTGGCTGGAAGGTGTTCGACACCTCGATGACCAGACAGGTCCAGGGGCTGACCAAGCGCACCAACGAGCTCCACGAGCTGGCGGCCACGTACGCCGGCCCCGCGGTCGCGGCGAAGATTCACACGCGTTGGGCCGTTTTGCACAGCGCCGCGGAAGAGCTGGGCAGCGGCGGCGATTCCCAGGCGGAATCAATGCCCAAGCCGCCGGGCAAAAAGGTCGCGGAGGCCAAGACCTCCAACCAGGAGACGGGCAAATCGGCCGCTCCGGCCAAAGCGTCGCCGCCCACCGGCAAGGGTGACAAGCTCAGCCCGGTCGCAAAGAAAAATGCCGATGCGTTGGCATTCGTTGCCAAGGCGAGCGAGGGCTTTTTGCAGACCTCGTTGGCAGACCCCAAACGGGCTGGCAGGGCGAAATCAGACCTCTCCCTGCTGGGGAAAGCCGTGGACCACGCCAAGGAGCAAATCGCCGCCGCGTTCCAGACTGACCCCGACTCGGCCGAGAAAGAAGCGAAGATCGAGAGCATCCTGAACACGGGCGACGGCTTCGGTAAAGTCCTGGCCTATGCAGACGGCCTCCCCGAGGGCAGGCGAGAGGAAGCCCAGCACGTCATCCTCCGCTGGAAAGCGCTGCAGGACTGGATCAAGCAGCTGCGGACACAGTTCCAGAACCAGGGGCTGCCTTCGACGAGCTGGTTCATTACCAACGACCGCGGCGATCAGATTGCTCGCGACCCTCTGGACCTGGAGACGTTGTTCAAGAAGTATGCCCACCGCGATTACTTTCACGGCCAGCGGCGCGATTTGGACGAGCAGGAGGCCGCCACAGCCACGCCGATCAAGAAACCGCACCTTTCCCACGTGTTCCTGAGCAAGGCGACCCATCAGCCGATGGTGGCGTTTACGGTGCCGATCCGCACCAAAGTCAAGAACGAAGCAACCGGCGAAGAGGAGACCGTAGTCGCGGGGGTCTTGGGGATGGCCGTGGAGTTCGGCGAATTCTCCGAGCTGCTCGTGGAGTTCGGGGGGGACGTCGAGTCGCAGAACGATGAACAACGCAAAGAAAAAGCGATCATCACCGCGCTGATCGATGCCAGGGAAGACTTCGTGGGAAAACGAGGCGGCTTGTTGGAGCACCCTTTGCTGCGCCGCTTACGGGAGAAAAACCTTGCCGTGGACCAGCGCTACTACGTGAACGATGAGATTCGCCACGAAGTACGGTTGCTGACGCAACCGGAGGACGGCGCAGGCCCCTTCGAAAGTGCAGCTCAACGGCAAGAAGATATTCGACAGCTATGAAGATCCGGTGTCGCGGCCGCGCGACGACGGCACCCTGGATGAGGAGGGCCAGAAATACACGGGCCGGTGGATGGCCGCGATGAAGCCGGTGGTGGTCAACGACCGGCAGACGGGCTGGGTCGTCGTCGTTCAGGAGAGATACACCGACGCCCTGGCTCCGGCAAACGACCTGCGCCGCGAGCTCACGCGACAGGGAATCGTGGCGATCATCGTCGTCCTCCTGACCGTCGTTGCGATCTGGAGCTTTGCCTGGTTGACCATGCAGGGGCACACCCGCTCGAAATTCGTCAATGCGCTGCGGCGCCGCATCGGTTTGACGGGCGGCCGTGCCACGGCCGGCAGCTCAGCCAGCGGCGGGCGCACCGCAAGGCGCCCGGGCAAAACGCCCACGAGCCGAAGCGGATCCCGCTAGGCCATGATCCCGCTAGGCCATGATCCCGCTAGGCCATGGGCCGCCCGCCTGGAGGCGGCGAAGACAAGAAACGAAAAACAGTAGGCCAGCTTGCCCTGGCAAGCTGGCCTTTCTCGTTGGTGTCTGGCAGGGGCGGGAGTGCACCGGCGCCAAATCGCAGCCGTGCAGCAGGCGTTACCGCTTGGCCTTCTGGCCGACGCGCTTCTTGGGCGAGCGCTTGATCTTCCTGCCCGTGGTCGTGCCCTTCTTCTTCGTTGAGCGCTTCACGGTCTTCTTCGTGGTTTTCTTTTTGGTTGCCATCATGTGGCTCCTCGAGGTGGGACGCCCCGTGTTTGCCGTAAGTCCGCTCCCCTAGGGCGCCCGTCGAGGGGAGCACGTACGCAGTGTCTTGGGTGAATGTGTTCGATGAACGTCCTGGCCGGGTCGTCGTGGCTGGGACGCGTGAGCCTCGGCGGCGCCTCGACCTCTTGAGGCGTGTCTACGGCCGCCGTCGCGTTGAGAGAACCGTCCTGGATTCATTCGCTTCCGGTTGAGTCGCGTCAAACCAGCTCGCGTCTTTCCGTGACCGCGAGTTTTGCGAAGCACGCTTGCCGGGTTGTGCGCGGTGAAGGCATCTAACCGAAGCGATCAACAACGTGCGTCAACCCGTGTGCTTCATCAACTGGACGCATTGGAGCAATTGTGGCCCGAGTGCGTCAAGGCGAATCCGCCGCGCCGCCGGCCTTTCGCGCGAAAAAAGCGCCGCTCGCGCACACGCAGTGAGCTCGCCGTCTACTCGCGCAAAGCTTGGACGCGCCGCTCTTGCTCGATTCGGCGCTCCGCGGAGACGCCAGGCTCAGCGCGGCCGCGCGCGCGTCTTGCGCACGAGTTCGTCATCTCGCGGCGTCTCTCGCTCGACTCGAAAAACCACTGGAAAATCGCTGCCAAATCGTCGGTCCTGCTGGGGCGCGGCAAAAATGGCGCTGCTTCGCACGAGAGGCGATTCGGCGCGATGGAGAAGAAGACAAAGAAAGCCGCGCTCACTCCTGGCGACAGCAACGGCCAAGTACGGACGAGTGCGGATGATAGCAGCCGAGCGCGCCTCTCAATCGGCATGCAAGCACCGTCAGATAAGCGGGGCGCGACCGGTGGGACCACTGCTCTTGAATCCCCAGCGCGGCGTGGCCGCAACCACGGAAGACACGGAATGACACGGAAAAAAACCATGCGTCCGCGTTCTTCCGTGTCATTCCGTGTCTTCCGTGGTTCGCAAACTCCTTTGCGCCACGCGAAGCGTCAGACTTGGCAGACGGGGCAACAAAAAGGGCCGCGTTAGCGGCCCATGTTGCCCATCACGTGCAGACCTACCTGGTCGGGCACTCCTGGTCGGAAATGGCGGAGGACCCATCGGCTCCTTCGCCGTGCGGCTTAGCCGAGCACTTCCTGCCCGCCGCACTCCAGGACCGCCAGCTTCTGCACGGTGAGGAAGTGCTTGGTGGCCAGGATCACGGCCTTCTTGTTGATGCCGCCTTCGACCGGGACGTAATAGTCGAAGAACACCAGCTCATCGTTCACCGACACGCGCACGGTGATGATGCCGTCGTTCACCCGGTTGGCGAATTCCAGCCGTTTGGCGGCCGAGCAGCCGTTGCGGGCTTGCCATACCGTCAAGAGCTTGAGGCGGTCGCCGTTGTTGATCGGCAGCACATAGCAGCCCAGACCGTCTTCTTCGACACGCAGGTCGCCGTCGTTGTCCAACGTCGTCTCCAGGTACGCTTCGTCGAACAGCTTCTTCAGCGTCGGCGGGTTGATATCTTTGGGGGAAAGCACGTCGGACATGGGCATCTCCTGACAAGAAGGATGGAAAGGTCGGGGGATGAGCAGATGGGCCATCGTCTCAGATGGGCCAATCGTCTCCTTGCTCAGTTTTCTTGGATTACTCGTTTCTCACCTTGGATTACTCGCCTCGAAAACGCAATCAACGAACCAGGTTAGCGCCGCTTGCCGCGGGCGGCGATCCGCTCTTTCAGTTCCCGCGCCAGACCGGCAACGTGCCCGGGGGCAGGGGCGGGGGCGGGGGCGGGGGCGGCGACGGGGGCCATCCGTCCGTTGGCGGCGACCGCCTTGACCGGCGTCGCGCCCCTTTTCGAGCGGACCCCAGCGGCCACGGCCTCCTTGGCCAGCGAATCTCGGGAAACGGTCACGCGGGGCACGGCAACTCTGGGCACCGCGCTACCGAAGTAATAGACGCCATCCGTCCAGCGCCGGTCTCCCCGTGGGGCCGCCGCGGCCAAGGCGTCAAGGGTCGGTGTCGCGGCGATGCCAGTCGGCGCGGCGATGCCAGTCGGCGCGGCGATGCCAGTCGGCGCGGCGATGCAGGCCTCGGCAGCGATGCGGGCCGCTTCTTCCTCCACGCTCACCACGCCGAGCATCGACAGGCCACGGCACGCGCCGGTCAGCACGTTCAGCCGTGCCAGCCAGCCGAGCAACTGGCCGACCTGGGCCTGCGACGAAGCTTGCGGCTGCCCGGCCAGCATCAGGTAATCGCTGCTGGTGAAAGCATTGATGGCGGCGGTGCTCATCCGCCGCGAGCAGTCGATGAGGATCCAATCGAACCGCTGGCAAATGTCGGTGCCATGCAGCTCGCCGCGAAGGCGGAACCGCACGTCGTAGGGGTCGCGCCGCACAAGCCAGGCGGCCCGCGCGCGGGCTTCCCACACGCCCAGCGACTCATCCGACGCCACGGCCCACAGGTTGCTGCCCACGCGGGCCATGCACTCCAGGAGCGGCCGGCCGCGGCGGCCCGCCGATTCCAGCCATTGGACGACGGTGCGGCCCGTGGCGCGGAGCTGCCGACGAGTCTCCGGCGCGAAACTGGTGTCGGTCAGCGCACCGCGATAATCCAGATCGAGCATCAGCACCTGGTCGCCCTGGGCAGCCAACATCGCGGCCAATTGCGAGACCAGGGCCGTCTTCCCGTCGCCCGAGTTCACGTCGGTCACGGCGATGATCTTCGCCCGCCGGGCACGGCGCTCCAGGAACGCCGGAACAGGCGTGGCCACCGGCCGTTCCCATACGCGACCGGCGCGATAGAGCAGCGACTGAACGGTGCCGCTGGGCAGGCTGCTGCTGGGCACGCTGCTGCTAGACACGATGTTAGAAGCGCTGCTGCCAGACCCCGCAATGGCCAGACCGGCAGCCGCGGCAACGGGTGCCGCGGGCTTGACGGCGGGCGTCATCGGATTGGCCGGCGCAGCTTCCCTGCGCGGACGAGGCCTCAGCGTCACCTCCATCGTCTCCGAAGGCCGTAGCGGCACGATGGACACTTTGCGAATCTGCTCGACCTGCGGCCTGGTCTTCCGGCTGGGCAACGTCGATTGCCGCGGCGCCAGCTCGTGCCGCGCCAGGTGGAACGTCTTCAGCTCGTCCAGCAGGGTCACCGCCGGACGGTGGTGTTTGTCTTCCACGCACTTCCAGCGCTCGAGCACGTCAGACGTGTGGATCACCGCGCAGACCGCAGCCGACCGCGAGCGCGCCAGCGCCTTCTCGGTCACGGCGCGGTGGAACAGCAGGCCGCTCAACGATTCCAAGGCCACTAGCGGCTTGCTATCCAGCCAGGCCACGGTGCGGTTGGGGACCAGGTGCTTGAAGCGGCCCACCGTCTTGCGAGAAATGGCGGCCAGCACCATCTTCAGTAACTGCGCGTTAGGCGTCGTTTTCACCACGTTCACGTTGCGCAGCGTCATGTCGGCCAGCGAGCTCACGCCGTCAGCGGACGGTCTGCCGGACGACGTGCGGCCTAGCGTCCGCAGGAAGCGCCGCCGGATCACGCCCGTGCAGTAGCCGCAGCGCGACATGTAAACATCGTGCAGCTCCCGCACCTGTAGGCGCGGCGACAGCGTCCGGTCGGGCTTCTCGTGAGTCAGACGGCCGCGCCCATCCACGCCGACTGGGGTGTCGATGAAGGTCAGCGACTTGCGCTCCGAACCAGCGCCGGGCAGACGTTCTTGATCGTCGGTTCGTAGGCCGGCGGCTCCGTCTTCCGCCGATCGACCTCCGTCTCCCGCCGATCGAGGTGGTGTGCCGGCAGCGGCGCGAAATCCACCGCGGGGAGTCTGATGCCTGTCGCGCTCGCCTGGCCCGTTTCGGGGGCAGACTTCGCGGCAGCCTGAGGCGACGGTCCGAAGACGCGCGTCAGCATCTCGCGGGTGATCAGATCGCGCGTGGTGATATCGTGGGAGGGCATGCGAATGGTCCCAAAATGGCTGTCGCCGAGGAGATGGCTCCGGTGAGTGCATTTTGGCATGACGGCGGCGGCTAATCAAGCGGCTGACGGGGGAAGACGTGACAACGTGACAACGTGAAGGGGGTGAGCGGGTGAAAGGTGAGGGGGCGCAGCTTCCTCCAGCGTCCAACGAACTCCACCAACGGAAATAAGTTCGATGTTCGATGTTCGATGTTGGATGTTCAACATGAACGCAAGCCGACTGCTCCAAGCAGCCGGACCGCGTCCCCTTGTCACCTTGTCACCTTGTCACCCTGCCCCGCGTGCTTCTTAGCTCGCCCTGCCCCGTTCTTGCCGGCCAGAGAATTCTCCTGGCCCGCGCGGGCTCGTGCCATCGATGGCGCGGAGGGTGGCCCGGGCGGGGCCGGGGGCGGGGGGATCACCTGGAGCTGAAAAGTCTGTGTCACGAAGCGGCTGGAGTCGTTGGTTTGCGAGACTTTGATGTCCACGTTCACGAAGCCCAGCGGCTGGCTCCCCGGGCAGTTCCAGCTCAACAGTCCCGTGGCGGCATTGATCGTCGCTCCCGACGGCCCGCTGGTGAGCGTCCATTGCAGCGCGTCGCCTTCGTCATCCTGGGCCGGGAAATAAAAGGAGTAGGCGCGGCCCTGAAAGACTGGCGACGGTGCGCAGGCAAGGAACCGCGGTGAATTGTCGCGGACCTCCACGGTCCAGTTGCGCTCGCCGAGCCGCCCTGGCCATCGCTCACGTTCACGCGAATCGCGTTGGACCCGATCTGGCTGCGAGCGGGCGTGAAGGTCACCAGGCCGGTGGCCGTGTCCAGCGTCGCATTCGTCGGAAAAGGAATGCCTTGGCTGAACGACATCGTGGCGCCCGAGTTGGGGTCATTGGCCGAGAAGCCGCCCGAGAAGCGTACGGCCGGGCGACGTGATCATCGTGGGCGGAGGAACCAGCGAGGGGGGCGTGTTAGGCATGGTGCTTCTCGAGCGATTGGAGACAGTGAAACGCCGCGGCTACGGGATATAGTCACACGCCACCCGGAAACCAAGAGTCTTCATGGGTGGGGCGGGAGTGGGGGGGAAGCTGTTCCGCCGCGCCGAACGGCAATCGGGCACCCGGAGGCCAAAACACCCGCCACGCGCCACGCGGTTGGCGTCCGGACCCATGCCCGGAGGGATGGGGGCGGCGGGGGGATCGTACTGAAGCCCGGACGGATAAGGAGCGTAACAATCGGCGCACCACTCCATGACGTTGCCGTGCATATCGTGCAGGCCAAACACGTTGGGGAGAAAACTGCCAATCGGGAGCGGCGCCATCAAGGGTGCTGCGCCCGCTTCGGCCTCGATGCCGCCGACGTTCGCTTGTGTGGCGGAAATCGTATCGCCAAAGTGGAACAACGAAGTCGTTCCGGCCCGGCAGGCGTATTCCCACTCCGCCTCCGTGGGCAGCCGATACCTCCGCCCGGCTGCGCGCTCCGCAGAACGCTGCGAGAGCCTCTGGCAGAACAGTTGAGCGTCCGACCACGAGACCGAATCGACGGGATAATTGTCGGCATTGGCCACACCGAGCGTCTGGGCGTCGAAGGCGCTGGGATGATCTCCCATGACGGCCTTGTATTGGCCCTGTGTCACCTCGAACACGCCGAGCCAGAAGGTCTTGGTTATTTGAACTTTGTGCCGCGTGGCGTCGTCGTCGCTCGGCACCTCCCCCATCCAGAACTCACCGGGACGAATCGGCACCAGCCTCATGCCTATCGAGTTCTCGATGCTTCCGTCGAATCGATCCACCCGCGCGGCACTCGACAGGCCGAGCTTGGCCGCCAGGGTGCCGCACCAGAAAAAGGCCGCCGTGAGGAGTGCGAACACCACGCCCAGTGCCGCGGCCAGCCGCCCGATCTTCCGGTTGGTCCTGCGCGGCGGCTCTTTTTCCGCGGGCGAGGCCTCGCCTGGCCCTTTGGCAGATTCTTCCGCCTTTGCTCTGGGCTCCCGTGCCTGGCGGACGATCGCTTCGACGGCGGGCGTCTCGGCGTTCGCCCGGCACCCGCGAAGGTCCGTTGCCATCTCGGCCGCGGTTTGATAGCGCTGCTCGGCCCGCGGGTTCATGGCGCGGCGAATCACCGCGCCAGCCCGTGCGGAATCCGCGGCGAGCCTAGCTCCAACGGCAACACCGAGCCGGCGCGAATCCGCCGCGTAATCTCGCTCTCGTCCGTCAGGTCGAACGGCTGCTGCGGCGAGATCGTTTCGTAGAGCGTGACGCCCAGCGAATAGATGTCCGTCCGCCCGTCCAGCACGGCCAGGTCCAACTGCTCCGGGCTCATGTAGGCGCAGCGTGCCCCGGCGGTGCCGCGTGGCGTCCAGCGTGATGGCCGTCGTCAGGCCGAAGTCGATCAGATACACGTGGCCGTGGCAGTCGATCATCACGTTCGAGGGCTTCAGATCGCGATGGATCTGCCCCAGGTCGTGCGCATAGGCCAGCGCACCGGCCAGGTCGGCCCCGATGCGGGCCGAAAAGTCGTAGAGATTGTTCTGGTACTCCTCGTAGACGTGGCGAAGCTCGGCCAGAAAGTTCGAGTCTTCGGGCTTCGGGCCGCAGGCTTCAGGCTGCGGAATACGGGTCGCCGCATCATCCGACACGTCGCGATCCGATTCCGCATTCGGCATTCCGCATTCCGCATTTGAATCGGGGGCCTGTTCGACCACCGTGGCCCCCGTATCCCGATCACCCTCTGCGGTGCCGGAAGCGGCCGGCTCGTCGGTCTCGGGCGGCGTGGCGTGGGGCGTTTCGATGGCCGCCTGGGTCGTGGCCAGGGCGTTGCGCTCGTGGAGCAGACGCCGCTCGATGAAGCGGCTCAGCGGCAAGCCGCGCACCAGCTTCATGGTGAAGAAAAAGCGATCGTCCGACTGCCCCCACGAGTAGATCGGCACGATGTGCGGGTGCTCGAGCCGGGCCGCCGTGGCGGCTTCGTTCTGAAAGCGCTCCAGCGCCCGGGGCTGGTCGGCGAGCCACGGGGGCAGCAGCTTCAGCGCCACCAGTCGGCCCAGCGCCGGCTCGAAGGCCTCGTAGACCTCCCCCATGCCGCCCTGGCCCAGTAGCCGGCGAATGCGGAAGTCACCCAATTGTTCGCCGACGCGAAGCATGGCAAGAGGCGGCCCAAAGAGTGAATCGAAAGTGACAAGGACAAACCAGCGAGGCGCACGAAGCTCCCCGCCCGCGCCTCATCCCTGTCCGCTTTGCCCGCATCGCTCGCTTGAGCTTTCCAGGAGGCTTTTGCGAGCCAAGACTACCCAATGTAAGTCTATCGGCCGTAGTCCTCGGCGGCCAGCCTCGGCGCCCAAGAAACCCGACGCGTCAGCGAGGGAGATGCTGCCGAGGACGCGGCGGCGTCGCTGAACTCCCCTCGCTAACGCGCCGGTTCGTGTGGGAGAGGGGGTGCCCGTCGCTTGATTCTCCCCGGTCCCAGGTGACAATAGACATAGCAACTCCAGCGCACGAAAGGACGCCCTTGTGGCACGCTTTGCGGTCATTCTGCCGGCGGCGGGCAAGAGCACGCGCTTTCACAACAAGGCCTACAAGAAGCAATATGCGCCCCTGGACGGCCGGGCCGTTTGGCTGCACGCCGCCGAGCGCTTCATCAATCGACCGGACGTAGCCCAGGTGATCCTGGTCATCTCGTCGGAAGATCGCGAGCTGTTTGATCTTCGGTTCGCGTCGAATGTCACGATCCTGGGGCTGACCGTGGTCGAGGGCGGGGCCCACCGGGCCGACTCGATCGAGAAAGGCCTGGCGCGAGTCAAGCCGGAGGCCGATTTCATTTGCGTTCACGATGCCGCCCGGCCGTGCCTGGCCGAGGAGTGGATCGACCGAGTCTTTGCCGCCGCGGAGAAGTCCGGTGCGGCCATCCTGGCTTTGCCGATCGCCGGCACGATCAAGCGGGTGGGCAAGGACCAGGCGATCAACGAAACCGTATCGCGGGAGGGACTCTGGGAGGCGCAGACGCCGCAGGTATTCCGCCGCGAGCTGCTGCTCGAGGCTTACGCCAAACGGGCCGGTTTTTCGGCAACCGACGACGCCCAGCTCGTCGAACGGCTGGGGCAGCCGGTGACCGTCGTGCAGGGCTCGCCGCTGAACCTGAAGATCGCCACCAACCAGGACCTGCGGCTGGCCGAGCAGGCGCTGAGAGTGCTGCCCAAGCCAAAGCTCAATACGCCCACCCACCCGTTCGCCGACGATCATTTGTGGAGGTGACGAGTCCTCGATTGAGAGTCCTTTCACGAATCCATGTCTGAAGAGTCTAAGAGTCTGAATTGCACATCCCGCTTCGAGTCCGAAGCCTGAAGTCCGAAGCCCGTAGTCTGAATGCCTGATCCTTCCCGTGTCCTTGACGGCTCGCTCGGCCTGAGTCTGGGCGGCATCGTCGGTGTGTTGCGCTGCCAATGGCGGGAAACGCCCTACGTTTTCCTGCGCGAGCTGCTGCGGCTGGCCGCCGCCTCGGTGGCGGCTCGCGAGGCAGCCCAACGCAAACCGACGGACCTCGGCCACGCGGGCGAAATCCACGTGCAGCTCGTTGAGCCGCGCGAAGGCGGACTTCCCATCCTGCTCGTCGAGGACAACGGCCTCGGTCTGAGTGAAGACGAAGTGCGCCACGGCCTGGCCACGTTCGGAGGAGCCTGCCGGCCGACCGCCGCTGACGACTGCGAGGGCGGCGACCTCGTCAGCCGGCTGGGGCTGGGTCTGGCCACGTCTTTTGCCGTCGCCGACGAGGTGCGAGTGCTCACTCGTTCGCTCGACCGCGGCGCACGGTCGCTCGAATGGGTCGGCCGGGCGGATGGCACATGCACGCTGCGGCACCTCGACTACGACATGCAGCCGGGCACGCAGGTCTACGTGCGCCCGAGGCCGGAGGGCCGCGATCTGTTCCAACCTTCGCTGTTGCGGCAAGCCGCAGCTCGGTACGGCGAGCTCCTGCCGCACGCGCTCACCTTTTCTCACGGCCCGCAACGGGTGACGCTCAATGCGGCGCCGCCCTGGTCGAGCGATCGCGGCGATGCCGACGCCTGGCGCAAAACGCAGCTCGCCCTCGGCCGGCGGCTGTTCGATGCGGATTTCCTGGACGCCGTGCCCATCCACAGCGGCGTCGGCGGCGTCGAGGGGGTCGCCCTCGTGAAGGCCGACCGCCACAGTCTTTTGCGCCGGGAGTGCAGCGCGTCTACCGTGGCGGCGTGCTGCTGGCGGAGCAGGCGGCCAACCTGCTGCCGGCCTGGGCGGGCTTCGTGGTGTGCATCGCCCAGGTGCGCGATCTTCAGCCGACCCTCCTCTTCGACGGCCTGCACGAGGAGCCGCGGCTGGCCGCAGCGCGCCGAGCGCTGGGCCGCAGCCTGCACCGGCAACTGGCGGAGATGGCCGAGACGCAGCCGCGTCGTTGGCGGCGGATCCTGAAGGTGCACTTGCCCGCGATGAAGTCGCTGGCCAGGGAGGACGAAGAGTTCTTCCGGCTGTTCATCGATTTGCTGCCGTTCGAGTCGTCGGCCGGCCGCGCAACGTTGGGCGAACTTGCCCGGCAACATCTGTCGGTGCACTACGTGAATGCCCGCCATCGTGCCCCGCAGCTTGCGGAGCTGGCCAGCGCCCTGGGGCTCGGCGTGGTCTTCGCGGAGGACGAAGAAGAGGCGGCGCTGTTGGAGAGGGCCTCGCGCCGGCCAGACGCGGCGCCGCTGCGGCCGCTGGAGGCCAGCGAGCTGGCCAGATGGCTGGCGAACCTGGAGGGGCACGAGCAACGCGCGGCGACGGCGTTCCTGGACCTGGCCGACGAAGTGCTCCGGCCGCTGGCCTGCGCAGCGGAGCTGAAGCATTTTGGCACGCCGCGCATGTTGGCACTGCTCGTGCCGGCCGCCGTGGCGCGCCGCGACGACTTCCCGACGATCCCGCCGCGCGATCCAGCCAGCGCGTCCTATGCCCAGCTTTGGCTGAACTTCGACCACCCCATGGTCCGTCAGCTATCGGACTGGACCGACCGGGCCGCCGTCGCCAAGGCCGTCAAGCTGATCTACGCCCACGCGAAGCTCGCCTGCACCGGCGAAGTAGACCGCGTCGGCGCGAAGCTGCTCTTTGAAGGATTGCGAGAGTCGCTGGAGGGCTAGCGGCCTAGGCTCGCCGGCGGGAAGTTACTGCTTTTCCGGAGCGGAGAGGACAGGATTCGAACCTGCGGACCCCTTACGAGGTCACGGATTTAGCAAACCCGCGCTTTCGACCGCTCAGCCACCTCTCCGGATTGTCGGCCGTATCTCGATTCATCTCTATCCAGCAGGCAATCGCCGCCACGAATGACGGCTGAGCACCGACGCCTGGACTACGACGCCTGGACTACGGCTCGGTGGTGATTGTAGGCGTTTCAGCGCTACCGGCAAGCCGTGTTGATTCCGGCTCTTACGGTCCTGACGAGGAGACCGGCGGCCCGCGTGGCATGGCCATCCTGGCCATGCGCAAACGGACCAGGGAAGACGCCAGACCAGAACACTGGCTCGTCACGGCCTGGAAGCCCGTGCCATGTCGCCAAGGCCTCCGGCGACGTATTCTTGCCCAACGGCGCGACCTTGGCGCGTGCGGCAGGCGGTCGTGCGACTGGCCCCAACGCCTTCGCTCGACTCTTGCTCACGGTATGGCGGAGAGGACAATGGCATCCGTGCAAAGGACCAGCCTGCTGACGACCGCGGCGGTGCAAATTGCCTGGCGCATTGCCGCTTATTTGGCTGCCGCCTATCTGGCCGCCGTTGCCGTGGCCGCACGCCTGGCCTACGGCGGTGATGCGGACACCGCCGCCGAGCGCCGGTCATTCGCTTCAGCCGTCGAGTCGATCCAGAGCGCCGATCTGCGGAAGCACGCCGTTTACCTGGCCGATGATACGTTCGAAGGCCGCGAGGCCGGCAGCCGGGGCGGCCGCGCGGCGGGCGTCTATCTCGGCCAGGAGCTGCGCCGGCACGCCGTGGCCGGCGGCGGAACCGGCGGCGGCTACTACCAGGCCTTCGGAAACGGTTATCGCAACGTGCTGGGATTGATCGAGGGGAGCGATCCCCAGCTCAAGCACGAAATCATCGTCGTCAGCGCCCATTACGATCACGTCGGCTACGGCGCGGCCAGCAACAGCCGCGGGCCGATCGGCTACATCCACAACGGCGCCGACGACAACAGCAGCGGCACTGCCGGGCTGCTGGAGGTCATCGAGGCCTTCGTCCAGGCCCCGCCGCCGAAGCGGACGCTGCTCTTTGCCTTCTGGGACGCCGAAGAAAAGGGCCTGCTCGGCTCGAAGCACTGGCTCGCCGAGCCGACCCTCTCGCTGGAGCGCGTGCGGACGCTCGTGAACCTGGACATGATCGGCCGCTTAGGCGAGCGGCTCGAAGTCTCCGGCGTCCGCACGGCCGCCGGCTGGACGGAGCTGATCACGCGGGAGAACGCGGGACTCGATCTGCGGCTCGCTTTCACCTGGGACATCAAGGCCAACAGCGACCACCATCCTTTCTTCGTCCGCGGCATTCCCTTTCTCATGCTGCACACCGGGCTTCACGCCGATTACCACCGGCCCAGCGACGACGCCGACAAGCTCAACGCCACCGGCATGCAGGCGGTCTCGCGGCTGTGCTTTCGGTTGGCGAGCGAGCTGGCCAATCGGCCGAGCCTGCCCGGCTTTCGCCAGGCTTCGCGCCGCGAGACTGTCGCGGCGCAGCGGACCGTTGAACGGCCGTCGCCGCCCTGGCCGACTCGGTTGGGGATTGCCTGGCAGCCGCGTCCCAAAGACGACGTGGGCATCCTGATCAGCGACGTTTCCGCCGGCTCCGCGGCCGGCCGGGCCGGCGTGCGGACCGGCGACCGCATCATGAAGCTGGATGGCCGTGAGGTGACAGACGACGGAGAATTCCAGTCGCAAATGCTGGCGATCGAGAGGTCTTGCACGCTGACGCTTCAGCGGGCCGGCGAGCCGCGACCGCTGGAGCTGCCCGTCCAGCTCGATGGCGAACGCGTACGGATCGGCATCGCCTGGCGGACCGACGAGGCGGAGCCTGGCACGGTGATCATGACGCGGGTCGTGCCGGCCTCTCCGGCCGCACGAGCCGGCCTGGAGCTGCACGACCGCATCTACGCGGTGGCCGGCCGCCGCTTCGAGTCGGGCGAAGAGTTCCTGCGGCTGCTGGGCGACGCGGAGGGCCTCACGGAGCTGGAGATCGGCCGCGAAGGAGAGGTTCGCACGATCAAACTGGACGTGCCAGCGAAGCAACCAGCGGATGGCAAGGGCGGCAAGCTCGAGCGCGAAGACGAGCAGATAGGGCATCAATGGCTTCAACCCGTGATCTATCGAGCATATCGGCCGAGCGCTGGCGGCAGTTCTCGCTGCGTGATGCCGGCGTGCTGGTGACGGCCTGGTGCGTTGGACTGGTCTGTCTCACACAGTTGACAAAGGATGCAGCGCCGGGTGGGCGCCTTACCGACGTTGAATGCCTGCTGTGGAGTTTCTGCATCGGCGGCGTCTTGGCCTCGGCTTTCGTGTTCTTCTGGCAACGTGATGTCGAGCTACGAGACACGCCGCTGAGCCTGGGCGAATGGCTGGCCTTCTACCCCATCGCCGCGTTGGCCCTGGGGACGACGGTGTTTCTGGTGGGCCTCTGCGTCACCGTCGTCTTCAATTCCGTGGCGGCCCTCGCGATCGGGATGGCCGTCGTGGCGGCGGTGCACTATGGCGTGGGCGTAACGGCGCTGGCGCTCCTCTTCGTCCCCAGCAGCCGCCTGGCATGCCCTTGGACGCACCGCCTGGGTTGCTGGAACGCGATCCTTTCCGCCGTGTGCGTCTTGCTCTACACGTTGCAGCGATCGTGGATCGTGATCTGACGTGGCAGGCATTTGGGCCCCGCAGTCGCACGAAGGGCATGCGTCGCGCCGAGCTCCCGTGATAGAATCTTCGGCGACCGAGCGCCTTCGATGGCCACCTTGGCAGCGACTTGGCAGGCTCGTAGGGTCAGCAGCCAGTAGCGAGGTTTTTGTGATGCCAGCGGTTTCTTCTCGCCGCGAGTTTCTCCTCGACGCTGGCGGAGGGTTCGGCGGCATCGCGCTGGCGTGTTTGCTCGCGCAGGATGGGGCCTTGGGCGATGACAAAGCTGCATCGCCCTCACCCCAGCCCTCTCCCAAACGGAGAGGGAGCGAGGGGGCTGGCCTGCACCATCCGGCCAAGGTCCGCCGCGTCGTGCAGCTCTTCATGAACGGCGGCGTCAGCCAGATGGACACGTTCGACTACAAGCCGGAGCTGGCCAAGCGGCACGGCGCAGAAGTTCGACTTCGGCCTCAAGGCGGCGGCCACCAGCGCGCCCGGCGACGGTGATGAAGTCGCCCGTTCGCGTTCAAGCAGCACGGCCAGTGCGGCCGCTGGGTCAGCAGCGTCTTCCCGCACATGGCCGACGTGCGTCGACGACCTGGCCTTCCTGATGGCGATGGCCTCGAAGACCAACGTCCACGGCCCGGCCAGCTACATGCAGAACACCGGCTTCCTGCTGCCCGGCTTTCCCTGCATGGGCGCGTGGATCTCCTACGGCCTGGGCAGCCTGACCGACAACCTGCCGACGTTCGTCGTGCTGCCCGACCCGCGCGGCCTGCCGTACAACAACGCGGGCAACTTCTCCGCCGGCTTCCTGCCGGCGGCCCACCAGGGCACGGTCATCAAGCCGCACGGCCGCCGATCGCCGATCGCCGACCTGCGCCCGCCGAGTCGGCGCAAGTTCATCACGCCCGACAGCGAGGCCGACGGCCTGGCGCTGCTGCGAGCAGCTGAACCGCCGACCACGCTGGCCGAGCGGCCCGGCGACTCGCGGCTCGAGGCCCGCATCGCCTCGCTACGAGCTGGCCGCCAAGATGCAGCTCAGCGCCCCGGAGGTGCTCGACCTGTCGCGCGAGACGGCGGCGACGCGCAAGGCTGTACGGCCTCGACGACGAAGCCGACCGCCGACTTCGGCCGCAACTGCCTGATCGCCCGGCGGCTGCTCGAGCGCGGCGTGCGCTTCGTGCAGGTCTGGAGCGGCACCGGCGGGGCCGAGCAACAACTGGGACAACCACACCGACATCCCCAACGAGCTGCCGCCCATCGCCCGGCAGCGTCGACCAGCCGATCGCCGCCCTGCTGCAACGACCTGAAGGCCCGCGGCATGCTCGACGACACGCTGGTCGTCTGGACCACCGAGTTCGGCCGCATGCCGTTCACGCAAGGGGCCGACCGGCCGCGACCACAACGGCGGCACGTTCGTCACCTGGCTGGCCGGCGCCGGCATCAAGCCGCGGCGTCGGCCCACGGCGAGAGCGACGAGTTCGCCTACCAGGCCGCCGAGGACACGACCTACGTGCTACGACCTGCACGCGACGATCCTGCACCTGCTGGGCATCGACCACGAGCGGCTGACCGTTCCGCCACAACGGCATCGACCGCCGGCTGACCGACGTGCACGGGCACGTCGATCGGGAGATTCTGGCGTGAGGTTGGGTAAGCAACGTGGGGCACGTTTCTAAACGTGCCCGAACAGTGGCAACCAACGCAACAGCATCAAGATCAAATTCAGCGGGCACGTTTTGAAACGTGCCCCACGTTGGAGGCCATGTGATGCAAGAGAAGTTCTCTCGCCGCCGGTTGCCGCATTGGGACCAGCCCGGAGCAACCTACTTCGTCACGACTTGCCTGCTGAACAGCATTCCTGCTCAAGGCCTGCTGGACATCGCCCGGTTTCGCGAGGGTCTTCAGCGAAAGGCGCGTCCGGCCGACGTTTCACCTGTGGAGTGGCGGGCACAACAATGGAAACGCATGTTCGCTCGCACCGACGAGTGGTTGGATCATCGGCCTGCTGTCTCTCATCTAAAGAACCCCCGATTGGCGAAAGAGGTCGCTGACGCAATTCGATATTTCGATGGCCAACGGTACGAGCTGATCGCGTGGGTGGTCATGCCGAGTCACGTGCATTGGGTCTTCCGGCCGTTGGATGCTTGGGTCCAGGCGTTGGGTGACGCGGTGGATCAGCGCTCGCCTCGCGAACGGATTCAGTATTCCGTGAACCGCTACGCGGCGGTCCGTTGCAACAAGCTGCTCGGCCAGGCCGGCGGCTTCTGGCAGCGGGAGTCCTACGATCACTGCGTGCGCGATGCGGACGAGTTGGAGCGGATTGTTGCGTATGTGCACGCTAACCCCGTGCGGGCCGGGTTGGTCAAGCGAGCGGAGGACTTTCGGTTCTCGTCGGCGCGAGAGCACGCGCACTTGAAGGGCGCGTTTCACGTGGGGCACGTTTCGAAACGTGCAACGTCGTCGGATGACGGGCACGTTTAGAAACGTGCCCCACAACAAACACAAGCACCCCGGCTGCGGTGAGCGACCGGGGTGCTCCTGACTTTCTCGGGCACGTTTAGAAACGTGCCCCACGTTACTTTTTCGCCGGCAGCTTGAACAAGTCCTGCACGCGGTCGTCTTCGATCTTCATGTCCCAGGCGGTCAGCCAGTGGCTGCCTTGCCGCTTGAGGCCGTATTCCTTCATCAGCCGCTCCTCGAAGTCGGGCATGTGGGCGGCGCCGTAGAAGATGGCGATCCGCTTTTTGCCCTTGACGACTTGCTGGTTGAAGACCTTCAGGGCCGCCTGGTTGCGGTCGTCGATCAAGATCGTGTTCATCGTGGTGCCCAGGCCGGTGGCCACGTTCTGGTCGTCGAAATTCTCGGCCAGCATCCGCTTCAGCTTGATCGGGCCTTTGGAATCCAGCAGCACCGACCAATCGAAGTCTTCCAGGTGCTTGGGAAGGGCGGCCGGCTCCTCTTCGGCCTGGATGGCCTTGCGGTTCTGTTCGCGGAGCAGGTCGGCGGTGATGCTGAGCATCAGCGTCAGCCCGTCGTCGCCGCGCTTCTTGATGGCCGCCCACATCTCGTCGGGCGACATGTCGGCATGGACGAAGTTGTCCTTGGTATAGTCGATGGCGTCGGTCTGCGACTTGAGATCGAGGAACCGCTTGGCCACGTCCATGACCATCGCCAGGGGGTTGTCGCTGTCTTTGCGGCCTCCCTTGGGGATGCGCGTGCCCTTCTCGGCCACCAGCTCGTAGCACACGACGTCGTACAGCTCGAACTGCTTGTTGAGCGTGTTGTAATACGAGGCGTCGCCGATGTGCACGGCGCCTACGAGATCGACCACCAGGTCCCCTTCGCCCGAAGCAGGCACGAAGCGGACGATCGAGGTCTGAAGCGCCGTCGGGGCGCCTTCTCTATCGCGCAGGATGCGGAGATATCGGCCCTGTGCCGTCTCAGGCTTCTTGGCCTTCAGGTCCGTAGGCGACTGGGCCCTCGCGGCGCCAGCCCACGTGAGGCACACGGTCCCAACAACAAGGAGGCTGATCTTCGATGACAGACGTGGCATGGAGTCCTCACGGAGTGAAGCGGAACGGAGACACCTCAGTGGGGAGCGGGATCATAGATCAAACGTCTAGAGGGGCAAGTCCAGTTGCCGGGTTCGTGTTGACAAATCTCGTGTGGCAACTTGGGGATCGTTGCCAGCTTCCTTCGCCCCGGACGCCCCTGTGCGCAGTCCTAGCCGGGCGAGGGCGGCAAGGCATTGTTCCGGACGATGGGATGACTGGAAACTGGCCGTCTTTTGACCCTGCTGTAAGCGTGACCTAGAGTTAGGTGCTCCCTGCTTGCATGAATTCTATGCATGCCCTGGCAGGCGGCAAGTCACGAAAAATCGCCACCGCCGGCAAGTCGCTCATGGAATCGCTATCGGCCGACCCCATCGCCGCCCCTGCTGACGTGGACGTCGCCTCCCTGGCCGGCGCCCTGGAGTCGCAGCGAGTGCGAATCCACGGGCACCTGGAAGTCCAGCGACGCCGCCTGTCGGCCATCCAACGAGAGCTGGCCGAGCAGCTCGGCCGCCTGGGCCAGCCACCGGCGGCGAACCCTCGGGCAACGTCCAAAACACCTTGGACCTGCGCGGGCGAGTGCGAGCAGCTCCGTGCCCTCACGAGCCAGCAAGAGGCGGATCTGGCCGGGCTTCGTCAAGAGCTGGAAGCGCTGAGGAAGTGCGGCCAGCCGGCCGGCGAGGCACACCCGGAGGGGGGCGAGTCTCAGGAAGAGCACGAGAACCTCAAGCGCCGCTACCAAATGGCGCTGGACGATCTCAAGACCGAACGAGTCGCAGGTGGCACAGCTCGAAAGCCGCCTGGCACAGTCCGGGGGCAAATCGTCGGCCTCGGCTGGGCCGGTGGCGGGCTCCGATTGGGAGTCGCAGAAGCGGCGCCTGCTGGCCTCGTTGGAAGCCGATTCCGAGGACGCGAGCGAGGACGACCGCCGCGACCGCCTCAGCATCGAGGAGGCGATCCAGCGCACCGACGCCGTCGTTGTCGCCAAGGACGAGGAGATCCAGAAGCTGCAAAAGCTACTGGATGAACAAAGCGCCAACGTCGATTCGATGGCGGTGGGGGCATCCGCCGTGGCAGAAATCCTCGATAAGGAGGAGGTCATCCAGCAGGAACGACAGAACCTGCAAACGCTCCAAGACGAATGGCGTGATAAGCTGCGGCAGGCCGAGGTCGAAATCTCCGTCCAGCGAGCCAAGCTCGCTCGCCAGCAGGCAGAGCTCGAAGAGCGAGCCCGGCACATCGAAGCGCAGTCCCGCGAGGCCTCCACGGATGAGACGGGCGCGGGCAAAGACAAGCCCACGCGCGGCCGCTGGCTCCGCCGGCTGGGGCTCAAGACTGCCGACGAAGAGTAGGAAGTAGCCCTCTCACTGGCGTGGGGCACGTTTACCAACGTGCCCGTCTGACCAGTCGGGGCGTTCATCGGACGTGCCCCACGTTCGTCTCGCGGAGCGAGACGGCCACATTATGCTCGCGGGTGAAACTTCTTGTGTACGGCCTTCAGCCGCGACGGATCGACGTGCGTGTAGAGCTGTGTCGTGGCGATGCTGGCGTGGCCGAGCATCTCTTGCACCTGCCGCAGATCGGCCCCGCCCGCCAAGAGGTGCGTGGCGAAGCTGTGCCGCAGCGTGTGCGGACTGACGTCCGCCGGCGCACCCGCCCGACCGGCGTACACCTTGAGCAGCTCCCAAATCCGCTCCCGCCGCAGCCGCTGGCCGCGACGCGAGAGCAATAGCCAGGGCACGGCGGCCGGCTGCGCGCGACCCCCGGCGCAGCGAGCTGCGGTCGCTCATGCTCCAGGTATTGCCGCACAGACTCGGCGGCACGACGCCCCAGCGGGACGATCCGCTCTTTGTCTCCCTTGCCGTGGCAAGCGCAAAAGCCCTCATCCAAGCGCACGTCGGCCAGTTTCAGGTGCGAGACTTCTGACGCGCGGCAGCCCGTGGCGTAAAGCAGCTCCAGCAGCGCCCGATCGCGCAGCGGGCAGGGATCGTAGCGGTGCGGCGTTTCGAGCAGCCGCTCGATCAGCTCGGGCGAGAGCACGTGCGGCACGCGCTCCCAGAGCTTGGGGCTGCCGAGCAGCTCGACGGCGCTCTCGCGCAGCTCGCCTTCGAGCTGCAAGTAGCGAAAGAACATCTTCAGCGAAATCAGGTGCCGGGCCACGCTGGAGGGGGCCAATTGCTCCGTTTCCAAGAGCCAGGCCGGATATGCCGAGATGTCTTGCAGGGTAAGCTGGGCTGGCCGGCGCTTCCCCAGCCAGCGCAAGAACCGCACCAGGTCGCGCCGGTAGGCTTTGACCGTGTTCTCTGCCAGATGGCACTCGCCGGCCAGATAAGAAGAAAAGGCCTCGAGGTAGACCGTGGCGTAGGGCACCGCTGGTCGGTCGCTCTGAGTGGACCGCCCGTTGTTGCCTTTGGCGCGCGGCGATGGCCGTCGCGGAGGATGAGCAGACACGACTGGGCCGCTGGTCGAAGGAACGCCGAGCATGGCCACACGCCACGCCCAATCGTGATCCTTCGGCAGGTGGCCGGGGTGGGCTGAAGTCTATGCGCCGCGGCCGTTCAAGTCGCTACGAACGATGTCCCTTTGTCACTTGTCCCTTGTCATTTGTTCATTTGGACCGCGGCCAAGCGACGGACAAAGGACAAAGGACAAAGGACAAAGGACAAAGGACAAAGGACAAAGGACAAAGGACAAAGGACAAAGGACAAGGGACAAGGGACAAGGGACAAGGGACCAAACAAAATCGCCCCGGGCTTGGGCGGGAGAGGCGGATCGCCCACCCAAGCCGGGGCTCCCTTCTGGCCCCAGGCAAGAGCCAGATTACGGAGCGCCTTCCATGGCGGAGTAGGTTGTATGTGGACAAACTCCGGCCGGTGGGGCCCGCACCGATCCGGATGGCGCATCGCACGCCGTGCTTCAAACTGGCAAACGGTATGCCACCGCCGGCAAGACGCCGCGCGACGCGTATCAAGTCATTGACTGGCAACGGCTTCAGATAGAACGATACACTGGGCGCGCCCCGGGTCGGCGACGTCGCGGAACCGGCCCATTGCCCGGTTTCGAGGCAGGGCAAGACGCGGATGCGGGCACAGTCTGCGCCATGCGACGGGGATACCTTGAAGATCGAACGCCTCCCGCGCCGGCTCTTGATCGTCGGCGCCAGTGCGCGCGCGGCCGCCTATTCCGCATGGCGCGACGGATTTGAACCCTTCGCGTGCGACCTCTTCGCGGACGCCGATCTCCGGCGACTGTGCTCCTGCCGACCCATGCGCCAATACCCCGCCGGACTGGTAAACGCCGCATCGCAGCAGCCGGCGTCGCCGTTTCTGTATACGGGCGGGCTGGAGAATCATCCCGCCATCGTGGACCGTATTGCCCGGGATCGGCCCCTGTTGGGCAACCCCGGCAAGGTCCTGCGGGCGGTGAGAGACCCTGGCCGTCTAGCCGCTGCCCTGAAGTCGCATGGCCTGCCGGCGCCGTGCTGCGAGCCGCTCGGCGCGGCAGTCGCTATCGATGGCCGGTGGCTGCTCAAGCGCAGGGCCTCTGCCGGCGGCGCCGGCGTGCGCCCTGGAACGGCAGGATTCCGCGGCTGGCGACGGCTGGCGAGTATTACCTTCAGCAGCGCATCGCAGGGCGGGCCTGCGCGGGCGTGTATGTCGCCGCCCGAGGGCAGGCCGCACTCCTGGGCGTCACGGAGCAGCTTATCGGGGCCCCTTGGTGTGGCGGCCGGGGTTTTCAATACTGTGGCTCCCTGGGGCCGCTGCGGCTGTCACCTGCCACGATGGACGGCTTCCGCCGGATTGGCGACTGTCTGGCGACCGAGTTTCGCCTGACGGGCCTCGTGGGCGTCGATGCCATCGTGAACCGCCGCGGCGTCTGGCCGGTGGAGGTCAATCCACGCTACACGGCATCCGTCGAAGTCCTCGAACGGGCGCTCGATATTCCCACGCTCGGCTGGCATGTGGATGCCTGCGTGCGCGGTTGCTTGCCCGCGGTGCCCAAGCCGAATCGCCGTGGGCTTGCATGGTGCGGCAAGGCAATCCTCTTTGCGGAGCGTCCCCTGGAGATCGACGAGCGTTTGACGGCAAACGTAGGACGGATTTTCAATCCGTCCGCCGATGGCAGTGCGCGGCTCAGCGAGTGCTGGCCCCCCATTGCCAACGTCCCGATGGCCGGCTCGCGCATCGCCGCCCATCGACCAATCCTGACCGTCTTCTCCGCCGGCACGACTCGAGCCAAGGCGCTAGCGAAGCTACGAACCGCAGCCAGGCGCTGGCACGCCGAACTGGCCCGATAGCGGCACAAAATCTGGCAAGAACTCTCTCGACCCCCCGACGATTTGCCGATAAGGACGAGTGTCCAATCCTGCCGCCACGCCGATCGGCTCTTCTCACGGGCGGCGCTAGCACATCTTGCTTGAAATTCCAGGAGCTTCGAACCATGAAGCATCTCATGGTGATCGCCGCGTTGGCCGCGCTGCTGGCATCGTCTCCGGGCTGCGGAAGCAAGCCAGACGGCGCCGGGGAAAACACTTCGGACGCCCAATCGCCCTCGCACCAGGAGACGGCTTGGAAAGTCGCCGCTGGCACGGCGGGAATTGCGCCTGCCGAAGTGCGGGCCTCGCCCCACCCCGAGCCGGCCCCAGACGGTTTGCCCATGGCCGAGGACGGCAGCGATGGCGGGGACAGAGTCGTCAGGCAGGGCGACCTGAAAGCGCCGCCCGTGGCCTCAGCGCCACGCAAAGCAGCAGCAGCGCCGTCCAAAGCATCAGCATCCATGGCAGCAGCGCCTCGTGCGGCGCGAAAACCGCCCCCGGCGGCCGCCTTCAGCCCGCAAGCCGCCGAGGCCCACTTGGCACCTGGCGCCAGCGAGGACGCTCTACCGCCGCTTTCGCTCAACGATCCCCGCGGCCGCTTTCCCGCCGCGGCGGGCGAGCCGCCGGCCGCTGCCGCCGATCCGCCATCGGCCGCTGCACCCGCGGCGCCCTCGGCGTCCCTCCCGCGCACACTGCGCGAGCGGCTGGCCAACGGGCTGTCGAACTCCGCCGCCTCGGCCGTCGATGCGCGAGGCTTTGCGACGGTCCGCGTGTTCTATGGCACGAACCGCCAAGAGGTCGTCTCCACCGTCGATTGGAAGCGCTATGCCAAATATTTTCGCTGGCCAGGCGCGCTGGCCGCCGTCACCGTGGTGCTCCTCGCACTCCGCTGGACGGGCATGCGCCGCGGGGCCCTGCGCGTTGCCACGCTGATCGGCGTGATGGCCACGCTGACCTGGTTCAGCTTCTCCGGCTATCGCGCGCTGCAGGAGTACCAGTCATCCTCGCGTCTCGGTCGTCACTATGGCGGCGAGCGGGGCCAGTTGGAGCTGGGCACCTGCGACGTGACCATCCCCTCGACCCACGAGATCGGCGAGATCGAGAAGCCCAGCATCTTCCGGCTGGAGTTTCGCGAGGACGTTACCAGGCACGTCACGCTGCGATCCGTGGAGCAGGTCGAGCCGGAGGGCTTCTTTCCCCAGTTGCAGGAGCGGGTCGGCCGCTCGCCGCGGAAGGATGCCTTCGTGTTTGTCCACGGCTTCAACGTCGCGTTCGACGATGCCGCCAGGCGAACGGCGCAGATCGCCTATGACCTGAGCTTCGAGGGCGCGCCGATCTTCTTCAGTTGGCCGTCTCAAGGCAGTGCGCTGGAGTACGCGGTGGACAAAGAGAACTCCGAATGGGCCGCCGCCGACCTCCGCGAGTTCCTCATGGACGTCGCGGAGCGCAGCGGCGCGGAACAGGTCCACCTCATTGCCCACAGCATGGGCAACCGCGCGCTAACCTACGCGCTGCGCGGAATGTTCGTGGGGCAGCCGGACTCCAAGCCGGCGGCCACGGAGGACCGCCAGGCCGCGACGGACCCAAAGCCTGCTGCCCGAAGGAGGCTGAAGCAAAAGTTCAACCAGATCGTGCTCACGGCGCCCGATATCGACGCGGAGATCTTCAAGACTCAGATCGTTCCCGCCGTGACGCGCGTGGCCGACCGCGTGACGCTTTATGCCTCGTCCCACGACACGGCCCTGGCCCTGTCCAAGAAGATCAACGGCCACCCGCGGGCCGGCGACTCCGGCGCCGGCCTGGTCGTGGTCAAGGGCATCGACACCATCGACGTCTCGGCGGTCGATACCAGCCTGGTCGGACACTCCTACTACGGCAGCAGCGACACGGTGTTGACCGACATTTGGGACCTGATCAAGTCCGCCAAAAGCCCGGACATGCGCGACTACTTGCGGCCCCGCGACTACGCGGGCGGGCTGAAGTACTGGGTCTTCGAGCCAACGGCGACGGCCTCGGCCGAATCAGCGGAAGATACCCTGCGGCGATAGCGACGGGGCTCACGGCGCACTCCGCCTGGCTCTTCGCTTCCTGGAGATCATCACCGACGCGAGCACGAGCAGTGCGAGGGCGCCGACCGGAAGCAGCACCAGAGGCCAGTCGAGCAGAAGAACCGCTTGCGACCGCCGCCGCACCGGGAGGTTCAGTTCGGTCGCGCCTTCGAGCAGCTCGATGCCGTTGGGTTCCAGCGCCGACCCTCCCTTCACGTTCGACCCACCTCTCACGAAAAACCGGGCGCGGCTGCCGGGAGCCGGGATGTGCTGCTGGCCAAAGTCGTTTTCCGCAAAGATGTAGTGCGTAAGCCGCCAGCAACTGATGGGCACCGAGGCGCCGACTTGCGCTTGGCCTTTTTCCACCGACTCAATCAGCACTTCCAGCTCGACATGAGTCCGCTCTTCATGATTGCCCAGGCTTTCCGTACGAGTGTCGTACGACTGAACGGTGCCGGTGACGATTAACGTGGCTTGTTCCTGGAGACGCTCCTTGGCGAGGGGTGCCCTTGCGGCTTGAACAGGCCCCGCCTGAAGGAGCGCGATCAGCGAAACGCACAACACACGATGTGACCTGGTCATGGCGTCCTCCTTGGGCGCGATTTCTCTCGGCACGACGTGCCCCTCCGCGGCTACCACTTCCACCGCCCGCGCAGCTCATCGTTCACCACCGCCCCGTCCGGCCAGCAGCCGCCGTAGAGCTTCGCAATGCACTGGGCACATTCGATGCCCATGTCTTCCATCGAGCGCGTGTCGGTGCCCGCGATGTGCGGGGTAAGCACGACGTTGTCTAGCGCGAACAAGGGATTGTCCTTGGCCGGCGGCTCTTCCTCGAACACGTCCAGCGCCGCCCCGCCCAGGTGGCCGGAGCGCAGCGCCGCCACCAGGTCTGCCTCGGCCACCGTGCCGCCGCGCGACGTGTTCACCAGCACGCTGCCCGGCTTCATCTTCGCCAGCACCTGGCGGTTGAACATGCCGCGCGTCTGCTCGTTGAGCGGGCAATGGATGCTGAGGTAATCGCTGCGGGCCAACAGCGTGTCGAAATCGACCAGCTCGATGGCATTGGCCCGCACGAACGATTCGTTGGGAAACGACTCCGTGGCGATCACCCGCATGCCCAGCAGCTTGGCCCGCACGGCGGTGCTGCGGCCGATGCGTCCCAGGCCGAGGATGCCCAGCGTTTGCCCGCGGACGGGCAGCAGCAGATCGCGTGGCCACCGCCCAGCCCGCGTGGCCCGATCGCCGGTGACGATCCGTTTGGCAAAGGCGAAGATTAGCGCCAGCGCGTGCTCGGCCACCGCCTCGTGGTTGGCCGTAGGGGTGATCGTCACCACGACCCCGTGCCGTGTGCAGGCCGGCACGTCCACGCGGTCGAAGCCCACGCCGGCCCGCGCCACCACGCGCAGCTCCGGCAGCGCGGCCAAGAAGCGATCGGTAATGTGCTCGCCGCCGGCGATGGCCGCGCTCACGCCGCGATACTCTTCCACGGCCTGTTCGTGCGTGCCCAAGCCGCGAGTGAAGTAAGGATCTTTGGGATAGCGGACCTCGAAGCCGGCCCCGCGGAGGATATCCACGTAGGGAGCCGGCTTGTCGCGCATCGCTTCGGGCGTGATCAGAGCAACGGGCATGGATAATTGGTATGGATAATTGGTAAGTGGTGAGCGGTGGGAAGTCTCAAAGAGTGGGAACGCTGATAAACGCTAATACGCGCTAATGTCGAGATGAATGCGGTCTCAGGCAGCGCCGGGGCGCATCAGCAGATATTAGCGTCAATTAGCGATTATTAGCGTTCCAAACTCTTTTCGAGCACCGTCATTCTCTCACGAACTTCCGCAGCGACGGGCAATCTGTCGAGACCAGACCCTTGTATCCTCCGGCCGACATGGTGACTTCGCCGACGTAGATGCTGCCTTGCGAATCGAACCCAGATGTCGTGCGGCGCGAAGAAGTCGCCGGGCGGCGTGCGAGGGGACTCTTGCGGTGCGGTGGATCCTGCTCCCCAGGGGCGCCATTGCCCTCCCAACCGCGCCAGCAGATTGCCGCCGCGGTCGAAGACGCTCACGCGGCCGCCGGTCGCCTGTGGGTCGCGCTTCATGAAGGGGAACAGCCCTGCGAAGCGGCCCAGCTCGGCCACGAAGACCCGGTCCTCTCCGTCGAGGAATACCTCGCACGGCCGCAACACGTCGGTCCATTCTTCGAGGAACTCCCCCTCTGCCGAGAAGACCTGCACACGGCTGTTCTCGCGGTCGGCGACGTACACCCGGCCGCCGCTATCCACGCCGATGCCGTGCGGGAGGTTGAACTGACTCGGCCCCGTGCCCGGCTCGCCCCACGATCGCAGCAGCTTCCCTTCGGGCGAAAACTTGTGAACGCGGGCATTGCCATAACCGTCGGAGACGTACATCTCGCCGCTGCTTCCCAGGGCCAGGTTCGTCGGCAGGTTGAACGGCCCGGCCCCGCGGCGGATCGTGCGATAGTCGTTGTCTTTGACGCCAGTGTCGCTCGGCTTGCCGCAAGGCTCCAGCGTCAGCACCAGCTTCCCCTCCGGCGTGAACTTACGGACGGCGTGGCCGTTGTCGTCCGTCAGGTACACCATGTCGCCATCGTCGTGCGGCCCCCTGCCGATCCAGATGCCATGCGGGCGGACAAATTGCCCTTCCCCCCAGGCACGCAGGAACCGGCCGTCGGCGTCGAAGACGATCACCGGATGCTCGCCGCGGTTGAACACATAGACGCGGTCGCGCGAATCGGTGGCCACCCCGACGGCCTCGACGAAGCTCCAGCCCGGCGGCAGCTTGCCCCAGCCGGGCACGGGTCGGTAACTCAATCCGGTCAGGGGCGGCGCGGGCATGGCGTCTGAAGCGTGAAGCAGGGGTTGGGTTCGCGTCTGCCGCGCAGGCGGGAAATCCTCGGCAGGCAAAGCGTCCGCATGGTGTACTCTGCGGCGCGGCGCGAAGCAAGCCGTGGGAACGGGGCAACGCGTCGGTTGCACGGCCTGGGGGCCGTCCGTATAGTGAATGCTCCTCTCGGCTTTGCCGCTGCCGGGCGAACTTCCTTCGTCCTGGCCGCGTAGCAAATGCTGATCTCATCGTCTTATCGATTCTTCGCCAATTGTCCGGGGCCAGACGTGTCCAACGCTACCAGCGCACCCCTACCAGCCGCTTCCCCGCCCGCCGCCGGCCAGGTGGTGGTCAGAACCAGGAACCTGCAGAAGGTCTATCGCGATTTCTGGGGCCGCCAGAAGGTGCGGGCCCTCAAGTCGCTCGACTTGGAAATCCACCGCGGCGAAGTCTTCGGGCTGCTCGGCCCCAACGGGTCGGGCAAGACCACGACCATCAAGCTGCTGCTCGGCCTGCTGTTTCCCACCGAGGGGGAGGTCACCGTCTTCGACCTGCCGGCCACCGACGTGGCCAAGAACGCCCGCCTCGGCTATCTGCCCGAAGAGTCGTACCTCTATCGCTTTCTGAACGCCGAAGAGACGCTCGATTTCTACGGCCGGCTGTTCAACCTGCCCACGGACGTTCGCCGCCAGCGCGTCGAAGAGCTGATCGACATGGTCGGCCTGAGCTTTGCCCGGCATCGGCAGCAAAAGGAGTACTCCAAGGGCATGTCCCGCCGGCTCGGGCGTGGCCCAGGCGCTGATCAACGACCCGGAGCTGATGCTCCTCGACGAGCCGACGACGGGCCTGGACCCGATCGGCACGCGGCAGATGAAGGACCTGATCCTGAAGCTGCGGGACGATCACGGCAAGACGGTGCTGCTGTGCAGCCACCTGCTGGCCGACGTGCAGGACGTGTGCGACCGGATCGCCATCCTGCACCAGGGCGAGCTGCGCGAGCTGGGCCGCGTGTCCGACCTGCTGCGGGTGGAAGAAGTTACCGAGATTCGCGCCGAGGCCTGAGCGACGAGGCCAAGAAGGAAGTGCAAGAGCTCATCGCCCGGCACGGCGGCCAGGTGGAAAAGATCGGCCATCCCACGAGTTCGCTGGAAGAGTTGTTCCTGGCCATCGTGCGCGACAGCGAAGCCCGCCCGGGGCGGACCGTTACGCGGATTAAGGATGTGGCGGGATGATGCGGAGGGGGGGCGGTGACAAGGTGACAAGGTGACAAGGTGACAAGGTGACGAGGTGAAGGGCTTGAACATTGAACATCCAACATCGAACGTCCAACATCGAACACTTGGACCTGGGCCGTTCGATGTTCGATGTTGGACGTTCGATGTTCGATGTTCAAACACGTCACCTGCTGGCTCCTCGCCTCCCAAGCGGTCGCCGCTCCATCTTGTCACCCCCTCACCTTGTCACCTTGTCACCTTGCCACCTTGTCATCGTCCCAACTAGCGAGAGCCCTTTTCATCAACGATGGTCATAGAGCCTGGACACGAAACGCCGGACTTTTTCGCCTGGATCGGCCCGGCACTGGCCACCTGGCTGCTGATCGGCCTGATCCTGGGCCTGGCCGGGATCGGCTTGGCCCTGCTGTTTGCCATCGTCTCTCGCGGACCGGGGCCGGGCTATCGCACCGTGGCGCAGCGCCTGCGGGAAGGCACCGCGGACCTGCTGAGCACCTCGCCGCGGCGCATTCTGGCGCTGGCCCAATTGTCGGTGAAGGAGGCCGTCCGCAAGAAGGTGTTCGTAGCCCTGGTGCTGTTCGCGATCATCATCGCCGCCGCGGCCTGGTACATGACCCCCGGCGCCGGCAACCAGCCCGCCACGCTATACCTGGATTTCGTCTTGTTCTGGGCCATCACGGTCCCCGTGCTGGTGGTGGCCGTCTTCCTGGCGGCTTTCAGCCTGCCCGGCGAGATCGCCAACCGCACCATCTACACCGTGGTGACCAAGCCGGTCCGCCCCACGGAGATCGTGCTGGGCCGGATCGTCGGCTTCACGGCCATTGGCAGCGTGATGCTGCTGGTGATGGGGATCGTGAGCTACATCTTCGTGATCCGCACGCTAAGTCACACGCACAACGTCCCCGGCACGGTGGTCATCCCCGGCACGGCCGTCGTTCGCACCAATCTCAGCCGCTTCAAGGTGGTCGGGGGCGAACAGGCGGACCGCATGGCGTTCCGGGGCCGGACCGGCCGCGCCCAGGGGCACGAGCATGAAGTCCAGATCGATATCGCCACGGGGGTCGGGCAAACCAATTCGGTCAACCAGCACCGCCATCCGATCACCCAGCGCTTGCAGGGCAAAAAGGGCAAGTGGACCGAGTGCCAGGCGGAGTCGGTCGCGGCGGACGTGGTGGATGCTTCCGCGGCGGCAACGCGCTTGCAGCAGCAGATTCGCGTGTTCTCGAACGCCCACGGCCTCGCCGCCGGCGACGTCATCAAGCTCGACGGCGTGCTCGATGAAACGGACAACGACATTTGGGTCGTCGAAACTACCTCAGACGATTCGTTCACGTTGAAGGACAGCCGATTTTGCCGCGATTACTCGCAGCAGGGGGGCGACTGGCAGCAAGTCCGCTACGAGGTCGGCCCACCGCAAGACTTCATCACCGCGCGTGTCCCCCGCCTGGCCCACCAGATGCAGTTCCTCGGCCGCGACGGCAATCCCGGCCAGGGCATCAACGTCGGCACCGAGTGGGACTACCGCAAAGCCGTCGAAGGGGGCACCCTCTCCGCCGTAGACTTCCACTTCGAGGGCCTCCGCAAGTCCGACGCCGATGAAAACGGCAACCTTCGTCTGCAAATGACCCTGGGCGTCTTCCGCACGCTGAAACTGGACATCGAGACGCCGATCCCTGGCAACATCGAGCTGCTCCACCCCGACGGCGACTTCGTCTCCGACAAGATGCCTTTCAGCTCCAACGAGTACGTGCGGCAGGAGCTGATCATCCCCAAACAGCAAGCCGGCTACTCGAAGAAGTCCACCATCCGCCGAGAAAACGCCACGCTGTTCGACGACTATGTCTCCGACGACGGCAAGCTGATCGTCCGCATCTCCGTGCACGAGCCGATGCAGTATCTGACCATGGCCCAGCGGGACGTGTACTTCCTGGCCGGGCGGGCCAACCCGGCCCTCAATTTCGTCAAGGGCTGTATCAGCATCTGGTTCCAGCTCATCCTGGTGACCTCGCTGGCGGTGGCCTTCAGCACCTTCCTCAACGGCTTCGTGGCGTTGCTCAGCAGCGGCGGCGTGCTGTTCGCCAGTTTGCTCATCGACCGGGTCCGCGAAGTCGCCGACCGCGAGACGCCCGGCGGGGCCTCGTTCGAATCGTTCTTCCGCGTGCTGACCCGCGCCCCGATGACCACGCAGCCTGGATCCGGATTCCTTCACGACTTCCGTGATCGTGTTTTCCGACGAGGTGGTGCGGCTGCTGATGTACCTGCTGCTGAAAGTGCTGCCCGACCTGTCGCAGCTCAGCAGCGTCAGCTTCGTCGCCCAGGGCTTCAGCGTGCCGTGGAACAACTTGTTCGTGCAGTTCTTCACCCTGTTGGGCTTCGTGATCCCGCTGTGCTTGTTCGCCCACTATGTCCTGAAAGGGCGTGAAATCGCCGTGTAAGTCGCCTTTCGCTCCGCGAAAGGACGTTCTTTCGCGGAGCGAAAGACGACAGGTCTACTCACCGCTCAGTGGAGCGTCCATGAATCATCAGCAAATCGCCTTCCGGCGCAAAGTCATCTACCTGGCCATCATGGCCGCGCTCCTGGTGCCCCTGTCGTGGCTGGGTTTGCCTACGTCGCGCGATACCCCCGTGGAGCGGGACGACCCCTTCCTCGAGGTGGCCCAGCGCGGCCGCGTGCTGGCCAACCTGCGGCAGAAGGAAGAGCTTGCCCAGCGGAGCCT
>CAWEKV010000003.1:702500-930111 GCA_963809785.1 uncultured Planctomycetia bacterium
GTTTTGGGTCCAAGTCTTCCGTATGTGTCGCCGGTTGAAGGATGCAGCGGCCTGTAAGCTATTGTGCCGGCAAGGATTACGCGGCTCTCCCCGGGCCGCAGGCTTCTTTCGACGGTTCTTGATGCGCCATTGTCAGGACAAGAGATCCCGGGCGGCAAAACACGACTCCGTTCGTGTCACTCCGTTCAGTAGACTTCCCATTGCTCAGCGCATCGAGCCATGCCGCGCGCCTCAGATCGAACCGGCGAAAGCCAGGATTGGCGGACAAGAACTGAGTGCCAAGAGTCTTTCCGAACCGATTCTGGAGCCGTCGTGTCGAGTTGTCAGACACTACAACAGTCACGGATTAAGACGATGGTCAGGCCAATGCTTCAATCGGTCAAGATTGGTTGTAACGTTCGGCCGGTCCGATTCGCGTATTTCCTCGGCGAGGATGATGCCGCGGCATTCGACCGAATCGTGCGGCAGACCTGCTCGCAATGGGGAGGTATCTACAACCTCATTATTCCGATTGGCGCGGACCTCAAGCCGTGGCCACTGATGGACCAATTCATGCGGATCCACGAACCGGATCGGTTTGTAAGCTATTTGCCCGACGGTGTTGACGCTGCACCGCTTCTGGACCACTTGTCACAGCTGCTGCCGCAACGGGAAGTCACGTTGCTCGGAGGTCCCTTGTGGGAAAACCATGACCATTCCATGCACGCTCTTTCAGCCCTAGTGGATCATCCGGATGCGTCGCAAACCAATCGCCATTCAATTAGGGAAGGGGAGTACCGACCGTTGATGCTGCCCGAGATGCCGGAGGGTGGCAGCGACAGTCTCTTTCTTCTTGCGCTCTTCGGGGGCTTTGGACGCGGACAGGAGCCGACGTACGGAAAATTCTTTTCCGGTGTGAACTACTCCGTCTCAGCATCCGACGACCACCTGTGGCACGCCCAATCTGACCGATCGCTCTTTCGCTCGGTAGTTAATCTGACGAGCTACAACATCATGCCCTACGAAGTTGGCATGCCGGCGTTTGACCCCGCGTTTAATGTCATCGTTACTGATTCGGTTCGTGGCTTGTGCTTGTTCTGGAACCTTCGCGCGATTCGTGATGCCTCCGAGCCCCTAACCTTCGACGCGGGCCGTAGAACTCTTCTCCTGCCAACTCCTTGGCTGAGCGATGCGACCGTGCTTCCACGATTGTGCAGCTTCGTTCGCTCGCTTCCACCAATCGAGCACGTGACCTCCGCACTCGACTTAAGGATTACTTGCACTGATGAGGACACGCGTCGCATTGTTCGCGATCAACTCGCGATACTCCCGGGTGTTGAGCTCCCAACAGAACCGCAAGGGACCGTGTCGCACTGGTCTGATCCCTCGCGCATTCCGAGGGAGGCCGATCCCAACCGAACGCTACGATGCGCCTTCACACTGCCTGTCGCTTGTCGGTCCTACAAGTGCGGCGCAGGCGGGAGGCAACTGCCGAGCAAGCTCTTCGTTGAGCCGGGTAAAAACGAGATCGTGTTTGATCCACCGGACGCGTTCAGGAAT
Source organism: uncultured Planctomycetia bacterium (assembly GCA_963809785.1). Classification (GTDB taxonomy): domain Bacteria; phylum Planctomycetota; class Planctomycetia; order Pirellulales; family S012-138; genus JBGQHD01. The sequence goes on from CAWEKV010000003.1 coordinate 704,040, forward strand.
CGATGGGGCGGCACTGCGGCTGTGGACCTCTCATGCGACGCGTGGCAGAACTATCCGAAGCATCCCGCAGTTGCCCGCACGATTCTGGAACATGCTTGGTTTTCGCCATATGGGCTCACGGCAGAAATTCGGGTTCCAGAACGCCAGCACTACTTGAATCTGTCTCTCCCGACCCCGTGGGAGGCTACCCAGTCGTTCTTCGCGAGTCGTGGCTACCATGCCCGACTATCAGCTTCCGGCCGATACACAATGGCATTTCTCGATTTGATCGGCGGCATCACGAACTCTGCCGTACTCGTCTCCCCGGTTGCGTATCAGCTCTTGAGCAGCCTAGCCCTAAAGAGCAGCAAAAAAGTCGCTCAGCGTATCAGGAAAGAGCTAAAGCTTGCCGAGTCCACAGAAGAGGAACTTATTCGACTGCTGCGAGATGCGGATATGGTTGCGGAGCTCAAGAAAACCCCCAAGACACTTACGGAACTCCGGAGTCTCGGATCAAGACGAGAAGTTCTTGACCTGTTGGCTCGCCTTGTTGCCCTCCATGTAGTGAAGCGTGGGTTCCACGCTGTCTGCCCCAATTGCCAAACGCCTTCGTGGTACGCGCTGATGAAGGTTCAGGACATCCTAACGTGCGACGGTTGCTCCGAGTCGTTTCCGCTGCCCGTTGAGCACCCCGCTGGTTCTTGTGCCGAGTTAAGTTGGGAATACACGCTCAACTCGCTCGTCAACCGGGTGATGGACCAGGACGCCTTGCCTGTGGTATTGGCCTTGCATTACAAACTCAAGCCGACGTTTGATTCGTTCTTTGTGCCCGGCCTGGAGATCATTGCAAAGGGGAGTACAGATGTGCTGGCCGAGTTCGATTTCTTTTTTGTCCGCAATCAGGAGTTGTTTGCGGGCGAATGCAAGGCAGGGACCGAGCTGACAGAGAAGGACATTCGTACCGCCAAAGTGGCCGCCGATCTTGGGATCACGGAATTCTCGTTTTGTACGGTCAAGCGGTTTTCAGACCGCGCAAACGAACTGATTGCGCAACTGGAGTCGGAGCTGAAGGAGAAGCCAACGAAGATGCAGGTCAAGACGCTGCAGGGCGACGAACTCCTTGGTGGGACGCTGCCGTGACGTCTGCCTAACCCCCGGGGGGGGCCAGCATAGGCGCGTTCTACGCGGTCTATGCTTGACGCTGCCAATGGTGGCATCAACAATGAGCGACGAGTCGCCGTGAATCCCTCTGTCCAGCGTTTGGCGTCTGTCAGCCAAAAAAATCGTTCCTCGACCACGTGAGTGGGAGCATTGCCATGAAACGGGCGACCTTATGGGCGTTTGCGAGCGCAGCCTTGCATCTGAGTGCCATCTTGGGCTCCGCTGAAGCGCGTATCGGCGAGACCTTTGAGGAATGCACGAAACGTTATGGCGGTGAACCGTTTGAGGAACCCGTGGTCGGTGGCATCAAGCAAGATCGCGGGCTCATGTGGGAGGTAGATGGAATCGTCGTTGAATGTCGTTTTGCCGGGAAGGACAAAGTGATAACGGCCAAACCAAAGGCAACCGACGTTTGCGTAAGTGTCACGTACGTGTCTCATCAGGAGTTCAATGACAAAGAGATCGAAGTCCTCCTTCAGAAAAACGAATCAAAGAAAAAGTGGATGTTCATTCGACGGCTGGGTGCATGGATCACCGAGGATGAAAGCCTATTCGCCTACCATGCGAACAAAACCGTGGTGATCAAATCAGTCGATAACGCTGCCAAATCGCGGTACGAGCAGGACCGCAAACTTCATCAGCGAAAGGCCCGCGAGTTCAAAGGGTTGTAAGCGCACGGGTGCGTGGCGCACGGGTGCCTGGGGCAGAATGCCCCAGGCGTTCTCGTTTAGCGTGAGTCCCACGCACTGCGCGGCCGGCTGTGGCCTTCGGCCACAGGCATATGGATGCGATGGGCGTGGCCCTCGACGGAAGCCGCCGTGTCGTCCTACGTCCTGCCTCTGACGTTGCCCAGCTCGTTGAGGACTAATTGGCCGCGGCGGGGTGGCATGTCCTCGCGTAAGCGTGGACATGCTGACGCTGACGCGAGAGCATGCCACCGACCGCAGCCGGACCGACACGAGCAGCGCTGTGCCCGTCTTGGGAAGGCCCCCCACCCATGCGAGTCCGTGGGCGGGGCAAGTACACATCAATAACTGACCGCGCTTCGCGCAGACGGCATGGCACGTCACGAATAACGATAAATATGTATTGACAAACGATAATCGCTCGCTAAGATAAACGCATCAAGCCATGTTGGGGTATGTGGTGAAGGACATGAGATTTTCAGCGAGCTGGACGTGGCACACGCCCCGGGGGCCTTAGGCGTTGATGATTCGTGTCGCATGATTGGAGCATCGCTAGGCCTTCCGTCGATTCGCGTGCGAAGGCCGTCTTTCCGAAATCGTCCCAAGGGGCGTCACTGGAGTTACAAAGTTCCGCTTGAGTCTTGTGCCAGGCCCAAAGTTCGACCAGCGTGTGCATCCAAAATTCAGGTTGGATACCGCCAAGTTGGTCTAGATGTTACGCATTCGTTGTTGTCGGTTTTCCCCAGAGCCTCTTTGACATCACGGAAATCTTGGTCAATCGTGGCTCGATCGGCGAAGGCTTCCAGATCTCTTGCAAGGTGGCGTTAGGAGTGCCAGCCATGAAAAGAAGCTCAACAATATTTCTTCAGATAGTCATTGTGCTCATCGGCATCGGCGCTCTTGCCCTCATGCTTTGGGAACCCCACATCGAGGGCAGGAATGCGCACGCCACGCTCTTTGAGATTTACTTCAAAGATCCCTTTTTGGCGTATGCGTATATCGCGTCCATTCCGTTTTTCGTGGCGCTCTATCAGGCATTCAAGGTGTTGGGATATGCCGGACAAAATAAAGTATTCTCGCAAGCGGCCGTGAAAGCTTTGCGGACTATAAAATATTGCGCGATAGCCATTATCGGTTTTGTTGCGGGGGCAGAAGCCTACTTCTTCATGCTGTGCGCGACACAGATGACGATCGCGGGCGGCGGGAGTTGTCATGGGCATCCTCATCACCTTCGGCTCGATCGTCATCGCCACCGCGGCGGCGATGTTTGAACGGATTTTGCAAAATGCCGTGGATATAAAATCCGAGAACGACTTAACGGTGTAACGAGACCAGCATGGCAATCATCATTAACATCGACGTCATGTTGGCGAAGCGGAAGATGAGCGTCACCGAGCTTGCCGAGAAAGTCGGCATCACGATGGCCAACATTTCCGTCTTGAAAAACGGCAAGGCAAAGGCGATTCGGCTATCAACTCTGGAAGCGATTTGCAAAGCACTCGAATGCCAGCCCGGAGATATTTTGGAATACAAAATAGAACTTGCTGACGGAATCCAGAGATACAGATGATCCAGTTCACGGCGGGGTGGCACGGACGGGTGCCACTGCTGGCTTGTCCAGCAGTGCAAATACGCACGGGAGCCTGGGGCAGAATGCCCCAGGCGTTCTCCTGTAGCGTGAGTCGCACCGACTACGAAGGCCGGCTGTGGCCTTCGGCCACAGGCACCCGCCAATGGTAGGCTCGCACCGGCGGAGTTCGAAGATGCGGACAACGCTGGGTGCACGCTGCGCGAAGCCCCGGCGGGCTTGTCCCGCCGGCTTTGCTGACTGGCCAGCTACCAGGATCAGACTGCCAAATCGAACCCCGTCGGGCTCGTCCCGACGGATAGGATGACTGTTCAGCAGGCAATCATCAGTCCGTCCGGACGAGCCGGACGGGGACTTGACGAGGCCGAGGAGCCGCGGTAGCTGGCCAGTCATCGAGCCGTCGGGGCGAGCCTGACGTATGTGGGCCGTGCGGCGGCGTGGCACGGGCTTCTAGCCCGTGCCGCATGGGCAGGATGCCCATGCCACGACTAAGTGGCATGCTCAGAGCATGGCTGCGATTGTCGAGTGGCGGCGCCACGGACGGCGGTCTTCAGCATCGTGCTAACCACTCGCGGCCGATTCGCGCCAACCCGGTTGGCCGTCTTTGGCTTCGCCACAGCCACCCGTCGCATGAGCGGGAGACGCATCCCACGCTGCTGGCACGTCGGGCCGACGCCTCGATGCTCGCCTGGGAACGGTCTCGTCAGAATACCTCTGGTCTCGTGGTTATGCCTTGTGGCAACGTGGGGGCGATTGCGTCGTCTCACCCCCAAGGAGAAATGCCATGAGCGAAAAGTTATCGAGCGAATCGTCTTTGACTAAGACCTCATCGAGCAATGCGGCGTCGCAACCGGCCGCCGGCAGGGGGCGGGGGCGGGGGCGGTGGATGGTTTGGCCGGTGGCTCGGCGGCCGGCTTGGATTTCGCTGGAGGAGCTGGATTGGCTGCCAGGCGATACACGGCAGGAAGTCGTCGAGTCTCGTGGCCTCCATGTATCAGGAGCTGGTCGTCGAGGCCGAAAGCGCGCTGGAGCAGGCGGCGGGCGAGGAATTCGTGTTTCTGTTGTGGGTGGGCATGCTGCGCTCGCTGCGCATGCGGGGATATTCCCAGTGGCGACAGGGACAACCGCAGCTCAACGGCGACCACCCGGACATGGAAATCACGAGCTATTTGCAGCTCGGCCTGGCCAAGCAGCGCGTCGCCATGCTGCTGCTGCGCGTCAGGGAATGGCACGCCCGCTGGGCACAAGCCCGCTGGACACAGAACCCTGTCCAGCCGGCGGCGCGGCCGGTCGCGGCGCCGCAAGATGCCGCACGTCTGCCCGCGGGCCCGGCGCGAATGAGCGGGCCGGCCGCGCGGCCGCCGACTGAAAACGGCGCAGCGGCAGGCTCGGCCCCGCTGGACCGCTCCGTCCACCGGCTGCCGGACCCGATCGATGCCCGCGAGCCGCGGCAGATAGTGAGAAACCGCCTGGCCGGCTCGGCAGACGGCCAGCGCCGACCGGCCCAGAGCGGCCGCGCAACAGAGCCGGATCGCGGCATCGAGCCGCGGCAAGCACATGGCCCCTCACCTCAACCTCTCCCGGAGGGAGAGGGAGCAGCCGGAAAAACTGAAAGCTGAAGGGCAACCGGCCAACGGATTTCTGGAACCGTTGCCGGCCACGGCGGGCAGGGCCCTGCCAATGGAAAAACCGAAGACTGAAGGACAACACGGGCCAAGTTGATGGTGACACTCCCCCGCGATGAACGCCGGGGCTTCCCCCATGGAGGCAACACATTGGAAAAACCTAAAACTGAAGGACAACTGGCAGCGGCGGTTCGAGCGTAGGGCGGACCCAAGGAAGATGGGTCGATGCGCACCGATCAAACGAAGCTAGGGCGCGCCGAGGCCGCCGGAGCTGTTTTGCCAGGAACGCTAATAATCGCTAATAAACGCTGATGGACCTGATCGATTCGGTCCATGGTCTGCCCGATTAGCGTTTATTAGCGCTTATTAGCGTTCCAAAATGGAGGCGACACATTGGAAAAACCGAAAGCTGAAGGACAAGACCTCCCGGCCGTGCTCAGGTTCCTCGACGACCACGCCGACCTCTTCCGCAGGCGGGGTTCGGTTCGGGCGACCTGGCGCACCCGTCGCGGCAAGTCGTTCGGGCCATTCTACGAGCTGCGCTATCGAGAAGGCTCGCGGCTGGTCGGTCTCTACCTCGGCCGGTCTGCCGAGTTGGCCGAGCAGGTGCGAGCCCGACTGCGGCAGATGCAAGCCGCACGACGCGAAGCGCTCCAGTGGCGGCGCACGTGCAAGCAGCATCGAGCGATTGGCCGGGAACTCAAGGCGAACCTTAACCGCGAACTCCAACGAGTGGGCCTTCGGCTGCACGGCTTCGAAGTGCGGGGCATGCGTACCGGCGGCTTGCCGGCCGCCGCGTCGCGGTAGAGTGGCACGCCCAGAGCATGGATGCGATGGGCGTGGGGCCCTCGACGGATCGCTAAGCCAGAATGCGAGGTCTCTCTTCGACCAAGGTCGCCGATGACGAGTTGGTTAGCCAGTGGCTTGCTCGGTAGAATGGCATCGGCGTCGCAACCAGCCTCTTCAGAGAAGCCGCCATGTCGTCCTACGTCCTGCCTCCTGACGTTGCCCAGCTCGTTGAGGACCAATTGGCGGCGGGCCGGTATGGCACGCCTGACGACGTGCTGCGGGATGCGCTCCGTGCATTGGCGGAGCGCAATGAGGACGCCCGCGCGATTCAGGAAGGGCTTGCCGACATGGAGGCTGGCCGAACGCGCGGGCTGCGCGAGGTGGCCGAGAGGGTTCGCCGTAAGCACGGCTTCGCTGGTGAGCCATGAAATGTAATGTAACGTCGTAAATACAGAGATGCGCGTCTTGCCCCCCAAGGGTCTTCGAGATGAACGTGACTGACGAACAACTTGCTGCGGCTCGCAGCGGCGAGCCGGTCGAGCTGACCGCGAACGGCGATACCTTCGTGCTGCTGGCCAAGGATCTCTTTGAGCGAGTCCGGCCGGCGCTGGCGTACGACGACAGCGACTGGACGGATGAAGAAATGAGCCGTGTCGCCGCCCGGACGTTCGAGGATGCGGACAACGCCAGGCCAATCCCATGAAGCGCGGCGACATCATTCTCGCCAAAGTGCCGCATGCCAGCGGGACGGTGCCGAAGAACCGGCCGGTGCTCGTGGTTCAGTCGGACCACTACAACCGCCGCATCAGCAACCTGCTCGTAGCTACGATCACGACGAATCTTGCCCGACGCAACGACGCGGCGCACTATTTCGTTGACATCTCCACACCGGACGGTCGGCAATCCGGCTTACACCAGGACTCGCTGGTTTCGTGCCTGAACTTGGCCGTGATTCCCGGCAGCGATGTCGGCCCCAAGATCGGCGAGATCTCTGACGCGTCGATGCAAGAGATCGACAAGTGCCTCAAGATGGCGTTGGGTATGCCTTAACGGACGGGTGGCTGTGTGGCGAAGCCACAGGAGCGCGGGTGGCACGCCAAGAGCATGGATGCGATGGGCGTGGAAGCGCCACGGACGACGTTTTCTGAACGACTCGCCGACCACTCGCGCACGCCACGCCCTTCACATCCTGTTCAGGGCGTGCCACCCACCGCGGCTGGATCACCTCCTTTCTCAGGACTTCTACGCTGGTCGTCGTGCGGCGCGCCCCGTCTGGTTGCTGCCGCTGGACGATGACGATAGACTGGCCGTCGATCATCCCGACGAGTACGAGTAAGCGACGAGTGGTTAAAGGTGGTTGCGAAACAATCTCCCCTCAGGGAGAGGTCGCGTGAGGCGTCGTCTTACCGCAATCGCCCCTCACCCCAGCCCTCTCCCCAGGGGGGAGAGGGAGTTATGAAACCGCCTAGAGCGTAGCCAGCGCAGTCACAGCGTAGTCCTCGTAGTCCTCGACGTTAGTCCTCGACGAGTGCTTCTCGCAGCGTTCTGTAGGAGCCGCCCATGCAACTCGCAGCCCGCCGCACGAGCCAACCGTCCCCCGCGCGACAGCCCGTCACACGTCGCCAGGTGCTTCAGGCCGGCGGGATCGGCTTGCTCGGCTTGTCGATGGCCGATGTCGCGGCTTGGCGCTCGGCCGTCGCGGCGTCGGCCGCGAAGTCGTCGGCCACGAAGCCGCGGGCGGTCATCTTCCTCTTCCTCACCGGCGGTGCGTCGCAGCACGACACGTTCGACATGAAGCCCGACGGGCCGGCCGAGTTCAAGGGCGAGTTCAAGCCGATCGCCACGCGCACGCCCGGCATCCAGATCTGCGAGCACTTGCCGATGCTGGCCCAGCGCAGCCAGCACTGGGCATTGGTCCGTTCGCTGACGCACACCAACAACGACCACGAGACGGGCACCTACGTGATGCTCACGGGCCGGTCGGAGGTCCCGCCGACGTTCCGCTCGAGCCAGCCGCAGGGGACCGACTTGGCCCTCGATCGCCGCCATCGCCGGCGCCATGACCCGGCGCCGCGGCATCTGGCCGGGCAGCGCCGTCCTGCCCGAGAAGATCTACCACTCGAACACCGGCATCTATCCCGGCCAGTTCGCCGGCCTGCTGGGGAGCCGGCACGAGCCGTGGTTCATCGAGTGCGACCGACAAGCCGCACGCCTATCACTCCTACTCCGGGGCTTTTCCGAAGTATCTGTTCAACCTGCACAAGGGGGAGCTCTCCGACAAGCTCGACTGGCGCTTCGAGTGTCGCCAACCTGACGCTGCCCGAAGGCGTGCTAGAGGGGCGGTTCCGCGACCGCCGTGCACCTGCTCGACCACGTCGAGCAACAGCAGCGGCAGCTCGACGAGCGCAGCGCGATCGGCGCGCCGCCGAGGGCTACGATCGCGTCGCGCCAGTCGGCCGTGTCGCTGCTGACCAGCCCGGCGGTGCCGCCACGCCTTCGACGTCCGCAAGGCCGATGCGCGCATCCTCGAGCGCTACGGCGACAATTCGTTCGGCTGGTCGCTGCTGATGGCCCGCCGGCTCGTCGAGGCGGGCGTCAACATGGTGCAGGTCAACATGGGCAACTTCGGAACCTGGGACCTGCACGGCAACAACTTCCCCTGCCTGAAGAACTATCTCTTTCCGCCGACCGACCGGGCCGTGTCCGCGCTGCTCGACGACCTGCGACGAGAGCGGCCTGCTCGAGAGCACGCTGGTCGTCATGGCCGGCGAGTTCGGCCGCACGCCGCAAGATCTCGCACATCGCTCCGGAGATCTACAAGACGCCGGGCCGCGACCACTGGGGCGCCGCTGCAGATCGGTGTTGTTCGCCGGCGGCGGCGTGCACGGCGGCGCGGTGATCGGCTCATCCGACGCGCAACGGCGCCTACCCGGCCTCCGACGCGCAGACGCCGGAGAACTTCGCGGCCACGATCTACGACGCGCTCGGCATCCCCCGAGATGCCACGTGGCCAGACGCCAACGGCCGCCCGTACCACGTCTACCTGGCGGAGCCGATCGAAAAGCTGATGGGGTAGGGAGTGCGATCCCTCCCTGCGACGCAGCCTTCCTGCGACGCATGGCAAGATCGTGAGCATGTCCATCCGTCCAACGGCGGCGCACGATGCGCGAAGCCCCGGCGGGCTTGTCCCGCCGGCTCGATGACTGGCCAGCTACCAGGATCAGCGGCCAAATCTAACCCCGTCGGGCTCGTCCCGACGGATAGGATGACTCTGCAGCATGCGAATCATCTAACCGTCCGGACGAGCCGGACGGGGACTTGCCGCGGCCGCGGAGCCGCGGTAGCTGGCCAGTCATCGAGCCGTCGGGGCGAGCCCGACGGTGTATGTCGGCCGTGCGGGGAAGGCTTCCACCCGTGACGCATGGGCAGGATGCCCATGCCACGAGGCGCCACGGACGACGGCATCGAAGCAACTGCGGATCACTCGCGCACGCCACGCGCTTCGCGTCCTCTTCAGGGCGTGCCACCCGTCCGCGGTCATTTCTCCTTGGTCCCCGCAGGAATCCAGCCATTCACGTAGCTGGCGCGGACGGCGGGCGGCTCGGCCAGGTCCCGCTTCCAAATCTCCTTGCCGTCCAGCTCCACCATGACGCGCTCGCCGGTCATTTGCGCCAGGCTATAGTGCCAAGTCGAGGCGCCCTCTTTGGCGGCGTGCGCTTCGAGCACCAGCAGCACCTGGGGATTGGTGCCGCTCGCCAGCGCGAAGATCGCACCATCGAGAACGCCAGCACTGGCTTGAGCATAGCGGAAGAGGGGGCTCGTCAGCGGCCGCAGCTCGATGCGGCCTTCGACGGTCGCCCGTTCGTAGGCCGTGAAGCGGCGGAGCAGTTCTTTCATCTGCGTCAGGCGCCGAGCAGGTTTGTCAGCCGGCGGGGCTGCGTCTGGGAGTATCTGCAAATCGAGGCCGGGCTCTTTGGCGGTCCAGCGGAGGTCGGGCTCGCGCTGGACGGTAATACGCTCCGTCGATAACGAGGCGATCTCGTAGAGCCAACGTGGCCCGCGGGTGGCTTTTGGATAATACTCGACCGCCAACACCGCGCTGGGACGCCCGCCCGCCGACCAGATCCAGAGCGACGATTCATAGGTCGCCCGAGTGTCGTCGGAATAGCGGAGGATCGGCTTATCGACCAGCTTCACTGCCGAATCTTCCCGTCCCGGATCGGCGAGCAAGCGAATGCTGGCCGCCACCTCCTGCATGCGCGCGAGATGCAGTGCACTAGCCGTCTTAGCCCGCTCCGCTTCGGAGGTTCCTTTCGGCGGCTCGTCGGGTTCCTTAGCTGCGGCAAGACTCAAAAAACACGCGGCAAACGCCAAACCGGGGCGAGAGAGAAGTCGGGACGCTTGCATAACGCCTCCTTAAAGACATAACGTCTGTATTTCCCTCGCAGCGTAGCCCGGCACAAGCATTCGGGCAAGTCGCCGAAGATATTTCCACGCGGCGAGACGGGCGTGGAGGCGCCACCGACGACGATTTGGGGGAACGTTCCGATCACTCGCGCACGCCACGCTCTTCACCTCCTGTTCAGGGCGTGCCACACGGCCGATGGGCGAGCGAAGCGAGACGCAAGCCGAGGATTACCTTGACTAGTCTTCGACAGCCAAACCCGCTCTAGCCCGTGTCACATGGGCAGGATGCCCATGCCACGGCGCGGCTAATCGTCCTGATGGACGGGATCGGTGCATGCAATGGTTCGTGCCATTAGCGTCTATCAGCGCTTATTAGCGTTCCAAAAAAGGAGGCCGCAGATTGGATGACAGGATAGCACGCGGCGGCCTTCGGAGTGCGGCGAGTGCTCGCCGCTTTGGGATTTTCGTCTGACCGTGGCATCGCGCCCGTCAATAGATCCTAAAGCGGCGACAAATCGCCGCACTCCATAGGGCAGGCGGCTGACGTTTGGCTACTCTTGGCCGTCGTCGTCTTCGGGTTGGCCGTTGCCCTCCTCGGGGTTGCGATCTATCCGCTCATCAGGATCGCGGCGCAACTGCCCGAGGAACGTCTCCACCGCCTGCAATTGCTGATGCAGGTCGGCCAGCGATTCGCGTTCTTTCTTCACGACGTTCGGCCGGGCGCGGGAGACGAAGCCTTCGTTGGTCAGCTTCTTCTCTTTGGCTTGGATCAGTCCGATGAGGCGCTGCTTCTCCTTTTCGTTCTTGGCGATTTCGGCCTTCACGTCGATCAGGTCGGCCAGATCGACGAACACCTCGAGGCCAGTGAGGCTGAAGTTCGCGGCCGGCGACGGAGGAGTCACATCCGGGCCCATCGCCCGCGCTCGTGCGCCGGCCAGCGTGCCGAAGTATGGCTCCATCGGCGCCAGAAGCTCCGCGGTCGCCGTGTCGCAGCGGACCACGAAGTCGATCTTCGTCTTGGGCTGGATGTTCTGCCGCGAGCGGATTTCCCGCACGCCGCGGAGCACTTCCTGGAAGCGGGCGAAGCGCGATTCGATCGTCGCGTTTTGCCGAGCCAGGTCCGCCTCCGGCCAGGGAGCGATCATCACGCTCTGGGCCGGTTTGCCTGGCTTGGATAGCCCTCGCTGCGGCGCGGCTTGGGCCAGGAGCTGCCACACCTCTTCGGTGAGGAACGGCATCATCGGGTGCAATAGCCGCAGCAGCACATCGAGCGCGTGGGCCAGCACGCGCTGGGCCGCTGGCCGCGTGGCCTCGTCTTGCAGGCGGTACTTGGCGATCTCGACGTAGAAGCTGCAGAACTCGTCCCAGGCGAAGTCGTAGAGTGCTCGTGCGGCGTCGGCGTAGTGGTACCGCTCCAGCGCGTCGGTCACTGCCGTCGTCACCGTGGCCAGGCGGCTGAGAATCCAGCGATCTTCGATGGCCAGGTCGTCTGTCGGCCACCGGCCCAGGCGTGTAGCCTTCGAGATTGATCAGCGCGAACCGCGAGGCGTTCCACAGCTTGTTCATGAAGTTGCGGGCCACCTCGAATCGCTCGCTGACCACCGGCGCCGCGCGGCAGGGCCTTGTCGGCTCGGTTTGCTCGCCCACTGCGTGGAGAACTCCTTGCCGCACTTGGTGCAGGCGACCCGCGGCAGCTCGCGGTTCTTCTTGGTCTGCTCGATCAGGGCCTGGCAGTGCGGGCACTCGAACTGCACCGGCATCCGCACGTCCTGCGTTTCGGTCGTCAGGTGCGCCAGGCCGAACCGCAGCGCGTCGGCCCCGAACTTTTCGATGATGTCGAGGGGATCGACGCCGTTCCCCTTCGACTTGCTCATCGTCTCGCCGTAGCCGTCGAGGATTTTCGGGTGGATGAACACCTCGCGGAACGGCACCTCGCCCATGTTGTTCAGGCCCGTCAGCACCATCCGCGCCACCCACAGCGTGATGATGTCGCGGCTGGTGATCAGCACGCTGGTCGGATAGCAGTACGCCAGCTCCGGCGTCTTCTCCGGCCAGCCCAGCGTGCTATGCGGCCAGAGGGCGGAGGAGAACCAGGTGTCGAGAACGTCGGGGTCTTGCTCAAGCGACAGAATCATCTGGAGCAAATGCGGTCCGATCAGATACCGCTCTCCATACGCATGGTCCGCTTGAACGTCTGCCTTGACGAGCAGTTCCGCTAGCTCTGCCAGCTTGGCATCGGCCTCCTGTGTGCGGGTTGCAATCAGAATTGTGTGTGGCGAGTCCGGTTCGATGCGGATTGCTGCGTCACCCTTCAATCCAGTCTCTGAGATCCAAGTCTGCAGATGACCGAGTACTTCTCCTTGGTCCCATATGTCCTCATTCGTGCCCTCTGTTTTCACGCCCCAGGTAAGACGCCAGACGGCGATTCTGTGCCCCCACCACAACTGCCGGCTGATGCACCAGTCGCGCTTTTCGCCGAGCCAGTCGAGGTAGCTCTTGGCGTAGCGCTCGGGAATAAACTTCACCCGGCCGTCGCGCACGGCTTGCATCGACATCTCGGCCAGGCCGGAGTGTGGTCCGCTCACTCCGTGAGCGGAACTCGGCTCACGGAGTGAGCCGTCCACGCTGTCCCCCATCCGCACGAACCATTGGTCCGACAAATACGGCTCGATCGGCGTCTTCGAGCGATCGCTATATTTCAGCGGAATCAGCCGGTCCTCGCGCCCTCGAAGAGGCCAAGTCGTTCCATCTCCGCGGTCACCGCCTCGCGGGCTTTGTAGCGGTCCATGCCCGCGAACTTGCCGCCGTTTTCGTTGATCGTGCCGTCAGGATTGAGAATATTCCGCATCTCGAGCTTGTTTCGCAGGCCGCACTCATAGTCGTTGGGATCGTGGGCCGGTGTCACCTTCACGCAGCCAGTGCCTAGCTCCGGATCGGCCAGAAGGCCGTCGGCGATGATCGGCAGATCGCGGTTCACCAGCGGCTGCGTCACCTGTTTGCCGATCAGGTGCTTGTACCGGGCGTCATTAGGGTGTACGCACACGGCCGTATCGCCGAGCATCGTCTCGGGGCGCGTGGTGGAGAAGCGGATGAACTCGCTGGTGCCCTTCACTGGGTACTTGAACGTCCAGAACCCGCCATTCACTTCTTCGGTGTAGATTTCGTCGTCGGCCACGGCCGTTTGCAGGAACGGATCCCAGTTCACCAGCCGTTTGCCGCGGAAGATGAGGCCCGCTTTGAAGAAATCGAAGAACGTCTGCCGCACGGCCCGGGCACAGATGTCATCCAGCGTGAAGCGCGTGCGGGCCCAGTCGCAGCTGCAGCCCATCTGTTTGAGCTGGCCGATGATGCGTTTTTCGTATTCGTCTTTCCACTGCCAGATGCGGCGCACCAGCTCGTCGCGGCCCAGGTCGTGGCGCGTCTTACGCTCCTCCTCCAGCAGCCGGCGCTCGACCACCGCCTGAGTGGCAATGCCGGCATGATCGGTGCCCGGCATCCAGAGGGTGTTGTACCCCTGCATCCGCTTGAGGCGGATCACGATATCCTGAAGCGTGTTATTGAGCGCATGCCCCAGGTGCAAGGCCCCGGTCACGTTCGGCGGCGGGATGACGATGGTGAAGGGCGTGTCGGCCCGCGCCCGCTCCTCGTTCCCAAGCTCTGCTTGGGAACACCCAAGCGAAGCTCCGCTTCGAGGCTCGCTGTGGAAGTACCCGCGCTCTTCCCAGAACTTGTACCAACGTTCCTGGGCGGCGAGGTGGTCGTATTGCTTGGGGAGATCGAGGGGCATGGTCATTATCCTCGTTCCCAAGCTCTGCTTGGGAACGCAAGTAACGAAGCTCTGCTTCGAGTCATAGGTCGGGCCGCGACGCACTCAGGACATTTCCAAAGGCGGCGGGCGCGACCGTTTATGAAACACCAGTCCGAGCCCGCCGCCCAGAAGGCTGACGAGCATGGTTAGCCCTGCGTAGGTGATCAGGGAGAAGCATGCCTGACGCATCTCATACAATTCCCGCATCTCATACGACACGTCGGCGTCGTGCGAAATGCTCTCGAAGATACCGTCGCCTGGGCGTGGCTGGCGCATGAACTCCTGAATCGACCGGGACGGACGCGCTCCGCCTTTTTCGTCAGCCGTGTCAGGCGGCGGCCCGTGGACCGCGACAAACGCCCAATCGACGGCCGATTCCACAAACGCCGGGCGGCTGCGGCCATCCTCCAGGAAATAGAAGAAGCCCAAGCCGAATACGGCCATTCCCGCAGCGGCAGCCCGCCCGCGCTCGCGGGCCGCGATGGCCGCAGTCAGGGTGCCGAGAAGAAACAACCACAGGCCCAGTCTGGTACCGTCCCGCCACGGCTCGGTCGCATTGCCGAGAGCCGCGCAGAAGAGCGCCACGCCGAGCACGGCCAACAGCAGTGTGAAGAGCGAGTATCTGAGCATGTCGCCTACTCCGTTTTCGTCGCTTCTTTCTCGTCCAAAGCTCCGCTTGGCAACTCAGGTGGCGAAGCTCTGCTTCGCGTCACCGGCGCGATCTGAGCCCCTGATCCTCGAAGCAGAGCTTCGTTGCTTGCGTTCCCAAGCGGAGCTTGGGAACGAGGAGCGTGGCGACCGTACCGATCAATACATCCAGTCCGTGATCACCTCGATCAGCCCTGGCTGCCCAGCGTAGTTGCGGGCGCTGGAGTATCGCCAGTGCAGCGGATCGTCCACGTAGCCGCGCGCTACCGGGTTGTTGTGGGCGTACTCCAGCTTCTGCCACATCATCTCGTCGTTCTGGATTTGCTCAGGATGGTGGCCTTCCTGCCAGACCTGGTAGTCGCTCTGCGTCTTATGGGCCAGCTTATGGATGCGGAATTGGCGGAGCAGGACTTCGGCCGACCGGCTTTCCAGGAGGTCGATGATTTTCCGGGCCGTGAACGACTTGAAGTCCTTCATTGCCTTATCGAGCTCCGGTGCGCTGGCGATCAGGTGCAGGTGGTTCTCCAGGATGACGTAGCCCAGGAGCTTGAACTGGCGCTGCGCTGGAGATATCGTCAGGAGTCCAGCACGATGTTGGCCGCCTCGGGGCGGGTGAAGACTGGAAGCCAGCCGACGATCGTGCAGGTCATGAAATAGGGGTACTCCGTTTCGTAGATGCGGTAGCGCGAGCGGGTCATGGCGGTCACGCCTGGACTCGAAGCGGAGCTTCGTTACTTGCGTTCCCAAGCGGAGCTTGGGAACGAGAACATCGCGCCGTTGCTCCCGCGCCCCGCTCCGCCTCGTCTTTGAACAGCTTGTACTCAAAGCTATCTACCAGGGCAATCCAGCTTGCCTCGATGATGTTTTCGCTCACGCCGAAGGTGCCCCAGGCGTCGTGCTCGTCGCGGCTTTCGATCAAGACGCGCACGCCGGCCGCCGTGCCGGCCTCGCGAGTTGATGACCCGCACCTTGTAATCGACAAGCTGCATGTCGGCCAGGTTCGGGTAAGTGGCCGTTGAGGGCCTTTCGCAGGGCGGCGTCGAGGGCGTTCACCGGGCCGTCTCCTTCGGCCACTTCGTGCCGCACGTCTGCGCTCGCCGACGCGGAGCTTCACGGTGGCTTCGGTGGTCGACGGCCGCCGTCGCCGTCGGCCTCGACGTTGACGTGGATAGTTGCAGCCGCTCGAACTACGGGCGATAGACGCCGGCGCAGCGCTTGCACCAGCAGGTCGAACGAGCCTCGGCGGCCTCGAACTGGTAGCCCTGGTTCTCCAGCTCGACGACCTGCGCCGAGGATCTTGTCCATCAGCCGCTCGTCGTGCTGGAGGTTGTGCTTGGTGGTCAGCGCCACGATGTTCGAGCGGCCCGACAGCTCGCTCACCAGCATGCGGCGTTCGTTGCCGACGCTCTCCGGGGTCGATGTGCTCGTAGCTCTGCTGGTCGCGCTGGCGACCGCGTGCACGTGCATGCCGCCCTTGTGGGCGAAGGCGCTGCGGCCGACGAACGGCTGGTTGCTGCGGCAGTTGCAGGTTGGCCAGTCTCGTAGACGTAGCGCGACAGCTCGGTCAGCTGCTCGACGCTGCCGGGCCGCAGCACGTCGTAGCCCTGCTTCTTGAGGGCCAGGTTGGCGATCACCGAGATCAGGTCGGCGTTGCCGCAGCGCTCGCCGAAGCCGTTGATCGTGCCTTGCACCTGCACGGCCCCGGCGTCGACCGCGGCCAGCGAGTTGGCCACGGCCAGCGTCGCAGTCGTTGTGGCAGTGGATGCCGACGGGCACGCGCAAGGCCGCGCCGCGCCGCCTGCACGTCAGCGCCGCGATCTCCTCCGGCAGGGTGCCGCCGTTGGTGTCGCACAGCACGACGAGCGTGGCCCCGGCCTCGGCGGCCGCCTGCACCGTCTGCAGGGCGTAGTCGGGATTGCGCCTTCCAGCCGTCGAAGAAGTGCTCGGCGTCGTAGATCACTTCGCGGCCGGCCTGGCCGCAGGAAGTCGACCGTGTCGCCGATCATCGCCAGGTTCTCTTCGAGCGAGACGCGCAGCACCTCCGTGACGTGAAAGTCCGACGTCTTGCCGACGATCGTCAGCACCGGCGCCGGCGAGTCGAGCAGGGCCTGCATGCCCGGGTCGTCCGTCGGCGACATGCCCCGGCGGCGCGTCATGCCGAAGGCGCAGACCTTGGCGTGCTCGCAGATCCAGCTCGCTGGCACGCGCGAAAGAACTGGGCGTCTTTCTCGTTCGAGAGCGGGTAGCCACCCTCGATGTAGTCGAAGCCCAGCTCATCGAGCCGCCGAGTGATCAGCAGCTTGTCCTGCGAGCGAGAAGCTGACCCCCTCGCCCTGAGTGCCGTCGCGAAGCGTCGTGTCGTAGATCTGGATGCGAGGCATGGGTGGAATGGCGTGCGGAGTGCGGAATGCGGAGTGCGGAGTTGAGCCTGTCCAAAACGAAACAGCCCTGGGACCTTGGGGGCCTCAGGGCTGGTGTGGTTTGCAACGTCGCTTGTGGTGTTGCTCGGCAGTCCCTAAGACCCCCTTAGGGGCACGGTAATCGAGATCGGAAACACGACCAGGCGCGCGTTATCACGGCAGGGCGTGAACCGCCGGCATCTCAGGGACAATGCTGATCTCGACGTCCAGGGCATTGATAGCAGAGCCAAGTCATGAAACAGCAGTGCTGTCAGCCAATGAAACATACGGGCGGCGCGAGCCAGTGTCAATTGCGGCACGCCCGCGGCCCCCTCAGCTCCAGCAACGTGTCCCTTCGCGTGGCATAACCGTTACCGTGTGCCGGCATCTTTGGCGAATCGTTCGCGATGGCGGCGCCGGCAATGGCATCTTGGCCGCCGGTCCCAGTGCCGGAACTGCAAACCGCTCTAGCCGCGCTGGCGGAGTGGGAGCTAGACTCCCGCCCCTTTTCTCGCTTCAGCGAACGACCCATCCGGCCCCGCACCGACCTAGCCCGCACCGACCTAGCCCACATCGAGCCCGCCATGCCGACGATCGTCTCGTGTCCCAAGTGCCGGGACCAGGTGACGCTGCCCCCCGAGCCGTACTCTGGCCTGATCTGCCCGCACTGTCAGATCGAATTCTCCATGCAGCCGACGCTGCGGCAACCGCTGGCCGGGCCATCCAGCTCGCTGCGGCAAGAGCTGGCTCGTGAGGCGCGAGCCGGCCTGAGCTCCTCGCAGCGGCCGGGCGGCGAGGTGGCGCTGGCCGAGGTGGGTGACCAGGTGATCGCGTTGTCGCCGCGCCGGCCGGCCAGTGCCCTGACGGTCGTGTGCCATGTGATCGGACTTTTGGGCGGGGGAGCGCTGGGCCTGGTCGCCGGCTATTGTCTGCTGACCTATTGGGGCGGCGCTCACTTCAACGTGCTGGAGCTGCCGCTGCCGTGGCTGCCACCGATGACCGCCGTGTCGCCGAGTGACGAGGCGCTTGAAACGCCGCAAGCCGAAGCTACTCGCCCCAGCGGGACGGCTGCGTCGCCCCGGATCGCGCCGTCGAGCGCCACGCCCTCCAACGCTCCGCCGTCGAAAGACGGAATGTCTAAGCCTGGCACGGCTCCGCCCCGGTCGCCGACAGCTCTCCCGGAGCCGCCGTCGGCCCTGGCCCACCGCGCGGCCCAAGGCGGTCCCCGTCTGACGGCGGCGAGCCACGCCGAGACGGCGGCCGGCGCCGCGGCTGAATCAAGCGGCGCGATCTCTCCCACGAAGGCGCGGCCACGCGGCGCTTCGCGGAGCTCTGACTCGAAGCACTCGCTGGAAGAGCTGACGCGTGCCGCGTCGGCTGCCCGCGACGCGCTGGCCTGTCCGACTTGCAAGTCCACTGGTTTTGTCCCGCGCTCCATTGGCGGGCGCACGTCGGCACAGCGCTGCCCGGTCTGCCGCGGCGCGGCCGGCACAGGCATTACCGCCGAGGTCTACGCCAAGCTCTGCCAGTTGGCCGAAGTGGCTACGCACGCCGACGCCGATGACGAGGACCTCCAGCAGGCCCGGCAGGTGCTGGCCGGCGTCTTTCGCAAGGCGGCTGACCGGGCCGAAAAGCGAGACGCCATCGGCCGCCACGCCGCCCAGCGGATGACCGCACCGCACTTGTCACCGCGCAGCGATGCCGCAGGCATCCTGCTGGTCGGCACGATCGATCGCAAGGAGTCGCTCGGGGCGTATCATGCCACGCGATTGATCTTGCTCGGTGAGCCGTCGGCGGTGGTGGTGCTCAGCGGCGGGCCGATGCCCCTTCAGCCTGGCGAGCGGGCGATCATCGCCGGCAGCATCGTCGCCGATCCGGCGCTGGACCTGCCCGGCTACGTCGGCCCGCCGGGCGCGGCAGTGTGGGGCGGGATGCCGGTGCGGCTGGAGGAGTGACCTTGTCACACCGCCGCGAGCCGTCCCTCGATCAGCTCCGCGCGTCGGCCGATGCGCTCGGCCAAGGCCTGGCTGTGCGTGACGACGATCAGTATCAGCTTCTCTTGACGCTGCAAGTCCAGGAGCAGGTCGCCGACGCTCTCCGCCGTGCGGCGGTCGAGGTTGCCGGTCGGCTCATCGGCCAGCAGCAGCCGGGGCGAATTGATCAGCGAGCGGGCAATGGCTGCCCGTTGGCGTTCGCCGCCGGATAGCTCCGCCGGGCGATGGTCCAATCGCTCGGCCAGGCCCACTCGCTCCAGCAGCGTGCGTGCGCGATCGATCTGCTCGGGCCGGGTTGACCCGGCGGCGATGGTCGGGATGAGCACATTCTCCAGCACGGAGCATTGCGGCAGCAGGTGATGGTCCTGAAAGACGAAGCCGATCTCACGGTTGCGGAAACGGGCCAGTTCTTGATCGGCCAGGGCGAAGGGGTCTTGGCCATGCAGGCTGACCGTGCCCCCGCTGGGGCTGTCCAGCGTGCCGATGATGTGCAGCAGCGTGCTCTTGCCACAGCCGCTGGGCCCCAGCACGGCCACGCTCTCGCCGGCCGACAGCTCGAGCGAAACGCCCCGCAGCACGACGAGCGGCTCGCCGCGGGTGGAGAATTGCTTGCTGACATCGCGGACTACAAGGTCAGGCATCGGACGATTGTGGCGAGAAGGCTCAGTTGGTTTCGGGCCAATGCAAAATGCAAAGTGCAAAGTGCAAAGTGCAACCGTGGCGCAGCAGTCTATGCCTCGGCGGCCGAGGTTGCCAAGGATGGGCGGCCCAGTAAAATGGCTGCCGTTAAGCTGTGCCATTGGTTCAGATTGGATTCGTCCTCGTCCTCGTCCTCGTCCTCGTCCTCGTCCTCGAAATCGAAATCAAACGATTCTCGTCGAGGACGACGACGAGGACGAGGACGAAGAAGGCGAAGATTCGTAGAATGATGGAGGACACCTGCGCGGCTTGGAGGGTATCCGAATTGGTGAGGAGCTTGACTCGAAATCAAGTGCCCCGAAAGGGGTTGTGGGTTCGAATCCCATGCCCTCCGCTAAACGCTCGAATCTACGGGGCCAGTACCGGTCCCAGCAGTTGCAGGCCGACGTGGGCGCAGGCATGCGCCACCATCGCTGCCTCCAGCCCCCGCCGCCAGAAGAGATAGCCGAACGTCAGGCTGGCCACTCCGTTCAAGAATAACGAACGAGTCACCACAGCCGGCGTGAGCGGTGTGAGCGCCTGCGTGGCGGGCAAGTGCCCCAGCCCGAAGCACACGGCGACGATCGCGTTTGCGGTCCAGAAGGCACCGGCCGCCGGCCGTCCGCTCGCGTCTCTCCAGGCCAGGGCGATCAACCAGGTCACCAGGGAGAACAGGAAGAGGCGCATCAGGATTTCTTCGGTGATGCCGCCGTACAACAGGCCGGCAAGCAGCCGCTTCCACAGGGCGACGCCTTGGCCGAGCTGGCGCACGCCCTCAGGCACGTACGGCAGAAACGCCACCGCATCGACGATGGCCAGCACCGCGCCAAGGACCAGGCCGACGGCGGCGGCCTGAACGAGGCTCCGTCGCCAGTCCTGCGCGGACTCGCGATTCAGCATTGCCGTGAGCAGGGGCGCCCCCACCCCGATGCGACGCGAGAGCGTGAGTCCCAGCGCGATCGCCCCTCCGAATACGACTCCATTTTGCATGACTGCCGCGAGCACCAGGATCGGGACCGGAAGCGGAAGGTTGGCCTCGATCTCTTGCTGTTCCTCGATCGGCACGAACTGCTCGACCATCTCGAACAGCATCGGCAGCGATGCCACCACGCCGGCTAGTCCCGCGGCCAGCAACAGCCAAAACAGGCCCCAAGGCCAATCCAAGGTCTTCGTCAACGGCCCCTCCGTCGCCTCACTTCGTGCTCTGGATTGGTTGCTCACGGGATGCAAAACACCGCGATTCAGGCTGAGCGGCGGGCCTCGATCGCGTATTTCGCAGTGGGTGATCCCAGATACTCGATCATCCCGACGAACGCCAAACCGAGCTTCTCCAAGACGCGCACCGAGGCACCGTTCTCGGGTGCCACCAGGCCGATGATGCGGTGTAACCGCACTTCGGCGAATCCGAACTCGACGACTGCTCGGCCTGCTTCAGTCGCCAGTCCCCGGCCCCAATAGGCCGGCAGGAAGCGGTAGCCAACGTCCACTTCCTGCAAATCGTCCAGGTACTTGAGCCCCGCAAACCCGATCAGTTCGCCGCTCGCCCTGTCCACGCAGGCCCAGCGGCCATAGCCGTGCTTCCGGTAGTCGGCCATTGGCCGAGTGCGGAGGACCTCCACGGCCTGCTCAATGCTCGTCAATCGGTCTCCGGTAAACCGAGTGACTTCCGGATCGCTGCCCAGCACGAACATTGCCTCCGCGTCGCCCTCGTCGAACTCGCGGAGCAGCAGCCGCTCGGTTTCCAGGATGGTTCGTCCGCGCATGCTCGATCTCGTCAGCCGCCGCTTGCCGCCCATCACTTCAGGCGCTCGGCAAGCGTTGCCGCGAGCTCCTCGGGGTCGGAGACCTTGGCCACCAGCTTGCCGGAGGGATCGAGCAGCCAATAGGCCGGCACGCTGGAGACGCCGGCAACGTTATCGGGCGCCTAGCCGGCCCTGCGGCCACGGCAGGTCGAGCCGCTTGAGCGCCGCCTGCCAGGCATCCGCGTCGTCGTCGAGCGACAGGCCGAGCGTCGCCAGCCCGCGGACGGCGAATCGCTCGTGCACCCGCCGCAGAGCGCGGGAAGCTGCTCCTTGCACGGCCCGCACCAGCTTGCCCAGAAGTGGACGAGCGTGTGCTTGCCGCGATAGTCGGCGAGCTTGCCGTCGCCGCCGTCGGCGCGAGTGAAGGCCAGCGCCGGCGTGTCGCCGACCGCCGGGACCGGCACCACCTCGGCGGCGATCTCGCTTAGCGTCAGCTCGCCGCGGACCACGTCGGCATCCGTCACCGTGACGAGCAATCGCTGCCGGGCCAGCGGATCGACCAGGCAGCCGCCCGGGCTTGGCGTACACGGCGACCGCCAGGTCGTACTCGCCGGCCGGCACGCCGCTGATCCGGAACGAGCCGTCGGGCGCGAGCTTCACGAACCAGTGCCGCAGGGTGCCGTGTAGGCCAGGCCTTCGACGGTCGTCTGCCACACGTCGCGCCAGCCGCCGCGGATGTCGAACCCCAGGGCGGCGATCTCCGGCGGCGGCGCGATGCCCGGCTCCGCGGCGGACGAGGTAGTTGATCGAGTAGGTGCAGTCGAGGCCGTCGGGCAGCTTCCCGTTCTTGGCCGCGAGAGCCACTTTTCCGGTGACGATGGCCCCGCCGCCGCCGAGGTCGAGCTCCACCCGCTCGCCCGGCTTCAGGTCCAGCGGCACGTTCGGCCCGGAGCGAAACCCTTCGTCCTTCCACGGCCCGAGATAGACCCGCACGCTGACCGGCCCCGGCGGCACGCGCGGAAACTCGAAGCGACCGTCGCGCGTCGGTGAGGACTTGCAAGTCGTCGTCGACCCTCGGCCGGGCAAGGCCCCCGAGACGGATCGGCTCCGCGAAGATCCGCGCATCGAGCACCGACGCGGCCGCCGTCGCGGAACTGCCCGCGGATCGACGCCCAGGGCCGCAGCCGCAGCGTGCCGGCGTCGTGCCTGCCGGCGGCCAGCTCGACCGATGCGAACCCGCCGTCGGTCCGCGCGATCACCGGCACGGCTCGCCCGGATCGGGAAACGCGAATCGCCCCGCCGCGTCGGTGAAACGTTTTGTGATTGCCGTAGTCGAACGAGAGGCCAGCGTGCTGCGTCGGCGTGGCCAGCAGCACCTCCGCCTTGGCCGCGGGCCGGCCGTCGGCGTCGAGGACCACGCCGGCGACGGGCTTGCTCGGCTGGAGGCGGAAGTCCTGCATGCGGGCCGCGTCGTCGCCGACGCGAAACTCCGGCCCGTCCTGCGTGCGGTAGCCGGGCGCCTCGACGCGCAGCCGCAGCGGGATGTCGGTGCGCGTCGGCCAGAAACTCAGCCGGCCGTCCTTGCCCGGCACGGCCTTGCCGCGTGCTGCCCTCAGAAAGTCCTTGCGGAATACGTCGACGGGAATGACGGTAAAGGCCGGGATTGGCTTGCCCGTCACCGCGTCGGTCACGCGGCCGGTGACGCGGTGCTCCGCCCGCAACGTGACGGTGTGCGCGGGCGCACCGCCGGCGATCTCCAGCTCGAGCGTTGCGAAGCCTTCGGCGTAGATTTCGAATTTCATGGAGTCGTCCGGCGCCCAGGTCCATTCCCAAACGCCGTCCGCATTCGTCTTGCGCGGAATCCCGTTGTCGCGAACCTTAGGGTGGGCGATGTTGTGCAAGGCCTCGAGCCGTCGCCATCCACCGATGCTGACTTGCGCATCGCGAACCGGCTTGCCGGCGGTATCGACGACCTGCAATCGGATCGGCCTTGCCTGGCTCGAGCCGAAAGTCCTGCGACGGAAGTCCGGCCTGGAGATTGATGCGGCGAAGCTGCGGCGCCAGTCGCGGGCAATGACCGTCAGCGAGGTCTCGTGCGGCGCCAGCGCCGGCAGGCGGAATCGGCCTTCGGCATCGGTAAGGAACTCGCGGCGCGTGTGGCCAAAGAGCGGCCGGTCGCCCAGCACGATGATCGCGTCCTTGACGGGCTTGCCGTCCGGGTCGGTGACCCAGCCGATGACGGTGACGCCCTGCTTCAGCGTCAGCGTGGCGGTCCGCTTGCGGAGCATGTCGGTGGTGATGCCGGCGGCGCGCTGGAGCCCCTGCCAGTTATCATCGGACAGATAATCCGCATGAGTGACCAGCAGCCCCAGTTCGGCCTCGGGGTGATCGGGCACGTTGTCGATCTGCCAACGGCCGTCGGCGTCGGTCGTGGCCGCACCCTCGGCCTCCGCCAGCCACGGATTGTAACGGACGCGTCCATCGCTCTTCGCGGGCTTGGGGTTGTTGCTCAACCTGACCTGGACCTTGGCACCGACGACCGCCTTGCCCGCCTCGTCCACGATCCGCCCACCAGCCAAGCTGCTGCGTTCCAGGCGAAAGGTGTACTCGGGCGGTAGACTCGCGCCTCGCGCCAGCTCCTCCTGTTCCCAGCCCGCAAACATGCCGATCAGCGGTTTCTTGCCGGCCCACAGGCGAACGATGAAATAGGTCTTGGGCAGCTCCACCACGGCGGCGCCGTCGGCATCGGTCTTGTAATCGCGCGTCGGCTTGAAGTCCTTTTCCTTCGTCCAAACGCTCGCTTTGACGTCGGCATCAGCCAACGGCTTACCCTGCGGATCGAGGACCACGACGCGCAGCGTGCGCCCCGCGGGTGGTTTGGCAGGCGCTTTGGCATCATCGGCCGCTGCCTGGGGGTTTGCTGCAATGCACCAGGCAATGGCACAGCCAAGAGCGATACCGCGAACACGCCACGACACGGGCAAGAAGCGACTCATGACCGTCGTCCTTTCAGAACAAGGAACGAACCTACGTCACGTCATCAGTATACGCGATCTACGCCGTGTAGCGGGAGCATCCTGCTCCCGCGGCGGCTGGAAGCCGCCGCTACTGCTACTTCACCAGCCGCCAGCCCGACGCGTCGGCGGTCAGCGCCGGTGTGGCCCTTGTAGCGGTCGTACACCTTGTGCATCTCCTCGATGCGTGTCGAAGTAGCCGACGATGTGGGCCGCGCTGAACGACTCGCCGGCCTTCACCGGCTTGCCGTGGATCTCCTCGATCATGACGATGATGCCGCCGGGCCGCTGGCTGCACCACGCCTCGTAGACGACCGACGGCTCGAGCGTCAGGCCCGCCAGCCACGGGCCGTCCTTGCCCGTCTTCTTGTCGCGCAGGTGGTAGGCGCGGATGAAGTGCTCCGGCGTCTTGTGCGTGTCGCGGCGGTAGCCGAACTTCAGGTCGGGCGGGAACGGCGCGAAGAACTCGCTCGACGGGATGCGCACGCCCTTCGGGCCGCTCAGGTAGCTGAGGTACATCTCGCTGAACGTGTCGCCCTTCTCGTGGCGGACGCAGCCGGGCGTGTCGTTGCGGAGGAACATCTCCGTCCGAGTCGTTGACGCTGTCGATCTTGTCCATCAGCACGAAGTACCGCTCGCCCTTCGGGGAAGACGATGAGCTGCGTCCACCGCGAGCCGGGCTTGCGGCCGGGGGCGGCGTACTCGTACTGGTAGGTCGTCTTCACCGCGACGAAGTCCTTGCCGCGGATGACCTCCGGCTGGACCGGCTTCATCCGGTGGCAGAGCTGCGGCCCCTCGACCATCCGCTTGCGGTGGCTGCTGCCGTGGGCCATCAGGGCGTAGTCCCGGCGGGCCGGGTCGGTCTCGTTCTCGTACCAGGTGTAGCGGCCGACGCCGTGCCCGTCCGGGGCGATCACCTTGTCGGCCCACGCCTCGTCGCTGCCGGCCTCCATGAGCCAGTCGATGACCATCAGCCCGTCGCCGACCTCGCGGAAGCCGGTGGTCTTGTCGAGGAACGACCCCTTCTCGATGCCGGTCATCCACTGCTTGGGGTTCTTCTTGGGGATGACGGCTTCGAGCTTGTCGGTCTCGATCTTGATGGCGCGGTCGTCCTCGGTGACGCGGGCATAGGGGGCGCGTTTGTCGGTCGTGTTTGGGGCTTGAGCGGGAAGCGAGCCGAGGCTTGCAAACACCACGAGCAAGCTCAACGAGAACTGAGAGAATCGCTTGTCATGAATCACGATAATGCTCCAGCTTTGAACGAGGTCATGGTACTGACCGATGCAGATGGACGGCCCTATTGCCGTGCCCATGATGGTCGCCGTTGGTTGTCGCTGCAAGCGCCCAGTGCGGCTTGAAGCCGACAGGAGAAGAGCAGCCTGGGGACAAGAACGGCCTCGCCCGCCCCACATGCTCATCGCACCTTCTCCTCCCAACGGCAGAGGTGACGGCGGTCCCTTGAAGCCCTAGAGGCACGCGCCGGGGACGTCACTGCGCGCTCATCGCGCGAGCAACTGCCAGACGACCACCGCGCAGCCCAGCGGGATCAGATACCAGGCGAAGTAGTGCAGCCGGCCTCGGGCCAGCCAGCGCAGCAGCCACACCAGCGCCTCCCAAGCCCACCAGGAAGGAGACGAGCACCCCGATCGCCAACGGCCCGGCCGAAACGCCCGGCGTCGCCTGGCGAAAGAGCTTGATCCCTTCCAGGAGGCAGGCCCCGGCGATCACCGGAACGGAGAGCACGAAGCTGAACGTGGCCGCGGCCTCGCGGCGCAGACCCATCATGAGTCCGCCGACGATCGTCGCGCCGCTCCGCGACAGGCCGGGCAGCGGGGCCAAGGCCTGCGCCAGGCCGATCACCAGCGCCTGGCGGTAGCTCACTTCCTCGTACGCCGTGGTGCCGTCGAGATAGCCGCGGCTAGCCCAGAGCATGAGGCCCGTCGTCACGAGCATGAAGCCGGCCAGCAGCGGGTGCGTGGCGATGCCGGGGCAATATCGCTCGATGGCCAGGCCGACCACGGCCACCGGCAGCGCCGCAACGAACAGCTTGCCCAGCATCCGCGCGTCGCTCCCCAAGAGTCTCAGCAACTGACGCCAGTACACGATCACGACAGCCGCCAGCGTGCCGACGTGGAGCATCACGTTCACGGCCAGCCGGCCGCGGTCGTCAGCCGGGCCGCCGCCCGGCATCAGGGCATCGGCGACAACCAGGTGGCCGTCCGAGCTGACGGGCAGAAACTCAGTCAGCCCCTGCACGACGGCCAGGACGATGATGTGCAGATACTCCATGCGGAGCGCTTAGTCCGGGGGCGAGCAACGCACGCGAAGGAAGCGAAGTTCCGCACCAGTATAGGTCCGGCCTCTTTTCGCGCCGACGTGTGCTTGGCCGTTGGGCCGCTCACGCTAATTCGGAATGCGGAATTCGGAAATGACTGCGTCGCCACTCCGGCTTCGCATTCCGCATTCCGCATTCCGCATTCCGCATTCCGCACTCCCCATTCCGCACTCCCCATTCCGCATTTCCCCATCTTTCGGCACAGACGGCCCGCGCGCGTACCTGCGACCTATCCTTGCGTAATGCGGACAAGGGTGCCCGCCTCGGGTGGCGGAGCACGGTTTTGGCCCTTCGTAAGGCTTGCCATGGCCGATCGACGATTCGCCGGTGCTTCGCTGCTGCGCTTCCTGCTCATCTGGATGCTGGCGCCGACCGTTCTGCGGCTGCTGGCCTTTGCCGGCATGATGTCGCGGCTCGATACGCTCTACCGAGTGCTCTACGTGGGCGGCTGGACCATGGCCGCCGGGTTGCCGCAAGACCTGTTCGTGGCGCTGCAATTCGCCCTGCTGGCGGCGCTGCTCAACGAGCTGTTCTCGCGGGGGCTGTTCGCGCGGATGACGCCCGAGCGCCGTGAGCGGCTCGTGGCGTGGATTACGACGGTGCTCTTTGCCGTCGTACAGCTTTACCTGCTGTTCGACTATGTGCTGTATTTGAACACGGGTCTTAGGATGGACCCGGCTCTGCTGGATTTTTTGCCCGTGGCCAGGTCGTTTCTCAGCTCGGCCGGCCAGTTCGGCATCGGCACGGTGGCGATCGGGCTGGTGTTGGTTGCCGGCACGTTGTTTCTCGCGCATCGGCTGTTCCGGCGCACGGTGGGCGAGCTGCGGTTCTCGCTGGGTCTGGCGGCGCTCGGTGCCGCTGGTGGGCTTCGTGGCCGTGCCCAGCCGCGAGGCCACGCCGGCGCAGCTCGGCTACTCGCTCAATAACCAGGTCCTCAACGACCAATACCGCCTGGTGACCAATGTGATCGATCCCGGCCTCAGGTTGAGCGACGACGACGAGGCCGAAGCCATCCGTCTGCTGACACCGCAGGCCGAAGTGTTCGAGCGGGTTTCGCCCGACTATCCGCTGCTCAAACGGACGCTCGGCTTCACCGGCGAGAAGACCTTTGAAATCAACGTCGCAGCCGGCGAGCGGCCGCACGTGATCTTTTTGTTCATGGAGTCGTGGCGTGCCCGCGACGTCGGCGCGCTGGGCGGCCGGCATGGGGTCAGCCCGAACTTTGACCGGCTCTCGAAAGAGGGCGTGCTGTTCACGAACTTCTACAGCAACGGCGTGCAGACCACGCGCGGGCTGGAGTCGAGCCTGTTTGCCGTCTTGCCAAGGTTTTCGGTGAAGGCCGTGCAGGGGGCCAACACCGACATGCCGCTGGTGGGCATCGCCGACCTGTTCCGCCGCCGCGGCTATACGAACGCCTACTTCTATGGCGGCGACTTGGGCTTCGAGCATCAGCTCGAGTTCCTCCAGAACCACAACTATCAGGAAATCCACGGCGAGCACGACGTGCGCCGGGCCTTCCCCAGCGCCGAGCGCACGAGCTGGGGCTATCACGACGAATACCTCATGCGGTACCTGGCTGACTGGCTGTCGGCCAAGGACCTCGCCGGCACGCCAGCCTGCGCCGTGGCCTTTACGATCAGCCATCATCATCCGTTCCTGGCGCCGGACCACTTCCAGAGGCCCGAGTGCCACGTCGAGCCGGGTTCGCCCTACGCCGGTTTTCTGCACACCTTCGCGTATGCCGATCACTGCCTGGCCCTGTTATGCGATCTGCTGCGGAAGCGCGGCCTGGACCGCAAGACCTTGCTGGTCGTGCTGGGCGACCATGGCTTCCCGATGGGCGAGCACTTCGGCAACACGCTGCCGCTGCACAACCTCTATGACGAGAACGTGCGGGTGCCGCTCTTGATCCTGGCACCCGGCCGACTGGCCGAGCCGAAGGTCATCAGCGACCCCGCCAGCCAGGTCGATCTGCTGCCCACCGTGATGGATATCTTCGGCATGACGGGACTGAACCACGCCGTGGGCACGACGCTCATGCGGCGCGTCGCGGGCCGCACGGCGTACTTCAACAGTCCCTTCGTGCTCCAGTACATGGGCCTGCGCCGCGGCGACCACAAGTACTTCTACACGGTCAAGGCGCGGCGCCGGCCATCTTCGACCTAGCCAGCGACCCGCAGGAGATGACGAACATTGCGCAGCACTTGCCTGCCGCCGTGGAGAAGTATCAGCGCGACGCGAGCCTGGTCACCAAGTATTTCCTCAAGCTGTACTTATCACAGCAACTGGTTAGTCCTGACCTGCTGAAGGAAGCGCGGAAGGCGGATTGAGAAACCACTCGAGGCAACCTCGGTTAGCACGAGACGATACCGCCATCGCTGCCTCCGCTGGGCTTGCCCCAGCGGAGCAACGACTGGCCAGCGACCACGGGATACGCCTCACAAAAGGTCTTTCTTCTTTTCCTGCTGCCTGCGGCTTGAGGCCGCAGACAGCAGGAAAGAAGAGAGCAAAACCTACCAGATCAAGGCCGGCGGGTAGCCGGTCAGTCATGCTTCCGCTGGGACAAGCCCAGCGGTAATGAATTCTTCAAGGTGCCCACATGCCGCTGCATCAACCTGAAAAGCCCACGCGCTCGCCGACGTTGTATTTCCTCGCCATCTGGGTCGCCGTGCCGACACTGCTGCGGACGGCTACGCTATTGACCATCCTTCCCGTGCGCGATGTCTGGCAGCGCGGCGCCTGGCAAGAGATCGTGCCCGCCCTGCGCATCTTGGCGCTCGCGGTCCCGCAGGACCTGCTCATCGCCGTGGAGGCGCTGCTGGCGATCGTGCTGCTGCGGGCCCTGTTGCCGCGTTGGATGGGCGACCGGATGCGAGTCTTCTGGGCTGGCCTGGCCACGCTTCTGTTCGTCGCCGTGCAGGGCTATCTGCTCGTCGATTTCCTGCTGCGCTTGAAAACGGGAATGCGCCTGCAATTCGACTTCCTGGCGTTCCTTTGGGAGGCCCGCTCGTTCGCCAGCTCGGCGAAGGAAATGGGGCTGGCCGGAGCGGCCGTGGGGGCGATCGTGCTGCTGATCGTCGCAGCGATGGTGTTCCGGGTGTTTCGCCGCCAGATGGCATCGCTGCGGCTCTCCTTCCCACTGCTGGTGACCTTTCCGCTGCTGGTGCTGCTGGTCGCTAACACACGCGACACGCTGCCGCCGGATGTGGCCTATCACGTGGAGAACGCCATCTTTGCCGACGAAGCTCGCCTCGTGATGCGGCTCACCAGTGGGCGAGGGCGAGAGACGGTCGATCCGCAGGAAGTCCTGGGCTGGCTCGAGCCGCAGGCCGAAAAGTTCCGCCGCGTCTCAAAGGAGTATCCGCTGCTCAAGCACACCGAGGGCTTCGAAGGCGAGAAGCAGTTCGAGCTGACGATCAAGCCCGGCGAAAAGCCGCACGTCGTGTTCCTGTTCCTGGAATCGTTTCGCGCGGCCGACGTGGGCGTGCTGGGCGGCAAGCACGATGCCAGCCCGAACTTCGACCGGCTCAGCAAAGAGGGCGTGCTGTTCACCAACTTCTACGCGGGCGGCGTGCAGACCACGCGCGGCGTGATCGCCGGGCTGTTCGGACTGGTGCCGGAGTTTACGCCGCTGGCCGCTCAGGCCGTGCAGCCCGACCTGCCGCTGATCGGCGTGGCGGACCTCTTCAACCGCCGCGGCTACACCAGCGCCTTCATCAGCGCCAACTCGCTGGAGTTCGAGAACAAGGCCGGCTTCTTCCCGCGCCACGGCTATGCCGAGGTGCTGGGCGATCGGGACGTGGCCAAGCGCTTCCCACAGGCCGACCGCACGAGCTGGGGTATGCACGACGAGTATCTGATGCAATACCTCGTTGAATGGTTGGCCGAGAAAGACCGCCAGCAGAAGCCGTCGTTCGTGGCTTCGTTCACGGTCTCGCATCACCATCCCTGGCACGTGCCGGCGCACTATCCGGCGCCAAAGTTCAAGACCGGCGACAACCAGGAATACGGGCGTTTCCTCCAGACGTTTCATTACGCCGACCACTGCCTGGGCCAGTTCTTCGACCTTTTGAAGGCCAAGGGACTGGACCGCAAGACGATCGTCTTCGTGCTGGCCGACACAGCCACCCCGCAGGGCGAGCACCACAACAACTTCATGCTGGTGAACTACCTGTATGAAGAGAACCTGCGGATTCCGCTATTGATCGTCGCCCCCGGCCGCATCAAGCAGCCGCAGGCGATCGATTGCGTCGGCAGCCAGGTAGACCTCGTGCCGACCGTCATGGACGTCTTCGGCATGCAGGGCTTGAACCACGCCGTCGGCACGACGCTCGTGCGGCGCGTGCCGGACCGCGCGGCATTTTTCAACAATCCCTTCGCCATGCAGTACCAAGGACTGCGGCGCGGCGATCACAAGTACATCTTCAACCTGCGGGCGAACCGCTCGTCGCTCTACCTGCTGGACGCCGACCCGCACGAGCAGCACGACGTGGCCGCGCAGTTTCCCAGCGAAGTGCAGCGCTACCAGCGGCAAGTCACGGCGATCAACCGCTTCCTGCTGGAGCAGTTCCTCCGCGAGCGCTTCGTGGGGCGGGAGATGGTGGGGCGCCGCGCCTTGACGCCAGACACGTCGGGCTGACGCCTCGACGCTCGCCGCCGGCCGCTTGGCACAAGTTGCTTGCGCACGTGGGAGGGTATTGCGTACGCAACTTTCCGGTCAGCGCAGCAGTTTTCTGTCCTTCCGATTCCCGATTCGATCCACGGCCCAGTCGGCCGTTTGGCGCTTGGTAACATTCAATGACTGGGCGCACCTTGCGTGCTCTCCTTCTGCAAGGTGACCTTCAATCTACCCTGTGGAGTGACCGGGCCCGAGACGTGTTTTCCGTTTCAACCCAGCCAGGGTTGTCGGCTGCATGACGCAGATTCTTCGCTGCGTTCAGAATGACCCTGGCCGCCCCTTGGTGGCTCAGGGAGAGTATACTTCGTGGAGGCTGCTGGGATAGCGGGAATTCGGGCTGTCGGTCGTCGCATCGCCGCAGGTGCCATCCAGACTCGCTGGAACACCCCAAACTTCCCTCGCAACAGAGTGGGCTTTCGAGTCGCCGTCGTACCAATCGACGCGAGCGCTGAACCGGCACAACCATCGGCGAAGCAGCCGTAGCCTCGCGGCTCGAACCATCCATCACCGCCGCACGGGTCGCGTCGTGGAGAGGTTCTCGTGATTTCGGCCAAACAGATCTACACCATGCTGGGTAACGAGACACTCTGGGACGTGGCCCGTCGGTGTCACGCGGCGCTGGGGCGTGCCAAGGTTCCCTACGCCGTGGTGGGCGGCGTCGCCGTTTGCCTGCACGGATATCAGCGCAATACCGTGGATCTCGACTTGCTGGTGAGAGGGGAAGATGCCGACGCCACGCGTGCCGCGATGGCGCAAGAGGGTTTTACCTGGTCTGAGCCGGCCAAGGAATTTCGCAGCCCATCAGCCGTGTCGGTCCAATTCCTGATCGCCGGCGAGCCGGCCGGGCCGCATGCGGAAGTGAAGCTGCCCGACCCCAGCGATCGGAAGGCGACCGTGGCCTTGGACGGCCTGCGCGTCATCTCGCTGCCGCGACTGATCGAAATGAAGCTGGCCTGCGGCGAGGGCAACCTTCGCCGCACACACAAAGACCTGGCCGACGTCGTGGAACTGATCGCCATCCACGGCCTGGGGCGCTCCTTTGCCCGGTTCTTGCACAAGTCGCTGCGGAAGACGTTTCGCGAGCTGGTGCTGCACGCCCGAGGCGAACCGTAAGACCAGCTTGATCGACCGCGGGCTGCCTGCCATAATCCCTGGGGTGACTTCCCAGACCAAGGTCGGCAATGACGCGCGGGTTGACTTCCATCGCACTGATCGGGCTGACGCTGATCTGCCCGGCCCTTTGCGCGAGGCCCACGGTCGAACCCGCCAGCGCACGCGCCGATTCGAAGAAGGCCGCCAAGAAGTCGTGTTGCCGGTGCTGCCAAAGCCGCACTGATCCGGGCGATAACTCCGGCAACAATGACTCCCCCGACAATAACTCCGGCGACGGATTGCCCGCGACGCCAGAGCAAGGCGACTCCACCTGTCTATGTCGCGGGGCGATCGCGACGCCCAAGGCCCAGTGCCCGGTGGTCGGCTTCGCGGGACCTGGCCTTCTGTTGGCCGCTGTTGATCTGGACGCGGG
This sequence comes from uncultured Planctomycetia bacterium, assembly GCA_963809785.1. Classification (GTDB taxonomy): domain Bacteria; phylum Planctomycetota; class Planctomycetia; order Pirellulales; family S012-138; genus JBGQHD01. The sequence goes on from CAWEKV010000003.1 coordinate 737,096, forward strand.
TGGCGCGCGAGCGCGACCGTCTCCCCCTCCGCGCCGAGGATGACTCATTTTCCACCTCTCTCTGCCGGTCGCGACATTTGTCGCTGGCGCTCGCTGCTGCGCATCTAATCGGCCGCCACACGGTCTCTGATCCGGTTTTGGCCGTCTGTCCCGCGAAGCGCCGCGCTTGGCGGCGGGCGCTACGCTGGTGTCACCGTTTCCCGTGCCAGACTTAACGTGGAAGGAGAGGGAGTCATGTCTCCAAGTCGAAGGACCATTCCCTGGGCGCTTGTCAGCGTAGTCGCCGTGATTGCCGGCACCACGTGCCTCGTCGTCCTCGCCGCCGACGCGCCGGATGGCGGCAAGCCGTCGGCAAAAGTCAAGGAGCTGCTGGGGCAAAAGCTCGCGCTGCTCAAGGAGCTTCACGATCTGCAAGTCCGAGCGCTCCGCCAGGGGGAGGCCAACGCCGAGGCCTTGCGCGACACGCGCCGCGGCATCCTCGACGTGGAGCTGGCCCTCAGCGAAACGGCCGAAGAGCGGATCCGCATCCATGACCGCATGGTTCGGGATGCCCGCGAGTATGAGGACCTGGTCGCCAAGCTCGTGGCTGCGGCCAAGGTCCCCTTGTCGCAGTTGTTGCAGGCGAAGGTCTTCCGGCTGGATGCGGAGATTGCACGTGCCCAGGCGGAGGCCCAAACAAAACTAGCCAAGGAGCCGGCGAAGCCCTAGAAGTTGCCGCGGTTGTCGGTTGTCGGTTGCGGCGGCCGTGATGCTGGCGCCCGGCTTTGGGTGCACGTCGGGCCGACGCCTCGACGCTCGCCTTCAAAACTTGCCTGTGCTGCTGGCCGTGACAGCCCAGGCCATGAGCTAAACTTCAAGAGGGGATCATACGTCGGCACGGGAAGTGCCGATCAATGGAAAGATTCGCAGCGGCGGTTTTCCGCCGACAGCAAATTGAGCGGAAGCAAGCGATGTTCTCACCGGCCTCCATCTCCTGCAAACTCGCGGTCTGGGCGACAGCTCTGCTGTCTGTCTGGCAGCCGCTCAGCGCGGCGCGCTGCACCTGCCCGAGCTGCGCTTGCTGTCAGGCTACCAGTGACGCTGCGAGTGTTGCTGTTGATGCTGCCGAGCCGAAGGTCGAAAGCCCGAAGTGCCGTTGCGGCTGCTGTCGGTCTTCCGAAGTACGCAGCGAGGCCACGCGGTCAGCGGCCCTGGTGTTGCGGGCGTTAATCGGCCCGTCTTGCCGGTGCCCGATCACTTGTGAGTGCCACCGGCGGCACATTCCCGAGCCCCGGCCGCTGGGGTCCGAGCGATGCCGGGCGCCGGGGGAAGTGGTGGCGGTCTCGCCCGTGAACGCGACGGCGGTCGCGGGGGGGGATCTCCAGCCTCTGATGCGGCCGGCGAACATAGACTCATCGATCGCCCTGGATGCATCGGCCTTCTGCATCTCTCTCTGCCGGCTAACGATCTGATGCCGCGCGCACGGCATGCCGCGCTATGCGCGGCCCCTGCCGTTTCCCTCGGCGGGAATGCCTGAGGACGGCTGCACGTGCGGCGCGTTTCGACGGCCGTGCCGGCAGCGCCTGGCCCCGCTGGTTGCCAGCCAATCGCCGTCCCTGGGCACCATGTCCGCTCGGTATTTGGCGTGTCCATTCATCCAAGCTCGTTCGCAGGAGAGTCCCATGTTCCGGAACAGAGTACGCACTGTGTTGTTGATGTTGATCGCCGCCGCCGCTGTTGAATCGCGGCTCGCGCTCGGTGCCGATCCCGCGGCACTGACGACCATCCAGGTCAGAGACATGTGCTGCAATGGCTGCGCGAGGACGATCGCGGCCAGGCTATACGAAGTTCGTGGTGTAACCACGGTGCAATGCGACGTGAAGAAGAGGATCGTCTACGTAACGCCCCAACGGGGCGCTGTTTTGTCTCCGCTAGCCCTATGGCAGGCCGTGGAGAAAGCACCCGATCAGCCGCTTCGGCTGGCGGGGCCAAGCGGAATGTTTACCTCCAAGCCCGGCTTTTAGGCCCGTGACGTGACTGGTCGCGGCTGCCCGCGAATGCCTGACGACGTTTCAATTCTCCCCACACTGTTCGTCATAAGGAGTGCTTCATGAAACTGGCTCATCTCACTTTGCTGCTATCCCTTGGCCTGCTGTGCGGCTGCGGCCAGCAGCCCGGCCAGAACAGCGTTACGGTGAACGGCGCGGCGTTTGAATTGTCCGCCGAGCCGGAAGGCGCCATCGGCGTGATTGCGGCCCGCAACGAGGCCAAGAACAACGAATCGCGCGTCATCGTCGGCCGCATCGGCGGCCCGTCCCCCTGGGTGGAAGGCCGTGCCGCCTTCATGCTGGTTGACGCCTCGGCGGTGGCTGATGAGAGCGAGGATTGTTGCGAGGACTGTGAGGAGGGTTGCACCAAGCCTTGCTGCACCGACAAGGATCAGGTCGGGCAGACGGCGCTGGTAAAGATCGTAGACGAAAACGGCCGCACCCTGGAGGCCGATGCCCGCGAGCTGTTCAGCCTCAAGGCCAAGGACACCGTGGTGGTCCGCGGCCGCGTGCAGCGGGACGAGTCCGGCAATCTGACCGTGCTGGCCGACGGGCTTTACGTCCGCAGATAGGGAGTCATTCGCCATGCGACTGCGTCTGCTGCCTTGGGAATACGGCGTGCGGAACCTGTTCCGGCGGCCGTCCCGCAGCCTGTTCACGCTGGCCGGCCTGACCACCGTGGTCCTGTTGGTCTTGCTGGTGGTCGGCTTCATCCGTGGATTGGAGCGGTCGCTGACGGTCAGCGGCGATGAGAACGTGGTGCTGGTCTACTCGTTGAGCGTCGATCAGAGCCTGGAGAATTCGTCGATTGCCGCCAATACGGCGGCCCTGCTCTCCGCCAGCCTGCAAGGGGTGCAGACGCGCTACGGCGTGAAGCATGTTTCGCCCGAGTTGTACCTGGGCACGCGGATCGCCGTGGGCGACGACGGGCGGGCCAACCTGGGCCTGGTGCGCGGCGTGACGACGGCCGCCCCCTTGGTTCGCCGCCAGGTGCAGATTACCTCAGGCGCGTGGCCGGCGGATGACGAGGTCCTCGTCGGCCGGCTGGCGCACTCGAAGCTCGGCTGCCAGGCCGAGTCGTTGGCCGTCGGGCAGACGGTGCGTTTCGAGGGCCGCTCGTGGCGCGTGGCCGGCACGTTTGTCGCCGGCGGGGCAGCGCTGGAATCGGAGCTGTGGTGCCCGCTGGCCCCCTTGCAGCAGGCGCTCAAGCGTCAGGACCTGGGCCTGGTGGCGGTGACCCTGGGCCCCGGTGCAAAGCCCTCGGACGTGCAGTTGTTCTGCAAGGAACGTTTCGACCTTCAGCTTCAGGCCTCGCCGGAGACGGCATACTACGCGTCATTGCAGAAGCACTACCGGCCGGTGCGGATGCTGGGCTGGATGGTCGTGGTGCTCGTGGCCGGGGCCGGCATCTTCGCCGGGCTGAATACGATGTATGGCTCCGTCGTCGGCCGCGTGCGCGAGCTGGCGACGCTTCAGGCGATCGGCTTCCGCCGCAGGGCGGTGCTGCTGGCGCTGGTGCAAGAGTCCACGCTGTTGGCCGCCGCGGCGGCGCTCCTGGGGTCGCTGCTGGCCCTGGCTCTGGCACAAGGGACGGCCGTGCGGTTCACGATGGGGGCCTTCGCGCTCTCCATCGACGGTGTCGGAATCCTCATCGGCTGCGGCACCGGGCTGCTGCTAGGGGCGCTGGGGGCGATTCCGCCGGCCGTCAAGGCCATGCGGATGTCAGTCGTGGAAGGGATCAAAGCGGTGTAGGCGAGCGTCGAGACGTTAACGGCCGGCGAGCGTCGAGGCGTAAGCCCGACGTGAACCGTGGAGCGAACAAGCAGGTTTTGTGACTTGCTCTCCGCTGGGAGAGGGTCGGTATGAGCAAAGTGAACATCGAACTTCCAACGTCCAACGTCCAACATCGAACGACGGGCGATCCCGCGCGTGTTGCCAGGGAACTGGATCTCAAGCAGCTCGCCGTCGATCGCGCGCCGCCGGCAGCAGCTCGGGTGCCGCATGGCACAGGTCACGTGCTGTCGCGGTACGTGTTGCCGGCGGGGATGGTCGCGGCCTTCCTGATGCTAGTCGCCTGGGCGGCCCAGGATAGCCTGTGGCCCGCCAGGCCGGTGACCGTTGTGCCCGTCGTGGTCAGCCGGGCCGAGGTGCAGGTCTCGGGCACGCCGCTCTTCCAGGCGGCCGGCTGGATCGAGCCGCGGCCATCGGCGACGCTCGTCAATGCCCTGGCGGCGGGCGTCGTTGAGCAACTGCTGGTCCTCGAAGGCCAGGAGGTGGCCGTCAATCAGCCATTGGCCAGGCTGGTGGACGCCGATGCACATATCGCCGTCAAGCAGGCCGAGGCCGAAGTGAAGCTCCGCCAAGCCGACGTTACTGGGGCCAAGGCGGCGCTCGCGGAAGCGCGCACGAAGTTCGACCAACCCGTCCATCTTCAGGCCGACCTGGCCGAAGCCGAGTCGCAGTTGGCCCAATTGAAATCGGCCTTGGCGAACCTGCCGTTTGCGATTCGCACCGCCCAGGCCAAGCACCGGCTGGCTCAGCAAGTCTTCGATGGCCGGAAAGAAGCCGGCGAAGGAATCCCGGAGAGAAGGCTGCAACAAGCCCAATCCGAGCTGGAGGCCGCCGCCAATGAAGTCGCGGAGATCAAGGCCCGGCAGCCGCGCTTGGAAGAACAGTCTCAGGCCCTCCAGCGCCGCTGCGACGCCTTGAAGCAGCGCTACGAGCTGAAGGCAGAAGAAGCACGCCGGCTGGCCGAGGCCAACGCGCAGGTTCAAGTCGCCGACGCCAAACTGAGCCAGGCCCGATTGAGCGAACAAACCGCTCGCCTGCACCTGGATCGCATGACCATCCGCGCCCCGATGGCGGGCAAGGTGCTGGCGGTCCTGGCCAGACCAGGCGACCGGCTGGTCGGCATGGATCCCAACTCGGCCCGCGACGCCAGCAACGTCGTGAGCCTGTACGATCCCGCATCTCTGCAAGTCCGCGTCGATGTGCGCTTGGAAGACGTGCCGCAGGTCCAGCCGGGGCAGGGCGTGAAGATCGAAACGGCCGCGGTCTCCGGAGCGCTCGACGGCGAGGTGCTGCGAGTCACTTCGCAGGCCGATCCGAGCAAGAACACCTTGCAGGTCAAAGTCTCGATCAAGTCGCCTTCCGCGCTGCTGAAGCCGGACATGCTATCGCAAGTCACGTTTGTCGCGCCGGAGCAACCTCGCGGCACGACGGGGGCGGAAAGCCCGCTGCGGCTGCTGGTGCCCCGGCAACTGATCGATCAGTCCAGCGGGGAAGCGGCGACATGGGTCGCCGATCGCGAGCGCCGCGCGGCCCGGAGGCAGCCCGTTCGCCTGGGCCGGGCAGGGACCGCCGACTTGATCGAAGTCGTCGAAGGCCTGACGGCGACGGACAAGCTGATCGTCTCCGGCCGCGAAGACCTGAAAGACGGCCAACGCATCCGCATCACCGGCGAGGAACCCTCGTTGGGCGTGCAATCACCAGGGCAGCAGCCTTCAGCCTCGAAGTGAGGAACGCTAATAAACGCTAATAAGCGCTCATGAAGGTGAATAGGTGAACGAACTCAATAGCGCTAATAAATGCCATAGAAGCTGACGACCAGGGGCTGCGTTGTGAATATCAACCCTGAAAGGGTTGAACTCCAAAGCCCAGGGTTTGCCGCGCACGCGGCTACCCTGGGTTGAGAGCAGAAGGACCCTAAGCCAACCCTGAAAGGGTTGCACAGAAGCGCGTCACACGTTCGTGCAACCCTTTCAGGGTTGATGGTGGTCTTGGGTGATTCGGACCCAGGGTAGCCGCTGGCGCGGCAAAACCCTGGGCTAAGGAGTTGAACGCTTTCAGCGTAGGGAGCCCATCATGGCACTAGTCGAAATCCGCGAAGTCACCAAGGAATACACTAAGGGGAGCGAGAAGATCACGCCCTTGCGCAGCGTCGATCTCACGATCCACCAGGGTGAGTTCGTCTCGCTGATGGGTGCCAGCGGCTCGGGCAAGAGCACGCTGCTCAACCTCGTGGCCGGCATCGACAGCGTGACTTCGGGCCAGATCATCGTGCAGGGTACCGACATCACCAAGCTCTCCCGTGCGAAGCTCGCCGACTGGCGCGCCGCGCACATCGGCTATGTCTTCCAGACGCACAACCTGATTCCCGTGCTGACCGCTTACGAGAACATCGAGCTGCCGTTGCTGCTCTTGCCGATGTCGGCCGCCGAGCGACGCAAGCGCGTCGAGATCGCCCTGCGGGCCGTCGATCTCGTGGATCGCGCCGAGCACTACCCGCGCCAATTGTCCGGCGGACAGGAGCAGCGGGTCGGCATCGCCCGGGCCATCGTGGCCAATCCCACGATCATCGTCGCCGACGAGCCGACGGGCGACCTGGACGACGAGACCACGTTACAGATTCTGGAGCTGATGCGCCGCCTGAACACCGAGCTGGGCATGACGCTATTGGTCGTCACGCACGATCCCGACGTGGGCGCGATTGCGGGCCGGCAGGTGCGGCTGGAGCGAGGCCAGCTCATCGAGCCCCTATTGCCGAAGGCCGAAGCCCGAAGCCTGAAGCCCGACCTGCTCCGGAGCGCCTGACATGTTTCGCTTTGCCCCGTACGTTCTCAAGACGCTTTGGCGGCACCGCACGCGCACGCTGCTGACGGTGAGCGGCGCGGCGGTCGCGCTCTTCGTCTTTTTCTGCGTCGGCTCGGCGCAGGAGGCCCTGGGCCGGTTGACCGACGACCAGGCGGCCCGCCGCACGCTGGTGGTCTTTCAAGAGAACCGCTTTTGCCCCACCAGCAGCCGACTGCCGGAGGACTATGGCCGGTTCATCGCAGAAGTGCCGGGCGTGAAGGACGTTGTGCCGATCAAGGTGTTTACGAACAATTGCCGGGCAAGCCTGGATGCCATCGTGTTCCAGGGCTTCCCGCCGGCTAGGCTCCGCGCCAGCCGGGACATCGAGCTGATCGCCGGCGACTGGGCCCGGTTCGAGCGCTCGGGCGACGCCGCCCTGGTGGGCCAGGCCGTGGCCAACCGCCGCAAGCTCAAGGTGGGCGACAAGTTCGGGGTGGGCACGGTGACGGTGCTCGTGGCCGCGACCTTTCGCTCCGCCGTGCCCGCTGAAGAGAACTTCATCTACACGCACCTGGATTTCCTGCAACGCGCGCGAGGGCCGGCGGACATCGGCACCGTCACGCAGTTCGAAGTGCACCTGACCGACAAGGCCGATCCGGACGCCGTGGCCCGCGCGATCGACGATCACTATCGTCAAGGGCCGGTCGCCACCACCACCCGCACCAAGGGGGTCTTTCAGGCCGAGACGCTGGCCGACCTGGCGGAGCTGATCGGCTTCGTCCATTGGCTCGGCTATGCCTGCGTGGGCCTGGTGCTGGCCCTGGTGGCCACCACCACCATCATGTCCGTGCAGGACCGCATCAAGGAGCACGCCGTGCTGCAGACGATCGGCCTCAGACCGCAGCGTATCTTCCGGTTGATCGTCGCCGAGAGCTTTCTGCTGAGCGCGGCCGGCGGCTTGCTCGGCGTCGGTTGCGGGCTGGCCGTGCTCGGGCTGGGCAAGTTTGCCATCGGCGCCGAAGGAGTGCTGCTGGCCTTTCGGCCCACCTGGCAGCTGGTGGCCAGCGGCGCGATCGTTTCCGTGGCGGTCGGGCTATTGGCGGGCATCGCGCCCGCCTGGCACGCCGCTAGGGCGGAGATCGTGACGGCCCTCAAACAGGCGTAAGTTGACCATCCAACGGATTCTTTCCTGATGCAGGAGGCATCGATGCCAACCCCATATCGTTGCCGGATCAGCCTGTGCGGCCTGGCTGCCCTGTGCCTTGTGCCCGCGTCCGGGTGCGCTCTTCCTTGGTCGCCAGCAACCGAGACCACGGCGGACCACGATGCCTACCAGCGCGTGGCCGCCATGAGCACGGCCCAATTGGCGCAGGAGGGGCCCGGGCAGCCGTCTCAAGGCCATGCCGTGGCAAGTCGTTCCTCGATACAGCCGGTCTCCACGGCATATTTGTCAGGCGCTTCCCCACTGGGAGACGACTTCCTGCCTGGCGCATCCGTTGCCACGGTCGCGGGCTTCGGGACCCGCGAGACGCTCGCACCACGCGGTGACCGTCCGTCAAAGTCCGGCGGCGCCGGCCAGGACTGCACCTGCTGACGGTAAATCCATCCTGCATGGTGCATGCAATCGAAACCTTGTTCCCCAAGCTCCCCGGCAGTCGAGCATAGATAACGAGGCCGCGCGCTTCAGGATCGGCCGTGCGCCCGGGAGTAAAGAGGGGGGTAGGGCATGCGGAAACTGCGACCCATTGCCATCTCGTTGCTGGGGCTTTGCCCGCTCGTCGCCGCCGCTCAAGGGCCGCCCGGCAGGCCCGCATTGGCGTCGCGCACTGCGCACGCCGTGCATCTGCGCCCTGCGACGCAGCACACACAAGCCACGCGGCGCGCGGTGCCGTTTGCCGGTCCGCCGATCGAAGAGGTCCCGCCGTCTGCGCGCGAGCCCTTCGCTCCTGCTCGATCCGAGGAGCCGATACCTGCGCTGACGCTGGCCGATGCTCAAGCGATTGCCCTAGCCAACAACCCGACGATCGCCCAGGCCGCCGCCCGCGTCCAGGGGGCGCACGGCGCATGGCTCCAAGCCGGCCTGGTCCCCAATCCACAGATCGGTTACCTGGCGACAGAAGTCGGCAACGAAGGCCGGGCCGGGCAGCAGGGCGGCTTCATCAGCCAGGAGTTCGTCACGGGCCGAAAGCTCGGGCTCAGCCGCGAAGTCGCTGCCCGCGACATCGCCCTGGCCGAGCAGCGGCTCGCCGCCCAGCGGCTGCGGGTGGCCAACGACGTGCGGATCGCGTTCTACGACGCGCTGCTCAGCCAGCGCCGGGCGGAGGTGGCTGCGGAGCTGGTGAAGATCGCCGACGGCGGCATCCGCGCCGCCGAAGGACTGCGGAAGGCCAAAGAAGCCAGCACCGCCGACGTGCTCCGGGCGCAGATCGAAAGCCAGGCCGCCGGCATCGAGCTGGCCCGCGCACAATACCAACAGCAGGCCGCCTGGCAGACGCTGGCCGCACGCATGGGCCTGCCGCCGGGCGCAGCCAACTGTGGCCCCCGGCCAGCCCTGGTGGGCGCCGCCGACGCGCCGGCGTGCGACTATTGCTGGGACGCAGCCCTCGAGCGCCTGCTCTACGAAAGCCCTGAGATGGCCGCCGCCGCCGTCCGCGTCGAGCGGGCACGGTGGGCCTTGTCCCGTGCCCAGGCCGAGCCGATCCCCAACGTCACCCTGGAAGGCAGCGTGCAACACGACAGTGCCACGCGCGACGTAATCGGCGGTTTTCAGGCCTCGATTCCCATTCCGGTCTTCAATCGCAATCAGGGCAACATCCTGACCGCGCCAGCGAGGTGCACGCCGCCGAGCGGGACCTGGATCGCGTGGCCCTGTCGCTTCAACAGCGGCTGGCCGAGGTCTACGCGCAGTATGCCGCGGCCCGCCGCCAGGCGGAAGGGTACAAAGGCTCGATCCTGGATAAGGCCCAGCGCACGCTCGACCTGATCGCTCGAGCGTACGGCGGTGGCGAGCTCACGTTCACGGACATGCTTTCCGCGCAGCGCACCTACTTCGAAGCGAACCTCACCTATCTGGCCGCCCTGCGAGAACTGCGAACGGCCGAAGCCCGCATCGAGGGCCTGCTGCTGACCGGCAGTCTGGAAGATCCGGCGGCGACCTCGCCGTAAGGTCCGGGAAGTAGCCGAAGTCGCCAGACTTCGGGGGGTCGCGAAAAGGCCCTCGAAAGCCCGAAGTCCGACGACTTCGGCCACCTGGGAGAATCTGCTCCGGCGAATACGCCGCCGATGATTGTCTATCCCGGCAGCCCGTTGGTAAACTACTAACGTCGCTTCACGTCGGCCCGATCGCCTCTGACGACACCAGCGATCCTATGGCTCGGGGAGACAGCCAGTTGGAATTTGGCGACCTTCGCCCCGAAGGCCGCGAAGGTGACTCCGCGCGCAGCCAATTCTTCCTCCAGGGAAACTCCGTCACCTGCGCGTGTCCCGACTGCGGCTCGCCGATGACCATCCGCCTTTGGCTGATGGCGGCCGACTGCTGGGTCTGCGGGTCGAATGTCGTCCTCACCGAAGAGCAGCAGCGCGAAGTGCAGCGATTGCTGGAGCAGTCGCAGGCCCAGCAGGCTGCGCCGCGCGTCGAGTCGCCGCCGCCCGAGCCGCCCCGGCCCAAGCCGGCGCCGCCCGCACGCCCCAAGCAGCCCAAGCCTCAGCCCGCGCCGGCGGCGGAGCCTGCTGCGAAGCCATCGCCGCCCGCGATGCCGACGATCGTGGCGGCGCCCGAGCCGGTGCGTCGCTCCGCCGCTCACGGCCCCAGCCGGGCACGGCGTCGCTTGAATGAGATCGGCGAAGAGGGAGAAGTCACCGTCTGGCTTCGCGACTTCTTCAGCAACCTGCCGGCCTGGCTGGTGAGCGCGCTCTTGCACATGGCGCTCTTGATCCTGCTGGCAATGGTGCTCGATCTCCAGGTCGATGGCGGCGACCCGCCGCTGGTCTTCTCGACGCGGCTGGCCGATAACCCGTCGCTGGGGGCCGAAAAGGGCGAGCCGGAGGAAGACCCCCTCGAGTTCGTCAAGAAAGGCGAGCCTGACCCGAAGGAGGAGCAGCAACCCGATCCGCCCGCGAAGCCCGAGCCGGAAAAGAAGGTCGCCCCCGATCCCCTCGAGCCGCCGGCCGAAAAGAAGCCGCCCCCCCTCGCTGCCACTCCGGCCGAGGCGCAGGGCGCGTCCGCGCTGAAGGGCCGCAGTCCCGAAGCCCGCGCACAGACCACCGAGCAAGAAGGCGGAACCAAATTGAGCGAGGCCGCCGTGGCCCGCGGCCTGGACTGGCTGGCCCGCCATCAGAACTCCGACGGAAGCTGGAGCCTGCACAACTTCCATCGGGCCGGCGGCTGCAACGGCCGCTGCAAGAACCCCGGCGTGCATGCCGATACGGCCGCCACCGGCCTGGCCCTGCTCCCCTTCCTGGGAATCGGCGAGACGCACAAGAAGCAGGATGGCAAGTACCGCGAGGTGGTCGAGAACGGCCTCACCTGGCTGGTCCGCAATCAGCGCCGCAACGGCGACCTGCGCGGCAGCGGTCAGGGCCGGATGTATGCCCATGGTCAGGCGGCCATCGCCCTGTGCGAGGCCTACGCCATGACGCGCGACGAAGACCTGCGCGGCCCGGCCCAGGCCGCCCTCGATTTCATCGTCAAGGCGCAGCACTCCCGCGGCGGCTGGCGCTACGAGCCCGGCCAGGCCGGCGACGTCAGCGTCGTCGGCTGGCAATACATGGCCCTGCGCAGCGGTCAGATGGGCAACCTGGACGTGCCCGGCGGTGTGCTCGATGACACGCACCAGTTCCTCGACACTTGCCAGACCGATCGCTACGGCGGCCTGTACACCTACCAGCCGGGCGTCAACTACCCGCTGCCGGCGATGACGGCCGAGGCGCTGCTCTGCCGGCAATACGGCGGCTGGTCCAACGATCATCAGGGCATGATCGACGGCTGCCGCTGGCTGCTGGATGAGCATTCCCCCACGCGCGACAAGCCCAACATGTACTACTGGTACTACGCCACGCAGACGATGCACCACATGGGCGGCCGCCAGTGGAAAGAGTGGAACGACAAGATGCGCGACATGCTGATCGGCATGCAAGAGACGCGCGGCCACGAGGCCGGCAGTTGGACGCCGCAACGCGGCGGCGACCGCGTCTTCGACACGGAAGGGGGCCGGCTCTACATGACGGCCCTGGCCGTATGCACGCTGGAAGTGTATTACCGCCACCTGCCGCTCTATCGGCACCTGGCCGTAGACAAGTAACGCCCCGCGAGGCCCGTCACACTAGCCCGACGCGTCAGCGAGGGACGTCACACTAAGAGGCCTCGTCCTGCAATTGGACGAATGCGCTTGGGCTCATGATCGAGATACCAGCATGGCTCCGTAACGGCAGCAGATGCCGCCGATCACCACTGACGATATGTGTGGCCGCTCCCACCACGGCGCATTCCAGGACCTTGTCGTCATCCGGGTCGGAAGAGACTACCTTCAGGTCGCCCGTGATGCTCACGACTCTCAAGACGGACAAGAGGTCGGCCAGAGTCTCGGCAACCTGCTCGTGTCGAAGACTGCTACTGGCCGCATGGGCGGTCCTCGTGGACCAGACCATCGATGAATGCCTCTCGCTCGTCCTCCGACATACTCTTCCAGTCCAATCCGCGCTCGACGCAGAGCCGCTCGAGTTGGGCGTCGGCGAACTGCATCCGCTCCTCTCGCCGCGCAGATGCGTCTTTGGCGAGGGCTAAAAGCGCGGCCCGCTTACTGTCGGGTGGCAGTTGCTTGACCAAGTCAACGACCTGTTGATTGCTTAATTGCAAAGTGGGCATCGTGTTACCTCCATCACCATTGTATCACGAGGCACGGGGGCGACATCGCGGCGAGATCGAAGAATCCCAAAACCTCTCACGTGCGACCCCCTGGGGCTCTTTTGAGATGCTTGATTGGTGGCGACGGAGTTTCCGACACGTCCACGTTAACGAGGACTAGAAATGCAAGCAGGGCTTTTGTCCACGTGCCCCATTTCGCCTCATACGCTTTGGCTCGAATCCACGAAGGCGGCACATCCATATCACCATACTTGGGCTGCCGCCCGTAGTGTGTCCACACCGTCAACAGGTTCTCAAAGTAGTCGTCGTCTGAGCAGCGCTTTCCAAGGTTTGAAATCGGAAGTCCAGCATTCTTCAGAGCGGTCCACCATGACCCGAACCGTCGCCTGACGGTCTCGCCGTGCATACTCGCATGTTGAGTAAACGCTTCGATCGTTAGCGGTTCCCCACCAAGCTTGTCCGCTACTCGACGCAATTCGTTAAGCAGTTCGTCATCGCTCAACGTGCGCCGCGGCCTTGTTCTCCATCCCTCGCCACCACTGAAGCGGTGTGTCAGGCCTGCCCGCGTCAGCGCGCGACGCCAGCCACCAAAGCGCTTGCGGATGTATGAGGAAGAGGCCTTCGAAAGCCGGTCGAAATCGTCACACGTCAAGTATTTCGTCGGCACAAGAGATGCCGTACGACGTAGTTCAGCCAGTAGGGCCTCGTCGTCGTAAGAAGGCAAGCGATCGAGCTCGAGCTGCGCCATTTGCGAGCCTAACTATACAACTGAATCGCCCGCACGATCTCGTCCAGGTCGTTCGCCACCTGCACGGCCCGGTTGGCGAACGCGGCCCGCCTCACGCCGCGGCTGCCGAGCACTTCGTCGAACTTCGCCTGGTCGGTGCGTGTGATAGGCGACCGTCGCCGTCGGGTCCTTGAGCTGGTGGCCGGTGAGGATGCAGACGACGCGCTCGCTCGGGCGCGATGACGCCTTCCTCGCGCAGCAGCTTGCGCGCCCGGCGACGCTGGCGGCGCTGGCCGGCTCGCAGCCGAGGCCGCCGGCGCCGACCTGGGCCTTGGCGTCGAGGATCTCCTGGTCGGTCACCTCGCGGACGACGCCGTCGCAGCACGTCCAGCGCCCGCAGGCACTTCGTCAGGTTCACCGGCCGGTTGATCTCGATGGCGCTGGCGATCGTCGACGGCCTCGGCGGCCGCGCGGCGTCGAGCTCGGCGTAGTAGTCGTCGACGATGCGCGCATGTCGGGCCGGCCGCCGTTCCAGCGCAGGCCGCGCTGCTCGTACAGCTCGTAGAGCGTGTTCGCGCCGGCCGCGTTGATGACCGCCAGCCGCGGCACGCGGTCGATCAGCCCCAGCTCGCTGCAGCTCGAGGAACGCCTTGCCGAAGGCGCTGGCGTTGCCGAGGTTGCCGCCGGGCACGACGATCCAGTCGGGCGACTTCCCAGCGCAGCGCCTCCAGCACGCGGAACATGATCGTCTTCTGCCCTTCGAGCCGGAACGGGTTGACGCTGTTGACCAGGTAGATGCCCAGCTGCTGCGCTGACCTGCTGCACGCGCTGCATGGCGTCGTCGAAGTCGCCGGCGATCTGGACCGTGAGCGCGCCGTAGTCGAGCGCCTGCGACAGCTTGCCGTAGGAGATCTTGCCCGAGCCGATGAAGATGACCGCCTGCATCAGCCTGCGTGACGCAGCAGTACAGGGCCAGCGACGCGCTGGTGTTGCCGGTCGAGGCGCAGGCGGCCCGCCGGGCGCCGATCATGCGGGCGTGCGTGAACGCGGCCGTCATGCCGTTGTCTTTGAAGCTGCCCGAGGGGTTCATCCCCTCGTACTGCAGGTAACAGCCGGCCGGGCTCCAGGCCGACGTACTTGGCCACGCGCGTCCGCCGGCTGCGAGCAGCGTCTGCCCCTCGCCGATCGTGACGACCTTGTCCGGCGGGGCGAACGGCAGCAGCTCGCGGAACCGCCAGACGCCGCTGAAGCAGAGCGGCTCGCTGCGGCGCGCCCACTTCTCCTCGAACCAGCTCAAGCGATCCGGCGGGCGGGCAGCGGTCCCAGTCGTAGGCCACGTCGAGCAGCCCGCCGCAGGCCTCGCAGGCCACGCGGACTTCGTCGATTGCATACGTCGCCCCGCAGTGCGCGCTGACGCACTTCTGGTAAGCCAACTCAGTCTGGACGGGGGCGGTAATGGGAGTCTCCCGATTTCGTGGGACGGCGGCAGCGACAACAGCGACAGCACCACGACGCCGCGCTAGTTTAGGGACGGCGGCCATCGCCCATCAAGGTGTCTATACGTCGTGGCACGGGCTTGGCGCCCGTGCGTTCACGGCCAAGATGGCCGTGCCACGGCCGCTACCGGTTGCCTTCGGCAGGCTTGGCTGTCAGCCCGGCCAGCTCGCTGCGCCACTTGGCCGCGTCGTCGTTCTTGCCCCAGGCGTCGTAGAGGCGCACCAGTTCGTTCAATGCCTCCTCGCGCTCCCGTTCCCAATAGGGAGTGGTGCGGCGGCGCTTCAGTCGTTCATAGCCCTGGAGCAGGAGAGGCTCGGCCTCGGCGAAACGCCCCTGGGCAGCCACGGCCGCGCCAAGCCTGGTCTTGGCCAAATGGTCGCGTCCGTAGTCTGGGCTGGACCACCCTCCAGTCGCGGTGGCTTCGCGCAACACACGCTCCGCCTCGGCGGCGCTGCCGAGCCGCAGTTGGCACGTTCCCAATAGGAAGAGCAAATTGGCGTGGCGCTGCTGATTGCTCCCCTTCTCCGCGGCCTTCAGGGCGCGAGCGCACAAGGGTTCCGCCTCGCGCGCTTTGCCGTGAACGAGGTAGAATCGCAACAGCTCGCCATACGCCAAGAGGGTGTACTCGTCCTCTTCTCCGTATCGGTCGCGGGCCGCTTCGAGCGAGTCATTCAGAAGGCGCTGGGCTTCGTCCGGCCGGCCACGATCGACGTGCAACGCGGCCCGCAGCCCCACCACTTCCAGGGTCAGAAAGCGCGTCTCTCGCCGAGGCTCCCAGCAGAGTTCCAGCAGCCGCTCGGCGGCCCTCTCCGCTTGCTCGTAGTTGCCCAGGTAGCGGTCGGCGACGGCCACCAGCAAGGTGGCGATGAGGGTGTCGATGTGCGTTTCGCCGTTCTGACGGCCCAGCTCGAGGGCCCGCTCGGCATGCCGCCGGCCCTCTTCATACTCGGCCAGGCCAATCAGCGCCCGACCCAGGGCCATGCGGGCGGCCATTTCCACGCTCGGCGTCAGGTTTCCCCGCATGTTGGCGTCGATCCGCCAAACGGACGCCTTGAGGGCAAAGCGGAGCTGCATGTCCGGATCGGGCTCGCCAAAGTTGTGGGCCGCGGCGAGCAAGTCCTGAGCAATGACCTGGCCGGCGCTGTTGGCGTTCTCCGCGGCCACGATCGCCGCCCGACCGTTGATGATCGCGCCGATCATTCCGAAGGTCGTTCCGGCAATGCCCGCCAGAAGCGTGACCAGCACGGCGGCCGCGGCCACCACTTTGCCCTTGTTCCGGCGGAGGAACTTCCGCAGCAAGTAGCCAGCCGACGGAGGGCAGGCCTCGACCGGCTCGTCGGCCAGGTAGCGCTCGATGTCGCGGGCCAGCGCGTTGGCCGTCTCGTAGCGGCGCGTGCGGTCCTTCTCCAGGCACTTCATCACGATCCAGTCCAGCTCGCCACGGACGAGCTTCTTCAGCCTGGCCGGCTCCGTGCCGCGCTGCCGCGAGATCGTCGCCAGCGCCGGTCCCGACCCGCTGAGCCGCAAGCTGGGCGAGGGTGGCTCTTCCTCCTTGATCAGCCTGACCATCTCGACATAGCTCGCGGCCCTCAGCCGCTGACTGCTCCAGCGGGGTGGACCCGGTCAAGCAGCTCGTAGAGCAGCACGCCCAGCGAATACACGTCGCTGCGCGTATCCACCCCCAAGGCGCTCATCTCGGCCTGTTCGGGCGCCATGTACTCCAGTGTGCCGACGATGGTGCCGTACTGCGTGAACATCGTCCGCTCGGTCAGCCGCTGCTCGGTGGCCTTGGCCACGCCGAAGTCGATCACCTTCGGCACGGGCTGGCCGTCGTAGAGCGTGACCAGCACGTTGGACGGCTTGATATCGCGGTGGATGATGCCCTTGGTGTGGGCGTGCTGGATGGCGTGACACACGCCGACGAACAGCGCCAGCCGCTCGGCCGGCGGCAGCTTGTTCTCGTCGCAGTATTTCGTGATCGGCACGCCGTGCACCAGCTCCATCACGAAGTAGGGTCGCCCGGTCGCCGTGGTCCCGGCATCGAGCACCTTGGCGATGTTCTGGTGGTCCATCATGGCCAGGGCTTGCCGCTCCTGCTCGAAGCGGGCCACGACCTGCGCCGAGTCCATGCCGGCCTTGATGATCTTGAGGGCCACTCGCCGGCGGACCGGCTCCTGCTGCTCGGCCATCCAGACTTCGCCCATCCCGCCTTCGCCGAGCCGCTGGAGCAGCTTGTAAGGGCCGATTCTTCCGGGCGTATCTTCCTCTCCCGGCGCAGCGGTCTCATCGAGCGTGGCCTGATCCGCCGCCGGCGGTCCCTCGCAGGCATTGGCGTGGGCCAGGAGCAGCATCTCCACGCGGCGCCGCAGCGCACCGTCGCCCGCGCAGGCGCGGTCGAGGTAGGCCGTTCGCCCTGCCGAGTCTGGGATGCGCAATGCCTCGAGGAAGATATCCTGCTCGCCCATAGAATCCGCCTGGCCGAAAGCCGGCTAGATGCCCAACAGAGGTCAGCTCGCCAACTATTCCAGCATATCGACTGGCGCAGCACGTGGCACGCCCTTGACCTGGATGCGCGTAGCCGAAGTCGCCAGACTTCGGGCGCGGCGAGCTATGCTCGCCGGAATTCTGGCGAATTCGGCTACGTGGATGGCGGGTGGCACGCTCTGAGCGCGGATGCGAAGGGCGTGGAATGCCGCGCCACGCCCATCACATCCGTGTTCTGGGCGTGCCACCCGTTGACGTGGCACGCATCGGCCGGCACACGGAGTGTGCCTGCTACTTTCGGGCCTTGGGCGGCAGGCGATAGTCCAGCGGCGGCTTCTGGCCAGGCTCCAGCAACGATTCGTATTTCTCGCTGGCCAGGCGCTCGCGGTGCTCGGCTTTGGCTGCGGCCAAGAGGCGGGGGTCCTGGTACAAGTCCCAGGCCGTGGCGGCCAGCACGCGCGCGGCCAGGTGCATGCCCTTGCGGCCGATGCTCGTCCCGCCGGCAGCCACCGCCTGCCAGGAGTGGCCCGGCGTGCCGGGCACCCAGCAGGCGGTCGTGAAGCCGGTCGTCGGCACCACCCACGACACGTCGCCCACGTCGGTCGAGCCTTTGGAGATGTCGTTGGCGCCGCGTTCGTAGACTTCGCGGACGGTGTCCAGCCGGCGCGGCCGCTCGAGCGTCGTACGGAGGCGGACGGCGAACTGTGTTTCCTCGGCGGTGTAGGCCAGGTCGTTGAGCGCCTTCAGGTTCTTGAGCGTGACCTTGGAGAGCGCGTCGTTGGGCAACAGCGAAAGCGTGCCCCCCTCGTAATCCACGTCCAGCTTCGTTTCGGTGGCCAGCGCCCGGCCTGGGCGCACAACACGACCCGCTTATAGATCGAGCGCACGACCGCGGCCTTGGGGTGTCGCACGTAGTAATAGACCTCGGCCAATTCCGGCACGACGTTCGGCGCCCCGCCGCCGTCGGTGATGACGTGGTGGATGCGGGTGAAGTCGGGCACGTGCTCACGCAATAGCTGGACGGCGAAGTTCGTCAGCTCGACCGCATCCAGGGCGGAGCGGCCCTGGTCCGGGGCGCCGGCTGCGTGCGAGGCCTTGCCGAGGAAGCGGAACTTTACCGCCATGCGGGAGAGGTTCGTGCTGTCGCCGGCGGAGTTCTGGCTGCCCGGGTGCCAGTGCAGCACGGCGTCGCAATCGTTGAACAGGCCCTCGCGGGCCATGAAGACCTTGGCCGCGCCCCCTTCTTCCGCCGGGCATCCGTAGAACCGCACGGTGCCGCGAATCTTGCCGGCTTTGACTTGCTCGGCCAGCGCGATGGCCGCCGAGGCCGACGCCACGCCGAAGAGATGATGCCCGCAGGCGTGCCCGTAGCCGCCCGCTGCCAGCGGCTCGCGCTGCGGCCTGGCGGTCTGCGACAGGCCGGGCAAGGCGTCGTATTCGCCGAGGATGCCGATGAGGGGTTTCTCCTGGCCGACCGTCGCAGTGAACGCGGTGGGAATGCCGGCCACGCCGCGCTTCACCTCGAAGCCGGCCTTCTCCAGCATCTCGGCCAGGAGCGCGGCAGAGCGCGATTCCTGATAGCCCGGCTCGGCCCACTCCCAAATCTTGCGGGCTGCCTCCCAGGAGACATCGGCCCGACGGTTGATCGATTCGATCAGGGCCTGCTTCTGGGCCGAAGCCGCCGTCGGCACCGCGAGGGCCAGGAGTATGACGGCGGCGGTAAGGCGGAGGTGACGGCGATTCATGGTGGTCTTTCCAGGTGCGCTGGTGCTCTGTCACAGCTTGTGGGGGCGGCTTGCCGGCCGGCGAATCACGGGAGCAGGATGCTCCCGTTACGTGACAACTCCATTAAACGCCAACACCCCGGCTGCTGCGAGCAGCCGGGGTGCTGTTTTTTTGTCAGACGATCTGGTGCCGCTCGGCTCGCGGCACCTGCCGCGATCCTACCTGCTGGCCAGCACGTCTTTCATCGCCTGGGCGTAGTCGATGGTGATGGCGATGGCCTCGTTGAAGTAGTAGTCGCGCTTCACGACTTCGTCCTTCTTTTTCTTTTCCTTCTTCTCCTTCTCGTCCTCCTCGAAGGGGTCCTTGTCGTCCAGCTCCGCCTCGGCCCGCTGGGCGAAGAAGGCCTTCTCATTCAGGGGGACGCTCTTGCGGCTCTTGAATTTCTTGTACCGCTCGATCTGGGCGACCTGCTTCTGGAATTCGGCCGACTTGGTCCGCCGGGCCTCCGACGACTCCTTCAGCCGGCCGATCATGGCCGGGCTGACGTAGTCCACCGGATCGTAGTCGGCCGCGGCCACCTTGTCGAACTTCATGGCAAAGTCCAGGTCGCTCTCGCCCACGTCCATGTGCGTGGTGATCGACGGCAGCTCGATGTCCGAGAGCACGCCGCGCTCCTGAGTGCTTTCGCCGCTGGGGCGGTAGAACTTCTGGATCGTCAGCTTCAGCACGCCGAGCTTGGGATCGCGCGGGCCCAGGAAGGCGAACGGCCGATTCAGATCGACCATCGTCTGCACCGTCCCCTTGCCGTGCGTGGTGTGGTCGCCGATCACGAGGCCGCGGCGGTAGTCCTGGATCGCCCCGGCGAAAATCTCGCTAGCGCTGGCGCTAAGCTTGCTCACCAGCACCACCAGCGGACCTTCCCAGGCCACGCCGCGCTTGTCGTCGTCCAGCGATTCGACGTCCCCTTCAGGGCTTTTGACTTGCACGACGGGCCCCTGGTCGATGAATAGCCCGGTCAGGTCGATCGACTCGGTGAGCGAGCCGCCGCCGTTGCGGCGCAGGTCGAGGATCACGGCCTCGACCTTCTTGGCGCGGAAGTCGGCCAGGATTTTGGCCACGTCGCGGGTCGTGCTCTTGTACTCGCGATCGCCGCGCTTCATGGCGTCCATGTCCATGTAGAAGCTGGGCAGGTCGATCACGCCCACCTTGACCGTCGAGCCGTCGGGCGCCTTCTCGTCGAAGATCTGGCTCCGCGCGGCGCTGTCGTCCAGCATGATGCGGTCGCGGGTGACGTCGTAGACCGTGCTTTCCGTCTTGCCGGCCGGGATGACCTTCAGCCGCACGATGGTTCCCCGCTTGCCGCGGATCAGCTTCACCACGTCGCGGAGTTTCATGCCGTGGGTATCGACGATCTCGCCCGTCTTGCCCTGGCCCACGCCCACGATCTGGTCCTTCTCCTTGAGCCGGCCGTCGCGGTCGGCGGCGCCGCCGGCCACGATGTTGGAGACCACCGTCACCTCGTCCTGCCATTGCAACTGGGCGCCGATGCCGTCGAGGTTCAGCCGAAGGTGGATCTTGAAGTCCTCTTCGGTGGCGGCCGACATGTACGTCGAGTGCGGGTCGTAGGCGCTCGTCATGGCCGTCAGGAAGATCTCCAGCAGCTCTTCCCCGTCGGTCATGTGCATTCGCTTGGCGAAGCTGTGATAGCGCTTCTTGAGCGATTCGCGGGCTTCGGCATCCGTCTTCTTGTCGGCCTTGAGCTGCAAGAGGTCGTGCTTGATCCGCTTCCGCCAGATCTCGCGGGCTTCTTCATCGTTCTTGGCGTGGGTGCGGGCGTCGCGGTCGGTGATCATGTCCTCGTCCGCGTTGAAATCATGGTCGGCCTTGAGCCATTCATCCACGTAGGTCAGCCGCTGATCGATGCGCTTGAGGAACCGCTCGAACACCTTGTAGGCGAAGGCCACGTTGCCGCCGTTGTCGCGGGCCTGGTCATCGAGCTTCGTCTCCAGCGGGCGGAACTCGTCGAGGTCCGCCTGGTTGAAGTACACCTTCATCGGGTCGAGCGACTTGAGGAACGACTCGAAGCAGCGCTTGGAGAGCTCGTCGTCCTGCAGCCGGCCGGAAAGGTGCTTCTGGTGCATCAGCCGGACCACGGCATACGAGATGACCTTGTCGTTGTCCTTCGGCCCGGCCAGGTCGCCGCGGGCCAGGGAGACGACCACGCCGGCCAGGACTCCCACTGCCAGCAACGAGCAAACGAACCAGCGCGAGCGGACGAAGGCACAACAGGACATCGATTTTTCCTCGTTGTTCATGGAAGAAAGCAGCTTAGCCGCTGGGCGAAGTCTGTGGGGAATCGTATTGCGTGGCACGGCCAGGGGCAAGAGCAAAGGGCTGCATAACTTGCGCAAGCTGTGAGGCCGCGGCGTCGCTATTTGGACAGTCAGTATTTCATGCTAGCGTCGGAGGGGCGCGAGTTGCCCGTCACCGAAGTCGTCAGCTCGGTGGGCACCGCAGGCGAAGGGCCACCTTGGGCGAAGTCGTTACCCTCGCGCCGAACATCGAACATCCAACATCCAAGATCGAACATTGAACGATGCTGCGGCGCAACGGCGGCTTTCCCTTCGATGTTGGATGTTCGATGTTCGATGTTCATTCTGTCCGCAAGTCGATCCAGAGGTCTTCGTCGTGGCCGCGCTCAAACCGCCTCTAGCGCGAGCACGCTTCAGCTAGACGTGGCCGCGGGACGCCGCTCCACCAAGCGCCGCAAGGCGGCGTCGCATTGCGGCGCGACTCGGCCCGCCAGGATCGCCGCGAGCACGGCGGCGATCAGGCCGGTGAACACGTCCATCGTGTAGTGCGCCCGCAGCAGCAACACGACGGCGATCAAGAATACCGCACCCGCGGCAATCAGGCATTGAACTGCCCAAGCTGCCCTCCCGAGCAGCCGCCCGCCGACAAAGCGGCTCAGCTCGATGGCCCCCAGCACGGCAATCGCCGTGTGGCCGGAGAAGAAGAAATCGTTATCTACGTGGTACGTCACGAGCAAGGAGCGAAAGCCGGGGTAGTCCCAAATCAGGCCCGGCGGCTTCGGTAGGCGCAGAGCATCTGACTGACCTGCCGCATGGCAAACAGCGCCAGCAGCCCCAGGAACGGACGCTGGCTAGCGCCCAGCACCGACCACCCGAGCAGGAAAATGCCCAAGAGATCGATCATGGCCGAGCTGACGATCAGCAGCGCATGCGCGACCTTCTTGTGCTCGTTGAGATAGACGTTCAGCGGCGCGGAGAGTTCCAGCAGGGCGTCTCCCCGAACCAGAACGGCGCCGGCGAGCGTCTCGAGCTCGTCGTCACCGGCAGGACCTGCCCGGGCGCCTAGCAGCCCCTGCGTCCAAAACCAGGCCGCCAGGCCGAGCGCCACAAATGCCGCCCGCACGGCCCATAACTTGAGCCGCGGCTCCTTGACGAGGGGGAGTTCACTCGGCATTCACCTAACGTATCCCCCTCGGCGGCCGGTGCCAAGACGACGTTAGCTCTACCCGCGCGGCAGCGAAGCTCGCTGAACTCCTCAAGTTCAGCCATAAGTCTGGCGACTTCGGCTACGGGCCAGGCGGCCTGCTACACCTTGACCACTGCCGCCTGCTGGGCGATCTCCTCGAGCGGCACGATGTCGCCGCGGTTGCAGCCCGGGCAGGTGTCGCACGTCCGCTGCCACGCCTCGGGCGTCTTCAGGTTCGACTCCCAAAACGGCCAGGTGCGGCATTGCCGCGGACGGGCAGCGTAGACGGTGCACTTGCGCGTCCGCTCATCGAGGAACACGCAGTCGCCATTGGGGAACTCGACCAGCGTGCGGCGGATGCCAACCCGCCGCGTGTACTTGGCTTCGAAGGCATCGCTATCCATGCCCAGCTCTTGCGCCAGGGCGTCGATCTCCGCCTGATTGACCCACACGTAGCCCGGCGTCCCCGAGCAGCAATCGCCGCACTGAGTACACTCGAAGCGAAGGCCGTCGTGGTACCAAGGCTGAGACATGGCATTCCTTACTTTGCATTTTGAATTTTGCACTTTGCATTTTGCACTTTGCATTTTGCATTCGTCTCACCTCGATCGTCACCCTCCAGTGCAAAATGCAAAGTGAAAAATGCAAAATGCAAAGTGGATTTCGGCTCAGACACGAGCTGCCGAGGTACGTCATCCACTGGCAGCCGCCAAGGCGGCCACTGCCTCCACGGCCGCCTCGATGTCTTCCGCCGTGTTGAACGGCCCGATGCTCATCCGCACGGTGCCACCGGTTTCGAGCGTGCCCAGGGCCTCGTGCATTCGCGGGGCGCAGTGGATGCCGGATCGTACCTGAACCCGCCGCGCGGCGTCCAGCGAAGCGGCCACTTCCTGCGGGTCGAACCCGCGGATGTTCATGCTCACGATGCCCACGCGGCACTTGGGGCTGCGCGGCCCGTACACCGTTACGCCCGCGATGGCCGATAGGCCGTCGATGAGCTGCGCGGTCAGCACCGCGATTTGCTCGTGGATGGCGGCCAAGCCACGCTGCCGCAGATAGGCCACGCCGGCGCCCAGGCCGAGAATGCCCGGCACGTTGAGGTTGCCCGACTCGTGCTTGTCCGGCAGAAACTCCGGCTGGCGGTCCTCTTCGCTGCGGCTGCCGGTGCCGCCTTGGCGAAGGCTCTGCATCTGGCCCTCCACGCCCGGCGCACGTACAGCACGCCGGTGCCCAGCGGTCCGAGCAATCCCTTGTGTCCCGGCGCTGCCAGCAGATCGACGTTGAGCGCTTTGGCGTCGATCGGCAAATCGCCCAGCGTCTGGGCCGCGTCCAGCAGGAACAGCGCAGCCTCGCTCGCGGGCAATCGCTCCCACGTCGGCGGCCGGTTGAAGCGCGCCGGTAACGTTCGAGGCATGCGTCATGGCGATGAGCCGCGTCTTCGGCCGCAGCGCGGTCCGCAAGTCGGCCGGATCGACGATGCCCTCGGCGCCGCACCGCAGGCGAGTGACCCCGATTTGCTTGGCATCCTCCAAGGCCCTCAGCGGCCGGAGCACCGAGTTGTGTTCAGCCACCGTGGTAACGACGTGATCGCCGGGCCGCAGCACGCCGTGAATGGCCGTGTTCAGTGAGTCGGTGCCGTTGAGCGTGAAGACGATCCGCCGCGGATCGTCGGTGCCGATCAGCCCGGCCACGTCCTTGCGGACATTGACGATCGTCTGCTCGACTTCCGCCGCTTCGGCATAGGCGCTGCGGCCCACCAGGGCGCCCAGCTCGCGCATCGCGCTGGACCACGGCGTAGACTGCGTCCGGTTTGGGCCAGCTCGTGGCGGCGTTATCGAGGTAGATGCGGCCGGCGGACATCGGGATCCAGAATGTCGAATGACGACGCACGAATGACGAAGCATGACGAATGTGAAGCGCGACGAAGTGTGGCCGCGGCTGAGGGTTCGGAGGGGTGGCTGGGGCTGAGCGTTAGCGAAGCCCCAGCGGAAGCGCCATTCCCGATGTTGACGTTCGTCGGTAGCTCGGCTGGGGTTGCGCTGCGACTTAACCCCAGCCACCCTTCGTCATTCGTGCTTGGACATCGTCATTCAGCCGCCGATTTGATACATCGCCCGCTCGGGCCGGACGAAGTCGGCGGTGTCGATGCCGTGGCCGGGCTTCTTGGCGTCGACGCAGTCGCGGACGAGGTCGGCGAGCTCGTCGTCGCTGCCGCCGCCGCGGAGCAGCGCGCGGGCGTCCCATTCGACGGTCGAGAACAGGCAGTTGCGGACCTTGCCTTCGGCGGTGAGCCGCAGGCGGTTGCAGTCGCCGCAGAACGGCTGCGTGACCGGGTTGATGAAGCCGATGCGGCCGCCGCCGTCGGCGAAGCCGAAATCGGTCGCCGGCTGGCTGGGGTCGTCGGGCGGCGAGCGGCATCGAGCGGGCCGAACTCGCGCTTCGAGCATGCCGCGGATCTCGCTCGCCGGCGAGCACCTGGCTCGTGCTGCCAGTGCGTTCTCGGCGTCGAGCGGCATGAACTCGATGAACCGCAGCTCCAGGCCGCGCTCGCGGGCGAAGTCGGCCGAGCGGGACGATTTCGTCCTCGGTGAGGCCGCGGATCGCGACGGCGTTGAGCGCGAATCTTCTCGAAGCCCGACGCGCTTGGGCGGCGGCGATGCCGGCCAGCACGCGGTCGAGCCCTTCGCGGCGGGCGATCTGCTGGAACGTTTCTTCGGTCGAGCGTGTCGAGGCTGATGTTGAGCCGTCGCAGGCCGGCGTCCTTGAGCGCCTGCGGCCTGCTCGGCCAGCAGGATGCCGTTGGTCGTGAGGGCGATGTCGTCGATGCCGGGAACGGCGGCGAGCATGCGCGACGAGCCGCGGCAGGTCGGCGCCGGACGAGCGGCTCGCCGCCGGTGAGCCGCAGCTTGTTGACGCCCATCCGCGCCACGACGCGCACGAACCGCTCGATCTCCTCGAACGTGAGGATCTCGTGCCGCGGCAGGAACGCACGTTCTCATCCGGCATGCAGTAGAAGCAGCGGATGTTGCAGCGGTCGGTGACGCTGATCCGCAGGTTGGTGTGCACGCGGCCGAAGGTGTCGATCAGGGGAGTGAGCTTCCCCAGCTCGTGGTCCCCACGCTCCTGGTTCCCAAGCTCTGCTTGGGAACCCCCGTGGCGAAGCTCTGCTTCGCGGACTCGAAGCGGAGCTTCGAGACGTGCGTTCCCAAGCGGAGCTTGGGAACGAGGGGAACGATCAAGTTCTGAACTCGCGATCACTCCAGCCCTTTCAAAATATCGGCGCGCATCTGAAACTCCCGCTCCACCTCATCGAGCTGCCCCAGCGATTTATCGATTGCCTGCCGTAACGCCGCCGGCTCGGCCGGCAATTTCTCCACGGATTCGGCCAGCACTTCGACCTGGTCCATCATTTGAACGTCGTGCTCGTAGACCCGATCGAGCAGGGCCACGTCCACGTTCACGAGATCGAAAAAGCCGCTGTAGCCGCGCATCGCCCCGCGGATGCGGCCCATCAGCTTATCCAGCCGTGCCCGCAGCCGGTCGCACGCCGGCAGGGCGTCGAGGTGACCGCCATCGGTGAGGCGGTTGATCACGTCGTCGATCGACCGCTTGGAGCGTTGCAGCCGGTCGGCCAGCCAGTCGCGCTGGAGCTTGTCGCTGTCGCGGCGATATTCGCGCTCCAGATAGCCTTTGAAGCCGGGGATGTGCCGTCCAATGGTCTCGATGACGCCGCGCTTCTGCGTGTGGTCTTTGGGCTGGGGCATGGTCGTGGCCGCGATCGGGGGAGCACAAGCCTGGCACAGCCGTCATCTTAGCTCAGACCGCCGGGAATGCCACCTGGGGCGCCGGTCAGGCCCGTAGGGTGGGCCAAGGCCGCCTCGGCGGCCGCCGGCCCACCAAATGCGGCTTCGGGCGGGCGTGTTCGAGCGCCGCCCGCATTTGGTGGGCCAGCATCGCCTGCGCGAGCTCGGCCCACCCTACATATGCCAATGACAGAAGCCCGGCTTCTTTGAGAAGCCGGGCTTCTTGAGTTCGCGACGGGCACGTTTGGAAACGGGCCCCACGGCGTCTACCGCTCCACGGCCCAGTCGCGCAGGGCGGTGCGGTAGGTGATGGTCCACCCGGCCAGCACGTCCACCATCGACATCAGGGTCAGGATCAGGAACGTCGCGTTGCCGCACTCTTTCACGGTGATCAGCATGATCACGAAGGCCACCCACACCAACGTGGAAAGGATGTGCTCGATGAACACGGTCTGCTGCGTGGCATTCGAGGCCTTGATCAGCTCGAAGAAGAGCAGCAGCACGACCCCGATCAGGAACAGGTCGTTGCCGTTAATCTGGAGTGTGGCGCCGGAGATCAAGTGGATCGCGGGGAACGCTGCAAAGGCGGTCAGGTCTATGCCCGATACCATCAGCAGCGCGTAAATCGCCAGCACCGGCCCGAATAACGGGACGATCCGGGCAATCTGCATGAAGCGGCTGCTGCGAGAGCGGCGCGGTTGGTCACCGTCATTGTGGACTTCAGAGTATGCGGCCATTACTCACCTGGGGGGACGTTGGAGGAGCGTAAAGCGGGCTACGAGCGGCCGACGGGCCGCATCGAAGAACTGCTGAACCGAGGAACCGTTGGCGATTACGTCATTATTTGCCAGCCAGACCAAGTCGGCAACGGGGCTGGCCGCCGGAATTTGACGAAGTGCTGGCGGTGCAGGCCCAACGCGCCGAATAAACGGAGAATGAGGCGGCCCGGCCGCCGCCATCACTGAAGGCGGCCCAGCCGGCCACGTATAACGCCCTTTTAACGCTTCATTTGCCCAATCCACTCCCGCAATAGCTGCACTGCTTGCTCGTCCACCAGGTTGGTGGCAATCTGCGGCATTTGCCCCTCGCCCCGCCGGCCGACCCGCTGCAAAAGCACCGAGCGGGCCGGCTCGCCCGGGGCCACCAGCCGGGCGTCGGCGATGCCGTACGTGTGGTGCACCGGCCTGACGGCGAGCAGCTTCATCTTCTCGCGGGCCGTCGTGAACTCCAGCTCCATCTGGGCGTTGCCGCCGCCGGCCTCGACGTGGCACTGCGAACAGTTGGCGTGCAGGTACGAGCGTGCCCGCTGGTCCAGCGGCTGCGGCGGTCGTAGGGATCGACCAGCCGCGGGATGGCCTCCGGGGCCTGGGCCAGCAGGGACGACGTGCCGGCGGGCTGGCGCTGGTCGCGGGTTTCGGTCGCGGCGGTGATTTGCTCGTTGATCTCTTTGCTCCGTGAGGCCGGCGGCTTCCAGCTCCTTCCGCATGGCGGCCACCGTGTCGCCGTGATAGTTGACCTTGAGCAGGCCCAGGTGCTCCAGCACGCGAAGCTGGTTGTCGCTCACGCCGCCGTAGTCGTGGTCCTTGTTCATCTGCAGCGTCGGTCAGGCCCAGCACGTAGTTGGCGGCCCGGCTGTGGCAGACCATGCACTCGGTGCGGCTGGGGTAGTGCCAGTTCTTGCTCGCGCGCCGGCCTTCGGGCGTCCGGACGGCGAACGTCGCGGTCGCGCCCTTCCTTCGCCACCAGCGTCGGCGTCGGTCTGCTCGTCGTTCCAGGCGTAGGAGTAGCCGACCCATTCGCCTTCCTGCTTCGTGAGGAAGCGCGTCTCGATCCAGCGGCGCGAGGCGGCGTTGCCCTCGCTCCGTCGTCGAGGGCGAACGACTTGACGAGCACCGTCTCGTCCGGAAAGTTCCAGCCGCGCGTGGCCGTCGAGCTCGATCTGAGTCGGCCTTCCTCGCCCGGCAGCGCGAGCAACCGCTCCTTGTGCGCGCCGTCGGACCAGAGCGGCGAGTTGACGCGAGTAGGGAATCAGCGCCGGGCTCCATCTGATGCCCCTTGACCGACGCGAACAGGCCGCTCTCGCTGAGCTTGCGCGGGAAAGCTGGCGGCGCTGCGTCCGCCGGTCGTGCGGCTCCAGCGTGTAGAAGCCGCCCTGGCCGCTGCCGCGGTGATCGAGCGACGAGCAGCTCGCCGTCGGCGATCGAGCGCCGAAGCCGGTGATGTGCAACGTCGTGTCGGCGAGCTCTCGGTGCCAGATCACCTTCTGGCCGTCGTGCTTGGCACGCCCCAGATCTTGCCGGTCGAGTAGTCGCCGTAGATGTAGGCCCCGCGCAGCTCGGCGAGCTTCTCGCCGTGATAGACGACGCCGCCGGTCAGCGAGCGGGCCTCGGAGTGCTGATGCTCCAGCGTCGGCTTCACGTGCGGCGTCGGGCCGAGCTTGCGATTGGGATAGAACGGATGGCTTCCCTCGTACACGCTCCAGCCGTAGTTGTCGCCCTTGCTGGACGAGGAAGACCTGCTCCCACAGGTCCTGGCCGTTCTGGCCGACCCAGACGTGGCCGGTCTTGCGGATCGACGGTCATCCGCCAGGGATTGCGCAGGCCGTAGGCCCAGGTCTCCGGGCGACGCATGCCCTCGGCTGGCCGACGAACGGATTGTCCTTCGGGACGCGAGTACGTGCTTGCCCTCGGCCGGGATGATCGACGTCGATCCGCAGCACCTTGGCCGAGCAGCGTGGTCATGTCCTGGCCGGCGACGTTGGTGTCGGAGTCGCTCGTGCCGTCGCCGGAGGTGACGTACAGCATGCCGTCGTGGCCGAAGGCGATCGCCGCGCCGTTGTGGCCGTCGGAGTCCCACTCGATGATGACTTGCGCGCGACTTCGGATCGAGCGCGTGCGGCGGCTTGCGGTCCGACCGTGTAGCGCGATGATGCGCGTGCGTCGCTTCTTGTCGCTGCCGAGAGCGGCCGTTGCAGCCGACGTAGACGTAGCCGTTCTCGGCGAACTGCGGATGAAAGGCGATGCCGTAGGCCACGCCGTCCGAGCTCCAGCAGCGTTTCGTGCTCGCCGCTCTTGGCCGGGTCGTCGAGCGATGCGGCAGATGCGGGCCGGGCCGTACGACTTGCGCTGGTCGATGAACGAGCAGCCGTCGCGTGCCCGGCTCGGTGATGGCGAAGATCGGGAACGATGAGCTTCAGCTTCGGGCAAGCCCGCACCGCCTCGATACGGCAGCGGCGGCTCGGGCGAGCCGACGACGCTCGACGTGGTCACCGGCGTGCAGCTTCGTCGATGCCGTAGCGGCCGGGCCGAGTCTGCTTCGCTCGGGCCCGACGAACTTCAGCGCGGCGTAGTCCTCGAAGTGATGAAAGTCGGGATAGGCCTGCGAGCTGAGCGGGGCGCAGGTCGAGAGCTCCGGCCCTTCGAAGTCGACCGAGTAGTCGTAGCGGCAGAGGGCGAACTTCCACTTCTCGTCCGACGTCCGGCCGGCCGCCGGTGCGGAGGAAGTCGCGTCCAGGGGATGCGGCCCTCGACCGACCAGCCCTCGTCCTTGTCGGTCCACTTGTTGAGCGTGCCGTCGCAGGCGGACCTTGGCCTCGATGTGGAACTCGCCGTCCTTGATGAACCGCCGATAGCCGCCGGCGCCGCGCCGCGGCAGGAACATGTCCATCACCGTGCCGGCGGCGTTGACCTGGAACTCGTAGTAGCCCGGCTTGTCGTCGGCCGGCTTGAAGAACAGCTCGAAGACGTCGTTGTCCCAGGTCTTGCCGTCGTGCTCCTTGACGTCGGCGTACAGGTCGGCGTCTTCCATCTCGGCGAAGAAGTAGAGGTACTCGCGGTCCCACAGCAGCCGGGCCTTGGTCGCGGTGCGCGGCGGCCGCTTGTTCTCCCGCAGCCACGGCAGGGCGAAGCTGGTCGATCACCTGGGCATGCTTCCAGGCCGCCTCGTCGGCCTTGCCGTCGATGACGATCGGGTCGTCGGCCCAGCGGCATTCGAACTGCGGGCTTTCTTCGCGGGCTGCCTTGGCGGCGGACTTCTTGCTCTGCTGCGCGAGAAGGGAGGTGGAAAAAGGCGCGGTGAGAAGCGTGACGCAAAGGCAAGCTAACGCAGATCGCATGATGTGTCCTGGCGCAATAGGTGCTAATTCAGAAAACGGTGGGGCGGGGCACTAGCCCGACGCGCAAGCGCGCAAGCGAGGAGATGGGATCGTCAGGCGGCAGCCCCATGGCCGCGTCAAAAATACCTCCCACATCAATCATGTCTTGGCCCTCGAACTTGGCATTGCCTTAAGATCACGCGCTCAATGATTAAACACAAACTCCTTGCTGCTCAGCACGCCCCAGAAGAGGTCTTCGATCGCCGCTCGGCGGTCCTCTTTGGCTGCCTTGAGCTCGTCGAGCAGCTTTTGCTTCTGCGAATCGCTGGGATAACGCGATAGCGCCGCCAGGAAGATCTCTTCGACCACCTGCTCGTCGCTGGCCTTGGCGGCGAGCAGCCGCTCGATGCGGTTGCCTTTGGCCGCCAGCTTGTCGTTGAGCGTGCCGCCGTTGGCCAGGTGCAGCACCTGCACCATGCTCGGCTGGGCCGTGCGCTCGCATTCGCAGGTCATCACCCGCTCCGGCCGGCCGAACGTCTTGAGGAAGTACGAATCGATGTTGGCGTCGGGCAATTGCATCGCCCGCCAGCCGTCGGGATAGCCGGGAAACTTCGTCGGCACGCCGGTCACCTGCGAAACGCCGTCCAGCAGCACTTCGGCCATCAGCCGCTTGGGATAGTAGCGCGAGTAGAACCGCTCGTCGGCCCGGTTCTCCGGCAGCGGCTTGCTGGAACGCTGGTACGTGGCCGATTGCAGGATCGTCCGCATCAGCGCCTTGAGGTCGAACTTGTTCTTCGACCAGGTGATCGGCCAGCGGCGGCCAGCAGCTCCTCGTTGCTGGCCGGGTTGGTGAGCCGCAGGTCATCGACTTTCTCGACCAGGCCGACGCCCAGGAAATTCGCCCACACGCGGTTGACGATCGCCCGGGCGAAGTACGGGTTCTCCGGCGACGTCAGCCAGCGGGCGAAGTGTGCCCGGCGGTCGGCGGGGGCGTCGAGCGGCAGCGACTCGCCGTCGAGCGGCCGCGGCGGCTGGGCCTCGCCGGTCAGCGGCTGGATCAGGTTGCCGTCGGCGACGTCGAAGATCGTCTGGCTCTCGCCGCTGGTCGCGCTCTTGGTCCGCACGCGGGCAAACAGGTTCGCCGTGCGCGTAATACTGGTCGTTGGTCCATTTCTCCAGCGGATGGTTGTGGCACTTGGCGCAGCCGATCGAGAGGCCGAGGAACGCCTGCGTGGTCGTCTCGGCCATGTCCTGCGGGTCTTTGTGCAGGACGAAGAAGTTCGTCGGCACCGTTCTCTAGCGTGCTGCCCTTGGCGGTGACGATCTGCCGCACCAACTCGTCCCACGGCGTGCCGGCGGCGACGCGGTTGCGAATCCAGTTGTAGAACGCCCACATCGAGGAAGGCGTCAGCCGCTCGCTGTTGACCAGCAAGCAGGTCGCACCATTTGTACGTCCAGTAATCGACGAACTCCGGCCGCGAGAGCAGGTGGTCGATCAGCCTGTCGCGCTTGTCGGCCGACTTGTCGGCCAGGAACTTGCGGGCTTCGTCGGCCGTCGGCAGCACGCCGATCGTGTCGAGATATGCCCGGCGGAGAAACTCGGCATCGTCGGCCGGCGGCGAGGGGGCGATGTTCAGGCTCTTGCAGCTTGGCCAGTCCCAGCTCATCGACGAAGTTCCGCCGCGGCTGCCTTGGCGAACACGTCGGCGGCCAGCTTGTGGTCGTAGGGGACACTGATCGTCGCCGTGGCGACCTGGCTGAGATACCAGGCGGTGATGGCTCCTTCGCCGGGGCCCATGACTTTCGCCAGGCCAAGCTGATCGACCTGAGCCACGGCGTCGTTGGTGGCAGTGAACTTGGCCCAGCGGGTCACGTCTTCGGTGTGGCCGTCGGAGAAGTGTGCCCGCACGACAAGCTGCTGCTCGTTGCCTGGCCGGAGGACTGCTTTGCCCGGCAGCATTTCCAGCCGCTGCATGCGCGGATCGGCATCGCTGGGCGGCGGCGTGCCGGCGGCGATCCACTCGGCCACGACGCGATATTCGAGCGAGCCGACGTCGAACCGCACCCCGCCCGTGTGCGGCACGGCAGCCGTCGGCTTGAGCAGGACCAGGCTGCGGCCCGGATCGCTGGGCACGATCCGCCGGCCGCGCGACTGCCGGGTGATCGAGAGGAAGTCGCCGGAAGGGTCGTAGCCGCACAGCGAGAGCCGAAAGCCCTTCTTGCCCAGCGCCGCCCCGTGGCAGGCCCCGGAGTTGCAACCGGACTTCGTGAACACGCTCTCGACGTGATTGCGGAAGCTCCAGACAAAGGGCTGATCGAAGTCGGCGACCGTCACCTCAGCGGTGGCAGTCTGGCCGGCGGCCTGGGCGGTGATCGTGGCGGTAGCCGTTGCCGCGCGGGACGGCGATGCTGCCTTCGATTTCGACGACCTTGGCATTGCTCGACGTGAGCTTCACTTCTGCTGCGGCGGCCGTTGCGCGTCGCCGACGTGCTGGCCATCTTGCACGTGTTCGACGAGCAGCCGCTGGCGGGCCTCGGGGCCGGTGAGCGTGAACTTGCCGGGCAGGATGACAAGCGACATCGGCCGCCGAAGCGGTTGCTCGAGCCGATTACAGCCAGACAAAGAGTGAAGGATCTAAACACGTTGAGCATCTCCCGCACGTATTTCCCAGAACATCCGCGAACGGCCAAAGGCAATTATTCCCGGCCGGCGAGACTTTTTCCACGTCCAGCGTGTTCAATCCTTTGGAAAGACTACGCCGCGCGGCATTTCGACAAGCCTCCCTTGGAGTGCGGCGACTCGTCGCCGCTTTCGGATTTTCGGAGGCTCACGGGGCCGCGGCTCGTGTCACGGTTGTGCCAAAATCCCAAAGCGGCGACGAGTCGCCGCACTCCAGATGCCCCGTCTCCGAGTTTCCAGGTAAAGCGCACTACCGACCGATCGCACGTGGCGACGGGGAAAACCGCTGGTTCCGCGCGCAGCGCACGACTGTCAACCCCAAATCCGGCTCGCGATTTTCTCTTCGCAAAGTCCCTTTGTCGCCAAAATCGACTCGGCCTATAATGGGGCCATCGCTCCACGTCACCGGAGCATCAAGCACACGGGCACACGGGCACACGGGCACACGGGCACACGGGCACACGGGCACACGGGCACACGGGCACAGGGGCACGCGGCACAGGGGCACCCGGCACAGGGGCACCCGGCACAGGGGCACCCGGCACAGGGGCACGCTGACGCGAGAGAGATCAGAGAGATCATTGCGGAGAACCAAATCATTCGCCCAGCATGGGCATGCATCATACGAGGGGGCCAGCGGTGTCGTCCGTTCGAGCAAAGATTCCCGAGCTGGTGTTTCAGGTATACGGCCGACCGCTCCATCCGGAGCTTTTCGAGGTCACCCAGACACGCACGGTAGGCCGAGGGCCCTACGAGGCCCGAATCGACATCACCTCCTGCGGCCACGTCATTACCTGGAAGTGCCAGGGCATCACCTTGACCGAAGTGGCCACGAGCGCCAGCCATCCCCTGCCGCAGCGCCGCAGGCTGCTGTCGTACAAGCTGAAGGGCGAGCGCTCCGACCAGGTGCAGTGCCGCGGCGGGGCGACGTACCAGGTCAACTTTCAGCTCGAGCCGGTGGATCCGGAGGTCTTCTGGGGCTTCCAATCCGAATTGGCCAGCGAAGGCGAGCGCGAGGGGATGCTTCACCTCTTCACGGCCACCGGCCGCATGGCCCTGGGCGGCCTAAGCCTCATCAAGCTGGAGACGCGCCCCCGCAAGATGCTCGTGCAGACGTTTCACACCTTCCCGGACGATTTCGCCGTCGTCAAGAGCCAGTCGATCTTCGAGCTGCCGGGAAGGAAAGCGTGAGTAGGTGAGTAAGTGAGTAAGTGAGTAGGTGAGCAACAAGGGGTGAGTAGTCACTCACTCACTCACTCACTCACTCACTCACTCACTTACTCACTTACTCACCTGCGCAGCAGCGCCCGAATCACCGCGTTCACCTCGTCGGGCTTCTCCAGCGGCGCCAGGTGTCCGGCGCCGATGATCTCGATCAGCCTCGCCTCGGGGATGGCTTCGGCGATGCCGCTCATCTCGGCCGGCGGCGAAATGGCGTCGTGCTCGCCTACGATCACTTCCGTGGGCACGTTGATCGTCTTCAAGAGCGGCCGCGCGTCGGGCCGCTCGGCCATGCCGCGGAGGGCCGCGGCGCCCCCTTCTGGCGGGCATGCCAGAATGGCCTGCCGCATGGCTTCGACGTCTTGGGGACGCTCCTTGACCGTGGCGGGGGCAAAGAGCTTGCCCATCATCAGCTCGGCCAGCGCCTCGGCGCCGGTTTTCTCCACGCGCTCGGCCGTGGCCAGGCGCGTGGCCGCGGCTTCAGGCGTGTCGGGGACGGCCCGCGTGTCGCAGAGGATCAGCTTGGCCACGCGCGACGCATGCTTGCGCCAGAACTGCCAGGCGATGTAGCCGCCCATCGATAGCCCGCAGAAGACGATCTTCTCGTCGATCTTCAGGGCATTCAGCAGCGCCACCAGGTCGTCGGCGTATTGCTCCATGGTGACCGTGCCCGGCGTGACGCCGCTGCCACCGAAGCCCCGCAGGTCCGGCGCGATCACCCGCGCGGCGTCGGCCAGACCCTCGATCTGATGCCGCCACATGGTGTGGTCCACCGGAAAACCGTGAACCAGCAGGAGGACCGGCCCCGCGCCACAATCGGCGTATTTCAGGGCGATGTCGCCGATCGAGATCTTGGGCATGGTCCGCTCCTTTCGCGCTCGCAGGCCACCTCCCGCAGAGCGGCGCGTGGCACCATTTATGACACACGTATTTTCACGGTGCTGAGTCGGGCAGGTCAAGCGCCGATCTGGCTGGTCGCGTCGCCCAAGCGGCGCGTGCCGTGGCGGGGCCATGCGGTGGCGCTCGTTTGCGGCCTGGCGCCCCAAGTCGCACGACCGCTATCTCTGGGTGCAAAAGACCAACTTGCGCCTGGCTGGGACGAAGGATGCTACTGACCATGCTGGTCGGAGCTGCACGCTGCAGCAGAGCATCGACCCCGAAAACTAGGTTGTTTTCTATTGTCTATTATAATGCGTCTGGAGAACCCACGACCACGAGCCTAGTATAATGCCCTTGAAGGAACAAACCGATGACGCTTACTTTGGACCTGCCGCAAGAACTCGAATCGGAACTCTCGGCGGAGGCCGCTCAACTTGGCCTTGAATTGCCGGAATACGTGTTGAGGCTGCTCACAACTGGCCGAAGCCAAGCGGCCGGCCTGCGTAATGGCGCGGAATTGGTCGCGTATTGGCAGAGCGAGGGTATCATCGGCGGCCGCTCGGACATCGCCGACAGCCAGGCTCATGCGCGCGAGCTTCGCCGCCAGGCCGAGACGCGGGAACAGCCGTAGCAATGCAGCTCTTGGATACCGATGTCCTGATCGACGTGCAGCGCGGGCATCCCTCGGCGGTCGCTTGGTTCTCCACCTTGACGGACCTGCCGGCCGTGCCGGGCTTGGTCGTCATGGAACTGCTGCAAGATGCCCGTAACTCGAAAGAGGTCCGCAAGGCGCTCAAGCTGGTCGCACCGCTGCGCATCGTTTGGCCATCGGAGTCGGATTGCGCCCGCGCTTTATCGGATTTTGCCGCGTATCATCGCTCTCGCGGCTTGGGGCTCCTCGACGCGCTGATCGCGGCGTGCGCGGTCGGACTGTCGGCAACACTCTGCACGTCCAACGTCAAGCACTACCGCGTCATACCCGGCTTGACGATCGACCAACCGTACACTCGCTGATTTGGCGAGCTAGCGACCGCTGCGCGGCTTCGGCCGCGCTCGCCGACTCGTGCCTTACACCTTCATCAGCCTCGTCACCCTCCCCGTCGCCACCCATTCGGCGACGAAGATGCTGCCGTCGGCGCCGAAGCAGGCGTCGTGGGGGTGGACGAACTTGCCGGGCTGCCATTTCTTCGTGTTGCCGCGGATGCTGCCGCCGTCTTTGGCGTTGACGACGCGCTCGATGTCGTCGCCCAGGCGGGCCACGACTTCGTTCTTTTCGTTGAGCAGCGTCAGCCGGGCGTGCAGCTCGGGGATTACTAGCAGGTTCTTCCAGGTTTCGGCGTTGGCCGGCAGGCCGTAGCCCTTGAGCGTTTCGATGTGCTTGCCGTCCATGGTGAAGTATTGCAGCGTGTGGTTGGCCCGGTCGCAGACGACGATCGAGGGCTTGCGGCCTTCGCGGCGATCGACCCAGATGCCGTGCGGCGTGTTGAACTTGCCCTCGCCGGCGCCGGGACCGCCGAAGTGCGAGAGCCACTTGCCGTCCTTGTCGTAGCGGTGGATGGTGAACGAGCCGTAGCCGTCGGCCAGCAGAAAGCCGCCGTCGTCGAGGAAGGCGAAGTTCGTCGGCATGAAGCGGTTGCGGCCCCAGGCGCCCGTGGGCTTCGTGTCCTCCTCGGCGGCGTAGACGCCCGCGTCCATCGGGGCGTACTGCTGCCAGACGGTCTCGCCTTTGAGGTCGAGCTTGGCGAAGGTCTTGAGATGCTGGTAGGCGCAGACGTAGAGGAATTCCTGGCCGCCCTCCTCGCGGATCTCGATGCCGTGGCCGCCGCCCTGGAACTGCTGGCCGAACGAGCGGATGTACTTGCCGTCGGGATCGAAGACGAAGATCGACGGATGATCCTTGAGGTTGGCCCGGCCCTCGTGGATGACGTACAGGTTGCCGGCCTTATCGACCGCCACGTTGTGCGTCGTCTGCCAGGTGAAGTGGTTGGGGAGCTGCGGCCAATCGTGCTGCACTTCGAAGCGGTGTTCCCCTTCGCCGACGACCAGCGGCTTGTCTGTTTTGGCAGCGGTGAGCACCGTCGGGGCGGCGATGACCGCGGCCGTGCCGGCGGCCGTGGTGAGGAACTGACGGCGGGAGACGGAGGGCGTGCGAGAATTGGACATGGAACACCTGGTGGATGGTGAGGGCTCTTGACGCAAAACTCAAATCGGAAATCCGATACAAACGAACGACTATCGTTCCACCCCGCAGTTCCGCTGCGCTGCTGCGGACATACCAACGCTGAAAGCGTTGCACTCCATAGCCCAGGGTTGCCGCGCCAGCGGCTACCCTGGGACGAGATCGTGCACGAGACCATCAACCCTGAAAGGGTTGCACAGGCGCATCCGCCCACGCCACTTGTGCAACCCTTTCAGGGTTGGGGTGGGCTTTTCGACGACGTTGACCCAGGGTAGCGGCTTGCGCCGCAACCCTGGGCTATGGACTTCAACCCTTTCAGGGCCCTTTCAGCGTCGGAAACTCGCGACCGCGGTACCTGGCCGCTCTTAGCCCAGAAACGCCTTTCGCAGCTCCTCCACGTGCCGAGGGCAGGCCTTCAGCGGGTCTTCTTTCTCTTCGTACTCCAGCACGATGTAGCCGCGGTACCCTGAGTCGCGGAGGATCTTCGCCAGACGGCTGAAGTCGCTGGCCACCTTCTTGCCCTTGATGGCAATCATCACCTTCACCTGCACGTTCAGGGCATAAGGGGCCATTTTCGCCATGTCGGCGTAGGCCTCCTCGGCCGACGTGTTCCCTTGAAAATTGCCCGTGTCGAGGTTGATGCCCATCCATGGGCTCTTCACGTCGCGGACCAGGAGCACGAGGTCGTCGATCTTGGTCGAGAGCCCGCCGTGGTTCTCCAGGGCCAGGAAGACGCCGTGCTTGCCGGCATATTCGCAACATTCTTCCATGCCGGCGATGGCCAGACGGTAGGCCTCGTCGAAGGTCTGCTTGCCGTGCGGATGGCCGGAGAAGACGCGGATCACCGGCGCACCGAGGATTTCGGCGTAATCGATCCACTGCTTGACGCCGGCGAGCTGTTTGTCGCGGGCCTCGCCCAGCGGATGGCAGAAGTCGTTGCCCACGGCCGTGCCGGAGACATCCAGGCCCAAGCGAAACGCCTGGTGCTTGAGCTCGCGCAGATACTCAGGCGTCGTTTGCTTGGGGAAGTAATAGCTGGTCAGCTCCGTGCCTTCCAGGCCCATGGCGGCGCAGTCGGCGATGAAATTCGCGAGCGTCAGCTTCGGCTGCTTGCCGGAGAGCAGGTCGCGATAGCTATAGGCGGCCAGCGAGAACTTGAACTTCGGCTTGCCGGAGCGAGCAATCGGCTCGGCGGCCGAGGCCAGGGACCCAGGCGGCAGGGCAAGCGACCCCAGTGCGCCGGCGGCGCCCAGTGCTGCGGTTCTTAGAAAATCACGGCGATCGGCGAGCGGGGGCATGGTGGCAAAAGCGAAGAACTAGAGGGAACAAATGAACGCGAGAGACAATTCCCGGCAGCTAATCCGGAATCTCAAATGCAGATTCTAGATGGCCAGCGCACCATCGCAAGCGACCGGCGCCAGGAAAATGCGGCAGGTTGGGTGGCAATACCCGCGACGCGCACGTTGAAGGAAGATTTGACCACGAAGAGCACCAAGAGCACGAAGAGCCCAGCGCGGCGTAGCCGCAAGGGGATTGAACAGAAGGCAACGAAGGAAACGAAGAAGAGTTCGACGCGTCCTTCGTTACCTTCGTTGCCTTCTGTTCGACTACTTGATCGCCGCGAGACTTGTAGCTTGATTTAGCCACAAAGAGACCAAGAGCACAGCGTGGCTTAGCCACAACCAAAGGATGGGGCACTCCAAATTCGCGCAGCCTGAGAAAACACGCCAATGGCGCTTCTGCTGGGGCTTCGCTGACGCTCGCGAAGCGATGCGCCTGGCCGCCTCAGCTTGAAGCCAAAAACCTGATAAACTAACCTGCGTGGATATGCCGTCTCCATCGATGCGAGACTTGGCCCGGCGATTGCTGGCTGTGGAAGCAGCGAGCCAGTCCGCAGCCGATCCGCACGTGCATGAAGCGGTGCGGGTCTGTGAGAAGCTGCGGATCTCCCTGACACGATTCGCCGGCGCAGACGGCTTCACGTCGCTCCTGCGGCGGGCGCTGGCTCTGGCCCGCGCGGAAGTCCCTGCGCTGCAAAGCGTCACGGTCAAGCCCGACGGCTCCCTGGAAGGACTGTGAAGTGCTCGCCGCTGATGCGACGAACGGTGGACCCGAGGCGGCGGTCGCGATCACCGCCCATCTGCTCGGGCTGCTGGTCACCTTCATCGGCGAACCCCTCACGCTGCGGCTGGTGCGCGAGGCTTGGCCCGACGCATCGCTGGACGAATAACATTCAAGAATCGAGGCTGCTTCATGAGCACGCAAGGACAAGATCAAGGACAAGGATCGAGTGACCATTCGGCAACTGCCCACCGGCGTGCCGGGCCTCGATGAGATCCTCGGCGGCGGCCTGCCCGAGTACTCCTTCAACATCATCGCCGGCGCTCCCGGCTGCGGCAAGACCACGCTGGCGCATCAGATCATGTTCGCCAACGCCACCCCGGAGCGGCCGGCGCTGTACTTCACCGTGCTGGGCGAGCCGGCCATCAAGATGCTGCGCTACCAGCAGCAGTTCACGTTCTTCGACCCGGCCAAGATGGACGGCGCGATCCGCTTCATCAACCTCAGCCAGGTCGTCCTGGACCAGGACCTCGGCGCGGTCCTCGATGCGATCGTCAAGGAGGTCGAGGCGTCCAAGCCGGGCATCGTCGTGGTGGACTCGTTCCGCACCGTGGTGCGCAAGGCGCTGACCAACGCGAGCGAAGTGGAGCTCCAGGGCTTCGTCCAGCGCCTGGCGCTGCACCTGACCAGTTGGCAGGCGACCACGTTCCTGATCGGCGAGTACGTCGAAGGCGAGCTGCGCGACAACCCGGTCTTCACCGTGGCCGACGGGCTGTTCTGGCTCTACCAGAGCGTCGAGCGCAACTCGATCGTGCGCAAGCTGCAGGTCATGAAGCTGCGCGGCCAGGAGTCCGTGCCCGGCCTGCACACCTTCCGCATCACCGACGCCGGCCTGCAAACCTTCCCGCGCACCTTCGGCCTCACCGGCAACAAATCAGACCACGTCAAGGGCCGGCGGCGTCTTTCCACCGGCATCCGCGAACTCGACGCGCTGCATGGGCGGCGGCATCCCCGAGGGCGACAGCCTGCTCGTGGCCGGGCCCTCCGGAGCGGGCAAGTCGGTGCTCGGCACCCAGTTCATCGCCGAGGGCCTGCGCCGCGGCGAGCCGGGCATCGTCGCCATCTTCGAGGAGCTGCCCGACGAGTACGCGCAGCGGGCCGCCATCGTTCGGCTTCGACCTCGACACGCCCCAGAAAGACGGCACGCTCAAGCATCATCTACCTCCGGCCGCTGGACCTCTCGGTCGATGAGACGGTGCACGAGATCGTCAACGCGGTCAAGGAGATCGGCTGCAAGCGGCTGGTCATCGACTCGCTGGTCGGCTTCGAGATGGCGCTGGCCCCCGGCTTCCGCACCGACTTCCGCGAATCGCTGTACCGGATGATCGGGGCGCTCACGCGGCTGGGCGTGACCATCGTCAGCACCGTCGAGGTCGAGGAGAACTTCACCTCGATGGGCCTGAGCAACTTCACCATCTCGTTCCTGGCCGACGACATCGTGCGCCTGCGCTACGTCTCGATCAACGGCCAACTCCGCAAGATGCTGATGGTGGTGAAGATGCGCCGCAGCGAGCACAGCATCGACATGTGCGAATACGAGATCACCTCCAAGGGCCTGGTGATCGGCGAGCCGCTGCGCGGCTACCGCGCCCTGACCAGCGGCATCCCCGGCCCGTGGTCGTTGGAGTCCGGATGACGATTCCGCAACCGCGCGCCGAGGCTGACGGAGATAATCCCAATGAATAGCACTCCAACAGCAGGCCCCCCGGCCCCCAAGCCGGACCGCGCCTTTGAGCAGCAACTGCGCGAGATGAACGAGGCGCTGCTGGTCTCCTCGGTCCGCCAGCACGAGCTGGCCGAGCAGGCGCAGAAGGCGGAACGGGCCTTGGCTAAAGCCCTTGCCTACGGGGACGACATCATTGCGACCCTGCGCGAGCCGTTCCTGGTTCTCGACCATGACCTGCGCGTCAAGACGGCGAACCGTTCCTTCTACGACTCGTTTCACGTCTCGAAGGAGGAAACGGAGAATCGCCTTGTGTACGACTTGGGTAACGGCCAGTGGGACATTCCTGCTCTACGGAAGTTGCTGGATGAAGTCCTTTCCCGCAACCAATCGGTTCACGACTTTGAGGTTGAACACTCCTTCCCGACTCTCGGTCGAAAGACCATGCTGCTCAACGCTCGGCCATTCCCTCCCGATTCCAAACACCCTGAGTTAATCTTGCTCGCCGTGTATGACGTTTCCGCCGTGCGAGCAGCGGGCCGACGAGCTGGCCGAGCTGGACCGCCGCAAGGACGAGTTTCTGGCGATGCTCGGTCACGAACTCCGCAACCCCCTTGCCCCCATCTTCAACGCTGTGCAACTGCTTCGGCTTCAGCGGGGCGAGAGCCCGGCTTCAGCAACAGGCCCACACCATCATTGAGCGTCAGGTGGGACAACTGGCCCATCTGGTGGATGATCTGCTGGAAGTGTCCCGCATTTCGACAGGTAGGATTCATCTCCAGCGGGAACAGTTGGACATGCGGGCTATCGTGGAATGTGGCGTGGCGACGGTTCGCCCCCTGATCGAGCAACGCCAGCATGAACTCACCGTGCGTCTCCCGCCTTCGCCCATTTGGATCGACGCCGACGCGGCCCGTCTGGAACAGGTGGTCGTGAACCTGCTCAACAACGCCGCCAAGTACACCGACGAAGGCGGTCACATTTGGCTGACCCTCCAACAAGAGGGCAATGAGGCGGTGCTGCAAGTGCGGGATACGGGCGTCGGCATCGCCCCCGAACTCCTGCCCCACATCTTCGACCTGTTCACGCAGGCGGAACGGTCCTTGGACCGCTCGCAAGGCGGGTTGGGCATTGGACTGGCTTTGGTGCAACGGCTCGTGGAAATGCACGGGGGAACGGTGGCGGCTTCCAGTGCTTTGGGGCAAGGCAGCGAGTTCGTCGTGCGTCTGCCGGTGGTGCCGCCTCCCGAACCGCAGCCGCCGTCGCCTCCCACCGAAAAAGCCCAACCGACCGGACCATCCTTGCGGGTGCTGGTGGTGGATGACAACGTGGATACGGCTGACGACCTTGGCACTGCTGCTGACAGGAATCCGGCCATGATGTTCGGACGGCTCACGACGGCCCGACCGCGCTGGAAGCGGCCCTCGATTACCGACCGAACGTGGTGCTGTTGGACATCGGCTTGCCGGGACTCAACGGTTTTGAGGTAGCGAAGCGGATACGTCAGCAACCCGACTCTCCAGAACGTCGTGCTGGTCGCCATGACCGGGTACGGACAGGAGATCGACCGGCAGCGTTCGCAGGAAGCCGGGTTCGATCACCACTTGGTCAAGCCCGCCAATTTCGGGAAGGTGCAAGAAATCTTGGCGACCGTCTCGGAGAATTTGGAGGCGAGATGACCATCAACGTTCTGGACAAACTGGCAGCGCTCGTCAAGCAGGAACGCCACGCTTTACTCTCGCGGTGGCGGCAACAGGTGCGGCAACTCCCTTCAGCGCGGCAGCTTGACATTCCGACGCTCAACGATCACATTCCCGGACTGCTTGACGAATTGGCGACGGCACTCCAATCAAAGTCTGACCAGACGATCCCAGAAGCGCTCATCGAAGGCAGCCCTCCCGCTCATGGTCTGCAGCGTCTCCAAGACGCATTTGATATTGAAGAGGTCGTTGCGGAGTACAACATCCTTCGCGGCTGTATCCACGATCTTGCCGACGACAACGGTTTGAACCTGCAAGGGAAGCCTTTCCACATTATCAACCGGGTCCTCGACCATGCGATCGGCTTGGCCTTGCAGACCTATGCCACTCAGCGCGCGCTGGAGGTGCAGCGGCGCCGGGAAGAGTATCTCGCCTTTGTGGCACACGATCTCCGAACTCCACTGAATGCCATTTCCTTGGCTGGGAGAGTCCTGGAGCTGACACTTCCGGAGCGAGGCACCAGCGCTGAAACAGCCCAGATGTTGAAGGCCTTGCGTCGCAACGTGCAGCATCTCGAAGGGCTGGTCGGCAAGGTGCTCGAGGAAAACACGAATCTCCAAACGGAAATCGGGATCAAATTGGAGCGGCGCGAGTTTGATTTGTGGCCCCTCGTCGAGGCCCTCATTCACGATCTCCATCCCGTGGCAGGGACCGCCAGCACCCAGCTGATCAACAAGGTGCCCGACGACTTGGTCGTCTATGCAGACGCCAGTTTGTTGAGGCGGGTCTTTCAGAACTTGATTGCCAACGCGATCAAGTACACGCCACGCGGAGAGATTGTCATCGGGGCACGGGAACTTGGCGCGGAAGGTGCCGTTGAGTGCTGGGTCAGCGACAACGGTGCGGGAATCCCCGAAGAGCTTCTCGAAAAAGTCTTCGACAAGGGAGAAACCGATCCGGAGAACGAGGGTGGAACGGGCCTGGGTCTCGCCATCGTGAAGACGTTTACTGAGGCTCACGGCGGGAAGGTGACCGTCGAAAGCAAGGAAGGGGTCGGCTCGACGTTCCGGTTTTCGCTGCCCACCAAGGCGAATGTAAGCGGCCCCACAAATCCCTGAAGCAGATTTGGCGCAGCTCCACTTGACG
Organism: uncultured Planctomycetia bacterium; assembly: GCA_963809785.1. Taxonomy (GTDB): domain Bacteria; phylum Planctomycetota; class Planctomycetia; order Pirellulales; family S012-138; genus JBGQHD01. The sequence goes on from CAWEKV010000003.1 coordinate 780,974, forward strand.
CGCACGGAGCGGCGATGATGACTTGCGATCAAAGCCGTGAGCTAGCGAAAGGAAGGAAGCCTATGCCGACGACCGATAAGACTCTTCGGGTTCTCATCGTTGATGACAACCGCGACGGTGCTGACACCTTGGGTTTGCTCGTTGAAGAACTCGGCAACCAAGTGCATGTGACCTATGGTGGGACGCAGGCATTAGAAGTCGCAACCGCATTTCAGCCCGATCTGATGCTCGTCGATTTGGTAATGCCTGACATGGATGGTTGCGGTCTCGTTATCCGCCTTCGCCAGATTCCTGCCTTGGCTCAAACGAAAATCGTGGCCATCACAGGCCAGAAGAACGAGGAACACAAATCCTCGGCGATGAAGGCCGGGTTCGATGCGGTCCTCTTCAAGCCCGTTGCTCTGGCAGAAATAAAAGCGGTCTTAGCCAGTGTCGTGGTCTCAGATGCGGGCCAATCGCCCAAGCGGGCCAAAGAACGTGCGAGTCTCGGAGCAGAGCCGACGTCTGCCGATTGACGAAGCTCGACGAATCAGGAACGAGCGCCAATCAAAAACCCTTACTCAAGAAGAAAGCGAAGCAGCCATCTGTGATGGGATCATTCACTTTCAAGAGGAGTATCTGGGATGGAGGTCGGAGCAGATTCACGTCCACCTCATCAAAGACCTCGTGGTGATCCGCATTCCTGGTGCTTTGACTCTAGCCGAACGACAACTGGGCAAATCGGTGTCGCCGGAGAAAGGAAGGGATCTCATCAAGCAAGTACGGAAGCAACTGCTAGAGGTGGCACGCCCGATGTTGGAATCGCTGGTCCACGAGGTCGCTGGCGTAAAGGTGTTGAGCATGCACCATGACATCAGTACCGTGACCGGCGAAGAAGTGGTCATCTTTTCCTTGGCCGGAACGCCTCGCTTCGGGTAGCCGCATCGCGCGATGCATCCAGGGAAGGAATGAAGGAACGTTGCGGCCAGTGACGGAGGCCGGGGCCAATTTGGGAGCGATGTAGGTGCGGAGGGCCGCGACGATCAGTTTCAATGAATGGCATAGAGATTACGCGTCGGGCGGCAGGGTGATGGCACCCAGAGCACCGACGGCGCCCAGAGCGGCGGTTCTTAGAAAATCACGGCGATCGGTGAGCGGAGCCCGCGACGCGCACGTTGAAGGAAGATTTGACCACGAAGAGCACCAAGAGCACGAAGAGCCCAGCGCGGCGTAGCCGCAAGGGGATTGAACAGAAGGCAACGAAGGAAACGAAGAAGAGTTCGACGCGTCCTTCGTTACCTTCGTTGCCTTCTGTTCGACTACTTGATCGCCGCGAGACTTGTAGCTTGATTTAGCCACAAAGAGACCAAGAGCACAGCGTGGCTTAGCCACAACCAAAGGATGGGGCACTCCAAATTCGCGCAGCCTGAGCGAATTCTGACCCCTTGTAATACGAAGATCCGCCGTCTCAAAGCTGGACTTGGTACTTAAAAGGTTCAGAATTCGCGCGGCGTGCGCGAAATTCTTAACCCACGGATGACACCGATAGCACGGATGACACGGATGCTGTTTGGTTTCATCCGTGCCATCAGTGTGATCCGCGCGATCCGTGGTTTCCCTTGGTTGCGGCCATGCCGCGCCAAGTCCTTTGTGGCTAATTCACGAAAACACGCCAATGGCGCTTCTGCTGGGGCTTCGCTGACGCTCAGCCCCAGCCACCCTGGTTGGATTTCACGGCGCTACGAGCGTGCCGGATGCCGCGCGTTCTTGCCCTTCTTGCGCGATGGTTTTTGTGGAGCCGGCTGGCCGGAGGCTCCGGCAGGCGCAGCCACCTCGGCTGGCGGGGCGACTTCCGCCGGCGCAGTCGCTGCTGCGGCGGCTGGCTTGGCCCGGGCCAGGAGCGTCCGCAGCCAATCCGGCGGCCCGAATCATGGCAAGGCAAGAACGTGAGGACTAGGGAAGAAACTGATTAAGGCGGGCGGCAGCCCCAGCCTAATCTGCGATCTGAGTCCGTGGTCTCAGAACTCAGATTCTAGATGGCCAGAGTGCCATCGCAAGCGACCGGCGTGATTTCGACGGCATTTGACTGACGCGCCGAAAGGAGTGCCCAGAATGGACCCGAGGCAAGTTAGGTCCGGGTGCCGACGCGTGCAATTCGTGCGAAGCAAGATTTGGCCACGAAGAGCACCAAGAGCACGAAGTACCGCACCACCGAGACGACTCTTTCTTTGTGTTCTGGGTGTCCTTTGTGGCTCACACAATGACCGGATCGGTTGCAGCCGTACCATCCAGCGCTACGTAATGCGTGCCGGATGCCGAGGATTCTTGCCCTTCTTGCGCGATGATCCTTGTGGAGCTGGCTGATCGGCCGCTGCGGCAGGTGCAGGCGCTTCGGCGGAGTCGGCGGCTTCCGCGCGTGCAGGCGCCGCGGTGGCCGAGTTGGCGCGGGCCAAGAGCGTCCGTAGCCAATGCGGCGGCACAAAGGCCAGGCTGGCCACCATCATCATCAGGCAAAACGCCGCCAAGCCGGTGAACACCGCCAAAAGTCCCCACATCAGCGCGGCCGCCGCGAGCACCAGCGGGCGAAGCGACCGGTGCCACACCAGCAGCGGGAAGGCCAACTCGACGCAGACGATGAACCGCGTCAGGAAATCGATCAGAAACGGATGCCCGGCCAGCCACGTCAGGTCCACCAGCGGCATGTCCGGCCGCGCGACGATGGCCCACACCGCCTCGCCAGACCACCAAGGGCTTGCCGCGCCGCCGGCCAACTGGGCCAGGGCGATCATCACGTACAGCCCGGCGACGTGAATCTGCATCAGCCGCGTGGCGACGGTGGCCCAGGGGCTGGTGGCAGTGTGTGGCTGCGGCAGGCTAAAGCCTGAACTCCAACGGCGCCACCAGGCGTCGATCGACAGGTACGCGCCGCAGGGCGCCAGGCAGAGATAGAACAGCATCATCGCCACGACCGGCTCGACCTGCGACACGAGCATCGGCGCTCGGTGCATGTACGACAACACGACGACCAGCGCGGCAATCGACGTCGCCCGCGTCAGCAGGCCCAGCGTGAAGGCCAGCAGCACGGCCAAGCCGGTCACGTGCAGTACGGTCAGCGTGGCGGGGTTGCTGACGTAGCTCAGGTAGGAGAACGAATCGATCGAGGGGAAGCCTGGCGAGGCATGCTCGCGCGTCCAGGCTGCCACCGCGTCGGCCGGCAAGAATCCACCCGCGGCAAAGAAAGCCCTCAAATCGGGGCTGAACGTAAGCAGCAAATACAACGAGACCACGCCCGTCGCTATCCGCAGCGCGCAGAGCACGACCGGATCGCTGGGCATGTACCAGAAGCGGTTCCAAGCCTCGCCGAAGCGCTGCGGCAAGCTTCGGAAGTAGTCGCGAAGGGAAGGCGTCATGGACATACCCGATGCAAGTGCGCGCCGAATTCGAGGTCGAACGTCCAACGTCCAACGTCCAACATCGAACACACGAGCCGATGTCGATCCGCTTGCCGCTCAACGTTGAACGTTGGACGTTGAACGTTCAGTCATATTGATCGTGGCATTCAGGAACGCGTATCCTGCCGCACTGCCACCAGCGGCTGATCGGTGGGCTTGGCCCACTCTACTCGCTCACGGCGGGAGTATAGTCGCGCTGCAATCCGCTGGTGTCGCTGAAGCGAATATGGCCGCCGATCACCACCGGCACCTTTTGATACGCCGTCACGAACCACCGCACGTTCCAGGGATCCTTCAGGTGATCGGGGGCGGCCGACGCCCGCGACGCGACGGCGTCGTCGGCGCTCCGCGTCGTCAGCCGCTGGCAGAAGAGCCGGGCCTTGGCCTGCCCGACCTCCTCCAGCTCGATTCCTTCAGATCGCAGGATGCCCTCGGTGATCGCCGCCGGCAGGATGTCTTGCACGTTCTCGGTGCCTGCCAGCCGGCCGATTTCTCGGGCCAGCATCTGATACCGCAGATAGCGCTGCCGCGGCCAGAAGCCTTGCCAGCCGACCGTGGCCGGCCAGGCAGCGACGACGGCGTCTTCACTGTTCAGTGCATAGCGAAAGCCCGGCAGGCCGATGACGTGGCTCTCGCCGTCGCGCGTGTAGCGGAACTCGAGAAAGTGCCCAAGGTCCAGCGAGTCGCCGTGCGTCAGATGGTAGAGGCCGCGGCGATTGATCGCCCGCGAGCTTTGCTTGTGCAGGTCCTGCAGGGCTGTGAGTCTTTTTCGGCCTCGTGAATCTGTCCGCCGCGGGCGCGCATCAACCTTTCCCGCAGGCGGGCCAGCCGGGAGCCCATGTCGAGCGCCTCCTCCCGGAGGCGGCGAGCGTGCGCATCATCAACGCCCGTCGGCCGGTCTCGCGATTGCAAGGCCCAGTTGAATCGCTGGCCGGAGTCGAAATCGACATCCATGCCCAGGAGCTGCAGGTAGTAACCCGGCACGCGGCGAAGCTGCTGCTGGAGCCCCATTTCGCTGCCGTTGAACAGCCACAGGGCGCCAAGCGAAAAGAGATGCACGAACAGCAGGAAATTGACCGTGGTGCGGACGCCCTGGGAGGGCAAGCCGGCCTGGATGGGTTCGGCCAGTTGCTCGGCGGCGGCGTTGGTTGTGGTCATGGCGGGCACTGCGAGGGTTTATCGCGTCGCTCGCCGGAATTCTACGTTGAAAAAAGGCAACATGCCTAGCCGGGAGGCAAGGAATTCAGTCGTTGTTGATGATCGTCGTGCTGGGCTTGCGGCTGCGATGCCCGCGGTAGTGCGGGCTGCGGACCCCTTCGATCGGCATCGCCGGGAACAGCCGTCCCGAGAGCAGGCGATAGAACAACAGCAACGTGAACGCCCCGGCCGTGCCGACCCCGAAGCCTATCACGCTGATCGGCGAGACGGTCTGACCGTGCGTGGCCAGCATCGTCACGCCACACCCGATGACCGTACCGACGATGCCCAGAAGCAGCGTTACGATCGATCCGCCGGGATCGCGGCCGGGCATGATGCCCTTGGCGGCCAGCCCGACCAGCGTGCCGAACCCGATCCACGTCAGCACCATCTGCACCCACGTGTGGGCGTCTCCGGTCAGCTCCAGCATCGACACATCGAAGTTCTGCATGATCGCACCTGGCGGGGTGTAGAGAAAAACAACGTCCGCAGACTAGGACGGCAAAGACGTTATCGTCGTTTCGACCGGCAAAGTTGACCGCCGTATTCCGCTGGCGGCGGCGGCATGGCTAGCACAGTCGATTTCGGCCTGAGCGGGCCGCCGCGCAATCACGCAGTATGTTTGCTTACGTCCCGCCGTCCCTGGAGCGTCCTCCACGAGCGTCGGCTCACGATCCCGTCGTAGACCCAACGAGGCGGAACATGCGCGAGAGGAAGATGGCATCGATCGGCCGTGCGTGCCGGAGGTTCGCGGTCGCCGCGGGCGGGTCGGCCACCGTCGAGTACGCGGCGATCCTGACGATGGTGGTCGGGCTGTCGTACGTGGCCTACAGCCTGCTGGGGCAATCGGTGCAGCAGGCCCTGTCGCAAGTCGCCAAGAACACACCCGAGGCTGCCGCGGCGAAGGAAGCAGGGCGCCCCGCCGATCCGCAAGGCTCGGCCGGCGGCAACGCTCCTTCGGCAGAGGCAAGTCCCCGGTCGATCTGGTTGCCGGCCACGGCCCTGATCTTGACGCTGCTGGCGGCCGGCGACTTGGTGCTGGATCGTCACCGCCGCAATACCCTGGCCGACCTCCAAGACAGCGGCCTGCCGCCGGCGCTGCAGGCAAACTTCGTGGAAAAGCGGCAGCAGATCCTGCGGATGCTCACCGGCCATGCCCGCCGCAGGCCCGGCGAGTGCGTAATCGTCCGGCACCTGATGACCACGCAGCTCACGACGGTCGATTCATCGGCGACCACCGAAGAGATTTGTCAGTTGATGCACGATACCCGCATCCGCCACCTGCTGGTCGTCGAGGGCGCGGGTAAGCTGCTGGGCATCATTAGCGACCGGGACCTTGCCCACCGCAGCGGCCGCACCGCGGGCCAGATCATGACCCGCGACCCGGTGACCGTGACGCCCGAAACACCCGCCATCCAGGCGATCAGCATGATGCTTGGCGGGCGCTTCTCTTGCGTGCCGGTGATCGAGAACGAGCAGTTAGCGGGCCTGCTGACTTCCACGGACGTGATGATGGCCCTGCAATGCACGCTTCAGCTTCTGTCGCAATCGCTCCAGTCGCTGTTGGCCGAATCGGCGGTCGAAGTGAAGGGTGCCCGCTACTTCGCCCGCTTGATGAAGGACGCCGAGCAAAACAGCCCGGAGACCGTGAGCGTTTGAACGATCGGCCGAGAGATCTAACCATCTGCTGCCAAGCCGGAGGCTTGCCAGCCATTAGCTGGCGGTCGCGCAGCGCACCGCCGGTTGACTACAGGATGAACTTGCTCAGGTCCTCGTCCTTGGCGATCTCCTCCAGCCGCTCGCTGACGTAGGCGGCGTTGATCGTCGACCTGGCTCCGTCTTCATGTCGGGGGCCTCGAAGCTGAGCTCCTCGAGCAGCCGCTCCAGGATCGTGTACAGCCGGCGGGCGCCGATGTTCTGCGTCGTCTGGTTCACCTCGAAGGCGAAGTCGGCCAGCGCCTCGATCGCGTCGTCGGTGAACTCGAGCTCGACGCCTTCGGTCTCCAGCAGCTCCGCGTACTGCTCGCGTCAGCGCGTTCTTCGGCTCCGTGAGGATGCGGAGGAAGTCGTCCTTCGTCAGGTCCGTCAGCTCGACGCGGATCGGGAAGCGGCCCTGCAGCTCCGGCATCAGGTCGCTCGGCTTGGCCGCGTGAAACGCCCCGGCGGCGATGAACAGGATGTGGTCGGTCCGCACGGGGCCGTAGCGCGTCTGCACCGTCGTGCCTTCGACGATCGGCAGCAGGTCGCGCTGCACGCCCTGCCGCGAGACGTCGGCCCCGCGGCTCGTCGCTGGCCACGACCTTGTCGAGCTCGTCGAGGAAGATGATGCCCTGGTTCTCGGCCAGCTCGATCGCCTTCTCGTTGACCTTCTCCTGGTCGATCAGCGCCTCGCCTCCTGCTCGAACAGCACCTTGCGGGCCTCGGCGACGGTCAGCTCGCGGCGGCTGGTGCTGCTTGGGCATGATCTTCTCGAACATGCCCTGCAGGTCGACGTCCATCTGCTCCATGCCCATGCCGGCGAACATCATCGGCACGGGCCTTCTGCTCGACGGTGAGCTCGACCTTGCGGTTCCTCCAGCTCGCCGGCCTGCGAGCTTGGCGCGCATCTTCTCGCGCGTGCGCTCGTAGCGGTCGGGCGCATCGCTGCCTTCGTCGTCGCTCCGATTGCGACGAGGCGGCGGCGCGAGCAGGTCGAGCAGCCGCTCGTCGACGCGCCGCTTGGCTTCCTCCTCGACGTTCTTGCCGCTCGCGCTCGCGGACCAGGCCGATGGCGTTCTCGACCAGGTCGCGGATCATGCTCTCGACGTCGCGGCCGTCGTAGCCGACCTCGGTGTACTTGGTCGCCTCGACCTTGATGAACGGCGCGCCGGTGAGCTTGGCCAGCCGGCGGGCGATCTCGGTCTTGCCGACGCCGGTCGGGCCGATCATGATGATGTTCTTCGGCGCGACGTCCTGCCGCATCTCGTCGGGCAGCTGCTGCCGCCGCCAGCGGTTGCGGATGGCGACGGCCACGGCCCGCTTGGCGTCGGCCTGGCCGACGATGTAGCGGTCGAGCTCGGCGACGATCTCGCCGCGGCGTCAGGTCTGCGCACGGCAGTCTCCTCCACCGACGATGTTGCGTGTTCGTGTAGATGCCGATGTCGCCGGCGATCTCCAGCGCCTTGCGGACGATCTCGGCCGCCGACAGCTGCGAGTGCGCGCACCAGCGCCCGCGCCGCCGCCACGGCGTAGGTGCCGCCCGAGCCGATGCCCAGCACGCCGTCGGTCGGCTGGATCACGTCGCCGGTGCCGCGTGACCAGCAGCGTGTGCTCGGCATCGACCACGACCATCATGGCCTCCAGCCGCCGCAGCGCCCGGTCGGTCCGCCAGTCCTTGGCCAGCTCGGTGGCGGCCCGCGGCACGTTGCCGGGATAGTCCTTGAGCTTGGCCTCGAACCGCTCCAGCAGGGCGAAGGCGTCGGCCGCGGCGCCCGGCGAAGCCGGCGAGCACCTTGCCGTCCATGCAGCCGGCGGATCTTGTCGGCGTCGGCCTTCATGACGACGTTGCCGAGCGTCACCTGCCCGTCGCCGCCGATGGCCACGCGTGCCGCTGTGGCGGACGGTGAGAATGGTCGTGGAGCGGGATTTCATCGCGCGGCCTCTTCGGCGGGGAGCGGTCCAATATCTCCCAAAAGCCGCGCTGCCGCCAGGGGGCAACGTGGGGCGCGTTTCCAAACGTGCCCGATTGGGTGGCACGCCCAGAACATGGATGTGATGGGCGTGGGCGGGCCCCATCCACGCCTTCGCATCTGGCCAGGGATTCAGCTCAGGTCGTACTTCAGGTCGCGCTATTGCGGACCGCCAAATTCGTCGCGCTGAACTCCCGTGATCTGTTCCAAGGCCGTAAACAACTCCTGAACCGACCTCGATTCGCGCACCGGCATTCGCCACAGCCTGGCGGTGAAATCGTCGCTGGCGGTAAGGATGAGCCGGCCATCGGGACTGGGGTGAACGTTGTTCACGACGCTGCTGTGTTGAAGCACCGGTCCGACGGGCTCGCCCGTCCTGACGTGCCAGACGCGTGCCGTGTGATCTCGCGACCCAGCCAGCACGAACTCCGCATTCCCGGAAAAGCAAACCGTAACCACGTCGCCGTTGCAGACCAGCGGACCCGCGAGGAGTGTCATGCTCTTGGCGTCCCACACGCGAACCGCCCGGTCGCCATGGCCGGTGGCGATCAGTCGATCGTCGCTGCTGACGGCAACGGCCATGACTTCCGAGGCGTGCTTGAAGGGAACACCGAGCGGGGCCCGGGTTGCGGCGTCCCACCACTGGGTGCTTCCGTCCTTGTGCTCCACGGTGTCCTTGCTCGCCACCAGCAGGCGCGATCCATCGCCGGAGAAAGCAAAGCTGCCGACGATTCCGCCGGGCGGGAAGGCCTGCCCCATTTGTTTGCCCGTGGCGACGTCCCACAGGGTTGCCTCTTGGCTACTGCCCTGCCCGCGAAAGAACGACGGTCCTGCCAGCGCGAGAATCTTGCCATCGGGGCTGAGCGCCATTTGCCAGATCTCCGAGAGATGTAGGCCAATCCTTGGCAACTCTCTGCGGGAGTTGAGATCGAAGTGATAGACGACGCGGCCTTGGCAATCGGCGGCCAAAATGGAATTGCCTCCCGGAAGGTAGGCAACTCCATGAACCCAGCCGTAGTCCACCATCCTGCGAACCTCGTCGCCAACGGCCAGCGGCGGCTGGGGGCGCGCAGCACCCCCTTCCACGTCCCAGAATTGGACCAGTCCCGGAGTTTTGGCGATGCCGGTGGCCACGGTTTTGCCATCGGGAGAGAAAGCCGCGCTGCGCACCCAGTTTTGATGCGTGAGACGGTAAACCTCGGCGCCCAAGCCGATTCGCCAGAGCCTCACGCGCTGATCGCCGCAAGCCGTAGCGAGCAGCCGGCCGTCGGGACTGACGGCGACCGAGAACACAGGGCCCGGATGCTGAAGCGGTGGTCCCTGCGGCTCGCCACTGGTGGCGTCCCAGATCCTGACCGTCTTGTCCCAGCTCCCCGTGATGACGCTGCGACCGTTAGGGGAATAAGTCACGCACAGGGCACCCTCGAGATGTTTGAATTCGTGAGTTCGCACACCACTCAAGCCTTCCGTGACGCCTCGAATCGGCCTGCGAATCTCGTACTGCTCGACGGCAGCGGCCTGCGCCAGCGCCACCGCCAGCTTGCCTTCCCGCGGATGAAAAGCCACCGAGAACAAATTGCTGCCGGTGTTGGTCCCACCGACGATTGTTGCCCCGGTCTTCAGACTCCAGACCTTGAACTGGCGATCCATCGAAACCGTGGCACAAAAAGCGCCGTCATAATTGACCGCGGCGTCGGCGATCCCCGAGCTCGAGTGCAGCATGGGCTTGAGCACGAGCTCTCGCGTGTTGGCGTCCCAGACCTTGAGGTTGCCTTCGAAGCCTGCGGTAACGACGCGTTTGCCATCCGGCGTAAAACCGACGCTCATGACGCCCGTCATCCAGGGCCATCCCGTGGGGCGCTCCGCCGCATAATGCTTGAACCCATCGTGGATCTGTTTCCCCGCTCGGTGGTCCCAAAGATATGCCGTCCCATCCTCGCAGCCGGCAAGGAGCAGACGAGGATCGAGGGGGTGAAAGGCAATCGACCGCAGGGCCTTCGGATGCCGCAGCGTGGCAGGGATGGCCGTGTCCGCTCCCAGGTCCCACAGGCGCACGAGTCCGTCGTTGCAGGCCACGGCCAGCAGGCGCCCATCGGGACTGAACCGCACCTGAGCGGGGTCGCCCTCGGAGGCATAAGTTCGCTCGAGCAAATGCAAATTCGGGGACCACGAACCAAGGTTCCAGCGGATGGCGTCCTGGAGCGCTTGATCCTCCGCCCGTTCGGCAAGCTCCAGGGCCTTCACCATCAGCACTGCGCCCCGAGCCTCTTCATGCTTCTCACAGTAGGCGAGCGCCCGGCCCAGTGTTGAGCGGGCGGCGGTCCCATGCGCGAGTCGCTCTTTCTCTTCCGCGATTCCCTTTTGCGTCAGCGCCTTCCCCTCGGAGTCTACGGCCCGTTGGGCAAGCCCGGCCTGCCGGATGGCGACCAATGGCCCGCCGACCCCCACGACCAGCAGCAAACTGGCCACCGCTGCCAGCATCGTCGCCACAGCCTTGTTGCGCTTCATCCACTTGGCCGTCTTCTCCAGTCCGCTCACCGGCCTGGCCTCGATCGGCTGGCCCTCGAGGAACCGCTTCAGGTCTCCCGCGAATGCCGCGGCGCTCGCGTAGCGCTTGGACGGCAGCTTCTGAAGGCACTTCAGGACGATCGTATCCAGGTCCTTCGGCACCGCGAGAACCAGCTGGCGCACCGAGACAGGCTCCTGCTCGAGCACGGCCCGCAAGGTGTCTACTACGCGGGCTGATTGAAAGGGCGGCCGGCCGGTCAGCAGCGTGTAGAGCAGCGCCCCCAAGGCGTAGACATCGGACAACGGGCCGATCTCATCGACTTTGCCGGCCGCTTGCTCCGGTGGCATATAGGAGGGCGTTCCCAGCACCTGTCCGGCAACAGTCAGGTCATGGTCCTCAAATGGCAGTCCGGAAGTTGCCCGCTTCGCCAGGCCAAAGTCGGTGACTCGCGGCTGGCCACTCTTATCCAGCAAGATGTTGCTCGGCTTGAGGTCCCGATGGATGACGCCATGTTCATGGGCAAAGGCGATGGCATCGGCCACCTTCAGCACCAACTCTGCCGCCTCGCGCGGCGGCAGCGGCCCGTGCGCCAGCTTGCGGGCCAGGCTTTCGCCGTCCACAAAGGCCATGGAGAAGAAGTGTTGTCCCTCGTGCTGGCCGACTTCGTAGATCGGCACAATGCCGGGATGATCGAGATTGGCGGCCGCTTCGGCCTCGGCATGGAATCGCCGCACGTCGTGTTCGCTGGCCAGCATGCCCGCCAGGATCATCTTCAGCGCCACGAGGCGATCCAGGCTTTTCTGCCGCGCCTTGTAGACCACTCCCATCCCGCCGCGGGCAATCTCTTCCAGTAGCTCGTAATCGCCGAAATCGGCGCCCCCGTGGCTGGGTTGTGGTCGGCGTGGCCTGCCAGAAAGCGGCTTCGTGTCGGCGACCTGGGTCGCCTCCGGCTCGGGGGTTGGCGCGAGCGAAACCGTCTCGGCAAGGTCTGCCTCGACGCCCAATGCGGACACTGTCGCCTCCGCATCGAAACCATGTCGGCGCACCATGCGCTCGACGAGCCGCGCGATCGTATCGTGGTCCTCGCTGGCAATCGCCCCCGCGACGACCAGGGCTTCACCCAGGCAGAGCGCTGGATCCGACTCGCAAGCCTTCAGCGCCGCGCGCAATGTCTCGGCATCAACCAGGCCGGTGCGCAAGGCAATCGCCGCGAACAGGCGATTTCGAGAACTCACTGCTCCTCGTGAAGGACCCCCGCGCGTTGGCTCAGCGTCTGATGAACTCACCGACAGCCTCGCGACGTGACGGGGGTGGCACCGCTGGTGTCATTCTCACAGCCGATACTCCCGCGTGCAAGGCTTCGGAAAATGTAGTAGTGAGTCAGTTTGGCGGGCAACGAACATCGAGCAACGAACATCGAACATCGAACATCGAACACCCAACATCGAACATCGAACAAAAACCGTTCGATGTTGGATGTTCGATGTTGGATGTTCGATGTTCAATCGGATTCGGGCACGTTCGGAAACGTGCCCCACGTGACGGCACCGAGTGCCTGCTACGGCCGGCGCTCCGACTCGGGGATGTGGATCACCGTCAAGCCGCAGCAGTCCCAGGCCCGGCCGCCGCGGTTGACGTTCCAGGTGATGTAGAGCTTGTCCCCCGCCGGATCGACGGCCGCGCTGTAGGTGCCCGCGAGCGTGACGCCGTACTTGTCCTTGTAGAACGGGTGCAGGAAGGCGATCACCTTCCGCTGCTGCGTCTTGATGTCGAACTGCACGACCGGCGAGCCGTCTCCGTCGCTGCCGCCGTGGGCGCCGGGGATGTAGTAGAGGTAGCGGCCCGTCGGATCGGCGTCGAGCGAGGCGATGTAGGTGCGGCCGCCGACCGCGGCCGGGCCGAGCGCTTCGATCTGCTTCGGTCTTCGTGTTGAAGGCATAGAGCGTGGCCGCCCGCCCGCCTTGCCCCTGCGAGACGGTGTAGACGATGCCCTGCGGCGTCTCCTGCGTGGCGGCCCGGATGCCGATGCTGCCGTCGATCTTCACCGGCGGGCCGCCCTTGGCCGGGTCGTAGCGCATCAGCGGGCCGACTGTCGTCCTTGCCCGGCGCGTAGTAGACGCGGCCGGTGGACTTGGCGAAGATCATGTACCGCGCCGGGCCGTCCGGCCCGGAGTAGAGCAGCTTCTTGCGGTCTTCACGTCGTAGGCGAAGAACTGGATGCCGTCGTTCTCGCCGCCGGCCGGCGCCGGCGCCGTGCCGCCGTAGAAGATCAGCCGCTCCGGGTCGAGCACGCTGTTGGGGATGCAGTGCTTCGGCACCGGGCCCTGGACGACCACCTCGGTCTTGCCGGTCTTCGGGTGACGCGCGGACGATCCAGTCGCCCTTGTAGTGGTACTGGTCGGTGGTGACGCGTCGGCGAGCCGCGGTGCGTGGAGAAGTAGAGCCAGCCGTCGTCGCCCAGGTCGAGCCGGCCGTGGATCTTGCCCGGCGTGTAGTGCCCTTCGGGCAGGTTCAGCAGCTGCGCGCACGTCGACGCAGCTGGCGGAGCGTCTTCTTCGCGGGGTCGTACTCGTAGACGAAGGCGTTGCCCTCGGGGGCCAGGTGGTCGCCGATCGAGGCGTAGTACTTGCCGTCCGCGGCCAGGCTGTCGCCCCAGTTGGACCAGGGCTTGCCCGCGTAGGTCTGGCCGGGGTAGTAGAGGAAATCGACGGTCGGCGGCGTCTTGGCGATGGCCACGCCTTCGCGCGAGCCCTGCCGGCGGCTTGAGGAACTCGTCGGACGTGTCGGTGACGACCGTCCTTGCCGTCGGGCAGGGTCGGCGGGAAGACGAGACTCAACCTTGGCGGGCTTGGGCCTGGCCTTCTTCTTGGCTTGCGCCAGGCGCGGTGCTCCTGCGAAACCGCAACCGCTAATGCAAGAGCACCCACGAGCGCCGTCGCGATGGTCTTGCAGATGGTGCAACGCATGGGATGACTCCTCTCGATTCGGTGCGACAATCTCGAGCGTTAGTATTCCAGCACGATCCAACTTGCAATTCCCTCGCGCCCCGCTTTGTTGCGAGGGCGGACTTCCAGGCGATTCTTGCCAGCACGCAGCTTCCAAGGAAAACTGGCAGCGAAGCTCTGGCTTGGCCCTCCATCAATCTTGGCGAGAAAGGTGTCAAAGCCCGGCGTGTGGGTGTCGAGATGGACGCGCAGCTCGCCAGGTTTATCCGTTGCCTCCAACCAATAGTGCGCCTGGTTGAGCGTCCACTCCAAGTTATTACGGCTGCTGATGCGCTGGCCGTAGAGCAGGCTGGCAGGATACTCTCCGTCGGTCCAGACATGGTGCCCGGTCCAGAACCAGCCCCGCATGCCTTGGTTGAGCGGCAGCGGCGACTTTCGCTCCAGGAAGTTGCTGCGCGGAATGAGCGCAGCTCGAGGAAAGGGGGCCAGCCGTCGAGCCCCTTCCAGCGGCGGGACAGTCGGCCAGATGAATCACCTCAGTCGACTCGGCAAGGGCCGGCTCGACTGAGAAGCCCGGCTTCTTGGAGAAGCCGGGCTTCCGAATGTGCCGCAGCGCGCGGAGCTGCCGCTGCCGCAACTCAAAGAGCGACAGCGGCACTCGGCTTGCCGCATCGACGGCATACCAGGCCAGGTTGCCGTCGATGTAGACCCACTTGCGAAACTGGTTCGACCAGATTTCGACGACCTCGTGTCCGCCGCCCTTGAGGCGGCCGCCGTGAATCTCGTCGTGATCGCCGACACCCAGCGAGACGGCCCGGCCCGGCATCCCGAAGCTCTCGCAGGCTTGAAGGAAGACGACGTTGTATTGCTGGCAGAAGCCGCCCACGGGCGTGCCGTCGGCGTGCGGCTTGAGGATTTCCAGCGCGTCCCACGGCGGATAGCCTTCGCGAAGATGGCCCTTGTCCCACTGGGCGGCGGACCAGCGGGCAAGCCGGGTCATCAGCTCGAGCTCGTCCTCGGCCCCGGCCACGACCTCGTCCAGCTTGTGTGTCGCGCGAAGCTCTTTCAGTCGCGGATGGTCGAACGGCTCGTACGTAAAGGGGATCGACGAGCGGACGATCTCTTCGTTGTGGGCCTCGCTGACCCGAAGCTGCGCCGTCCAGTCCGAGGCCGGCTTCGGAGCTGCCTCGATGGACAACGACTTCAACCGCGGCGTTCGCAGCGGATCCGTCGTGCTCAGGTCAAGGGCGACCTGGAGGTAACGGCCCGCCGGAGCGAGCAGCACTCCTCCCTCTGGCTCCAAGGCGGTCCAAGGCGACCAATTGTCTGCACGGGGCAGTGGCGTGCCGCCCGACCGAACCCGAGGGCGAATACGGCCGGCGCTGCCCGCCTCCGCTTGAATGTTGATGCGCACGGTCTCCAGCGCGGCAAGCGGAGCAGCAACCGCGCGGCCGGCGAGATTGCCCGCGTCGAGAACGGGAAGCACGAGCGAACCGCTCGGCCGGTAGTGGTCGAGGAAGAGCCGCACGTAATACTCCCCGTCCACGTCACCACCGACGCCCAGGCGGCCGTCGTCCCAGGTCTTACCCGCGTCGGTGCTGCGGGCGCTGCGATTGGGGTCCGCGCGACTCGCGTCCAGGCCAGCGGCGAATTCATCGGATCGGGCAATCCAGACCTTGCCCGTCCCATGGAGCACGATCGCATTGCGGTCCTGTTGCAGCACGTCCGGCGGCAGGGAGTACGACTGCCAGTAGCCGCCGACCTTGCCGGCTGGCCGGATCTCGACGGGCTTGCCGTTGACCAGGACACGCAGGTCGCCGCCCGGGGCGACGAGAAGCGTCGCTCGTTTGGCCGCGGGGCGCGGTATGACTAGCTCCTTCTTGACCCACAGGCGATCGGAAAGACGCTCCTCGTTGGCCTGGTAGGAGTAACCAGCAGCGGGGCCGTCGTCCTCGAACAGTTCGCCCTCGTCCAGCTCGGCCGCCGCGCCGTCGGCGCTAAGGCGGACATCTTGAGTTACGGACTTCGCCATCATGGCGCGGGCATCGAACCGTAGTTCGTCGGCGGCCGCTGACGAGGCCAGGGCGCAGCAGACCAGCGCGCCGTAAAGAGGAGTCATCCAACAATGGGTAATTGGCGGACGACGATGCACGTTTCTCTCCTTTCCAGGCCGACAAATGGACGGACGGATTGTAAATCCGTCCTACTTGCCGCCGAGCGTCAGCCGCTGGTTGGCTCGGACGGCGCGCTGCGTGAGGATTCCCTTGCCGTGCGGGAGCTGGACCTCGACGTCCACGCTCGCCGCGTTGCCCAGGCCGAAGTGGGCGACGGCTGCCTGGCCCGAGGCGTAGCCGTAGCCGGCGCTGATGTCCTGGCAGCCGAGCAGGGCGGCGGCTTCGCCGAGCTTGCCGGCGGCGTAGACCTTCACTCGTGAGCCGATGCCCATGCGGTTGACAGCCGCTTGATGGCGGCATTATCAGGGGGCTTATGCTCCCCGTTCGCCGGGGTCGTTTGCGAGGTCAAGCTGAACTTGCAGCCAGTTGCCGCGCGGCGTCTCGTTGTGCAGCAGCAGCGAGCGGCTCTCGATCCACCAGTTGGGCAGGAACAGATCGAGCCGGCCGTCGTTGTCGAAGTCGCCCGACGGGCCGGGGGCCATGTAGATGATCTTCTTCTCCTTGATGACCTTCTCGAACATGGCGCCCGAGCCGCGGATGGCCTTGTCCTCGGCCGTGGGGAAGTCGTTGACCGCCAAGGCGTCGTCGCGGAACCGCGGCAGGCCGTCCTCGACGCCGAGGTTCCTGAAGATGACCGGGTACGGCTTGCCGTCGGCGAACTTGACGATGCTGACGTAGATGTCGGGCCAGCCGTCGTTGTCGAAGTCCTGGATCTCGACGTGCGGCGCCTTCATCGCCAGCGGCACCAGGCCCAGCCGCCTCGGTCACGTCCTCGAACGTCGGCACGCCGTCCTTGACGCCGCGGTTGAGGTACAGCCGGATCGGCACCGGCTTCTGCCAGGGCGTCGCGAAGTGCTGGCCGAGGACGATGTCGAGCAGGCCGTCGCGGTTGACGTCGCCGAAGCAGACGCCGCAGACCATGTTGTCGCCGCCGGTCGCCTTCCCAGGCGAAGACGCGGCGGCTATTCGGGGCCTCGCGGAACTTGCCGCGGCCGTCGTTGAGGAACAGCACGTTGCCGCCGCTGTTGGCGGCGAGGAAGATGTCGGGCCAGCCGTCGTTGTTCACGTCGGCGGCCGCCACGCCCAGACCGGGCATCCCCTCGGGCAGCCCGACGGCGCGCGACACGTCCTCGAACTGCAGGTTGCCCTTGTTGCGGAACAGCCGCGAGCTCTTCGTCTTCGAGCCGTTGTAGCCGGGGATGGGATCCTCGCCGACGAGCAGGTCGAGCAGGCCGTCGCCGTCGTAGTCGAGCACCGTGGCGCTGCGGCCGCCGAACGCCTCGGGGCAGGCGCCGTTGTCCCTCGGAGATGTTCGGTGAACTTGCCGCCGCCGTCGTTGCGGAACAGCGTGCAGGGATCCAGGGCATGCCCTTGCGTTTTGGCCAGCCGGCTCTCCTTCCGGCCGGCATGCTGGCGACGTACAGGTCGAGATCGCCGTCGTTGTCGAGGTCGGCGAAGAGCGACGCCTGCGCGCGCGTCGAGAGCCGCAGCGCCTCCTGGTCGTCGAGCTGGAACTTGCCCGCTGACGTTGCGGAAGAACAGGTTCGGCTTGGCGCCTTCCGTGTGGAACGTGGCGACGTAGAGGTCGATCCAGCCGTCGCCGTCGACGTCGCCCCAGCCGGCCGCGTGCCCCTGGATGCCGGCGACGTGCGGGAACAGGCCCGCCTCGTCGCCGACGTCGCGGAAGACGAAGGGATAGCGAGAGAAGCCCGGCTTCTCTTTCGAGGCCGGGCCTCTGGCCGCGGCCGGCTTGACCGGTTCTTCTTGCCCGTGAAGGGGTGGCCGGGCAGTCAGCATGAGAACGAGCCACCAAGCCGCGGCAAACGCTCGGCGACAGGTAGAGAATCCGGTCATGGGCGTCTTTCAATCACGATTGCGTCCGACTCACCTTTTTTTAGCCACGAAGGACACCAAGAGTACGAAGACGAGCCGCTGCGAGCCTTCGTCACTTCGTGCTCTTGGTGCTCTTCGTGGCCATCTCTTCTTCATCCGCTGGAGTTGCACGCGCGTCAGGGCCGGACCAAAGGTTTCGCACTGCGCCATCAGTCCTGGTCATTCTTAAGGATGTGGACGAGTGCCAACTTATTCACTCTACTGGCACGTTGCCAGCGAAACGGCGCATACCTGATAGAATATTCGCCGCGCCATACTGACCGGCAGTGGCCGACCTGGACGCGCCAGCAGGCTGAGAATGAAGACGCTCATCAAAAATGCCACCGTCGTCCTCCCGCAGGGCCTCGCGCAGACGAACGTGCTGATCGATGGCCCGCGCATCGCCCGCATCGATCCGGCGCCGCACACGCGGGTCGACGACGTCGTCGATGCCACCGGCCTGCACCTTCTGCCGGGCGTGATCGACGACCAGGTGCATTTCCGTGAACCGGGGATGACGCACAAGGAGGACCTGCACACCGCCACGCGGGCCTGCGCGAAAGGCGGCGTGACCACTTTTCTGGAAATGCCCAACACGGTGCCGACGACGATCACGCAGGCGCGGTTGGAAGAGAAACTGGCACTGGCGGCCGGCAAGTGCCTGGTGAACTACGGATTCTACATCGGGGCTACACCGCACAATCTCGACGAGCTGCGGCGTGCCCATCGCACGCCGGGCATCAAGATCTTCATCGGCTCCAGCACCGGCGACCTGCTGGTCGACGACCAGGAGGCCCTGGAGCGAATCTTTGCCGAGACGACGCTGCCGATCACGGCCCACTGCGAAGACGAAACGACCATCCGCCGCAACCGCGAGCGGATCGGCCCGACCAGCGACCTGGCCGACCACTCGCGCATCCGCGACGTCGAAGCGGCCGTCGTCGCCACGCGCCGGGCGATCGACCTGGCTTTGCGCCATCGGCACCGGTTCCACGTGCTGCACGTCTCGACAGGCGCGGAGGCAAAAATCCTCGGCGACTTGCGAAAGGGCGCGGACCAAGAGCCTTCGTTGGACGTTGGACGTTCGACGTTGGATGTTGGACGTTCAGCTCCGTCAGACGAACATCGAACATCCAACATCGAACGTCGAACATCGAACGCCTCGCTGATCACTGCCGAGGTCTGCCCGCATCATCTGTTCTTCAACGTCGATGACTACGCGCGGCTGGGCACGCGCGTGCAGATGAATCCGTCGCTCAAGACGGCCGACGACAACGCCCGGCTGTGGAAGGCGCCTGGAAATGGGGGACATCCAGGTGATCGCCACCGACCACGCGCCGCACACGCTGGAGGAGAAGGCGAGGCCCTATCCGCAGTCTCCCTCCGGCCTGCCCGCCGTGGAAAACTCGCTGGCCCTCATGCTGAACGAGGTGAACGGCGGGCGGATCACGATGAGCGACGTGGCGGAATGGATGTGCGGCCGCGCCGGCCCGCGTGTGGGACATCGTCGGCAAGGGCCGCATCGCCGAAGGCTACGACGCCGACCTGGTGCTGGTCGATCTGGAGCTTTCCCGAACCGTCCGCGACGAAGAACAGGAAACGAAGTGCCGCTGGAGCCCTTGGCATGGCGTGACGCTCACCGGCTGGCCCGTGCGCACCTGGGTGCTGGGCCGCGAGGTGTACCGCGATGGTCTGTTCGACGAGACGGTGCGCGGCGGCGAGGCGCGGTTCGACCATGCACTGGGCGGATACTGGAGCCAGACGTGACCGCCAGAAGCCAAGTCGTCATGCTGCTCAATCGACGCAGTTCGCGGCCCGGCCTGTGCGGCGCGGCGCTCGTGCTCGCTGCGATCTGCCTGGGCTGCGGCAGCGCCGACAACGTTCCCTCGCCCGTGCCGCCCCCGCCAGATAGTCAGCCGGCCAGTGATCGCCGTGCGGACGCGGCGGCCGTTGAGGAGGCAATCGCGGCGGTCGAGCGCGGTGGTTCGACCGAGATCCTTCTCCAGGGCATCGACATTACCGGCGCCGACCTGCGGCGGATCGCCCGTCTGGGCTCGCTTCGGACCCTCGACCTGGGAACACAGCCGCTGGCCATCGGCGACGACGACGTGTTAGCGCGAGCTGGCCTGACCGAGCTGCGCGTGCTGGTGCTGGGCGCGGCGCCCGTCAGTGATCGCGGCCTGGGGGCGGTGCGTGGCATGCGCGAGCTGAGCCGGCTCAACCTGGTGCAAACACGGGTTACCGACGACGGCCTTGCGCTGTTGGTCGAGCTGCCGAAGCTCGAGTCGCTGCGCGTCGGCGGGCCGCTCATCACCGACCGGGGGATGGCTCGGCTCAAGACCCTGCGGCAGCTCAAGCAGTTGATCCTCGTCGAATGCCCTTTGACCGACGAGAGCGTACCTCATCTGGGCGAGATGACCCACTTGGAATCGTTGTACTTGTTTGGCACCGACATCAGCGATGGCGGCCTTGCCGAGCTCGAGCAGACGCTGGGGCCGCACCACGTGCACTTGCATTACTAATTAATTAGCTGCTTAGTCGTCACGGCGCGGCGCGGCCGACGCGGAAGGGCTGTCCCCCTGCCGGCACGGCGCCGATGTCCGGCTTGGCGGCGTCGCTGCTGCGCAGCGGGTCGGGCCAGGCGGCGGGAACGTCCACGCCGGCGTCCATGGCAGGGCTGGAGCGCTGGAGCCGATAATCGCCGGCCTCCTTTGCCTGAGCGGAGATGCGGACGAATTTCGGATCGGCCACGCGCGAGGTGGCGTCCGACCCCGGCGCGTGCAGCTTCTTGCTGTCGGCAAACGCCGGGGATGCCCGGTAGCGATCGAAAAGCGCGCCGGCTTCCGCCGCACTGGCTAGCGGCGACCAGTAGAGATTGCCGTCGCCGGCGGCGTCTTTCGCGGCGTCTGCCGGCACATAGCCGGGCAATCGGCCGAAGTGATAGAAGATATTGTTGAACACCCGGCGGCTGTTGCCCGCCCCGGTGCCGGCCAGGGCGGCCATGGCCACGTCGCGGGCCGGCTCGGCGGCGATGATCGTGTTGTGATAGATGATCATCGCCGGCCACGGCGGCGAGCCGTGGTCGCCGATCAGCTTGCCCGTGGTTGAAGCCGGCCTGCGGCTCTTGCGTCGAAGGCCGGCCGGTCTGCACGCTCGCTGCGCAGGTCGAAGATGTTGCGGTAGACGTACACCTTGTCCCGCGTCACGGCCTCGGTGCCGCCGAACGCCAGGGCCGTGAGCACGCCGCGGAAGACGTTCTGATAGACGTGAATCTGCGGATCGATCTTGTCCAGCCGGTGCCGATGGTACATCGGGCTGAGGTACAGGCCGTCGTCCTGCAGGTTCGTCGACCAGGTTGTGATGAAAGCGGCACGTTGATGGCGCCGAGGTACAGCCCGTCGTGGGCGTCGGTGAACTCGCTGTAGGCGATCTCCCAGTGGTCGTTCTGCGGCGTGGCGTAGACCGACGACTCGCGGCCCGACTCGATGTCCAGCAGGGCGTGCGTGTTGAGCCGGGAGATGTTGCGGTGCGGCCGGCCGGGGTAGTCGCGCTTGCTGCCGTCGCCGCGAAACGTCCAGGGGGCGACGTTGCCGTAGAGGGCCGAGCGCAGGAAGCGCAAGTCCACGCGTCCGCGAGGCGCGGATGCCGTAGGTGCCGCACCAGACCGTGACGTTGTCGAACTCGACGTCGGTGGCATGGTCGAGCACGATGGTCGTTGTAGCCCGCCGCCGCGGATCACGAGGTCCTGAAACCGCACGTGCCGGCCGCCATCGACGTGCAGCGGCACCGCGCGAAACGGGCGCGATCACCAGCGGCAGCTGCCGCGGGTCGGTCGGCCCGCGGTAGTTCGGCACCGGCTCGGGCAGGTGCGTGTGCGCCAGGCGAACGTGGATGTGGCCGGTCGCCCGGTCGTACCACAGGCCCGGCCCGCAGTAGAGCGGCTTGATATCGTCTGGCCTCGCGGCGGTTCCAGTCCTCCCAATCGACCAGCTCGCTCGCTGGGAACGCAGGTCAATGGCATGGTAGTAGGTCTGCAAGCCGATCATCGAGTCGCCGAACGACCCAACGACGTCGCGGAGGTTCGGATAGCGGGCTTCGAGCGATACTCACCCGCGCGCGCCGCTCGGAGAACGGCTCCCAAGCCGTCGGCGGCGAGTCGAAGAACTCGGCCAGAGCCGCCGTCGATGATGGCCTGCTCGCCGGGGTACGAGCGCATGGTGATCGGTGATTTCTCGGCCCCCGCCAGCGCGACGTACAGACGCTCGTAGTAGGTGCCGTCGCGCAGGTAGAGCGTGTCGCCGCGCGCAACTGGGTGATGGCATGGGCGATCGTGCCGCCACGGCCGCTCGGTTGTGCCCGGCGCCTTATCGTCGCCGCGCCGGGCATCGACGAAATGCGCTGGGCCGGCGGCCATCGCCCGCTTGGCCGGCGGCGGGGCCGTGCGAAGCGGTGGGTGCGACATGGCCTGCTGCCCCCGGAGCGCGGACGGTTGGACAAGAACGCACAGGCCGAACAGCACAACAAACCGGCGCGTGGTCATCGATCGCATGAATCCGCCTCGTTGGAATCGTTCGGGGCTTGAGCAGACGGAGAACCAATGTGCGCCATGGGCCAGTCGCTGTCGAGCAATTGCCCGGCGAATCACGCGAAGGAGCGCGAGTGACGGTCGCATTCGCGCTGATTCGCGTAATTTGCGGGCCATAGATTGCCACGGCCCCGAGTGCTAGGATGCATAGAGCGAGTTGGCAGGCACCCTACAGGCACCCTGTGGAGCAGGCATTCTTGCCTGCGGATCGACCTGCCCTTTGCATTGGCAGACAGGACATGTCTGCCCCGCGGCCCACCGTTTGTCCCGTCGCTGCCGATCATGACCATCCGCTTTGTCTGCCCTCGGGGCCATAAGCTGGCCGTGCCCGACAACCTGGCGGGCAAGAAGGGGCGCTGTCCGGTCTGCCAGCCTGCGGGTCTATATCCCCCTGCTGGAGCCGGCCGATGCGACGGACGAGCCACGCGCAGGGGATCCGCCCGAAGAAGCAATGCAGGGCCATATCGCCCAGCCGCCTGAGTCCCCCGGCGCCGCGGCGGAACTCGCTCCCCCCGTTCAGGCGCCCCCTTTGGGGATGGGCGGTGAAGGCCACAGTGAAACGGCCGCTGAGGCCAATGGCCAGGCTGTGGAAGGCCGGCCTGGGCCGCCGCCGATCCCATCACCGGGGCGCTCCGGCGAACTGGCCCCGCACTTCGAGCCATCGGAGCCTGGGGCCCTTCGTCCTGGCCGGAGTCGCAACGGCCACTGGGCGAACCGGCCCCTCAGCAGGAACTGTCCGTCATCATCGACGAGCCGGAGGAAGAGGGCTACCAGGCCGATCCCGGCAAAGTGCAGACGACCTATATGCTGGCGCTGGCGCTGGGAGCGCTGACCCTGCTGTGTGCTGCACCGCCCTGCGGCACCCCGATCTGGTCGAGGCGCCCAACTGGGCGCGCGTGGTGCTGATCGCTTCGGCCGTGCAGTTGATCTTCGTCTGCTGGATGGTGTCGCTGCCCGACTGGAGCACCGTGTGGATCAACATGGTGGTGTTCGCGTTCGTGGCGGCGATGTATGGCGTGGCCTGGGCGGTGATCACGTTTACGCCCGAGTATATGCCGGTCAACTTCCTGGACCTCGACGAGCCGCCGGACGCCCCCGTGCGGAACCGCGCCGGTCCCTGGAGCTTCGTGGTGCTGATGTTGGCCACGCTGCTGACCTACGCCTGCGGCCGATTCAGCGGGCGGTGGCGCAAGCAGTACGAGATGGCCAAAGCCATGCGGGAGTAGCGCCGCCACACTTCTCATCTGAGCACAGCGACTCTACGACTTGCCTTCGGCACTTTGTGCCTGCGACCGCCGAGTCCAGCTCATCGCCCAAGAGATCACCAGGTAATAAACCGGGTAGGAGAGCGACGCGCACGCCAGCCAGAAGACGAGCGATTGTTCCGACGATGGCCCCGGTGGCGGCGCGTCGGAAGGAAGCAGGTAGAGGACGATGAGCACGAGGGCGCCCCACACCGCACCCAAGAAGTTCGTCAGCATGCTCAGTGGGCCGCGCTGGCTGGGGTAGAGATACTTGGTCGGCACGAAGGTCAGCACGGCCAGGCCCAGCAGGATCGACAGCGAGAGCCAGCTCGGCGGCCGCAGCACGTAGAGATTGAACGCGACCACGTTCCAGTACGACGGGAAGCCGAGGAAGTAGCCGTCGGCGGTCTTGATCGAGACCTGGCAGAAACCGTAGGCGCTCGCCAACAGCGGCACCAGCAGCCAGGCCGCCAGCAGCCCCGGCAAGACTTCGGCCCGCCACAGCAGCAGCAGCGGCAGGAAGGTGTAGGTGAGGAAGTCGATGAGATCGTCCAGCCGGCTGCCATCGAAGCCGGGCAGCACGCGTTTGACCGCCGCCCGGCGCGCCAGCGTGCCATCGGTCGCATCGACCGCGAAGGCGACGAGCATCAGCACGAAGGCCCAGCGGAAATTGCCTGGCCCGCCATAGACGATGCACACCGCCATGCCGGCGGCGCAGACGCAAGCCCAGCGCCGTGTAAAGGTGCACCCCCCAGGCGATCGATTGGCGCACGCGGGGGCCAAGGCGAGGGGCGCGGGTGTGCTTGGATCGGTTTCTGGCAGGTCAGGCATCGAGGCACTCGGCCATTGTGGCCGACTCGCTCTGCGAGTCGGTGGCAACTCGCAGCGCGAGTTGCCCACGTTCGTCTCGCGGAGCGAGACGGCTACTCTACGGACTGCCGATTCTTCAGCGGGCTCGGTGCGCACCACGTAGCCGTCAGCCGCGAGACGACCGGCAGGGTGACGAGCCCTGCCAGTGCGGCCACGGTGCGAACCGGGAACAGCGTGGCCCCAATACCGTCGTACCAAGCGGCGGGATCGCCCGCCAACAGGAAGGCGAAGATTTCGGGATACGGCACAATGGCCGGAAAGCCGATGAGGCCGCTGTCGGTTTCAATGGACATCCCGCCCGCGAGCCTCAGCAACAGCGCCACGGCGAAGGCGGCGACCGAGCCGATCCAGTTGGCCTTGCGGTCGAAGAGCGCCGAAACCAACTGGGGAAAGAGCAGCACGAATACCAGGTCGCCCGTGAAGAGCCATAGGGCTGCGACGCTTTTCACGCTCAGGGCCATGCACCGCCGCCGCCACGCCCAGCAAAACGATCGACGCGCGAATCACGTGCTTGAGTCGATCGGCCGATGCCCGCGGGGCCAGCAGCCGGCGGTAGACGTTCCAACTGAACATCGACCCGGCCGAGAGGATCGAGGCGCTGAAGCTGGAGGTCACCGCCCCGATGATCGCCGCCAGACCCAGCAGCATCACGAGGTACGGCGTCGTTTCTTTCAGCAGCCGCGGCAGCGTGGCCGACGGCGTATCGATGCCGCCGGCGCCGCACCAGGCCAGCGCCGCCATGCCCAGCAGGAGCGGCGGCACGGTCAGGCCGATCGTGAGGAGGCCCGCAAGGATCGAGTGCCACCGCGCCTTCGAGGGCGTCTGACACGACAAGACTCGCTGGAAGTAGCAGTTCCAGGGAATGCCGCCCAGCACCAGCATGATCGTCATGTCCCACCAGGCCACGATGCCCGGCGGTGTCCAGTAGACGTCGCCCGTCAGCGGCGGCAGCCAGCGGGCGGCCGACGCCTTGTCCTGCTCGTAGGTTTGCCAGCAGGCGTCCAGGCCGCCGACGTGCGACAGGGCGAACGGCAGGGCAATGAGCAACCCCAGCGGGATCAGCGCCAGTTGCAAGACGTCCGTCCAGGCCACCGACCACATGCCGCCGAGCATGGTATACAGCGTGACGACCGCAGCCGACACGAGAATCGCCGTCCGCAGGTCGAGGTTCAAGAGCACGCCGAACGTCGAGCCGATGGCCACCAGCAGCGCGCCGCTCCAGAACAGCTCGCCCAGCAGGGCCGGCACGAACAGCACGGCGGCCCAGCGGCGGCCGAAGCGATCCTCCAAGGGATCGATCATGGTGCTGTAGCCCAGCCGCCGCATCCGGCCGGCGAACAGGATCCCGCCCAATACCAGGCTAAGTCCGAAGCAGACGCCGCCTTGAGCCCCGTATGCCAGGCCGTGTTTGTAAGTGTATTCCGCGGTGCCCAGCAGATAGCCGCCGTCCACCCAGGTGGCGGTCATGGTCATCACGGCGACCCAGAGGGGCATCGCCCGGCCGGCGACGATCAGCTCGTCAGCCGTGCCTTGCTTGACCTTGCGGGCGGCCAGCCAGCCGACGCCAAGGAAGACCGCATACATGCCAGCCACGACCGCCACGCCGGTGTAGTCGAGCTGGCTCATACGGTCAATCGGTGGGCGAAGGATGAAGCTAGGGTGCGGAGCGACCGTGCGCAAAGCGCGAATCAGGTCCCTGGTTGAACTTGCAGGTGGGGTGGCTTACGCTCACGGTGCCAGAGGTCGAGCCATTGCCCTGTGAAAATGCCGCCGATCCACAAACGTCCGTATGCTGCTTTTCTCAGCCACGCTCACGCGGACAAGGCAGCGGTGGATCGGATCGCTCATTGGCTGCTGGACGTGGCTGGCGTCGCGGTATGGTATGACTCCTGGAACTTGCCGGCAAGCACGCCCATCGTCACCCACCTTCCCAAGGCGATTGGGGACTGCCGTGCGTTGATCCTGGTCCTTTCCCGTTCGTCCACCTCGTCCCCCTGGGTCCAGGAAGAGTACAGCGTAGGCATCTCGCAACGAGTTTCTCAACGACAGTTTCGCATCGTTCCCCTTCGAATCGAAGAGTGTCCGGTCCCAGGCTTCCTGGCCACAACCAAATGGATCGACGCTCCGGACGGCAAGCTGTCCGTCGAGGCCGCGTTCGATCTGCTTCTGGCCCTGCACTTTGACGAGACCGACCGCGACCCCGACACCTCGAGAGACGTGTACGTCGCCCGCACCTGGCGCGACCACGAGCGGCGATTGGCCGACCTGGTGTGCCAGCAGATGGCCGAAGGTGGGTTTCGCTTGATCGGGGATGCCCAGGACCAGGCGCATTTTCCGAGGAGCGAACGCGATCCATTCTGGCGAGCTGCGGGGCCTTCGTGGGAATCTTGCCTCATCGCGGCGAGGGACGCACGTCGCCTCATATCCAGCGAGAGTTCGCCTTGGCACGAACGATGGGGTTGCCCGCCATGACCGTGCTGGAGACGGGAGTCGGCTCGCTCAGTGACCTTCCCGAGAACGTGTTGCGAGCGGAGGCTACGGTCGCTGAGGACGAACCGTCGTTTTGCGGCGGCTTGCGGGAGCGTATCGCGATACTCGACGAAGAGTGGGTGGCGCCGCAGCAGCCTCACTACACGTTCTTCGCGACCAATTCCGACGCGGCCAGACGCCAGGTCAACCATGCGATCGTCGATCTGACGAAAAAAGTGACCGCCATGCCCTGCATCGTGGGAGAGAACCTGCGGAAGCCGCAGATTCAGCAAGAGATCACGGATCAGATCGCACGCGCCTTTGCCGTCATTGCCGACATCTCCAGCGACAACTTGAACACCTGCATCGAGGCGGGAATCGCCCGTGGTGCCCGTCGGCCGTTGCATCTCATCGCCCGCGCACCGCGGCGCCGCCCGCCGTTCATGTTCCGCGATCAGCAGGTATGGCACTATAGCGACAACGTCGAGCTGCTGGGCATCTTTCACCGCATCATCTTTCCCTATCGTCGTCGGGTCATTAACCGCGAAATGGAACGCCGCGCTTGGTCCTAGGCCTGGTGCCTGGTCTTGGTGCCTGGTCTTGGTACCCGCTCACGCCGGCTGACTCGCCGTTATCAGAGAGCGGATTTCGCGATTCAACTGCTCCATCGAGGCGGCCACCAGCACCGGCACGTCGAGGTCCACGCGGCCACCGGCCAGGTCGCTCACCATGCCGCCGGCTTCCGACACCAGCAGCATCCCGGCGGCAACGTCCCACGATTTCACTCCCGGCGCCCAATAGCCGTCGAATCTGCCGGCAGCGACGTAGGCCAGGTTCAGCGCCGCGGACCCCATCCGCAGCACCGATTGGCTGGCGGCCAGCAGATCGACGAACTGGCGAATCTCCGGAGCGTTGCGGCCGACGCCATGAGGAAAACTGATAGCCACCATGGCGTCTCGGAGCGCGCGGACGCGGCTGCACGCCAGACGGCGCCCGTTGAGGTGCGCTCCCTGCCCGCGCTGGGCCGAAAAGAATTCGTCGGCCGCAGGATTGAAGACCGCTGCCGCGACGAGTTCACCGTCATGCTCGAGCCCACGGAAACGGCGAAGACCGGCACATGGTGGACATAGTTGGCCGTGCCGTCCAGCGGATCGACGATCCAGCGGTAGCTGCCTTCCGTGCCGCGGATATCGGCCCCTTCCTCGGCCAGAAGCTGTGCCGGGGGAAATGCCCCAGCACGACGCGGCGAATGGCCTCTTGCGAGGCCACGTCGGCCTCGGTCACCAGGTCTTTGGGGGCCTTTTCTCGAAACTGAAAGGACTCCCACCTTTCCAGCAGGACGGCGCCGCCGGCACGGGCGGCCTCTTCACAGACGTGCGCGAACTCAGGCATCCCACTCCCCGGCGTGGAGGTCTCACGGCAAAGGTCCGCGATTATAGACACGCAGGCCGCAATGAGACAAACCGGCGCGAGCGTAGAGGATATCCGCAAGCGCCCCGGTTCGTCCTCGTCGTCGTCCTCGTTCTCGATGTACCTATACGCCTTTTCGAGGACGAGGACGACGACGAGGACGAGGACGAGGACGAGAACCTGATCGAGGTGCGCTTACAGCGTGCTCGTCTTGGCAAACCCGATCGAAACCCCCTGGAACGGCACGACTCCGTAGACGCCACGGGTGAAGACGAGCTCCACGAATTCGTTGAAGACCAGGATCTTCGTCTTGGGAACGATCACGATGTCGGAGTCGGCCACCCACAGGTCTTGCACCGGCGCACAGGGGGCCGCGCCCTTGATGATCGGGTCATAGAGGTCCACCATCGTGGCGATCATCGCCCAGTCGTGTGTGCGTCGGAAGATGACCACCTGCTTCAAGTTCGCCGCTGCTGCGCTGGTCACGCCGCCGGCCAGGCTGATCGCCTGGATCACGGTCGTCGGCCCTTCGAGCGTATACCGCCCCGGGGTCCGCACTTCGCCGAGCACGAACACGTAGCGCAGGGCACGCGTCTGCAAGACGGGCTGCACTTCGATCCCGCGGACGTCGGCCGCCTCGTAGCGCTGACGGAGCTCGACTTTCAGCTCGTCGAGCGTCAGGCCCACCACGCTCACCGAGCCGATGGCCGGCAGGGCGATGCTGCCGTCGGGCGCTGACGCGCGACACGCGCCCCTGGCCGCCCGTCCCGTAGCGGCTATCGACGGTGTTGATCAGGTCGGCCAGCTTGGCGTCGATCAAGAGCGGCGTCACCGTCACCTTGAGCATGTGCTTCTGGTAAAGGTGCTTGTGCTTCTCCGCCACCAACGTGGCAAGTCCGTCGATGGTCAACCGGGCGGCCCGCACCTGGCCCACGATCGGCAAAGTAATGTTGCCATCGGGCTGAATAACCACTTCCCGATCCAGCGTCGTGCTGGCTTTCGTCGTTTCGTCCCCATTGGGCGGCGGCGGCAGCTCGATGCGGAGCCGGTCCCCGACGTTGAGCTGGTAGGCGCCGGTCTCTTCGTGCGTGCGGCGATAGACCAGGTCCAGCACGTCATCCACGCGCAGACGATACTCGCCGACGTGCTGCATGCGGCCCGGATCGACGTAGGCCCCTTGCGCAAAGGGCGTCGTCGAACCGCTGCCGGCGAACGGCCATTGGCCGAGGCAAGGCGGATCGCCCGCCAAAGCCGGTGCGCCGGCCGGCGCCGCAGCCGGCGTGGGAACGCCGCCGGCCCCTCCCGCCGCTCCGGCGCCGCTCCCAAAGACCATGCTCGCCAGCGCCAGGCCCAGGGCAGCGGCCGCCAGCAGCGCCAACCTCTTGGTCAGCACTCTGTTCGTTGGCTTCTTCGTCGATGCGAGCACGGCTTCGTCCTCCTGCCCGATTCCCTTTAACGCCATGGCAGCCAGTCCCACACGCTGTCGGTCCGGGCGGCCGTTTGCGGGGCCGCTGGCGGCGACGCCGCGAGAGGCGCGACGCCGGCCGGCCGCGATTGGCCGGCGAATTGGGCCGGCGTGACCTGTTTCACCTGCAATCGTGGCCCGGGGGGCCTTTGGCCTTGCCGCCGGGCCAGCGTGACCGACGCGCTGCGGGCCGCCGCGGCCAGTTGCGTCTCGCCCAGGCTCGCGTGCACCACCGCCAGGTTGTGCCAGGTTTCGGTTTGCGGCCTCACGCGGGCGCTGTGCCGGAGCCAATCACGCGCTTCTTCGAACCGCCCCTCGCGGGCCAACAGCACCCCCAGCTCGTTGGCCGCCCGGGCGTTGTTGCCGTCGGCCAACAGCGCCGCCTGTTGGCAGACGAGGCCCTTGGTCGAGGGGTCGGCGGCCAGCCGGGCCGGCTCGCCCTGCATTTCCGCGTACAGCTTGCCCAGCGCCGTCAGAAGCTGCGAGCCTTCGCGGCTAGGCCGCATGGCCGCGGCCAATTGCTCTTGCGCGAAGGTGTAGTACTTTTGCACCGCTTCGAGCGGCGTCACCTCCACGGCGGAGGAATCGGCTGCCGGTTGCTGCGATGACTTGAGCACGTTCGTTCGATGCGCGGCGACCAGCCGATCCACCCGGATGTCGGCGTTCAGCGCCGAGCCGCGGGGGATGAAGTCGTTGGCCTCCTCCAATGCCCAAATGCCGCGGGCCAGGGCCTCGCTCCGCGCCGTGCCGCCATCCTGAGCATCCAGCCCTTGGGCGAGCAGCCTCAGCGCCGCGAGGAACTCCGTGCGCGGCGGAGTAAAACGCCCGGCGGTCTGCCAGGGCGATGCCTTGCTGCATGTGGGCATCTGCCTTGAGGAGCACGGCCTGCATGCCCCGCGAGTGCGCGGGACGAGAACGGTCCTGTGGCGGCGAAACCGGAGCCGATGCGGGCCGTGCCCTCTCCTGCTTGTCTGGGGCGGATGCTGCCTCACGGCGCGGCGCGGCGCCGGTGAGGGCGCCGCTGGGCGGAGTGGCGGCCCAGGGCGGCACCGCGTGCATTTCAGCCTCGGAACCAATCGCTGGTGAGCCGGGCTCTGCCGACGACGCCGAAGGTGGCAGTGGAGGCTCTGACTTGCTGAGATCGGCGACCGCGGCTTGCCCCGCGCCTTCGGAGGTTTGACTGGGGGCCGTGAGCTGCGGGGGACTCGACGGCAAGCCTGGGGAGAACGCCGGCGTCTCGACATCTGGGCTGCCGGTCGCGCGCGCCGTCGCGGCGGGCGGAGCGCCCACGCCGCCGAGCAATTCGGCCAACGGCCTCAGGTCGGCGCCGGCGCGGCCGCGAACGGATTGTCGTTCTGTGGGGCTTTGGCGGGCGCGGCGCTCCGGGCCGCTGGGGCCACCGTGGCCGGGCTGACGTTCCGCGGCGCTCGCGGCAGCGCACTCGACCCGCTTCAATGATCGGGCCTTCGTTGGGAAGCTGGGGCCGATCGGCTCCGCCCTGCGCTGCCGGGACCGAAGCGGCCGAGGACGCCACCGGGGCAGAAGCAGCCGGCGGGTAAGCCGTCGGAGCCGGCGCCCTCACCTTTTGGCTTTGCGCGGCCCCCGGCGAAGCGGACGCTGGCATCACGGCTTGCTCCGGCGCCGGCGGCAAGCGGTGCACGGTGGCGCCCGCGGAAGGTAGAGGCTCGGGCAGCGGTGGCAAGCGGATCACGCTGCTGCTGGGTGCCTCGGCGGAGGGCACGTCCACCACGGTGAATTGCAGACGATCGGTCGCCGGCACGCCGCTCGCCGGATCGCTGGCCAGCACCGCCGGGGATGTCGGGGGAGTAGTCCGTCTCGGCGCCGGTGGCGGAGTCAGCATGACGGCGCTTCGTCCGCTGGCATCTCTGCGGTGACCAGTACGATCGGGTTGAACGACTCTGGTGCTCCAGCGCCGCCCTCAGCCACGGCAGCCGCCGCCGTGGGCCGTGCGGCGCCGGGTTCCACACCCGACGCGGACCACAGTGCCAGACCCGCTCCGGCCAGCATCGCAGCGATCAGCAGGCGTGGGCGTTTCATGGTTTGACGGGTCCGAAGGGTGGCCGCGAAGACGGAGTTTCCGTCGCTCACGGCAAGCGCGTGTAAATCGCTTCGTCCGGTTGCAACGCCAGTAGTAAAGAAATCGACGCCTGCCGGCACAAGCGGCACATCCGCTAGCGGCGGCACGGCCGGAAGAGACGCTCAGGCAAGCGTCGAACCCTCAGGCGAGGTGTAAGCAACTTGCTTCGCTGGCGTTCGGATGAGGGTTCTCTGCGGTGCAGCCCGTGCGGCGCAAAACGATGTAGCCACGCAACTTCCGAGAATCTGAGAAAGTTTGCCGCCGCGCAAGCGGCGTAACCTACTGTTTCCTGGCGGGTCGGGCCGCGCCGCTAGAGCCGCGGGACTTCGTGTTCCGCGAGTTCTAACCCGACCCGCTCTTTTTTTGCGCTCATACAACCGGGGCCGGTGCAGCCCTGTGTTCTCGTCCTCGTCCTCGTCCTCGTCGTCGTCCTCGAACGCGGCCGCTCGGCAGGACAACGACGAGGTAGGGGCGCTTCAAGTCGCCCAACGCTGTGATATCCTAGCGCTCGCGAGTTTCCTTCCTTCGCGAGGCGCAAATGCTCTGGCTTCAGCGCGAGCTGCGACTGCCCGCCCGGCGGCGAGGGTTTCATCTCGTCACCCGCGAAGTGACCGAGGCCCTGCCGGAGCTGGCCGGCATCGCCGTCGGCCTGCTGCACGTCTTTATCCAGCACACGTCGGCGTCGCTCACGATCAACGAGAACGCCGACCCCGACGTGCCGCGCGATCTGGAGCGCAGCTTCAGCGCGATTGCGCCTGAGGACTTTCCGTATCAGCACACCGTCGAAGGCCCCGACGACATGCCGGCCCACGTGAAGGCGGCCCTCTTGGGCAGCTCGGTGAGCATCCCGGTCCGCGACGGCCGCCTGATGCTCGGCACCTGGCAAGGCATCTATCTCTGTGAGCATCGCAACCACGCGCACGCCCGCACGCTGATTCTGACGCTGCAAGGAAGCGAAAAGGCAGAGTAGTTGGTTACAATGCCGCCACGGTGCCATCTCGCTCCGCGAGATGACGTGGGGCACGTTTCCAAACGTGCCCGTGCATGACCCGAGCGCATCGGACGGGCACGTTTGGAAACGTGCCCCACGGCACAGGCAAGGCCCCATTTTGAAAGAGCACCCCGATGAATCATCTTTCGCGTCGCGATTTCACCGCATCGTCGCTCAGCGCCGCCGGACTCGTCGCCGCCGGGTTTTCCGCCACGGCCGCTGGCTTCTACGCCAACGAGACCCTTCGCGTCGGCTGCATCGGCACCGGCGGCCGCATGCCGGCGGCTGATGCAGGACCTCGCCAAGATCGACGGCGTAAAGATCACCGCCGTGTGCGACGTGTGGGACTATCACCTGGCCGAGGGCAAGAAGCTGGCCGACGCCAAGGCGATCGAGACCAAGGACTATCGCGCGCTCTTGGACCGCAAGGACGTCGACGCCGTGCTTATCGGCACGCCCGACCACTGGCACGTCCCGATCACCGTCGCCGCCTGCGCAGGCGGGCAAGGACGTGTACGTCGAGAAGCCGCTGACGCACGACCTGGCCGAGGGGCAGGCGGTCATCGACGCCCAGAACAAGCACAAGCGGGTCGTGCAGGTCGGCACGCAGCAGCGGAGCATGCCGCAGTTCCAGAAGGCGGAGGAGATCGTCCGCTCCGGGCAGCTCGGCAAGATTCACAAGGTGCACCTCACCTGGAACCGCAACACGCCGCGCGGCACCAAGGGCAAGCTCAACATCGACCCCAAGACCGTGGACTGGAAGCGCTTCCTCGGCAACGCCCGAAGCCAGCCGTTCGACGAGTATCGCTTCCGCAATTGGCGCTGGTTCTGGGATTTCGGCGGCGGCATCTTCACCGACCTGATGGTGCACTTCATCGACGTGGCCCACTGGTTCCTCGACCTCGATCATCCGCAGGTGGCCGCCAGCATCGGCGACCACTTCATGGCCAAGGACCTGTGGGAGACGCCCGACACGGTGCAGACGCTGCTCCGCTATCCGGACAAGGAGCTGCAGGTCTACTTCGAGGGCACGTTCGTCAACGCCCGCAACGCGGCGATGATCGAGTTCATGGGCAGCGACGCCACGCTGTACCTCGACCGCGGGCGATACGAGATTCACCCGGAGCGCAACAAGCCGCATCAAGGCCAGCGAGCTGGTGATCGGCAAAGGCCCGCGCGGCGCCGATTTCTACGACGAGCCCGACGGCGAGCTGTTGCACCTGACCAACTGGGTGGAGTGCGTCCGCAGCCGCAAGAAGCCCAACTGCCCGGCCGAGGCCGGCGTGAGCGCCGCCTCGGCCGCGCACCTGGCGAATATCGCGCTGCGGCGCGGGGAAGTGGCGCAGTGGGAAGCCAGCAAGCGATAGGCTACGGCGTTACGGCGACGTTACGGCCTCAAGGCCCACGCCCTGGCAAGCTCCAGCCCCTCCGGCTCGAGCGCTACCAGAGCTACAAAGTAAGGCCGCCACTGCCAGTCAACCGGGCTTGGGTTCACATCTTTCCATCCTTGCTCTTCGGCTGCCTTCCAGACTGCGGGCGCGACTCCGATCATCCTCCCCGACTCGTACCCCTTGAGGACGAACCGCTGCTTGCCGAAGAGGCGCAGCTGCTGGGGCGACGAGTAGTGAAGGTTGTCGATCAAGAGCGGCACAGGCTTGTCCAGCTTCTTGCCATCCACGGTGTCCACGAGCAGGGTGCCGGTCTCGATCTTGCCCCCTTCGGCCAAGACGCCCTCGATGGTCAGGTATTCTCCAAGCTGGTCCCTGAGGAGCCCGCCGGGCTGCGCGGCCCGGCCGCCTTCACCGCGATGCCGCGCGGCGCGACCGGGGCCTGACCGGCCACGACGGCGATTGGCTGGCTCGGCTCAGTCGTGGCGTTCTTCTCGACGGCGTAAACCATCGCCCCCAGGGTGTCGCCGGCCTTGGCCCCCTCGTGGCAATCGAGGCATGATTTCTTCGCGAGCACGGGCCGCAGGGTGACGGCCCACTTCTCGAACGACGCCGAGGAGTCCTTGCCCTCGCGCAGCTTGGGCAGGGCCTCGACGGCGACTTGGAGGAGCCCCGCCCATTGTTGCGGGGTGAGCCGCTCTCCCTCGGCGCGGCGCGAGTCTCGGGCAGTGGGAATCGGAGAGAGGTGCGGCTTGACCTCCGTCTTCGTCGTTGGCGCGGGGCCAGGGGGCTGCGGTCGCACGTACTTGCCCGGCTTGTGGGCCACGTGCAGGAAGGAGACGAAGTAATCTCGCTTCGCGGCCTCGACCTGCTCCAGCAGCTTCTTTTCTGCCTTGTCTTCGGCCGTGAAGATGACCGGCTCGTGACCATTGACCGTCACCAGGCGTCTCAGGCCGAACGTGCCGGCCTCCTTGAGAAAGCGCGGCTGGATGACGCTGTCGATTAGATCGGCCACGCGCGCGGCTTCGTCCTCGGGCGCGGTTTGGCTCGATCAATTTCCGCGCTCGGCCCGCCACTATCGGCGTCGGCGGAGCGCGGCGCCTCGGCCTCCAGCCGGCCCAGCCAAGCCAGCGTTGCCACCGCGAGGGCGCCCGCCACCAGACCAGCATGCACTGCGCCATGAACCACCTCCTCGTAGAGTTCCGGATGGCCGAGCGGATTATAGCCCGACCACAGCATACCGCATCCCCGGCGCCGGACGTGTAACGGCGGTGTAACTTTGCGCGCAACTGCTTGGGCGGAGCGTAGGGTGCCGGGGCGTTTGCCCTTCAGATGTTCGTTTTTCCAATTGCCTCGCCTGGGCAGTGTCGGCCGCGGAGCTGCAAACGCGCGGTTCATGGCCACTTCCTCCGGTTCGGGGATGAGAGAACTCACCCACCTTGCCAGGAGGATTGACCATGGGGCCAGAGATATTCTTGCGCTTCTGCGACAGCCAAAGCAGGGCATCATTTGGCGAATGCCGCGCCAAGACCTTCATTCCCAGCCGGTGTCTTTGCTTGCTGGAGGAACTTAGACGTGCGGTTCCGTGGGCGTGCGCTGGAGCGCCGCGGGATATTTGCCACGTAGCGGCTCGGCAACCCCCGCGATGAACTCGTCCACCTGCTGCGGCGCGCGGCCGATGAACCGCGCCGGATCGAGCTCGCCGGCGAGGTCCACGCCGGCGAAGGCCGGATCGGCCGCCAGACGATCGAGCAGATCGTTGCCGCCCCCTTGCTCTTTGACCACCGCAGCAGCGGCCTGGCTGTGGCGGCGGATGCGCTCGTGGAGGTCTTGCCGGTCGCCGCCAGCGGCCACGGCCGCCATGAGGATGTTCTCCGTTGCCATGAAGGGCAGCTCTTCCGCCAGGTGTTTGCCGATCACCCGCGGGTAGACGACAAGACCGCCGGCCACGTTCCGATAGAGGATCAAGATCGCATCGACCGCCAAGAATGCCTGCGGCAGCACCAGCCGGCGGTTCGCGCTATCATCCAGCGTGCGCTCCAACCACTGGGTGGCGGCCGTCTGGGCGGCGCTCGCCTCCAGGCTCATCACGAACCGCGCCAGCGAGCACATCCGCTCGGCTCGCATCGGGTTTCGCTTGTAGGCCATGGCCGACGAACCGACCTGCTCGGCCTCGAAGGGTTCCTCGATCTCTTTGCGGCCTTGGAGCAGCCGCAGGTCGGTGGCCGCCTTGTGGACACCGGCGCCGATTCCCGCCAGAGCGGCGAGCACCTGGGCATCCACCTTGCGCGGATAGGTCTGGCCGGTGACGACATAGCTCGCGGGGAAGCCCAGCTTCTCGCCGACCAGCTCATCCAGGCGGCGGACCTTGCCGTGATCCCCGCCGAAGAGGTGCAAGAAGCTGGCCTGAGTGCCGGTGGTCCCTTTGATGCCGCGGAACCGCAGCGCGGCCAGCCGCTGCTCGATCTCTTCCACGTCCAACGCCAGGTCGTAAGCCCACAGGCAAGCCCGTTTGCCCACGGTGGTGGGCTGCGCCGGCTGGAAATGAGTGAAGCCCAAGCAAGGCAGATCGCGATGCCTTTGGGCAAAATGGGCCAGCCGATCGATGACGGCCACCAACCTCTCGCGAACCATCGCCAGCGCTTCGCGCAGAAGCAGCAGGTCGGCATTGTCCGTGATGTCGCAGCTCGTGGCCCCCAAGTGGATGATGCCCCGCGCTTCCGGACAAGCGTCGCCGTAAGCGTGGACGTGGGCCATCACGTCGTGCCGCAGCTTGCGCTCGTAACGGCCCGCCGCGGTGAAGTCGATGTCATCGACGTGGGCGCGAAGCTGCTGGACTTGCTGCTTGGTGATTGGCAGGCCCAGCTCGGCCTCGGCCTCGGCCAGGGCAACCCAAATCCGCCGCCACGTGCTATGCCGGCGCTGCGGTCCCCACAGCCGGCTCATCTCGGCCGAAGCGTAGCGGGAGATCAGCGGGTTGTCGTAGAAGTCATGAGACATGGCGGCGACACTGACGCGACACTAGCCCATTGCGCAAGCGAGGGAGGTGCGACTGCGCGACTCGGAGCGTTACGCCGCCACTCCCTCGCTTACGCGTCGGGTCCGTGTGATCGGGCTAGTCGGAACCTGGCTCGGCGTACCACTCGCCGCGCAGCCAGCGGGCGATCTCGCGGATGACTTCCTTGGGGGGAAGGTCTTTGGTGGCCGTTTGTTCCTTCAGTCGTTTCTCCAGCAACGGCTGGAAGGCCGGCATCCCTTGCTCCTCGCCAAGGTGGCCATAGAACCCCTCGCCGCCGGGGTTGGCGATCATGCCCATCAGCCAGTCGGTCGATCCCCAGCCATCCAGCGCCGGCGCCTGGCCGCCGCCCGCTTCGGTGTGGTACTTGTGGCATTCGGTGCAGCCGTGGTTGCCGAAGATCTCCAAACGCTTGTCTTTGTCCTTGTTCTTGAGCTCATCGTCGGCCTCCGTGGCGAGCGCCTCGGCGATCTTCCGGCGGTCTTCGGCCGAGATCTTGCCGCCGCGGTCGGGATCTTTCAGAAAGCCGACCATCTCCCCGCTCTTCAGCCTGGTGTGGCCGAAGTAGTCGGGCGAGACGATCTTCTCGGGATCGAGAATTCCGGCGGCCCACTGGGCCGTGCCGAAGCCGTAGAGGTTCGGCGCGGTCGGTTCCTTCAACACATGCCCGTCACCCTGCGGCGACTCGTAGTTGTGGCACTTGAAGCAATCGTTGGTCAGGACCTGTAGCGCCAAGAACTGGGGATCGCGGCGGAGCGCGTTGCGCATGCCCGAAAGCGGGATGCCGTCGTGCAGGGCCTTGTGCTCGGCGAGCCTGGCCTCCTCGTGAGCGATCCACACGGCATTGCGATAGCTGTCGTTTTTCTTGTCCGCCCGGATGGCCAGGTAGGTCAGCAAGCCCGCTCCCGCCAGCAGCAGCACCAGGGCCGCCACGTTGAAGCGGTGGCCATTGTGGAGCCGGGCGATGAGCGGCATCGCGAACAGGTAGACGACGACCAGGCCGGGAATCACGATCGCGCCCAAGAACTCGCCCCACTCCCCCCAGCCCTCGAACAGCTTGAGGAACTGGAACAGGAACAGGAAGTACCACTCGGGCCGGGCGGCCGAGTATTCACGGGCCCCGTCGGCCGGGGCGGACAAGCTCGGCACCGCCGAAGTAGATCGTCAACCCCAGAGCACACGCGCCAGCACGGCCAGGCAGGCCACGCCGTCTTTGAGGACCTGGTCGGGCCAGAAGTACTGGTCGGGCCGCTTGAGCGGCAGCTTGGCCGCGATGCCGTGCCGGCGGAACACGGCGACGTGCGCCGCGACGAAGATCACCAGCAGCGCCGGCAGCACGCCGGCGTGCAGGGCGAAGAACCGCGTCAGCGTGTGGTGCCCGTAGTCCGCGCCGCCGACGACCAGCTGCCTGCAGCTGCTCGCCCACCAGCGGCACGAGGCCCATCAGGTTGGTGGCCACGCGGGTGGCCCAGTAGCCCTTCTGGTCCCACGGCAGCAGGTAGCCGGTCAGCGACAGGCCCAGCACGATCTGCATCAGGATCAGGCCGAGCCAGAAGTTGATCTCGCGCGGGGCCTTGTACGCGCCGTCGATCACCACCTGCAGCAGGTGCAAGGCCAAGCAGCACGACCATCGCCTGGGCCATGAAGTGGTGGATGCCGCGCAGCAGCCAGCCGCCCTGCATCTCGTGCTGGATGTAGTAGACGCTTTCCCAGGCCGTGGTGTCGCTGGGGCTGTAGTGCATCCACAGGACGGTGCCGGTGATGACCTGCACGACGAACGCGAAGACCAGCGTGCTGCCCCAGACGTAGCGCCAGCGCGAGCCGCCGGGGATGTGCTCGTAGAGCATCTCGTGCGCCAGCCCCAGGATGCCGGTGCGGCTGTCGAGCCAGGCGATGAAATTGGCGTGCAGCGAGCGGCGCGCGGCGACGTCGGAAGGCTCGACCGGCGAGTCCGCGTCCGCGGAGGTTTTGACCGTCGACGTGGGACCTTCTTCGTCCCCGGGCATGGCCGATGCCGGCGCCTCACGCCCCGGCACCGAGGGAGCCGCACCGGCCGACGAGGCCTCAGACTCGCGCGGTTCCTCAGCGGCCGGTTCTTTTGCGTCGGACATGCTGTCTGCCTCGGGTGGCTCAGGGCTTCGGCTTCTGATCGGCCCGACCAGTGAAGTAGTTCTCGTACTTGACGTACACGATGCCGTTCTCGACGCGGAACTTGAGCGAATCCATGTCACGCGGGCTGGGCGTCGGCTGTCTCATCTTGCCGTCGATCTCAAACGCGCTGTCGTGGCACGGGCATCGGTAGATCGGTTTTCCTTCCGGGTCCTTGGTCAAGCTGACCGCGCAGCCCGCATGAGGGCAGACCGTCGTGAGTACGGTGACTTCGGCCCCCGGGCCCTCTCGCCGTAGCAGCACCTCACCGATCGGCTCGTTAGGCGCGAAGGTCCACTTGTTGGTCACGTCGTCGCGCAGGGCCACGCGCAGGGGTGTGCCATCCGTCGGCACTTCCGCCAGCGGGGCCGCGCGGATGAAGCCGTCGTCGGTCTTCTGGCCGGCGGGCTTATCGGGATCGGCGAACTTCCGCTCGCGCCGGGCCGCCGGATCGAGAAACGTGATCAACCCCGCCACGGCGGGCACCAGCCCGGCGATCGCTCCCACGGACGCGGCCAGCACCTTCACCACTAGCCGGCGGTCTCCCGGCGGCGGCGTGTGGCCGCACGATTTCTGGCAAGTCGCGTGTTCTTCGCTCATAGCAACTCTCAATTTGCAGGCCGAGACACCGAGCAAGACGCGGCGCGAAGCGCAGGCCACGGAGGGGCGAAGGATTCCGTTCGTGTGGATGAGTTGAACTCTCGGTGGGCTCGTCTCCGTCCCCACCGATTATCCCATCGCCTTGCGCACAGCGTCAAGCACCTTGGCCTGGGCCTCGGCGAAGGGGGCGGCGACCGTTGCGCCGGCCGCTGCCTTGTGCCCGCCGCCGCCAAACTGTGCGGCCAGCTCGCTGCAATCGACGCTGCCGCGGCTGCGAAAGCTGATCTTGAAGCCGGCCGGCGTGTCGACGAAGATCACCGCCACCTCCGTGCCGGCCACGGCCAGCGTGAGGTTGATGACGTCTTCGGTGTCCCTCGGCAGCGAGCCGGTTTCCTCGAAGTCCTCCTTGAGCGCGGCCGTATGGATCAACCGGCCGCCAAGCTCGGTCCTGGTCCGCGGCAGAATGCGGCCGCGCAGCAGTAGCCGGGCCAGCGTCTCTTGCTCGTACAGCAAACAGAAGATCGCGTCAGGTTGCGCGCCGGCGTCGACCAGCTTCGCGCCGACCTCGAACGTGGCGGGCGTGGTCGAGGCGAAGCGGAACCAGCCGGTGTCGGTGGCCACGGCGGCAAACAGCGGCGTGGCGATCTCGGGCGTCAGCTTCACGCCCAAGTGCTCGGCCGCCTCGACCACGAGCCGGCCGGTGGCTTCGGCCCGGACATCTTTGAACGCCTCGGCCCCCAGGTCGTCCTCGCTGACGTGGTGGTCGAGGACCATCTTCTTGGCCTTCGTGGTGCGAATCACGTCGCCCATGTCGCCGAGCTGAGCCCAGGCGCTGGTGTCGAGCACCATCAGCACGTCGCGATCGGCCAAGCTATCCTTGGGCACGTCGCGGCCGATCTGGGCAATCTGCTTGTTGGGATCGATGAACGCCAGGTTGGGCGGCACGGGATGCGGATTGACGATCCGCACGTCTTTGCCCAGCGCCGTGAGCACGCCAGCCATGCCCAGCTCGCTGCCCAGCGCATCGCAGTCGGGCCGCACGTGGCTGGTGAGCACGAACCGCTGGTGGGCGTGGATCAGTTCGATGAAGCGGGGCCAGTTGATGGAATCGGGCATGGGTGTGGGAGTCTTTGGGAACGCTGATAATCGCTAATATTCGCTTAATAGGAGGAGGTTCATCGTGCACGTCTTGGCGCCGCGCGATGTGGGCGCTATGGCTCCCATCGATCAGCGAAGATTAGCGATTATTAGCGCTGGGTTCCTCGATTGTGCGGCTTGCCGCGGTGGACTCGGCGGCCAGGATGTCTCGGCTGAGCTGCGTCTTCAACTCCTCGATGCCGGCGAACTTCCGCACGTCGCGCAAGCGCTCGAGGAATTCCACTTCGATCCTCTCACCGTAGAGGCTGCCGTCGAAGCCGATCACGTGGACTTCGACTTTCGTGCCCATTTCACCGAACGTCGGATTGGGACCAACGTTGATGGCCGCCGGCCACGACGCCGGCTCCAGGCTCTGGGCTTCAGGCTTCGGCTGAGGAATGGGCTGCTTGCCATCCTGAAGTCTGAACTCAGCAGCCTGAAGCCCGAGGTCCGAAGTCTGAAGCCTGATATGTGCTACGGCCCCATACACGCCATGGGCCGGCACGACCGTCGTTATCGCCTCCAGGTTGGCGGTGGGGAAGCCTAATTGCGCACCGCGTCCCGCCCCGCGTGAAACGATGCCGCGCAGGCGATAGGGGCGCGTGAGCATGCTCCGTGCCGCCGCCACGTCGCCCTCGGCGACGAGACGGCGGACGCGCGAGCTGGAGATCGGCTCGCCGCCCGTCAGGACGGGTTCGACCACTTCTACCGCGGTGCCCGTCTCGGCGGCCAATTGCCGCAGTGTTTCGACGGTCCCCTGTCGGTCGTGGCCGAACCGGAAGTTTGCCCCTTCCACCATCGCGCGGCGCCCAAGCGGCCTCGGAGGATCGACTCGAAGAACTGACTCGCCGTGAGCTGCAATAAGGCATCGTCCGTCGGATAGGCGATCACGGCGTCCACCCCCAGCTCGCCCAAGAGTGCCGCCCTGCGCTCGATCCACGTGAGCGGCGGCGGGCACTGGTCGGGCCGCAGCAACTGGGCCGGATGCGGGTCGAAGGTGAACGCGATGGCGGGGCTGGAGATTCGCCTCGCGGCGGCAACGAGCCGCTCGATGATCCGGGCATGCCCCAGGTGCACGCCGTCGAAGTTGCCCACGCTCACCGCACCCGACCGCAACTGGCGGGGCAGATCATCGAGACTGCGCAGAAGCTTCACGGGCAATTCAGATGGGCCAGGACAACGAACCACTGCCGCTGGGCATTATGAAAAGCCGCTTGCAGCCGGTCAACGCGGATGGGGGCGGGGCGTAGGACGTAGCCGAAGTCGCCAGAACGTCGGGATTGTTGACACCTGAGGTTCTGAACTCTGGCGAGTTCAGCTACATGGCTCTGG
Organism: uncultured Planctomycetia bacterium; assembly: GCA_963809785.1. Lineage (GTDB taxonomy): Bacteria > Planctomycetota > Planctomycetia > Pirellulales > S012-138 > JBGQHD01. The sequence continues at coordinate 823,523 of CAWEKV010000003.1, forward strand.
CACAGGTGGCCTACGTCGGCTCGTGCAGCTCCTCCTGCCACTGCTTGAGCCGGTTCAACGCCTCCAGCGGCGTGAGCTGATCGACGTTCAGCTCGCGGATCTTGGCCAGCAGCGGATGGTCCGCCTGGCCGAAGAGCGTGAGTTGCAATTGGCCGGCGGTTTGGCTTGTCGCGGTGCCGGGCACAGGGCGCTGACCAGCCAGCTTCGGGCGGCCGTCGGCGCCGAGGTGCTCTTCCTCCAACCGCCAAAGGATGTCTTTGGCCCGCTCCACCACCTGGCGCGGCACGCCGGCCAGCCGGGCGACGTGGATGCCGTAGCTCTTGTCGGCCGCGCCGTCGACGATCTGGTGCAGGAAGACGACCTGGTCCTCCCACTCGCGCACGGCGACGTTGCAGGTTCCGCACGCCGGGCAGCGTGCTGGGCCAGGTCGGTCAGCTCGTGGTAGTGCGTGGCGAACAGCGTGCGGCAGCCGACGTGGTCGTGCAGGTGCTCGACGATCGCCCAGGCGAGCGAGACGCCGTCGTAGGTGCTGGTGCCGCGGCCGATCTCGTCGAGGATCACCAGGCTCCGCGGCGGTGGCGGTGTTGAGGATGTTGGCCGTCTCGGTCATCTCGACCATGAACGTGCTTTGCCCGCGCGACAGCTCGTCGCTGGCGCCGATGCGGGCGAAGATGCGGTCGGCGACGCCGATCGTCGCCTGCGCGGCCGGCACGAAGCTGCCGATCTGGGCCATGAGCGTGAGCAGCGCCACCTGGCGGATGTAGGTGCTCTTGCCGGCCATGTTGGGGCCGGTGATCAGGAGCAGTGCAGGCCGTGCGGACGTTCAGCTGCGGTCCGGTCACTGCGTGATCGCTTCGGGACGATCGAACTCGTGCCCCGCACGCGTCATTGGGCACAAAGTCCCCGGCGATCGGTCGAGCACCGGGTGCCGGCCGTCGACGATCGTCCAGCACCGGCTCGTCGACGAGCGTCGGCCGGCAATAGCCGCGCTGCCGGGCCAGCTCGGCCAGGCCGCCAGCACGTCGAGCTGGGCGAGCACGTCGGCCGTCGGCCTGCAGCCGCCGCGGCCTGCTCGGCCACCAGCGTCGCGCAGCTCGACGAACAGCTCGTACTCCAGCTCCTTCGCCTTCTCGTCGGCCGAGAGCACCTTCTCCTCGTACTCCTTCAGCTCCGGCGTGATGTAGCGCTCGGCGTTCTTGATCGTCTGCTTGCGGATGTAATGTCGCGGGCACCTTGTCGCGGTGGGCGTTGGTGACCTCGATGTAGTAGCCGAAGACCTTGTTGAAGCCGACCTTCAGGCTGGGGATGCCGGTCCGCTCGATCTCTTGCCGCTGATAGCTCTGCGATCCACTGCTTGCCGCCGCGGGCCAGCTCGCGCAGGCCATCGAGCTCGGCATGATAACCCGGCGCGAATGATGCCGCCCTCGCGGCGTCGTCAGCGGGCAATCGTCGACCAGCGCGGCGTCCAGCTTCTGCCGCAGCTCGGGACACAGGTCCAGCGTCACCTCCAGGTGGTTCAAGAGGGCGCTCTTGCGGGCCGTGAGCTTGGCCTTCAGCGGCGGTAGCCCTCGCAGCGTGCGGCCGATGAAGCCCAGGTCGCGCGGCGTGGCCCGCCGCGTGGTCACGCGGGCCAGCAGCCGCTGCACGTCGTAGACCTCTTTGAGCTGATCTCGCAGCCAGTCGGCTAGCGCGACTTCGGTCACCAGCTCGCCCACGGCGTCGAGCCGGGCCTCGATGGCTGCCACCTCGGTCAGCGGCGCGGCCAGCCAATCGGCCAGCAGCCGCAGCCCATGGCCGTGACCGTGCGGTCGATGACCGCGAGCAGCGAGCCCTCGCGGCGGCCCTCGCGCAGCGTCCGAGTGATCTCCAGGCTGCGGCGGCTCGACTCGTCGATGTCGAGCGTCTGGCCCGGCCGATACGGCAGCAGCCGATCGACGTGGGCCAGCGTGGCTCTTCTGCGTCTCGTCGAGATAGTCGAGGATCGCGCCGGCGGCGGCAATCGCCGGGCCGTCGTCGTCGGTGAACCCGAACCCCTCGAGCGACGCCGTGCCAAGCTGTTTGCCCAGCGCCTCGCGGGCCGCCGACTGCGAAAAGCTCCAGTCCGGTCGCCGGGTGACCATGATTTTCGTGCCCCACAAGGCCGGCGGCACGGGCAGTCCTGCCTGGGGTGAGAGAGGGTCGGACCGATGGGCAATCCGTCCCACGGCGCCGTTCCCTTCTGCCGAGCTTTCAGCGACGAGACACTCGGCCGGCTGGATGCGGGCCAGCTCGTCGGGCAAACGGGCCGACGGCACGACGGCGGCCTGAAACTTGCCGGTAGAGAGATCGATCCACGCCAGACCGATTCGATCGTCGCTTTTCGAGCGAGCGCCCCTCACCGTCGCCGTCGGCGAGCGGGGGGCGTAAGCCCCCTGATGACTCAGCGACGTTGCCGGCGTCGTGCGATCAGGGGGCTTACGCCCCCGCTCGCCTGACACACGGCCGCCAGGTAGTTGCTCTCGCGCGGGTCCGAGCAGCGCGTCGTCGGTCACGGTGCCGGGCGTGACGACGCGCGTCACCTCGCGCTTGACCAGCCCCTTGGCCTTCTTGGGGTCCTCGACCTGCTCGCACACGGCGGCCCGCATTCCCGCGGCGATGATCTTGGCCAGGTAGCCATCGAGCTGATGGTGCGGAAACCCGGCCATCGGCATGGCGTTTTCGCCCTTCTCCCGGCTGGTGAGCGTCAGTCCCAGCACGCGCGCCGCCGTCTTGGCGTCCTCGTCAAACAGCTCGTAGAAATCCCCCATGCGAAAGAGCAGCAGCGCATCGCCGGCCGCCGCCTTGGCGGCCTGATACTGCTGCATCATCGGCGTGAGAGACATGCGTCACCGGGGAGTGGGCAATGCCCACCATTGGCACAACCTGGAGCGCAGGCACGACAAGCAAGATACCGCGCAGTCGTCCGGCGATCACAGCGGGCGACGCGCATCGGTGCAACGAGACTCGCTGCATGAGCGAGCAGGAATTCTCACCACGAAGTGATGCCAAACGGCACGCCTGGCGCACGATTTGCCCTCTTCCTCGGCGTTCGAAGCACTGACGCTATGAGCTAATGCCCAAGAGGGCGGGGGGAGAGTCATGTTCCGTAAAACGGCAATGGCGACGCTGGCCGTATGCGTTCTGTCCGGAGTGGCGCTGGCGCAGGGCGGCGCATCGATATCCGGCCAATGGGAGGGCACGTGGACCAACAGTCACGGCAGCCAAGGGGACGATTGGCTCACCGTAAGAGAGGGTCCCTACGGTCGAATTCAGGGAGACTGGGGTGGCTTCGACATCCAGGGCGAGAGAACGTCCGACGGCCGCTACGTGTGGCGCGGCTACAACAGCAAGGGGCGCAGCTACGAGGCGATTGCGCAGCGTCGGCCGAGGCGGCCGTTCGCTCCGCATCGATTACGAAGTCACCTATCGCCGAAACGGCGAGCTGCGAAGCTACGCCGGACAGTCGCGGCTGAGACGGGTGGGCTATTGACGGCGGTTGGAGTCATGACGGGCAGCCGTCCAAGCCGCACACCTGGCGTCGGCCGCGCAATGTGTTTTGCGGCGAGCACGCAACAACTCGCTTAGTCGCGCTCCCACGAGGACGGCGAACGCGCCGATGAGCGGTGCGGTGATGGCGACCGAGAATCGCCATTCGGCTTGCCGTCACGGGCAGGGCTCCGTAGCATAGCGCATGTCCACCGCGGACCGATGCATCAGGGTTCTGAGGCGTGAACACCATGTCTGCCCGCGACGAGTTGCTTAGAAGAATCTCGGTCGATCCGCAGGTTTGCTTCGGCAAGCCGTGCATCCGCGGCACCCGGATCTGGGTGTCGCTGATCGTGGACAATCTCGCCGAAGGCGTGTCCGAGGCTGAGCTCTTGAGCGCATATCCGCAACTGAAGCCGGAAGACATCCGCGCGTCGCTCGCCTACGCCGCGGAAATGACGCGCGAGTGTGCCTAGGCGCGGCTACAACAGCAAGGGGCGCAGCTACGAGGCGACCGCGCGCCTCGGCCAAGGGGGCCGCTCGCTTCGCATCGATTACGAAGTCACCTATCGCCGAAACGGCGAGCTGCGAAGCTACGCAGGACAGTCACGGCTCCGACGGGTGGGCTATTGACGGGGGTTTGAGCGTCATGACCGGCCGCCGTCCAAGCCTCCCGCCTGAGCGTCGGCCGCGCAGCGTGTATCGCCGCAGCACGTGAGACCTCGCTTAAACCGCGCCCCCAAAAGGATGCCGCACGCGCCGATCAGCGGCGTCGTGATGGCGACCCACGGCGGCACGCGGCGGATTTCCGCCGCCTCCAAGTTCCCAAGATCGCCGCTGCGTTTCGTCGGCAGATCTCGCGCCGTCAGCTTCATCGCCGCATCGGCCGCGCCCAGTACCAGGACGACGATCGCCAGCGCGATGACCGGCTTGCCGCTCTTGGCAATCGCGGCGCCCACCCAACCGCCGACTATCGCCCCCACCAAGCTGCCCACAAACCAGACGACCAGCCAAAGTTGGCTGACTTCATACGACTCGGGCTGAAACGCCCGCTCCGTTCCCATCGCCAGATAGGCGGCGGTGAACGAGACAAACACGACCGCCGCCAGGGCGATGTAGCCGAGAACGACCGCACCAATGGCCCGCAACATGAGATCTCCCGAGAGTTGAGAAGTAGACGTGACCGAGCTTCTTTAAGAATAGCGGATGAACGGCTGGCCATACAGCGGTGGGTGTACCGTGGGGCACGTGTCAAAACGTGCCCCGTGCGCCATGACAGAGGACCGACTCAACGAAGCGATTCGGCGACGCGAATCGCCTCTTGCACGTCTTCTGGCGTGGTGGCTTCAGGTCACCAAGACAATCGCCAAGAGGATCCATCGAGTCCGAAATCGTCTCTGGATCATGGCCGCTACCTCCTCTGCATCTTGCGGCCGCCCCATTTGGAATGCAAGCGATCGTCGGACCGTTGCCGTACGTTCACCCCTTGATCACCCCGATCGGCCGCATCCGCGCGACCTTCTTGCGACAGGCCGGCCTGGTGGACGACCTCGACCACGTCAGTCGACGTTCTTGTACGCGTCGGGCTGCTCCTCCGCGAGGCCCTTCCGGCTCCGGGCGCGGGCGATGACGCCGCGGGCTTCCAGCTCCTTGTCGATCCGCCGGCCCGGCGCGTGCTTGCACGGCCGCGGTGCGGCTCATCGCCCGGCCGGCGCCGTGGCAGGTCGTGCCGAAGGTCTGCTCCATGCTGCCCGGCTGGCCGACCAGCACCCAGCTCGCCCGGCCCATGTCGCCGGGGATGATCACCGGCTGGCCGATCCGCGGTACATCGTCCGGCACCTCGGGATGGCCCGGCGGGAAGGCCCGCGTCGCCCCCTTGCGGTGGACCCAGACCTTCTTCGTCTTGCCGTCGACCGTGTGCTCCTCGAACTTGGCGATGTTGTGGGCCACGTCGTAGACCAGGTTCATGCCGCAGCTCCTCCCACGTCCGGCCGAAGACGCGCTGCGAAGACCTCGCGGGCCTGCTGCATCAGGAGCTGCCGGTTGCACCAGGCGAAGTTGGCCGCCGCCCGCATCGCGCCGATGTACTTCTCGCCCTTCGGGGCTGTCGACCGGGGCGCAGGCGAGCTGGCGGTCGGGCAGGTCGATGCCGTACTTCTCCGGCGCGCCGCGGAGCGCGGCCAGGGCGTCGTCGCACACCTGGTAGCCCAGGCCGCGCGAGCCGGAGTGGATCATCACGCAGACCATGTCCTTCTCCAGGCCCATCGACCGCGGCGGCCTCCTCGTCGAAGATCGCGATCGACGACCTGCACTTCGAGGAAGTGGTTGCCCGAGCCGAGCGTGCCGCACTGCTCGCCGCCGCGCTCGACGGCGCGGTCGCTGACCGCGTCCGGGTCGGCGCCGTCGAGCCGGCCGTCGGCCTCGGTGTGGTCGAGGTCGCGCGGCGTCGCCAGCCCGCGGCCGATGACGTAGCGCGGCCCCTCGCCCATGAGCTGCCGCAGCTCCTTGCTTGTCGAACGCGATACTTGCCCGCGCTGGCCGACGCCGGTCGGGACGTCGCGGAAGAGCTGCTCGACGAGCTCGCGCATGTGCGGCTTGACGTCGTCGCAGAAGAGGTTGGTCCGCACCAGGCGGACGCCGCAGTTGATGTCGTAGCCGACGCCGCCGGGCGAGATGACGCCGCCCTCGTCCGGATCGGTGGCGCCGACGCCGCCGATGCAGAAGCCGTAGCCCCAGTGGATGTCGGGCATCGCCAGGCTGGCGCGCCTGGATGCCGGGCAGGAAGGCGACGTTGGCGACCTGCTCCGGCGGCCTGGTCCTTGCGGATCTGCTCGATCAGCTCGTCGTCGGCGAAGATCAGGCCGTCGACGCGCATGCCCGGCTTGTAGCTCTTGGGAATGCGCCAGCAGGGTGTCGTCGACCTGTTCCAGCGGGCCGGTGTAGGCGTCTTTGGGCATGATTGCACTCCGTCAAACTGATTGCGTCCCACAGGGCCGGATCGCAGTGACCGCCGTCAAGGTGCAGGCCCCGGAACTCGATTGCTCCGCTAAGGCCTTTTCGGCACGTCTGCCAATTCAAGAAAGGAATGCCACACGTTTCGCGCTTCGTCCGAATACCCAAGAGGCACACGGTTTCTCGTGCGAAACAGCCACCGATGCCGGGTCTCCGGATGGATGAACGTCAGGACGATCGACTTCACCGGAGGAAATCCCCAGGTATACGACAAGTACATGCCGCTGGACTCCTTGCCCACAAACACATGCCATGCGCGGCCGTTGTACCACTGGCACTCAGTGAGCACGACATTGACATATTCGCCCCGACGCCAGTTCGAAATGACGACCCGGCCGGCGTGCACCGTCACCGTCAATCGATCAACGTCGAATCCCTTGACGATGATGAGAAACTCGACAAGTGCCAGGAAGCCCGAAATCGTCAGCGACAGTGCCACCGTGAACAACAGCCACGACGAGGGACTCAGGGGTGCCTTGTTTGCGTCATCTGAAAGCAAGCGGGTTGCCAACAACAGGAGAAACAAGAACACCACGCCCAATACGAACGTTTTGGTTGCACAGCGTGTGGCAACGGATCGGGCCGAAAAGGGCATCGTTTCCTGGAGCGCCTGACCGCTTCTCGCAAAGTCCACCATTCCGGGATACGCGGCTTCTACACAAGAAGGGCAGTAGTCGTGATTGTCCCAAAGACGCAGAGCGTCGTCGGCCAGCGGCCGGCGACATTTGCGACACGACGGGCTTCGGGGGCTGGAATCCACAACCATCCTCGCTCAACAACTTGCGGCTTCGTCAAATAGGCTCTCCAGGGCACACAGGGTGCGCTCAACTCACATCGCGCCAAGTAACGTGCGCCACGCCCACCGCAACCGCCGCTCCTCCGACCAGCCCGCTCAATAGGCCGCCCGCAATCAAGAATACTCTGACACGCCCCACGCCCCAGCGGTTCGCCAGCGGGCCGAGCCACCAGTTGTCCTGCACGCGCCGTACCCAATTGGCGGCGACGAAGCTCACGGCGGCGTTGCCGACCAGCAATGCGCCCGCGACGATCAATAGCACGTTGGCGGCGTGTTGCATGCGAGCACCCTTGGCGAACTCGTTCCTCGTTCCCTTCACCCGGCCCTCTCCCCAGAGGGGAGAGAGAGTCTTTTCGCCGCCACTAGAACAGCGGCGGGCGGCCCAGCTTCCGTCGCGTGACGGCCCATTGGCCGGCATGCATCAGCCAGTGGCCGGCCACGAGCAGGAACACGTCGGCCACGGTCTTGGCCAGCGGCGGCACCTTCTTGGCCGGCTTGTCGAATTCCCCCTCGGGAAGTCTCTCCAGCGAGGCCAAGGTGGCGGCCCGCACTTCTTTGCCCAGCCGGAAATACTCCGCCTTGTTGAAGAAGGCTTCCGGCGTCTCGAGCTGCGCCGTTTCTTTGGTGAACTTCTCTGCAAAGCCCTGAGGCAGCGGATTCACAAAGGCCGGATCGACCTGCCCGACCAGATAGGCCTCGCTGGCGATCAAGTGACCCACCTGCCAGGCGATGTGGTTGGCGCCAGGCACGGGCCGCACCAGCATCTCGGCATCGGTCAGGTCGGCCAGATAGCCATCAACGGTAAAATCCGCCTGCCGCAGGTTGGAGAGAATAAGCTGCTTAAAGTCCATGGAAGGCTCCTCGTCCCGGTGGGCTATGCCCACCAATAGTGTGCGGCGCGATGGTTGATGCACGCGGCGCAGGTTGATCAAGTCACCTCACCGTTTTGCGGGCATAACCCACCCTATTTGGTGGGCATAGCCGCGCTACTAATTAGATGTCAACGATCACCTCGGCCAGCCAGCCGTCGGCGTCTCGCTGTAGCCGCAGTCCGTGGTAGGTAATCGCCTTCACTTCGTGGTCCAAGCAGTGCCGTTGAGGGTCATAGGGCTCACCGCGGGCGGTGGCCGTCAGGCCATCGCTCGCCAGGGCCACATCAAACACGGTCAGTAGCAGCCGCTCGGTGTCAAACACGTACAAGAGCTCGTTGAGCCAGTCGAAGAACAGATAATCCCGCTCGCGGCCGGCGATCTCGAACTTCCGCGTCTGCGTCGGCTGCACCGAGTCCAGCTCCGGCACGATCATCGAGAACAGCCCGCGGGCGGCCTCGGCGAACAGTTCTTCCTCGCTCGCCGCGCGGACGCGCAGCCCCAGGTCGGCAGTGTGCTCGAAGGTCTCGTGCATGGGAGGATTGTAGCAACTGGCCGTGACGGCGCGATCCGCCAATGTGGGCGACTCGCTCCGCGAGTCGCGTCAAACGCGCAGAGCGAGTTGACCACACTACCTAACGACGCCATGCTCAGAACGCAGCCACCCCGCAAGGATCATCGCTTATGGACAAGACGGCATACTTGGAATTCCTCGGACAAGAAACCGAAAAGCTCCGCGCCGCCGGGCTGTACAAAGAAGAGCGCGTGATGACCTCGCCCCAGGCCGCTTGGATCGAGACTTCCGGCCGGCGGGTCATCAACCTCTGCGCGAACAACTACCTCGGCCTGGCCAACCATCCGCAGCTCGTCGAGGCGGCCCAGGAAGCCCTGCGGCGATACGGCTTTGGCCTCTCGTCGGTCCGCTTCATCTGCGGCACGCAGACCGTGCACAAGGAGCTGGAAGCCAGGCTCTCCGCCTTCCTGGGCATGGAAGACACGATCCTTTATTCATCCTGCTTCGACGCCAACGGCGGCCTCTTCGAGACGTTGCTGGGCGAAGGCGACGCCATCATCAGCGACGCCCTGAACCACGCCAGCATCATCGACGGCGTGCGGCTCTCGAAGGTGCAGCGGTTCCGCTACGCCAATAGCGACATGGCCGACCTGGAGCGGCAGCTTCAGGCCGCGAAAGCTTGCCGCGTGCGGCTCGTGGCCACCGACGGCGTCTTTTCCATGGACGGCATCCTGGCCAACCTGCCGGCGATCTGTGACCTGGCCGAGCGGTACGAGGCACTCGTGATGGTCGATGACTCGCACGCCGTCGGCTTCACCGGGGCCGCCGGACGCGGCACGCACGAGCATCACGGCGTGATGGGCCGCGTCGATATCATCACCGGCACGCTCGGCAAGGCACTCGGCGGGGCGTCCGGCGGCTATACGGCGGCCCGCAAGGAGATCGTCGCCTGGTTGCGCCAGCGTTCGAGGCCGTATCTCTTCTCCAATACGCTGGCACCGTCCATCGCCGCCACGAGCATCAGGGTGCTGGAGATGCTGGAAGGCAGCGACGAGCTGCGGCGGCGGCTGCGCGACAACGCCGCGTTCTTCCGCGGGGAGATGCAGAAGCTGGGCTTCCGCCTGGTGCCCGGCGAGCACCCGATCATCCCCGTCATGCTGGGCGACGCGGCGCTGGCCAAGCGCGTGGCCGATGCCCTGCTGGAAGAGGGCATCTACGTGATCGGCTTCTCCTATCCCGTGGTGCCGCAAGGCCAGGCCCGCATCCGCACGCAGATGTCGGCCGCCCACACTCGCGACGATTTGCAAAGGGCCGTGGCGGCGTTCGCCAAGGTGGGCCGAGCGCTGGGCGTGATCTAAGCTACGAAAGACCATCCCATGCACGAGCATTTCATGCGCATGGCTCTCCAGCAGGCCCAGGCCGCGCTGGCGGCCGACGAGGTGCCGGTGGGGGCCGTGATTGTTGACGGGGAGCGGGTGATCGCGGCCGCCCACAATCAGCGCGAGACGCTCCGCGACCCGACCGCCCATGCCGAGATGATCGCCATCACCCAGGCGGCCCAGGCCCTGCACGATTGGCGGCTGGAGGGCTGCACGCTGTACGTGACGCTCGAACCCTGCCCGATGTGCGCGGGGGCGATCGTGCAGGCCCGGCTGCCGCTGGTGGTCTACGGGGCGACCGACCCCAAGGCGGGAGCGGTGCAGTCGCTGTTTCAACTGCTCACCGACGCGCGGCTGAACCACCGCTGCCAGCTCGTTCCGGGCGTGCTCGCGCAGCCCTGCGGCGAAATCCTCACGGAGTTCTTCGCTCGGCAACGGGCCTCGGGGAAGAAGTGAGCCGCGATTCGGCGCCGCCTTGTTGACGCTGGCTGTCCGATCTTGGATGTTGAACGCGAGGTCAATGGGGCCATCAACCGTCAGCCATTAGCCATCAGCAATTAGCCATAAACCAGCAGCCAGCTCAAGGAGTCTCTCTATGGCACTCACGCCTTCCACGATGGCCCCGCTGGGCATGGCGGCGCCGGACTTCAGGCTGCCCGACACCGACGGCAAGCTGGTCTCGCTGGCCGATTCTGCCGGCGCCCCCGCGCTGCTCGTGGCGTTCATCTGCAACCACTGCCCGTACGTGCAGCACGTGCGGTCGGCGCTTCGCCAAGCTGGCCCGCGACTATCAGGCCAAGGGCGTGGCCATCGTCGGCATCAACAGCAACGACGCGGCGGCCTATCCGGCCGACAGTCCGGCCAAGATGAAGGAAGAGAAGCAGGCGGCCGGCTATGTCTTCCCCTATCTGTACGACGAGACACAGAAGGTCGCCCAGGCCTACCGAGCGGCCTGCACGCCGGACTTTTTCGTCTTCGACCGGCGAGCGCAAGCTCGTCTACCGGGGTCAGATGGACGACAGCCGGCCGGGCAACGGCAAGTCCAACGACGGTGCTGACCTGCGGGCCGCTCTCGATGCCGTGCTAGCCGGCCGCGCCCTTCGACGGACCAAAAGCCGAGCATCGGCTGCAATATCAAATGGCGCAACGCGTAGGGCCGCTAAAGCGATATAAGCATCATTCCGTCCTCATGCCCGACGCTATCCAAGAACTGCTCGCGCTCAACCAGCAACTGCTGGAAAGCATCGCCAAGGCGGATTGGGAGACCTACGAGCGCCTCTGCGATCCATCGCTGACGGCCTTCGAGCCGGAGGCGCTCGGCCATCTGGTCGAAGGCATGAGCTTTCATCGCTTCTATTTCCACCTCAAGCCGTCGGGGCCGCGCAACACGACGATGGTGTCGCCGCAGGTGCGGCTGCTGGGCGACACAGCGATCATCGCCTACGTGCGGCTCGTGCAGAAGCTCGATGAGCAGCAGCAGCCAGTCACCGTGGAGTGCGAAGAGACCCGCGTCTGGCACAAGGGGCCGCACGGCTGGCGGCACGTCCACTTCCATCGGTCACACAATGCACAAGCCTAGCAGCTTGCGTAGCTGAACTCGCCAGAGTTCAGACCGTCATCGCCGTTGAATCGAATGAGGACGTTGCGCGGCCCTTCCCCGAAGTCTGGCGACTTCGGCTACAACGACGAGCTACTACGACGACGAGCTACTACGGTTCGCACAGCTCGCGCTGGATCACGGACAGAATGCCTTGAGCCACCTGCTCCTTAGGCCCGGATAGCGTCGTCAGCACCTCGCCGGCGCGGTTGAGGATTTCCACGCTGTTCTCCAGCGAGTGCATGGCCTGCGGCCCGTTGAGCACCATCAGGTCACAGCTCTTGCGCTCCAGTTTCGCCAGCGGCACGGAACCGCTGGTCTTCCGTCTCGAGGGCAAAGCCGACAAACCATTGATGGCGTTTGTGAGCGGCCAGCGTGGCCACGATGTCGGCGGTCTCGATCAGGTGCAGCTCCAGCGGCTGGCCGGTCTTGTGGATCTTGCCTGGCTCGACTCGCACCGGGCGATAGTCGCACGGCGCGGCTACGGCGATGACGCCGTCGCACTCGGGAAAGACGCGCAGACAATCGTCGAGCATCTCGTCGGTGGAAACCACGCTGACCACCGTCGCAGCGGCCGGGTAAACGACATCGACCGGCCCGCTGACCACCGACGACCCGGTGCCCCTAGCGCCAAGGCCGCCTCCGCGATCGCCTCGCCCATCCGCCCGCTCGAGGCGTTGGTCAAGTACCGCACGGCGTCGAGGTATTGCCGCGTGGGACCGGAGGTGACGAGGAGGTGCACGAGGGGCGATGAAAGGGTGACAGGGTCAGTATGCGTGGCAGCGGACACTACCCGCGTCCCACATAAAGCTGGTCGCGCGGCAGCACGATGGCCTCGAGCATTTCTACGTGCGGCGGCAAGCTGGCCATCAGCACGGCCACGTCCGCGATCTCGTCCACCGACATCATCGGCTCGGCGTCTTCCGGCTTGTCGCTGTCGGCGCGGCGCTCGGTGGCCACGTTGCCCGGGTGCAGGCAGCAGCAGGTGACGCCGTGCTCCCGGCCCTCCAGCGCCGTCACCTGGGTCAGCCCCCACAGGCCGTGCTTGCTGGCCGAGTAGGGGGCCGAGCCGGCCGCACGCGCTGGGCCGAGATGGAGCCGATGTTGATGATCCGGCCGCCGACCCTGGCGCTTCATGATCCTGAGGGCCGCGCGCGTGCAGAGGAACGGCGCCGCGCAGGTTGATGGCGATCACCTTGTCCCAGGCCTCGGCTCAACTGATCGAGCGGGCCGCCGTCGAAGGCGCCGGCGTTGTTCACCAGGAGGTCGAGCCGGCCGAAGCGCTCCATCGCCGCTCGAACAGTCGCTCGACCTGCGCCTCGTCGGTCACGTCGGTCGCGATGGTGAGGCACTCCGCACCCGGCCGCGATCATTTCGTGCTCCGTGCTGCCAGCGTCTTCCGCTCGCCGCGCCGCCAGCAGGAGCGACGCCCCTTCGCGGGCCAGGCCGCGGGCGATGCCGCGGCCGATGCCGCAGCTGGCTCCGGTGACCAAGGCGACTTTCCCATCGAGCTTACCCATGACGCTTCCTTTCCAATTGGAGGTTGGCCCCCCTTCCAACGCCGCTCGTGGCCATTCTACGCCGCCGGATTGCCGTGGGACACGGTGCTGTCAACCAGATCGTCAGCTAGCACGCTTGCGAGAGGCGCTTCGGCCGTCCGACGAGGGCGGCGCACGCGACTTGGATCATTCTATTTTTATTTTCTAAAATACGTATTAAGTCATGTGCATTCGCTCCGCAAAAATCGCGGGTGTTGACGGCACAGCCCACAAACGCCCCCAAGGAGCCCGACCATGTCTCATCGCGAAGGCCACGCCCCCTGCGGCACCATGACCTCCATCTCGGGCAGCGGCGTCGCCTGGTCCGGCAGCCCTGCCCAGGCCACGCTCACCCCCTCGGCCCAGACGACTCAGTACCTGCGGGCTACCGGCTTTTCCTTCCCGGGCATCGTCGATAACGACGAGATCCTGGGCATCGAAGTCGCCATCACCCGCCACGACGTTGATGGCGCAGGCGTCGTCAACCACCAGGCTCGGCTCGTCTGGAACGGATCGAGCATCAGCGCCCCCAAGACCGGCTCCGGCGTCTGGCCCGGCAGTGCGGCCGAGACCAGCCACGGAAGCCCCTCGGACACCTGGTCCGCCTCGCTCACGGGCGACAAAGTCAACGACGGCTCTTTCGGCGTGGAACTGTATGCCTACGCCTCAGGACCCTTTTCACAGGCCAGGCCCACGGTCAGCCAGATCACGATGCGGGTGACCTACCGCCAGGTCGATCAAGGCATCTCCACCGAGCGGGTCGCCTGTTGCGGCTGCCGCTGCGGCAGCGAGGCGCCGACCACCGTTGACCCCGTGCAATACGATAACGGCGAAATCAAGCTCGTAGCGACCGACCTGGCCACGGGCGGTTTTGGCCATGCCTGGGGACACGAGCGCGTCTATTCCAACCGCCTCTCGCGGCACTTCGACGCCCGGCAAGGCTTCAACTGGCTGGTGCGCGGCTGGCCCTATCTGGTGCAGAAAGACGCCACGACCTTCGTCTTCATGCAAACCGCCGACGAGGCCGTGTGGTTCGACTATAGCGCCGGCACGGGTCTCTACACGGCTCGGCACGGCGCCAAGTTCGCGCTGACGCACGACTCGATGAACAGTGTCTTCAACCTCGTGACCGAAAACGGGGACAAGCTCACGTTCCACAACTTCACGCAGACGACCTACCCCAAGGGCCTGTTCAAGAGCCTGACGACGCCCGGCGGGCAGACGATCACTGTCCAGAGCTACAACTCCGACGGCCGGATCACCGAGGTGCAGCGCAGCTACAGCTCGGGCGGCAGCACCACCACCGAGTCGCTGAAGTACGACTTCCTTGCCAGCGGCGACAACCAGGACCGCCTGGAGTACGTCACGCTGCGGCGCAAGGTCGATGCAGCGCCTGGAGCGACCTGCGCCGCGCCAAGTACGAATACTATGCCGTCCTCGAGGATCACGGCAGTCAGGGCGATCTCAAGCGCGTGACGATCCAGACCTATAGCGGAAGCTGGCAGGACCTGGATGTCTATTACTATCGCTACCACAAGTCGGGCGAGACGAATGGTGGCCCGCACCTCTTAAAGTACGTCGTCAACCCGGAGAGCTATCGCCGGCTGGACGATGGGGCCGATCCGCTTACAGCGAGTAACGCCGTCGTGGCTCCCTACGCCGATCACTACTTCGAGTTCGATTCCTCGGGGCGCGTGACCAAGGAAGTGGTCGATGGCGGCAGCCACACCACGACCTTGGCGTATACCACCAGCTCCCATGCCAATGGATACAACAACTGGAAGACCAAGACCGTCGAGACCAAGCCCGACGGCAGCCAGAACGTGGTCTACACGAATTACCTGGGCCAGGCGCTGGTCCTGGAACACAAAAGCGGGAGCGATAAGTGGATCGAAACCCGCCAGTACGACTCCGCCGGCCGGCTGATCGAACGGGCTACGCCCGCGGCGGTTGTGAGCTATGACGATACCGCGGCCGACCTCGATATCACGCTGCGGACCTCGGATGGCCTGATCCACGTCACGGACCACTACACGACGACCGGCAGCGGCGCCGCGGCCGGCTACGTGCAGCACGAGAAAAACAAGAAGGGATCTTCCGGCACGCCGATCAAGCTCCGCAGCTACGAGTACACCTCGCAGACCGCCGGCGGCGTGACGATTTACCCGGTCTCCAAAGAGACCGTCTATCGCAACGATGACGGCACCGGCGCGATCGACACGACCTACAGCTACACGTTCCATTCCGGCACGGTGCGCGTCTTGAAGCGCACCACCACGCTGCCGGCCGTCTCCACCAGCCACAACGGCTCGGGCAGCGCGAACACGCGCGAAGAGGTCTACGACGTCCACGGCAACCTGGAGTGGACCAAGGACGAGCGCGGCGCGATCACGCGTCACAAGTACGATATCGTCAAGGGCGCGCTCACGCAGACAATTCAGGACGTAGACACCGCGCAGGTCAGCGACGAGCCGAGCGGCTGGAGCACGGTGACCGGCTTCGGGCTGCACCTCGTGAGCGACTATGAAGTCGATGACCTGGGCCGCACGACGCAGGTCTTAGGCCCTGTTCACAATGTCGATATCGCCGGCACCGATACCGCGGTACGCAGCGCCGGCTGGACGGTTTACAAGGAAGTCGATCATGAGGTTTGGTCGGGCCGAGGCTATGGCAGTGGTTCGGGCTTCTCAACCTACACGCTGGTCAATCCGGTCAGCATCGCGAAGATGGACCGCGCTGGGAGAGCGACGGATCAGATCGTGGCCACGCGCGCCAGCACCTCCGGCAAGCTGACCGCCTCGGACAGCTTCGCGCAGTCGTCGTGGGTCCGCTGGAGCAAGAGCGCCTACAATGACGAAGGCGACCCGACCGCAAGCCGGGTCTATCACACGATTCCCTCCTCGGGCGAAGGTTCCAGCGGCACGAACTATGATGCGAGCGTCTTTGGCCACGACGCGACGGGCCGTCAGAATAAGCAGGTCACGCCCGGCGGCACCATCACGCGGACTGTCTTCGACATCCGCGGTCGGGTGAAGAAGGTCTACATCGGCACCAATGACGATGGTGCCACGGATGCCGACCCGACCGGGGGCGGCGCCACCGGCAACAACATGGTGCTCGTGACCGAGCACGAGTACGACGGCAACGCCGATGAAGCCAACGGGAACCTCACCAAGACCACCCAGCACGTCGATGGGAGCACCACGCGCGTGACCACGTTCAGCTACGACTGGCGCGATCGCCAGACGTTCGTCGATGGCGAAGTCGATTTCTACCAGGAGAACACCTACGACAACCTGGGCCACGTGACCAAGGTCGATCGCAAGAACACGACCTCGAGCGGCAACCTTATCGGCCGCAGCGAGACCTTCTTCGACGACCTGGGCCGCGTCTACCAGACCAAGCGCTATGCAGTGAATGTCTCCAATGGCACCGTCGGCAACGCGCTGGTCGATAACACCTGGCACGATGCAGCCGGCAACGTCATCAAGCAGAAACCCGCTGGCAGCGAGGCGTTCGCGAAGTCGGTCTACGACGGCCTCGGCCGCAAGACCAAAACATTCATCGGTTTCGACACCGCCGAGACAAGCTACGCCGATGCCGGCACGGTCACCGGCGACACGATCTTCGAGCAGACCGAAACGGCCTACGACACGGCCAGCAACGTGACCCAAGTCACGCTGCGCCGCCGGTTGCACACGGCGACCGGCACCGGCGAGCTGACCAGCCCCAGCGGCTCGCAGCCCAAGGCGCGTGTGTCCTACGTGGCCATGTACCCCGATGCCCTTGGCCGCGGTCAGGCGAGGGCCAACTACGGCACCAACGGCGGCAGCTCGTTCAGCCGCGCCGCCACGATCCCCGCGCGCTCGGACACCATCCTGGTCGATTCCAGCGAGTACAACTCGCGCGGCGAGGCCTTCAAGTCAATCGACCCCAAGGGTCAGGACAACCGCAGCGAGTGGAATCACGCCGGCCAGTTGACCAAATCCATCGCCAATTACGTTGATGGCGATCCGGCCACCGGCACGGCTGATCAGGACGTGACGGTCGAGCTGACCTACACCGCCGACGGACAAATTGCCACGCGCAAGGCGAAAAACTCGACGACCGGCGACCAGACGACGACCTATGTGTACGGCGTCACGACTGCCGTGGGCAGCGATCTGGCCCACAATGGCCTCTTGCGCGCCGTGATCTATCCGGACTCCGATGACGTTGCCAGTCCGCTGGGCAACGGTGCCGACAGCACGTACGACCGCGTCGAGCTCAAGTACAATCGCCTCGGCGAGCTCAAGGAGCGCAAGGACCAGAACGAGACGGTCCATGTCCTGGAGCACGACAAGCTCGGCCGCCAGACGCACGACCGTGTCACCTCGGTCGGCTCGGGGATTGACAATGCCGTGTTGCGCCTCTCGCGCACTTACGAAGTTCGCGGCCTCGTGGAGAAAGCAACGAGCTATGACAATGCCACGGTCGGCAGTGGCAACATCGTGAACGAAGTGCAGTTCAGCTACAATGACTTCGGCCAGCTCGAGAACGACTATCAGTCGCACAGTGGCGCGGTGAACACCGGCACGACGCCCAAGGTGGCCTACACCTACGCCAATGGCTCGGCCAATCATGTCCGCCGGACCAAGATTACCTATCCCAATGGCAGGTTCCTGCACATCGGATACAATAGCGGCGAAGACGCAAACCTGAGCCGGGTGTCGTTCCTCGCGGACGACAATAGCGGCAGTCCCGGCACGCACTTGGCCGAGTACACCTACTTGGGTTTGGGGATGGTCGCGAAGGTAGACTACACCGAGCCTGACCTCCGCTGCGACCTGGCCCACGGGTCATGCGACGATCCCTTCGACGGGCTGGACCGCTTCGGCCGCGTGGTCGATCTCCTCTGGCGCGACTATGGCTCCTCGATCGACGTTGAGCGCGTCAAGCACGGCTACGATCGCGCCGGCAACCGCCTGTGGCGCGAGTGCCCCGTGCCGGCAGCCCAGAATCCGGCCGTCCACATGGACGAGCTTTACACCTACGACGGCGTGTATCAGCTCAAAACGTTCAAACGCGGCGACCTGAACGGCACCAAAGACGGGATCGCCAGCGGCACGCTCAAGTTCGCCCAGGAGTGGTCCTTCGATGCCACGGGGAACTGGACCACGTTCACAGAAGACGGCACTGGCGACGGCACGTTCGAGCTGGACCAAAGCCGAACGCACAACAAGTTCAACGAGATCACGCAGATCGCTGGCTCATCGAGCCACGTCGCCCACGACCGAGCGGGCAACATGACAAAAATGCCCAAGGCAACAGACTGGAGTGCTCATCACGACAATATCTATGACGCTTGGAACCGCGTGGTCACGGTGAAGGACGGATCCAACAAGGTGATCGACAATGCCTATGACGCCCTGACCCGCCGCACGCTGAAAAAGGTGTATGCGTCAGGGGTTCTTGACTACACGCGCCACTACTATTACTCCGATTCGTGGCAAGTGTTAGAAGAACGGACAAATACGGCAACTCGCGCCGACCGGCAGCTCGTCTGGGGCTGGCGTTACGTTGACGACCTCATTCTGCGCGATCGCGACGCTGACGGCTCGGTCGGCACGGGCGCCTTCGGCTTTTCCGGATCGGGGCTCGAAGAGCGTCTCTATTGCGTGCAAGACGCCAATTGGAATGTTAGTGCCGTCACTCAGGCCGATGGAACTGTATTAGAACGATATGTCTACGCAGCGTTCGGCAAGCCAACGTTCCTGACGGCCGCTTACGGTAATGGATCGACTTCAGCCTACGATTGGGATCTTCTCTTTAGTGGTCAGCTTCACGACCATGTCGTCGGTACATATCTCTATCGTCACCGCGCTTATCACCCGGCCCTAGGACGCTTCTGGTCTCGTGATCCGGTCGCGGCCGATACGGCGTTATACGCGTACGTCTGGAACCGGCCCGTTCTCCTTACCGATCCGATGGGCCTCGCTCCTGAAAAGGAAGAGGCACCCAAGCTGCTCTTTGCGACGGCAAGCAATGTAAAGGTGACTTTTGCAGGTCTGAATCTTGACATGAACTATCGCTTTTCAAAGAATCTCTTGAATAAGATAGCCTTTCAGCTGGTCGTCATTGACTACGTTTTCTTCGCTGCGAAGCAGAAGGAGTTGCACAGGCTCCGCACAGACGTTGTCAACGTATGGCCTCTTGGTCCTGACGATCAAGGGTTGGCGACGGTCGGGGACGAAATCCGCAAAGGCAATTCGATTGCGGGTTTAGTAAGATTTCTTTCAAAGGCGGCGCTGGTATGCGAGGTTATGACATCTGTTGAGTTTAAATGGTACATCGTCGGAGCGCTTAAGTTCACTCTTGCAAACGGTGGCGTCGAGACAATGGACTCATCGGTACCGGGCAGTGTGGCGAAGTTCCCTACCGGAGAAGTGATTACACAGCTGTCGCATCCTGAATGGAGCGGGTTAGCGCCAGAACGAGAGGACACAAACACCAAGTATGCCTCCATAGAAACTGTTGGTACGTCGCTGCTTCATGGCCAATGGGGATACCATGGCATTTTCATAAGACAGGGCACAACCGACAAGTTTGATTATACGATTCTTGCCTACACCTTATTTCCGAGTGGCGTAAAACAGACCGCCGTAGGGCTAAAGCCCATGTATACTGGCACTGTAGGTCTTGATGATAAGTATGAGTAGCCGACGCGCAGAGGCTGTATCGCTTGGGCAAGCGATAATAACAAGTGACGTTCTGTTAGTTGCGGAGCGTGGATGTCTTGTGCTGCACATCAAATGTGGAGAATCCGCATGTGTCGCTTTACGGTGCGGGACTTGCTGTGGCTGATTCTGACGGTGGCCATGGGATTGGGGTGGTGGGTGCGAGAATCGGATTTGAGAGCACAGCTCGAGAGCGCAAGCAGAGAGTGGCGACAAACGGCGGAAGGGCTGCAACGCGTTTTGGAGTTAGATGGCTGGGCGGTCCAACGGAGGGGCGGAACCCTCTATGTCAATGATCTCAAGGGACCTCGGATTCCTCGGGAGTTTGAGTGCCAGTTCTCGCTTGAATGAAGCGAGGGTGGAAAAGGGGGTTGGAAAAGGGGGACATTCTAGGAATGGCACTTGAAGGTTTCTAAGGCTTTACGCTGCACGTCTTTTGTAGTTTTCGCGTGGCTCGCGCATGTACTTGTATTTTTTGGGCCGTCGTTTCTTTACGCGCGGCTCGAAACGGTCGGGACGGTTGCCGACAACGTGGGTGGCGATGGCCTCCAACACGGCATCATACCGGTCGGCGAGACGCGCGAGATGGGTAGCAGGTTGTTGATCGTTTGCAATGCCCCTTTGAAGCTCACGGTCCAGGGTTCCACGCCCGCTCGGAACGCCGCCACGGCGATCATTTGCCGGATCAGATTATACGCGACCAGGTGCATGTGGAACTCGTTGCGAACGCGATGAGTGTCCCTGCGTGTGTCGGTTAGTGCCTGGGCGAACTATTTCCACCGCCCACCGCCCGAGTTTTAATGGACCGCTGGCAATGGAGGCGGAAAAAGTATCCCTCGGCGATGTAGAGTTTACAAGCCTGTTTACAGCAAGCAGTTGCAGCGCGCCGTGCGCGAGCCTTTTTCAATGCTCGAGGAGCCAAGCGCTTTGACGACGAGCGACCGATGAAAGGCCTATGGGGTCAGCCGTTAGCGCTGCGCGTGTACCGCGTCGCGCGATGGCCGACGGATTCGTCACGCGTCCGACGCGCCTGCCAAGTCGAATCGGCGCGCGGTTTGCTTTCCTGGCGCGGCGACGCAACTTTGATCGGCACCTGTGGACGACGTTCGCAGTCTATCGTCAGCAGAAATGCTGAAACGAAAGGGGGAGTCTTTAAGTTCTTCATGGGAGGATCCCCATGCCGGTCGTTCGCAAAAACGGGTGGCAGGTGCTGATCGTCAAGCGGCCGCTGCGTTTCTCACCTGCCGCGTGGGATGAGAAGCCCGAAGATGCCGAAGTGCTCTGCACGGCGTTCTTTGATCTTGGGCGCGGCGCGGCCGTGAGCTGGTGCCGGGGGTTCAATGAGGCCGAGCTGGCCAACCCGTACGGCGTGTGGGCCGTCGTCCGACGCTACGAGCCAAACAGCCCGACCGAGGCGCGGCCGGGGACTAACGGAGAAGGCCAGGGACAGGAGCCGGCGCTTTAGGCCATCGCCGCAAGCATCCGGCCGTTCGACGGCATTGGACCAAGCGTTGATCCATTTCCAGGCGGTATCGCCGAAACTTACTTGTTTACCGGCCCCGCTTCAGCTCCTCAGGGCGGTGGCGTCCAGCCGCCACGGAACGCGCCCCGAAAAACCGACGGTACGACACCACGGCCCGCCCGAAGGAAGCATTGGAACAAATAGCCAAAAACATATCTTGTTTGCATATTCAAAAATGATTTGAAAATAGTACAATGATTGGCGTTGATAGCCATGCTCGATGGATTGCGGTCGTGGTTGGTTGGAAGCCGCCGAGCGGGTCGTGCCCGAATTCACGCCCGCTCGGCGGCACGTTGCGGCGGGCCCGTCACTCAGGGTAAGCGGCGATTCTCCCTCGCTGGCGCGTCGGGCTAGTGTGGACTACCGAGAGGACGACCCTGAGCCACACGCTGCTCGGGGAATGACGGAGGAACGCATGAAAGGCCACAGAACGCTCAAGCACGGGCGCCTGTCGCCCTTGGACCTGGCGCTCGCAATCCTGGGCACGCGATGGACCTCGCCGGACGCCTTCCAGCGGGCGGTGCGGGTCTATGCCTGGACGCACTTCCACGAGTCGCTTTTCGTGCGCTCCGGCCACGTGCCGCCCTTTGCGGCGCGATTCGAGGAGCAGACGTACTCGGCAGGCTCCACGGCCTCGGACGCCATTGCCCGCGCCTTCCTTCGCCGCTGGGTGATCTATCGGCTCGGGCCGCGACCACTGAGCAATGCGGCGGCCGGGGCGCTCGCGGCAGCGTAGACCGCATCTGGGGCTGGCGTCCCAAGCATCTCGCGGAGCGAGATGCCCACATTGGCATCTCGCGGCCGAGCAGTGTCATGAAGAAGAGGGAATGAAGGGCGCAGTATGTCGGAGAATGACTATGGACCTCAGACCGAAGGAAGATTGGGAGATCGCTCAACAAGGCGCGGTGGTGACGGCGGACCTGGAGTTCTTTCCCGATAAGCCTCACTACCCGAAGCGCCGTCCTAAGCGACTGCGGCAACGCCACAGGGCGCTGACGGTCCATCAGATCCTGGCCTGGGCCGACGCCCATTTCGAGCGCACGGGCCAGTGGCCCAGCAATAACTCGGGCGAGGTCTGTGACGCGCCTGGCGAAACATGGCTGAACCTCAGCGCGGCCCTGCGCGAGGGAAGGCGCGGCCTTCCGACCGGAAGCGGGTTTACGCTGGCGCGTTTGCTGACTCAATATCGGGGAGTCCGCAACAGGCGGGAACCACCTCCGTTGACCCTCGACCAGATTCTCCGCTGGGCCGATGCGCACTTTGCTGGGACAGGCACGTGGCCGCACGCAGACTCTGGTAGTGTGCTGGAGGCGCCGGGCGAGACGTGGGCGCCGTCGATAGTGCGCTGTGGCACGGTGGCCGCCGCTTGCCGAGGGGTCCACGTCTGAGCCTGGCTCGTGTGCTGGCGGAACATCGCGATGTGTTCAATCACCAGGGATCGGAGCGACTGACGATCAAGCGAATCCTGAGCTGGGCCGATGCGCATTTTCATCGCACCGGCGAGTGGCCTCGCTGGAATTCCGGCAAGCTGCCGGAAAGGACGCACGAGAGTTGGCAATCCATTGACCGCGCGCTGCAAAGGGGCCTCCGCGGCCTGTCGCGGCGGGGTTCGTCTTTGGCCCGTTTGCTGGCGAAACGGCGCGGCGTGCGACATCCGGCGGAGCCGCCCCCGTTCACGATCGAGCAGATTCTGGCCTGGGCCGACGCGCACTTCCAGCGCCACGGCCGGTGGCCCTGCGAAACGTCGGGCGCTGATTCTCGACGCGCCCACTGAGACGTGGAAGATGGTTGACCACGCGCTTCGGTTAGGAATCCGTGGCCTGCCCGCCAACACGGGCCTTTCGCTGTGGCGACTGTTGGTCCAACATCGAGGCCTGGGCGCTGGTCGCGTTCGTGCGAGACCTCGTGTGTCGGGATCATGGCTTCCCTCCCAGCCAGGAAACCGGCAAGTCGATATCGCTCGGCGGATTCATTCCATCCAGAAGGGTCGCCGCGTAAACGGCCGCCGGACATAGCAACGACCGCGAGCAAGCGTCGTTGTAGGTCTCGTGTTCTTATACCTTGTTAACACGTCGGGCTTACGCCTCGACGCTCGCCTAGACACGGCGGGTGGCTCCAGCAAAAACAAATTCGCCCGGGTGGCGCTTACGAGGCTAGCCTTCAACATCGTCGTCGAACGCCGTGCCGTCGTCCAAGAGCGCGGCCGGTGAGGCCAGGGGGGGCGGCGGTGCCGGCGCTGCTGGCGTGGTCATCGCCGCCGTGCTGCGATTGACGATATCGATCATCTCCCGCAGCCGGCCAAGGTTGCGGCGGTTGAACTGGAGCACCAATCGCGACAGGTGCGCCAGGTCCGGCTCGTCGCGCTCCTCGGATAGCGGCCCGCTGGCGGTGATGCTGCCTGCGACGAGGATGTCCGAGAACTGTGCATTGAGCGCTGCCACCAGCTGCGGCGACGGGGCTTGCCGGAGTCGCAGCACGAGACGGTGCTTCACGTACCGCATGCTGTGATACACGCGGTAGAAGTCGAGGACTTCGGCCACGGCCTCGTCCACGCTCTCGGTCAGTTTGTACAGCGAGCAGTCTTCCGCTGAGATGAGCTTTCGCTCGAGCAGCGTGCCGCGAATGAAATCATCAAGCCCCCGCCAATAGTTGCCCCCCGGCTCGTCCAGCATCACGACCGGCACCAGGTCGCGCTTGCCGGTTTGCAGCAGGGTGAGCACCTCCAGTCCTTCGTCGAGCGTGCCGAAACCGCCCGGCAGCAGGCACACGGCGTGGCACTCCTTCACGAACATCAGCTTGCGGGTGAAGAAATACTTCATGTGCACCAGCTTGGGGTCGCCGGCGATGAAGGGGTTCGCATCTTGCTCGAAGGGAAGCATGATGTTGATGCCCATCGAGTTGGCCCGGCCGGCGCCGCGGTGCCCGGCCTCCATGATGCCGGAGGCCGCGCCGGTGACCACCAGCCAGCCCTGCTCGGCCATCTTGCGGCCAAAGAGCATCGCCTGGCCGTAGGCGGGATGGTCCGGCGGCGTGCGGGCCGAGCCGAAGACGGTGACCTTCATCCGGTCGCGGTACGGGCTGAACACCTTGAAGGCGTAGCGCAGCTCGCGCAGTGTCCGGCTGAGGATTTTCAGGTCGCCGCGGCTGGTCTGGTCGCTGGCCAGCTTGTCGGCGGCTTCCTTGATCCGTTCGATCAGGTCCGACGTGCGCCGCGTGACCGGCAGAGGGAAAGTGGGTTCTTCCAAGGGACCGAGCGGTCCAACGACGTTACTCAATAGACACCTCGAGCAAGCTTTTTCCCATCCTGGGCCGAGCGATCCTCGCAGCGCCGAGCATCAAGAGGTATCTCGCGGTCGAACTGCCGAGGGCCACGCGCGCGGCTGGCCGGCAAAGACCAGGAAGGGACGAAGGAAAACGCCTCATTGCTGTCATTCTATCCTCCTGCTGCCCCTGATCCCAGGGCAGCTAGGTCGGGGAGGCAGGACCGAACAATCGAACATCGAACAATCGAACATCGAACCTCGAACGAAGCATTTGTTCGATGTTGGATGTTCGATGTTCGATGTTCGGGTGCACGGCGAAACGGTGAATTCGCCCACTAGGAAGCCAGCGATGCCATCGCCCTTATCGCCCTTCTGCCGGCTTGCTGGATTGGTGTTGCAGGGATAATCTAGTGAACATCTGTGAGGTTAACCTGCTGCCTGACACTCGGGGCGCCGCCCCGGTCGCTGCGCGCTGCTAGCTGGAGAACCAGGCTCATGCGTCACGGCTCGCTGATCGACCCGCCGAACCGCTTCGAGCAGACGCGCCGCGAAGGCGACTTCGAGCAACTCGAGTGGGACCGGGAATACCTCGACGCCCTCACGGCGCGACCCGTGGAATATCTCACGGACGCGTCGCGGAGCATCGTCAGCGAGAACGACTCGCCCGACGTGGGCTTCCGCTATAGCGTGAACCCTTACCGCGGCTGCCAGCACGGCTGTGCGTATTGCTATGCCCGGCCTGGCCACGAGTACCTGGGGTTCAGTGCCGGCCTGGATTTCGAGACCAAGATCGTGGTGAAGCACGATGCGCCGGAGCTGTTGCGGGAGTTTCTGGGCCGGCCGGCGTGGCAGCCGGAGGTAATCGTCTTCTCAGGCGTCACGGATTGCTATCAGCCGGCAGAGCGGAAGTTCATCCTGACCCGGCGCTGCCTGGAAGTGGCGTTCGACTGCCGGCAGCCGATCGGCATCGTCACCAAGAATGCCCTGGTGGTCCGCGACATCGACCTGCTGCGAGCGATGGCCGAGCGGAACCTGGTACAGGTGAACGTCTCCGTAACGACGCTGGATGTGGACCTGGCCCGCGAGATGGAGCCCAGGACGAGTATCCCGGCAGCCCGGCTGCGTGCGGTGCGGATGCTTGCCGAGGCCGGCGTGCCGACGCGGGTGCTGGTGGCGCCGGTGATTCCGGGCCTCAACGACGTGGAGATTCCCGCGATCCTCTCGGCCGCCGCGGCCGCCGGCGCGCAAGGCGCCGCCTATGTGCTGCTGCGGCTGCCGCTGACGGTCGAGCCCGTGTTCCTGGAATGGCTCGGCCGCACACAGCCGCTGCGGGCCGAGCGCGTCCGGCAGCACATTCGCCAGACGCGCGGCGGCAAGCTGAGCGATTCGCAGTGGGGCCGGCGGATGGTCGGCCACGGCCCGATTGCCGATCAAATCAAGAAGCTGTTCCGCGTCTTCGCCCACAAGCACCGGCTGGACGGCCCGCTGCCGCCGCTGGACACGAGCCAGTTTCAGCCGCCGATCCCCAGCTCGGGCCAGTTGCGGCTGTTTTGACCGATGTGGGGCCACGTTTCAAAACGTGCCCGGCGAATTTGGCCAACTCGCTCTGCGAGTTGGCGACAAGACTCGCGGATCTTTGGCGTTACAAGCTGCCCGGCGCGGGACGGGCACCTTTGACTCGCAGAGCGAGTCGGCCACACTGGCGCTACGTTGGCTTTCGCCCGATGTAAAGCGTGGCGATGCCGAAGGTCAGCGAGTGGTATCGCGCGTCGGTCAGCCCGGCGGCGTGCATCTTCTCGCACAGCGCCTTGCGCTCGGGAAACTCGCCGACGCTGGTGGGCAAATAGGTGTAGGCATCGGAGCGGTTGCGTGAGAGCCACTGGCCGATCCGCGGCAGCACGCGGCGGAAATACCAGCCGTAGATCGCCCGAAACGGCTGCCAGCGGGGCATCGAAAACTCCAGCACCACGACTCGCCCTCCGGGCCGGCAGACGCGGGTCATCTCCCGCAGCCCGCCGTCGGTGTCGCTGACGTTCCGCAGGCCGAAGGCGACGCAGACGATCTGAAACGTGTCGTCGCCAAAGGGAAGCCGCAGCGTATCGGCCTCCAGGAAGGTCACTCGCCCGTCGGCCTTGGCCCGCTGCGACTTCGCCGCCGCCCGCACCAGCATCTCATGGCAGAAGTCGGCGCCGACGACGGGAACGGCGCCCCGCGCAGCCCGGTCGTAGGCCAGCGCCAGGTCGCCCGTGCCGGAACAGACATCCAACACGGGCGCATCCCCCTCGACCGGCGCCTTGCGGCACGGTGCGCCAGCGCCAGTAGCGATCGACGTTGAGCGACAGCAGATGGTTGAGAAAGTCGTACCGCGGCGCAATCTCGCCAAACATCCGCTGAACGCGCTGGCCGGACTTATCGACGGGCATGGCGGACCAAAGGTAGGGTGGGTCGAGCGCCAGCGAGACCCACCAAAAACCGCGCCGCGTATTTGGTGGGTCTCGTTCCTCGACCCACCCTACGACTACGACTACTCGCGATCCCCGCTGACACGCCTACGGGGTGCCGCCACGAAGGCTTTTCCTTGTCCGGCGGTGCGCTTCGCGACCGCTGGCTAATGGCTTTCACCCCTCCGGGGTGGTGATAACCGCAGCCCGCAACACGACGCAACCGTGCTACTTCTGAATGGCGGCCGCAACGGCGTCCAGGATGCCCACCAGGCTCGCGCCGGCGATGATGCCAGCGCAGATCGGCTCGTGGTTCTCGACCCATACGTTGCCTTTGGCCTTCTCTTGGGGCACGCGGCCGACGCCCAGCAGCCAGAACAGCAGCGCTCCGCCCGCCAGGCACAGCGAACTGGTGAAGGGGATGACGAATGCCAGCCCGAAGGCCACGGGCGACAGCGGCAGCCGCCCCTTGCTAGCGACGCGCCCCATTTCAAGCATCAGCCCCAGCACGGCGGCGATGACCACGGCCCAAACGACCGAGGTGGGCAGCTTGCCGAATCCCTCGGCCACCAGGTCCGCCACGGCTTTCCAGGTGGTCGCCGACGGCATGGGAAAGCTCGTGTTTTGCAGCTTGGCGACCGACCCCGGCTTGCCGGGATCCACCTCTCGGGTGAAGAGCAGGAAGAAGAGGAACGTGCTCACCAGCGCCCCGGAGAAAATTCCGATCAAGTGCCCGATGGCTTGTTGCCGGGGCTTGGCCCCCAGCATGTAGCCCGGCTTGATATCCATCAGCAGGTTGGACGAGTTCGAGACCACCTCTCCGGTGATGCTGGCGGTGGCCAGGTTGACCGTCTTCTCGGTCGGGGCGATGACGCCATAAAACAACTGGGTGATCTTGCTGGTAGCGCCAACGGGCGTGGTGCCGGTGAGCGCCGTGGAATTGGCCGCCACCATGGTCAACGCAAAGGTCAGCGGCAGCCCGACCAAGGACACCCAGACCTCGACGCCAAAGTACGCTTTCGCCATGAGGGCCACGACGACGCTCATCACGGGGATGCCCACCAAGGAAATCCAGGTGGGGAATTCGATGTGCCTGAGGAACGTCGTCGCCGGACCGGCGGCGCACAAGCCCCCGGAACGCGCCCAGCAGCACGCCCGGCTTGGCGAAGAAGGCCACCAGCGAAACCACCACCATACAGGCCACGCCCGGCCACAGGGACCACAGGGTGATGCGCGGGAACCCATAGTCGCCCTCGGCGTTGGGCGTGATGTCGCCGACGTAGATCATCACCGGCGCCAGGACGGCGTAATTGAGCACGGCCCCGATCATCATCCAGGCCCCGGCTCGGATGCCCATCAGTCCGCCAGCGCCCAGCAGCGATATTTCGATCGACGGCGTGATGTCCAGTTGCCGCAGCTTGGGCAGGAACGATTCGCTCACCAGGTCGAAGAGGTTCTCGGGCAGGTGCCAGACTTTCTCGAAGCCCAGCAAGCCCTTCTGCCACAGGCCGTGAATGCCGCCGGCTTGCAGGAACTTGATGAAGGCGGCGCCGCCCGCGGCGATGGCCAGGACTTTGGCCTTCATCAAGCCCAGCGAGGCGTCAGAGGTGTGCAGGGTGTCCATGACCACGCCCGCCGCTTGGCCCTCGGGGAAAGGGTGCTGCTCGTCGTTAATGAACCGGCGCTTGAGGGGAAAGGCGAACAGCACGCCGAGCACCGAGACGACGATGTTCCACGTCATGATCTGCCACCACGGCAAGAGCGCGTCGGTGACGATCATGTAGGCCGCCAACGACGAGATCAGCGGCGCGGTCATGTAGCCGGCCGCGGTAGCGATCGACTGCATGGCGTTGTTTTCCAGGATCGTGAATTCCTTGGCCCAGCCGACGCGTGAGAGGATCTTGAACATGGCGAAGGCCAGAATCACCGAGGTGATGCCCACGCCGAGCGACCAGCCAGTCTTGGCGCCGATGTACAAGTTGGTGGAGGACAAGAAGCCGCCCAAGATAAATCCCGTGAGGGCCGAGCGGATCGTGAGCTGCGGCATGTTCCCCCGGTAGACGTTCGCCAGCCACCAGCGGTCCTTCTGCTCCAGCGTCCAGTCGCGGATTTGTTCTTCGGTGAGCTGCTTGATGGCCATAGAGCGGGCTGCGGAGAACAAGAGGAAATGGGCGGCGAGCCAACAACGTCTTCGAGTATTCTCTTTGCACTCGCCGCCGGTGTCCATGCGAATACGCGGGCATGCGGGGCTCAGTAGCCCGTCTTCTCTAACTAAGAAGTCGGGCCTTCAGTCGCGGCAACGCCAGGCGCCCCCGGCGACTGCGGTTGCCAGCGGACGGCCCAATCGTCAGAATCCGCTACGGTGCTCGAGACATCGTAAGACCATATTCCTGAAGAGACTGAACAGGAGGCCGCAGAGGGCACAGAGAGGCTGCTAGCCGCTCTCTGTGCCCTCTGCGGCCTCCTGTTCCAATCCTGCTGAGAGCAATCGCCGCAGCGAGAAACCATGCCGCGAACCGCGCGGCGACGGTCGTTGTCCTTCGTTCATTACGGTGATCCAAGCATGCCCGAACTCATGTCCCAATCTGCCCCCACTGCCGCGCCGATGGAAATGGACAAGCTCGTCTCGCTGTGCAAGCGGCGGGGCTTTCTCTTTCAGTCGAGCGAAATCTACGGCGGCCTCAACGGCTTCTGGGACTACGGCCCGCTCGGCGTCGAGCTGAAGCGGAACGTCAAGGAAGCCTGGTGGCGCGACATGGTCACCGGCCACGACGACCTCGCCGCGCCGCCCGGCGCCCCGCGACGCCTACGAGATGATCGGCCTCGACTGCACGATCATCATGCACCCGCAGGTCTGGAAGTGCTCCGGCCACTACGACCTGTTCCACGACTTCATGGTCGATTGCCGCGAGTCGAAGAAGCGCTATCGCCACGACCAGGTCCGCGGCCGCTGGGTCGAGGCCAAGGGCCAGACGCGTCTTCGTCACCGACGCCGGCCGAAGCGACGAAGCACGAGCCGGACATCGAGCAGCGGGCGCTCAAGTTCTTCAACCTGCGCGCCAAGGACGCCGCCGAGCTGGCCTGGCACGGCGCCGCTCGTCTCGCTGACCACGGTCGACCGACTTCGCGCAGGTGCTCGGCCCCGACGCCAAGGCGCTCGGCACGCTGACCGCGCCGCGCGAGTTCAACCTGATGTTCAAGACGATCGTCGGCGCGCTGGGCACCGAGGAAGACGCGGCCTTCCTCCGCCCCGAGACGGCCCAGGGCATCTTCGTCAACTTCAAGAACGTCCTCGACAGCACCCGCGTGCAGGTGCCGTTCGGCATCGCCCAGATGGGCAAGAGCTTCCGCAACGAGATCACGCCGCGGAACTTCACCTTCCGCTCGCGCGAGTTCGAGCAGATGGAGATCGAGTTCTTCTGCCACCCGAGCGAGTCGCCGCAGTGGTACCAGTACTGGCGCGACCGGCGGCTGACAGTGGTACACCGACCTCGGCCTGGCCGGCGAGCGGCTGCGGCTGCGCGAGCACGACGCAGGACGAGCTGAGCCACTACTCGTGCGGCACGGCCGACATCGAGTACGCCTTCCCGTTCCTGCCGCCGGGCGAGTTCGGCGAGCTGGAAGGCATCGCCCACCGCGGCGACTTCGACCTGCGCAGCCACATGGAAGGCAAGCTCGTCGCGCAAGGACGGCCAGCTCGTCGTCGAGCAGGGCGCCGACGGCAAGCCGCAAGCACACGCGGCAGCGGCAAGGACCTGTCGCTACCGCGACGACCTGACGAACGAGCGGTTCGTCCCGCACGTCATCGAGCCGTCGGCCGGCGCCGACCGCGGCACGCTGGCCTTCCTGTGCGAGGCCTACCACGAGGACCAGGCCCCCGACGAGAACGGCAAGATGCAGACGCGCGTCGTGCATGAAGTTCCACCCGCGGCTCGCGCCGATCAAGGCGGCCGTCTTCCCGCTGGTGAAGAAGGACGGCATGCCGGAGATCGCCCAGCGAGCTCTACCGCGAGCTGAAGCAGCACTTCAACGTCGTTCTACGACGAGAAGGGCGCCGTCGGCCGCCGCTACCGCCGCCAGGACGAGGCCGGCACGCCGTTCTGCATCACCGTCGACGGCCAGACGCTGCACGGACCAGCACCGTGACGATCCGCGACCGCGACACGCTGGAGCAGTGGCGCGTGAAGGCGGACGACTGCGTGGCGGAGCTGAAGAAGCTGCTGCGGTAGCAACTCTCTTGACGACGACGGGCACGTTTGGAAACGTGCTCCACGTCAACTTAGCCGACCAACTCGCGGATCGGCTCGTGATCGTCCAGCAGGTACTGCGGCCGGCCGTTGAAGTCCGGCAGCGTGGCGTCGGGCCGGATGCCCAGCACGCGATAGATCGTGGCCATGATGTTCTGGAAGCTGATCTGACCGCTGACGGAGCGCTCCGCTCGGGCGTCGGTCTCACCGATGACCTGGCCCATCTTCAATCCGCCGCCGAAGAAGAGCGCACAGCCGGCGTCGGCCCAGTGTTCGCGGCCCGGGCCGGGCATGGAGATCTTCGGCGTACGGCCGAACTCGCCCAGCATCACCACCAGCACGTCGCGCTCCAGACCTCGGTCGCGCAGGTCGCTCAGCAGCGCGCACAGGCTGCGGTCCAAGAGCGGCATCAGGTGCCGCAGCGCGAAGAAAATGTCGCCGCCGGCGCTGCTGTGATGGTCCCAAGAGCCGACTCGCAGCGTCACCACGCGGACGCCCGCCTCCACGAGCCGGCGAGCCCGCACGAAGGGCTTGGCGTCCCAGTCGTAGAGAATGTCCTTGACGACCTGATGGGGGTACTTTCCCTGCTTGTCGCCGTAGCGCTTCAGCACGTCGGCCGGCTCTTTGCTCAGGTCGAAAGCGTCCCGGACCTTGGGCGACGTGATAATGTCGATCGCCTGCGCTTGGAAGCGGTCCAGCCCCGACGAAAGCTCGGCCGCCGCGTCTTGTTGATCCAGCCTGCGCCGCATGGCGTCGAAAGCGGCCAGCAGCGTCTTCCGGTCGTTCAGCCGATCGACCGCCTTGACGGGCGTCAGGTCTTCGAGCACCTCGCCGAACGGCCGAAAGGGAACATGGGCCGATCCGGCGTAGTGTGGCTTCTCGTATTCGAACGGTTCGGTCGTCACCTCATCCAGGCTCACGTAGGGCGGCATGGCCGATCCGCTGCCACCCAGGCGGCTGACCACCGAGCCGAATGCCGGCCGCTTGCCGGCCGAGCGCGGCAGCCCGGTGTAGACCTCGCTGAGGTAATGGTCGTTCTCCACCGAGCGAATGCCGCGGATCAGGGCGAGCTGGTCCATCATCCGTGCCTGCTCCGGCATCATCTCGCAGATTCGCAGGCCCGGCACTTTCGTGGCGACGGGCGCGAAGGGCCCGCGGTATTCGGCCGGCGCATGCGGCTTGAGGTCCCACATGTCGATGTGGCTGGGACCGCCGCCGAGCACGATGTAGATCAGCGACTTGGGCCGGCGAGATTCAGCCGCGGCGGCACCCGCCTGAGCGCATTCGAGGCGGCACAGATCGGCCAGCGTCAGGCCACCGAGGCCCAAAGCTCCCACGCGCAGGAAATCGCGGCGGCGAATACCGCGGCCGGCGCCGTGATCTTGGCCCCACAGGGTGAGCACGATCGAGTCTCCGAAGTCCGCGTAGCATCTTTAGAAGCCCGGATTCTCTAAGAAGACGGGCTTCTTCACAACCGCCGGATTCTACGTCACGCGCCGCGGGAGCCGCAACCAAGAACGGTACACGATCGCCAAGACTGCGAATCGGGCGCGAGGCTGGAAGGGACGAGGCTTCCGCCCACACGAGGTGCCCAACGAGTTTCGTTAGCTTTCAGTTAATCTGGGCACGCGACTGCCTCACGTCGCCCTCGCCAGGATGCGCGCTAGGCGTATAATACCGAGGTGGCTTCGCCCGCCAGCGAGTCTCCCTTCTGTGGTGCCTCGCTGGAGCCGTCTGTTCTTCGCATCTTGCCAACGTGAGCCGCGAGCGATGAAGCGCTGGTTTCGCCGACGAAGGGCCACGTTCCACTATCTGCGGCGGCCGTTCCGCGAGTTCCTGCCGTCGCTGCTCTTGCTCGTGGGGCTGGTGCTGCTGGGCGGCTGGGCATTTCATACGTTGAGCGACCCGCCCATGACGTTCGCGCGGGCACTTTACGCCACCTACGGCCTGATCTTCATGGAGCACTTGGCGAGCTTGCCCGACCATTGGGTCCTGGACCTGTTTTGCGTGCTGCTGCCACCGCTGGGGTTGGTCGTGATCCTGGATGGCATGGCGCGGTTCGGCTATCACCTGTTGCGCCGGGATGAAACCGGAGGGGAGTGGATGCGTGCCATGGCCAAGACCTACAAGAACCACGTGATCCTGGTCGGCCTGGGCAAGGTCGGCGTGCGCGTGCTGGAGCAGCTCATCCGCCTGGGCGAAGATGCGGTCGTGCTGGAACGCAACGCGCAGAATGAGCATCTGGCCTACGCGCAAAAGCACGGCGTGCCGGTGCTGATCGGCAACTCGCGGCAGGTGGGCATCCTCGATGATCTCAACGTCGCGGAGGCCAAGTCGCTGATCGCCGCCACGGACGACGACCTGGCGAACCTGGAAGTCGCGCTCGATGCCCGCAAGGCGCATCCGGGGCATCCGCGTGGTGCTGCGGATGTTCGATCAAGAACTGGCCGGCAAAATCCGCGGCGCGTTCGACGTGGATTTGGCCTTCAGCACCTCGGCGATTGCCGTGCCGCTGTTCGCCACCAGCTCTTCCGACCGCTCGATCCTCAATTCGTTCTACGTGGGCGATCAATTGCTGGTGGTGGCCCGGTTGACGGTCAGCGGCCAGTCGCAGCTTGCAGGCAAGACGATCCGCGACGTGAAGGACCAGCACAAGGTCTTCTTCCTGTCCCACCGGCGCGGCCCGCAAGAGACGCACTTTCCCACCAGCGAGCTGGATTTCCAGGTCGGCGACGAAATGGTCGTGCAAACCGAGCCGGCCACGCTCAAGTCGCTGCACCGCTGGAACGGTGACCGGCCGCCGTACTAATCCTACAGCGCTTGGTTGTCGCAACGCGTTGGGGTGAATGACGAATGACGAAGCTCGAATGACGAATCAATGCCGAAATCCGAATGTCGAAGGATCAATCGCCCGCGGGAATCGGTCAATTAGTCATTCGACATTCCTTCGTCATTCGAGCTTCGTCATTCGTCATTCCACCTCATCGTGGGAGGTAGCGCTGTAGGACTAACTTAGCGTCGTCACAGCGTCTTGCCTTCGAGCCGGCCGATCGCTGCCCGCACCTCGTCAGCCACCGGTCGCGGCGCGTCGGCGCCGTGGTCGAACGCCACGATCGTGGAGGTGGCCTCGGCGACAACCGCCTCCTGGGCCTGGCTGTAGACCTTGTGCTCCATCGCCATGCTGCTGCGGCCGATCCGCACGATCCGCGCACCGACCAGCACCGTGTCGGGAAAGGTCACTGGCCGGCGGAAGTCGCAGCCGATCGCCGCCACGATCACGCCGGCTGACTGGCCCGAGCCGGCGGCATCCAGGCCCAGCCGCCGCAGGTATTCGATCCGCGCCGACTCGCACCAGCGGAAGTAGACGATATTGTTCACGTGCCCCAGGGCATCTTGTTCGCCCCATTGCACGCTCACTGTGATCACCACAGGAAAGTCCGGCAGACCCGCCGGCACAGAGGCGGGGGCGGCCGGTGAACTGGCGGGATTCGGCGATTCCATAGGCACCTTTCGAGCGCGATGCGAGACCTCCGGCCGGGTCAAAAAGCCCCAGTCGAGCGCTTCATCCTGGCGATAGTTCTTCCCTAGCGTGAGGGCCGTAACCGCTTTGGCCATCTCATAGCCCAGATAGAAGGCGTGGCTGGCGTCGAGGTTCGTCGGCTGCCGGGCTTCGAGCTGCTGGAAGATCTCGAAGGGGTCTTGGCCCCTCAGGTGGATACCACCGCTGATCAGGTGCAGCAGGCCGTCTTCGGCGAAGATGCGATAGTTGTGATCTTTGACGCTGCGGGCGAGCTCGCCCAGCGCCTCGGGCCCGTGGCGCAGCAGCTTGAGGTCGCGCAGGAGGAGCAGCCGCGGGTCGAGCCGTTTGGGCAGCGTGCGATGGGTGACGGCGTGATAGGTCAGCCGCCGGGCCAGGTCGCACTCTCGCACGCTGCTACGGGCCCAGTTGATGACCTGCGTGGTGAGCACGCTGCGGATGCCCAGCTCCTGGCAGAAGCCCAACAGCAGCACGTTGACCGCCGCCGAATCGGCGTCGGTCAGCTCGGTGAGGTTGCCGATGCCCATCATCATCTCGGCCTCAGGCCAGCGGCGGCGGGCTTCGAGATACCGCCCGAGGCTCTCCGCGAAGCCGAAAGCCGATCGGCTAAAGGATCGGCGTCGATGCGCAGCGGCACGCCGGCCTCGGCCAGGAAGTCGATACTCTCGTCCAGGCCGGTCAGGGCCGAGGGGTCGTCAGGCACCACGACCACCTCGCAGCCCCAATCGGCGCTGCGCTCGCGGTTCGTGCTATTGACCGAGAGCACCAGCTCAGCCCCGGCGCGCACGGCCGGCTCGATCTCCGCCAGGTTGTAGCTGTCGATCGAGACGCGATGCCCTGCGTCGCGCAGGGCGCGGACGCAGTCGGCCACGCCGGCCCAGGTCTCGCCCGGGTTGCAGCCCACGTCGATCAGATCGGCGCCGTCGCGGCGCAGGGCTTCGGCCTGTGCGAGGATCTCGGCCAGCGGCAGTCGCGGGGCGTGGTTGATCTCGGCCAGGATCTCGAATGTCATAGGCGCCGTAGTCGGCCGGCTTTTGCTGGCCGAAGAACTCCGGCAGCTCGCGCAGGTCCTTGGGGCCGCGCTCGACCGCTGCACTCGGCGCCAGCTCACGCAGCGGCTGCAAGTCGCCCTGGCAGTAGCCGGGGACCAAGAGCCGCGTCACGCCGTCGGGCACGCTCAACCGCTTGGCGATCCACTGCGGCGTCATCAGGGCCGCCACCGTGATCGGCAGCACGCTGATCGAATAGTCGAAGCCGGCCGCAGGCGACAGCTTCTCCACCATGCTCCGCAGCGAGCGCTCGGCCAACCGGCCGGTGACGAAATGGACGTGCTCGCGCGGCATCGATTTGGTGAGTGGTGCGTGTATGTCGTCTTTCGCTCCGCGAAAGAACGCCCTTTCGCGGAGCGAAAGGCGACGAATCGGTCGCTGAAATCGCGCTCCGCTTCTGCTACACTAGCTTGCCATCCCTCAGCCTAACACCGCGCCACGGTCGTTTGCATACCGGAGGACCATCATGCGGGCCATGCTGGCCGTCATCTCGTCGATCGCCCTGGCAGTCTTGTCCTGGGGATCGTACATCCCCGTGCTGCACAAGGGGCAGACCGCCATGGACGACAGCCGCTTGCGGCCGTTCATCTGCGTCGGGCTGGCCTACGTCGCCGTCGCAGTGGTCGTGCCGCTGGCGCTCCTGATCGTGCGCGGCGAGAAAGGCTCGTGGACGCCCAAGGGCTTGATCTACAGCCTGGCCGGCGGCACGTTCGGCGCCCTGGGTGCCCTCGGCGTGATTCTGGCCCAGAACTCCGGCGGCGCTCCGCTGTTAGTGATTCCCCTGATCTTCGGCTGTGCGCCGGTCGTTAACACCTTCGTGACCATGTACTTGAACAAGAACTACAAAGAGGTCGGCCCGTGGTTCCTAGCCGGGCTGATCCTGGTGATCAGTGGCGCGGTGACCGTGCTCGTCTTCAAGCCGAGCCCCGGATCAGCCGACATCGGATTCCTGGATATGCTGAAATCGTCGGCTAAGGCCCTGGTTTGGGTCACGTTCACCGCGCTGTGCTGGGGCATCTACGGCCCCATCCTGCACAAAGGGCAGGCCGCCATGGCCGGCAGCCGGCTGCGGCCGTTTCTCTGCGTGGGCGTAGCCTACATCGTCATTGCGGTGGCCATCCCCTTCGTGCTGCTGGCGCGGGCAGCGAGCCGGCCGGCGACTGGACCGCCACAGGCGTTATTTACAGCCTGGCCGGCGGCGCGGCCGGCGCACTGGGCGCCCTGGGTATCATCCTGGCGTTCAACTTCGGTGGCAAGCCGGTGTACGTGATGCCGCTGGTGTTCGGCGGTGCGCCGGTGGTCGGCACCGTCATCAGCCTGGTGCTGGCCGGCGTGACGCCCAGCCCGTACTTTTTCGCCGGCTTGATCGCCGTGACGGTGGGGGCTGTCACGGTGCTGGTCTTCGCCCCCAAGCCGCATGTGCACGCCGCGCCCGCCAGGCGCGAAACGGCTGTCTCCGCTTCGGCATCGTAGTGCGCCCCCGGGACCGAGCAGTTATGCCCCCCCACGAGGCCATGCAACGGATCGACGAACTGCTCAGCCACGTGTGGATGGTGCGCACCTTTCTCAAGCACAGCGACGAAGTGCAGGAAGACGAAGAGCTCAACGACATCTACCGCACGCTGTACGACTGCATGCACGCGCTGGGCGAATCGGCCAAAGCGAACGACGCCGAAGAGTACCTGCGACAAGCGCGAAAGAAGTTTCCCAAGCTGCGAACCGCGACCGAGCGATTCAGCGAGCTGCAGCCGGAGATTTCCACGCACACGAACTTCCAGATGGCCGCCCGGTCGCTGCGCGCCGCGGTCGAAGACGTGGGCGCGATCCTAGGGAAGATCGAAGCCGCGTAAAGGGGTCGCGAGTCGATTTTCGCGGGCATCGTGTTGGGCAAGCGTTGATCGTCGGCCGCGAAAATCGACTCCCGACCCCCTCGCATGGGGCGACCGCGAGACGGGCGACCAAACAACTGACAACTGACAAAGGATCACTGACAACCAACCAATGCCCCAATTTCGCGACCAGCTCGAGACCTTCGACAACGCGCACCCCGGACGGGACTACACCATCGAGATCGTGTGCCCCGAGTTCACATCGGTGTGTCCCAAGACGGGCCAGCCGGACTTTGGCACGCTCACGATCACCTACACGCCGGACCGCAAGTGCGTCGAGCTGAAGAGCCTGAAGCTTTATCTCCAGCAATTTCGCAGCGTGGGGGTGTTCTACGAGGACGTGACGAACCGTATCCTCGATGACCTGACCGCGGTGACGCAGCCGCGGCAAATGACGATCCGTGCCGCCTTCACACCCCGCGGCGGGATCACCACGACCGTGACGGCCACGCACGTCAGCCAGCAATCCGGAGAACGACCATGAAACGGCACGACCGCGTTATCAGGGGGCTTACGCCCCCCGCTCGCCTCAAGGTGTTCGTGATTATCGCCGCGACCTTCGGTGGGTGCCTCTTTGGCTTGGCCTCCCCGACCCCAGCGGCCGACGACGACGGCTGGATCACGCTCTTCGACGGCAAGACCCTCGACGGCTGGCACAAGAACCCCGAGCACATCGGCCACGGCACGGGCGGCCGCTGGCAGCGTCGAGGACGGCGCGATCGTCGGCGAGCAAGACCCGCCCGGCAGCGGCAATGGCGGCATTTTGCTCACCGACCGCAAGTTCGGCGACTTCGAGCTGCTGATCGACATGAAGCCCGACTGGGGCGTGTGCAGCGGCCTTTTCATCCGGGGCAACGACCGCGGCCAGTGCTTCCAGATGATGGTCGATTACCACGACGCCGGCAACGTCGGCCATCTGTACGGCGAGGGGACCGGCGGCTTCAACAATCGGCCGTTCGTCATCGACGGCGTGATGGAAGGCGGCAAGCTCACGGCCCTCAAGGCCAAGGACAGCGGGCTGAAGGTCCCTAAGGCCCACAGCTGCTCGGGCGCGGATTGGGTCAAAGCCTGGAAGGTGAGCGACTGGAACACAGCTCGCGTGCGCGTCGAGGGGGGCAAGTACCCCAAGGTCACGACCTGGATCAACGACCTCAAGGTGAGCGAGTTCGACGCCGCCACCTACGACGGCACCGGCTACGACAAGGAGAAAGTGGCTACCACATTCGGCACCGAAGGGAGCATCGCGGTCCAGGTCCACGGCGGCACCGGCTGGCCCAAGGGGGCCTTCTGCCGGTGGAAGAACATCAAGGTCAAGCCGCTGACCAAGTAGCCCACGTGGGGCACGTTTCTAAACGTGCCCGACGTTCACAGCCTGGCAGCGACGGGCACGCTTAGAAACGTGCCCCATGCTCGTCAACTCGCAGAGCGAGTTGACCACCAATCCATCGCCATCGCGTCCGCATTCCACGCCACGTGCGCCAGCAGCGGCACGCGGCAGCGCCGTCGCAACTCGTCGGCGTTGGTCTGCGTGCTGGGGTCATCGGCCGACCGCTCCGGGGCGGCGTCATTGAGCACGACTCCAGCCACGGGCAATCCGCCGCGATACGTGGCGGCCACGTGCAGCGTCTGCAACGTCTGATTGATCGCCCCCAGCACGTTGCGGCTGACGACGACCAGCGGCAAGCCGAATTCGTAGGCCAGATCGGCCACGTAGTCTTCTTCGCTGATCGGCGTCAAGAGACCGCCGACACCCTCGACCACGAGCACGTCGGAGCGCTGCCGCCAATAGTCCAACCCACGCCGCAAGCGATCGCGATCGACCGTGCGGCCCTCCGCCCGCGCGGCCAGGTGGGGGGCCAACGGCGCGGCGAAGCACTGCGGGCAGACGCGGTCCGGCTCGCCCGGCCGGCCGGCGGCCTCCCAGAGCGCCAGGGCGTCGTCGCTCATGAGCCGGCCCTGCTCGACGCGGCAGCCACTGGCCGCCGGCTTGTAGACGCCCACGCGCAGGCCCTCGCCGCGCAGCGCCCGCGCGATGAGGCAGGCGACGTACGTCTTGCCGACGCCGGTGTCGGTGCCGGTGATCAAGAGACCGCGGTCGGTCATGCTCGCCGATGGCTCGCGGTTAAACTAGGGCCGTACGGCCTTGACCGCCAGATCCTGCAAGGTGACGCGGAACTCCGAGGCATCCCCGTTGGGCAGGCCGGCCCGCTGGATCATCAGCACGAAGATCATCTGCCGCTTGGGATCGGCCCAGCTTTGCGTGCCGAACGCGCCGCCATGGCCGAACGTGCCGGGCGAGAGCATCGCGGTCGGCCCCTGCGGCTTGCGGACCACGCAGCAGCCCAGCCCCCAGCCGTTGCCGTCGGTGAAGCCGACCTTCAAGTCGCCGGTGTGGATCGAGGTCAACTGCTCGACCGCTTTTTCTGAAAGGATGCGGCGGCCGTCCAGCACGCCGCCATTGAGCAGCATCTGATAGAACCGGGCCACGTCGGTCGCCGTGGAAAAGAGGCCGCCCGAAGGGTTCGGCGTGCGCCCTTCGGACAGGTCGGTGATCCAGCTCGTGGTCCGCTCCAGCGACTTCTTGTCTTCGCTTTGCTTGTAGATTTTGGCCAGCCGCTCCTGCTGCTCTGCCGTGGGATGGAAGGACGTATCGACCATCTTCAGCGGCTCGAAGAACCGCTCGCGGAGGAACTTGTCGAAGGCCTTGCCCGAGGCGACTTCCACACAGCGGCCGGCAATGCTCAGGCCGGGGCCGTATTGCCACTTGCTGCCCGGCTCGAAGGCGAGCTTCCGCTGGGCCAGCTTCTCGCCGGTCTCCTGGAGCGTGCCCATGTTCTGCTGTTCGCCGACTACGCCCGAGGTGTGCGTCAGCGCGTCGCGGATCGTGATCTCTCGCTTCGGCGCCCCGGTAGCCAGTGAGGCGTCCTTGAAAGCCGGGATGTGCTTGGAGACCGGATCGTCCAGCGACAGCTTGCCCTCGTCTACCAGCACCATCACCGCTGCGCCGGTGATCGGCTTGGTCATCGAGGCGATGCCGAAGATCGTGTCTTTGCGCATCGGCAGCTTGCTGCCAAGGTCGGCCTGGCCGACGGCCTCCAGGTGTACGATTCGCCCCTGGCGGGCCACGAGCGTCACCACGCCGGCCGCCTGCTGTTGATCGACAAGCTCCTGCATGTGCTTGGCGATTTCTGCCAACGGGCCGGCCTCCATACCGGCGTCGGACGGCTTGCCGATCTCAAGCCCTACGTCGGCCGCCAAGGCGCAGGCGGCGACCGCTAGCGGTGCCAGCACCAGGGCGACGAGCATGGGCAACGTGCGTCGAACCGCAGTCGAGGGGAT
This sequence comes from uncultured Planctomycetia bacterium, assembly GCA_963809785.1. GTDB lineage: Bacteria > Planctomycetota > Planctomycetia > Pirellulales > S012-138 > JBGQHD01. Next base: position 864,736 of record CAWEKV010000003.1, read on the forward strand.
CGTTCGCATGGCAATTCTCTTGGGTTTGGATTGTTTGAGAGCCTCGGTTGGCGAGGCCATTGTAGGCGACTATCATGCCCTCTGCCCTTCAAAATCTGTGCCCTTCAAAACTCCTCGAACGACTCGAAACCTCGGGAGGACGTCATGCGAGCACGATTCCATGCCTGTCTGCTGGCGAGCGCGGTGGCCTGGTGCGCCGGCGGACTGCCGGCGGCGGCGGACGACGCGGCTGATATCCAGGAAGTGGTCTTCGACAGCCTGAGGGCCGGGTTCCAGCGCGGCGATCTGGCGGCATTCATGAAGTGCTTAGCCGACGACTTCAAGATGATTGAGGGCCGCGAAGAGAAGCCCGGTAAATCTGACCATACCCTCAATCGCAAGCAGCTCGAAGGGATGATGCGGCTTGTCTTCGCGGACCTGCCGGAGGGGGGGTTCAAGCTCACCTTGGCCAGCCCACGCGTCGAGGTGCGGGGCGACAAGGCCGAGCTGCGCGTGATGACGACCGTGCAATGGGACGAAGACGGCGAGGAGTCCGATCGGCAGTCGGAGGTTTATCTCCTCCGCCGCACCGCGGACGGCTGGCGAGTGTATGAGAACCGCTTCTGGATGGTCGAATCCATTCAGAACGACAAGACGATCGACTACGACGCCAAGGGCTGGAAGACGCTGGATGCCATCGTCGAGGCCGCCGAGAAAGAAGGCGACCTGGGGAAGCTCGTGGAGGCCCTCGGCGACGCACGACGGGTCGTCGAAGCCCACAAGGCCGCCAAGAAACTGACGGCCCGCGACGGGGCTACGGCCGACGACTGGGTGCTCCGCGGCTGGTGCGCGGCGGACGCCGGCGACCTGGAGGACGCGATCAAGGCCTTTCGGGAAGCACTGAAGCTGGAACCCGACTCGCCAGTGCCGTCGGTGATCCGCGACGACACGAAGGACGCTGAGCGCGGCGGGCAGCGGTAAAGGGGTCGGGCTGACGCCTTGACGCTCGCCTGGCTATCGCTTCACGCCGTACTCGGCCAGCGCCATCACAGCGTAGGCCGTGCCGGCGTGCGTGATGAAGTGCAGGTTGTCCTTATTGAGCGAGCGGGTGAACCAGCGGCCGCTGGTGCGCTGGTGCCGTTTCAGCCATTTGACGGACGCCGCCAGCTTGGGATGATCGGCCGGCAGGCCGGCACGGCGCAGCACGTACGTGACGAAGCCGGTGCCGTAGCCGTCGCTGGTGTCCGGGTCTTGCGACTTGCCGTCGGCCCGCTCCCAGTCGAGCAGGGAGGCCAGGCCCCAGCCGCCGTCGGCGTGTTGCATGCCTAAGAGCTCGCCGATACAGGCCTGCTGCTCGGCGGCCGTCATGAAGCCCACCAGGTACGTCGAGGCCCAAAGGACCATCGCCCGGTGGTGCAATGTGGGGGCGGCATTCTTCTTCAGATAGGCGCGGAGCTTGTCCAGCCCGGCCTTCGCTGCGGGAGTCTCGGCATACTTTTCCGGCGCGGCCCCCACGCCGATGACCGCAAAGGTGGCGCCGTAATGGTCGTCCGACTCCATCGGCGGCCAGCCGCAGAGGAGCCAGTCGAAGCCGCCGTCCCCGCGCTGCACGGTCCACATGCGATCGAGCGCCGTCCGCGTGGCGGCGTGCAGCTTACCCGTCGTGCGGGCATCGTTGATCGCCAGCGTGACGGCAGAGCAAACGACTTCGGCGTCCCAACGCGGACCCTCTTTTGGCCAGCGCTCGGTCACCAGCTTTTCGGCGAAGTCGCGCACGGCCGCGTGGGCCGGCACATCAGCCGAGATCAGTGGCCGCACGAGCAGGTACGAGTAGTTCGTGTGACACGTCATGCACTTCCGCCGGTTCTGCCAGTCGAGCGCCGCCGAATCGAGAAACCGCACGGCCTTATCGAGCGAGAACTCCGTCGCAAACGGCTCGGCGAGCTCATTCGCCGCAGGAGGCGTGTAGCTGGCGGGGCTGACGGCGTCAGCGGCCAGCGCCAGAAGGCTGGGCGCCGGCAAAAGAGCTGCCACAAGTAGCACCTGCCGAGTCTGCAAGATTCGCGCATCGATCGTCTCCCTCGCCATGCGGTCGGTAAGTGGGGCACGTTTCTAAACGTGCCCGACTGGCAGGACGGGCACGTTTGGAAACGTGCCCCACGTTCGCCGCTGGCAGACGGTTTAAGCAATCCGCACGGCGAAATCAAGCAGCGAAGGAATGCCCAGCGAGCTACGGCTTGGAGCCGGTCGCGGAGGAAGGCGGTTTCGCCGCCGCCTTGCTGTCGTCGGGTTTCTTCTTCGCCTCCGCCGGCTCGGCGCCTGTCGTTGCTCGAGCTGCCGCGCGGTACCGGCTGCCGGGGAGCTGAACCGAGCTGTCCTTCATGTAGGCCTCGATGGCTTCCGCGTGCCGGCCGCCCGCCTCGAGTGCGCGGGCCAGATTGTAATTGGCCCCGGCTTTCCAGACCGCGAGCATCGGTTTGACCATCTCATCGGCGTATTGCCGCAGTCGCTTGTCGGCATCCGCCGTGGGTTTCTCGGGGATCGCCTGCAGGCTCTTTTCCAGCGCCGGCACTTCGGCGTCCAGCAGATAACGGAAGTAGGCCGCGGCGTCGGCGTAGTCCCCTCGTTCGTAGGCCACCTGCCCGACCCAGAGCGTGGCGATCAGCCGCACAAACCGCCGGTCCAGCCGCACGGACGGCATCTGTTGGATCCGGGCTTGAACGCCTTCAATGGCGGCGTCCAAGAGCGCCATCTCCTCATAGCTCAGGTTCGTCTTCTCCAGCCGCGTCTTCTCCAGGGTCTTGAGGTCGGCCTGCATGTCCTGACTCAATTGGTCCAGATCGCGGTCGGTGATACGGCCCGACTGGTAGACGTTGGCAGCCCCCTTCGTGGCGGCGCTTGTGGCCGCTTGCTCTCGCGGAGCGGCCTTGCGGCTATCGTCCAGGTCGGCAAATGCGCCCGAAAGTGCAGCATCCGGCCGCGCCAGAAAGCCGCTGACCTCTTGCTGCCGCTGGCCGCGTTTTTCGGCTTCCAACGTGATGCCGCTCTCCGGGGCGCCTCTTTTGGTCCCGGAAGCGCAGCTCATCGAACTGTGCCTCCTTCTTCAGCTTCTCGTTCTTCCGGCCCTTCTCCTCCACACCCTTCATCGTGAACACCGCCAGTCTGGCCGGCCGCGCCTCGAGCGGCTGCCGGCGTGCGTTCTCTTCGCACTGGATGGGCCAGGGCCAGGCATCTACTCGCGTAATGCCCTTGATCTTCAGCAGCCGTGCCGCCAGCTTGCCCAGCTCGACGGTCAGCACCAGGCGGTCCACGGTGCGCAGCTCGTCCTCCAGCACCTGCATGCGGCGCACCACGAGGTGCGGCGAAACGTCCACCATGGCCACTACGTCCTGGAGCTCGCTCGCGCGGACCCGATAATTGCGCGCGGTGTCCAACTGCCCCAGGACGTCCGGCGAAGCGGCCGCCTGCGTGAGCGTGGCCACGCCCTGGCCGCTCGGCCCCGGGATGGGGATGCCCAACAGATGGTCGAACAGGTACAACTCCGGAGCCGCTTGCCCGCGGGTCAGAACGACCGCGGGGACCCAATCCTGATACCTGGTGTAGAGCTTGCTGTCCGGATCCTTGGGATCGCGGTAGCCCAGCATCACGGCGTCCAGCCCCTGTTGACGGCAAAGCTCGATGAAGATCCAGGCCCGGGTGGCGCTCGGGCCGCGGCCCCAGAGCAGCGACTCCCAGAGGGGCTCGGTGCCCGCGTCCTTCTCCTCCAAGGTCACGTTGCGAACGGTCCAATCAAACAACTCCTGGGCCAGCGCCAGGCTATCGACGGCGCCGCGCGAGCGCTGGGCCAACTGCTCCCGCAGGCGGTTGGAGACGTTGCGCATCCAGGCCGTGCCCTCGATGATGAACACGTCCTCCAGGGAGAACGTCAAGGTGTTGAGCTCTTGAATCAGGGTGCTGCGGACCTGGCCGACGCGGTTATCCAAGGTCTGAAGGTCGGCGCGCGCCTGGAGCAGGGCGGCGCGGTCTTTTTCGGTGGGGAGCGGCGACTTCACCACTGGCTTTTTGCCGTCCCCGGGGTCGAGCTTCTTTTGCAGATCGGCGATCGACAGAGTCAACCGCTGCCGCTCGCGGGCGGCGATCTGGAAGTCGGGGAAAATCTCGAACAGGTACGAATCCGGCTCCCAGGCCCCCGGCGGCTCGAGCTGGCGCATCCACGGGTTCAGCGTGTCTCGCAGCATCTGGGCATACGGCATCTGGCCGAACTCATCCATCCGCCGCAAGCTGTCGGCGATCGTCCGCAGCCGCGAGGCGGCGGTTTCCTGCCGCCCAAAGCCGGTGCGCGGTCCGACGTGCGAGGACGACATGAGCGGCGACAGCCCGGCGACGACCAGCGTCAGCCCCAGCAGCGTGAAGAACCCGTAGAAGAGCGGCCGCCGCCGGTAGGCGCCGGCGACCTTCTTGAGTCCGCTTTTCCACCAAGGGGATTTCACCGCCGGTGCGGCGCCCGCTGCGTCCGCCGCGGGGGCGAGTGGGTTGGGGTCCGAAGCCATTCCGCTCATGTCAGACTCTCCACGGCCTCACGAATGCGTAATACCCGGCCCAGCAGCCTGGCAAACTCGTCCAGCGGCACCATGTTCGGCCCGTCGCTGGGCGAGGCGTCCGGGTCGGGATGGGTCTCGAAGAACAGGCCGTCGACGCCGGCAGCGATGGCGGCGCGGGCCAGCGGCTCGACCATGGCCCGGTTGCCGCCCGTGGCCGCACCCAGGCCGCCCGGCTCTTGCACGCTGTGCGTGGCGTCGAAGACCACCGGCACGCCGAGGGCCTGCATCTGCGGGATCGCCCGCATGTCGTTGACCAGCCGGCCGTAGCCGAAGGTCGTCCCTCGCTCGCACAGGAGCACGTTGCGGCAGCCCGCCTCGGCAAGCTTGGCGACGACGTGCTTCATGTCCCAGGGGGCCATGAACTGCCCCTTCTTGACGTTCACCGCCCGGCCGGTCTCGGCGGCCGCCACCAGCAGGTCGGTCTGCCGCGCCAGGAAGGCGGGGATTTGCAGCAGGTCGCAGACCTCGGCGACCGGCGCGGCCTGTTGCGATTCGTGGATGTCGGTCGTCACCGGCAGACCGGTGGCTTGTTTCACGCGCTCCAAAATGGCCAGCCCCTCGTCCAGCCCCGGCCCGCGAAAGGCCTGCGACGCTGGTGCGGTTGGCCTTGTCGAACGAGGCCTTGAAGACGAGCTGGATGGGCAGCTCGGCGGCAATCCGGGCCAGCCGGCCGGCGATCGACAGCGTGAGCTCCTCCGTCTCGATCACGCACGGCCCGGCGATCACCAGCAGCCGCTCGCCGCGCCCGCAGCGATACGGTCCGACCATCGCGGGATTATTCACCACAAGCGGACTCCGTCGAAGCGGCGAGGAGACGAGAAAACGTGAGGTGAGGACTCAGCAAACTATTACGCGGGCGAGGGTTTCCCAGTTCATCGGTTCCTGATCGTCCGTCACACGGGACCCGAAGGATTGATTCGTCCTCGTCCTCGTCGTCGTCCTCGTCCTCGAAAGACCGCCTGAATCGAGCTACGAGGACGAGGACGAGGACGAGGACGAGGACGAGGACGAGGACGAGGACGAGGACGAGGACGAGGACGAGGACGAACGCTGCGAACGGTATTGGTTCATCATGCCGCAGGCATGATTATGAACCAAGAAGCCCCAACGAAAAACCCCCATCCGGCGGTGCCGGATGAGGGTCCAAGATTCAACGTGCGGCTTGGCTGACAAGCCGAGGGACTAGCTTACTTGGGGCAGTCGCTGCCCTCGGTCTGCACTTTGTACACCGGCGCCTCGTCGTAGGCCGGCGTGCCATAGCTCGGCGTGGCATGGCTCGGCGTGCCATACACCGACGTCGAGGCGCCCTTGGCGGCTCGACGGTGCTGCGAGACCTCGGTCCGCAGCCGGGCATTCTCCGCCTTGGCCTGCTCGAGCGCCGCCTGAAGCTTGGCGATCTTGGCTTCGAGCTTCGCCGAGTCCGAGGCCTGCGACTTCGTGGCGTGAATCTCGACCACCGCGGCCACGACTTCGACCAGCATTTCGTCCTTGCGGGCCGAAGCTTCGGCCTGCGACTTCATCCACTCGACCAGCACCTGGTCGCGATTCCCGCCGTGCTGCTGCGTAGCGGTGAGCCGGGCGATCTCCTGGCGCTTCGGTCAAGGCGGCGCGCAGGCACTCCTGCTCGTCGGCCCAGTCCTCTTTGGCCTGAAGCCGAGCGTGCAGCCCGGCGTTCTCGGCCATCACGTCCGCCAGCTTGTGGAAGACCCCCATGTGCGGCCCCATCACCGGGCAGCCAGGTGGCGCCGGAAGAGGAGGCGGCATCGGGGCGCAAATAAACTTCCCACCGTGTTGCGGCGGGCCGAAGCCGGCCGGGCCGCAAGGGCCGCCTGGCGCAGGGCCCGTTGCGCAGGGGCCGCCCGCGCAGGGATGCTCGCCCGGGCCGCAGGTGATCTCCACGTTGAAGCCGCAAGGACTGCCGGGTTGGCAAGTGACCTGCTTGCCCTTGCCGCACGAACACTTGGGGCAACCGCACTTGCAAACGCAGTCGTTTGCGGTGGCTTGCATCACGCCGCAGGGGGCGGTCCAGCACTGGGCCGGTGGGTAGCAAGGAGAGCCCTCGATGCACGCTCCCGGCTTGCCGACGGCGCCGCCGTACATGTGCCCCAGCTTGTAGGGATACCCGGCCGGGGCCTGGAGATTCTTGCACTTCATGCCGGGCGAGAATTTCTTGTTGGCGAAGTTGGCTTTCTTCGAGCTGGCGCCCCAGCCCTTGAACCAGTTGCCGAAGAACCAGCCGTCGCAGCAGCAGCCGTCTGCCTCGGAGCAAGCATAAGGATCACAACACTCGCCCTGACAGCACTCTTCGCTGCAGCAGGCATCATCGCAGCAGCAATCTTCTTCGCAGCAGAACTCGGCGCTGCAGCCCTTGGCGTTGCAGTCCTTGGCGGAGCTGTTGCAGGGCGTCTGACATGGTTTGCCGCAATCCGCGCCAGAACCCTTGCAGGCGTTGGTGGCGGTATTGCAGGGCGAATCCTTGCCACCGGGGCCGCGGCCGTCGGCCCAGGCCGAGCCGGCCGACAAGCCGACCGCCAGGATCGCGGCCAAGAGGAGACGTGAACGATCAACGTGCATCTACGGAACCCTCCGTGGTGAGAAGTGGGCACCCGAGCGGGTGCGAAACGTGACGTGAATGATCGCGTGCGGTGCTGGCACCGCGCCGACAAGGAGCACGGTCGTTTGCAAATCGTGGGCCGTCCCTCGATTTCATCGCTCCACAGTGCCGTGGATCGAAGTTGGGGACGGTAACGAGTGGGGCGCATTGCGCCAGCGCCAGCGCGGCGGTTTGTAACATTTGCAATTTGCCGGACGACAGCACGTTGGCTACGCTGGCGGGCGGATCATCCTGCTAGAAGGCGATTCCCGCACACTAGCCCGACGCGCAATGCGCAAGCGAGGGAGCGGCGGGACACGCTCCGAGTCGCCCGACAACTTCCTCGCTTACGCGTCGGGTTAGTGGCTCAGCATTCCCACGAGACGCGATGAACCTCCTCACATCCGCCGCCGAGACGGTGCAGGCCGCCCTCAAAGCCAAGCGCGTCGGTACGCCGGTCTTCGTTCGCATCGTGGCCCACACGACGGACGACCACGGGCGGATCGAGCCGCTCTTGGGCACGGCACTGGAAGCAGCGAAATCATGGCTGGGTGAAGACGTCACCCACCTGGCGTCGCTGGGCAGCGTTGCATCCGGGCAGATCACCGCGCTGGCCAAGACGGCTCGCGGCAAGACAGCACTGGTTTCTGCCGGCACGCGCGGCACGTCGCCGCCGCTGTTTGAGACGATGCTGATCGGCAACCGCGGCGTGTTTTCCTGGGAGCCCGTGGCAGACGAAGAGGCGGCGAAGGCGCCGGTGGCTGCCCTGACGGACGACGGCCGACGACTGCTCGACGCGGCTCGTAAGTCGCTCGAGCTTCGCACGCCCGTGCGGCTCGATGGCGGCGAACCGCCTGCTCGCGGCACAGACTCGCCACGCGCCGGCACCGAGCGCCCGCAGGCAGGGTGACCGCGCTACGGAAGGCGGCGCCCCCCTTCGGCGTGCTGCTCATTGCCGGCAATCACACGCATCAGGAGAACTATGCCCGCTCGCTGGCGGCCGATAAGCGGTGCCGGCTGGTGGCCGTGAGCGACGATGCCGGCGTCACGGCGAGGCGGCGCGAGCTGAACGAAGCCCTGGCCCGCGAGCTGAAGATTCCCTACCTCCCGAACTACCGCGAGGCCCTGGCTCGCGCCGATGTCCACGTGGTCAGCGTCTGTGCCGAGCCGGAGCGGCGAGCCGAGATCATCGTCCGCTGCGCGGAGGCGGGCAAGCACCTGTATCTGGATAAGCCGCTGTGCGCCTTGCGCGACGAAGCCGCGCGGATCGTGGCGGCGATCGAGAAAGCCGGCGTGGTCAGCCAGATGTTCAGCCTGATCCGCAGCCCCACGCCGCGGCGCGTTTGGGAGCTAGTGACGTTCGGCTGCCGTGGGCAAGGTGACCGCGCTGCACATGGATGTGACCTTCGCCAAGGGGTTCACGGGCGGAGCGACGCTCGAGAGAGCCCGTGCCGAGGTTGCCAAACCGGGGCAATTCGAAACGATCGACTCGAAGCGGGAGTTCTATAACGTAGGCGTCTATCCCCTGGCACAATTGCATTGGTTGTTCGACCGGTGCGTGAAGCGGGTCTGGGCCGTGACGGGCAACTACTTCTTCGCCGAGCACCAGCGCAACGGGATGGAGGACTTCGGCGCCGCCCTGCTGGAGCTGCAGGGGGGCGGCGTGGCCAGCATCGCCGCCGGCCGGACCGGTTGGCGCTCCCATCCCTCGTCGGGCCTGAACCGCAATTATGTGATCGGCGACAAGGCCGTGGCAGTGATCGACGGCTATCGGCCGCGGCTGGAAGCCTGGCCCGACGCGGAGCCGTGGCAGCCGCCGCGCAAGCACCCGCTGGACCCGATGGGCTTTTGGAGCAGCACCACGGCAGAGGCCGGTGCGCTGCCGAAGACTGCCTGGCTGACTCCGTCGGCGGAGGTCCGCGATGAATTCGCCTTTTTCCTCGACTGCGTCGAAGCAGGCCGAGCCAGCGATATGTCGGCCCATGTCGCCGCACAAGTCAACGGCGTGCTGCTGGCGATGTACGAGAGCGCGGCTAGCGGCTTGTTTGTCAGCGTGGCCTAAGCCGTGGAACGGAATTCATTCCGTTCTGTGGGCCGTCGCCGACGTATGCGAACGGAATGAATTCCGTTCTACAGCCTACGCGATGACCACCCGGACGTTGACTCCGTGGCGGCGACGGAAGAAGAGCCAGCCGCCGCCGCCCGTGACGCGGACGATCTCGCAGGTCACTCTCCGCCCGGCGTCGATTTCGGCGGCCAGCTCGCGCGACTGGTGATAGCCGATGTAGCCGACCTTCTGGCCGGCGGCGGTGTGGACGGCGATGGCGCAAGGGTCGTGCGGGTTGTCGGCCTCCCGGACCAGCGTCAAGGGGTCGCCGGCCCGGCAGCCCCGGATGATCTCCTGCCGCAGGCGGCCGTCGGCGTTGCGAAACGTCACGCCGAAGAGCCGGGTGTGAATCGTGCGCAGCTCCGGATAGCGGACGACAGCCGTCATGGGCGGCGTTCCTGCGCAGGCTGCTGGGTTCGAGGGAAAGGGGCGGGAGTGTAGGTGAAGGATGACGCGGTGACAAGGTGAGGGACTTTCGGAGTGCGGCGACTCGTCGCCGCTTTTGGATTTTGGCATCAGCGGTTCGAAGCGGGGCTGGTGGCCAGCGTCCAAAAGAATCCCAAAGCGGCGACGAGTCGCCGCACTCCCAAAGGAGGCCGCCCCCCCTCGCGGAAAGAAAATCGCCCCGTCTGCTAGCAATCGCGGTCGGCGTTTGCCATAATCAAACACATGGGCCGCGTCTGAGGGGACGCGTCTAGCCTCGGGAGTCCATCTCTATGTCCGCGCACACATCCATGAAGTCCAGAACCCGAAACTCGTCTGCCGCCCGGCACGCTTTCACGTTGGTCGAGCTGCTGGTGGTGATCGCCATCATTGGCATGCTGATGGCGCTGCTACTGCCGGCTGTGAACGCCGCCCGCGAGGCCGGCCGCCGAACGACCTGCCAAAGCAACATCCGCCAATTGGCGCTGGCGATCAAGAACCGACGGGCAGGCCGAACGTCCTGCGCAATGTTTCCATCGCGCGAAGATTTATGGAGGAGGGCGGCGCCGGGTATTCGGTGGTGCAGTGAAGCAGGACGACTTTTCCGTTCAGCGGCCCTTTGGTTCCGGCGGCCTTCACTGCAGCCAACGTTTCGGCGGTCGGCATTTCGTCCGCAGGTCGCGTCAAACCGAAGGCGAGCACAGACAGGGCGTCGGTGATTTCGTCGATCGTCGCCATGCCCGTCGAGAGGATAATGGGTTTCCCGAGCCGAGCGATATCAAGCAGCAAGGGAGCGTTGGTCAGGTCTCCCGAACTGACTTTGATGCGCTTCACATCCAGCGCCTGCAGGAAGCGTGCGCTCTCCGCATCGAAGGGTGTCGACAAGAATTCAATGCCGGACTCCGAGCAGATGCGAGCGAGTTCGCGTTGCTCGCTTTCCGAAAGCTCGAGCTCGCGGAGCATTTCGGTCTGACTTTGTGCAGGGTTCGTGGCCGCGCCCTGGTAAGCGGCTTTTCGTGCCGCCTTCACTGCAATCTTCTCGGCCTTGAACGACTGAAATTTCACCGCGTCGGCATCGGCTTTCACCGCGGCTGCGATGAGACGCTTCGCGTTCTCCAGGCTGCCGTTATGATTGACGCCTGCTTCTGCGATGATGAGGGTGCGATTATTCATGGCGAATGGGTTGCAAGGCCGGCCTTTTTCGAGGCGTCCGGATTTTATTCATACGGTTAGGACCATCAAGGAAATAGACGAGTCTTGCGACAGTTAACGCAGGCGGCGTCTCGGCGCTTCTCTCCGCAGCATCAAGTGCTAAAAGACCGTATGGCGAAGTCGATCTCGGTTCTTTACCTTCTTGTCGGGCGCGGCGGTTCAAAAGGGTTGCCCGGCAAGAACCTTCGTCAGATCGCCGGTACCACACTTATTGGCTATCGCGCAGCCTCCGCCCTCAAATCCAAGTACTGCGACCGATTGGTCGTTTCAAGCGACAGCAACGACATCCGTGAAGAAGCGCGTCGATGGGGTGCGGAAGTCCCTTTCGAACGCCCAGACGAACTGGCGACGGATGAGGCGACAAGCGACGACGTCGTACTCCATGCGATGGAATGGATCGAACGGCACGAGGGAAGAAGCTACGATGCGATCATGTTGCTTGAGCCATCATCGCCCTTCGCGCGGGCCGATCATTATGACGCCGCGGTCGAGCTGTTTGTGAACCGCGATGCCGATCTCGTGGTCGGCGTGCGTGAAACCGATATTGCTTCCGTCTTCGTCGGACCGATGGGAGAGGACGGATCCATCGCGCCTATCGTGAGTTGATTGATCGAGCGCCGCCGACTTCGCCGGCAGGACCAGACACGCGAAGTCACGATGAACGGCGCGCTCTACCTTATTCGATGGACTGCCATGAAGGAAACGCGGCGCATTTACTCGAATCCTGCGCGCACCTATGGCTTGCTCATGGACCGGCTGCATTCCGTCGAAATCGAGACGCCCGATGATCTGGCGTACGCGAACCATGTCGTCGAAACAGGCCTGCTCGACCGGTCGCCATGGCAATGAGCGGGAGTTGCGCGCAAGGCGCACGCCGGATTGCCGTCGTGACCACCACACGGGCAGACTATGGGCTGCTGCGTGAGCTCATTCGAATATTGGCGGATGCGTCCAACGTCACGTTGCAACTGATCGTAAGCGGGACGCATCTGGCCACGGCATTCGGGCTTACCGTCAAAGAGATCGAGTTGGATGGCTTCAACATCGCGGCGAGGGTCGACCTCGACATGGGCGGAGGCGGCCCGGTGGATGCCGCGCGCAGCACTGGCGTCGGAACTCAGCGTTTCGCGGAAACCTTCTCAGTGCTTGCTCCGGACTTGCTAGTTGTTCTCGGGGATCGATATGAGATTCTCGCCGCGGCGACCGCCGCGACGATTTGGAATGTACCGATCGCGCATATCCATGGAGGCGAGGTTACGTCGGGAGCGTTCGACGATCAGATCCGGCATGCCGTAACGAAATTGTCGCTCATCCATTTTGTGGCGGCCGAACCCTATCGACGACGAGTTATTCAGCTCGGCGAAGATCCTGATCTCGTATTCAATGTCGGTGCTCCCGGATTGGATCAAATTCAGCGGCATCGGGCGGCAGATCGGGAAAGCGTTTGGCGTGCGCTGAATTTGCCGGCGCACGCGAAATTTGTCGTTATCACCCTTCACCCGACCACAACGTGGCCGGACCTCGACCGAACCACGGTCGAAGCCTTGCTTGGGGCGTTGGACAGGGCACCCGAGATCTTCTCCGTGTTCACCGGCGTGAATGCCGATCCCGGCCATGACGAAATTGCTTCCGCGATCCGCAACCACGTCGATCGCAATCCGGACCGTTCGCGCCTGTTCCTCTCACTCGGCTCATCCGGGTATCTGAACGCCGTGCGATACGCAGAGGCCGTCGTGGGTAATTCATCCAGCGGGATCATCGAGGCACCCGCACTGGGCACACCGACGATCAATATCGGCGAACGTCAAAGCGGACGTCTGCGGGCTGCTTCGATTGTCGACTGCGACCCGGGCGTTGAGGCCGTCGCGGCCGCTCTTTCGACGGTGCTCGATCCGAAATTCCGCGAGCGAGTGCGCAACCAGGAACTGCCGTATGGTGGGCCGGGCGCCTCGGGGCGCATCGCCGACATCCTTCGTGAAATCGACTTCCGCCGCTATTTGCCGAAGCGTTTCCACGACCTTTAGCCGGTCGGGCACGCTTCGGATTTGATGCTTGCCCGGGCAATTCGACTGATACTAGAAGGTAAGCCCGTCGAAACGGCGCCTGCCAATCCTGCGGAACAAGAGATGGAAAACCGGCACTCGCAGCGGACAAACGGCGACGCCCGCCCGGGCAAAAACGTTATCATCCTGGTCGACAGCAAGACCCGCGATCTCGACGTTGCAACGCTGATCGCTCACCATCTGGCTGCGCGAGGGGTCGCCTGTCATCTGGAGCCACTCGAAGCGTTTCGTGCGGTGCTCGCTGCGCATCGTCCGGACATGATTATTTTCAACCACCTTATGGCGCAGCCATCTCGTTGCTTGGTCGCGGCGGTTGGCGGAAATGGGTGTGCTGACGGCGGTGCTGCCGAACGAGGGAATATTCTACGATCGCGAGCAGCTGGAATATTATGCCGGCCGGCACCACAACGGTGCTCACATCGATTACTTCTTTTGCTGGAATGACGTGCATCGTCGGGCGATCCTGGCGCAGAACCCGCAGAGCGACACGAAGGTCGAGGTCGTCGGCGTGCCGCGGTTCGATTTTTACTTTCGAGCCGTGGTCGCGCGTTGTCTATCGCCCGGATCCTCAGCGGTCCGGCCGCCCCAAGGTGCTTTTCTGCACCAATTTCGGAACGGCATATTTCTGGAAACTGCCGCGAGAGCAGGCGGACAAGTTGTTTGCCCCGTGGAAGGATCGTATCCGCATCTATTCCGATTATTGGCGGTCAATCGAGGCGCAATGGAACTCACGCGAGCATGCATTCGATTTTCTGAATGCATTGGTCGAGGCCGATAAGTACGAAATATTGCTGCGGCCCCATCCGATGGAGGAGACGACCATTTATGAGAAATGGTTGAACACGCTTCCTCCGTCGCGGCGGCAGCACATCCGCATGGACGCGACGAGCAATATCACTCCGCTGATCCTCGATTGCGATTTGCAGATATCGTGCGAGACCTGCACGACGGCGCTGGAGAGCTGGATCGCCGGCAAGCCGACGGTCGAGCTTTTGTTCGACCGAGACCAGTTGTGGTACTTCGAGGAGCCGGCGCGAGGAAATTTTCCGTGCGACGATCCGGGGCGCCTGGTTCAGCTTGTTGAAAAGGGTTTGCACGAGCCGTTACCTCCCGAGATGGCCGAAGCGCGTCGCAATCACCTCGAGAAATGGTGCTCAACGCCCGACGGGACGTCCAGCGAGCACATCGCCGACATCGTTGCCAAGGCGCTCCATGGGAAGGAAGCGGCGGACTGGTCGCGGCTTACGGTCAACGACTATCGCCGGTCGATCAAGCTTCAGGGCTTGAGGTCGCTTGGACTAGCGTACCATTTCGACCCGCTTCTGCCGTTCAAGCGGACGGTCTTTCCGAGCCGCTATTCCGTGAAAGGACTGGACGTACAAGAAGTCGATCAAGCCGCGCGACGTGGAGAATGCGCGCCAGCGACTGGAGTTGAGACTTGGCTCCTGAGCCGGGTGGATCGGCGACGCGAGCCGGACGATCTGCGCGGCCCATTGTTCCATGAATCCTTCGGTCGTCTTTCTGCAGAATAGAACGCATCGTGCGGGCGCGCAGACCTGTCTCGCCCGCCTGCTCAAGCACGAAACCGTGCAGCGCTGGAATCCGGTGCTGGTCTGCTCGCATGGCGGCTGGCTGGTCGACGAATGCCGTCGAAACGGTGTCCGCGTAATCGAGGAGAATTTTCCGAGTTCCCGCTCGCTGCCCGGACGACTTTACGGCAACGCGGCTTTTGCAAGGCGGGTGGCCACAACGCTCGGAATGCAGCCCGCCATCGTGCAAGCCAACGATCATCAGGAGGGTTTGCTCGGGCTTGAACTCGGCAAGCGTCTCGGTGCGCGGACCGCAATCTTTCTGCGGTCGCCGACGATGAGCCGGGACGACTATTTCAAGTATCGTTGCGATCGATACGATTTTGTCAGTGCGGTGGGCGACGAATTTCGTGAGCGCGCGCAAGCCTGGGAACCGCGTCGGGAGATTGCCCTGGTCCGCGACGGAATTTTTGCGGATGAGATTTTCTCCGCTCAAGCCGAAGCCGGTGCGGCCGCCGGGCCGCGTGCTCGTCATCGGTTCGCCGCTTGCCTGGAAGGGTTGGGCCGACCTCACCGAGGCGCTTTATTTGCTGGAGCGAACGGGTGCCCTGCCGCCGATGCATTTCGATTTCACCGGCGTACGACCGGATCCGGGCGAAAACGACCTCAAGCTGGATCGATTTGCAGTCGCAACCTGCGGCTTCCTCGGCCGCGTCGAGGCGTTTCGCGACCTGGTTCGCAGCTATGACCTGGTGATCAATCCGAGCCGCATGGAAACGTTCGGTATGGCCGCGATCGAAGTGTTGGCCGCGGGGGTGCCCCTGCTGTCGAGCCGGACGGGTGTGATCGAACAGGTTCAAGAGCAGTCCGACATGTTGTTTTCGCCAGCGCAGCCCGCCGAACTTGCCGCAGCACTGAGGAAACTCGTCGAAAGCTGGGCCGACTTGGATTTCGGCGTCGCCACCGCTCAAGTGAACATTCGGCGGTCTCTGCTCATCGATCACGCAGCGGCGCGACTGAATGAGGGTTACCGAGATCTCTTGCTCCGCACGAGCTGAGTTCCCGATCGCGGTTGCCCCGTTATTTTCGTACGGAGAACACGACCAGACAGGGGCCCTGTTGGTTGGGATCGGAAACGTCATGACGAAAATAGACCGTTTCGACATGGTCGCCGAACAGGCCAAGCATTCCGTCGACGGTTCGATTTCTTCGTTCGCGTCCGAAACGCGGTTGCTCCTTCAATAGATGTCCAGCGCCTTCTTCGGGGTAATACGTGATTCCAATCGCGACGAGCCCGCCGGGCCGTGTAACCCGCACGATCTCGCGTGCTGCGAGTTCAGGCTCGCTGCTATAGGGAAGCACCCAGCCGAGCATCACCGCGTCCCAGGAGCTGTCTCCGTAAGGCATCTTGTGCATGTTCCCGAGATCAACCCAGGGAGAATAGGAGAAGATATCGAGGCCGCGGATGTTGCGCGGAGAAAACCCGTAGGCCGCGAGATACAGGAGATCGGTTTCGTATCGGCATCCCACCGCCAGCACCGTCGAAGCCGGCGTCATGCGGTCGATGACGGACAAGGGGAGGACGAGGCCGAGAATACGATCGCTGGGCTTTCCGTCATGGATCGCGCGGAAATTGTGCTCGCGCTCCGCAACGCCGAGTTGATCGTCGTACGCGCGCAATGCGCGCTTGATCTTTGTAAAATAGAAATAGCGGATGTGAAAAACGGCGTAGCAGATCGGCTTTACGCGCATGAATTGATTGATGCGGTTGAGCCAGCGCGAGGTTTTCATGACGACCCGTGGTTCTGAGTTCCTGTTCCCGCGCGCACTCTTGCATCTCGAAACCCATTTTTCTAGAGTTCAGCATCCGATCGAACGAGGTCTATCGGCCCCTCGATTGATCGAGATAGCGTCGTTCTTTTCATTCGATTGGTGGAGCGTGGCAATGCAGCGGTTGATTTTCGATCGAAAGAGTTACACACCCGCTGGCTTCGTCAGAAGCGCGGTCTTCATCGGGAAAGAGTATCTTCATCGCCGTCGCGATGCTTCGTTCCGGGCGGATTTTGTCGAAGATGACGAGCGGAAGAAGCAGGCGCTGGCCTACGGTGAGGTGCTGCGCAGCGACGGCATCTTGTTGCTGCCGTCCTATTTTCAGGGTGAGTTTCTCCGCAAACTGCAGATGGCGCTTCATGATGCGGTGAGGATTTTCCGGCGCGCGGCGTGGACGATGCGTGGCGTCACGAAGACGCCGTCAGTACCAGCCCCGCAATTCTTGCGGCAGCGCTGGATGATTTCCTGCTCGAGATTATCGGCCACTATTATGGAAAACCGTTCGGACTAGGCCGGGCCGATGCGACGAGATTGATGCCAACGCCGCCGAAACGGAACGGTTCCTATCAGTGGCATCACGATACGCGCGGTCGGCAGATCCATATGATGGTGCTGCTCAACGACGTGACGAGCGCGGGACAGCGTATGAGCTATCTGCGCGGATCGAACGACGTCTACTACGATCGCTATCGCGGCGAGGGGCATGGCTCGCGTTTCGAAGCCGACATGACGAAGAACGGCTACAAGAAGGAAGACATTGTCGAGCTGATCGGGCCTGCGGGAACAGTAGGTTTGTTCGATTCCAACGGCCTGCATTCAGGTAACCGAAACGACAAGGAACAGCGGGATTGTCTGCTCTTCTGCTTCGTTTCGAAGGAGCGGCACTTCAAGCACGTTAGCTGCCGCCGGTCGGTTCTCGCAGGGTTGCCAGAAGCCAAGCGAAAGCTTGTCGAGATCAACCCGCGGCTGAAGCAATTCGACTAAGTTGGAAATTGCCCGCGCGCCGGCAGCGGGATTGATCACAGTGGAAGTCGCTCTCCGGCCAGCGACTTCCATTCCGCCGGTGCGGCCACAAGGTTCTGATACTCGTACGTATCCACAAACGGGCCGTACCTGATCGGAAGCAGTTGGTCGGGAAATAATCGGTAAAGCCGGTAGCCGAGGTTCTGAAAGAGCCCGCTTGCCTCTCGCAGTCGCGAGCCTGCGGCGATCCAGTATTCCGAGTATTCGAACTGAATCGCGGGGCGCGTAGTTTTCAGGACCGAAGCCAGGCCCTTCAGGACATGAAGATCGTGTCCCTCACAATCGATCTTGACGATGCAGGGATGTAAGCCGGCGAGCAGCTCGTCGCCGGAAATCCCGCGCACCTGCAGATTGGTCACGGTCTTTCGCGCTGCGCCCGACTCCGCAGGAGGACCGCCCCTGTACGATGGGTAGATACGCCCGGCGCCGCCAACTTCGTAGATCGACATAGTTTCATTGGCGCGGGTGGTCATCGCCGCTTCAACGATTCTGACGTTGGGCTGACCGGCAAACGCATGGCGGAGGTCGGCCGCCAGGCGTGGCATCGGTTCGACACAAACGAACGTCGTAACGGAGGTGCCCGCAAACGCTTTCATCGCTTCGGCTGTCCATTCGCCGCGATGCGCGCCGATGTCGACCGCGCTATCACAATGCTGGATTTCCGGGAGCGTGCGGAGTTGGCGGAGCAGCGCATATTCCCCGTTCGTTTCGGGGTCGAGATTCTTCTCTGGCTCCAGGCCGACGGCGCGAAGAACGGACGAATAGGCAGATCCAACTTGCCGCTTCAGCATGGGCGCTCACTCGGTCAGAACTCGAAATAGATAAAAGGCACAGATTGCGCATCAGGCGCCAGCGCCCATGCGACGATCAGAAGACTAGCCGATCCGCCCCAGGTCGCGCCACGCATGAACTGTCGTATGTCGAGCGCCAGTGCGACGTGGAAAGCGGCGCATTTCAGTGGTGACGTTGGGATGTGACCACGGTGAGTTCAGGAACGAACGGGAACGTCGCAAGCGTCGCGAGCACGTGGATTTCATCTGCTTCGCCGCTTCGATCGTCGTGCATGCCCGATCTAACGAATGCGCTCTCTTCCGCTGAGTGCCTCACACAGTTCTTCCAGGCTCTCCAAACTATGTACCGGCCGCAGTTCGTCGACGTGCGGGAGCATTGTGCGGACGCCTATCGCCTTCGGCTCGAACCCTTCGTAGCGCAGGAGCGGGTTGAGCCAGATCAGGCGGCGGGAGGAACGGTGCAGACGATCCATCTCGCGCCCGAGGGCGTCACCCGCCTCGCGCTCGAGGCCGTCGGTGATCAGCAGCACCTCCGCTCCCTGGGCGAGGACGCGGCGTGACCAGTCCTGATTGAAGCGGTGGAGCGACGACGAAATCCAGGTGCCGCCCGCCCAGTCGTTCGCGGCCCTGCCGCATGCGGCGAGTGCCGCGTCGGGGTCGCGGGCCTTCAGCGCGCGCGTGACGTTGGTGAGGCGCGTGCCGAACAGGAAGGTCGAGACGCGCCCGCGGGTCTCGGCGAGCGCGTGCAGAAAATGCAGGACGATGCGCGAGTACTCCGTCATCGAGCCCGAAATATCGAGGAGCGCCACGAGTGGCGGCAGGCGCAGGCCGGTGCCGCGCCGTTTCAGGTCGATGAGGTCGCCGCCCGCGCGCAGGCTCGCGCGCAGCGTCCGGCGCAGATCGATGCGGTGCCCGCGCGGATCAACCACGAGGCGCCGCGACGGCACGCGCCGCCACAGGGCGGCAACTGACTTGATGCGGCGCCTCGCTTCGGCCAACTCATCGGCGCTCATCTGGGCGAAGTCCTTGTGACGCAGGATTTCGACGTCGGACGCCGAACCGCGCATATCCACGTCGTGCTCGGCTTCCGGACGGGGGCGCGGGACGCGCGGCGTAGCTCCATCGTTGAGCGCTTCCTGCACCCTCCGCTGCGCCGGCCGTTCGATCGCGCTCTCGGGCGCTGCCGGCAGCATGGCTGCCATGATCGCTTCGTTGGCGTCGCGCCGGCGCCAGAACAGGCGGAAGGCTTCCTGAAAGACCGGATCGTCTTCATGGCGCTTGATAAGGGTCGCGTGCAGCGTCCAGTAGAAATCCTCACGGCGGTTCGCGCCGGCGGTTTCGACAGCCTCCACCGCGTCGATCGCGGCACCTGGGCCAAGCTTGATGCCGGTCGCACGCAGGGCACGCGCGAAGCGGACGACCTGTTCGGCAAGACGCAGGTCCCCGGCGGACGCGGGGTTCATTCGGCCGCCTTCAGCGCGATCTGCGATTGCTTGATCAGGCCTTCGATGCGGCCGCGATCGAGCTTCGCGATGTCGTCCTGATATTTGAGGAGCACGCCCGCCGTGTCAGCGACGGAACCCGCTTCCAGCCGGTCGGCGCCGAGTGCGACAAGGGCTGATGCCCAGTCGATCGTCTCGGCGATGCCCGGCAGCTTGAACAGCTCTTCCTTGCGCAACGCCTGAACGAAGGCGACGATCTCGCGGGCGAGCCGGTCGGACGCGCCGGGATTTCGCGCGTGCAGGATCGCGAGCTCACGCGCAAAGTCGGGATAGCCGATCCAGTGATAGAGGCAGCGGCGCTTGAGCGCGTCGTGGATCTCGCGCGTGCGGTTCGAGGTCACGATCACGATCGGCGGCTCGGCTGCTTTCACGGTGCCGAGTTCGGGGATCGTGACCTGGAAATCGGCGAGCACTTCGAGAAGGAACGCTTCGAATGCTTCGTCGGCGCGATCGAGTTCGTCGATCAGGAGAACGGGTGGACCGGCCGGATCGGGTGTAAGCGCGTCGAGGAGGGGACGCTTGACGAGATACTTGTCGGAAAAAATATCCTCGACGAGGCGGTCGCGGTCGGCGATGCCCTCCGCCTCCGCCACGCGGATCGCAATCATCTGCGCCGCGTAATTCCACTCGTAAAGCGCGGAGGCGACGTCGAGGCCTTCGTAGCATTGCAGGCGGATGAGACGGCGGCCAAACGCCTTCGAGAGGACGTTCGCGATCTCGGTCTTGCCGACGCCCGCTTCACCTTCGAGAAAAAGCGGTCGCTGCATCTTGAGCGCCAGGAACACGACGGTCGCAAGGGGACGGTCCGCGACGTAGTCAGCGGCGCCGAGGAGCGCCAGCGTGTCGTCGATCGATTTGGGCAGGGCGACAGCAGAATGTTTCGCGACCACGGGCAACTCCGAACTGCTTTCCGCCCGCCAGTATAGCGCAAACGCCCGGTCTCATCCTTCGAGACGCCCGCCCTCGCTTCGCTCAGGCGGTCTCCTCAGGATGAGGAGGCTGGAAGCGTCATCCGCCCGCCGCAGCGACGGCGCGGCGGGCCATGACGCCCACGAGATGCGCGCGATATTCGGCGTCGGCATGGATGTCGGACATGATGCCCTTCGTCGGGAGCTTGACGCTGTCGAGCGCCGCTGCGGTGAAATTCTTCCTGAGCGCCGCTTCCATGTCTTTCGCGCGGAAGACGCCGTCCTCCGCGGCGCCGGTCACGGCGACACGGACTTCCTTGCCGTGGTCGGCGACAAAGACGCCGACAAGGGCATAGCGCGAAGCGGGGTGGGGGAATTTCTGGTAGGCAGCGCGCTCCGGCAGCGCAAATACGACCTGGAGAATGAATTCTCCTCTTCCGAGTGCGGTTTCGAACAGGCCCTTGAAGAACTTGTCCGCCGGAATTTTCCGCTTGTTCGTGACGATCGTTGCATTCAGGGCGAGCGCGGCCGACGGATAGTCGGCGGACGGATCGTTGTTCGCGAGCGAGCCGCCGATCGTTCCCTGGTTCCGCACGTGCGGATCGCCGATCGCCTCGGCGAGTTTTGCAAGCGCGGGGATCGCCTTTCTCACGACAGAGGATGATGCGACCGCTGCGTGACGGGCCATAGCGCCGATCACGAGCGTCTTTCCCTTCACGGCGATGTCGTTCAGCCCCTTGATGCCACCAAGATCGACGAGGTTGTCGATGCTCGCGAGGCGAAGCTTGAGCGCGGGGATGAGCGTCATGCCACCGGCGAGCGCCTTCGTTTCCTTCTTGGCGAGGAGCGCGGCTGCCTGCTTCGTGGTCGCGGGGCGGTGATAGGTGAATGTGTGCATGATCTTCTCCCGTCACTCGGCCGCGCGGCGTTGCTGGGCCTGGGTCTTCTGGATGGCGTGCCACACGGTTTTTGATGTGGCCGGCATGGCGATATCCTCGGTACCGATCGCGTTCGTGATGGCGTTCATGAGCGCGACGGGCGAGGCGATCGCGCCCGCTTCGCCGCAGCCCTTCATGCCGAGCGGATTGGAAGGGCACTTCGTGGTCGTGTAGTCGACCTTGAAGGACGGCAGGTTGTCGGCGCGCGGCATGGCGTAATCCATATACGAGCCGGTCACGAGCTGGCCGTTCGAGTCATAGACGCAGTTCTCGAGCAGCGCCTGGCCGATGCCCTGGGCAATGCCGCCGTGTACCTGTCCCTCGACGATCATCGGATTGATGATCGTACCGAAATCATCGACGGCGACCCAGTTCACGATCTCGGTGACGCCGGTGTCGGGATCGATCTCGACCTCGCAGATGTGCGTGCCGGCAGGGAAGGTGAAGTTGGTCGGGTCGTAGAAGGCGTGCTCTTTCAGACCCGGCTCGATGTGCGCGGTCGGAAATTTGTGCGCGACATAGGCGGCGAGCGCGATCTCGCCGAACGCCGCGGACTTGTCTGTGCCGGCAACAATAAACTTGCCGTCCTTGAACTCGATGTCGGCGTCCGCCGCCTCGAGCACATGGGCGGCGACCTGCTTGCCCTTGGCGATGACCTTGTCGAGTGCGATCGCGATCGCGGACATGCCGACCGATCCCGAGCGCGAGCCATAGGTGCCCATGCCGAACTGCACCTTGTCGGTGTCGCCGTGGACGATGGCTATGTGGTCCATCGGAATGCCGAGGCGCTCGGAAACGAGCTGCGCGAACGTTGTCTCGTGGCCCTGGCCGTGGCTGTGGGAACCGGTCAGCACTTCCACCATGCCGGTCGGGGTCACGGCGATGTCCGCCGACTCCCAGAGACCGACGCCGCATCCGAGCGCGCCGGCGAGATTCGACGGTGCGACGCCGCAGGCTTCGATGTAGGCGGAGAAGCCGATACCGCGCAATTTTCCTTTGCGTCCTGCTTCCGCCTTGCGCTTTCCGAAGTTCTTGTAGTCAGCCATCTGCATGGCCTTGTCGAGCGACGCCTGGTAATCGCCCGCGTCATACAGCGATGCGACGGGTGTCTGGTACGGGAAGGTTTTGACGAAGTTGCGTTTGCGCAGCTCCGCCGGATCGATATTCATCTCGCGCGCCGCGACTTCGACGACGCGCTCAATCACGTAACAGGCTTCGGGGCGGCCGGCGCCGCGATAGGCGTCGACGGGCGCGGTGTTCGTGTAGACGCCATCGACTTCGCAGAAGATCGCCGGGATCGCGTACTGGCCCGAGAGCAGCGGCGCGTAGAGGAAGGTCGGCACGGCCGACGAGAAGGTCGAGAGATAAGCCCCCAGATTCGCGAGCGTCTTCACGCGCAGCGCCAGCATCTTGCCGCTGCCGTCGAGCGCTAGTTCTACGGTCGTAATGTGGTCGCGGCCGTGCGCATCGGCCTGGAAGGATTCGCTGCGCTCCGCGGTCCAGCGTACGGGGCGGTTCACTTTCTTCGACGCCCAGATGCAGACGGTTTCTTCCGGGTAGATGAATATCTTCGAGCCGAAGCCGCCGCCGACGTCCGGTGAAATCACTCGGAACTTGTGTTCGGGCGCGAGGCCGACGAAGGCCGAGAGCCCAAGGCGCAGGACGTGCGGATTCTGGCTCGTCGACCAGAGCGTGAAGCTTTCAGTGCCGGGCTCGTATTCGCCGATCGCAGCGCGCGGCTCGATCGCGTTCGGGATCAGGCGATTGTTGGCGAAGGTGAGCTTCGTCACGTGCTTGGCCTGGCCGAAAGCGGTGTTTACCGCGTCTGCGTCACCGAGCACCCATTCGTACACCGTGTTGTTTGGCGCGTTGTCGTGGATCAGCGCGGACTTTGCGTCGCGCGCCTTGGCGAGATCGGCGACGGCGGGGAGCACGCCGTAACTCACATTCACTTCGGCTGCCGCGTTCTTTGCGAGATCGAGCGTCTCGGCGATGACGACAGCGACATGGTCGCCGACATAACGCACCTTGCCCTTGGCAAGCGCGGGGTGGCTGCCGTTCTTCATCTGCGAGCCGTCCTTCGACAGGACCATCCAGCCGCAGAAGAGATCGCCGAGCTTGTCGGCCGCAATGTCGTCGCCGGTGAGGATGGCGAGTACGCCCGGCATCTTCTCGGCTTTTTTCTTATCGATACTCTTGATCGTCGCGTGCGCGTGCGGCGAACGAATGAAGTGGGCGTGGGTCTCGTATGGCCGGTGGATGTCGTCCGTGTATTGGCCTCGGCCCGTAAGAAAGCGCTGGTCTTCGGTGCGGCGTACGCGTGCGCCAATTCCGGTCGCGCTCATGGCATCTCCTCCAGGTCCGTAATTCTCAGGTGCTACTTCTCCGTCGTCGCCCGCTTTAGGCGCGTGCGCCCTTGCCGTTCTTCATTGCCTTCGCGCCGGCGGCGACCGCCTTGACGATGTTGTGATAGCCGGTGCAGCGGCAGAAGTTGCCTTCAAGCTCCTCGCGGATTGTGCGCTCGTCGAGGTCGTTGCCTTTGCGGCTCACCATGTCGAGCGCGGACATAATCATGCCCGGCGTACAGAAGCCGCATTGCAGGCCGTGATTGTCGCGGAAGGCTTCCTGCATCGGATGAAGATGGCCGTTCGTCGCCAGGCCCTCGATCGTTACGACCTCGGCGCCCTCAGCCTGCAAAGCGAACATCGTGCAGGACTTGATCGCGCGACCGTTCACATGCACGACGCAGGCGCCGCACTGGCTCGTGTCGCATCCGACATGCGTGCCGGTCAGCCGAAGCTTTTCGCGTAGCGCCTGGACCAGCAATGTGTGGGGTTCGACTTCAACGGACACACTTCGGCCGTTGACCTTCATGGCCACCGTGGTCATGGCGTTCCTCCCGTGCGGGCTTACGGCCCGGCATTTTTCAGGGAAGTCGGCTTCACGAGCGAAACCGGGACATCTCCCGGGGTCCGATCTTTTTCTTTTTACAATTCCAGTCTGCGACCGGCTTTCCATGCGGTCAAGATGAGTCCGCGCATGGCGAGGCGACGTTCGTCTTACGTCACGCTGAATTCATTTGAACGGCGGTAAAGTCTTCAGGCGCCGATCGTGTGATCGACACCGAGATATGCCTGCCGGATGCGGTCATCGTTGAGCAATTCCGCACCGGTGCCGGTCATCACAATGCGGCCATTTTCCAGCACGTAGGCACGGTTTGCGAGCTTGAGCGAAACCGCAACATTCTGCTCGACCAGGATGACGGTGAGGCCGCGCTGGTTGAGGGCGCGGATGGTGCGAAAGAGCTCCTGCACGAGGGCGGGCGCGAGGCCGAGCGAGGGCTCATCGAACATGATGAGTTCGGGCTGGCCCATGAGGCAGCGGCCGATCGCGAGCATCTGCTGCTCGCCGCCCGACATCGTGCCGGCGAACTGCGTGCGTCGTTCGGCGAGCCGCGGAAACATCTCGTAGACCTGCGGGATCGTCTCGCGCATTTTTGCGCGGGCGCGCGGCAGAAGCGCGCCCATTTCGAGATTTTCCTGCACGGTCAGGGACGGGAAGATCTGGCGCCCTTCGGCGACCTGGCCGATGCCGAGATCGCAGACCCGTAGCTCGGCAGACCCGGTGATATCGGCGCCCTTGAAACGGATGCGGCCGCCGCGCGGCGTTTCGATGCCGGCGATGGTGCGGATCAGGCTCGATTTGCCGGCGCCGTTTGCGCCGACGATCGCGACCAGTTCGCCTTCGCCGACGTTCAGCGAAATCGCCGTCGAGCGCCTGTGCGTCGCCGTAATAGAGGTCGAGCTTGTCGATCTCGAGGATCACAGCGCTTCCTCCCCGAGATAGCTTTCGAGAACGGCCGGATCCCGCGACACTTCCGCGGGCGTGCCGCTGCGCGATGATTTCGCCGTGGTGCAGGACGACGATCTTTTTCGAAAGCGTCATGACCGCGCGCATCACGTGCTCGATCAGCAGGATCGTGAGCCCGCGTCTTGGCGTTCAGATCGCGGAAGAGGCGCGACCATCGTAGGTCCATTTCGGTCGGGCGCAGGCCGGCCATCACTTCGTCGAGCAGCAGGATGCGCGGACCGGTCGCGAGCGCACGCGCGACTTCGAGGCGCTTGCGCTCGGGCAGCGTGAGCGCGGAAGCGGCCTGATCGCGCTTGTTCCAGAGACCGAGCTTGCGCAGCACGTCTTCCGCCTTCGGCGCGCGCTTCGATCACGCTCGATTTCGCGTTGAGCGCGCCGACGATGACATTCTCGAGGACGGACAGGCCGGCGAAGGGCTTGACGATCTGGAAGGTGCGGCCGACGCCGGCGCGGCAGATCTCGTCGGGACGCAGACCATCGATGCGCTTGCCGTCGAAGCGGACTTCGCCTGGTCCGGCCGATAGACGCCGGCGATCAGGTTGAAACAGGTGGTCTTGCCGGCGCCGTTCGGACCGATCAGGCCGACGATCTCGCCTTGCGGCACGTCGAAGCTCGACGTTCTGCACCGCGCGCAGGCCGCTGAAGCTCTTCGACAGACTTGCGGACTTCGAGGAGCGCCATGTCAGCCCTCGCGGTCCGGGGTTTTCTGATCGAGGCCGAGCAGCTTCGAGAGCGGCGGCCAGACACCGTCGGGCAGGAACATGACGACGACGAGCAGGCAGACGCCGTAGAAGACCTGCTTCACGCCCGGCACTTCGACGCCGAGCTGCAGCATGACTTCGCGCATGCCTTCGGCGAGCGCCGGTCAAGCAGAAACGCGCCGACGAGCGGTCCGACCAGCGTGCCGATGCCGCCGATGATCGGTCCGAGAATCAGCTCGATCGAGCGCGAGATGTGGAAGATCTGCTCGGGGAACAGGTTGTTGTAGAAGAAGGCGAAGATCACGCCGGCGAGCGAGGTCATCGCCGCCGACAAGACGACCGCGTACATCTTGTAGCGGAAGATATTGATGCCGAGCGCTTCGAGCCGCTTCGGGGCTCTCGCGGATCGCGAGCCAGTAATAACCGGCACGGCTGCGCAGCAAGATGTGACACAGGATGAAGGCGATCACGGTCAAAGCGAGCATCAGGTAATAGAACATGCACCGTGCTGCCGCGCAGATTTAGAAGATCGTTCTGCGTGTAGTTCGCGACCGGCAGGAAAAATCCGGACGAGCCGTGCGACCCAGGTGAAATGATCGAAGCCGATGCGCGCGAACTCGGCGAAGGCGATCGTCAGGATCGCGAAATAGACGCCGGACACGCCGAAGCGGAAAGCAAGAAAGCCGATCACCGCACCGGCGAGCGCCGGAAATGGCGATGCGACGCGAAACAGCCCGATCCACGGGCTGATCCCGAATTGCACATAGAGCGCCGCGGCCGCATAGGCGCCGAGGCCGACATAGAGCGCGTGGCCGAGCGAGAGCTGCCCGGCGAAGCCCATCATGATGTTCCAGGCCTGGCCGACATAAGCGAAATAGAGAATGAGGAAGAGAACGGTGAGCAGATAATCGCCGACGAAATAGCGGCGCGACAAGCAGCAGCGCGAGCAAAATCGCCAGCAAGACAGGAGCGCGCTGACGCGACACGCCTTCGAGCAAATGGCGGATCATACCGTTCTCCGTGCCCATGATGCCCTGCGGGCGGAACAGAAGAACCAGCACGAGAATGCGAAAAGGAGAACATGTCTTCGCCGACGGCGAGAAGAAGAAGCCGCCGAGCGCTTCGGTCATTCCGATCAGGACGCCGCCGATGATCGCGCCCGGCATCGAGCCGAGGCCGCCGGTGATCACGATGACGAAGGCGAGGAGCGTGTAGGCGGGACCGATCGCGGGCGTCACGTCGGTGACCATGACATCAAGCATCGTGCCGGCCGCACCGACGCAGGCCGCACCGATGCCGAAGGTGAGCGAATAAAGTCGCTTCACGTTCAAGCCGACGACGAGCGCGCCGTTGTAATTATCGGCGCAGGCGCGGATCGCCTTGCCGGTCAGCGAGAAGCCGGAAAAACGCGAACAGGATCGATGCGACCACGATCGCAGCGAGCGCCGCATAAACCTTGCCGGCGTCGATGATGATGCCGCCCATATCGAAACTGTCGAAGGAATAAGAGGTGTTGATGCCCTTGAGAGTCCGGCCCGAAGACCAGCAGCAGCGCGTTGACCATGATCAGGGCGACGGCGACCAGCAGCATGAACTGGCTGTGCTCCGGCCGGTTGATGAACGGATTGATCAGCGCGCGCTGCATCAGATAGCCGAGCGCGAACAGCACGGCCGAGATCGGCACCAGCATCACGAGGGATCGAGGCCGAGCGCGGTGAAGAACAGCACGATCGCGAGATACATTGCGATCGTCATCATCTCGCCGTGGGCGAAATTGACGACCCGCACGACGCCGAAAATCACCGAAAGCCCGAGCGCCATCAGACCGTAGACGAGCCCGGTCAGGAGGCCGCTGATCGCGATCTTCAGACAGAACTTCGATCGTCACGGACGAACCCTATGCAGCAAGGCTCCGGCCGCTTTCGCGGCCGGAGCTGTTTTCAGGCAAGCAAACTTAGCGCTTGTCGTAGGGCTTCATCGGATGTTCGGGCGCAGCATTCGACGCCGCCTGCGGCGCAATCGTGACGAGCTTGCCGCCACGATTCTGAATCGCCGAGTTCTTCAGCGCCGGTTCTGACCCTTGGCGTCGAACTGGATGCCCGGACCGGTCGACACATTGTCCTTGATGTTGGTCGTGCGGATCGCGTCGGCGAGCGCCTTCGGATCGGTCGAGCCGGCACGCTTGTAAGCGTCGGCCGCAATCAGGAGCGCCTCGAAGGTGTAAACATGATTGGTGTTCAGGTTTACGTCCGGGATGCGCCTTGGCGAGCGCCGCTTCGAGCATCTTCGCAAGCTTCTTGTTCGGGTCGTACCACGGCACGAAGCTCATCGGCCCGTCGCCGAGCTTGCCGAGCGTCTTGAGGTACTGATCTTCGTACCAGCCCGGACCCATCGAGAGCATCGCCTTCGGCGACCAGCGCTGTTTGACGAGTTCGCGCGTGATCAGGATCGCGTCGTTGAGGCGGCTCACCATGAGGAGCGCTTCGGCGTTGGTCGCCTTGGCCTTGGCGACTTCGACCGAAAGGTCGCGCGCCGCCGGGTCGTAGGCGATCGTCTCGAGGATCTTGTAGGGCATGTCGGCGAACTTCGGCATCACGCCGCCGAAATGCCCTTCTGCATCGCCGAACCGAAGGTGTCGTTGACGTGCATGAACACCGACGGACTTCGGCGCGTTGCCGGTCGCCTTGAAAATTTCGATCTGGTTTTCGAACGCGTTGGCGAGAATCATCGGCGCGGTCGGGAAGTTGCGGAACACGAATTTGTAGCCCTGCTCGGTGATCGGCGGAGCGGCGGCGATATTGATGACGTAGGGAATGCCGCTTCTGCTCGGCGACCTGCGCGATCGCGGTCGACTGGCCGGAGTCGAACGCGCCGACGAGCAGCTGTGCGCCTTCGTTGATCAGGCGCTCGGCGCGGGCGCGGGCGACGTCGACGTTGGTTTCGGTGTCGCCGTTCATGATCTGAGCGCCGGATAGTTTCAGATCCTCGCAGGATGCCGCCGGTGATATCGACGCCGCGCTGGCAGTCCTGGCCGATCGACGGCCTGGATGCCCGAGCGCGGCAGCAGCACGCCGACCTTGAGCGACTTCGCCTGGGCGCGGATGATGTTGAACGGTGCTGTGCCGGCGAGAAAACCCGCGGCCGCGGCACCGGCAGTGAATGTGCGACGCGAAATTCCGCGCTTGCGGGTCGCGTGCGTGTCCGAATGCTTCATCTCATCCCTCCCTGGCCCTATCGGGCAAATTTCAGATTGGTATCCTTCATAGCGGATTGCCGGTGGGCGCGTCACCCTCCCGTTGTCCCTGATAAACGGCGGTTTCCTGCCGCACCGGAACCGGCGCCCGCATCGTCGCGTTGAACCGGCTGGACCGCTGTGCGGCACGCGCGCCGCTGTGTTCTGTCCGCGAACTGGGGTTGACTCATCCGACCAGCGAACGAGCCTCGGCGGTCTATGCGAACGGCCGCTGTGATTCCGATTGTCCTTCTTCTTGCGGGCTGCGCGGGCCCGCAGTCGGCGCTCGATCCGGCGGGCGACGGCGCAGAGCGGCTCGCAACCCTCTTCTGGGTCATGCTGATCGGCTCGGCGGCGCTCTGGCTCGCGGTCATCGCGCTCGCCGTCTACGCCGCCAAGGCGCGTCCCGATCGCTTCAGCGAAGCGTTCGGTCCCGCGCTGATCCTCTGGGGCGGGGCGATTTTTCCGACGGTGGTGCTCACCGCGCTCCTGACCTACGGCCTGTGGCTCATGCCCGACCTGCGCGGCCGCGGCGATGGGTTGCGCATCCATGTTTCCGGCGAGCAGTTCTGGTGGCGCGTGCGCTATCGCGCGCCGAACGGCGTGGAAGCGGACAGCGCCAATGAAATCCGCCTTCCCGTCGGACAGCGTGTCGAATTTTTCCTCGATGCGCCCGATGTCATTCATTCTTTCTGGATTCCGTCGCTCGGCGGCAAGCTCGATATGATTCCGGGGCGCACCAATCGTCTCGTGCTTCATCCGACGAAGCCCGGCATCTATCGCGGCGTCTGCGCGGAATTCTGCGGCGCGTCGCATGCGCTCATGGCGTTTTCCGTCGTGGTCATGGAAGCGGACGACTTCAACCGCTGGCTCGCGGATGAAGCAAGAGGCGCCACGCAGGGCGGGCGCGGTGCGGAGCTGTTTCTCACGAACGGCTGCGGCGCGTGCCACG
Source organism: uncultured Planctomycetia bacterium (assembly GCA_963809785.1). Classification (GTDB taxonomy): domain Bacteria; phylum Planctomycetota; class Planctomycetia; order Pirellulales; family S012-138; genus JBGQHD01. Next base: position 894,990 of record CAWEKV010000003.1, read on the forward strand.
CGGTGCGGGGAACCGGTGCGACGGAGCAGATCGGCCCCGATCTCACGCACATCGGCAGCCGGCGCACGATCGGCGCGGGCATTCTCGACAACACCGCCGACAATCTCGCGCGCTTCATCACGGAAACCGAAGCGATCAAGCCCGGCTCGCGCATGCCGTCCTACAAGATGCTGTCGCGTGAGGAAGCGGCAGCGATCGCGTCCTATCTCGGGAGCTCTGAAATGACGAACGGGAAACCGCCCGCGACCGAGCGCCGCGCTTTTCCGCGAGCAGGAGCGGCGCCTCGGCAGGACGTGGGAAACGCCGAAGGGCTGGCGCTACTGGTCGTCGGTCAACAATGCGCAGGTCGGCCTCTGGTACACGGCGACTTCGCTTCGCGTTCTTGCTGTTCGCGGGCGTGCTCGGCCTCCTGATCCGCGCGCAGCTCGCCGTGCCCGACAACGACCTGCTCTCGGCGAAATTCTACAACCAGCTGTTCACGCTGCACGGCACGGTGATGATGTTCCTGTTCGCCGTGCCGATCTTCGAGGCCGTCTCGATCCTCATCCTGCCGCAGATGCTGGCGGCGCGCGACCTGCCGTTCCCGCGGCTCTCGGCCTTCGGCTTCTGGAGCTTCCTGATCGGCGGCGTGTTCGTGTGCGGCTCGATCTTCTTCGACGCCGCGCCCGACGGCGGCTGGTTCATGTATCCGCCGCTCACGACCGACACGAAGCAGTCCGGCATCGGCGCCGACATCTGGCTGCTCGGCCTCTCCTTCATCGAGGTGGCGTCGATCGCGGCGGCGGTCGAGCTGATCGTCGGCGTGCTGAAATGCCGGCCGCCGGGCATGCGGATCAATCTCATGCCGCTCTACGGCTGGTACATGCTGGTGGTCGGCGGCGATGATCCTGTTCGCCTTCCCGCCGCTGATCGCCGGCGACATCCTGTTCGAGCTGGAGCGGCTGCTCGACTGGCCGTTCTTCGACGCGACGCGCGGCGGCGACCCGCTGCTGTGGCAGCACCTGTTCTGGATCTTCGGCCACCCGGAGGTCTACATCATCTTCCTGCCGTCGATCGCGCTCTTCGCGATGATCGTGCCGACCTTCGCGCAGCGGCCGATCGTCGGCTATTCCTGGATCGTGCTCGCGGCGGTCGGCACCGGCTTCCTGAGCTTCGGCCTGTGGGTCCACCACATGTTCACGACCGGCCTGCCGGCGATCTCGCTCGGCTTCTTCTCGGCCGCCTCGGAGGCGGTGGCGATCCCGACCGCGCGTGCAGATCTTCGTCTTCATCGCGACCGTGCTCGCGGGCCGCGTCGTCTGCTCGACGCCGATGCTGTTCGCGACCGGCGCGCTCGCGATCTTCGTGTTCGGCGGACTGACCGGCGTCATGGTGGCGCTCGCGCCGTTCGACTGGCAGGCGCACGACACCTACTTCATCGTGGCGCACCTGCACTATGTCCTGATCGGCGGCACGGTGTTTCCGCTGATCGCCGGCCTCTATTACTTCTACCCGCTGGTGATGCGGCGCGATGCTGTCGGATCGGCTCGGGCGCGTCGCGTTCTGGCTGATGTTCATCGGCTTCAACGTCGCCTTCCTGCCGATGCATTTCACCGGCCTGCGCGGCATGCCGCGGCGCGTCTTCACCTATCCCGAGGGGCTCGGCTGGGACTGGCTCAACCTGATCTCGACGATCGGCGCGTTCGTGCTCGCGGCGGGCATCGCCGTCATCGTCTACGACGTGCTGTGGCCGCGCGGAGCCGCAGCGCCGCGCGAAGCAAATCCCTGGAACGCCGGCACGCTGGAGTGGCTGACGACGCACGCGCCATGGGCGGTGCGCACGGTGCCGCATGTCGACAGCCGCTATCCGCTCTGGGACCAGCCGGATTTCGTGCGCAAGGTGGACGAAGGCGCGCTACTACCTGCCGGACGCCGAGGAGGAAAAGCGCGAGACCCTGATCACGACGCCGCTCGACGCCGAGCCGGTGCAGTGCCTGCGCCTGCCGGGCAACTCTTTCGTGCCGATGCTGGCCGCGATCTTCATCGGCGCGTCCTTCATCTTCACGACGTTCCACCTGTACTGGACGTCGCTCGCGTTCGGCGCTCGTTGGCGCTGGGCGCGATCCTTTCCTGGCTCTGGACCGGCACCGCGCTCATTCCGGAGAAGGCGGAGAAGGACGTCGGCCTCGGACTCACCTGCCGCTCTACGCGTCGGGCCCGCGCTCGGTCGGCTGGTGGGCGATGTTCATCACCATGCTCGGCGACATGACGGCGTTCTTGCAGCCTGGTGTTCGGCTATTTCTTCTACTGGACGGTGCACGAGGATTTTCCGCCGGCCGGCATGGACGGGCCGGGCGTGTTCTGGCCGTCCGTCGCGGGCATTGCGGCGCTGGCCGCGTGGGTACTGATGCTCGCCGCGCGGCGGCTGAATGCGATGGGCTCGACGATCGGGCTGCGGGCGGCAATCGCGTTCAGCGGCGTGCTCGCCGCGCTCGGTGGCGCGGCGCTGCTCTAGGCGCCCTGGGTCGACGGGACTCGAATCCGACGCTGCATGTCGTATCCGGCCATCGTCTGGGTGCTGGTCCTGTGGACCGCGCTGCATCTCGGCGCTCGGCATGCTCATGCAGCTCTATTGCCTCGCGCGCAGCTTCGCCGGGCTGCTCACGCAGCGATACGACATCGATATCCATAACGTCGTGCTGTACTGGCACTTCTGCGGCGATCACCGTCGCGGTGACCGTCGCGGTCATCGCCTTCTTCCCGCTGGCGGTGCGAGGCGGACGATGGTCTTCGCATTCAGGCGCCAGGCGAGATCTTTGGTCGCTGATCACGTCGCCGACCGTGTGGGCGCTGCACTTTCTTGCCTGCTACGTCGCTTGCGGCGATCTATTGCGCGAAAGCAGGCGCAGCTCAGCCGATCTCGGCTCCGGTGCGTCTCTGGGTACGCGGGTTCACGATAGCGGCGCTCGATTTCCGTGACGATCACGCGATCGCATGCGTTCCGGCACTGGGGCTTCTGGCGCCAACAGTCCGCCGCACGACGCGCCGACCGCCGCACGACCGCCGCCGATTTCATCGGGTATGCGACTTTGCTCGTGAGCGCGCTCAGCTTCGTCGCGATCGTGTTCACGGCGCTGCCGGTGTTCTTCGTCATGGATTGCCGATGAGGAAGCTCGCTCTCATCGCCGGGCTTTTGGCGCTGGCCTTCGTCTGGGGCGGACCGCTCCGCCGATCTCGGCCGGCCATTCATTCACGGCGCACATGATCATGCATATGGGCGTCGTCGCGATCGCGGCGCCGCTGATCGCGGTCGCTGCTTCCGGCTCGCGTCTCGATCCGTCCGGCGCCTGCCGTTCGTCTTCGCGCCGCTGCCTGCGTCCCTGTGGGAGCTCTTGATCGTCTGGGGCTGGCATGCGCCGGTGCTGCACGCGTTTGCGCGTGGAAGCGCCGGCGGGCTCGCGCTCGAGCAGGCGTCGTTCTTCGCCGCCGGACTTGATCCTCGTGGCTTGCCTGTATCGGAGCGGCCACGCGCGAGCGGCGGGAATTTTCGGCCTGCTCTTTACGTCGATGCACATGACGCTGCTCGGCGCGCTGCTCGCGCTGTCGCCGCGGCCGCTCTATGAGGACGCGCATGGTGGACACGGCTCGGCGTGAGCGCGATCGAGACCAGAACATGGGCGGCGTCGTCATGCTCGCGGTCGGCGGCGCCGTCTATTTGCTCGGCGGACTCATTCTCATGGCGCGGCTGCTTGAACGCCGCGCCCGAGGCGTCGCCTTCATCCCTGCCGGGGCGGAGGTGACCGTGCGGGTGCGCGTCGGCCGGCGGGAAATTCTGATCGCGGGCATCGCGCTTTTTGCCGGCGGCATGTTGCTCGCATGGTCGGGCCTCATCAATGTCGCGGCGAGCGGCGGCCATTGGCGCGATCACCGACTGGTTCCTGCACTGGGTGATGCAGAATTCGGTGAAGACGCATTCGCTGGGCATCGCGGTACCGGACCGCTCGAACCCCGGCCTCGTCCATCGCGGTGCGGGGCACTACCAGACGGGATGCGCCTACTGCCACGGCGCGCCGGGCGAGCCGCAGAACGCGGCGATGCGGCGTGCCACCCCGCCGCCGCCCTTGCTCTAGAACGTCAACGACAAGTGGAACGAGCGGCAGCTGTTCTGGATCGTGCAGCACGGCATCAAGCTCACCGCGCATGCCGGCCTGGGCCGCGCTCGCACGCGACGACGAGATCTGGGCGATGGTGGCGTTCCTGCGCGAACTGCCCAACATGAGCGTCGAACGGTATCGCGCGCTCGCGTTCGGCGAGGTGGCATTCACGCCGATCTCAGGGCGAGCGCACCGACGCGCTCATCGCGGACTGCGCGCGCTGCCACGGCCGCGACGGCGCGGGCCGTCCGAACGATGCCTTCCCGCTGATCGGCGGCCAGCTGGAAGGCTATCTGGTCGACGCGCTACGTGCCTATGCGGCCGGCGGACGGAAAAGCGGAATGATGGAGCCCGCGGCCGCACGTGGCAGCAATGAAGAACTCGCGGTGGTCGCGCGGCACTACGCATCGCAACGTACCGCGGTGATCGAACGAGCCCGTTAATCCGGCGCTCGTTACCGCTGGGGAAAAAATCGCGCGGGAAGGCATCGTCGAGCAGAGAGTACCGGCCTGCCTCAGCTGTCACGATCGGGCCGCACGCGATCGCAATCCGCGCTTTCCGCTCCTCGACGGGCAGCACGCGTCCTATCTCACCGGGCAGCTGCGCGCGTGGCGGAAGGAATCTCGCGGCGGCGGGCCTTACGCGCATCTGATGGCGGCGATCGCCGACCGGTTGACGCCGGAGCAGGCCGAAGCGGCCGCCTCCTATTTCGCCTCGCGGCCCGCCCAGTAGGTCGCTCCGACATGCGCCCCGGAATGACTGCCGTGCTGCACCCTCGCGCGCGATCGGATAAGGTCGCGCCGACTATATCCAAGGGAATTCCATCATGGACAAGAAGACGTACGACAAGGGCCTCGAAATTCGCACGGCGGTGCTCGGCAAGGAGTATGTCGACAAGGCGATGAAGTCGGCCGACGAATTCAACATGCCGCATCAGGAGCTCGTCACCGAGTTCTGTTGGGGTGCGGTGTGGGGACGCGAAGGCCTTTCGCGCAAGACGCGCTCGATGCTGAACCTCGCCATGATCGGTATTCTCAACCGGCCGCATGAATTGCGTGCGCATATCCGCGGCGCGATCACGAATGGCGTGACCAAGGAAGAAATCCGCGAGGTGTTCATGCAGCTCACGATCTATGCGGGCGTGCCGGCGGGCGTTGACGCCTTCCGCATCGCGCGCGAAGTGTTCGCGGAAATGGAAAAGGCGTAACGCGGGCCGGCGGGGCGAAAAAATGGAAATCGGATTCATCGGCCTCGGCACGATGGGCTTCCACATGGCGCGGCGGCTCATCGAGGCCGGGCACAAGCTCGTCGTCTATGACACACGGCCGGAAGCGGTGGCGCGGCTGACTGCACTCGGTGCTGCGGCAGCGGCGTCGCCCAAGGACGTCGCCGACCGGGTCGAGACGGTGATGGCGAGCCTGCCGTCGCTCGATGCGGTGTGGCAGGTCGCGACCGCGAAGGATGGCGTCATCGAGGGAAGCAAAGTCCGGCGCTTCGTCGACCTTTCCACCTCCGGTGCGCGCATGGCGACGCGAATTTCCGAGGCGCTTGCGCCGAAGAAGATTGTGCAGATTGACAGTCCTGTGAGTGGCGGCCCCGGCGGTGCGGAGAAAGGCACACTCGCCGTGATGGTCTCGGGACCCGCGGCCGACATCGAACTGTTGCGGCCGGCGCTATCCGTGTTCGGCAAGGTGTTCGTGATCGGCGAACGGCCGGGAATGGCGCAGACCATGAAGCTTGCGAACAATCTGCTGTCGGCAACGGCGATGGCGGCAACCTCCGAAGCTCTGGTGATGGGTGTGAAGGCAGGCCTCGACCCGGCGGTGATGATCGAGGTGATCAATGCCGGCAGCGGGATGAACACGGCGAGCCGCGACAAGTTTCCGCGCGCAATCCTGCCACGCACGTTCGACTACGGCTTCACGAACGGCCTTATGTACAAGGACGTGCGGCTCTGCCTCGACGAGGCCGAGGGGATGGGCGTACCGATGTGGGTCGGCAGCATGGTGCGCCAGATGTTCGGGCTCGCGACGACGCAGCAGGGTGCGGACGCCGATTTCACGACGATCGTGAAATGCGTGGAAGAATGGGCGGGCGTGGAAGTTCGCGCACATAAGAAATAGCCATGCACGTCGATATTCACGAGGTCTATGCAATCCACTATGCGCGTCATGAGCGACGTGCTTCGGAAAATTTCATCGGCGGCGATCCGCACGACGAGCTGATGCCGCTCGACTATTTCGTCTGGGCGATCAAGGGAGCGCACGGCACGTTCATCGTCGATACCGGCTTCGATGCGGATATGGCAGCGCGGCGCGGTCGTCAGATCATCAATCCGGTGGCAACCGGCCTCAAGGCGATCGGCATCGACCCGGCGTCGGTCGAGAATGTGATCGTATCGCACCTGCATTACGACCACACCGGCAATTACGATCTGTTTCCGCGCGCGCGATATCATCTACAGGACATGGAGATGGCCTACGCGACGGGCCGCCACATGTGTCACGCGCACGCTCGCATTCCGTTCGAGGTCGACGACGTGCTGGCGATGGTGCGCAAAGTGTTCGCCGGGCGCGTTGAATTTCACGACGGCGACGATCAGATCGCGCCGGGCATCACCGTGCATCGCGTCGGCGGTCATTCGAAGGGCTTGCAGTGCGTGCGCGTAAAAACGCGGCGCGGATTTGTCGTGATTGCTTCGGACGCGGCGCATCTCTATGCGCACATCGAACAGGGGCGGGTGTTTCCGGTTGTCTACAGCGTCGGCGACGTGCTCGAGGGCTATGCGACGGTGCGGAAGCTCGCGACCTCAGAGAACCACATCATCCCCGGGCACGACCCGCTGGTCCTGAAGCGCTACGCGGCCGGCCGACACGGCCTGGACAACTGGATCGTGCGCCTCGACGCCGATCCTGTCTGACTTCCCCGCATTCCAAAGTTTTTTTGTAAGGGCAGGCCAACAGGGAGTTGTATCGCGCGCAACGGCATGTTCAAATAGCGCAAACGTCATTCACATATGTGAATTTGCCGTGGCCAACATACATCCAGCAACTCCGGTCAAAAGCGCCCAACGCATCCTCGAAATTTTCGAGCTGTACGCGGCACGTGGCGAGCCGGCGACACTGACGTCGATCGCGTCGGCGCTGAAGATGCCGAAGTCGAGCTGTCTCGCGTTGCTGACTACGCTCGCCTCGAACGGTTATCTCTACGAAGTGCGTCAATCGGGCTACTACCCGACGCGTCGCTGGCTCGATAAGGCGCAGGCGATCAGCGCGAACGATCCGCTTGCGGAGATGATCCGGCCGGTACTGGCGGGATTGCGAGAGGACACCGGCGAGACACTGATCTTCGGCAAGCTCTCCGACGAGCGCATTCTCTACATCGAGGTGGTCGAGTCCTGGCAGACGCTGCGCTACACGGCTGTCACCGGACAGTTCAAGCCGCTGCATGGCACGGCATCCGGCAAGGCCGCGCTGAGCGCGCTACCGGCGGCCGAGCGCAAGGCTCTGATCGCTACGCTCGACCTGAAGAAAATGACGTCGCGAACCGTCACCGACGCCGCGGCGCTTGAGCGCGACATCGAGCAGGGCATCGCGCGCGGCTGGCAGGTCTCGCGAGGGCGAGAACGTAGCGGATGCCGCCGCGGTCGCGGTGCCGGTTCTCTTGCGGAAGGAGATCTACGTGCTCGTCGCGGCAGGCCCCATGCAGCGCATGGAGACGAAGCTGAAAACGGTCGGGGAACGACTGCGCGATGCGCGGCGGGAGATCGAAAAACGATAACAGCGGCGGGGAAGCGAAGTGAGCGAGCGTATTTTCGTCACGAAGACTGGGCCATCATCGGCGAACACACCGGCGACAAACCGCCGATTGATCGGGCGCGAGAATGTCGGCGCGCGCAATGTCGAGGTCGTTCACGGGACGATCGAGCCGGGCCAAGGCGCGCTGCCGCACGCGCATCGATCGAGCAGGTCTGCAATACTGAAGGTCGCGCGATGGCCGAAGTCGAGGGACGCGGCGCGAACTCGGCCGGGGACAGCGCTATTTCCCCGCCGGCAAGCAGCATATTTCAGGTGATCGGCGACAAACCGGCGAAACTCCTCGTCATCTACACGCCGCCTTACGAGGAAAATCCCGACCGCGTCATTCGCTGACGCGCGTGCATGGCGTGGAAAAACCGGCAAGGACGCGGCGAAAATCCCGGGCCGCTCGCCGGCGTGCGCGTCATCGACATGACGACGGTCGTGATGGGCCCGTACGCGACGCAAATTCTCGCGGACTACGGCGCGGACGTGATCAAGGTGGAGTCGCCGTCCGGCGATGTCTTGCGGCTCGCAGCACCCATGCGCAATCGCGGTATGGGTGCCGCCTTTCTGCAGGCGAACCGCAACAAGCGCAGCATCGTGCTCGACGTGAAGAAGCCGAAAGCGCGTGACGCGCTGCTTCGGCTGTGCGGAACGGCCGATATTTTCGTGCACAACATCCGCAACGCTGCAATGGCGCGCGCCGGGCTCGGCGAAGCCGATGTGCGTGCGGAACAATGAGCGGTTGATCTATGTGAGTCTTGATCGGTTTCGGCGAAAGCGGCCCCTACGCCGGCCGGCCCGCCTATGACGATCTGATTCAGGGAATGTCGGGCATCCCGGCGCTGCACGCGCGCGTCGCCCACGAAGAGCCGCGTTACGTGCCGCTCACCATGGTCGACCGCATCATGGGCGTGAGTGCCGCGCAGACGATGCTTGCCGCACTCGTTCATCGCGACCGCTCCGGCAAGGGGCAGGCGATCGACGTGCCGATGTTCGAGACCATGGCGCAACTCGTGCTGGGCGATCACATGGGCGGGCGGACGTTCGAGCCGCCGGCTGGAGAGCCGGGCTATCCGCGACTGCTTGCATCGGATCGCCGGCCGTATCGCACGAGCGACGGCTACATCTGCGTGCTCATCTACAACAACAAGGAATGGGAGACATTCTTCCGTGCGATCGGCCGCAGCGAACAGTACGCGGCCGACCAGCGGCTCTCCGACCACGCGGTGCGGACTGCGCACTATTCGGAGGTTTATGCGATTGTCGCGGATATCCTGACGACGCGCAGCACCGCGGAATGGGAGAAGCTGTTCGCCGAGAACGACATTCCGTCGGCGCCGCTGCACGATCTCGACAGCCTGATCGATGATCCGCATCTCGCGGCGGTCGGCTTTTTCCAGGAGATGGACCACCCGACCGAGGGCGCGATCCGGCTCACCGGGATTCCCAGCCGGTGGAGCGATACGCCGCCGGAAATCACGCGCCATCCGCCGTCGCTCGGCGAGCACAGCATCGAGGTGTTGCTGGAAGCGGGATTTGACGACGAGGAGATCCGGGCTCTCTGCGCGGAGGGTGCGACCTTGGACGGGCGCGCCGCGAGATAGCGCGAAGTCGATTGCACCTCAGGGAAATACCGGACGCCGCCTCCGGAAAGTCCGGCTAGCATGTTCAAAGACCAATGGTCGAAGCACGATATTTCGCCGAAAGTTTAAGGGGTCGGCGGGCGCGAGACAAAAGCAAATCGGTGGCCCTTCCACCAATGTCGCGCAGCTTTCGAATTTCGGTATGGCAGCGTAGCTGCTTATTCAATCGCAACGACGACAAGCGCGATGTGAAGATCGTGCACAGCGGCGCGTCATGGTCGAGGACTGCGAAGAGGGCCGGTCCAGCGGGCCGTAGGACGTTTATCGCGCGTTTATATCCCCGGGCATCATTTCATATCGAACCTTTACAGGGCCGAGCCTACGTCATCGCTGTTCCAATAGCGGATCAGCAACATGTTGGATTTGGTCTATCTCCTCGTCGGTCTCGGCGTATTCGCTCTGATGGTTGCCTACGCCCGCGCGGCGGCAAAGGCGTGAGGCGGCCATGATGCTCGATCTCACATTGGGCGCGCTCGTGGCCGGTCTTCTCGGCTTTTATCTCGTCTACGCGCTCCTGCGGCCGGAGAAGCTCTAAGCGGCTTCGATACGGCGCGACCACCGGGTTGTTCTATTTTCAGGCACTGACCATGACCCTCAACGGCTGGCTCCAGATCGCGCTGATGCTCGTGCTCGTCGTCGCCACGGCGCGACCGCTCGGCATCTACATGGCGTCGGTGCTTCGAAGGCAGGCGCACGTTCCTCGATCCGGTGCTGCGCCCGGTCGAGCGGCGGCTTCTATCTCGCTCGCCGGCGTCGATGAGAAGCGCGAGCAGGACTGGCTCGGCTACACCATGGCGTTGCTGGTGTTCAACGCCGCCGGCTTCGTGCTGCTCTACGCGATCCTGCGGCTGCAGCATGTTCTGCCGCTGAATCCGCAGGGGTTCGACCCGATGAGCCCGCACCTGGCGTTCAACACGGCGGCGTCGTTCGTCACCAACACCAACTGGCAGAGCTACGGCGGCGAGAGCACGCTCTCCTATTTCAGCCAGATGGTCGGCCTGACGGTGCAGAACTTCGTTTCCGCCGCCACCGGCTTTGCCGTCGCCGTGGCCGTTGCGCGCGCCTTCGCGCGCAGCAAGGCCGTCGACGGTCGGCAATTTCTGGGTCGATCTGACGCGCGCCACGCTCTACGTGCTGCTGCCGCTCTCGATCGTGCTCGCGCTGGCGCTGGTCGCGTTCGGCATGCCGCAGAACCTCAGCGCCTATGTCGATGCGACGACGCTCGAAGGCGCCAAGCAGACGCTCGCGCAGGGCCCGGTCGCCAGCCAGGTCGCCATCAAGCAGCTCGGCACCAACGGCGGCGGCTTCTTCAACGTCAACGCCGCGCACCCCTACGAGAATCCGAACATCTGGACCAACCTCCTTCAGACCTGGGCCATCTTCTCGCTCGCCCTGGCACTCGCCGTCACCTTCGGCCGCATGATCGGCAGGGAGCGCGAAGGCTGGGCGCTGCTGTCCGTGATGGTGCTGTTCCTCGCCGTCGGCTGCGCAGGTCGCCTACTGGGCGGAAGCGGCCGGCAATCCGCTGATGCACGCGCTGGGCGTCAGCGGCGGCAACATGGAAGGCAAGGAGGTCCGCTTCGGCACCGCGCTGTCGACGGTCTGGGCCGTGTTCACGACCGGCGCTTCCAACGGCTCGGTCAACTCGATGCACGGCTCCTACATGCCGCTCGGCGGCCTGGTGCCGCTCGTGCTCATGCAGATCGGCGAGGTGGTGCCGGGCGGCGTCGGCTCGGGCCTCTACGGCATCGTGGTGTTCGCCATCCTCGCCATGTTCGTCGCCGGCCTCATGGTCGGGCGCACGCCGGAGTATCTCGGCAAGAAGCTCGAGGCCAAGGACGTGAAGATGGCGATGCTCGCCATCCTCATCATGCCGCTCTTCATTCTCGGCGTTCTCCGCGGTCTCGGCGGTGCTGCCGGTGGCGCTGGCCGGCCTCGCCAACCCCGGCGCCGCGCGGCTACACGGAAATCCTCTATGCCTACTCGTCGGCAGCGGGCAACAACGGCTCGGCCTTCGCCGGCCTGACCGCCAACGCGCCCTGGTACAACACGACGCTCGGCATCAGCCATGCTGGCCTGCCGCTTCGGCATCATCGTGCCGGTGATGGCGATCGCCGGATCGCTGGTTGCCAAGCCGAAGCTGGCCCCGTCGGCCGGCACCTTCCCGACCCACGGCGCTGCTGTTCGTCGGCCTGCTGGCCGGCGTGATCGTCATCCTGAGCGGCCTCGAGTACTTCCCCGCGCTCGCGCTCGGACCGATCGTCGAGCACTTCCAGATGCTCGCCGGCAAGACGTTCTAAGCGCCGAGGAGAGCTTCCATGCACACATCCAACCAAGCGTCGAACTGGCCCACCGGGCTGCAGACCTCCGTACGCATGCGCGACGCGATGGCGGACCGTGCGCACGCAAGCGCTACAAGACGGCCATCACCGATCCGGCGCTGATCCGGCGCGCCGCCGTCGACGCCTTGCGCAAGCTCGATCCGCGCACGCTGGTCAAGAACCCGGTGATCTTCGTCACGGCCGTCGTGTCGGCGCTCGTGACGGTCCTGTTCGTCCGCGACCTGGTGACCGGCCAGCCGGCGCTGTTCAGCGGCCAGATCGCCGCCTGGCTCTGGTTCACCGTGCTGTTCGCCAACTTCGCCGAGGCGATCGCCGAAGGCCGCGGGCGGGCGCAGGCCGAGGCGCTGCGGCGGGCCAGGGAAGAAACGCGGGCCAAGCGCATCCTCATGCCGGGCGACAACAACGAGATCTGGGAAGGCGTCGACGCCTCGCAGCTGCGGCCGGGCGACACCGTGCTGGTCGAGGCCGGCGACATGATTCCCGGCGACGGCGAGGTCGTCGAAGGCATCGCCTCGGTGAACGAGGCGGCGATCACCGGCGAGTCGGCACCGGTGATCCGCGAGGCCGGCGGCGACCGTTCCGCCGTCACCGGCGGCACCACCGTGCTGTCCGACTGGATCGTGGTGCGGATCACGGCCGCGCAGGGCTCCTCGTTCCTCGACCGCATGATCGCCCTGGTCGAGGGCGCCGAGCGGCAGAAGACGCCCAACGAGATCGCGCTCAACATCCTGCTCGCCGGCATGACCATCGTGTTCCTGATCGCCGTGGTGACGCTGACGGGGCTCGGCGCCTATTCCGGCACCGATATTGCCGTGATGGTGCTGGTCGCCCTGTTCGTGACGCTGATCCCGACGACCATCGGCGGCCTGCTGTCGGCCATCGGCATTGCCGGCATGGACCGCCTGCTCAAGTTCAACGTGCTGGCCATGTCGGGGCGCGCGGTGGAGGCGGCCGGCGACGTCGACACGCTGCTGCTCGACAAGACCGGCACGATCACCTTCGGCAACCGCCAGGCGACCGAGATCATTCCGGCGCCGGGCGTCTCGGAACGCGAGGCGGCGGAAGCCGCGCTTCTCGCAAGCCTGGCCGACGAGACCGCCGAGGGCCGCTCGATCGTCGCCCTGGTGCAGGAGAAGTATGGCTCTGCAGATGCGCCGCCTGCAGGACAGATGCAAAGTTCGATCGCCTTTTCGGCCACGACCCGGCTGTCCGGTGTCGAGATCGGCGGGCGGCAGACTGCGCAAGGGCGCCGTCGATGCCGTGGTCAAGTTCGCCAGCGATGCGGCGGGCCGATCGCGCGTCGACAGCCGGCGCCGTTCCGCGCGGCGGTCGAGCGCATCGCCCGCTCGGGCGGCACGCCGCTGGGCCTTGCGGAGGGCGAGCCGCCTGCTCGGCGTCATTCACCTCAAGGACGTGGTGAAGCCCGAGATCAAGCAGCGCTTCGTCGAGTTGCGCCGCATGGGCATCAAGACGGTCATGATCACCGGCGACAACCCCGTGACGGCAGCCGCGATCGCTTCGGAGGCCGGCGTGGCGGACTTCATCGCCGAGGCCACGCCGGAGGACAAGCTGCGCTACATCCGCGAGCGAGCAGGCGCACGGCCGGCTGATCGCCATGTGCGGCGACGGCACCAACGACGCGCCCGCGCTCGCGCAGGCCGACGTCGGGGTGTGCCATGCAGAGCGGCACGCAGGCCGCGCGCGAAGCCGGCAACATGGTGGACCTCGATTCCGACCCCACCAAGCTCATCGAGGTCGTCGAGATCGGCAAGCAGCTGCTCATGACGCGCGGCGCGCTGACGACGTTCTCGATCGCCAACGACGTGGCGAAGTATTTCGCCATCATCCCGGCGTTGTTCGTGGCCGACGCTGCCGGAGCTCGGTGCGCTCAACGTCATGGGCCTTGCCACGCCGCAGAGCGCGATCCTGTCGGCGGTCATCTTCAACGCGCTGATCATCGTCGCGCTGATCCCGCTCGCGTTGCGAGGGCGTCGACCTATCGGCCGGTCGGCGCGCGCGGCGCTGCTGCGCCGCAACCTGCTCGTCTACGGCCTCGGCGGCGTCGTCGTGCCCTTCATCGGCATCAAGCTCGATCGACACCTCGTGTCGGCCCTGCATCTGGCCTGAAGGAGGCGGGCCATGATCCAGCATCTTCGTCCCGCACTGGTGATGATCGCCGCCTTCACGCTGCTCACCGGACTCGCCTATCCGCTGGCGATCACCGCACGTCGCGCAGGTGCTGATGCCGCGTCGCGGCCAACGGCAGCCTGATCGTGCAAGGACGGCAAGGTGATCGGTTCGACACTGATCGGTCAGGCGTTCACGAGCGACAAGCTATTTTCAACCGCGACCGTCGGCCACCACGCCAGCCGATCCGCACGACTGCCTCCAAGACCGTCGATGCGCCCTACAACGCTGCGTCCTCGGCCGGCTCCAACCTCGGACCGATCACCCAGAAGCTGCTCGATCGTGTCGGCGGCGACGTGCGAAAGCTGCGAAGCGAAGCGGCGTCAGCGGGCCGATTCCCGTCGACGCCGTGACCGCTTCCGGCAGCGGCCTCGATCCGCATATCTCGCCGGAGAACGCCCTGCATGCAGGTCCCGCGCGTGGCGGCCGCGCGCAAGATGCCTGCGGAACGCGTGCGCGCCCTGGTCGCAGGCGCAGATCGAGGGGCGCGCGCTCGGGCTACTCGGCGAACCGCGCGTTAACGTTCTGCTGCTCAATCTCGCTTTGGATGACGCTCAAGCAGTAGACTGGCGGGCATGAGGCATGAATGCCTGCCAACACCCGCCCAACGGGCTCTCCGGACGCGCTGCTCGCTCTCGCCAGGCGAAAGAGGCGCGCGGGCATCTGAAGATCTTTCTCGGCGCCTCGCCCGGCGTCGGCAAGACCTACGCCATGCTGGTCGGCGCGCGCGCGGCGAAGGCGGAGGGGCGCGACGTCGTTCGTCGGCCTCGTCGAGACGCACGGCCGGCGGGAGACCGAGGCGCTGCTGATGGCCTGGAAGTGCTGCCGCGCAAGCCGATCGTCATGTACCGCATCAGTGAGCGAGTTCGACATCGACGCGGCGCTGGCGCGGCGGCCGAGCCTGCTGCTCGTCGATGAATACGCCCACACCAACATGCCCGGCAGCCGCCACCCCAAGCGCTGGCAGGACATCGACGAGCTGCTTGGCGCCGGCATCGATGTGTGGACGACGCTGAACATCCAGCACCTCGAAAGCCTCAACGACGTGATCCAGAAGATCACCCGGGTGCGCGTGCGCGAAACCGTGCCGGACAGCGTGTTCGAGAGAGGCCGACGAGATCGTTCTGGTCGACCTTCCCTCCGATGAACTGCTGAAGCGCTTGGCGGAGGGAAAGGTGTATGTCCAGGACACGGCCGCGCGCGCCGTGGAGAATTTCTTCAAGCCGCAGAATCTGACCGCCTTGCGCGAACTCACCTTGCGCCGCGCGGCCGAAGCGCATCGACGCGGATCTCGCTGGAGCGCATGCAGGCCCACGCCATCGAAGGTCCGTGGGCGGCGGGCGAACGCATCCTGGCTTGTGTCGGGCCGGATTCCGATCTCACCGACAATCGTGCGCACCGCAAAGCGTCTCGCCGACCTGATGGACGCTCCCTGGATGGCCGTGACGGTGGAGCGTCCGGCGGCGACCTGAGCGAGACCGCACGCCACAAGGTCGACGAAGTCTTCAAGCTTGCGCGATCGCTGGGAGCGGAGACGCGAACGCTCGTCGGAAGAGATATCCCAGACGAGCTCGTTGCGCTTCGCGCGGTTCGAGAACGTCACGCAGATCGTGATCGGCCGCTGGCGAGGTGGATGGTTCGGTGAATTGTTGCGCCGTTCGTTGCCCCACGAGCTGGTTCGGCGTGCGGACGACATCGCCATTCATATTGTGACGGGAGCAGAGAAGTCCGTCGCGACACCGGCGCCTGCCCGCGCGAAATTCGCCTGTTCGATTGCCACTCGGGCCGTTGCTTTGGTCCACGCTCGCGGTGGCTGCCGCAGTGGCGGCCGGGCAGGCGATGACGGCGCTGACGCCGTTTCCCAATGTTTCGATGATTTTCCTGATGGCGGTGCTGATCCCGGCCGTCGGCTTTCGGCGTCTGGCCGGCGATCTATGCGTCGATCCTGTCTTTCCTTGCCTACAATTTTTTCTTCATCGAGCCGACTACACGTTCACCATCGCGCAGCCGCACGAGCTGTTGGCGTTGTTCGTTTTCCTCGGTGTTGCGGTCGTTCACCTCGACGCTGGCGGGACGCGTCCGCGATCATGCGCGGATTTCCGTCGACCGGATGCGAGCCACACGCCGGCTTTACGAGTTCACGAAGAAGCTGTCCGGCCTGGCGACGATCGACGCCGTCGCGGAGGCGGCGGTCACGCGAGATCAATCTGAGCCTGTAACCGCAATACGGTGATCCTGCTGCCGCAAAACGGCGAGCTCGCCCTTCGGGCCGCGTGGCCGCCGGAAGATGCGCTCGACACCGCGGCGATGACGGCCGCGCGATGGGCGTTCTCGCAAGACGAGCCGGCGGGTGCGCAAACGGGAACGCTTCCGACCGTTCCGTGGCTTTTTCTGCCATTGAAGTGGACGTCGTGGCAGCGGCGGGGTACTCGGCATAGCGCAGGGCGGAGAAATTCCGCCGCTCGATCCTGAAGCACGCGCGCTCCTCGATGCGTTGGCCGAGCAGACTTCTTCGGCGCTGGAGCGCGCGTCGCTCAACCGCGAAATGGTGGCGGCACGAACCGAAGCCGAGGCGGAGCGGGTGCGCAATACCTTGCTCGCGTCCATCTCACACGACTTCCGGACGCCGCTCGCATCCATTCTCGGATCTGCGACAAGTCTTCTGGAGTACGGAGACAAGCTATCCGCGTCTGCGAGGAGCGATCTGCTTGCGGCAGATCAAGGGCGAAGCCGGTCATCTCGATGACATGGTACGCAACTTGCTGGCGATTACGCGGATCGAGGCGGGCGTTCTCGAGTTGCGAAGCGACTGGATCGATCTGCGCGAGATCGTCGAAAGGGTCGCGACCCGCGCGCGTCAGCGGTTCCCTGAAAGGAAGCTTGAGGCAAGCTTCGGCGATCAGCTACCGATCACTCGCGCGGATGCCACGCTCGCGGAGCAGGCCATCGGCAACGTCGTCGGCAACGCTGTCGCCCATACGCCCGCCGAGACGCGGATCAATATCGAGGTGGTGGTCTTGCCGCTTCAAATAGAAGTCCGGGTTACCGACGAGGGACCGGGCATCCCGCCCGACATCTTGCCCCACGTGTTTGAGAAATTTTTTCGCGGTCGAAAGGCCGGCGCGAAGGACGGCGAGGAAGGTACTGGGCTGGGACTGGCGATCGCGAAAGGAATTCTTGAGGCTCACGACGGTACGGTTTCCGCCGAAAGTCCTGTAGCGGGCGGGCGGGGTACGCGCGTGACACTGACGTTTCCGCGGATGGAGCCCGCCCCATGAGTGGAAAGACTCGCGTGCTGCTGGTTGACGACGAACCGGCCATCGCCCGGTTTCTGCGGCCGGCGGTGGAAGCGAACGGATATGAGATGGAAGTGGCGGAGACCGCGGCGGACGCGACAAAACGGATCGCCGCGTCTGCGCCGGATATCGTGGTGCTCGATCTCGGGCTTCCCGACGGCGACGGCAAAGACGTCATCCGGCGCGTGCGCCAATGGTCGGACATTCCGATCGTCGTTCTGTCGGCGCGTGATCGTGAAGCGGAGAAAATCGATGCTCTCGACGCCGGAGCCGACGACTTCGTCAACAAACCATTCGGCGTCGGCGAACTACTCGCACGGATGCGCGCGGCGCTCAGACATCGAATGCAGAGGAATGCCGAGGTTCCGGTACTGAAAATAGGCGGGCTCGAGATCGACAATGTACGACACCGCATCACCCGCGACGGTCAGGAAATCAAGCTGACGCCGAAGGAGTTTGAACTGTTGTCGTTTTTTGCGCGACATCCCGGCAAGGTACTCACCCATCGCCAGATTCTGACGGCGGTCTGGGGACCGGCGCACACCGAAGACACGCAGTATCTGCGCGTCTATGTCGGCCATCTGCGGCAGAAGATCGAAGAGAAGCCGGACGACCCGCAGGTGATCGTGACGGAGTTGGGGATCGGTTACCGGATCGCGGAGAGTGCGCCGTAATTGCGCGACGGCCGTTCGCATCATTCAGGAAAGTTTGGTAGCGGGGGACGGATTTGAACCGCCGACACGCGGATTATGATTCCGCTGCTCTAACCAACTGAGCTACCCCGCCGCCACCGGCCCGGTTTCGCCGAGCCTTTCAAACCAACCATATAGGGGGTCGGGCGCTGGTTCTAAAGCGGGGCGACGTAGTGTCAAGGCGGGCCGATCAGGCCGCGGGCCGCAGGCGTTCGTATCGGATCATGGAAAAATGCCCGAGTGGCGGCATCGGCGTCCGTTCCAGTAAACGCACTCCGCCGTGGCGCCTGGACCAGTCGGCGAGGCGCTGCCAGGGAAATTCGGGCCGCCAGCCGAGCCTGCGCGCGACCGGCGCGAAGCCCTGCTCGAACAGCCAGCGCGATCCGCCTTCGGCGCCGATATGATTGACGAGGATGATCTCGCCGCCGGGCCGTACGACGCGGACGAGCTCATCGAGGGTCGCCTCGGGATCGGGTACGGCGGTCACCACATATTGTGCAATCACCGCGTCGAACACCGCGTCGGCGAAGCCGAGCTGTTGTGCATCCATGACGGCGACGCATTCCACATGATCGAGTTTCTGCCCGACCACACGCTCTTTCGCCTTGCGCAACATCGGTTCGGAATAGTCGACGGCGGCAATCCTGTTGGTGCGCTTGTAGTCGGGCAGCGCGATGCCGGTGCCGACGCCGACGTCGAGAATCCGGCCGCCGACACGCTCTGCGGCTGCGATCGAGGCGGCGCGGCCGCGCGCGAAGACGCGGCCGAACACGAAATCATAAACGGGTGCCCAGCGCGCATAGGCGCGGGCAACCGACTGCTTGTCGATATCGGCCACGCGGTTTCAGTCCGCGGCGAGGCGCGACAGCTCGCGCGCAATTGCTGGCTCGCCTGCTCGGCTTGTGCTTCGGATGACACCTCCGCCGAGGAGACGCGCGCGGTCGTCGGCGGATTCGTAGATCACGCAGGCCTGTCCGGGGGCGACGCCTTCCTCGGCGTCTTCAAGCTCGACCTCGATGCCGGATGCGCGCGCGAACAGAGTCGCCGGACGCGGTGCACGTGTCGAGCGCACACGCACGAAGACCGGCAGGCCGTCGTGCGCCGCGTTGCCGAGCGGCGTGTCGCCGAGCCAATTCACACAGTCAATTTTGATGTGGTGCACTTCAAGTGCCTCGCGTGGGCCAACGATGACCTGGCGACGGGCGGGATCGAGGCGCAGCACGTACAGCGGGTCGCCGGTGGCGACGCCAATGCCCCGGCGCTGACCGACGGTGAAATGCACGATGCCGGAGTGCTGGCCGAGCACGCGGCCGTCAAGGTGCACGATGTCGCCCGCCTCGGCCGCCTCGGGCCGGAGACGTGCGATCACGTCGGTATAGCGTCCCGACGGCACGAAGCAGATGTCCTGACTGTCCTGCTTGTCGGCGACGGAGAGGCCAAGCTCGCGCGCAAGCGCGCGCACTTCGCTCTTCGGCATTGCGCCGAGCGGGAAGCGGAGAAAATTCAGCTCCTCGGGCGTCGTGCCATAGAGGAAGTAGCTCTGGTCGCGTTCGGCGTCGCGCGCGCGGAAGAGCGCGCGCCTGCCGTTCGCCGCGGGCCGGCTTTCGACATAGTGGCCGGTGGCGAGTGCCGCCGCACCAAGGTCGCGCGCGGTTTCCAGAAGATCGGCGAATTTGACCTGCTGATTGCAGGCGACGCAGGGCACCGGCGTCTCGCCGGCGACGTAGCTGTCGATGAACGGCTCGATCACGGCTTCGCGGAAGCGCGCTTCGTAATCGAGGACGAAATGAGCGATGCCGAGTTTCGCCGCGACCGCGCGTGCATCATGAATATCGCGGCCGGCGCAGCAGGCGCCCTTCCGCTGCGTCGCTTCGCCGTGGTCATAGAGCTGAAGGGTGACGCCGATCACCTCGTAGCCGCCATGCTTCAGGAGCGCGGCGACGACCGAGGAATCGACGCCGCCCGACATGGCGACGACGATGCGTGTCGCCTCGGGGCGTCCCTCGGTGTCCAGTCCCAGATTCATGGCATGTCCTGCGGCGGCTGCCCGCGCGCGCCGTTATATGGGCAGCCGCACTGCCGCGCAAAGGGCCGACGCGCCCGGCAAATCCTGCCGGGGCGGCGGTTCCTGCCCGCTGGCCGCCGCTGCCTAGGCAGTTATGCCCCTGAAATTCTTTGTATTTTTCCGGCGGCGGGTTGGCCCGGCGATTGCTCCGGTAATGCTGGGTCATTTTGTCAGTCAAGGAATCGTACGTGCCGAGCGTCAATCCCATCCAGCCTCCAGAGCCGCGCGTTCAGCCGATGAACAAGCAGCAGCAGCCGAGCGGCGATCCGTTCGCCGACATGCTCGAGAGCGCCGCCAACCGGCCGCCGGCGCGCGAGGAAGCGCGCACGGAGCGCCCGGAAAAGCGCGATCAGCCAACAGCGCCTGTCTCGCGCAGCAAGAAACGTGAAGATGCGCTCGAGCACGGCGACCAGCCGAAAGGTGAGCCCGTCGATGCGGCGCGCGGCGAGAGCAAGCCCGCCGGGGAAACGGCAACGCCAGAGACTGTGGCGACGGACGACGCCGCGGCGCCAGGCGAAGCAACTGAAACGGACGCGGACGGCCAGACGAGCGATACTGTGGCCAGCGCGCCGGATGCGCCGGTCATCGCGAGCGCCGAACCGAGTGCCGAAGCGCCAGTGGTTGTCGACAAGCCTGCAACTGAAACGGCCGCGCCGGATGTCGCGGGAGCAGTGACGCCAAACTCGACGGCCGCTACCAGCGATGGCGAGACGGCGACCGCCGCTCAAGCTCC
This sequence comes from uncultured Planctomycetia bacterium, assembly GCA_963809785.1. Taxonomy (GTDB): domain Bacteria; phylum Planctomycetota; class Planctomycetia; order Pirellulales; family S012-138; genus JBGQHD01. The sequence continues at coordinate 915,884 of CAWEKV010000003.1, forward strand.
CGCCGAAGCTGCCAAAAACCTTACGTCTGCGGCCGAGTCCGTACCGAACGTTGCGAACGCGGACCAGGCCTCCGAAGAAGCGACGATTGCTGCCGGGCCCAAGACGGCCGCCGCGGCGCAGGCGCCGGTACAGAGGCCGACGCTAGATGGCGATGCCGAAGCCGCGAAGGCTACTCCCGCCGCCGCGAGCAATATGCGCGCCGCCGCGCCGAGCACCGATCAGGGACAGACCTCGCAGCCCGCGCCCGCCAATCAGAACTCCGCGCCGTTCGCAGTCGCGATGGATGCCGTTTCCACCGATGCGGATCAGCAGCTTGCGCAGCAGCAAAGCGGATCGCCGCAGGTGCAGGCGAAGCCGCAAGAGACCGCCGCGGCGCGGCCTGCGGAAACAAGCAGCACGGCGCCCGCCCCCGTCGATTCCGCCGCACCGAAAATTCAACCGAACCTTGCGCAGACCGCGCCGATGCCCGAGCCGGTGCGCGCCCTCAATGCGAGCTTCGACTCGGCCATTCTCAACGCCGCGAACGCAAACGACTCCAAGCCCGTTCCGCTCAACGGCTCTTCGATTGCGGTCGAGATCGTCAGCCGCATGCGCGAAGGCATGCGCCGCTTCGACATTCGTCTCGATCCGCCGGAGCTCGGCCGCATCGACGTGCGGCTCGAAGTGGATCGCAACGGTAATGTATCGACCAAGCTCACCGTCGACCGTCCCGAGACGCTCGATCTCATGCAGCGCGAAGCGCGAGGCCTCGAGCGCGCGCTACAGCAGGCCGGTCTCAAGACCGACGCGGGAGGGTTGGAATTCTCGTTGCGGCAGCATGCCGATGAGCGTTTTGCGCAAGGACAGGGAAATTCCGGCCGCGGCGATCTCCATGCGGAGAGAGCCACACAAGACGGCGGTGAGCCCGCTGAAGTCGTGGCGCAAGGTTACTATCGAGCGGCCGCGTTCGCGCGCGGCGGCGTAGACATCACGATCTAGGAGCGGGCCATGGCGGTTGACGGCGTCGGCGCAAGTTCAGGGGCAGGGTCGGGCTCAGCAACCAGCCGGCAGTCGATCGCGTCGAACTTCGACACGTTCCTGATGCTCCTGACGACGCAGTTGCAGAACCAGAATCCGCTCGATCCGCTCGACACCAACCAGTTCACGCAGCAGCTCGTTTCCTTCGCCGGCGTCGAGCAGCAGATACGCCAGAACGAGCAGCTTGAATTGCTCGTGAAGCTTTCGAAAGTCGGACAGAACACGACCGCAATGAGTTTCGTCGGTCTGCACGTGACGGCGGAAGGCTCGACGAGCGAGCTGCGCGACGGTCTCGCTGTCTGGTATCTGTCGTCGCCGAGTCCGGCGCAGGCGACGATCTCGATTGTCGACAAGAACGGCAGCACGGTGTTCACCGAACAGAAGACACTCACCTCCGGCACGCAGCCCTATGAATGGAATGGCCGAACCTCCACCGGCGGCATTGCTCCGGCGGGCTCCTACAAGGTCGTCGTTCAGGCGAAGGATGCGTCGGGCCAAACTGTACCGATCGGCACAAGCTTCTCCGGCATTGTCGATCAGGTCGACGTGTCGGGTGACGAGCCGCTGCTGCTCGTCGGTGCGACGCTGATCACGATGGATCAGATCCGCTCGGTGCAACGACTTGTGGAGGCGCCGCAAGATCCGACTGATCCCGATCCGGACGCCGATCCCGACGACGAAGGCGAAGAAGAAGTCGCAGGCGCCTGATAAAAGCCGTTCAATCGCTTTAATTCCTGACGAGTATTAACCAATGCGTTCTTTCCGACGCAAGGTTTCAGCAAGATATGCTTAGGGAAATGTTCACGCCTCACCACTACGTTCCTGTGGAATTTAGTGTGTCGAGTGAGCGTACGCATGAGCGAGCTTCAACGCCCGAAGGTCAAGTACGTCATCGGGCCGGATGGCAGTCCGCTGACGATTGCTGACCTTCCGCCGCCGAATACGCGCCGCTGGGTGATCCGCCGCAAGGCTGAGGTCGTAGCGGCGGTGCGTGGTGGCCTGTTGTCGCTCGAAGAGGCCTGCCAGCGTTACACGCTGACCGTCGAAGAATTTCTCGCCTGGCAACAGTCGATCGACCGACATGGTCTCGCCGGATTGCGCACGACCCGCATCCAGCAGTATCGCCAGTAAGCGCGCCAGCCGGCGCTCAGCTTCCGGCCAATCGTAAAACCAGAATTCCACCAACGATGAATTCGAGCGCGAGCCAGCGCTTCGGACCGAACGCCTCGCCGAACAGGGTTGCGCCGAGAATCGCGGCGAACAGCACCGAGGTTTCGCGGAGCGCAGCGACGAGACCGATCGGCGCCTGCGTCATCGCCCAAAGCGCTATCGCATAAGAACTGAGTGCAAGCGTCCCGGCGCCAATGGCGAGCATCCAGCCCTTGCGCATGTCGGCGATGAATGAATTTCCACGCATGGCAAACATGAGCAGCGCGAGCAGGATCGCGGTGCCGGCGAGCATCCAGGCGACATACACGAAGCCGCTGCCGGTCACGCGTGCGCCGACGCCGTCGATCAGCGTGTAGGCGACGATAACGCCTGCGTTCAGAAGAGCGCCGGCGGCCGTTTCTTTCGTCAGTCCGCCACGCAGCAGTGCGTCGGCCGATAGCGCGGCGATGCCGGCGACAATCGTAGTGACGGCAAGCCATCCGCTCCAGCCCAGCGCCTCGCCGAGCAGAAAGTAGGCGAGGAGAGCGGTTACCGGCGGCGCGGTGCCGCGCGTCAGAGGATAGGCGACGCCGAGATCAGCCGTCCGATAGGCGAATGCGACGAGCGCAAAATAGCCGACATGGATCACCGACGATGCGGCGATATAGAGCCAGGCAGCAGCGGGCGGCACGGGCAGGAACGCGATCAGAGGGAGAGAGACGACGCCTGCTCCAATGGCGACCAGGGACGCAGCGGAGAATTTGTCGGGCTGCGCCTTGATGAGCGCATTCCACGACGCATGAATGAGGGCGCCGAGAAGAACGGCGGCAAGCACGAAACCAGTCAAATGGCGGGTTCCTCAGGCGGCGGGTGCGTCTCTATAGGCCCACGCCGCATGCTTGTCTCGGCTTCCCGCCCATTCCGCGAACCGCTAGGTTCAAGGCGGGACGACGCCATGGACGATAGCGGTCAACCAAAAGCGACAAGCAAGCCGCTGCGCGACGCGGTGCGCTCGGCGCGCATTGAAGCGGCCGAGCGTTCGGCGGTGATTGTCGAATTGCGCGATGCCGAGGCGGCCCGCCTCGGCATTCTGAACGACGCGCTTGATCAGGTCTTTGCGGAAATCCCGGCGGAGCATCTCGATCTGTTCGATCGCGGCATCGGGATGGGGACGCAGCCTCGTCTATGGATCGACATGATCGCTTATGTCGCCATGGGACGAGACAAACGCACCTATCGTTTTCTCCAGGACACTGCCCATGGACGGCGCGTGCTCGCCGAGTTACTCGAGGTCCAGCCAATCGCCAAGGCTATCACGATCTACGTGGCGCGGCGGCTCGTGGCGCGCGAGCAACTGCTCGCCGGCACTGCGCCGTCGCCGGTCGTACCGGCAATGCCGGTCGCCCGTCCATTCGATCCAGTGATCACCCCGATAGGCGGTTCGGCGCGGCCATATGGTTTTACTCAGCGCGCCGGGGATCCCTGGTTCATGCTGTTCGCGGGTCTCGCGATCGGCATCGGACTGATGCTCGCGCTGTTCAGCTTGCGCTGAGCATCGACTTGCCGCGCGAGTGCATGGCGCCGTCGGCGCCGATTTCGCGCGTTTCGATCTCGCAGGTCCAGGCGCCCGGCCTTCCGGTAATGCGATAAAGATTGTAGGCGGCCGCGCCGTGCCGGTCGCCGACCGGGGCCGACGCAGATGGCACCTGAACGACAGGCACCGCGCCGCGCGGGCCGCGAATTTCATGACGCGCGGCGACGTGGTCATGCCCGCACAGGATCAATTCCGCGCCGTGGCGTGCAATGACGTCACGAAAGGCGTCGGCGTCCGTCAGCCGCCGCAGCCATGGCCGCGTCGCCCGCCGGAGGATGATGGATCAACACAACCCGGAAGCATTGTTCTCGCAGCAGGTTTCCGAGCAGGGCGTCGAAGCGTTCGAGCTGATCCGCACCGAGACGTCCGGTCGCAAAGAAGGGCAAGGTCGGCAGCGCGGTCGACAGGCCGATGAGTGCGACCGGGCCGCGACGGCGCAGAAACGGAAAGAGGCGAGTCCGTGCCGTCGTCGGCCGCGAGATAGTCGCGCCATTGCTCCGCGAACATCGTCTCCGCGCCGTGGACATAGGCGTCATGATTGCCGGGGACCACGGAAACGCGGTCGGGTGGACCGAGGCGAGTGAGAAATTTCCGGCCGGCCTCAAACTCAGGAGCGAGCGAGAGATTGACGAGGTCGCCCGTGACGGCAATGTGGTCAGGCTGTACCGTCGCGAGATCGGCGACGAGCGTGTCGATCACGGCCGCACTGTGATGCGCGCCGCGCCGCAGCCGCCAGTTGAGCCAGCCGGTGATGCGCTTGCCGAAGAGATCGGCGAAGCGGATGTCCGGCATGGGCGGCAGGTGCGGATCGGAAAGGTGGGCGAGCGTGAACATGAATGCCATTCGGGCGGGTGCGCCACTTCACCTACATAGCTCGGATCACAAAGAATTTCTCAAGGGATTCGTGTCACGAAGTGCCGGCCGAAAGAACTTTGGTCAATGATGCTGAGACGCCTCCTCCATTTCTACTGGCGCTTTGCGCGCGGGCTCACGCTCGGCGTTCAGGGATGCGTGCTCGATGGAGAGGGCCGGGTGCTTCTGGTGCGCCACGGCTATGTAGCCGGCTGGCATTTTCCGGGCGGCGGCGTGGAGACCGGCGAGACCCTCCGGGACGCGCTCGCGCGTGAGCTCGTCGAAGAAAGCGGCGTCAAGCTCAGGGGCGTTCCGGTCCTGCACGGCATCTTTCAGAACATCGCCGCGTCGCGGCGCGATCACATCGCGCTCTACGTGGTGCGCGACTTTGAATGGAGCGGGCCGCCCGCGCCGACGTACGAAATCCGCGAGGCGAAATTTTTCCCTACCGCTGCGTTGCCGAACGACATCGGCGCTCCAACCCGGCGCCGTCTCGACGAGATATTGAACCGAGCGGTGCCCGCCGAGACCTGGTGACAACGTTCAAGCGTTGTCGAAGCCGGTCATCGCGAATTGATTCAATGCCCCTTCAGCCATCGCGCGAGAGACCGCGATCGCGCAGGCCGGATTTATGAGTTCGAATTCAGGGCGATATAGACGGAAGCGAAGACGTTAAATCGCGGCGAGCGCGTTCGGAAAGCGAATAAGGCAAGCTGAGAAAGCGATTCAGGTTACGGCGCGTGCGGCGGGACGCGCCTGGTCGAAACGCGCGCGGTCATGCGCCGCGGTAAAGTCAATTCGGGGCCGAGCGGGACGATGCCGGTGGGATTAATCTGCCGATGGCTCCCGTAATAATGCGTTTGATGTGATCGAAATTCACCGTCGCGCCGATCGCGGGATTTGAAACAGCTCGCGCAGATAATTCGAGAGGTTCGGATAATCCGAGATCCGGCGCAGATTGCATTTGAAGTGACCGAAATAGACAGCGTCGAAACGAACCAGCGTGGTGAAGAGCCGGATATCGGCTTCAGTCAGCCGCTCGCCTGCGAGATAGCGCTGCCGGTCCAGAATGCTTTTCGACCTCATCGAGTGCGGCAAATAGATCGCTGAAGGCTTCTTCATAGGCGCTCTGCCGCGTCGCAAAGCCTGCGCGATAGACCCCGTTGTTGATGCTTTTGTAAACGCGCGCATTTACCGCGTCGATCTCGGCGCGGAGCGCTTGCGGATAATAATCGTCGCGGTTGCCGGTCAGCGCGTCGAAGGCCGAATTGAACATGCGGATGATTTCGGCGGATTCGTTATTGACGATCGTGCGCTGCTCCTTGTCCCATAGCACCGGCACCGTGACGCGGCCCGAATAATCCGGTTTTGCGCTTCTAGATAGACTTCGTAGAGCCGTTTTCTTGCCGAGCGCTGTGTCGGGAGTCGCGCCGGGATAGTCATCGAAGGTCCAGCCCTCTTCGAGCATCAAGGGATGCACGACGGAAACCGAAATGAAGTCCTCGAGCTTTTTCAGCTTGCGGAAAATGAGCGTGCGATGCGCCCACGGGCAGGCGAGCGAAACATAGAGATGATAACGGCCGGCCTCGGCCTTGAAGCCGCTGTCGCCGCTCAGGCCGGCGGCGCCGTCGGGCGTGATCCAGTTGCGAAACAGCGTCTGCGCACGCTCAAAGCGCCCGCCGGTGGATTTCGTGTCGAGCGGGCGGTCTTGCCAAACGCCGTTTACCAACAGGCCCATAACTTTCTCCTTGTTACGCCAATATCGCGAGCGAAGCCGCGAAAGAAAGGCGTGCAAGCAACATTTGCAAACGCGCCGTCATTGGACCCTTGTCGCGCCCCGTGTTATTCGGCGCGCGATTTTAAAATCGGATGACGCCTTGGCCGACCTCTCGCTCAATATCCAACCCGAGCAGCCGGAAGACGATCCCGCGATCGAGAAACTTTCGGAACGCACATTCGGGCCGGGGCGCTTTGCGCGCTCGGCATACCGGTTGCGCGAAGGCGTCGAACATCACCGCGAGCTTTCCTATACCGCGCGGATCGGGACCTTGCTGGTGGGTTCGGTGCGGTTGACGCCGATCAAGATCGGCGGAGCCAAGGCACTCCTGCTAGGGCCGCTCACGGTCGAGCCGCCGTTCCGCGGCCGCGGGGTAGGGCGCGCCTTGATCGAGGCCGCGATGAAGGCCGCGGCCGGCTCCGGCGCGAAGCTTGTCTTGCTGGTCGGCGATGAGCCGTTTTACGGCCGGCTTGGTTTCAAGAAAGTGGAAAAAAACCGTGTGAAATTGCCGGGGCCGGTCGATCCCGACCGCGTGCTGATCGCCGAACTGCAGCCCGGTGCGTTCAAAGATGTATCAGGGGCAGTGCGACCAGATTGGTCGGTCGTGAGCTAGCGCCCTTCGCGCGCCCAAGCCGCCGCGATACCGGTAAGCAGGATCAGAAGTCCGGACAATCCTGCAAACAGCGGGAAGAGGCCAAGGCCGCGCACGACGCTCGCGTCGCGCATTTTCAGTCCGATCCAGTCGGGCCCGGCATAGCGCTCGGCGGCACGAATGCCGGCGACGCGCGGTGCGTTCTTGCCGAGATCGGCAAGACGCAACACCGCGCCGCCGGTGGCGGGCGACGAGCGGAGCGAGCACATCGCGCGTGCTCGTCACCTCCAGATATTCGCGCGGGTTCAACGGGCCGATATTGACGAGCGCGGTGAGTTTGCCGTCGGTCGCGCGCCAGAGACCGAGTTCGTCTGCCGAGATCGTCGCGCGGAAAATGCCGGGCTCGGCGCGGGTCAGCGTCAGCGTGCGCGCGCCGCCGGAAGGCGCGGTGACCGTCACCGGTTCGGCTTCGTTGCCCATGGTGCGGCGCTCGACCAGCAATTCGTTGCCGCGCGCAAGCAGCATGAGCCGTTCTTCTTCGAGTTCGGGCTCCTTCATCAGCCAATGCGAGAGCCGGCGCAGCAGATCGAGATGCGGACCGCCGCCTTCATAGCCGCGTGCCCAAAGCCAGATGTGATCGGACAACAGCAGCGCGACGCGGCCTTCGTTAGGGCGCGCGAGCACGAGCAGCGGATTGTCGTTCGCGCCGTTCATCAGTGCGGTGCCGGTCGATATGCGTGCGTCAATGACGCGGAACCAGCGGCTCCATGCGGGCGGGTCGCTTCCGAGCCGGGCAATTGCCCGCGTGACCGGATGACGCTTGCCGTCATCGGTGAGGCCCGCCCGATAGCCGGCTTCGGAAATTTCGCCGGTGGGAATCGCGGGCAGAATTGTGTCGAGCGGCGAGCGGTGGATCGATGCCGAGCCGGCATATTCGGGGCCGGCCGCAATCAGGAGCGCGCCGCCGTCGCGCACATAGTTCGACGATGTTGTCGAAATAGATCAGCGGCAGCACGCCCTGCTGGGCGTAGCGGTCGAAGATGATCAGGTGGAAGTCGTTGATCTTCTGCTGGAACAGCTCGCGCGTCGGAAACGCGATCAGCGAGAGTTCGTTGATCGGCGTGCCGTCCTGCTTTTCCGGCGGACGCAAAATGGTGAAATGGATGAGATCGACGTTGGCGTCGGACTTGAGCAGGTTGCGCCAGGTGCGCTCGCCCGAATGCGGCTCGCCGGAAACGAGGAGCACGCGCAGCTTTTCGCGCACGCCGTCGATGGTGAGCGCGACGCGATTGTTGAGCGGCGTCAGTTCGTTGTCGAGCGGCGCCGCCTCGATCTCGATGATGTTCGCACCGGCATGGGTGATCTCGATCGGCACTTCGGTCTCGGTGCCGGTCGATGACGATCGCGCTCGCGACGATCACGCCGTCGCGGCGTACGGTGACAGGTCACGCGCGGCGCCGCGCGGCACGCCTTCATCGTCGATGCGGTAGCCGACGGTCTGGCGCTGGCCGACAATGCCAAAGCGCGGCGTCGCCGTCAGCACGACGCGGCGATCACGTTCGCCTGCCTGGCCGGTGATCAGGGAGTGAACCGGAGCGTCGAAGCCGAGGAGCGACTGGGCAGGGACGTCATGTACCCGTCCGTCGGTGACGAGGATCGCGCCCGCGACGCGATCCGGCGGAACATCGGAGAGCGCCGCGCCGAGTGCCGCGAAGAGGCGCGTGCCGTCGCCTTCGTTGTCGCCGGCGCTCTCGACGACGCGCACTTCAAGGCCGGGAATACGCCCCAGCCGGTCGTTGAGCGCCGCCCGCGCAGCGTCGGTCGCCTGTGTACGGTCGCCGAACCGCTGGCTCGCGCTGCGGTCGAGTACGACTGCCGCGACGACGGGCAACGGTTCGCGGTCTTCGCGCGTGAGCGAGGGATTGGCGAGCGCGAGCAGACCGAGGGCGAGTGCGATGGCGCGCACAATGCCGCCGCGCGTACGCGACAGGAACGGCAGTAGCGCAACAATCAACGCCGCGATCGCCGCGCCGATCAGGATCGGCATCGAAACGAGCGGATCGAAAGTGAGGCCGAAATTCATCATTGCCCGAGCCTCTCGAGCAACGCCGGGATATGGACCAGGTCGGCCTTGTAGTTGCCGGTCAGCACGTACATGACGATGTTGACGCCGACGCGGAAGGCGAACTCGCGCTGGCGCGGTTCGCCGGGCGTCAGCGGCAGCAATGGCTGGCCGTCATTGCCAACAGCCCAGGCACCAGCGAGATCGTTCGAGGTGATCGAGAATCTGCGAGACGCTGTCGCCAGCGCGCGCTGGACGCGCTTCCTGCTCCTCGGTCGCGGCGGGCAGCGCCTCGACCCAGAGCGTGCCGCCGGTGAAGCGGCCGGGGAAGTCGCGCAGGAGATAGAAAGCTTTGGTCAGCACGTGGTCGCGCGGCACGGGCTCAAGCTCGGGAATGTCCAAGCCGGCGAGGATTTCACGCAGCCGCGCTACCGCCGGTGAGACTTCGTTCGGCCGTCCGGTGAGCGAAGTAAATGCGTCGCGGGTGTCGAAAATGATCGTGCCGCCCTGCTTCATGTACGCGTCGACGCGCGCGAGCGTCGCGGCGTCAGGCCGCGGTGAGGCTGCAAGTACCGGCCAATAGAGCATCGGGAAGAATGAAAGCTCGTCCTGCGACGCATCGACGGCGATCGGCTCGGCCGGTTCCAGCGCCGTTCGCTGCGACATGAAGATCGAGAGGCCTTCGAGGCCGGCGTGGCTCACGCGGTCAACTTCCGAAGTCCCCGGAACGCACATATGCGAAACGGGTCTGCAAAGTGGCCTGCAGGGCAAAGTTCGCCTGCGCCTGAGTTATTTCCTGCGCCCGCAAACGGTCTCCGCTGCCGAGCGCGGGAAGCAGAAAGGCGAGAGCGAGTGCCGCCGTCGCGCGGCGTTTGGCGATGCGCGAAAGGCCGCCGGCGAGCAGGAACACGATCAGGGCATCGAGCAGCAGCAGGCTGAAGACGCCCATGAGGACGCCGGCGCGCAGGTCGACGGCTTCGCCCTGACTGTACGGTTCGACGCGCGCTCGCAGCGGACCGAGATCGAGCGGATTGAGCTTGTCGTCGGCGGCCAACGTATTGACCGCGATAAGTCCTTCAGGAGGACCGTAGAAGCCGGGAGGATGGTCGGCGATCGCCCGGCCGGTGAAGCTCGCGGGAATCGGCCGCGCGGTCGGACCGGGCGCGGTGAAAGCGCCGAAGCCATCGAGCAGGCGAGAGGGGGCGACCGTCGGCGCGGGGCCGCGCTCCGGCGCGGCCGTGCCGGTCGCAACGGCGCCCGAGCCCGCGAGGGCGATGATCCTGCGCAGCATCTCGACGAAGCTGCCCGAGATCGGGAGATTCGACCAGCCGTGTCGGCGGTGACGTGAAAAAGCACGATCATGCCGCGGCCGCGCCGGGTCGCGGTTACGAGTGGCGTGCCGTCGGCAAGCGACGCCCATGTGCGCTCGACGAGAAGGCCGTCGGGCTCGGCCAGCACCTGACGCTGCACGACCACGTCGTCAGGTACGTCGAGATCGTTGAACGGTCCTTCGCGCGAGAAGCTGCCGAGCTTTTGCGGCTGCTCCCAGGACAGCGAGCCGCCAAGCGTGCGGCCGCCGCGGCGCAGCCGGACCGGTACGAGACTGTCGTCGGCAGCGGCAAGGCGCGGCCCGGCGAAGCGAACAAGCACGCCGCCGTCATCGATCCATTTGACGAGGCGGTTGCGTGCGGGCTCGGCGAGGTTACCGACGTCCGACAGAGCGATCACCGGCAGGCGTTGATCGATAAACCGCTCGACTGCGGTGGCAGGCGCCGCGCCCTCGGCGAGGCGTACGTCGGCGAAAGGACCAAGCGCGCGCGAGAGATAATAAGTGGGAGCGAGAAGCGGCTGCGCCGTATCGGCCGTTGCGCCGGACACGACGCCAACGGTGCGACGCCGCCATCGTTTGTCGAGGAGCTCGACCGCGCCGGCGGAACGTTCGCCGGAGATTTCCAGTCGCGCGATGTCGTTTCTGATTTCGACCGGGAGATCGAATTTCGCTTCGGTCTCCAGCGCGCCGCCGGCGAAGTTGAACGGCGCGTCGCCGAGCGCAAGGCCGCGCAAATCGCGCGCGCGCACGATGCCCTGTGCGGGCGCCGACGGTTCGGCGCGCATCACGCGGACGGTCAGGCCTGCCGCCGCGTTGTCCGCGCCGGCAATTGCGAGCGCCCCGGGAATGCCGCCGCTCACTGTGAAGACACGTTCGGGCGCGAGTTGATTGAGCGCCGCGACGAACTTGCCGCCGTCGCCGAGATCGACAGCGTCGGTGAGCCAGATCACCGATGCGTCCGGAATAGGTCGCAGCAGGCGAGTCAGCGGTGCGATCAGATCGTTGCGATCCGGAGCGTGCGGGGAAGGCGCAGCAGGCGCAGCACTTCGCGCGCTTCGACCGGGCGCAAGCAGCGAGGCTTCTTTCGGCGGTGAGCCGCTCGCGAGCACGGCGATGCCGCGACCTTCGGCTTCGGCACGCTCGATGATCGCTTCGGCGGTCGCGACGCGGTGGTCCCAGCGCGCGGCGGAAGCCCAGCCGGAATCGATCAGAAGCACGGCCGGGCCGGTCGGCCGCGAGCCCGCGGGCGGCGGATTCCAAAGGGGCCTGCGGCGGCGATGATGATGAGCGCCGCGAGCAGGAGGCGCAGCAGCGTCAGCCACCAGGGCGTACGGGCAGGCGTCTCTTCTTTCGGCTCGATCTCGAACAGAATACGGGTCGGCGGAAAGGCGATACGGCGTGGGCGCGGCGGGATCAACCGCAGCAGCCACCACAGGACCGGCAGGGCGAGCAGCCCGAGCAGAATAAGTGGCGACGCGAAAGCGAGCGGAAGGCCGGCCATCATAGGGCGGCCTCTTCCATCGTCTGCGCGGCCGGCTGCCGGTGCGGCAGGCGCGTCGGCCGAAGCGCTCATGCGCGCGTGGAGGGCGAGCAGGATCTCGCTCGCAGGACGTTCGGTGCGGTGGACCGCGAAGCTCCAGCCGCCGCGGGCGGCCTCCGCGCGGATCGCGGCGCGATGCCGGGCGACGCGTTCGATATAGTCGGCAGCCCATGCTTCGGCGCGGCCGACCGTGATCGACCCCGCGCCCTCGGGCTCTTCGAATTCAACCCGGCCGGAATACGGAAACGTCTCTTCCGCCACATCGACAATCTGCACCACGTGGCCGCCTGCGCCGTTCGCGGCGAGGCCCGAAATCCGGTTCGTTACTTCGGCGGCCGAACTCCACAGATCGCCAAGGATCACAATCTCGTCCCGGGAGCCGGGATGAAAGAGTGGCGGCAGGCTCTGCGGTTCGCCTTGATGGATGATCGTGTCGGCCATTCGTTCGATGACGGCGCGGCTCGCGGTTGGCCGCATGACGCCCGGAATGCCGACGCGTTCGCCGCCACGCACAAGCAGGTCGCCGAGGGCGAATGCGAGCACGAGCGCGCGGTCGCGTTTCGGAGGCCGGTTTTGTCCGAGGAGTTGAACAGCATGGACGGCGATACGTCGGGCCAGATCCAGATCGTATGCGCTGCTTCCCATTCTCGCTCGCGCACAAAGAGGACGTCGTCGCGCGCGGAGCGGCGCCAGTCGACGCGGCTTGCGGGCTCGCCGTCGACGAAACGTCGATACTGCCAGAAATTCTCACCAGGCCCGGCGCGGCGGCGGCCGTGCACGCCATGATAGACGGACGCCGCGATACGACGCGCCTCAAGCACGAGGCGCGGCATGGCGGCGACGAGTTGCGCTGCGCTGTAAGCGACGCTGCGGACTTCGCCTTCGGCCGCTCGCAGCGTCGCCGGGGCGGCGTTCATGCGCTTATCCAAGTCTCGCCTTGAGCCGGCCGACGACGCCGGCAATGGTCTCACCGTCGGCGCGTGCCGCGAAGGTGAGGGCCATGCGGTGCTTGAGCACGGGTTCAGCGAGGGCGATCACGTCGTCGATCGAGGGCGACAGCCGTCCGTCAAGCAATGCACGGGCGCGCACAGCGAGCATGAGCGCCTGACTGGCGCGCGGGCTCGGACCCCATGCGATGTGACGAGTGACCTCGTCACCTTCGCCGTCCGGTCGCGCGGATCGTACGAGCGTCAGGATTGCCTCGACCACCGACTGGCCGACGGGAATACGACGCACAAGCCGTTGCGCCGCGAGCAGATCGTCGGCGGTCATTGCTGCGCGCGGCTTCAATTCCTCGACGCCGGTGGTGTCGAACAAGATGCGGCGCTCTGCATCGCGGTCGGGATAGTGAACGTCGATTTCCATCAGAAATCGGTCGAGCTGTGCTTCGGGAAGCGGGTACGTGCCCTCCTGCTCGATCGGGTTCTGCGTCGAGAGCACATGGAAGGGCCGCGGCAGGTCATGGCGCTGACCGGCGATCGTCACGTGATACTCTTGCATCGCCTGCAAGAGCGCCGACTGCGTTCGCGGACTCGCGCGATTGATTTCGTCGGCCAGAAGAAGCTGGGCGAACACCGGGCCCTTGATAAAGCGGAACGCACGCTTGCCGCTCGAGCTTTCCTCGAGCACTTCCGAGCCGAGAATGTCGGACGGCATCAGGTCGGGCGTGAACTGGATGCGTCGCGCATCGAGACCGAGCACCGTGCCCATGGTGTCCACAAGTTTTGTCTTGGCGAGACCAGGTACGCCGACGAGAAGCGCGTGACCGCCGGCAAGCACGGTGATCAGTGCCTGCTCGACAACCTGCTCCTGGCCGAAGATGACGGCTCCGATCGACGCGCGTGCGGTGCGGATGCTCGCCGCCGTAGCTTCGGCCGCGCGCACAATCGCCTGATCCAGGCTCTCCAAATTCTCGGTTTTTGCCGACATTCAATTCTCCAGTGCGCTGCCACCATTGGCCAATTCAACGGCGAGGTTCCTTGACACGAAACTCCGTCAGTCCGTCGCAATCAAGGCAAATCCTGTGCCGCTCATGCGCTGGCGGCCAAGCTAGGGTATCCTTGAATTTCATGGGCTTTCGGGCACAGCCTTCACGAAACCGCGAGGCGGGCAGGCGGAGTGTCGCATGACGAACGGCGGTCAAAAGGGGCTCGAATCGCTGTCGGCGGCGATCGGCCAACGCCGCGAGCCACCGCCGGTGCATCTATGGGATCCGCCCTATTGCGGCGAGATCGACATGCGAATCGCGGGCGACGGAAGCTGGCACTACCAGGGGAGCCCCATCGGGCGGCAGGCGATGGTTCAGCGATACGTT
>CAWEKV010000004.1:0-428941 GCA_963809785.1 uncultured Planctomycetia bacterium
AAAGCCCGGCACTCGAGAGCCTACAGACGCGTGCTTGAGGTGCTCCGTGAAATCCGCAAGGAATCTGGGCTGACGCAAGCCAAGGTGGCAGCCCAGTTCGGAACACACGCGTCGTTCGTCTCGAAGTGCGAGTCGGGTGAACGCCGGATGAACGTCGTGGAGCTGGCTGAGTTTTGTCGGATGTACGGCGTGACCGTCACGGCGTTCGTTGAACGAGCGGGCCTAGAATGACCGGTCATGCCCGCGGCATCTAGCCGCGGTCTGAGGCGTTCGGTCAACGAAGCGCGATTCTTCGGGCCTTGCGCATCACCGAGCACCAGTGGCCTTTGATGACATCTGGTGCCCACATGGTTAAGCAGCCGGCAACCTGGCGGTGTCGGGGCGATGATACTCGCTGGATAGAGCCACTAACAGCTGGATGACTCGCGCCGAGGCATCCTGTCTTTCTTGGCACCCGAACGCTCTAAATTTCTGGCTCTACCGCGTCATATCCCTTGAACCGGGCCGGTTCGCTCTTCTAAGGGGCTAAAACGGCCCATTTTGCCCGGGCAGACGGCGACAATCTGCCTCGCGCGGGCTTCTTGTTTCGCTACCCGCTCCCTTGCACCGGGCTCGTTCTGCCTCGCGCGGTGCGGGGCGGTCCTGTTTCCCAACAGGCCGCCCACCGCGGGCGGCCACTACTGGAGGTCGCCATGATTGCGCCGATTCGACGCCAAGTCCCGTTCTCGTGGCAGCGCCGATTTCTTGAGCTGGTCCCCGCGATCGAGCGGTTCGCCCGCTTCGCGTTTCGTCATCTCGACCCGGCTGCCCGCGACGAGGCAGTCGCCGAGGCCACGGCAGCCGCGCTGGTTGCGTATCGCCGACTGGTCCAGCTTGGCCGGCAGCAGATCGCATACGCCACGCCGCTGGCACGCTACGCGGTCCTGCACGTCTTCAACGGCCGGCACGTCGGGGGCCGGCAAAACTACACGGATGCGCTCTCGCGTTCTGCCCAGCGTCGGCATGGCTTTGAGGTCTTGTCGCTCCACCGCACCAATCGCAACGGCATCAAGTGGGTCGAGCTACTCGTCACCCCCGAGAGCCGGGTCACGCCGGCGGAGGTGGTAGCGACACGCATCGACATCTGCTCGTGGCTCGCCACTCTTGGCCGCCGCCAGCGCGAGATCGCTCGCGCATTGGCCAGCGGCGAGACGACCAAGGCGACCGCCCGCCGGTTCGGAGTCACCGCAGGGCCGCATCTCGCAAATCCGGCGCGAGCTGGATGAATCGTGGCGGCTGCTTTCAGGCCCAGGCCGCCGAGCTGGGCCAGGTGCCCGCAGCGAAGTCATCAGCGGCCTGACGTGGGTCGCTTCAGCGTGGTCTCGCCGCGGGCAGCGTTGCCCGCGGCACTTTCTTCCCCTACTGGAGGTGAAACATGTTCCGTCCTCCTGGCCGCCGTTGGATCGCCGCCTCCTGGCCGCTGCTGCTCGCGGCCGTCCTGGTGGCCTACCAGACCGGTGACTTGTTGTTCTTGTTCGCCGTTGCCCTCGCCGTGGTGGTAAGCGGCTGGGCCGTCATCGCTTTGGCCCGGCGGCTCAAGACGCGTCAGCACCCGACCCCGAGAACAGCGCCGGCAGGGTTGAGGCGAGTCGGCCAAGGCGACACTGGTGTTGCATGGGCAAAATCCAACTTGTATGTCGGATTTGGAGCCTCGACGCGCACCCCTCGGCCCCGATCTTCGGCGCCAGACACGACAAAAACGGCACCTGGCGGCCCTAGGAACGCCTCCGAGAGCCCAACAGGCCCCGGGAGCCCTCCTGGCCGGCTCAGGGGCCTTCTGACCCCCTTTACCCCCATTTTTATCGTGGCGGCCGGCCACCCCCTTGACTCGCCGCCCGGTGGCCGGCATTCCGCCTTCCGTTGCCCCCGGCCGGGTCAGCCGGGGGCTCACTCTCACCTGGAGATCCTGATGGCATTCGTCCTTACGGCCACGTCGCTGCTGGCCGTCGCGCTCGTGATCGCCCTGGCCCGCGAGGTCAGGCTGCGGCGCGCCTACAGCAGCTCCTGGCCCGTTTCCTGGAATTCTGGAGGAACCGAGATGAAACGCATCGTCCCCCTGATCCTTCTCGTCGCCCTCGCGGCCGGGACTCTGAGCGGCTGCGGTGACTCGCCCGACCAGCAACAAGCCAAGCTGGCCCGGCAGGCACTGGACCAGCAGGCCCGCCACACCGAGCGGCTCGTGGAGTTGAGCAACCAGATGGCCGAGGCGTCGCGGCAACTGGTGTCGGCTGATGCCGAGGCCCGCCGCGAGCTCTTGGCCGCCCAGGGCAAGATCCAGCAGCAGCTCCAGGCCCAGCAGGCCGACGTGCTGCGGCAGCGCGACGAGCTGGAACAAGAGCGACGCGCCTAGCGGCCCAGCGGGGCCGTGACCCGATCATTGCCCAGGCGATCGGCGCACTGGGCGTCACGCTCGGCTGCTTAGTGCCGCTCCTCTTGGCGGCCTACATCTGGATGTCAGCCCAGCGGGGCACCGCGGAGGCCGACGCGCTGGTCGATTACTTGGCCAACGAGTTGATTTCGGAGGAGCCAACCCTCCTGGGGCCTCCTCCGGCCAAGCAGCTCGAACACATCGCGCAGCCGTGAGCCGCGCGCCTTACTGTAATTGTCAGGTCGACCTGAGAATTAACCACGCAAACCGAAAGGAACACCATGTCGCACGTCGTGACGATCGAGACGGAGGTCCGCGACCCGGCGGCCGTGGAGGCCGCTTGCCAGCGGCTCGGACTGCCGCAACCCACTCAAGGCACCACCCAGCTCTTCAGCGGCGAGGCCACGGGCCTGGCCGTCCAGCTCCCCGGCTGGCACTACCCGGTCGTGTGTCAGCTCGAGACCGGGCAAGTGAAGTTCGACAACTACGGTGGCGCGTGGGGCGAGCAGGTGCAGCTCCACCGCTTCCTTCAGGCCTACGCGATCGAGGCGGCCAAGCTGGAAGCCCGCCGCAACGGCCGCCAGGCCACCGAGGCCCAGCTCGCCGACGGTTACATCGAGGTTACGGTCCAGCTCGGAGGTGCCGCATGAAGACCATCAAGATCATCGTCTCGCCGACCGGCGAGACGCGCGTCGAGACCAAGGGCTTCACGGGCGGCGAGTGCCGAGAGGCTAGCCGGTTCATCGAGCAAGCCCTCGGCAAACGGGTGAGCGAGCAGCTCACCAGCGAGTTCTACCAGCAGCAACCCCAGCACCAGACTCTCCAGGAGGGCACCCGATGACCACCCCTCGACGCCGCATCGTGCGGCCCCACCAATCGCCGCCAGCCGATTCGCGCCGCCGAGCCATTGTCGAGCGACAGCGGGCCGCGCCTGGAAAAGGAGCGGGCCGGCCTCAATCGCTGGATGGCGAAGCTCAAGCGAGCGTTCCATGCGCTGGAACGTCATCAGCGGTCGGTGGCCCGCATCGAGCGGGAGATGGCCCGACACAATCCCTAGACCAAGGAGTCGCATGAACAAAAATCCCTGGCTGGGCTGGTGGCGCCTGCTAAGACGCCACCTGTGCCGGCCCCGACAACCCTGTGTCACGTCACCTGCTTCCCATCTTCCCGTCTTGCTTGTCGTCGAAGGCCCGCATGACGTTGAGTTCTTGCGCCGCATCAGCCGGATGCTGCATGCCCACGATCCCGAGCTGCCAGACCTAGGCTCGCTTGAGCAGACCAGCCGCCTGGTGTTTCTGCCAATCAACGGCGGGAACGTGCGGGCCTGGTGCCGGCGCCTCGAGACCCTCGGGAAGGCAGAGTTTCACCTGTACGACCGTGAGGAGCCGCCCGAGGCCTCGCTGCGCGAGCAGGCTGCGGCGGTGATCAATTCGCGCCCCGCTGCCAAGCCTTCGTGACTACGAAGCGCAATCTGGAAAGCTATCTCCACCCCGACGTGTTGCGGGAGGCGCGTGGCGTTGAGGTTCGCTTCGGCGACCGAGAGGCGGTGGCCACCCTGGTAGCCCGTCGGCTCTACGAGGCGGCCACGCCCAGCGTTCCCTGGGAGGAGCTGGCGTCGCGATGTCACCGACGGCTGCGGGAGCGAGCCAAGCATTGGCTCAACACGCTGGCCGTGGACCGCATGACGCGCGAGCGGCTCGCTGAGCGTGATCCCGAGGGCGAAGTCATCTCTTGGCTGCGGGCGATTGCCGATCTAGCTGGCCGTTAGGCCCGGGCCGGGCTACGCTTCTTGGCCGCTGGCCGCTTCGACCAACTGGCCCACCGTCTCTTCCACTAATCGCCGCCCGCCAAACTTCATCCCCAGGCGGCGGAGTTTCTCGGTCACGATCTCGTGCCTGGGCTGCGTCGGTTGGCCCGTGATCGTGCTGGGGCTGCCCGCGATATGTTTCGCCAGGTGGGCTACGTCCCACTCGGAAACATAGAGGTCGTAGCAGTTGAACGTTTCGCCCGTGATTGTCTTCGTCGGGGCCTTCAGCAAGACGCCCACGGCCTTGGCCACGTCGGCGGCGTGGATTTCCTTGCCGCCACGCTGGCACTGGACCTGGCGGCCTTCGACCACCGCCTTCACGAGATCGAACCACTTGCTCTCGTGGGCCGGATGAGCCAGTCCATAGACGCCCGTGGGCGCAAGGCGCAGATCGCGTAGCCCATGCCCAGACCATAGCTGTGGACGAATTTCTCGATCGCCCCCTTGTGGGCGCCGTAGTGGCTGGTGGGCCAGTTGGGATGCGTCTCGTCCAGTGGCCGGTCATCGCGGATTTTCTCGTGGACCGCGCAGGTCGAAATGAAGACGAACCGGCCTACGTCGGCCCGCAGGGCGGCTTCAATCAACTGGAGCGTGCCGACCACGTTGGCCTGCACGAACGGAATGATGTCCCCTTCGCCGCCCCGGAAGCCGCCGCCAGGATGATGCAGGGCGGCGTGCACCACGGCGCCGCAACCTCTCACCAGCTCGCGCGAGGCTGACCCGTCGCCTAGCCGGCCCGGCCGCCACTCGATCTGCGACGCCACGTCTTCCAAGCCGCTACGGTCGCTGGCCGTTCCGTACCAGCAGGGCAGCTCCTGCCCCTGGCCAGCCAGTTCTCGAACCAGGTAGCGCCCGACGAAGCCGGTGGCTCCAGTGATCGCGATCTTCATGGGACGAGTGGTTCAAGAGTCAAGAAACGGCCATGAGGCCAAGGGCGGCATCCGTCAGCTTGTCGCGCCGAGTCGGCCCGATCAATGGCCTGGCCACGGCTGCCTGGCTGGACGGCCACTTGCCCAGTCATTCAACCTTCTTCTTTCTCAGGAGACCAAGCATGTCGCTCGCTGAGCGTTTGTCGGAATACGTCTGCGCTTGTTTCACCGGCATCTGGATCCAAACCCACGAGGACCAGGATGCCTTGGCCGAGATCCGGCAGTTGTGCCGCCAGGAGCGTTGGCCGCTGGCCACGTGGGATATCGAGCAAGGACTGAGCGTTGAGGGCCAGGTGGCCGAGCAGGGCACCCGCTCGACCGATCCGCTGGCCGCGATTCGCGCCCTGGGTGCCCTGGCGCCCGAAGAAGATGAACAGGGACAACGAAAGGGATCGGCCCTTTTGGTGCTGCACAACTTCCACCGCTTCCTCCAGTCGGCCGAGGTCGTCCAGGCCCTCGTGCGGCAGATCCACCGCGGCAAGCAGAACCGGACCTTCGTCGTGGTGCTTTCGCCGGTGGTCCAGATCCCGGTCGAGCTGGAGAAGCTCTTCGTCGTGCTGGAGCACGAGCTGCCCGGCCGCGAGCAGCTTGCCGAGATCGCCCGCGGGATTGCGGTCGAGGAGGGCGAGATGCCCAGCGGCCCGGAACTGGAGGCCGTGCTCGATGCGGCCGTCGGGCTGACCCGCTACGAGGCCGAAGGGGCCTACAGCTTGTCGATCGCCCGCGAAGGCCGGCTGGCACCGACTTCCTTGTGGGAGATGAAGTGCCAGATGCTAAAAAAGAGTGGCCTGCTTCAGCTCTACCGCGGTGGCGAGGACTTCACCAGCCTCGGCGGCCTCCAGGCCCTCAAGGCCTTCACCAAGCGGGCCCTCTTGCAGCCCAGCCGCGGCAATCCGCTCAAGCGGCCCAGGGGCGTGCTGCTACTTTCGCCGCCCGGCTGCGGCAAGAGCCAATTTTGCAAGGCGCTCGGCAAGGAGGTGGGCCGCCCGGTCCTGATGCTCGACGTGGGGGCTCTGTTGGGCTCGCTGGTCGGTCAGTCCGAGGAGCGGACCCGCCAGGCCCTGCGGATCATCGACGCGATGGCGCCTTGTGTAGCGATGATCGACGAAGTCGAGAAGGCATTCGCCGGCGTGGCCAGTTCGGGCCAGACCGACAGCGGCGTGTCGGCCCGCATGTTCGGCTCGTTCCTTGCCTGGCTCAACGATCACGAATCCGACGTCTTCGTCGTCTGCACGGCCAACGACGTTTCGCGGCTGCCGCCTGAGTTCAGCCGGGCCGAGCGGTTCGATGCCGTGTTCTTCATCGACCTGCCGGGCCGGGAGGAGCGGCAAGCGATCTGGCGGCTCTACCTGGAGCTGTTCGGACTGGACACCGCGCAGAAGCTGCCGGCCGATGAGGGCTGGACGGGCGCCGAGATCCGGGCCTGCTGCCGGCTGGCCGCGCTCTTGGACCTGCCGCTCCTTGGGGCGGCCCAGAACATCGTACCGGTCTCGGTCACGTCGGCCGAGTCGGTCGAGCGGCTGCGGAACTGGGCCAGCGGCCGGTGCCTGAGCGCCGATCACGCCGGCATCTACGGCCGGCCGGACCAAACCGGCAAGGCCCCCAAGGCCCGCCGCAACATTCCCCGCGACCCCTCGGTCAACTAGACGCAACGTCACTGCCTCGCCGTCACGCTCGGCTCAATCGCAAGCCGGGCGTGGCGGCGAGTTGCCTTATCAGGGAGTTATGGCATGGCCAACAACTTCACTCAGTTCTCCGAAGTCATCCCGCGCCTGACTGTAGACGAAGAAGCCTGGCTGCGGGACCAACTGCAATTCGTCGAGGTCATTGGCGGCCAGGAGTATCGCGAGGACCAGGTGCCGTCGCACCTGGTCGGCCGCGAGCCGGAATGGCAAGGCTGCCGTTTCTTGCGGGACATCGAGGACGCCGACGAGTACAGCGAATGCGGGGCCGGCTTCGGCTACGAGTTCGCCGACGATCACGATACGCCCGACGGCTGGGACCGTCATCTGTGGGTTCACGATGACGGCGGCGCGAGCCTGGAGTGCCTGGTGCACCTGGTGCAGAAGTTCCTCCGCCGCTTCCGGCCGCAAGACTGCTGGAGCGTCACGTATGCCAAGGTCTGCTCGCTCCCACGCGTCGGCGAGTTCGGCGGCGGCGGGATCGTGGTCACGGCCAAGGCGATCAAGTCGCGCAACGCCCACACCTGGGTCCAGCAGCAGCGCGCCGCCCTCCAGCCCAATACTGCGACAGGGCAGGAGGCCACCGCATGACCAGCTCGCTCAAGCAAGCCGCCCGCGCCATGGCGGGAAACTGGCGGGACTTCAAGGGCTTTGCCTGGAACCGGCCCGAGGTGCTGGATCACGCCGACGACTGGTGCCTGGTCTACACGCACCACCGCGACAGCGGTCTGACGGACCAGAGCAATGCGGCCGCGATCGACGCAGCCCTCCGGCCCTCCCGGGACAGCGCCGACCTCTTCGCCGAGCACCACTTTCATTGGGCCGTCGGCTGGGTCGAGGGCTATGCGGTTCGCGTCTACCGTGGTGGCCGCATCACACCGGTCTTCCGGGTCTGGTACGGCTTGGCCCGGCGGATCGCCCGCGACGAGCTGCTGGATGAGGCCGACCACGCCGCCCGGCAGTGCGAGGCCGCGGTGGAGAACATCGCGATCGCCGGCTGGCGGTTCCAGGAGCGCTACGACTTGCCCGCGGGCTGGGAGCAGCAGGTCTTCACGTGGCTCTGGGACCACCGCGACAGCGCCCTGCAGGACTGTGACGACCAGGGCGGCTGCCCAAGCGAAGAGCACATCGAGGCGGCCCTACAGGCCCTAGGGCTGATCGGCCGCACTCGGCCAGCGCGGCAGGCCCGGCGGCCATGAGCGTAAGCCCAGTTCACGGACGATGTTTTCCCTCAACTCAAGCAACCGGAATCTCACGATGGGCCAATACTACCTGATCGTAAATCCCGACAAACGACAGTACCTCGATCCCCACCGCTTCGGCTGCGGCCTGAAGTTGATGGAGTTCAGCACTCGCTCGCATGGTCCTCTCGAGGCCTGGCAATCTTGCTGGCCCACGCCAACGGCCGCGGCGGCGGCGACCTGGCGACCGAGGCGCTCACGCCCGACGAAGTCCGATTCATCGGAAGCTGGGCCGGCGACCGCATCGTGGTGGCTGGCGACTATGACGATGGCGGGCTCTGGGTCCCCGATGGTCTGGACGGCCGGATCTACCGGACGACGGACGCATTCGGCAAGTCCCACGAGCGGTGTTTCGGCTACGACGACCAAGGCCAGCCGCGCCCAGAGACGCTCTACCGGGCGGCCCGGGAATTCTTTGACAACGTCTCCGACGCAGTAATCCGGATCGTCGCCAAGGCGGAAGGGTCTCTGGGCCATCCCTGGGCCGCAATCGATCAGGCTGACGATGGCTGGCGCGAGGTACCCTGCTGGGGCGTCTTGCCGCCTGAACCGCCGCGGCGACCGATCACCGGACCAAGCGTCTGGGAAGCCTACCGCCAGACTGCCTGTTCCTATGGCCAAAATCTGGCCGACCGCCTGCAAGCGTATCTGGAACGACACCCTGAAGAGCGTAGCGGCCTGCTGACCAGCCTGCGCAAGAAACGCTCGGCGCCAACGCGGCGTCGAGCCACGACCACAGCCCCTTCATCTTTGGAGTGCCCATGAAGGTTCAAGAACTACGAGAACTACTCAAGCCGTTTCCGCCCGACACGCTGGTCGTCGTGGCCCGCGACAGCGAGGGCAACGGCGTCAGTCCGCTGCACTCGGTCGGGCCGGCCCACTACCGGGCCGAGCCGCCGCCGTTTGCCGGCGAACTGGCCCTGGAGAACGAGCCCGGCGCCGTGCCGGCCGTCATCTTGTGGCCCACCCACTAGGAGCTGGCCGATGAGCAATCGCTACCGTGTCCATGTCTTCCCCGTGATCCACATTCCGCTGGAGGAGATCGAGGCAGACTCGCCGCAACAGGCAATCGACCAGGTCCTGGCCCGCACGGACGTGTACGCGGCGTGCCAGCAAGCCGGCCATGAGTTCAACGAAGACGTGGTCTGCTACCTGGTAGACGAGATCACCGCTGGCGAGTGCCGAGCGAGTCAATGGTTCCAGGACCGGCACCACACCTCAGCCTGTCTCGGCGAACTGCTGTCAACCCTCGAGGCAGATGGCGCCAACCCGGCCTTTCCTGATGAGCCATTCCCCGCTTCCATGCTCGGCAATTTCGGCCAGCAACTCACGAGTGAAAGGGCTGAACCATGCCAAGCGTGAGACTTAACGCCTATCGCGTCTATTTCGAGCCCGAAACTTACCACGTGGTCTGCGCACGAAACGCTGCCCAAGCAGTCCAGCGCGGCCGCACTTCCTATCGCGCTTTCCATCTCGGCCTGAAGCCGGGCAAGCCCGTGAAGGTCGAGCGGCTGTGCAGGGGCGCGACCGTCCGCGCCATCAAGAGCTACCAGAGGATGACTCGATGAAAGACAAACCGCGCGATCCAAGAAAGGGATGAAATCCATGCCTGAATACCGTGTGCGCTGGGAGATCGAGGTCGATGCCGAGACTCCCCGCGAGGCTGTTGAGAATGCTCTGGAGATCCATCGTGACTTGAGTTCAATCGCCACGGTCTTTGAGGTGGCGCCACGGTCTGGTGGACCGTTTCAGCGGATTGACCTTCTGGAGGAATCGGCTGTCGCGGACCGCGAAGCTGATAGCTCTGCACCGGCCGGCCTGGAGCCAGCGGACGCTGGGCAGGACCAAGACGACTCGTGCCGCCGCTGGGCCCTCTACGATTTCAACGCCGAGGAGATGCTCTCACCGACTTACGGATCTTATCAGGAAGCCGTTGAGGACCTCGATCCATGCCTGACCAGCGTGGTCGTGGTGTCTTTCCACTGCTGAGCTGGTCAGATAACCCCGGGAGAACATCTATGAACGAATGTCGTACCGTCGTGGTGATCAACGTCTCGGGCGGCGTGGTGCAGGACGTGTTCGCCGGTCTCGGCAGCGAGTCGCTGGAGGCGATCGTGGTGGATTGGGACACCGAGAGCTGCACACCCGACGAGAAGGGCATCGTCGCCATCACGAACGACCGCGGCGAGCAGCAGTTAGCCGACGTCATTCGGCACGACTGCATCCCGTTGGCGACCCTGGAGGGGACGGATGTCGGCAACGCCTTACGGGCTGCGGCAGGCGACAAGCCATTGGCATCCCTGCTGCAGTTAAACGCCTCCCCTGCGGCACCGCCAAGCGGCGAGACCAGCCGCACTTTGGAACCTGTCCCGTCCCCGGCAGCCCTCCTTGAGTTTGCCGAGGAAGTGGCACGGCTGCTCTACGCGGACCAAGATACCGGCCGACTCACCGGCGAGAACACGCTCGCGGCACGATCGGGCGCCGACTTCATCGATGCTCTGCAGCTTCTCCTGTCCCGCCACGGCATCACGCCGAGACTAGAAGACGCGTAACTCGCCCACGCTGCTACGACCATGCGAATCCCTTGCACGTAGCGGCAAGGACTTGAGAGCATCCCGCTCCACCGCGGAGATCAGCCATGTCCCGTCGATCTGATTCCACGCGCCAGCGGGCAGCCAAGACGCAACTTCCGGCCGGCGAATTCCTGGGGCCGCACCTTTGAGAATCACCCCTACGACCGCGGCTACTTCGGCGTGCTGAACCGTCCTTACCGCGGCCACCAGGAGGCCAGCCGGGCGGCGACCCAGCAATACCGGGCCGGTTGGAAGCAAGCCGGCGAGAGCTGGAGCAGGAAGCCCAAGGTCCTTGAGCAGGAGATCAACGATGCAGATCAAGCTGACGTTTGAGAATGACCCGGCGCGCAATGGCTCCGCCGTGGCCTGGCCCGGCAGCGAGCGTGCGGCGCTCAGCACGATCCACGAAGAAGCTCCGGCTCATTGGCCGGCGTGCTCCGCGAGCTGGGGTTCAGCCAGGCGGAGATCGATTCGGCGTTCAACGCCGTCCAACACCAGGAGACACACCGATGAGTTCACAAGAAGCGCTCCAGGCGATCCTGCGTAAGCTGAAGCGCTCGCCCAACGTTCCCGACGACGATGCCCTGGATGAGCTGGTGCACGACGCCAAGAGCGGCGAAGCCAGCAGCATTAACAACGAGGGCCTCGAGTCCCAGTTGGCGTATCTGCTGGGTGACGACCGAGAGGTCGATTCTGGAACCTACCGCGAGATCTGCGAGGCACTCGGCATTCGCTGAGCCTATTCACAATGAATCTGAACGAGGCATTCATCATGGGACTGACGATTCACTACAGCTTGCGCTCGGGCTCGAAGCGTCTGACCGACGCACGACGCCTGGTTGGCCAGCTCCGCGCCCGAGCCCTCGACCTGCCGTTCCAGGAGGTCGGGGAAGTCATGGAGCTGCGCGGCCAGGACTGTGACTTTGAGCGTCGCGACCATGACGACCCGCTCGTTTGGCTGCTGATCCAGAGCGAAGGCTCGGTCAGCCGCAAGCCCTACTATTATCGCGTCAAGCCATGCCATCTGGTGGCCTTCTGGATTCGGCCCGCCGACGGATGCGAAGACGCCAACTTCGGCCTCGTGCACTATCCGGGCATGATCGAGACGCCGCGCGGAACGGTCCGCACAAACCTGACAGGCTGGCGATGGAGCAGCTTCTGCAAGACCCAGTATGCCAGCGATCCGGCCTGCGGTGGCGTGGAGAACTTCCTCCGTTGTCACCTGGCGATCGTTCGGCTCTTGGACTATGCGCGGGAGCTGGGCATTCTGGAAACCGTCAGTGACGAGGGGGGCTATTGGGAGTGCCGCGACGCGAGGGCGCTTGCCCTGGAGGTCGGCGAGTGGAACGAGATGATCGCGGCCCGCGTGGGCCAGCTCAAGGACCACTGCGGCGCCGCCTTGGCCGCGCCAATTCTGTCGTATCCCGACTTCGAGCACCTTGAGGCCGCTGGCGTGCGATCCATCAGCCCCGACAGCAACGACTCGGCAAGCTCGTAGTCCTGTGCCTGCCGATCGGCAGTTGCCCCGCTGGCCTCCTCTCTTCAGCCAGCCCTCTGCTCCGCACCGCGTTGTGAACAACGGTTGCGCAGCCCGTGGGTGCGGGAGCCATCTTGTTTCGCGCGCGAGCGGATGGCGGTCGCAACCAATCTGCCTCTCACCACAGGAGATTTGCATGCCTCTTGAACTTCGCGATCTCGACCGCCTCTACCTGGCGGTCCATGAGCACCAGTACGGAGCGACGCTCTATCTCTTCCGCTGGGAAGGCACCGGCGCCTGTGGCCGACGAGGACGACGCGGTTTGGCTCGCCGAGCAGCTCAAGCTCGATTTCGAGCCCCAGCGTGACGAGCACATCACCTGCTTCCCGCTGGCGGAGATCAACAACCTCAACGACACCCCGACGCTGTCGGCTCGCCCGATCGACCCGGAGGACGAACCATGAGCGACCGTTTTCCTGGCTTGATCGAAATCGGCGGGCCACTCTCGCGAGGGCTCGTGCCTGAGCTGCTGGCTCGGGTGCAAGCCAAGACGCTGCGTTGGGACTGGTGTGAAGACGCCGTGCAGGCCACGACGCCTGACGAGCTGGTCGATGAGTTGCGGCAACACGACTGCTCCGTGCTCAGTGCCGGCGACGACGAAGCCTGCGGCGGGTGCTTTCCCGACCTGGAAGACTTTCTGGTCGAGCACGGGATCGCCTTCAACCGCCGCTCGGATGCCAAGTACGAGTACGACGGCGAGCTCGTCTACTTCCGGCCCGGCATGCAGGAGCCAGGTTGGATCCGGGCCACGCAGGACGGCGAACCCGTCGTGCTGCTAGACGACCTGCAGAATGTCCGCCCCCTGCTCCGACAGGGCGACCATCAGCAGGCCCTGGCGAAGCTGGACGAGCTGCTGGACGCTATCCCGCCTCTGCCGCCACTGACGATCGTCGATTCTCCACCAACATCCGGAGAACCAACATGAAGATTCTCAAAAAGAACAAACGCCCCAGCCGTCTCGACGACGTGCGCTGGGTGACGACCACACCCGTGGCGCGGCGGATTGTGATTGAGCTGGCTGGCGGGCTGGTCCAGGAGGTGTACGTCGATGGCGTCCCGGCGACCTACTTCGTGGTGGACCTCGACGTGGAGGGGGCCGACACGGAACGCGTCACGACGACCAGGCACAACGGCCAGAAGTTCTCGGCGTATCTGCACGCCTGCGAGGCGTTGCCCCTGTCGTCAGCGCGGGTCGATGTCCGCCGGTTGCTCTCCGCGGAGTACCCCGAGGATTTCCCACCGCCACCCAAGCCGCCAAGGAGACAGCACCGATGAGTGCCTTTCGTCAGCGCCTCATTGTTCGCCGCGACAGCCGCGACGAAGAGACGTTCGCCGTGATCGAGTGGAACGGAGTCCACCCCAGCGAGCTGCTGGCAGCCCTGCGGCGCGCCTTGGCCGAGTGGCAGCAGACGCCCGAGGGCCGCGAGGCTTGGGAAGCAAGCTGCCACGACTTCAACGTCGGCGACCTGGCCAACGAGCCCTACGAGTTTGAGCCGTTGGCCGAGGTGCTCAGCCGGCACGGCGTTCATGGCCTCCAGATCGACGTTCTCCAGCTGCGACGACCGCATGCCCTGGAACTTCGACACCCACTTGATGGACGACCCAGAGCACGAATCAGGAAGCACCTGATCCAGGCCCACGTGTTGCGCCCGACAGCCAAAGAGGAGGACAGCATGACCACGTTTGTCGTCTACAAGCAACTCACAGAACAGGAGATTCGGCAAGACGCCAAGAAAGTCATCGAAGACCTTGAGCGATGGTTTCAAGAGAACCCCCGGCGGATGATCTGCCACGCCGAACTGTGGTATGGCAGACCGGCTCGTATCCGCCGCCAGCACGTGCCAGAGGACGTAGAGACGGCAGTGCGAGAAGCCCTGGGGCCACGTGATGAGCCACACGGTGGCGAGACAAGCACGCAAGTCGAGGGTCGCCCCAGGGCAGGCGGAGGAACCAGATGAGCCCATCGGTTCTGCCGATGCACCAGCGGCCGATCTGCCAGTGGTGCGGACGGCGGCTGCGGCCGCACTACCGTACCGAGACAGCCAACGGCCCCACCAAGTGGAGAAAACTGCGGCCCGACGAGATGCGAAGCGGCACCGATCCGCACCTCGAGACCGCTCAGCCCAAGGACGAGATTTACTTCTACGGCGGCGCGACCGACACGTACCACGGCCCTGAGTATCGCCGCGGCTGTTGGCGAGTCCTGTATCACTCGACCCGCGTGGTCAGCCGGGAGTTTCTCGGCCGCTACGGTTACGCGGACCTCTTTTGCAACGCGGGCCACGCGGCGGCCTGGGCGATCGTCAATTGCGAGCGGCTGCGGGAGCGGCAGGTACTGCGCTGGGCCGAGCGGCTCGTGAGCCGCCAATACAACCAGAGCCACGCTGGGCACCAAGATTAGTCCGGCCGCCAAGAGCTCAGCCTTCGCATCAACACACCCTTCGAGGAGGACTACCGATGTCCATCAGCCCCTTCGCAGAACCAGACGATCAACGCCCGTGCTCGTGCGACAACTGTAGTTGGAAGGGCACGGCGAACCAGACCCGGCCAATCCAAGACCTGTGGGAACGGATCGAACCGGGCGGCACCGTGCCGATCGGCGAGTGTCCTGTGTGCCACGCGCTGGCTTATCTGGACGAGGACCTAGACCTGCCTGCATGAGGAGAAGGCCATGAGCTACTACTCCACGATACAGGGCCACATTAACGTTAGAACGAAGAAGGGCGCCCAGATTCTCCAGCGACTGTTTGAATCCTGGACGGAGGAGGAGAACGCACGATACGGGTCACTCGTCGATCTCACGGACAAGCGCCTCGAGTTCGACGGCTACTACCGCAATGCCGGCCGCGTCATCGAGCCCTGCCTTCGAGAGTTGGCCGCGATCGGTGAGTTGGCGAACGTGGACATCGTCGAGTCCACGACCGACGGCTTCACCGCCACGTATCACTACTTCATGGACCGTGGCAACCCCAGGGTGCAGGTGGACGACCGCACGCACGATGTGCACGAGACGCGCCCTCTGGATTACGCCTGAGTAGCCGTAGGGGCTCGCCGGCTGTTGCAGCCAAATCGCTAGCCGTCTTGCGCGATCGCAAGTCGCGTCACTCTGCTTGGTGCCCGTCGCCAGGTGCTGCCCGGGCCGTTCCCATCCGATCCTGTGTGGCACTCCCGTTTGACGCCACGCTCTACCCTGACCCTTGAGATGCAACCCGATGAAACCTTCAACACCTCGCACGCTGCCCCCTGCCCTCTTGGAAGCCTGGCAGCCGGACTCGCCCCAGTGGCTGGGGGGACTGATGGAGCTGGCCGGGCTCGATCCGGTGGGAATTCCGCACGCGCAGGATCACGGATCATCCCTGGCTGGGACTCTGGATCCGGTTCCCGTTTCCCGAAGTGGGTATCGGGCAAATCACCCGATGTCTTATCCACCCGCGCGGCAAGCTCACGTTCGACGTTGAGTTTCCCGATCCCGTGCCCTGCGTGTGGCGTGATGGCCCCGCCGGCGCACGGATCGATTCCAGCATCTATTCCGCGACCCAGCGCTTCTGGGGCACCGAGCTGTTGGCCATGAAGGTCGAGGTAGTGGCCGAGCAGCAGCCGGCGACAAGAACCAAGAACCCCCGGAGGACCACTGATGGCTGTCCGACTCGTCGAACTCCGCCTGCGCGTGAAGTATGAGAAGCCTGGCGGCACGATCCCGACCCACCAGGAATGTCACGACGCGCTGGCGTTCTTCATGGAACATGCCCTGCTCACCGGCCTGCTGTCCGGCGAGACCGACCTGGAGGTCGATGACCATCGCTACGAGATCGACACGATCGACATCAGCCAGGAGGATCCATGAGAAAAGTCTACGTTGAGCTGCATGTCCGGCTCGTCGTCACGATGGACGAGGGCCTCGGCATCGACGAGCTGATCGAGGATGCCGAATGGGACTTCGAGCCTCGCACCGACAAGGCCACCGTCGAAGACGTTGAGATTACGCACTACGAGGTGCTCGACTCCAAGTGAGGAGACCAACCGTGCCCAGATTCCGACTGACCTATCCGGCCCACCTCTACGCGACCGTCGCGGCATCGACTTTTGAGGAGGCCCGGCAGCGTCTCGTGGCCGCGCTGGCCGAGTGCCAGGACGGCATTTCAGTCTGCGTGAGCGGCCCTGATGGCGACGTGGAAGAGGAGATTCTGTATCCCGACTCCGACGCGCTGGGCGAGGTCACGGTGGACCTGGTCAAGCTGGAGGATCAGGAGCCCGACGAGGAGGAGGAACCATGACACGTCCCAAGACGCCCCTGTGGCGCCAGTTGGTGAAGGCCGCGGCCGAGCACGCCGCGAATGCCGGCGAGGCGGATTTCGAGATCGGCGACCTGCATATCCTCTTCGATGCCGCCTACGGGCTGCTCAACCCGGCACAGCGGCGGCAGTTTTTCCGGCTCCCCGACATCGTCGAGCTGCTCGACAACGTCGAATACCACGACCTGCGAGGCCTTCCATGAGCGATTGTCCCTATACCCGCAAGGAATTTGATGCCCTCACGGACGAGCAACGTGACGTGTTGCAGCGCGTCGCAGTCCGTCGCGTGCCAGACCGGATTTTTGACGAGCCAGCCGATAACGACGAGCCCGACCTGGAAATCTGCGAGGCCTTCAACGTTTTCAGTCCTTGTGAGGGCTGCATCCCTGAAGACGAGATCGGCGACGATCTCCTGCAGGATCTTCGTCACAAGTTTGAGGCCATTCTCTGCCCAGCCACGGAGCTCGCCGCCGAGATCCTGCGGCGCGAGGGCTACTGGTCGGAGTCGCCGACGCTGGATTTCTGGCTCGTGATCGACGCCAGCTTTGACGGCCACAGCCGGCTGGCGGTGATCGACTGGGATCACGAAGCACGGCCCTACTGCTACTTCTACGAAGGCCACAAGGCTTGGTGCTACCAGTTCGACACACTGGCCGAGTTGGCCGACGAAGTGCTGCGTGTTCGTGATGTTCTCGTGGACCGGGTGCGAGACCTCGTGTCTCGAGAGGAGAGGTCTGCATGATTCGGTTGAGTAGGAGCCTTTATGGAAACAGAAACACACGAAGAGCGAATGGCACGCATTAGGGACGCTGCGTGGCGCGAGGTGGTCGACAACGCCGACCGCGACACTTGTCGCTCGTGGATCGGGATGCTTCGCGAGACATGGCGGCCCATGAACCTGACGCGGTACGGCCGTGCCAAGCGCATTCGTCAATTCCGTGCCCGCCTACGCGCCTTGGAGCAGTCAGCTCCGCCCACTCCGCCCAGAAGACAAGCGGCAGATTCAGAATGGCAACAACTTGTCTTGGTGACAACCTTGGGAGGAAGTCTTGTGAACCAAGCTACTCGACGACTATATCGCTACGAGTTGACGATCGGGGAATCGCTGGTGCTCCACTTTGCCAGCCATGAGCAGGTGAATTGGCCTCAGATCGTGAGGTCCGTTCTGAAGCCCTCCATCGAGGAACCTGATGAACTTGTTGAGAAGCTCGAAGCAGCCGTGCCGGGACTGACTTGCTTGCTGAGACCGTCAGGAGCCAGCTCCTACCAAGTCGATCTTGGGTAGAGCTCGGCGAGCAAAGAAGGATCAGCGATCCGATTAACCATCCCTCCTTTTGCGAGGTTCAACATGCCCGACCTGCAAGACGGCGAATCGATCGAGATGAAGGGCTCCGGCTCGAAGCCCTACGTGCTCAAGAACATCGGCGGCGTCTATTCCTGCACGTGCCCGGCCTGGCGCAACCAGTCGCTGGCGATCGAGCGGCGCACGTGCAAGCACCTGCGCAAGCTGCGCGGCGACGCGGCCGAAGAGGAGCGAATCGGTGGCGCCCTTCCGCAACGTCCCACCAGCAAGGCCAGCAACGAGGAAGGCGCTGGCGGCCCGCCACTCTTGCTGGCCGAGCGCTGGGACAACGCCACCGACCTGTCCGGCTGGTGGATGAGCGAGAAGCTCGACGGCGTGCGCGCCTACTGGGACGGCAAGCAGTTCCTGTCTCGCCAGGGAAACCTCTTCCACGCTCCCGACTGGTTCCTCGAAGGCCTGCCCGAGACGCCGCTCGACGGCGAGCTGTGGATCGACCGCAAGAAGTTCCAGCGGACCGTGAGCATCGTGCGGCGGCAGGACAAGACCGAGCTGTGGCGAGAAGTCCGCTATCTCGTCTTCGACGCGCCCGCTGAGGCTGGCGGCTTCGAGGACCGCCTGGCGTTCGTGCAAGATGCCCTGCGGCGGCGACCGTCGCAGTTCATCCTGCCGCACGAGCACCAGCTCTGCCGCGATACGGATCACCTGCGGAGCGAGCTGCGGCGCATCGAGGCCCTGGGCGGCGAAGGGCTGATGCTGCGTGAGCCCGGCTCGAAGTACGAAGTCGGCCGCTCGGCCACGCTGCTGAAGGTCAAGACGTTCCACGACGCCGAGGCCGTCGTGATCGGCCACGAGGCGGGCGCCGGGCGGCACAAGGGCCGGCTGGGGGCGCTCACCGTCCGGCTGCCCAACGGCATCACGTTCTCGGTCGGCACCGGCTTCTCCGACAAGCAACGGGCCAATCCGCCGCCGGTCGGCACGACCATCACGTTCCGCTACCAGGAGCTGTCCGACGCGGGCGTGCCCCGTTTCCCGAGCTACGTCGGTGTCCGGTCCGATGAGCAACGCCCCACCACTTAGCAGACACACCTCTGTCGGCCTCAACTGCGCGGACCCGGACCAGTCCAAGGCCGCCGCGTAGCAGTCAACTCTCGTCAGACCCCGGCCGCTCGGCGTCTTCGCTGAGCGGCTTTTCTTTTTCACGAAGGTAACGCGAATGAGGTTAGCCGCACAGATGCGCGGCGGGTTCTACCCCGCGCCTCCCGAAGCGATCGCGCACGCCGCGACATTCCTGAGTCCGCCGGTAAACCAACCGTTTTCAATTCTCGATCCGTGTGCCGGTGAGGGCGCTGCGGTCCGGCAACTCGGTGAAGCACTCGGCTGTCCTGGGGCGTTGACCTTCGCCATCGAACTGGACGATAGCCGGGCCGAGAAAGTTCACGCGACCCTTCCCGAGTCCCGTGTCCTGGCGCCGGCTAGCTTCTTCGGATGCCGCGCTAGCCTGAACAGCTTCTCGTTCATCTGGCTGAACCCGCCCTTCGACGATGGCTACGGGGGACACCGGATCGAGGAGCAGTTCTTACAGACGGCGACCGATTGGCTGATGCCCGGCGGCGTCATGGCCCTGGTCTGCCCCGAGGACGTGGTTGGCGAATACTCGGATGCCCGCAGGCACTTTGCACGCCACTACGAGAACTGCTTGATCGTGCCATTTCCCGAGGCATACCGACGGTTCAACGAGGTCATTGTGTTTGGCCTAAAGCGGGCTAGGCTGCGGGCCGAGGAGCCATCCTGGGAAGCGGCAGTTGCTCCACGGGGCTTCGTCTACCGCATCCCGGCTGGTACGGGCCCCCGTATCTTCAAGAAGGTCGAGCCCACCGAGTCCGAATTGCAGCGAATGCTGGCGACGTCGGCGCTTCGCTCACACCTGACCGCGCCGACCCAAACCCCGCTGCCATCGCCTCCCTTAGCGCTTGGTATCGGTCACGTCGCACTCTTGCTCGCCAGCGGTCACCTGGATGGCCTGGTCCAGCCGCCAGGCAAGCCGCCGCATGTGGTTCGTGGCACATCCCGCAGGCACGAGTTTCTAGCGGACGTAACGGATACCGAGAACCCTGACGGCAGCACGACGACGAAGACGACCATCTCGGAACGCATCGAGTTGGTCGTCCGCACCGTGGACCTGACCGGCGAGGTTCGGACCTTTATGGACACGTAGGTCAGGGCTGACCGCACGTCTTTCTCGTGGCGGGCAACATCATGAACACAGGAGACAACCATGCCAGAAGCGCAAGAGACCGGCCACCAGGTCGGGTCCTTCCAGTTCGAGGTCTACGGCGCGGGCCGCGAGGGTCGGCGCACGTCGTCCCGGTTCACGCTGCGCTGCGACGCCATCGGGTTGCACTACGACGAGATTCTGCTGCTGTCTGTCGTGGGGCCGGAAACCAGCGTCAAGGCGCTCACGGCCGGCTTACGCTCGTCCGGCAAGGAGCAGCGGCGAGTCGAGTATTCGAGCCATGTAGGCCGCGTCCAAGGGAGCGCCCTGAGCCCATGTCCCGACGGATACCGCGTCCACCGGACGCGGCTCGACTACGGCTTGTGGCACGTCCTCTGTCTGGCCAAGCGAGCAGGCTTCATGGCGGCCATGACGGAGGACGCCCTATGGCAGCATCTTCAGGGCAGCCAGTTCACGACGCCCTTGCTACGCCAGTGGATTTGTTGGCTGACGCGGAAGATGAAGGAGCGAGGCGCCATCGTGGAGCTGACTCAGAGCGGTTGCCAGGCCGGGATCGTGCTGGCGGACGATGCCGTGCTGGATGAGCTGGTGAGCGCTGGCATCAAGGCAGGGCACCTGGCCATCGGCCGGCAAACGGCACGTCGGCGTGCGCTACAACCGCCGGCCATCGACAGCGAGATCGACAACCTGGACCAGTACATGCTGGCCTATGGCTCGATGCTCGGCAAGCAGGCCCAGCAGTCGCTGAACCCCTTGCACGTGCCGGGACGCGATCCAGTGAGACAGCCGGAGCTGCTCCGCCAGCCGTTCGAGGCCCAGGCGCACGTCATCGAGGCCGCCCGCAAGTCACTCTGCCGGCAGAAGGCACTTTTGCTTGTCGGCGAAATGGGCACCGGCAAGACGATCATGGCACTGGCGGCACTCCATGCCCATGCCGGCAGCCGGCCCTATCGGGCGCTCGTGTTTTGTCCTGGCCAACTGGTCCACAAGTGGGAG
Source organism: uncultured Planctomycetia bacterium (assembly GCA_963809785.1). GTDB lineage: Bacteria > Planctomycetota > Planctomycetia > Pirellulales > S012-138 > JBGQHD01. The sequence continues at coordinate 21,001 of CAWEKV010000004.1, forward strand.
CGGGAGATCCGCGAGACGATCCCCGGCGCCGAGGTCATTCAGATCGGGAGTTGGAAGAGCTTGCTGCACCTGGATCGCACGAGCAAACCGAACCTGATCCAGTGGTACGTTATCGCCAGGGATCGGGCCAAGCTCGGCGCCCTGTGGCAACCGGCTTGCTGCCGGTCAGAACATCTTGATGACGGCTTCCTGCGCTGCCCAGCGTGCGGCTTGAGGCTGGTGAATGAAGATCGAGAGCCAGTTGTTCTAGGTAAGCCGGCCAGGGACGGTCACGCCGGCACGGGCCTCTGGAAGCACCGATCCCGATGCGAGTGGGTGTTGGCCAATGACCGCAGCCAAGGCGACTCCGGGCAGGAAGCAGAAAGCCGCCTGGTCCCAGGTTGTGGCTCCCCCTTGTGGCAGATGAACGGCCGCCTCCGCCGGTACGAGCCGGCGCTCTACATCAAGCGGCACCTACGGCGTTTCTTCAGCTACCTGGTGCTGGACGAGGTCCACGAGGAGAAGGGTGCCGACACCGCCCAGGGACACGCCGCCGCAGCGCTGGCGGCCAGTTGCCACAAGGTCATCGCGCTGACCGGCACGTTGATTGGCGGCTATGCGGAGCACCTGCGACCGTTGCTCTTTCGGCTGGCCCCTCGCTCGCTGGTCCACGAAGGGCTGGGCTGGTCCAACGCGACGGCGTTCAACGAACGCTATGGCCGCATCGAGACCCGCATCACGGAAAGGTCAGGAGGCCGCGGTGAAGATAACCGCATGTCCCGAGGCTCGAAGTCCACGACCAAATCCGTTTGCCCCGGCATCATGCCGGCGCTGTTCGGCAGGCATCTGATCGACAAGGCCGTATTCCTCAGCTTGAACGAAGTCGCCGACAACCTGCCGGCGCTTGCCGAGGAGTGCGTCCCGGTGCAGATGGATGTAAAGCTGGCCAGGGCGTACCGGGACGCCGTGGAACGGCCGCTGGCGGACGCCATCAAGGAAATGATGCGCCGCCGGGACCGCCGCTTGCTGGGCGCCATGCTCCAGACGCTCCTGGCCTATCCCGATCATCCGTTTGGGTGGAAGCCCGTCGGATACTGGCGCTCGGGCGAGTTCATCACAGTCACGATCCCTCCCGCTCTGCCGGAAGACGTGATCCGGCCGAAGGAACAAGAGCTCATCGACCTGGTTCGCTCCGAGAGGGCCAGCGGTCGGAAGGTCTGGATCTACGTGCAATACACGGATCGGCACGATGTCCAAGGAAGGATTGAACGACTTCTCAGGGAGGCGGGGTTTCGAGTCCGCGTGCTGCGCTCCAGCGTCCCGCTGGCCCAGCGTGAGGAGTGGATCGCGACCCACGCGCCCGGGCTGGACGCGGTGATCAGTCACCCACGGCTGGTCGAGACCGGACTAGACCTGTTCGATAAGGGCGGTCGGCATAACTTTCCGACGATCTGCTTTTACGAAACGGGTTACAACCTCTTCACCCTGCGCCAGGCGTCGCGTCGCTCGTGGCGCATCGGGCAGACACAAGCCTGCCGGGTGGTCTACTTCCACTACGACGGCACCATGCAGAAGCGAGCGATGGCCCTGATGGGCAAGAAGCTCTCGGCCGCGCAGGCCCTGGAAGGCAGGTTTTCGAGCGAAGGACTCGTGGCGATGCCTGGCGAGGATGCCAACGTCGAGATCGCGTTGGCGCGCAGCCTGGTCGAGCGGCTCGATGAAGGCGATGTGCGGCGGCACTGGAGCCGGACGCTCACTACCAGCTCGCACATTGATGTCCACGCGCCCGTACTCGGCAACGGTCAGTGTCTCTGCTCAGAACGGCTCGAACGACCGCCTCACGACACGTCGATCGGTAGGCCGCGACGACGCAGAAGGAAGGTTAAGTCCGGCTCTCGCAACGGTTCACTCCGTCACGCTGCCAGGTTGCTGTTCTGACACCGTGGTAGCGTTCATGCCTGTGTCACCTGTGGTCATCGGCGTCCGAGCCGACGCCAACGACAAGTCAGTTACCTTTCCACCAGGAGGATTCAACCATGTCCACCAAGAAGGCAAGTGCAGTCCTGAATAGTCAGACTCCCCCCGACCACTCGCCGGAGACCAATGGCGCCGGCCAACCTCGATACTTCGAGTACGTCGGCGGCTCGTCGAGCAAATTCTGGGAGGTGTCGCAGTTCGGCTGCGAGATGACCACCCGCTGGGGTCGCATTGGCTCGGCAGGCCAGAGCCAGGTCAAGTCGTTTGCCGATGAAGCCGCGGCTGCCAAGGCGGTCGAGCGGCTGATCGGCGAGAAGACGGCCAAGGGCTACGTCGAGAGGTAATCCGCCCCCTCGACCGAACTGGACGGCCGAGGGAAACCCTGGTTCCACCTCGCCGCATGGCCGGCCGGATCACCTCACAAGACCAGACCATGAACTATCGTTATCGTTACCTCGACGACCAGGGCAACCCGCTGGACCGCTGCCCCTACTGCGCCGCCAGCCTCACGCAGCCGGGCGGCGTGACGCTCACGGTCAGTATCGCGAACCGCCCGCAGGACTTCGCTACGCAGCTCGACGCGCAGGGCTGGCTCGTGGATGTCGAGCGCCTGGTGGCCAATGGCTACCACAGCGCGACTTCGTGTGCGGCCTGCGGAGAAATGCTCGTGGACTACGAGGACTCCGAGGACACGGTGGAGTCAGGAGCTTCTCAGCCCTGACCATCGCCGGGACTGCGTCGTGGGCGAGTCCCTCTGGCCAGCGAAACCGTCTTCCCGACCGTTTCGCGAGCCACTGCGGTCAGTCCGGTCAGCCAGTGCGGCCACTCCCGGACCTCTCGAGCCGATCTTGGCCGTCCCGCACGACAAAAACGGCACTTAACCGCTCTACGAACGCTTCCGACGGCCCAGAAGGTCTTGCGGGCCGTCCCGCTTCGGCCAAGGGCCTTACGGCCGCCTTTGCCCCCGTTTTTGTCGTGTGCGAGGCGGCGCCCTGGCGTCGCTGCGCGCCTGCTGGGGTTCTGCGGCCAAATTTCTATGTCCTTTGATTCGTAACTGGAGGAACCACATGACATTAGAATTAGAAACTCCCCCTGGGGGCGTCTTGGCCTCGTCGGCCGAGCGGCTCAGGACCATCTCGACCGCCGTCCGCCTGAGCTTCACGTGGTTCGGTACCCGCAAGACCCTGACGCCCGAGCAGCGCAGCCAAGCGGCCGAGCGGTTCGGCGCCGAGGGAGACTTCCTCAGTGCCGGCAAGAAGTTGATCGACATCAAGCACCCGGCCTTCCGGGCGGTGACGGCCGTCCGGGGCCGAGCGATCGCGTATTGGAAAGGCATCAGCCTGCCGTTCCCCGAGCCGGGCATCCGGCTGGTCCGCCAGGACGACCTGGCATCGGTGAACGTGCAGCTCACGTCCCTCAAGTCCGAACTGGATGAGGCCGACTGGCGACTCGATGAGCACTTCGAGGAGCTGAAGAAGACGGCTCGCCGGCGCCTGGGCCGGCTCTACTGCGCGGCCGACTATCCCGAGACGCTCCGGGGCCTCTTTGACATGAGCTGGGACTTCCCCAGCGTCGAGCCACCCGGGTATCTCCAGCGGCTCAGCCCGCAGCTCTATGAGCAGGAGTCTCAGCGGGTGGCGGCCCGGTTCGACGAAGCCGTGCGGCTAGCCGAGCAAGCCTTCCTGGAAGAGCTGTCGGGCCTGGTGGGCCACCTGACCGAGCGGCTGAGCGGCGCCGAGGACGGCAAGCCCAAAGTGTTCCGCGACTCGGCGGTCGAGAACTTGCGAGAGTTCTTCGAGCGATTCCGCCACCTCAATATCCGTTCCAACGAGCAGCTCGACGAACTGGTGGGCCGTGCCCAGCAGATCGTGCGAGGAGTCGAGCCACAGCAGCTCCGCGACAACCAGCCGCTGCGGCAGCAGCTCGCCAGCCAGCTCTCGGGCGTCCAGTCGGTGCTGGATGGCCTGCTCGTGGATCGCCCGCGGCGCAACATCTTCGCCGGCCGCGGTGAGGTGACGCCATGCAGCTCATCATTTCACCCGCCGGCCTCATCCGGTGTCTCTATAGCGAAGAGCTGGACCTGGAGCGGTTGGGCCGGCTCTCAATCGCCCGCGGCTCGCAAGTCGAGCCTGACGCGACCGGCCAGTGGTCAGCGGACCTCTCGCCGGTCGGTGGGCCGCGGCTGGGGCCGTTCCCCAAGCGCAGCCAGGCACTGGAGGCCGAGCAAGTGTGGCTGGAGCAGCACTGGCTGACTCGCTCCTAGCTACCTGCTGTCTGCTCTTTTGCTTGGCCGACGCTCGGCCAGATCGCCACGAAGTTTCTGGGGCGCCGTGTGATTCAGCGCCCCGAGGTTACTCTCCCTCTTTTCAGAAGGATAACCATGACGCAACGCCAAATTGACCGTGCCGTCGCTTTGGCGACCGGTGAATCGCTCGATGTTGTCCGTCGTCTGGGCTTTGGCCTCGTCGAAGAGCCCGAGGACGATCCACCCAACACGGTGGACTGGGACGCGGTCGACGCTAGGCGGATCGCCTTGTTCCCGGATCGGCAGAATCGCCAAGTTGCTGCCAAGCGAGCGGCATAGAGGCTCCAAAGCGGCCAGCCCCATCGGCTGTCGGCGTGTGCCGGCAGCCGACTGGGCTCTTCGGGACGCCGCTAGTGCAAGATCGCGGACAAGAACGGTGTTGCCGTGTTGCCGCTAGGCAGGAGACCTTGGTGCGGCCGTCCTCAATCCGACCAATCGCCGCCGAGGCTGATCGGTCATCTTGGTCGTCGTGTTGGCTGCTTGCGCTTTTGAATTTGCTTCTCCAACATCGGGCCGAACACGGTGATGGGGCACGCTAAGGCAATCCTCTGATCTTCGAACCATGAGCTTTGGACAGCGATAATCGGAGACCGGTGATTGTTGCGTTGAACGCCGAAGATCGGCCCACCACTCATGCCGACGATGCTCCCTTCAGGCCACTTGCCGCCAATCCTTCCCGCAATCCGCTCGTACTTGAGCTTTGCTGGTTTGGGTACCGGAATCTGATCGGCGAAGATCTAGTTCGGTGTTGGTTTGCCGCGGACAACGTAGTGGTCCTTTTCAAAGGTTTTGCTCCGCTTGATTGAGTCTTCAGCAAGCCCTGCCAGCACGAAGCTCGGGTAGGCAAACGGGTTCAATCGTCGCCAGTGAGCCTTCTTCACGACGGCAACGTCGTTGGTTGCCAGCACGCGGCGGTAGAACGGAGCGACCTCGACGGCCCCGAAGTCCAGCCCATTTGCCTTGTCGTAGATGTGATATCGCCATGCTCCTTCATAATCGAAAGGGACCGAGTGCGACCGATCGGTACCGAACCCGTAGTTGTCGATCAGCCGGAAGCGCTTTGCGACGCCGGTCGCGAGATGTGGTTCAATCTGCTCCATCACGTGGCCGGCGGTTACCCAGAACCATTCACGCCCGAACTGCATCACGAATCCTGAGAAGAAATAGCACTCCGCCGACGGTTCCTCGTCTGTCTCGACCAGCAACGCCAACCCGATGAGAAATTGGCTGTACCCGCGAAATGCGGCTTGAATCACTTCGTTGTCGTTCGAGATGTCGTAGCTGCCGCCGGGCATGACCTTCTCGCTCATGTGTTATCGCCTACGTTGAGCGCCGCCTCTAGGCCGACGGTCTTCGGATTGTTCGTCAACGATCATGGCAGTGTGGAGGCATACCTGTCGCTGCGCCTCTCGGCCTGCCTTCGGCCATCGTATGTGGCCCGTAGCAAGCCGGCCAGCGGCGGTGTCGCCAGCGGTAGAACGCCGTCCACCTATCAGCAAGAAAGGAGAACCACTTGATTTCGATCACTCGTTCACTCACCCGCCGCGTGCGGGCTGTCGTTCGCCTGGCCCTCCAGCTTTCGGGCGGCTCGTCCGTGACGCCCGTGATGTTCAGGACCGGCGCAAGCGGCCTGGAAGTGGCTGCCCAGTCGTCCACCGCCACCGCCATCTTTCATCAGCCGGGCAAGGCCCTGGTTGACGAAACAGTCATCGTCCCGTTCTCGTGCCTAGCCGACTGCGAGGCCAAGAAGGACGTGCCGCTCACGCTGGAAGCCAGGAGCAAGCAACATGTCGTGCTCTCGTGGCAGGACGGTGCGGTCCAACAGGCCCTCCAGGTCCAGGCCAGCAAGCCTTTCGACCTGCCCGTGTTGCCCAAGACCTGGGCCGACAACCCGCCGCGCCTGCTCGACGGTCTCCACGAAGCCTCGCAAACGGCGGCACGCGACCAGATCCGTTACGCGCTGGATCACATCCAGCTCCGCGAAAACGGCCAGGTGGTCGGCACCGACGGGCATCAATTGCTCGTGCAGCCCGGCTTCCAGTTCCCCTGGAAAGGCGACGTGGTAGTCCCGTCGTCGAAGCTCTTCGCCTGCAAGGAGCTGCCGCGGAATGTCCCGGTGTCGGTCGCCAGGTTGGACAAGTCGCTGGCGCTCCGCGTCGGCCCCTGGACCTTTGTGTGGTGCATCCCCGAGGGCCGATACCCGGCCGTCGATGACCTTGTGAAGCAGGAGAACGTCACGACGAGGCTAAGGGTGTCGGAGGCCGACGCCGCCTTCCTGGCCGAGAACCTACTGCGGTTGCCCTCGTCCGATGAGTACGAGCTGCCCGTCACGCTCGATATTCGGCGGCAGGTTGCCGTGCGAGCGCAAGGCGAAGGCCACGACCAGCCGACCGAGTTGGCTCTCGCGAACTCGACCGTCGAGGGCGAGCCGGTCGCGGTCAGCTCCAACCGCTCGTTTCTCAAGCGAGCGCTCGATCTGGGCTGCCGAGAGTTCTGCCTGTTCGGCGGCAAGGATGGCCGAGTGCTCTGCCCAGGCGCCGACCGCACCTACGTGTGGATGCAGTTGGACCAGGCGAGCGTGATCGCCCCGAGCGCCAAGGCCAGCCGCATCGAATCGGTCCAGGAACAACCGGCCAGAACCACTAACCCAAACCCAGTCTCCGTACCCGAACCCCTGAAAGAGGAGGAACCGATGCCCCGTGAAAGAACGTCGAGCGACCAGCAGCCCATCGAGGACGTGCGGTGGCGAACCGTGGAGTCGGACCAGCCGCCCCTGGCGCAGGCCGAAGCGCTGCGGGATTCACTCCGCGACGTGCTGCTCAAGACCGGCGATCTCATCGCCACCCTCAAGCGGCAGCGCCGTCAGACCAAGATCGTGCAAAGCACGCTGGCCTCGCTCAAGGAGCTGCAGAAGGTCGCGGGCTGAGCCGGCCAGCCGTGAACCGTCAAGTCACCACCAACCAAGGAGGCTACCATGCCTTTGAAACTCAATGTCGGCCTCTCCCGCAAGATCGGAGAGGCCAATTACTCTTCCCGTGGAGCGAGCGTCAATGTCGAGATGGAGCTCGAGAGTGCCTTGGTGCAGGAGCCTGAGAAGTTCCAGGGCCGTATCCGCCAGCTCTTCGGCATGGCCCGCGACGCTGTCGATGAGGAGCTGCGCAACGGCCACGGCCAGGCCGGCAACGGCACGAACGGCCGCAATGGCTCAAACGGCCAAGACTCTGGCCCACCGGCCACCGCTTCGCAGGCCGCGCGCTGCACGCCATTGCCAAGAAGCAGCACGTCGATCTGGAGCACCTGCTGCGTGATCGCTTCGGCGTCGGCAAGCCCGAAGGCCTCTTGCTCAAGCAGGCCAGCGAGCTGATCGACGAGCTCAACAGCCGCCGCGATGGAAGCGGCGGGAGGCGCTGATGGTCATGACCAGCGCCCAGAGCCCCAACGAATTCGCACAGGAGCTGACGGGCCGGGACTACCTCTCTTTCAGTGCCATCGCGACCTACCAGGCTTGTCCGCTCCAGTTTTTCTTCCGCTACGTCGAGCAACTGCCCGAGGAAACGATCTCGGCCAGCCTGGTCTTCGGCTCGGCCATCCACGCCTGCCTCCAGTTCCACTTCCAGGAGCTGCTGGCCGGCAACGGGGCGCCCGATCTGGATACGCTCCTGGCCGTCTACCAGGACGCCTGGCAGGATACAAGGCAGCGAATCGTGAGGTTCGCAAAGGGCGATGACCAGGACACGCTGGGCAAGCTGGCCGAACGGGTGCTCGTGGCCTTTCAGCACAGCTCGCTTGCCTGGCCGGCCAGCCGGCTGATCGGGATCGAGGAGGAGCTTCGCGGCATCCTCGTGCCTGGCTGCCCAGACCTTCTGGCTCGGGTGGACCTGATTCAGGAGGCCGAGAACGAGCTGGTCGTGACGGACTTCAAGACGTCCCGCAACGCCTGGGGCCAGGGAAAGGCCGAGGCCTCGGCCGAGCAGCTTTTGCTCTACCATGAGCTGGTGCAGCCGTTCGCCGCCGGCAAGGTCGTGATCCTCAAGTTCGCCGTGATCTCCAAGGGCAAGGTGCCGAGCATCGAGCTGCATGACGTGGCCGTCAGCCAGCAGCGGACGAAGCGCACGAAGCGGATCGTGGAGAGCGTGTGGAAGGGAATTAAGGCCGGCCTCTTCTACCCGGCCCCCTCGGCAATCACGTGCGCGAGTTGCCCGTTCCATGAGCCCTGCCGGGCTTGGGGCGGCTAAGGATGGTTTCGCTGAACTTGCGATGCGTAATCTGGATGAAGGTGGCTGCCTGGCCCAGCGCATCGGCGCTGGGCTGGCAGTCTTTTTCTTAGTGATTGGCCGCGACGGACTGCTGCCGTTACCCCGCGGGCGACCGCCACCCAGTTGCGGGCGTTGGCAGCGATCTACCGGCAAGAGCGAGTCGTGCTGGTCGATGTCGTGCGGCAGCAGTTTGGCGTCAATCGGCCCGAGGAGTTGTCGAAACAGCAGGCCAGCGCGCTGATCGACTCATCCAGGAATATTGCGGGCAAGTTTTCCATCGACGACGATGTTCCTGGCAGCGTCCAGCACGCGGACAACTCATCCTTGGTCTCCATCGTCGCCATGTTGAACGAGACCAAGCTCTTGCTGGCCCCGGGAGCAGCCAAGAGAAGGAAGTTGAGCGGACGCTCCAGCGACTCGTCCTGTGAGTACTCGCGGATCGCCGCCACGACTTCCCGAATGCGCCAAGCGTAGTCATGATTCAGCGTCGCATATCCCTTCAGCAGTCGAAGCCTTGCGTAGGAATAGACCCGCATCGCCATTTTGGCACGCTCGGTCATCTCCAGTTTGCCAATGTCGGCGAAAGCTTCACGTCCCGCCTTAAGCGCCTCGGCATGTTCCTGCTTTGTCGGTTCCCCCCAAGGTCGCCGAAAACGCGTAGGTGGCGTCTGTTCTGCATCTCGACGCCATTTTCCGCCTTGTCACGTAATCGTTGGTGGAAACAATCTCAGTACGCGAATAGGCGAGCTTTTGCCTGGCAGAGCGATTGACGGCTCAGCGCCCAGGCGGATGATCTAGCGGCGGCGGACTCGCGGGAACTTTCGTTCGGTGAAATCAAGAAAACGGGGCAGCGATGGGCTCGCCCAAGTACCGCGTGTTGACCGTTTAGGACGGGCGCCGAGGCGTGGAGTCACTTTGCAGTATTCGTTGCGTCCGCTAGAGACCTTTCCTCGCGATTCCAAGGCATCGCTGTAGCGCAACGCCGATGAATACCATCAAGGAGCAACCGTGATCGTAGCCATTGCAGGTATGCCGGGAAGCGGAAAGAGCAGACTCTTCCGCCAGTACGCAGAAGAGGGCTTCCTTTGCGTGGACGACATCAACAAGTCCTGGCATGCCAACATTGCCCGTGTCCGCAAATCGCTAGATGCGGGGGCGCGCGTAGTTGTTTCGGACATCGAGTTCTGTCGTATTGAAATGAGGAAGAAACTTGAAGCCGACTTAGGAATGGCCGTCACGTGGGTCTTCTTCGAGAACAATCCCTATCACTGCGCCAGGAACGTCTTATATCGCAGATTTGTCGAAAAGCGAGACCGCCCGTGGCTCGAGGAAATCCAGAAAATCGACCGTCTTTCAAAGACTTACTCGCCAGACGATAAGCCGGAGCCGGTATTATTGGCAGACTGTGAGCAGCACGAGACCGCGGATCAACGCTCGCGCCTTGAGTCGGCAACTCTTCCCCAGCGTGGCTGATTTGCCGCCGATATGGCGCCGACCACGTTATCGGGAAAGAGACCCGGTCAAGAGGTACGGTTTGGCCGTCGGCCAAGACCGCGCTGCGCTGGACGACCGGGCCTGGCGAATGCTTGCCGCCTTTCGGGCCAGCCCGGTGGCGCGCCTGCGCGGCCGGATCATCGGGATTGAGGCGGAACTGACCGGAGAGTTGCTGCCGACCGTGCCGCCGATGCTGGCGCGGCTGGACCTGTTGGTCGATGAACGGAAGCACCTTGCCGTCGTGGACTTCAAGATTGCCCGCGGGCGCTGAACAGCGAGCAAAGCCCCGGTAGCCAAAGGTTTTCGAACGGGGACACTCGCCACACGCACTGGAAGAGAGAATGGCACAAAAAGGGACCCCAACTACGGTGCTGCGTCTGCGATCACTTAGGTGCACCGTTGAGGAAGAACTCTCGCCCGACACCACCTGGATCACCCTCAACCGCGACCTCAAAGGAGACGAGCCGATCCCAGGTCACACGGAGGATTCTGTTCCGGCTGCCGTCTCGCATCGCGATTACGAGGTACTTCGACGCGTTGAAGTTGAGTTCCAACGTCCGCGCGTCCCCTGATACGCGCAACCCACCCTCAAACCAGAGCGTCACGACAAGGTTGTCCCTGGGGACGTAGACTTTCTCGCCTTTTGGGAACAGTCTGAGGGTGAGGCTGAAGAGCGAACTCACAACCGGCGAGCCACGGCTTCCACTTCATGGGAGCCTCCGCGAATCGTTGCTGAGATCACGATGGAAACAAGGGCTTTGACGCGGCTGCATGGATGCTGGGCGTCGAAAGTGGCAGCTCAAAACACCGCACAGGCCCCGCGCCGTCAGCACGTTGCGCTCGGCGACGATCATTCGATCGGGCTCGCTCTCGATGAACTTGACGCGGCAGGTCGTGCAACGCGCATGGTCCCGCAGGTGTGTCCGCTTACGGGCGGTATCTCAAACTGGCTGACGCCCTCGACGGTGAGCTTGGACATGGGCGTGATCCTCGTGTCGTGCCGAGCCCATTGTTTCACGCGGCCTGCGCAACGACAACCCGCGTTGCGGGCCACGGACGCCAGGCGCAGCCGGTGGCATGACTTGTGACGTCCTAAGCGTAGATTTCGGGCACGCGGTGTTGGCCGCTGATGCATCGTAGATCATTGCAGCCCACGACGCATAGGAAGCTCGATCCCCAACAGAGAACCGCCAAGTCGTGCTGGCCTCGCGCCCGACCGGCGAGCCCACGCCCGGGGATTTCCGGCCGATCGAAACGGATTTGCCGAGCCCTGGGGACGGGCCAACCCCCGATCCGCAGCCATCTACCTGTCGCTCAACCCCCCCTACATGCGGGGCCGGATGGGCGCACCGCAAATACTGCGCCCGGCCCGTCGAGATCGGCGAGGTGATGGAGGGTCAGGCGTTGGGCGAAGTTGTCGATCGCAACGGGCGTCGAAAGATCGATCCCTCGATACGGCCGAATCTCCTACGTGTAGCGGCGGCCGATTCGCGAGGCCCGTCGTCCTTTACCGGTGATCGATGGCATCTGATAAGGGTTGACGGGCGTTAGAACGTGCTTGGTGGGGCATCGCGTAGCAGCTCCGCAAGCCTGTTTGCCGGTCCAACCAGATCGCTCGCGCTGAAATCGTCCGGGTCCGTCCCGTCACAGATATTGGAACAAGTTGACGTTTGCCTTCACCGCCTTGAGGATCTCGCGAACGATTTGCTCGATACTCATTTCAATACCCTCCTTCTGGTTACTACTGCCGCTACGGCGCATTGTATAGGCTGCGTAGCGTTTGTACCGGCCGTCAGAGCGTGTACCCAGAAACACTGGATCTAGGCCACCGTCTGCGGCCCCCGGGGACGGACCACGATCTGGCGGATGCCGAGCTTCTCCAGCTCGTGGATGAACTGGCTCTTGCCCGGCCAGGAGACGTACTGCGTGCCGTTGTCGGTGAGGATCTCGGCCGGCACGCGGTAGGCCGGCACCCCGTAGGCCGCCACGGCGGCCCGCAGCACCTCGATCACCAGCGCGCCGGACTGCGTGGCGTGCAGCCCGTAGCCGGTAATGAAGCGGCTGTGGTCGTCGGCGAAGGCGACCAGATACACACGGCGGTTCTGCCGCTTGAGCATGAACGTGAAGAGGTCCGTCTGCCAGAGCTGGTTGGACTTGGCCCGCTCGAAGGAGCGTTGCGAATGCGGATGCGGCCGGGTCGGCAGCGGCTCGGCCTGATAGCCGGCCTCGTGCAGCACGTAGGCCACCGCCTTGGGACTGGCAGGCAGCGCCGGGCCGCGCACGAGCATGTCGCTGATCCGCTGGCAGCCCCAGTCCGGGTGGGCCTGCTTGAGCATCAAGATCGTCCGCTTGGTCAGCTCCGGCAGCCGGCTGCCTTGCCGGATGCCGCGCGGCTGCTCCGTCAGGCCACCTGGACCAAGCTCCTCGAACCGCCGCTTCCAGGCATAGAGCGTGTGCCGCGAGACGTTGACCAGCGCACCGAAGTCGCGTGCCGGCAGCCCGCTCCGCTGCCAAGTATCCAAGACGAGCAGCTTCTGCTGGGCCGAGAGCGGCCCCTGAGCCAACGGCGACTTGGCGAGCGTCAGGCTGCGACGACCACCCCGACGCCGGGCCGTGAGGTTCGGCGGCAGCGGCAGGTCATCCAGGCCGGGCACGTCTTCCAGGCCGGGTGCATCTTCGAGCCCTGTCGGCGGTGGAGCATCGTGCTCCCCGTCCAGGTCGCCGCAGGCCGTCGAGCGGTCGTCCCCCGCCGGCAGACCGGGGGGAGCCCCCCAAGGCGGCGACGCGGGGGAAGGCTCGCCTCCGCTCTCTTTGGCCCCTCTCTGTCGCTCCGGCGAGCCTTTCCCCGCGTTCCTCTGCGACGGAGAGCTTCGCTCGCCTACGGACACGTATCGCTTTCCGGACTCTTGCGCAGGCTTTTGCCGAGTGCTTGCCCATTGCGTTCTCCTGGCGGCCGCCTTTGCCGCCATCCGTTATGTCAGTGCCCTATGAAGCGCCTCAATTGCCGAGCTGGCACAGAACCGCTTCTCGAATGGCAGGCCGTCGAGTGCTGCCTCAACCTGGACGGCAGTGATCGCGAGGCACTGGTCCACGGGACGCCCCGTCACGAGCACGGTGAGCACCGAGCAGCACGCGATCGTCACGCCGCAGCCTTCGGCTTGGTACATTGCCCGTTGCACGAGCCCGTTCTCAATCCGGCAGTACATCCGCGCCAGCGGCGCCCCACTGGGCAGAGCCGCCTCACCGAATTGGCTGGGCGGCTCGAGAACACCGCGGTTTCGAGGCGACTCGAAGTGATCCATCAAGGTTTCCGAGTACCTCGAACATAGCGGCGCTCAATCAGCCGGATGCACTGCTCCCTCCAGAGAGATATATGGAATTGAGCGAGAGAGGTTTTCAGAGATTTCGGAATTCATCCGGGACTTCGCAGCGCTCAGAAAGAGGCGTCTACCAAGAGCACGTCGTCCGTACGAAGAACGACGGCTCCCGGTCACGGACGCAGCCACGTCAGCAGACGTGCAGTACATCGCGGCCTTGAAAGGGCACTGGTTTCAGTCTGCGTGCGAACGTTCCGGCCACCCGTGGATTCCCACTAGGACAACCGCTGCCACGGAAGGATCGGCATGCACTCCCGCTACTCAATCGCCGTGGAGTGAGATCAGCCCAGCCGCAGTCTTGAGGATCTGCTCACGAATCTCCCGTTGGGTAGCATCGCCAGCGACGGCGCAGTCCTTGAGCGCCAGCGTTTTGAGCAGCTCGAGAGAGGTCCGGTTTTCGTTGGTGCGCAGATCGACGGCTTGGCCAACGGCACTCTCGAAGTCTTGAGGCCACAAGCGCACGAGTAAGTTTCGGAAGGCACCGTGCCTCGGAGGCTTCCCGTGAATCCTAAGGCGTGCCAAACGGACACGTTTTGAGCATGCACCAATTGGTGATGCCGCGATAGCTCGCGCACCTGCCGAACCGCACAAACCACCGCAGCATGGCCTGAAGGAATGCGCCGTCCTGATCGCCACGCGAATCGGGACCTTGCGAAAGATTCCAGCAGGCTCCCGGTGGGAGCGGATTCCAAGGCAGACGTGCGTGAAACAACGAAGCGACGTTACGCGAAAAGCCAACACCGACGTAAAACGAAGGAAAACACGAAAGCCAAGGAATCCTACGCGCCTGCCCCCCATCGAAAAGTGCCGCCCTAATCTCCCCTCCTCTTGACGCGACGCAGTTGTGATTTGATACTTACTCTGCAGCATGCTTTCGGAGAAGATTCCGACCACGCGCAACTGCTGCTTGATCGCAAAGTGCTTCGTCGTCCACCGTCGGGGGCCTTCGTTCTTCCATGTAAGAGATTGACCATCGCTGGAAAATCCTCCGAACGACCCTTCCCTGACACACGGCGTTTGAACTCTTCAAGATGTGTCTTCGCTGGTGCATGATAGGTCGCCCGATGTTCGCACGGAGCGACTAAACGGGTACGAGGTGAGCAAACCTCAACGGGCTGAAGCCACGCCAACCCTGACGTCGTCCAACGTCCACTGCAGTATCTGCCTCAAGCCCCTGCGTCGGAGCATGACGTTGATCAGCAAAGGGATTCCTCGAACCCTCACCAAGCAGTTCCACAGCCGATCCCATTTCCGCGAGCCTCTTCCTCCCGAACGTAGCACAACGAAACCAACTCACCCTGTCCGACTTCGCTCAAGGACACTGGAAGTCGCTAGAAGCAGTTTCAAAACGCCTTTTTGCTAGCAACGAAGTGGCAGGCGAATTGCATACCGTGAGGGGTGAAAGGAGACCACCCTCATGCATTCGACCCTGCAGCGGCGGCCGACTCGAGGCCGCAATTGCACAGGATCGAGGACGGAACCCAAACGGCAACTCACGGACGACCAATGGCTTTTGATTGCAGACTTGTTTCCCCATGAGAAGCCCGGCAGCTCGGCGGACGACCGGCCAGTCCGCCGTGCGCTTGCTTGGAAGGCGTCTTGTGGGTGTTGCGCAGCGGTGCACGATGGAAAGATTTACTAATGCACTTTCCGTCACCGAGCACCTGCTGGCGGCGGCTTCGAGATAGGGCCGCGTGGGTCATCTTCTAGAAGGCGTGGGCACGCCTTCTGGGAAAACTCGATGGCCTGAGCGGCATCAACTCGGAGGAAGCGATGGCCGATGGGACGTTTTCCCCGGCACAAAAGAGGGTCCCATCCTGACCACGTTTTGAACCTGCCTTTACGAAATCAGCCGTTGTGAAGCAATTACATAACGACCGGTCGCACGACCACATCCGTTAACCCAATCCGCTGAACTCGGTCCGACACCTTCACTGTCAACACTCGATCCTTATCTTAGGTTGGGCATGGCCGGCTTTTCGATGACCCGTTTCATTTTTTCTGGAGGTTACACTTATGGCCTTTGCAACGTCATCATTCTATTGCCATTTTGTCTCAGGTTTCGCTTACCGCCGCTGGTTGGCCATAACCAACCTTGCACTGGCCTTATGGATGGCCTCAATGTCCGCGTTCCAAGAGTGCGTTGTAGCCAGTGACGACTCACCTCGCACAGTGGATCTTTCTCTGGCCGTCCGCTTGGACCGCCCCGATAGCCGAGTTTTGTCCTTAGCCTTTTCACCGGATGGAAGACTGGTTGCGGGTGGTACAGCAGCCGGTTCCCTTGTACTGTGGAACGCCGACACCGGCAAGGAGACCACCACGATCGACGAGTACGATTCCGGCGTTGACTGGGTCACCTTTTCGGCGGACGGCAAAGCCCTTGTTACGGCTACCGCGGAAGATCGACTACTTTCTATCAGACGCCTCCCTGACCTCAGAATGTTAAGACGGATTGAGCTCCCGGCTCCATATCGGCGAGCTGGCCTTTCATCCCCGGCCATTGTGCTCTCGCGTGACGGGAAGACACTCGCTACTGTGCTTCAGACCACCAGAAAAGAGGGTCGCTTGCCGATTGTCTTACCCGGCGAGCTAGTTGTCTGGGACGCCGCGACGGGAAAAAGGAAATGGTCCATTGAGAAGAGTGGAGTAGAAGTGTTAGCCGCATCACCTGACAGCAAGCAGTTTGCCGGGTATATACAACCGGATAGGATTGCCACAAGCGCTTTAAAGATATGGGATGCCGACAGTGGAACCCTGTTGGGAAGTTACGAACCGAAGGGCGTTAGTGCCGTAAAGGAAATGGATTATCTACCTAATGGCAAGACGCTTCTTTTCTTGAGTAACTTTAGAATGTTTGTGTGGCCTATTGCTGCCGATGGGAAGACGCACTCCTATGAATGGCATCGCTCGCGCCGCGTGTTCGAGACTTTCCGATTATCCGGCGACGGAAGCTTGGTCGGCCGTGCAGGAGCTGATTTTGTCGAGGTGAGTAATTTGGAGACAGGTAAATCGGAAAGTGTGCTCAGGAGCGAGGGACTGATGAGTCCGACTTTGTCGGCTGACCTTAAGCGCTTGGCGGCTTCGCAACGCGTGCGGCCGGCTGTATTTCAGGTTTCTCCAGTAGCTCACAAATGAGAAGAGACATCTGGGCTTAACCTCGGCTCAGTTGCCGCCGTCAGTGTTCCGTGTATTACGTCGCGCAACACCTTCAGATATCCAACAGCCCCAACGCTGCTGGGCGGTCGGCTACCATGGCTCACGAACGTGCTTTCGACGGAGTTCGTCCTGCGGAAAGGCTTCCACTGCTTGGCCGCGGGGAATCGTAAAAGTTGAGCAGCACTTCGCGGTCCTTCTTTGAACCATTCCACGACTAATCCGCAGGGGCCGCTGCCATTATGATTCACGCCCCTAATGCCACACGCCCAGCGTGGGGCAACCTCTCGTGCTGTTGTTTTCCTTCTGCACCAAGACAACACCTATCATCCGCCATGCGTCCAAGCCGGTCTGCTGTTCCCTTTGGTTTCATGCACAATATCACGCGTCATCGCTCCTACGTGCATTTGACTGCAAAGTCGCCACAATGAGCCGGTGCCTGCTGCTGCCGGTGCCTAACAGCTGCCACAGCTGGGCTCGGCCGGCCACCAAAGCCGAATTCTAGGAATAGGAATGTCTTTTTCGGTGATGTCATCTTCAATTCCTATGGCCCACTCCTTCGAGCCCACCTTAATGCCCACATCACCTGCAACCGTGATTGTAAACGTACTATCGCCTCCACATATGTCTATTGTCCCACTTCCGCTTAACTCAGCCTGAAAACGAAAGGCCAGCCAGTCCGGAATTATGTATAGCCACATCGGTTGATTTGACCTTCCATCCTGCTTTTTCCAGCCAACACTTCCTTCAAAGGAAACGCTAAACTGACACATATCTCCGACAATTGACCCGTCCTTGTTCTTGCATACCTTACCTGACGTTGCGCCCGACATCCCTACGGCCACCGTCGGCATATTGCGCTTTAGCCATCTACGCACGCGCTCCCATGGGATCTTGTTGAGCACTTTGCCTCTAATCTTCCCGGTAATGTCCCAGGAGCCTGAAAGCTCGATAGAAGCATCACAGCAGCAGGAATACTTAGCATTGGGGGAGGCAGTGATCGTTATAGCCACCTCCGCCCCCCAAAGGAACGGCCAGCCTGGGGTTGTTAGTCTCTTGCCCGCGTCCGTGCGGCACGCCTCGAAAATCTGGTCAACTAGGCCTGCGAACAGCCCCCTATCATTAGTTACTACGGATTTGTCCTCGGATGGCGGCGTCGTTGAAGGCTTTTCCATGTACGGCTTAAGCCAGCCGGGGACAACATCGTTACCCTTAAGCACGATGCGGACAATATAGTTATTGTCGATTAGCTGCATAAGAATGCCGACGTTTAGCTTACAGAACTGGTCGTGCGTGTAATGTGTGATAGTAGGCACCGAGCCGCGTGTGGAAACAACGATGAGGGTAACGTCGGAGCGAGTTGAATAGCAGATATAGAGCAACACGCTTTTAAGCCAGCGCTCACTGGCTCCTGCCAATGGTCCTTGTTGGCCTGGGTCTAATGCCACGTGCCCCTTGATCACCGTAACCGAGTAGTATCCTGAGGGATCGGCCGCATTTAGTGGATTGTTCCCGACGTAATGAAAGGGACTCCGATCACGCGCCAAAGCCAATAATGGATCGGGACTGAGAAAGCGAGCAGTGGCCGGGTCGTACCACCGCGCATTTAGTAAGTAGAGATCAAGCTGAGCATCGTCGTAGTAGCCGTACTTACCGACGAAGGTGAACGGATTAGGTATTGAGCCAGTGGCCGCGTTAGGCTCGCCAAAGGCCTTGTAGGTGTACGTGTCGGTTTCGGCCTCCGCTGCACCGACTAGCGCTGTTGTGCTCCCCAGGGCATCGAAGGTATAGTAGCTGGAAGCTCCGTCCTGGTACTGGCTGACGAGCTCGCCATAGGCATCCTCCAGCGACTGCGTGAAAAGGGCCGTCGTGGCGTCGGCCCCATCGGTTTCCTGCAGGAGCTTGTTAAAGTCGTAGATGAACTTCCTGCTCGTGGCGCCGATGTGGCGCTTGGTGCGCTGGCCGTCGGCATTATAGGTAAAGGAGTAGACGGTCCCATTATCGACCTCTATGAGCCGGCTATCGGCGTCCCAAGTGTAGTACGTGTCTGCGCCGGGCGTATCTTTTTCCGTCCGGTTGCCGTCGGCGTCGTGGGTATAGGTGGTGATGCCGGAGAGGTCAGTTGTACTGGTTATCTGGTTGGCGGGGTCGTAGGCATAGGTGATCCGCGAGCTCCCAGAGATTTGCACCAGGCGGTTGCCAACGGCGTCGTAGACGTGTGTCAAGTCGAAGCTGCTGGGCCCGCTACGGCGTTCGCGGGTGAGCTGATACGTTTTGTCGTAGGTCCAAGTGACCCGATCGCCGCTGTCCTCGAGGACGCTCGTGTTGTTGCCGACGTTGTCGAAATGGTAGTCGAACCGGGAGAGCATCGCGCCGTTGGAGCGCTGGTTGTGCACGGCTGTCTGGCGACCGGCGGCGTCGTACGTGAAGCTGATGCGAGAACCGCAGGCGAGCCACTGGCCGGTCTTCTGACCAGCGGCGTCGAACGCGTAGGTGGTCCGCTCCGCCCGAGGGTTAGTCATAAGTCGGACACGTCCCAATGTATCGTAGACATAGGTAAAGCGCTCTCCGTCGGGAGCGATCATCCGTGAACGCTGTTTGGTCGCGTCGTAGACGTACGTTATGCGCTTAAGATCGGGATTCACGACCGCAAGGACGTCGCTCCTCTCGCTGTATGTGGTGGTCGTGCGACCTGTGGCGTCGTTGAGTATAGTACGATTGCCAAGCGTATCGTAAGCATATGTGTTCCGGCGCCCATCCGAGTAACGGTGTGCAAGTAGTTGGCCCGCATTGTCGTAGATGTGGGTGATTCGCTGACTGCGAGCGTTCTGCTTGAGCGCTCGCTGCCCGGCGGCGTCGTAGGCGTAGGTCACGCGCCGGCCGAGCGGGTCGATTTCAGCCGTTTTCTGGTCTGCCGCATCGTAGACGAACGTGGTGCGGTAGCCGCGGGCGTTGTGCAAGGCAACTTGTCGGTCTGCAACGTCATAGATATTCGTCATGCGCAGGTTCTGAGCACTTAGCACGCAGCGCTGTCGGCCGGCGGCATCGAACGAGTAGCTCGTGCGATGACCATTGGCATCGACCAGCGCAATCTGCTGTCCGGCGGCGTCGTAGATGGTCGTTGTCCGATGAGCCAACGAATCGATGGTCGCCCGTGTCCTTCCCGCCGCGTCGTAGATTGTGGTCGCTAGATAGCCCAGCGGGTCTTTTACCGCTATCTCGCGGCCCGCCAGGTCATAGCTGTAGCTGGTGCGATTGGCCAGCGCATCAATGCTAGCCATGAGATGTCCGGCGGCGTCGTAGTGGCTCGTTGTGATTCGCGCCAGTGGGTCTTTCAGGCGGCATAGCTTACCGCCTGCGTCATACGTGCTTGTCCATCGATTCGCCAGCGGGTCTATTAAAGCGATCTGTCGGCCGGCGTTATCGTAAAGGTTCGTGGATCGGTGCAGCAGCGGGTTGATGACGGCGACCGACTGATCCGCGGCGTCGTAAACCGTGGTAGTGCAGTTGCCCAGGCCGTTGACCATGGCGACCGCGCGGCCGGCCAGATCGTAGACAGTTGTCGTCCGGCGGGCCAAGCCATCGAGTTGCGCTACCTGCTGTCCGGCGGCATCGAAGACGCTGGTGGTTCTGTGGCCAAGGGGATTTACGTGGCCAACTTGACGCCCGACTTTGTCGTAGACGAACGTGGTGCGACGGTTCGAGAGGCTGCCCGATGGCACGAGGGGATCGATGACGGCGACTTGCTGGCCCGCCGCATCGTATACGTAGGTGGTTCGGGCCCCGAGCGCATTGATGGCTGTCTTGAGGCGGCCGGCATTGTCATAGATGTTCGTGACGATGCGCGTCAGCGGGTCGGTCGCGCGGGTCTGTTCGCCGGCGGCGTTGTAGATGAAACTGGTGCGGTTGCCCAGCGGGTCAATCGTGACTGAGGTCCGGCCCGCCGCATCGTAGAGCGACGTGGTCGATTGGTTCAGCGGGTTAGTGACACGCACGCGCAGGCCGGTGGTGTCAAAGGCGGAGCTTGTTCGGCGGCCCAACCCGTCTATGCTCGCAATCGGCTGGCCGGTACGGTCGTAGACGGTTGTGCTGCGGCGGGCCAGCGGGTCGATGCTGGCCACCTGGTGGTCCACGGCGTTGTAAACGGTCGTGGTGCGATGGCCCAGCGGATTAACGCTGGCCAGCACTCGCCCGGCAGCATCATAAACGCTGGTGGAGATTCGTGAGAGCGGATTCGTAGCGCGGACCTGCTGGCTGGCCGCGTTGTACGTGTAGGTAGTTCGCTTCGCCAAGCCGTTGACGCCGGCGATTGTGCGACCGGCCGCGTCGTAGACGGTCGTGGTGCGGCGGCCGAGTGGGTCGATGGCCGCGACGTTCCGCCCGGCGTTGTCGTAGACGCTTGTCGTCCGCTTGCCCAAGGCATCAACGGTAGCTACTGTCTTGCCAGCGGCGTCATAGACTGTGGTGGTGCGGAACCCTAGCGCATTGACCGTAGCAACGGCCTGGCTCGCGGCGTCGTAGACCGTGGTGGTGCGGTTGCCAAGCCCATCAATCGTGGCCCGCACGCGGCTTGCCTTGTCGTAGGACGTCGTGGTGCGTCGTGAGAGTGGATCGCGGACCGCGATGTTGCGGCCGGCGGCATCAAAGACAGTCGTGATGCGGTTGCCCAAGCCGTCTATGTGCGCCACCGGCCGCCCTGCCTTGTCGTACACGTCGGTGCTGCGGTGGCTCAGCGGGTTGACCGTGGCGATGGCTTGGCTGGCCAAGTCGAATACCGTGGTCCACCGTCGGCCCTCGGGGTTGATCGACGCCACCGGACGGTTGCCAATGTCGTAGACCGTGGTGCTGCGGTAGCCAAAGGCATCGATCCTGGCGACCCTGCGGCGAGCCTTGTCATGGACGACGGTTGAGCGATACGCCAGTGCGTTGACCTCCCCGACCGCTTGCCCCGCCATGTCATAGACGGCGGTCGTCCGCTTATTCAGAGGGTTCACCGAAGCAATCGGTTGGCTCGCCGCATCGTAGACTGTCGTCCAGCGACCATCTAAGGCATTGACCGACGACACGCCTCGACCAGCGGCGTCAAAAACTGCTGTACTGCGGTAGCCTAGCGGATTGATGCTCGCGATAGAGCGGTTCAGCTTGTCGTAGATGCTCGTCCACCGCTTACCCAGCGCGTTTACCAACGCCAAGGCTCGCCGCGCGAGATCGTAGACGGTGGTGCTGCGGTAGCCGAGTGAGTTAATAGTGGCCACCGGCAGGTTGACGCGGTTGTAAACCGTCGTGGTTCGTTTGTTCTCAGCGTTCACGCTACCCACCACGTTGCCGACACCGTCATAAACCGCGGTGCTCCGGTAACCTAGCGCGTTCACGGTGGCCACCCGCTGACTCACGTTGTCGAAAACCGTCGTGGTGCGGTAGTCCAGTGGGTTGACCGTGGCGACGACGTTATCAAGCGAGTCGTAGATGAAGGTCGCGCGATTGCCCAGAGAGTTGATCGTGGCCGAGAGCCTGCCGTCCACGTCGTAGACGTGAGTCGTCCGCGCGATCGTCGGGTTGCCGACCGGCTGGAGCATGGCCAGCATCTGGCCGTTGAGGTTGTAGATCGAACTCGTCCGTGTCCCTAGCGCATTGACCACCGCGGTCGGGCGGTTCATTAGGTCGTGAACCTGGGTCGTGATGGCGCCCAGCGGATTCTTGACCGTCAGCACCTGGCCGCGCAAGTAGGCGGTGGTGGTCCGGTAGCCCAAGGGATTAACCGCCGCAATCCGGTGCTTGGCGGTATCGTACACAAACGTGTCGCGGAAACCCAGCGGATTGACCGTGGCCTTCACTAAGCCGCTGGTGTTGTAGACTGTCGTGGTGCGGTAGCCGTTGGCATCAAGGATGGCGGTCCGGCGGCCCAAAGTGTCCCAGACCAACGTGGTGCGGTAACCAAGCTGATTGACAATCGCGCTCACGCGGCCGTTCGTGTCGTAGACGTGGGTCAGCCGGCCGCCCATCGGGTCGATCACGGTCTGGAGCTGCTGGGTCCGGTTGGCCAGCGTGACGTAGGTGAAGGTCGTGATATTGCCGTTGGCATCCTGGACGCGTCGCAGAAGGTTGTTGTCCCACAGGTACGCCGTCGTCTTGCCCAGCGGGTTGGTCTGGCTGATAACATTACGGGCGTAGTTGTAGACCAGCGTGGTCCGGTAACCGGCCGCGTTGGTCAGGACCGACGTGTTCCAGTCATTCCAGGCGTAGGTCGTGACGTGGCCGGAGGGTGACTTCGAGGTCTTGACCCAGCCGAGGTTGTCGTAGGTGTAGGTCCGGCGGTTGCCCAGCGGATCGATGTAGGCCGTCATCCGATGGTCGGCGTTGTAGCGGAACTGGGTCTGGCACAGTTCGGGGGTCGTGACCGAGGCCAGGTTTCCCGAACCATCGACCGAGAAGCTCGTGATCCGGCTGTAGGGATCCACGATCCGCTTGAGCTTGTTGCTGGCGTCGTAGGCCAGCGTGGTGTAGGTGCCGGCTGGGCTCAGGACGAACTTGACGCGCGTTGAATCGTAGCCGAGCGTCCAGCGGTTCCCCGACGCATCCACGATCCGCAGCAGCTTGCCGGCCGTGTCGTATTTGAGCTGCGTGCCGTCGGGCTGAGTCTCGGTGTAGCCGACGCCCGAATTCTCGGTCAGAGCATTGCCGACCCCGCCGGCCGGCAGAAAGCGGTTGCTGCCGTCCTTGTCGGTGTACCAGAAGACCGAGCCGCTGCCATTCTTGAGCTTCGTGATGCTGAAGCCGTTGATCGTGGCGGTCGAGATACTTCGGCTCAGTGAGCTTGTCCAGCCGTAGCCGAACTCGGACGTGGCGGGCGCCAGCGAGTTGTAGGTCAGGATCACGGGCGGATCCATCGGGCCGCCCGCAGGGGCGCAACTTGGGTCACGAGGTTGCCGTTCGAGACGCTCACCCGAGGAGAACCATGCGGACAGTCAACTTCGGACTTCTTCTTCGCCTCTGCTACTTGACGCTTAGGCGGGTCGAGCGGATCGCTATTGCTGCCGCAGCCGCAGCCACCTGTCGCACAACCCCCCGAGGGACCGCATTCATTGGGTACCGGAAAGGCCGAAGGCGATCCCGTTGGGGCCGAGCAGCCGCAGCCGCTTCCTTCTGGGGAAGGGCAAGCGGCGATCGGATCGCCCAGGTAGGGAGCCGGGACAGTCTTGTCGCAATTACCCGGCGGGCTGCCCTGGAGCATCGCCACGATACACTGGGAGTCGGTGGCGCTAAAGTCGCTGCGTGCAGGCACGACCGGCGTGGCCGTGACGCTGGCCGATGTGAAGTCGCAGTTGAAGCCGCTGGAGGAGACACGCGATAGAGGGTATTCCTTGGTGTAATCCTGGACGTTGGAGGCACGGAAGAGAGCCGAGTCCCCGTTGCCCGAAACGGTCAGTTCGAGATCTTTCTGGCTGCCGTTAGTGACAATTCGCAGGTCCAACGTGTAGGCGCCACAGGCGGACGCTGAGCCAGCCCACCAGGTGCAGCTCAAGGGTGTCAGAGACAAGTCGAAGCCATTCGCGGTGTTCAAATCCCCACACTGCATGCAAAAGCTGCCGTTGGCCACGCCCTGAAACTTCACTCTCCACTGAGCGGGAACCGGTTTTTGACCACATTGGCACAGCGACATAAGGCTCTCCTTACTGTATCTGGCCTCGCCCCGCCACGGGCGAGAGTTTGCGGTAGACTCTGTCGGTCAATCGCCTGATCGACTGCCTCGCCGATCAGCGGAAGGAGCGCTCGCGTTCGCCCGGACGTAGGCCGTCAGGGAACGACTCCCTCTCTCCATAGAGATATATGGAATCGGGACGGTGGGTTTTCTCACAAATCGGGCAAATGCTCCGCCAGCGTCTTGGCCTGGTGGATGCGCCGCCCGGCTGAACTCCACTTGGCCTGGCCGCCCAGCCATTTTTTTTTGGCCCTCGGCGGTCCGAGTGCTGCTCGATAGAAGGCGGAGCGGCGACGGCCAGGTCTTCAGTCGTCCTGATGACCACGGTGACCCGCACGATCACCATCCGGTGGCTCGTGAGTGGCTTTCACGGCCGCGTGAGCTCCATCAGACCTTCAGGTTTTGCTTCGCCGGCTTCGGCTGCTTGCGCACCCGGCGGTGAGTAATCCGGACACATCTGACAGTCCGGCAGCGTCGTTTGGTTGTGTCGCCGGATGACCGCAGGCGAAACCTTGATCTTCACCGAGCCGCGGCAGCTCTCGCAGTCACGCAGCTCGCCAACGTTCTCCCAGGTGTCGGCAGAGTTGGTCTCGCACCAGCGGGCCGCTCGGCATAACGCGGAACGTGGCCGGCGGCGGCTGCTCCCAGTAGGGGCAAGCAAGGCAAATCTCCGGCTTCACGAGCTGGTTCTGGACGTGCATCTGCGGATGGGCGCAGAAGTAGATCTCCTTGGCCGGATCGACGTCGCGGCGGGAGTGACAAGGTGGCAGGTGCATGTCGGACGTTCTTTGTTGCTGGATTACGGGCAGCGACCTGCTTCATGCTGTGCCGATGGCTCGTGGGCCGGCAGTTCAGACTGCCCTTCAGTCGCCATGTCCGCACGCCAGGGCGTCGTCCGGGGCGTCCGCCGCGTGGCCTGGCCCCAGGCGACCACGACCTCTTCGTCATCGAGATCCACGAGACGGTAACCGAGCCGGTCGATGGCGTTGGTGAAGCGGATTTCGCCCAGGAGCTCCTGGTTGGCGTACCCCGTCGCTGACGTGGTAGGGAAGGTGGCCGTCAGGGTGAGCAGCGGACCTGTTGGCCGCCTTCACTTGCCGGAGCGCGGTCCGCGGCGCAACGCCGACGCCGCCGTGGGCGTGATGCGGATGAAAGGGACTCTGAGACATGCCCACGAATGCCACAAACCCGACGTTCGTATCCTGCTCAAGTTGGCCAATCGCCTTTCGCAGGTAGCCGTCCTTGACCATGATCTGGTCGTCCTCCGTGAACAGCCAGTAGTCATAGGCGTCGGCGAATTGCCGAAAGGCGAAGTCGTACCCGGCAAACGACAGGCCGATGTTGGGCCGCACCAACACTCGGAGCTTGCCCGAGTGCGTGGCGCCGCCGTCCGCGGCTCGCAGCAGCTCCTCGGCCTCTTCGACATGAGCCTTGGCCGAGGCATCCACCCGTTCGACGCGGTGATAGACGAGCAGGGTGTCCATCGACTCGCCCGGGTCAACGGTTTGCTCCCTGGCCAATAGGAACCGCAGCATCGGCAGCGCCTCTCGAGCGTTGGCCGGCGAGGCGCGCCGGTCCCCGAGATACAGCACGATCACCTTGACGCTGCGGCCGGTGACACGCGGATTGAAGAGCGACATCAGAATGCTGTCCTGCGAGCACTGGGCTCGCGAGACGGCATGCGGTCTCCGCCCTTCCTCCCGAAACCCCAGTTTCCCGTAGAGGCGGATGGCGATGTCGTTGTCTTCCAAGACTTCCAGCCAAATCCGCCGCCAACCCTGGTCCAGCAGCTCCCGCAGGAACTTGCGGTAAGCGGCCGCAGCGATTCCCCGCCGCCGTAGGTCGGGATGAATATCGGCGCCGATCTTGATGCTCTTACTCGCTTGGTTCAACGTCCGAGACCCTGAAGTACCCTGCCGGGCAACCCTCGTGGAGGATCAGCCGCCACGGGGGGCGCGCCCGCCGATACCATTGACGAACGTCCTCCAAGCTGAAGACGCGGCCATCGTGCAGCCAGCGGAGAGTCTCTGAGTGATGGCGAACCTCGGCCACGAATGGCAGGTCCTCCTGGGTGAGTGGGCGAATCGTGATCTGGTCCATCTACCAGCCTCCGCGGATGACATCGACTACGCGCTGGCGATCCTCCGGCGTGACCCACCAGCCGACCGGGATGCAGAGCATTTCGCGGTGGAACACATCGGTGCCGGGTAGTTCGCGCGTACGGAAAGCGCGGGTGCAGCTGTAACGGTCGTTGCGCTCGTGGACGCGGCTGGCTTCGATGCCGTGCTGGGCCAGTTTGCGCTGCAGGTCGTCGCGGCGCTGGGCCCGTAAGGTGAAGAGCCAATAAGAACTCAGCGAGTCGTCGCGCTGCTCCAAGAGCCTGATCCCCGCCACGCCGTCCAGGGCCTGTCGGTAGAAATGGGCGTTTTGACGATGATGATCCAACGTCTCGCGGACCAACCCCAGGTTCGCCAGGCCGATGGCGGCGTTGATGTCGTTCATGTGGAACTTGTAGCCCCAGTGCTCGATGTCCTGGTCGCAGCGAAAGGACACTGAACGAGTGCGATCCAGCCCGAACCAACGGAGCAGCTTGGCCTTCGCGTGCCGGGCCTCGTTGGGGCAGACGAGCGCCTCCGCCGTCCCCGGTGGTCAAAGTCTTGATGGCTTGGAAGCTGAAGACGACGTAGTTGCCATCCTGGCCGATATTTCGACCGCGATACTGACTGCCCAGCGCGTGAGCGGCGTCTTCGATCACAGCGGGGCGATGCCCGAACCGGCTCGCGCATTCGTCCTGGGCCATTCGGACTCGGTCCAGATCATTGGGGTAGCCGCCCCAGTGCACGAGCAAGATCGCGCGGGTCTGGGGTGAGAGCTGCCCTCGCAGGTCATCGAGGTCCATATTGCCGTCCCGCGGATCGGTGTCGACCCAGCGAATCCGCTGCCCCACGGTAAGGATCGGCCAGTTGGTGGCCGTACAGGTGACGGGCTGCGTCAGCACCTCGCCATCGCCGCCCGCATCGCGCACCAGCCGCAGGGCAAGCGTCAGCCCGGAAGTCGCGCTATTGACGGTCAGCAACTGCGGGACGCCAAGAAAATCGGCGAGGCGTCGCTCGAAGTCCACCACGACCGGCCCTTCCCCCAGGTAGCCGGAAGCAAACACCCTGGCCAAGGCCTCGATCACCGCCGGCGACGAGCGCACCTTGAAGAGTGGGATCTTGTTCATCAGTTGCCTCCTCCCGTCCTAGCGCGCTGTGAGCGCATGCTGTGCCTCAATGTTGCCCGGCTCCAGCCGCAGCGCCTCAAGCCAGGCAGCCCGCGCCTCGTCCCTTTGCCCCAGCTCACGGTAGGCACAGCCCAGGTGCACCCACACGGACGCCGACCTGCGACCGAGGCGCAGGGATTCCTGGAGCGCCGCCACGGCCTCCCGCGGTTGCCCAACACGCAAGAACAGGGTGCCGAGGTTGTGGCGGGGACCAGGGTCGTCCGGACAGCGCTCGACTAGCTGCTCGAGCGCGGCATGCGCCTCGTGCGGCTCGCCGTGCTCGAACAGGAACTGGCACCAGTCGCGCAGCGCCTGGTGGTCGCTGGCTGGGCTAGAGGCCACGGCGGCCGCGATGTCTTGCCGTACGGCTTGCCAGTCACGCCGAGTTTTGGCTACCTCTGCCCGGCACAGCAGTCCCTCACTCTTGAGCCGCCCATCGGCCAGGAGCTGCTCTGCGATGGTCGTTAGCTCGTCGAACCTGCCCTGGGACACGAGGTTTCGCCGGAGACCTTGCCAACCCTCCCGGTAGCGAGGCACTTCACGAAGAATCTCGCGCCACTCCGCCTCGGCCAGCCCCAACTGCCCCAGGTCCGCGTGGACTGTGGCCAGATTGTGCCGCGTCTTGAAACCCCGGAGTCCCGGATCGATGCTGGTAAAGTGCCGCTCTTCACGGTTGCCCAGCACCAGCTGGTAAGAGGCCACAGCATCCTCAAGCCGGCCGAACTGGTGATGCAGCATGCCCTCGCGGAAGAGCAGCTCAATGTCCTGGGGATAGAACTGTCTTCCCCGCTGGCAGGCGGCCCAGGCCTGATCGTATTGCTCTAATTGGTAGTGGCTGCTCACGAGCAAGGCATAGACCTTGCGCACATGCGATTCCTCGGGGTGGGAGATCGCCAAAGACCGCTCTAGCGCCTCGATCGCCCCAGGGTAGTTCTGGGCGTCGGCGTGCGTCATGCCCAGATTGAAGAGCACGAAGGGATGGTTGGGCCGCTCGGCGCGGTCCAGCTCCAGCAGCCGTAGGTCGCGCTCCAGCTTCCGCTTCGAGCCTTCAGGCGTATGGTCAGCGCCCGAGTGCACTACATAGAGATCAGTCCAGGCGACTTCGCCGCCGGCAGCCCGAATAGCCGTGAGGATCTGCTCATGGATCCGGCCGTCGAATTGCAGATTGGGTAGGTTGCGAAAGACCTTCACGTGATCCACGACCGTCACGTCCGTCTCGTCGTCGTCCGCCGGACCGGGACAGTGGACTTGCACCACATAGCCCAGGATGTTCGGGGCGACCGGCCGCTGGACTAGCTCGCGCAGCTTGCGGCCGTTCTCGGCGCTGATCGTGTCGTCCGAGTCCATCCAGAAAATCCACTCGCCGCCGGCATACTTGAGTGACTCGTTGCGGGCCGCTGCAAAGTCGTCGCACCAGGGGAAGCGGTAGACCCGGGCGCCCAGCTCGTGGCAGATGTCAGGCGTGCGGTCCTTTGAGCC
Source organism: uncultured Planctomycetia bacterium (assembly GCA_963809785.1). Classification (GTDB taxonomy): domain Bacteria; phylum Planctomycetota; class Planctomycetia; order Pirellulales; family S012-138; genus JBGQHD01. The sequence goes on from CAWEKV010000004.1 coordinate 49,982, forward strand.
GGTATCGACGACGATCATCTCATCCACCCAGGGCCGGATGCTCTCCAAGCAAGCCCGGATCGTGCCTTCGTTGTCCCGCACGATCATGCAGAGCGAGAGCCTGAGTTGGCTCGTGTCGCGGACCAGGAGCAGGCCGCGTCCCTCGGCCGCTGCGAGCTTGTATCTTTGGCGTGGAGCCGGCTCGACGGGTGCTACTACGGGACCGCTGATCGCGCCCGGACTCGACCCCTGCGGCCGGGTGGCGTCGTCTAGCAAGGCCGGTTCCCCGTGAGGCTTCTGGGAGGGCGCGGCGTTCCACTTCTGCTGGAAGAGCTCTTGGTTCTTGAGCAGCAGGGCGTTGAGGTCCACGCCGGCGCCCGCGAAGCTGCGATGCCCGAAGTGGTGAATGAAGGCATCCTGGGCGATGACTGCTCGAAAACCAGCCTGCCTGGCCCGAAGGCAGAAGTCGTCGTCCTCGAAGTTGCCGATGCCGAACCGCTCATCCAGCATGCCGATGCGGTCCACCAGCTCGCGCCGGATCGCCAGGCAGAAACCCACCAGGCGGTCCGTGTCCTGACGAACGCCGTCGTGGGCCTGGCCCCACTGCCATGCAAAGCCATCCAAGTCCATCAGGTCGTCGTAGTTGGCGTCGACTTGCTGCGGCCCGCTGCTGTAGTTCGTGCAGGGGCCCGCCAGCCCGATGTTCGGGTCCGCATGGAGCGCCGCCACCAGACGACGCAGCCAGCCGGTCGTGACCAGCGTGTCGTTGTTCAACAGCACGATCTGGCGGCCCTGGCTGGCGGCAATCCCTTGGTTGGCCGCCGCCGGGAAGCCGCGGTTCTCGCCATTCTGGATCAGCCGCAGGTCCGGGCAGGCCCGCAGGTACTCAAGCGTGCCGTCGGTCGAGCCGTTGTCCACCACGATCAGCTCGTACGGTTCGTCGGTCACCAAGCCGATGCTCGCCAGGCATTGGCGCGTGTAGGCGAGCTGGTTGTAGGTCACCAGGACGATGGAAATGAGCCCGTGGTCCGGAACATCCACCGGCTCGGCACTCACCAGATAGGCGCCGGCGTAAAACTCCTCGGCGTCGGCCGGCGCGAGCCCCCGCACGTGCAGCCGATCGACCTTCGCTTCACCCGGCCGCCCGCTGGCGTGCCAATCGTCGTAGCCGGGACCGGGAAGGGCCGAAAGTTGTCGGATTACAAAGCCAGCGCGGTAGAAGAGCTTCTCGATCTCCCGGCGAGTGTAGAACCTCAGCTGCCCCTGGTGCAGGACGGCTGAGGGCTCGCAGCTCCAGCGCCCTCCGAGCAGGGTCGCCAACACGCTGTGGTGCCGCATGTTGGGAATCAAGGCCAGGAGCTGCCCACCGGGCCGGAGCCACTTCCACGACTGGCGCAAGAACCGCTCAGGCGCCCGCAGACGCGGCAGCAGGGAACCGCACAGAATCGCGTCAAAGGACTCTGCCGCCAGAGGCAGGTCTTCATCCTCGGCGTCGTGGTGCAATACGCGATCGACGCAGCAAGCCGCTTCCTGGCAGGCGGACGGATCGCGGTCAATGCCGGTGACCTCCACCTGCCGCTCTTTCTTGAGCCGCTTGGCTAGGAGACTTGTGCCGCAGCGGACATGTAGAATGCTCCGTGCGCTGGGTGACAACAGCTCGAGGAAGGCCGACTCGGCGTCCGAAGCAGACGCCGTCTTGAATGGCATCGATCCTGCCGCGGCGGGGCTTTCAGCGCACGGCTGGCGCGAGGATGACGGCAAGCCGCTCTGGGCCAGCGGCCGCGAACCGTTGGCCCGCGCGTGCTGGCCCCCTGATGCGGTCCAGCGGCTGGCCTGCGGGTCACGAAACCCCATCAAATGGCGGTAGCTTGCGCGCTGGTGCGTGAGTCGGCGCCGGCCGTGGTTGCGCATCCAGGCGTCTACGCGCTTCTCGAACGAATCGCCGCCGTGGGCTGGATAGCGCTCTGAAAGTACGTGCCGCTCGGCGTATATCGGGCTACGAAAGTCAGCCACACGGACCAGGTAGCATTGGTCCGAGAAGCCGCTGCCAACGTAGAACTCCCCTCTCCGGCCGCTCGATTCCTGTGCTGCCTCGAGGAAACAGCCGTTCCAGGTCGGATTCGCGGCTGCGGCTGCTGGCTCGGCCTCCAGCTCCCGGATAGCGGCGTCAATCCAATCTCGATGGTCTTGGAGGATCACGTCCCCGGCGAAGTGGACCAGATAGGGAGTCCGGCACATGTAGATGCCGACTAGCTCGGCAATCGAGTACACGTAGCCTCGCCCCAGCGCCTCTCGCGAAAGGCCGAAGAACTGCAGGGCTTCCGCAGCATGGTCCTCGACGCGATAGACGTCGGTCAGCACGCCCGCATCCACCAGCTTGCGGGCGTGGAGGCCGACCTCGTCCGGATCCTCGACGTTGTTGATGAACAACACCCGGCGCACGAACGCAAAACCGTTGCGGGCGATCTGCTCCTCTAGGAAGCCGCTGGTGAGCAGCGTTCGCCAGTCTTCCTGCCAGCATTTTGTCTCGAACGTGACCATCTTCCTGCGGGCGTGCGCTGCCCGCCCCCTTAGCGCCTGGTGCCGACCCCATTTGGCTCGCCATTGGCTTCCGACAGGCCAACGTCGGCAGTTGCAACCGTCTGGACCAGTGGCGGCAGGCCTTGCGACTGACGCGCCAGCTCGATGGCCGCCAGATATCGCCGCCTTGTGTGGTAGCTCGTGTCCCAATTCCGCGTGTACCAGCAGTGCAGCAGCAGCGGCTCGCCCGATGGATCCTCGAGCAGCGTCGAAACGCCGTCCTGCCACTCCCGCGCATCGAGATACAAGAGGCGCTCTCCGGCCTCGATCAGCCGGAAGAAGACGCTGTAGTACGCTTGGAAGTGGTCGAAGGCATAAGGCGTGCGGCAAGCAAACGCCGGCGCCAGACACTGGTACTCGGGTCGATGGGTGGTGGCCAGCACGGCGGCCCAATCCTGCCAGGCTGGCCGGACTTTCCGCAGATCAAAGACGTTGAAGAAGGCATTGCAACCGACAGGGTTGTGGTAGCGAATCTTCACGACGCCTCCGTCCGGCATCCCGCAGGCGGCGTAGCCTTCGCGGTCCATGAGGGCAATCAGCTCGGCCAGGCGATCGGGCGAGAGCAAGAAGGCGTCTTCGTCGGTGCTGATCACCCAGTCGGCCTCGATCTCCAGGAGTTTTCGGAAGTAGCCGACGTTGTCCGTGCCGGTGATCCGCCGGCGCTCGACGGGAGCACCGAAGCGAACGGCGAGCTGCTCCAGGCCCAAAAGCCAGCCCGAGACCTGGTAGAGGTAGTCGTTCATCGAGCGAGTAGCGATCGCGACGCGCATCAGGCCTCCTCCCGACTGGCCGTAGCTCGCAAGTGGCCGCCAGCCTGTTCCAGTTGGTTCACCACTAGGCCGACCATCACCAGACGCTGGCGCAGGATGCTGGGCGTCCAGACGCTGCGGTGGACCTCCTCCGGGTAGCCTTGGTTCCCATAGAGCGCCCTCTGTAAGGCGGCCGACGCGTCTTTGTCCTCCGCGTATTCGCGAATCGCGGCTTCTAGGTCAGGGACTTCTACCTGGAGCGTGCCGCCCCTGGCGAGCTTCCGAGCCAGGCAGCACAGCGCCGCGTCCACGTCTCGCCACGACACGAACTGCAGCACGTGGCGAGCGGCGATCTGCGTGACAGCGCCTTCCGGAATGCGGCTGTCCAGATGGCGCAGGTCGGTGCACACAAACTCTGGCCCCTCCGGGTAAAGCGGCCGCAAGTTGACGTTGAGCCAACCCGCCCGATAATCTGCCCCACAGCCCAGGTTCAGCTTCACGGCAGCGTCTCCTCGATGACCCGGCAGAGTTCCTGCACTTGCCGGTCGTAGGTGAACCGATCCAGGACCAGCTCTTGCCCTGCTCGAGCGATCTCGTCTCGCTCGTTGGGGTGAGCCAGCCAGTAGCCGATGGCCTCCAGCGGGTCGTCCTCGTAGTTGGCATAGTGGGTGCCCGCGACGAGTCCTTCGGCCTGCATCCCCTCGATCTCCGGCCCCAGGTAGAACCCGCCGTGGCCCAGCACCACGTAGACGCGGTTGCCCCAATACCCGCTCACGCAGGGATAACGGGGTGCCAGGATGATCCGATGCCGGCGGATCGCGGCGCTCAGCTCCGCGCCGTAGACGCCTTGGATGAAGTGGACGGGGTACTTTTCCTGAACGTTGGCCAGCTCGTCGTGCCGGGAGCCATAGAGCTGGCCGAGGAACGCCACATCCTGCCGCTCGGCCTCGGGGACGTAGAGCTTTTGGACCGTGTCGGCCGGGATCGGCTCACGGAGCAGGTGCCAGCGTGCCCAGGACGTCTTGGCCAGTTCGGCTTCGGCCACGAAGGCCACGCGGCACCGCGGCGCGATGCGGCGCATCCAGATCTCGCGTGAGGGCTCCTGGGCATAGCCGTAGGAGCGGTCCACGTACCAGGTGTAACAGGGGACTTTCGCCTGCTGGAGCACCTCAGCGATCGCCTCGCCCGTGTTGGCGAAGACCCCTTCGGGGCCGGTGGCGCCGATCCGGCCCTTGTAGAACAGCAGACATTCATGCCGGCCGCTGTTGAGCTCCTGGAGCACATGGCTCGGCGAGGGGATGAGGTACTCGTGAAAGCGAGCCACCGTGTGCCCCAACTTCTCCAGCGCATGAGCCGTCTCCGCTTCGTGCCGCCAAGAGCTGCCGAAGTCGCCTAGGAACAGGACGCGGAGCCGGCGCAACGGCCTCGTGGGCTTGGTCTTCGCCGCAATTGGCGCTGCCGGACGTTCTCCTTCGGCAGGTTCTGTGGTCACGAGATACTGGTAAATGTAGAACTCCTCGGCTTCCTCCGCCGAGATGCCTTCGATCGCCAGCGGCCCGATGCGCAGGCTGCCGGGACGGCAGGCTCGTTGCCATTCGTCGTATCCTGGACCGGGGACGGCCGACCATTGCGTGATCGCGAGACCGGCACGCTCGAAGAGCGTCTCGATGGACCGGCGCGTGAAGAACCGCACGTGGTCGCGGTCCAGGAGGCCGGCCGCCTCGTAGGTCCAGTTGCCGTTCAGGAGAGAACGGACGACGGTCCAGTGGCGGACATTGGGGATACTGGCAACGAGCCTGCCGCCGGGCGCCAGCCAATGGCGGGCCCTGCGCAGCAGGACTTCCGGCTCCCGCAAGTGCTCCAGCACGTCGCCGCACACGATGGCGTCGAACCCTTCGGGCTCGAAGTCCGGCTCGAGCTGCTCGACATCTCCCACCAAGACCCGGTCCAAGCGGCTGCGGGCCAGCGCCGCCACTTCCCCGTCGTATTCGATGCCGGTCACCTCGGCGGCCTGCCGGCTCTTGATCGCCTCGCCCAGCCGCCCGGCGGCGCAACCGATGTCCAGCACCTTGCCGGCCGACCGGGGGACCAGGTTCAGGATTTCCGGACGCACAAACTCAAAATACGCCTGGTCGCGCCAGGGCCGGGGCTCCGCAGGCGGTGAGCGCATCGCCTGGGGCGGAACCGCGGGAACGGACGCCACGACCGACAGCCCCCTCTCGGCTTCCGCCAGCAGCTCCTGCATGCGGTGGCGGTACGTGTGCCGGGTGACGGCCTCGTCTCTTCCCGTCGCCGCGATCCGTTCGCGGGTATCTTCGTGCTGCAGGTAGTAGGCGACCTTGTCCAGCAGCTCTTGCTCGTCCCGGTACGTCGCAAGGTGGATGCCGTCGCGAAACAGCTCTCCCTGGCCGTTGTGCTGGAGATCGTCCGACAAGAGCAGCGAGCCGCAGGCCACGGCCTCGAAGACTCGCATGTTGACGTTGCTGGACACGCTGCGGTTGAAGACAATCCGGGAAGCCGAGTAGGTGCGGGCCATGTCCGCGAAGAACCGTTGACCCACAAACATCTTGGAAAACTCTCGACGGAGCAGCTCGACAAGCTGCACGCGGGCGCTCGACACCAGGTTGCCCACAAAGCACAGATCGTACTCCTTGGGCAGCTCGTGCCGACGGTGGATCTCCGGATCGCAGGCCAGGGGAAGCCAGCGGGTCGAGAGCCCCTCGCCACACATCCGCTCCGCGCCGTCCCGCTGGGCGGCGAAGAGGAAGTCGAAGTCGTGTGCCTTCGCGAGGTCCCAGTCGATGTCCAGGTGGGTATCGATCACCCACCAGGCCGCGGGATGCAGGTCGGGAGGCAGGCGATAGTGCAGCCCGTCGTCGATGTTCACATAGAGGTCGAACGACTGCCGCGGCAGCTTGTCGAGCTGGTCGGGCAAGACGTGCTCGACCTGGACGAGCTCGCGCAAGGCACGCAGACAGTAGCCGCCGGTCGTCTCGGGCCGCGGCCGGTCGTCGTAGATTAGGGCGACTCGCTGGATCGTCATGGCAGTCCGTTCCCGTGTTGTCTTACACCGCTGCGCTTCGGCTTTTTGCGAGCAGCGGCACGTAGTCCCGCTGGATCACCACGTCCCAGGTGAATTCCCGCTCGAAGCGCGCCCGGCCGAGTTCGCCCATCCGCTGCCGCTCGGCCGTGTCATCGAGCAGCTTTTCGATCCTGGCCGCCAGGTCGTCGGCGTTACCCGGCTCGCACAAGAGGCCCGTAGCGCCGTCCTGCACCGTGTAGGGCAGGCCGCCGATCCGGCTGGCGATCACCGGCCGACCGACCGCCATGGCCTCCACGGTGATCCGCCCCAGGCCCTCCTGGGCGATCGTGGGCATCACCACGATGTCGAGCTGCCCGCAGGTAGCGCGGCAGCTCCTCCTGAGAGAGCCAGCCGACGAAGCGCGTGAACTCATTCACTCGGCCCACCGGCTCGCCGGTTGCCACGAGCTCGAAATCCTGGCGATTGCGCCATAGCTTCTGGCAGGCGGCGTGCAGAACGTGGAAGCCCTTGATCAATTCTTGGATCACGCCCCCCATGAAGAGGGTCGTCTTGTTGCTCAGGCGCTGCGGCTCCTCCGGCCACGGCCAGGGAAAGCGTGCCGGGTCCATACCCCACGTCGCCACCCGCACCTGCCGGCAATACGGCTCCAGCAGAGCTGCCACGAGCGGATTCAGCGCCAGGACGGCTTGGGCCTCGCGCAAGGCAGTTCGCAGACACGCGTCGTACTGGGGTGTGCCGACGCCGGCCAGCGCTCGCTCCAGCTGATGGAGGCTGCCGGACTGACCGCCGCGCTGGGCGAGGCACGCCAGGCATTCCGCGGGCGTCGCCAATTGGTGCAGTGGGCACTGCCGCGCTTGGCCGTCCGCATCCACCAAGAGGCGCAGGTTGTTCAGTGGGCACAGACACTCCAGGGCCTGCTGACGCAGGAAATACGGATAGCCCTGCACCGCCTGGGCCAGGAGCGGCTTGAAGTTCCAACTGTCGGTGATGATCACCCAGTCGGGATCGGAGTCTTCGACCGCTTGGCGGTAGCGGCGCTGGATCTCGCCGACGGTCCAAGACACGTCGTCGAATTCGAGGACGTTGCACGGCGTCTCCAGCGGCGCCTGGCAACTGCCGATTCCCCAGGGCGGATAGCGGACGAAGATGTGCCGTGCATCGTACCCGGCCCGGCGCAAGAAGCTTGCCAGCTCCACGGTGTGGATGATCCCGCCTCCGGTCGACGGCCAATTGAAGAGGAAGCTGAGGATGGCGACCTTGCCGCTGGCGCCCGGCGAGAGATTGGCGTCCTGCATTGGCGGATCGCCGCCTACAGAGGGGACCGGTAGGGAACCATTGCCGCGGTGTGAACCATTACCGACAAGCGCGTCGGCATCCAGCAGTGCCAGGTTGTGCCGGGCGGGCACACACGAAGTGTCGCGAGCGATCGCCTGGGCCAAGTGCTCGCGTGCTCCGGCCACGTCTCCGCCGACTGCCGAGAGCACGGCCAGATCATTGTCCACCAGTGCCCGGACGTTGGAGGGCAGCCCTCGCCCGGCCAGTTCCTGGTACTTCACCACTGCCTGTTCGCAGCGGCCGCTGATCAGCCAATGCTCGTCCCTCGTCGTAGGCCTTCCAGGCGTTCGCCTCCGCGCTGGCCGTCGCGAGGTTCGCTTTCTTGCGAGAACGCTTTGCCTTCTGACTCTTCGTCGCCGACCGATGTGAGTGCTTTGGCATGTCCTTCCTCATGACAGAACCTTCGACAGTCATCGCCCGCGACCGGCCAGGGCCCGATGCAGGGCCTCGATGCTCAGGCTGGCGCAGAACCGCTTCTCAAACGGCAGGCCATCGAGCGCCGCCTCTAGCTGTGCGGCCGTGATCGCTAGGCAGTCGCTTACGGAGCGTCCCGTGACCAGGTCCGTGAGCATCGAGCAGCAAGCGATCGTCACGCCGCAGCCTTCCGCCTCGTACCTGGCTCGCTCGACGACACCGTTAGCGACCCGACAGTGCAGCCGCACGCGGGGCGCCCCGCCTGGGCAACGAGGCCTCGCCTGTCACGCCGGGAGGCTCGAGCGGCCCGCGGTTGCGGGGCGACTCGAAATGGTCCATCAGGGTCTCCGAGTACCGCGACATGGTGTTGCTCGATCAGGCAGAATCCACGGCTCCCTCCCAAGAGATATATGGAACGCGGGCGGAGGGTTTTTCAGAGATTGCGGAAAAAGCCTCCTGGATGGGCTCACGGCTGCGGCACCTCGGGCGCCGCGTCCTGGCCGGCCGAGGAATTGCCCAACATCTCGGCTGTCGACCTCGTTTGGCAGATCTCAGCAGAATTCTGAAAAAAAGGGTGGCCGTGATTCATATATCCCTGTGGGAGACACCCGCCGGTTCGCTCAGTGCCCTGCATTGTCCGGGTGTCCCTTTCGAGGCCCGTCCTTCGGCTGTGGCCTCAAGCTCCATCTTGTCGTTCCTGCAATGTCGTGGCCCCAGACCAACTGACGTGCGAACAGCCCGCACAGCCATCGCCTAGTTCCTCGATCAAGATCCAGTCATGAACATCGCCACTAGGGAGCCGTCTCGCGCCGATGGGCCCGGAAGCACGCAGTTCGCTGACGACACAGACCCGGAGTCCGTCGCCGAGTCCCTCTCAACCCCTTTCCGGTTGCCCGCAGGACTGGCCCCCTCCGATGACCTGACCCACAGGGCGCAGCATGCCCTGCCCCTGGAGACGCTTCCTTTCACTGGCGAACCCTGTTACGAGCGGTTGTTCGAAGCGATTTGCCGCGGGCTGCATCGCCGCCAGGCCCAGCACTTGCTTCTGACGGGCGAGCGAGGCGTCGGCAAAAGCACGATCGTGGCAGAGCTGGCCCGCCGCGCCGCCCAAGGACAGATCGGCTTCTTGCGAGAGAAGCGATTCATCTGGATCGACGCTCGCCACACGCCGCCGATGGAGAAAGGTCCACGCCTGGCCGCCATCCTCGCCCACCTGGCCAGCCGGCCGAACCTCGTCGCGTGCCTGGAGGGGATGGCGACGCTGCTCCGCGGCGAACAGGGGCAGGATCATCGTCTCTTCCTGGTCTCGGTGCTGGCCCGGGCTCCCTTTCGGCTCGTTGGACTGGTGACGCCCCACGAGTACGAGGAGTTGACTTCCGACATGCCCGACATGCTCGATTTCTTCAGCCGAGTTAACGTGGGAGAGCCCGATATCCCCTTGGCGCAGAAGCTGCTCCACCACTATGCCAAAGGGCTCCAAGAGAGCTTCTCTATGAAGATCGCCCCGGAGGCGGTGCATCAAGCTGTGATTCTCTCGGCCAATTATTTGCTCAATGACCAGCTCCCAGCCAAGGCCGTCAAGGTGCTCGCGCACTGTTGCGAGGAACACGACTACGAACGGGCGATGGCCCAAGATGAAGCAGTGGGGCAGCAGCCACGTGAGCATGACGAGACACCTCGACCCCCAGCCTGGCGGTCGCGATTGGTGCGTTACGGTCGATGACGTCGTGGCAGAAGTGGCCCGCGCTAGCGGAGTGCCGCAGGAGACATTGCGGGGGATCGCCGAGACGAGCGACTTCGAGCGCAGCCTGGCGGAATACGTCGTGGGCCAGCCTGACGCCGTGCGGGCCGTCGCGACGGAGCTGAGTCTGATCAAGGCCGGCATGACCGATCCCGACAAGCCGGCCAGCGTGATGCTGTTTGTCGGGCAGACCGGCACCGGCAAGACGGAGCTAGCCAAGGCGCTGGCACGGTTCTACAGCACGTCCAAGCGCCTGCAGGTCTACACGCTGGGGAACTTTGTCGAGCCGCACAGCGTGTCGGGCATTATCGGCGTGCCACCCGGCTACGTCGGCCACAACCTGGGTGGCCGGCTGGTGAACGAGCTGAACGCCGACCCCTATTGCGTATTTCTTCTGGATGAGGCCGACAAAGCGCATCCTGACGTGCTCCAGCCGTTTTTGAATCTGTTTGACGAGGGCTGGGTCCGCGACCAGCGCGGTGTGAAGGCGTATGGCGACAAGGCCATCTTCATCCTCACGACCAACGTGGCCCAGCGGATGATCGCCGACTTCGCCCGCACCGGGGAACCGGTTAACCAGATCGCCGAGAAAGTCAAAGCCTCTCTCAGCCAGATCCGCCACCAACACGCCAACCGGCCGGTGTTCTCGCCGGAGTTCTTGGCCCGGCTCAAGCGGGTTATCGTGTTTCAGAGCCTCGACCTGGCGGCCATGGAAGGGATCGGCCGCATCATGGTCCGCGGGCTCGCCGAGCTCTGGCGAACCAAGCGTGAAAAACGACTCGCGATTCCGCAGCCGTTGGTCACCTACCTGGCCAACGACGCCCATCGGCGCAACGAGCAGTCCGGCGGCAAGGAAGGAGGCCGACTGATGCGCAGACTACTTACGGACTGGGTCGAAGCCAACGTGCAGAGGGCCATCACCGATCGGCCCGACGAGTACCGTCGCTGCGAAGTCGTTGAACTCGAGTGGACCGAACCGCCGGCCAGCGCAGAGGGCCAGTCACCCGACCCACCAGAGGTTCGCGTGCAATTCCGTCGGCGCGGATGACGGTACTGCGGAGGATGGTCCGCTTGGTCACCCGGGCAGGCGGCTGCCTTGCCGGTGCGCCGTGCCGCTGCTCCATCACGCCGGCCGGCCCCAGCTCCTCGAAGCGCCGCTTCCAGGCATAGAGCGTGGGGCGTGAGATGTTGACCAGAGCGCCGAAGTCGCGGGCCGGAAGCCCACCCCGCAGCTACTATCCAGCAGCAAGACCTTCTGCTGAGGCGAGAGTGGCCCTGGGCAACTGGGCACTGCGTCCACTCCGTCGCCGTGACGTGAGGTTCGGCGGCAGCGGCAGGTCATCCGGACCGGGGGCCCGCTCGCCTTAGCTGCCCGATGCCTCTGTCCACGCGGCCCAGCATCCGCTGATCGACTGGCCGCAGAACTGGCGCGATCATCTGGACGTGGTGACGCGCAAACGCAAGCGTGCCCGCTTGACCGCCGCTGGTGCAGAAGCGGACGAGATTGATCGGCTCTTCGCGGATCGCCCCGCCGTCCAGTTGGAACCGGCTCACTACGAGTTCCTTGAGAAGTACCGCACCACGGGGTTTAACGGTTACTGGCATCCCGACTTGGGCTGCTTCGTGGCCCATACGTGCGGCATCGCCAAGGCGTTTGAGCAACTGCAATAGCCCGTCCCTACGGCTCTCACCGCGTCCCTCGCGTTGTTTGCCATTCGACGGACGTGTTTCTCTCTTCGCTTTGGTTCGCCACTGGCGCGGCCTCTGGCTGCGATTGTTTCGTCACCCCTAAAGTTCGTGGAGAACTCCCGATGAAAATGAAAGGAATCTTCAAGACCGTCTCGCACGGGACCGATCCCGGCAAGCCCAACGTCTTTGTGTACCCGCTGGCCGGCGGTATCTGGCGCGCCTATCGCTTCGGCAAAGGAGCCAGTGAAGCCGCGACATGGGACACGTCCGCCAATGGCTGGACTACCTGCGCGATCAACGTCACGCCGACGCTGGATTTGGTGGCCGCCGCTTTCAATGGCATGGTCGTGCCAGGAACGAAGAGTCGTGGAATCGCCTTCACCGATCCCGTGGATGCCGAGAAAGCCGTAGCTGCTTATGGCGGGGTCTTGGGCTTACCGGATTGGTTCAAGACGCTCACGGCCCCCCGGCTGATTACACTCAGGGAGGCCGCCGGCGGCGGGTTGAGCGCCAGCTTCCCCTACAAGAGAGAAATCGACGACGCTGAGGGGCGCGGCCTGCTGGCCATGAAACTCGGCTGGACTCCGCAGCGTGGTCCCGCGTGGACGAAGTACATCGACGTGGAGACGACGCAGCAGCAGACGGACCATCAGGGCTTGGCCGATACGACGGTGCGGCACGTCGCCCGTGATGGCAAGCAGGAAGCGCTGCACGCCCATACGAACGACGGCTGGCATCAGCAGGACCGTGCGCAGGTCAAAGCGTTTCTGACGCACAAGGGCATTCGTGGTCCCTTGCAGGAAGATGTTCTCGGCTGGTGCGCCGCCAATCCGTGGGAGGCCGTGGCGATTCCATTCGGCCCGGAACATCCCGGCGGACGCCGTTGGAATCTCGACGGTGCGAAGCTGTTGTTTCGGCCTTCGGAGAACCCCGCCCCAACGCCGCATTGGGACATGGTTCTCAACCACCTTGGGCGGGGACTGGACGAAGCCGTGGAAGCCAGCGAATGGTGCCAAGATCGTGGCATCAAGACCGGGGCTGACTTCCTGCGTCACTGGTCCGCCAACCTGATCCGCTTCCCCGAACGGCGTTTGCCGATGCTCGGCATGTTCTCGCCAGAGCAGAACACGGGCAAGTCCACGCTCAACGAAGGCTTGCAGGTTCTCTTCGATGAGCGCGGCTGGTGCTACGGAGACAAAGCGCTCAACAATGAACGCGGCTTCAACAAGGAACTCAATGGCAAAGCGTTGTGTGTGATTGAAGAGACGAACCTTTCGGAGTCGCGCGACGCTTACAGCCGGCTGAAGTCGTGGATCACGTCGCACTCCCTGCAAGTCGAGGGCAAGGGCGCGGATGGCTTTCTCGGCGCCAACTTCACCCATTGGATTATGACCACGAATGATCGCGGCTGGATTCCGATTCAACCGGGCGACACTCGTATCATCCTGTGGGAAGTCACTCCCTATGAGGCCACAGACATTCCGAAAGCCAAGCTGATGAAGCTGCTGCGCGACGAAGCCCCGTGCTTCCTCCACGCGCTGTTTCAGCTTGACCTCTCCGGCGTCTATGGCCGTCACACGTTGCCCGTGTTGATGACCATCGAAAAGGCCGAAGCCATGCGTCAGGTCGAGAACCAGCGCAACTTCCCCGGCCTGGACGGCAAAGCCCTCAAAGCGGCTGAGGCCATCGTCGAAATGCCCAAGCCGTGGGGACCGGACACCGCTACCAAGCTCTGCGAAGTGCTCGGCGATTGGGACGGTGAGGCCGACAAGAAAACCCTCAGCAGCCGCGCCAACGGGTTAGGCCGCTACATGAAAAAGATTGAGGTCCATGTCGCCCACAAGGGCATCAAGCTGCATATCGACCCCAGCGGCAAGACCAGTCGGTACACGATCACCAAGGCCGACGAAAGTTGATGCGCCTGTCGATTCGTGGGGCCATCGGGCAACGTGCTCGGTGGCCCTTTTTTATTGCGCGTCATCAGAGAGAATACCGATCCCGCCATGACCAGCCTAACAGAACTGACTGCCCGGTTGACTTTAGACCCCGGCGGGTCGTGCAACCCTTAAGGCACGAGACTCGTCGAGCACCAGGCCGAAGCTGTCGAGCAAGCGATCTGCTTCCTCGATAGACGCACCGATCCTGGCTGGCGCGCCTCTCCCGTTGGCGATCTCGTTGAGTGCGTTGTTGATGATGACCAGTTCGGTGAGCGAAAGACGGAGAGCGGCGGAGCGCGGTTGAACAGCCAATACTTTCATTGCTCTATCTCCATAAGGCGCAGTGGCCACTCCGCTCAGCGGCAGCCTTGCTCGCTGGACCACTTCCGCCACGACCGTTGACCGCAGGACGCCGATTGTTCAATAAGCTGATGCCGCCTGCTGAGGCCCGGATGCGACCCATCGGGTCAAGCCGCCGACGAAAACACGCGCACGGACTTTTTGCACAGGCCGGACGGAGATTGACCGCCTCGCCACGTCAATCGTCCACACATTCGTCCAACATGCTCCACATTAGGGCGATGGCGGAGTCTATATCAGCCACCACGTGCTTGTAGCCGGCGCCCAATCCCTCATTGTTACTCACCTCGTCAACGCCAAACCCTCCACTCGGCGAATACGCCAGGACGAATAGGCGACCATTCACATGAACATCCACAATCACTCCACCCCCGTCATATGACACAAGTTCGACAACCGCAGACGGGCGCTTCAGCCGCACTTCCTCGACAAATCCTTCCAATTGCGTTCTAACCATGCGCGATTTACCTCCCCCTGGCTTCTTAAGCTCTATTTCACCTGTCTTCTTATTCTTGATGATGATGCTTCCATCCCGACCAATCTCAATAGTATGGCCCTTGGTTCCCGCAGTAATGCTCCCATCTGCATTCCGCTTCACAAAATCGTCCAGCGGCGGATACATACGACCATCAAACTGTCCCGGAGGGGGGGAGGCGACTTCTTGGGCACGCCGCTGAATATGTCCTCAATGTCGTCCAAAGCGTTTCGCACTTGTGACAGTGCCTCTTCAGCATTCTTTGCCGGAGGCAATCCCTTAAGGTAGGCATAATATAGTTTGAGGCGGTCCGCTAGCGATTTGATTATGGTCGTCTTTGGCGAGCCGGTCCCGATATGCGGCGGGCGCGTACCAGTCCCTTTCGGTGAGAACGGCAGTCTTCCAAGAGTCGGTCCCTCAAGACCGCAAAAGATCTGCCCAAACAGTTTCACTGCATCGGGATTTTCAAATTGATCGACCAAACTCAGGGCGACACCAGCTTGGGCAATCATCTTGTCGTATAATGCGCGGCGTCGCTCAAACCAGCGTTTCCTCACGCCCTCGATGACTCTGGCGAGCACAGCGGCTTCATCGCCAGCTCGTTTCTCATCCGGCGTGGCATCGGCATTCAACTCTGCAAGAACGCGTTTGCTGTCAACCAAGAATCCTAATGCCGACAGCCGTGAGATTTCATCTTCGGCCTCCTTAATCTTGGCGCAAAGGTCTTCATACTTCATCACTCGTCCAAAATCAATAGGCGGAGGGAGGCGCAGATTAGCCCCGATCCATCTCTTCATTTCCCGTGTTACTTGATCGCGCGAGAAGGGTTTGCAGTCGGAAATGGGACCGTGGAAATAGTCGCCAGAACTGTCCTCATAAGCATCGCGCTGTTCCTTCAATGCGGCAATCAGGTTTTCTATATAGACGAGCGTCCTATCGCGTTCCTTCGCCTCTTGCAACCCGCTAGGATCAACCCCATTCAACGGATTATTCAAGCAGTACCGATACAGGTTCGCGTCGCCGCTGGGGCCTGAACCTAGATTGGGGATTGTTGGACCAGCGGAGAGCAGCCCGATCGGGTTGACGCTCAAGAACCGCGCGGTGTCGGAGTCGTAGTACCGAGCATTCAGGAAGTACAAGTCGAGCGAAGGGTCGTCGTAATATCCATACCGGCCGACGTAGGTGAAGGGGTTCGTGGTCGAGCCGCTGGATGCATTGATCTCGCCGAAGGCCTTGTAGTTGTAGGTGTCCGTCTCGGACTCGGCCGCATTCAGCATGGCTGCCGTGGAGCCCAGCGCGTCGTGGTTGTAGTGGCTGGAGGAGCCGCCACGGTACTGGCTCACCAGTTCGCCATACGCGTCCTCGAGCGACTGCGTGTAGAGGGCAGAGGTCGCGTCCGACACATCCGTCTCTTGCAGGAGCTTCCTGAAGTCGTAAATGAACTTTGTCGTGGCGGCCGCCTGGCGGTTCGTCCGCTGGCCGTCGGCGTTGTAGGTGAAGGTGAACCGCGAACCGATCTGGTCGGCGGTCGTCAGCCGGCTGTCGATGTCCCAGGCGTATTGTGTGTTACCGCCAGGGGCCTGCCGCGCCGTGCGATTGCCGTCGGAATCGTGCGTGTAGGTCGTGATTCCGGAGAAGTCCGTTTTACGGGTGATCTGGTTGGCCGCGTCGTAGACGCACGTGACGCGGGCAGCGCCGGCGGTCTGCAGAACGCGATTCCCGGCCGCGTCGTAGGTGTGGGTGAGGTCGAAGCTGCCCGTGCCGCTGCGGCGCTCACGGCGGAGCTGGTTCGTCTTGTCGTAGGTCCACGTGACGCGGTCCCCTGAGTCTTCCAAAACGTTGGTCTTGTTCCCCAGGCCGTCGTACTGGTAGTCGAACCGGGAGAGCATGCTGTTGTTCGAGCGCTGATGGTGGACGCTCGTCTCGCGGCCCGCCGCGTCATACGTGAAGCTGCTGCGTGAGCCGCAGGCCAGCCACATGCCGGTCTTTTGGCCGGCGGCGTCAAAGGCGTAGGTCGTTGTCTCGGAGCGAGGGTTCGTCAGGCGTCGGACTCGGCCTAGGTTGTCGTAGAGGTACGTGAATCGGCCGGCGTCTGGGTCGGTCATTCGCGACCGTTGACCGGCGGCGTCGTAAAGGTAGGTCAAGCGTTTGAGGTCGGGATTCACCACGCAGAGAACCTCGCTCCGCTGGCTGTACGTGGTCGTCGTGCGGCCGGTCGCGTCGCTTAGCACCGTGCGGTTGCCGAGCTTGTCGTAAGTATACGTGTGCCGGCGGCCGTCGGAATAGCGCTGGCTCAGCAGTTGTCCCGAATTATCGTAGCTGTGCGTGACTCGCTGATTACGCGCGTTCCGCTTGAGCGTTCGCTGGCCGGCGGCGTCGTAGGCGTAGGTCACGCGCCTGGCCAAAGGATCGATCTCCACGGTCTTGCGATCCACCAAGTCATAGACGAACGTCGTGCGGTAGCCGCGGGCGTTTTGCAGCGCGACTTGACGGTTCACCACGTCGTAGACGTTCGTGGTGCGTAGGCTCTCGGCGCTGAGCACGGTGCGCAGGCGGCCGGCGGCATCGAATGAGTAGCTCGTCCGATTGGCGTTGGCATCAACGAGCGCGACGTGCTGGCCAGCGGCATCGTAGACACTGGTCGTGCGATGCCCGAGCGGATCGACGCTGGCCAATGTGCGAGCGGCCGCATCGTAGAGGGTGGTCGAGATGTAACCTAGCGCGTTTTTCACTGCCACTTGGCGGCCGGCCAGGTCGTAGCTGAAGCTCGTTCGATTGGTCAATGCGTCAATAGCAGCGACAAGTTGTCCGGCAGTGTCGTAGACGCTGCTGGCGATCCTCGAGAGGGGATCGGTCGTACGGCGAAGCTGCCCCGCCGCGTCGTAAGCGCTGGTTGTGCGGTTGGCCATCGGGTCGATGGTGGCCACGCGCTGCCCCGCGAGGTCGTAGACAGTGGAAGATCGCTGTGACAAAGCATCGATTGTGGCCACGGCCTGGCCCGTAGCGTCGTAAACCGTTGTGGTACGGTTGCCCAGGCCACTGATGGTGGCGACAGCCCGGCCAGCCAGGTCATAGACGCTCGTGATGCGGCGCGAAAGCGGGTCTTGCTGAGCCACTCGCTGGCCGGCGGCGTCGAAGATCGTCGTCGTGCGACTCAGCAGCGGATCGACCCGGACGATCTGGCGATTGAGCGCGTCATAGACGAACGTCGTGCGACGATTCACGGAGCCGGTGGCCAGAAGCGGATCCACGATCGCGATCTGCCGACTTGCGTTGTCGTAAACATAGGTCGTCCGAAGCGCGAGGGCATTGATCGTCGTTTTGAGCCGCACGACGCCGTCATAGAGGCTAGTGATAATCCGGGCGAGGGGGTCCGTCGTGCGAACGAGGTCACCGGCGGCGTTGTAGGTAAAGGTCGTGCGCTTGGCCAAGGGATCGGTCGAGGCCGTCGTTCGTCCGGCGGCATCATAAAGGCTGGTGGCAATCTCGCCGAGCGGATTGGTGACACGCGTCTGCTGGCTGATGGCGTCGAACGTGAACGTCGTGCGCCGGCCCAGGGCGTTGATGTGAGCAACGACTTGGCCCGTTCGGTCGTAAACCGTGCTCGTTCGGCGGGCGAGGGCATCGATGTTGGCGACCTGGCGGCCAGCGACATTGTAGACCGTCGTGGTGCGGTGGCCGAGCGGGTTGACACTGGCCAGCACTCGTCCGGCGGCGTCGTAGACCGTGGTGGAGATTCTCGACAACGGGTCGGTGGTCCGAACCTGCTGGCTGGCGGCGTTGTAGGTATAGGTCGTGCGGTGCGCCAGGCCGTTGATGCTGGCGATTGTGCGGCTGGCCGCATCGTAGATGGTCGTGGTGCGGCGCAGCAGCGGGTCGATCACTGCTGCCGCCTGTCCGGCGCTGTCGTAGACGCTGGTCGTGCGTTTGCCCAGGGCGTCAATGGTGGCGATCTGCTGACCGGCCGCGTCATAGACGCTCGTCGTGCGGAACAGCAGCGGGTTGATCGTGGCGACGGCCTGGCTGGCGGCGTCGTAAAGCACGGTGCTTCGATTTCCGAGCCCGTCAAGCGTGGCCCGTACGCGGCTGGCCTTGTCGTAGGAGGTTGTGGTGCGCCGAGAGAGTGGATCGCGGACCGCGATATTGCGGCTCGCGGCATCGAAGATGTAGGTGGTCCGCTGAGCCAGCGGATTGAGCTGCGCGACGGCCCGGCCGGCGGCGTCGTAGACCGTCGTGCTGCGGCGCGTCAGCGCGTTGATGACCGCCGTTTGCCGGCCGGCAGCGTCGTAGGCGTACGACGTGCGGAAAGAGAGCGGATTCACGCTGGTCACCAGTTGCCCGGCCAGGTTGTAGACCGATGTGGTGCGCTCGTTGAGCGGGTTGGCCTGCGCGACTGCGCCCCGCGGCGTCGTAGACGCTGGTCGAGCGGTTGCCCAGCGGATCGGTGACGGCCACGGTACGGCCAGCCAGGTCGTAGACCGAGGTGGAAATCTTGCCCAAGGGGTTCTGCACGCGACTCGGCCGGCCGGCGGCGTCGTAGGCGATCGAGGTACGATTTGAGAGTGGATCGATGGAGGCTATCGAGCGGTTGGCTCCGTCGTAGACGGTCGTGCTGATCCGGCCCATGGAATTGGTCGTGCGGATGCGGCGGCCCGAGCGGTCGAAGGTGCTCGTCGTGCGGCGCAGCAGAGGATCGATCGTGGCGTAGCCCCGCAGCAGCTTGTCATAGACCGTCGTTATGCGGCGCCCCAGCGGGTTGATCGACGCCACCGGTCGCCAAGCCGCGTTATAAGTCGTCGTCGCGCGGTTGCCCATCGGGTCGATCGTCGCGATCGGCAAGCTATCCGCGTTGTAGACCGTCGTCGTGATGTTGCTCAGCGGGTCGGTGACGCGCTTCTGCCGGCCGTCCTTGTCGTAGGCGAACGTGGTTCGCTGGTTGAGTGGATTGGTCGAGGACGTGGGGCGATTGGCGGCGTCGTAGGCCGTCGTGGTGCGCTGGCCCAGCGGATTGACGACCGCCATCTGGTTGCCGGCCGAGTCATAGACGAACGTCGTCCGCTGCGCCAGCGCGTTGATCGACGCCTGCACGCGGCCGTTCGTGTCGTAGAGCGTGGTGCTGATAGCCCCCAGCGGATCGGTCGTGCGGCGCCGTCGGCCGGCAGTGTCGTAGCTGTAGGTGGTGCGCTTTGCCAACGGGTTGATCTCGGTCAGCACCCGGTTGGCCGCGTCGCGCAGGTACGTCGTGATGGCCCCGACCGCATTCTGCACCCGCAGCACCTGGCTGCGGACGTCGTAGGCGTAGCTCGTCCGCTTGGCCAAGGGGTTGATCTCGGCGATTCGCCGGCCCAACGTGTCGTAGACCCAACTGGTGCGGTGGAGAAGCGGCGTCACGACCGCGGTCATCAGCCCCTGGCTGTCATAGACGTAGGTCGTGCGGTCATTCAGCGCATTGATGATCGCGGTGCGGTTGCCCGAGCTGTCCCACACGAGGGTCGTTCGGTTGTTCAGCGGGTCGATGATGGCCTTGAGCCGCTGCGACGCGTCATACAGGTACGTGTAGCGTCCGCCGGTGGGCTGGACGACGGAGCCGACCCGCGGGCTAGCGTAGGTGAACCGCCAGGTTTCATTCAGCGGCGACTCGACCGAGGTCAGGTAGCCGGCCGCGTCGTAAGTGTAGCTGGTGACGAAGGTCAGCGGGTCGATCAGCTTGCGGATCCTGGCGCCGCCATCGATCACGGCGGCCGTCACGCTGCTGCGCGGGTCGGTGACGGTGGTTTTCTGGTTGACGGCGTCGTAGCCGAAGTTGGTGACTTCGTCCTTGGGGGTACGGAGCGACGCGAGCCTGCCGTCGTTGTCGTAGCCGAAGGTGCTGCGACGGCCGGTGGGGTCGATCCAGGCGGTCAGGCGGTGGTTGCTGTCATAGCGCAGCAGCGTCTGGGCGCCGTCGGGGGCGGTCCAGCTCGCCAGGTTGCTATTGCTGTAGGCCAGCGAGATAATCCGGCCAGCCGGGTCGGTGACGCGCTTGAGCATGCTCGAGCCGTCATATTCCAGCGTGGTGTTGCGGCTGAAGGGTGTGGTGATCTGCGTGACCCGTCCGTCGCTATCGTGCGTCAAGGTCCACCGCAGGCCGGCGGGGTTTTGCAGCATGTGCAGGAGGCCACCGGCGTTGTAGTGCAGCTTGAAGCCATCGAGCTGCGTCTCGGTCCAGGTGCCGTTCGTGTTCTTCTTGAGCTCGCTCTGAATGCAATGGGGCGTCGTGTAGACGCCAGTCGAGACGTTTTTGTCCGTGAACTTGTGCACCGCGCCAGAGCCTTTCGTGACCTGGGCGGTGGAGCTGTCCAGCTCGGTGACCGCCTGCTTGTAGACGTGCCGCCAGCCGTAGCCGACCTCACTCTCGGCCGGCTGGAGGCTGCTGTAATAGACCCGCATCACGGGATCGGCGACGCTATTGGCCGGCCCGCGGAGCGTGACGAACCAGTTGCCCGAGGTAGGGTCGAACTCGGAGGGATTGATGTACCCTTGGCCGTCAGTGCATTCGCCGATGCCCGAGGAGAGCTGTGAGGGGACCGGCATGGGGGGCTCGCGCATGACGACGGTCGGACGAATGATGGGCCCGATCACTTGATCGTCCGGCGGCCCGAAGGAGACCGGCAAATTGCCGCCGCGAGTCTCGCGGCTGAGCGTGAAAGCATCCGGCTGCGTGGTTCCGCCGGGCTGGCAGGGAGGGCAGTCGTAACAGGGCTGTCCGGCGGGCACCCGCATCTCGGTGCAGCGTCGCCCTTCGGCCAACCCCGTGTAGGAAGCCAGATCGCAGGTGCCCTGGCTGAGAATCGTCTCGGGAACGCCCGTGGACGTGGAGGTCAGCGTAACGACGGCCATGAGTCACTCCTCGAAGATAACCAGCGGGACCCGGCGTCCCGAAAAACGGTCGTGAAGACAAGATTTGTAAGCTCGTGAGCTCGCTGTGGCTCAGGTATCGCCCAGCCGCGTGCCAAGCTCGGTTGGGTTGTAGGCTGGTGTCTGGCCGCTGCCGATGCTCGTCGATCCAAAGCTCCCTTGAAACAGCCACTCTCCGCCGCTGGAGGCGGTGGTCAGCACGCAGTTGGTCAGGCTCCCCCAGGAGGCCGAGGCCTGGTTGAAGACGATCGAGCCGTTGCTGGTCGAGATCGCGTGGGAGCCGCTGACCGTGGGAGTATTCCATTTACTGCTGCCGGTCCACTGCTTCCGCGCGTAGTTTCCACCCGACGGTTCGGCGAGGCTGGAAGCGTTGGCACTGGCACTGGGAGTCGCGGTGGTGAGCGCCAAGTGAACGGAAGGCGGCGTGAACTCGGGAGCGATCCCTTTGGAGAACACGTGCTCGATCAGCTTCTTCTGGAGATAGTTGCTCGTGTAGAACACGGTGGAGAAGCTCAGGCTGATGGCCCCTAGCTTGACCCGAAGCTCGTCGCCGGCGCTAACCGTTTGGCCGATTCCAAAATTGAGCTGGCCATATTCCAACAGCTTGCCGCCCGTCTTGGCGGTCCAGAGGCCAAAGTACGTCACCATGCCCCAACTGGCCGTGGCCTCGGGGAATCGCACTTCTTTGACGTTCTTCGAGATCCGGTTGCTGTCGGCGGTCCCAAAGACGATGAGCTGCCGTGAGTAGCCGTTGCCCGACAGCTCGCTGGCCCAGGAGTTCTCGTCGCTCACGCTGGGCGACGAGGTCCCGAGGGCCAGGAAGATGTCGGTGCGCGAGTAGGCAGCGATGCCCAGGACGTGCTTGAGCAGCTCCTTGGCCAGGTAGGTGGTCATTGCCATATCGGTTTACTCCCGGAGCACGCATGGAGCCGTGAAGGGCCGTCCGGCAGCGATCCCTGCCGTAACGGCTGGGCCCTCTACCTAGATATATGGACCGTGGCAGGATCGGATTTCAGAGAATCCCCAAAGCTGACCTGGGCACGGCCCGTCAGCGGCCACAACTGAAGAAGCGTCAGCGGGTCTAAGGAGGAGATTTCTACCGCCCTGAACTCGCCATGTCTGCCGTTTTGGCTGACTTCGACAGAATCCTGAAAAACATGCCGCCCTTGATCCATATATCTTTGGGGAACGCCAGCAATCACTCGCCATTTCACCAGCCGTGAACTCCTGGCTCCGCTTCCTTCCTCGTCAACCCGCGCAATGCGGAAGGCCAGACCGGCCTCACTTCGCCTGCGGTCGTAGGTTGTGGTGATTCGGCGACATCGAGAATCCCTGCCCGTTGGTCAGAATTGCGCACGCCGTGAACCCCGGAGAGATCTGATGTGCGGCGTCGTGGGCTACGTGGGTTTCCGCGACGCGGCAAGCGTGCTACTGGCGGCCCTGCGCAAGCTCGAGTACCGCGGCTACGATAGCGCGGGGATCGCCATGATTGGACCGGATGGACGCCTTGCTGTCGGCAAGACCGTCGGACGCATTGAGGACCTGGCTGCGCGCCTGGAGCAGAATCCACTTCCTGGCCGAATCGGCATCGGTCACACCCGCTGGGCCACGCACGGCCCGGTCACGTCAGAGAATGCCCATCCGCACGTCGGCGGCAATGACGCCGTAGCCCTCGTGCACAACGGCGTGATCGAGAACGCGTTCGCGATCAGGGAGTGCCTGCTCGCACGCGGCTACCCCTTCCGTTCGCAGACCGACAGCGAGGTGATCGCACACCTGTTGGCCGATTGTCTGAAGCACAGCCCGGTTGGTATCGCGGCTGAACGACCAAAGGACGACCATCGGCGGTACTTACCTGCCATCCGGGCCGCGCTGGCTCAGCTTCGAGGCGGCTATGCCTTGGCGTTCCTGATCCCCGAGGCACCGGGCATGCTATTCGCGGCTCGGCGGGGGAGTCCGCTTGTGATAGGCGTGGGAAAGGACGAGCATTTCGTAGCCAGCGACACGTCGGCACTGTTGAGTTCTGCCAAGAGATTCGTTGATTTCGAGGACGAGCAGGTCGCCGTGCTTACAGACAAGACACTTCGCATCACGGACCTCCGGCGGGGCGAAGTCTCTTTGAGATCGCGCGTGCCGACCCAAACTGAGACCACGACAGGTCTGGACGGCCACGCCCACTTCATGCTCAAGGAAATCTTCGAGCAACCGGCCGGGCTGAAAACCACGATCCAGGGGCGCCTTGACGAAGAAGCCGCCTCAGCCCGCTTCGCCGGATTGGCCTTCGCGTCCAGCGACCTGCGCCGCGTCAAACGCATCGTGATGACCGCCTGTGGCACGAGCTGGCATGCGGCCCTAATAGGCAAGTACGTGGTCGAAGAGCTGGCCAAGGTGCCCGTCGAAGTCGATTACGCCAGTGAGCTGCGGTATCGCCATTCGCCGCTCAAGCGCGACACGCTCGTCGTGGCCCTGAGCCAGAGCGGTGAGACGGCCGATACGCTGGCCGCCCTGCGCGAGCTGAAACGGCGTGGGCATCCCACGCTGGCCATCTGCAACGCGGTCGATAGCACGATTGCCCGTGAGGCTGACGATGTGATCTATCTACACGCCGGGCGGGAGATCGGCGTGGCTTCGACCAAGACCTTCACGGCACAGAGCGCGGTCCTCGTCATGCTGGCCCTGCAGCTGGGCCGGCTCAGGAGCCTAGGCCAGGCACGGGCCGGGAGATCGTCACTCAACTGCGAGGGCTGCCCGCACTGGTTCGCGAAGCACTCTCCTGCCACGGCGCGATCAAGCAGATCGCGCGGCGTTCTACCGCTGTCGCCAACGTGCTCTACCTGGGCCGCCAGCAGAACTTTCCCGTGGCCCTCGAAGGTGCTCTCAAGCTCAAGGAAGTCAGCTACATCCACGCCGAGGGCTATCCGGCCGCCGAGATGAAGCACGGCCCCATCGCCCTGGTGAATCGCCACACGCCCAGCGTCTTCCTGCTGCCCCAGGGGCCGGTCTATGAGAAGGTGCTGACGAACCTCGAAGAGATCAAGGCCCGCCACGGCCCGGTCATTGCAGTCGTAAACCAGGGCGATACCCGGGCTGCCCAGCTGGCCGACGCGGTGATCGAGGTCCCAGCGGTGCCGGAGATCTCGCAGGCAATCGTGAACGTGATCCCACTCCAGCTCTTGGCCTACGAGATAGCCGTCCTGCGTGGGTGCGATGTGGATAAGCCGCGAAACCTTGCCAAGAGCGTCACGGTGGAGTGAGATGCGATTGCCTTGGCTACGGTTACTTCCCGCGTTGTTCGCCGGGGTCAAGTGGCAAGATCTCGGCGCATCTCGACCTCGAACGCCCGAAAGCCACAGCGCCGTAAAAGCCCTCCGCACCCCGCCGACAACTCAGGAGGACCTTATAGCACCTTTGCTCCTGGGCCAGGCTGACCAGCAGCTCCACCATCGCCTGTCCGATCCCCAGGCCGCGAAAACACTGTTCCACCACCACGTCTTCGATGTGGCCGGCCTTGCCCCCGCCGTGGATGAACTTCTGCTCCACCAGGAGCGTGCCGCAGGCCACCACGCGACCCATGTCGAGAGCTCGGCTGGTCGATCCGCACGCCGACCAGAGGCCATAGCGATCGGCCGCATTCTTCGATCTGGGCCAAGAGCACCTGCTTGGCTGCCGGGAGCGAGAGCTCGCAAGGGGACAACTGCGACAGGACATCCAGGTAGCCCCGCTCAAGCCAGTGGGCGCTGAGCAGGTCAAACTGCACTACCTGACCGCCGGCCAGCGAAACATCTTTGAGCATGGCACCCTTGGGCAGGGCCAATCGTGATGCCGCGAATCGACATCCAGCCGTGCGATCCGGGTTAGCAGTTAGCTAGGGCTGGCTTGCCAAAGAGATATATGGATTGGCCGGCGGGGTGTTTTCAGGGGCCTTGAAGAAAACTTTCGGCTTGTCGGCCCCGCTGCTGGAAGAGGTAAAAATGCTGACTTTGCTGGTAAACGTCCCGGCCTTCGATCCATATATCTTCGTGGAGGAGGGAACAGAATGAAGCAGCTTCCGCGCCGAGAGGCCTGCGGCCTATCATGTCCCAGCGACGTTCGTCGTGACAGCCGGCATCCAAAGCAGCCAACGGCCGCTTCGCTGACCAACTGCGACGTGCCGGTGGAACTGCTCCGCAAGACCAGCGGCGCGCCACTTCAGTCAGCCTGTGCGCCAGATGAGTTCCTCAGATTGCCAGTCTAGCCCGCTCAATCGGCTGTTTTCCTGTCCAAAAGCTGGTGCGGGTGCAGTGCCGCAAGATGGGCTGCGGACCCAAGTGCGCGAGTCCCCGTAATCGACACATGTTTCACCCGGCCGCTGGAGAGGGATCCGGACCTTTTCCACTTTTTTCAGGATTTCGTGTCCGTCCTTGGGCCGGTTCGCGACGGGATAGTTTGGCCGTGGTGAATGAAGCCCGGCTGCACTCAGGGCCATGCTAGCACTGCTGGCATTGGTAACCTTCGCCTCACTCAAGGGAGAGGACCATGAAGATGATCCCCATACTTCGACCGAAGGTCGCTGCCCGCCAGCAGAGGCGTGCCGTGACAGCCACATCACACGCCGTGCCCGCGCATGGCGGTGAGGCAGTGCATTGTGGGCCGTATTGCAAGAGGCTGGCGCGTTCCATAACCATGCCAGGGGCACTTCAGCGGCCAACTGGGGGCCGGCGCCGCTTAGGAGTTCTTGCGCTCCTGGGCCTTGATCTCATCGACGATCTCCCGCAGCACCTCTTCGTGGGCGTCACGCCAGTCCTTGTGGGTGAGAGTCAACCGATAGACCGCGCGAGCTTCCTCGTCGGGAACTGTGCGCCGCACCACGGCACGCAACAACTTCATGTTGACCGGTGGGACGCCGCCAGGAGATGCAGCCGGCGCTGCCTGCGGTTGCGGCGCCTGCTGCGGCTTGGAGGCACGTGGGCGTTTTCCTCGGGGCCGACCTTGGTCCTTGTTCATGTTGGCTGCTAAGCGGAACCAATCCAGGGCCAATCAGTCTTCCCCGTCCCGGAATGTCAGCATGTGGTACCGAACTACGGAAGTTTTACAAGACTTTTGTCCCTATTTTGAAGATCGGCCGCCCGGTGCGCTGGCTGGAACGTTCGTCCGCGACGACCCTTACTGCCGGCCACGGTTCCTGGCGATTCCCGGCGGCACGTTCTTTGCCAAGGCGCTCCAGGTGAGCCGCTTGGCTGGGGGGCACGGAGGTGTTGTATGGATGCTAGCGTTGCCGACTTACTCAGGCGGTATTTGCGGGCTCTGCGCAGGGGGACTTCTCGGCCAAAGAGCTGTGGCATGTCTTTGTGGACCATCCCTGGTATCAGGAGGAGCTACAGCGCTTCGCGGTGCGGGCCGTTCGGCTCTGGTGCGTTCCCTTCCAGTGGCTCGAGGACATCAAGCAAGACGCCATGGTGCTCTTGGCCGAGAAGCTCGAGCGGGTGCCGGACCTGCACCTGAACCTCGAGCTTGCGCCTCGCACGTTTCCACTCTGGATCCACAAGATCATCTTTCGGGATTGCCAGGAGGCGATCCGGCAGAAGGCCCACCGAAACCCGCGGTACGCGCGCTGCTTTCCACGGACCTGGTCGAGAACGACTTCACTCCGGTCGTGGATCTCAATGTGGATATCGAAATGGCTTCGCGAGAGTTGACTCCCGAGGAGTATGCGATGGTCAACCTCTTCCTGTTGGGCTGGGACATCCAGGAGATTGCCGACTATTTCGAGCGCCCCTACCTGCTGACGTACCGGCAGTTCCATCGTGCCCTACGGCGACTGGGCCGGCTGCTTGGTTAGCTGGCAGCTTCTTTAAGGTGGTCAGTCGGTCGCAGCCCATTTTCTCGGAACCGAAGCCTCTGCTTCGAATAGGCCGCAGTCTTGAGTTTTTCCTGAAAACGTTCTCGTGGCTGGTCCATATATCTCTGTGAAGGGAGGAGAGAGCGATCGGCTGGCCCAGCAGGAGCCGGTGGCTCGTGGCTCCGGTCACCTCTCCGGCCAAGCGCCGCGCGGTGGGGCGGGAGTGCAGCACGAGCTCGTCCTGCCGCGCGTTGGCCCGCGGTCGCAGAGCCTTCCTGTCACCGGACGCCTTGATGCTCGAAGCGCCTGAAGCCCTGGCCAGGAAGCCTTCCATGAAACACTTGCTCCAGCACCTTAACGGAATGTCTGGTGGCACGAGTGGCCCGGCCACGAAGGGGGCCCGTGCCCGCATCCGGTTCGCACTTTCCGGTGCGGGCGCCGTGGCCGGGCCGCTGCGGCTGGCGATCGCCGCCAAGATGGCCCGCGTGGGCGTGGTGGGCCTGGGCTACGTGGGCTTGCCGCTGGCCATGCGGCTGGCCCGCAGCGGCTTCAAGACGTTCGGTTTTGACACCAGCACGGCGAAGATCGAGCAACTTGAGGCCGGGCACAGCTACCTGCGCCACGTCGATGACAGCCAATTGGCGCCGCTGCTCCAGCAAGGCCGGCTGGAGCCCACCGCCGACCCGCGCCGGCTAGCCGACGTGGACGTAATCCTGATCTGTGTTCCGACGCCGCTGTCGGACAGCCGCGATCCGGACTTGAGCCACGTCGTGGCGGCCAGCGAGGAGGTCGCTCGGCACCTGCGCCCCGGTCAGCTCGTGGTGCTGGAGAGCACGACCTATCCGGGCACGACGCGCGACGTGGTGCTGCCGATCCTGGAGCGCAGTGGGCTGGCCGCGGGGCTGGATTACTTCCTGGCCTATAGTCCCGAGCGAGAAGACCCCGGGAACCGGACCTTCCAGCCGCATCAGGTCCCCAAGGTCGTGGGCGGCTTCGACGAGACCAGCCTGGAGCTGGCCGCCACGCTGTACCGCCACCTCACGCGCCGCGTCGTGATGGTCTCCAGCTGCGAGGCGGCCGAGGCGACGAAGATCCTGGAGAACGTGTACCGTGCGGTGAATATCGCGCTGGTGAACGAGCTGAAGATGCTCCTGGACCGCATGGGAATCAACGTCTGGGAGGTGATCGAGGCGGCCAGGACGAAGCCCTTTGGCTTCGAGGCCTTTTATCCCGGGCCGGGTCTGGGGGGTCACTGCATCCCGGTCAACCCCTTCTACCTGAGCTGGCTCGCCCGGCGCTACGACACCTCAACGCGCTTCATCGAGCTGGCAGGCGAGATCAACTCCCGCATGCCCGACTACGTTTACGAGCGGCTGGCCGAGGCGCTCAACCAGCACGGTAAGCCGCTGCGAGGCAGCTGCGTGTGCCTGTTGGGTGTGGCCTACAAGCCCGACATCGACGACTCGCGAGGCAGTCCGGCGTTCCCCTTATTGAGACGCCTCCAGGCGGCCGGCGCGACCGTGAGCTACCACGATCCACACATCAGCCGGCTGCCGCTCCCCTGGTCCCAGGGCTTGGAGCTGGCCAGCACGGAGCTCACGGAGTCGTTCCTGGCGAGCCAGGACGCCGTCGTGATCCTCACGGCCCACTCGGTCTACGACTACGACTGGGTCGTGCAATATGCGGGGCTGGTGATCGACACGCGAAACGCCACGCACGGCATCGTGCGAGGCCACGAGAAAGTCCGCAAGGCTTAGGCATTGGCCGAGGCGCCGTGGCTCAAGCGCTTCAACACAGATAGAAAGGAAACACCGATGCGCACGATCCTCGTCACCGGAGGAGCCGGTTTCATCGGCAGTTGTTTCGTGCGCCGACTGATCGCGGCGGGCGACACGCGGGTCGTGAACCTCGACAAGCTCACCTACGCGGGCCACCTGGAGTCGCTGGGCACGGCGCTCAACGACCCCCGCCACGAGTTCGTCTGGGGCGACATCGGGAACGGCCGCCTGGTGCCTTCGCTCCTCAAGCAGCACCAGCCGCAGGCGATCGTGCACTTTGCGGCCGAGTCTCATGTGGATCGCTCGATCGATGGACCAGCGGACTTCGTCCGCACGAACGTGGTCGGCACGGTCTCGCTGCTGGACGCGGCACGCGACTATTGGCAACGCCTGACGGAGGACGAGCAACGAGCGTTTCGCTTTCTGCACATTTCGACGGACGAGGTCTATGGCTCACTGGACGCTACGGGTGCATTCACGGAGGCTTCGCCCTATCGGCCCAACTCGCCCTACGCGGCGTCGAAAGCGGCGGCCGATCATTTTGTGCGGGCCTACCAGCGGACCTACGGCTTGCCGGTCCTGGTGACCCATGGCACGAACAACTATGGACCCTACCAGTTCCCCGAGAAGTTGATTCCGCTGGTGACGCGCCGAGCCCTGGCGGGGGAGCCGCTGCCCATCTACGGAGACGGCGGCCAGGTGAGGGACTGGTTGTTCGTCGAGGATCACTGCCGGGCGCTGGAGCTGGTACTCCAGCGAGGCGAGCCGGGCGAGACCTACAACATCGGCGGCGATGCGGAGCGCACGAACCTCCAGGTCGTGCGAGCGATCTGCTCAACCCTCGACCGCCTGTGCCCGGACCTGCCGCGGCGGCCTTGTGCTGAGTTGATCCACTTCGTCGAGGACCGTCCGGGCCACGACCGCCGTTACGCCGTTGACGCCAGCAAACTGCGGAACGGACTGGGCTGGACCCCCACGGTGGACTTTGAGAAAGGCTTAGAGCAGACGATCCGCTGGTACTTGGCGAATCCCAAGTGGCCGCACGGGCTCGAGGCCGGTTATGACGAGCGTCGGCTGGGCCTGACCAAGGCGCAAGGCAACGGCTCGTTGCGGCCAGCGCTCCGGACAAGCCCACCCGAGAATGCAGCGCGGCGGGTCTGCTGACGACGAGACCCGGCGCGGGCACCGCCATGCAGGCAGCTGGGTGTGGCAGCGAAGAGGAAAGCGATGAATGTCACAGACCCTGATTGGCGCCGCCGACCGACGAGTGCGGGGAACTGGCTTTGGGTCGAGATGTGGAGTTGTGGCTGTTGTGTTCGCACAAGCGGGATCGCCTGGGTCCAGCGGATAGGAAAGATTGCGGCGCCCGATTGGTCCTTTGGCCCCTACGACGTGTCTTGGGAGCGTAGCAGACCCACGCTGGAAGATGACGGGCGACCAAGCTCGATTGCCGGCTGGTTGAAGGTCGGCTTGCCGCCAAGTGCATGGTCCTGAGACGGCCTATCCCAGGCCCTGAACGACGGGCGTACCCGGCGGGATACCATGATGAACGCTGTCGATCGTGGCACGCGCGGTGACGGTCGTTGGCCGAGGCTGCTATTGATCGGCGCCGGCGGCCAACTGGGCAGCGAGCTGTTGCGGACGCTCCAGCCGTTGGGCCAGGTGATCTGCACGCACCACCGAGCTCGTGGAGCATCCGCAGATCTGGAACTGGATCTCAGTCAACCCAAGACCATCCGTGAGACGGTCAGGCGTCTGCGTCCCGACCTGGTAATCAACGCGGGTGGTTACACGGACGTCGAAGAGGCCGAGCGGCATCCCGACTTGCCGATGCGGATCAACGGCCTGGCCGCCAACGTCTTGGCCAGCGAAGCCCGCCGCCAAGGGTCCGGGTTGGTTCACTATTCTACCGACTACGTGTTCGACGGCAGCGGCCAAGAGCCTTGGCACGAGAAATCCCGCCCGCATCCGCTCAACGCCTACGGCGACAGCAAGCTGGCCGGCGAAGAAGCCATCCGCCAAGGCGGCGTGGAACATCTCATCATCCGCACCTCGTGGGTCTACGGTCCCCGCGGGCGGAACTTCCTCCTGACCATGCTCCGCCAGGGCCGCGACCAGGAATGTTTGCGTGTCGTGGCCGACCAGGTCGGCGCTCCGACGCCGGCCCGAATGGTGGCAGAAGTTACTGCCCAGATCCTGGCCCAGGCACGCGGCGAGTTCGCACGCTTTCTGGGACGCTGCGGCGGCCTGCTGCACGTCGCCTGCCAGGGAGAGACGAGCTGGCACGGATTTGCAACAGAGATCTTTCGCCAGGCACGCCGTCACGGAGCTGCCCTGTCGGTTCAAGCGGTCGAGCCGATCTCCAGCCAGCAGTACGCCGCACGGGCCCGCCGCCCCGCCAACTCACGGCTGAACTGCGGCCGCCTGCGGCATTGCTTCGGCCTGGCGCCCCCCGACTGGCAGACCGCGCTGGAGCTGTGCCTGGAAGAGATGTCCCGCGCGCAGGGAACAGTGTTTGGGGAGCCGCGGATGGACGACGAGCCGTCAGCGGAGGTAACGCGATGAAAGCTACCAAGCTGGAATTGTCCGGGCCATTGCTCATCGAACCGCGCGTGCACCGCGACGAGCGAGGGTTCTTCTGCGAGACATGGCATGAGGCGCGTTATCGCGAGGCAGGGCTGCCTGCCGCCTTCGTCCAGGACAACCTCTCGTTTTCCCGGCGGGGCGCGTTGCGGGGTCTGCATTTCCAGCAGCCCCGTCCCCAGGGGAAGCTCGTCTACGTGCTGCAGGGCGAGGTCTTCGACGTGGCAGTCGATGTGCGCAAGGACTCCTCGACCTTCGGCCGCTGGGTAAGCGTCCTGCTCTCGGCGGCGAACTCGCGGCAGCTCTATGTTCCCGAGGGTTTTGCCCACGGTTTCTGCGTTACCAGCACGACGGCGCTCGTGGCCTACAAGTGTACGGCCCTCTACGAGCCGGCCGGCCAGCGCACGATCGCCTGGAATGACCCGGACCTGGCCATTTCGTGGCCCGTGCGCCAGCCGCTTCTTTCACCACAGGATCGTCAGGCGCCCTGGTTCAGGGAAATTGCCGAGGGACTGCTGCCACAGGAGTCGGCGGAGGCCAACGTCTAACTACAGGAGAATCTTCATGGTACCGCACTGCCGTAAAGGCATCTTGCTGGCCGGCGGCTTGGGCACGCGCCTCTATCCGTTGACCCAGGCCGTCAGTAAGCAGCTGCTGCCCGTCTACGACAAGCCAATGGTCTACTATCCGCTGGGCACGCTGATGCAGGCCGGCATCCGCGAGATCTTGCTGATCTCGACGCCGCACGACCTGCCCGTTTACGAGCGTCTGCTGGGAGACGGTACACGGCTGGGAATCTCCATCCGGTACGTCGCGCAGCCGCACCCCGGCGGGATCGCCCAGGCGTTTCTACTGGGGCGCGAGTTCATCGAGGATCAGGCCATCGCGCTCATCCTGGGAGACAACATCTTCTACGGCCCCAGCCTGTCGAGGTATCTGGTTGCTGCCGCCGCTCGCCATGAGGGCGCGACGATCTTCGCTCATGCGGTGCGTGACCCGCAGTGCTACGGCGTGGTGGAACTTGATCGCCAGGGCCAGCCACGCTCTCTGGAGGAGAAGCCGCGGCAGCCGAGATCTAACCTGGCCGTGACGGGCCTGTATTTCTACGACGAGTACGTGGTTCGGCTGGCCAGCTCGCTCAAGCCTTCGGCCAGGGGCGAGCTGGAAATCACCGACGTCAACCGCGAGTACCTGAAGCGGGCCCTGCTGCATGTCGAGGTGCTGCCGAGGGGTTTTGCCTGGCTCGATACGGGCACGCCTCAATCGCTGTCGGAGGCGGGCCAGTTCGTGGCGACCGTGGAGACCCAGCAAGGACTGAAGATCGGCTGCCTGGAAGAGATCGCCTATCGTCAGGGGTTCATCTCGCCCGAGCAATTGCTCGCTCTGGCCCAGCGGCTGCCGCAAGAGTACGGACGATACTTGACCGAGGTAGCGCTGCCCAATGGGCCATCGCGGCACCCGCGGCGCCAGCAAGGTTCCAGGCGCCGACGGTCGGGAGCGGCAGCCACGGTGCGCTTCCCTGGCTGACAGGTTCCCCGTCCACACTTCCTTTGGTCTAGCTCCCCTCCGGATTGCTGACGTCATACCAGACGTGCAGCCCGATCATGGTTCCCGCCTGGACCACGCCCTGCGTGGTGCGAACCCGGTGGTGAGGATGCTCGCGTAGCCAGCCGATCAACGTCTGGTTCAGGAACAGCGGCAAATCGGCCAGTGCCGGCTGCTTTTGCCCGGCTTCAAAATAAACTCAGTCGGGTCCCATCTGGACCATGTCGATCGAGACCTGGGAGGTCTCCTTCCCGTGGCCGTTGCCGTTGTGATGTCGCTCATACGGATTGTCCTCCAGCCTCTTGCCGCCGCTTCCGGCCCTCCTGCCGGCACAAAGCGTGACAGCATCACGGCAAGTTGCCAGCGGAATGCAGTCTACGAGTAGCGGGTCGCTCGCTTCGCGGGGCCAACTGCCGCAGAGCATCGCAAATGGGATTGCAAATCCTCCCCTGACGCGCATGATGAAGCGCGAGCGTCGAACTGTATCACTCGTGGCGCGATCCTGTGGACTGAACCCGATGATGTCTCCCCGACATCCGCAAAGTCCCTCCGACACCGCCGGGCCTGAGGCACATACCCCCGGACGGACTCGTGTACCGTTGTCGGCGGATGGCGCTATGCCGGCCGTCAACGAATCACTGCTTTTGGCACTGGTGCGGAGGGAGCTCTCAGAGGCACGCGCCCGCAACGTCTATCGGCTGGTCTACACCTACGAGCCCTGGAACGAGGCCCACACGCGATTGGTGGTGCAGGAATTCCGTCGGCGGGCAGGGCCCAGCCGCGAGTCCTGACCGACGCCAACCGAGCATCTAGGCGGCGCCCTCATGCGGTTCGCTGTCTCGCCACATTGCCCGCAGGGCGGCGATACCGCGCCGGCAAGCGCGGCAGGTCGCCCCGTATTGCAGTTCCAATTGAACGGCGATTTCTCGGAGGCTGTATCCCTTGGCGTAGAGCGTCAGCACGCTCCGCTGCGGCTCGGTCAGCTGGTCGATGGCCATGTTCAGTTCTGCGTGTGTCTCCATGGCCAAATTTCGGGGATCCACCACCCCGCATTTCGGCAGCTCGCCGGAGCAACCGTAGAGCCTGAGTAACCTCCGAAAAGCCTCCTGGCAGGTGCGGTAGATGATCGTCCGCATCCAGGCCGCGAACTGCCGCTCGGCGCGGTGAGGGTCCAGGTGCAAGTCGGGAGCGCGCTCGAACTGCCTGGCCAGCAGGGCCATGGCCTCGTGCCGAACCTCCTCCAGCCAGTCTCGCTGCGGTCGCTGGTGCCCTACGATCTTGCAGGTGAACCGCGCGAGTTGGTCCTGATACCAAGGGTCTTGCACGACGAGCTGCCATCCTTCCCGCCAGTCTGCGCCCGCGGGCGTCCTGGTCGCTTCGGCGTAATGGAGGAATCGCCTTCGCAGATCATCCCAGGTTAGCGTGGTCATCGTGCGGCCCTCGACAAGCGAAAACAAAGCAGCCCCAGAAAGGGGCAGTTTCTCCTGGCGCAAAACGCACCTCTTTGTGCTCGGCCAGTATAGTGTACACATATACACATTCAAGCAGCACAAGTTGTGGGGGGTGGCCTGACGAGCGGCACCGGCGGTAGTGTCGTCACCAGGAGCACATCAGCCGCTCGCGATCCTTGCGCAGCGTTGACCGTAGGACTCGGCGTGACATGGCACAAGCCATGTTTTTGGTGGGCGTTGCCGGCCTTTTCTTTGGCTGGGCGAAAACTTCGGCCGCTTGGGTTCATATATCTCTAAGGGAGAGGCTGCGTGACCTCCCGCCGAGGATTCAACCTCGTGTGGAAAGGAGAAGCCATGACGCGACGGGACTTGTTTTGGCCTGTCATCGCTGCCTGCCTGGCGATGCTGAGCGCTGCCGCGGGATATCGCTGCGAGCCCAGTTGCATCGGCACGGAGGCAAACGACGACTTCGAGGACAGGTGGGCGTCGCTTGCCGAAGCATCGGCGTGGCAAAGGCCTCAAGCCGTGCGCGCCGCCTACAACCTGGGCAAGCTCGACGGCGTGGCTAGTGAGCGCCGCAGGGCTGCGGGGCAGCCGGCCGAGACGGCCTCCTGTCTCGCTTGCCACATCAACGGCGCGTACCAGCCGGAAATCGTCAATTCGCGTGATCCGTTTCGCGCCCCGATCGGCTCCCGGCGGGACCATGAGATGCCACCAGCCCAATAAAATGAGGCGACGCATCGACCGGCCTAGCCCACGCGTCTCGTGGGACTAATACAGGCCTGTACTCAGCGTGTTGGCGTGGTTTTTCGAGATTTGGCGAGGGGCTGCTGGCCGGCGATCGGGGGCGTGCCTCGGCGCCGGCTGGCCCTTTCCAGCAAACGGAGGGGAGATATGGACACTGTGAACGGCAATGGGCAGATCAAGATCCCCAAGTGGGCCTGGGCAACAGTCATCGGCATCGCCTTGACTGTGGTCTCCTGGGGCGGATTCGTTACCAGCAAACTGGCGGCCATTGAGACCCGCATGGCCAACTGGGATCGGCAGGCCACGCTCGTTGACGAGATCCGCGCCGAGCAACTGCGCGGCGGCTACACCATCTACAGCATGGGCGACGTGCAGGCACGATTGTTGAAGGTCGAGCTATCGCTTCCGCGGTTGGAGGAAGACGTGAAGGACGCCCTGAAGCGGAATCCCCGGCCCTAGTGCGGGCTACAGGAACGAAATCAACCGCTGTCAGAGGGAGAAATGATCATGAGACCTAGCGTCATGGCTGCCGGGGCTGCCCTTTGCCCTGGTTGTCGATCTGCTTGATACGCGCCGGGCAAGACTTGCAAGGATTGTCGCACGACGAAGAATCAAGCCGAGCTTGATATATTGCTGGCCGCGTCTCAGAAGAAGACTGGCTGCCGGTGACTGGCGGGGCCGCACTACGCGAGCGACGCCGCGTCTGGTCGCTGGATGCCGGGGACGCATAGCGCGATGGGACCTCTGAGCGTGCAGTGAGTCGCGAGGAGCAAGTATTCGATGCGTGGCGATATCGCTTATCGCGTGTACGCCCTTCACGAAGGGCGCGAGCAGGACACGTTCTTCGGGGCCTTCCGCTCGGCTTCCGAAGCGGCTGCGGAAGTCGCGACCCTTAGCGCGAAGGAGATGAACGGCCGCAATTGGGCGGAGCAGTATCACAACAGAGGCTTTGTCGTTCGCGAGGCAGCTATCGACACCGATTTCGAGATCCCCTCCCGCCCGAAGCCTCGGGACAAGTACGCCATTAGAGGCTCGCGTAAGGCGAACCGACCGGGAACGTGGGACTCGACCACTGTCGAAGTATTTCGGCGAACCGACGCCTCGGGCGACCTCGAGAGAATCTGCGAATACGAACGAAATTATGCAATGCTGCAAACCTTCGAGCCGTTCCGCCAAGGGAGGAGGGAGTTCGCGTTGATCTCGCGCAACTACACGAAGACGGCTGTGCTGGATCTTGAGTCTGGAATTGTGATCGCGGAGGAGGCCGATGAGCCTGGAGCGCCCCTGCGGAAGGCTTCTGCCCAGTTGGCTTCTACGTGCCAGATTGGTGGGACGTCAACGATGCGTCGGTCATTCCTGGAAGTGAATACTGGAATACCGATCACGAGTGGCCCAATGGTGATTTTGGATTTGTCTGGGGCTGTTACTGGGGCGACGACTCCACCTGGAAGGTCCAATACCTCGACTTGAGCCGCGTGCAGCAGGGCGTTGTGCGGCGTGAAGAGCGCTTTGGATATGTAGAACTGGCGACGTTCGGTTTCAAGAGCCCCTGCCTGACGCCGGGTCACGAAGCGCCTAGGGAAAGCACTCCACCGCACTTTATCGACGTGTCGAGGCACGACGGGGTACCGCAAGTAACCTTCGCCGTCGAGATGCAATTCGGCCTAGAGTCCGGTAGGCCGGTGGAATGGCAGCGACTGTAAGCTCCAACGCAGAATGGCTCAGCCACACAACCGCCACCACTATCTAACTGGCCGCCGCCTTCATCCGCGGAACCGCCCGGCTAAAGCACGACACGCCGACCACAACTTCTTTTTGCGAGCATGGCAGTCGCCGCACACGTCGTCACAGAAGCGACGACAAGGCGGACACGACTCCCGGGTCCTGAGCGGCGAGTGCGGGATCCAGGCATCGAGTCGTTCAGAGCATGCTGGCGTAGGATTATGTACGAGCGCCGTCTCATCCTCGTCCGTCAGCGGGTCGGGGGAGTATTCTCAGCCGGTATGCCCGGCCAGCGCGCTGCCTTGCTCGAACTTGGCGGGCATATCATCGGAGCCGCTGAGCGTGGCCCACCTGACGTAGGCCCGCAGTTGTGGCTCGGAATCGAATGTGGCGACGAGATGTCTCGCCACGTCTTGTTTGCTGCCATAGAGACAGTACACGAGTCATTCCTCGACGCGCCGAGAGAAAACCTGGCCAACGAGTACACTGCCCACAACTCCCCTCATCGAGCGACTGGCCTCGCATCGAGTGTGCCCTAGCGAGCTAATCGACCTCGGCCGGCGGATGGATCGGACGTTCGTCGTGGCCAATAGCCCAGGCTTCCTGCCGATCGGCTTTATCGCCAAGTAAGCGTGTTTCTGGGGCCGTTGCTGTGTGCGCTGAGCGAGGCGTGATAGAGCCTCACAAACAATCGCCCCGATAGAGAATCCGCGGACTCAGGGTTACCGGAGCCCTATGGAAGATCAACCCGACCAAAGACAAAGACCAAGAACAAAGCGAGAAACGAGACGGTGAGGAGCAACTTTGCCAGGGCGGGCCGATCGCGCAGATCCTCTTTCCAGCCTCCCCACCACGGTTCGCACGTCGCGCAAGCCGAATTGCCGAGCGAGGACGACACTCTCTCAGCCGAGCTATATCTCGGCCAGGGTGGCCCATCATGAAATGGCGCCAATTCATCCGGGGCGTGGCACCCGATCGCATCCTCCACGGCCGAGGACCACCAGTAAGACTGCCGCTCATCGAATCGGTTGGCACGCTGAATTCGGCGTGCCCAAATGACATAGCCCATCAGCACCAGCAATCCCAAGCCGGCGATGGAAGTCGACTGCCACAAGGACAGCGTGCTGCTGCGACTTGCGATCAAGACACCACCAGCAACAAACGCCGTCCAAACGCCCAAACACAGTTTCCACTCGGTGGCGAGACGATCTCGGATTCGTTCCTCCGCTTTTTCCGCCTGCTGCTGGAACGACTCAATCCGATCCTTGGGTGATGATTCGACCATGTTGTCGGTCATTGAGCTGAAGTCCACGACTTGATCTCGACCTCGACACCCGTTGCGACGCGCAACTGGCCGCTGGCTTCAAACGGCGAGGGCAACGTAAGTGTTGGTGTCTGGAACTTCGGCGACTCCTCAGGAGTAAGACCATCCAGCTTGCGCAGCAGCGTCTCACCGACCTGTCGCCCCACCTCGTCCGACACGTCATAAATCAGGCCCACAGATCATTGTACGAGACGGCCCGAATCGCCTCGGACACCACGTGGCGCCATTGGTCACAAAGCGCACGCTTTCTTGGGCTGTCAAGCATCCCGTCACCAACGACACGGCATAGAACACCAACCGGCCTGGCAGGCGCCGGCTGGTCCTTTAAGCGCCAGGCGGACGCGCGTTGACTTGACCTCGTGGCCACGAACCATCGGGGGGGGCGTTATTTCGAGAATCCGGCCGCATGAACCGCTCCGCCCATGCCGCCCCCGAAACCACCGCCGCCCCCAAAATCCCCGCTCTCCCCCTCCCCCGGGACGACGGAGATCACAAAGGCCGAAACGTTGTCCGATTCACGCCGTGTTAGACTGACCCCCGCGTTGCTTTCGCTCTTGGCTACCTGGGCCTCGCAGGTCTCCTTGAGGAAACCAACCGCTGCGGCCAAGTCGCATTGCGTGTCAGTCTGTTCGCGCAGCGGCGCAGCGACCTCTCGGTGCAGCCGATCCATTTCCTCACCGGCAAGTTCGAAGTTGCCGCTGATACTCTCAAGTGACCGCTCCCCAGCGGTGGCTGGGCTGCTCGCCACGGCGTCCAGCGCGAAGCTCTTGAGGAGCTTGGGCCACAGCTTCCGGAAGAGCGGAGTCGATTCGAAGACGTCCACCGAGTGGGGCTTGCCGTTGATAGCTACGATTACCCCGACCACGTTGGGGCTGTCGGCAATCGGTTTTTGGAAAGCGGTGAGGAAGGGGTTGAGCTTTTCGGCGATCTCCTGGTCGCCGTAGTTGGCCGTGAAGGCGCCACTCGCTGACTGCGCACCGCTCCTGGCGTTGGCCGCGGCGACCTGTTCCCAGACCTTGTTCTGATCCATCTCAGCCTGCACGGCCACCCGCACGTCTTTAGTCACCACGCCGGCTCCCTTAACGAACTGGCCGCGGTTGGCCGCCTCAGCCAGCTTCTGTGCTTCCTCGAGGGAGAGCTTCTCACCCTCGTTGCCGGCGACGGTGGCCAGGTAGTTGAACGTTCTGAGCAACGTCGCGCTGGCTCCAGCGGCCGTGTTCTACGCAGAAGACGCGAATCGGCGTCGGCTTGCCCGTGGCCTCGACGATGATCTCCTGGCCGATTACTCGGTCCTGCTGGCCGCCGATCATCACGTCTCCCGGCCCCAGATAGAGCGGCTTAGTGGAGCGATTGATCACGATTACCTCGTTGACGTCGGCACCCTCCGAGTCGGCGAGCTCCGATTGCTCGGTTTGACCCGCCTGCGTTTGTTGGGGCGCGGGTGTGGACTGCCCAGCGTCGTTGCGGGGCGGCGTCGTTTCCACAGGATCACGATCACCCTGCGAGGCAGGCGCGTTGGGCTGCGGATTGTCGCTGGGCTGCCCGCCACCGCCGCGCTCGCGGATTTCCACGGTGCCAGCCTTCAGGCCCTCGTCCAGCGTAATGAACCGGTCCTCCGTGCGGGGCGTCTTCGACGCGACCGGGAAGATCGTCAGGTTCTCGTGCCGCAGCGGCTCGCCAATCACCCAGTCGCCGTAGGCCCCGGCAGCAGGCTCGTTCTGCGATAATTCACGTCCACAGCCCGCCAGCAGCAAACCGGCGGTCAGCCCTACGAGAATCGTCCGCGACATGACATGCCTCCTCAGAGATAGTAGATGGCTGTGCGAGCGTGGTCGCCAGCGCGGTTCAGAAGGTTCCGACCGGCGTGTTCCAGCACCGGCAGCCAACAACCTACTCCCGCGTCGTCGTTGTCGTCAATTACCGTTGGCTCGGACCGACTCGAACCCATCAGCGGCGAGTACAAACCAGTTGTCGAGCGGCTCAGAGCATGCTGGGCGTAGGATTGTGCGCGACCGCCGTCTCGTCTTCGTCCGTCAGCGGGTCGGGGAATATTCCCACCCGCTGTAGCCGGATAAGGCGCTGCCTTGCTCGAACCTGGCGGGCTGGTCGTCCGGTCCGCTGAGTGTTGCCCAGCGAACGTAGGCCAAGAGCCGCTGCTCGGATCCGAAAGTTGCCACCAGCCTCCGAGGCGTGTCCTTCTTGCTGCCGTACAGGTAGTACACGGTTCGGTCCTCTGGCGGTCAGACTGATGGTCAGCGGCTGGCCCAACGTGCCGCCGGCCGGTGGAACAGCCGGA
This sequence comes from uncultured Planctomycetia bacterium, assembly GCA_963809785.1. Lineage (GTDB taxonomy): Bacteria > Planctomycetota > Planctomycetia > Pirellulales > S012-138 > JBGQHD01. Next base: position 90,445 of record CAWEKV010000004.1, read on the forward strand.
TCGTAGCCAACTGGCCCTCAGGACACCATTGCCCCACAGAAAGGGCACTTGATGCCCCCAAACCGGGCCTCCGAGCTTGCAACTGCTCCCGGAGGTCAACTTGCCTTCAGGGACGCGTCCTAGGGCCGGTATCCCTGGTCTGGGATGTAGTTCTGCGCCGCCGTGGGTCCGACTCAGCCAGGCTACTGGCCGTCAGAGGCCCAGTCAGGGCGGCCAACCACTTCCGGCCACTGCTCGGCGTACTCGTACAGGAGCGACATGAGTAGGGAGAAGAGCGTCGTGCCGACCGCGGGCTCAGCTCCGCCGGCCAACCTAGTCGCGATAGCGGGCAGCGATCCAGGACCCACAAAACCAAATCCGAGAAGAAGAGCTCCTAGGTTGTTCCTGCCGATTCGCTCGTGCCGCGCCATCGATGACGCGGCATGCGGAGCGTGCGGAAACTGGCTATGCTCTGCGTCGGCGCGCTAGCCCCAGAACGACCAGGCCCAGGCTGACCATGGCCCCGAGCGTGATGAGGCCAAACCGGAAGGCGTTGCCACGCTGGGCTGGCGGTTCCAGCATCCCAAGCTTCAACGTCCCTTCACGCTTGCCGGCCGGCTTCTTGTCCTTGGCGTCGTAGAACTCGGCGGAGTTTCGCCGGGCCGGCATGCGGTACTCGCCGAAGATCAAGTTCTGGGCGCCGACCACCTCGCGGGGGAAATCCCCATCAATGACCGTCATGGTCATCTTCTTGAGCTCAGCCAGCGAGTCCTTGACGGCGTTCTCCCGCTCCTTGTCGAGGGCCGCCAGGTTCAGCTTGTCGATCCCCGGGCCGCGGAGGCCGAAGTGCTCGCCGATCCGCAACAGCATCTTCTCGTCTTCCTCGAACTGATGCGACAGCCGGCCGTTCTTCACGGCCAAGAGATCACCAGCGAACAGCTCCTTGGCAAAGCCGTTGTGCGGCGTCGGGTCGCGCTGCTGCGGCAGGCTCTGGCGTTGCCAGTCCTGGATATCGGCCTCCGTACCGCCGATGATCCGCAAGGGTAGCGGCTGCGTGACGTTGCGGAACAGGTCCGCACCCGTGAGCTGCCGCACGACATACTCCTCGGGGATGCTGCGAATCTTCCGCGGGCCGTCCGTGAGTAGGTACACGATGTTGTGCATCGTGCCTTCGTTGTACGCCGAGAGCCGCATGGGCAGGATCAGCTTGTCGGTCTTGAAGCGGAAGGCCATCGCCTGCACGTGGCCGTCGAAGGCCGAGCCGGCGGGCAGCTTGGTGTCCACGCCTTTCATCCGCGGCTTGGGATCGAGGTTCGCCTTACCGCCGACTTTGGCTTTCTCCGCGACGAAGCACCAGCCCAGCTCGATGTATTCGTTGCACACCGCGTCCATGCCGGCGGGGTACTTGTAGCCGTGGTCGTCCATCCAGCGCTTCGAGCGCGGCCGCGCTGCCAGCTTCCAGCACGGCGACCTCGTACATGCCAACCGCTTCCTGCTTGAGCACGCGGACCTCGTCCTTACCCAGCGCCAGCCCGTCGAAGAGCCGGTTCCTACCTGTCTGGCGAGAGGCACCGAAGAGAGCGCGGGCGGGGTCAGCCCGGGGACGCAGGTCCAGCACGATCTCCGGCGGATCGACCGCCTTGGCGATCTGGGGGAAGATGTCCTCCGAGACCTTCCGCAGCGCCGGTGGCGTCGGGAAGGAGATCAGCATGCCGAAGTCTTCGACCTTGCCCGAGAAGCCGGGCCGGATCACGAACGTCTCGATTCCGTCCTTGTAGAACACGTAGGTCTGCTCGTCGCCGACGCGGACGATCGACGTGTTGTCGGTCACGTAGATCGGCGGCACCATGCCGCAGGGGTCAGCGACGGCTGGGCCAGAGGAACACAGCACGACCAGAATCGCGAGCGGGGCAACCATGGCGGCAGAGTGCTTATGACACATGATCTGTTCTCCAAGGAGTGAGCCGCTGCTTGGACGCTTGGGCACGCCCTTCGTTCCCAGCGGCCGCATTTGTACCGATCTGCCGCGCATCAACGGAGGGTCTGCCAGCAATGCTTCGCGGGAAGTAGAGCGGCAGCAACGCCGCTGCCGACGCCCCTCGGAGGCGGTGAAGTTGTCGTCGAGCGTATGGGCCGCGAGCAAAGCCGTCAGGGAACTCCCACCAGGACTTCAGCCTCGCGGATCACGGTGACGCCATTGGATCGTCGGCCGGTTGCACGGAACCTGACCTTTTCGCCGCCACGAAACCGCAGGCCGGCGCGGAGCGTTACGGCAACGTGCGTGGCCCAGGGCTTCCGCGCAGATCGTCTCCGCCGTCAGGCCCGGGGAGGCTCGATCAGTTCCACGTCCATCGCCTCGTTGGAATTGCTGGTGCGCTCCACGGCCAGCGCAAGTTGACTTGAAAAAAATGCGCGCCGCCCTCGACGCAGCGGTGACGGCCGCGCACGCCCTTTGCTATCAGCCCGAGGTCGTCGTCGTGCGGCCTCGCTTGTCAAGCCGTCTCTTGAGAGCCTCGACGTTGCCGGCATATAGGGCGGCTCGCTGTTTGCGACTCGCCAGTTCCTCGAGCAAGAACACCAACGACTCTCGTATCAAGGTTGCGCAATCTGAGCATTCCTCGTCGGTCTCAGCGTGCAAACCCCGGCTCAGTGCATCGTGTAGAGTCGCTAGGGGATTCACACCACCGGGACGAAGAATCGGCGGTATCAGCTCCTTGACGACCTCGATCTTTACTTCGGCGGCGCGACTTCCCCTAACTTTGTCGAGCTTCGCCAAATACTCTGAATGATCTGATCCTGGATTTGCTGCCAGCAATTCGGCGATATCTTGCAACAACGAATCGATTGTGTCTTCGACGATCCGACGGTAATACGCGAAGGTGCCAATCCCGAAGCCTTGAGACTCCGAAACCAAACCCTTCTTATAGACGCCCAGATGTTGCCCAAGCGCCTTTTGGACGGCTGGCTCAGGCTCTATCGACCAAGGCGGGTATTGGCCTGTCTTCTGGATATGTGATCCGTCTTCGGCCACGTGAAACTGAAACCGATGCGCCGAGTAGTTACAGGCGACGCACTTGTAGTCCACAGTGAACTCGCCACCGTTCGGACGGGGGTCTTGCGCGGCGGCTCCGCTAGGCGTCGAGATGACGATCTGGTCGGTGAGGTATGCACCTCGTTTGAACGTTTGCTCTTTGCCGCAGCGCCGGCAGTTCAGTCTGACGGGCCCGAACGCATTGCGTTCGAGGTCTTGCGTCAGGGTTGGCGATTTCCAGTCAAACCTCTTGTACAAGGGCCAATCCTCGAAGAACCTCGCCGGGATGATATCCGGCTGCTCAATTGGCGGATCGTGGCGGGTCATGGGCGAAATCTCCGGGAAGCCGTGGCGGTCATGCAATTATAGCCGGCCTTGTGACGCAGCCCGGGGCTCCGTCGGCCGCCGCCTGTCTTAGGGCATGATTCAGGGCTGTTCGGACTCGGCGTCGCAGCGCGACCGGCGCCGAGGGCACCTGCGGACGAACAGGCCTGCGGCGGCGGCGTTCACTCCTCTCCCGCGGTGCCTGATCGGCCCAGGAGCCACCCTATTACTGGAACACGACTGGGTAATTTAGAGAATATGCGTCGCCACACGATAAAAACCGGGGATAACGGGTCTCGAACGGGCCTCCTGTCGAAGCGGGGGTCCGCGGGGACCATCGTGGCCGCCACGACGCGTCCTGATAGGCGTGCGGGGCTGTGGAGGGACGCTGGAGCCGCTTCGCGGCCGCGGCTGGTTTCGCCGGGACCCGGCACAGCGATGATCGCCTACCGGCCCCGGCCGACTACCCGGAGGCGGCAGCCGATTGGGAACTCTACTGCCAGGCTTCCTTCAGGGCCTGGATCGCATCTGGGATGTCCTGCCGCCGAAGCGATTTGGCGTACCCGCGCTTGTCGCGGCGGCTGAGGACGACATTGCGAACTATCCGGAGGCCACTGGAGTTCTCGTACTCGTTCACGAAGATCGCCGCGCTGACGTTCCCCGCGCGAAACATTTGCCCAGGTGCGTTCATGACAGATGTTACGGATTGTGTTGTGGTTGATGGACCAGTGGGGAAACCTCGGACCACGAGCCCAACGTTCAAGAGACGGCTAGGCCGATTTCCGTCGCCGAACCGCCTGCAAGCGCTCGGCGCAGGCCTGTCGCTGTTCGATCGTCAGTTGCCGACGACGGATCGGCTTCATGACCTCGGCAACCTTGGCGAAGTCCGCCACGTCGAACACGAGGGTGCCGCCGTCGTCGCCGCTCTGCTGAAGGTGGCCCCCAAGAGCGACCAGGGTCTTCACGAGCCGCGGCTTATCGACGCAGCCCGCGATCTCGCGCTCGCCCCAAGGGCAGATGTGGCCCCGGCTGCCAGCGCAGAGAATCTGCTGGTACCAGGGCTCGTTCTCTTCGCTCCGATCGACCTCGCGAGTTTCCTCGTAGCGAATGAGATACTGATGGCCGAAGAGCGCGCGCAAGTTTACGCAGTGGGGCACGGGTGACTCCCGTCACAGGACGGCTCGACTCACCCTCCCTGGCGCTGGCGCGAGCGCCGGTTCACCGCGCCAGCACCGCCCCACGCGTGCCAGCGCGTTGCCAGATGTTGTTGCTACAAGCACAATCCTCTCCGGGATCATGCTGAACTGGCCATTAGGCTATGGCAGATCGGTTTTCCATCCCAGACCACTTTCGTCCTCTGGGCTACTTTGCGATGGAAGCCACCTAGGGAGCAATCCTGATGCGCCAAATCGCCTGTCATCTCGCCCTCGTGCTGCTCGCCCCCACGGCGTTGGTGCAGGCCCAGGTCGTGCCCCCGTGGTGTTCTTTGACTTCGCCAAGGGCCTCGCGAATCAGGCACCGGGTGGCAGCGAGTTGAAGCTCCATGACGCCGAGCGGAACCGCGACGGTCATCTGGAGTTCACCACCGCGAGCCAGTACGCCGAGGTGGGGAAGGACGCGATGCGGGAAATCGCTCGTCGGCTCGATGGAATCAAGGCCATGAGCGTCGGGGGTTGGTTCTATCCGCGCCGCAGTGGCGAGCAGGTCTTCTTCAGCCGGGGCCTGCCTGAGACCGGGCCGCTGGGTGAGCGGCTGTTCCGGCCGCGTGAAGACTGGGTGAGCTTCTGCCTGGGGACCGATCAGCACGGCTTCCTGCTGTGCACGATCCATGGCAACGGCCGCATGCCGTTCCCCTACGTGACGCTCAACGAACTGAAGATCCAGACGTGGAACCAAGTGGTGGTTGTGAAGGACGAGCAGGGTTATCAGAAGTTCCATCAGAACGGGGCGCTGGTCCGTTCGGACCGCGAGTCGACCTGGTCCGGCGTCGTGCGGCCCTTTCGCGAGACCAAGGAGGGCGAGTCGCTCAGGCTCTCGATGCCGTTCGGCGGACTGATCGGCGAGGCCTGGCTGTTTCCGCACGAGCTGTCGGCTGACGAGATCAAGCAAGACTACCTGGCCAAGAAGGGCCGCTATCGGCCAGCTCCCGCGGGCGAGCCGGTCGCGCTGCGAGATGAACGCGCATGCGGCGGCCGGGCTGTGGGAGGCGCCGCTCACGGCCGAGAGCTGGCCAGCGGAGCGGAAGCGCATCCTGGCCGGTGTCGAGAAGGTGCTGAGGCCGTTCCCTAGGACCAACGTGCCGCGTGAGCCGAAGCTCACCTCCGAGGTGGATTGCGGCAGCTACCTGAGGCGCAAGGTCTCGATCGCGGTCCATCCGGATGACCGCATGCCGGCCTACCTGCTGGTGCCCAAGAAGCGGCGGGGGCGTGTGCCTGCCATCGTCTGCTTCTATGGCACGACCAACGGGGCGGGCAAGGACACGACTGTGGGGCTGTCGGGCGGCAAGCCCGGCACGCCGCCCAAAGAGAACCGAGCCTTCGCGGTCGATATGGTGGAGGCCGGCTTTGTGGCGCTGGCGCCCGATTACTTGCGAGACGGCGAGCGGATCGCGCCGGGCGACGCGCCCTACGACACGACGCGGTTCTACGCCAAGTTCCCCGACTGGTCGATCCACGGAAAGGATGTGTGGGACACGATGCGGGCCGTGGACTACCTCCAGACGCTCGATTTCGTCGATGGGGAACGGATCGGGATGGTGGGCCACTCGTACGGCGGCCACAGCACGATCTTCGCCGCCGCGCTGGAGCCGCGCATCAAGGCCGCAGTGGCCAACGGGCCGGTGTCGGCGTTCCGCGAGCACGGGATGCACTGGGCCGTGCCCAAGGGGCGCGGAGCAGCCAGTCGCTGCCCGCCTGCGGCCCTATCTGCTGAACCCCGATCGGCCGCTACCCTTCTCGTTCTACGAGTTCACTTCGCTGATCGCCCCACGGCCCCTGCTGGTCGGCCAGTCCGTCGGTGAGCATCGTCCAATGGAGGAGGAGAACTATGCGGCAGTGGGCCAGGTGTATGAGGCGTTGGCCACCGCGACCGTGTGCGATATCACTGGTACGCCGGCGACCACGACTTTCCGCCCGCTGCGCGGAAGGCGGCCGTCGAGTGGTTCCAGCGTTGGCTGGACGTTGGTCGTTAGCGGAATAGAAATTTGCCGAGACACGTCGGGGTGTCGGACCGAAGCGCGAAACGCGCTCTACCGAGAATACGATCCGAAAACGGGCGAGGTTGAGAAAGAGACGCGATAGGAGTCGATCAGGCTCCTGCGGCAGCGAGCGTCCACGCGCGCTGTTCTGCCCACATAGCGTCGCCTTATGGCTGCTCTTTTAGCTTGGGCTTCAGGATGAGCAAGTCCGATTTCACGCTGCTGCTGGATTCAAACGTCTTCGGACGCTCTGACGAGGGTTGCCCCTTTCCATCACGGAGCGAGCAAATGAGCAGGCGGCCGTCCTCAATCTTGTAGATGCCACGAACCGTCTCTTTCTTGCCGCGAACCTCACGCGTCATGTCGATCGTGTAGGGATCCTTGGTGTTGTCAACGACAATCTGGTGTATCCGATCCTTGCCAGCCACCGATCCAACGAATTTGAAGATCAGTTTGTCGTCTTCAATGACGACTTCGAACGGGAACTTCTCGCTGGGGACAACGTTGCCGGCGGAGGTTACCTTTTCCGCAACCCAAACGCCGTTAAGCTCGCTCTTTGCGGCACGTGGCGGTTCGTCAGCCCGTAAGCCTGAGGCAACAGGGGCCAGCGCCATGGCCAGAATGCAGTGTCTACGTGTGATCATGAGTGAGTGAGCTTCGCCGAGGGTGTGGATGATGCCACCGCGCGTCCGAGCATCTTCCGTGAAACGAGACCATTCGAGCGCAATGTACTTGGCTGTGTGCGCGCGATCAAGCGACCCGCATCAATGCCGCGTGGACAGGCAGCCCGGCCATTGGCGCCATTGGCGAACGCGGGGTGGAAGAAGTGATCCGCGCGCTGGACGATCGCCGCGAAGCGGTCCGGCAGACGGCGATATCGGCGATCTTCCATCTGGGACCAAAAGCCGCCCCGGCCGTCCCCGCGGTTATCCGAAAACTGAACGATGGGACGAGCTGGCGCCCGCCGTGCTAGGAGCAATCGGGCCCAAAGCGGAGGCGGCCGTCCGGCACCTAGTTCGCCGCTTGGAGCGGGACGAATGGGCACAGCCGCGCGTCTCGTTCTCGCTCATTCACTACTCCGCTGCCGCCGACGCACTGGCTGCGATCGGCCGGCCCGCGGTGCCGGCCTTGCTGGATGGATTGAAACACAAGGACGATCTGATGAAAGCTGGGTGCCTGATTGCCCTGGCGAAGATGGACCTCAAGGCAACGGTTTCGCTGTCGCCCGTCGAGCCGCTGTGCCAACACTAGCGCCCGATCATTCGCCTGAACGCCATGAGGGCACTGGTGCAGCATGGCTTGGCCAAAGAGCGGCTTAAACCAATCCTCGAGCGCATGCAAGCGACACTCATCCAGAAGTCGCTCGCGCCGCCAAGAGCGAGCTGGCGCGACTCCGGTCGCCCAAGAGTGAAGGCCTCGCCGCGCGTGCCCGTCACACGCCGCCTGGGAAGCAATCGCTTGGCAGACCCCGAACTGCTGCGCACACGCATCGGTCACATCGACAGCTGAACGTGTGGGGTACGAGGTACGACTGCCATCTGCGGTGGTCGGCTGAACCATGCGTTGACCATCGGCCCGAATGGTCGTTCTGCTGGCCGTAGGCCGCGGCGCCGGAGCTGCGCAGGGTGCTCAAAGCTCCTTACACGATCTGCCGCGTACGGGCCGCCGCGGCGTTATGGAGAATCGACCCGCGGGCCGAAGAAGTCGTGCCCGTGCTTATGGCCGCACTGGCGGAGGGGCCGAGCCTGGAGAGCGCTGGATGGTTTCGCGCCCCTAGTCGCGACTTCGCTCTGCCGGCCGTCCAACGCTGCCCGATATCGGCCCGCTGGCAAAGCCTGCGATTCCCCTCATCCGGCAGCAGATGGACTATGGCGACGTTACGCTTCGGGCTGCGGCCCGCGCGGCCTTGCGAGCGATCGATCCGGCCGACTAGGCGGCATCATCGACGGCATAGTAAAGCCGAGCAGCTCGGAACGCAGCGATTCGCCGAATCGCCCCGCTGACTCGCGGCCGACCTGCGAGCTGTCGGCATGGCGGCCCGCCGCCGAGAGGCTATTGGCTCTCATGGTCCTAGCCCGCTTGGCTCAGGACGTGAGCTAGTCCTGAAGCCAGGCCGCGGAGAGGCAGCCTGGAGGAAAGTGGGTCGTAGCACCATAAAAAGGGGAGCTAACGGCACCGGGACGGCCTCCACGCAGAGAGAGGGCCACGGAGGCCTCCGGGGTGTTTGCGACGCGTCCTGAAAGGCGTACGGCCCGCACAGCGGTCGTTTTCGGGCCATGGCGGCGACGGTCGGAGGGCCGCTCCCGACCCACAACGTGCACGGCACGGTGGCTGGACGCGCCACCGTCGCAAAATCGACGTGATGTCGAAAACGGACATCGATGGCCGAGCAGTAACTACGATCTGGGCTCAAACAGCTTGGCCACGGTCAGCTTCTGGGGCAGCAACTCGGCCAGCGCCATCGCGACGAGGTCTTCGTCCACGCCCTGCTGCTCAAGCTCCTTGGAGTGCAGGCGGCGTGCAGCCTGGCGCGCGGCACGTACCACCGCGACTCCGACCTCCTGGAGCGCGGCCAAGCCGGCCGAGTTCCGGCCAAACTTGATCGGCAAGGCCTTCAGGAATCGGGGCAACTGCTTCACCCGTTGACGGTGAGCAGCCCGGGCCTGGCGCAGTTGCTTGGCGGTCAGTCGGGCGCGGCCTGCTGCTCTTCAGACTCGGCGCCCTCCTCCTTCTCGTCCCTCGACTGGGCCCTTCGAGCAGTTGCTTCCTCGGCGAACGATTCTTCGGTCTCGTCCTCCTGCTCCTCCTCGTCGGCCGTGTCGCCCGCGGCGCCGGACGGAGGCTCACCATCCTCGTCATTCTGGTCGTCGCGCTGGTCGCCAAGGTTCGCGAGCGCCTGCGTGATCGACCACTCCGCCTGCCAGCCGGCGTTCAGCTCGTCCAGTTGCTCGCGGCCTTCGAAGAGGGCCATGTAGCGCTCGGCCTGCCGGAGCGAAACCTTGACGCTGTTCGCCACCCATTTTCCGAACTTGCCATGGCCGACGCGTTGCTTGACGACCAGCAGGTATTCACCAGCCCGCAGAGCATGCTCGTTGCTCTGCTTGTGGCAACGTCGCGACCGCTCGTATGCGTCGTCGATCGCGGCAGCCAATTCCTCCAGGGAGCCGTACTGGTCCTCTTCGTCGGCGTCTTGGTCCTCTTCCTCCTGTTCCGGCTGGTCCTCGGTCTCGTCGTCTGATTCGTCCTCGGCGTCCCAGACCTCGCCGGACTCCTGGTCCTCGTCAGCGTCCGGCTGCTCGTCTTCTTCGTCGTCGAGGTCATCGTCGGCCTCGTCGTCGCCAGGGTCTGCATCGAGGCGGTCCTGCTCGACATCGACGTCACCGAAGTCTTGGTCGAGCTCAGGGGCACGCTTGTGAGCGGTAAGGAGTCGGCCGTTGGAGCGCTTGGCGGTCAAAGTCGTGGTCATGTTGAAATCTCTGAAGGGGTGTGGAAAAAGCTGACAAGCGCGGCCTGCCCCATCCCTGGGGACCAGCGACATCCTGTCGGCGGCCGCGATGCGGTAGGTTGTCGGAGGCTCAACAGACCAAGAGCCCTGGACCCTTTGTCTGGAGCGAGAGGGGCCGGCTTCTGCGCCGAGTAATCAGTGCCCGATACCGACACTGTTGGGCGGGACGAAAGGTGGGGCTAAGCCATGAGGGCTCCTGGGAGGGCAGGCCGGTCGGCCATCCTGGCGCGCGTGACCGGCACCGAAGCCGCGCCGACAGGCCCCACGCCACCGACGCGTCGCTACTCTCCGTGCATCGCGACCTATTCTTGCGTGGCTGCCCGTCCTGAGCCATACCAGTTGATCCGCCAAGCCCCTAGACGGGCGGTCCCGCAGCACACTTACGCGTGGCGGCGCAATTTTTGAATCGATTCAAAAATCTCGGCGGGCAACTTTCAGGCAGCCACCCGCTAGTTGCAAGCGTGGTCGCCGGCCACGCTGGCGACGCAGACGATGCCTTGGTGCGCCACCACGACATGGTGCTGCTCGCCAGGCAGTCGCTCATCGAGCCCATCGGCCGCATAGGAAGCAACTTGCCGCAAGACTTTTTGTGCATCCGCCAGGGTGACCGGAGCGGCCCACACCGGCTCCGTCCCGCGCTCGCGTGCCTGCTCTCGCTTGCGCCGGACCTCATCCGCCCTGAGGCCACATCGCTCCGCCAAATGCCGGGCGACCGGGTCAGACAAGTCGGCCAACGACCACGTGATCGAACATGCCCTGGACCAGCCCGCGCCGATAGGCGGCCTCCGCGAGGGACCAGCGCTGTTGCAAGAGTGCGCCGTGAGGGGCGAGCTCATCGGGCGAAGCGTAGACGAACGTGGACATTACAGAACATCAACGATCGTGGGAGGGAGGTTAGGTGGTAATCGAGGACGGCTGGAAAGCTTTACGCGACGCTTTGCGGCCGGCAGGGCGCTTCCGCCGCCGGGCGGCTTCGACTTGCGAGCGGACTTTGCCGCCGCGGACGTTGGCGTAGCAGTCGCAGCGCGAGCGCGAGGGCCGACGCGTCCCTCGGGGGCGGAAGCGCTTCCTGCCGACGGCGCGAGCGTCTCGCCTGGCTTGGCGGCCGCACGCTTGATTTTGCGAAGCGGCTGGGCGGCTGGAACGGCCGGTTCCGCGGCGGCTGAGGACGAATCTTTGGCAGGGTCGGGCGCTGGCTGGGCCGCAGGGCGGGGTTGGGGCTCGCTGGGCGGCGGGGCCTCGATCAGCCGCAACGCAGGAGCCGTGGCACCCGCGGCCTGCATTTCTCGGACGTTGTCAGGCAGCAGCTTCCGGAGGGTAGTGAAGGCCGCGAGGGCCAACATGAATTGCCGATTAGCCTGCGTTCCTCGTTTGGCCCGGTAGTTCAGCAGCGGCAGCGGCTCGGGCTTATTCAGGGCCGCCACCTCGATGCCGTCGAAGTAGCAGGCCTGGAGCCAGGCCAAGACGACGCGTTCGGCCATCAGGTGGACGACACGGCTCTTCGAGCCGCCCACCAGCTCGCGGTGCATGTCGGCCGCGCGCCACCGCAGGCACTGCTGGTGGAACAGATCGTTACCGGCCGCAAGCCTGATCCAAGCCATCCGGACCTGGCGCCCCAGGTTGCCGTAATGGTGCCAGAGCTGTGGATTGACCGACACGAACTGGCTCAGCCGGGGCACGGCCGAACGGTCGCCTTTCCGTGCTCGGGCTACCAGGGCACGGAATTCCTCGACGCCGGCACTAGGGGCAGGTGTCCCGGCGGGCTCGCTACGATCGTTAGTGCTTTGGTCGCTCACGTCGCTTCCTCCAGCGTCCCTGCCGGGGATGGTGAAAGCCTGCGGCCAACAGGCTGGCAGCCGTCAAGAGGTCGGCTGCCTCGGCGAACTCGGCGGCCAGCCGGTCAGGTGCCCGCAGCCGGGCCTGCTCGGCCAGCAAGGCCACGCGGTCAAGCTGCCGCTGGGCCTTGGCAATAGCAAGCGCCTGCGCGGCACGCGCTCCCTTGGGGCCTGCCCCGATGTACTGCTTCTGGACGCGGCCGTCCGGCGCACGTTCGCTGAGGTAGAAATATCGCCGACTGCCTCGCTGTTCCCAGGCCATGGACGTGCGGTGTGCTACAAGAATCGCCCGGCCCCACTCCTTCAGCGTACCGCCTGGGTCCGCACGAGCCTATAGGGCCTATGGGGGGCCTATGGGGCACAGGGGCAGCCCAAGTCCTACGCCGTGCGCGACAATGGTTTATGTCGCAAACTGCGCTCATCACCGTCTCCAGTCGTCCCAGAGTCGCCCGGGGCGAGGCCGCGGTACCGACCCTCCAAATGTGTCAAAACGCCGTCAAGATTTGGCAGCAAACGGCCGCCAACCGGCCGGCTCGTGGCCGTCGGGGCGCCAATTCGCCCTATGGACCAACGGAAACTAATTGCCATCTTTTCGACGAGTTGGTTTTCATTCCTCGTGCTCCTCGATCTCCATCGTCACCTGCTCAATGTTCCGCTCCGCGGTTTGCAGCATCCGTCCAAACAGGCGGTGCAGGCCCGACTCCGGCGGATGGATTTTGATCGCGCTGCGGGCCTTGTCACGGAGTGCCCTGTCGAGCGGAAAGACCTGCCCGAATACGCCTCTGCGCTCGGCTGAGACGACACTCGTGTGCAGGCATTCGATCACATGGTCTGTGCAGTCAGGCCCGTGACGGTCGGCCCGCTCAAGCAGTCGAGCCACAAAGTCGAGGTGCTCAAATGCAAAATCGTAACGAACGCCGCGCAACAAAGTCGCAACCGCCTCGATCTTCTCACGTTCGCCAGAATCCACCCACTCGCCCAAGATCGCGATCCCTTCTTCGCTGTGATTCAAGGACAATGCCTGGTACAGCTCGGCCACGAACCGTTGCTGAGGTCCTCCCGGAATGGACGCATCCCGCACGCGTCGCAGAAGGTGCTGATACTCAGACCGTTCGGCCAACGGTTTGAGCGCCTGGGTCAAGCCCTCATCGGGAATGGGTTCGAACCCCCAATCTGCACCTGCTGCTCGATCGATACGGCGTAGCAGAAAGTCGATAGTATCACCCGGAACTTGCTTTGCGGCCTCCCCCAAAAACCGACAAGCGTGGAAGCGGAGGTGCTTGATGGGCTCAAGCTTGGCCAAAAAAACGCGGTAGTCCTCGTCGTTGAACGCGGAGGGCGAGCCGTTACAGTCAACGTCTGCGAACATGCATAATTCATTGGCCAGAGACTCGTCCTCGCCGACTTCCACCGTGCGGGCGATGTCGAGGGCGAGCCGTGCGTCATGAGCGAGAACCATTCGCAGGGCAGCAGCCCCGTTGTGTCGAACCTCAGCGTCGTAATGGACCAGGAATTCCTTGATGAGGTCTATCTCTGCGGCTGTGGGCGGCAGCGTATTGTTCCGAAAACGGAACTGCAGAGAGACAATGCGAGTGAGCTTGCGATGGTTGGTTGCCAGGACTCGTCGTGCCCACTCATTGGCCAGCGTGAGGTCGTGCTGACGAAGGATGCCCAGGCAGACTGCCAGACAATCGTTGGTCGGCCCGTCGGGCTCAGCAACAATCTGCTGGACAAAGTCCTCGACCTGATCCGGCCGCTCATCGAGTAGGAAGCCCACGAGAAAATGAGCTGTCGCCTCGGGCTCGCCGGTCCGAAGATCCTGTACTCGCCGGTCTAGCTCGCCAAGAGCCGCTGCTGCGGTGGAGTGTTGCCGCCAGAATTCGGGCACGATTTGGCGGCGGAGGCGCATCCACACCGCGATCTCGCCGGGCCCGACGGTCGTCCGGTTCATCCGTCCCTGGTTCCTCGTCGAACGAGTCCCACATGGAGGCGCGAGGCAAAAGTAGGCGCGTGACGTTTAAGTCGTAGTCGTCTCCAACGAGGTCCAGCACTTGCCGAGCACCTTGGCGCACGGTGGGCGATCGAGCACGGCGGACGTGGTCTCCGACGCTGGTCAGAATGTGGATACGGAAAAGCGCGTGGGGCTGTTTGTGCAGAAAGTCAGAGAGGATGCCCAGGATCTCCAACTGCTCGGCCTCCCACTGATTCAGAGCCTGTTCGTCAAACTGCCCGTCCAGGTAGGGAAGTGGGTCATAGACGGTGCGACAAAGAATCGAGAGGGCTTTGAACGAGATGGAACGTTGCTTGCTTTCGAGACGCGTCCGTAGAATGCCCATCGCATCTTCGCGTACCTGGCGAACGACGGAGGCCCGCACCGCGAAAGAATGGGCCGTGCAAGAAAACCCGCACAGTTCATTGTGCCGGCCGCTTTTTTCTAACAGGGGCACAAGCACGTCGAGAGGCGACTGGCTATGGGTGCCGTCGTCCGCGTGTAACCATCGCTGGACGGCTCGTACCACCTCCTCCTGAAACTTGAGCGGCTTTCCAGGCTGGTACCGCGCTAGCTCGAGCAGAACCCGCATCGCGCGCTCGGGATGTTGATGCGGTGTATTTGAATCATCTCGCGCTATCTCCCAAAGCAGGTCGAGGCACACCGGCAGGTAGGTCAGCGAATAGCTAGCACGCCTTAGAAGTTCTGGGATCTCGTCCAAAACGTCTTGGTGCGTGAATCCAGGCCAGCCGGGAAGCAGTAGCTCCTCGGGTTCCGGCGCTGGCTCTCGAATGGCTCGCTTGACCAGCGCAGCCACACGACCTGGTTGAAAGTAGGAAGCCTCTTGAAGCGCAACCAGCCAGTGACGTCGGCCACGATGTGACGACGCCATGAAGTCCGCCTCGATCTCGTGCCATATTTCGTTGAGTAAGCGTGGTTCTCGCTCGCTTGTCGCGCCGACACGCCAATCCAATTCAGAGAGATTGCATAGCACTTGTGAGCCACACAGGTCTCGGAAGGCCCGAAAGATGTCCAGGGCAAACCCTGTCGCCTTGCCCTGGGGCGTCAGACATGCAGAGTGGAGAACATGATCAGCGAGCACGTCGGGCGCTATTCGCAACTGCCGGCCACGCCGAAGCAGCAAGCCGGACTGCTCGAGCTCCGCCGTCATGGTGATCAGCTCGTGTGGCTCCAGGCCAAGGTAAGCTTCAACGAGCTCATCGAACGTCCGATCCTCTGCAGGAATGGGTGCCAGGGCAGCGTAAAGTTTCAGGACTCGCGAGCAAACATCGGCTGGAATCCGATCGCTAAGCCGGCCCAGTAGCTCGTCGCGAAAACGGTCCATTAGGATCCGTTGGAATTTCTCCTGTCTTTCTAGTAACTCTGGTCGAACAGCATCGTCGCGCAACAATTGTCCCCCGATAACCGTCGCCAGCGGACAGTCCCGCGTCGCTCGGGCAAGACGCTCGATCAGCCCCGTCGTCTGCCTTGTGCCAAGCGCAGTGCGGGCGAGGTCGCATTGCTCTTCCCAGGTAAGCGAGCCAAGTGGTTCGGCGCGGTGTAGCTCACGCGGATCGAAGCCGCTGCGCGTCAAAGTGGACGAGAGCAGGTCCACCCCTTGGGGGCGTGTCAGCAGCAGGAGCTTGCTTTGGCCGTGCTGCTGAACCCATTCGAGCAGCAGGCCCAGATCGGGGCAGCGGTGAGCGTCATCGACCACGATGACGCTGGAACCGAGAGGTAGCTCGTCCAGGGCCTCCTGGCTGAGCGGTACGCCTTCGACGAGGATCCTGATAAAGCGACGCTTCGCATGTCGCTTTTCGAATTTCTTGCCGAACTCACAAAGCAGACGAGTCTTACCGATTCCTCCGCGTCCGGGAAGCAGGAACACCCGATGGGTTAACGAGTTGACGAACCTGTGGAGCATCCGAAGAACATCGCGCCGTCCAACGAGCGGATGTCGATGGTGAAACAGCCGGCCTCGCCCTTGCCACCGGCGAAAGTAATCTGGTGGTGCCACGAACGCGGCAACAGCCGGCAGGCCGAGGAATTCTGTACGCCACCTTGGACCAAAGTGATCATCGACGAGCCGTCGGGCGGCATCCGGCGCGACGCTTGCTAGTTCCCGCACGCGCTGCGAGAGATCATCGGCGTCCCAGAACGTCCCAGTTGGGATGATTCCTGGCTGCTTGTCGCACCTCCGGCGAGGCAACAGTCCCCAAGAGCACGCAGAAGTGATCAGCGGCGTGGGTCGTCTCCGCGATGTGCTTCTCCGCATGGTGGACCTGGTATCGCCTGTACCGCTTGTTGGAGAACACCCAATGCGTGCCGGTTTCATGGTCAGCCAAGATGTCCACGCCGCCCTGTTTCTGCCCCGGGCAACCATTGCGGTGGGCTGATCGGGGCACATACCCCGGCAAGCGGCTGAGTAGATCGTGCGCGAAGGCCTCGAAACGTTCCCAGGAAAGCTCCTGAAATGGCAAACGATCGGCACGCGATCGCACGGGTGACGAGTTAATCTGAGCCGCTGCCGCCACGTTCCTGCTCCTGGGATGACCGACCAGACCGCTAAGAGGTGGTTAGCAGACCAAGGTAGCCTTCGTCAACTGCCAGGCCGTGTTGCTCTGATTGATACGGGCTCCGATCGGGACGCCGGGATGGCCGTAGCGAACCGGTGCGGCTGGCTCAGACGATGGGATTCGTCCCAAGCCGACAAGACGGTGGCGAGGTCAAGCTAGGCAACTTCTGTGACGGAACCATTTCCTGACCTGGCGTCCATCGCAAGAAACCAAGCCCTGGAGCCAGCACCGTGCCAAGACCGACGGCTATGGAACGCCACGGTGCCTGCCAGACGAAATTCCTCCCCCCGCCCCACAATCACTCTGTTCTAGGTGACTCGGGCTCGTTGCACCCCCTTGGGGGCGTACCCCAATACTCGTTCGGCATTGTCAGGCCGCTGTTGCCCAGCGTTACTTCATCCCCTTGGGCCAGCGATATCCCTAAGGCTGGTCCGACAGGGGCGTCGCATCAAGCAGCAGCAGGGCGCTGTCGCCGCGGATGGTGACGAGGCGATGGCCGTCGGGACTGAAAGCCACATCCAGCGGCGAGAGGTCGGTTCCAAGGGGAAGGGGCAATTCGTGTCCTGTTCGACAGGTCCCAGAGCTTTAATTCGCCCTTTTGCGCGGTGCGCTCCAGTAGTGACCAGTTGCCTGCCAGCGACAGGAGCCGGTTGCCGTCGGGATGAAACGCGACCGCGGCCACACCGGACCCGTGTCCGCGTAGGGTGTGCACTTCTTTGCCGGTCGTCAAATCCCAGACGACGACGGTGGGGCCGCTTTGCCTTGTTCCACCACCACCGGCGAGAAACCTGCCATCCGGACTGAACGCCAGGCCGGTGCGGTAGTCGCGCGCCGCTTCGGGATCGACCGCGAAGCTCATCAGCTCGTGGCCGTCGGTCACATCCCACACGACAATCTGGCCATCGGCGCCAGCCGTGGCCAACCGCCCGCCCTCGCTGCTGAAGATCGCGGCCTGGATGTCCTCCATTTCGCCCTGGCAGACCACCAACTCGCGGCCCGTCGCGGCGTCGCCGATGCGGACTTTCTTGCTCTCCGCCTGGGTTGCCGCAAATCGCAGGCCATCGGGACTCAGGCCAACGCACCATTTGATCCCAGGGTGCGTCGCGATGCGCTCTCCGGTGGCCAAGTCCCAGGTCGTGATCGTGCCGGCCTCGTCGGCCGAGACGAGCTCGAGGTCTTGGCTGAATGCAACGTAGCGCACGCGGTCATCATGCTTCAAGGTTTGGACCAAGCGTCCGTCGCGGGCATCCCACAGCCTGACGGTCTTGTCGTCGCCGGCCGAGGCGATGCGGTCACCCGTCGGGCTGAAGGCAAGGCGGCCGACGTAGCCTTCGTGTCCTGGCAACGACCGGGTTGCCCCCGCAGGAGATTGCGGGTCCCAGAGCCGGATCGTCTGATCTTGGCCGGCCGTGGCCAGCAGCTTGCCATCAGGGCTGTAGGCCAAGGCGGCGATGCGCTCGGCGTGTCCCAGCAACGTGTTTACCTGGGCAACTTGGCTGAGGCGATCCAAGGCCCAGACCTTCACGACCGACCCGATCGTCACCAACAATTGGCGGTTGTCCGCGGATAACGCCAGCCTCGCGTAGGCCCCGGTGTGGATCTGCTGATCGATGCCCTTAAGGATCTTGTCGTCGGCCGACGTATCCCACACGGTCACCAGCCCGCTGGTCGTGATGGATGCCAGCCGGCTGCCATCGGGGCTCAGCCCCAGGCTGCCGATCTGGGCTCGGAGGTGGTCAGCAGCGGAGACTTCGCGTCCACTGGCAACATCCCACACCCGGATGAGCGCTCGACCATCCTCATGGCGCATGACGGTGGCCAGCCGCTGCCCGTTGCGGCTAAAGGTGGCGTTGGGCTGGGCCAGATCAAGATACGCCCATTTCTCAGGGGCCGGCTTGGTCCAGCGCTCTTGCCCCGTGGCCGGATCCAGTAGCCGAAGGACACGAAATGTGCTGTCGAGAGCCGCCAGCGAAGCTCCGTCGGGGCTAAGGGCCAGACAGAGGCCGTCCACTTGATACTCGTGCCGCAGGCTTCCCGACAAGTCCCATATCTTGAGGAGTCGCCCCTGTTGGCCAACGGTCACGATCGATTGGCCATCGTGGCCGAAGGCGACCAATTGCACCGCTTCTGCATGTGGCCCAAGCGTTTGCCGCTCCTGGCCCGTGGCCACGTCCCAGATGCGGACCGTCCGGTCGTCGCCGGCCGAGGCGAGTTGGCGGCCGTCGGGATTCCAGGCCAGACAGCCGATTGGCGCCGTGTGGCCGCGCAGCAGGCTCAGGCCGGTGAATAGCCGCTGGTATAGGTGCCATTCCCATCCTCGGCGGTCCGGCTGGCACTCGCCGAGCCGTCGCATGGCGGCCGGCGACCCGGCCGCTCGCTCGCGCTCAACGAGGTGCATCAAGCTCGAATAGAGCACCGCCTCCTTCTGATCCAGGACCGTCTCGCGTTCGCGTCGGAGCTTGGCTTGCACGACGGCGGCCCAGGTCGCGCCGATCGCCACAGTCAGGAGTAGCAGCCCGACCGCCACCGACAGGCCGGCGACCATCGGGTGCCGCCGCGCCCAAAGCAAGGTACGCTCCACCGGGCCGACCGGCCTCGCCAGGATCGGCTTGCTCGTTAGAAACCGCTCCAGGTCGTCGGCCACGGCCTCAAGCCGTCTGATAACGACGGTCCTTCTCTTTGGCCAGGCAGCGCAGCGTGATGGTCTCCAGGTCGCGGGGTACCTCGCGGTTTACCAGCCTTGGCCCGAGCGGCTCCTGGTAGCTGCGGACCTGCTCCAGTACCGCCGCCGCGCTCGTGCCCCGGAAGACCCGCTCGCCCGTCAGCATCTCGTACAGAACCAGTCCTAGGCTGAAGATGTCGCTGCGGGCATCCACCGGTGCGCTGCGTGCCTGCTCAGGACTCATGTACGGAATCGTGCCGGGCGTGTCGCCGGTCCGGGTCAGCTCGACGTCGCTATCCATCGCACGAGCCAGCCCGAAGTCTGTAATGCGGACCCGCAGTGTCTGGTTTTCGAGCAAGATGTTCGAGGGTTTGACGTCGCGGTGGACTAGCCGGCGCTGGTGGGCGGCGGCTAGCCCGCGGGCCGCCTGCCGAGCGATCTCGGCGGCCTGGCGCGAGGGCAGGACCTTGTGTTCCTTGAGATGCTCGCTCAACGGCGTGCCCTCGACGTACTCCATCACCAGAAAGGGCGCGTCAAGCTCGGCGGCCTCGCCCACGTAGTACGTGGCGACCACGTGAGGATGCTGTATCTGGGCGGCGGCACGGGCTTCGTTCTCGAAACGCCGCTTGAAGTGGGCGCTGTGCGCCAGCTCGGGCCTCGGCAGCTTGATGGCCACCCAGCGATCGAGCGCCTCGTCCCAGGCCCGATAGACACTCCCCATGCCGCCGTCGCCCAACGAGCGCTGCAGGTGATACGACTGGATCTTGCCCTGGAAGCCCTCACGAGGCGAAGCGATGAAGCGAAAGTGTGGCGGAGGACGCTCGGGCCGCGGTTCGTCAGCCGGTGTCGCTAGGTCCGCGGTCGTTTCTGCCTCAGCTGCTGCCTCGGCCCAAACCTTGCGCCAGCCGACGGCCTCGTCGTCCAGCAGGCACGTGTAGAAGACTTCGCAACACGCAACACACTGCTTCAAATGGTCTTCAAGCTCTAGCACCTGCTGCTCAGGCAGAGCGTCGGGCTCATTGGCCAGCCGCCGATAGTCTTCCGTGGCGGGGTGGAGGTTCATGACTGCTGTACCACCGCGGGAGCGTTATGGCCGCGGAGACGGTTGACCTCCTGCCGCACAAGCTCCTGGGTCCTCCGCTTGATTCTCGCGATGGCCGCTGGCGAAACCTGGTATTCGTCGGCAAGCTGAGTGCCCCGCTGCCCTGAGAACACCAGCCCGCGGAAGAGGCTCGATGTCACGCAACGTCACCTGCGACGCGACGCGCTCCAGGGCCTCGTCCAGCAGCTCGCGCTCGAAATGGCCCTCGAGCGCCACGCAGCGCCTCGTCGATTGCTGCGTCGTCCACGATGAGCCGGGTTTGCTCTGCCGTGTCGGAGTCGTGGGCCGGCGCCGCCTCTTGCCGCTTGGGGCCTAGGCTATTCAGTGCATTCCGCCACACGTTCTTGAGCCAGGCGCTGAAGCTCTTATGAGGGTCGTAGGCGAACTGCCGCATCGTGGCAACGACCTTCATGAGGGCGTTCTGAGCCACATGCTGTGCGGCGTCGGCCGGGAAACCTCGGGCGGAGCACCACCGCACGAGCACCGGGCGATAACGAGCGTCGAACTCCGCCCAGGCGTGCTTGTCCGTCGGGTCTCTGAGGCGACCGAGCAGCGTACTGCCGGTGCTGTCCATCACGTGGATGCTTTCGGCGGCATGCGGATGTCGAGCTTCTCTTATTCTCGAGCTGCACGAGGCCGTGCAAGCAAAATCCATTGACGGCACGGCCAGCTCAGGAAAACTGGAAATCTGGAAATCTGGAATCCGGACCTTTGCCACGACGCCCGAGCCCCAGGCGGCGCCGCTTGCCGTAGAACGTCGAGGGCTTCATCCCGGACTCCTTGAGCTGCTTGGCCGTGTCGCCCGGATACTGCTTGTCTAGCCAGATCAGGAGTTCCTCCTCGGCGGCCAGCTCCTCCTTCTTGCTCATGACGCCCACGGCCGGCACGGGAGCCGATTCCAGCAGCGACAACACCAAGTCCCGCCAGTCCGACTCCGCCTCACGCTGCTCGTACTGGAGTCGATCCCGCAGGGCCTGGTAGAACACCCGCAGGTCAAGCCGCCGGCCCCGGGCAGCGCTCTCGTGAATCAGCAGGTCCGCCACCTCCAGACACTGGGCGGGCGACAGCCGTTCGTGGCCCTGGCGAGCCTGGTGGCGCATCACGGCGGCCAGCTGCTCGGCCGTCGGGGCGTGCCTGAGGATCGGGATCCGGCTCCGGATCGCCTCCGCCATGGCATCCGCGGGCAGCGACAAGTTCGAAATCCCCACGATCGCGCCAGCGAATTGGAACGACCTGCACTCTCGGTGTCTCCGGTAGCTGACGAGCCGAGGCTGGCCCGGCTGGCCATCGAGGGCGGCCAGGAAGATCTGCTGGGCCGCACGGTCGCGGAACACCAGCGGCACATCATCCAACACGAACAGCCCGTCGGGCGCTCCTCGAGCAGCTCGTACAACCCCATCGGCGTGATCGAGCCCTGGCTGTACAGGTACGGTAGGGTGGCGAGTGCTTGCCGCACCTCGTGGGTCTTGCCGCTCCCTGGTGGGCCGACTAGGTAGAGGCCCTTGCTCCTTCGTGACGTCACCGCCCGCAGCCGATCCCGGATCAGACGGCAGGAGCGCTCGTAGCCATCCAGGTGGCAGCGTTCCTCAGGGGAGGCTGCGTGGTGAGTCGTCTGGCGCTGGGCTCGTGTCAGTGGTGTGCTGATCATCGTAAGGCCCCTGGTGAACGTATTCGTTAGAAGATCTCAGCGAACTTTCCCTGGTCGTAAATCACGCTGTAGACGATAGGGGCTACCTCTGTCTTCAATCGCTCTGGAATCCTTGTGCCCCAAACTTTGTCGTAGAATCTCGCTTTCTGCAGATACAGAGTCGCTGCGCCTATCTCGTAATCTCTGAGGACGTTTGACGCCTTAAAGGTTGACGCCAAGCAGTAGGCCACAAGTACCGATGAGCACCTGTGCCAGGTGCCGAGGACACACGGCAACGCCTCCTCGACTGAGCAGCCATACAGTTCCGCTTCAAGGCAAGAATATGTGTCTACCGAGGCAGCGACCGAATTCCACTCGATCTTGAGCTTCTGCTCCATTCGCGCTTCGGTCTTTCGGTAAACCTCCATCGCCTGGTCACCTAGCAGTTGGTTCGGCAGTGGTCGGCGATCCACGAACGGCCAGCCGACGAAAACCAAGTGGACGTATTCGATCGGGTCAATTCGCAGCTCCAACGCACGCTCCGCAATCTTGCGCCATGGTGATGTGGTGCGACGTGGACCTTCAGGAGATTCCCGAAACGGGCGCTCGACCACCTGGCTGACCTGATAACTTGACTTATCATCTGGACCCCCATCAAAGATCCAGGACTCGAAAAGGTACGCGTGCTGCACCCGCTTCGCCCATAGCTCCAGCTCGCGCCGATGCTGAGGCCGCACGTTCCTCGTACGCGCCGGTTCACTCTTCGTCCGCTTCTTCATCGCTGTCTCCAGAGTAAAACAGATCGTCAACTTGCCAGCCGCTCTCCAGGATTGCCTTGACGACCCGGCGGAACGGTTCAACGAAGAGCTTGCCGCCGCCGCGCCTGGGGCTGAGGACGATGGACCAGCGCAGCCCTGGGGTGTCGAGCTGCTCGGCGTTGTGAATCAGTAGCCCTTGCTGCACGTTGCGCCACGGTACAATCAGGCCGATGGGACGCTTGCGCACCAGACGGCGGGCATCCTGGCCTCGGAGCGCGGCAAGGAAATCAGAATACTTCCAGAGGAAGGGCGACTTCTCGAACTGGCGGAATAAGGCCGACACCCTGCAGTCCGGATTTGATTCGAGGCGGTGCAGCCAGTGCGTACCCAGATACAGCGGGAAATTGGAACAGCAAGTGTTAAAGGCGCGGAACGTGAGGTTCTGGTCACCTGAGAAGCTCTGCTCCTGCCGTCGGACCTTGGAATGCAGATGACCGAGTCCAAGCTCCTTCAGGAGCCAGCGCACGCGCAGGGCCTCGAACTGGCGCGCTGCGGTCTCGTACCAAGGATCTCGAAGGCCTGAGGGATTCCACTCTTCCATTGGTCGCCTGCTGGGTTGGGCTGGGGACAATGTGGTCAGCGCCCTGGGCGGCGCGGTGTCGCGCTGGGGCGGCGGCTCCGTCAGCGCACGTGGTGATGCCATGCGCGGCGCCTGGGCGGTGTTGCCTCTGTCCTGACAGCGCCATGATGCCGCGCGCACCTGGACGGGCGGCAAAGTCCGGGTTGTGGTGCGCTCGTCCGTGACCTCGCGCGGCTGGGCGGCACTGGTCTGGGCGGCCTGTCGCGACAGGAATCCTGTAGAGGACACCTGTGGCCCAGATCCATATGAGTGCACTCTCTTCCTTCCCCCAGGCAGAAAAGAAGAAGAGTATGGCAAGATCGCGCTCGTCGCGATCTTGCAGAATGCCAGTTCTTTTGTTGACGGGTAATTTGCAAGTGATCTTTAGAAGTCTCTGTTATTGGTCGGCGCACCTTGAGCA
This sequence comes from uncultured Planctomycetia bacterium, assembly GCA_963809785.1. Classification (GTDB taxonomy): domain Bacteria; phylum Planctomycetota; class Planctomycetia; order Pirellulales; family S012-138; genus JBGQHD01. The sequence goes on from CAWEKV010000004.1 coordinate 114,070, forward strand.
CCAGGCGTGTTCAAGTTGCTCCAGCACCATGATCAATTTGTCCTCCAGCGAACTCCCACCAGGGAGCAGCTTGAGCAGGGGGAAGCTGGCTGGCGTTTGTTATTCGAAGCTCATCGGCTCCGGGATGCGGCTCTCAATGTTCGCGAAGGCCTCCTCGATAGCCGTGGCACAGGGACGGACGTGCGTCGTGCGCTTGCCGCCAAATACGCGATACGTGCCGATCAGGAGCCCCTGGTGCTGCAGCCAGGCCAGCGCCGCGCTTGACCGTGTAGATGGGCACTCCCGTCTCGTCGGCCAGCTCGTCGTGGGTCTTGGCCAACCAGTAGGCGCCGTCGAAATTCAATCGGACACGCGGCCGCCGCTGGCCCTCGGGGCGGCGAAACCAGTACAGCACTTGGGCCAGCACAAGGGCCCGGTCCCCGTCGCCAGTCATCAGCCGGACCGCCAACGGGACCAGCACACCCTTGTTGCGCTCGCTGCGCGGCCAGCGAAGCAACCGGATCGCCTTAGAGGTGCGGCCACGGAACTTGGCGAGGGTCGTCTCGATGTTGCCCTTTCGCTCGAACGAGGCGACGATCCGTCGAACCGTGCCACGCGGAACTCCGGTTTCGTCGGCCAGTTCGCTGTACGACCGGACGAGCCATCTCTTTCCCTCGTGTCGGAAGCGGGCTCGCGGTCGCTTCTCCCCCGCGGTGGCAGAGAACCAGTAGTCCAGATGGCAGGCCACCAGTGCCCAGTCGCCGCTGGGCAGCGACTGGCGCCAATCGACCGGAACATAGACTACGAGTCGGCTTTCGAAGACAACCGCCTCCGCCATGCTTCCGACCCACGGATCAGCCTCCGCAGATGGCGGCTGCCGATTCTGCTTCGCTCGTTCGCCATCAACGCCTTCGGCGCACTCGTCGTCGCCTCTAACGACGGCCGCGACGGCGCTGTCACCGCTCGTGGCTCGAGATTTGCGTCTTCTGCGTTTCATTGGGGTCGGCAGCCTGATCAGGGCTCGGCGTGGCTCAAGTCGCGTCTCACCAACAGCACGCACACGCCGACCACTTGGTCGCTGTTGTCAAGCATGATGCCACGGCTCAAGGGCTTGACCTCCTTTTCGCCCCGGCCGGTGTGTTGGAAAAACCGTTGCAACGGAATCAACTTTCCGCGGGGCGTCCGGCGCACGGCGTATTCCTGGATCACAGGGCCGGCCTCGGTAAGTAAGGGGCGGCACTCGGCGTACTCTTCTTCCAACTGCCCGTCTTCGTCCCACGAGCGGTGAATCTCGATGTGGGCAAACTGTAGCGGTGGTGACTTGCCGGGTAAGGCCACGACACAAAGGGAACCGCCCTCCGTATCGAAAGCCGGAAATCGACTGCGTTCCGATTCGATCAGCAGAAGGTCGCCGGGAAGGAGCCAGCCCTGCGTGTCCACGCCTGGATCGCCCGCGCGGTGAACCTCAAGCCAGTACCTGCTGTCGAAACAGAACTCTTGAGGGACTGGGAATGTGGCCTGGCTCAGCATGTCACCGTGGTCACCTACAGGCCCCGGGAGCATTTGTGCCGTCACCGGCAGGCGCCAGGCCGAGGGCACCTGGTCGGCGAACGGCACGCCTCGTCCGGTGAGCAGCCAATCGGGATTGACGCGCTCGTGCGATGCCAGGGTTGCAAGGAAGTCAAATCCGGGCGCCCGGTTGCCGGCGACCACAGCGTTAATGGCCGAATGGCTGCAGTTGATGAAGGTCGCCATCTTGCGATTACTGCCGTCAAACAGCTCTCTTACGAGCAATGCCACTCGGCCTGCGATAGCTGCGCGGTCGTGGGTTGCATGCGGATGTTTTCGACTCTTCGACAAATCTCTTCTCCCACTTGCCCCTTGACGGTCGCCCTCCTGGCGGTAGACTGGACCGTATTGAGTCCGGCACTGATGGACTATTCTGTTTCCAGATGGGACCGTTGTCAAGCACCTGCCCAAAAAGAAGACTCGGGCAACCGGGCAAAGCCGAATGGCTCAAGACGATGGCAGCCCTACTAACGATCCGCCAAGCCGCCCAGCTGCTCAACGTTAGCTACGGGACCATCCGAGCCGCCGTGCTGCGCGGCACGCTTCCGGCGTATCGCTTCGGCGCCGGCAATGGCACGTATCGCATAGAACCGGCCGACCTTGACCGATATAAGATGCTCTGCAGGGTGGCGAAACCGAGCCGCCCTCAGACAGCCACGGTCAAAGGGCGGGCCTTTAAGAAGCTGGACGGCGGCCGTTTGCTTGCCGCATGGCAGCAGCAAGGTGTTGGTGCTGCCCTGCCAGGTGAACGTAATGCTCGGTCATCTTCGTAGACGTATGCCCCATGAGCTCGCTGACGGTCTTGATATCCACTCCATTCGTTACGGCGCGAGTTCCGAATCCATGCCGGAGACCGTAGAGCTTCACGAACGCGGGAATCTGAGCTTTTGCGCGCGCGGCGCACGCGGCGGCTCAAGCTATGTCGGGTCCAAGGCGTAAGTCGATGAGTCAAGAAGACGTGTTCAGCGGGCTCCTGGCGACGACGAATGTGGAGTAGCAGGCCGACGGCAACATCGTCCAGGTGGATCACGCGTGGCCTCGGCTCTTTCGAGCTGGGCCCTCGTCTTATGGCGCTTGAGCACGATGCGGCGGCGATCGAGTTGGACGTTAGACCATTTGAGCTGTGCTGCTTCGCCGGGGCGGCAACCAGTCAGATACAAAAACATCACAATCTGCCGGAAGCGGGCTCCCGGGCTAGGCCGGCTTCGCCCTCGGCGGCCACCGGCAGCTTTGAGGAGCGCGCGGAATTGGTCCTGGTTGATGGGGTCACGCGGGTCACCCTCCGGATGCGTGACGCCGCGGAAGGGGTTGGCCACGATGATCCGTGTCTTGACCGCCCAGTTGAAAGGACGTTGGACGGCGGCCACGACGGTCTTCCTGGTCCAGTCGCTTGACCAATGGGCCTCGTTGGCGCTCAACCATTCCTCAAGATGGAGGGGCAAGCAGGCGGCGAGAGGACGCCAACCCTCGCTTTCAGCAAACATTTGAAGGTATCGAGTACGAAGCGCCAGCGTGTCGGCAGCGAGTTTCTGCTCCGCGAAGATGAGGTATCGATCAATGATCGAGGCAACCGTGTGCTGGTCGCTTGCCACCGGGGGGTTGGCGGCCTGCTGGGCCATGAGGGCGTGATAGCGTGCCAGGGCGTCCTTTCGGTTTGCCCGGCCCTTCACGAGCTTGATTTGGCGTCCCTCTAGCTGAACCATCCACCAGCCGGTTTGGCGGCGAAACCAGGGTTTGGGTTCCCGAGGCATAAGCAGACCCTCCGATCGTGCAGTAAGCAACAACCAGAGTGCGGACCGGAAGGTCTGCGAACGCCCCTCGACCGCAGCATCGGCCGAGGGGCCGTTTTTTTTCACGGCAGCCAAAGATACCGTGCAGCGAAGCGTGCACACGTCGTCACGCCTCTCGGGTCGCCCAGCCGCAAAACGGCTGCATAAAGGGCTTTTTCCCGAGTGGGCGGCACAGGACTCGAACCTGTGACCCCTACCGTGTGAGGATAGTGCTCTAACCAACTGAGCTAGCCGCCCGTGGAGCTCGGGGCCGGCGCCCGCCGACCCCTTAATTGGACAAGATACCTGACGCCCACGATTCAACAAGCTCACGTTCGGGAAACGCGCCGTAGCCGCCGCGCCGTAACCGCCAGGCCAATCGCCACGCCCAAGGTGATCAGGCCGAAGCGAAGACCGTCGCGCAGGCCGTCGCGCAGGCCATCGCTCCTCTTCCCCGCCGGTTCCAACGCGCCGCAGCCTGAGCACGCCTTCGCGCTTGCCGCCCGGCTTCTTGTCCTTGGCGTCATAGAACTCGGCCGCGTTCCGCCGGGCGGGCATGCGGTATTCGCCGAAGATCAGGTTCTGCGCCCGACGACCTCTCGGGGAAAGTCGCCGTCGATCACCGTCAGGGTCATCTTCTTGACGTTGGCCAGCGCGTCCTTCACGGCCTTCTCGCGCTCTTTGTCCAGCGCCGCCAGGTTCAGCTTGTCGATCTCCGGGCCACGCAGCCCGAAATGCTCGCCGATCCGCAGCAGCATCTTTTCGTCTTCCTCGAAGGCGTGCGACAGCCGGCCGTTCTTCACCGCCAACAGGTCCGAGGCGAACAGCTCCTTGGCAAAGCCGTTGTGCGGCACGGGATCGCGCTGCTGCGGCAGGCTCTGCCGCTGCCAGTCTTGAATGTCCGCCTCGGTGCCGCCGACGATCCGCAGCGGCAGCGGCTGTGTGACGTTCTTGAACAGGTCTTCGCCGGTGAGCTGCCGCACGACGTATTCCTCGGGGATCGAGCGAATCTTTCGCGGCCCGTCGGTCAGCAGATAGATCACGTTGTGCAACTCCCCTTCGTTGTAGGCGGAAAGCCGCATCGGCAGCACCAGCTTGTCCGTCTTGAAGCGGAAGGCCATTGCCTGCACGTGGCCGTCGAAGGCCGAGCCGGCGGGCAGCTTGGTGTCCACGTCTTTCATCCGCGGTTTGGGATCGACGTTGGCCTTGCCGCCGACCTTGGCCTTTTCCGCCACGAAGCACCAGCCGAGCTTGATGTACTCGTCGCACACGGCGTCCATGCCGGCGGGGTACCTGTAACCGTGGTCGTCCATCCAGCGCTTCAGCGCGGCGGAGCTGCCGGCCTCCAGCACCGCGGCTTCGTACATGCCCACGGCCTCTTGGCGCAGCACGCGGACTTCGTCCCGCTTGAGCCTCAGTCCGCTCGCCCCGTCGGCGTCGCTGTTGGGCCGGTTTGCCACGCGGCCCCTGGCCTGCTCGCGCAGCCGCCGCCGCAGGTCCACGACCACTTCCGGCGGGTCGATGGCCTTGGCGATCTGCGGGAAGATGTCTTCGGACACCTTCCGCAGCGCCGGCGGCGTGGGGAAGGAAATCAGCATGCCGAAGTCTTCCACCTTGCCCGAGAAGCCCGGCCGAATGACGAACGTCTCGAGGCCAGGCTCACCGTCCTTGCCCTCCTTATAGAAGACGTAGGTGTGCTGATCGCCGACCCGGACGAGCGACGTGTTGTCGGTCACATAGATCGGCGGCACCATACCACAGGGATCGGCCAGGCTGACGCCGCGCAGGCCCGCCAGGCAGATCACGATCGCCAGGCACGACCGGGCCGAGCTCGCGTGCCGGGTCTTCCAAAGAGGGGTATGGCTTCGCATCTTGGGACTCCTTCTTGCTGGTCGGGCCGCAACTGACAGATGAGCTTCGCCGAGTAGTCAGACGCCCGGCGAGGTGCGGCGGTTCCAGCCAATGCGAGTGGGGCTATAGCTCGGCGAAGTTCTTGAGCATCCGCAGCCCGGTTTCCTGGCTCTTCTCCGGATGGAACTGCGTGGCATAGACGTTGTCGCGCCAGATCATCGAGGTGAAGGGGCCGCCGTAGTCGGTCTCCGCCGCCACGACGTTGGCATCGCGGGGCACCACGTAATACGAGTGGACGAAGTAGACGAACGCCCCCTCGTCGATCCCGGCCAGCAGCGGCGGAGGCCGGCGGCGCTGAAGGCGGTTCCAGCCCATGTGCGGCACCTTCAGCTCGGCAGGCACGTCGAACCGCACGACCTTGCCGGGAATGACGCCCAGCCCTGCGTACTCGCCGTCCTCATAGCTGACATCCATCAAGAGCTGCAGCCCCAGGCAAATGCCCAGGAACGGCTTGCCCTCATCGATGGCCTGGCGCAAGGGTTCGACGAAGCCAGCCCGCCGCAGCTCGCCGATGGCATCGCGAAACGCCCCCACGCCGGGCAAGACCACTTTCCTGGCCGCTGCGATTTGGCGTGGGTCGCTGGTCACCACGGCCTGGTGGCCGACCTTGGCAAAGCCCTTCTCGACGCTGCGAAGATTGCCCATGCCGTAGTCTACGATGACGATCATGATTAGTACTTCATCAGGATTTCGTCCGCCGGGGCGTCGCTGATGAGCTTGCTGTGCCCGTCGGCGATGGCTTCACCCAGGGCCGTCACCTGGCGGAAGTAGCGGTCGCTGGGCCGCTCGCCGGTCAGCTGGCGGCGTCAGGTCCTGGCAGAGGACGTCGGCCGCGGCGTGCACGACCTCGTCGTCGCTGCCGGCCGGCGTAGAGGCTCGTGCAGAGCATGACGACCGCGTCTTGCACGCGCTGCGAAAGCTCGGACATGCGGCACTGGCGGTCGGCCAGCTTGAGCTGGTGCTTGCGCATCGCGCCGCTGATCTCCAGCGGCGAGCGCTGCAGCCAGCTCGCCGGCGAACTCGGCGTGCTCGCGCAGCTGCGCGCGGCAGTTGCGGCGAAGCTCCGGACGCGGCTCGCGCGCAGACTGCTGGCGCAGCTACCACTTCGCGTAGGGCCACAGCGGGCCGCGCAGCTTCCAGGCGTGCACCGGGTTGAGCGGGTTGGGCTGCTTGATGCCCGCTCGCCGCAGCGGCCTTGCCGATCGGCTCGAAGTACGTGCGTGCCGTGCTGCTTGACCAGCGACTTGAAGAAGGCCATGCCGAGCATCTCGCCCTTCGCCTTCGTAGATGCAGGGGGCGAGGTACTCGTGGACGTTGTCGCCGAACAGGTGGCCGTGCAGGAACGACCGGCCGCCGTGCGTCTTCATGAACAGCTCGATGGCGGCTTCCTTCTGCGCCTCGCTGCCGAAGATCTTGGCGACGATGCACTCCATCTCGCCGCGATAGCCCTGGTCGATCGAGCAGCGGCAGCACCAGGCGACCAGCGCGTCGCAGCCGACGATCAGCCCGGCCAGCCGGCCGAGCCGCCGCCGCACCAGCTCGCGCGTGGCGATCGGCTGCGCCGTAGGTCTCGCGGAACTGCGCCCAGGGGATCATGCTGGCCATCATCAGCCGCATCGTGCCGGCGGCGTTCGCGCACAGCGCCACGCGGCCGAGGTTCAGGCCGTGATAGGCGATCGTCAGGCCGTCGCCGCGCGTGCGGCCGCAGCAGGTTCTCGGCCGGCACGCGGAAATCGTTGAAGACGATGCCGCTGGTTGTAGGTGTGCTTGAGCGCGTACAGGCCGTACTTCTCGAGCTGGAAGCTGCTCGTTCTCCTGCGGCGGCAGATCGACGATCAGCACCGCCGGCTTGTCGTCGATCAGGCAGACCAGGCCGATCGTGCGGCCGGGCACGACGTTGGTGATGAACAGCTTCTCGCCGTTGACGACGTAGTCGTCGCCGTCGCAGCTCGGCCCGTCGTCCGCAGGGCCGTCAGGTCGGAGCCGGCGCCCGGCTCGGTCAGGGCGAAGCGCCGAGAGCCGCTCGCCGCTGGCCAGCTTCGGCAGGAAGCGCCGCTTCTGCTCGTCGCTGCCGAACGTGCGCACCGGATCGACCGCGCCGATGCAGCCGTGGACCGAGGCCAGGCCGGCGACGGTCGGATCGATGCATCGCCATCCGCGTCAGGAACGGGGCGAAGCTGACGAACGGCGCGCCGCGCGCCGCCGTACTCGCGATCGACCGAGCAGGCCCCAGTAGCCGGCCCCGGCCAGGTCGCCGAGCACGGCGTCGGCGATCTTGCCGTCGCTCGTCGAGCAGCGTGCCGGCCGCGCGGTGCCGGCGGACGACGTCGAGCGAGTCGCTCCATCACCTGCTGCACGTCGGGCGGCGTGCTCTCGCGGCTCGCCTGCGAACAGCTCGACGGGCGACCGTGCGCGTCCCAGACGGCGCGGTGGATCGGGCTGTTCGTCGGTCTGATACTGCGGGCTGCGAAGAGTGCCTCGACCTGGTCGTCGGCCCGGTCGATCGCGCCCGTGCGGCGGGCCTCTTCCTCGCTCTTGCCGCCGAGCTTCAGCGCCGTCTCGGCGAACGACTCCTTCTCGGCAGGAGCCCGAGCGACCGCGGCGAAGGTGGACACCTGGGCCGGCAGCGCCTCGGCGGGCAGCCGGCCGCTCGACGCGGCCCCGTTGGGCTCGTCGGGGATAGGCTCGTCCTTCGGCCGGGGCGGGGGCGGAACGGGGCTGGGCTTGAGTTCCTTGGTCGTGTCCATGGGCACCTCAACGTCGGTGATCTTCCTAGCAGGCACATTCCGTGTGCCGTAGAACGCAGTTCATTCCGTTCGCGTTATTGCCGGCCGGCGAACGGAATGAACTCCGTTCTACCGTGACGACGGCACGCGGAGCGTGCCCTACTACAGCAGCGAAGCGCGCGGAATTATCGGTTGCTACGGCGTTTTCTCCAATCGCAATCCGCCGCCTACTCCAATTATTGCATCTCGCGCACGGATCGCTCCGCGAAGCGGCGGCGAGTCGAAGGAACCGCCGTAACGGGCCGCTACCCTGCCCCAAAGTGACCGCGAACGAAGGCGCCTTGGACTGGCGTAAGGGCCTCGATTTGCTCCAGTGCCAGGCGCGTGGCGGCGTCGAATCGGGCGGCGGTTTCGGGCAGGGGCTCCCCATCGCGCTCTTCGACAAACGTAGTGCCGAACAGCGAGGCGGCGGAGAGGTCGGCCCCCCTCAGATCGGCCCCGGCAAAGTTGGCCCCTTCCAGGTCGGCACCGCGGAAAGTCGCCTCCCGCAAGTCGGCTGATTCGAGATGAGAGTTGGTCAGGTTCGCGCCATCGAAACAGGCCCGCCGCAGATTCGAGCGGCGGAAATCGGCATTGCGCAGCACGGCGTTACGCGCCACCAGCCCCGAGAGATCATGGCCGGCGGCGTTGATGCTGAGCAAGTCGCGGCCGCTGAAGTCGCGGGCGGCGATCAGGGCCTGCGCCTGCTGTTTTGTTAGCGAGGGTGCGATATACCGCTCTTCGAGCCAGGGATCGGCCGTGTTGTGGTAACCGGCCTGGGCCTCCCAATAGCCGAGCCGGTCCTCCGTCAGGAGCTCGATTCGCTCGAGCCATTTCAAGCTCTTGTAGAAATAGCGCCCCGGCACGATCGTCCGCACCGGCCCGCCGTGCTCCGCAGCGAGCGGGGTGCCCTCAAAGTTAAGCGCCACCACCGTGCCCAGGCCGAGTGCGTCGGCCAGCGGCAGCGACGTGCTGTGTGCCCGCTCGCTGCGGGCGACGAAGGAGATGAACCGCGCCGTGGAATCGACCTCCGCGCCTCTCAGCAACTCGGCCAGCGGCACGCCGGAGAAGCGCGCCAAGCTTCGACCAGCGAGTCACGCAATGAATATCGATCATGCGCTCGACCTGCGGCAGGGCACGAAGCTCCGCGAGCGAGTGCGTCTGCGGCCGACCGACCGCCCCGACGACGGTCACGTGCCACGGCGAGTCATCAGCACGGGCCTGTCGCTCCCCGACGAAGGGCCATTTGCCCGCGGCCACGAGCTGCTGGCCGGGAGGAAGATTCGTGCGATCGCTCACAAGGGTCTCCGCATCAAGCGGCGCTGCGGCCCGGGGGTCTAACGCATACGATAGACGACCGCTGCGATCAAGACGAGCGCTCGCTCGCCTTCGTCGTTCATCGTTTTCCAAGGATCGTGAGATGACCAACATTCGTCCGCCCGCCACGGTGCGCATGGTCGAGGAGCACGAGGCCACCGGCCGCGTGCGGGAAATCTATGCCGACATCCGCCAGACCAAGCAGATCGACTTCGTGCCGAACTTCTGGAAGACGCTGGCCTCCTACCCGCCGCTCTTGGAACAAACCTGGCTGCGGCTCAAGACGGCCATGACGCCGGGCAAGCTCGATGCGCTCACCAAAGAGATGATCGCCCTGGCGGTCTCGGCCACCAACGGCTGCGAGTATTGCGTCAACTCGCACACGGCGGCCGTCAAGAAGCTCGGCCTGGACGACGAGGGCCTGGGCGAGCTGATGGCCGTGGTGGCCACGTTCAACGCCACGAACCGCCTGGCCGACGGCTACCGCATTCAGCCGGACATAGTTCCAGAAGTCCAGAAATGAACGCAGCGCCCAATGACGAATGACGAAGCTCGAATGACGAAGGAAGCACGAAGTACGAAGAACCCAAACGTCATTCGTCATTCGTCATTCGTCATTCGTCATTCCTTCGTCATTCCTTCGTCATTCGAGCTTCGACATTCGTCATTCTCAACTACCCCTACAGCTTGTTCGTCTCGCGCACGACCACCATGCCGCCGTTGGGCCCCGGAACGGCCCCGCGGATCAGAAGCAGGTTGTTGTCGGCATCGACGCGCACCACTCTCAGATTGCGCAACGTGACGCGTTCGGCGCCGAACTGGCCGGGCATCTTCTTGCCCTTCTTCATGCGGCCGCCACCGCGGTTGGCCGCCAGCGCGCCGGTGCCGCCCATCTCGCGGTGGGTCTTTTTCACGCCGTGCGTGGCCCGTTGGCCGGAGAAATTGTGCCGCTTGATGACGCCCGAGTAGCCGCGCCCTTTGGAAGTGCCCGTCACGTCCACGGCCTTGACCTCGGCCAGCACGGTGACCTTGACCTCCTGGCCGACGGCGGCGCCTTCGACCGAGCCGCGCAGCTCGCGGACGAAGCGCTTCGGCTCGCAATCGGCCTTGGCGGGCAGCTCCACACCGGCGGAAGTGCGCTTTCGCGAGCGCTTGCTATTGATCTTGGCGACGTGCCCGCGCTGGCTCTGGCTGGCCAGGCGGCGGGGCTTGTCCAGAAAGCCGAGCTGCACCGCTTCGTAGCCGTCGCGGTCCAGGGTCCGCACCTGGAGCACGTGGCACGGGCCGGCCTCGATGACGGTCACCGGGATGACGGCGCCCGCCTCGTCATAAATCTGCGTCATGCCGACCTTGCGGCCCAGGATGCCTTTGGACACGGTAGCCTCCCGACACGTGCAAACGTTCGCCATCGATGCGAATCCAAGAATGTAGGGAACCCCGCCCATTGGGTCAACTGCTATACGTCGCGTCCCGGACCGCGACGCACCAGCCGGATACACTGCGATATGTGGATTTTTCTTGACAGAATGACCCCCCACAGCACAAGGTAGTGGGGTTGGGAACGCCTCAGGAACAGGAGAGCGAACATGAAGACTTTCGGTATGCCCAGCCTTTCTCGGCGGGCGTTGGTGACTTGCGCAGCCGTCCTCGGACTGGCGCTTTTGGCCACGGCCGCTCCGGCGCAAAACGCCGAACAGGCCGTCGGCAATCATCTGCAGGCGGGCGAATTCGGCCCCGCCATGGCCGTGGCTCGCCAGCAGCAGGGACCGGCCCGCGACCGCCTCATGGGCCAGATCGCGCAGGCCCAGGGCCGCGCCGGCATGCGGCAGGCCGCCTTCGACACCGTCGGCGGAATCGGCAACAACCGGGTCTTCGGCCAGACGCTCGGGGGCCTTTCCGGACAGGGCATCGGCGACGCCTTCGGCGGGCCCGCGGGCGGACGCGGCGGCGCGGCCGAGCCGGACTTCGACTCCTTGATCGAGCTGATCACCCAAACCATCAAGCCCGATAGCTGGCAGGACGCCGGCGGTCCGGGCACCATCGAATCGTTCGAAGGCGGCGTGCGCGTCGATACGGCCGGCCTGGTGCACTCGCTGTTGGCGAGCGATTCCCGCGGCACGCTGGCCTTGCTTCGCCGCCGCGCGGCCGAGATCGGCCCCAATGCCGATGTCCGCCGCGACTCGCTGCTGCGGAAGGTGTCGCTCACGCGGCTGGAGCGGGCCATTCAGCTCAAGCTCGCCAAGGGCGAGCCGATCAGCCAGGACATGCTCGTCATGGCCGGTTTGCACAAGATCCAATACGTGCTGGTGTATCCCGAGACTGGCGATGTCGTGCTGGCCGGCCCGGCTGGCAACTGGCGGACCGATGAAGAAGGCCGCCTGGTCAGCACCCGTGCGGACCGCCCGACCCTTCGGCTGGACGATCTGATCGTCCTCCTGCGGCACATGTTCAAGGACAAGAATACCGACAAGAACAATCCCGAGCAGGCATTCGGCTGTTCGATCGAGCCGCTCAAGGACAACCTGGCCGCCACGAAGGCCTTCCTCGACAAGTGGGCCGGCAAGAAGCTGCCCGCCGGGGCCTCGGCCAAAGAGAAATGGCTGGCCGAGCTGCGCAGTGCCCTGGGCCGCCAGGCCGTGGACTATTTCGGCATCGACCCCACGAGCCGCGTGGCCCGCGTGCTGTTCGAGGCCGACTACCGCATGAAGCTGGTCGGCATCGGCAAGGAGAAGGGCCTGCACACCGTGCCCAGCTACCTGTCGATGCTCAAGGCCGACGAAGCCCCCACGTCGCTGGGCGTGCTCCGCTGGTGGTTCACGCTCAACTACCAGGCGATCCTGACCAGCGATAGCCGCGACGCCTTCGAGCTTCGCGGGCAGGGCGTCAAGGTGCTCAGCGAGAACGAGCTGGTCGATGCCCAGGGCAACCGCTCGCACACCGGCCAATCCGACGCCTACACTGCCGCCTTCGCGGACAATTTCACCAAGGCCTTTAGCGACCTGGCCGCCAAGTACCCCGTGTATGCCGAGCTGCAGAACGTGTGCGACCTGGCGCTGGCCTGCTCGCTGATGCGCAATCTGGACCTGCCCGGCCAGGCCGGCTGGCAGATGGAGTGCTTCGGCAGCACCGGCGAATATCAACCGTCGGTCGGCAACGCCCCCAAGATGGTCGAGAGCGTGATCAACCAGCGCGATCTGGCCAAGGGCCGGTTCGTGGTGGTGGTCAGCGGCGGCGTGCGCGTCGATCCGACCTCGCTGACCACCAAATCCGCGCTGGTGGTCGATCGCAAGGGCAACCTCGGCAGTCGCCGCGGCGCGGCCGCCCCGGGCGAGCTGCCGCTCACCAAGTGGTGGTGGGATTAGGCTGCAACGCTACGCCGCAACGCTACGCTGCAACGCTACGCCGCAACGCTACGCCGCAACACTGGGCCGCAACGCTACGCCGCAACACTGGGCCGCAACGCTACGCCGCAACACTGGGCCGCAACACTGCGCCGCAGCCAATTGCGGCTCTTCCTTCTCGATTGCTGAGCTGGATCTTGCCCAGGGGATGCTGCCCATTCGTTCTGCGAGGGCAGCGTGGCTTCTGGCATCATCGGGGCATCCTGTTGACCCGATGTCGCCTTCGGATTTACGCTAGCGTGCGTTAACCAGCGGCAGGAAGGGGTCGGGAGTCGATTGTCGCGGCCAGGGCGGCTTGCGCTAGCTCCGGACTCGATTCGCCCCGAAAATCGACTCCCGACCCCGTCGCTGGCCCCACCGCGTCGCTCGGCTCGTCCGTCAAATGGAGACATCCATGCCCGGCTTTGCCATGTCGTGCCATCTTCGCGGGCGGCTCGTCGCCGTCGCATTGATCCTGATGATTGGCGGTCTGCTTGCCGGGGGCGCTGCCCAGTGGATCGTGGCCCCTGCCGCCGCGATCGCGGAAGACGCCCCGCCTGCCGCCGCCAAGCCAGCCGTCGCGGCAGACGACATCAAGCTGCCCGGCGACAACTGGCCGCTCTTTCGCGGCGATTCCTTGGCTCGCGGTGTCTCGACCACGAAGCTGCCGGAGAAGCCCGAGCTGCTGTGGAAGCGGGCCTTCCGGGATAAGGATAAAGACCAGGACGACGCCTTCGAGGCCACGGCGGTCATCGTGGGCGGCGTCGTGTACCTGGGCGGGCTCAACGGGCCGCTGTATGCCCTGGACCTGGCCACCGGCGAGGAGAAGTGGCAGTTCAAGACCGAGGGCGGCTTCAACGCCGCCGCCGCCGCGCGGGACGGCCGGCTTTACGTCGGCGACAACGACGGCAAGTTCTATTGCCTGGATGCCGCCACGGGCAAGCAGGAATGGGCCTTCGAAGCCCAGGCCCAGATCGACAACGGGGCCAATTTCTACAAGGACCGCGTGATCTTCGGCTCGCAGGACGCCACGCTCTATTGCCTGGATGCCAAGACCGGCAAAGAGGTCTGGAAGCACACCATCGGCGACCAGATCCGCTGCTTCCCGACGATCGCCGGCAACCGGGCCTTCGTGGCCGGCTGCGACGGCACGCTGCACGTCATCGACCTGGACACCGGCAAGAGTGCCGGCGGCGTGCCGATCGACAACCCCACCGGCTGCACCCCCGCCATCCTGGGCGAGCGGGCCTACGTCGGCACCGAGGGGGAAAAGTTCTTCGGCATCGACTGGCGGAAGGCCGCCGTCGATTGGACCTTCGAGCACCCCGACCGCAGGCTCTCCTACCGCTCATCGGCCGCCGTCACCGAGGACGTCGTCGTGGTCGGCAACCGCGGCAAGTTCGTCGTGGGCCTCGACCCCAAGACGGGCAAGTCGCTATGGACCTTCAACACCCCCGCCGCGGTAGAAAGCTCTCCCGTGATCGTCGGCGACACGGGCGGCAAGTTGGTGGCCTTCTTCGGCACGGCCCGCGGCCGCCTGCACGCCCTGGACATCAAAACGGGCAAGCCGACCTGGGAATACGTCGCCGGCGGCGGCTTCCCCGCGTCGCCGGCGGTGGCCGCCGGCCGGCTGGTCATCGGCAGCGACGACGGCATTGTCTACTGCTTTGGGGCCAAGTAGCTGCGCATGGCGGGCTAATGATATGGAGTGCGGCGACTTGTCGCCGCTTTGGATTATTGGATGATTGGCAGCGGCGCAGTCAGGCGTATTCGAGGACGAGAACCTGAGAGCAGCTAGTTGTCTGATCGCCGATCCACCGTTGAGTAGCACCATGCGTACCAACCCCGTCAAGACGAAACTCCGCGCCGGCCAGCCGACGTTCGGCACTTGGCTTTCGCTCGGCGATCTGTATGCCACGCGGGTCATGGCCCGGGCCGGGTTCGACTGGCTGACCTGGATATCGAGCATTCGCCCATCGATTGGTCGCAGGCGGCCGCCAACTTTGCCGTGATCGCCGACGCCGGCTGCGTGCCGCTGGCCCGCGTGCCCAAGGGGAACCACGACTACATCAAGCGCGTGCTCGATGCGGGGGCCTTTGGCATCGTCGTGCCGATGGTCGATACGCTGGAGCAGGCCAAGATCGCGGTCAATGCCGCCAAGTATCCGCCGGCGGGCAACCGCAGCCTCGGCGGCGGGCTGCACGCCCTGAACTTCGACTGCCCGGCCGGCGAGTATTTCGCCAAGGCCAACGACGAAATCCTGGTGGTGCTCCAGACGGAAAGCCCCACGGGCATTCGCAACGCGCCGGAAATCTACGCCCTGCCCGGCGTGGATGCGATCTTCGTCGGCCCGGTCGATCTGCGGGCCAACATGCGCACAGCCGACGGCAAAGAGGCGACCGATCAGGAGCTCGAGGCCGCGCTCCAGCGCGTGGTGGACGTCGGCCAAGAGGTCGGGACGCCCACCGGCATGCACACGATGGATGCCGAAGCGGCCTTGCGGCGGGCCAAGCAGGGCATGCAGTTCATCGCCATCGGCAGCGAGCTGCGGATGATGACCGTGCAAGCGCAGCAGATCGTCAAGGCGCTGACTGGGGGCGCGGCGAAGGACTTGGCGAGATACTAGCCTAAGGAATGACGAATGACGAAGCACGAATGACGAAGGAATGACGAAGCACGAATGACGAAGGAATGACGAAGCACGAATGACGAAGCACGAATGACGAACTTCAGCGGGCTTTCCGTGGTGCTCCACGATCCATTCGTCATTCGTGCTTCGTCATTCGTCATTCGTCATTGCACGCAGCGGCATGAAGTAGTGAATCTGCCGTGCCACTTCGCGAAAGCCCATCGCGGGGTAGAGATGCTGGCCGACGGGGTTCTGGTCCAGCGTTTCAATTTTGGCCACCGCCAGGCCGTGCTGGCGAAAGTGCTCCAGGGCATGCTCGATCAGCCGGTGGCCTAGCCCTTGGCCCCGCGCGGCGGCGGTGAGCGCGAGGTTAGGGATGTGGCCGATGCCGCCCTCGGCGTCCATCCAGGTGGAGATGTAGCCCAGGATCTGGTCCCCTTCGACGGCCACGAACGCGCCGCGCGGGTCGCGGCGCACGTCGTCGTCCACGTGGCGGGCCTTGCGCCATTGCCAGTCGTGATCGTTGATCAGGCCCAGGTGCCGCTCGGCGTTCTGGTCGATCGACACGCCGTTGAAGGCCTCGACGGTGATCTCGCGCAATCGCGGCAGGTCGGAAGGCTGATAAGGACGAATCGTCGCGCTCATGACCAACTCACTGTTCTCACTTTGCATTTTGCATTCTGCATTTTGCATTCTGCATTCTGCATTTTGCACTTTGCATTTTGCATTCCATGCGACGTTCGCGCCGCCATCAAGATCAAGTGCAAAATGCAAAATGCAAAGTGCAAAATGGTCTCAAGCGGAACGGCCGACCACTTCTTGCGATGCGGCCGCGGCGGCGCGGCCGATCCTATGCGACGCGCGGTTTGCGATCAATGCTCAGCCGGGCACCGCCCGCAAAAGCGTTTGACAACCGAACCGGCCGCTGTTAGGTTCTCCCCCGCTAACAGGCGTTGGTGGCCGCCGGGCTGGCTCAGTCCGGCGGCGAACAGGGAACCCGGTGCAAATCCGGGACGGCCCCGCCGCTGTGAGCGGACGCTTCCGAGGGATTGCCCCTCTTGATGCCATTGCCCGCCGCTGGTCGCTGCGACCTCCGGCGGGCGAGAAGGCCGGGCGAGCCCCCAGTCCGCAAGTCAGAAGACCTCCCACCGCCTCCGGATGCAGCTGTTTGCGAGGGCAGACGCTGCGTCGTACGGCACGCTGTTTGTCGTCCCTTTTCCGTTGAGCGCTTGCGCTCTTGGCGAGCTGCATTGCGCAGGCGAAGGATGCGAACGTCCAGCGTCCTCGTACTCGTCCTCGTCGTCGTCCTCGTCCTCGATGCGTCTTCCGAGTACGAGGACGAGGACGACGACGAGGACGATCGGCGGCCGCTGGCGTGCCGTACCTCCATCACTCCATTCTTTCAGGGAGGTCGTCATGTCGGCGCAACGTCTTACGTGTGGGCGAAACCGCGGTTTTACTCTGGTCGAGCTGTTGGTGGTGATCGCCATCATCGGGCTGTTGATCTCGCTTCTGTTGCCGGCCGTGCAGGCGGCGCGCGAATCGGGCCGCCGCACCGAGTGCGCCAGCAACCTGCGGCAGAACACGCTGGCCGTGCTGCTCTATCACGACACGCATCAGCACCTGCCGCCCGCGAACAAAGTGTCCGTCGGCTCGAAGCAGGTCACGTGGTTCGGCGAGATCGACTATGCCACAAGCACGGTGGACACCACCTTGGGGCTGATCGCCCCATTTATCGAGCGCAACAAGGCCGTGTATCACTGCCCGAGCTGGAAAGGGCTGCTCAGCTTGCTCTACCAGGGCGAGACCGGCGGCTACGGCTATAACCAGAACCTGGGGACGGTCGATTTCTCGAACTGGCCGCAGCCGCCGCGGTTGGTGACGCGCACGCTGGGGTACTTCTCTTCGACGCACCGCACGATCGTCTTTTCGGACGCGGCGCGGATCCAGCTTCCCTGGTCCGGCGACCCCGTGCTCAAGGCCACGGAGAATTTCTATCTGCAAGGGCCGCAGGATGCGTTCGCCGCCCCCAACACGCAGTTCCGGCACGCCGGGCCGACGGCCAACGTCTCGTTCCTGGATGGCCGCGTCGAGCAGCGGCAACAGCCGTTCGTCGCCTCTCCCGGCCACTGGTCGGCGGCGGCCAACGAGCTGCGGCGGAAGATGCAGATCGGCTACGTGAGCGAGCAGAGCGTGGATGCGTATCGGCCGGGGTAGCCCGCAATTACATCGAGTTCGTCTCACTTTGCATTTTGCATTTTGCATTTTGCATTGAGGCGACAAGGTAGCTCGGATTGCAAAGTGCAAAATGCAGTGCAAATTGAGTTGTTCGCGACCGCTTATTGTGGTTTGGCCTTAGCCTGCGACGGAGCGAAGCGATAGATTCCTTGTCCCGTCACCGTGTGGGTCATCAGATAGACCTCGCCTGCTCGTCCTCGCCGAACGAGAGGATCGGCAGGCCGCGGTCGCGGATCGGCCGGTTGGCCGTCACGCGCTTCTTGTCCTCGTCGTACCGCAAGGCCCAGATCTTGCCGGTGACGTAGTCGGCGTAGAGGTAGTGCCCTCGCAGCTCCGGCAGCGCCTGCCGCGGTAGACGTGGCCGCCGGTGATCGACTTGCCGACGTCGTGGTGGTACTCCCAGATCGGCTCGATCATGTCCTTGCGCGGGCCGACGCCCTTGCGCGCCGAACGGGTGCAGCGCCTCGCGCCGGTTCCAGCCGTAGTTGCCGCCCTTCGTCGATGAGGTTGATCTCCTCGTACAGGTTCTGGCCGACGTCGCCGGCCCACAGCTGGCCGGTCTTGCGGTCGAACGCCATCCGCCAGACGTTGCGCAGGCCGTAGGCCCAGATCTCCGGCCGCGCGTCCGTGCTGGCCGACGAACGGGTTGTCCTTCGGGATGCGCGTAGTTCTTGCCCGTCGTCCTTGCGGTCGACGTCGATGCGGAGGATCTTGCCGAGCAGCGTCTTCAGGTTCTGGCCGTTGTCGTACGGGTCGTTGGCCGCGCCGCCGTCGCCGTGCGCGACGTAGAGGTAGCCGTCCGGGCCGAAGCAGATCGTGCCGCCGTCGTGGTTCCAGAACGGCTTGCGTGAACGCGCAGCAGCTCCTCCTCCGAGGCCGGGTCGGCCCGGTCCGGGTCGTCCTTGCTGACGCGGAACCGCGAGACGACGTTGGTCAGCTTCGCGCTTCTTCGGTCGGTGTAGAAGACGAAGAACTCGCCGTTCTCCTTGTACTTCGGGTGGAACGCCAGGCCGAGGAAGCCCTCCTCGTTCTGCTTGTCGTCGTAGCTGCACGCGGTCCTGGATGTCGAGGAAGACCTTCGTCTTGGTCGCCTTCTGGTCGTTGGGGAAGACGTGGATGACGCCGTGCTGCGTGGCGACGAAGACGCGGTTGCTGCCGTCGCCGGCGTGCGTCAGCACGATCGGCCGCAGCGGGATCGACCTTGCCGCTGTCGGTCTCGCGGCTTCCAGCCGGTCCACTTGCAGGTTCGGGGAACGCGACCTCCGTCTCCAGCGGCAGCGGCGTCTCGTCGACCTCGCAGCCGGGGATCGTGCGTCGGGCACCGCGGTGAGCGTGCCGGCCTTCATGTCGGGGACGAGGAGCGCTTGCCGGCCGGGTCGAGGCACGATGTCGGCCGCCGCCTTGAAGCCCTCGGCCAGCAGCACCGGCTTCTCGCCCGGCCGGGCGATGACGAACACCTTGCCGCTCTTCCAGTCGCTGACGAACAGCCGGCCGAAGTGGTCCCAGGCCAGGCCGTCGCCGCCGCTCGAAGCCGTCGGCGACCTTCTCGGCCGTGCCGTCGGCGATCTTGACGCGGTGCAGCTCGCCGGTGCCGAAGTCGAGCGACGAGCAGGTGCGACGCGCCGTCCATCGCCAGGCCGTTGGGCGTGTGCATGCCCGGCGATCCGCTTGGCGTCGCCGACGAGCGTGACCTTCCGCGCCTTGGGGTCGATGCGGTAGACGGCCCCGCCCTTGCCCTCGAGGTCGCCGGAGTCGCTGACGTACAGCAGTGCCGCTCTCCGGATCGACGACGACGTCGTTGAGGAACAGCGGCGGCGATGGGGAAGGCCTCGGCCGCGGCGAACACGTCGGCCTTGCCCTTGCGGTCGATCCGCCAGACGCGCGTCTTGTCGGCGACGAACAGCCACTTCTGGGACGGCGACGATGCCCTTGGGGTCGTCGAGGCCGGTGGCGAACGGCGCGGCCTTGCCGTCCTCGACGACCATCGACGGCGCCGTCGCCGTCCTTGTCGAACTCGCCGATGACGGTGACGTAGACGCGGCCGTCGGCGCCGACGGCGACCGATTCGGGGTTCTTCAGGCCGGTGACCAGCGGCTTGGGCAACGCCTGCCCGGCGGCATCGCGCGCCGCGACGGACAGGATGAAGACGACGAGCGAAAGCACGTGCATGCGTGGCATAAGCTATCCTGAAGAGTTCGAGTGGAGACGGCGACGGGCTTAACTTACTTTGCCATCGGCCCGCGTGCCAGCCTCGGCCAAGGGATCGTGGCACGGGCTTCTAGCCCGTGAGTTCAAGGCTAAGATGGCCAAGACGGCCGTGCCACTCGGGCCAGAATGCCCGCCCTCGTGGAGCGTCACTTCTTCACAGCGATCTCGACCTCGTTGGCCGCTGCGGTGCCGGTCCAGGCGTCCTTGATGCCGAAGCGCTTGCCATCCTCTTCGCTGCGGTAACTGACCGCGATCTTGTGCTTGCCGGGCGTGACGAGGTTGACGTTGGGCGCCTCGTCCGCGCGAAACAGCAGACCCTGGCCCCCGCCCTCCGAGCCGATGAAGTGTACGCCTCCCGGGGGAATCGTGGCGAAGTTGGTCTTGTCCGGGCGGCGCAGCCGGGCTGCCTTCAGCCATTCGTAGTGCAGGCTTTCGCGCTTCTCGCCGTCCGGACCGGTCCAATCCACGACGAGCGGACGCGCGCCGACGAAATCGAACACCACGACCGGCTTGTCCGAGGCGTTCTTCAGGCTGAGCCGGACCTCCCACGATTTGACGGCACCCCCCTTGTGCTCGACCAGCTCGGCCCGCGCCACGAGTCCGCCGACCGCCTTGCCGCCCGGCATCTTGGCGCGAGCTTTCACTAGCTCGGTCAGCTTCTTCTTCTCGGTCGCCGCCTGAATCTGGCTAGGATGCGAGACGCGGTAGGCGTCCACGGCCGGGTCTTTCTTCAACAGCCAGATCGCCTTCTGGCCCACGGTGAACCGCAGATCGGTGGACACGGCCAGACCGACGCCAGCCGGCTGAAGAATGCCGATCTCCTTGGGCTTGGCACCCCCTTTCCCCGCAACGTGCGGCAGGGCCTTGAGCACGCTGTCGATCTTCACGACCGCCAGCTCCTGCGGCCGCGCATCCGGCGGGTCGAAGCCTGGCACCTTCACCTCGGTGACTGTGCCCTCTACGATCAGGTGCGCCTCGTCCGCCAGAATCTCCAAGGGCACGGCCACCCAAATCGCCGCCGCCGGGCGGGCAGCCAGCAGGGGAAAAACCATGGCCAGGAGGCAGGGCAGCACGTTACGGCGAGACGTCAACATCGGTAAGCTCCCGCTGGGCAAGAGGGACTTGGACGATCACAATTGTGGCCTGCCGGCATCCTGAATTGCAACCAAGAAGGAGCTCGTCATGACACGCTCTCTTGCTATCCTTAGCGCGTTGGCCGTGCTCTGCTCGAATGGGCGGGCTCAAGACAAAGCGCGCCCAGAAGACAAAGACGACCCTGCCATTCGCGTGATGAGCTTCAACATCCGCTACGGCACGGCGGCCGACGGCGAGAACCACTGGGACCGCCGCAAGGAATTCCTCGCCGAGACCATCGCCGCCTTCGATCCGGACCTCTTGGGCACGCAGGAGACGCTGGCCTTTCAGCGCGATTACCTGGCCGAGCGCCTCAAGGGCTACACGGCCTATGGCGCCGGTCGGGACGACGGCCGGGAGCGCGGCGAGATGGCCGCCGTGTTCTTCCGGGCGGGCCGGTTCGAGAAGCTCGACGGAGGGCACTTCTGGCTCAGCGAGAAGCCCGACGTAGCCGGCAGCAAGAGCTGGGACGCGGCCCTGACGCGAATCGTCACCTGGCTGAAACTCCGCGACCGCCGCGCCGGCCGAGCGCACGCTGTGGTGGTTCAACACGCATTTCGATCACTTGGGAAAGCGGGCGCGTGAGGAATCGGCCCGCCTGCTGCACGACCGCATCCGCCGGCTGGAGGGGAGCCCGGCGGTCATTGTGACCGGAGACTTCAACGACGCCGAAGGCAGCGCGGCGTACAAGTCGCTCTTCTCCGCGGACGACGCGGGCAAGCCGCTGGTGCAAGACACCTTCCGCGTGGCCCATCCCAAGAAAGCGGCCGGCGAAGGGACGTTCAACTTCTTCCGCGCGGCGATCCGCGACGGCCCGCGGCTCGACTGGATCGGCTGCACCCGTCATTGGAAAGTCGAGAGCGCGGCTATCGACCGCACGGCCCGCGACGGCCGTACGCCGTCGGACCATTATCCGGTTACCGCCGTGCTGCGGTGGGCACCCGGGGTGTTGTGAGTGGTGAGCGGTTTCTACGCGCCATTGCGCTTCCGCAGGCAAACCCAGACCCGGCCGTGATACTGCTTGCCGGGCTTGAGGGCCTGCTCTTTGCGGAAAAAGAACTCGCGCTCCGTGTTGAGCTGCTTCATCGCCGCGCGGGCCGATGAGAGCTGCTTTTCGTACGCCGCCCGGTCCGCGTCGGTCTTGGGTTCCGCCAGCGCCAACAGCCGGCGGTATTCGCGGAACGCGGCCGACCATTGCCGCAGCAGGTCGTCCTGATACTTGCGCGCCTCGTCGCGCCATTTTGTCTCTTCCGGCGAGAGGGCCTTGTCGAACTCGTCGCCGTGGTCGCCGATCAGGAGGTCCGGCAGTCCGTCTTCGTTCCAGTCGGTGACGCAAACTTTGGCGCGGGTGCCGCGCTCTTCGCCCGCTTTCCGCGCCGGCACCAGCTCTTTTGCCGCCGCCAGCTTGGGCGCGGTGCGCGTGCCGACGTTGCGGAACCAGACCACGCTGCCGTTGCCGGCGCCTAGCACCAGGTCGAGCTTGCCGTCGCTGTCCCAATCAGCGGCGATCGGACCAGCGTCCCCCTCGGCGGCGATGATATCCTTACCGGCGACTTGCAGGTTCTCCGGCTTGCCGTATTGGTACCGGGTCCGTGTGCCGGTGTTGCGCAAGAGGAGCACGTTGCCCTTGTCGGCAGCCACGATGCCGGCGAGCAAGTCCAAGTCGCCGTCGCCGTCCCAGTCGCAGGCGAATGCCGACACGCCGTAGTCGAGCTTCAGCTCCTTATCCTCTCGGTCTTTGATCGGCTCGCCGGCCGCGAAGCTGCCGCCCTCCTGGCGGCGGAAGAGCATCACCTTGCCCGGCCAGTCGCCCGAGATCACGTCCTCCCGTCCATCCCCGTCGAAGTCCACCAACTGTGGACCAAAGCCCATGCATCAGGACGCCCAGATACAGCCGGAGCGGTCGCCGTCTTTGAAGATGGTGTAGTCTGCGAACTCCGGCTCGGCCTTGCCCCCGCTATTCGCGTAGATCCGCAGCCGGCCCTGATAATACTCGCCGACGAGCAAGTCCTTGCGGCCGTCACCGTCGAAGTCGCCAAAGAACGGTGCGGCGTGGCCGGAGTGCTCGACGTCCAACTGCGACTTGCCGAAGAGCACGGGCGTGGGCTTGGACAAGTCGTCGTCCGCCCCGGCAACCGGCGCCAAGGCGATGAGCGCCGCCGTCAACCATTGGAAGAATCTCATGGTTTTTTCTCCAGGGGTTTGGAGAGCTTATCGTACGCGGCCGAGACGTCCCAAATCAAAGCCGTGCCGTTCAACTGGCCGGTGAGGAGCTTTCGGCCGTCAGGCGAAAAGGCCAGCGACAGGGCCGTGCCGTCCGGGCAGGGGAAGGAGCGCAACTCGCGACCTTCGGCAACGTTCCAAAGACGGATCGACTCGCTGACAAAAGAGTTGCCGCGCACGGTGGCTTTGCCGTTGGAGGCGACGAACCGCTTGTCCGGCGAGAGAGCGAGACCCTCAAGCCCGACACGCTCGTCGCCGTGGTCGAAGGCACGCAGCTTGGTGCCCTCTGCGACGTTCCAAGACTCCGTCTGCTTGAGATGCCAAGAGCCGATGACGGCCAGCGAGGCATCGCGGGAAATGGCCGCCGCGGTGGCCGGATTGACCTTGATTTCGCGCTCCTGGCGTTGTGTCGCGAGGTTCCAGACGCGGAGCGAAAGATCCTCGCCAACCGAGAAAAGCCGGCGGCCGTCTGCCGAATAGGCCAGCGCACGCACCGTTTCGGTGTGGCCGGTGAGCTTGGCGATCTCCTTGCCCGCCACCAGGTCAAAAAGGCGGATATGCGCCCCGCTGCCTGACTCGTCATCTGGCGACACGGAATCGTACATCGGTCCCATCGCGAGCGCTTTGCCATCGGGCGAGAAGCTGAGCGTATAGCCGCGGCCCGGAAAACGAAGGTCGTGCAGCAGCTCGCCCGTCTTCACGTTCCAGTGCTTGACGGCCCCGCCGGGGGTCTCGTCGTGCGCGTGGCCGGTGACTGCCACGCTGCGCCCGTCGGGGCTGAACTTGACGGCCCGCAAGTTTCTGGAGCTGACCGAGTAGACGAGGCGGCGAAGGTGGGCCCCGGTGGCCGCATCCCACAGTCGCACATCGCCGTCACAACTGCCGGTGGCCACCATGCGTCCGTCGGGGGTGAAATCCACGGTCTCAATCCGATCGACGTGCGACTGGCCCGCCGCGAGCCGTTGCTTCCCCGTCGCAACGTCCCAGAGCTGTGCCTCTCCGCCGGCGGTCGCGATGGCCAGCGTCTTGCCGTCGCGCGACAGGCTCGCTGTGCCGCCGGAGAAGTCGCGCAGCCGCTCGCCGGGCACGAGCGACTTCTTGAGCTTCCAAGACGGCCAATCGAGGAACCGCACTTCGGTGGACATCGACGCCACCAGGGTCTTGCCGTCGGCTGAGAACGAAAGGCCGTTAACCCACTGATCGCCGACCTCTTCGGGCAGCTCCGCCGTCCGCTTGCCCGTCTCCGCGTCCCATACCCGGATGCTCGCGACCCGCTGGAGACGATCGCGCTCTCCGGGCTTTCCCGGCACTGCGCGAGAATGATAGCCGGCGGAGACCAGCGTCTTGCCGTCGGGCGAAAACGTCAG
Organism: uncultured Planctomycetia bacterium; assembly: GCA_963809785.1. Classification (GTDB taxonomy): domain Bacteria; phylum Planctomycetota; class Planctomycetia; order Pirellulales; family S012-138; genus JBGQHD01. The sequence continues at coordinate 138,559 of CAWEKV010000004.1, forward strand.
CATCGTGACGTCGCGCTCGTGGGCTTTGTCGATCACAAGGGGCGCCGCGCCCGCCTCGATACTCCAGACGCGAATGCTGTCCTTGAAGGGAGACGCCAAGAGCTTTCCGTTGGGAGAGACGGCGACGCGGCACCAGCGCGCGGCGCGCGTGTCGTCGTGCCGCAGCGTGAGGATTTCCTCGCCGCTGGCCGCGTCGTGCAGCGTCACGATGCCCTCGGCCGCGGTGGCGATCCAAGAACCATCGGGCGCGAACGCCACGGCGTGGATTCGCTGGGGCGAGCCGGTGTCATCGGCCTTGCCCTTACGGACGATGCGCTCCTTGCCCGTGTGCGGGTCCCAAACTCGCAGCACCCCTTCGTGGCCGCCAAAGGCGATGCTCTTGCCGTCGGGAGAAAAAGCGACCGATCTGGCCCCATGCGGGATGTCGCGGAGCATTGCGCCGTTGGCCACGTCCCAGATCCGCACGGAGTACTCGCCTGCGGAGGCCAAGAGCTTTCCATCGGGCGACAACTCGACGCAGGCGCAGTCTCCTGCTTGTCGCAAGCGGACCGTGCCGAGACGCAGCAGTGCCCCCTTCGGCAGCGGGTCGCCATAACCGTCGAGCTTTTCCTCGACCTCGACCTTTTCCTCGACGCGTTGCGGCCGTGGCGGCTGGGCAGGTGAGGCATGATCGGGTCCCTTCGGCGCCGGCTTCTTGGTTTGCGCATCGGTCAACCCGACAAGCATCAAGCTCAGGAGCACCGTGGCACCTGCGATGCGGCCTTTCCATGTCGTGGTTTGGTAGGCGGCGATCATGCGGATTCTCCTTTCGAGGAACGACCGTGGGCGGCGGCTGAACATGCCGACCAGGCCGGGAGGCGGCGAAGGCGGTTGAGGGCTTCGACTGTCTTGAGAATCACGCGGCCGCAGCCCGGCGCCGACTGCTCGCCCGCGAGGCGCAAGTCGAGCAAGGAATCCAGGGAACGGAACGCTAAATCGCTAATAGGCGCTGATGTCGAACTGCGGAGATGTCGAACTGCGGAAGCAGCAGGTGACGGCTATTGCCAATGACGTCGCCTCGATTAGCGTTTATTAGCGCCTATTAGCGTTCCGAACTCTTCCTACGAGTTCGCGCATCAGCGCGGCGTTGCCCGAACCACGGAAGGAGCCGCTCGAACACGTTTTCCTATTTTCCTGCCTTCAGCTTTTTGTAGGCCTCGCGGACGTCGTAAACCAGCGCGGTCCCCTGCCCGGTGCCGACGATCAGGGACCTGCCGTCCGGCGAAAACGCTATCGCCGTCTGCCACGTCCGGTCCGAAGCATAAGTCGCGAGCACCCGGCCCGTTGCCGCATCCAGGAGCTTGACTCTCCCGGTGTCGTCTGACATCTGACAGAATTCGGCCACGGCGATCAGTCGCTGGTCGGGAGAAACCGCCACTCGCTCCGAATTCCGCTCTTTCAGGGGAATGCTCGATAGCTCGCGGCCCGTGGCAGTTTGCCGCAGGCTGATCCGCGCTCCCAGGGCAACGGCCACCGTGCTGCCGGAGGCATCGTGCGCGGCGTGGTAGGTCAAGCGGCGCTCGTCCTTCAGCGTCACCGCGGACTCATAGACCTTCTTTCCACTGGCCAGGTCCCACCGGCGAAGCGTGGCAGACTCGTCCACCGTCGATAGTCTCGTGCCGCCGGGATCAAAGGCCATCGAAACCGCCGTGGAGGGAATCTCCAGCGGCTTTTCGATGACCCTAGGCTTTGCCAGGTCCATCACGTGGACGGCCGACGGCGGGCCGGCTTCGTCGCCGCCAAATTCCAGCCTGCAGGCGGCCACGGCCAGCTTCTTGCCGTCGGGGCTGATCGCCATAAGGCGCACGCGCTGTTCGAACTCGAGCTCGTGCAGGAGCTTGCCGCACTCGACTTGCCAGACCTTGACGACGCCGCCGAAGCGGACTCGCACGCGATCCAGCGTTTCGCCCCCGGCAATGAGCAGCTTGCCATCCGGGCTGAAGGCCATCGACCGCAGATGGATGCCCCCGAGCCGCAGCTCGCGCACGTGCTTTGCCGAGGGGAGCTCCCACAGGCGAATCGAGCCGCGCCGCTCGGCCGTGGCAGCCAGCCGGCCGCCGGGCGAGATGCAGACCGCCGGAAGGTACTGGGTATGGGCCTCGGCAAATTCCAGCCGGCGCCGGCCGGTGGCCGTCTCCCACACGCCTACGGTGTGGTCGTCCTGACACACGGCGACGAGCGAGCCATCGGGCGAAATGTCGATGCCGTGCGGATGGGGCGGGTAGTGGTGGGTCTTGACAGAAGAATCGATCGTGCGAACGACCTTGCCCGTGGCCAGCTCCCAGATCACGAGCTTTGAGGGAAATGCGCCCAACAGCCATTTGCCATGGGGCGCCAAGCGGACGTTGCAGCCGGAGAACTGCTGGTGTCGCCCGGCGGACCAGGCACGGACTTTCTCGCCCGACGTGGGGTCGCGGAGCACGATCTCCCAATCGCAAACCGCGCCCCCCAGGGGCGGCACCTCGGCCGTCTCCTGGTATTCCACACAGATGAGCTGTTTGCCGTCGGCTGTAAAGGCTCCCGGCTGTGCGAGGTGGCCCTTGCCGTGCTCGAATCGCCGCGTGCCGTCGGCGGCCTCCAAGTCCCAGACCGAGATGGCTGCCTCGTCTGACGAAGCGAGCAATCGTCCATTGGGCGAAAAGACCGGCACGGTTAGCCGGTCCTGACGAGTGCCGCCGGGCCGCAGCACGAGGAACGCTTCGCCGCTGGTGGCGTTCCACAGCCGTACGGCGCGATCTTCGCCCGTCGTGGCGATCAGCGTTCCGTCGGGACTGAAGACGACCGAAGTTAAGTAGACGGGCCGATCGGCGGCCGCCCCTACGCGGAAAAGCGGTTCGCGCCGAGCCACGTCCCACACCGCCAGCCCGGCGGACTCGAGGACCGTGGCCAGCAGCTTTCCGTCGGGCGAGAGAGCCATGTCGCTCTTGCCCCGCATTTCCTCCACGAACAATGACCCGGTCCGGCGACCATCGCCGAGGTCCCAGAATTCGATGGCTCCCTCGCTGCCGCCCGTCACGATGGTCCTGCCGCCCGGCAAGAACATCACGCGCTGCATCTCCGTCGGCGATCGCAGACGGACGGTGCCTAGGCGCAGAGAGCGCCTTCCGGCAGGGGATCGCCGTAGCGGTCGAGTTTTGGCGCTGCCGAGGGAGGCGGCGGCCCGATGCGAGGTTCAACGCGCTCCTGGGCAAGCGCCGCGACACGTGAGCGGCCAAGAAAACCACCGCCACGGCCCCGCAAAGGATCCTGCGCATGGCCAACTCCCGTAATGCGGAGCAGATGCAAGACGCGTTCCCAACAACGTCAGACTGACGAGACAAGCAACGCGAAGGATTATAGACCCTCGGCGCGGTTCACGGCCACACTCGGCGTGGGGTCGTCAGGCGACGATCTCGCGGATGACGTGGCCGTGCACGTCGGTCAGGCGGAAGTCGCGGCCGCCGAAGCGGAAGGTGAGCCGCTCGTGGTCGAGGCCCAGCAGGTGCAGGATCGTGGCGTGCAGGTCGTGCATCGTGCAGACGTTCTCGACGGCGTGCATGCCCAGCTCGTCGGTCGCGCCGTAGATCGTGCCGCCCTTGACGCCGCCGCCGGCCAGCCAGACGGTGAAGCCTTCGGGATGATGGTCGCGGCCGTCGCGGCCGGCGGAGTGCGGCGTGCGGCCGAACTCGCCGGCCCAGACGATCAGCGTCTCGTCGAGCAGGCCGCGCGGCTTCAGGTCCTTGATCAGGCCGGCGATCGCCTGGTCGGTGTCGAGGGCGTTCTTCTCGTGCCCCTTCTTGAGGTTGCCGTGCTGGTCCCAGGTGCCGTTGGACGCCCCGGGCGGGCAGGTGATCTCGACGAAGCGCACGCCCGCCTCGACCAGCCGCCGGGCCCGCAGGCACTGGATGCCGTAGAGCCGCTTGCGACGGCGACGTTCGAGTCGATGCCGTAGAGCTTGCTGCGTCGCCTCGGTCTCGCGGCCCAGGTCGAGCACGTCGGGCACCAGCGACTGCATGCGGTAGGCCATCTCGTAGTTGCGGATCGCCGACTCGACGGCGTCGTCGCCGCCGAGCGACCGGGCGAAGGCCTCGTCCTGCTCGCGCAGCAGGTCGAGCTTGGCCCGCTGGATGCGGCGGTCGCGGTCGGCGGGGACGATGTTGTCGATCGGCGTGCCGTCGGCCTGCAAGCAGCGTCGCCTGGTGGTTGGCCGGCAGGAAGCCGCTGGAGAAGTTCTCCAGCCCGCCGCAGGGCACGACGCCGAAGCTGAGCACGACGAAGCCGGGCAGGTTGCGGTTCTCGCTGCCCAGGCCGTAGTTGACCCACGAGCCGAGGCTCGGCCGGCCGGCGTTGTTGCTGCCCGTGTGCAGGAAGAGCACGCCGGTCGAGTGCAGCGGCAGGTCGGCCTTCATCGAGCGGATGACGGCCAGGTCGTCGGCGCACGATGGCGATGTGCGGGAACAGCTCGCTGACCGGCAGGCCGCGACTGGCCGTGCGGCGCGAACGTCCACGGGCTCTTGAGCCACTTGCGGTTGCCGTTGGCCGTGGGGTTGTCGATCTTGCCGGTGATCGCTTGCCGTCGAGCTCGGCCAGCTTCGGCTTGGGGTCGAACGAATCGACGTGCGACACGCCGCCGTCCATGAAGCAGAAGATGACGTTCTTCGCCCGCGGCCGGAAATGCGGCCGAGCATTCGGCGAGCGGGGGGCGTCAACCCCCTGATGACGCGGCGACTCCGCCCGAACCCCGTCAGCCAGCAGGGCCGACAGCGCGATCCACCCAAACCCGTTGGCGCTAGCCCGCAGCATCTCGCGGCGTGAGATCGCGGGCAATGCTCGGCCCGGACAGCAAGGAGTATTCGGGAGCACACTCATCGGCAGTCCTCGAGCGACACGTGGGGCACGTTTCCAAACGTGCCCGTTCAGGCCGGGCACGTCTGCAACGTGCCCCACGCATTATGCTATCGCCGAGGGGCGGCGTGAAGCGTCTCTTGCCGTCTGGTATCATTGCAGCGATCTCAGGACGGCCTCGTGGCACGGATCGCCGTTTTGCACTTACTTCCTTTTCTTTGCGGAGATCGTGCCATGAAGAAGACGACGGCGGCAGTGATGGTGGCCCTGATCGGTTTGGTGGCGGCGGCGAGGGCCGAGGAGAAGGCCAATCCCACGGGCACGTGGAAGTGGTCGGTCACGTTCAACGACCAGACGCGGGAGATGACCCTCAAGCTGAAGCTGGAAGGCGACAAGCTGACCGGCGCCATCGTCCGCGGCGAGCGGGAAACGGCCATCGAGGACGGCGCGTTCAAGGACGGCCAGGTCTCTTTCAAAGTCACCCGCGAGCGCGACGGCCAGAAGTTCGTCACCAAGTACAGCGGCAAGCTGGACGGCGACACGATCAAGGGCAAGAGCGAGCGGGAGCGCGATGGCCAGGTGACCTCGCGCGATTGGGAGGCCAAGCGGCAGAAGTAGCCCTCTCGGTACCCCGGAACGCCGCGCTCTGTGACCTCTACAGATCGTTGCTGAAGGACCGGCGTCGGCGCAGCCCTGAAGCTGCTCGCCGACGCCTTCTTGTTTGCGCCGGCGGAAGACTGAAACGATCTCAACCGGGCTTTCGCCATGTGCCCACGACACGGGAACGCTAATAATCGCTAATAGGCGCTAATTGTAGACGGCTCGCTCGGACTGCCGTCGGTAGCTGCATCGATCAGATTGCATTAGCATCTATTAGCGTTTATTAGCGTTCCGACATCTTTTGCGTTGAGGTAGCAAAAGCACCAGGAATGCCGGCGCCCGTTTTGGCCTCGAACGCCATTCCGCCAGCCGCTACAGTCCGCGGTTCGTGCGCTGCGGCGGCCGCTCGTTGCCGCCGTGGCTAGCACGCTCTTCGCCTTTCCCTGTTCGATTCAACATGTGGTCCTTGCCCCTTGCGCGGCGGGCAATCGTGGTGGCGGGCTGCCTGGGCATGGTGTTCACCCAGTTCACCACGTCGCCGGCGACCATCCAGTTCGCGCGCGACTTGGGCGGCGGCGGCTGGCACATCGGCATCCTCGGCGCGCTGCCGCAAGCGATGCTGGTGTTTCAGTTCCTGGCGGCGCTAGCGGCGAATCATCTTCGCTATCGCCGCTGGGCCTGGCTGGCCGCCTGCCTCGTGCAGAGGACGATCCTGCTGCCGATCGCGCTGGGCCCGTGGCTGTGGCCCGAGGTGCCCGATGCCGCCTGGCTCTGGGCGCTGATCGCCGCCACCGCGGCCGACCAGGCCCTGGGGCACTTCGGCTCGCCGCTGTGGCTCTCCTGGATGGGTGACTATCTGCCGCGGGAAGGGCTCGGCCGCTTCTGGGGTGTGCGGCAGGTGTGGATGCAATGGGCTGGGGCTGCCGCGCTCTTGGCCTGCGCCCTCTTGCTCTTCAAGACCGGCTGGGAGACGCGCACGGCGTACTCGGTCATTATCGGCATCGCCGCCGCCTGCGGCGTGGCCGACATCTTGCTGTTCCTCAACGTCTCCGAGCCGCCGGTCGCGCACGTCGAGAAGCCGCGGCTAGCCGCCGTGCTGGCCGCCCCCTTCCGCCATCGCGACTTCCGCCGCTTCATCACTTACGCCAGCTTCTGGCACTTCGCCGCCATGCTCGGGGCGCCGTTCATCTCCATGTATCTGCTGGTGGAGGTGGGCATGAACCTCTACGACGTGCTGCTGCTCTGGGCCTCCTCCTGGGTCGGCGGAGCGCTCCTTTCGCGCCGCATGGGGCATTGGACTGAAGAGTACGGCAACCGGCCGATGCTCGTCCTGTGCACGGCCATCAAGTCGCTGCTGATGATCGCGCTGGTGGTCACGCCGCGCGATCCCACCGTCGTCTTCTGGGTGATGGTGCCGATCTTCACCATCGACGCGGCCACCAACGCCGGCATCGCCATCGCCACCAACGGCTTTCTGCTGAAGCACTCGCCGTCAGAGAACCGGGCGATGTTCATCGCGGCCGGCACGGCGGTGGCCGGCATCGTGGGCGGCGTCACCTCCGTAGCCGCCGGGGGCGCTCTCGCTGATCGGCCCCGGGCATGCGTATCTGCTGGGAATGTCCTTCAGTGGCTTTCATGCCGTGTTCTTCGCCAGCGTGCTGATGCGGCTGGCCACGATCTTCTACGTGCGGCGGATCCGCGAACCGAACTCGCAGGGCGCCAAACACATGGCGGCCGTGCTGATCGGCGCTTCGCCGCTGCGGCTGATCCGCTTTCCGCTGGGGCTCCACCGGGCGTTCCAGGAAGAGCACGCTTTGCAGGAGACGGAAACGGACGGCAACGATCGTCGCGCCGCATAGGCTGCGACTTGCGGGACTGTTTGTCCAGTTCCCGCCGCGCTTGTATTCGCTAGCTGCACAACCTGCGCCTCCTGCCGAACAAGCCGGCAGGGGCGGGTTTGGTCAGGTTGCTAGCTTGCCAACCTTGGCTTCCCGCCAGACTAGCTGGCAGGGGAGCAAGCTCTTCAACTGAGCGTGCGACTCGCTCGCCGCGCGCGCTGAATCACTCCTTCTTCCCCACTTTCCCCAGCAGCGTCTCCAGCTTGGGGATGCGTTCGCGGGCCTTGGCCACTGCCTCGCGGTCTTCGCCGTCTGCGATAACATCGCGCCACAGCCCGATGGCAGCCCGAATCATTTCGCCGTGCTGGGCCTGGTACTGCTTGGACATCGGCCCGGAGACGTAGCCGTCCAGCGAGCGGGCCTTGGCGATCAGCATCCGCCGCTGCTCGGCAATGTCATCGGCCTCCCAGGGACGCTCGGGGCGGCCCTCGTATTGTTTGAGGATGCCTTCCGCCTCCAGCGCCGCGGGCACGTCCGGCCAGCGGTCGTGCAGCCCCTTGAGCTGCATCAGGCCGGAGTACACGGTCTTAGTGTCCTTGAGCCGGCCTTTGCCCTCGGCCAGCAGTGCGGCGGCCCAATCCTCCCGCGACGTGGCCTCGGCCATCCGGGACGAGGGATGCTTCTTCGCCAGGGCGCGGCGGGCATCCAGCCCTCCTTCGAGCCAGCGAAAGACCTCGACGAGGCTCTTGCCAGCGGGTATCGCGTGGCCCAGCTTAGGATGGGTCCAGGTGCGCGAGCGCACACCGAAGTCTGCCAGCATCGGCTGCCGCCAGCGCTCGACTTCGCCGCGGTTGAAGTCGCTCTCGCCGGTCAAGAAGGCCACGCTCAGCCGATCGACGACCCGCTGGCGGAGCCACGACTCTTCCCGCAGCTCACCGCCGGCGCAGATCGGGATCACGCCGCCGAAGTACTCCGGCAGGGCGAAGCCGATGCCGCAGGCCACGCGCCCGCCGCCGGAGAACCCGGCCAGGTACGTGCGATCCGGATCGATCTTGAACTTCCGCCGCAGGTCATCCAGCACGTCCATCACGATCCGCACGCGGCGCTGCATGGGGCAGTCATTGCCGGCCGCGTGCGGCCCGGCCAGGATCACGCCCAGCTCCTGGCAGGCCTGCTGCCAGACCGAGTGCCCCATCGGCCGCTCGCCCGGCGAGATGAAGAGGATGGCCGCCTGCGGCTTGCGGGCATCGAAGCCGCGCGGCACGAAGAGCTCGTAGGTCTGCTTCTTCGAGTCGTAATCGTCAACCCAGCCCTTGGGCGGCGCTTCGAGGCTTTGATTGGCGACGGCGAAGGTCCAGTCGAGCCGTGTCTCGGCCGAGACCTTGACGCTGGGCTGATAGCCGGGGCGAGGAGGATCCGCGGCCGGAGCCGTCTTTGCCGTGACGATTACGCAGACAATGATCAGGGCTCGCGCGGTCACGGAGAAAGCTCCCAAGAGTCGCCGGATTCGGGTGTATGAGATCACTCATCCTCAGCCGGCTGTTCGCCGTCTTGAGTCTCTGATTGTCCAGCACCGCTGCCTGTAGGGCACTACTTCTCTTTGGGGTCGATCCGCTCCGGCGGGCGTTCGCGGCCGCGTCCTTTTTCCTGCAATTGCAACGCGGCCTCGATTTCCGCAAGGGCCTTGGACGTTTTTTCCTGCACGAGTGCGTTCTGTGCGGCTAGGATCTGCATGTACTGTGCGATCTGGGCTTGTTCCTCCGCCCGCTTCGCCTCCTCGGCGGCAGATCGCTCAGCTTCAAGTCGTGCGTCTCGCTCGGCCTGCTGCGCCTGCTCGGCGTGCCTGGCGGCCGTCCGGTAACCGGCGAAGTAGGCGGCCACGACCAGCATCACGAGGAAGAGCGACCGCAGGCTGAGCTGAAACCAGCGGGAGCGGTGGTGTCGGTTCGGCTCGTGCACGGTGGCAGTCCTCTTCGGTGAGTCAACCGCTGAGCTTAAAGGTCACTGCTTGCTGCTCGCGACAGCCGGTGCGTACGAGTCGAACACTCGCACCTTCTTCCAGTTCGGCTTGTTCTCTTCGATGAACTTCAGGTGCCGCTCGTGGGCCTGATACTTGTCGTGGGCGGCTTTGTTCTCGAACACCACCAGCAGGCCGACGTGGAAGTCGCGGTCGTTCACCTCCCGCTTCAGCTCGCCGGCCAGCGGGCCGGCGCCGAAGAACACCGTGCCCTCATGGCCGGTCAGGTATTTGTTGCAGGCCGCTACCAGCTTCTGCTGCGCCTCGGCCGAATCGTCCTTCAGCGTAAAGTAGACGTTGTGCACGAGCAGCGGCTCTTTGCCGGCGGCGGCAGAGCCGGGGGCGTGGTAGACCATGATCGTTGTCCTCTACAGTAAGGAGGGACGACACGAACCCGACGCGCAGGCGCGCAAGCGAGGAGGCGCTGCGAGGAACTCGGAGTCTGCGGCAGCGCTCCCTCGCTTGCGCACTTGCGCGTCGGGTTGGTGTGCCGAGGCCAGATTTCCTGTGCCAAGTCACCGTCATAGCGTATCAAGCCCGGCTTGCAACGCTAGAGAGCGAACCAGGAAAGAGAGGCGAAAACCAGCCTCGCGCAGGGCATGCCGGAGGTCTAACTCCTACCCTGCTACGGCCCCTACGACGGCCCCTGCTACCGCTTAGCCGCTTAGAAGATCCCTGCCCCGAACGCATCGGGCGGGTCTTGCCGGGCAGAACTGGCGGTCTTGGTCTCCGGCTTCCGGTGCGGGCCACGAGGTTGCTCGTCGCCGCGTGCACGCTGCGGCTCCGACGCACCGCCCGGCGCAGGCCTCCCGGCCCTTCCTCGTGATTCTTCGGGGCCGGGAGCCGGCTCCTCGGCCCAGTCCTCGTCGTAATCGTCGTAGTGTGACACGTAGCCGGGCTGCTTGGCTTCCTCCACCTCTTCTTGATAGGCCGCGATGACCCGGTCCTGAATCAATTCCCGGCAAAAGGAATTGATCGGATGGGCAATGTCGGCATAGAGCTTGATGCGGCCTTCCTCGTCGGCGGCCGGCTGGTGCTCCTTGAGCGAGCGGCCGCAGACGTTGCAATAGGCCGCCCGCAGGTGGTTCTTGCCGCGGCACTCCGGGCAATGAAACGTCAGCTTGCGGCTGGGCATGGCCACGAACGGGCCGTTGGCGCCCTCGATGACCTTCAGATCGCGCACCACGAAGCAATTATCGAGCGTCACGCTGCAAAAGGCCTTCAGTCGTTCCCCCGAGTCGTCCGTGAGCTTGATGCGCACTTCGGTGATATCCACGTCTCGTCTCCCTTCCTGGGGCCAGGTGCCGCCTGGAAAGCGACACCGTCCCGCCCGCCCGGCAGGACCTACCAACTCACAGGCAACCAGTCACCACGTAGACGCTGTTCCATCCCAGGCCGCGCAGGCGGGCTCCCGCGCACCTCGCTTGTCGAGCACTCCGGCACAATCCGAAGTAGCCCGTACCGCTGCCGCTCATTTGATGTCCGGCCAGCGCGAGTCGTTCGAAGTCCTCCTTCAGTCGGGCAATCCAGGGCGAAAGCTGTTCCGCCGCGGGCTGCAGGGCGTTGTGCAACTGACGGCCGGCGGCCGTCAGATCGCCACGGCGCAATACTGCAACCAGCGCGCCGGACGTTCGCGGTGAGCTGGCCGGACGGCACTGCCGATAGACGTCGGCCGTGGCCAGGCCGTCGGGCGGCTGCACGATCACGAAATGGCTGAGCGTCTGCGGCCTCAGCGGCTCGACGCGCTCCCCGCGCCCGCGGCACACGGCCGCGGAGCCCGCCAGAAAAAAGGGCACGTCGCTGCCCACCTCGGCCGCTACCGGCATCAGCTCGCGGGCGGAATAGCCCAGCCGCCAGGCCACGTTGGCAGCCGCCAGCGCCGCCGCAGCGTCGCTGGAGCCGCCCCCCAGGCCGGCGGCCATGGGGATTCGCTTGACGAGGCGAATCGTCGCGCCCGCGTCGGTTCCTGCGCGCCGCCGCAGCAACTCGACCGCTTTCACAACGAGGTTATCGGCTCCTGGGGGAATCGGCTGTGGGTTCCGTGGACCGTCCGCCGCACACCGGCCGCCGGGGGCCGGCGCCCTTGGCGAGTGCTCTCGATCGCCTCCCCAGCCACGGTTTGCCCACTGGCCGGAGAAATCGATCGACGACGCTGTACCCGACTGGCTCGTCCCTGGAGCGTGCGCCGAAGCGGCTGGCATTGAAAAAGACAGCCAGTCGCAAAGGCTCACGGGCACCATCAAGGTTTCGATCTCGTGGTAGCCATCGGCCCGCTGGCCCAGCACCTCCAGAAACAGGTTCAGTTTCGCCGGCGTCCGCACTTCGACCGCGGAGGCCGACGCATGGATCCACATGATTCACCTGACGCCCTAATCTTCAGCGCAGGTCATTCTAGGGTTCCCGGCGCCCCGGTCAACACAAGTCAGGTCGGCGCCGCGGCGCGCGGACGTAGAAGTGGGCGCTTCGCCGCGGCTTCTTGGTTCTCAAAGAATGAGAACCCACCTCGGCTCGCGCAAGGCGCCGAGAGAATCCTAAAGCGGCGACGAGCCGCCGCACTCCAGAGACGGCGGCATGCATGACGTCGTGCCGGACTACGTCGTGCTGAATTCCGGCCGCCGCCGCAGCAGTTGCCCTTGCAGGCGCTGCACGATCGAGCTGTGCATCTGGCTGACGCGGCTTTCGGACAGATCGAGCGTGGCGCCGATCTCCTTCATCGTCAGCTCTTCGTAGTAGTAGAGAATGATGATCAGCCGCTCGTTGCGGTTGAGGCCCTTGGTCACCAGCCGCATCAGGTCGTTCTTCTGGATGCGGCGGGTGGGGTCTTCGCCCTTCTTGTCTTCGAGGATGTCGATCTCGCGGACGTCTTTGTAGCTGTCCGTCTCGTACCACTTCTTGTTGAGGCTGATCAGGTTGACGGCGCTGGCCTCGATCATCATCTTCTCGAGCTCTTCGACGCTGATCTGCATGTGCTCGGCCAGCTCGATCTCGCTCGGGTGGCGGCCGAGCCGGGCTTCGAGCGTTTTGGTCGCTTCGTTGAGCTTGCTGGCCTTGCTGCGCACCAGCCGCGGCACCCAGTCCATCGTCCGCAGCTCGTCGAGCATCGCCCCGCGGATGCGCGGCACGCAGTAGGTCTCGAACTTGACGCCGCGGCGTCAGGTCGAAGGCGTCGATGGCGTCCATCAGGCCGAAGACGCCGGCCGAGATCAGGTCGTCGAGCTCCACGCCCTCGGGCAGGCGGGCCCAGATGCGCTCGCCGTTGTACTTCACCAGCGGCAGGTATTGCTCGACCAGCCGGTTTCGCAGCTCCTGGCTGTCGGGATCCGCCTTGAAGTCCAGCCACAATTGGGCGACGTCTTCGGGCGCAAGGGTAGCGGTTGCCATCGAATCCTCCGTGAATGTCAGGCATTGTCGCCTTTCGCTCCGCGAAAGGGCGTGCTTTCGCTGAGCGAAAGCCGACGTTGCTTGCCGTCGCGAAATTGACTCCTACCCCTTATGCGGTCGGCCTCGGCTCGGCCCACTCCTTTTCGACTTGCTTCTGCGCGGCTTCGTCCACCGCCGCGCCCGCCAGGCCGCCAAGGATTCCCCCGACAGCGGCGAGCATCACCATGGCCCACCACGCGTCCAGCAACGTCGCTTCTCCGGCCGTGCCGGCGAGCAGGGCTCGCGCCACGGTCGTCAGGCAGGCCAGCGTCCCCAGGATGCCCGCATAGGTCCGCCCCATGCTGTCGCCTCCGGTTCGCCCCTTGAGTCTGCCGGATCGTTACATCTTAACGCGCTTGCGCCTGAAGACGCTCCAGGTGTATATCGGACGAACAAAACGCCAAGGTTGAATGGATTTCACACTAGCCCGATGCGCAAGCGAGGGAAGTGCCACCGTCTGCCGCGGCGCTTGCCTTGCTTGCGCTTCGAGCCAGTGTGGATGCCAGACGATCGACGTACCGCGCGGCCGTTGATTCCGGCGCGTGCAGCACGAACAGAGCGTCTTCCGTCGTTTGTCCAGTCGCGCCCGGCACGATCGGCAGGTAGCCGGCATCGTGGATTGTCAGTCCCAGAAACCGATGGCATACGCGGGCGATCCGCTGATGCGCATCGGCGGCCTGCAGCGTGTCGGCCGCGCGATTGACCAGTACGTGAACACCCGCCGTCGCCCCTTCGGAATGGACCTTGATCGCCGCATAGGCGTCCATGACCGCCAGCGGCTCGGGCGTCGTGACCGTCAGCACCAGGTCGGCCGCTCGCCAGAAACGCCCCAGGATCGCCCCCAGACCGCAGCCGGCGTCCACGACCACCGAGGCGGCGCGCTGGCCGAGCGATCTCAGCTCGTTGATCAACCGCGACTGGGAAAGCTCCGTCCATTGATCGTCGTACTGGCGGTCCCACACGCCGGGGAGCACGTGGATGCTTCCCGGCCCAGCCAGCAACGTTTCTTCGACACTTCGCCAACCGGCCACGACGTGCGAGACACCGAACTGGGCGTCGAGGCCGCAGAGCATCGTGGCGTCGGCACTGTGGAGATTGCCGTCCACGAGCACGCAGCCGCGGCCACCGCGAGCCAGGGCGATCGCCAGATTCGCGGCGACCGTCGTGGTGCCGACGCCTCCCTTGCCGGCGGCGACCACGATCAAGCGCGCGGCATCCGGAGCCTCGGATCGCCCCTTGGCGGCTTCCCGAAGGACGAGCTGTCGGAGAATGTTGGCCTGGTCGTTCATCGTTCGTGGGGCACGTTTCCAAACGTGCCCGGCTAAGGGATCACTTCGGTTTCGTGCTCGGAAAATCTTTTGATGGGGGAGGCTCCGGGCTCGGCGCCGGGGCAAATGGATCGGACGATGGGCCGGCTCCGGCTCGTCCGCCGCCCTTGGTAAACGCAGGACGACCGTCGGCCGCTGGCCACACGTCTGGTGGCCGCGGGGCAGGGGGTTTCGTCCGCAGAAACTCGAGGGAGTAGCTCCCGTCATCACCAAGGGTCAGGCTCCGGATCTCGGTCCAGATATGTTGCATTCTCGGGCTCCGTAGATTCGGAAAGATAATCGCGTCCATGCTGCGAATCTTCTTGCTCGATTTGGAATAGAAGAGCACGACGCGCGTCCGATTCTCGTCCAGAGTGCAAACGAAGTAGTCCACGTCGTCGTCCCGCACGTAGAGTGCAAGGCCGCCTTGATGAAAGCGAATGCGCTCCTCTCGAAGAACGGCCAGGGCCGCGTCAATCGACTCGCCAACTTTGATCGTGGTGCGATCCTCTCGTTCTTTTGCCAGAAGAGTCGTGCAAGTAAATAGCGTTATGAGTATTGGCAAGGTTCGTAGCATATCGGTCTTGCAGCGGGCTGGTCTCGGTCCCACTTCGGCAAAGATGGAAAGGGCCCCTTGCGGGCACGTTTGGAAACGTGCCCCACGCTATGTCGCCGCGACGTCGAGCATCAGCCGCGCCAGCTTGTAGGGCTCCGCCGGCGCGATGTCATCCGGCACGTTTTGTCCGTTGGTCACATAGCTCAGCGGCAACTTGGTGCCGCGCAACAGCGGCAGCAGGTTGCCCAGCCCCGTGGCTTCGTCCAGCTTCGTGAGCACGAGCGCCGTCGTGCCGATCTCGGCGAACTTCTCGGCCGTCCGCTGCAAAGTCGCTGCGCCGGCCACGCTGGAAAGCACCAGGTGCACTTCGTCCGCCTGGGCTTCGTTCAGGAACATCTTCAGCTCGTTAAGCTTCACCTCGTCGCGCGGGCTACGGCCCGCGGTGTCCATGAGAATCAGGTCCAGGTCGGCCATCCGGGCCACGGCCTCGCGCATCTCGCGCGGCGTCGAGACCACCTGCATGGGCAGGTCGATGATGTCGGCATAGGTGCGAAGCTGCTCGACCGCCGCAATGCGATAAGTATCGACCGTAATCAGGCCGACGCGGCGCTTGTCGCGAAGGCGGAAGTTGGCGGCCAGCTTGGCGATGGTCGTGGTCTTGCCCACGCCCGTCGGGCCGACGAGTGCCGCCACGCGGCGGCGGCCCGGCGTGATGCGGATCGGCCCGACCACGGAGATATCCGCCTCGATCATGCCGGCCAGGCGGGCCTTGGTCATCTCGGGATCAGCCAGCTCGTGCCGCGGCGCGGCGGACCGCAGCCGTTCGATCAGCTCGCGGGCCAGTTCCTCGCCAATGTCAGCCTCGATCAGGTCCGTGTAGACCTGAAACAGCTCCTGCGGGACCTCCGCCCGCCCGGAGGGCTTTGACTTCTGGCACAGCGCGGCCACTTGGGCCTGAAGGTCGCTAAGCTGTGACTTCAGCTCGTCGGCCAGGCCCGTCGGGTGGGCACTGCCCACCGACATGTCGCGGGTGCTGGTGGGCGCTGCCCACCCTACGCTTTGGGCCGTGTGCGGCAATCGCGAGGCCACATTCACGCCGCGCGAGGCGGTGACTTCGATCTTCCGCAGCCCCGGTATCCAGCGGAGCAGGCGGCTGCCGTTGACTTCGCGCGTGTGCAGCACGGCCGCCTCCGGCCCCAAGTCCTGCCGGACCAGGGCCAGAGCTTCTTGCATCGAGTCGGCGCGATAGGTTTTGATTTCCATGCGTCAGTCGTCAGTTGTCAGTCGTCAGTCGTCTTTCGCTCCGCGAAAGAGCGTCCTTTCGCGGAGCGAAAGGCGACTATCTGGGCACCATGTCGCTCACCATCCCGAGCGACTCCACCACCGTATCCCGTGTGATCTCGTTGTACGACAGCACCACGAGCCTCGGCAAATGCGGCGACGTGAGCTGCTTGAGTGCGGGGCGTATCTGCGGACTGACCAGCACGACCGGCGGCCGGCCGCCCCGCACCAGCTTCTCGATTTCGATTGGCGATCACATCGCAAGTCGCTTTGATCGCTTGCGGCGACATGCGGATGAACAGGCCGGTTGGCCCGGCTCGATGCCGGCGCGGATGCGGTCTTCCAGCGCCGGGTCGAGCGTCAGCACGTACAGCCGCTTCTCGGCGTCGCGATAGCGAGTGCAAATCGTCCGCGCCAGCCGATGCCGGACGTATTCGGTGAGCAGGATCGGGTCCTTCGCCTGCCGCGCGGCGTAGTCGCCCAGCGTCTCCAGGATCGCGCCCGAGCTGCCGGATCGGCACTTCCTCGCGCAGCAGCATCTGCAGCACCTGCTGCACCTCGGCCAGCTTCATCTGGCTGGGAATCAGCTCATCGACGACGGCCGGGCGAGGTCTTCTTCAGCTCGTCGATGCAGGTGCTTGGTGGCGTCGCGGGTGAGCAGTTCGTCGGCGTGGCGGCGGACGACCTCTTGCAGGTGCGTGGCCAGCACGCGCGGCCGGCTCGACGAGCGTGTAGCCCAGCATCTCGGCCCGGCCTGCCTGGCCCGGCTCGATCCAGACGGCCGGCGTGCCGAAGGCCGGCTCGCTTGGTCTCGATGCCCGGCAATCTTGCCGGTCGTCGCGCCGCGAGTCGAGCGCCAGCAGCTTGCCGGGATAGACCGCGCCCTCGGCCACGGCGGCTGTTGGCGATCTTGATGCGATACTCGTGCTCGCCGAGGCGCATGTTGTCGCGAATGCGGACCTTGGGCAGGACGATGCCGATGTCGGCGGCGACGTGCTGCCGCACGCGCGTGATCCGCGCCAGCAGATCGCCGCCGCGCTTGGGATCGGCCAGCCGGATCAGGCCGACGCCGATCTCGATCTCCATCGGGTCGACGGCCAGGAAGTCTTCGATCCGCTCTTCCGGCGGGCTTCTCGGCTTCGCTTGGCCGCGTTGGCCGCGACGCCTTCGGCTCTTCTGCCGCCTGTGCCGACGTGTCGAGCATGAGCGCCAGGCCAACGCAGCCGCCGCCGATCGCCAAGCAGCGGCATCGTCGGCAGGTTGGTGAAGACCAGGATGCCCAGGAAGCCCGCCGGCCACGGCCAGCGCCTGCGGACTGCGCGAAGAGCTGGCTGACGAACTGCGCCGGCAGGTCGGTCTCGCTGCGTGCTGCGCGTGACGAGCAGGCCGGCGGCCAGCGAGATCAGGAACGCCGGCACCTGGCTGACCAGGCCGTCGCCGATCGTGAGCTTGGTGAAGACGCTCGGCCGCCTCGGCGAACGTCCATGCCGTCCTCGACCACGCCGATGTACAAGCCCGCCGACGATGTTGATGAGCGTGATGATGATGCCGGCGATGGCGTCGCCGCGGACGAACTTGCTGGCACCGTCCATCGCCCCGTAGAAGTCGGCCTGCTGCGTGATCTCCTCGCGGCGGCGCTGGGCCTCGTGCTCGTCGATGATGCCGGCGTTCAGGTCGGCGTCGATCGCCATCTGCCGGCCGGGCATGCCGTCCAAGGCGAACCGGGCGGCGACTTCGCTGATGCGCGTGGCGCCCTTGGTGATCACGACGAACTGGATGACGACGATGATCACGAAGATGATGATGCCGACGACGAGCTGATCGCCGGCCACGAACTCGCCGAAGCTCTTGACGACGCCGCCGGCCGCGTACAGTCCTTCGGTCGCGGCCGCCTGCGTCAGGATCAGCCGCGTGGTGGCGACGTTCAGCACCAGCCGGGCCAGCGTCGTCGCCAGCAGCAGCGAGGGAAAGATCGCTGAACTCCAGCGGCGTGCGCACGTAGATCGTCGTCAGCAGCATGATCACCGACGAGCGTGATGTTCGCCGCCAGCAGCACGTCGAGCACCGCCGGCGGCAGCGGCACCAGGATCACCAGCACGCTGGCGATCAGCGCCACCGGCAGGACGAGATCCTGCCAGGCACCGCGGCCAGTGGCCGGCGGGAACGGGGATGTGGGCGGCCGGGACCATGCACCCGCTTCTCCCTCGCTTGCGCGTCGGGCTAATGACTACCCTTAAGGAACCGCGAACCCACCGTCAGCGCGGCGGCTGCGAAGGGGCGGGACGGTACAAGAAAGGCCCCCCGATGTCGAGGGCAGGAGATGGCGCAAGCGGTAATGGCAAACTAGCGCCGCGGCACTAGCCCTGGCACACTAGCCCGACGCGCAAGCGAGGGAGGGCCGCCACTGGCCTCCAGGCGGGTACGTGCTTCTCCCTCGCTTGCGTGTCTGTACGGTCGATAGCCCCGCCCGCTTTACCAGCGGCGCGGCCGCATCTATAGTGGAATCAAGGAGTTCACATCTATCGGCCGGGACGGCAAAACAGCTCGCTTGGGCCATTGGGCCTTCCTCATTTCCTATCCATTTCCATGTCTCAAGCCATTGTCGATCCGGCCGAATTGCGGCGGTTTGCCCAGTTTTTGCGGCGGTTCGGCGACGACCTCCGCCGGCAGGTCACGGTCACGCAGACGCAGCTTCAGAACCTGAGCGCCTCCTGGCGCGACCAGGAGCACCAGAAGTTCGCCGACGAGTTCGGCCAGCAAATCGCCTCGCTCAGCGGCTTCATGGAAGTCCTGGACGAATACGTCCGCTTCCTGCTGCGGAAGGCCGAGAAGGCGGATGAATATTTGCAGCAGAGGTAGTGGGGAGGTGGCTGAACGCCGTCGTCCTCGTCCTCCTCCTCGTCCTCGTCCTCGAATGACATTGCCGCTTGACGTCGAGGACGAGGACGAGGACGAGGACGAAGCCAGCACTGACAACCGACGACCAACAATGCCCGCCAACGTCCGATCCATCCCCGCACTGGCCGACTTCCGCGCGGCGCTGGTCACCTTCGGTGACTCCGCCAGGCGGGCGCTGGACGAGGTGCGCATGGAGGTGCAGCGGGGGCTGACGTGGACCACCGACGAGCAACCGATCTTCTGGAAAGGGGAGCAGCAGCGGTCCTGGGACTTGGTGGCGGAGAAGCGCAACGAGCTGGACCAGTGCGAGCGCAAGGCGCTGGATGGCCAGCGGCCCACCTGCTACCAGGAGCGCAAGGCCCTGGAGGCCGCCAAACGCTACGTGCGGTTTGTGGAGGAGAAGATCGACACGGTCCGCGCCTGGGGCCGTCGGCTGGTGACAGAGGTCTCCGAATATGAAGGCCAGGTCGGCGGATTCCGAGATCTGCTGGATATCGAGCTGCCGCGGGCGGTGGCCCTGCTGGAGCGGTTGATCGGCTCGCTCGAGGCCTACACCAGCGTGGGCACGGCGCCCGCGACCGTCGTACTGGGACACGAGCCAGAGAGCATCATCCGCACCACGCCCGAGCCGGAAGCCGAGCCGACGATCAGCGTCTTTCAGTCGCTGCGAGAGCTGACGCCCACCCTGGAGAAACGGCAAGCGGTTGACCTCCTGCCACCCGATAAGCTCCAGGGGGTGATCGCGGCGGCCGTCGCTGCCCGCGCGGCCAGGGCTGCCGAGGAGCGCGCGGACGATGCCGATGAGACCGAGCCCTCGCCGGTGCCAAGGGGCGAAGACCCATGTCAACAATCGGCGCTGAAGCTGGCCTACGACCTGGGTCTCGAGCCGGCGTTTCCCGATTGGCAAGCCAAAGTCGTGATCGTGTCCGGGTGCCTGGACGAGCCGCAGGTGTTCGCCGAGCGCATCGAGGGGCCGGCGGGCGATTCCGGCTGGTTCATCGGACCCGTCGAGCCGGAGCTTGGCGCGCGCCGCAATACGAGGCTGTGCCGCTGGCCGCGCTGGTGTCGCTGCGGCCGGCGCTCGTGGCCGCCTGCGCGTTGCCGCCGGGCTACGTCGCGGTGTTCTCACATGATGAGCTCGTGGCCGTGGTCAACTCGGCCGGGCAAGACCTGTGGGAGCGGCACTTGCGCTCCTTGGCGGAAGAACAGTTGAAGGACAATGACGAATGACGAAGCACGAATGACGAAGGAATGACGAAGGACAATGACGAATGACGAAGCACGAATGACGAAGGAATGGTGTCGTCATGGACCAGGTGTAATTCGGCCTTCGTCATTCGGGAATTCGTTCGTCATTCGAGCTTCGTCATTCGACATTCCTTCGCCAAACGCCTTTTTCGCCTGGAAAGCACAAGTGTTGGTATCATGAATCCTGGCAACCTCACGGCCGGCGCCGGCGCCCTGCGGCAAGCGCTTCAGCTCCTGCGGCTGCGCTGGGCCGACGCCAAGGAGCAGTGGAACGACCAGGTGAGCCAGGACTTCGAGGAAAAGTACATCGTCGAGCTGGAGCGGGCTTGCCAGGACGCGGTCGAGCAGATCAACCGGCTGGCACACGTCTTCGGAAAGTGTCGCCAAGAGTGCGGCCGCGAGCGACGCGACGAATGACGAACACCCGTGAACGAAAGCGAACTGGGCTAGTGCTTCTTGCGGCAGGGGCCGTCACTGCCGTGATCGGCGGTGCCATTTTGGGTGTTACTTGGCCCCTTCGAGAGCACCTGCCAACATCGTACCAACCGCCAATTGAGTCGGACGAAGCGGTCCGGTCCTGGCGCCGACATCAGGAAGAATTACAACGACGTGAGGAAGAGTCACAGCGACGTCAGGCGCGGGCACAGCAACAAGATCGGGAGTTGGAACAGGGGCGCCAACTGGCGGAGTCGTTCCTGGCCGATGTCCAAGCGGGCCGCCTGGATCAGGCGTACGAGGCGTTCGGCGCTTTTCGGTTCAACGAGAAAATCGGACGGGACGCATTTGAAACCTTGGTTCGCAAACAGCCAGTGTTCAGAAAGCCGCGGCTGCCGATGCGGCATGAAGTCCTCGAATTCGGGCCTTCCGGACTCTACGCCTATGACTGCACGCGCCCAAGCCGAGGACGGCAAAGCGGTTATAATTGAAATCAGGGTGTTGGGCAGTGAATACGACGGCCGCTTGAAGATTGTTCAGTTCCATTGCGAAATGGCGTCGCCACCGATTGGCGGGTCCTCGTCGACCGAAAATGGGTGACGAACGAATGATGAACGAGCAACCCCGGTGCTCCGTCTCCCGATCTTTGCATTCTGACTCCTGGCACCTCACACCTGTCTCCTGACGCTTCCCTGTGGACGATCTCCTTTCCAACGAACGCCACGCGAAGCTGATTCGCGACCTGTTCCGGGCGGCCGCCGAGCGCGCCCAGCGCGAGGCGGAGATCGGGGCGAGCTTCACGCGCCAGGTGCGCCAGGCCACCGAGCAGGAGCAGGAAGCGCGGCAGCAGCTCATCCAGCGGCAAACCGACGAGCTTCAGCGGCTCCAGAGCGAATATCGCCGGGCGGTCGAGAACGTCACCTCCCAGGCCGACGAAGAGCTGACCGCCGCCGAACAGGCCTACAATCGGGCCACCCAGGCTGCGAGCGACGCGTTCGAGACCGACCAGCATGCGGCCACCAAAAAACTCGAAGAAGGCAAGTGGGAAGCGGCCGCCCTGTTCGACGCCACCAAGAACCAGCTCGAAGGGCAGCTTACCCCCAAGCTCAATCTCGTGGCCGAGCAGGGCAAACGGCTCGGCGAGCTCCAGCTCGACCTCAATCGCCTGCGGCAAGAGCTGAAGTTATCGACCACTGCGGAAGGGGCACACGCCCCAGCGGTGGCGATTGACCCGGCCGCGGAGCCGTTCTCGACCTTCGGGCAAATGCTGGCCGCGGCCGAAGAGCTGGCCGCGCGGCTGCGTGATTATCGCCGGCACCCGGTCCTCAAGGCGCTGTGGCTGCTCCCCGCCTTTCTGGCCATGTGGGTCGTGCTGGCGCTGTTCGGCGCGATCGTCTACCAGATTCCGGTCTTTCAGCCCGAGGGCTTGTCGTGGCTGGTGACCGCGTCGTCGGCCACGCTGGCGCTGGCCCTTCTGGTGCTCCTCTTGCGGGCTGCGCTGCGCAAGCGGCATGTGCACGCGATGCTCACCGCCCTCACCGACTGGCTGCGGACCAGCGACACGGTGCGTCTGCGCTGCCTGGACGAGGCCGACCGCGAGCGGCAGCGGTTCCTGCGCACGGCCGCCGAGCGGCGCGACGAAGAGACGATCCGCCGCGAGCAGCGCTTCCACCGTCGCATGGAAGAGGTCACCCGCCGCCGCGACGACGCCCTCCGCGAGGCGCAGGCCGCGATGCAGCGGCAGGTGGCCACCGTGCGCGATTGCCGCGAAACCGTGCTAGCCGAGCTGCACGCCAAATACCCGCCGCAGATCAAACAGCTCAGCGACGGCCAGCAGGCCGAGCTGCGGCTGCACGACGAGCGGCACCACCGCCAGACCGCCGAGACGACGGAAACCGAGCGGCGGGCCTGGAGCGAGCTGGCGCTCAATTGGCGCGAGGCGATCGACCAGACGCGGGCCGACGTGCTGGAGATCACTCAAGCGGCCAATGCGCTTTTCCCCGGCTGGCTCAAGCCCGTCTGGGCGACGTGGCAGTGCCCACAGCAAGTGCCGCCGGCGATCCGCTTCGGCGAGATCGACGTCAACCTCCGCGACGTGCCCGGCGGCATTCCCACCGACGAGCGACTGGCCAAGAACAGTTTGACGAGCTTTTCGCTGCCGGCGGTGGTGCCCTTTCCCACGGCGCCGTCGCTGCTCTACAAGGCGACCGGCGAAGGGCGCGACGCGGCCGTCCGCTCGCTGCAGTCGGTCATGCTGCGGATGCTCACCTCGCTGCCGGCCGGCAAGGTCCGCTTCACGATCATCGACCCGGTCGGCCTGGGGGAGAACTTCGCCGGCTTCATGCACCTGGCCGATTACGAGGAGTCGCTGGTCACCAGCCGCATCTGGACCGAGCCGGACGCACATCGAGCAGCGGCTCACCGACCTCACCGAGCACATGGAGAACGTGATCCAGAAATACCTGCGCAACGAGTTCGAGACGATCGAGGAGTACAACCGCGAGGCCGGCGAGGTGGCCGAGCCGTTCCGCATCCTGGTCGTCGCCAACTTCCCCACCAACTTCTCCGAGAAGGCCGTCAAGCGGCTGATCAGCATCGCCAGCAGCGGGCAGCGCTGCGGCGTCTACACGCTCGTGACGCGTCGATACCAAGCAGAAGCTGCCGCCGGGCTGCCACTTGAAGGACCTCGAGCAGCACTGCACCGTGCTGGCTTGGGAGGGGCTGGCCGGGGACGGCGAGGGCGGGCGGTTCGTGTGGCAGCACGATCTCTTCAAGGACCTGCCGCTGCGGCTCGATGCGCCGCCGCCGCCGAGACATCTTCACCTCGATCGTGCACACCGTCGGCGAGCAGTCGCACGGACGCCAACCGGGTCGAGGTGCCGTTCAAGAACATCGTGCCGTCCAGCGCCGAGATGTGGACCGGCGACCGCCGCGATGGCGAGCTCGACGTGCCCGCTCGGCCAGGCCGGGGCCACGAAGCTCCAGCACCTGCGGCTGGGCAAGGGGACGTCGCAGCACGTGCTCATCGCCGGCAAGACCGGCTCGGGCAAATCGACGCTGCTGCACGCGCTCATCACCAACCTGGCGCTGCGGTACAGCCCCGACGAGGTCGAGCTGTACCTGGTCGACTTCAAGAAGGGGGTCGAGTTCAAGACCTACGCCACGCATGAGCTGCCGCACGCCCGCGTGGTCGCCGTCGAGAGCGAGCGCGAGTTCGGCCTCAGCGTCCTGCAGCGGCTCGACGCGGAGCTGAAGCGCCGCGGCGACGCTGTTCCGCGACGCTGGGCGTGCAGGACGTGACGGCCTATCGCGCAGGCCTCCGGTCGGCCAGCTGCCGCGCATCCTGCTTGATCGTGGACGAGTTCCAGGAGTTCTTCGTCGAGGACGACAGCGTCGCCAGGAGGCCGTCGCTGCTGCTCGACCGCCTGGTGCGGCAGGGCCGGGCGTTCGGCATGCACGTGCTGCTCGGGCTCGCAGACGCTCGGCGGCGCCTACTCGCTGGCCCGCAGCACGCTCGGCCAGATGGCCGTGCGGATCGCCCTGCAGTGCAGCGAGAGCCGACGCGCACCTGATCCTCAGCGAGGACAACACGGCCGCGCGGCTGCTGTCGCGGCCCGGCGAGGCGATCTACAACGACGCCAACGGCCGGCTGCGAGGGCAACAACCCGTTCCAGGTCGCCTGGCTGCCGGACGACGAGCGCGAGAAACTACCTCCAACGCGTCCACGACCTGGCGAGCCAGCGATCCTTCAGCCCCCCGACGCCGCAAGTCGTCTTCGAAGGCAACGCGCCGGCCGACCTGGCGAAAAACGAGGGCCTGGCCGAACTGGTGGCGGCACCCGCCTGGCCGACTGTCCCGCCGCGCGCGGCAGTCGCCTGGCTGGGCGATCCCGTGGCGATCAAGGAACCCACGGCGGCCACCTTCCGCCGCCAGGGGGCGAGCAATCTCTTGATCGTGGGCCAGCAAGAGGCCGGGGCGCTGGGTAGCTTGTCTTCGGCCGTGGTGAGCCTGGCCGCGCAGCACTCCCCCGATCCGGCGGCCGGCCCCGCCGCGGCCAAGTTCTATTTCCTCGACGGCAGCCGGCCCGATTCGGAGTTCGCCGGGCACTATGCCCGGCTGGCTGGCGCGCTGCCGCATCCGACCGCCGTGGGATCGTGGCGCGAGACGCCGGCCCTGCTGGGCGAGATCGCCGCGGAGCTTCAGCGCCGCACGGCCCA
Source organism: uncultured Planctomycetia bacterium (assembly GCA_963809785.1). GTDB lineage: Bacteria > Planctomycetota > Planctomycetia > Pirellulales > S012-138 > JBGQHD01. The sequence continues at coordinate 163,239 of CAWEKV010000004.1, forward strand.
GAACGACCCGGACGCCCCGGCGATCTTCGTCGTGGTCCACGACCTGGGCCGCTTCCGCGACCTGCGGCGCGACGAGAACGACTTCGGCTTCGGCCGCGGCGGCGACGATGCCGCGGCAAGCCCCTCGCGGCAGCTCCTCTCGATCGTCAAAGACGGCTCCGCCCAGGGCATCCACACCCTGATCTGGTGCGACACGGCCACGGCGCTGGGCCGCTCCTTCGACCGGCAGAGCCTGCGCGAGTTCGACCAGCGGGTCGTCTTCCAGATGAGCGGCGACGACTCCAGCAATCTGATCGACACCCCGGCCGCCAGCAAGCTGGGGCACTACCGGGCGCTGTTCCACAGCGAAGAGGTGGGCGGCCTGGAGAAGTTCCGGCCCTACGACTTGCCGAGCGGCGAGTGGCTGACGGCGCTGCGCAGCGCCTGACGCGGCGCGCGGCTCCGTCGGCCAAGTAACGCCGGCTCCGCGGCGTGCGCCGCCCGACGGTGTTGGGGTCTGACCCCACTACCCGCGGACCCGCGGACAACCTGCTTGTGATCGCCAGCGGCCGATCTAGAATACGCAGCATCCGCGCAATACAGACGCCTTTCCATCTCTGGAGGCTGCGGAGCGAACGTCGCCCTCGTCCTTGCCCCGCAACGGCGAATCCTTCTCATCGAAAGGCAGGAGGGCCATGCTGCTTCCCGCAGGCCATAAGCTTACGTTTTCCCAAGTCGTCCAAGAGGCGCTGAGCAGCAAGGTGGCCTTCTTCGCCAATCTGATCGGCCTGCTCGGGCTGTTCCCGCTGATCTACGGCCTCTCGAGCATCTCGGGAGCGTCAGCTCGCCTGGGTGTCTCGGACGGCATCATCACGGCGATCGTGGGCGTGCCGATTCTGCTCGCTCTGGGCTTTTATTCTCTGTGGAATATCGCTCGCGCCTATCACCGGGAGAACGAACGGCTGGCGCGGCAGCTCGACGAAACGCAGGAGAGTTTACGGGAGACCGAGCGGAATGCGGCCACTTTGCCTCGTCGCCTGATGCAGCAGCGCGCACTTGAGGCCTTGAGCGTGGCGTTCGGCTACCACCTGCACCAGGCGACCTACCACCACACGATTCGCGAGGATGGCAGCTCTGACGGCCACTATCAGGTCAAATTCCAGTGCAATCGACGGTCGTTGTCCAAGTGGGTGCGGATGGCGAAATCCTCGCTGGTCCAACTGGGAGGCTGTGGTGAAGCGAGTATGCCGAATCGCAAAGTGACCATTGAGAAACGAGAATTGCCCGACAAGCGATTGGTCGAGCAGTTTCGATTCGTCCCCTCCATCGACAGGACCACCCCAGACGCGGTGCTGGCCTTTTCGACCAAGCAGCCGGCGGGGACGTTCCTCACGAGACTACCCAACAGCGCCGGGAGGGACTACGACTGGGTGTCGGTCGCGCCGCGAGAGCCGATGGCGACCTTGAAGATCAGGGTAGACTTCGTAGGCTTCGTTCCCCAGGATCTCGAATGCGAGGCGATTCACGGACCCGGGGGCTCGCCGCTCTTTGACGAGCAAACCGCCATGGAAGAGTCGCTTCGGCACCGCAAAGACGGGCCGACGCATATCGTCGAGATGGAACTTCAGTACCCCATTCTCGCGGTAGAATACCGCTTGCGATGGAAGCTAACTTAGAAGATATCGATTTCAAACATGGCCTGCACGGGGCGTCTCCCAGGACTGGTTCACCTAAAAGTTCAAACCTAGTATAGTGCGTGTCCGGCAAGGGTCAAGATCGACCCTGACGAGCCATTCCTTGAGCACGCGATTATTCTTCGGTAAGTTATTTCCCTGTAATTATTTGCGCCGGCGTGCCAGGCGCGGGCGTGAGAGAGACCTAGTACAGCAGAGCCCTAGCTAGTACAGCGCCGACGAGAGCTTCCGCCGATACTCGCTCGTCAGGTCGTGCTCTTCGCCCAGGCGGTGAAAAAGGTGCACCATGATCTGCCGGGCGGCCTCGCCGGCTCCTTGACGGTCCCGGCGCACCAGGTCCAGTGCGGTTTTCAGCGCTTCTTCATGCTGCCCGGCGCCGGCCAGTGCTTTGGCTAAATCGATCCCACGCTGGAAATCGCCCGGTGCCGCGGCAGCGGCCCGTCGGGCGGCTTCGACGTTCGGGGAACTCGGCCGCGAACTGCCTGGAGGCCAGGTCGGCGGCCAGCGATTCGGCCTCGGCCTCCAGAAAGCCGCGGCTGGCCAGCTCGTCCACGATCTGCTGGCTTTCCTCCAGGCAGTCCTGGGCCAGAAGCTGCGCGGGCCAGCCCGATCTGCGCCGCGGCATCCGTCGGCGCCAACTTCAGGGCCTCGCGATACTTGGCTTCGGCCGCCGCCGGGTCGCCGGCCTCCAGGCCCTGGGCTTCGCTTTCCAGGATCTCGGCTTCCGAAGGCTGGATGCGCTGGAGCCAGGCCTCGAGCTCGCGCTCGGGCAATACGCCCAGAAAGCTGTCGATAATCTGCCCGCCCCGCACGGCCACCACCGTGGGGATCGAGCTGACGCCAAACGAGGTGGCCAGGCCGGGCGAACGGTCGATATCGACCTTGGCCAGCACGAACTTGCCGGCCGCGTCTTTGGCGGCCTTCTCCAACAGCGGCCCCAGCAACCGGCACGGGCCGCACCAGGGCGCCCAGAAATCCACGACGACCGGCACCTCGCGCGAGCGCTCGACGACCTCCTGCTGGAAGGTGGCTTCGGTGACGTCGAGGATCGAGGGGGAATCAGGCATGGGACTCAGATGCTAAGTTTGGTCATCTTTCATTCTCGTCCTCGTCCTCGTCCTCGTCCTCGACCGCCATGCTGTTTTCGAGGACGAGGACGAGGACGACGACGAGGACGATTGGGACTGACGATTGCGTGGCCTATCCGTTGGCGTCGAACATGTATCCTTTCCCCCTCACCGTACGAATAATCGGCCGCTCCTCCGTGGCGCCGAGCTTTCTCGCAGCCGGGCCACCTGCATGTCGATCGTCCGCGTGGTCACGCCGCGGGGGTCCAGCCGCCAGACGTGGGCCAGGAGCTCGTCGCGCGTCACGGCACGCTTGGGGTTGGCCGCCAGGTAGCGTAGCAGATCGGCCTCGCGCTCCGACAGGTCGGCCCGGCCGCCGTCGTCGAAAACCACTTCCCGGCGCTCCAGATCGACCGTGCCGCCGGGTACCTCCACCTGGGCCACGTCGCCGGGCCGCTCGGCCGAGCGGCGCAGCACGGCCGCGACGCGGGCCAGCAGCTCCTGCACGCTGAACGGTTTGACGACGTAATCGTCGGCCCCCAGACGCAGTCCCTTCACGCGGTCGGCCTCGTCGCCGCGGGCGGTGAGGATGATCACCGGCAGCGTCGGCCGGGTTTGGCGGACTTCGGCCAGAATGTCCAGCCCGTCGGCCTCTGGCAGCACGAGGTCCAAGAGCAACAGGTCGCAGTCGAGCCGCACGGCCGCCTCCCGGCCGGCTTTCCCGGTGCCGGCCTGATGCGTGCGGTAGCCCTCGAACTCCAAGGCATCGACGATGCCGCGGCGAATGGCCGCGTCGTCCTCGACGACCAGGATTTGCTTGACGGCGCTGGACATGGGAATCGGTATCGGCGCTTAGGATGCCGCAGGGCTCAATTTGCAATTTGCAATTTGCATTAGGGGATCTCCGTGTTGACGTTCATTGCAAAGTGCAAAATGCAAAATGCAAAATGGTTTCAGGCACGCCCGAATCCGCCGATCCGCCTCGACGACCGCCAGCCTCGCCGCTAGAATAGCTCGCTTTCCGCCATCGCCAGCGACGGGTGCCCAGATGTACGCCATCATCGAAGACAGCGGTTCGCAGTTCAAGGTCGAAGCAGGGCAAGAGCTCCAGATCGACTTGCGCCCGAAGAAGTGCCGCCCGGCGGCGAAGTCCGCTTCGAGCGGGTGCTGGCCGTGCGCGACGCCGGCGGGCTGCGGCTGGGCAAGCCGCTGGTGGCGGGGGCGTCCGTGACGGCCGAAGTGTTGGGCGAGATTCATGGCCCCAAGCTGGTCATTCAGAAGTTTCGCCGCCGCAAAAACTTCCGCCGCAAGACGGGCCATCGCCAGCCGTATCTGACGGTGAAGATCACGCGCATCCAGGCGTGAAGCTGACTGGTGAGTAAGTGAGTAGGTGAGTAGGTGAGTAAGTGAGTAAGTCGGCGTCGATGCGGTCACCTACTCACCTACTCACCTACTCACCTACTCACCTACTCACCTACTCACCTACTCACCTACTCACCTACTCACCTACTCACCAGATCGGGCACGACGATCGTCAGCCGCCGCCGCAGGATGCTTACCTCCAGCGGCAGGTGGCCGCCAAAGTCGCCGTCGAGCTGAAACGGCACCGGCCCATCCGCCTCGTCTACCTCGACGCGCAGGGCCGTAACCTGCCGCAACGTGCAGTCGGCCAGCCGGTCGTGCCGGCCGCGCAGCACGGCCAGCAAATAACGCATGCCGTTCCAGAACCGTCCCCGCTCGAAGGCGCACAGGTCGAACATGCCGTCGTCGCCGCTGGCACCCGGCGTGAAAGGCAGCCCGTGCGCGTAACACGGCATGTTGAACAGAAACATCCAGCGGGCCACGACCGGCCCTTCGCACTCCGCACTCCCCACTCCGCACTCCGCACTTCCAAGCGCGGAGTGCGGAGTGCGGAGCGCGGAGTAAATCCGCAGCGGCGGATACGCATAATTGCGGAACGCCGCCACGATCGGTTTGACGTAGCTCAGATGGCTGATATGGCCCCGCCGGGCTTGCTCCAGCCGGTAGATCACATCGGCATCCAGGCCGCAGGTGGCCATGAGCAGGAAGAGCCGGCCGGGTGGCTCGTGGCACACGCGGCTCGCGTGTGCCTCGGCCGGCACGCGATCCGCGTGCCCCACGCACCAGACGCCGTGCGGGGAAGACGCCAGACCCGCATCCAGCCGGAGGATATCGCCTTGGGCGATCGCCTCGCCGACCGATTCGGGCTCGCGGGAGATGCCCAGGTGCTTGGCGAGCAGGTTTTCCGTCCCCAGCGGCAGCACGGTGACGGGCACCCCGGCGGGGACGCGGTTGACGATCTCGGCCACCGTCCCGTCGCCGCCGGCGCCCACCACGGCCCGCAGGTCGCCGCGAGCCTGGCCTTCCGCGGAACGGGCTGCTACCTCGGCCAAATCGGTGACGATTTCTGGGGCGAGGCCGCGATCGGTGAGAAACTTCGCCAGACGCTCGGCCGAAGGCTGCGCCGCCCGGCGGCCGGCCTTCGGGTTCACCGAGATAATGACCCGCCGCGCCTCCGGCGACAGCCGCTCGACCGTGGCGCTCGCGTGAGTCGCGCTAACGTTCGATCTCCAGCTTGGGGATCTTCTTCTGCAAGGCCTCGACGGCCTCGTCGCCAATGGCCGGAATCGACTTGAGGTTCAGCTTTTGCAGCTTCGCTAGCCGTTGAAGGTGTTCCAGCCCGGCATCGGTGATCTCCGTGCCGGTCAGGTCTAGCGACTCAAGGCTCGTGAGGTCCTTCAGGTGCTTGAGGCCTTCGTCGCTGATGCGCGTCGTTTGCAAGCTCAGAGTGCGGAGATTGATCAGCCCCGCCAGGTGGCTCAGGCCCTCGTCGTCCACGCGCGTGTTCCAGAGATCGAGGCCCTGCAGGTTCTTGAGCTTGGCGAGATGCTTCATGCCCGCGCTATCGACCTTGCCGCACTCGCTCAGCTCCAGCCGGGCGAGGCTCGTGAATCCTTCGAAGTACTTCAGGCCCTCGCTGCCGATCTGCGTATTGCGCGCGTCAACGATTCGCAGCTTCGTCAGGCCTTCGAGATGGGCAAAGCCCGCGTCGGTGATCTTGGCGACGCCCACGAGGTAGAGCTCCTCCAGGTCCTTGAAGTTCGCCAGGTGCCGCATGCCGGCGTCGGTGATGCCGGTTTCGGTAAGCTCCAGCGTCTTGAGGTTGGTCAGGCCGCCGATGTGCCCCAGGCCCACGTCGGTGACGATACCGCCGGGCCGGAACCGCAGGCTGACCAGGTTCAACAGGCCGGCCAGATGGGCAAACCCCTCGTCGCTCACTCCCTGGCAGCCGCGGAGGTCCAAGAGCCGCAGCCGAGTCATGCCCTTGAGGTGGGCCAAGCCGGCGTCGCCGATCTGGGTGTAGGGCAGCGAGAGCCGCTGGAGCTTGGGCACGCCGGGCAGGTGGGCCAGTCCGGCGTTGCTGATGCTAGTGCGCTGCAGGTTGAGGGTCTCCAGGGCGGGATGCCCTTTGAGCTGGGCCAGGCCGGCGTCCGTGATCGCCGTGTTATACAGCTCCAGCGCCTGGAGCTTCTTGAGCCGCAGGGGGAACTTCAGATCGCGGTCGGTGGCCCCGGACTCGTTGAGCATCAACTGCCGCAGGTCGGGAAAGCCCGCCAGGCGAAAGAGCTGCCCCTTGATCGGAATGCGGCTGAAGTCCAGGCCGGTCAGGTTCTTCTGCTTGTCGCGAACGATATTGACGCCCAGGTCTTCCAACTCGGCCAACTGCACGTCGATCAATTGCCGCTTCAGGCCGGAGACCTCCCCCCGCAGCCGTTTGACTTCCTCGGAGTCGCCCCCCCGCCGCGGGGCGCTGCTGACGGCCTGGACCGGCGGCCTGGCTTGCTTCTTGCCGCAGCCGGCCAGTGTGAGACTGAGCAAACAGGCGCCGCCCAGCAGGAAGTGGACGCTCACGAGACTCCGCCGTTTCATTCACCGATCTCCTTGCGTTGTCCGCAACTGCTGACGAACCGCTGGACTCAGACGCCATGAAGAGACGCCAGATGACCCGCAGCGGCTCCATACCATAACCCGCAGCGGCTCCCAAGCCTTAAGCCTACCCCACGGCGGCTTGGCGAAAAAGACGGCATCGCTAAGATGGGGATCGAGTAGCGGAACTCGCCAGAGTTCAGGCAGCGGAAGTCTCATTTCCGTCGCCCAAAGCTTCAGGCCCGCGGCCTGAAGTCTGGCGACTTCGGCGACCGCCGGAAAGCCGCTGCGGTGCGCAATCTGCTGACAGGATGGGCCGGCCGAAACCTTCGCCAACCGGCCAGAAACCGGCTTGACGCCCGGAACCAAAGACCGTGTGATAGGATGTCGCGGCACCAGCGCCGCTCTTCATGCATCCCCACTACTGAAAAAGTCTCGGGAGCCGCGTCGCGACATGAAAGACGAACTCTATCTCTGGATCGGCTTCGGCGCCATCGTCGCCGTGATGCTGGTCCTCGATCTGGGCGTGTTTCACCGTTCTGCTCGGGCGGTTCGCTTGCGGGAGGCGGCCGCCTGGACCATCTTGTGGGTGAGCGTGGCGATGGTGTTTTGCGGCGTCGTCTATGCGTACGACCGCTACTACCAGGAAATCGACGAACCACGGTGGCTGGACTTCCTGACTGGCTACGTCATCGAGTGGTCTCTCTCGATGGACAACGTGTTCGTCTTCGCGGTCATTTTCACGTACTTCGCCGTGCCGGCCCACTTGCAGCATCGCGTGCTGTTCTGGGGCATTCTGGGGGCCGTGGTCATGCGGCTGGTGTTCATCTGGCTCGGCGTCGAGCTGCTGGAGCGCTACCACTGGCTGATTTACGCCATGGGCGCGTTTTTGATCCTGACCGGGCTGAAGCTGCTCTGGCGCCGCGAAGGCGAGGCGGACGTCAGCCGCAATCTCGTGCTGCGCGTTGCCCGCTCGTGTCTGCCGGTCACGCCTCAGTACATCGAGCAGAAGTTCTTCGTCCGCATGACGCCGGCCGAAGCGCGGGGCCTGGCGCGGCATCCCGAGCGGACGGAAGGCACCGCCCCGGCGGAAGCGGTCGGCACGGCCGAGAACAATCTGCCCCCGCCCACGGCCGAAGAGACGGCCAAGCCGAGCGAGAAAGTCCGGCGCCGGTTTTATGCCACCCCACTGTTCCTGGTGCTGCTGGTGGTCGAGAGCACCGACGTGGCGTTTGCCGTCGATTCGATACCGGCCATCCTGGCGATCACGGTGGACCCGTTCATCGTCTTCAGCTCCAACGTCTTTGCGATCCTTGGCCTGAGGTCGCTGTACTTCCTGCTGGCCGGGACGATGAACCTGTTTCGCTATCTGGGGACCGGGCTGGCGGCGATCTTGTGCTTCGTGGGGGTGAAGATGCTGCTGCCGGGGCTCCAATCGCTGCTGGTGTGGGCCGGGTGGCTGGAAGCGCCGCTGTCGGAGGACGACAAATGGAAGATCCCCACGCTGATCTCCCTGGGCGTCGTGTGCGGCATCCTGGTGGTGTCCGTTGCTGCCTCGTTGATTCACGCCTGGCTTGCGCAAGGCCGCGCCGCGAGAAGTGCCGCTGGACGACGCGATAGACCGACGTTGACCGCCAGTCCATCAACTACACCGGCCCGCGGAAGAAGCCGCTGCTGGCCGGCGGCGTGTAGCGAATTTCCAGCGATGCGTCCGACTGCGGCTTGCCCCCTTGACTGAGCGAGTGCAGGCCCCAATCCAGCACCGTGCTGGTGAGCAGCGTGCGCTCGACAGGATATGGCGGCTGCGCCGGCCAGGAACTTCTCGATGTTGAACGTGAGCGGGTCGAAGAACTTCGCTCCCGGCGGCGGCGGCAGGTAGAAATGCGTCGCCAGCGGCCGCGGGCTCTTGCCGACGGTGGCCGCGAAGCTGAAATCGGCCACCTGTTCGATCAGGTTCAGCACCGCCCCGCGCGTGCCGTCGCGGTATTCCACCAGAATCGCCTGCGGCTGCTTGACGTTCTCGTGCGGCGGCCCGACGTTGCGGCTGGGATTCACGGCGATCGCCGCGTCCAAGAGCTTCTGCGACCAGCGGCCCTCGTCACCGGCCTTCCACACGGCTTCGCCGCTGAGGCCGGTGACGGACTTCACCCCGGTCTCGCCGCCTGCGCGGCGCTCGAGCATGCACTGGAGCACCTCCAGTGCGTGAATGAAATAGACTTCCGCCGGCCCCCGGTCGAAGCCGAAAGCGACGAGCCCCTCGCTAAACGGAGTGCCCAGCGCCGGCTCGATCGACGGCCTGCGCCACGTGACCGGCAGCGACGAGCCGGCCATCAGGCCGAACTTCATCTCCTGTGCCGTGCGGACCATGGCCGCCGCCTGGGCATGGTCGTACGACAGGTGTTTATCGACGAACACCGGCACGCTCCGGCCGCTCTTGCGGAAGACCTCGACGATCTCCTGAAACTTCTCGTAGCGCGGATAGAGGACTTGCCCCAGCTCGTTCACTTTATAATCACCGTGCTCGATGATCAGCAGCACGCCATCCACGTCGAGGCCCCCCCGCTCGCCGCCTAGCGCCGCGGCGATCGTCGTCGATCGCTCGATGCCGTGGCGCTTGCAGAAATCCCGGCTGAGGTCATCTTTGGGATACTGGTCGTTGAACATCCGCACGATCTGAAAGGGCGGCTGATGGTGCAGGCCGTCCACGGGATACCCGTACACGAAGCGATTGACGATGTGATAGGCGTGGGACCGCAGGCGGTAGATCGAATTGATGGCCGCTAGCCGCCGCGGGCGGGCCGGTTTTGGCGCTGGTGCGGACGGTGGCGCGCCCTCTTGCGGCCCAGCGGCCAGCGCGCGGCGATCGTCAACGACAATACGGACCCGGCGGCGGACGCGGCCAGGAAATCTCGCCGCGTTACCGAATCACTCGATGGAAACATGATTCACCTGCGAATTGTCCACGAAAGATATCCTTGCGATCTCCATCACTTCCACAGGTTCCTATCCAGCATCCGGTAATTGATCGCCTCGCTGATGTGGTCCGGCAGGATGCCGTCGCTCGTGGCCAGGTCGGCGATCGTGCGGGCCAGGCGGAGGATCTTGTCGTGGGCACGCGCCGACAGGCCCAGCTCGTTGACGCTGGCCTTGAGCAGGCCCTGGCACTCCTCGTCGAGCACGCAATATTTGCGAATCGACCGCGTGTTCATCTGAGCGTTGCGACGCGTGCGCGTGCCCTCGAAGCGCTGCCGCTGGATGCCGCGGGCGGCGATCACCTGCTCCCGCATGCTGCCGCTGGTGGTGCCGCTCTGGGCGGAGGAAAGCTCCTTGAACGGCACGGCCGGCACTTCGATGTGGATGTCGATGCGGTCCAGCAGCGGCCCGCTGATCTTCGCCATGTAGCGCTCGATCTGCGGCACCGTGCAGTTGCAGTCGCGCCGCGGGTCGTTACGATAGCCGCACGGGCACGGATTCAGCGCGGCCACCAGCATGAACTGGGCGGGAAAGTCGTGCTCTCGAGCGCCCGCGAGATGGTCACGTGCCCGTCCTCCAGCGGCTGGCGGAGCACCTCCAGCGTGCGGCGGTTGAACTCCGGCAGCTCGTCCAGGAACAGGACGCCGTTGTGCGACAGGCTGATCTCGCCCGGCACCGGCGATGCTGCCGCCGCCGACCAGCCCGGCCTCGCTGATCGTGTGGTGCGGCGAGCGGAACGGCCGCGTGGCCATCAGCGGCTGGCCGTTGGGCAGCCGGCCCAGCGCGCTGTAGATGCGCGTCGTCTCGATCGATTCGCCGGCCGTGAGCGGCGGGCAGGATCGTCGGCACGCGCTTGGCCAGCATCGTCTTGCCGCTGCCGGGCGGGCCGATCATCAGGAGGTTGTGCCCGCCGGCGGCGGCGATGACGATGGCCCGCTTGGCCAGCTCCTGCCCCGCACGTCGGCGAAGTCGTCCTCGTATCCGCCGAGGGCCTCGAACAATTGCGTCGAGCCGCGACGGCACGGGCTCGATCTCCAGCTCGCCGGCGAAGAAGCCGACGGCCTGGGCCAGGCTGTCGACCGGGATGACCTCGATCTCTTCGACGACGGCGGCCTCGGCGGCGTTGGCGGCCGGCACGAGCGATGCCGCGGAGCCTCTTGCCTTCGCCGCGGCGATGGCCATCGAGAGCGCGCCTTTGACCGGCCGCGTCGCTGCCGTCCAGGGCCAGCTCGCCGACCACCGCGTATTGGCTCGAACCGCTCCGACTCGAACTGCCCGCTGCCGGCCAGAATGCCCAGCGCGATCGGCAGGTCGAAGCCGGCGGCCTGCTTGGGCAGCTCGGCCGGGGCCAGGTTGATGACGATGCGGTCCTGCGGCCGGACGAAGCCGGAGTTGACCATCGCCCGCTCGACGCGGTGCGTGCTCTCCTTGACGGCCGCCTCGGGCAGGCCGACGAGCACCGTCTTGGGCAACGCCCCGGGCGAGACATCCACCTCGACCTCGACCGGCACGGCGTCGATGCCCAACAGCGAAAAAGTGTGCAAAACGGCGAGCATGCAGGCCACGGTTTTTCGCGAGAGGCAATGGGCGCGCAGATTCCCGGCGCGGTTCATTGTGTCCGCTGTGCCGGAGTGACTTCAAGCAAGCCGGGTTCGTGACGGTCTCGCACGCGTCTACTACGCTCGGTTTTGCCCTTCAATTTGCCGATTCTCCAAACCCCGGTCCCCCCGGGCCTACGGCCTGCAGTCTTTCGCGTTCGTCCTTTTGCCCTTCCAATGACCGCTTTTTCCACAATAGCCTCCTGGAGGGCGTCACGCCAAATTCTGCTCCACGGTCGCCAACAACTGTCCAATGACGCGTCGCGTAACGAGCGCGCACCGCCAGCGCTCGATCAACGGCTGGTAGTCTACCCCTGATCTTGTCACACGGCGATGGATATTCCTGCTCGCCGCTCTGCCGCGTAACCACCAAGACGTGACAAAAACGGAAGACCGTGACAAACATGCGCACTTTCTCGTCACGTCACCACTAGGTGACGGAAACGGCCGGGCTGCGGATTGTTCTTCTCCGTAGCTTCTGCTTGGAAATGTTCGACTCGACGAATACTGCGCGAGTGTGGTAGCGTGACTCAAACGACCCGAGGTTCCGACAATGAAGAACAAGTTCCACGGCTACTATCGGCCGGACGACCCATGGTTCACGGTTTTGTGGAAGAATTGCCTGTTCGCGTTTGACGCGAACATTCCGCTAACGCTTTATGCGTTCTCCCCCGACACGCGCAAGCAGGTTCTCCGCACGCTCAACGCGATCAAGGATCGCGTTTGGATTCCGTATCAAGCCGCGAACGAGTTCCACGAGAACCGACTATCCGCCATTGCGATACAAGCAAAGAAGTATGGCGAGATGTTGGGACAACTCACCGCCATTCTCAACACCTTTCGGTCGAATCAGCACCCATACATCTCGGCGGAGACACAGAACAAGCTTGAGGAACTGTTCGAGACGGTGCGTAAAGAACTGGAGGCGTTCAAAGCGGAACACGAGAAGTTGTACGATACAGACACGGTACTCGATGAAGTCTCCACTGTGTTCGACGGCCGAGTCGGCAACGAGTTCTCCGAAGAGAGACTTTCGGCGATCTGTGCAGAGGGGAAGAAACGATTCGAGAAAAAGATGCCACCCGGCTATAAGGACGAAAAGAAGCCGGAGCCAGACCGTTACGGCGATCTTGTGATTTGGAAAGAGCTTGTCAACAAGGCGTCGAATGTGGCGAAGCCCATTGTGTTCATCACGAACGAAGAAAAAGAGGACTGGTGGCAGATACGCGATGACCGACCTATTGGACCGCGAGCTGAACTAAGACATGAGTTCACGAGAGCGACGAAGCAGGATTTCTACATGTACACGCTGGAGGCATTCCTGCGATACGCAGAAAAGCACCTTCGGCAAAAGGTTGACGAGAAGGTAATTGAGGAGGTCAAGGAACTGGGGCGATCCACCCCGTCAACGAAGTCTTTCTGGACGCAATTGCTGGAACGACAGTGCGTAGAAGATGCACTAAAGCATCAGTCGGTTGCAAGGGCACTTAGCTTGGAGCGGTACCCGACGCCTACTGCAGACAGTGTCAATCAACTGCTGGCGATCCGTCTGGCGGAACTTGAGCGCAGTGCCGATCCTTCCTATGTCGCTGAGCGCGCACGCCATTTCGATAGGGATCTACTAGAAATGGCGCAGGCCCTGTTGCGGGAAGCGACAATGTCGCGGGAAGGCAAGGCGACTCACCATCGGGAGCAGAGCAACCCGTTGCTGGACTACCTTCTATCGGTAGAACGGCATGCAAGAGAACGGCTGCCAGCCAGTGAGGCGCCGACTGCCGAAGAGGGCCGTGCTGGAGGTTGATCTTCGTCCCAGCTTTCTCGTCACAGCGCTTTTACTTATGTCTGGGCTGTTGTTGCGTGACGCAGTGGAGGCCCCCAGGCCCAGAACCAAGTCCACGGCATCAAGCGGCGAGATTTGCCGCCCGGCAAACAGCTCGGCCAATCGCCCCAGGGCGATCTCGTCGGCCGGATCGCCGTAGACCGGCACGACCACCCACGCCGTTGGCGATGTAGAAATTCAGATGGCCGGCCGGCAGCCGCTGGCTCCGCCCATTGGCTCCGCCACTTCTCGAACATACTCGCGGTATTTTGCGAAGGACGCGATGGGTCACGTCCCCACCAGATGTTACACCAGCAAAGATGCTCGCTTCCACAACGGATAAGGTATCTCCATCTCCTGGATAAACGCCCTACATTCTTCCAGGTTCACTTGGCTGCTTCAAGTCTAACGCAATTTCCACTTGCCACCTCCGAATGCTCCCCCTTGCCGTTCCTTCAATAAATCGGGCCGACCAACCTGCCCACGGCTCCGCAGTGACTTGCGACCATTGACGCCGCACGATCCCAATCCGACGCTTCACCTCTGCGCCATCGTCCTTCCACACGGTTCCGGCTGTCAACATTCCAGCGTCGTTAGCCCCGATAAATAGTGGCACACGCAATGCATCCCTTCCCCTTGACACCATAACCGGTGAGTCCTGGCGTTCACTCTCCGGAAAACCTAAAGGAATCCATTCATAGCTTGCCCTTCCTCGTTCACCGGTGCCAATTACTCTGCCGTCTTGGTCCGCGCTCGCCAGTTCGCACCATTCGGCCCTCAGGATGTCCTGTGACTCACGGACAAAGTCATAATAACTCTCGATGCGCGCGTCGGATATCTTCGTCGGCCTGGCCTCTGGCAACACGCTCATGATTGCTGCCAATCCCTGGCTCGCGAGCTGCAACAGCTGTAGCTGCTCCGACTCCCATCGTACCCGCCGACCGACGGCCACCGTTAGTATTCCCCGTAATACCTCGCCGGCACCCCATGCCACCACAGGCACGACAGCTTGTGATTGCCAGCCTAGTTCGCCGTCGGCACTTTGTAAAATGCGTGGGCCCCAGTCACAGCCGATCATGTCTCGCCCGTAAATGGCGTCGCGTGCCGCTGCGTCCCCCAGCTCAAACAGTGGAATGTGTCGATGCGTGCTACATTCTTGTGTTTTCGATGAATGACATTCATATAGCGCGAGCGCATCAGCTCCGTCGTGCCGATGCAATACGTGAAAACTTGCCACTATTTCAGTCCCCTTATGCCCTTCGTGGCGGAACAGGGTAACCACTGCCTGTAAAATGTCGTTTGCCCGCCGACGCGTAGCTCCACTTAAATTGGCCACCGGTCGAGCTAGAAGAGCGACTGCTCGCGGCAAGCTCTGTCTGTCTCCCGTAGGGGCTAGCAGTTTCAGCACCTCATCGCGATGAGTATCCAGTGCTGGCCCTAGGCACTTATTTGCAATATCTGACAACACGCTCTCGTCGAACGTGGTGAAAGGCCGCCGTTCTGGCGCTCGAACTACGCGAATTACTCCTACAAACTCCTTAGTCGCCACAGCTACACCCAGGAACCGACGATGGTCGGTGTCGCTTGACGCTGCGACTTCTCGATATTTGTTGGATGGAAGCTTAGGGAAGCCTTTCGGAACGCCTTTTTCGTCTGGATCAGGTACGTCGTTCTTCCGAACGACAACACCCGGATTCTGAGCCAAGAACCAAGTAAAGCCGCGGTCCGCCGGCTCGTCAGACGAGTAGCTCATTCGTTGCTCCCCCCCCTGGCTTTGCTCAGCTACGCCCAGGAGCCCAGTTGTGGCGACGCTGACAATATCGCTGCCTCCACTCGCTCTCACAAACACCGAGCATTCGTCGCCTTCAAGGCACCGGACGGTTTCTCGGACGAGCGTCGTCAGCGGCTGAACACTGCGGCATAGCGCATCATCTATGTGCGCGACGCAGAGGTCGCGCTTATACGCATGAAACAACTCCAATGTGCGGCCCAACTGGTCAGCCAACTCAGCAATCAGGATCCCCGACACGTCGCCGTGTGACTGCTCATCAGCAAACATCATAGTAACGGCGCCAACCGCCTCGCGCAACTGTACCAGGTAAGTACACCGGCGATGCACTCATTCGCCGCATTCCCATTGGTGCTTTGTCAATGTGCTCACACGCGCTCGCGTCGGTTTGGGCAACACTTCCTCTATTTAATAGCGCCGCAGATCCGGTAAAGCTTGCAAATGGTAGGGTACGTTCGGCTAGATACTCATAATGATAACCCGTGGTCGCTAGTGCCCATACGCGCTCCTTGGCACGATCAGCAATCCACAACGTAATCGCCGGAGCCACATCAGTCGGTGACACAAGGACGTCGACTATTGAATGCAGTACCCGAGAAAAGGCCGAGTCAACGTCCCAGATGTGAATGTACGGGCAGCATACGTGATGGGACGTAGTGTCAGCAAGACACTTGAGCGTCAATAGGTAAGGAAGTATTTGCTTCGCTGCCACACGAAGGTCAAGCAGTTGCGCAGCTGTAAAAGCTGCGGGTAACCTAGATTCAAAATATAGAACTCCGATACGTAAGCCGTCATCCAGTAGAATTGGCACGCCCAGTGCGGACTGGCTATCGCCGGTGTCGTCCAGGTAGCAGCCATCATCCTGAACGGAATCGGAAAGATAGGCTTCCTTGGGCAGGGCCAAGCGGCGGGTTACGATCGAGCGATCAGTTAACCGCAATGAGTTGAACTTGCCGGGCGTTCTTTGTTACGACAGGCTCGAGGACGCCCGCAATGTCATGCCAAAAAAACAACCAACCATAAGTTGCCCCAATTTGCTCCATGGACCTCCCAACAATATCCTTGAGACATCGCTCTGCATTCATCAATGCTTCCAAACGAAGGCGCTTTGTCAATGCACTGATACCAGCTCTGATTCTGGTGTCGGAGTTTGTGGGCGGACTGTCAGGCAGCGTAGATGCTGGCACTTTGGCGCGATACGCACTCGTCTTCTTGGCGTAGGAACGAAACTCATCGCTTATCTGAGTTGGGTCGACTGCCGGTGGCTGCGCTAACAAGCAAGAGAGCGCAGCGTCGTGGTCACGGATAGCTAAATGTAAGGCAGTCGCCTCTGCGGACGACCCTGCGGCATCGGTCCGCAAAGGATGGATGTAAATGGTCATCGGAAATTTACCGTTCGTGTGAATGGGAATCGAGTTCTCGCAATAGCCGCAGTTTGAAGGGGATTAGGTGAAGTGCAAGTGCCAGGCCAGGTGCGTAATGAATTGCGAGTGGGTATAACAGGGACGGCTGGGAGTCGCATAGGTCGGAGCGACAATCAAGACGCTCTGCTACGCGAGCAAGAACGTGTTTAGCGAACGCACACGCTACATTGAAGGGGGACGTGTCTATCAGGTTCACGAGAGTTGGCGTGAGAAAGGCATCGAAAATAGCGCAGAGCCAAAAGGCATTCAAAGGCTGAGGCGGCTGGAACTGCAACTTCAATGGATCGACGTGCAGCTCATTTACTACGCCGGCCAGCCCCGAACACTCCTCTGCCCATGAATTAGGCAGCTTTAGCTCATCGTAATGCCGCAGTCTGTAGGCCCTCAGCAAATTTATCCGGTATGTTGCTACGTTTGGTGCGATGTCGTGACAGAATTGTATCAAAGTTGCCGCGGTCGGCGGCCGTTAAGTCCGCTGGTAGTTTGTCAAATAGCAAGGCCGCTTGGGCGTCGCGTCGCTTTCGGTCCTTCACGCCATCAGTTTTCGTGTCGAGGAACGAGAGCAGCGATGCATCGTCTGCGAATCTCACTGCCCGCTCGTAAGCCTGGCCCGCCTTGTGCCGCAGATCGTCCTCAGCTCGGGATTGCGGGAGGACGCCGTTCTCGTTGAGCAGGTCAAGCACGGACCTGTCGAGGAGGTACCGCTCGATGTTGGCGAGAACCTGTCGGATTGCGTCCACTGTGTGAAGGGGGTCAGGGGCGCACGTGGATTCATTTCTGGCCAGTGATTGTGGCGAAATCGGAAGCCATTGTCCAGGCAATCCGTCGTTTTTCCTTCCTGCGTTGAGGCAAGGCACTGTTTGCCATTTTACCGATATGGCAGAGCCGTGACGCGAATCTGTCAGTTCTGACAAAAGTGGTCATCGGCTACGCAAAGGAACAGGCATGACCGGACCTCGCACACGTGACGATGTTTGGCAGATGACGAAAGGTTGTCGTAGATGGCGATGTGCGTCGAATCGGGAAAACGCCGCACTAAATGACGCCCGCGTTGACGCGTAGATTAATTTGCGGCGTGCGGTGTCTTGGACTCGGCTGGTCGCCGGGAGACAGCGAGACATCACAGCCACGCCGCAACGGGGCCGGTCCCGAAAGGCCGCGTGCGCGAGTACCCGTTCAACGCTTGAGGAGAAAAAATGATCGCGCGATTGGTATTCACGCTATGCAGCGTCCTTGTGGCGCTCGCTGTTGTCAACCTGGTCGCCTTCGAGTTGGAAATGAAGGGCGAGTTCGCGGGCATTCTATTTCGGGTGGGTGGCTCCCTCGGGGTTTGGATCATCGTTTACCTGCTCTGCCTCCTAGGTTTCTGGCTGAACTATCAGCGAAACAAATAGAGAACGTGGGTATGTGGGGTGAACTACACAGACTGCGAAGCCGTCGGTGTACGGCCGGCCTCGACGGCAAAACTGACCCCGACGGTCAGTGGACTGGAAACGGGCTTGGCTCCGAGCAAACAAACTATTCTCGCCACTGGAGGTTGCATGTTAGACGATGAGATTTCGACAGCGACAAAGCATGGCGCGGGGGAAGGCGAGCGGGTGGCGGATGGCTCCGCTTTGCACTCGGCTAACCCTAGCGATAAGAAGCCGGGGAAGAGATTTCGGTGCCTTGAGGCGGCTCAGAAATGGTCGCCATCGGCTTGGCCATGTTGATATTGGCGACCGTTGGAATCGGGGGAGCCTTCTCCCTTTCGCGGCAGTTCCTCGAGCTTGCGTGTGGTTGGCATGACCAGAAGTGGATCAATGCCGGGGCCGCCGGCGGAGTTCTCTTCCTGGTCTTGACCATCGGAGCGATTGCCGTCGTCAGAGGTAACCGGAAAGACGCAGAACTCGAAGACTGGCTGAACTCTGATGCGGCAATCTCGAAGGAGCATCAGGGTGACCTGTCAGACCCGCCGTTCGAGGAACAATAAGCAAAGATCGTCGGAACAGCCCTGGGGAACGTAATCGGTTTGGCCGCTGCCGGGCGGGCCGAGCATCAGGAGGTTGTGCCCGCCGGCAGCGGCGATGACAATGGCCCGCTTGGCCAGCTCTTGGCCCTTCACGTCGGCGAAGTCGTCTTCGTATCCGTCGTTCCGACTCAAACTGCCCGCTGCCGGCCAGAATGCCCAGCGAAATCGGCAGGTCGAAGCTGGCGGCCTGCTTGGGCAGCTCGGCCGGGGCCAGGTTGATGACGATGCGGTTCTATGGCCGAACGAAGCCGGAGTTGACCATCGCCCGCTCCACGCGATGCGTGCTCTCCTTCACGGCCGCCTCGGGCAGGCCGACGAGCACCGTCTTGGGCAACGCCCCGGGCGAAACATCCACCTCGACCTCGACCGGCACGGCGTCGATGCCCAACAGCGAAAAAGTGTGCAAAACGGCGAGCATGCGTGTGCCACGATTCGCCAGAGTCACTTGGGCGCGGGAGTTTCCGGCGCGGTCATTGTGGCCGCGTGCAGGAGCAAGTTCAAGCAATGGCGATGACGATGGAGCCGAGACCTCAGTTTGCACTTTGCATTTTGCATTTTGCATTGATCGTCTTAGCAGCTCGCCTCGAATGCAAAGTGCAAAATGCAAAATGCAAAATGAAGGCACCCCAGTCGGCTCTACGCTTGTGGCTGCTGCTGAGTGACGCAGTGAACCGCCCCCAGGCCCAGGACGAGATCCACGGCATACAGCGGCCGGATTTGTCGACCGGGAAACAGCTCGGCCAATTGCCCCGAGCGCGATCTCGTCGGCCGGATCGCCGTAGACCGGCACGATGACCACGCCGTTGGCGATGTAGAAATTCAGATAGCCGGCCGGCAGCCGCTGGCCGTTGAAGTGAATCGGCCGCGGCATCGGAAGCGTGACCACGTCCAGCGGCCGGCCGTCCTGGTCCTTCATCTTCCCAAGGGCAGCCAGGTTGTCTCGCAGCGGCCGGTAGTTCTCCTCCGCGGGTTCGTCCTCGACGGCGGCAACTAGCGTCGTGGGACTGACGAAGCGAGCCAATTGATCGACGTGGCCGTCCGTGTCGTCGCCAGCCATCGTGCCATCGATCCAAAGAACGTGCGTCGCCCCGCAGAAATCGCGCAAATATTTCTCCATGTCGGCCCGCCGCAGCGTCGGGTTGCGGTTGGGGTTGAGCAGGCACAGCGCCGAGGCCAGGATCGTCCCCTGGCCGTTGCTATCGACCGCGCCCCCTTCCATCACCACGCCCGGCTGAAAGCGGCGGAAGCCGAGCAGCTCGGCGATTCGCGCGGGCACGCGGTTGTCGTCGTCATACGGCGGGTACTTGCCGCCCCAGGCGTTGTATTCCCAATCGACGAGGGCCGGCGGATTAGGCTGAGCTTCGGGCGTTCTGGATGCCAATTCCCCCTCACGGCGGCCCTCTCCCCAGGGGGGCGAGGGAGACGTCACCAGGAACATCGGCCCATGATCGCGAGTCCAAGCGTCGTTCGTGGGAATGTCGTGCAGGTGAACGTTTGCCAGGCCGCCCACGAACCGCTGGGCATCGGCCATCACCGCTTCGCCGCCGGCCAGGATGTGGACCGGCTCGAACTCGGCGATGATCCGCGTCAGCTCGGCCCACACGGCCGGCACTGGCTCGAACTTGCCCGGCCAGGATGCCCGATTGTGTGGCCACGACAGCCAGGTGGCTGCATGCGGCTCCCACTCGGCGGGAAAACGATAGCCCAACGCGGCGGGCGTGGCAGTCGATGACATGCTGGGTGTTGCGGTGCGGTCAGACAGCGCCTTGTCGGTACTGAGCTCATCGGCCGATTGACAACCACGACCGATTGACAACCACGAATAGTACGAATAACACGAAATGGAAAAGGACTGAATAACTGGCTTGGGAGCCGGCCCGAGACTCGTCTCCTATTCGTGTTATTCGTACTATTCGTGGTTGTCTTAAGGGTTTCGACCATTCGGCGAATGCGGGTCATCTTACCGTCTCTCTTCTGCGGGGAAGAGGTGGTATCCTATCGGTTCGCCCGCACACGCGCTTACCTTCGCCGCCCGATGACCGCCATGACCGCTCTTCCCCGCAGTCCCGAGCTGATGTCCCGCCACGACACGGCCCTGCTCGTGGTGGACGTGCAGCAGAAGCTGCTGCCGCTGATCCCCGGCCAGGCGCGGATGGTGTGGAACGTCCGTCGTTTGATCGACGGCGCAAAGCTGCTGGGCATGAACGCGCTGGCCACAGAGCAATATCCCAGGGGGCTGGGCCACACCGCGCCGGAGCTGGCCCAGCGGCTCGGCGCGATTCCCGAGAAGCTGACCTTCAGCTGCGGCGAGTGCGGTGAGCTCTTCGCCGGGCTGGGCGAGCGGGGCGTCCACCGCATTCTCGTGTGCGGCATCGAGACGCACGTCTGCGTGCAGCAGACCGTTTTGGACTTGTTGGCCACCGGCCTGCGCGTCTACGTGGCGGCCGACGCCGTCGCCGCCCGCGGCGCGATCGACCACGACACGGCCCTGCGGCGGATGGACTCCGCCGGCGCCACTCTGACCACGACCGAAGCCACGCTCTTCGAATGGTGCCAAACCGCCGGCACGCCGGAGTTCAAGGAGATCAGCAAGCTAGTGCGCGAGACGGGGCCGTAACACTCAACCCGGCCGCGATTGTTTGGCCAGTCACACGACCGTAGAATGAACTGTGCGATGAATGCTTCTGCGCGATGAATGCTTCTGCGCGCATGCGATCAAGCGAAATGCAATCCATAAGCACCGTGCTCTCTCCCGAGAACGAGCTCTTCTGTTCAAAGCCAACTCGAACAAGGGCTTTTCTGCGACCGCAGCGCCGTCATTAACGCCGGATTGGAACTGCTGCGCAAGCGGCAGGCGCTGATTGCCCACTTGACGGAATCCGATCGCCAGTTGGAAGAGGGCGATTACATTGACTACGATGACGATTCGTTGCGGGACCGTTTCAAGGAGCTGAAAGAGCGTGCCCGGAGGCAGGCAGGAAAAACTTAGCCGCGCAAATGGGTTCGTATCGACTCACGCGCCGCGCAAATGCCGATCTGGACGAGATCGCAGACTATCTCGGCGAACGCAGCCCTTCGGCGGTGAATCGGGTGCTGAACGCGCTGCAACGCACCTTCGAGTTTCTTGCCGATCACCCGGAGGCTGGCTCACTACGCGACGATCTGAGGCCGAACTTGGCGCTCGTTTACGGCGAGGAAACCGGCGAGTCGCTACGTGATCTACTTCAGAAAGCAGCGCGGGGGCGTGCAAATCGCCGCCGTTTTGGATGGGTCGCGTGACGTTGAGGCCGTCTTCCCGAGGAATTGATACGGAGGAATCGCCCGCGAATGGACCTGCACGACCTCACCCGCAACCTGCACGGCAAGAACGACTCCAAGATCGTCCTGCTGGTCGCCGACGGCCTTGGCGGGCTGCCGCTCGAGCCTGGCGGCATGACCGAGCTGGAGACGGCCCGCACGCCGAACCTCGATGCGCTGGCTCGCCGCGGCATCTCCGGGCTGAGCATCCCCGTCAAGCCCGGCATCACGCCCGGCAGCGGGCCAGGGCACCTGGGGCTTTTCGGCTACGATCCGCTCAAGTACGTGATCGGCCGCGGTGCGCTCGAGGCCACCGGCATCGGCTTCGAGCTGGGGCCACACGACGTGGCCGTCGCGCTGCAATTTTTGCACGCTCGATGCGGCCGGCAACATCAGCGACCGCCGCGCCGGGCGCATTGCCAGCGACGAGAGCGCCCCGTTGGCCATCCGCCTGCGGCAAGTGCGCATCCCCGGCGTTGAAATCTTCGTCGAGCCGGTGAAAGAGCACCGCTTCGTCGTGGTGCTTCGCGCGGAGGGCCTGGGCGGCAACGTCCGCGATACCGACCCGCAGGCTACCGGTGTCCCGCCGCTGCGCACAGCCGGGCGACGAAGCCAGCCGACGCACGGCCGAAGTGGCCGACGAGTTCGTGCGGCAAGCCGCCAGGCTGCTGGCGAGCGAGAAGAAGGCCAACGGGCTGACCATGCGCGGCTTCTGCGGCCGGCCCGACCTGCCAGGCTACGAGGAAGTCTATGGCCTGCGGGCCGCGGCCATCGCCGTGTATCCCATGTACAAGGGACTGGCTCGGCTGGTGGGCATGGACATCGTCGGCAAGAGCAGGTGTCAGTGCCCAGACACTCGACGAGCAGATGGACGTGCTGGAGGCCCACTGGGCCAGCTACGATTTCTTCTTTATCCATTTCAAGTACACCGACAGCACCGGCGAAGACGGCAACTTCGCCGCCAAGGTGCAACGCATCGAAGAGCTGGACCGGGCCGTGCCGCGAATCACGGCGCTGGGGCCTGACGTGCTGATCGTCACGGGCGACCACAGCACGCCGAGCCTGCTGCGAAGCCACAGTTGGCACGGCGTGCCGACGCTTCTGGTCTCGAACTGCTGCCGGTTCGACGGCTGTGAGGCGTTCAGCGAGCGCGAGTGCCTCCGCGGCGGCCTGGGGCAGTTCGAGGCCATGCACCTGATGACCCTGGCGCTGGCCAACGCGGGCCGATTGGCGAAGTTCGGAGCGTAAGAGCCGCCAAGGGGAAAGCAGCGCAACCACGAATAGCCCGGCGCGGCGGAGCCGCACCCAATAGTTTGAACAGAAGGTCACGAAGGAAACGAAGAAGCTTGTTGGACAACTTGAATTCCATTCGTGCTATTCGTGTTATTCGTGGTTGTCCGTCTCTTCAGCGCAAGAGAAACCCCAGCCTTCTGAGGGGCTGGGGTTCGATGTCAACGTTCGTGCGCGGGACGGTTTGGCCTAGAAGAAGCCGCCGCCGAATCCCTGGCCGCCGCCTTGTCCGCCGAAGCCGCTTTGGCCTCCGGAGAACCCGCCGCCGCCGACGCCACCGCCACCGCCACCTTGGCCTCCGCCCTGGAAGGCGTTGCCCAGCTCGCCGGTGGAGAAGTTGAAGATGTTCACCTCGCTGATCTGCGAGAACATCGGCCGCACCTGGGTGCGGACGAAGCGGCGATCGCCCGAGATCACCGCGCTAAGGAACAACTGAGCCCCTTCGGGGATGATCGCAATCACCGGCTGGTAGCCCACCGCCCGATTGCGGCCCGACCCGCGGCGCGGGGCCATCGCGCCGCGTTCTTTGGCGGCGTCCATCGCCCGGGCGTACGATTCCACGTCGGTCGCCTCCCACAACATGCGGCGGATTTCGTCGCGGGTCTGCTGGGCCCGCTCGACGGACCGCACGATCTCGTCGTCGTTCAGCGCCCGAGTGCGGCGGCCGCCGTCCAGCTCAAACGCTAGCGGAACGTCCTTGTCCTTGAGATCGACCCAGAGCTCCACCGACTCGGGAGGGCGTTCCACGAGGTTCTGCCGGCGAAGCTTGTAATGCTTGACGATCTCGACCTTCACCTTGTCCGCCGAGGGGCGGCCGAACACGCGCCGCAGCACCAGGCGGTATTTGCCGTTGAAGCCCATCGGACAGACGTAGTGCTCGCTCTGGCGGCCCTGAAGCCGCTCGTCCACGCCCGGCAGCTCGCTGCCAATCAGCGTTCCGCCTGAGGTCGTGCGCGGGTTCTGGGCCGAGCACAAGGTGCCCGATGGCTCCTCGACCATCAGGTCGACGTTGGCCTCGCCGGTCCACGAGACGGTGACCCACACGTCGCGCCGCAGCGCGTCGGTGACGGCATCTTCGAACTCCTTGGCCTCCTTGAGGCGATTCTCGCGCAGCCGCTGGATGGTGGCCTTGGCCACACGGGAGGCGCCGTCGGCCACCGCCCGATCCTCGCTGCTCCAAGCCTGGCTCACCAGGCCGACCGTCGCCCAGCGGATGCCCTCCACGTCGTCCAGCGTCTTGGCCACGCTCAGGCCGTGCACGTAGGCATCGACCGCCGTGGGATCCAACTGGGCGACCTGGCGAAAGAGCTTCAGCGCACGAGCCTGAAAACGCGCCCGCGCCTTATGGTCTGCGTAGAACGTCGAGCGATAGATGTATTGACCCAGATACATCAGGTCGGTGGTGTTGTTGGCGAAGTCGGCCGCCGACATCAACGTCCGCTCGATTTCCTCGGGCGCATCGTTGGCGGCGAACATCGCCAGGGCCATCGCCTCATACATCCACGGCTGGGCCTGCCCGTTGCGCAGCGCGGCCTGGATCACCGACACGATCTCCCGGTACTGCTTGGCCTCGCGCAGGTCGCGGAGCGTAGCGCGAATCTCGTCGGCAGGCACGTCCTTGCGGCCGGCGAAGACACGGTTCCAGGCGTCAGCGACGGCCTCGCCCGGCCGGGGCTTGGGCTCGATCGCCTTGGCCGGCTGCGCCGCCACGGGGGCCACGGGCCGCACGTCGCGCTTGGGGGAATCGAGCTTGATGGGGGCCCGCTGTGGGTTATAGGCCTTCAGCGGGCTGGAGGGGACGCTGAAGAAACCGCCCCCTTGCTGGCCGCCGCCGCCTTGCTGGCCGCCGCCTTGGCCGCCGAACTGGCCGCCACCGCCAAAGCCACCGCCACCCTGCTGGCCGAAGGCCCCTTGCTGGCCGCCACCGAAGCTGTTGGGATCGACGATCGGCACCACCAGGTCGCCCACCGGGTAGACCTTGGTCACCAGGAAGGTGTCGGCCTCTTCCTTCGAGGTGATCAGCAGCACCTCGTCGCGAACGATGTAGGCCAGGCCCAGATCGCTCAGAATCGACCGCAGGGCCGATTTCAAGGTCACGCCCCGCAGCACCTTGGTGACGGGCGTGTCGAGCGCCACGTTGGCTTCTTCCAGCTTCTTCTGGCTGATATCGATGTTGATACCGTGAATCTCGATGAAATACTTGACCACTTCGCTCAGCGGCTGCTCGTTGAACTCCACCGTGGTCGGCTTCTGCAGCTCCTCCATGATCTTCCGCTCGGCGTCCGATTCGCTGGACAGTGACACGGCCTTGTAGACCTCGCGGCGCTTGGTCATCGCCTGCCACCATTCCTTGGGCGGGAAGGTGATCGGCGGCTCATCCGGCGTGGGAATGTGGGAGTATTCCACTTCCCGCAGCGTGAGCAGCACGCCGCGAATCCGCTCGCGGCGGAGGAAGATGCCGTCGTCGATCGCCCGCCGCATCGTGGCGTTCATGCCGGCGGTGGCGAGGTCGGGGTTGAGAAGCGCGACGGACATGGCCAGGTCGGCCACGCTTTCGGCCCGCGTGAACTGCTTATCGGCCATCAGCGAATCGAACTTCGCCATCCAATGCGAAATCCGCTTTTCCTTGTCCTCAAACTCCCGGCGCAAGCGATCGCGCTCCGCCCGCGTGGCATCGGCCTGAGCCGTGCTCAACCGCGCCCGGTCGGCCGCATCCTGCGCGCGGGCCACCTGGGTCATCTCCGCGTCGATGGTGCTCAGCAGGGTATCCTTCAGCTCCGGCGCGATGATCGTGTCGCCGCGGATCGTCTGCTGAAGAAGCTTCAGGCTGTCCAGCGCTCCTTGCGGATTGGCCCGCCTCGCCTCGCGGGCGATGTCGATCTCCCGGGTCACCTGGCTTTGCAAGCGCTCGGAATGGATCTTCTTCTCGCGGATGGCCTTGCCCAGCAAGCCCTCGGGCTCTTCGGGCTGCTTTGCTCCCGGAGGCAGTTCCACGACCACGTCCCCAGGGGCCTGGCCGGCAGCCGCGTTTCTGGCGAAAACCAGCAACCGGTCGCCCAGAACGTCCGGGTCGATCTCGGCCGCCCGCTTGGCGAGCCGCTGGCCCAGGGGCGCATTGACGGGCGCGATCTGTCGGGCCAGCCCGCGCAGCTCTTTGGCTTGCTCCAACGTCAGGCGGCGCACTTCCATCAGGCCGGCCGACCCCACGGTCGCCAGCGATTCGCCATCATCCCGCTGGGCCGCTTCCACGACCTTGGCCAGGTAGGCGTTGTCGTCGCTGGGGGCCGAGGGAGTGATCTTCCAGGAGAGTTCCTGCTTGGCGCCGCCCGCGATGCCCGTCAGCCGCACGTCGAACGCGGCCGCAGCCTTACCTTGGCCGATCAGGATCGTGTCGCGGTCAGCCCGCAGCGGGGGAGTGCGCTTGGGATACACTTCGCCGAGGCCTTCGGGAAGCTGAAGGTTCTCGGACCACAGGATGACTTCGGTGGCGGCGGCCGCCAAGGACTCGCCCGCGGTGCGATCATCGACCTTCGTGCCTTGGCTATCGAAGCCGACGACTCCACCCGTGTGATTGGCCAGGCGGGCCAGCAGGCCGGCGTCCACGCGCGGGCCGACGGCATAGCTGGAAACAGGGATTCTCTGGCCGACGAGCAATTCGACGATTTGCTTCATCTCCTTGGGATCTACCGAGCCGCCAATGTTCATGCCGTCGCCGATATACACGACGGCGCGGGGGTTCTTCTGCCCTTCCAGCGCGGCCGCAGCGGTACGCAGGGCCAGCGGCACGTCAGTCGAGCCCAGCGGGACTCGCTGATTGAGCTTTTCCAGCGCCGCGCCGATTTCCTTGCCTGAAGGGGCAACGAACGCGGCGATCGACTTGCCGGCCGCCGGGCTGGAACGTCATCGGGGCGACCGACGTATCGACTGCGAGCACACAGACGCGGTCGGCCGGGTTGAGCTTCGCCAGGAAGGCCTGCAACGTGACCAGGCCGCGTTCGCGGAATTCGCCGCTCTGGCTGGCGGACGTGTCGAAGACAACGACAATGTCGTGCGCGTCGGCCTTGTGCGGCAACGCCGCGGCATCGGGTTTGACGCTGAGCGCATAGAACTCGCCGAATTGATCCAGCCGTGGGGTTTTCAACTGCGGGGTCTTGGGCGGAAGCGCGCCTGCCTCTTGGCCGCGCTCGCCGCCGGGGAGATTCGCCGCAACGGCCAAAAGCACGGCCGCCGACAACGAAGCCACCACCAGAGGACGTGGTCTGAACATGGTTCCAACTCCCAGAGTGGTTGCTGCGCCCATACAGCAGGTCTGTTCCGATAGAGGGGCTCTTGTTCCTAACCGCGGGACGGCGTAACGCGCGCAGCCCACGGTCACGGGCCATTGTATTTGCCCCCCGCCATCCCTGCCAACCATTTTTTCCGGATTTCTCGGCACGCGCACGCCGGCCTGACGGCTCGACGATCCCACGCTGGCTCCCTGCGACCAAAACAAGAAAAGCCCTGGCGGCCGTAGGCCGTCAGGGCTGTGGTGATGCCTCTGGTTTTCTGCCTCAGGGCGTTTAGAGCCTCGCCGTCCCAGGGGGACCCGAACGCTGGCAGGAAGTAGTCAGGGAGCCGCGGCCGAACGGCCTCGATGTGCGGCTCGATCGTCTCGACCGGCGTCTCAACCTCCGTCT
The DNA here is from genome assembly GCA_963809785.1 of uncultured Planctomycetia bacterium. GTDB lineage: Bacteria > Planctomycetota > Planctomycetia > Pirellulales > S012-138 > JBGQHD01. The sequence goes on from CAWEKV010000004.1 coordinate 190,804, forward strand.
CGCCGGCTGCTTCGTCGGCGGTTGTCGCGGGCTCAGGGCTGATTCTTTCCGCCAGCCGTCCCACCCCCTGCGAAAACCGCGTGGCCGCGCTCCGGACCGCCCCCCACACCTCGCCGCACCACTGGCGCACGCGGCCCGGCTCCTGCGACTCTTCGTGCGAATCACCGCGGCAGGCGCCGCTGTCGGGCGGCGGGCCTTGGATGTCCACTTCGGCCTCGCGGCTCTCGATCTCCGCGGCGATGGCAGACCAGTCCAACTCGCCGGCCACGGTCTCGTCCAGGCCGTCGCTCTCGGCGTTCAGATGATCCACGATCCACAGGCCCGCGCTGTGCCGCCAATGGGACATCGTTGCCTCGAGGCCGCCGAGTGGCGCGGCTTCGTTCCCCCCACCCTCGCCGGCGCCGCACTCGCCGGCCAGGCCCTCGTCACACGACTGCGAATCGCAGGTTTCTTCGCCCCTGCACGCCGGGTGGTTGTCGGATGCCCGCTCTGTCGCCGCGGCGGGGTGCGCCTCGCGGTCATAAGGGCAGTCGAAGTTGCTGTTCCCGATGTCGTCGTAGAACTGGCCAGGCGCCCTTTGCGCCCCGACCGGCCCCTGCGTCTCGTCCAGGACGAGGGGCAGCGGCGCCGTCATCGCGGGCGAAGCGTCTCCGCCCTCGCCGTAACCATATTCTCCGTAAACGTAGCGGTGTGGCCGGCCCTCCCATTGGCCCAGCCCGTAAGGACAGCAGTATCCGTCTCGCGGACAGGAGACGGGGCGGTCGGCAGGCCGTGCCTGGACTGCCGATCCGCAGACACAGGCCGCGACACTCCAGCAAGTCAGCCCCAGAAAACGCAGACGTTGCATACCAGGATTCTCCCCGATGGATGCGGGAATTGGGAGCGGCAGGCAGGAGGGAAACCGCTCGGTCCGGCTCAGCGTGCCGGCTGCCTGCTCGACGGGTCAGTCCCCGGGAGGCCGCTCCGCTAAACCGGAGCGCGAGGACTGCCAACGTGTAAAAAGTATCGGTGGCACGCGCCGCGAAGCGTAAGGCAAAGGGCGGGCACTGGCGAGGGTTTGCCGCCGACGTGAGTGCAAGAGCGGCGCTTTTGCGCGACCGGAGAATGTCCCCTTGATCGCGCGGGTCGCCCTTAGCCCCAAGCAGGGCACGCGCTCGCGGCAAGCTTTGCGCCGCCGCGTTTTTCGCGCTGGCCCGCAGAGTTTATCACGGGCGATCGGGCCCGCCGGTAAGCCGTTTGGCTTCCTCCGCAGCAAGCTCCTTTTCACCCAGCTCGTTGTAGCATTCGATGAGCCGGTGGCGGGCGGCTTGCTGCTCGGGCTGGTCGGCCAGGATTTGCCGTAGCCGGGGCACCGCGGTCCGATAGTCCTTCTGGCGCAAGGCCACGTCCGCCATGCCTATCCGTGCGCCAGGTTGTGGGGGGCCATCCGCAAGACCGTCTCGAACTGCTGCGAGGCCGCCGCCCATTGGTTCAGCTCAAGGTGCGCGTCGCCGGACGACGATCGGCGCTGACGTGAAAGGGATTGATCTCGAGCGTCTTGTCGAACTGCTCCAGGGCCTCGCGCCACGCGCGGCTGTTCAAGTGGGCGACGCCAAAGAGAAAACGGTAATCGGCGTGGCGCGGATTGATGCGGATCAGCTCTTCAAAGCGCGGAACGGCCGCTTGTGCCCGCCCGCCGCTCAGGGCCGCGTTGCCGGCATAGTACCACGCCGGCTCGCGATCCGGCGCCAGCGTCGTGGCCGATCGGAGCGGCCCGTCGGCCGCCTCGTAGTGGCCCAGCCGCGCCAGCACCTTCCCCAGCGATTCGCACGCCAGAACATCGCCGGCATCGCGCGTCACGGCCGCCCGCAAATAGGCCACCGCCTGCTGGGCCGCATCGTCGGAGCGCGGATCTCCCTCGTAAGCGAAGCTAGCCAGCGCAATCCCCATGTCCCTGCGGGCTTCGGGATCGTCGGCCTCCAGCAGGTGCGCATGCAGGTTCACCAGGATGGCGTCGCCGTGCGCCGGCGTCGCCCCCTTGGGCAGCTCGAACTTGCTCGCGATGCGCGGCACCCGGTGGTCGGTGATCGCCACGTGCGACAGCCCGCTGGCTTCTCGCGAGGGCATGTGGCAGACGGTGCAATCGTCCTGCGCGGTACGGGCCTTGCGGCGCTCCAGCCGCTCACGGCACTCGGTCTGCGGCGCGGAATGGCAGTTGAGGCAGCGCTGGCGATAGAAATCGACCTTCGTCGCCGCGTCGGGCCGGGCATGCGGATCGTGGCACGAGATGCAGCTCAGCTTGCCCTCGCTGGCCAGGTAACAGCGGCTGACGCGCATCTGCTCGACGTGCCCCACGAACTCCACTTCGCGGCCCACGTGGGCGGCCCGCGCAAACGAAGCGATGAAGAGGTGCAGCGGCAGGCCGGGGCGATATTCGGCCAGCTCGCGGCCTCGTCGCGGGAAGCGCGCGTTGGAGAGCCCTTCCAGGTGGCATTGTTCGCACACCGCGTCGCGCAGGATCGGTTCGAGCCTGGCCGGATTGACGATGGTGAAATCCTGCCCCGAATAGGATTCCGATTGTTCGTGGCACCGCACGTGCAGCTCGGCCGGCCCGTGGCAGCGCTCGCAGCCGACGCCGTGCTGGGTGATCCGCACCTGGTTGAATGCCGGACCGGCCCGCTCCACGCTCGAGGTGTGGCAATACAGGCACTCGTGGCTAGCCGGGAGCGAAAAGTGGTGATTGGTCCGCCGGAAGGCCGGCGACAGGCCCCAGGTCCGCTTCTGCGAGTACCAGGTGACCGGCGAATAGAACAGATGGCCGTCGTCCTCGAAAAGATAGCTGCGGGCATGGTTGCCCGAGCCAACCGTATAGGCCATCTCGCGGGAGGCCGCGACGGTCGGCCCCAGGCCGCTATGCGTCTCGCGGTGAATCATGCGGCCCTCATCGCGCAGCACCTCGTACACGAGGTCGTCGTGAGTGAAGGGATTCCCCGCCGCCGCGCTGAAGGCCTCGATCGCGTCGGCCTTGGGCAGCGGCTGAAGCGTGCGCCGCATGGGATGGTGCTCGTAGGACGAGCACTCGGATTCGTGACAGGCCGCACAGGCCTTGTCGCCGACGTACTTCACGTCGGGATGAACGTTGAGATAGTCGGTGGCATACGTCAGGCGGGGGTCTGGGGCATCGGGCCGCTCGGGGACGGCGGCCGCTTCCCGCCGGCCCGCCCACCACGCCGTCAGGCCGATCCCCAGCACGGCCACGCCAAGGGCCAGCACGGCGCCAAACATGGCCTGCCGCAGGCGGCGAGGGCGGGGGCGGGGGCGGGGGCGGTCTGCGGCGCGCGAAGAATCAGCCGGGCGCGAGGGCACGCTTTCTGAGGGCAAGCCTCGACGGGGCTTGCGTGGACGCTTGTTGCGGGCCATAGCCGACCAGCTCGATGGGGGCCGGGGATGCTAGTCCCAGGATACCATCGGACCATGAGCGGCCCTAGTGGTCTCGCGGCGCTGAATCCCCCTGGTGTCTCTGATCTTCGTACTCGTGCTCGTACTCGTAGTCGTGCTCGTGCTCGAATGGGTGCCTCTTTTCGAGCACGACTACGAGCACGAGCACGATGGCTAAGCCGCGCTGGCGCCATAAGCGGCCTAGTTAGGGTGTTTACCCTATGCTTCAAGAATTCCGAAAAAACCGGCTTCGACGCTTGCAATTGGTCCTGAGTCTGCTACAAGAAGCGATGGCAATTCGACCGACAATTCCAAGTCACTGGCAAGTCGATCTTCATCGTTGGGCGGGGTAGCAGGTGCTCCTGCTCCTGCTCCTGCTCCTGCTCCTGCTCCTGCTCCTGCTCCTGCTCCTGCTCCTGCGAGTGGGTAGTGGAGGTGAGCGATGGACGGACGAAGCGAGCCCTCAAAGCTCCACGGCGGCACCGTGGTCGCGGCTCTCAGCAACAACTGGGTCGCTCGCACTGTTCCTGCTCGGCTTAGTCGCCACACCGTATTGCGCGTGCTCTTGGGCCTTTTCCTGCTCGGCGTGGCAGGACTAAAACTCGTTGGGCGGCGCGACAGCCTAGACGGCTCGTTTCTCTCGTCGCCGCAACTCCAGTTCGCGGCGCTGACCGCTGAACTGATCATCGGCAGTTGGCTCCTGACCGGGCGATACCAGCGCGATGCCTGGATGGCCGCAATGGCGCTGTTCTTAGTGTTCAGCGGCGTCAGCCTCTACCTCACCGTCGCTGGCCAGCGATCGTGCCCGTCTTGCTTCGGACCAATCCCGGTCAATCCTGCCATCACGCTCGCGCTAGATCTGGTCATCCTGGCCGCTCTGGTCCTTTGCCGGCCCGCTCCCGCTGAGAGAATTCGACGCGGCGCGATGGTCGGCACAGCGGCCGTTGTCGCGTGCGCTCTGGGCGGGACGCTGCTACTTGATCGCGGCACACTGGCCTCCCTGCGGGGGGAATCGATCAGCGTCGAGCCGGCCGTGAGCGACGTGGGTGATGGTCAGGCAGGCGAGGAGCGGACTTTCACCGTCCGGCTCACAAACCATGCCGGCAAGGCGATCCGGATTACCGGCGTCGCGAGGAATTGCGGCTCCGTGGCAACGGACGATTTGCCGATCACGCTTCAGCCAGGCGAGTCGCGGTCGATTACGGTCCGCATGTTGTTCAGCGGGAGCCTTGGTCGGTTCACGCACCGGGTCACTCTCTATACAGACGACGACAAACAACCTATCGTCAATCCTCGTTTTACCGGGCGAGTCATTGCCCCCAACTAGGAGAGCGCGTCATGTCACGGTCCTTCGTTGCGTGGCTGCTGGTCACGGTCGGCCTTGCCCTGCTCACCGTGAGCGTGGTGCTCGTGCCGAGCAACGCATTCGCTGATGATGGATCGGAGTGCGACGGGGAATGCAGGTATCAATCGGACTCTGTCGGTATCACCTGGATACCGATGAATAGCAGTTGCACGGCTGATGGCTGCTCTTGCCCCAACCCGCCCAATATCGCGCCCCCCACAGGACCTGGTGAACAAGTCCTAACCGATTGCAGTGGGAATATCATTCGTTGCAAGGAACTCTTCTGCTTTTGCGCCCCGCCATGCACGCCTATTGGCCCTTCTTGCAACCCGTGTTGGTGCCCCTTAGGCGTGTGTATTGGGCTGTGAACAGCGCCTCCTGAGAACGATTGGAGAAACCAGTCCGGGAACGAACGCAAATGTCAAGACTGCCAAATCATCCTTTCCTTTTGTTAGCGCTCGTCGGCCTAGCCGTGCGGCCGTGCGTGGCTGACGACACGATGCGCGATCGCTTTCTACGCGACGCGCCGCAGGGCTGGCGCCAGTTGCAATTGCGCGAACAGCAGTTTGTCGGCTCAGGGCGACTCGAGGACATTTATCGCAGAGACGGAAAGGTAGTCCAGCACCTAGTGTCCGAGTGGCAAATCAAGCGTAACGGTGACTGGATTCTATTTGAGTTCCCCCTCGACGACCGCTTGAAAGGCACGGTTCGTACCAGCGCCTGGGGAAGCAACGACTCCTACGGATTCAGAGTGTCGCGGGCCAGTACTGGTGAATGGGCCATTGCGGAGGCCGCAAACGATAGAGCCACGCTCGAAAGCGCATACACGACCGCGTGCAGTGGAGGCTTTTTGCGTGGCCTTCACTATTCGTGGGCGATTGACGGGATTTTTCCGTTGGATCAAGTGATCGCGGATCCGAGCTTCAAGATTGAATCTCTTGTCGAGGATACAAAGCTCGTGAGGCTCGTCTTCACGGCGGACATAAACTCGCCGAATCCTAAGTTGCGGCGGCGGCTTTCTCGTGCAAAAGTGCTCCTGGATTCGTCGCTTTCTTGGGCGATTCGAGAATCCGAAGCCGAGATGCAGCCCGACACCTTCCAGAAATACGTCGTGGACTATCATGCCGTTGGTTGGCCCTCGAAGCTAACGGTGACCGAGAACTCCGAGGAGGGCCGTCTCCTGCATAACGTGAGCATCACCTTCGAGGAGCCGACATTCGTAGAGGTTCCCGAGGGCGAGTTCAAGTTGACCGCTCTCGGCCTGCCGGAGCCGGCATGGCTGCAGAATCCGCCACAGGGAGCCCGATGGTGGCTGTGGGGTAGTCTGCTAGGCGGTGCATTGTTAGTGCTCGGGATTGGCCTCAGTTGGTTGCGAAAGAGAGCTACGTCATGATTCGCTGGGTCGCTTTTTTCGGCGTAGGGCTCCTTGTGGCTTCGTCGGTTTTTTATCTACGCGAAACGCCCAGCCAGGGCGTCGCAATGGATCGTCCCGAGCGCGACCTCGTGCTGACGTATGGTGATACACACGTGGAACACTTTCGTATCTACAATCCAACGTCTAGCGCCATCCGGATTGTGGGACTCGTATCGTGCTGAGGCTCAGTCTTCTGCTTCGGTACGAAGCACGTAGCACCATTTGAGATCGCTGCGGGCACTAGCGTGGAGCTAGAGTGTGTTGCCGAGCCGATCGAAAAGGGGCCTTTCGAATCGACACTTCACGTATTCATCGACGACGGCGCGTTACACGAGATCGTCCTGACGCTTTCAGGTGAGATCAAATGAATTGCGCTTCAGCAGAGGCAAACCGGGGTTGCTTAGTTGCGGCCGCGCGGTTCGCCTCGCGGCTGACTGCGCTCCATTGATTGAAGTAGGCGTCTCAGGAGAAGCTTAATGAACCATAGACGATGCGGCTTCACATTGGTCGAGCTTCTGGTGGTAATCCTGATCGTCGGCATGCTGCTGGCGCTGCTCTTGCCGGCGATCCAGGCGTTCAGGGAATCCGGCCGGCGCACTGCTTGCACGAACAACCTGCGCCAGATCAGCTTCGCCTTGCAGCAGCATCAAACCGCCAAGGGCGCCTTTCCGGCCGGCGTCTCATCGCAGCCGGCCTGGCAGACATGGTGCTCGCGCCTGCTTCCGTACTTGGAGAAGAACGACCTGTGGGAGGCGACGCGACAGGATTATCAGCGGCAGCGCGATCCGTTTCGCCCCGTGCCGCATCCCGTACTTGGCCAGACTCTCAGCACCGTTGGCTGCCCGAGCGATGACCGAGTCAGGACGCCGCAGATGACGCAGAAGGGATACCTGGTCGGGCTAACGAGCTACGTGGGCGTCGTTGGTACCGACTTCGAGTCGAAGGACGGCGTGCTGTTTCGCGACTCCCGCATCCAGGCATCCGACATCAAGGATGGAGTGGGCAACACGATCATCGTCGCCGAGCGGCCGCCCAGCCCGGACTTCTGGTTCGGCTGGTGGTACGCTGGCGTGGGCCAGCAAGGCACCGGCGTCCCGGACATGCTGCTGGGCGCGCGGGAGCGCAGCATCGGGTATGGCGAACTAGCCCGTTGTCCACCGGGTCCGTACCAATTCGGGCCGGGCACGGGGGACATGTGCGACGTGTTGCACTACTGGAGCCTGCACCCCGGCGGGGCCAACTTCGCGTTCGCCGATTCGTCCGTGCGGTTCTTGTCGTATGACGGCGAAGCGATCGTCGCCAGGCTGGCGACGCGAGCGAAGAAGGATTAAGGCGGCCAAGCTTTGGCGTTTCCTGCGAAGCAGCTTGGCGAATGGCGGTGCGTGCGACGCAGAAGTATCATGCCATCGCCGTCGTTGGCCCAATCAGGCGCTGTCAGCCCTCCGTCCAGTCGGCCGGCCGCGACCGGGGCGCCGCCGCACCTCAGGCAAAGGAACAAGGCCTCGCGCTCGAATGCGTGCATCTCTTCGAGCACGAGCGCGACTACGAGCACGAGCACGAGCACGATGGCTAAGCCGCTGAGGCGCCGCTGCTGTGTGACTGGGGAAACTCACCCTTTGCGCGATCCGCCGCGGGGGTATACTGGGCCGCTGAAAGTCAGCAGCGTTTGCCCGCCCTCTACGGATCACGCATGGCCAACGAGTTTGACCCCTACCGCGAAGCGCTGGTTGTCGAGAGGAGCACCCTCTGGCCGGACGAGTTGCCGGACCGCGATCCGCTGACGCGCGAGCGCATCGAGCAAGCCCTGCACGCCGCGCCGCAGGAAGCGGCCGAGCTGACCTACGAGCGGCAGCACACCGGCTTCTCGCGCGTGATCACGGTCACACCGGAGGACCTCACGCGGCTGGGCGTGGGTTAGTGTCAACGTGGCGCGTTGCTGGATTGAACGTCCAACGTCCAACGTTGAACGTCCAACGTTGAACGTCCAACGTTGAACGTCCACGCGACATGAGAGCTGAAAGAGTCGTTCGATGTTGGACGTTGGATGTTGGACGTTCAATGTTGGACGTTCAATGTTGGACGTTCGTCTGTCCTCACCTTCGCAGCCCTCCGTTTACCGGCAGGATTTGCCCGGTGATGAACGCAGCATCGGGCGAAGCCAGAAACCTTGCCACCCGGGCCACATCTTCCGGCGTGCCCCAGCGGCCCAGGAGCGACTCGGCCACTGCCCGCTCCTGCCAGGCCGCTGATGCCCGCCGGCCCCAGGCGGTCCTGATCCAGCCGGGGGCGATGCAGTTGACGCGCACCTCAGGGGCCAGCGATTTTGCCAGACTGCGGGTGAAGGCCATGACGGCCCCCTTGGTCGCGGCGAAGAGCTCGCCGCTGTCGCCGGCCATCCCCTCGGCGGCCTGGTCCCAACCGATGTTGATGATCGTCGGGTCGGTTTCCAGCCTGCCGGGCACGTTGGACGCGTGTCCCAAGGCCGCGGACTTCATTCTCGCACCGGCCAGCCGCGCAAGGCGCATCGTCGCTACCACGTCCACGCGCCATAACTCCTCGAGCTTCTGCTCGAACGGCCACTGCGCCGCGCCGCCGGTCAACACGTCGGCGCCGGCGTTGTTCACCCAGATATCGACGGGCCGCCACGACCAGGCTGCATCCACCAGTCGTTCGTGCTCGGCCGGATCACGCAAATCGCAGAGCACAACGGTCGCCTCGCGGCCCAGGGCGCGGACCTGCTCGGCAGTCTCTTCTGCCGCCTCCCGCGACCGCCGCGCGTGCACGAGCACGTCCGCGCCGCCTCGAGCCAGCTCGACGGCAATCGCCCGGCCGATGCCGCTGGAAGCGCCCGTGACGACGGCGCATCGACTCGTTACCGGCTCGGGCATAGTCGCTCCCGCAGCGTGCGATCGATCTCCCGCAGCAGCACGTCCAAACCGCGCCCCGTAACGGCGGAAATCAGGTGCACGTCGCGGCCCAGCACGGCGGCTAGCTGATCGCGCACGGCGGCCGCTTCCGGCAGGTCGGCTTTGGTCACGGCCACGATCTCCGGCCGGCGGCCGAGCTCCACGTCATACTCTTCCAGCTCCCGGCGGATGGCGTGGTAGTTTTCCAGCGGGTCGCTGCCGTCGCCCGACTGCGGCTCGATGAGATGCACCAGGATGCCGGCCCGCTCGATGTGCCGCAGGAACTCGTGCCCCAGGCCGACGCCTCGATGGGCCCCCTCGATCGAGGCCGGGGATGTCGGCCATCACGAACGATCGCTCCCAGTCGAGCTGCACGCGGCCGAGGTTCGGGTATTTCGTCGTGAAAGGGTAGTCGGCAATCTCGGGCCGGGCACGCGTCACCCGGCTCAGCAGCGTGCTCTTGCCGGCGTTGGGCTTGCCGATGAGGCCGACGTCGGCGATCACCTTCAGCTCCAGGACCACGCGGCGGGCTTCGCCTGGCTCGCCGGGGGTCGATTCGCGCGGCGTGCGATGCGTTGAGGACTTGAAGCGCGTGTTGCCTTTGCCGCCGCGCCCGCCGCGGGCGGCGATCACCGAGTCGCCAGCCCCGGCCAGGTCCTTGATGACGAACCCCTCGGCCGCGTCGCGGACCACCGTGCCCGGCGGCACTTGCAGCACGAGATCGCCGCCATCGGCGCCGTGGCAGTTGGCGCCGTGGCCGCGCTCGCCGCTGGTGGCCTTCCAATGCTTGCGATGCGACAAGGCGGCCAGGCTATCGACCCCGTCCTGGGCCACGAGCACGACGCTGCCGCCGCGCCCGCCGTCGCCGCCGTCAGGCCCGCCCTTGGGCACGTACTTTTCCCGGCGGAAGCTGACGCACCCGTCGCCGCCACGGCCGGCCTCGAGCTGGATTTCGACGCGATCGACGAACATGAGGAGGTGAAAGTAAAGGCGAAGTGATGGCCGGACTCTCGGAGTCTTGCAGCCGACCGCGGCTCGGTCAAGTTCGCAGTTCGTAGTTCGTAGGGTGGGCCAAGGCCGGGCAGCGGCCGCGGCCCACCAACTACGCGCGGGCGAGCCGTGCACCGAAGCCATACGCATTTGGTGGGTCGGCGTGTCGCTGCGCGAGCTTGACCCACCCTACGGGCCACTTAGAATCGTCGGCACGAATTCCGCACACGGGTTGCACCCGCCGCCGAGGGCATTTTCGTGCCGGTTCGCGTCATCAAAGGCCTGGAAGAGCTGCGGTCGCTGGTCGGCCAGCAGATCGGCGTCAGCGATTGGGTATCGATCTCTCAGGAGCGGATCGACGAGTTCGCCCGCAGCACGGGCGACCAGCAATGGATTCACTGTGATCCCGAGCGGGCACAACGCGAAAGCCCGTTCGGCATCACGATCGCGCACGGCTTTCTCACGCTGTCGCTGGCCCCGGCCCTGGCCCAGCAGGCCTTCCGCGTGGAGGGGGTGCGGTTCGTGCTGAACTACGGGCTGAACCGCGTGCGGTTCCCCAACGCCGTGAAGGCGGGCCTGCGGGTGCGGATGATCAGCCACTTGCAGGAGCTGAAAGACGTGCTGGGCGGCGTGCAGGCCACCTACAAGATGACCATCGAGATGGAGGGGGAGCGGAAGCCGGCCTGCGTGGCGGAACTGGTGATGCGGATGTACTTCGACGACGACCCGCTGTCGGCGATGAAGCGGGCCAGGGCCAGCCGAGCGTGAGAAAGACCGGCGGCGAGCGTCGAGGCGTAAGCCCGACGTGCGGCGCGCGGCGACGGCAATCATCGGGCCGACCTTAGAAGCCCGGCTTCTCCAAGAAGCCAAGAAGCCGGGCTTCTCGTGCCTCGCCGCTGCGGCAGCTATCATGGCATTGGCTGTCATCTCTCGTGAGCTGTGCCATGTGGGAAGTCCAACTCGTTCCCGCGCTGGTCCACACGGCGTTCGTCCTCTCGCTGATGAGCGTCGCGGCGCTGATCGCCGTTTGGGCTGCGCTCTCGCCGCACCACCGTCTGCTGCGGCTGGCCGGGTTCTGCATCTTGCCCGTCGCCCTGGTCGTGGCGGCGGCGCCCTGGCTGGCGATTTGGTTACTCATGGAGATGCTGCCGATCACGGCCGTGCTGATCGTCGGCCCCTTCGTCGCCCGTGCGCCATTCGGTCGCACCTGGCTTGGCCTGCCCAAGGTGCGATTTGGCTTTCGCGACCTGTTCTTTGGGACCTTCCTCATCGGCTGCGCACTCTCCGGCGGCATTCTTTTGAGCAAGCAGGAGTACTACTTGCCGCCCCTGGACCTGTGGAAGCCCTGGGTCATCGAGCCACTGTCGCTTTGGCTGCCGATAGGCGGTGCCACGGTGCTGGCGTTTGGGTCCGGCGCGCGGCGCAAGCGCATCGCGTGGATGATCGTGGGATGCATCCTCGGTTCTGCCGCCTGGTATTGCGCTATCTTGCCCTTTGGACCCAGACCCGATGTGTACCAATGGTGGCAAGCTGCGCACGATTGGCTCGATCTGCGGTTGACCTGGTCACTTGGCGGCCTCATCCCTTGCCTATTGGCGCTGATTGTCGCCGCCTACTTGAGCCTCTGGAGATCACACGTTCGACGGACTCGATCCACGGCGGGACATTCGCTTGCGCATCGAGGCTGGGGGGTGGCAGTCCGTCTGGCGGCCGCGGTGGTCCTCGTCGCCCCGGCGGGCATCGTCTACTACGAGCTGGCCAAGCCGGTGCCGATTACTCACAGCGATTTGCCGACGCCCAACGGTTACGATCGCCTCGTGGCAATCGGCAAAGACCTTAGCTCTCCGGCGATTAGTCCCAAGCGCCGCGATGAGCTCGTGCGGGAAGGCCGGCAGGCGCTGAAGCTCCCCTCGCTGGTGAATGTGGATTACTCCTGGTGGTCGGTGTACGAACCGCTACGGCCAAGCTCCGCGTTGAAATACCTGTACCGTGCGCTGGATGCCGAAGTGCAAGGCCAGGCAGTAGCAGGAGACGATGACGCGGCGCTCGGTCTGCACCTGGATGCTTTGGAAGTCGGTATTCGGATGGAGTCCGGCGGAGTGTTGGAGGACATGGTGGCAGGCGTCCTCGTCCAAAGACTAGCCGTGAGCAGGTTGCTTGGCGCTGCGCTGAAACCTTCGGCCAGCCAGTGCCGAGAGGGACTCCGCCGCATACAAAGTATGGAGCAGCAGCTCGAACCGCTGGGGCCAATCCTCGACCGAGATTACGGGTACGTGCGGCACAAATACGGCTGGGTCCGCCGGTTGGGGGACGCGGTCGAGTCGTGGAGCGGGACCAGCCTCTGGCAACGTATGGCCGTCGATCTGAGGAAGACGACCCAGGCGTGGCTGCGCGTGGTCGCCTGCGATCTGGCCGTGCAAGCCTACCTGGCCGACCACCACCGGATGCCGGATTCTCTCGACGAGCTTGTGCCGGAGTATTTGGAGGCCGTGCCCGAGGGGCCCTTCGATGGCGAACCGATCAAGTTCCTGAAAGAGCCAACGCAGTACTCGATCTGGAGCACCGAAGGCGGCCAAGAAAGCTGGCCGTCGCCCGGGCCATTGCCGCCCAGGGTCGTGCGGCCGATCGGGCCTTAACTCGCGCGGCCGTGCCGTCCTGGCACATATTACGGGACCTTGCGGAGCGTAAAATACGCCTCGTCCGGGTGAAAGACCTCGGCCGAAGGAGCCAGACGCTTGACACGAATCTCGTAGACGAAGCCCCCGCGCAGCCGATCGAGCTTCAGCCGCGCCCGGCGGCCATCCGACGAGACTTCGACCGATCGCACCGACTCACTGCGCCGATCCAAGTCCGGACCACCGTAGGCGGGCGTCGAATCGCGCCGGTAGGAAGCGACCTGGTAGCTATCCGTGCGCGAGGCTGCCCCGCGATCGACCGCGCGGGTGAAGTCGATCTCGAAGCCGTCGGGCGTGGCTCGCACTTCGGCGATGCCATAGGACGGTTTTTCAAGCCGTCCGTCACGCTCGGACGGACTGGAAACCCGTCCTACGTTCGGCCGCAGGCGGACGATGGAGCCGACGTTGGCCCCGCCGCCCCAGCCGCTATCGCGCAGGTTGCCGACGTAGAGATCGCCGTTGGGCGCGACGGCACAGCAGACGGGGCCTTGGAGCATGCCGTCGGTGTAGGACGGTTTTTCAAACCGTCCGTCGGCATCGTTCTTTCTCTTCTCGGCAGGTTGTTTCTCGGACGGATTGGAAATCCGTCCTACGTTGGCGTCGGTGGTGAACTCGTACGCGGCCCCTTGATACGTGTCGCCGACTTTTTGCAGGCTCATCCGGATCAGCCGGCGCGTGTCGTACTCGCAACCGATGAGGTGGCCCTCGAAGGGGCCGAAGAGATCGCGGCCGAGCTTCCGCCGCACGGCCGGCGGCGTGTGGAGAAAGGCGATCCCGTTGACGCTCCGCGTCCAGGGATGCGGCAGGTCGATGGCCGGCGGTGTGAGGGAGGGACGCGCGCCGGGCCGGAAGTCCAGCTTGTTGATGAAGCCGTAGTGTGCCCCGGGCCGCAGGTGGTTCAGCTCGTTGAATGGGTTGTAGTTGCCCTGGTTGTCGGTGGCGAAGAGGGCCCCGTCGCGCCCAGCGCCAGGCCCATCGGGAACCGCAGGCCGCCGCAGATCTCTTCCATCGCAAAGGGCCGCGGGTCATCGGCCGTCGGCTTGCGCGGGACGAGCTTCAAAGCCTTGCCGCGGAGATGGGCCGCGGCGGCAGTGCGATCGTCCTGTTGGCACGGCAAAGCAACGTAATAGTTGCCCGCGGCGTCGTGCTCTAGCCCCACCGCCCAATCGTGGTAGTCGTCCGTGACGCCCCACCCGGAGGCCAGCGTCTCGATGCGGTCGGCTCGGCCGTCACGATCCGTGTCGTGCAAGCGCAGCAGCGCGTGTTTGTGAATCACGTCCACCGCGCCAGTCTTGCGCCGCCACGCCATAGGGCGCTGCCAGCCCGTCAGCCAGCGTCGTGAGGGTGTCTTCCACTCCGTCGCCGTTGCTGTCGCGGGCCAGCAGCACGCGGCCCTTAAGGTCGGAAATGACCAGGGTGCCGTCCTCGCGCCACGCCAAGCCCGTCGGCATGATGTCCTCGGGCAACGGCAGCCGCCGAGCCTCGTAGCCGGGCACGACGTTCGAGCTTCGCCGCGGGAAGAAGCCCGGCTTCGCCCGGAAGCCGGGTTTTTGGGGCCGGCACCGGCAGTGAATCGACGGGCAGGGCCGTGACATAATCCAGCTCGATTTTGCGCTGCCCGGCCACGCGATCAATCGCCTGCGCGACTCCAGTTGGATCGAATCGGTCTTCGCGGCACGCGGCAGTCCTTTGAGATCGTCGTCATCGCCACCGAATCTGACGCTCCAAATAGGTGCGTCCTTCACGCTTCCCAGAGGCAGCAGCCGATAGTCGAACTCCAACCGGCGCCGGTCGATTTCGATCCGCCGGATGAAGCCGGATCGCGGCGCTCCGGTCTTGTCCGCCGCGCCGACTAGCGGGAGGATCGTCTGGGTAATCGGGATCATGTGGTCGAGCCCCGTTCCCTCTCGGAACCGCAGGCGATAGGTGAACCGCACGCCGCCCCCTTCGACGTGCTCCCACGCATCCAACTCGGTCAGGAACTGGCCCTGCCGCAGCGGAGCGTGGAGCGTCCGCCCCTGATTGGCGAAGCGCTTCATCTCCGAGTCGGCTTGGCCGAAGGCGATCACCTGCGTGCCGCCCGGCTCCCAGTGCCAACTCTTGCCGCGCGTGTATTGGCGGGCCGTGTCGCCAACCCACCAGCCGGCGAGCGAGCCGGTCTCCAGATCGAACAGCAAGTTGTGCCGGTTCGACAGGCCGATCACCAGCGGCTTGACGTAGACGCGCTCGCCGACCTTCAACACGTCGGTGAGCACGTTGGCCCGCTCCTTTTCGCCCGGCGCATTGCGGCAACGGACCACGCGAACGGCGCCCGGCAGCGGCGGGTGAAAGTCGGGCTGGTCCAGCACGTGCCACACGGCGGCAAGCTGGTCCTCCAGCCGGTCACCGAGCACGCCGCGGACCGGCGCGACGAGCGAGGGCATCTCCATGTTCGGCACGATCCGCGCCGGGTCGGGCGTGAAGCGGTCGTACCACTCGCGCCGCACGCGCCGGCCGAGCATCGCCAGGTCCGGCCCGCGCGAGCGGATTTCGTCGCGCTCCGGCATCGCCCGGCCGATCTGATGGCAGCTCGTGCAACCGAAGCCGTCGGACGTGACGAGCCGTGCGCCGGCCACTCGCAGCGCGGCGTCGCTCGGCGCTTCACGGTTTAGCCCCGAGCCAACGGCGAGCGCGTCTCCGCCCGCCGGCACGCGATCCGTATCCGTCAAGTGCTTCACCAGAGACGCCATCTCGTCGTCCGACGGACCGAACCGCGGCATGCGAACCCGCAGCCAGGGCCGCAAGGGCGCGTGTTTGGTCAAGATCGCGTCGCGCAGCGCCTGTTCGTGAAATTTGTCGCCGATGCCGTGCAGTGCCGGCGGCTTCAGGGCCGACAGAGAGGGCGCAAGTTGTGGGCGAGCGGCGACTACTGCCGGCAACAGTCCAGCGAACTCGTCGGTATTGCCGCGCGCATGACAGCCGAGGCAATTGCGCTCGGCGAGGATCAACGTGGGCTCCACGTGCCGCGGCAAATCGGCCGGCCTCGGCTCGCCGGTGCTGCTCCGCGGGGCGAGCGAAGTGAAATACTCGCGCAGCGCCGTCTGCAAGGGTTCGGCAAGCCGATAACCGGGCCGCGCCTTGGCGGAATTCGGCTCGCCGGAACAGCCGGCACTCCAGCGGCTGTTTCGATCCAGCCGCACGAGCGGCGTCCCCGCGTCCCCCGGCCGCCGCACGCCGGGCACCTGATGACATCGGTCGCAACGATGCCGCGCGAGCAGGTCTCGCCCCTTGTCCGCCGTCTTGGGATCAAGTGGGGCGGTCTTCCCGCGCATGGGCGGTCCCTTGAGCGACGAGAGGTATGCCGCCAGGTCGAGCCGCTCCTGTGGTGTGAGCGGAAACACGGGCATGCGATGATCGGGATTCAACTCAGCCGGCTCGGCCAACCAGCGAGCGAAGAAATCAGCCGGACGCTTCTCCGCGACACGGGACAAGTCGCCACCGCCGAAGAGCCCGCCTCGGCCGAGCTTCTCGGCCTGATGGCATGCCAGACAGCCAAGCGTCATGAACAGCTCTCGTCCAACGGCGGGGGAAGGTGCCGTCGGCTTCGATTTCGGCGACGTTCGGCCGTCAGCACGTGGCCGCGTCTCTCCGAGACGCGACGGCGAGTCTCGGAGAGACTCGCCCACGTGAGCAGGCTTTTCCGAATTCACCAGCAGATATTCGGTGATCGCTGCGGCTTCCTCGCGCGACAGTCCCACGACTGGCATCCGCGAGGCAGGCAGGGTCGCCTCGGCGGCCGCAGCGTCGCGGCCCGCGTGTTGAATCCAGCTTGCCAGCCAGGCCCGATCGATGTTACCCGCCAGGCGAGTGAGCGCCGGCGCCGGCAGCGGCTTACTCAAACCGGCCGCCGTATCGTGACAGGCGACGCAGCGCAGGACATGGGCCAGCCGCTGGCCTTCGACAAACTGTTGGCTGGGCGTGGCCGGCGGATCGTGAAACAGGTGCCAGGTCGGCACCGGCTCCAGGCCAAACTTTGGCCCCTGCCAATACAGCGCAACTCGCGGCTCGTCAGCCGTCTTGCGGAACTCGACCTCCAGCGGATGGTGGCCGTAAGTCAGTTTTGTGCGTGTCGCCGAGAGCCACCCGGCCCGATCCGTCCGGGTGTCGAGCAAAACCTGTTTCTCCAGGGTGATCCTCACTGCTCCGGCGGCATACACGTACAGCCGGTATTCGCCCGGGGCGATCGAAAACAATCTGCCGGTCCAGCGAGCCGAAAAATCCCCAGCGGGCATACGCGGGTCGGGTGGTTGCTTTCCCCAAACAAACGACAGCAGCTCGTCCACGCGGCGATGCGTCTTGCCGTCGCTGCCGGTGTACTGGGCGATTAGACCCGCACGGTACTGAGGCCGATCCTCCTCATCGGCCTGGGCGGTATCGGCCTGGGCGGTGGCCGGCTGCGGATGTGCCGCAATGACAAGAGCGGTCCCGAGCGCCACGCACGCGCAGCCGAAGCCCGGTTTCCGCCAGAAGCCGGGCCGCTTGAATGGGGTGGTGGGCTGCACGCCGCAATCGGCCACGAGGCGCACCTCCGGGGTGGGGATTCGTGTGGGGGATGGCGTCGATTATAATCATCCGCCAAGATTCCCTCAGTGCGTTTGATGATCGAATTGGTTGAATCACCCATCGATACGGCGGCGCTGCTCGGCTACGTGAGCTCTCCGCAAGCCGGCGCGGTTGTCTTGTTCCTGGGGACGGTGCGCGAGATAACCGCCGGCCGGCGAACGGTTGCGCTGGACTACGAGTGTTATCCCGACATGGCCCGCAAGAAGCTGGCCGAGCTGGAGGCCGAGGCCCGCAGCCGCTGGCCGGTCATTGAATGTGCCATCGTTCATCGGCTGGGGCACCTGGAGCTAGCCGAGGCCAGCGTGGCCGTGGCCGTGAGCACGCCGCACCGCCACGACGCCTTTGCCGCCGGCAAATGGCTGATCGACACCTTGAAAGAAGTCGTCCCAATCTGGAAAAAGGAGAACTGGGACGACGGCACGACGGAGTGGGTCCATCCGGGAATGACGAATGACGAAGCACGAATGACGAAGGAATGACGGAGGACGAAGCACGAATAACGAATGGGCTACTGCGACCTAACGTTCGTCATTCGTGCTTCCTTCGTCATTCGTGCTTAGACATTCGTCATTCAGCAAGACCCGTTGCAAACCTCCGGCACAGCCCCTCTTCCTTCGTCATTCGTGCTTCGACATTCGTCATTCACCACTACCTGCTTTCACCTCTAGCACGACCGATACCATGGCTCTCCGCCTCGAAGTCATCGACTTTTTCGACGAATCGAACCGCTCGCTCGTGCATCGCGTGCCGCCGGAAGGCTCGGCCGATATCAAGCTCGGGGCCCAGCTCATCGTGCAGCCGAACCAGGAGGCGGTGTTCGTTCGCGACGGCAAGGCGCTGGACAAGTTCGGCCCCGGCCGGCACACGCTGACCACGATGAACGTGCCGATCCTCACGCGGCTGCTCACGATCCCGTGGGAGAAGTCGCCGTTCCAGGCGCAGGTCTATTTCATCGGCAAGCAGACGTTTCTCGACCAGAAATGGGGCACGCGGCAGCCGATCACCGTCCGCGACAAGGATTTCGGCATCGTCCGCCTGCGGAGCAACGGCAAGTTCTCGTTCCGCGTGGTCGATTCGGCCCAGCTGCTCGACACGCTGGTCGGCACGCAGGGCAAGTACACGACCGAGGAGGTCACGCCGTACCTCAAGGACCTGATCGTCTCGCGGCTGACCGACATGCTGGGCAGTCTCGGCCTCAGCCTGCTCGACCTGCCGGCCCAGTTCGACGAAATCGGCCAGCGCCACGCGGCCAAAGTCGGCGAGGAGTTCGGCAAGTACGGCCTGGAGCTGGTCGAGTTCTTCATCAACGCCATCACGCCGCCGGAGGAAGTGCAAAAGGCGATCGACGCCCGCAGCTCGCATGGGGGCGATCGGCGACCTGCAAGGCCTTCAGCGTGTATCAGGCCGCCAACAGCATGGCCAAGATGGCCGAGCAGGGCGGCGGCGGCCGGCGGCTGCGATGGGCATGGGCATGGGCGCCGGCTTCGGCATGATGCTGCCCGGCATGATCCAGCACGCGATGGCCGCCGGAGGGACACATCAGCCCAGCGCAACGCCGGCTGCTCCACCCGGTCCGGCCGCCACGGCCGCCGCGGTGGCCGCCACCAAGGGAGGCACGGATTTCGGCGATCTTGCGCCTTCGGCGACCGCCGGGCAGCGCGGCGGCGATCCCAAAGCGCTGGTCCGCGCCGTCGCTCAGTCGGCCGGCTACACGATCACCGAAGGGGGCGGGGGAGGCGACCGCTGGGACGTCACTGTGCCGATCGGCTCGCTCCGCAAGCAGATCGTGCGAGTGGCCTTCGACCGTAAGGATGAAGACGGCCAGTCGATCATCAGCTTCGCGTCCGTCTGCGGCCCCTCCAGCGAGGGCAACGCGACGAAGCTGCTGAAGTACAACCAGAACCTGGTGCACGGCGCGTTTGCCGTCATCGAAGAGGGCGGGCAAGACAAGATCGCCATCCAGGCCAACCAGCTCGCCGCCTCGGCCGACCCGCTGACCATCAGCCGGATTCTGTCGGCCGTGGCCTGGCAGGCCGACAAGGTGGAGGAGAAGCTGCTGGGGGGCGTGGATCAACACTGAGCCCGTACGGCAGGCGCTCCTGTCCGCCGCGACCACGCACCGCGGATGAAGAACAAGAAATCGTCAACTGCATTCAACTTCTTGTAGCTGACCACCGCCTGAAAGCGCAACGGGGCCACAAAACCTGACTCAACCTTGCTTTCCCGCGGCCGCGCGGCTAGAAATGAGGCTGTTCAGCGGGGGCGTTGTTGTGCCATAGTTCGTGACGAGGGTCCTGGGTTTGCTCACCGAACAAGAAGTTGCCCGGTCTTGGAGACAGTTGTTTCACAAGGGTGCGGAGTTGTCGGAAGAGCGGTTCGCGCGGGCTGAAGCATTGCTTGAAGAGCTTCGGCCGGAAAGCCCGCTGCGGCTGCGTTTGACGCGAGAGCTGGACGACCTGCGAAAGGCCCAGCCCGCCTAGGTGGCTTCGGACGGCTTCTTGCCGCGACCACCCTCGACGCGCCTCCCCGCGGGATGGCTCTTGTGGCTGCGCGGACAGCCGCTGCCCGCGGGGCAAGCGGTGCCGCGATCTCTGGAATCGCCCCGCACGAATGGCTACGATGAACCGCGCGGGATGTGTGCTCGTGCGTTGTTGAATCGGCGATGGCAAATCCCAGGTGGCGTTGCCCGTCGGGCGGCTGTGTCCCCTCACAAGGAGTTCTTCCATGAAGCGGTCTTCGATTGTCCTGCGCGCACTGTTGGCGGTTTTTGTGGTTGCTGGCGGGGCGCTGCTGGCATGGCTTTGGAGCGCGCGGCCCGCCTGGGCCACCGGAGCCAACCAGAACGACAAAGTCGTCATCTGCACCGGGCTGCTCGACGACAGCGGCGAAGTCGTGTACGTGCTGGACTCGCTGACGGGCGATCTCAAGGCCTTCACCATGCACCCATCGGGAAAATACAGCGCCTCGTACTACCGAAATATCATGGCCGATTTCGGGCTCGATAAATCGAAAGACTCGCCGCGCTTTACGATGGTCACCGGGCTGGAGCGATTCGCGCCGAGGCCCTGCCACGCCCATCGGCTCGGTGCTGCACGTCGCCGAAGGGGTGAGCGGCAAGATGATCGCCTACACGCTGCTGTGGAACCCGGGCTTGCGGCAGAAGGTCTTGGACCCCGCCAAGCCGAACCCGATCACCCCGCTGGACGGCGTGAAGTTCCGCGGCGACATCGTCCGAAACCCGGTGACGGATTAGTGAGCTGACAAGGTGACAAGGTGACAAGGTGACAAGGTTAGGGCGTGACAAGCCTGCGACCGATTCCTCGCCGTAGCGGTTTGTCGCGTGAGGCCCTGGATTCGCCTTCCTGAGGGAAAAGGCCAGCTCCCGTGGATTATCAATGCCCCAGTTGCCGGCAGATTGTCCGTCTGCCGGACGATTCGCCCGGCAAGAGCACCTTGTGCCCCAAGTGCGGGGCCATCATCTCCGTCCCCGGCGGCTTCGCCCCGGCGCGATTCGGGCCGGCCCCGGCCGCGAGCGACAACCCCTACAGCGCGCCGCAGAGCGGCTACGCGCCGCCGGCGTTGGCCGTCAGCGGCGGGATGATCCGCAATCAGCCGGCGGATGCCGGGCAGGTCATCAGCCACGCCTGGAAGGTCTGGGCAGAGAACCTGGGGCTGCTCTTGGGCGTGACGCTGGTCATGCTGGTGGTCAGCATCGCGTTCATGGTTGTCTCGTGGCGCGTCGAGGCGATGCTGCTCGAGCAAGGACACGATCGCGCGACGGTGATGCTGGGAGGACTGCTGGTGAGCCTGGTGGGTACTTTTCCCCAGGTTTACCTCGGCGTCGGCGAAACCCTGATGATCCTGAAGATGCTCCGCGGCCAGGAAGCCAGCTTCGGCGACCTCTTTAGCGGCGGCCCGCGGTTCTGGCCGGCGCTGGGCGTCTACATTCTAGTCACCCTGTTGTGCGCAGCCGGACTGATGCTGTGCATCGTCCCTGGGATCGTCCTGATGCTGATGTTCTGGCCGGTGAACAATCTCGTGATCGACAGCAAGACAGGAGTGCTCGAGTCCTTCTCCGTCGCTTCGAGCATTACCGAAGGCAACCGCGGCACCACGTTCGTGCTCTTCGTGGCCAGTCTTGGGATGATCCTGCTGGGCTTCCTGGCCTGTGGCGTGGGAATCCTCTTCGCCGCGCCGCTGGTGGCCGTCGTTTGGGTCACGGCCTACCTCATGATGTCCGGGCAGCTCTCGCCGCTGGGGGACCAGGCGAGCTACGGGGTGACCTAGTCCCTTTGGAGTGCGACGACTCGTCACCGCTTTAGGATTTTGGATTCGTGACAACTCGCCGCACTGCCACGTCGTGCATACTTCATGCCTTCGAGCAGCGTCTCAGCGAAAGCTGGCCGCCGGGCGAATGGGCCGGCGTCACCGTGTTGGTCGCGGTCTCAGGCGGGCCGGATAGCGTGGCGCTGCTGCGAGGGCTGCACCACCTGAGACAGAGCGGCGGAAGCGATGGCCGGCTCGTCGTCGCGCACGTCAACCATCGCCTGCGGCCGGAGGCCGACGCGGAGGAGGCCTTCGTCCGCGAGCTGGCCGAGCGGCTGGGCCTGCCGTGCGAAGCCGCACGGGTCGATCCGGCGGAGCTCGACCTCGGCGACGGTCTGGAATCGGCGGCGCGATGCCCGGTATCGCCTCCTGCAAGGTGCCGCCGAGCGGCTCGGCATCGCTACCTGGCCACCGGACATACCGACGACGACCAGGCCGAGACCATGCTGCATCACATCCTGAGGGGCGCGGGGCTGGCGGGCCTGGCCGGCATGCCGCGGGCGCGTCTGCTGGGTCCGGCCGTGACCCTGATCCGGCCGCTGCTGGGCCTGCGGCGCAGCGACGTGGAAGAATACCTGGTCCAGCTCGGGCAAGCATCCTGCCACGATGCGACAAACCTCTCGCTGGAGCACACGCGCAATCGAGTCCGGCACGAGCTGCTGCCGCTTTTGACCGAGCGGTTTGGCCCTCAAGTGACGGCCTCGCTGCTGCGGCTGGGAGCGCTGGCCGGCGAGGCCCACCAGGTGCTCGCAGGCCTGGGCGGCAACCTGGCCGACGAAGCCGCCGCAGCGCTGAGGGGCGGCGAGGTGCAAGTGAGCCGCGAGAGGCTGGCCGGCCAGCCGCGATACGTCGTGCGGGAGATGTTCTGCCAACTCTGGCGCCGGCAGGGCTGGCCCCTGCAAGACATGACGTTCCGTCACTGGGAAGAGCTGGCCGACATGACCGTGCCGGGCGGAGGCGCTGCGCCGATTCAGCACGTATTTCCCGGCAATGTTACCGTCCGCGCCGACGGGCACGCGCTGCGGCTCGTTCGCGCGGGGGCAAGGCCCGACGGATCGGACCTCAATAGTCGTCTTTCGCTCTGCGAAAGAAGCGTCCTTTCGCGGGAGCGAAAGGCGACATTCAATCCACCGCTCACCGCAGCGCCGAATAGCCATAGATGCTCGTGAAGGCCGCGAAGAGCAGCGTGAGCACGGAGTACCCGATCTTCAGCCAAGACGTTGTCAGATGCGGGCTGGCGTCCAGCACGGCCTGGAGGGACAACCGCACGCCCCAGAACACCGCCGCATAGGCGCATACGGCTCGTGCCAGCCCCGTGCCACTGGCCAACTCTTTTGCATTCAGCAGGCTGATCATGCCTAGGGCCACGATCGAGAGCACGACATAGCCGCCGTAGACCCAGAACAATTGCCGGTGCAGGCGGGGCAAAGCGGCCAGGTCGCGGCGCCAGTTGAGCCGCAGCGGCACCAGCGCCGACGCCACGAGCACGCACAATTGCCCGGCGCCGGCTAGAGCGATCAGATTGGGCAGCGTGATGAACATGGTGTTTTTCTCCTTAGTCGCCTCTCGCTCCGCGAGAGTGTGCTGGCCTCTCGCGGAGCGAGAGGCGACATTGGCGGGCAACATTACTGCGCGACATTATTGCGCGAGGCGCCTGCCGCTCGCATGAACGGCAAAACGACCTCATGGATGAATGGCCGATGAAACAACAAGCCGGCCGGCGCCGTCACAACCACGGCGGTGAAGAGCCATCCGCGGAAGCCGCCGCCCAATCCAAGTGATCGGCCGGCCTTCGACCGCTCGCCCAAGAGCCCGCAGGCTTGAATCGCAAAGTACGCCGTCGGCCCGCCATATCCTCCGCCAGCGGAGAGCGAAATCACCAGGTCGTGCACGATGCCGCTGAAAGCGAACACGGCCACCGTCGCCCCGCGCGGCCCCAGCCGACCCAGGAGCGGGCGATAAACGTGCCGATGCGCCAGATCGCGGAAGGCCGTGTTCCACCGCGCGCCCCAGAAGTCGCTGAGGCTGGCAGACGCCAGGGGGCTATTCATCACCGGCAGAGCATCCACGCCGGCAGAACGCCACAGGCAGCTCAGCAAATGGATCGCCCCAAAGTGCAGCATCAGCGCCAGCCCGATCAGGCCGATCCAGCCGATCACGAGCTCGCGGTCGGCCGGCACCAGCCGAGCGGCGGCCCAGAACAGACCCGCACCGATCAGTAGCTTGGCCAGCGCCCAAAGGCACTCGGCCGCCGTGGGCGTCGCAGCCGGGCTGACTCGGCTGATGCGCAAGAATGCCGCCGGGTTCAAGCCGGGCCATGCCAGCCAGTAGGCTGCCCGGCGAGATCGAGGGCTGGCCGGCAGGCTACTAGCGCTCCAAGTGATCCATTTGCACGCCAGAAGGGCCACAACGGCCATCGTCCACATGACGGCCCAGGGCGGCCAGCGGTGAGATGCGGCCACCCACACCAGCAGCGGCGCCAGCGCGAGCGGCAACCACGCCAAGGCATGCCCGATGATCGAAGTTGACGAGCGGCTTCCCATACCTCGTCAACCGCAAAACGGCTCGGGTAAGCAACGCGGCCGAGTTCCCCGGTGGCTGAACGCTCGTAGCGGAAACGCGCCAGAGTTCAGCCGTCCGAGGCTGAATTTTCGGATGGACGAGGCGGGCCGCTTAGCGAACTCTAAGGGCAGCCGATTCCACGGCGCGCTGCGGCCGCCGGCCAAGCATCGCGGCACTCGCGGCCTCCTTCACCATGGCGTCCAGGCGACGGATGAACTCCAGATCGTTCGTCAGACAGGGGTGCTTGTACTGTTCCAGCGAGCCGCCCCGGCGCAGGCGCTGGGCACGGAAGATCTCCCATGCCCCCTCGGGCACCGTGCACACCTCCAACGGCCGCAGCCGCTGGCTGGTCAGGCGCTCGCGGTACTCTACGTTCATGCGGCCGATGTGCCGATCCACGCGCGCGGCCAGCTCCTGGCGCCGCGGCACGTAGGGTCCCGGCTCCAGCAGCAGCACGTAGCCCGGCGGATCGTCCCAGCGCGGGGCCATGGTGAACAGGCCCAGGCTGATGTCCATTTCCTCCATCGCCCGCCGGACCGAGTCGGCCACCTGGTGCTCGCTGAGCTTCTCGCCCGTGATGCTGGAGAAGTGCGACCCCTTGTTGAGGAACTTGAGCAGCGGCGCCTGTCCCTGATAGCCCGTGCACTCCACCAGGTCGAAGATGTCGTAGCGATAGAACCCGCTGGACGTGGTGAGCACGACGAAGTAGCGCTGGCCGATTTCCAGCTCGTGGGCTTCCAGGACGATCGGGTTGGGACGGCCGTGCTCCCCTTCGGGAATGAACTCGAAGTACTGGCTGGTGTAATCCAGCACGCCGGCGCTGGTGTTGTCCTCCAGGGGGATGGTCATGCGTCCCTCGCTGGCCGACAGCCCGTGGTCGCGCAGCGGCAGCTCGCCGTAGACTTCGCGGAGCGAGGGGAGATAGGCCCCGACCGATCCGCCGGTCCACACGGAGAGCAATTGCATTTGGGGCCAATAGTCGCGCGGCAAAAGCTTGCCCGTCCGTTCCACAATCCGCTCCAGCTCGCGGGCCCGCTCGCGGTTGGGCCGCAGCCGCCAGCGGAGGGCGCGGCGGACTTCGTCGGGCGCCTCGCACTTGTCGCTGAGCGTGCCCTGGTGGATGTCGCGGATCAGCAGCTCGCGGTCGCGGTCGGCAATCTTTGCCAGCTCAATCAACGTGCTAGGGTTGGCGGTGATCAGGCTGCCGATGTTTCGCCTGGGCAAAGTCAGCCGCAACGAGAGGTAGTGCTTGGACAGCGGGTCATCGACCCTCATCAGCGGCCGCGTGTTCAGGAAGACCACCCGGGAAACCAGCGGCGACATCTCCGAGGCCAGACCGCTGATGCTGCCGCAGGGGATGCCGCCGTCGGTGTGGAGCTTGCGCCAGTCGCTGGTGAGCTGCACGCTCCACAAGTTCAGGAGCGGCCGATGATCAAAAAACACGGCCGAGCCCCACAGGTTCCAGCCGCGGCGGTATTCCGATACGAACTCGCGCGTGATCGGGATGAACTTCGACTGGCTGGTGGTGCCCGAGGTGATGCTGAACATCAGCACCTGGGTTCCCGGACCAAACATGGCCGAGGTCTCGCCGTTCTTCACCCGCTCAACGTAAGGCCGATAGTCTTCGTAGGTGGTGATGGGAAGACGGCGGAAATCGGCAAGAGAGCGAATACTTCCCAGGCCAAACCGGCTGCCGAAGTCGCTCTGGGCGTTCCTACGCAGCTTATCAAAGAGAACTTGGCGCTGGGTTGGGAAAGAGTGCGAGGTGCCGGCCACGAACCGCTGGACGTGCCGGTATCGTGACCGAATAACCCAGTTGCGCCAGCGCATGGGAAACCCCTCCGGAAGTCGCGAGCATCCTCGCGACGGTTACCCAGCATCCTGCGCCGCGAGTCTCCTAGGGTGCCCTCCGTGGTTGGCTTCCATTCATGGCTTTCGGCATACTGCCTCAGTTGGCTTAGCCCATGCTAATCTACTCAGATAACCCATTCAACGGGTCCATCCGCAGCGTTCCCAAATTACTTGAGCACCCATTCTTCACCTCGCGTCGCTTACGTCGCATTCGCACCAATCGACAAAATCGCGTACATAGCGCCCGCAAGTGCTGCCAAATTCCAGGGTGTGAGCAGCGTCGGCGTATTCCACGAGACGCTTGCTGGGGCTGGCCAGGCTGTCGAAAAACTGGCGCGTGCGGGCGTTGTCGATGATGCGGTCGCGGCCGGCCAGCATGAGCAAAACCGGGGCCGTTAGCGCGGGGTGATGGCCTTCCAGATCTCGGCCGAGCTCCAGGTTGGCCCGCGCGGCTCGCAGCGTCAGCCGACGCAAGACCAGCGGGTCGCGCTCGATCCATCTTTGCCAAACGGGATCGTCGGCAAACAAGTGAGATTCTTGCAGGGGAATCTTCACGCGCCGGCGGCTGCGCGCCGTGCGGCTCGCCAGACTCACCGACACCTGCTGCAGCCACGTGGCGCCATAGGGGGAGAACAAGCCCGGACAGATCAGCGCCAGGCCGCGGAGCAGCCGGGGATGCCGTCGGGCGACGGCCAGGGCCAGCTTGCCTCCCCAGGAAATGCCCGCCAGGATCGCCGGGCGGCGATCGTGAGAAGCCGCCTCGACATAGTCGGCCACGTCCCGAACCCAAGTGGAAAACGCGTCCACGTCGCCCCGCGCGGTGGCGTTCAGGCCGGAGCCGCGTCGGTCGAGGAAGTGCACCTCGAAGCCCGCCTCAGCGATGCGGCACAACTGGATTCATACCATCCGCCGTGGCTGATGATGCCGTGCAGGAAGAACACCCGGCCACGGGGGAGACAGGAATCAGGGGCAGGTGGACAGGGGTCAGGAGGCAGGAGACAGGAGTCAGGGGTCGGGAGACAAGAGTCAGCCGCAGAGTGTGATTTCTTGACTCCTGACTCCTGCCCCCTGGCTCCTGACGGTGCGGCCTCCCAGACGCGCACGAAGAAGCGGTAACCATCGTGCGCCGTGGCCGTACCGATGCGGGGAAGCGGTGGTCTTGGTTCCACGAATCACTGGTGCGTGTCGGGTAGCTGGCCAGTCGTCGTTCCGCTGGGGCAGCCCAGCGGAGGCGAGCTTTTGCGCCTGATCTCGTGCTTATTTCTTCCGGCGGTAGACGACTTCCATGGCCTTCGCACCGGAGGTCAGGTCGGTCATCTCAAAGGTCCACTTGTCTTTGCTTACGCTGCGAATCACGTAAGTGAAAGCCGCGGTCGTGCTCGCCGGTAAACCAATCGTCCATCTGGCCGACCAGGATGATGCCGCGGTCGGCCGGCCCGGCACCTCCCTCGGCCGGATAGAGCCCGCTGCCAAGATTATCGACGTAGCAACTGACGTATTTCTTCTTCAAGTTATCGAAGCCCAACAGCCACATGCTGTGGAAGTCTTTGTCCAAGAACTTGCCGGTGGACTCCATCTGCACGAAGCGCTGGCCCATAATCCAGCGGACCTCTGTCGTGCCGGAGTTCTCGGTAGGGGGCGAGTCGGGCCCCGTCCACAAAGTTTGACGATAGTCCCACTTGCCGACGAGGGGGTCGAGCTTCTTGTGGTGCGCTCCCGGCGCCGCGAAGTCCAGCCATTTCTTCATGAGCTCCTTCGAGTCGGCGAGGGCATCCGCAGGCGGTGCGTCTGCCTCGCCTCGTTCTTTCTCCTTTTGCATCACCTTCGGCTCGGCGCGCTCGGCTGGGAGTTTGGCTCGTGGCGGGTCCTGCGAACGAAGCGCCCCGGCGACGAGGAAAGTGCCGCCGCCGACCAGCAACACCCAGAAAACGAGCGTGGAAGGCTTCATGGAACCACCTAGAGACAGGCAACAACCGCGGCACCATGCCGTCCGCATCGGCTGGATTCGCCTTGCACCGTAGGACCGTGGAAGTCGGTGTATTCTAGCCAGCAGTGATGGCGACGGCCACCGGCCCCTGCGCCAGCCGGCGCTCACAACGTGGGTTACCGGACGACTCCGTTCGTCCTCGTCGTCGTCCTCGTCCTCGTCCTCGAAACGCGTGTTGGTGTTCGAGCACGAGCACGAGAACGAGAACGACAAGGAGGACGACGGCGACAAGATCACTGCACGAAGATCGTTTTCTCCGAGGTGCCCTTGACCCCACGTTTGGCCGCAAGTATCTACTCCGCCCTCTTCTACCGTTTCCGATTCAGCTATCGATCCCTGGCAGTCCCGGGTGGCGGTTCGCGCCTCCGGCGGCCGAGGGTCTTGGCCGGGCGTGCGCGCATGCACGCCCCGTGGATCGACGCGTAGAGAGCGGCCCGTCGTGGCGCGGGAGAGCCAGGCCGGGCCAGCATGTGAATGTGTGGGAGCACAAGAGTGCCGCAGCGGAGGGGCTTCCGCGCGGTCACCGTGGGTGAGAGTTCGCAAAAGGAGATCGTCTTGAAGACTAAGTCTCGCGTTCTTGTCGCGGCCATGCTGTTGAGCGCCCTGCTGCCGATGGCAATCCAGGGCGCGCCGCTCGGCACCTCTTGGTTGACGGCCGCGGCCGTCGGGCAACTGCCCGCGCCAGACTCTTCCGCCGGAGGGATCCTCGGCTGGAGCCTGTTTGGCGGCGATTCGGCAGCCCCCAATGATCCCTTTGCGGACGCCCAGCGCGGGCCGATGCAGAATCCCCCCATGAATACGGCCCCCCCGCGCATGGCGCCGACCGCTCCTCCGAGTCAGGGGGGCATGCCAGTCGCCGCAGCGCGACCGGCCGGAATCGCACCGCTGGGTGGTGTGATGCCAGCGGGTGGCGTGATGCAGGCCGGCGGCGTCGTCCACGCCGGCGGCGATCCGAACATGCGGCGATCGCCGGCGCCCTCGGGCGATGCTCAGCAACCGTGGGGCCCTCTGGCCGCCGCAGGCGCAGCCGCGCCCCCGAGTGCCGGGGCTCAGCCGGGGGCCGCACGCAGTGGCCCGCCGCCGCGTGCCGCTTGCGACGCTTTGCTCGTGCAAGCCAGGCTTCGTCTGTCGGAAGGAGACTGGCGCACGGCCGCGAACCTCGCCGGTCAGGCCAAGGGCATGAACGTGCCCTACGGGGTGCAAGACGATTCTCCGGCAAAGGTCGAAGCCCTCATCGGCCAGCACCGCGAGCTGGACCACCTCGCCCAGCAAACGCAGCAGAGCGGGGGCGACGTCGCCGCCGTGCGGCAGCGGCAGGGACAACTGCTGCTGGAACAAGCCGAGGCCTTGCTGAAGTGGAACCAGGTCGATGCGGCGGAGCGGGCGACTGCGCAATGCCGAGGCCCTGTGCCGCACGTATTCGCAGTACGAACGCAATCCGCGCGCCATGCACGCGCGGATCGCCCAGGCGCGCCGCCCCTCGGGCGTTCAGCAGGCGATCTTCCAACAGACCGGCCCGCTGCCGGCGGGTCGCACGTGGGACCAGAACGTGATTCCCGCCCAGGCCCAGCAGCCGGCCCAGCGGTTTGAGCTGCCCCCTCCCCCCGGTGCGGGTGGCGCTTCGGGCAACATGACCACGGCGATGAAGCTGTTCCTCGAGGCCGAACAGGCCCTTCAGGTGCAACAGGCCGATCGCGCACGGCAGCTCTACCTGCAAGCCGCGGCGCGGATGGACGAGCTCGATCCTTTGACGCAGGACCGGCTGAAGGGCCGGCTCAACATCCTGGGCCGCGGCCAATTGCTGGATGAAGCCACGCAGAAAGCCATCCTCTTGCGAAAGAAGACCTCCGCCGATCTGGCCACCGCCCAGCGCGGCCGCTCGGACGCTCCAGCAGAACAACCCGCTGGGCGCCCTGCGCGTGTTGGAGGAGGCCCGCGGGCAAGTCGCCAAGGCCGGGCTCGATCCGCAGTCGGAGCAGCAGCTCCTGGGCCGCGTCGATCACGACATCAACCTGATGAAGGCCTACGTCGAACAGAACCGTGGCCGCATCGACCTGGACCGGAGGAACCAGGAAGTCAAGGACGCCAGGCACCGCGAGCAGCAATACAACGTCCAACGGCAGCAAATGCTGGCCCGTCTCGTCGAGCAGTTCAACGAGCTGATGGAACAGCAGCGCTGGGCCGAAGCCGACGCGCTGGTCAGACAGGCCCAGAGCCTCGATCCGGACAACACCGAGCCGGTGGTCCGCCAGTTGGTATGGATGAACGGCTTCCGCCGCAACCTGGTGACTGGCGAGCAGATTCGCGACGGCAAGGCGAAGGGCTTCGAGCTGGCCATGCAGTCCGCGGAAGCCTCCTCGGAGCCGCAGGATGATCGCAATCCGCGCAAGTTTCCTCCGTACTGGGAGGCCCTGCGGCTGAAGCGCGGCGCTCCGCGGATGGACCGCCGACGCACTCCCAAAGAGGTCGAGATCGAGCAGAAGCTCAAGACGCCGGTCTCGCTGCAGTTCACCAAGGCGCCGCTGCACGAGGTGGTAGATTACCTTTCGCGCGTCACCGATGTGAACATGCACTTGGATCCCAACGGTCTGGCCGCTTCGGGCGTCGAGCCCAACACGCCCGTGACCGTTAACCTCCAGCAGGATATCTCGCTCCGCAGTGCGCTACAGATCATTCTGCCTCCGCTGCGGCTGAGCTGGGTGATCAAGGACGAAGTGCTGAAGGTCACCAGCACCGACCTGCGCGACGAGGAGGTCTACACGATCACCTACGATGTGGCCGACCTGGTGATCCCGATCCCCAACTTCGCTCCCTCGGTCAATATGGGCCTGGGCAGCGCGATCTCCGAAGCCTACCGCCAGGCGCAGTACACCGGCGCCGGGGCCGGGCAGGCGCCGGTCGTCGTGGCGGCCAACAATCATGGCGGCCTCAACGGCAAGCTGGCCGACAACGTGCTGGCCAACCTGGCGCAGGCCGGGCCGGGCCAGGGCCTGCTGAGCCGCCCCGGCACGGGCCCCGGCGGCCTGGAGGGGGGTAACCAGCCCAACTTCGACACGCTGATCGAGCTGATCACCACGACGATCGCCCCCACAATCGTGGGACGAAGTCGGCGGGCCGGGCTCGCATCCAGCGGTTTCGACACAACCTGAGCCTGGTCGTCAGCCAGACGCAGGAAGTGCACGAGCAGATCGCCGACCTGCTCGAGCAGCTCCGCCGCCTGCAAGACCTGCAGGTGACGATCGAAGTCCGGTTCATCACGCTGAACGACAACTTCTTCGAGCGGATCGGCGTCGATTTCGACTTCGACATCGACGACGACATCGACCGCCCGTTCCAGGTGTTCGGCAAGGACACCGTCGGCGGCCAACAGCGGCGACGCCACGCCACTGGCCTCCCGCGACCTGCACGACCGCGACCACAACAAGGACGTGACCGTCGGTCTCTCGGCCCCCGGCGTGTTCAGCGCCGACCTGGACATCCCCTTCACGCAAGACAGCTTCACCATCGCCACGCCGCAGTTCGGCGGATTTCGAGCCGACGGCGGGCATGTCCATGGGCTTCGCGATCCTCAGCGACATCGAGGCCTTCTTCTTCATCCAGGCCGCCCAGGGCGACCAGCGGACCAACATGCTGCAGGCGCCGAAGGTGACGCTGTTCAACGGCCAGTCGGCCATCGTGGCCGACACCACGCAGCGCCCGTTCGTGATCAGCGTCATCCCGGTCGTCGGCGACTTCGCCGCCGCCCAGCAGCCGGTGATCGTCGTGCTTCAGCGAAGGCACGTCCCTCAGCGTGCAGGCGCGTCGTCTCGCACCGACCGCCGCTTCGTGCGGCTGACGGTGGTGCCGTTCTTCAGCCAGATCGGCGAGGTCAACACGTTCACGCTTCGAGGCTCCGTGTCGCACGACCAGCCAGGAGAGCAGCTCGACCGGCAGCGACCCGACGAGCGACGTGACCAGCGGCAGCGAGAACGACCGACCAGAGACACGGCAGGGCACGACGGTGCAGTTGCCGACGCTTCTCGTTCATCACGGTGACCACCACGGTCAGCGTGCCCGACGGCGGCACGGTGCTGCTTGGGCGGCATCAAGCGTTTGAGCGAGGGCCGCAACGGAGTTCGGCGTGCCGATCCTCAGCAAGATGCCCTACATCAACCGGCTCTTCAAGAACGTCGGCATCGGCCGCGAGACGCAAAGCCTGATGATGATGGTCACGCCGCGGATCATCATCCAGGAAGAGGAAGAGGCGCTCACCTTGGCCGGCGAGCGACCGCCACGTTTCTAGTGACCGAGTCCTCCGCATCGATTCCCGCCGCCGCGGTTTCCGTCCGGAAGCCGCGGCGGTTTTTCTTTCCCACGGCCGGCGAGCGTCGAGGCGTCAGCCCGACGTGTGGTTCGGACTTCAGACTTCGGACTTCGGACTTCAGACTTCGGCCGGAGGCGAATGCGAGCAAAGTTTGCCCGTGTTGCACTAGCCGTCGCCCGAGTACAATGAAGCGGTCTGCTCTCTCCACGCGGAAATGTGGCCGGCACGTGGAACGGAACGGACAAACCATGTCCCGTCGGCTGGCCACCGTGTCGCAGGAGAGGGAAACATGGGTTGGTTCTCGCGTGTCTTGGGTGACCGGGCCCCTCGGCCGCCGAATTGCACGTGCAAGGCCTGCGGCAAAGCGCTGAGGCCGTTTGTGCAGAGCAGCTCGGCCGCGCCGTTCGAGCAGCCGGGCATGCCGAAGATCGAGCAGGATCACGGCTTCGTCTGCGAGCAGTGCCACAGCACGGTCTGTCCCGTTTGCTCGGGACGGCGCGGCGGCGAGCTAGGGCTTCGCCAATTCGTCTGCACGTCCTGCGGGCACACGCCGCTGGGGACGCTTCATCGCTGACGCCGCGGGTCGTCTCTTGGAACGCGAGGGGTGCAGGCTGATCTGGCTCGTCATCCGTGAGTCACCGGCCGTTCGATGGTCCGCCGGACGGACTTGATGACCACAACCGTCATGTCGTCGGTTCGGGGGAGGCGCCCCGTGTGGCTTACGGCCGCCTGACACAAAGCATCCACAATCTGGCGGGCGCTCGATTCTCGATGGGCGCGGACCAGTGCGAGCACCTGAGGCAGACCCAAAGGAGCCCCTCGGGGCGAGCCGGCCTCGTACACGCCATCGGTGACCAGAAGCACGGCGTCGCCTGCCGCCAGCCTCACGGTCCGCGCACCGCGCGTGACCTCGTCCGGCATGAGGCCCAGGGGAAGGCCGGTGCTTTCCAGCCGCGTCAGCCCTCCCTCGGCGTGGAACAGAAAACCCTCCTGGCCCGCGCTCGCATAGACCAAGGACCGCGTAGCCGGATCGAGGCACGCTAAGAAAACGGTCGCGAATCGTCCTGGCTCGATATCGCTCAGGAGGATGCCGTTGGCGAGGGTCAGCATCTCGCCAACGTCCTCCCTGGTCAGGGCCAGCGCTTGCAGATAGGCGTGGAGCTCCGCCGCCAGCAGCGCGGACGAGAAGCCGTGGCCGCACACGTCACCCACGGCGATTCCCAGGCGGCCGTCGGGCATTGGGAGATAATCGTAGTAATCGCCTCCCGTGGCGTTCGCGGGCAAACACGCCGCGGCGATATCGAAGCCAGGCAGCTCCGGCGGCGCCGGGGGGAGGAGCCGGCGCTGAATCTGGCGCGCCCTCTCGAGCTCCGTCGCCTCGACGGCAAGCCGGCGTTCGCTGCGGCGCCAGCGGGCTTGAACGCCGCTGATCAGAACGGCCACGAGGATGAATACTCCGCCACGCGCGGCGTCGGCGGCGCCTTCGCCAGCCGAGTAAATGCGCGGCAATGCGACGTAGTTGAGTGCGGCGGCGGACATCAACGTGGCGACCAGACCGGGCCCGATCCCTCCATACCAGCTGGCGAGCACCACGGCGACAAAGAAGAGCAAGCTGCCTGGTTGCTCGCGCAGCGGCAGGATCGCAAGCGTGACGGCCAGCGCCAGGGCCACCAGGGCCAGGGCGAAGCAGTAGCGCAGCGGTTGGAAACGATGGATCGTGCGGCCAGAGTGACGGTCGTCCATCCGTGGGAACTCCAGAGAAGCGAACGTGCAACGATTCCGGCGCCGCTTGGTCAGTCTCCCACGTCCACGTCGTCGTTATCGGCGAGGCCGATTCAGAACTCGTCAATCCAGCGAGGCCATTCCTACGCGTTTTCGTCTTGGTGGCTCCGGGCACTTGCGCAGGTAGCTGAGCACGTCGGAGAGCTGGGCGGTGGCCAGGGCCAGGCAGGTGTCGGCGCCGCCGTAGTAGATGCGGATCGCGCCGCTCGCCTTGTCCAGAATCCAGCCGCAGGGAAACACCACGCCGTTGACGTCGCCCTGGCGCTCGTAGGGCATCTCGGGCGCGAAGATCCATTCGTCGCTGCGGCGCAGGACCTGCCACGGGTCCTCCAGGTCGAGCAGGGCCAGCCCCAGCCGGTACAGGCACCCGCCGGCCGTGTGCCGCACGCCGTGGTAGAGGAGCAGCCAGCCCTCGGGCGTTTCCAGCGGCGGCGGGCTCAGGCCGATCTTGTTGGCGTCCCACCAGGCGCCGCGCCGCGCGTGCAGCAGGATGTGGTGGTCGCCCCAATGCGTCAGGTCGGGCGAGAAGGAGAGCCAGATGTGCGCACCGGAGCTGCCGGCGGAAACCGGCCGATGAATCATCGCGTAGCGGTTGCCGAAGCGGCGGGGAAAGACGGCGGCGTCCTTGTCTTCCGGCGGCATGACCGGCCCGAGCCGGGAGAAGGATGTGAAGTCCTTCGTCCGCGCCAAGCGACACCATCGGCCCGCTGGGTGAATAGGCCGTGTAGGCGATGATCCATTCCTCGCGCTCCTCGACCCAGGTCAGGCGCGGGTCTTCCACGCCCCAGGCTTCTTCCGAGAAGTTCGCCGGATCGGGAGCGAAGCTGGGCTTGGAGTCGATCTGCCAGTTCGAGACGCCGTCGTTGCTGCGGGCCACGGTCAGGTGCGAATGGCCGCGGCGATCTTCGACGCGGACGAGCAAGATCGTTTCGTCCCCCATCTGGCACGCGCCGGCGTTGAACACCGTATGGGCCGGATAGGGCCAGTCCTGCGCCGTGAGGATCGGATTGTCGGGATGGCGATGGAACAGCTCGGCGTGCAAGATTGGGCGTTTTCGATTCTCGCAGCATTCCGATTTCCTTGGTGAATGATCCACGACGGACTTCATGTGTCCGAGCACGTCGGCATGTGGTCGCGCGGTTACGCGCCGTGGCGACGCGCGGCCTTGCCGATGTCGCCCAGCGCTGGCTGGAGCTTCGAAGCTGTGCAGTTCCGTCCACAAGATAGGCGAGCGTCGATTCCGCCCCCTGGTTCCGATTGACGCCGGACGGCTGCAGGCCGTCGAAGCAGGCCCCGCTGCGATCATCGACCAGCGGCTGCTCCAAGCTGTTTTGGCCGTGGAACCAGCCGTGCGCCCGGCGGAAGATGGCCAGGTACTTCTCGTCGCCGCAGCAGCTCGAACGCCGCCAGCGCGGCGTCGGCCATCGTGGCGGCCTCCACGGGTTGCTGGTCGTAGAGCGACTTCTCCTCGCCGTGCGGAATACCAATCGCGGTTGCCGATCGGCCAAAAGACGTTCTCCGCCGTCGTCACCAGATCGAGGAAGGCGAACGACGACTCGGCGACTTCGAGAAACGCCTCCTCGCGGCCAGCGCTCGGCCGCATCGAACAGGGCGTGCGGCAACACGGCGTTGGCATAGGTCATCCGCGACTCGAACCACGGCCAGTCCGGCCGCTGCGAGCGGTGGTAGCACTCCACCAGCCGCCTCGCCGCGAGACCAGGCGACGCTCTCCAGCGGCTCGATGTCGTCCACGCCCGCCGTCCACAGATGGCCCCAGGCCAGAATCACGTAGGCCTGCGCCCGCAAGCTCCGCAGCTCGGCCAGCGCGGGCAGGACGGCTTCGATCAACTCGCGGGCCAGCACGCGGTAATCCATCCGGCAGACCGCTGCCGAGCACTTCGGCCAAGGCGCAGAACCGCCTGGCCCTGGCAATCGCCGGTCCCTGCCGCATCCAGCCAGTCGCGCTGGTAGCTCAGGAAATTGTGGAACCCGCGGACGGGGCAGCGGGCATGCTCCAGAAAGCTCAAATAGCACGTCACTCGCGCTCAACATCCGCTCGTCGGGGTGCTCGCCCCACAGGCGAGCGCACAGCCGCAAGGCCCGGGCGTTGTCGTCGGTCGTGTAGCCGCTCTCGCGCCGCGGAATGCTGTAGATGGCGTGCTGAATCAGCCCGGTCGAATCGGTCATGCGATCCAGGTGATCCAGCGACAGTCGAGTCCGAACGTGCATTAGAATCCTGTATCTGCACTAACCGTCTCCGTACACGAGTTTCGTGGGCCGCCGAGGAGTGGCGAGATGCCCGACGGTGAAGTCCGCTTCGGTTTTTCGTCAATCGGCAAACGCGACCTGGCTGAAGAACTCCAGGTACTGCCGGCCCACGTTCGGCCAGAACATCGGCTTGGCGTATTCGTACGCCCGGCGCCGGGTTTCGTTCGCCAGCGGCGTCGTCGCTCAGGAACCGCAGCGTCGCCTCGGCCAGCGCGGCGCTGTCGGCAAACGGCACGAGCAGGCCGCGCCCGTCGGCCAGCACTTCTTCGGCGTAGAGATAGGGCGTGCTCACCACCGCGCCCCACCGCCGCCATGGCGTAGGCCAGCGTGCCGCTGGCGATCTGGTCCTTTCCCGGATAGGGAGTGACGATACACGTCGCAGGCCTGCAAGTGCCACAGCAGGTCGGCCAGGCTGAGATACTGGTTGACGAAACGCACGTGCTCGCCGACGCCCAGCGACTGCGGCCATCGCGACCAGGCTCTCGCGATAGACTTCGCCTTCCTGGCGTTTGACCTGCGGATGGGTGGCGCCCACGATCAGGTAGAGGGCCTCCGGACAGGCGGCCACGATCCGGGGCATGGCCCGGATCATGTATTCCAGCCCCTTGCCGCGGTTGATGAGCCCGAACGTGCAAATCACCCGCCGGCCCGCCAGTCCCAGCCGCGCCTTGTGCGCGTCGTCGCGCTCGAAGGGGACCTCGGGCACGCCATGCGGAATCACCCGCACGTGCGGACCCGACACGCCATAGACGCCGGCCAACAGCCGGGCCGCGACCTTGGTCATGACCACGATGCCCTGGCTGTGGGCCGCCAAGGTTCTGGATCAAGCGCCGCGGCAGCGCGTCCGGCTGGGTCAAGCAGCGTGTGGAACGTGGTGACGATCGGCTTGCGACAGTCCCGCACGAAGTCCAGCACGCGCCGCCCCACTCGCCGGGATAGAGGCCGAACTCGTGCTGCAAGCTCACCACGTCGCACGGGCCGTCGTTGGCCACTTCCGCGGCCAGGCGGTAGGCGTCGGCGCGGCCGTTGTCGATGACGTGGACGACGCGCGGGTCGTCGTAGCGGAGCGTGCGCGTCTTCTGGATCGCCGCCACCGAGCAGACACTGGTCCGGCGCCGCCAGATCGACCGCGTCGGCCGAGTCCTTCGTGAACGTGGCCAGCCCGCACTCTTCCGGCGGATAGGTCGATACAAACAAGCGGTCGAACGGTATCCACTCGTCACCTCCTTGAGGCGGGTAGCTGGGCCAAGGGCAAAAAGAAACCGACGTGGTGGGGCCGTAAAGGGCATCCACCACGTCGGCATACTCGTCAACGAGCCCCCCAGCGCGAGGCCGGGTTGCCCCTCATCTAGTCAACCGACTTTAGCCTGAACAGCAAAAACCGTACCTTGGCCCTGGGAATCGTCGGATCGGGCCAAGCCTCTTAAGCCAGCCGATGTCCGGTGAACTACTTGCCTTGAGACGCCTGCCCAGGAAGTCTTACCAACGTCGCGCAGGGCCCTTTCTTTCCTTCGCCCAGGTCGAAGTCAACCATCTGGCCCTCGCGAAGGTCCGTAAAGGCTATCCCCTTCACCTCGGAATGGTGGAAGAACAGGTCGTTTCGTCCTGACTCGACAAACCCAAAGCCGCGATCCGCAACCAACCTCTTTACCTTACCTTGTGGCATTGCTGCCTCCCTAAAAGAAACGCTGCGAGTCCGCCACTGACAACCAGAAACGGCACGTGCAGCCAAACAAACAAAGAGCTGATTCGCCGCCAATCGACGACGGCCTCGCCGAGAAGGGCCGCTAAGCACAACGATGCGGGCGAGACAGGAAGAACGACCGTTTCCGGCGTCCATACCAACCGTGTCTTTGCTCTGCTTCACAACTCATTGCCGTCGAATGATTATAGAGCGGCATCTGCAACCGCACAAGCCAGCGCCGCCAATTGCGGCCTGCTCAACCATCTCACCTCTTGGTTCTCACCTCTTGGTCTCATCTCTCTCGAGCGGCCAAGTCCCTCGCCTCGAGTCTGATCCATTCAGGCGCTAGGAGTCGTCCAGCGACGAACCGTTGAGCCGGCCCAGGTAGTAGTACAGACCTTTCCGCTCCAGCAGCTCCCGGTGCGTGCCCCTTTCGACAATGCGGCCCTCATCGAGCACGACAATCGCGCCGGCACTCGGGACCGTCGTCCGGCGGTGCGGGATGACGATGGCCGTTCGATGGTGCAGGATCGTGGGCAGGTTGGCTTCGATCGCCTGCTGCGACTCGGGATCGAGCGTCGCGGTGATCTCGTCGAGAACCAGGATCGGCGGGTCTTTCAAAAGTGTGCGCGCCAGGCCGATTTGTAGCCGCTGGCCAGGCGACAGACCGAAACCCCGCGCGCCGATCACGGTCTCATATCCCCGCGGCAACGCTCGGATAAAACCGTCTGCCTGGGCCAGCTTCGCTGCCTCCGTCACACGATCCAGGGGCGCGGTCGGGTCTGCCAGGGCGATGTTCTCGCGAACGGTCCCGCAAAAAATCGGCGGCTCCGACGTGACGACGCCGATGTGCTCGCGCAGCGACCGGAGCTCGAGGGAACTTGCGTCTCTTCCATCCAGCAGGACCTTCCCGTCGGTGGGCAGGAGGAACCGTTGCAACAGCATGGTCAGGGTGGTTTTCCCAGCACCAGGCCGTCCGACCAGCGCCACCGTCTGAAAGGGCTCGATCTCGAGATCGATGTGACTGAGCACGTCTTGACCGCCGGCATCATCGCGGAAGGAGACGTCCTGGAATTCGATGTGGCCGCAGAGGCGTGGCACTCGAATGACCCGCTTGTCCGAGCCTCGCTCTGGCGGCGCCTCCAGCAGATCGCCCAGTCGGTAGAGCGAGAGCAGGCCGTGCTCAAGCTCATCCCAAAGCCCCAGCAGCCCCACGAGGGGTATCCCGAGCATGACCACGAGGCCCTGAAACGCCATGAACTGGCCGACGGTTAGCTCACCCGTCAGGACCAGGTGCGCTCCCAGCCAGAGCAGCAACGTGGCACCGAGCAGGTGCAGCGTCCTGGAAAGCCCATCCCGGATCATCTCCAGCCTTCGGACGTTGAACTCCGCGTCGGATTTTTCGGCGACCCGTTTCCCGAATCTTCGGCTCATGGTCGTCTCGGCGGCCGCGTCCTTGATGGCGCGGATGGCCTGCATGGATTCCGTCACCATCGACTCGACCCGCGCTTCTTGTTCGGCCAACTTCTGGCGGTGGCGCTTGAGCCGAGACGAGAAAAACAGCGTCAAGCCGACGTAGCCAAGCAAGCCCAGCAGGGCGACCAGCGTCAATCGCGGGCTGTAGTGCAACATCAGCCCCAGCCCGAGAGGAACCAGCAGGGCATCCAGCCCGAGCGTCAAGGCTTTCCCGGCCATGAGGTTCAAGAGCCGGCGGTTGTCTTCGAAGCGGACCAGGAGATCGCCGACCCTCCGGGAATCCAGATAGTGCAGGGGCAGTTGCAGCAGGTGTCGGAAGAGGCCCGCCGTCATTTGCGGACTGAGCCGCCCAGCGATGCAAAGGAGCCCATACTGCCGGACGCAGAGCGTCGCCCCGTACAGGGCAACGACCGCGAGCATGCCCCCCAGCAGCAGATTCAGCAGGTGGACGTGGGACGATGCCAGCGTCCGATCCACGACGTTCTCGATGAAGAGGGGAATGCCGAGCTGGAACGCCCCGAGCAGCAAGGATGCCAGGACGACCTGAAGGAAGAGGTATTTGGAGGGGAGGAGGAAGGGCCAAAACGGCCTGAAGATGCTGTGAGACGGCTGAGGGGTTTGCAGGCGTGCAGTGGGGGTCACGAGCAGAAGCTTGCCAGCCCATCCTTGCTCGAACTCCGCGCGAACCAGCGTGACGATGCCGACGGCCGGATCGCCCGCAACGACGTGCGTCGCCGTGACCTCGTAGAGCACGATGAAGTGCGATCGCTGCCAGTGGGCAACGGCAGGCAGCGGCAAGCCGGAGAGGTGACCGTAGTCCGTCGTGACCGCTCGGCAAGCGAATCCGATGTTCTCGGCCGCCGCAGCCAGGTTGAACATGCTGGTGCCTTCGCGTCCGACCTGAGCCACGTCGCGCAGCCGCCCCCGCGACAGCCGCAAACCGTGGTGGCGGGCGATCATGGCCAGTGCCGCCGCCCCGCAGTCGGTTTCGTCGTGCTGGGGGACCCAGGGATACCGCTTCCAGAAGCGCCACCAGGCCCGCGGGCGTGTGCCGACACGCGGTGGTTCGTCCTCCCGCGGCGGTGACATTTCCTCGGCCGGCGTGCCGAGCGGTTTCTCGGCGACAGCCGGGGGTGAAGGACCAAACTGCTTTTCCAGTTCTTCACTGCGATGGTATCGCTCAATGGCCCTGGCGAGCTGCTCCTTCAATTGAGGCGCGAGCAGCAGCAGACCCTCAAAGTTTGGCCGGCTAAGGCTGTAGCAATCGGTGTCCGCCAGAGCCACGACGCTGGCCGCCCTGGGCTGATCGCGGATCAGCGCGCGTTCGCCAAAATAGTCGCCCGGACCGAGGTAAGCCAGCACGTGCTCTTCCCCCGGCCGTCCGCGGGTCACTCGGACCTCGCCGGACTTGATGAGGTAGAGCTGGTCCCCCGGTTCGCCTTCTTGCACGATCGTCGTGCCGCTGGGGAAAGAGCGGTCCTCCAACTGGTCCAGCAAGGCGAGCACCTGTCGGGCGGGCAAGGCACCCAAGAACGTTGTCAGGCGGAGGAAGTTGATCAGCGACCTCTGCCGCATGAACTTGTCGAAGTAGGGTCGCAAGGCCGGGTTGTCGTTCAGCAGTTTCTGGAAGTCCGCGCGCTGGATGCGGAACAGCACGCCGTCCTCGGCGGCCCGGCAAGAGGCGGAGCGGACTTCGTCGGTCAAGATCGCGTGCTCGCCGAAGAGATCACCCGCGGAGAGCAGGCCCAAGGTGAGGGGCTTGCCGGCAGGCCCCTCTTTGAGGGCGCGGACCTTGCCTGAGTAGACCAGATAGGCCGAGTCGCCCTGGTCGCCTTCCCGGATGATGGTCTCGCCCATCGAGACGGCGATCATCTCGAACTTCGGGATCAGCTCCGCGAGCTTGTCTTCGTCCAGCAGAGAAAAGATCGCATGCTTGCGGAGCAGCGGCGTCAATTGGTCTGTCAGTGGGCCGGTCTGCATTGAAGGACAATCATATCGGATGACCGCACGGCTTGACACCCGCTCGCTGGAGACTGCGTGGGTGCCAAGTTTTCCTGGCACGGATGTCAGGAGACCGGCCACGGCGGGGCTTGCCCCCGCCGAGCCATGTTCTTAACCAGAAGGTGCCGCGAGTTCCTCGCGTCACCACGCGGCTTGCCCGCGTGGGACGATGTTTCCACGCTGTCCCGTGTTTTGAACATCGCCCCGCGGGGACGAGCCCCGCGGTGGCTGTCGTAACTTCCACGGCGCGCGTTCTGGTCTTGAACATCGCCCGGCGGAGGCAAGCTCCGCCGTGGCGCACCCACGGCCCTATCGGTTGACATGGAGTGGCCAGAAAGTCTGGGCACACATGGAGACCGCCGCTTACTTGACATTGCCACTTCGTGCCCTACAATGCGTTCGCCAGCTAGGAGCAGGCGCGCATGAGCGGTTGTCTCCCAGCCAGGGTGATGGCTGTCGGATGACTAGATAAAGAGCAACTCGGCGGCGCCGAGAGGCTCGTTGACGAGTAAGCCGACGTGGTCGAATACCTCTGGTGTTCGGCCACGTCGGCTTTTTTTGCTTTCGGGGGCCACGTGGTCCCTCTTCTCCAAAGAGTCTTGGAAAGCGAGCGACGCATGACAGATTTCAACAAGGTCGTTGTGGCCACCAGCGATGGGTCGGCTCTTTCTCTCAAGGAGTTCTTGCGTGCCTTGATGATGAATGGGGACCTGGAACCGCTGATTGCCGAGGCCATTGAAACAAAATTGATCGCCGCGGCTGCCAAGCAAGAAGGGCTCACCGTCAGCCAAAGCGAATTGCAGCAGGCGGCGGACGACTACCGCCAGAGCCTGGGCTTGCACAAGGCGGCCGGCACGCAAGAGTGGCTCAAGCAAAACCATCTGACCGTCGCGGACCTGGAAGCCGGCCTGGAAGGGACACTGCTGCGGCAAAAGCTGGCGGACCGAGTGACGCAGGGGCGGCTGGAGAAGCACTTTGCCCAGAACGCGAGTCACTACGATCAGGCGGAATTGTCGCACATCGTGGTCCAGGACGAAGGGATTGCCAACGAGCTCCTGAGCAAGACTCAGGACGACGAGCGGGCTTTCGGCGACTTGGCCCACGATTACTCGACCGACGCGGAGTCTCGCGAAGCCGGGGGGAGCTTGGGCGTGGTCAGCCGCTGCACGTTGAATCCTGCCGTGGCGTCCGCCGTTTTCGCCGCCCACGAGGGTGAGGTGGTCGGCCCGCTCAAGACGGACATGGGGTTTCATCTGATCAAGGTCGAGGCCCTCCGCCGCGCCGAATTCAACGCTGACACCGCGGCGACCATCCGTCAGGAATTGTTTGGCGCCTGGCTCGAATCGCGGAAGACCCGCCTGGAAGTGCCGCTGTACGAATGCATCTAAAAGAAACCATTGAACTCTTGAACTCTTGAGGAGACGCTTTATGACATGCATCCGAATCGACGATTTGCCAATTCTGGAGGAGCTTGGACAGGAAGAGTTGCAGGGAATCTACGGCGAGGGACTCTTCCCTGGCGAACGGTTACGCCTCTTGGCGGCGGCGGCCACGCTGGGGCTCACCCTGGCCTCCGCCCCCTTCGCGCTGGCGGGAAATCAAGGCCGAGGCCAAGGTGGCGGCCAAGGCGGCCGGTCGGGCAACTCCCACGGGCCGAGCCGCACGAGCGCGCCGCTTCACGGCCAGCGCACGTCGGGCCACTCACACGGAGGGATCCACACGGCTCACGCTCCGCGGCACACGCAGTCCAGCCATTCGCGGCAGTCACACGGGCCTGGTAGCTGGCAGGGGGCAGACTGTCACCGAGAAGGCCACGGCGGCGGCAACCACTACTTCGAAAACGTGGGGTCCTATTGCCAGGAGCACGGCGTGAAGTTCAGCCACGGCTTCTACTACGCCGGTAAGGCGCAGAAGCACTTCACCGAAAAATGGTACGACTGGCGCTACGAAACGTACCTGTACTTCGATCCGCATGCCCACTGCCCGTACTACTGGTGCGAGGCGCACGGAGTCTTCTACCCGATTCAGTACATCGAGACGGTCCCGCCGGGCGCCAAGGGGCCAGGACCGCTCGTGGGCAGTGGACCGGGCGCTGGTGTGAAAGGTGGCGGTGTGCCGGGTGGCGGTGTGCCGGGTGGTGGTGTGCCGGGTGGTGGTGTGCCGGGTGGCGGTGTGCCGGGTGGTGGTGTGCCGGGTGGTGGTGTGCCGGGTGGTGGTGTGCCGGGTGGCGGTGTGCCGGGTGGCGGTGTGCCGGGTGACGGGGCGCCGGGTGGTGGTGCGCCGCCGGTCGGTGCTGGCCAGATTCCGGGGGGTGGCGCGGGCGGGGCGGGTGGTGCGCCGGACGGTGGTGCGCCGGACGGCGGTGCCCCGGGAGGCGGTGCTCAGGGAGGCGGTGCCCCGGGAGGCGGTGCCCCGGGAGGTGGTGCCCAGGGAGGCGGTGCTCCCCTTGGCGATGGGTCGGCGGCTGGGCCCGAGGATGGCGCCGCAGCGGGCGGTGCGCCCGGCGTTTCCAAAGGCGGGGCAGGTGCTGCTCCGGCCAAGCCGGCGGCCGCACCCTCGGGCGT
Organism: uncultured Planctomycetia bacterium; assembly: GCA_963809785.1. Taxonomy (GTDB): domain Bacteria; phylum Planctomycetota; class Planctomycetia; order Pirellulales; family S012-138; genus JBGQHD01. The sequence continues at coordinate 234,957 of CAWEKV010000004.1, forward strand.
CTCCGTGGCGAAGCGCGGGACGGCCAAGAAGCAACTCCAGTCAGTGCCGCCGGGGACCTTCGACGAGGCAATCCCCGAAGAGCCGAACTGACCGCACCTTGATCGCTCGAGATCTTCGGCCCAAAACGCGTGACCCCCTGCCCTGGCAGGGGGTCACCTCCGGGGAGACGGCAACCATGCGCACGAGGCCGATCTCCCTTGCTTTGCTGATCGTCACGGCAAGCCTCCTGTCCTCGAGCCAGGATCAGGCGTTTGGCCGGCAGTCCAAGGAAGAAATCGCCGCCAAGGCCCGCGTCATCCTCGAAGCGCATTGCCTCGAGTGCCACGGCGGCAAGGCCACCAAGGGGGGCGTCAAGATCCTGGATCGCGAGTTGCTCGTCTCCAAGGACAAGCTCGCGCCGGGGAGCGCCGAAGACTCGCTGCTCTACCAGCTTATCAAAGCGACCGACGACTCGATGATGCCGCCGCCGGATCGGCCGCGGCTGAACGCCGAGGAGGTCGCGGCGATCAAGGCCTGGATCGCCGCGGACGCGCCACCCTTTCCGGAGGGCAAGGCGCCCCCGCCGCCCAAGGAATTGGGGTTCGGCAACGAAGCGATCCTGGAGAGCATCTTGCGCGACGTGCGGCGAATTCCGCTGCCCGATCGCAAGTTCGCCAGGTACTTCAGCATCGCTCACCGGCTGAACGCAGGCGCCGGCAAAGAGGAGCTGGCCCTCGAGCGCGAGGCGCTGGCCAAGGCGATCAACCACCTTTCCTGGCAGACCGAGCTGGTCCGGCCCCTTCCGATTGAGCGCACGCGCACCGTGCTGCGGATCGACATCCGCAAGCTGGGCTGGGACAAGCAGCCGTTCCGGCAGGTGAAGGACGGGAAGTTCGTCGCCACCAGCAAACTGAACCTCTTCGACCTGGCCCTGTTGGAATACCCCTACGGCGTAGTGAGTCACAAGTCCGACGCCTATCTCACGCTGGCGGAAGAGTTCTTCAGCCATGCCGACCAGGCGCGGCCGATCGCCTACCTGCGAGCGGACTGGTTCGTGAGCACGGTCACGCAGCCGCCGCTCTATGAAGACTTCCTCCAACTGCCGCGGACGCTCAAGGAGCTGGAAACCCTGCTCGCGGTCGATAGCGCGGCCAACGTGGCCAGCTCCAAGGCGATCCGGGCGGGCATGGTGCAATCCGGCGTCTCGCGCAACAACCGGGTGGTGGAGCGGCACGAGGGCAAGTACGGCGCCTATTGGAAAAGCTTCGATTTCCAGAGCAGCCAGGGCAGCGACAACATCTTCACCGACCTGATCAACCTGAAACCGGCCGGCGGCGAGATGATCTTCACGCTTCCCAACGGCTTGCAGGCGTACTACATCACCGACGACAAAGGGCAGCGGATCGATTTCGCACCCACCTCGGTCGTGACCGACGCGAACGCCTCGGACAAGACGGTCCGCAACGGGCTATCGTGCATGCGCTGCCACGACCGCGGCATGAAGACTTTCGCCGACGTGGTGCGGCCGACGCTGCGGAAAGTGGATGCTGTACCCGCCGGCACGGACGTCGGGGCCGTGCTCAAGCTCTATCGCGAGCAAAGCGAGCTCGACGCCCTGGTGAAGCGGGACGAAGAGAAGTTCATGAACGCCCTGGAGCAGCTCCTGGGCAAGTCGCAAACCGTCGAGGCGCTGAAGCCCGCCAGCAAGGCCTTCCTCGATCTGCCGCTCTCGCTATCGCAAGCCGGCGCGGAGATCGGCTTGAACAATTCGAAGCAGTTCCAGAACGACGCCCGCTGGAAGCAGAAGCTCGTGGACTTTGGCTTCTCGGCACTGTTGGCCGGCGAGTATGTCCCGCGCGACGCTTGGGAAGGCAGGTTTGAGCGCCTCGTCCGCGGATTGCGGCTGGGCATCCCGCTGGTCCCCCTCGACGGCCTGTCCGCGGCGGACCACGCGCCCAGCTCGCCGGCACCTTTCGAGATCGAGCTGAAGACGAACAAGTCCGGCAACATCTTCACGAACAACGACGAGATCGTGATCTTTGTGAAGCCGTCCAAAGACGTGTTCATCGAGCTCATCGGCACGAGTGCCCGGGGCCGCAAGGTGCTGCTGGCCCCCGCAAGCACGAAGGTCAAGGCCGGCACGCAATTCCGCTTCCCGCCGGAGGGCAAGAGCCTCAAGGCCAAGGGCGGCGCCGGCAAGGAGCAGATCACCGTCTTCGCCAGCGAACTGGCCTTCAGCGACGGCGAGCTGCTGCGAGGCGACGGCGTGTCCGACCGCGTGGTGCATTCCTTTCAGGTTCGCGCCCAGGGCCAGCAGGTCCAGATGGAGTGCTCGCCGAACCCCTTTCAGACCGTGAAGAAGACGATCGCCATCGAGTCACGGTAAGAGACGACCACCAAACTCGACGTGTGGTAGGCCGTCGTCCTACCCGTCGATCCTACCCGTCGATCCTACCCGTCGATCCTACCCGTCGATCCTACCCGTCGATCCTACCCGTCTACCGCCTTCAAGAGGGCTGTCGCATTCGGAACGCTGCCGGTGGCCTTTAGCAATTGGCGGGCGATCTTGATGGCCTCGATCCACAAAGCAGCCGAAGTCATTGGGCTGCTGGCTTTCGTGCCATTCTTTGTCTTCAGCCTTCCATCCGCAGCCATGTTGCTCTTGGTCTTGACCATATAGATCATGTTCGGGCCAACCTGATGGCCGTACTCTCTTCTGACCAGTGCGGCCACTTCCCTTGCCTTGGCAGTCGGCATGCGCTTCAGCACGTTGCGAATGGCAAGGCTCTTGTTCTTCTTGGGGTCAGAGCGATCGGACGATACTGTTTTCTTGGCCATCGAGCACCTTGAAATTGAAAGGTAAAGGTTGAGCGCAGGATAGCTATGTGCCGACGATTGGTCAAGGTTGCAATTCAGTCGATGGTGTATATCTTGTTGTCCTGCCCGCGAGTAGATACGGAAGTCTGCACCCGGAGTGCCGCTGGAGACACTACATTGCTAAAGGCGGGCTTGAACCGGCCCCCCTTTCCTTCATCGCTCACGATGCGATGAATAAGCCGCAGGACGCGACGCTTGGGTAGCGCCGCACATGTTCCCTTTCTGGATCAGTTGGACTGGTCCTTGGCGAACGCCACCATTCGCTCGTGCCCTTCCAGGGCCTCTTCGCGGCTCGCGTACCGCTCCCGGTAGTCGTGGTGCTTGCCGCCGACGATGAACGTCTCCCATAAGAGCGGCTGGCCAACCTTCGTGCGTCGCGGGTCGGTCCCCATGAACCGAGTACGGACGCACACTTCGGGCGTCACCTGCGTCTCCGCCAGCGGCCGTTCGTCCAATTGCATCCAGGCAACCCAGGCTTCCATGTCTGGCTCAAGCTGGGGATTGCCATCCGCGTCGAGGATGTAATGATCGCCGTCGCGTGAGGGATCGATACCGCGGTGCATGGTGGCCTCGTGGGGTGGTGGTGGCCGTCATGGTATCGCTACGCACACCACAACGCCTGCTTCAGCTCGTCTCGACCGACCTTCGGCGACGGCGAGCGGAGAGATCCGTTATGATCTTCGCTTCGACCCCCAGCCGATGACGGCCCCACATTGTCGGCAATAGACCAACACTCCTTCGGTGCCCGCGAAGGTGCATAATTGCCCTGTAAAGTCTTTGCCGCCGCATTTTCCGCAATTCGGCTCCGCCTTATCTTGGCCTACCGAATCACCGGGCACGTAGCTCGTCTTGTTGTCGTCAGCCACGATATTCTCCCCTGGCACGGAGGCGGTTAACCCTGTCCACCAAGATCCATCTCGACGCTAAGGTGATCGGTCAAGTCTTCGTCCTCACCGGCTCCTCCGTAGGCGATTTTGACTTCGTCAAACATGGCTTTGGTCCCGGCCAGGTCAAGCATGCCATTGGCCATCATCCCGCACTGAACAAACCCAATCCAGCGATGCGTTTTCGTGGCTGGCCAATCGTCGGCGTGGTCTTCAATCTTGTCGCACATCCACAGCAGATGTTTGGGGTGAAGGGCCCCTCGCAGGGGCGCGGCCGTGGCCGCCGATTGCTGGATCAGACGTTGGCATTGTGCGGCCATTGCAACAATTAAGCGGGTCGCGGTTTTCATGGCTCCGGTCCTTCCTTTCAACATCGCCGGACGCTAATTGCGTCCGTTGTCAGTTGTTCCCAAGCATTTTACCAGATTCTTATCCCTTCGGTCAGTTCGAGGCGCGCTCTCCGCTACGGCAGATTCGGGAGTTATCCCTGGCCGCCATCGTCACGCCAGCGATCCTCACCTTGCACTAAGGGAGAGAGCTGGGGTTTCTTTTCTTCTCCCGGCAGGAGCCTGCCTTCGTTGCCTACGGCGGGGTCCGCCGTGGCAATGATGTCAACCAGTTCTTGGGCGGAGTGGGCCCGGCAGAGACGCTCTCGTATCAGTTCGCTCCGGGCGACACAGGCCAGTTGTGCCAGCAACGAGACTTGGAGGCTGGGCCGCTCCGCCGGAGTAACCAGCAAAAAGACCAAGTGCACTGGCTCGGCGAATTTCGCGCTGAAGCGGATGCCTTCCACGGAACGCCCGAGGACCAGGAGAGGTCTTACAAGGCCAGGGCAGCGAGCGTGTGGGATGGCAACGCCCTGCCCGATGTCCGTGGACATCTGCCGCTCGCCCGCCCAGGCCAAGGCGGCGACGTCCGAGCCTCGAGGCAGATTCTCTGGCGCGATGGAAGCGGCGAGCGAGCGGATCGCCTCCTCCGGCGCTTCCGCGGCGAGGTCGAGCACGACGCCGCCAGCCACAAGCGCGTCTTTCAGATACAGCTTGGGCAACCGGGCGTATTCGTCCTCGATCCTGCCGACGATCTCCTCCAGAATGTCTTCCAATGTGATCAGGCCAAGGGGACGTGAACCCTCCAGCACGATCGCCATGTTGGCGCCGTCTTGTTGCAATGCCTGCATCGTCACTTCGAGGCTGTCACGTGGGCTGACGATTCGTAGAGGTCGGATGAGGCGCGTCCAAGCAGTCTCCCCAGTCGAGGGCACAATCAAGTCCTTCATCAATAAGTAGCCGATCGGCGCACCGCTGTCGGGGTCCAACACCGGCCAGCGGGAGAAACGATGCTTGGCGAGCAGCGACATGATTTGATCCCGAGTGGCTGACCGCGACAGATACTGTACGCGCGCCCACGGGATCATGACATCCTTCACGGTTTGATTGCCCAAATCAAAGACGTTCTCCAGCATGAGCAGCCGGTTCAAGGAAAAGCTCCTGCTTGTCTCCGTCGTGGAGAGCAAGAGGCGCAACTCCTGCTCCGTGTGGGCGACTTCGGCCTGTGCGACCTGCAGCCCCATCAGCCGAAGCACCAGGTTGGAAGCGCCGTTCAGCACGAGCATCGGCGGATAGAACAGTCGGTAGGCCCAGCGCATCGGATACGCAATCGCCAGAGCGCACTGCTCCGAGCGGCGGATGGCCATGCTCTTGGGGGCCAGTTCACCCACCACGATGTGCAGAAACGTGATGATGAGGAACGAGACCGTCAAGGAGACCGTGTAGCTTGCCGCGGCGGACCACCAACCCGGCAAAGCGATGACGGTTTCGATCAAGCCAGCGAACGCCGGCTTGCCCAGCCAACCCAAGCCCAAGCTGGCAACGGTGATCCCCAACTGAGTGGCCGATAGATAGTTGTCCAGGTGCCTGATCATTTCACGCGTGACCAGCGCGGGACGATTTCCCTGCCGCACCAGCTCCTCGATGCGGGTAGCCCGGACCTTCACCAGAGCGAACTCGGCCAGCACAAAGAACGCATTCAGCAGGACGAGCAGCAACGCCGCCAGAAGATAGATCGGTGTCATCCAGTCCAAAGTGGCACTCCCTCCCCGGTCGCTTATAACCCCACTACCTCACCTCTTGTTCGAGCAGCCAGTCCTCGAGGACCACGTGCTCGACGTAGAGGAAGCGCAGCAGCGCCGTGCCGGCCGGCAGCAGCGCCTTGAGCCAGGGGCGGCTGATGATCCCCGCCAGGGCCCTCATGCCCAGGCTGACCTTGGTTTGGGCCTGGACGTTGTCACGCACGCGGCGGAACGTCGCCGGAATGATCTTCGGCTCGGGGCCCACGTGGATCACCGTTTCGATCCCCAGTGTGAACGTCTTGTAGACGGCATCCCACAGCCGCTGGGGTTGGTCGATCCACCGATCCAGCATCTCGCGGGCGTTGGTGTCATCATAGCTGCACTCGCCGGTCGCCAGGGAGACGATGGCCGGCGTCGGAGCGGTCAAGCCATCTCGCAGCGTGTGCAGGCTGACGGCGAAACGGTCCCGCACGCTCTTCTCGCGAATGATCGGTGTGTGCAGGGGTGCCCAGCGGCTATCCTTCTTTCTGACGTGAAGTCGCCCGGGAAACTGCCGGGCCATGCCGCCGGCGAAACGATCGAGCGTATCGCCCTGCCCCATGAAGAGCAGTGAGTTGGGCGTCAAATAGCCGGCGACGCCCATCACGCCGGCGCCTTGCTGGTTGATCTCGACGCAGAGACGGCGTACCCCCGGCATCGGCAGCTCCAGCCCTCGCGAAAAGAGCACGGCCAATGTGACGTCGCGAGCCAGCTCGATCGTGTCATCGGCGAGCGGCAGTGAAATGCGCAGCATTTCGTCAAGCTGAAACACGCCGCTTGCGACCAGCGCCGCCAGCTCACCCAAACTATAACCGTAAGCCAGTCGCGCCGAGCGAAGGCCGATTCCGAAGAACTCTTCCAGCAAGCGCAGTTGCACCGTCTCCATCGCCAGAACCAACACGACGGCATCGGCGTAGGTTTCCCAGGTGGTCTCACGTCGCGCTGCGACGCGGCCCACCAAATCCATCGGGCGACCGGTGATCTCGGTGTACGCCTGCGATGCCTTTTTCAGATCGTCGCGCACAATCCGGCCGTACGCTGAATGAGCCAACAGCTCGTCACTGCGGCCGAGATTGGTCACATCATAGCCGCCAAAAGCGAAGGCAACCGTGGGCAGGCGAGCTTTAAGTTGCTCGGGCTCCATCGAACAAGTGGGCTTGGATTGATTCGGAGCGTGCCGCATACATAACGCTTTCTTCACGAACGTGTCCTGCCAAGAGTTGTCCGTCCGCGTGATGGGTGCCGGCTTGCATAGGCCTTCGTCAGCTCGGCCCCAAACAGGAAGATCTGGGCCGAGTAATAGAGCCAGATCAGCAGTGCAGCAAAGGAGCCGGCCGCGCCGAACGACGACGTCACCGCGGTGTGGCCCAGATAGAGTCCGATCAGCAGCTTGCCGATGCTAAACAGCAAGGAGGTGACGACCGAGCCAATCCGAACGTCCTTCCAGGCGATGACGGTATCCGGGAGAAACCGGTAGATCATCGCGAAGAGAAGAGTCATCACGCCAAAGGAGACGGCGAAATTTATTGCCTCCCCCCTTCGAAAGGACTGCCAGTCGCCAAACTGGCTGCCGAGCCCCACCAGCGCGGCGCTGACGACCAGGGAGACGAGCAGGACCAGCGCCGTCCCCAATACCATCGAGAAGGACAGAAGATGGTACTTGGCGATGCGCCAGATGGCGCTGCCGGGCTGGAGCTGGACCTTCCAGATCGTGTTGAGCGCGTCGTGCAATTCGCCGAAGAACCAAGTGGCGCCTAGCAGGAGCATGCCCCCCCCGACAACCGCGGCCAAGACCCCCGCAGTGGGTTCGCTGGCGCCGGCAACGGTCGCCTGCAGCGCCGTAGCCATTTCCTCGCCGACGAGATGGCGGAGGTGTCCGAGCAGCCGCCCCTCCGCCGCTTCACGACCAAAGACGAGGCCCGTGACTGCAACGGTAATGAGCAGGAGCGGGGCGAGCGAAAACGTCGCATAAAAAGCGAGCGCCGCCCCCAGGTGAGGGGCATTGTCCTTCCACCATTGGACACCTGCTTCCTTGAGCAGCGACCAAAACGCCGTGGGACTCATCATCTCTCCCTCCACGTTGCTGGCAGTTTCCGTCTCGCGCTAACGAACGTGGTTAACCGCAGGCCCACGGCGGGGCCGCGTCTTTCACCTGCGACCACTTCGGCCGGCGTGCCAGATACTCGTCGTTGCGCGCCTGCCAGGCCTCCAGTTCCTTTCGCAGCGGGTCGGTAGCCCCGCCGGCCGGTGCGTCTTTTTCCAGCGCTTCCCACAGCAACGGATGAATGCGATGGCGATGCCACTCCATCGGGTCGCTCGGCTGCCTCCGGCCGCGGGTCCATCGCGGCGGCCTGCTCCACGCGCTCCAGGAAGCCGCCGATCGCCTCGCGGGCGAGGGCGGCCTTCTCGCCCGCGGGCAGCACTCGCCAGGCCGCCCAGAACAGCGTCTCCGGCTCGATCCAGTCGGTGTTCATGCGGCCGCGCGACGCCTCCAGATTGAGCTCCCGGGCTTCGCGGTGCAGGCGCGCCAGCGTCGTCGCGCCGCCGTGGCGCTTCAGGGTCTCTTCCGCGTCGCCGAGGATCTGGTCCTGAAGGAGCGAATCCTTGACGGCCACGTGCGGATGCGCCTGGAGGTACTGCGCGTGGTGCACGTCGAGCAGCAGGGCCTCGACGAAATCGCGGGCGCTGGTGCGGCTCATCTGGCCGCGGTTTTCCCAACTGGCCTCCGTCGTCAGCAGGGCCAGCTCCAGCGGGGCGTCGAGCTCCGGGGCCTTCTCCGCCTCCAGGACCTTGCCGCTCTTGACGTGCAGCTCGCCGACGATCTGCAGGCGGTTGAGATTGCCTTCGCTGTAGCGCATGATCTGGTCCGGGCGGTAGCCGTCCTCGTCGGGATGGGCCGACTGCCAGTAGCCGGGGTGGACGTTCTGCGCTTGCAGGCGCACGGCCCGCCCGAAGGCGAAGTTGGTTTGAAACACCTCGCGCGGCGTTGCCGACCGGCCCGTGGCGCGGGTCCATCAGTCCCTCGGCGGGCGAGCTGCGCCGGCGCCGAAGCCGCGGTCGAGGTAGGCGTTCTCGGCCGTCAGCACGCCGATGGCGCGCGGATGGAAGCCGCCGGCCCAGTAGTGCTGCAAGACCTGCTGAAACGCCGCCAGCCGCGGCCGCGTGGCGCGGAACGCGCGGTCGTCGGGGTTGGGCCAGTCCATGATCCAGGTCGCCAGCTCCGGATGGTTCACCTTGTAGGCGATGTCGTCGGCGAGCAGGCTGCCGGTCAGGAACGTCTTGGCGGACAGCGAGAACTGCCCCCCGCCGTGGGCGATGGCGCACGACAGCCCGAGCTTGCGCGGCACCTTCCAGAGGAACTCCTCCAGGAAGGCCACGAACCGCTCGTCGTAGAACCAGGCCAGCGGCACCGGCTTGATGCTGTATTCGAACGTCTCCGGGTCGAGCGAAAGCGGACCTCGAACGGCTCCAGGCTGTCGTCCGCCCAGTGAAAGAGCAGGTTCTGCCGCCGCACCTGCCACTGATCGAGGTCGTCGTCCAGCTCGACGCGCGCGAACATGCAATGGGGCCGGCCTTCCTCGCGCTGGGCCTCGTAGCGCTTCTTGATCGTCTTGGCGACCTTCTTCTGCGTCTTGAGCATGTAGTCGTCGACGAAAGTAGGCGTCCTCGCCGCCCGGCTCGGCGGACATCTTCTGCCACTTGCGGACGGACTTCTCGGTCTGAAAGGTCGGCTCCATCCCCACCCAGGCGTTGCCGAAGTCCGTCGCTTCCTGGCGGCGATAGGTTTCCAAGACCAACGTCATCGGATCGGGACGTGGAGTTGTGCCATTCATGATCGTCGCGATTGAAGCTCCGCGGAGCGTTACGTTGCCTCAGGGCTCCCCGCCTTAGGATGAATTACGTCGAGGTGCGCCGGCCGCCCCATAGGGCCAAGGCGGCGCCGCCCACGATGGCCGCGATGCCGCCGATCAAATACGCCATCGTTTGTTTGGTAAAGCGGCCCGTGAACCCTTCGACAATTTGCTCGCCCACGGATTGGGAGGCGTTGTAGCCGAAAATCAGCAGCGTCACGCCGACGACCAGAAGAACCAGTCCGATGATCCTGATCATGCTTCACTCCTGAAAAAAAGGAACATTGCGAACTCTCTGCCATCCAACCCGGCCGCCGGCGCCCGGCCGCTCGATTGATCGTTTACTGCCGCCGACCGCCGCAACCCCGGGACCACCGGGGCCCTGTCATGGCCGCTGGTTTGCCAGCTCGGATACCGCTGGTCGCGCCTCGTCTTTGCCCGCTCGTCTCTTCTGATCGCCCGCCACCAATATCTCCGCAAATCGCGAGATTTCGCCGTCCATTCGCTCGGCCAACTCCATTCCCATCTCTCGCAGCGCATTAAGGTTCGCCTCCGATGCGTCGTCTAGGTTCGCGCTGCTTCCCGGCGGTAAGTCACGCAGCGGCATGTTAATTCGCACATACTGCTCGGGCACGCCGACTGCATCAAACGCCAAGCGGCACTCGTAATCCACCGTTTCAGCGACGCCGCTCATCATGATATCGATCAGCGGCTTTATCCAGGCATAGCCCCCCCAGTCTTTCGCGACTTCGTGATGGTACGCCTGGCCCTCCTCGCCAGTACCAAGCGAGAAGATCGCCATGTCTTGCGTCTCACCTCGAAATGCGTCCGCGCCTCGGCATAGGCGCACAATGTGGGATTGTTGGCGAACACCCCGCCGTCGATGCAAGGGTAATGCACGCCGCTTCGAGATTCGATGTTTGCCGCCTCGAAATAGGACGGTGCCGCGGTTGCCGCGCGCAACACGTCGCGCACCCGAAAATCTCGCGGTGGCCCCTTCAAGGCATCGTGCTGGGTGAAGAACATCGCGCGTCGCCGGCGGATATCGTAAGCAGGCACCATGCACGGTTTAAGGAGGTCGCTCATCCAGTCGTCTCGGAAATAGTCGGCCAGCACCTTTTCCAGCGCGTCGCTAGGGTACTTCTCGTCAGTAAGCCCACCCGCGCTACGGAATCGATGGTAAAGCGACGAGGAGAAAATCTCCCCTCCGTGTTTTAAGTACAACTCGAGAGCGTCCGAGGTGGAGTAGCGGGGCCGCCGTGACTCTCGATCGGACGCAAGCAACAAGCAGGTCAGAATCCCGCCCGTGCTCGTTCCACCAATCAAGTCGAAGAAGTCCGCGACCCGCGTATTTGCGTCGCCAGTGGTATCCCTCAGCTTCCGCTCCAATGCCACCAGCACCTGGGCGGGGATAATACCGCGAATCCCGCCGCCGTCGATGGTGAGAATGCGGATCAGTTGCGATGCGCGGCACTCGCTGTCTTGGGTCTCGGTCATTGGTCTAACCTCCGGCCGCCGCCGGCACGACCGCGGGCCGCGGCCGTATTGCGGCGCGCTGCCCGCGGCTCGATTCGCCGCTAGGGGAGACGGTCATCCCTTCGTTGCTAAGCGCGGGAAGCCAGGTGTTCAACTGGTCCCGCGTCTCCAGGAGCGTCGTCATCACCGCGTCGGCTCCGGCCTCTCGGAGCTGCTCCTCGTTCTGTTTTGCGTCGTCACCCCTGAGGCCCCACCGGCCCACCACGATCTTGACCTCGGGGGACCGCGCCCGCAGCCGCTTGCACAGGTAGCGCGTGTGGGCCAGGCCGCCAGGCGGCAACGAGCCGATGCAGACCAGCACCGGGTCCTTCCTCGGCGACGCGGGAGACCAGCGCTTCGGTCTGTGCCTCCACCGCCGTCACCTCCATCGCCCACCGGGCTGGGTCGAGCACTTGTCGCAACATTTCCAGCGCCAGCCGATCCGACTCGTCGCGGGCCGGAGATCCCAGAATTCGGACGACGGACGGCGCGGGCGGCTTTGTTCCCTCCTCCGACGGTGCCGCCGCTTTGGCAAGCGTCGTGGCCGACGCCTCGGCAACCGCCGTGGCCTGCTGGCGCTCGCCCAGGTCCTCCACGATCTCACGCGTCGCTTGCTGGACGAACCTCTCATCGGCGTCCGCGAGATCGCCGTGCACGTGGTCCCGCCGGGCGTAGTGCAAGGCCGGCAACAACAGGTCGTCGTAGACGTGTCCCGGCGATTCGGTCTTGACGTGCGCAAGGATCAGCTGCGTCGCGTCGTCCTGGTCTCGCGCCAACAGGCGCTGGTAGTAGCCGACGTCGGCGTCGAGGGACGGCTTGTCGCCCAGGAGCGTGTCCAGGAAAGCCAACTGCGGCACGTACTTGCCGAGCACCACCATGCAGACCGTCAGCGGGGCCGACAGCACCAGCCCGATCGGCCCCCACAAGAAAGCCCAGAACGCGGCGACGATCAGCAACGCCACCTGCGAAACGCCGATGCTGCGGCCGTAGAGCCAGGGCTCCATCACGTTGTTGCTGACCAACTCCAGGGCCACGAACAACCCGATGACCAGCAGCGGCTGCCACCAGCCCTGGGACATGGCCAGGCTGAGGGTGATCGGGAACAGGGCCGCCACCCAGGGTCCGATGTAGGGGACGTAGCGCAGGACCGCCGCCAGAATCCCCCACAGGTAGAAATAATCGACACGAAGCAGGAACAGCCCCAGGGTCAGAGTCAGGCCGTAGGTGACGTTGATCACCGCCTGCATGAGGAGGTAACGGCTGATCCGCTGGGCCGCCTCGTCCACCGCCTTGGTCGTGAACGACATCCGCCCGCTGCCCACCAGGCTGATGAACCGATCGCGCATGTCCTCCCGCGTGAGGAGCATGAAGACCACCAGCACGAGCGCCAGGGCGAGGCCGCCGACGCCCTCCAGCAGCGAGCCAAGGTAGCCTGGCAACGACGGCAGCCAAGCCGATTTCTGCGGCTGTACGGAGAGAGGGCTGGGCTGCACAGCCGAGGGTTCGGCCGCCCGCGCAGGCGGGTCCCCATCGGCGGCACGGCGCTCTTGCAGCGCCTCGGCCTTCAGCTCGCTGGCGACCTTGTCGATCATCTGCTCCAGCCGTTCGACAGCGCCGCCAGAACCCAGCTTCCGCAGGGTCTTGACTTTATCCTTGATGTTCGCGGCGTAGGTCGGGAGATCGTCCAGCAAGCGCGTCGTCTGCCACGCCACCAACCAGCCGAGGCCGCCTAGAAACATCGCCGCCAGGAGGACCACGGCGATCACCGAAGGGATGCGCGGGAGGCCGCGTTTCTGGAAGGCCTTCACTGCGGGGGTCAGCAAGAAGGTCAAGAAGACCGCCAGGGCCACCGGAATGAGCACCAGCCGGGCCCAATACAGCGTGGCCACCAGCACGACGCCGACCACCGTCCCCGTCAGGAGGATCAGGGCACGCTGCCACGTCGGGGCTGCGGATATTTTGGCCATCGAATCAAGACCTCCCACAAAGTCCGACAGAAGATAGAAGACAATAATGGCGTCGCCAGCTTCGTCTAACGCCACCGCTCACCTGCCGCAGCGGGCCGGTGAGACGGGGGAAAAAAAACAGCCGACGTGGTGGAACGCCGTAAAGGCATCCACCACGTCGGCATACTCGTCAACGAGCCCCCCGGCACTGCCGGGTTACCCTTCATCTAGTCAACCGACTCTGAACCTAAGGACCCAATGGACTAGCTGTCAGACGTTTGTCCAGCCAGTCTTACGGAAGTCGCACACGGTCCCTTCTTCCCTTCCCCAACTTCGTAGTCAACCATCTGGCCTTCGCGAAGGTCGTCGAAGGCCGTGCCTTTGACCTCCGAATGGTGGAAGAACAAGTCGTTTCGTCCGGCTTCAACAAAGCCAAAACCGCGATCCGCAACCAACCTCTTTACCTTACCTTGTGGCATGATCTGCCTCCTGAGAAACAACCAGAAAGAATTGAAGTCCAACAAGCCTACAAGCGGGTCTAGCCCCAGCCACGAGGCGCCGAGGAAACGGCACACCTTGCCGGCAGCCGGCTTGCATATCCAGTCGCATGGTCAGGTCCCGCGCGCCTCGGACGATGGGCTGTCAGCCTCGAACCTGAGGGCGACGGCGTCTTCGGCGAGGATGCTTTGAAAGCTCCTCAAAAGCGCTTCCAGCTCCTCGGGGTTTGCCGGCTTGGTCAGGTGAAAGTCGATGCCCGATTCTTTGGAATGCCGGCGGTCCGTCTCCTCCCCAAAGCCCGTCACCGCAATCAGGAGTTGCTCCTTTTCGCTGGCCTGTTCCCTGATTCGCTTGGCGACTTTCCAGCCATCCATTCCCGGCAAACCGATGTCCACGAGCACCACGTCAGGTGGGCGGTCGCGCGCCGCCTGTAAGGCGAGGGGACCATTCCTGGCAATTTCCACGGAATGCCCGTACATCCGTAGCAGCATGGCCACGCTCTCGGCGCAGTCTGGATAGTCTTCCACCACGGGCACGCGCAGCCCCCTTCCCTTGCCGCGGAGACTCGCTGCACCTTCCGTTGTCATTCCCATTCGAGCAGTCCTTTGACGTAATCCGTGAGCCGAGCAAGGTAAAGCGAACTCCTTGGCGCAACAAAAAACCGGCGTGGCGAACCATCTGGTCCACCACGCCGGTTTACTCTTCAATTGGCCGTCCGGCTAAAACCGGACTGCCCTTTGACAGGTCCCCCAGGCTCGGCCTCCCAAAGGGAAGCCGCAATCATCATGTAGTTTATCCGCGATACTCGAATTTACAAGGCCACCCAGAACACGCCGAGAGGATGAGGTCTTTCATCGCCGGCGCCAAAGACGCTCCGTCGTCAGGCGCTCGGTGATTCTCCTCAACCCTTACCGTCCGCGGCGGCTCCAATAATAGCCGCCACCCCCGCCGAACAGAAGCAGCAGCACGACGATCAAGATGATTAGTCTCAGTAGTACCCATGATCTTTCCCTCCCTTGGGCGAAAACCAGGCCGGCTTCGGCCCTAAACCATACCCGTTCCCGTTCGCACGCTGTTACAACTTCACTCGCGCACTTTTTTCACGGCTTGCTCGACCTTGTCGACGGCCTTCTCGGCGACTTGCTTGACCTTGCCGATCGCCTGGTCGGTCTTGCCCTCCTCGCGAAGCTCGTCATTGCCGGTCAACGCGCCGGCGGCTTCCTTGATTCGGCCTTTCACCACGTCTGTCTTGCCACTCATGATGGTGACTCCTGTTGCTAGAGGTTGTTGAGAACATTGAGCGAAAACACAAACGGAACATTATCATGTCACAAGTTGCTCGCTTACCCAGGTTCCGAAGTAACCGAAACCGTGTCCGCCATGAGGTTTTGCCAGACTCGCGATTTGCACGGCTTGGTCATGGTCCGTAACATCAACGGCAGCGGCGTAGTGTCCCTGCCCTAGCTCTCTGATGCTGAGCTGGATTACGGCATCCTCAGAGTCTCCAAAGAAGAAACTGTTCTTCTTCAACCGTTCCAGGAGGTGTATGCCGTCTTCGCCGTAGAGTGACGTACCTTCCCCGCGGGCGAGGCAAGTTGTTGGCCGTGATCGGCAATAGGTTCGATTGTCATTTGGTTACTCCTCTTCGCATGGTGACTCGCCTAGAGCGACTTCAAGTAGTGCGCCAGGTCATCGATCTCTTTCTCGGTCAGTTCGAGCTTGAAATGCGCGTTGTAGTGGTTGATGACCTCCGGGAGGGTCGCGAAACGCCCGTCATGGTAGAAGCCGCCCTTCGTGTGGGTCCACAATCCCTTGAGCGGCGTCGTCCGGTAGCGCACGTCGGGTGAGCGCTTTGCCTGGAAATCGTCGATCCCGATCTCCGCGGCGGTATGCATCGGCCAGCCTGGTTCCGTAAAGAGAGGCGGCACATGGCAACGATTGCAAGCCGCTTTGCCGTTGAAAACGGCTTGCCCACGATCGGCCGCCGCTTTGTCGAAACTGTCCTCCGGTGGTTTGGGCGCCACGACGGAAAGCTGATAGAACTGGAGAGCCGGCAGTTTCGCGGTCACCAGGTCCGGGTCGTGGCGAATGTTCCAGTCCCCGGTCTTGACGGCCATGGGAAACTTTTCTTGATCGTTGAGGCGCGGATCGAAGAACGTCCCTTTGCCCCGCATCTGGGTATTGGCGACGTAGGCATTCCAGTGGGACACGGAACCCCATCCGGTGTAGGTGTGACTGTTCAGACCCGCTTGCCCGAAGGCGGGCGGCAGAAGCGTGGCAGCGGTCTTCCCATCCGGGCGAAAGGCTTTCCCATCGTGCAGCAGCTCGGCGTCGTATTTGCCGGGCCCCCAACTGGTGAGCGCCTTTTTCAAATCGTCCTCATTGACGCCTAGACGATCCGTCAACGGCTTCAGATGGGGGGCCAGGCTGATGATCTTGCCAACGTTCAGATCGCGATTGGGCCAGCAGTCGAGCCGCTGGCCAATACCGGGCGCCAGGGAATCGTCCACCGTGGAGTGGCAAAGGGCGCACGTGATGCCGACCGACTGCAGCTTTCCATCTTTGCTGACAAAGCCTTTGACCCCCAGGACCGCATCCAGCTTGAGCAGGGCGACCGTGGTGGCTGGATCATCGAGATCGACCTGCTTCTGTTTCAATTGTTGCACCAGCTCCGCGGGAAGCGCGTCCACATCGACCTTGAGGCCCACGGCCAAGGCCGTCGTCGGACTCACGCCCGGACCGACGCCCCCCAGCTTTGCGCCCGCAATGGCACGATGGAGTTGCAGGGCATCGCCCCAGAATTCTTCGTCGCCGAACGTATCAAAGCGGAAGATCTGTCTCCCCTCTTTGATCATCTGCAATGCGTCCCGTTCCGGGGCTGAGCCAGGCGACTCGCCTTCGTTAGCACCAGAACCGGCCACCTCGCGGGCGACCTGCGGCCGGTTCTCACTCACCTCTGAGCAAGCGGTGAGCGAGCCAATCACGACCAAGGAAACTAAGACCGTGGATCTCAAGACATGGCGTGTCATAAAAAACTCTCCAGATAAAAAGGATCTGCGTTCAACTCTTCTTGGCAATAGTCGCGTTTGTCATGATCTTGTCTGGAACTTGGATGTGCTTGGCCAGGCCGACCAAGCCCAACATCCGGATGAGCCAATAGGTCACGTCCACTTCCCACCAGCGCAGCCCGTGTCGAGCCGAGCTAGGGAAAGCATGGTGGTTGTTGTGCCAGCCTTCACCGAAACTGAGCAAAGCCACCCACCATAGATTGGTCGAGTCATCTCTGGTCTGATGGCTCCGATACCCCCACATGTGGGTTGCGCTGTTGACCAGCCACGTCACGTGGTAGGTCAGCGTCAGGCGGACGAAGATCCCCCACACGAGCCACGACAGCCCCACGCCGCCCCAGAGCTCGCCGAGCACGAGGAGCGTCACCGCCAACAGCACGGTCAAGGGGATTTGGCAGCGATCCAAAAAGCGGTGAACCGGGTCCTTCGCCAGGTCCTTGATGTAGTGCAGGCGATATTCGGCGACGTTCAACACCCGGTGAAACGGCATCCACCACAGCATGTGGGCCCACCACGCCCCATCGCGGGGGCTGTGGGGGTCCCCGTCCTCATCGGCGTGGGCATGATGCGCGCGGTGCGTGGCCACCCATTGCAGGGCCCCGCCCTGGCAGGAAAGGGTCGCCAGCAGGGTCAAGAAGTACTCCATCGGCTTGGGCGTCTGATAACTGCGGTGGGTGAGCAGCCGGTGAAAGCCCATGTTCACGCCGATGACCGTAAGCATGAAAAGAGATAGGGCCACTGCCAGTCCGGACCAGGTGAATGTAAACGGGGCCAACGCCACGCCCGCATGGATCAGGCCAATCCACAGAATGGAAGACCAATTCAGGCGGAGCTTGGAACGCGGGACAGACGGAGCTATTTGGGAAATCATCGCGTCGTCCTGCAAAGCAGAGTTCAGGGAGTTGCGGGCTGCCGCCCTGGGGGCTCATCCCTTCGTACTACAAGGGGTCAACATGCGCACAGCTGGGGCGCATTTTCGGCTACGGATAGCACCGATGACACGGATTTGTCGCGCTGCCCTTATCCGTGCCATCGTGACATCCGTGGTCTCTTTTTGGTTGCGGCCGTGTCACGTCGATTCGTTGTAATTCGCGGGCGAAAAGTCCTCATTGCGGCTCGGCCGCGCTAGGCTTTTCAGTCGGAGCATCGATCCCGGATCGAACGTGCGTGCCCAAACGACAAAAGCCGACGCGGCGGAACGCCCTGAGGCATTCACCGCGTCGGCTTACTCGCTAACGAACCTCCCGGGGCAACCGGGTTGCTCTTTACCTAGTCATCCGACAAACTTGGCACGCACCCATTGCAGAGAGCCGTTGCAACTGCCGTGCCACCCAGCGTCGCATATCATGTCGAAAGCTGCTCGCAATCATGTGACGACTGGCGTCCTCAACTGCAGCGCTGCCCGAACTCGGCATTCTTGTCGAGACATTCGATGCCGGTCGCCACGTTCCGGTCGTCCTTCTGCGTGGTGACACGGATCTTACTTCCGGCCTTTAGGTCCTCCGCTTTGCAGTCCGTTCCATCGCAAGTGAACTTGGCATCCTTCATTAATGTGTGGGAGAACTCCTTGCCCTTCTTGCTCGTCATCACCAGTTTGTCGCCGGTCATGCTGACCATTGTGCCCTCAAACGTGTTCGCAGGGCGTTCCTTCCTGGGGATGGCTGCGTCTTGGGAGGCCGCCGGTTTCTCTTCAATGACTGTAGACATGACAAGTCCCTTTCCTTACGAGATGCTCGGACCTTCCAACGGAGGCAACATGCGTCCGTCTGCCACTGACTCTTTCGGGTCGGAGGTTTAATTGAGTCCGTGCTGACGTGCTGCTGAACCGTTGCGATTCAGCTTCGAGCCGTTCGGCACGCTCGAACTCGTCGAACATTCATGCGATGGTCTTCTGGTGCTCGCCGGACATGAACCGGTCCCATCAGAACCCACGCGGCAGGTAACCTAGTAGTACAAACACCAGGACGATCACGAGCAGCAGCCCCAAGAGGCCACTGGGACCGTAGCCCCAATTGCGGCTGTGTCCCCAGGTGGGCACGGCGCCCAAGAGCAGCACGACCAGAACGATTAGTAGGAGCAGCCCCATAAAGACCCCTTTCGATGGTCTGAGGTGCAAGGGCGGCTGCCTCCGTGAAAGTCGCGGCGCGGGCCGCCCAGATAGGTAAATCGACCGCCCCGTTTTGGGCAGGTGCGGTCTAAGTCTGTATGCCTTTTCAGGGGCGGGCGCCTGAGTGGACGTTCCCGCCAGGACCGTTCGACACGCTGTTGGGGCCATTCCCGTTCCAGGTCCCCGCAGAGACGCACTGCGCGAGCAGGAACACCTGCACCATGGTGCCGGTCGTGAACACCTGCACCACGGCGCCGGTCGTCGTCTCGACTTCCGCGGTCGCCTCGCGCACCTCCACCCCGGTGATCCGCTTGATCTCCTGCCGCAGCGAGTCGGAGGAGTTGGCGAACAGCTGCCGGTGAAACTCCTGCACCTGGGCGGCGCCGGCCGGGCTCCGGGCCAGGGCCTTCTCGGCCGGCGACAGGGCCTCGTGCAGCGTGATCACCAGCGTGTCCTCGCTCAGGACCACGGTCACCGACTTGGGCACGTGGCCCGTCCGTCTGCTGCTCGAAAGCGCTGGCCGCCTGGGCGATCTGCTGCGCCATGGTTGATGTGGGCTTGTCCATCGGGCTCGTCCTTGCTGTCGCGGCCGAGAGCACTGCTCGCGGCAAACGCGCCACCGAAAACAAAAAAGCCGACGTGGCCGAACACCCTGAGGTGATTCGACCACGTCGGCTTACTCGTCAACGAGCCTCCCGGCACGGCCGGGTTGCCCTTCATCTAGTCATCCGACAAATTCACCGCCAAGTCGGAGCGAATGTCGCACTGTCAACTACTCTCATGCGGTGAAATCATTCTATTCGATGGGGAGGCCGTGTCAAGGCCCGCATTGGCTATTTGGCGGGTGACCATCTAATCATCCGCACATCCGATCTCTCGCTTGGTTTTGGTATGATGCTCCGCAGGCGGTACGGGAATCGAGCAGTCCTTCTCGGCTGCGAGCTGGCGCAGGTCGAGGTCACCATGAAGACGCAGGGAGAAATCGAAGCCGCCATCTGCGAAGGGATCAGTCGCTTCGAGCAGGAATACATGGGCCGGGGACCCAAGGACATCCACGCCCACCTGATCGGCGATCTGCTCGTGGTCCGCCTCCAGGGCGTGCTGACCGCGGCCGAACAGCAACTGGTCAAGACGCTTCCGGCCGAGAAGGGGAGGGACCTGCTCAAGCAGGTGCGGACGCAGCTGATCGAGACGGCGCGGCCGGTCATGGAAGCGATGGTCCAGGAGGTCACCGGCGTCAAGGTGTTGAGCCTGCACCACGACATCAGCACGGTGACCGGCGAAGAGGTCGTGCTCTTCACGCTGGCCAGGCGCCCGCTTTCCGCGAAACCAAGAAGAAATAGGAGACATGCTGGACTGCGCGGGTGGCATCAACGCGAAAGGTGCGATCGCCCCGATCCGCTGGTGTGCGCCTCCTGCGGCTGCTTCATGCTCTCCTCGAAGAGCACTTCGAACTCCGGGCTGACCTCTTTGGCCTCACCCTTGAGCTCGCGCAGGAGCTTGCGTTCTTCGTCCTTGAACTTGCCGTCGGCGAACAGCATTCGCCGCAGCCAGGCTGCCTCTTCGGCGCCAATCCGGCCATTGGCCAAGAGATGGTCCTTGATGGCCTGGTAGAAGAAATGCTGGAAGCTCGGATCGAGGTATCGCAGCCGCTTGTGCAGCACGACGAGAAAATCGGCCTCCCGGCGGCCAATCTTTCCGGCGGAATACAGCTCCCGGCGAAGCAATTCCAGTTCCTGGGTCTCGACCTTGCCGTTGGCCAGGATGGCCTGTTCCATTTGTCGCAAATCCAGCATGACTTAGTTCTCCGCTGCGTTGTCGGCATGTTGCGTGCACCCTCTCTGGGAAACCGCACGGTGGATTTCGGCGGTCAGGGCAATGAAGGCCACGCTAAGAAGCGAAATCGCCGGTATGGGCAAGAAGAAAGTAAAGCGATCAACGATCATCCCAGCCGGCGATGATGCGCTGGAGTTCCTCCTTATGCCGAGTCTCGTCGGCGACTTGATTCTCCAGCTCGACCTTGAGGCCGAAGTCGCCGAAGGCTTCCGCCTGGTGGATCCGTTCGTTGTAGTCCGCGATGGCCTGCTCTTCCGCGGCCAAAGCCTGTTCCAGCATCTCTCGGGGCTGCTCGGCACCGGGGACCGACCTGGGCTCCGTGGTGGGTTCGCCCCCCAGCGCGGCGATCTTATCCGCCAGGAACTGCGCGTGGCCCTGCTCGTCGGCAATCTCCGACTGGAACAGGGCCCTCAGCTCCCTGCGGTACGGTCCGGTGAGTTTGGCCGAGTAGTGAATGTACATCAAAACGGCCTGATACTCCCCGGCCAGGTCGTGATTGAGTCCGTCTAGCAGAGTCTTTCGATGGATGTCCGTGGAGGCAAGCTGGTCACCTCGGCTCGCGACCCCCGTCTTTCTGGAGTTCTCTTTCTGCGTTCGCACGGTCATCGTCATGCTATTTTCCTCGTCGTTGGCGTTAGCGTTGCCCGCAACAATCCAATCCAAGGCGCCGGCAATCGCACCGTGAATTCGCTGCCGTGGCCCGCGCCTTGGCTGCGCGCCACCACGCTGCCTTCGTGCATTTCGACCAGCGACTTCACCAGCCGCAGGCCGATCCCGAGGCCTCCCTGCGCGATCCAAAGTTTGATCCAGTTGGGTGAACATCTCGAAGATGCGCGAGAGCATGTGTTCGGGAAT
Organism: uncultured Planctomycetia bacterium; assembly: GCA_963809785.1. Taxonomy (GTDB): domain Bacteria; phylum Planctomycetota; class Planctomycetia; order Pirellulales; family S012-138; genus JBGQHD01. The sequence goes on from CAWEKV010000004.1 coordinate 256,481, forward strand.
TCCCGGTCCGTTATCACGCACGCAGACCACCGCCATCTCGTCTTCCCGTTCCGCGCTGACCCAAATGTGACCGCCACGGACCGTATACTTGGCGGCATTTTGAATGAGATTGACGAACACTTGGATCAGGCGCGTGTCGTCCCCCTCGATGAACACCGGCAGCTTCGGGAGTGCCACGCTCAACTCATGGTCGCAACTGGTGATGAAGGGCCGCACGACTTCCACGGCGGTGTTCACCAGCGCCCCAAGCTCGACTTCTCGCTTCCGCATTTCGAGTTTGCCCTGGGCGATTCGCGACACGTCCAGCAGGTCTTCACAGAGGCGACTGATGTACTTTACTTGCCGGTCCATGAGGGCTTGGAGTTCTTCCGTCTCGGCTGCGTCGCACTTAGCCCGCCGCCACACCTGGAGCGCGTTATTGATGGCGGCCAACGGATTGCGCATCTCGTGAGCCAACGTCGCCAAGAACAGGTCCTTGCGGCGGTCGGCTTCTCTCGCCAAGGGTGCCGTCTGTAGCGGACCCTCCGTGACGTGGAGACAATCGAGTATTACCGGCGTATACGTGGATTCAAAAAACGCTTGAGCATTATTCACTTGCCACCTCCTGAGGTCGTTCGTTCCCAACGGAAGGATGGTACAGTTATCGATCTGCCAGAATTGCTGCGGGCCGTTTCGCTGTTGGGCTCTTAGCGGTCCTCCTTGGGCTTGCCTTTCGGCGATTCCTTCGGGCCGGCCTTGGTTGGTCGAGGTTGCGGCTCGCTTTTCTTTCCTCTCGGCTCGGCCTTGGGCTGTTCAGGTCGCGGCTCGCTTTTCTTCACCCTCGGTTCGGCCTTAGGTTTTTGGGGCTGAGGTGGTGCGTCCTTATTCACTCTCGGCTCCGCCGTGGGTTGTTGAAATCGCGGCTCACTCTTCTTCGCCCTTGGCTCGGCCTTGGGTTGTTCAGGCGGGTCGCTCTTCTTCACCCTCGGCTCGGCCTTGGGTTGTTGAGGTCGCGGCTCGCCCTTTTTGACTCTTGGCTCGGCCTTGGGTTGTTGAGGCTGCGGCTCACTCTTCTTCACTCTGGGCTCGGCTTTGGGCTGTTCAGGGCGCGGATCGCCCTTCTTTATCCTCGGCTCGGCCTTGGGCAGTTGCGGTGGGGGGTCACTCTTCTTCGCCCTGGGTTCGCCTGTGGGCAACTCGCGTTTGCCTTCCGCCTTCTTCAGCCGGGGCTCGACCTTGGGATCTAACTGAGGGGCCGCCTGAGTCTTGGGCGGGGCCTGGTCCTTACCGAGCGCCTCGCTCGGTCGGGCCACGATCGGCGACGTGGGCAATCTCATTTTCGGCCGCTCGACGCCCTGGGAACTCTTGGCAGGAGTTCCCGCCGCGGCGCGGGGTTCTACGGCTTCCAGCCTTTGCCGTTCCGTGCGAAACTTTCCGATCTCTTGCCCGCGCTGCACGATTTGTTGTCTCTCCTGCTTGCCCAGCGCCTGAAATCGCTGCGAGCTGTCGGTGCGCTTCGCGAGCTCGCTGAGCGAAGTGGCCATGACGAGGCCCTTCTCTCTCGAGGTCGCCGCGCTGCCGATCCGTTGCCGCTGGGCCGCCAAGGTCCGCGGCGGCCGAGCATCCTCGTGATCGCGGCGGTGATGGAAATCCGCTTCCACGCGGCGCTCCCAGTCACGATCTTTCCGGTGCCGCCAGCGATTGTGAGCGTAGAACGGATCGTAGCCGTGGCGGCTGGAGTGAACGGAATGGGACGCATAGAACCCGGCCTTGGAGTAGCTGGCGGCGTAGTAATCGCCGAAATAATAATGGCGGTAGTTCGGCCGCCAGAAGAGATGATCGCTCAGCACGCTCAAATCGATCACCGTCGAGGGCGAATAGCTGAAACCACGCCGTGCATAGAGACCGGCGTCGAAATAGACCGGCGCAAACAGCACGCCGCGGCGGCCCACCGAGTAGTCCCAGTAGCCATCGACGAAGACGTAGCCCCGAGGCGCCCAGACGTAGTGCGCGGGAATCCAATCCCAATCCCCCTGCGCGCTCGCCCAGAAACCGGGACGCCATGCGTAACGGCTTTCATGCCACATCCAACAGCCTGGCAGCCAAAGATGGTCCGCAGACGGCGCGGCGATGTTAGGGCCCGCTTCGACCGTCTCGGGCGGCTGGGGTAGGTATTCCATCTCGCCCGCTCCGGCGTCGGCCCAATACCCCGCCGTCCACTGAAAGCCATCCGCGGACTTGCCCCAATACCCCGGCACCCATTGGCGGCCCGGCGGGAGTGCCCGCCAAACGCCGCTGATCCACAGGAAGTCGCGTCGCTCGTCGTCCCAACCCCAATAGCCGGGAATCCAGGCCACGTTGGCCCCCTCGGGCCTCTGTTCCGGCGGCAGCTCCTCGATGGCCTCGGGCGGGGCTCGGGCCACCACGATGCCGGGCTGCGGATCGAAGCTGACGATCTCCGCAAAGGCCTCGTGGACGGGGCCGCGCGTGAGCACTTGCACTCCGTCCTCGCCCTCCGCCGGGCCCCGCGGTTGGCCCCGGGCGCTGTCGCAACCAAAGCCAACGGCGAAAGCCACGACGGCCACGAAGATACACGATTTGGAAACACGACATACGTTCATGATGCTCTCCCCTAATGCTGATGTTCCGAAACCTTATACGACGAGTACGACACGTAAGCCTTTCATGATTCATTTCTTCTCGGTTCGGCGGCAATCGGCCCCCCTTCGTGTCAAGCGCATCCGCTAATACCACGCAGACCTTCGCTGCAATACATGCCCCATGACAAACAGCACGCCCAGAGCGAGGAACACGAAGAAGAACACCTTCGCTACCCCAACAAACTCGCCGGCGAGTCCCGCGAAGCCAAGGAAAGCCGCGACCAGGGCGAAGACGAAACACAAAATAGCCAGCCGACGCATGGTCAGGTCTCCTGAAAAAAGTCGGGCCCGCTAGCGCGAAGCCCAGTCTGACCTGCCCGCCACGGATATCGAGCACCGTGACTCAGCAGGCGATCGAAGCCGTCGGAGCCGCCGACGACCACGGATTCCCGATGCTTCCTCGACAAGACCAACATCGTAGACGTCCGTTTTCAAACTGTTGCCGATTCACCCCGATTCACATAAGAGAGTCCTTTCCGCGATCTTTGGATTCCCTGGTCAGTCGCCCACGCCGATCTCGTCGTAGTAGGCGCGGGTGATTAGCTCGTTTTCCCGCGCTTGGTGCAGCACGAACAGCGCGTCGAAGTGGCGAAAGCCCTGGGCAATTCGGCGGAATGCAACCAGCGTTCCCTGGCAGCTCAAGAGCTCGAGGGCCTGGTCCGCCATCTTGCAAGCTTCGACGAACAGCTCGCCGTGCTGCGTGTGCAGGACCGTGGCCTCGTCGCGAAGCCTGGGGAGGCACTCGTACAGCTCCTCGAAGCAGGTAAATCTTTCCTCCCAGGCGAACTCCGTGGCCAATTGGTCCCGAAAATCGGCCAGCATGCTCATAATCATGAAACGGCTGGTCCCGTGCGGGCGTGTGGCGCCGAAGAGACTGCGCAGCTCGTGCTGCAACTCCCGAAAACGCCGGTGATCTTCGCCGATCTCGTGGTCGTGAGCGAAGCCGGGCGGCACGGAGTTGTCGTCTCCGCCGTCCGGACGCGTGGCGATCGCGCCGCAAGGCGAAGCGAGCGAAAGCAGGACGACGTTCCAGCATGAGAATCTTGCCGGCCAGGGGGTGGTTGCCATCCACGACGACCGTGCGCGGCTTCACCGCCAGGATCCGCATGCGAGAACGTTGGCCTGACCTGTGGCTGACTACCGTGAGGCGTTTTCCAACGTGCAGTTTCAACCTCTTGGGAAAACGCCGCCGCGACACTTCTCGAATCAGCTCGCGCTGGGCGACTCCATAGGCGTCCTCGGGCTGAATCGTCAACTGTTTTGTTTCTCCCTGCGCCATGCCGATCACGGCTCGGTTGATGCCGGCGATCATCTCGCCGCCGCCAATGGTGAATTCAATCGGCTCTCCACGGCGCCGCGTGCTGCGATCGTCGTTCCGAGGAACTTCTGACACCTCGACGCGGACACGATCTCCGCTTCTCGCTCGATTCATCCGGTTACCCTCCTTTGTGAGCGCGCGGTATCCAAAACCGCTCCGCGGAATCAATAAGCGCTCCGCGCTGCCGCTGTTGGCGGTCGGCCCTCATTGGTTGAGTGGTGACGGTTAGCCACGACGTGGAGCCAGCCAAAGTCGATTCCGCCTTTTGAAGCGGTATGCGCCGCAAGACAAGACCGCCAGCGGAAGGAAGGTGAAGAAGACCACCCTCGCAACCCACATGGAGTCGCCGGCAATGCCCGTGAAGCCGACAAAGGCGGCGACCAGCGCAACGATGAGGCAAGCGATCGCCACACGTAACATGGTTAAGTCCTCCTGAGAAAACTGGCCTGGTTGGCGAAATGCCACGCGGGCCTGATATCCATCTCCCGGCGCATTATCGCGCCGGCTCGGCGCGTTCTTCCATCAAGCTGTCCGGCCTGTCGTTGGCGTGGATGCGTTCCCACACCTCCGCTCGATGGACGGGCACATCCCGAGCGACCTCGAAGCCCAATCTGACCTGCCCGCCACGGATATCGAGCACCGTGATTTTCAGCAGATGATCGAAGCCGTCGGAGCCGCCGACGACCACCGCTTCCCGGTTTTTTCTCGACAAGACCAACATGATAGAACCTCCATTTTCAAACTGGTTGCCGGGTACTTCCCAATCACGTAAGAGAGTCTTCATTCGCCGCCGTCATGCGTATATGAGGAACATTACACCGATGCGGGCTTATCATTGCCCATCGTCGCGATTCCTTGGATTCGCACTCCACCCGTCGGCTGGTAATTGTCCGCCTCGCCTTCGTGCGGCGTGACTGACGCGCGGCACACGTGAGTAAAGGAAGCGTCCAAGGTCATGCAGGGACGAGGTACTCCGACGGATGCTCTGCGAACTCCTTGGATGACTCGGGTGTGTAGAAGTAATAAGTTCGCCCTTGATATTCCTTTTTGCCGGTGGCGAACGCTCTGGGAAATCGAATATGCATTACTGGATCGGTTTCCAAGTTCGGCTTCTGATATTGGTCGGTGAACGACAGCTCGAAGTACGTGCGCGTGAATGCCACCAGCTTCTCGTCAATCCAGGCTGCAATGGCTTCCTCATTGGGCTGGTCTATCGGGAAGAGAAGTCGATCGTGGCTGTCGAACTTGATGAAGATCGGCAAAATGTCCAGCGAATAGTCCAGGATGGCATTCTCGATCGGGCCGTCATGGCCCAGCCGGAAGGAGAGCTCGACCTTTGCGGGGCAATCGTCGGAATAGGGAACGAGGAGTATCGTTGTTCTGCCGTGGAACGGGCGGCCTTCGGGCCCCGGCGGCTCCAGGATCGAGCTTTGTTTGATGTCCTTGAAGGCGTCCAAAGTAAACAGGACCGCGAGTCGCGGCTTTAAGATCGCGTGGACGCGATCCGTCAAGGCAATGAAATGCACAAAGCGGTCTTCCTGGCCGACGAAGGCCTTGGCGGCCTCCGTTCGCAGCAAGTGGACGCGATTCGTTGCCGCGTCAACTTCCGCGGAGAGCCGCTGCACGAGCCCGTCTACCGCGGAAGTGTTCTTCGCGGGGGCGCCATACTGAGGGCCGACGGAGTCCGATGCGGTCGGCGCAGCGTCCGCGCCGGTATCGATGGAAGAGACGGACATGAGTTGCGCATCCCTAAGGCCTAGTTCGTTACAAGCCCTTCAACGTGATTGGGTACAGCCGGCCAGACCACGGTCCTCGGTGTTGACAACGTTGTCCGCCAGTTGGGTCAGTCTCTGGTCCGCGGCGCCTTCCTCAGCGAGCGTTTGGTGGAGCAAGTCGGCCGCCTCGTCGTACCCGAGCGCACGGGCGAACCTCTTTGCCGAACCATACCCGGCCATCTCGTAATGCTCTATCCGCTGCGCTTGGCAGCCACGCCTACACTCTTTCCGCGTCCGCAATGGGCAGCGGCTCGACTCTTCTTCCGCTGCTTGGCGCGGAGGAGGCCCGAAAACCGGCTGGCCCGCGGGCGCAGTGACCCAGAGGAGGCGCACCGGCGATCCCGCGCCGAGAAGGGCCCCGCCCACCGAGGCGAACATCGAGAGCAGCGTTCCCAGCAAAGCCCACCAGGTCACGCGGGTGGCCGCCCTGAGCCGCTCCTGGTTTTGGGGATCTGCCGCCGCGCTGGCGGCGGCTTCCGTCGAGTTCGCATGCTGACGCTTCCACTCGGCTACGGTTTCCCGCGGCACTCCGGCGCGGTGCGCGGCGGCCTCCCAGTTGTCGGAAGGCGTGTCGCGGGCCACCGCGTCGGCCGCAGTGGTCAGCCCTACCATCGCATGAAAGCCCGAGCGGACGCCCGTCGCGGTGAGCCACAGCAGGATCGCGAAGAGGACCCCCCACACGACGACGCCGTACATCACGGATTCGCCTCTGCTTTCGCCGACGGTGCACTGGCTGGTGATGTAGCCGCCCGCGAACAGGGCGAGCAGCATGGCGGCGATGGCCCAGACGGCCGCGCCGCCGGCAATATTCTCCGGCCGCACCTGGCCGCTCACCGAGAAGCCGATCGCGGCGCCCAGTAACGTCAGCAAGAAGTACAGGGCCAGTGCCACCATGGCGCCGGCCAGGATGGCCCCCCAACTGATCCGGGTGCCGATCGGCGGCAGTGGTTCCGCTCGCACCGTGATAGATTCGGTCATAACAAGGTCCTTTTCAAAAGTAAGCCATTCACGCCGCGACTCGCGACGAACACAGATTCGCCCATCCAGGACACTCGCCCGCCGTGCACTCAACGCGGAGCCTGCCGTCACGGCGGGTTCCCCAGACCATTCCCGTTCCAGGCTTCCGGTGCGACGTTCTCCGCGAGTTGGAAGACTTGCACCATGGTGCCGGATGTGAACACATGCACCACGGCACCCGTCGTCGTCTCAACTTGGGCCGCCGCTTCGCGAACCGCGACTCCGGTGATGCGCTCGATCTCCTGCCGCAGCCCATCGACGCTATTCTCGAAGAGCTGCCGATGAAACTCCTGCACCTGGGTGGCGCCCTCCAGAGTACGGGCCAGGGCCTTCTCGGCCGGCGAGAGGGCCTCGTGCAATGTGACCACCAGCGTGTCGTCGCTGAGGACCACCGTCACGGCCGTGGGCGCGTGGCCCGTGCGCTGCCGCTGGAAGTCGCTGGCGGCCCGGGCGACCTGCTGCGCCATCGTCGATGTAGGTTGGGCCATGGGGCTCATCCTTGAAGCTCCGCTCGCGGCGGAAAGCTCGCCATTGAAAACAAAAAAAGCCGACGTGGCCGAACACCCGGAGGGGGTTCGACCACGTCGGCTTACTCGTCTAACGAGCCTCTCGGGCGGCCGAGTTGCTCTTTATCTAGTCGTCCGACAATTGACAACAACTTGCGCGGAGCCGAGTCACAATGGGCTGCAAGCTCCGGCTCCAATGCTCCGGTATCATTCTAGGGCGGCTGGCGGCCATGTCAAGCCGCGAATCGGTGCACCCCGTGTATTGGCCTAACCGCCAACCTGCCTCGGAGGATGCAGGGGTGATTTTGTTGGCAGTTCTCGATCCAACCAACGGCGTAGCTTGAAGTAAAACTGCTCGGAAGTCTCGCCTTCGATTCTCTGACACTCGCCGAAGACTTTGACCCTGCGTTGAAGCTCGGCGATGCCTTCGGGCGTTTGCTTCAACTGTTCCATCGACGCTTGCAGTTGAGCCAGCTTTTCCTCGATCAGCTCCTCGTTAAGCAAAGCCTCTTTTCGGCTCTTGTGTTGGAGGGTTACTTCGTTGCCCTCACGATTCGCTTTTCGGCTGCGGTCCATCCCTCTTCCTCCTCTTGGCGACAGCGTTCTCTACGTTGAGCACATCGATCGCGGGTCGTGACGACTCCACACCATTCTACCGGCTTTGCAGGGGACTTAGTAGAATCACGCCTTTGACGATTGCGTTCCTCAGCAGGCAGGCCAAAATCGGCCGTTGAAGAGGCCGAACTAGTCCGACGACGGCACGCGATCGAGGAACTCGGCAGGGAGGAATGGGATGTCCGAAGAACCGCTCATCGCTGTGTTCGTGGATTTCGAGAATCTGGCCATTGGCGTTCGACGGATGAAGGCCGGACAATTCCAGATTCAGTTGGTGCTCAAGCGATTGCTGGAGAAGGGACGCATCGTCTACAAACGGGCGTACTGCGACTGGGGCAACTACCGGGATGCCGTGGACGAGTTCCACGCCCAAGGCGTGGAGATGATCGACATTCCGCAAAGTAAAATCAGTGGCAAGAACAGCGCCGACATCCGCATGGTCGTGGATGCCCTGGATCTCTGCCACTCGAAGGCCCACATCGACGTGTTCGCGCTGCTTTCGGGCGACAGCGACTTTTCCCCGCTGGTCTCGAAGTTGAAGGAAAACGACAAACGAGTCATCGGTTGCGGCGTGAAAAGCTCCACGTCGGACTTACTCATTGGCAATTGCGACGAGTTCATCTACTACGACGACCTGATCCGGGTGGCCAAGAAGACGCAGCGTGTCGCCAAGAAGGGAGTCAAGGAGGAGGACAAGAAAACAGAAGCTTACGACCGGGTCCTCGAAGTCCTCCATTCCATCGAGCAGGACTACAGTCCCGTGTGGGGTTCGACGCTCAAGCAGGCCATCGGCCGTGTCTATCCCGGCTTCAACGAAGGGTATTATGGCTTCCGGACGTTCTCGGACCTTCTCGAGGACTGCCAGGCCCAGCGCCTGATCGAATTGGAGTACGACGAAGACCGAGCGAATTACAAGGTTCGCCTCAAGAAGGAGGCTCGTCCATGAAGACGCAGGGAGAAATCGAAGCCGCCGTCTGCGAGGGGATCACTCGCTTCGAACAGGAATACATGGGCCGAGGCCCCAAGGACCTCCGCGCCCATCTGATCGGCGATCTGCTGCTGGTTCGCCTGCAAGGCGTGCTGACCGCGGCCGAACAGCACCTGGTGAAGACGCATCAGCCCGACAAGGGGAGGGACCTGCTCAAGCAGGTCCGGACCCAACTGATCGAGACGGCGCGGCCCGTCTTGGAAGCGACCATCGAGGCGGTCACCGGAGTCAAGGTCTTGAGCATGCACCACGACATCAGCACGCTGACCGGCGAAGAGGTCGTGCTCTTCACGCTAGTCGAATCGCCTCATTTCCGCGACGTGAAGAACAAGAAATAGCGAGCGGCGACCAGGCCCAGAGTGCCCACAGCCCATGGGGTGCCAAGCACCGACCGGGCGAACGGCATCCAGTCCTGATTCGGCGCATCAGTCATCACGTCTCTGGACGGTGCGCTCTGCGCTCCGCCGCAGGACCAGCGCCCTGGAAGGCGCCCGCACGTTGCGGGCCAGGCGGACGAGCGCCAGCGCGCGAATGACCAGATAGCTCATGTCGAGCTGCCACCACCGCAGCCCGTGCCGCGCCGAAGCCGGAAACGCGTGATGATTGTTGTGCCAGCCCTCGCCGAAGGCCAGGATCCCCAAGATGAAGTTGTTGCGGCTGTGGTCGTCGTTGCCGAACGTCCGAGCGCCCAGATATGGCAGACGGAGTTGATGCTCCAGGTGATATGGTGCACGAGAAAGATCCGCGCCAGGCCGCCCCAGAGAAAGCCCAACAGCACGCCCAGCCAGGAGAGAGTAATCAGCCCACCGAGCGCCGCGGGCAGGAGCAGACCGACCGCCACCCATAGCGGAAAGAGCCGGCTCACGATGCGCGTCAGGCGGTCGCCGGTCAAGTCCGGCACGTACCGCATCAACTGGGGCGGGTCGGCGCGAAAAACCCAGCCCAGGTGCGCGTGCCAAAAGCCGCGGGCGAGCGCCCACAGCCCATGGCCGTGCAAATGCGGCGAGTGGGGATCGCCCGGCTTGTCGCTGTGCTGGTGATGGCGTCGATGCTGGGCGACCCATTGGATGACGGGGGCCTCCATGGCCATCGACCCCAACACCCCCAGCACGAATTCGACCACCCTGTTCGTCTCGAACGAGCGGTGAGTGAAGAGCCGGTGAAAGCCGACGGTGATGCCCAAGCCCGTGGCGATATACATGCCCAACAGCAGGCCGAGGTGGGTCCAACTGAAGCCGTAGCCCCACAGGAAGAAGCCCGCCGCCACCAGTCCCACGAAGGGCAGGACCACGGCCAGCGCCGTAACGATCCGCCAGCGCAGCAGCATCGGCGGCGCCTCGACAGAGACCGCAAAATCTGGCAGCTCCACAATCGTAGGCGTTTGGGCCGCGGAGTCCGCGACGTGATCAGTTGGCATGGTGCTGGACCGACCTGAAGAGAGGAGAATAGGAAAAGCCTGCGAGGCGAGCCACGGCGTCGGCGTTGGCATCGAGCCGCGGCCCGCCCGCAAGCGCAAGCGACGAATCGGCTTCGACCACTAAGCGTCAGCCGGCTGACCGGGCCACTGCTCGATGGTCCCGATAGCGACTCCGGCGATGTGGAATCCCTTTTGAGCGATACTTCTCAACGCTTCTGACACTTCAAGCCCTGGGTACTTCACGCCCGGCTTGAGCTCGATGATCCTGAAAACCTTGGCGTCACCGAATCTGCCCTGGATGTTCTGCGGCAAATCGCTGATGAGTGCGCCCTCGGGAATGAGGAGGCACCCACTGGTGCCCTTCAGGGGATTGGGGTAGGCCCAGTAACGCATCAAAGCTCCGTCACGGTTCTCAAGGTCACTGTTCTCAAGGTCACTGTTCGCAAGGTCACTGTTCTCAAGGTCGCTGTTCTCGAGGTCGCTGTTCTCAGGGCAGCGGCATCCACCCCGGCGCTTCGCGGCAAGGCAAGGAGGTCAACTTGTCGGCCCAATAGCGGTTCAGTTCGCGGCGAACCATCCCCTCCAGCATCTCTGGCGTGGGGGGCACGTCGGCCGCGGTGGCGACCGTGCGGGGAATGTCGATGTCCGGGTCGGACAGCGACCAATGCATGAACGTCTTTTTCCCCAGCCACACGCGCTGGCTTTCCGACCACAGGGCCTCGCCGGAGCTGCTGGTATGCGTGAAACGGAAAAAGGCAAAGGCAGCCAGCCGCACCGCTCGGCGGAGCGACCGCCCGCCGACCTGGCGGCCAATCGCCTGCTGCCGGGCATTCAGGTCACCCCGGGGCTCGTACCCTGTTTTCTTCATGGTCAACGGCTCGGCTGGCTCGGATTCACAAGGAAGGACGGCCATCCTAGCGGCTTCTCGTCCCGTCGGCGGAGGCCGCTGGCGGCTCCCCTGTGGTGCCGTCATCCGCGGGGCGGGTCGAGTCCGGCTCATCGCGCGGCGCCACGCCATCGGGGGACGGGTCCTTTCGTTTCTGCCGTTTCGCGCGCTTGTCCTCGGCTTTGAGCTTCTTGTCGCGCTCGCGTGCACGTTTGACGGCTTGATTCTGGTGTCGCCCCATCAGCCTCCCCTTGCAGCACCCGTACGATCTCGCTCTGCCGCGGCGCCCGTCACCGCCGGCAACGCGCCATCGGCGCGCTTCGAGCTGGTTGTAGCCAGGTCACGCTCCCGGCACCTTCCTCTGCTGGTGACGCTCGCGAACCGTCCGGAATCCTGCCCCGTTGTCCACCGGTTCGTAGCGTTCCGCGCAGGAACCAGAACGCCAGACCACCCGTGTTGTGGTACGCGCCGGGCGTGGACGCCGACGTCACCGTGGCGCGGACGCCCAAGGAACCCTTCTTGCCCGTTTTCCGCCATCCACGGCGTTCCATAATAAGGCGCACCAGCACCCCGACCGCCTGCCTCAGCCGCTTGGTGTTGCGGGGATGCTGCGAGGCGAGGAATCGGTCGATGGCTGGCAACGATTCCAGTTCTCGCACGACACCCGCCAAGGCCGGCCGGTCATGGTGCAACTCGGACTCTTCCAGCCGCTGCTGCCGATCCTCACTGCTGAAAAACTCGAGCACCTGATCGAAGACCTGCTGCGGATCGTTGAGCACGTCGGCGAACGTCCTGCCCTGCCGGTCGGCGAGAAAGTCCTCGCGCCCACCGTCGGGTCTTTGGGTTTTCGCCGCCTGTTCTCGCCCATGACCCACCGGCGATTTTATGGAGGTGCAAATTCTGTATCTGCATGAATTGTATCTTTACGGGCTCGCCAGACAATAGCTTTGCTGCGGTTTTTGGGTCCCCAGTGCTAGCAGAGCGCGCATCTGGCCGGGGGTAGAGAGAATCCCCTCCGGAACAAAACCGTCGTGAAGAGCGCGTGATTACCCCGGGGAGTCGGTTGGAAGCCGTTTATGGGCAAACGCAGGAGTTGACTTCGGCAAGACCTCGAAGGACTCCCAGCAGCACTCCGAGGGCTATCATGTAGGCCGTCAACCAGCGAGGGTCGCGAAGTCGCAAGGGGTCCAGTCGGTGGGCCATGCGAAGGTCGGCACGCGCGCTGGCCCGATCTCTGAGTTGCCGCCTGGCACTCGCGCGCTGATAGTACAGCCCAATCTGGCTCTTTCTCGAGCGTGCCTCCGCTGCTGGAAGCAGTTGGAGCGCCTGGCTCAGGTCCTCCACGGCCGGGCAATACTCCCCTTTCTCGCAATAGGCCTCCGCGCGCAGACGAAGAGCTGCCACCGCTCAGGCGCGACGACCTCGCCTTGAGCGGTAAGCGCAATGGCTTGCGTCAAATCTCGGACGGCTTCATCCTGGCGAGCGGAGAGGCGATAAGCTTTGGCTCTTTCGGCCAGCGCGCGCCAATCGCTGCTTGGTAAGGCGACCGCCGAGCTGAAATCCCTGACCGCGCGGTCAACCTCCTTGACCGTGTTCAAGTAGAAGACTCCGCGATCGACGTAGTAATCAGCTTCGTCGGGGTTGTTCTCGACCATTTGTGTCAGCCGCCGCAGAGGCCAGAGCACCCTGGTCCTCCACAACATGACTCCCAGGCCGACGCCGACGACTAAACCTGCGCCCAAGGCGATCACGACGGTCGTCCATGCCGTTCGAGGCGCCCCGCCTTGCCAGAACCACGCGCCAAGCCCCGCGGCCACGCCGGGTAATAGCCCAAGCCAAAAAGACTCGGACTCGGCGCCGTCCACCACGGCAGATCGACCTTCCCCAGCCCTTCAGAAGCTTGCGGAGCGTCGTAAGGATTCACGGAGAGCTGCAGTGACATGAGGGCCTCCCATCAGAGCCGACTCGACCACTCGCGCTTCATGAACGCCAGGGCATCGCTGGCGAGCTGCTCTTCGCTCTGATACATCCGCCGCCAGATCTTCGTCGCGGCCACCAGCGCCGGCAGGGCCAGGCCGAAGGCCTCGACCACCAGCCAGCCGTCGTAGCCGATCTCTTTGAGCGCGTCGAAGTTCTCGGCCCAGCGGACGTTGCCCTGGCCGGGCGTGCTGCGGTCGTTCTCGGAGATGTGCACGTGCACCAGGTACTGCTGGCAGGCGCGGATCGCCTGCGGCACGTTCTTCTCCTCGATGTTGGCGTGGAACGTGTCGTACATCATGCGGCAGTTGGGGTGGTTCACGTCGCGCACGAAGCGCACCGTGTCGGCCACGCTGTTGATCAGGTAGCACTCGAAGCGGTTGAGGGACTCGACGCCGAGCATCACGCCGGCATCGGCGGCGTAGGTCGGCCACTTGCCGCATGCTCTCGACCGCCCACTTCCACTCGTCGGCCGTGGGGCCTTGGCCGGAGAACTCGCCCAGGGCCGAGTGGTACGGCCCGACCAGCATCGTGCGCGCCCAGCGCCTGGCAGCACTCCAGCACGCGCTTGTTGTTCTCCACGCCCAGCGTGCGGACGCCCTTGTCGGGGCTGATCGGGTTGTCCTTGGCCGTGCGGACGGTGACGGCCGTGCGCTCCAGCCCGAGGTCGTCCAGCCGCTTGCCCCAGGCGGCGTACTTTTCGACCGTCAGGTCGAAGATCGGCACCTCGACGCCGTCGTAGCCCATCCCTTTGAGCTGCTGCAGGACGGGAAACATCTCGTCCTTCAAGTCGTCGGTCCAGAGCAGCAGGTTCATGCCGAACTTCATGGCAATCATCTCCGAGAGCAGACGGGCGGTGTACGGCCAGGGACGTGGCCTGGTGCCAGCGTCCATGATAGATTCAGTCCAATAGACGGCAAGCGGGCGAGGTTTGCAATCGGCCGGGCACGCGAAAACACGCACCAAATCGGAGGGCGCGATGGGGATGATCGTTGCGTTGCCATGGGCATGCGACTCGCTTCCGTGCCAGCCGACTCACGGCAACTCGCCGCGACATGGTGTCCCCTCAAATCTGAGCGCCCTGCGCGTTGGATCGAGAAAGGGCCGTTGGTAAGTTGGCGGATGTGACGACACCTCGTGACCTCCTGGGCTGGATCGACGGTGAGCTGGCGCAGCTCGATGCCGATAACCTTCGCCGGACGCTCGTCGTGCGCGACGGGCCGCAGACGGCCACGATCCGTGTTGCTGGACGAGAGTATGTCAATTTCGCCGCCAACGATTACCTAGGGCTAGCCGCCGATCCGCGGTTGGCCGAGGCCGCCCGGCGTGCGGTTGCGGAAGAAGGGTGGGGCGCCGGGGCCAGCCCGCTGATCGTCGGCCGCTCCGCAGCTCATGAACGGCTGGAGCGGCGGCTGGCCGAGTTCGAGGGGACCGAGGTGGCCTTGGCCTTTCCCAGCGGTTACGCCGCCAACGTGGGGGCGATCGCCGCCCTGGTCGGCCGGGGCGACGCGGTCTTCAGCGACGAGCTGAACCATGCCAGCATCGTCGATGGCTGCCGGCTGTCGCGGGCTGACGTCCACGTCTATCCCCACGTCGATTGTGCGGCATTGGAGCAACAATTACGGCAGGCGGCGCCGCAAAGTAGCCGCCACACTTCATGTGCCGTGAGAAAAGACGGCACACGGAGTGTGCCTGCTACAGCCGTCGGCCACCGGCGGCGGTTGATCGTGACCGACAGCCTGTTCAGCATGCACGGCGATCTGGCGCCGCTGCCAGAGCTGGCGCGGCTGGCCGAGGCGTATGATTGCATGCTCTTGATCGACGAGGCCCATGCCACCGGCGTGCTGGGCGAGCACGGCCGCGGCGTGGCCGAGCTGATGGGCGTGGAGGACCGCGTGCACGTCCGCGTCGGCACACTCAGCAAGGCGCTCGGCTGCCATGGCGGCTTCGTCAGCGGCTCACGGCGGCTGATCGAATGGCTCGTGAACCGGGCGCGGTCGTACGTGTTCTCCACGGCCAGCCCACCCGCAGGCGCAGCAGCCGCCCTTGCGGCGCTGGACGTGGTCACCTCCGAGCCGCAGCGGCGCGCTCGGCTGCTAGAGACAGCCGCCACCCTCCGCGGCCGCCTGCGCGATCAGGGCTGGGACACCGGCCGGAGCGAAAGCCAGATCGTGCCGATTTTCGTGGGCGATTCCGCTACTGCGCTTCGCCTGGCGGCTGAGCTGCGCGAGGCCGGGCTTTGGGTGCCGGCCATCCGCCCGCCAACGGTGCCACCGGGCCAGGCTTGCCTGCGCGTGAGCCTTAGCTATGCCCACACGCCGGAGATGGTCGAGCGGCTGAGCGAGTCCATTGTCGCCTTTCGCTCCGCGAAAGGACGTTCTTTCGCGGGAGCGAAAGACGACACAGCTCAATCCAACCGCCGGTCGCCGTAGATCAGCGTCATGACCTCGGCCCGGCTCTTCATCCGGTCGCGGAACCGGCCCCGCATGGCCGAGGTCACGCACACGCTGCCGGGCTTGCGGACGCCGCGGATGGTCATGCACGTGTGCGTGGCTTCGATGACCACGGCCACCCCCTTGGCCCCCAGCTCATCGACCAAGAGGTCGGCGATCACTTCCGTCATCCGCTCTTGCACCTGCGGCCGGCGGGCCACGGCCTCGACGACCCGCGCCAGCTTGCTTAGGCCAATGACCCGGCCGCTGGGCATATAGGCGATGTGGGCCTTGCCCAGGAAGGGCAGCAGGTGGTGCTCGCACATGCTCTGGAAGGTGATGTCGCGCACCAGCACGATCTCATCGTACTTCTCCGTGAAGAACTTCTTCAGGTGTCGCCGCGGGTCGTCGTGCAGGCCAGAGAACATTTCGGCATACATCCGGGCCACGCGAGCCGGCGTCTCCTGCAAGCCGTCCCGGTCGGGATCTTCCCCGACCGCCATCAGGATTTCCCGCACGGCGCGGGCGATGCGTGGCTGATCGACGCCGGCAACGGGCCGGAGCTCCTCCGTCGCCCCATCAGCCTCCTGGGGAGGCGACGCGGGGACAGGACGGGAAGGTTGGGGACCAGCCGGCATATTCATCGTGCGCTCGAAGTGGGAAGTGCAAACCTCAGCCGCGGATCGTAGTATACCACCATCGCTATTCCACCACCTCGCCAGGACCGTCATGCCCCCGCCCGAGAAAGCCGCCGCCGAGTACCGCTACAACCGCCTCACCTGGGCCGAGATGAACGACGCGATCGCCATGCAGAAGCTGGTGATCCTGCCGACCGGCTCGACCGAGCAGCACGGCCGGCACCTGCCGCTCGACGTCGATGTCTTCCTGTGCGAGTCGGTCTGTCTGGAGGTCGGCCGGCGCGCGCCGGACAAGGTGCTGGTGCTGCCGCCGATCTCCTACGGGCTGAACCTGCACCACATCGACTTCCCCGGCACGATCCACATCGAGCCGGAGATGTTCATCGCCTTCTGCCTGAACATCACCAAGAGCGTCGCCTACCACGGGTTCGAGAAGATCCTGATCGTCAACGGCCACGGCTCGAACGAGCCGCTGATCGACCTGATCGCCCGCAAGACGGTGCTGGAGACCGAATCGCTCTGCTTCGCCACGGGCTACTTCCTGTTCCTGCTGGAGAAGTTCAAGGAGATCCGCGAGAGCGAGGTCATCGCCCACGCCGACGAGTTCGAGACCTCGCTCTACCTGCACCTGGCACCCGAGCGCGTGCAGATGGACAAGGCCGTGGAGGACGACGATCGGATGGGCCGGTTCACCTCCAGCGACAGCACGGGCAACTACCCGGTGCGCTTCAACGACTACTGGGGCCGCTGGACCAAGACCGGCGTCCACGGCGACGCCCGCAGGCCACGGCCGAGAAGGGCGAGATCATCTTCGAGGCGGCGGTGAGCGGCCTGGTCGAGCTGGTCGACGAGCTGCGCGCCTGGCCGATCGAGAAGCGGGCCGACATGCACCGCGGACCGGTGCAGGCGGGAGTACGATGGTAGGGTGGGGAACGCAAATGATCGCGCAGCGTCACCGTTGGTTCCAGTTCGCTATATTGGATCTGCTAATCCTCACGACCATCGTCGCGGTCATGCTGGTCCTCGGGCAGCCAATGCAGGTAAAGCCGAGCGCCGGGCTCAGTCCCAGGGACGAGTTCGAACGTCGCCGACTCGTGCGACTCATCTTGGAGGCATTCGAAAGGGCGCAGACAACCAGCGCTGGGCTCACCGCTACATCGGGAGAATCACCGTGACATCCCCTGTCCACTGGTCCGCGACGGCCGTCCGTGCTCTTCCGCTCAAATTGGGCCTCCCCTTCGCGCTGCGCTTCTGCTCGGAGCCGCCGCCTCGGCTGAGGTCGTGCAGTTCGAGATCACCAAGCGCGAGCCGCTGGCCGAGGGCAAGGCGTTCGGCGACGCGGGGCCCTACGAGCGGATCGAGGGCCGCGTGCATTATGCCATCGACCCCAAGCTGCCGCAGAACCTGGCCATCATCGACCTGGACAAGGCCCCGCAGAACCGCGATGGCAAGGTCGAGTTCTCCGCCGATCTGGTGGTCCTGGCCCCGGCCGAGCCGGCCAAGGGCAACGGGGCTGTCCTCTACGACGTGAACAACCGCGGCAACAAGGTGGCCCTCCGGATGTTTCACGATGGCGGCGGCGGGAACGAGCTGAAGACGGCTGCCGACCTGGGCGACGGCTTTCTGCTGCGGCACGGCTTCACCGTCGTCTGGAGCGGCTGGGACGGCGAGCTGCTGCCCGGCGGCGGCCGGCTGCGGCTGGCCGCGCCGGTCGCTCGCGACGGCGAAAAGCCGATCACTGGCCCCGTGCGTTGTGAGATCGTGCCCACCAGCGATGTCAAACGGAGCGTTGTCAATTGGGAACACCACGGCTCGTATCGGCCCACGACCGAGGGGCTGAAGACGGCCACGCTCACGCATCGCGTACGAGCCGCCGACTCGCGGGAGCCGATCTCGCGCGACCGTTGGCAAGTCCATGTCACCGAAGTCGAGAGCAATTCGTCGGGCCAATTGCCCAAGGTGGAGCTGGAGCTGCCCGGCGGCATGAAGAAAGGGCACATCTACGAGCTGATCTACGAGGCCCAGGACCCGCTCGTGCACGGCGTGTGCTTCGCGGCCGTGCGCGACCTGGTGACCGCGCTCAAGCACGGCCAGGGCAAGGACCATCCGCTGCTGGCCGGCGGCAAGCCGGTCATACGCCGGCGCACGGCTTCGGCGTCTCGCAGAGCGGGCGGTTCTTGCGGCAGTTCCTGTACACCGGCTTCAACGCCGACGAGCAGGGCCGCAAGGTCTTCGACGGCCTGATGCCGCACGTCGCCGGCGGCGGACTGGGCTCGTTCAACCATCGCTTCGCCCAGCCGACGCGGCACGTCCAGCAGCACGAGGATCACGACTACCCGGCTGACCGCTTCCCGTTCACCTATGACGAGCAGCACGACGTGCTGTCGGACCAGACCGACGGCATTCTGAAACGGGCCGCGGCCGACGGCACGGCGCCGCCTCGTGATGCACACGCAGATCGGCCGGCGAATACTGGCACCGCAGCGGCTCGCTCGTCCACACCGACCCCCTGGGCAAGCGGGACGCCTCGCCGCCGGCCAACGTGCGCATCTACGCCTTCGGCGGCACGCAGCACGGGCCGGGGAGCTTCCCGCCCAAGCCCGGCGACGGGCGAGAACCTGGACAACCCCGGCGACTATCGCCCGCTGCTGCGAGCCCTCGTCTTGTCCCTGGACCGCTGGGCGCGTGACGGCGCGACCCCGCCGCCGAGCGTCTATCCAACGATCGCTAGCGGCACGCTCGTCGCTTGGGACCAGAAGTCCACCGGCTTTCCGGCCCTTCCGGGCGTGCGCTATCCCGAGGTGATCCAGCAGCCGCCGCTATTGGACCTTGGCCCCCGCTGGCGCACGCAAGGGATCATCGACCGGCAGCCGCCGCGGGTGCTCGGCGATTACCGCGTGCTGGTGGCCCGCAGCGGCCCCGACGGCAACGACCTGGGCTGCCTGCTGCCGCCGGAGGTGGCCGTGCCGCTGGCGACCTACACCGGCTGGAACCTGCGGAACCGAGCGGCTGGCGCGGAAG
Source organism: uncultured Planctomycetia bacterium (assembly GCA_963809785.1). Lineage (GTDB taxonomy): Bacteria > Planctomycetota > Planctomycetia > Pirellulales > S012-138 > JBGQHD01. Next base: position 275,710 of record CAWEKV010000004.1, read on the forward strand.
GGGAACTTTGGAGCCTCAAGGGATCGTACTTGCCGTTCGCCCCCACCAAGGCCCAGCGAGAGCGCACCGGCGATCCGCGACCATCGCTCGCCGAGCGCTACGGCACGCTGGAGACGTACGCCAAAGAGCTGACCGCCAAGTGCCGGGAGCTGCGGGCCGCCGGGTATCTCTTGGACGAGGACGTGGAGCGCATCGTGCGCCGGCAGCGGGAGCGTGCGGCGACCGCCTTTGATACGAAGGACGCACACTAGCTGGGCGCGCAAGCGAGGGAGAATCGCCGCCCGGCTTAGGCGGCGGCGCAATAGCGGTATTCGATCAGCCGCGCCGACACGCCTTGCCGGTGCAGCTCTTGCAGGGCCGCTTCGGCATCCTCGCGGCGGCGATAGCAGCCTGCGACATGCCACAGTTGGCTGCCGGGCTGCTGGTATTGCACGCGGTACCTGGCGCGGCGGACCGCCCGGCGAGCTGACCGCACGCACCCGAGCGACGTGGTCGGAAAATCGAGTACTCATTCGAGCAAGCAATCCGTTGCGAAGGGCCCTCCAGGAGCTTTGATGTTATCGGCGAAACGCGCCGTGACAACGGCAATTGTGGCGCGCGGAAGAGACAAGACCACGAGCGCAGAGGTTCACGTTCTTGCCCTGGCCGGCCTTGCTCGTAAGAATTGCACGTATGACCAATGCACACGCTATCTCCCGGCCGCCCGGCATGCCGCCGCGGCTGGAGGCCATTGTCGCCGAGTTCGCTGACCTGGAGCCCGAGGAGCGGCTCGAGCTGCTGCTGGACTTTGCCCACAACCTGCCCCCCCTGCCGCCGGAGTATCAAGCCCGCAAACAGGCCGGTGAAAACCGCGTGCACGAGTGCATGACGCCGGTTTACCTGTGGATCGAGGTGCCCCACGGCACGGTCAACATTCTCGCCGACGTGGCCGAAGAGGCGCCCACCGTCAAGGGCTTTGTCTCCGTGCTGGTCGAGGCCTTCAGCGGCGCGCGGCCGGCGGAGGTCCTGCAAACGCCCACCGATCTGTTGGCCCGGCTGGGCCTGCAGCAGGCCCTGGGCATGACGCGGATGCGGGGCCTCAGCGCCATCCTGCACCGCATCCGGTCTGGCGTAGAAAAGGCCGCCGCGGGCACACTAGCGAGCACGAGCACGAAACACTAGGCCGACGCGCAAGCGAGGGAGAGGCGAGCACACGCTCGGAGTCGGGCGGCGATTCTCCCTCGCTTGCGCGCCCAGCTAGTGTGGCCGAGAGCACATTCCGGAGATCGATTCGATGATGCAGGCCGAGCAGCGGCTCCTCGACACGCCCCACGGCCAGGCGATCGGCGCCAGCTACCAATGGAGCGGGGGCCAGTATTGCGCCATTCACACCTCGCGGGGCATCGTCGGCTGCGGGATCTTCGACGTGGCCTGCGCCACCCAGTTTGGCATGGCACTGGCCATCGCCCGCGGCACGCCGCAGACGCCGCTTCGCCGGCCCGAGGACCTGTATGCGGCACGCATCGTAGCGATCAGCGAACCGGCCGCCCGGCTGGGGATCGAGACCGGCATGACCGGGCTGGAGGCGCTGGAAAAGATGTTGGCCGCCCAAGAGAAGTAGCCGAAGTCGCCAGACTTCGGAAAGGGCTGAACTCTGGCGAGGTAGTGAATCGATGGCCGGCCACGGATCGGTGATTGAACAAGGCCCAACGGGGCCGGAACTCGATAGCCCAGGCCGAAGGCCTCGTTGTTCTACACATCTTTACATCTTTGAAGTTGCAAACCCATGCCTTGACCCCCGCCGGCTTGTCCGGCGGGTGAATGAGATTGGCGGCTAGCCGAAGGAGGCCGCCGCTGCGTTAACCCCTGCCGGCTTGACCGGCAGGTGAAGGAGGTTGCCGGCTAAGAAGGCTGCTTGCATTCGCTTAGCTGCATAACCTGCGCCTCCTGCCAGACGAGCTGGCAGATGTCTGAGGTAGTCTGTCAAGCGTCATGGGCATGGGCAAGTGACGAGTTTTCCACGGGAATGTGACAGGTTATCCACCTTGCGGTAAGGGTGCGAGGAACGCCAGGAGTGGCGCCTGGGATTGTTGGAGTGCCTCGAGGTATCGGCTTTCGGAATAGGGAGTGTTGGTCTTCCAGCAACGGAAGAGGACACGGATCCATTTGAAGGCCAGGGTGCGGAGTGCGGCGTGGTGGCCTTTGCCGACGGCGCGTTGTTGTCGGTAGAAGGCCTGAGCCCAAACGGATTGGAAACGTGACCAGTGCGCGAACTCATGGAACGTCTGTAACAGGAACTTGGGGCAAGCCCAGCGCCGCTGGACGATACAGCGTTTGCCGCTGCGTTTCGTGACGGGTGCGATGCCGGTGAAGGTTTGCAGCTCGGCGGCGGTTTGGAATCGCTCGCGATCGGTACCGAAGGCGACAAGCAGCCGAGGAGCCAGCGCGACTCCGGCACCGGGCAGTTGGCGGAACAGTTGGGCGTCGGGATGGAGGTCCATGAGCTGCTGGATTCGCGTCTCGTATTTGTCGATCGCCTTGTGGAAGAGCTCGCAGTTGGCCAATCAGGCATTGCACCTGCAACGGTCCTGCTTGCAGCAAGGCCGCATCGGTAGTGAGCGGCGTGGCCGTTTCGACCAATTGCAGGCGCTCGCTGATCCGCTGCTCGCTGCGGCAAGAGTGGGCGTAGTAGAACTTGCGGAGGGTGGCGGGCTTGGCGGCTTGCACGGCGGCCAGGCTGGGCCACTTGGCCAGGAAGTCGCAGGCCAAGGGCGTAGCGACGTCGTGTCCGACCAGCGTCAGCGCCTGGGGAAAATAGAGTTTCAGCACCGCCGTTAACTGATTCGAGATGCGCGTTCGTTGGTTGACCGCATGGCGCCGCGCTTCGGTCAGCAATCGCAGTTCGCGCGTTTCGCGAGTGTCCGGCTGCCAGGGACGGAGTTGGTCGCGGTGCCGCAGGAGATAATCCAACAAGAGCGCGGCATCGGTGGGATCGTCCTTGGCCCCACTGCAGCGGAAGGCCTCGCGGTACTTGGTGAGCCGCGCCGGCGGCAGAGGGAAGAGCACGAGAAAATCATACTTCAGCAAGGCGTAGGCAATGGCTCCCCGCGTCTGCTCGAAGCACACGGCAATGGACTGTCCTCCGAAGCGTTGTCGCAGGGAACAGGCCCAGGCGTCGATGGCCTCGGGCGTATGCTCCAAGATGAACGGCTCCGGGCGCCTCCCTCGGCCGGCAGCAGAACCACGTCATGCTTCTGGTCCGCCCAGTCCAGGCCAACCCACGCGGCAAAGTCGGGCGAATCATCGAGGCCGGGAGACGCAACAACCAACATGGCAACATGCTCCAATCCAAGGTACTTGGCTTCCACTGGCTGCGGAAAACACGCTGGCTTTGGTTCGGCGAAGTCCTTATAGAAAGACGTGCCGGTCGCCGCCTTAGTCTGAGTGATTCGTTCAGAACCAAAGCGCATCGCCTCGCGCGAACATCTGCCAGAAAACGTTGGCACGTTGGGGGGCAGGATTCGTCGCGGGGCGATGCGTGTTTTTGACCAGTGCCGCAACGTACCGTCTGCACACGCCGATTGCATTGCGTCGCAAAGATTTCCACGACCTGACCTGCGGTGACTTGGGAAGAGTCCCTCCGGTCAGGTCGTGAAAACCTTTGGAGGAACTATAAGGGGGCGGGTTGGGGGCAGGCTCGTTGCTAGCTTGCCAACCTTGGCTTCCTGCCAGACAAGCTGGCAGGGGAGCATCCATTTACGTCACAGTCGCCCGTGTCGCCCCGAGATGTGTAGAACAACGAGGCCGAAGGCCTGGGGCCGTAGACCGTAAGCGTGTCTAGCCCTAAAAGGGCGGAACGGATGACGGCGTGCAGTTGCGCCCTTTCAGGGCTTTCATGTTCTGCATCCGACCGCGACCCAGGCCTGCGGCCTGGGCTGTCGAGTCTCGCCCCTTTCGGGGCTGATGCATCGCGAACCGCTGGGCGCCAACTCCCTCAAAAACTCTGACGAGTTCGGCTACGCGGGAAGTGCTACTCTGACTCGGGAAATGCTACTCTGACGAAATCTGCTCCCCGGCAAAAGACCCTATTGCAACCCCGATCATGCTCTTTCCCACGCAGCTTCAGCGCCCCGAGCCCGACGTGCTCGTTGTCACCTGGAACGACGGGCAAATCCGCCGCTACACAGCGCGCGAGCTGCGCGACCGCTGCCCCTGCGCCACCTGCCGCGAGAAGCGCACGCGCCGCCCCCCGCTCAGCCGGGGGCCGGGCTGCTGACCGTCCTTTCGCCTCAGGAAGCCCGGCCGCTGACCATCGAGGGCATGCAGCCCGTGGGCAGCTATGCCTACCAGGTGCAGTTCAGCGACGGCCACAACACGGGCATCTACACGCTGGAGCACCTGCGGCAGCTAGGCCAGGCGTCGGAACCCTAGCCGAAGTCGCCAGACTTCGGACAGGCTGAGCGCTGGCGGATTCCGCGACGGCGAGAAAAAAGCACCCCGGCTGCTCGAAGCAGCCGGGGTGCGGATTCGCTAGGACGGCTGAGCTCTGGCGAGTTCAGCTACGGCGTTTCAGCTACGGCGTTTCAGCTACGGCGTTTTAGTCCCGCTGGCTTTGTTGGCCTTGGCGCCGGCGCCGCCCTCCGTTTCGCTCTTGCCTTTCTCCTTGCCGGCTTCGTCCTTGGGCTTCTCCGGCCCCTTGACGATGTCCGCGCGCTTGAGGCGAATCTTCCGGTAGACCTCGTCATCGATCACGTAGTACCAGTCGGCAAAGCGTTCGTTCAGCTCTTTCTCTCGCTTAGCCGCGGTCTCCAGGTCTTTGTCATATTGTTCCTGGGCCCGCCGATTGGCGTCCTCGGCTTGCTTGCGTTGATGGTCGAATTCGGCCTGGTCCATCAGACCTTCGTCCTGCAGCCGCCGCAGCTCCCGGACGGAATCGGCCAAGGCCACCTTCTGGGGCTTGGCGGCCGGCTTGGCCTTGGCCTCCGGGGCATCGGCTTCCGTCTTGTCTTCTTTGACAGCCTTCTCAGACGCGTTGCCGACGGGCAGCAGCGGCTCGCCCGGCAACGGCTTGATCTCCGGCTTCTTCACGAAATCCTTGTTCAGGTGCGCGGTCACGAACACGTAGCGGTTCGAGCCGGCCGCCTTCTTCTTTTCGCCCGCGGCTTTGGCGTCGTCCTTCTTGGCGTCACCGGATTCGTCTTCCTTCTTCTCGCCGTTCTCTTCCTTCTCTCCCTTCTTGCGCCGCTCTTCGTTCTGATCGGCAGTCTGTTCGGCAAGGCCTCCGAAGTAAAGCGTGTAGAGCAAGCCGTCTTCCATCTGCACGATCACCACGCCATCGCTGGGGACGATCCCCTGCGACCCGACAAGAAATCCGTGCGCCTGCAACGACGCTTGCACGAACTGCATCTCGGCCGGATCGTGCTGCCGGTCGTCCTTGCCCCCCAAGAGCGCGGCCAATGCCGGCAGCTTCCGGTTCACGTCCACGATCTTGAGCTCGTCCAGCGCACTGCGCAGATCATTCAGCTTGGCGTCTTCGAGCTTTTCGTCGGCCGTAAGGCCGTTGGCGCCGGTCAGCTCCCAGCGGTTCTCGCCGGCGCTGCCGTCGTATTTCAGCTCCAGCACGCCCTTGACCTGAACGCGCCGGTTGGGGCCAAGGTCCAGGTCTTGAATGACGACCTCCTTGATCCGCCAGGCGTCCAGCTTCAAGAGGTCGCGCTCGATCCAATCGTCAAACTTCGTGGAAAACTTGTCGGCGTCCATCTCCACCTGGTAGACGTGGTCCTGACCACGGAGCCGCACGTAGCGGTGCGAGGGCTTGTCTTTCACCGGTTTGCCGACGATCAGCTCGGCAAGCTTCTTTTCGCTCTCTCCCTCGAAGACCACCAGCGTGCCCCGGCCACGTTCCCCGGCATTGCCCTCCTCGCTGGGGTCCAAGACGCCGTACGTCGTGCCGTGCTGCGAGCGGTTCGAGCTGAGCTGCACGCCCCGCTGCTTGTTCAAGAGGGCGCTGGCCGCGCCGGCCAGTTGGGTGTTGGCGTCGGCCGGATAATTGTGGTGCGAAGCGATCCGCCACAGATCGCGCCCCTGTTCGTCCTTGACGCGGGCCACCTGGAACTCATGCTGCGTGCCGGTGTCTTCGTCGTACTTGACGATCCGCATGCTCTGGGCTGCGGACGGGTCCTGAAAGTCCCGGAAGAGCAGCTCGGTGGCGTCATCGCCGACGTTGTCGAAGCGCCGCGGCATGCTGGCCACCACGGCCAGAACGACGGCCACCACGGCCACGCCCGCGAAGATGCCGGTCTTGGTGATCTGGTTCACGACAATCTCCCACGAATGATGTGTTTGCTTGATCGGCTCAGCCAACGCTACTTGGTGAGTAGGTGAGTAGGTGAGTAGGTGAGTAGGGAGTCACGCGGTCGGCCTGTACTTACTCACCTACTCACTTACTCACCTACACTACTCACGCACACTATTCCTGGCGGTCCTCGGGCGCCTTGTGCTGCCGCAAGCGCTGTTCGGGCACGCCTTCGCGCTCCCGCGCACGGCGATTGAAGAACACGACCACGCCAATGAGCAGCGGAAACACGGGCGGCAGCACGACCGCCACGTACTTGTAGAGATTGCGCACCTTGCGAATCTCCTGCTCGCGCTCGGTGTTGATCTTCCGCACCGCCTGCTCCAGCTCGCGTTCCAAGCGGCCGACGGTGGTCTTCAGCTTCTTTTGCTCGGTCTCCCGCACGAGCTCGATCTGTTGCGCTTTGACGATGCCGGAGGTTTCTTCCGATTTTTCGATGCGGGCGATCTCGTCATCGAAGCGCTTCTGGGCCTCGGCCTTTTCCGTGTCGAACTTCTTTTGGAACTTGGTTTGTTCCTCTTCGGCATCCGTAACGCTCTTCTCGCTCATCGCCTCGACCTCCGTCAGCGTGCGGTGCTGGCGGCGGCGCGAGCGAATGTCGATGAACCGGTCGTCGCCGGCCAGAAAGTCGAGCGTGTTGAGCACGAAGGTCACGTTGTCGAAGCTGAACAGCATCTCGCGATCCGCGTCGGTCGCCCAGCGCCCGGAACATCAGGAAGTCGGAGGCCAGGCAGTCGGCGTCGGCCACCAGCACCACGTTGATCTCGGGAGCCTGTTTGCCGTCGGTCTTGCCATCTGCTTCCGCCTTGTCGTCGTGTCCCTTGTCGTCGTGTCCTTCGTGCCGGGGTAGATCGCTCTGGAGCCGGCCTTTGACCCAGGCGGCCAGCGCCTGGTTCTTGTCCCTGGCCATGTACTTGCTCTCGCGCCGCGGATCCATGCGGCCGTCAAACGGCATCCGCAGGTCGCTCTTCTTCACCAGGCCGGACTTCTTGCTGGGGAAAATCAGCGGCGTGTAGGTCAGGCCGGTTTCTCGGCCGCGCGACACCCAGCCGGGGAAGAGGAAGCCCAGCTCCTGAAGCCCGCGGGTCGCGGCGCAGTCCTGGCTGAAGGGCTCGTCGGCGCCGGACCGGGCATTGGGAAACACGCACTCGGCGGACAGATGCTTGAGGTGCTTATAGGGATTGTAGCGGTCCCACACGATCTCTTCGGACCCAAACTTCACGCCCAGCAGGTTCCAGAGGTTTTGGATCTCTTGCTTGGCCTTGGGCTGCGTGGGTGGTGGCATGCCGCCGAACATGCCCCCCATGTGGTTGGGGCGGGGGTCGTCGGCGGTGCCCGGCAGCCCTTGAAAATCGCCCATCACCGGCTCGGGGTCCTCGAAGATGGCGGTGGGCTGGCCGCTTCGGATCAGGTCGATGAAATGGTTCATCTGCGGCGGCGTCAGCGACGAGGGCTGCACCGCCAGCACGACGTCGTACTTCTTGTCGATGGGACGATCCGGAACGATCGTCTCGACCTCGTATTGCTTGCGCAGCTCCGTCAGGATCCCCAGGCGCGGTCCCGTGGGTCAAACCGGCGCCGCCCGCCGGCATCCAGGTCGGCCTGGGTCTGAATGATCCCGAGTTTCTGTCGATGGTCCTGGCTGCGGCCGACGGTGGCGATGGACCGGATCAGCTCATATTCAATGGGAATGCCGCGGTTAAAGAACGGGATGATGACCTTGTCCTCGCCGGAGAGGACCGCCACGCCCAGGTAGACGTCCTTGACCGTCATGGCGCCGCTGGTGCGGACGTCCACCCGCTCGCCCTTGATGTCGTACTGGGTTTCGGCCCGCTGGGCGGCTTCGCTGTAAGGCTCGGTGTCGTGGATCAGGACTTCGATCTTCTTGTTCGACCGCGACTCGATCTCGCGCAGCGTATTGACCAGGTCCATCCGGGTCTGCACGAAGCTCTCGGGCATGTCCGGGCTGACGAAGGCCTCGATCAGCACCTTGTCCTTGGGCTCGAGCTTCTTGAGCAGGTCTTTGGTCTTGGGCGACAGGTCAGTGAGCCGTTCGTAGGTCACGTCGGCCCGCGCGTCGTAGCGGGTGAAAACGAGCGTCAGACTCACGGCGATGGCCACCAGGGCCACGGCCCGGCCGATGTAGTGCCCGAGCATGGCGTGGCCGTCGCGGCCCCCCCACCAATGGCGGCGGCTGATCAGCACCACGGAAACGTACAGCATCACGACGGTGAGCAGCGCGAAGTAGGTGACACTGGAGAGACTGATCACTCCGCGGCCGAAATCGCGGAAGGCGGCCTCGATGCTCCAGCGCTTCACCTCGCCGGCGGAGCCGCCCGGCAAGACCACGTCGGCCGCCGCGGCGAACACCAGCGGCGTGTTGAACACGGCGCCCAGCACGAAGCCCACCGTGATGTTGGCCGTGAGGAACGACGCCACCATGCCGATGGAGAGCATCGCCAACCCGACCATCCAATAGCCGAAGTAGTTGCCCAGGAACAGCCCCTTGTCCGGCTCGCCCAACCAGGCCAGCACCGCCAGGTTCGAGATGGCGGAAAACACCAGTGAGCAGGAGTAGATCGCCACGGCGGCCAGGTATTTGCCCAGCACCACCTCCAGGTCGCCCGCAGGGATGGTCAGCAGCAGCTCGTCCGTCCCCAGACGGCGCTCCTCAGCCCAGATGCTCATCGTGATGGCCGGAATGAAGACCAGCAGGATGAAGGGGAGCCATTTGTTGAGCTGGTCGAGGTTGGCCAGGTTGGCGTTGAAGAATTCGTTGGGCCAGAACGCCGCGAAGCTGCTCAGCAGCACGAACACGCAGATGAACACGTAGCCCGTGGGGTTGCTGAAGTAGCTGATGAAGTTCCGGCGAAAGATGGCCAGCAGCACGTGAACGTTCATGGCGAACCAGGGTGCGAAAGGAAGGAATGCGGTTGGTGACTCCGCCGAGTCTACGGCGGCGAACACGATTCTGCATGATTGCCGTTGACGCGCAGGTCGCCTCACCGCCTCCGCTGGGCTTGTCCCAGCGGTGCGACGACTGGGCAGCTACCCGACACGCACCAGAAAGTTGCTCCTTGTTCTTTTGTTGTTTGCCGCTGACTGCGGCCGCGGCCGCAGTCAGCGGCAAACAACAAAAGGGAATTTCTCGATTGGGGCCGGCTCTGTAGCTGGCCAGTCATGTCCCCGCTGGGGCAAGCCCAGCGGTGGCACGTGACAAAGCCTTTTCGGTTGTTCTCAGTGTATTCGTTGGGGCGAGGCCCCGATGGCCCTAAGCATCAAGCCACGGTTAACTCGTGGAAGCGATCGTCCAACCTGCCGCCGGCCGTCAACTCCAGCACCGGCCCGTCGTATTTCAGCCGGCCTTCGTTGATGAAGATGACACGGGAGCACATCGCTTCCACTTCCTGGAGGATGTGGGTGGAGAGCAGAATCGTGTGGTCCTTGCCCAGCCGGACGATGGTTTCGCGCACCTCGCGGATCTGGTTGGGGTCCAAGCCGGCGGTTGGCTCGTCGAGGATCAGCACGTCGGGCTGGTGCAGCAGCACCTGGGCCATGCCGACGCGCTGGCGATAGCCTTTGGAAAGCTTGCCGATCGGCTTGCCGATCACGGCCCCCAGTTTGCACTTATCGACCACGTCGGCGATTCGCTGCTCGCGGTCCTGCGGGGGCATGCCGCGGGCCGAGGCAAAAAAGTGCAGCAGGCTGCGTGGCGACATGTCGGGGTAGAGGGGGCCGTTTTCCGGCAGGTAGCCCAGCCGCTCGGCGCCTTGCAACCGCTGGGCGGCCATGTCGAAGCCGGCAATTCGGGCCACGCCCGCCGAAGGGGCGAGGTACCCGGTGAGCAGCTTCATCGTGGTGCTCTTGCCGGCCCCGTTGGGTCCCAGGAAAGCCACGACCTCGCCGCGGCGAACGCGAAACGACACGTCTTCGACCGCGGCAAAGCTACCGTAATACTTGCACAGGCCATCGGCCTCGATCATCGCCGCGCTGGCGTCGGCCGGCCGATTCGCAGTACGCTCGGGTGTGTCAGTCATGTGGGAATGGCTTGCTGGTAACTCGAAGGACTCGTTCCGCTCAGGTCTGGCCGACGGCGGTGGGTGACTCCCCGGCCGCCAGAAAACACGACCGCCGTGGAGAGCGGATCGACCACGTCGCGGGAATTAATCTCGCGGGAATCAATCGCACTGGCCACGGCAGCTAGCTGATTGCCGGAAATCGCCCAAGGCAGCGCCGCCGAGGTCGAAACCGCCCTGCCGGGAGGGCCGGATATTCCATTTGTACCGCCCCTGACGCCGTGCTGTCCAGAGCATGCCCGAGGCACTTCCCCGTCAGTCTGGCGGCCCGTCTCCAAGGGACCTCCCCGTCCAATTGTTACGGCGGCGCGGGTCAAAGAGTTCGGCCGTGGAACTAGCGAGGCGTAACGGACGACGGTGAAGCCGTGCCGCGGCAGAAAGCCGTCGCCGGCATCGGCGGCCGTCTTCAACTCGCTTTCGCCGCCATCGTGAACCTGGCTAAGTTGCCTTGGGCCGAATCTCTTTGGCCAGCAGCTTCTCCAGCGTCTCGGCCACTGCTAGTTGCTTGGCGCGCTCGCGGAGATATTCGACGTTGAGCGACTTCTCACGGATCGCAAGGACACCCGCGGCGTCCCCGAGTTGACGCTCGGAGGGCGTCAGGCGATCCCAATACAGTTTGTGCAGGATCACGTCTTCGGGCGTGGCAATCCAGGCGGGCACGCCGAACACCTGGCGCTCTAGCCGGCGGGCGAACATCACCTGCTCGAAGGGATCGTCCGTCAGCAGCCAAAAGTCGATCTTCAGGGCGCTGCGTGGATCGATCACGTTGAACTGCCGCGGCGGCCGCAGCGTCGCGGACCGCACCATCGACTCCTGGACGACATAGTCGGGTTCGAATGCGCGCACGATGGTGGGCACGTCGGTGGATTGAAGCTGCACGACAAAGTCCAGGTCGTGCGTCGTCCGTGGAATGCCCCAATAGTTGCTCGCCATCGAGCCTGTCAGCATGTAGGCTAGCTCGGTCTGGTTCAACCGGCCGAGGCAATCGATGAGTAGTTCGCGTTCGGTCATCGGCCTTGCGCCAGTTCGATGCGTCGCCGCAGATGTTGCTCCACTTCTTCCTCCGTGGCCGCCGGGTATTGGTCGCGGATGCCCTCGCGGGCCATGTTGCAAGCCAATTCGTGCAATCGCAAAGCAATGGCTAACCGCTCTTCGTCCGTCATGCGGCGGTAGATTTCCAGTTGCTTTTCCAAGGCGGTCTGGGGGTCCATCGCGCACCAATTCGTGAGGCAGCCTGAAGGCGAGGCCGCGCCACATTAGAATGGCGTCGGGTATGCTACGCCAGACCTCCGCCGCTGCAAGTGGGCACCGGCCCCCACAGCATGTTATGGCGCTATCGTCCCATGCAGCATCCTTCGACGGCGGGTCGCCCGTTCCAATACAGCCTCAAGGCGATGTTTTGGCTGATGACGGTCATCGCCGTAACCGTCTGGCTGCTGCACAACCTAAACGCGCATTGGTGGGTCCTGGTTGTCTACGTGTGGGTGGGCGTATTGCAGCTCGGGGCGGCACGATCCGCCAGCCTGGCGGCTGCAAAGGAGACCGCCGGCGTCAATGAAAACGCCGTCGCTCGCCGGCGGCGACTGGTCTCGATGGCTATGTCCGCCTGTGCGTTGACCTTGGGTTCCTGGCTGTGCGCGGTGTGCACGCTGCTGGCCGTCAAGGGCGACTTCTGGCCGACCGAGGCCTTCCGCCAGCGGAGCGGCCCCATCGACTTGACCGCGTGGCTCATGTTGCTGATTCATGTCGCCGCGCTTTGGCTCAACACGACTTCCTGGGTCAACTCGCCTGGCGTACACCACAGCCGGGCATTGGGCTGGCTGCAGTTGCTCAATTTGGCCAACTCAGCGATGGTCCTGGGCTTCCTGTTTCTGTTCTATGCAGCCTGACGGCGGCTCTGCACCCCATTAAAATGCGCTGCAAAAGGGACGCCCATACGGGCCACTCAATCGCAACCAGGCCGGTAATCATATGTGCCACGAAGTACACCAAGACCACAAAGAACAGTCCACGACAGCCGGTGCCAGCTTCGTGCTCTTGGTGCTCTTTGTGGCCAAACCTTGGCTCGTGCTGCACCGGTTATCTGCACGGCGTGGCCGCACGATCGGTCGGCGTATCCGTGTCGTTGGTGCTATCCGTACTACAAACGTTCGGTTTCTTCGCGTGGCGCGAAGTGTCTTGAACAGGAGGCCACAGAGGACACAGAGAGTCGTCCGATGCTCCACGAGACTCTCTGTGTCCTCTGTGTCCTCCTGTTCCAAAAAGAAGGTCGCAGGCAACGACATTGGACCGCTGCCAGCTTCTGAGCACTTCCAACACAAGGAAACGAAGGCAACGAAGGGAAGGACAGGCCCTCTTCGTTTGCTTCGTGCCTTCTGTTTTGATTGCTTGGTTGCGGCTACGCCGCGCTGGATCATCGGTGCTATCCCTGGTCTCCTTTGGTCCTGGCCGCGCCATGCCGCGCCAGTGTGCGTCGTGACGGCTGGCATCCTTGGGACCACCGCGTCGGCCGAAGCGGCCAGGCTGCACGGCCGGATCGTCGATGCGGAGAGCGGCAAGTTGCTGCCCGCGCGATTGTATATCAAGTCCCTCGGCCCCGACGGCAAGTGGTTGTTCGCCAAGTCCGCCGCCGCGGACGGTTCGGCCGTCGAGTACCGCAAGGAGCGCTCTGCCCAAAGCATCGAGATGCACACCACGCTCTCTGCCCACGAGTTCACGACCGAGCTGCCGCCGGGCAAGTACACACTGACGGCCGAGCGCGGCAAGGAATACTTCACGGAAGCGAAGACTGTCGAGGTCGGCGAGAAGGAAGTCGCGGTCGAGCTGCGGCTGCGTCGCTGGAGCGACATGGCCGCCCGCGGCTGGTACAGCGGCGACACGCACGTGCACCGCTCGCTGGAGGAGCTGCCCAACGTCGTGCTGGCCGAAGACCTCAACGTCGCCCTGCCGCTGACCTATTGGGTCACCACGTCCGACACGTTACCGGCCAAAACCGTGCCGGGGCAGCGCAAGCCGGGGCAGCCCGACGCGCCTGCTCGAGACGATGTGAAAGCCGAGCTGATTCGCGTAGACCCCACGCACGTCATCTGGCCGGTCAACACCGAGTACGAAATCTTCACCACCGCCCAGCGGCAGCACACGCTGGGCGCGGTGTTCGTGCTGAACCATAAACAGCCGCTGACGCTCGGCGTGCCGCCGGTGGGGCCGGTGGCTGCGCAGGCCCGGCGGGAAGGGGCCATCCTCGACCTGGATAAGCACTCGTGGCCTTGGTCGTTGATGATCGTGCCGGTGATGAAGGTCGATTTGTTCGAGCTGTCGAACAACCACGTGTGGCGGACCGAGTTCGCTTTCCGCGACTGGACGCGCGATACCGTCCCACAGCACATGAAGATCGAGCTGGATGCCCGCGGTGGGTTCACCGAGTGGGGCTGGATCGAGTTCGGCTTCAAGACCTACTACGCGCTGCTCGATTGCGGCTTCCGCCTGCGGCCCACCGCCGGCACGGCCTCGGGCGTGCATCCCGTGCCGCTGGGCTTCGGCCGTGTGTACGTCGAGCTGCCCGAGGCGAAGCATGGCGAGCCGCTGGATTACGCAGCCTGGATGAAGGGCCTCGATGCCGGCCGCAGCTTTGTGACCACCGGGCCGATGCTGCTGGCGAAGTTCAACGGCCAGCCGCCCGGCACGGTCTTCGCCGCGAAGGAAGGCGAGCGGCCGACTTGCCGCGTGACCGGCTCGGTCGAATCGAAGCAACTGCCCGACCGCATCGAGATCATCGTCAACGGCCAGATCGCTCGTGTTGCCCGGCCCACTCCGGAGCGCACTGCCACCGGCGCTTATTCCTCGAAGTTCGACGAATCCCTTCCGCTCGAAGGCACCTCTTGGGTGGCGCTTCGCTGCTTCGAAAAACACGGCGACCGCATCCGCTTCGCCCACACGGCCCCGGTGCACTTCGACGTGCCTGGCAAGCCGCTTCGCCCCCGCCGGGCCGACGTGGAGTACTTCATCGGCCGCATGGAAGAGGAGCTGGCGCGGAACAAGGATGTGCTGACGGCAGCGTCGCTGAAGGAGTATCAGCAGGCGCTGGACGCCTACCGGGCGATTGCCGAGAAGGCTAAGTGACGCCGTTTGCCGACCAGCAACCTCCGACCCGTCCGTCGCCGTTTGAAGAGTCGGAACGCTAATAATCGCTCATAATCGCTGATATCAAAGCTGAGCAACAGGGCGGTCCCGTCCATTATCATTAGCGTCTATTAGCGATTATTAGCGTTCCCCAATCCGATCCAGCACATAGCCGCCGAGCTTTCGATGGCCAACGGCAACTGGACTACCACGGATCTCGCTGGCCACGAGGCCGACATCTTCGAGCCTGCTCGGCAGCACGTGGCCGGGCTGGTGCTCATATATCTCCACGGCGTGCACCTGTCACGGCTGGACGACAAGGTCGTCTTCACGCGCTTGCTGAACGAGCACGGCCTGCGGGTCGTCGCTCCCCGCACGGGGCCGACCTGGTGGGCCGACCGGCTCTCCGAAGCGTTCGATCCAAAGCGCACGCCGGAACGCTACGTGCTCGAGCACGTGCTGCCGTTCATCGAGCAGCGGTGGGGAGTGGGGCCGCCGAAGATTGGCCTCCTGGGCACCAGCATGGGCGGGCAGGGGGCGCTGCGGTTTGCCTTCAAGCACCCCACGAAGTTCCCCGCCGTGGCGGCCATTTCGCCGGCGATCGATTATCAGATTCGCCTGCGGGAGGGGGACGAAGTGCTCTATGCCATGTACCGCGATGAGGAAGACTGCCGGCAAGACACCGCCACGCTGCACGTCCATCCGCTCAACTGGCCGCGGCACATCTGGTTTGCCTGCGACCCCTCCGACGAGCGCTGGCACGAGAGCGCCGACCGGCTGCGGATGAAGCTCTATAGCCTGGGCATCCCGCACGAATGCGACCTGAAGACCTCGGCCGGCGGCCACGGCTGGCAGTATTACGAGCACATGGCGCCCGCGGCGATCGGCCTTCTGGTGCAGGCGCTGGAACAACTGGAGCGCCGCCAATGACGAATGTCGAATGACGAAGGATGACCGTTGTCGGCTGGAGCTCGAGACTTATTTGTCCTTCGTCATTCGAGCTTCGACATTCGTCATTCCCCACTGCCCCCTTCCCGGAGACCCGCGTGCTGGCAAGAGCAACTTGGCGGGATCACTTGACGTGACGAAATGGTGCGGGAGTCGCCGGACCGCGGGAATGGCCCGGCAACCGGTTCTTCTACCTTTCCCTTGGATCGCACGGGGTCTCCGGGAAGGAGACAGGGTTTTGGAATGACGAATGACGAAGCTCGAATGACGAAGGGCCAGTGGAGTCTCGAGCTCCAGTGGGGTGGCTGGGGCTGAGCGTCAGCGAAGCCCCAGCCGAATCGCCATCGACGTGTGAGCGGTGTGATTGGCAGCTCGGCTGGGGCTGCGCTGCGCTTAGCACCAGCCACCCTTGTATCCATTCGACATTCGTCATTCGTCATTCCTTCGTCATTCGAGCTTCGTCATTCGTCATTCTCAGGCGGCCGTCGTTTCTGGTTCTGGCAACACACATTGGCCGTCCTGACGCAGGGCCACGACGATCAGCCGATGGCGGTTGGCCAACTCCAGGACTTCCGGCTCGTTGACGATGATCGTTTTGCCCGCCTCGACGGCCAGCACTCGGCCACCGGAGCGGATGATGTTCTCCAGGGTGTGGCGGCCGATCGTCGGCACGTCGAAGCGCATGTCTTGCTGCGGCTTGGCAACCTTGACGACGGTGAAGTCGCCGCCGGGGCAAAGCTGGCCGGCCCGGCGGATGCACTCGTCGGTCCCCTCGATCGCCTCGACCGCCAACACCGCCCGGTTCTTCACCACCACGGTCTGGCCCACGTCCAGCCGGCCCATCTCCTTGGCCACATCCCAGCCGAATTCCACGTCCTTGCGCTGGGTGTCGCTGGGTCCGCGGCGCGTCAATTGTCCGAACCTCACGAGGACCTCCGGAACGAAGTCAGTCGGCGGCCGGAACTCGATGCCGTCCAGGGCATACTCCGCCAGCAGCTCCGTCAGCAGCGTGTCGTCTTTCAGGTTACCCCGCCGGGCGAGGATCAACGGCGCGAAGCGGCGGACCGCTCGCCAGTCGGGCAGGTTCTTCAGGAACGCTCGCGGTTGCAGCAATTTCAGCTTGGGATACTTGCCGGCCATCGTGGCGACGCGCACGCCCCGGCGGCGAAAGTAGCGGATGCTCGCCCCCAGTTTGCACAGGCCGTTCCACCGGAAGTCATCGCACACCTCCGCCAATCGCTCGTCGGTGTGGCCTTTGAGGCCCAGACAGTAGACTTCGTAACTCTGCCGCTTAAGCGCCCGGGCAATCACCACGGGAAAATCGCCCCACCCGGCCAGCAGGCCAATCGGCTGCCGGGGGAAGGCAAATGCGTGCCGGGCATCAATGCGTCGGGGCCACACGGGTTAATGACGAATGACGAATGACGGAATGACGACTGAATTACCAATGACAGAAAATGGCGAATCTGCGAGCAGTGGGTATCTCTTCCCATTCGTCATTCGCTCATTCGTCATTGGTCATTGGCCTATGCGGCTTCTCGGCGTTGCTCGGCCGCACGCCGCTCCAGTTCTGCGACCGTCTTTTCCAACTGGCGAAGCTGCTTCCGCATCTCGGGCAGCTTTCGTTGCAGGGCCCACACTTCGGCTCGTTGGCGCATCGGCTCGGCGGGCGTGCCCACCATCTTCTCTCCCGGCAGCACGTCCTTGCGGACGCCGCATTGGGCGGCGAGCTGGGCGCCATCGCCTACGTGGACGTGATCGCGCACGCCCGCCTGGCCGGCCATCACCACGTAGTCGCCGGTGGTCGCGCTGCCGGCGATGCCGGCGTGGGAACACAGCAGGTTGTGGCGGCCGATCTGGCAGTTGTGGGCGATCTGGACCTGGTTATCGAGCTTGGTCCCTTCGCCGACGCGAGTCGCGCCGTAGGTGCCGCGGTCGATGGTCGTGCCGGCGCCGATCTCGACGTGCCGTTCGATCACCACGTTGCCGAGCTGGGCGGAAAGCTGATGCCGTCCTTCGACCAGACGGTAGCCGTAGCCATAGGCCCCTAGAACGGCGCCGGCGTGGATGATCACCTCGTCGCCGATAACGGTGTCTTCGTAGAGCACGACGTTGGGAAAGATCGTCACGCCGCGGCCGATCCGGCAGCCGGCCAGGATGCAAACACCCGAGTGGATCGTGCTCCCCTCGCCGATCTCGACGTCGTCCCCGATCGTCGCGCCGGCGTGAATGTCCACGTCGGCGCCGATGCGGGTCGTTGGGCTAACGAGCGCCGCGGGGCTGACCCCCGTTCGCCGCTGCACGCGGGGCGGGTGCAGGTGCCGATGGATGGCGGAGAAAGCCTGGTGAACGTCGTCCACTTCGATCGTGGGGCAGACCTTCTTGTCTGCGGGTGGGCAGGCGGCCGAGAATCCGCTGGGGACCACGGCGGCCGAGGCGCCGGACTTCTCCAGCAAAGGCGCCTTATCGACCGCGTCGAGAAAGGTAACCTGACCGGCCTGAGCCTGGCCGAGCGGTGCAGCAGCGTAGACCACCAAGCCGCCATCCCCCACCAGACGGCCGTGAACCAGTTCTGCTAGCAGCGCCAAACTCGCTTGCATTCCGGGAATCCTTTCCGCTGGAAGCTGCACGGTGCTACAATCGGCGTGTGCTGCACCCCATGAGTGCTTGCATTGGCCGCCCGGCACCGTGCGTGCGACGCGATAATCGCTAGGACAGGGATGCTAACAACGCCCCCGGCGAGCGACAAGAGGGAATGGCGGGCGTTGCCCGTCTTCCGCTTACGTAACGCGGCCTGCCGTTTGTATTGCGCGGGAGTCCGATTTTGTCTCGCGACAGCCCTTCGTCGGCGGTGACCGAGGCGTCGACCGAGGCGTCGCCAGGGGCGTCGTGCCTTCTAACGAGGAGAGTTGCCATGAACCGCGTCGCAAAGAGCTTGTTGATCGTCCTGGTGCTGGTGGGGGCGCTGGCGTGGACCGCCGAAAAGGCCCAGGCCCAGTGGGGCTTCGGTGTCGGCATCGGCCGTGCCCACTATGGTGGCCACTACGGTCATGGCCACTACGGTCATGGCCACTACGGTCATGGCCACTACGGTCATGGCCACTACGGTCATGGTGGCTATGGCCACTATGGTCATGGTGGCTACGGCCATTATCACTCGCACTACCCCAGCTACGGCAGCTACTCGTACTATCCGAGCTACTCGTACTACCCCAGATCCTCGTATTACGGCGGCTACTCGTCGTACTACCCGAGCTACTACTCGTCGTACCCGAGCTACTCGTACTATCCAGCCGCGTATTCCTTGCGCTCGTACTACCCCTCGTATGGATACAGTGGCGGGTACGGCGGGTACGGCAGCTACTACGGGGGCCACGGCGCATATTGCTGGTAGCCGTGAGGCGCGTAGGCCGGATTTCCAATCCGGCCGAGCCGCACGCCGTCGAATATCGGCCTGGCACTCGGACGGTTTGAAAAACCGTCCTACGATGCCAGGCACGGCTACTTCGGGAATACCTTCCCGCCGTACTGAGCGGTGGCGCTCGCGCCTCCTCGATCCGCAGCAGCTGATTGTATTTGCACACGCGGTCGGTGCGTGAGGCCGAGCCGGTCTTGATTTGTCCCGTGCCCAGGGCCACGGCCAGGTCGGCGATCGTGGTGTCTTCGGTTTCGCCGCTGCGATGGCTGGTGACGCTCGTGTACCCGCTCCGCCGGGCAAGCTCGATGGCGTCGATCGTCTCGGTGAGGGTGCCGATCTGGTTCACCTTGATGAGGATGCTGTTGGCGATGCCGCGGCGGATGCCCTCGCGCAGCCGAGCGACATTCGTGACGAAGAGGTCGTCGCCGACGAGCTGCAGCTTCTGGCCCAGCTTTTTGGTCAGGAGGGCCCAGCCGTCCCAATCGTCTTCGGCGCAGCCGTCTTCGATCGAGCAGATGGGGTAATTGGCTGCCCAGTTGGCCAGGAAATCGACCATGCCGGCCGAATCGATGTGCTTGCCGTCGATCTCGTAGGTTTTCTTCTTCTCGTCGTAGAACTCGGTCGAGGCCACGTCCAGCGCGAAGCGGACCTGCGTCCCTAGCTTGTAGCCCGACTTTTCGACCGCCTCGCTGATGATATCCAGGGCTTCGACGTTGCTGCCCAGGTTGGGGGCGAAGCCGCCTTCGTCGCCCACGGCCGTGTTGAGCCCCTTGGTTTTGAGCACGCTCTTGAGATGGTGAAAGATCTCCACGCCGCAGCGGAGCGCGTCGCTGAAGCGGTCGAAGCCCAGCGGCATGACCATGAACTCTTGCACGTCCACGTTGCTGTCGGCGTGCGCGCCGCCGTTGAGGATGTTCATCATGGGGGCTGGCAGCAGCCGGGCCGTCGGCCCGCCCAGGTATTGATAGAGCGGCAGCCCGGCGTGATCGGCGGCCGCGTGGGCCACGGCCAGCGATACGCCGAGGATGGCGTTGGCTCCCAGCTTCTTCTTGTTCGGCGTCCCGTCCAGCTCGATCATCCGCTGGTCGAGGGCTGCCTGGTCCGTGGCATCCATGCCGTCCAGGGCGTCGGCCAGAATCTCGTTCACGTTGGCGACCGCCTTGGCCACTCCCTTCTTGAAGAACGGGGCGTCGCCGTCGCGCAGCTCCCAGGCTTCGTGCACGCCCGTGCTGGCACCGCTGGGCACGGCCGCGCGGCCGAACGAGCCGTCGGCGAGCTGCACTTCGACCTCGACGGTCGGATTGCCGCGGCTATCGAGAATCTGCCGGCCGTGGACGTGGATGATCGTGGCGTTCATGGAACACTCCGCTGCATCGGTCACAGGGTGGGCCGGCGGCCGAAAGGTGCTTACGACACCGGCGACCGCCACGCCGCCAAATGAACGAGCGCATTCTGTGCCATGCGCCCTGTTTTGAACAGGGGCCGCCCGCCGACGGCAGGTACTGCGCACGCAACCTGGCCGGAAACGACACTAACCCCACGCGTGAGCGAGCGAGAAGCGAGTACGCGCCGACTCAACGACGAAAACTGACGGGGCGAAACGCAAGGGGCTTGGCTTCGGCCTTCTTTTGCTCCTTGGCAGGCTCCGGTGGTCCGCCGTTCTTCTTTGGCTCAAGCTGGGATGGCGGCTGGGGTGCCTCATGCTCGGCTCGCTCCGGACGATGGTCTGGGCCGTAGCATGCACGATACTCATACCCGCCGTGACAACCACGCCAAGCGTCGCAAGTCAGCACAGGTCGCGAGCAGCAGCAACCGCCGTGTCCGGCATGCGCTGCCGGCACGCCTCCGCTCAGCGTCACAAACAGCGCGGGCCAGCAGATCCAAAGGATGGTTTTGACGAGCAACCTGGCGTTCATTGCGGATTCCTCGAGGATTGGGGCCGATTCGCGTCCGAATGCTGCGGCCATCGGCTGCCGAGGGCTGTTCGCCAATGGAAGCTAACGGGGGCCGAGAACCGAATCAAGCGATTAGCCGCGATCCGGCCACCTCGCTTGCCCTCCTTCGACCGCTAGCGATGGAAACCAACGGGGCGAAAGCCAAGGGGCTTGGCTTCTGCTTTCTTCTTCTCTTCCTTGGCCGGTTCGGCCGGTCCGCCGTTTGCCGGCGACGGTGGTTTCGGCTTTTCCTTGCCAGGCGCCGTTTCCGGACGATCGGAGGGACGATCATCGGGACGATCGCAAGGCCAGCAAGTGGAATCCTGATAACAGCCGTGGCCACCACGCCAGGGGTCGCAGGCGAATACCCGCTTGGAGCAGCAAGCGCCGTGCCCTGCTTGCGTCGTTCGGGGGCCTCCACCCAGCAATCCTATAAGCCCAACAAGGCACATCACATGGCTTGTTCTTGGCCTCAGCTTCCCATTCATGGTGTATTCCTCGGACTCCGGGCCAATTGCATGTTCGCTCTGCCGCAAGCAATCTTCGGCTGCGGATGCCGCGCGTCGTCTAGTCGGCGACGCGGACTGCCGCCACACGGAAACCGATGTGAAAATCTCGGTAGACGGGCTCGTAGCCCTTGCGCATTGCCGCGCGGCAAAAATCAGCGCCACTGTTCCAACTGCCGCCGCGAAATACCTTGTAGTTGGCCTTGTACTTCGTCACTTCCCGAACGTCAGGATCCGTACCGCCGGGCAGCTCAACCTCATACCAATCTCGGCACCACTCCCACACGTTGCCGTGCATATCGTGAAGGCCCCAGGCGTTTGGCAGTTTTCGCCCTACCTCCTTCGCGTGGCTGCCCGTGTTCCGAGCGAACCATGCGACCGTGCCTAATGCGTCCTCGTCCAGACCGTAGCAGTACGCCGTCATGGCGCCGGCCCGGCAGGCGTATTCCCATTGCGCCTCGGTAGGCAGCCGGTACTCGAAGCCCGGAGGCAATCGGCTCGCCGCGCGCTCCCGCTGGGTGAGTTTCTGACAGAACTCGCTGGCATCGTTCCAGTTGACGTAGGTGGTGGGGTAGTCATCTCCGTCTTTGACGTGATCTTTGCCGGACCAGGGGCGGGTCGCCATGACGTCGTTCCATTGCCGCTGCGTGACCTCCGTGTCGGACAGCCAGAAGTCTCTGGAAATCGTCACCGGCACCTGGGATTCGTCGTTGAGGCGATTGATCTCGTCCGTCCGGCTGCCGATCGTGAATTGGCCGGCCGGCACCCTGACCAAAGTCATCTCCAGATCGTCCAGCACGTACCAATCCTGGTTGTCGTTGGGGGAGTGGACGGTCCCACTCCGCTTCGGAAGATCTCCGCGGAGTTGTCGCAGCGCGCATCCTGCCGCGTTACGCGTCGCTCCGTCGCGTGCTTGGTGGAACAGCTTCCGAAGCACGTCGCCCAGTTCCCTTCTCTCCCCAGCCGAGAAGCGCTCGGTGGGCGACACGGCGATTCCCAAGCAGATGCTGTAACGAAGCGCCGAGTCGGTGGATTCCCGCAGGACCTCACGCAGCTTCGAAGCGCCCACTTGCCAAGTCGGAATTACCTGGTGAATGAACGCGGTGCGGTTCGCCGGATCCGGCCCAATTCGCACGAGCTCCCGAGCAGCAGTGGAGTCGCCCAGCTCGACCAAGGACAGCGCCAATCGGGCCTTCGCCTGCGGCCGCGTTTCCTCTGAGACCCGTGCGGCGAGCAGGCTGGCTGCGGTCTCGCGGTGCGTGACCAGCGCGTTCAGGATGTAGCGTGACTCGGCACTGGGGGCGTCTGCGATCGCATCGACCAGAAAGCCCTCTTCAACGTGTCCGAGCGCGGCCAGGGCTAGGGCGGCGTGAAGCCGCGGGTTCATTGCTCGCGACCCGTCCACCAGGCGTTCGCGCAGGATCGGCAATGCCGCATGACGGATTGGCCTGAGGTTCTCGATGGCGTACGGCACCGCGTCCGGGGGTGCGGTCAACACGGCCTCGACCAGCGACTCAGCCCGTCGGTGGTCGTTCTCTGCCCGCGCACGGGAAATGAACTGCTGCACGATGACCGCGATCAGGACCAGCGCTGCCGCCAAACTGCCCCACCGCAAACTGTGGCGCCTTGTGGCCGCGCGGAGCATGGCTCGCTGCTGCGGCGTGCATTTGCCGCGTGGCACGCCGCAAACAATCGCGAGGTACTCCGGCAAGGAGGGCAGAAACCGGCTCTCGTGAGACCGGCCCCACTGGCTCGTCCGTTCCGTCAAGCGCAGCTCGGCCCGGCCACGCCAGGTTTCCTTTTGCTTGCGCGTGAGCCAGTCCCGCAGGGAAGGCACCAGGTAGTCGTGCGTGAGCTGGTAGTATCTCTGGTCTGGCAGGCTCGAGGAGGACGAAGCTACGGCCGCATCCGCGGTTGATGAATCAGCGGCCGTCCGGCCTTCCGGGTCGGTCGGCGTGATCAGTCGCAGCTCGCCGTCGAGGATGCGCGATCAGGTCGTCGAAGTCCTCGGGCGGCCGCGCATAGCCCGAGGCCTCCAGCAGCTCCGCGCCGCGACCGCATGTGGCCCTTGATGTCGGTGCCGGCTTCGGGCAGCAGGGCCTTGAGGACCGCGCGGGCGGCCTTCTGGTGGAGCCGATGTTGCGGCGGGGCGGTCGCGGCGCCGAACGTCTCTTCCAGGAACGTCACGCCGACGCCCTCGGTGCCGCCGACTTCCTCGAGCGTGGCCGGCGTCCACGGCTTGCCCTTCATCATCTCGGCGAACAGGGCCAACCGGACGGAGATGACCTTGCCGTCCTGGGCCAGGCCGGCCACGGCCTGCTCGAGGAACTGCCGCTGCTCGTCCGTGGTCTCGGCGGCGTTCTCGCGGCAGGCGTCCGAAGGCCCGGCCGAAGGCGGCCAGCACCTTTCGGGCGTGGTCCGGGTCGAACAGGTCGACGGCGGCGGAGTTCTGCCCTTCGACCAGGCGGACTTCCAGCTCCCGCATGAACCGGGTGGCCGCCATCCAGAAGTCGTCCCGCACCATGACGAGGCACTGCACGCGGCCGCCGTCGCACTGCCGCAGGGCCTGCGACCAGCTCGTTTTCCTGCTTCCCGCTTGGCGTGCAGCCACTGCTCGAACTGGTCCAGCACGATCAGCACCTTTCTGGCCCTCGGCCAGCCCCTGCCCGCGCCGCAAAGCGGCCAGCGTGTCCTTCAGTGTCGTAGGCACGCTCCGCGTGCCGTCCGCGGCACCCGGAGAGGTGGTGATTTTTTGCGGGTCGTGGGGCTCGTTGGCAGCGTGCCCGAGATGTCCGACCGGCAGGTTGGAAACGTGCTCCACGACGGCACACGGAGTGTGCCTGCTACTCAGGCGCTTTCGCAGGGCCGCGAGCAGCCGGGCCTCGGTCTCGTCGGCGGTCGCCTCGACGTAGACGGCGACGACGTGCCGCAGCCAGCCGCGGCAGCAGGCCGGCCTTGACCAGCGACGACTTGCCGCAGCCCGACGGCCCGTAGATCAGGCCGACGGAGAAGGTCTCGTCCGCGTCGGTCTCCTCGATCCGCGTCTTCCAGAAGCGGATGCTCTCGGGCAGCCCGTCGCGGTCGCGCGGCGCCGGGCAGCAGCTCCAGGAAGAAGTCGGCGTCGTGCGCGTCGAACGACCGCAGGCCCTTGGGCACGATCCGCAGCGGCCGGCTGGACGGACCTGCGGAGTTGCTCGCGAGCGTGGGGACCGTCGTGCCGGCGGCGTGGGCTGGTGATCTCGAGGCGTTGACCCAGCGCCGGCTGGCTGCGTCGTGTCGTCCATCCCCGTTGCGTCCGGCCAGGAAGTGCCGCAGGTCGTCGGCCATGTCCTTGGCCGTCGTGTAGCGCTCCGAGGCCCGCTTCGCCAGGGCCTTGAGGCAGATCCGCTCCAGCTCCCTGCGGGATCGCGTCATCGACCTGCCGCGGCGGGCGGGGCTCGGCCTTGGCGATCTGCTCCAGCAGCTCCGCCCGCGAGTCGCCGCGAAACGGCCGGCGGCCCGGCGAGCAGCTCGTAGAAGCACGACGCCCAGGCTGAAGATGTCGGAGCGGCCATCGACCCGGTGCCCCTCGCCGCGGGCCTGCTCGGGGCTCATGTAGGCCGGCGTGCCCGCAGAACTCGGCCCCGCGGCCGTAGTCGTTCTCCTTGCAGCGCCAGCCCGAAGTCGGCCACGAACGGCTTGCCGCCGCCGTCGAGCAGGATGTTGCCCGGCTTGACGTCGCGGTGGACCAGCCCCTGCGTGTGGGCGTAGTGCAGCGCCTCGGCCACGGTCGCGACCAGGTCGGCCGCTTCACGCTGCGACTGAGGCGCGACGCGCCGAGCCGCTCGGCCAGATCGCTCCCCTCGATGTACTTGCGAGACGACGTAGCAGGGGCATCTCGTCGGTGCTGCCCGACGTCGTAGACCGGCACGATGTTCGGGTGGTCGAGGCCGGCGACGGTGCGGGCCTCGGCCAGGTAGGCGTCGGCGTCGCCCGGGCCGGCCAAGACTTCCGGGTGCGGCACCTTGATGGCCACCTGGCGCTGGAGGCCGTCGTCGTGGGCCAGGTAGACGCAGCCGAAACCGCCCTGGCCGAGCAGTCTCACCACGCGGTATCGCCCGACCGTCTCGGGGATCTCGGGCTTGACCCGGCCAAGCGGTCGAGTCGCAAGCGGATCGCGCTGGCCGCCGTCGGCAGGCTGGTTCTGATCGGCCTGGTTCATGCGCCCGATGCGCCGTGCGTAAAGCGGGTAAATCGCCGAGGTGAATCGCCGAGGTGAATCGCCAAGGTGAATCGCCGAGGTGAATCGCCGTGGTGTGCTTCGGTGTTCGATTCTCGCACGACGCTTGCCGATCCGCAATTGGCTATCCTCAGGCACCGTGGCACAGTCCGCGGCGAGGAGCGGTGGCAACTCCGAATCGCGCGGCGAAAATGGTCCCGCTCGGCACGCGGGACCTATTTCGGCTTGCAATGGCTGAGCGCCAGCAGCGCGTAGCCGGTGACCAGGTTGGCGTCGCCTTCCAGCCAACGCGTGTTGGAGTTCACCCAGCTCCCGTCCTTTTGCTGGCGCTCGGCCAGAGCGGTGATCAGCTCGTGCCGCCAGTTGTGGACCTCGCCCTTGTCGTCCTTGAACTCGTCCTGGCCCAGGGCCGTCAGCGCCTTGGCAAACGTGTGGTAGTAGTAGTAGAGCCCGGCGTCGCCCATGCCGGGGTTCGAATCCAGGTCGTAGTGCTTGGCGATCCACGCGGTGGCGGCCTTCACGCGCGGGTCATCCGGCTTCAGGCCGCAGTAGATCATGCTCTTGAGGCCGGCGTAGGTCATCGAGGCGTAGCTCCGCAGGGCGCCGTCCTCGGTCTTGCCGGCCTGGCTCTCGCCGCCGGCCGCCGGGGTGTAGTAGAAGCCGCCCACGTCTTCGCCCTTGGCTTTGGCGGCGAAGGGCAGCGTGTTGTGCTCGCCCTCCAGGTTCTGGGCTCGCGACACGAAGACCAGCGCGTTCTTTACCGCCGGATCGTCCGGGCCGTTGCCCAGCGCCGCCAGCGCATCGAGGAACATCTGGGTATTGGATAAATCGGGCCGGGCCTTTCGGCCATAGCCGGCGCCGCCGAAGGCCGGGCTGGATTTGTCGATTGTCTGGCCGTCGGCCGTTTTGTCCCCTTCGTTCCATTGATTCTTCTTGAGCCACTTTTCGGCAGCCTTTAGCGTGGCGTCATAGCGGCCGTCCTTGTTGGCTTCCTTGAAGCAGACGGTCGTCAGCGCCGTCTCGTAATTGGCCACGAAGCTCTTGGGGGTATGGATGCCGCCGTCGGGCTGCACGAAGCCTTCCAGGTATTTTAGCGCTTTGGCCACCACCGGATCGCTCGGCCCCCGGCCATGCCGCAGCAGGGCCGTCGTCACCACGGCGGTGACGGCCGGGCTGACCTCCCTGGCCGCCCCAAAGGAACCGTTACCCCCTTGCCTCGACACGAGCGACTCGACGCCGCGCGATACAACCGTCTGGTAGGTCTTGCGGATCTTCTCAGCATCCTCTGCCGCAGCATCCTTTGCCGCCGCATCCTTTGCCGCCGCACGCAGCGGCGTCAGGCTCAGCACCGCGGCGGTCGCAAGCGTCAAGCCGATCATCTTGTTTGCGAAGGAACGCATGAAC
Organism: uncultured Planctomycetia bacterium; assembly: GCA_963809785.1. GTDB lineage: Bacteria > Planctomycetota > Planctomycetia > Pirellulales > S012-138 > JBGQHD01. The sequence goes on from CAWEKV010000004.1 coordinate 302,668, forward strand.
GTCTCCCGATTGAGCGTGGCGGTCGTGTGCGGGCGAAGCTTGCCTTGCCCAGTCAACGCATTTACCGCATTCGCTGTTTAATGGTCGAGTCGTACCCGTCCCCGTGGGTGACACGGGCCAGACCTTCTCGCCGTTATTGTAATTGCTGAGTTCGTGTCAAGCACCTGCTTGAGAAATCGACACGCGCGTCGTATATTTGCGGCCACAAACGGGGTACGCAAACATCGAGCACAGGACGTACACCTAAGACGCACACAGACGGATGGTTCGCTCGCGGATGGCTTTCCGCCCTGTGACACAAGCCTACGGCGCGGCGCAAAGTGTCGGCGAGCAAGGGATTGCGGGTATTTTTGGAGACCCACTTCAGGAGAGTAACTCGATGGCATCTATGGCAACACCTGCGGCAACATCTGACTCGACGGCGTCCATTTCCTCGCTGGAACGCATCGGGAAGACGGCCGGCGACATCTGGAATTACCTCAACACCAGCGGGCCGCAATCGATCACCAAACTGATTAACGCGCTGGACGCGCCGCGCGACACGATCCTCCAAGCCCTGGGCTGGCTGGCGCGGGAAGACAAAATCCAAATCGACGATGACAGCCGCAGCCGTGTCGTTTCGCTGAAGCAGTGTTAGCAGGCGTCGCTGAACCAGGCGCGCTCCGCGTGCCGTAACACCAGACGGCACACGGACCCGTTGCGGTCTCTCGTTAGGCGAAGTCGTCAGGCTTCGCGCGGCAATCGCGGCAATAGGGTTCCGAAGTCGAGCGAACTCGGCCACGTTCCGCGTGCGGTAATTCTAGACGGCACACGGAGTGTGCCTACTACTGCCGCTGCCGGCTGCTTAAAATGAGCTGGTATCGAGCGCCTCGCTTACTTGCTTCCCCCCGGATGCCGCCATGAGGGAAATGAAGGTCTTTAGCGGCCGGGCCAATCCGGAGCTGGCGCGCCGGATTTGCGATTACCTGGATATTCCCCAGGGCCGCATCAGCATCGACAACTTCCCCGACGGCGAAATCCGCTGCAAGATCGACGAGGACGTCCGCGGCCGCGACGTCTTCCTCGTGCAGCCGACCTGCCCGCCGGTCAACGAGAACCTGATGGAGCTGCTGATCATGATCGACAGCTTCAAGCGGGCCAGCGCCGCGCGGATCACGGCCGTGCTGCCCTACTACGGCTACGCCCGGCAGGACCGCAAGGACGACGGCCGGGTGCCGATCACCGCCAAGCTGGTCGCCAACCTGATCACGCGGGCCGGGGCCGACCGCGTGCTGGCCCTCGACCTGCACGCCGCCCAGATCCAGGGCTTCTTCGACATCCCGGTCGATCACCTGTACGCCGCCCCGGTGCTCAACGACTACGTCCTGGAGATGCGGCATCCGGCCAAGCCCGACGACCTCGTGATCGTCAGCCCCGACGAGGGGAGCATCAAGCGGGCCCTGGTGTATCCAGAAGCAGCTCGGCGGCCGGCTCGCGATCGTCGACAAGCGCCGCAGCGACGCCGAGCACACGCAGGCAGGCGAACCTGATCGGCGGCCCGCTCGAGGGCAAGATCGTGCGTGATGTTCGACGACATGATCACCACGGCCGGCGTCGATCTGCGGCGCCGCCAAACGGCTGCAAGCGGCCGGCGCCCGGGAGATCTACGTCTGCGCCACGCACGGCGTGCTGTGCGGCCCGGCGATCGAGCCGCATCCGCGAGGCGCCGATCGACGAGGTGGTGATCACCGACACCATTCCGCTGCCGCCGGAGCAAGCACGCTGCCGAACATCAAGGTGCTAGTCCGTCGCGCCGCTGCTGGGCGAGGCGATCAAGCGGATTCACCGCAACGAGTCGGTGAGCGAGCTGTTCTGAGCCACTCGTGTCTAGCGCGGGAAGACGCCTTCGGTGATCAACGCTCGACGATGGGCCAATCGGTGTGGAAGGTTGATGGCCAGCACATCGATGGTTGCTCGCCCATATGACGTTAAACCAACTAGAGTGGTCCCGCGCCAGCGGAAGTGTTCGTTCCAGCGCTGGCGACGCGGGTGAAAGAGCGGCACAGTTGCGCGGGTGCGTGGGTCGATTCCTGCGATGTTCGGACCCTTGTGGTTGTTGCAGTGGAAGCATGCGAGCGCGAGGTTCGCCGCTACGGTCCGACCGTGGTGCTTCTGTGCGATGACGTGGTCGATTTCGAACTCGAGCGGATCATAACGCTGCGGCATGCGGCAGTATTCGCAGATCGACCTCGCGCGCGCCAGACCAGGTCACGCAGCGCCCGCTTCATCGTTGACGGTCCGGGCGAGCACGCCGCAAGGACTGTCGAGCTTTCGACTGAAGGAATCCGAGCAGGCTGCCCACGCGCTCGTAGCTTTGCAGTTCTCCCTGCTCCGCTTCGGTGAGGGTGCCTTGCCGCGCCTTTGCCGCTAGCCGGCGCATCCGTCGTCGATCCTCGACGGGAAACGCTAGCTCCAGGATGTCCTTAGCTGCCTGGGGTGACAGCGTGGGCTCTTCGGGCGCGATGAGGCGCTCGAGAATCGAGGCATCGTAGGAGGTCGAGGCGATCATTTGTGTACACTCGCTTTCTTGCCCATACCGTCGGAAAGAATCCAGCGCTTCGTACCTATCGTTTCTCGCGCCCGTCCGGCCCGCGCCGGATTTCCGTCGTGGCAACGTCGATTTCCGCCAGGGCCGTCATCCCCGGCTTAAGTGACTGCGGTACCTCTTTGCCGGGCGTAAGCATTTCGAGTGTGCCTTTAGCGCTTGTGGCAGAGGCAACCGAATCAACCGGGTCCGCGATGGGACGAACCATCTCTTTTAGAGTCTGCGGCTTCGGCAGCGGGATTTCCAGTGCCGCCGTGCCTAGCAGCTTGCCTTGCGTATCGATCCGCAGCGATCGGCTGGCCCCGCCGGCCAGGCAGTCGTAGAGCAGGAAGTTCAAGGCGCCGATGCCGGGCAGCTCAAACCGCTCCACGCGGAGCGGCTGCGCCCGGCGGCTCGGCCAACCCGGCAAAGTGCGCTGCGACTCGCTCCGCTGTTAGCTCGCGGCAGAGGAATTCGTACGCCGCCGGCGTGTAGGCCACGACGCCGATGTTGGCGTGGTTGCCCTTGTCGCCGCTGCGCGTGTGAGCGACCTGGCCGAGCGCGATGGTTTCCCCCTGCGGCATGCCCGGCATTCTATCGCGCCGCCCAGCGGCAGGTCGAATCTCCATCGGTCCGGTAGTGCCTGATTCTGCGTGTCAGGCCCATCTTGGCCCTGAGCGATGGTATGAAAACCAACATGGCCAAGATGGCCGCGCCACGGCAAGACACTATTCGTTCGTCTGACGGCGAAGCGCGGTCGAGGAAATATCGGCTCGAAATTCTTCGGCGGGGATTTCGTCGCACAGTGCCCTCAGTGCCGGCGGCACGTCCAACGCCGCCAGCCCGCAAAACCGCCCGTCCATTAGCCGGCCAAAGACCAGGAACCGGCATTGGCTCTGGCCGATGTGTGCCAGCGCTCGATCGCGCACTGCCAGATTGCTGCCGTAATAGCGCACGTCGCCGATGCGGACGATCGTGTCGGCGCCGACCAGGAAGGCGACGCCAGGAAACAGGTCGGCCTTCTGCTCGAAGCGGGGCGCGGCGGTGAACCACACGGTCTCGTCGGGTGCGAATTGTCCTGCCCGCCACTGCATCTCCATGAAGTCCAGGGGCGGTTTATCGACGCTGAGGATGGAGATCTCGTGCTCGACGCGCTTCGGGACCGCCGAGCCGCCGCAAGGCAACCTGGGCCAGTTGTCGATGCCCTTCGTGCCGGGGGTTGAATGCTCCGGGGAAAACCGCCCGGCGCCGCGCCGAATTGGCGCTGAGACCCAGCCTTACGGCAGGCAATTGGCCCAGCAGCAATTGAGTCCACTCGGGCCGCCCGGCGGTTTGCGACGATTCGATGGCCTCGCCAGGCAGGAGCGGCACGGCCAATCGCTCGGGCAATCCCGCGACCTCGGCCACCAGGTTGAGCAGCAACCGGCCCAGCAGCTTTTCTTCGGCCAGGCGACTGCGGCTGCCCTTTTGGAATTCGATCGATTGCGCGAAGGTGACGCTCGCAGTCTGTGCAGCCAGGTGGGCCCGATGAGGTCCTTTCTTCGGCCGGTCCGTCGCCAGGCTGGCCGTGCAACCGATGCCCGCCAATGCCAGGGATCGTGGGTCCGTGGTGAGTTGCGAGTGGTGAGCGGTGAATGGCTCGGCGCCCGAGGGATCGTCTGCGAGGTAGAGGGCTCGCTGAAAAGCGGCCATGGCCATGGCCCGCGCGGTCTCCGGCGAGCAAGCATGCTCCGGCATCGCGCCCAGGAACTGCCGCAACGCGGCGGCGGAATACGGCACGACTCCCTCGAGCACCGTCTGCGAAGCCCCTGGCACGGCCAGCAACGCCTCCAGCGCGGAAGCGCCGCCGCCGGTCGTCGCCAGCACAATCCGCAGCGGCGACGCATGAATGCGGCGAACGAGGCGGGAGGGGGTGAGAGACACGGCGGCCCGAGTTCAGAGGTCAGAGCCTGTGAGAATCGATGCGGATTCGTCGTCGCCTTTCGCTCCGCGAAGGACGTTCTTTCGCGGAGCGAAAGACGACAGAGTTCACATGATCGTCCCCGATTGGGGATCGACGGCGACGCCGTCGGTCAGCCGGGCCAGGGCCTCGATGACCATCAAGAGCGCACTGGGGTCAAACGTCTCATCCTCCTCGCCGTCGGAGACCTCTTCGAAGTGCAGAATGTCGAAACGGGCGTCGCAGCCGGCCAGCCGGTTGAGCTTCCCCCGCTCCTCGGGCGAGGTGGCCGAATCGCGGAAGTCGCGCGTGCCAGCTCGGAGCGGTGCTCCTGCACCTCTTCGCCATCGACGTAGCTGATATCCAGCACCGCATAGGCCGCCGGGGCGAGCACGGTCAGGGACTCGAATCCGCCGTCGTCGTCCGTGCGCGGGTTGTGGACCTCGAACTGGCGGTTGACCTTCTTGAGCAGCTTCTGCACCTGTTCCATGCCGGGCCGCTTGGCGGCATCGAAGAGCAAGAAGTACGTCTCGCGCCAGCGATAGCGGTCGTTCTCGAACGTGGACATGCCCCGACCTCCGCGGAAATTGACCATCCGCCCGCGCCCAAGTATGGCGGCCGCGACGACGTTTGGGAACCAGAATGTTGCCCCAGAGCTGCCGGTGGGGGAGTCCTTCTCGTCGGCCCAGATGGTCGGGAAAAGCCTGCACAGCGCTCACGCCCCCAGCGCTCACGGACCGTAGGCCACACGCGCCAGGGCGCCGCGGCCGCACCAGAAAGGCCGAAGCGCCCACAAGCACTCCTCCGGCGGCCAGCAGCAGCCAGGTCGTAGGCAGGTGCGGCTGATCGCGAACGCCCCAAGACTCGATGTCCAGTTCTTGCACGTAGTATGCCACGGTCAGGGCCGCGCCGTTGTGGCAGACGTGCAGCAGCATGCCGGGCAAGACGCTCCCCGAGCGATAGCAGACCCAACCCAGCACGATGCCCAGCAGCGTGGTAGGCAACAAGCGAGGAGTCGCCAGGCCGCCGGAGACGAACAGATGAAAAAGGCCGAAGATGACCCCGGACGTGACGATCGCCCGCAGCGGACCGGTCCGCGCTGCCAGAGCGTGATACAGGAAGCCACGGAAGAACAGTTCCTCGAAGAACGCTGGGACGACGGCGAGCGTCACCAACAGAAGCCAGAGCGGCTGCGTTTCGATCCGACTCGCGATCTCCTCGATCTGCTGCTTAAGGGGGCCGGCCAATTGGCCAATCCCCATCTGCTGCTGGAGCAGGGCCAGCTCATGAACGAGCGGCCACAACGATAGCCCCAGAAGCATCGCGCCTATGACCGGAAGAGTCCCGCAGGCCCGCAGGCCCCAACCGCTGGCCAGACGAACGCGTCGCCAGAAGCTCACCAGCAGCGGAAACACGCCAAACAGCACGGCGAGGAACAGACTGTTGGTCCACAACCGATCGCTGAATGCCAATCCGGTGAACTGGCCCATCAGCGCATGCAGGTTGTAAAACACCGGAAAGAGCACGGCCACACAAAGCAGGGCCGTGGCCACGCTGGCCGTCGGCTGCGGCTCCAGCGGGCCGCGAAAGGCCTCTGACCATGTCCCCTGGCTGCCATAGAGCAGGGCGTCGGTGCCGAAGACTCTGGCCGCTAACGCCAGCGCGGCCATTGCGAAGAGCAGCGTGGAGAGCACGACGACCACGGCCTGGAGCGGCTCGGCCGTCCCGCTGAAAAGGTCGCGCCCCAGCAGCACCATGTTCACCAAGGGCGCCACGGCCAGCGGGCCGTCGAGCTTCAGGCTCTCGTTCAGGCTCAGCAGGCCCGGTGCGATCGCCAGCAGCATCAGCGGAATGAGGTACGCCTGCGCCTCCTTGAAGCTGCGGGCGAAGCTGGTCACGGTCAGCAGCACCGCCGAGAAGAACCCGGCAAACAGCACCAGCAAACCGAACACCTCCAGGGCCATGCCGATCGTCAGTCCGCCCGCGCCGAACAGGTGCGGGCCAAGGCCGACGCCATAGACCGTGACCGTCATGGCCGTGAGGTTGACCGTGGCCGTGAGCAGGGCGACGGTGAGCACGGCGATGTACTTGGCGGCCAGCAGGCCCAGGCGCGACACCGGCGCCGCGATCAAGGCTTCCAGCGTGCCTCGTTCGCGCTCGCCGGCCGTCAGGTCGATGGCCGGGTACACGGCCCCGGTGATGGTCATCAGAATCAGGATCAGCGGCACGAGCGCCGACAGCGAGAGGGCCATGCCCTTGTCGGCGGGGGCGACCTGGAGGCGCTCGACCATCACCGGCAGCGGCTGATGCCGCTGGATCAGCAGCTCCACACGTTCGCGGAGCAGCAGGGCCGAGAGGGTTTGCAGGCGCCGCTCCAGGTACTCCAGCGCCTCGCGGCTCATCGCATCGTCGCGATAAAGCAGCTCCCAGACGACGGTGCCCGTGTCGTCCCCGCGCGCGGCGGGCGGCGACGGGCCGCCACATCGACCTGGCGCCGAGCCAGGCACTGCTCCAGGTCGGTGAAGTAATGCACGTCGATGGAATCCGGCCGCTCCCTTTCACTGGATTTTTCCAGCATCTCCACCATCAGCGCCCGGTCTGAGACGGTCGCGACGGCCACCAGGTATTTCTCGTGATCCGTGCCGCCGAACGAGAAGCTCGTCACCACCAGCTTCTGAAAAGCGATGCTGAGCAGCGGATAGACCAGCACCGGCATCAAGAGCAGCGTCACGATGGTCCGCCGATCGCGGAGCGTTTCCCGCAGCTCCTTGAGGGCCAGCCGGCCGAGATGGCCCCCGGAAAGCCGGCGGCCTTTTGACCCTTCCCGATCCGATGGCTCCCGCGCGAGGCTCATGCGGTGGCTCGCTCCCCCGGCGGTTGCTGGATCGAGTGCAGGAACATATCCACCAGCGACGAGCGCACCCGTGGTGGCCTTCAGCTCCGCCAGCGTCCCTTCCAGCACCAGGCGCCCCTGATAGAGCAAGCCGAAGCGGTCGCAGAGGTCCTGGGCTTCGTGCAGCCGGTGCGTGCTGACGATCACGGACTTGTCGTGGCCGCGGAGGGTGTCGATGTAATCGAAGATGGCCTTGCTGCCGAAGACATCCAGGCCGCGAGTCGGCTCATCCAGCAGCATCACGGGCGGATCGTGCACCCAGGCCCGCGCCAGGCTCACGCGCTGCTTTTGTCCGGTGCTGAGCGTGGAGCAGCGCCGGTCGAGGAATCCCCGCAGGTCGAAGATGTCGCTGAGCAGCTCGATACGTGCCGTGGCCTCCTCGGTCGAAACGCCGTACAGGTCGGCGAAGAAGAGCAGCGTCTCCCGCGGGGTGAGCCACTGGTAGAGCCCGGCGCTGGTCGAAACCAGGCCCACGCGGCGCTTGACTTCGTCCGGCTGGTCGGTGCTGCGAAAGCCGAGGATTTCGGCAAACCCGCTGGTGGGCTGAAGCAGGCCCAGGACCATCCGCAGGGTGGTGGTCTTGCCCGCACCGTTGGGTCCCAGCAGCCCGTAGACCTCGCCCGGCTTGACCGAAAACGTCAACCGATCGACCGCCAGCACGCTGCCGCGCGGCGAGGGGAAGACCTTGGTCAGGCTTTCGACGGCGATCATGCTGGTGCGAGCCTATGTTTATCGCTGTTTACCGCTACTACGCAGGCCGGCGTGGCGAGGGTCGCGATTTTCGCCATACGTCGAGCGTCGAGGCGTATGGCGAGCGTCGAGGGGGTAACGTCCGACGTGCGCACGGCTGACCCGCCATTTTCGTCATACTCCGCGGCAGTGCACGGAGCAATGACCTGGAGCGGCGATTTCGGGTATGTTGGAAAGCGATCTGCTCTCAAAACCGTGACTCATACCTCGTCCTCGTCCTCGTCCTCGTCCTCGTCCTCGTCCTCGTCCTCGTCCTCGAACGAGCGCCGTGACATCGAGTACGAGGACGACGACGACGAGGACGAACGGATAGGCGCGAGCCACGCGGAGTTTGCCCGTGACCAACCTCACCCCCGGCGAGACCCTGACCGTGGTGGCCCTCAGCGCGTTCTTCGCGCTGTGGGTCTTCGCGCTGGGGGCCAACCTGGGCAGCTTTTTGAACGTCGTCGTCTATCGCCTGCCGCGGGGCATGCCGCTGGCCCTGTCGGTGTCTCGCTGCCCCAAGTGCGCCAACCCGATCGCGCTGCGCGATAACATACCGATCATCAGTTGGCTGCGGCTGCGGGGGCGGTGCCGGTCGTGTGGGCAGACGATTTCGCCGCGCTATCCGCTGGTCGAGGCCGCGGTGGGCAGCCTGGTCCTCATGATCTTCGCCGTAGAGCTGCTCACCGGCGGGCGCAATCTGCCGCTCCGGCCGCCCGGCAAAGGGGGCTTTCTGGAACTCTTCGCGGACATGCCCTGGGACCTGGCCGGAATCGCCGCCGCGCACGCTTGCTTACTCTACTTGTTGCTGGCGGTGGCGCTGATCCAGACCGACCGACGAATGGTGCCGTGGAAGTTCGTGGCGATCGCCGTGCTCGTCGGCGTTGCGCTGGCGCCGTTTCAATTGCTGACCGTGGAGGGCGACTTGTCGCCGGCGCTGGCGGCGGCCGCCAAACCCAGCGGCATCGCGCCGCGGCCGGCAATCTACGAGTTTCGCATCGTCAGTCTGTTCTCGGCCGCAGCCGGGCTGGTCTGTGGGGCGGCTTGGGGCCTGCTCTACGCTCGCGTGAGCCTTGTCGCTGAAGTCGCCAGACTTCAGCCTTCCGGCGGCCGGCGGCGGACGGCTGCGGCGCGCGCGATGCCCCTGTCGATGGCGCTCGTCGGCCTGTTTCTAGGCTGGCAAGCAGCCACGTCTGTGGCTCTGGCGACGGGCGCCTGTGGGTCGCGGGGGCCGTCGCGGCCCTCGCCTGGCCGGGACTGCGGCGCGTGCCCTCGACGGGCTACGTCCTCGCCACGACGCTCGTTCATCTCCTCACCTGGCGCTGGCAGGCAGCGGTTCCTCTCTGGCCGGGTCCCGGCACATCGCCGGTTGTCCTGGCCTCTGTTTGCCTGGCCGGGGCCATCGCAGCCAGAGGGTTCTTTCCCGGGCGGTTGACCGCGCCATCCGCGGCAACGTAGTGTAGCCTCGTGACGGTAACTCGCCTCCACAGGGCTTGCAAATGAAGATTGCACAACTGAGGATCGTCGCGGCGCTCGTGCTCTGCGTGTTGCCCGGGTCCGCTTCAGCCCTCGCCTTCGACAAGCCGCCGATCTACCTGTGGTTCGAGCCGGAGTGGTTCGACGGCGTCAAGGGCTCGTTCGCCTACTGGACCGGCGGACCGGCCAAGCCGACCGGCACGTGGGGCATCGCCGGGCCGGGCATCAGCGCCGAGTGGACGCAGGGCGGCGAGAGCGAGTGGAACTCGATGGGCGGCCGCGGCGGAGGAGACGAAGGCCGCCTGCCACCGCGACTTCGTCGTGCCCCGCGCCGGCAAGTACCGCGTCTGGGTGCGCTACGTCGATCACCGCAAGAAGACCGAGCCGTTCACGCGTCGCCGTCGAGCAGGGCGGCAAGCGCGGCCATCGACGGGCGAGCTCGGCGTCAAGCCGGTCGTGCCGCCCAACGACGAGTACCAGCTCTACTGGGGCTTCTCCTTCGGCTGGGGCTCGCGTCGACGGCGACCTGGCCGCCGGGCCGGCGCGGCTGACGCCTGTCGATCGACAAGCGCCGGCGAGGCCTGGCGGCAGGTCGATGCGGTGCTGATCACCGACGATCTGACGTTACACGCCCATCGGCCGCGAGAAGCCGCCGTTCGCCTATCTCGCCAGCGTTCGGCCTGCGAGCCGAAGGACGGCGCCACGTGGCGCGGCGTCGGCCAAGGACCTCGCCGTCGGCGGCACCTGGAAGCGCCCGCCGCTCGGCGGCCGCGACTTCTCCATGTGGACCGGCGGATCGACGCCGACCCGAAGTGGTGGGCGCAGCAGAAGACTCGAGACGCTCTCGCTGCTACGACGTCCTCTTCCAGTTCTGCGCCGCCGGCCGACATCCGCGACAAGTTCCACAAGCAGTTCGCCGGCCGGAAGGACGTGCCGATCATGTCGTGGCCGGGCCTGCTGCCCGGCTTCTACCTGGGCGGCACGCCCGACCTGTCGCCCGGCACGCCGCTGCGCGCAGTGGCTCGAGCGGACGAAGACGCCGTTCTACATCCTGACGAACTACGCCACCGGCAACTACACCGACAAGACCGGCCCGGCGACGTACGCGGCGCTGACCGGCCCGCTGGCCGAGCCAGTTCCTCGGCTACATCCACGGCGAGGCGATCGGCACCGGCGGCGTGCCGCTGCCCCGACAAGCCGCTGGGCAAGACCCGCGCGCGAGCACGTCGACGCGCTTCGCCAAGCAGCTCCGCCAGCAGCAGGCCGAGGCCTGGAGCAAGATCTACAAGACGACGGTGCCCGAGGACCACTTCGGCCAAGGGCATCTCGTGCCTGTCGGTCGATCAGCATCGCCCTGGCCCACCTCTTCCACGAGCACGGCGTGCGCAGGTCGTCGGCTACGAGATCGACGCGACCAACGTCCACGCGCCGATGCGGATCGCCTTCGAGCGCGGCGCGGCCCGGCAGTACGGCGGCGCCTGGATCAACTACGCCAGCGGCAACTTCGGCGACGCCTGCAACTACTTCACGCAGGAGCCCGTCGTGCCGCGCGGCGCCCGGCCTGGTTCCACAGCAAGTACGCGATCACCGACGGCGTGAGCGCCTGCTGGTATCGCAAGCTGTACTACCTGAACTACCTCGGCGGCGCGTCGGCGATCTACTGGGAGCAGAGCCTGGCGAACCAGTGGATCCTGCCCGGCCCCGGCACGCACCCGATCCAGCTCTCGCCCTTCGGCCGGGCGACGGAGGACTTCCAGGCGTTCGTCGACCGGCTGCCCGACCGCGGCGAGCCGTACACGCCGATCGGCCTCCTGCTCAGCTACGGCCACGGCTACGAGCGCGTGAACTACGCGTGCAAGATGCTGCACGTGCTTCCCCGAGGACACGAGCGACCTCGAGCTGCGCGAGCTGTTCAACGTCTGCTGGTATCCGGCCGGCGTGCTCGAAGGCCAGCCGGCCGCGCCGGACGTGCAGAGCATGCCCAGCGGCGTGTACGGCAACATCTTCGACGTGCTGGTCGATCGGCCGGCGCGGGCCAAGGCGATCTTCGACTACCCGGTCGTCTGGGCGGCCGGCGACGTGGACTTGGCCGGCCTGGGCGCGGCGGTGCTGCGCGACTACGTCACGCGCGGCGGCACGCTGGTGGTGAACATCGCGGCGGCCAAGGGACTGCCGGCGGACTTGCTGGGCCTGAAGCCGACGGGCAAGTCGCTGCGTCTCGGAAAGCTGGACGCCCGACGGCGGCACAGTCGCAGCCGACGACGCCCTATCGAGGTCGACGCGGTGGAATTGGCCGGGCGCCAAGGCGCTCGCCTGGGCGACGGCCGAAGCGCCGCTCATCACGCGGCACCAGGTCGGCGACGGCGCGGTGATCGTGACGCTCTGCCCGCGGATGCTGGGCCACGACGAGCGAGCACATCCCGCGCTGCCGTATCTGATGAACGGCCTGACCGCCGGGCTGCTGCCGGTCGAGGTGCGGCTGGCCGACGGCGAGCGCCCGACGGGCGAGATCATGTACCAGGTCAACCGGACGAAGGACGGCTGGCTGGTGACGCTGGTCAACAACCGCGGCGTCGACAAGACGCAGAACGGCGTCGCCCGCGTCGATCGCCGGCAATTCGTGGACGTCGTGCTACGGACGACGCTGCCGGTGAAGTCGGCCAAGGAGTACACGGGGCCGCGGGAGCTAGCCCTCACGAAGGGTGCAGCCGGCAGCGAGATCGCCATCCGCGTGCATCCGGGCGACGTGCAAGTTGTGGCGCTCGTAACGCAATGAAAGGCCGCGGCCGACCGTCAGCCAACGTGGCTGCACACCTATTTGGCGATCTTCCACAGGTGCCCGTCGCTGCGGATGTAAAGCGCCCCATCGACGATGGCCGGGGTCCCCAGCACCGGGTCGTTCAGGTCGTTCTCGCTGACGACCTTGGCCCCCTTGCCGCCGATGTCGAGCACCTGCACCAGGCCGCTCTCGTCGGCAACGTAAAGGTAATTGCCCGCCAGCACGGGCGTGGCCCAGAAGCGCTCCCCCTTGATCCGCTGCTGCCAAAGGACGCTGCCATCCTCGGCGTTGCCGCAGACCATGACCGAGCCACGCAGCGAGAAGATTTTGCCATTGCGGGCTACGGCGCTGACGAAGTTGGGGTTTAGGCGGTTCTGCGTCCACAAGAGCTTCTTGGCGTCGCTGCCCGGCTCGCCGCGGAAGGCCATCAGGCCGCCGGCCGGCACGTAGATCGTCTGGCCGTCGGTCGTGGTGGACGAGATGCTGTCGCAGGTTGTTTCATACTTCCACGCCGTCTCGCCGGTGAGCGGGCGAATGGTCTCGATCGACTTGCCCGACTGGGCCAGCACCAGGTCTTCCTCGCCCCCGCCCCGGCCGCCGCGCAGCACGGCGGGCGAGGCCCAGTTGAAGGCCTTGGGCCGGGCAACGCGCCAGCGGGTTTCGCCCGTGCCGGTGTGGATGCCGGCCAGGAACGAGTCGCCGTAGCTTTCGACCTGCACGATGACCGTCTCGCCGATCACGACCGGCGAGGACGACATGCCAACGTCGTTGGCCGCCGTGGGGTGATCGTGCGTCAGGCCGCGCAGCCACTTGAGATTGCCCGCCAGGTCCAGGCAGATGAGGTCGTTGGAGGCAAAGAAGGCATAGATCTGTTTCCCGTCGCTGCAGGGTGTCGGCGCGGCCACGGAGCTGGTGGGATGGCACAGCGTGCGGCCGGTGGCCCAGAACTGGCGTTCCCAATCGAGCTTGCCCGTCTTGGCGTCGAAGCACAAGACGTGCAACCGGTCGCGGCGAAAGCCGCTGGCGGAAGTGACCACCACCTTGCCGCCAACGACAATCGGCCCGGACACGCCGCGGCCGGGCAGCGGTGCCTTCCAGGCGATGTTCTCCAGCTCGCCTTCCTTGGCGCTGAAGCGGGTCGGCGGCGCGGGGCCAACAGCCACGCCGTTGGTATCCGTGCCGCGGAATTGGAGCCAGTCGGCGGCGGTGAAGAGGGGGAGCGAGACGAGGGCTGCGGCAATCAGCAAGGTACGACGATTAGGGTTCATGCGAAGCACAGTGTGTTCGAGGTTGAAGCTCTCTGGCTCTCTGGCTGTCTGGCTGTCTGGTTGGCTCTCTGGTTCCCAAGCTCTGCTTGGGAACCCACGTAACGAAGCTCCGCTTCGCGTCTCGAAGCAGAGCTTCGTGGCTTGCGTTCCCAAGCGGAGCTTGGGAACGAGGGGAACGGGGAACGAGGGGAACGAGGCGAATGCTGCACCTAGCGGGATTCGCCTGCCTTCCGGTCCGTGGAGAGCACCGCGGTGCCGGCGGCGTCGCAGACGCGGAGCTGGAAGTCCCAGTTCTGCGCCCAGTCTTCCTTCTGCTCGTTTTGCAGGCACTTGACCAGGATCACGTTCTTGCCCGCGTTCAGCGTGCCTTCGGCGACGTAGTGATCGATCTCACCGGACGGGCCGGCATGATACACCTCGTGAGCGGCGAGCTGCCGGCCGTTGAGCCACAGCTTCACCGCGCACAGGCTGGCGATGCGGATGTGCACCTTTTGCCGCTTGGCGCTTTGGAAGTCGGTCACCGCGTAGGCCGCCGCGCCCATGTGCTTGCCGATGGCCTTGTTGAGATCGACCTGGCCGTAGCGATCAAGCGTCTCGTGGTCCTTCCACGTCACCTCTCCGCCCTTGCCGTCGTAAGTGGCCCCGACATTGATGTCGGCGTCCTTGTAGGTCTCCGGCGGGTAGGCCACACTGAAGCCGCGGCCGCCCACGTTGTCGAACGGCCCCACCACCTTCCAACGCCGGATGAAGCCGAAATGAGCGGCCAGGTTGACCTCCTGGCCCAGCTTCTTCAGCTCCGCGGCGATCTTCTCGACCTGGTCCTTGTCGCGGGCGCCGCCGAGGGCCTTGCCGTATTGGGTCTTGAGCGCGGCCGCGTCGGACTTGGGAATCTCGCCGGCCTCAGCCAGCAGCCGGGCCACCGCGTCGCGGCGGAACTCCGTGCTGGGATCGTGCAGCATGCCGGGAATCAGCCGATCCGGCGCGGTCTTGTCGGCCCGCGCCAGCCACTCGAAAGCCAGCCGCCGGGCACGCGGTGCGTGCGACTTGTCGAGCACGAACTTCTCCAGCGCCGGCGCCGGCAGTTTGCCCGATGCCAGCTCGCGCTCGGCAATGGAGTCGATCGCGCCGCGAATCCAGTTGGCGGCCAGAGGCGAGGCCCCATCGAGCGAAGTCAACAAGGCGGGCAGGGCCTTGCCGTCGGCCTTGACCAGCTCTTGCCATGCCCGGGCGGCCTCGGCGTTGCCGCGGCCCTGCTCACCCACCGCCAGGATCGCCTTGAGATGTGGTTCGAGCTGCGGTTCGGCCCCCAACAGGCGGCCCGCCCCGGCCACGCCGATCGCGATGCCCATGCCGAGCGCAACTAGCAACGTCTGCCGCATGCCAAAGTCTCCCCAGGAGGTTGCGTCAGTGGATAGCCGAGCATTCTAGGGAGCGGCCCAGGCCATTGCAAATCGGCCCTATCTGGGGCGTCGAAGCTTTGGAGTGCGGCGGCTCGTCGCCGCTTTTGGATTTTTTGGAGATGGCCAAGACCTCAGCTTCATGCCAAAGACATCCCAGGATCCCAAAGCGGCGACGAGTCGCCGCACTCCTAAAATCCTTGCTGCTCGACCCTTCGGAAGACGGTTCGCGGAACGGCGTTTGCTCTTCCGCGCTCGGCCTCGGTGCAGCCGTTTCCATCAGAGCGGGCGCCCGGCGCTCTCCCGCGAATGGACCCTATGAAGATCACGCTCTTGGTTTACGGCGAAGAAGAAGGCGGCAAGGAATATGACGCCAGCATCGATCAGATCGCCGACGCGCTGACCCAGAAGGACCATAGCCCCTCCATCCTCTGCGTCCACGCCGATATCAACAAGCTGCTCGCCGGCCTCAAGCGTCGCGACCCAGAGCTGATCTTCAACCTGATGGAGCAGTTCGGCGGTTCGCTAGGGCTGGTGGAAGTGACGGGCCTGATCGATTTGCTAGGTATTCCCTACACGGGCAGCGGCGCCGGCGAGCTGTACCTTCAGGAAGACAAGGCCCTGGCCAAGAAACTGTTGGCCTATGAGAAGGTTCGGTCTCCCGACTTTGCCGTGTTCTCGCCGGCGGCCGAACTGGAGACGGGCGGGAACTTGCGGATGCCGCTCTTCGTGAAGCCGCTGCGGCAGGACGCTTCGATCGGCATCGATGGCGCGCGCTCGCTGGTCCACACGACGGCCGACCTCATGAAGCAAGTTCAGCGAATCCACCAGGAGCTGCACGATGCCGCACTATGCGAGGAGTTCATCCCAGGCCGGGAATTCTACGTGGGCATCCTGGGCAACCGCCAGCCGCAGGCGTTTCCGCCGATTGAGATGGATTTCTCCGAGATGCCCGACGGGGCACCGCACGTGATGGACGCCAAGGCCAAGTTCGACAAGTCCACGGCGGAGTATGAAGGCACGCGGCCGGTCGTCGCCAAACTGGAAGACGAGCTGCGGGCCAAGCTGCAACAAGTTGCCCTCGATGCCTATCGCGCCCTGCGGGTCCGCGACTATGGCCGAGTCGATCTGCGGCTCACCGAGGCGGGCGACATCTACGTGATCGAGGTCAACGCCAACTGCTATCTGGAAAAAGACTCCGAATACGCCATGGCCGCCGCGGCCTCGGGCCTGGAGTATCCGGACTTGATCTCGCGGATCGTGGAGTTGGCGATGGAGCGTCGCCAGGAACAGGAAGAAATCCGCCGCGGCCGCCCGCGAAAACCCCGCTCGCGCAGCCCGCGCCGGCAGAACGAAGCCACGTGACAGGCCGGGTCACCAGCATTCGCCAAGACTTACCTCAATACCTCAAGAGCGGGCGAAGGGACTTGAACCCTCGACATCCAGCTTGGGAAGCTAGCGCTCTGCCAACTGAGCTACGCCCGCGTGGCCCACGACCATGCTCTTCTCCCATACTCTAGCGGCCGAAGCGCGCTTTGCAAGTTCGCCCGGCCGTCGAAGCGCGGCTTCACCGAAGCAGCGCTGTCGGACTCCCGTTTACTCGCCTGAGCCGTGTCGCTAGGGTCTCTGCCCACGATGACGGCCATATCCTGCTCAGGAGTCCGTTCGATGAAATCAATGCTTCGTGGCCCTCGCTGGAAGGCGGCGGCGCTGGCAGCGCTGGCTTTGATGGCCGGGGAACGTGTCGCGCAGGCCAGTAATTTCCGTATTCACACGAAGGTCTTTGCCGGAACGGAGAAAGAGCCTGTCAGCGAGAATACGACGATCTTTCACGACGGCCTGGTCTACGACTTCATCGAGAAGCCCTCCGAGGTGCTGGTGTTCGATCCGGCCGCCGGGCAGTTCGTGCTGCTCGATCCGCAGCGCAGGCAATGGGCTGAGATCACATTGGCTCAGCTCGATGTGCTGCTGCCGGAGCTGAAGCAAAAGCTGGCTGCCCGCGAGGATGACTTCGCGGCGTTTCTGGCGCGCCCGCAGTTCCGGCCGGAAGCTGGCGCGGCAGATGGCGAGATCGACTTTCTCGCTCCTTGGATGCGCTACCAGGTGCGCGCTTCACCGGCGCCCAGCGAGGCGGTGGCCAGCCAATACGCCGCGTTCTCGTCACACTCCACGCGGCTTGCGCACTGCGCCGCGCACCGCTCCTGGCCCGCGTGGTGGTCAACGACTGGTTGAGCGAGCGACAGCTCATTCCCGAGTCAGTCCGCCTCACCACCTTTTCCAAGAACCGCGCGGGCATGACCGTTCCCGACGCCGAGCTCCGCAGCGAGCACGCGATGAAGCCCGAGCTGACCAGCGACGACCTGGCCCGCATCGGCGAAGCCGCACAGTGGCGGGTGGAGTTTCGGCGCGTCGGTCTGACCACCTATTGGACGGCGGCGGAGTAGCGACTAAGGCGTCCCCCCCAGCGTTACCAGCGCCTCCTCGAAGCGATGCGTCGGGACGGGCCGGCCGGGGCGGAAGCTCTGTGTCTGCCGGAATTCGGCCGTCGCGCCGGCGGCATGGCTGGCCTCGCGCACGACGCGCTCGACGTGCTGCTCGAGCTGCTGGGGGTCGATGGCCACGCGGGCATTGACGACGATCTCGGCCTCGGTCGTGCGGCAGTGCGAGGGGAGCGACAGCTCCGGCTCCAGGTCGTTGGCAATCAGGTTGGCCACGCCATAGAAGCCCTCCCACAGGCCGATCGTCTTGAGGTGCGCGGTCTCGGCCCCTTCGGCTTGCAGCGCCTTGCGGAGGCGGCGGACGATCGCCAGCAGGAGGTCGTCGAGCTTGAATGCCGCCGGAGGCGCTGACGGTCAGGCTGCTGTTGAGCCAGCCCAGCTCGGCTTCCCCCTCGGCATAGATGTCATAGTCCAGCTCGAGGATTCGCCGGCCAAAGACACCGCGCTGGTCGAGCATCTCCAAGAGGCCGTCGAAGCCCTCGCCGGTGCGGGCGGAGATGCGCAGCGTCGGCAAGCCCGGCTGGAACTTCTCCAGAAGCGCGCTGAGGTCGTCGCATTGGGCCTTGGTCAGCTCGTCGATGCGGTTGATGATCGCAAAGTCGGCCTCTTCGATTTGTTTTTTGAAGATGTAGGCGGCCTTGGAGGAGAAGCCCGACTGGCCGTCGCCAAGGATCTTCTGCCCGTGCGACGGCTTGACGATCACCCCATAAGGAGCGATCTCGAACCGCTCGGCATACATTCGCAGCAGCGGCTGCACGACGGTGGCCACCAGGTCGGTGCAGCTTCCCACCGGCTCGGTAAGGATGATGTCGGGCCGCCGGGCGGCCTCCAGCTTTTCGACCGTGCCGGTCAGCGCGTTGAAGTTGCAGCAGAAGCACGAACCGGCCACCTCGCCCACCTCGAACCCCTGCGAGCGGAGCATCTGCGTATCCACCAGGTCGGTCGCCTGGTCGTTGGTCACGATGCCGACGTTGAGCCCACGGCGCTGATAGGCGCGTGCCAGCCGGCTGATGGTCGTTGTCTTCCCGGCGCCCAGGAAGCCGCCGATCATGATGAAACGGATGTGGGACATGGTGTTGCTCCTCGTCAGAGTTTCGTTCGTCCTCGTCCTCGTCCTCGTCCTCGTCCTCGTCCTCGTCCTCGTCCTCGTCGTCGTCCTCGTCCTCGTCGTCGAACTCGTCCTCGTCGTCGAACTCGTAGAACGATAGATGCTCTGGTTCGTTGTCGTCAGTTGCTACTTCGAGGACGAGGACGACGACGAGGACGAGGACGATCAAAGTTGCGGTCTATTTGTTGAGCGTCGCGTAATCCTTGAATGGCTGGGCGAACTTCTTGTCGGCCTTGTAGTCGTGCACGGTCATCCAGGCAAATTCCTGCTTCTGGTCGTTCGCCGGGTCGGGGTCGGGGAGCACCTGGCCGTCCGCTTCGGCGTAGATGGTCCGCACGACGGGCACCGGGGCCGAGGCCTTGGGGGCCAGATCGTAGTTGGCGCGCTTGGTCACCAGCAGCCAACTGTTCTCGCGGAAGCCCCGCTTGAGCCGCTGTCGGGCCGCGCCCGTCAAGCGCTCCTTGTCGGCGTCATTCAGTTTTTTGTCTCCGGCGATCGCCTTGACGAGCTTCTGTGTTTCCGAGAACGTCGAAGCTCACCCACCCGTACTGCGGCAGGAAGGCTTCCACCTTGCAGTGGGACGGCGAGTTCTTGGGGAACAGCGCCAACCCATAGGTCATGCGCGTGGGATAGCCCAGGCCGCGGCCCATCGTGGCGCACAGCCCATGGTAATCGCTGCAATGGCCGGCCCTCTTCGTAAAGGCATGATCCGCGTCGGCCCGCAGCGAAGCATCCACGTGATCGTATTTCAAGTTGGCGTCGATCCAATCCATCACCGAGAACATGTCCCCCGCCGGCGTGGTGGGCTTGGGAACCACCTTGTGCAGCACGTCCTCGAACTCCTTCTGCTTGGTGATCGGCTGCGGTCGCAGGTAAGCGGCGAAATCCTCCGGCCACTGCTCGACCGCCTCGACCGTCGAAGGATCAACGTCCCAGTGCAGGTCCCACACTTTGGCCCGGAACTTGTGGCGGATGATCTGCACCCCTCCGGCTTGGCGAACTCGAAGTAGGCGAAGCGGTTGCCGTACACCGGCTCGGCGGCAATCTGCGGCGTCACCTCCATCGGGAACGTGCTCAGCTTGCTATCGCTCACTTCCTGGCCGGCGTCCGACTGCGGCAGCGGCAGCCAGACCTTCAGCACCTTGGTGTGATAGGGGGGCGTGACCACGACCGAGAAATCGACCTCGTGAGCCACTGGGTCGCTCCGGCGGGCCAGATAGGGCAGACCGGCCTCTGCGCGATATTCCTGCTTGTCGCTCTTTTTGTTGTTTGTCCCACCGGTGGGGCTGTCCGAGCAGCCCGACAGCGCCAGAACCAGGCCAGCCCACACGGCCATACCACTAGCCCGAAGCGCAAACGAGGAAGCAGCCAGGAGCGATGGCGATTGCTCGCTTCCGCGTGGGGCTAGAACGAGCTTAGCGAACCGCAGCAGGCGCTTGCAGCGTCTGGCGGCGGTCGCGATCCGCAGGGGTCTCATCTTCGGCGGCTCTTGGTAGCTCGCGACTCCCTGCGATGGTGGGACCGATCCATGTTTGATAAAGGCCAATCCCCGCGATGCCGCCCAGGAGCGGCGCGAGGATATACACGGTCAAGAATCCCACGCCGTTGATCCCGGGCAGGGCGATCCTTCCCCAGCCGGCCAGCGCGGCGAACACGCGCGGCCCAAAATCGCGGGCCGGATTGAAGCAGGCCTGGGTCAGCGGGGCGATGATGCAAATCAGCGCCGTCACGGTCAGGCCGATGAAGACCGGTGCCAGGTTCTTCGGCCCCAGCGGCGTCGAAACGTTGCTGACGGCACACACGACCAGCGCCAGAATGGCCGTGCCCAGGACTTCCGCCAGAAACGCCGTGAGATGAGGAACTCGCTTGTTGAACTCGGCGTGGCGCTCAGGGCTGTAAGGAGCGGCCTCGTCAAACAGCGGGCCAGGGTTCGGGAAATATTCGCCATAGCACATCGCGGTGATCTCGCTGCCCGGCTGGCCGCGGACGACCGTCTCGTTTCCGCTATCGCTCTGGACCTCTTTGCTCGCTTCCTTGTCCCGGAGCATGGGGTTCCACAAGCCAAACAGCACTGCTGCGGCCGCGAACGCGCCCACAAGCTGGGCGGCGACGTAAGCCGGCACGGTCCGCCAGGGAAACAGCCCCCAGGCAGCCAGTCCCACGGTGATCGCCGGGTTGATGTGCGCCCCGCTGATCGGCCCGATCGTGTAGATGGCCAGCATGATCGCCAGCCCCCACACGATGCCGACCTGCCACAGCCCGGTCAGGGCATCCACGACCACGGCCGAATGCACCGCGCCACAGCCCAGCAGCACCAGCATGAAGGTGCCCAGCACTTCGGCCAGGAAGCAGTTGCGGAGACTGGGGGCGGTCATGTGGCGAAAGTTATGGAGTGCGGCGACTCGTCACCGCTTTAGGATTCTTTGTCTGATCACGAAAGCGGCACGATTGATGTCAACTTCCCGACTGTCCCAACGTCCAAAAATCCTAAGCGGCGACGAGTCGCCGCACTCCGAGATTCACTCGAACGAAATCCGGCAACAGCCCAGGTCAATTGCTTTGCCCCGCGGCTGCCTCCATTTGCGGCGCCAGCCGGTAGAGCACTGCCTTGCCGTCGCGCTGGGCTTCGACGATGCCCATCTCGCGCAGCACCTTCAAGTGGTGCGACAACAGACTCTGCTCCACCTGCAATTCCTCGTTCAGCTCGCCTACGTGCCTGGCCCCCTCGAGCAACTGTCGCACGACCGCCAGGCGCGTATCATCGGCAATCGCTTTGAGCAGCGCGGCACAGGACGCCAAGGGGGTGGACGTCGCGGACATCGAAGTCACCAACGAGGCGGGTGAGCGCAAGGACTGATTCAGTTGAACCGGAGATTATATGAAGATTCGATCATGTCAAGCGTCTTGCCGTGGATTCAAGGCATTTTGGAGTGCGTGTGACTTGTCACCGCTTTAGGATTCTGGAGCGGCGAAGCGAGAAGCGGAGGATTCGATTGTTGACTCTTCTTCGCTCCTCCGCTCCTCCGCTCCTCCGCTCCTCCGCTCCTCCGCTCCTCCGCTCCTCCGCTCCTCCGCTCCTCCGCTCCTCCGCTCCTCCGCTCCTCCGCTCCTTCGCTCCTCCGCTCCTTCGCTCCTTCGCTTCTTCGCTTCTCCGCTTCTCCCCAGGAACGCTCCATGACTCAGCCGTCTCCCGATCTCTCCGGCCGGCGGGCCGTCGTCACGGGCGGGGCCAGCGGCATTGGCCGGGCGACTGCCGTCCTGCTCGCTCAGCACGGAGCCGGCGTCGTCGTGGGCGACCTTCGTCTGTCGGAAGATAACGAAGCCGTTTTCTCCAATTTGCGTATTCGGCAGATCGCCTGTGACGTACGGGCCGAGGCCGACGTTGAACGGCTGATCGGCGCGGCGGTCGAGGGTGCGGACCGCCTGGACATTCTCGTGAACAACGCCGGCGTCGGGCTGGTGAAGCAGATCACCGAGGTCACCGAGGCCGAGTGGGACCGGGTACTGGATACCAACCTCAAGGCGGCCTTTCTCGGTTGCAAGCACGCCCTCCCCCGCATGCGCGGCCGGCGGCGGATCGATTGTGAACATCGCCAGCAATGCCGGCCTGTTGCCGCGGGCACACGACCCCGTGTATTCGATCAGCAAGGCGGCCCTGGTGGCGCTGACGCGGAGCCTGGCCCTCTGCCATGCGCCGGACAAGATCCGCGTCAACTGTGTCTGCCCCGGCCCGGTGGGCGACACCGGTATGATGAACGCCGACATCGCCGCCGCGGCCGATCCCAACGTCGTGGTCCGACAGATGATCGCCGCCAGCCCTCTGGCTCGCGCGCACGACCGCATGATCACGCCCGCCGAAGTGGCCCAAGCGGTGCTCTACCTGGTCAGCGACGCGGCGGCCATGGTCACCGGCACCGCCGTGGCGATCGACGGCGGCAAATCGCTCGGCGTGCCGCCCCAGGCACCCATTTCGCGTTAAGAGTGCGCGCCCGCTGCGGTTTCTCAATCGGAAGAGCTACCGAGCGACCCGACTTGCTCCACCTGACGAGGTGGCAGGTCACCCGCGCGATCGCGTTGCCCTTCGCCGCCTGCGTCGCCTATTGGCTCTCGGCGATCGCGGGGCTTTGGGTACCGGCCGTGCTTTCGCTCATGGTCTTGAGCTTCGTCACTTACGGCTCAACGTCGCACGATCTGGTCCACGGCAGCCTGGGCCTGCGGCGGCTGGCGAACGAAATCCTCCTGTCCGTCATCGAAGCCGTCGCGCTCCGGAGCGGCCACGCCTATCAAGTGGCCCATCTGATCACGGGGTCGGATTTCTCGCGCGGCAACATCGTGAAGTCGTTTTTGCGGGAGACCGTGAAGTGTGAGAGATCAGCCGCGCCGCAACACTAGGCCGACGCGCATGCGAGCACTTCGGAGCTGATTGGTTCTCGATCCTTAGCTCATCCGGAGAGCCGCCACGCGCGCCCCATCTTGAAGGGATGTCTTCCGTTTGTGTCGCGCCGTGGGCCATTTTGCGCACGGTTTTATGTATTCCATCATGTCGCGCCCGCGGAGAAAGTGGACTTCCGTAAGAACATTTCCACGGAGCATCAGCCCCGAAGGGGGCGAAACTCGATAGCCCAGGCCGAAGGCCTGGGTCTCGGTCGAATGCAGAGCACGAAAGCCCTGAAAGGGCGCGACCTGCGATTGGGGTGATTCGTTCCGCCCCTTCAGGGCTAAACGCGGTCAGGGTATCTCGGCGCCCAGGCCTTCGGCCTGGGCTATCGAGTTGCGGCCCGTTGGGCCGTGTCACCGTGTCACCGTGTCACCGTGTCACCTTGTCACCTTGTCACCTTGTCACCTCGTCACCTTGTCACCTTGTCACCCCCTCACCCCCTCATCCCCATGCGGCGCACCAAACTCCAGCGGCAAACGCACCGGCGGACGATCGAAGAGGGCCTCGTCACCGGCCTCGCGCCGCCGCAGATCGTGCGGACGATGGTCGCCCGGTTCGGCCTCACGCTGCGTCAGGCCCGGCACGACCTCCGGCAAGTGCAGGAAGCCTGGCGCCGCCAGGACGACGAGCTGCGTCAGAACCGCTGGAAGCTGGTCGACCTGGCCATCGCCTCGGACCGCTGCGACCGTGAGTTTCACGCTGCCCTGGACGCCGGCGATGCCCGCAGGGCAATGCGCGCCGAGCGGCACCGCTCGAAGCTGCTGGGCATCTACCACGCCGACCGCTGCCGCCTGATGCACATGCCGCGCATCGAGCGCGACGCGATCCAGGAAGAGTTCGCCCGCGACCTGCCGCGGATGTACGACCAGGCGCCGCGCAACCCCGACGGCTCGGTGGTGCTCACGGCCTACTCGCTCAGCCCGCCGACGCTCTACGACGAGCAGTATCGCCTGAACATCGAGCAGCCGCTGCAGCGCGGCCTCTCGCCGCGGCGGCAAGCGCGGATCGACGCCTTGCGGGCATTGCTGACCGCCGGGCAGCGGATGGACCAGCTCGAGGCGCTGGCCGTCGCGCACTACCGCCTGTCGTCGCGGCAGGTGCGCGACGACGTGCGGCAGCTCCAGTGGCAGCTCGAGTTCGAAGGCTACGCGATGCACCAGGGCACGCACGACGTGCAGCATTTGCCGCTGGCGCTGCGGCGTCGCGAGCGGATCGCCGAGCTGGCCCGCCACGGCCCGCCCCCGCCGCGCGACGAAGCGGCAGAGCAATCCGCGGCGGCAGAGCAACCGGGGGTGGCACGCTCTGAGCATGGATGCGAAGGGCGTGGCACAGAGGAGCATGGTGCAGAGGAGCAGGGGGACGGGGACGGGGATGGGGAGGCACGCGGCTCGTCAGATGGAACACGAGGCAACGGGGAGAACAGAGAGCCGCCCGGTGATTCCACGAGCCGCTCGGTGGCCGCGGTTTCCTCCGCTCCCAAAGAGCCGCCGCGTGCCAAGCGGACCCCTGTCAAAGTGCCGGACCTGCGATTGCTGGCGGACGTGGAGATCGATCGCTGCCGGCTGCTGGGGTTGTCTGCCCGCGAGCGGCCCAAGCCGTCGGACGACACGCTGCGCTGGGTGCCGCATGATTGGCTTTACCCGGAGCGGTGCCGTCCGACGCCGCGCTGGGGGAGCAGCAGCCGGCCGCGGCGCCGTGCGATTGGCCGGAGTGGCGCGACACGCCGCCGTGCAGCTACCAATCGAAGGGCGAGGGGGGTGATGACCGCGGCGGCAGTAACGACGGCGGCGTGGCGGTCGGGCGGATTGAAACTCCGTCCTGCTATCCGCCGCGGGTTCAGAAGCGAAAGGACGGGGACCTGGACCGGATGATCGAGGAAGACTTCGCCCGCCGCGACGCGAAGCGCGGCATCCGCCACACGGTGGCCGAGCTCTGGCCCGGCCGTCCGGGCCGTCAGCGGTGGAAACCGCCAGACGATCCGCCGCCGTGCTGATTGGATATGTGTTCAAGGCTCGAGTATGGCCAATTTGCATTTTGCATTTTGCATTTTGCATTTTGCACTTTTCAATCGGCGGATCGAGTGACCAATGCAAAGTGCAAAATGATCTGAAGGCAGTCACTTCGAAGAGCCGGAGTGCCGACGTAACCCGCGCTAGCGGGCGGCAGGAAGCAGCCACGGGCGTTGCTCCCCTGCCAGCTTGTCTGGCAGGAAGCCAAGGTTGCAAGCTAGCAACGAGCCTGCCCAAACGCCGTCCCCTGCCGGCTTGTCCGGCAGGTGAGGCAGGCTGTGCAGCTGAGCGAATGCACGCAGCCTTCTTAGCCGGGCAACCTCCTGCACCTGCCGGTCAAGCCGGCAGGGGTTAACGCAGGTGTCGCGTCGTTCGGTTAGCCGCCAATCTCCTTCACCTGCCGGTCAAGCCGGCAGGGGTCAAGGAACGGGTTCGCACTTCAAATCAGGACGACGGCCACTTTGCATTTTGCATTTTTCAATCGGCGAATCGAGTGACCAATGCAAAACGCAAAATGCAAAATGAAGCCTCCACTACAGCAGCCCATACTCCGTCAGCGTCTTTCGCAGGCTCGCTTCCTGCTGCGTCGTGAGGGGCGTCATCGGCAGCCGCATCTCGCCCGTGTCGCGGCCGAGCATCTTCATGGCGGCCTTGACGGGAATCGGGTTCGTGGCCAGCGACAGCATGTCGCGGCAGAG
Source organism: uncultured Planctomycetia bacterium (assembly GCA_963809785.1). Classification (GTDB taxonomy): domain Bacteria; phylum Planctomycetota; class Planctomycetia; order Pirellulales; family S012-138; genus JBGQHD01. The sequence continues at coordinate 328,466 of CAWEKV010000004.1, forward strand.
CGGGAAGAGCTTCTTGTGCCAACGCAGGGCCTCCGCGTGGTCGCCCGCGTCGAAGGCCCGGATCATGGCCAGCATGTCCCCCGGCACGACGTTGCCGACCACGGAGATCACGCCGCGGCCGCCGATGGCCATCAGCGGCAGCGTCAGCGAGTCGTCGCCCGAGAGCACCGTCAGGTCCGTGGCCGCCACGACGGCCGAGGCCTGGTCCATCGAGCCGGTGGCCTCCTTGACCATCGTGATGTTACCGAACTCGGCCAGGCGGATGATCGTCTCGGGCTCGATGTTCTTGCCCGTCCGGCCGGGGATGTTGTAGATGCAGATCGGGATTTCCACCGCCTCGGCCAGCGCCCGGTAGTGCTGGTAGAAGCCCTCCTGGGTGGGCTTGTTGTAGTAGGGAGCCACGACCAGCGCCCCGTCAGCCCCGGATCGCTGGGCGGCGACCGTCAGTCGCAGGGCCTCGTCGGTGCTGTTGGAGCCGGTGCCGGCCATGACCTTCAGCCGGCCAGCGGCGAACTTCACGCTTTGGGCCACGACGTCATCGTGCTCGGCGTGCGTCAGCGTGGGCGATTCGCCGGTGGTGCCCACCGGGCAGATGCACCCCGTGCCGGAGCGAGCCTGGAAATCGATCTGCCGGCCGAGTGCGTCGAAATCGACCTTGCCGTTGCGCAGCGGCGTGATGATGGCCACGCTGAGGCCGGCAAACGCTTCGCCACGTGTGGTCATAGGGTCCTGCCTGGCTCGGCATGGGTCAGCGGATCGCGTAACTTTTTCCAAGGATGGCGGTTAGATGATAGGGCAGCCCGGGGAAGCCTGCAATCGCCGCCGGGTCGTTCCCGCGAGCCGAGCGGCAGCCGTTTTTTCCGCGCGACGTGGCGCCGCCGGTCCCGCTGGGCTCGCGGGACCTGCTCGAATGTTGGGCGATAGGCTTGCAATTTGGTAGGCATTTCAACCACAATGAAAAGACTAGCCACCGGCCTCCCGCGACGCGCGAGGCGATGGCCGGTTTCGCCCACCGACCCTCCTTCCTCTTGACGTTCGCAAGGATAGGCGCATGCGCGATGCTCGACGGTCGCGGTTCTTTGTCCTCCCCGGCACGCTGTTCGTCCTGGCGGCCCTGGCCGTGGGACCGGCCCTGTCGGCCGAGCCAGCGGAGGCCCCTTCGGACGACGTCCAACTGGCGGTGTTCACGAAGGCGGCGCCGGAGAGCGTGGACGACCTGCTGGCGATCGAGCGGCACGTGCAAAAGCTCGCCGCCAAGGTCATCCCCTGCACCGTCGGCCTTCAGATCGACGGCGTGCAAGGCTCCGGCGTGATCATCAACAAGGAGGGATACGTTCTCACCGCCGGCCACGTGTCAGGCCGGGCCGACCGCGACGTGACCGTGATCTTTCACGACGGCAAGAAAGCCAAGGGCAAGACGCTGGGCCGGAACATCGCCATCGACAGCGGCCTGATCAAGATCACGGATACTGGCAAATGGCCCCATGCCGAGATGGGATCGTCCAAGGACCTCAAAGGCGGCCACTGGTGTCTGGCCACCGGCCATCCCGGCGGCTATCAGACGGACCGCGAGCCGGTCGTGCGGCTGGGGCGTGTGGTGCAATCGCGGGGGGACGTGATTCGCACGGACTGCACGCTGGTGGGGGGCGATTCGGGCGGCCCCTTGTTCGATATGCAGGGCAGGGTCATCGGCATTCACAGCCGGATTGCCCGCGGCTTCAGCGAGAACTTTCACGTGCCCGTGCAAACCTACACAGAGACCTGGGACCGCCTTGTGGCGAAGGAAGAATGGGGCGGCCGGAGCAGCGGAGGGATCATCGGCGTGCGCGGCGAAGACGTGAAAGAGGGCTGCCGCATCACCGAGGTTTTCCCCGGCCTGCCGGCCGAGAAGCACGGCCTCAAGGTCGGCGACGTGATCACGAAAGTCAACGGCGACAAGGTCGGCTCGCTGGCTGACCTGATTCGCTTGCTCGGCAAACACAAGCCGGGCGCAGAAGTATCGCTGGAGTATGCTGCGCGAGGGTCAGAATCTGAAGCAAAGCATGAAGCTCGCTTCACCTGACCTGCGATAGACTTGGTGAGTAAGTGAGTAGGTGAGTAAGTGAGTAGGTGAGTAAGTGAGTAGGTTAACGAGTGAGCCACAACCATCTACTCACCTGACCACGTACTCACCTGACCACCCAAACCCCCTCCCCGTTCGTCCCTCTTCCTGGAAGAAGCCATGACCCATCTGCCGGGCCGTTTGGAGTGCGGCGACTCGCCGCGTTGCGGTATTTGGACGATGAAGACTCGTTCGCGATGGGTCGTTGTCTTGACGGTAGTGATCGGCTTCGGCCTGGCGGCCAGTTCGGCGCGAGCTCAGAGCAAGGACATCTTCCGCGACAGTCCTCAGGTCAAGGCGGCATTCCGCAAGGTCGTCGATCAGGCCCGCAAGTGCGTCGTCGAGATCGCCTGCCAGGCGCAGGGTGACGACAAGCCCGTGACCGTGGCGCTGGGCACCATTGTGGGCGCTGATGGCTGGATCGTCACCAAGGCCAGCGAGCTGCGCGGCCGGATCACCTGCAAACTTCTGGAGAAGGGTCAGCACACCGCCAGGCTGATTGGCGTGAGCGACCCGTACGACCTGGCCCTGCTCAAGATCGACGCCGACGATTTGCCGACCGCCGCCTGGAATGGCGGCACCAAATACCTGCCTGGCCAGTGGGTGGCCACGGCCGGGATGACCGAAGACCCGTTGGCCGTCGGCGTCGTCAGCGTGGTGCGCCGCGAGATCCCCTCGAGTCCTGGCGTGCTGGGGATTCGTCTGGAGGACACCAGCGCCGCCACGGAAAAGCCCGATGGGCCGCGAATCGAGAACATCGAGGACCGTAGCGCGGCCAAAAAGGCCGGCCTGAAGGTGGGCGACGTGGTCACGCACATCAACGGCAAACGGGTCTCGAACAACGAGCAATTGGTCCGCACGATTCGGGCGGCGCAGGCCGGCACGACGGTCAAGCTGACAGTCCGCCGCGCGGAGGAATACTTGAATCTCGAGGCCACGTTGCAGCCGCGACCGGCTGCGTTTCAAGACCAATTGGGGCAATCGCTCTCCAAACGCGCCGCCGGCTTTCCCATGGCGCTTCAGCACGACACGGTGCTGAAGCCCACCCAATGCGGCGGGCCGCTCGTGGGGCTGGACGGCAAAGTGCTGGGACTGAACATCGCCCGCGCCGGCCGGGTCGTCTCGTATGCCGTCCCCAGCGACGTGGTCGTCGGGCTGCTGAGCGATCTGAAGTCGGGCAAATTGGCGCCCTCGCCCGCCATGGTGGCGGCCCTGGCGCCGCCGCGCGGGCCGGTCGAGGCCCCCGAGCCGCAGGCCCAGTCGGTAGAGAAACAGAAGGCCAACATGGCTACGCAGGGCAGCGCCCCCGGCGTGAAGCAGTAGCTTTCGGGGGTTATGACCCCCACGAACGCCATGCAGCGGGAGTCACGGTCCCCGCGGCCTGACTCCGTGCGGCACTCGGCGGCTGCGGCACCGTGGACGGCCCGTCGCGCGGGCCCCGCGGTGGCGGCAGTGTTTCGGCCGGGGCCTCAGGCGCTTTGGGCTGAGGCAAGTCGGCCGGCTGCGACGGTCCGGCGGCATCGGGCGGCAAGACTTCTTCGGTCCCGCTGGGGCTCGTCTGCGGATAGACGCCCTGGCTCAGCGCCCGGGCTCCATGCGCATCCCGTAGTTGAGCGGCCAGGCCGGGTATCGCCGCAGCTCCTTGTCGTGCGCGTCGCAGTATGCAGCCTGAGGCCACGGCCCCTCCGCCAGGAACACGCGGTTGTACTCCAGCAGCGAGCCCTTGCGGTAGTGGACCTCGGCGATCGCCCGGTTGTAATCGACCAAGGCCCGGTAGAAGGCCGTTTCGGCCACGGTGCGCCGGGCGATGGCGTCGATCAGGTCGGTGTTGCGGATCAGCAGTTGGCCGACCTTCTGCACGCCGCTTTCCCAGATGACCGCGAACTGCCGCACTTCCTCTTGCGTGGAATAGAGCTGATCGAGCCTCCGCTGGGCGATGACAAACTGGCAGTCCAAGTTGCGAATGGCTTCGGTGAGTGCGTGAGAGACTTCCAGCTCTTGCCCTTCCAGGCGAGCCCGCTCGCGGGCGATTTGGAGCTGCACGTTCCGCACCGTCACCATCTGCTGGCGGAAGCCCAGCGGCATGCTGAAGTTGAAGCCCATCTGCCATTCTTGATAGCTGCCGTCGGTCAACGTGGCGTAGGCGTTGCTGCCCTCATAGGGTGGGACGCCCGGTCCGTTGGGGTCGATCAGCGTGTCGCCGGCCCCCAGCCAACGGTACAGCGCCACGGCGTCGAGACGCGGCAGCAGCAGGTTTCGGGCGGCGATCAGCTCCAGCTCACGCCGCTGGATGACCCACTTCTGGCGGCGCAGCTCGACGCTGCGGGAGAGCGCCTCGACGTGAATCTCGTTCCAATCGAAGATCACCTTGGCCCGCTGGGGATCGTCCTTGGGGCGGATCAACCGGCCGTCGCTGGCCGGCAGCCCCAACAGGTATCGTAGCCGGTTCTCGGCCCGCAGCAGGTTGCACAGCGCCACCTCGAGATCGCCGGCGAACTGATAGTATTGGCTGCGCGCTTGGGCCACGACGAGGGCTTCGCCACCGATCACCTTGGCCCGCTGGAAGGCCTTCACGCGCCGCCAGTTGGCCAAAGCGCTGTCGCGGCCGGCGCGGATCGAGTCGAAGTCGCGATAGGCCACGTACAGGTCCCAGTAGGCCGTCTCGACGCCCGACACCATGTCGCGCATGGCCCGCTCGAAATCGGCCAGGCTGAGGTCCTCGTTGATCCGCGCGATGAGCACGCCGCCGCCGGCCAGGATGTTCACGAAGCCTGTGGTGCCCTGCAGCGGCCCGGCGATCCGGTTGAACACGCCGGCGCCTTGCAGCAGCGGCTGAGTGACGCCGATCTCGTAGTTAATGTCGTAGGAGCTGGGCACCGCCCGCGTGGGGTTGTTGTTGAAGTCGTAGACCACGTTATGCCGGCCGAACACCCGGCCGCCCGTGGCGTTGGTCTTGGAGAGCTCTCCCTGGAAGGTCGCCCGGTCCTGAATGAAGTCGCGGGCGAAGATCTGGCTGCCGACGCCGCCGCCCACGTTGACGGGCCGTTCGTTCCGCTCCCAGAGCATGCTGGTAGCCAGCTGCGCGTCGAAGGCCGCCAGCGCTGCCTCCACGCCGATGCCGTTGGCGCTGCCGGGCACGCCAGCGGCTTGGATCGCCGGATCGAAGACGGTCGCCAGCGACTGCGGGTTGTCCAGCAGGAAGCCTGGCGGGCCGGCGGCCGGCAGGCGACGCACGATCTTGCTGTTGCCCACCGCCATGGCGATTGCCTCCTCCAAGCGAAGGTCCCACAGCGGCATTTTCTCGAAGGTCTCCGGGCTGATGGGCGGCACCGTGGGGCCGGGCGTCGGATGACACCGCGGCTCGCAAGGCTCCTCGATTTCCAGCGACACCTGCCGGTAGTGCGTCAGGTCCTTGTCCTTGAAGAAGTAGTACTGCCGCGACTGGCCGCAGCCGGCCAGCGCCAGGCAGAGGATCGCCGCGCAGATCGTTCGAACTTCCATGCTCATGGGTCTTGCCAATCCGTCGTAGAACGGGCTTGTTCCGTTCGTGGTCACTCATGCTGGAATGACGAATGACGAAGCTCGAATGACGAAGTCCGAAGCTCGAAGCCGCGAGCACGGCGAGAAGCCGGGCGACTGGACACTCGACATTCGTCAATCGTCGTTCGTCATTCCCTCGTCATTCGACATTCCCTCGTCATTCGACATTGCTCTACGGGATCAGGTACACCAGGCCGGTCACGACGCCCCCCTGCACTGCCGCCGCCAGCGGATCGAACGGCACCAGGTTCCAGGCCAGCGGCGCACAACTGCCGGGCCGGTAGTGGCCGAGCGTATACACGCACCGATGCGGCGGATCCACCGTCATCAAGTAAGGCAACGCCGGAATTCGGCCAAAGAAGTGTGCCGCCGACACGACCGGCTGGGCCAGCCCGAACGAATAGCCGTAGCGCTCCAGGTTGACTTCCTCAAAATACAGCGGATGGTGAGCGGTGCCGGGGGCCTCCCACAGGGCAATCAACTCGGGCCAGGGCCGAGTGCGGATGCCGCCTGCCCCGTGGAACTGGGCGGGCTGCTGGGAGAACAGCTCGCTCCCTCGTGGCAGCCGTGGCCGTTCATCCTTGTCGGCAACGTCTGGATGGAACTGCCCGGGCGGTGGCGCGACCGTCGTGCTGACCTGCCCGATCGGCTTGAGCAGGCGGCCGATCTCGCGCGCGTAAATCTCGTCGATGAGCGTGGAGCGCGGTGCTTGTGCGGCGCCTGGCCTTTCGACCGGCAGCGTTTCCTGCGCGCCGCGTGCCGTCGCCTCGGCTGCCGCCCGAAGGTCGTCCGCAGGTGTGTGGAAGGTTCCTGTGTCCTGCACGTGATCGGCGCTGAGGCCCGGGGCTTCCTGGGCCGTCGGGCCATTCACCTGGGGGATCTCGCGGGCTTCCGGGGCGTCGGCTGGGCTGATCGGCGTGGGTTCAACCGACGGTCCGCGGCTTACATCCCACGAGCGATGGGGCGGAATTCCGTGATTGCCCTGTGAGGGCGTCAGGATGCTCGCGTCTTGGTTCGCCGGCATCACCAGCTCCGGCGGGGTCGGAAGGCGCGGGCCGCTGGCCCAAAGCGGAGCGTGCTGGGGCCCGCGCCCCGCGGCAAGCCAGCGATGAACGTCCGGGGCGGCGGGCGTGAGCGCTGGCTCGCGCGACGGTGTCGCCCCGCTCTGGGCCGGCTCGAGGACGATTGCGTTGGGCACCCGCCGCAGCGTCGCCACTTGACTGGCTACGCCCACTTGACTGGCTACGCGAGGGGCCCAGCGATCGGCAACCAGCGGGGATGCAGCATCGCCCGCTTGATAGGCCCGCAGGGCCACGCGCGAAGCCGTCTCATCCTCGGCACCCTGAGCAGGCGAGCAGAGCGCCTGCCGCGCCAAGCACCACTTGCGCACGCCCACCCACGACAAGGCGAGCACCACGGCGGCAGTCGCCAGCGCGGGCAGGAGCCCGCCCCGGCCTGTGACCAGGCGTGCCCGTGTGCGCAGCGAGTCTACGATCCGCTCCCTCGACATAGCCGGTGCATCCTGCAAAACCGTTAACGTGAGAATCAGCCACGACCGTGGCGGTTCACGGGCGCAAGATTGGCTTCGACAGGAAGGCGGCGGATCGTCCACGTTTGCCGCCGCTGCGGGTCGCGGCTGCTATACGCCGGACAACTGCTCCCGGCGTCTCGCCCGATTTCGTGAGTGTCACCGGCGTGCCGGGAACGGACAATCGGCGCCACCGGAACCGACGCTATACCCAGCCGCGTACTCCCAGCGGGTCCGTCGGGTCCCAGGTCAACAGTTTTTCCACAACTTCCTCCGCTAAAGTTCGTTCGCCGAGCTGCCGCAGACACCATGCCAGCCCTTTGGCCGATTCCAAGAAAGCCTGGTTGGCCGGCACGTCGTAAGGCAGCGGAGCGGGCGACCGGCCCCGAGGCAGGGCTCGCAGCCCGATTTCGCAGGCATAGCCGAAATGGCCGCGGGCCAGGCGGAAGTCGTTCTCGCCCAGCGCCAACTCTCCCAGCATGCGGTGGGCGGCGATGAAATTCGGGCAGCCCTGGAGCAGCCAGCGCAGCTCATCGCGGGCAACGTCGTATTCGCCGGCGGCGATCATCGCCTCGACTTCTTCCAGGTCTTCTGCCCGGTCGCGCAGCGCACGCGCGGGTGGACCAGCTCCCAGGCGTCGCGCCCCGCCACCGGCCGCAGGGAGACCGCCGACCGTAGCTGCGGACCCGGGCGGCCGCCAGCGTGCTTCTTGCCTTGACGAGTGGACATGCTCGCACAGACCGGAAAAAGCCCGGCTTCTCCAAGAAAGCCGGGCTTCTTCACCTTCACGGCGGAATCGTTGACGCCAGACAAAACGCCAACGAGAATAAGCCAAATACGCCCGGAGGGATTCGAACCCCCAACCCTCGGTTCCGAAGACCGATGCGCTATCCAGTTGCGCCACGGCGCGCGATCGACAGAGGGATTCGCTCTCGCGAGGTCCCTGGGGTAGAATACGGCTTGCTCTACCTCGAATCAAGCGCGGCCTCGTGTCAGCGGAAATCGAGCCAGGTGCGGCCGCCGGAGTCCAGGACGGGGCGGGGGATGCTTCCACGAGCGGAAGCCGCATGCGAGGTGGTGAGTGACGATCATGGCCACAATCACGCTGCAGGTTCTCGACGGCGCCGACCGCGGACGCGTCTTCTCGCACCTCCCGACGCCGGTGACCATCGGGCGGGAGGAGGGCAACAGCGTGCAGCTCAACGACGAGCGCGTCAGCCGGTATCACGTCAAGATCCAGGAGGACCACGACAAGGTCGTGCTCACCGACCTGGAGAGCACCAACGGCACCAAGGTCAACGGCGAGGAAGTGCAAATCCGCATCCTCCGGGCCGGCGATATGATCTCCGTCGGACGCTCGGTGCTGCTGTTTGGCTCGCGCGAGCAGATCGCCCAGCGGCTGCGCGACATCGGCGGCGACGCCGCGCGCCGCGCCCCGCATCCCACAATCTCCCCGGAAGAAGCTCCCGCTAGCAGCAACGCCGGGGCCGTGGACTTCGACCTGAATTGGCGGCACTCCCCCGAAGCCCGCAAGGCGCTGCAACAGTCGCCGCCCCCCGAGCTGCCGCAGCGGCTGACGCCAGGCCAGGCGGCCCAGCTCTCCGAGGTGCTCGAGTATCTGCACTTGCGGATTCGCGCCTGTTGGCCTCGGTGCGGGCCAGCGAGGAGGCCGAGTGCGTGAAGCTCGATTATGCCCGCTGGCAATCGCTCTTGGACCTGCAGATGCGCCTGGCGGCCTATCTCAAGCAGATCGCCGACCCAGGGTCGCAGGATTTCTGAGGCGCGCCTGCGCGTAGGCATGGGACGGCCACCCTGGCCGTGAGTCGCACGTGGCTGGAAGCCTCGTGCCTAAGCGCTCTGAACGTCGGCCCGGTCCATCTCGTATAATGGGCGGCCCACGAAGTGCCCGCGACCCGGCGGATCGGAGTCCGCCCTACCCGATTTTGAGGAGACCGCCGCTTGCTTGCCGGACCGGTGTTCACGCGTGAGGCGGTGACCGCGCCGCGGCGCCCGAAGATGTACCTGTCGCGGGCGGTGTACGTGATCGGGCTGTGGGTGCTGATGCTCACGCTGTGGATGGTGTTCACGGGCACGCAGCAGGTGCGGAACCTGGGGGACCTGGCCCGCTTCGGCCACGTGCTGTTCCTATCGCTCTCGACGCTGCAGATGGCCGTGCTGCTCTTCTTTTCAGCGCTCTCCACGGCCAGCGCCGTGGCGCTGGAGAAGGACCGCCGCACTTTGGAGCTGCTGCTGATGACCCGGCTTTCCAACAGCGAGCTGGTGCTGGGCAAGCTGCTGGCCAGCATGCTCGGAGTGCTGATGCTCCTGGCGGCGGTGCTGCCGTTCTTCATGCTGACCGCGCTCTTCGGCGGCGTGTCGGGTGGGCAAGTGTTGCGCGTTTTCGCTGTGACGCTGCTCGAGCGCTGGCGGCCGGCAGCCTGGGCTCGCTTCTGGCGCTGTGGCGGGAGAAGACGTTTCAGACCCTGGCCCTGACCGTGCTCTGCCTGCTCTTCTGGCCAGGCGCGTGCGAGGCGGTGCGCTGGGCGGCTGACGACGGCTGGCAAGCGTTTGCCGCCACGGCCGCCAGCCCGGTGCATGCGATCGTCCGCGCCGCGCAGCCGTCCGGCGGCGGCGGAGCGTGGCTGGCCGATACGGTCAACATCTATCTGCTGGTTGCCGGCGGCGCCGCCGTGCTGCTCAACGCTCTGGCAATCTTCGGCGTCCGACGCTGGAACCCGACGCGCGAAGCTGCCCGCGGGCCGCAGGAAGAGCATCCGGACGCCGTGTCGAATCGAGCTTTGGGACGTACCCGTCTGTCGCCCAGGCAGGACGCTCATGCTACGCGACCTGTGTGGGACTACCCGATCATCTGGCGCGAGATGCGCACTTGGGCCTACGGCCGCAAGGTGGTCTTCGTCCGCATGGCATACTTGCTGTTGGCCGCCGCGGTCGCTCGCGGCGTTGTATCTAATGGCCCGTAATGAGGAGGGGATTACCCGCTACGGCGCGACGCTGGCCACGCTGCCGCTGTTCGTGCTGAGCCTGATGCTGATCAACGCCCAAGGGGTGACCTCGCTGACCAACGAGCGCGACGCCAAGGCGCTCGACCTGCTCTTGGTGACCGACGTTTCGGCGAAAGAGTTTGTCTTCGGCAAGCTGGGCGGCATCTTCTACAACACGAAGGAGATGGTCGCGCTGCCGCTGGTGATGTGCCTGGTGCTCTGGTGGCTGGGCGGCGTCTCGGGCGAGAACATGGTGTATCTGGTAATCGGCCTGCTGGTGATGATGGTCTTCGTGGCCATGCTGGGCGTTCACACGGGCATGGCCTACGCCAACAGCCGCACGGCGATCGCCACCAGTCTGGGCACCGTGTTTTTTCTGGTCATCGGTGTGGCGACCTGCATGTGGATGATGGTCGTGTTTGGCGGCGGCTCGTTCCAGGTGCAGCTTGCTCCGTTCGTGGTGTTCATCCTCGGCGGCGGACTGGGCCTATACGTGGCGCTGGGCAGCCGGAACCCCTCACCGGCCATTGGCCTGGCTTCGCTGATCGCGCCCTTTGCCACGTTCTACGCGATCACCAGTTACGTGGCCTTCGAGAATACTCTGGGCGTGCTGCTGGTCGTATCCTTCACCTACGGCTTCACCACGGCGGCAATGCTCGTGCCGGCCGTCTATGAATTCGACGTGGCCACCGGCCGCACGACGGGGGCGGAGGAGTAGGTTCGCCGCTCGCAGTTCGCAATGCTTGATCGTCCTCGTCCTCGTCCTCGTCCTCGTACTCGATGCAAATGCCTCCGCTCGAGGACGAGGACGAGGACGAGGACGAGGACGAAGAGTTGCTGAGGTAACGTTCCGTGGAATGGATCGCGCCTTATCTGCCGTACGTCGCGGCCATGGCGGTGCTGCTTGGTTGTTCGGCGTTCTTCTCGGCTTCGGAAGCCGCGCTCTTCAACCTGCACCGTCGCGACCGCCTGGCCTTCGAGCACGGCAACCCCTCGCAGCTGCGCCGCGGCGCTGCTCCTGGCCGATCCCAACCGGCTGTTGACCGCCGTCCTGTTCTGGAACCTGGTCAGCAATATGGCGTATTTCACCCTGGCGTCGCTCGCCGCCGTCGGCATGCAGCGAACCGGCATCAGCGGCTGGACCATCGGCGTCTGGTCCACCTCCACGCTGTTGATCCTGATCTTCTTCGCGGAAATGCTGCCCAAGACGTTGGGCGTGACGCAGTCGCGGCTGCTGGCCGGGACCGTGGGTCTGCCGTTGTCCCTGACCGTGCGGGCCGCCGACCCCATGGCGCCGTTGCTGAAAGCCGTGACGCTGATCTCCCGGCGGCTGCTGTGGCCGTCGTTTCGGCCGGAGCCGTTTCTGGAAGTCGGCGACCTGGAGCGGGCCGTCGCACTGTCCACCTCCGACGCGGCGCTGATGGAGCAGGAAGAGATCGTGCTGCGCAATATCGTGGCCCTCTCCGACTATCGCGTTGATGAGCTGATGCGGCCACGGGCCCGATTGCTCTCGTTTCGGCCGCCGATCCACCTGAGCGACCTGCGCGCCGCCCCGCCCCGCAGCGGATACGTGCTGGTCACCGAGGCCGACAGCGACGAAGTCGTCGGGGCCATTTCCTTGGGATCGCTGGCCGAGGTCCCCGAGCGGCATTTGGAGCGGCTGGCCGAGCCCGTGGCCTATCTGCCCTGGTGTACGCCCGTGGCTGCCGCGCTGGACGACATGCAGCGCGGGACCGGCGGGTGATGGTCGTGGTCAACGAGCTAGGCGAGATGATCGGCGTGGTCACCTACGAAGACATTCTCGATAGCATCTTCCGCCGCGCCGCCAGCCGCAGCGAGCGGCTGCTCGACCGGCAGCCGATCCGGGAGGTGGGGCCCGGCGCGTGGCACGTCACCGGCATGACGAACCTCCGCCGGCTCGCCCGCCGCTTCGGCCTGGACCGCAAGCCGGGCAAGACGGTTACCGTGGCCGGCCTGATGCAAGAGATGCTAGGCCGATTGCCGGAAGTCGGCGACGAGTGCCAATGGGCCGGCCTGGCACTGCGCGTGATCGAAGTCCCCGATCGCGGCCGGGTGATCGTCGAGCTCACCCGATTGCCGGAGCCGACCGCGGCCGAGGAGGGCGGCCCATGATCGCTGCCGCCGTGCTGTTCCTGGTCGGCTTGACGCTGACCGCCTTCTTCAGCGGCGTCGAGACCGGCTTCTTCCGCGTTCCGCGGGTCCGCCTTCAGCTCGACGCCCTGGCCGGCGACCGCCTGGCGCGGGCCTTGTTCTGGCTCAGCAATCGCCCGGGCCTGTTCGTGGCCACCACCTTGCTGGGCAACAACCTGGCCGACGACGTACTGTCGCTGGCCCTGGTGATCATCGCCGACTCGCTGAACTGGGAGGGCAACGTGGCCGAGATCGTGCTGCCGATCCTGTTGTCGCCGTTGGTCTACGCCTATGGCGCGGCGCTGCCCAAGCAGCTCTTTCTCGAAGCCCCCTATCGTTTGCTGCGGATGGGTGGACCCCTGATCGTCTTGTTCACCATTCTGCTGGCGCCGATCAGCTTGCTGCTATGGGGGCTCAGCAAGGCACTCGAATGGCTGGCCGGAGAATCTCACCAGCCGGTTCAGCTCGACGCTGGCGCGGCGCGAGCTGCAAGCCGTGCTCGAGGAAGGGCACGCCGTGGGCTTGTTGCGGCCAGCCCAGCGGCAGCTCGCCCAAGGGCTGTTCGCCGTGGCCAGCGAGCCGGTGGGGCGTTTCGCGCTGCCGCCGCAGCGGCTCACACCCGTGCGGCTGGGGATGACCAACGGCGACGTCTTGCAGTTGGCGCGTCGGCAGCGCAGCGGCCGAGCTGCCCGTGGAAGAGCCGCTGGGCCGCCGCAAGCCCATCGGTTACGTGCGAGTGGCCGAAGTCCGTCTGGAATCGGGGGAAGATCTGCGGAAGGTGCGGCCGCTGATCGACGTGCTGCACACCGAGACGCACATCTCGGCGCTGGTCAAGCTCTACGAGGCCGGAGAAACGATGGCCCGGCTCGTGGACCAGAATGGCGGGACGGTGGGTCTGGTCACCGCCGACGCCCTGACCGAGCCGCTATTCCGTGGCGAACGATAGGTCGATACCGTGGAGTGCGGCGACTTGTCGCCGCTTTGAGATTTTTCCATGCGGCGACAAAGTCGCCGCACTCCGGGGAGCAATTCCATGATCTTCGTGCCCGTGTGGCGGTTGCCGACGTGCCTGCTGATTCTTTGGCTAGCCGTTGGCTGCGGTGATCGCATCGAGCCGCCCGCGGAGATCTCCGCCGCCGACACGGGCGAGATGGAAGAACTGCCTGCGCCGGAGATCGGCGCTGACGACTGGCCTTGGTGGCGCGGACAGCGGCACGGCGCAGCGGCGGGACCGCCGGCGCCAACGTCCTGGAGCGAGACTGAGAACGTGCTGTGGAAAGCCGCCGTGCCCGGCCGGGGCCACGCCTCGCCGACGGTCATCGGTCACCGCGTCCTGCTGGCCACGGCGGACGAAGCGGCGGAGACTCAGTCGGTCGTCTGCTTCGATCGCCAGTCCGGCAAGCTGCTCTGGCAGACGAAGGTCCACGAAGGCGGCTTGATCGAGGGCGGCCATTCCGAGAGCACGCACGCCTCGTGCACGCTGGCCAGCGACGGCGAGCGTGTGTTCGCGGTGTTTCCGCACCGCGACGCCATCTGGGCCAGCGCCCTGGACCTGGAGGGCAAGCAGCTTTGGCAGCGCGAGGTGGGCCCTTACGCCGCGGAGTTTGGCTACGGAGCGTCGCCCGTGCTCTATGGCTCGTACGTCATCGTTGCCGCCGATCAGGAGACCGGAGGGTTCATCGCTGCGCTGCACCGCAAGACCGGCAAAATCCGCTGGCGCAAGGGCCGCCCCGAGGCCGTCAGCTACGGCAGCTACGCGACGCCGGCCGTATTCCGCATTGCCGAAAAGGACCAGCTCGTGATCAGCGGCGCAAGCCGGATCATCAGCTACGACCCGGCGACGGGTGATGAGCGCTGGAGCTGCTCAGGCACCGCCGACCTGACCGTCAACACGGCAGTGCGCGTGGGGGACCGCGTGATCGCGGGCGGCGGTTATCCGCAGGCCGAGACGCTCTGCGTGGATGCCGGCACCGGCAAGGCGGCCTGGCGCAACCGCACGAAAATCTACACGTCGTCCATGGTTGCCCACGAGGGCTACGTGTACGCCGCCACCGATGAAGGCGTGGCGCACTGCTGGCGAGGCGAAGACGGCCAGGAGCAGTGGACGGCCCGACTGGGAGGCAACGTGCGGGCATCGCTCGTCGTCTGCGGTGAGCACGTGTATGTATCCTCCATGAGCGGCAAGACAACGGTCTTCAAGGCGAATCCCAAGCGCTTCGAGCGCGTGGCGACCATCCAGAACGGGGACGAGACCTTTGCCACGTTGTCCGTCAGCGGCGGGCGAATCTACCTGCGGGCGGCCGATAGCTCGTCCGGCAGCCGGCGCGAGACGCTGTATTGCATCGGCAAGTGATCCCGTGGTGCACGCGGCTCGTGGTGCACGCGGCTCGCGTGCACGGCCCACGGTCCTGAACTGCGGAGGCGTTGCACGCGAGCCGCGTGCACCACGTTCGCCTTGTGTGCCACGTGGGGGGCGAAGTGGCGGTTTTGCCGGGAGAATCGCCGGTTTTTCTGAGTTTCCCCGTTGCATTTTCCGCCGATTGCATTCTAATCTTCTGCCATTCGCGTATCGTCCCCATCGCACTCAGGGAGGAAGACCCCCCCATGGCCAAGGCCGCAAAAGCAGCAGCGAACAAGAAGCCCGTTTCCAAGTCGCAGGTCATCGCCGCCATCGCCGAAGAGACGGAGCTGTCGCGCAAGCAAGTCAGCGCCGTGTTGGACTCGCTCGGCGGACAAATCAAGAAGGCCCTGTCGGGCAAAGGCCCCGGCGTGATCAACGTCGGCGGCCTGATGAAGATCAAGTTGCGGAACGTAGCCGCCAAGCCCGCCGGGATGCGCAAAGACCCGTTTACCGGCGAGATGCGCCAGTTCGCGGCCAAGCCCGCCTCGAAAAAAGTGAAGGTCTTGCCGCTCAAGGCACTGAAGGAAATGGTCTAAGGGGGGGCAGGCACCGCGATACGCACGGCGTCTTCCTTGTCGTGCTTCGTCGAGCCTTGCTTGCGGTGCGCCCCTGCCGCGGCCAGGAATCGCCGATTCGGCGCAGTCGCCACCCACCGGGATGCTCCCGCGTGGGTGTTTTGCTGCGCCGCAGGAGCAGCGATTGTTTTTGGGTTGCACGGCCCGGCGTTCCACGGATAAGTTGCAGTGAGCGCGGCCCCGCGTCGCGTCGTCGCAGGAACGCCGCCGCCAGCAATCCGCTCATTTCATCCGAGGTCGCCATGGAATTGTCGCTGGATTTCGTCATCGCCCTGGTGTCCCGTTGGGCGCACATTCTCGCGGCGATCACGGCCGTCGGCGGCACGATTTTCATTCGCTACGCCCTGCTGCCGAGTTTGGCAACGCTGCCCGACGACCAGCGCCAGAGGTTGCACGAAGCGCTCCGCGCTCGTTGGTCGAAGGCGGTGATGATCTCGATCGTCCTTCTGCTGGCCAGCGGGCTGTACAATTTCATCACCATCAACGCCAGCCTCCGCGACGGCGGCGCGGCCGTGCAGGGCATCAAGCCGATGTACCATGCCCTGTTCGGCGTGAAGTTCCTGCTGGGCCTGGGCATCTTCTTTATCGCCAGCGCACTGGTAGGCCGCAGCGCGGCGTTCGAGAGAGTGCGGGCCAACGCTCGGCTCTGGGCCACGGTCAATATCGCGCTGGCGGTGGTGCTGATTTGCCTGTCGGGATTCATGCGGCTGTCGCGCGATCGAGCCGCCATCCCGGAGACGCCACGCCAGTCGGCACAATAGGCTCAGGAGGTGAAGTGAGTAAGTGAGTAGGTGAGTAAGTGAATGGCGCTCAAATCAACCTACTCACTTACTCACTTACTCACCTACTCACCAGGTTCTCCATGATTCGCCCCGACAAAGAACTGGCCTCTCGCATTCGGCGATACTTTAGCGGATCGCCTGCGGCTCCCATCGAACGCTGGCCCTCGGACCGGCTGCACGAATATCAGCGCGACACGCTGTCCGAGCAGCTCGCCCACGTCTATGCCGCCAACGATTTCTATCGTGCGAAGTTCAACGCCGCGGGCGTGAAGCCCGACGACTTTCACAAGCTCACCGACCTGGCGCGGTTTCCCTTCACCCACAAGGATGAGCTGCGCGGCAAGCCCTGGGTGCTGCTCTCCGTGCCCAAGAGCGAGGTCTGCCTGACGCACACGTCCACGGGCACTACGGGCGGGGCCTGGTCCTACGTGCATTACTCGTGGGACGACATGCACGTCCGCGACTGGGCGCCTTTCCCGCACGAGCTGATGGACATCCGCGACAGCGACGTGGTGATCAATGCGCTCCCCTACGAAATGAGCTCGGCCGGACAGTCGTTCCAGCGCTCGCTGCAGGGCGCCGCCGGGGCGCAGGTCGTGCCCGTCGGCAAAGGGGGCTTCTATTCCGAAGCGGACAAAACAGTTCAGGTAATGGCCGATCTGGCCGCCGACGTGCTGATCACGACGCCGCCCTACGCGATGCTGCTCGCGGAAGTGGCCGCCGCCCTTGGCCGGCGGCCGGGGCAGGACGTCCGCTTGCGTTTCATCTGGCTGACGGGCGAGGGCTGCTCGGGGGCCTATCGCCGGAGGCTCGAAGAACGCTGGCAATGCCCGGCCCTGGTGTTCTACGGTTCGCTGGAGTGCGGGCCAATTGGCATCGAGTGCCGCCAACAGCAGGGTTGCCACGTCAGCGCGGGGCACGTCTACCTCGAGATCGTCGATCCGCAGACCCTCGAGCCGAAGCCGCCCGGCGAAGTCGGTGAGGTGGTGTGCACCACGCTGCTGCGGCAGGCGGCGCCACTGATCCGCTATCGTACGCAGGACCTGGCCGTGATCGACCCGGCGCCGTGCGGTTGCGGCGTGGTGTTTCCCAAGGTCCACATCCGCGGCCGGATTGTCGATCAGGTGCCGCAGGCAGGCCCCGCGGCTCAGTCGGCGGCCCCGCCGATCTCGCCCTACTCGATCGAAGACGTGCTCTACAGCCAGAGCGAAATGGGAGGCAACTACCAAATCTACGCCGACGGCGGATCGCTGAAGATCGAAGCCGAGCCGGCGGGCGCGGGTGCTCGCGACGCCGCGCGGCAGCGAATTCTCGAAGCGCTGGACGGCCGCGGCATCAAGGCAGAGTTGGTCTGGGTGGACCACATCCCTCGCACCGGCGGCAAGACCCGCCGCATTCGCCCCGCCGCGGAACGCGAGGCGGTGATGGGCGAACGCTGCGTGCTGCGGGCGGCGCTGAAGCCATAGTGCCCTCCTACTCGTTGTTCTCGTCCTCGTCCTCGTCCTCGTCCTCGTCGTCGTCCTCGATGATAGGCGCTTTGTTCGAGGACGAGGACGACGACGAGGACGAGAACGATCAGCCAACCGACATCGAGCGCGTTTGAGCTTGGCGCACGAAAGAGCCCTCGAAGGGCAAGGGCCGCTTCGAGGGCTACGTCTTCACGACTTGGCGTCAGTTGTTGGTGTTCACGCGCCGACAGTTAGAACCGCCAGGTCACGCCGCCCTGGATGCCGTGCAAGAAGAGATGGCCATTGCTGTCGATGGCCTCGATGCCGACCAGGTCCGACATGTACTGGGGAATCTGGTCGGTCGAAAGGGCGACACCCGACAGGGCCACCAGCCGGTAGCCGACGTAGGTCGTCAGGCTGCAGCCGATCTGGTAGTTGACCCCCACGTCAAGCTGGCCGATGGTGGCGAACTCTTCCTTCTCGCTGGCGATGGCGAACGGACGTCCGTCGTTCAGATAGGTAGCGACTACGCCGGTGCCGTTCACCAGGTTCTGCTCTTGCTCAATGTGGTTGTAGTAGATGCCGAATCGCGGCTCGGCATAGAGGCCCAGGTTGCAACCCGCGCGGTATTCGGCGCGGCAACCCAGTTGCAGGCCGAACAAGCTGTTCTCGACCTTGACGTTGTAGTAGGCATCGTTGACGGGGTCGATGCCGAGCGCTCCGGCCGTGTCGGCGGAAGCGTAATCGAACGACTCGTTGAAGCGGAAGAAGCGGAAGCCCGCCAGCCAGCTCCAGTGCAGGGGGGCGCACGGGCCGCAGACGCAGTAGTCGCCCCATACGTTCGCTTCAAAGTTGTGAAACTCGCTCCGCATGTTGATCTGCTGGTACTGCGAGCCGTCGAACCAGCCGTTCGCGCCGCCGAGCAGGCCGAAGTCCAATCGGTTGAAGTCCGGCGCAGAGTCCACCGGACCGGCCACGCTGGCCGAAGCGCTGTCCGGGTCCAGCGTCCAATACACGGCCTCGACGCGGGTATTGCAGCCGAGGTAGCGGCCGACGCGCAGCTCGAAGCCCTCTTGCCAGTCGTCCGGCCAGACCGCCTGCGTGCCCAGGTATTCGCGATCGACGCTGAGCGGATCGAAAGCGATTTGCTTCTCGTCCGCGCAATCGCGGGTCATGAACAGTCCGCCCGCCGTCACGTACCAACAAGGCTGCCGGCAGCAGGCCTCGCCGCAACCGCCGGCGTAGTTGTTGCAGGTGTCGCAGCCAGAGGCGTGAGGCGACCCGTGGCCGTAGCCGTTGGCCTGGGGCGCCGGCGAATGGGAGTGTTCCATGGGCAGCGGCTGGGGCACCGGGTCCAGGTAACGAGCCATCGCCGGCGAGGGCCGGCCGTAGTGGGGATAACCAAGTTGCGAAGGAGTCGTAAAGTACTGGGCAGAGACGTTTCCGGTGCCGGCGGCCAGGATGGCCGCAAAGGCAAACGGGAGAGTGCGCATGTGCGACGCTCCTTGAGATAGGGGGGGAGGTAGCCGAACCTCCGAATGGTCCGGCGCGGCGGCAGCTCTTGGGGGGGAGGGATCGGTGCCGCCAGTTCTCAAATCGTCCCCCAGAGCGCTGAGGCGTGGCCGAATTGACTCATGCCCGCTGGTTTTTTGCGCGGGACGGTGCCGCATTCGGCGCAGGCGGCAAGCGCCTCAAAACGTGGTTCGCGCGGTTTGCTGAGACGAGCCGCCAAGTCCCGGCACGGCACCGCGGGCGGCATATCTGGCAACCGCGGCGTAGTTGCGCGTCGCTCGCCGGTCCCGCTCGGCTCGCGGCTCCGACCGTCAGCGAAAATCGCGAGACGCGGTCCGCAGCTCACCCAAACGCGCGGAGAGATCTTCCAGCCGGCTGACGATCACGTGGATCACCGTTTCCTTGCACTCCAGCCGGCCGGTGGCCAGCCAGGCCGGCGACCGCCGGGCGATGGCATAAAACCGCTCCCACGTGCGCTGATGAACGATCAGGTTGGCCGTGCCGGTTTCATCTTCCAGGGTGACGAACGTGATTCCCTTGGCCGTGCCGGGCCGTTGTCGCAGCACCACCAGGCCGGCGACTTTCACTAGACGGCCGTTCTGGGAATGCGGAGTGCGGAATGCGGAATGCGGAGTGATCGGTGAAGCTCCTTCGTGCGCCAGCGCGGCGAGTTGGCTGGCGGGCGTGACGCTCAGGCGGTCCAGCTCCGCGCGACAGAAGGCCAGCGGATGTCCTCGCAACGATAAACCCAGCGCCGCGTAATCGGCCTTCACTGCCTCCTGCGGTGACATGGAGGGTAAAGCCTGAAGTGCAGAGTGTGCCTCTTGCTGCTCTGCGTCCTCGTCTTGTTGATCGAACAAGGGCAGCGGCCTTAGCCGTTCGTCCTGCCCCAAGGCCCGCCACATGGCCTGGCGGCGATCGTGGCCCAACGAGCCAAACGCGTCGGCCTGGGCCAGCCGCACCAGGACTGCGCGGCTCAAACGCGCGCGGCGAGCCAGGTCTTCCAGTGAGCGGAACGGGCCGTGCCGCCGTGCCGCCTCGATGGCTTCGGCCGCTGCCTGTGGAAAGCCGGAGATTTGCCGAAAGCCGAGGCGGAGGGAATTCGGAATGCGGAATGCGGAATGCGGAGTTTCATCCGTCCCAAGAGAATTTGCATTTTGCACTTTGCACTTTGCACTTTGCATTTCCCCTTCGCCTCTTCCCATTTCCCCTTCCGCATTCCGAATTCCGCATTCCGCATGCTCCCCCGCCTCCAGCGTGCAATCCCACTCGCTGTGGTTCACATCCACCGGCCGCACCTCGACGCCGTGCTCCCGCGCGTCGCGGACGAGCTGCGCCGGCGCGTAGAAGCCCATCGGCTGGCTGTTGAGCAGCGCCGCGGCGAACGCCGCCGGGTAGTAGCGCTTGAGCCACGCCGAGACGTAGACCAGCAGGGCGAAGCTGGCCGCGTGCGACTCGGGAAAGCCGTACTCGCCGAAGCCGCGGATCTGCTCGAAGACCTGCTCGGCGAACTCCGCCGGTAGCCCGCTGGCCAGCATGCCGTCGATCAGCTTCTCGCGGAACTGGTCGATGACGCCCGGCCGCCGCCACGCCCCCATCGCCCGGCGCAGCTGGTCGGCCTCGCCCGGCGTGAAGCCCGCCGCCACCACGGCCAGCCGCATCGCCTGCTCCTGAAACAGCGGCACGCCCAGCGTCTTGTCCAGCACCTCGCGCGATCGTCGTCGTTGGGATACGTCGACCGGCTCCTCGCCGCTGCGCCGCCGCAGGTACGGATGCACCATGTTCCCCTGGATCGGCCCCGGCCGGACGATCGCCACCTCGATCACCAGGTCGTAAAACTCGCGCGGCCTCAGCCGCGGCAGCATGCTCATCTGGGCCCGGCTCTCGATCTGAAACACGCCGATCGTGTCGGCCCGGCAGATCATGTCGTAGACCGCCGGGTCCTCGGCCGGCACCGTGGCCAGCGTCAGCTGCCGGCCGTGATGCTGCTCGATCAGGTCGAAGCACTTGCGAATCGCCGTGAGCATGCCCAGCGCCAGGCAATCGACCTTGAGGATGCCCAGCTCG
Organism: uncultured Planctomycetia bacterium; assembly: GCA_963809785.1. Classification (GTDB taxonomy): domain Bacteria; phylum Planctomycetota; class Planctomycetia; order Pirellulales; family S012-138; genus JBGQHD01. Next base: position 349,573 of record CAWEKV010000004.1, read on the forward strand.
TCGAGGTCGTCCTTGTCCCACTCGATGACCGTGCGGTCCGGCCATGGCGGCGTTTTCGATCGGCACCAGCTCGCACAGCGGCCCTCGCGTCATGACCATGCCGCCGACGTGCTGCGACAGGTGCCGCGGAAAGCCGACCAGCTCGTTCGACCAGGTCGACGAGCTGCCGGCCCAGCGTCCGACTCGGGATCGATGCCCGCCCTCGCGGCAGCGCTCGGCGCAGCTGCGGCTCGTCGCGCGTAGCCTTCGACGCTTCTTGGCCAGCGCATCGACGCGGTCGAGCGACAGGCCCAGCGCCTTGCCCACGTCGCGGACCGCCGAGCGCGGGCGGTAGGTGATGACCTCGGCCGCCATGCCCGGCCCGCTCGCGGCCGTACTTCTCGTAGAGGTACTGCAGCACCTCCTCGCGGCGCTCGTGCTCGAAATCGACGTCGATGTCGGGCGCCTCGTTCCGCTCCGCGGCTGACGAACCGCTCGAAGAGCACGTCGATGCGCTCGGGATCGACCGCCGTCACGCCCAGGCAGTAGCAGACGGCCGAGTTGGCCGCCGAGCCGCGGCCCTGGCAGAGGATGCCCCGCGCGCGGGCGAACCGCACCAGGTCCCAGACGGTGAGAAAGATACGCCTCGTACCGCAGCTCCTCGATCAGCGCCAGCTCGTGCTCGACCAGCTGCGCGGACCTTGTCGGGAACGCCGCCGGGATAGCGCTCGCGCGCGCCCTGCCCAGGTCGAGCTGCGCGAGGTACTGCCATCGGCGTCACGCCCGGCGGGCGCCAGCTCCTCGGGATATTCGTACCGCAGCTCGTCGAGCGAGAACGTGCAGCGGTCGGCGATCTCGAGCGTGCGGCGCAGCGCGTCGGGCGCGGCGGCGAACAGCGGCGCGCGATCTCCTCGAGCGGCCGCAGATGCCGCTCGGCGTTGGGCAAGCAGCGCTCGCCCAGCCTCGGCCACCGTCGTGCCGTGCCGGATCGCCGTGAGCACGTCCTGCAGCGGCAGCCGCGCCGGCGCGTGATAATGCACGTCGCCCGCCGCCACGAGCGGCACGCCGCGTCTCGCTGCGACAGGCCGATCAGCTCCTCGAGCCGCCGCTCGTCGTCCGGCCCGCGGTGCAGCTCGGCCAGCAGATAGCAGCGGTCGCCGAAGAGGTCGCGGTAGTGGTGGAGTGCGGAATGCGGAGTGCTGAGTGCGGAGTGCGGAGTGAAGGGTACCGAGTACTCAGTACTGCGTACTCCGCACTCCGCACTCCGCACTCCGCACTGGATCACTCCCGCCACCAGCCCTTCGGCATGCTCCGCCACGTCGTCGAACGTCAGCTCGCACTCCCCTTTCTCGGCCCGGCGGCGGCCGACGGTGATCAGCCGCGACAGCCGGCCATAGCCGGCGCGATCGGTCGCCCACAGCACGACGGGCGGCGCATCGACCGGCGTGATCTCGGCGCCGATCGAGGAGCTTCAGCCCCACCTCCTTCGCCGCCCCGTGCGCCCGCACGACGCCGGCCAGCGCTGTTGCGATCGGTGACCGCCAGCGCGGCGTAGCCCAGCTCGGCCGCGCGGACCACCAGCTCGTCGGGGTGCGAGGCCCCTTCGAGGAAGGAGAAGTTCGTCTTGCAGTGCAGCTCGGCGTAGTGCATGGCAAAGTCGCCTTTCGCTCCGCGAAAGGGCGCGTTCTTTCGCGGAGCGAAAGACGACATTCACGTGATTGTTTCCGCCAATCCAGTCCCCTACATTGCATTCGTTGTCCGCCTCCCTTGCGGCACTCAGACGCAATGTAAACGCACGTACACTCATGAGCAAGAAGCTCCGCACCCCGAAGGACACGCCATGACGCTGGAACGCATCATTCACGTCACCAACGGCTGGTCTCGTCTGTCGATCAACCTGCTGCTGGTGGTCGGCGGCGTCGTCACCTTCATCAGCGGCCTGGTGATGGCCAACACGTTGGGTCGCGGCGTGGGCGCCGGCTTCGGCGGCCTCTTGGCCATCGTCGGGCCGCTGGTTGGCCTGCTAGGGCTTATCTTCTTGTTCGGCCACTTTACGCTTCAGCCCAACGAGGCCCGCGTGCTGATCCTGTTCGGCGAGTACAAGGGCACGGTCCGCGAAAGCGGCTTCTGGTGGACGAACCCCTTCATGACCAAGCTCCGCCTGTCGCTCCGCTCGCGAAACCTGGAAGGGGCCAAGCTGAAGGTCAACGACAAGAACGGCAACCCGATCGAGATCGCCGCGGTCATCGTGTGGCGCGTGCATGACACGGCCGAGGCCTGCTTCGACGTGAACAACTACGAGGAATACGTGCGCGTGCAGAGCGAATCGGCCGTGCGGCACCTGGCCAACTCCTACGCCTACGACCACGGCGAGGCCAACGAGGTCACGCATCCGCAGCGGCGTCGAAGAAGTGTCGCAGGCCCTGGCCCGTGAGCTGCAGGAACGGCTCAACAAGGCTGGCGTCCGCGTCGAGGAGGCCCGGCTGACCCACCTGGCCTACGCGCCGGAGATCGCCCAGGTGATGCTCCGCCGCCAGCAGGCCGAGGCGGTGATCGCCGCCCGCCAGAAGATCGTGCAAGGCGCCGTCAGCATGGTGCAGATGGCGCTGCGCGAGATCGCTGAGCAGCACGTCGTCATTCTCAATGAAGAGCGCAAGGCGGCGATGGTCAGCAACCTGCTGGTGGTGCTGTGCAGCGAGAGCGAGACGCAGCCGGTCATGGGAGTCAGCAGTCCGTAGGCAGGCTACGGCTCCTTGCAGGCTACGGCTTCTTGCCGGCTACGGCTTCTTGCAGGCTACTCCTTGGCTGGCGGAACCAGTCCGCCGCTGGGCGGGAACTCCTGGAACGACTTGGCGGTTTCCTCGGCATACTGGTGGGCCAGCTTGCCGACGATGCGGGCCAGCGCCGTGGTGGCCTTCTTGCCGGAGGGCGATGCGGGGCGCGGCGCAGGATCGTCCTTCGGCTTGGCGGCGGCCAATTTGGGCTCGGCAACCTTCGGCTCGGCTACCTTGGGTTCCGGGTCCGCGGCCGGTTTGGGCTCCGCGGCCAGTTTAGGCTCCGCGGCGGCGGCCTTTCTGGGCGTCACCGGCAGCCGCGCCTTGCGCAGTGGAGCAAACTCACTCGTGGGCTCCGCAGCGGCCGGCTCATTCTTGGCCGGCTCATTCTTGGCCGGCTCATTCTTGGCTGGCTCGCTGGCGGGATTGGCCTTCGGCGGGTCGGCCTTTTTGGGCGCCGCTTCCGGAGCGACTGGCTCGCCTTTCTTGGCGGGCGCCTTCGCGGGAGGAGCCACCCCTTGCAAGATGAACGGTTCGTTGTCACGAATGCGGTTGTAGCGTCTTTCTTCCTCGGTGAGTCTCCTCTGCACGGCGTTGGCACGGGCTACTTGCCGCGCGTCTTGGATCTGAAGCCGGGCCTTGCCCTGAATCCGCTCCAGGGCCTTGTCGATGTTGAACAGATCGTCGCCCGCGGTCGCCTCCAAGTCAGCCCCGGCCTTGAAGTCGGCCTTGGCCTCGTCGGGCCGGCCGAGCTGCCATTGGGCCAGACCGCGGAAGTAATACACTCGCGGGTCCTGGCTCTTGTTACCGATGGCCGTGGATAAGAGGTCATAGGCCTCTTTATATTCCTTGGCAAAATAGGCGTGCACGCCGCTGCCATACAACTGTTTGGTCACCGGCTCGTCAGCCCCGGCGGCCAGATTGCCTGACAGGGCGGCCAACGCCACGCCGGCCACTGCGGTCCCCACGAGCGTCGAGAAGGAAACACGTCGCATCGCCTGGCTCCTGATGTCGCCGCCCTGGCGGGGAAGGTGCGCCGCACGCCTGGGCCGGCAAGAGAGTAGGTATCTTGTCGAACACGCAACCGCCCGCGCCCGACTCTGGGAGCGGTACGCTCGATGATAAGCTGGTCGGGGGGCGGATTGCAAGGAAGTCGCCACGACGGTAGTGTCCCACTACCGCCACGACCGACTGGCCCGCCTATTTCAGGCTCTCGCGCGCGGCACGAATCTCATCCCGCAGACGGTCGATCTCGGCCACGGTCTCGTCCTCGTCGCCGTGGATGCGGTGCTGGCGCTTCTTGAAGGCCAGCTCGGCGGCCAGAGTGCAGAGCGTCACGATCCCCTCGGCGTAGCGCTCCATCCGCTGTCGCAGGGAGTGCAGCCTCAGCGCCGCTCGCCATTGAACGTTCGCCGTGGCCTCGGCTTCGTCCATCGTCAACAGGCCGTGCGCCACTTCGTCGGCCAGCTCTTCGCGGATCCACTGCGCCTCTTGCTGCAGGGCCACGTAGACCAGCATCAGCCACATGCCCACGCCCGCCCAGCCGATGATCAAGGCCAGCGCCGAGGCCGCGCCGCCGATCGAAACGAAGTAATTGTGGCCCATGTGCAGGATGATCGCGCCGATCAGGCCGACCGGCGGCGCCACGTTGCGAGCCAAAAACGTGCGGCCGTAGCGGGCCACGCCCAGCCCCAGCCCGAACATCGACGTGAACAAGGCATGGTTCATTCCGAAGACCACGGCGCGCATGAAGGCCAGTTGCAGGCCCGCGCCGGCGTCCTTCTCGAATTCGATCTGGAGATAGAACACGTTCTCGGTCATGGCGAAGCCGAAGCCGGCCAGCGAGCCGTAGAGCAGGCCATCCATGATGCCGTCGAATTCCCGCCGGGCGAACAGGAAGACGATGGCCAGCGCCGCCGCCTTGGCCAATTCCTCGATCACGGGTGCGACGACCGCCACGTTGAACAGCCTGCCCCCCAGGCCGGGCAGAAAATCCTTCGCTGAGATCTCGCCCATCAAGGAGATCATGATCGCCGGCGCCGCCCCCCAAAAGAACACCAACACCATCAGCAGCCACGGCTCCCGCTCGTGCCGGTCGAGCAGCACGAGCACGGTCACGTAGATCACCGTAGGCACAATGGCAGCGGCCAACGACCAGGCGAGAGCATTCGCATGGAAATCCATTCGGGGCACCGCGAGCGAGGACTTGGGCCAGAGCAATCCGAGGTTCCGCCAAGGTACTGCCCGGCGGCCGGAGGCGTCTATGGCATTTGAGGGCTCCACGTCGTCCGACGTCTCCTGGGAATCCCTCATTTTGCATTTTGCATTTTGCACTTTGCATTTTGCATTGCCGGTGGCATTCGTCGGCACAAATGCAAAGTGCAAAATGCAAAATGCAAAGTGCAAAATGTATCCACCGACAACGATGATGAACGATGCGCGCGAGTAGCCAACCGGTTTCCCGTTGCCGCGCCGCAGAGTAACTTATGCGTCGTTCTCGTCCTCGAAAGAACGCAGCCCTTATCGAGTACGAGGACGACGACGACGACGAGGACGAGTGAATCAGCCCGAGGCCAACGTGCCAATGAGGACTTCATGCCGCAAACCCTGGCGAACAAACGATCGCAACGCGGTGTGGCGGCCAACGGCCGCGCTCCTGAACCGGACCTCGATGCGGCCTTGCGGCTCGTGATTGAGCTGATGGCCATTCCCGGCCGCAGCGGCGAAGAGGCGCAGATCATCGACGTCGTCCGCCGCCGCCTGTTGTCGGCCGGAGCGCCGCCGGACGGCTTGGCACTCGACGATACGCCCAAGCACAGTCCGTTGGGCGGCCAGACTGGTGGTTTGATCCTCCAGTTGCCTGGCAGCACTCGCGGGCCGCGGCGGCTGCTGATGGCCCACGTCGATACGGTGCCGCTGTGCGTCGGAGCGCGGCCGGTGCGGAAGGGCAAGTTCGTGCGCTCCGCCGACCGGGCAACAGGCCTGGGGGCCGACGACCGGGCCGGCGCCGCGGTCGTACTCACCGCCGCCACGGAAATCCTGCGACGCGGGCTGCCGCACCCGCCGCTGACCTGCTTCTGGCCCGTGCAGGAAGAGGTCGGTCTGTATGGTGCCCGCCACGTGGGGCTGAACCTCCTGGGCAAGCCGAAGCTGGCCTTCAATTGGGACGGCGGCGATGCCGACAAGCTGACCATCGGCGCCACTGGCGCCTATCGGCTGCAAATCACCATCGAGGGTGTGGCCAGCCACGCGGTGGGGCGCCGGAGCACGGCGTGAGCGCCATCGCCATCGCCGGCCGGGCGATCGCCGACCTCGATGAGAATGGCTGGCACGGCAACGTCCTTAAGAACGGCCGTCACGGCACCAGCAATATCGGCGTCATCCGCGGCGGCGAGGCGACGAACGTCGTCACCGACCGCGTGGAGATCCGCGCCGAAGCACGGAGCCACGACCCCAAGTTCCGCCGCGAAATCCTGCGGACGATCGAACGGTCCTTCGCCCAGGCGGCGCGCAGGTGCGCAACGTCGAAGGACGCTGCGGCAAAGTCTCGATCGCCAGCCGGCTGGACTACGAGTCGTTCCGTCTCGCGGCTGACGAGCCGTCCGTGCTGGCCGCGGAGGCCGCGGTGAAGGGCATCGGCCGGCAGCCCTATCGGGCCGTGACCAACGGCGGGCTGGATGCCAATTGGCTCACCGCTCGCGGTATCCCCACGGTGACGCTGGGCTGCGGACAGATGTTTCCGCACACGGTCCGCGAGCAGCTCGACGTGGCGGCCTTCCGCAGCGCGTGCCGCGTGGGCCTGCGCCTGGCGACGGGCACGGAGTAACGTGGACACACTGGCCACCACCCTCTTGTCCGCCTCGTAGACAGCCCTCCTCGCGCGGGGTAGCTTGAAGAGATCGCCGGCAAGAGCACGGGTGTTTAACTCGTGCTTGTATCGTGCTCGTACTCGTGCTCGAACATTCGAGTACGAGAACGAGTACGAGTACGAGAACGATTGCTGGCTCCTTTTTCTCCTTCATCGCCAGCGTCATGGACCAGGCCCCGCTCGAACTGCTTCCTCCAGAGGAGCTGCGCGATCGGCTGCGTGGTCTGTACCGCTTGCTGGCCGCCACCCGGAGCGTGGCCTCGCAGGTTGATCTGGACCAGACGCTGGAGGCGATCGTCCGCGATGCCTGCACGGCGCTGGATTGCGATCGGGCCAGCCTGTACCAATACGATCCCGCTCTCCAGGAGCTGTACACGCGCGTCGTCACGGAGCTGGAGATCGGCGAAATCCGCACGCCGCTCGATCACGGCATCACCGGTTTCGTCGCCCGCAGCCGGCGGGTGGCCAACGTGCCTAACCCGGCCGCCGACCCGCGCTGGAACGCCGACGTGGACCGCCGCACCGGCTATCGCACGCGGAACATCCTCGCTGCCCCGCTGCTCTCGCCGCACGACGGCTCGCTGTTGGGCGTGCTGCAGCTCCTCAACAAGCTCGAGGGCCAGTTCGACGCCTTCGACGAGGAGCTGATTCAGGCCTTCGGCCAGCACGCCGCCGTGGCCCTCGACCGGGCACGCCTGGTGGCCGAGCTGCGCGAGCGGGAGCGGTCGGCTTCGTCGCTGGTGATCGCCCGCTCGATCCAGCGGGGCTTCATCCCCAGCCAGATGCCGGACGTGCCCGGCTACCAGTTCGCCGTCTGGTGCTATCCCAACGAAGAGGTCGGCGGCGATTATTGCGACATCGTGCCCATCGGCGAGGAGTGCATCGGGCTGGTGATCGCCGATGTCAGCGGCCACGGCCTGGGCCCGAGCCTGCTGATGGCTTCGGTCCGCGCGGCATTTCGTGCCTTGCTGCTCAAGCACGCCGAGCCGCCGGAGCTGCTGGCCCTGCTCGAGCGGTTGCTGGCCGACGACCTGAGCGAGGGCCGTTTCGTGACCATGGTCGTGGCCCAGCTCGACCCGCAATCGCACCGTGTGACGTTTGCCAACGCCGGTCACGCTCCGGCCCTGCACTACTTCACGGCCATCGACCGCTTCACGCCGCTGGCCTCGACCGGCGCGCCGGTGGGCGTCCTGGGCAACGAGAACTACGAGCAAGGCACCCCGTTTCTCATGGAGCCGGGCGACCTCCTGCTCTTGTGTACTGACGGCATCGTGGATGCCCTCAATCCCTCGGGCGAGCATTTCGGCGAGGAGCGCCTGCGGCAGCTCATTCGCCAGGCGCGCAAGGCCTCGGCCGATGAGCTGGTGAAGCAGATCGCCGAGGCAGTCATCGGGCACGTCGGCGATCACACGCCCAGCGATGACCTGACGATCCTGGCGGTGAAGCGGGTGCAGGTGTAGCCTGCGCAGGTGGCACGGCCATCCTGGCAGTGCGTTCACGGGCTGGAAGCCCGTGCCACGGGGACGGTGCCACGGGGTCGGGAGTCGATTTCGCGATCCAGATCGTCGAAGCTCCGCGGGCGTTCTTGTCGCGAAATCGACTCCCGACCCCATCACCCGACGCCCTTCGCGCGACGGTTTGCTCCCCGCAGCCGACGAGCGCACAATGGCGGCAGTCGCATCACCCCGCGTCGGAGCATCGTCATGCTGGGATTCACCTCGGCCGCTCTCGTCTCACTCGTGCTGTCTGCGCCGCCGGCCAAGCCGGTGGACGCCAACCGCCTGGCGTATCTCGATGAGCTGAACCCCTGGTACCCGCACCGCGATTTCCCCAAGCTTACGACGCCGCAATGGGTGGGCGAGGAAGGGGTCGAGGCCGTGGTCATCCTGGGCATCGACGACATGCGCGGGCACGAGAAGTGGGAAGCCTATCTGCGGCCGATCCTCGAGCGGCTCAAGAAGATCGACGGCCGCGCCCCCGTCAGCATCATGACCTGCCAGATCGACCCAGCCGAGCCGCACCTGCAAAAGTGGCTCAAGGAGGGATTGAGCCTGGAGTGTCACACCATCGACCATCCCTGCCCGCTCCTGGGCAAGATGAACCTGGCCGAGGCCAAGAGCACGTACGACCGCTGTGTCGATCAGATGTTCGCCGTTGGAGTTCCGCCTTCAGGCGGCAAAGCGGGCGGCGGACCGGCTAAAGCCGGAACTCCAACGAATCGCCCCGTGGCCTTCCGCACACCATGCTGCGATTCGCTCAACACGCTCAGCCCGCGGTTCTTCGCCGAAATCTTCAACAAAACCACTCCCCTCTCCCCCGTGGGGAGAGGGGCCGGGGGTGAGGGGCGAGGCGACACAAAGGACAGCAAGCAAGCCACTACCGCCGCAACGAAGGGCGGCCACTTCCTCACCATCGACAGCTCGGTTTTCTGCCTGCTGACGGCCAACGATCCGGCCTTGCCGCGGGAGCTGGTGCTAGAGAAGGACGGCACCGAGCGGTTCCGCAAGTACTTGCCGGCCGATCGCACGTTTGTGAACTACATCGAGGATTACCCCTACCCTTACGTGATCGGCAACCTTTGCTGGGAGTTCCCCTGCATGGTTCCCAGCGACTGGGCGGCCCAGCACCTGCACAAGCCGAACAACCCCAAGACGGTCGAGGACTGGAAGGCGGCGCTGGATGCCGTGGTCATCAAGCAAGGCGTCTTCTGCCTGGTGTTCCACCCGCACGACTGGATTCGGCCGGAGCAGGTCAACGAGTTCATCGACCACGCGGTGGCCAGGCACGGGAAGAAGGTGAAGTTCCTCACGTTCCGCGAGGCGGAGGAGCGGTTGAACGAAGAACGTGCTCGGCGGCCAATCGCTGCGCAACGCGACAGGGCAAGACAATGGCTCGCGAATCGTGGACTTCGACAACGACGGGTTCATGGATGCCGTTGTCGGCAATGATAGCGTTCAGCCACGCCTTTGGTTGCATCGACAAGGCCAATGGTTTCCAGGCGATCGCGGCTGGTCGCCCAGCCTGCGAAATGACACGACTGAAATATGGGGACATCTTGCCGTAATGAGCCAAGAAGGAACCGCCTCGTTCCTCCACGCGCGGGCTCGGGACTCGGAGCGGCGCGTGGACAGCGGTTGCTCCGTGTACGAACTGAAACGGCCCTGGCTGTTTAGACAGGAACTCTATTGGCAGAACATCTCTCACTGTTCCTGGCAGCGCGACGAGGTCGGCCTCGAGTCGGGTCGTAAGGACAACTGGACCATCGCGCGCGACCTGGACCGGGACGGCATCGGTGAGCTTTTGGTGGGTAACAAGTCCAGGAGCGATATTTTCCGTTGGATCGGCGGCGAAGCGCCCTGGCATCGTCTGGGTTTTGCGTGCTTCCCAAAGGGCTCTCGCCCGTCGATGGCGAGCACCATGACCGGGGTCTTAGGTTTTTTGACATCGATGAAGACGGCGACCTGGACATTCTCTTCTCCAATGCCGAGCGCTACGGCATCTATCTCTTCGAGGGCATGGAAAAGGGCTGGTCGCGCACCGTCATGGAAGGTGATCGAAGCAAGGGCCAGCACGCGATTCCGCCCTTCGTCCGCGCCGACGGCACCAACAACGGCGCGTGGATCGCCAACCGGCACATCTACTGGCAGAACGAAGACACCGGCCGCGACCGTGCGCTGGCCGACCTGATCGACCGCCGCTCATTCAACGAACTGCTGAGGAGCGTCGAGCCGGCGCCGAAATCGGCTGAGCAATCGCTGCGGTGCCTGAAAGCTCGGCCCGGTTTTCAGGTCGAGCTGGTCGCCGCCGAGCCGCTAGTGATGGACCCCGTGGCCTTCGAATGGGGGCCGGACGGCAAGCTGTGGGTGGTCGAAATGGCCGACTATCCACTGGGGCTCGATGACCGCGGCAAGCCGGGCGGGCGCGTGAAATACCTCGAAGACCCGGACGGCGACGGCCGCTATGACAAGGCCACGCTGTTCCTCGATGGTATTCCTTTTCCGACCGACGTGATGCCGTGGCGCAAGGGCGTGCTCGTCACCGCTGCGCCGGACATCTTCTACGCCAAAGATACCGACGGCGACGGCCGGGCTGACAAGCGGATCGTGCTCTTCTCCGGCTTTGCCGAAGGCAACCAGCAGCACCGCGTCAACGGCCTCCGCTGGGGCCTCGACGGCTGGATTTACGTGGCCAATGGCGACAGCGCCGGGCGAGTGAAAGCCGTAGGACGGATTGTCAATCCGGCCGAGAAGCCCGTAGGACGGATTTCCAATCCGTCCGACCGGCCAGCCGGACAAACGTCAGATGGCCGGATTGGAAATCCGGCCTACGACGACACGCTCGAGCTGGGTGGCGCGCGACCTGCGCATCCGGCCCGACGATGGCGCGATGGAGCTGGTCGCCGGACGCACCCAGCACGGTCGCTGCCGGGACGACTGGGGCAACTGGTTCGGGGCCAACAATGCCACCTTCGGCTGGCACTATGCCCTCGACGATCATTACCTCCGCCGCAACCCCCTCACCCCTTCGCCCGACCCGCGCTCCGAGCTGACGGCGGACAAGCGCATCTATCCGCGCGGCCGGCCGATCAGCCACTGGGAGGGCTACCGCCCGCCACCGGAGGGCCAGCCGGGTGTCGTCACGTCGGCCTGCGGCCACTGCGTGTATCGCGATGAGCTGTTCGGACCCCCTCGCGTCAATCTCTTCATGAGCGAGGTCGTGCACGGCGTGGTGCATCGGATGGTGATCGAGCCTAGGGGGAGCACGTTCACCGCCCGACGCGCGGCTGACGAACAGCGGTCGGAGTTCCTGGCCTCCAGCGACAGTTGGTTTCGGCCTACGACGCTCAAGACCGGCCCGGACGGCGCGCTGTGGGTCGCCGACATGTATCGCCTGGTGATCGAGCACCCGGAGTGGATCGACGACCGTGCGGAGAAAAAGCTCTTCCTCCGCGCCGGCCACGACAAAGGGCGCATCTATCGCGTGTTCCCTGTCGGCATCAAGCCGCGGCCGATCCCACGGCTGGACAAGCTCGATGTTGCCGGCCTGGTCGCGGCGCTGGATAGCCCCAGCGGCTGGCAGCGCGATCTGGCGCAGCAGATGCTCCTCTGGCGAGCAGACAAGACAGCCAGGCCGTGGTTGAGTGATCTCGCCACCAATGCGAAATTGCCGCAAGCCCGCTTGCAGGCACTGGCGACTTTGAACGGCCTTGATTGGCTTTCCCGCCTGTCGCTGGAGAAGGCCTTATCCGATCCGCACCCAGGCGTGCGGCGTCAGGCCGTTTTGTTCTGCGAGCCGTTGCTGCGGACGGCAGACGCACGCGAGGCTCTGCCGCCAACCGAATCGCTCATCGCGGCGCTGCTCAAACTCATGGGCGAGCGGGATCCGCAGGTGCGCGTGCAGCTAGCGTATACGCTGGGAGAATGGGCAGACCCCCGCGCGGCCGCCCTGCTGGCGGCCTTGGCAGCGCACGACGAGAACGATCCGTTCCTGGCCGCCGCCGTGATGAGCTCCGCGCCGCGGCACGTCGGCGGCATGCTGAAGGCCGCGCTGGCCGGCCCGAAGCGCGAACCGGCGCTGATCGCCAAGCTCGTCGGGCTGGCCGTGGCCATGAAAGACGAAGAAGGCATTGCGGCTGCCCTGGAGGGAATCGCAGCCGACCAGTTACCCCAGCGGCGCAGCGAACGATTCGCCCAACTGGCGGCGTTTCTCGACGTGCTCTCTCGCGCCGCACGTCTTTAGCGCAATTCCGCGACCAGTCCGGCCCGCGCGTGAAGGAGGCCCTGCAGAAGTCGTTGACCGTACTCGACGAAGCTCGCGGCACGGTGGGCGATACCGGGGCTGCGATCGAACAACGAGTAGCCGCGGCCGGCTTGCTGGGCTGGAACGACGCTCACCGGGCAGCGGATTCCAAGACCCTCGCCAGCCTGCTCAGCCCTCAGACGCCGCTGGAGCTGCAACTGGCCGCGGTCGCCGCGCTGGCGCGGCTCGATGACGTGGCCACCTCGGCCGAGTTGTTCAGCCGATGGAAGACGCTCGGCCCGCGGCTGCGCTCGGCCGTCGTGGAAGAGGCCTTGTCGCGGCCGTGCGCCACCCAGGCGCTGTTGGAGCAGCTCCGAACGGGCAAGCTCACGATCGGCGAGCTGGATGCCGCCACGCGCGACCGGCTGCGAAACCATCCCGATCTGACGGTGCGGGCCACCGCCGACCTGCTGAGCAAGCCGAGAGAGACCAGCCGCAAAGAAGCTCATCGCCAAGTACCGCCCCACGGTCCGCGCCGGCGGCGACGCCGTGCGGGGGCTGGCCGTTTACAAGAAGCTGTGTGCGTCTTGCCATCGCTTGGGCGACGTGGGCGTCGCCGTCGGGCCGGACCTGGCCACGATGGCCGACCGCTCGCCCGAGACGATCCTCACCGCCGTGCTCGATCCCAATCGGGCCGTCGAAGCCCGCTATCAGAACTATTCGGCGCTGCTCACGGACGGCCGCACGCTCACCGGCATGCTCGCTTCGGAGAGCGGCGGCAGCATCACGCTGCTGGCCACCGAAGGAAAGAAGCACGAGATCGCCCGCGCCGATATCGAGCGATTGGAAAGCTCCGGCAAGTCGCTGATGCCCGAGGAGATCGAGAAGGACCTTTCGCCGCAAGACCTGGCTGACGTAATCGCATACCTCGGCCAGCATCGTGCTCCGCGGCGGCAATTCGCCGGCAACGAACCGGCAGTGGTCAAGCCGGTCGGCGAAAACGATCCCTCGCCTGGCTCGCTGAACCTCACCGCCGCGGTCGCGGAAATCTACGGCCAGCAGGTCGTCTTCGAGCCGCAATTCAAGAACCTCGGTTACTGGAGCGGACCGCAGGACCATGCCCTGTGGCGACTGGAGATCCCGAAGGCACGCAAATACGACGTTTGGCTCGATTGGGCCTGCCACAAGTCGGCGGCCGGCAACAGGTACGTCTTACAGTCCGGCGAGCAAGCGCTCACGGGCCGAGTGGAGAGCACCGGCACGTGGGAGAGTTATCGCCGGGCACGGATCGGCACTCTGGACCTGCCCGCGGGCAAGCAAGAAGTGGTCTTCCGCCCGGGCGAGGGATTCCAAGGCACGCTGATCGACCTGCGAGCCATTGAGCTCGTGCCAGCCAAATAAGACGATGCGCCAGTTCGCTACTTCGGATCCGACGGCGGCTCGCTGCCGATCGAGCCGTGGCTGAACGGGCTGGACGGCGCGGTGGGCTTATCCAGCTCATCGCTCACCCACTGATAGACGGGATCTTTGGCGATTCGACTGCGCTCCGCCCTGGGTTGCAGGCCTGCCAGCCGCCGCTCGGCTTCCGCCTTGCAGTAGCTGGGCGGACTCTGGTTGGCCAGATCTTCGTACTCGCGCCGGGCCAGGGCGACGTTGTCGCTGTCCTGGTGCTGGTCATCGCGTCGCAGCCGCGTCTCGTAGACGCGCGCGAGCTGGAACTTGGCACGCTGCTTCAGAAGTTTGTCGTCGGTATTATCGCGGACGGCCTCGAGAAGCTCCGCCGCCCGGTCAAGCCTGTTCCGTGCCCCGATCGGATCGGACAGCAGGGTGGTCGCCGCCGCATCATAGTCCCGGTTGGCCGCAAAAATGGCGGCCGCCTGGCCAGCATGGGTTTGGATCTTCTCTTTGGCCATCCGGCAAAACTCTTCGTGCTGGCGCTCCTCAATCTTCCGCCGCTCCGTCCGGTAACGGTCCTCCAACCCGGTCATCTTGTCTCTCAGCGCCTTGACCTGCTGCTCGTGCTGCTTGCGAGCTTCTTCGTTGGTCGCCAGCGGCGGCGCCGAAGTCAGGTTCCGAAGCTCGTTACTGTTCTTCTCGTATTCGTCGCGGATCCCTTCGGTCTCCTTGAAAACTGCGCTGGTTGACGTTCGAGGCATAACCGCTGAGCCGTCCCCAGGTCTCCTCCTCATTCGTTCCCCACAGCTTGGCGACGACGACCCAGATCGCCACCCCGGCGGCCAGCAGGAAGGCCCCCGTGATGATGTGGTTGGTGTACGGCTTGACCTTTTCCAACCACCGGCCCAGATGATCAGCCAGCCAGTTGGTTTGCAGGGCGTGTCGTCGATCGGTTTTCATGCGGATATGGACGATAATGGTCCCCGATGTGCCGAGTTCGCTGCGAGGGAAGGCGCAAGCGAGCACGGCCCAGAGCGGCGAATCGTTCTGCCAGCCACCGTGAGGAAGTATAGCGCTGCCTCGCGAGGATGGTCAAGGCGAGCCGAGCGGGACGCGGGGAGTGACAAGGTGACAAGGTGACAAGGTGACAAGGTGACAAGGTGACAAGGTGACAAGGTGACAAGGTGACAAGGTGACAAGGTGACAAGGTGACAAGGTGCTGGGGTGACGATGGTCAGGCGCGTACAGCTTGCCGGAGTTGAACATCGAACATCCAACATCGAACATCGAGATCGAACCGAAATGGCCTTACGTTCGATGTTGGATGTTCGATGTTGGATGTTCGGTCCTTGACCCCACGTGTTCGCCGTGTCACCCCTCACCCGCTCACCCGCTCACCTTGTCGCCTCGTCACACAATAGCCCGTATCGATCCATCGCCCCGGAGACGCACCATGTCCCCCAGCTCGTATTTTGCCATCGATGTCGCCCAGATGCCCTGGCAGGAGCGGTTCAACGAGAAGCTCGGCCGCGCGCTCTATCGGAAGGACCTGTACACCGACCCGGACAGCGGCATGGAAATCCGGTTGGTGCGTTATCCCGCCGGCGTGATCAATCCCGCGCACACGCACCCCTGCGGGCACGGCATGTACGTGCTGGAAGGCACGCTAGTGACGCACCAGGGGAAATACGGGCCGGGCACGTTCGTGTGGTTCCCCGAGGGCCAGGTCATGGAGCACGGCGCCAGTGCCGAAGGGGACGTGACCGTGGTGTTCATCACCAACAAGACGTTCCGGATCGACTACGTGTAGGCGAGCTACAAAATGGTGGCGAGCGTCGAGCCGTAAGGCCGACGTGTACGTCGAGTCACCGGCCACGTGCACCTCGATCCAGCGTCCTGCGTAGACCCGCTCGTCCCCTACACCTGGTAGTTCTGCCCCGCGTCCAGCCGTTCCATTTCGGACCGCATGCGGAGCTTCGGCTTCTCCAGCACCACGGTCGTGTGCGGGGCCACGCTCTGCGTCAGCCACACGCTCGAGCCGATCACCGCATCGTGGCCGATGACCGTGTCGCCGCCGAGGATGGTGGCGTTGGCGTAGATCACCACGTCGTCCTCGAGCGTCGGGTGCCGCTTGGTGCCGCGGACGAGGTTGCCGTCGGCGTCCTGGCGAAGCTCAGGGCGCCGAGCGTCACGCCCTGGTAGAGCTTGACGTGCTCGCCGATGTCGCACGTCTCGCCGATCACCACGCCGGTGCCGTGGTCGATGAAGAAGCGATGGCCGATCTTGGCACCGGGATGGATGTCGATGCCCGTCTTCGAGTGGGCGCACTCGGTCATCATCCGCGGGATGAGCGGCACCCCGAGCCGTAGAGCAGGTGGGCGAGGCGGTAGACCGTGATCGCCTCCAGGCCGGGGTAGCAGAAGATGATCTCGTCGAGGCTCTTGGCCGCCGGGTCGCCGTCGAAGGCGGCCTGCACGTCGAGGGCCAGCACGCGGCGCAGCTCGGGCATCTGCTCCAGGAACTGAATCGCGATGGCCTGGGCCTTGGCCTCGAAGTCCGTCTGCTCTTCGGCGCGTCGTTGGTCTCGCGCCTCGTGCCGCAAGGCCCGGGCGATCTGCGCGGTCAGCTTGTCGTGCAGGCCGTCGACCAGGTCGCCGACGTGGTACTCGACGTTGCCCATGTGCAGGTTCGCGGCGGCGGAAGCCGGGATAGATGATCTCCTTGAGGTCTTCGATGATCTCGACGACCTCCTCGTGGCTCGGCAGCGGGCAGTGGCCCAGGTGGTTGATGCCGCACTCCGTGTAGGTCTGCACGATGCGATCGGTGAGCAGCGGCAACTGCTCCTTGAGACGCAGATCGGTGGACACGGCCTGGCTTCCGGATGAAGTAAGTCGGCTCTTTTCAATTTGCATTTTGCATTTTGCACTTTGCACTTTGCATTGGAAATCGCCACTGAATGCAAAATGCAAATTGCAAAATGCAAAATGCCAATTAGATACGATAGTGTTGTATCGTCCCGGGCGCTGCACTGAATCCATCGCCCCGCTCGCCTCGGCGGCCCGCTTCCGCCGCTTGCTCAGCATTCTACGCCTGCGGCGGCAGACCGAAAAGGAAGGCGCGGTGGTGGCGGGCTTGTTACGCGGAATCTATGCTGGCCGGCGTGTCCCGGCCCTCTCCATTCTCCGCGGAGGTCCTGCCATGGGTGCGCGCATCGCAACTGGGCTGCTCTTGCTGTTCTGGTCGGCCATTCATCCCTCCCTGGCGGCCGAACCTGGCAAGGCATCGGCCCCGAAGCTCAACGTCCTGTTTCTCATCGCCGACGACCTGAACACCGGCCTCGGCTGCTACGGGCACCCGCTGGTCAAGTCGCCGAACATCGACCGGCTGGCCGCCCGCGGCGTGCGCTTCGACCGGGCCTACTGCCAGTTCCCGCTGTGCAACCCGAGCCGGGCGTCGTTCCTCACCGGCCTGCGGCCCGACCACACGCGCGTGCACGAGAACGCCACGCAGTTCCGCAAGAACGTGCCCGACGCGGTCACGCTGCCGCAGCTCTTCCGCAAGGACGGCTACTTCGTCGCCCGCGTCGGCAAGCTCTATCACTACGGCGTGCCGGGCCAGATCGGCACCGACGGCCTCGACGACCCGCCGTCGTGGGAGAAGCGCGTCAACCCCCGCGGCCGCGACAAGGACGACGAGGACAAGATCTTCACCCTGCCGAAGGGCCAATTCGGCGGCACGCTCAGCTGGCTGGCCGCCGACGGCACCGACGACGAGCAGACCGACGGAGTTGCCGCCGCCGAGGCGATCAAGCTGCTCGAGCAGCGAACAAAGACGACGGCCGTTCTTCCTGGCCGTCGGCTTCTACCGCCCGCACACGCCCTACGTCGCGCCGAAGAAGTACTTCGACCTGTACTCCACCGACAAGATCAAGCTGCCCGAGGTGCCCGCCGACGACCGCCGACGTGCCGGCCGCCGCGTTCCTCAGCCGGAAGGGCGAACAGGACAAGATGACCGACGACCAGCGGCGCGAGGCGCTCCAGGCCTACTACGCCTCGACGACGTTCATGGACGCCCAGGTCGGCAAGGTCCTCGCCGCCCTGGACCGCCTGGGGCTGGCCGACAGGACCGTCGTCGTCTTCACCAGCGACCACGGCTACCACCTCGGCGAGCACGGCCTGTGGCAGAAGATGAGCCTGTTCGAGGACTCGGCCCGCGTGCCGCTGATCATCAGCGCCCGGGCATGAAAGCCCGCGGCAAGTCGTCGCCGCGGCTGGCCGAGCTGATCGATCTGTATCCGACGCTGGCCGACTTGTGCGACCTGCCGGCGCCTAAGACGCTCGACGGCCGCAGCCTGCGTCCCCAGTTGAGCGACCCCATGGCCCCCGGTAAAGCGGCGGCGATCACGCAGGTCCGCCGCGGCGGCGGCAAGAAGAAGGCAGCCACCGACTACACGGGCTACAGCCTGCGGACCGAGCGCTACCGCTACACCGAGTGGGAGGAGGGCCGCCGCGGCGTGCAGCTCTACGACCTGGAGGCTGATCCCAGGGAGGATAAGAACCTGGCCGGCGAACCTAAGCACGCCGGCACAGTCACGGAGCTAAAGAGGCTGCTTGCGGCCACGATGGACAAGAAGAAGTAGTGCCAGGGATGGCAACGGGCGGTGCCTGATGCAAGTCATCCCGACACATCTTGATGCCGCTCCGGCCGCCTTCGGTCCAGCGCGCCAGAGTAAATCCGCTGCACTCCGTTCGCGGTCGCTAAGAGCAGCGCTCCGTCGTCGTGAATGCCACGGCACGTGCCCGTCAGCGTTCGCCCGGCCGTTACGACAGTTAGTTCCTCGCCATGTTGCAGGCACAGCCCGTCGGCCGCGCGGGCAATCGACTGAGGCCGGTCGGCCAATTGTTGCAGACCGTCATCGAGTCGGGCCATCAGCTCGATCAAGAACTCCGTATGATCGCACGGTTTGCCGGTCAGGTTGCGCAGCGTCGTGGCGATGGATCGCAGTTCGGCCGGGGCGTCGACCATCGTGTTGTTCGTGTTGACGCCGATGCCCAGGATCATGCGACCGCCCGGCAGGCCCTCGATCAGAATGCCGCTCAGCTTGCGGTCGGCGGCGAAGACGTCGTTGGGCCAGTGTAAGCCGAGGGGAATGCCCGGCGCTCGACGTTCCACGGCTTCCACCAAAGCCACGGCACAGGTCAGCGAAACCAAGAGCACGTGCTCCGCGCGAATGCCGTGCTGGGCCGGATCGATGAGCAGGCTCATGGCCAGGCTGCCGCGCGGAGTCCACCAGGAGTTGGCGCCGCGGCCCCGCCCGGCCGTTTGCTCGGCGGCCAGCACCAGGTGTGGCAGCCGTGTCTCGGAGGGTAGCCCTCGCGCGTGGTCGCTGGTGGAAGCCAGTACGTCGTGCTGCTCGGCCCCGGCCAAAGTGGTGGCTGCCAGGAGCCCGGCGAGATCGACCGTGGACTCGACGCCGGCGCCTCAAATAGCGGGCACGCTCCGCGCGCCCTCAGCGGCAAGCCGACCGTGCCGGCTGCCATGGGCTGTGGGCTCTGTCGGCATGCGAGCTTCAGGTCTTACCCAGGATGGCGTTGCCCCGCACGTTCTGGCAGGCTAATTCTCTCTCCGAGGCGCAGATTGTCCAGTAAGGATCGAGAATTGGACGACGTTGCCAGCCTAACTTTGGAGTGCGGGCGACTCGTCGCCGCTAATAGGCCCGAATAACTTTGAGAGACGGAACCGAGCGGAAGTGCTTGCTGTCTTCGCCACGCTCCATGCGCCTCCGCAGTTGCGCGGTGAAGCGCACGGGCTCGCTGGTATCGGTGCGGTTCGCCCAGATGCCGAAAGCCGTCAGCCTTCGGAATGACTTCCTCGCCCGGGATGCTCGGGCCGGTTTCTTTCTCGCCCGTCGCTGGAAACGTGTTATCGCGGTGAGCACTTCGCGGAGTTGATGCTCCGAAAGATTGCTTGCTTCGCGGCACACGCGGTCAAACAGCCCTCGGTCCATCAGTTGAGTCCCGAATAAGGAACAAAAGACATGCTAGGTTTTGGCCCCGTCGCTTGCGATACGAGCGCGAGCCTCGTGAGTCACGCCGCTCCAACCGGCTCCGCCGTCTGCCACTTCGCCCCGTCGCGCTCGACGCGGTGATACAGCGTGTCGCGCTCGACCGGCTCGCGGCCCGCTTCCACGATCAGCCGGCGGATTTGCTCGACGGTCAGCACCTCCGGCGTCGTCGGCGCCGGCGTCGTGGTAGATCTTCTCGTGCCGCACCGTGCCGTCGAGGTCGTCGGCCCCGTAGGCCAGCGCCATCTGGGCCGTGCCGATGCCGAGCATGATCCAGTAGGCCTTGATGTGCGGGAAGTTGTCGAGCATCAGCCGGCTGATGGCCATCGTCCGCAGGTCCATCAGCGCCGACGGCTTCTTGATGTGCGCCAGGCCCGGTGTTGTCCGGGATGGAAGGCCAGCGGGATGAACGTCTGGAAGCCGCCCGTCTCGTCCTGCAGCTCGCGCAGCCGGATCAGGTGGTCGATGCGGTGATCGGCGTTCTCGATGTGGCCGTAGAGCATCGTGGCGTTGGTCCGCAGGCCGAGCTCGTGGGCCGCGCGGTGGATGTCGATCCAGTTGCGCGGCGTCGGCCTTGTGCTCGCAGATCTTGTCGCGGACTTCGGGATGGAAGATCTCCGCCCCGCCGCCGGGCATGCTGCCCAGGCCGGCGTCGATCAGCTCTTCGCAGGATCTCGCGCACCGGCTTCTTGGTCAGGTGCTGCGAACCAGTCGATCTCGACCGCCGGTCCACGCCTTCAGGTGCAGCTCGGGATAGGCGTCGTGCATGATGCGGATGACGTTGCACGTACCAGTCGTACGGCATCTGGTGGTGCAGGCCGCCGACGATGTGCATCTCGGTGCAGCCGTCATCGACCGCCTCCTGCCCGCGGGCCAGGATCTGCTCGTCGCTCATCACGTAGCCCTTGGGGCTCGCGCAGGTCGGCGCGGAACGCGCAGAACGTGCAGCGGTAGACGCAGACGTTCGTCGGGTTGAGGTGCGTGTTGATGTTGTAGTAGGCGGCGTTGCCGTTCTTCCGCTCGCGGACGAGGTTGGCCAGCTCGCCGACCTCGTGCAGCGGCGTCGTCGGGTCGTAGAGGAAGAGGCCGTCGTCGAACGACAGCCGCTGGCCGGCCTCGACCTTGTCGCGGATGGCACGAAGGTTGTCGGTGACGGATGAGACCATATCAGCCTGGGCCGTGCCCGTTGTTGGGCATTCTGGCGGTCGATAACCTAACCGCAGGGCAGCACGTCGAAGTAACCAGAATAGCACCCCCTGCGCAGGCGGGCGAGACAGTCTGCCGTGGAAAGCCCATGAATCGGAGAGCCCTGATGAACCTGCGATGGTTCGTGCCGTCCGTCGCCGCGACGATGGTCGCTGCGATATGCGGCTGCGGGGCGAGCGATCGCGATGTGCCTGACAGTCCCTCGAAAGGGAAGTCCAATGGCAACGTCGCTACCGACGATTCGCAGTCCCGGGTGCAGGCCGAGCTCAAGAAGCTCACCGGCAAATGGACGGTGCTTGCCATGCGCGCCAGCGGCATCCCCACGCCGGCGGCCGGCTGGTTTCGGTTTTCGTTCGATGGCGATCGCATGACCACGGAAACCAGCGAGGCCGGTCCGATGACCGTCAAGTTCCGCCTCGATCCGACGACCGATCCCAAAACGCTCGATACGTCTACCACGGTGGACGGCGCGGAAGAGGTCTCCCCAGGGATCTACTCCCTCGACGGCGACGTTTTGCGACTGAGCTGGCGAGTGGTGCAGCGCGGCCGGCTGATTTCACCAGCCAGGATGGGGACGACAAGATCGTGCTCGTGCTCCAGCGAGCGGCAGAGTGATCGTCACGACTTGGCCGCGTACAGCTCCGCGTACTCCAGCACCCACATGTCGATCATGTTGGCGAACGTTTCCGGATCGGCCTCGGTGAGCCGCTGATATTGGGTGCGGTTGTAGACTTCCTTGTTGCGGATCGTGCCTTTGGCCGAGATCTCGATCACGTGCAAGGAAGAGAACGGCCGCACGACCAGCTCCAGTCGGCTGAAAAAGGTAGCCCGCCCGGTGCCGACGTCGTTGCGGCTGACCGCCGCGCCCCAGCCGCGGTCGTTCATCAGCGTGCTGAACTGAAAGCCGGGGAAGTGGTCGGGCAGCCGCTTGAGGCAGCCTTCGATGCGATCGGTGAGCGGCAGGCGATACTGGGAATGCAGCCGCCGAAAATCCTCCTCGGTCGAGCGCCTGCTTTTCCTGCGCCTGGGCCTGCTGCTGGCCCAGGTGCTGGCCCCGTTCGACGGCTTTGGCAAGTCGCTCTTGGAAGTCCATGGTGCTTCGCAAAGGCTACAGGCTTCGGGCTTCAGGCATCGGCAGGCGGCGATGGACGGATAGCCGCATCGCGGTTGCGCCCTTTCAGGGCTTTCGTGTCCTTTGTTCCGGGCGTCCCAGGCCTTCGGCCTGGGCTGTCGAGTCGTGCCCCTTCGGGGCTCATGGTGCGCAAAGCAACATTGTTTCACCGCCTCTGACGCCTGAAGTCTGAAGCCCGAAGCCTGAAGTCTGAAGTCTGAAGTCTGAAGCCCGAAGCCTGAAACTATTCCGCCGGCTTCTCTTCGCCATCCTGTTTTTTCTTCAGGAACACCGCCAGTTCGGCGAAAGTTTGCAGCGGCACGCGGCCCTCTTGCTTGGCCTTGGTGAGCTTGGGCGGCGGAGGCGGCGGTTTTTGCTTCTTGAAGGGTCGCTTGCCGGCGGGGCCGTGGCCCGGGCCGCCGGTGTAAGGTCTCTTCGCGGGCGGCGCGGTTTGCGTCGTCACCTGGCCTTCGGCCGTGGCCGCGCCCGCCACACTGCCAGCAGGCCCGGCCTGAGTCGTTTGGCCCGTCCCCGCGTGCTGCGGAGGACGACGACCGCGGTCCTGCCGTCGCCGCGGGCCGCGATCGCCTTGTGGCTTCTGATCGGTCCGCTCGCGGCGTTCCGGCTTGGGGCGCTCCGTGCCCGGCGCGACCATCGTCAGCGACACCCGGCGGCGCTCCTTTTCGATGTCCTTCACCCACACGCGCACGATGTCGCCGACCGAGACCACGTCGTGCGGGTCTTTCACGTAGCGGTTCGACATCTGGCTGATATGCACCAGCCCGGTGTCTTTCAGGCCGATATCCACGAAGGCCCCGAAATCCACGACGTTGAGCACGCTGCCCCGCAGCTCCATGCCGGGCTTGAGGTCGTCGAACTTGAGAATCTCGCGCTTGAAGAGCGGCGGCGGCAGGTCTTCGCGCGGATCGTGTCCCGGCCGGGCAAGCTGCGCCAGGATGTCTTTCAGCGTCAGCTCGCCGACGCCGAGCTCGCTGGCCAACTCGGTCACGTTCACCTCGGCAGCCTTGGCGGCCAGCCGTGCCAGGGCCTCCTTGTCGCTCAGCTCCGACACCTGGAAGCCCAGCCTCTCCAGCACGCGGCCGGCGATCGCATAGCTCTCGGGATGAATCCACGTGGCATCGAGCGGGTTCTCGCCGTCGGTGATCTTCAAGAAACCGGCCGCCTGCACGAACGTCGCGTCGCCCAGGCCCGCGATCTCCTTGAGCTGCTCTCGGGCGGTGAACGGCCCGCGCTGCACGCGGTGCTCGTACACCCGCCGGGCCGTCAGCGCGTTCAGGCCGGACACGTATCGCAGCAGCGAGACGCTGGCCGTGTTCAGATCGACGCCGACAAAGTTCACGCACGACTCGACCACCGCGTCCAGCGACGAGCGGAGGTGCTTCTGTTTGACGTCGTGCTGATACATGCCGACGCCGATGTTCGGCGGCTCGATCTTCACCAGCTCGCTCAGCGGGTCTTGCAGCCGGCGGCCGATGGAGATGGCCCCGCGCACGGTCGCGTCGAGATTGGGGAACTCCTCGCGGCCAATCGGATTGGTCGAGTAGACGCTGGCCCCCGCCTCGTTGACGATCACGTAGGCCACGTCCTGATCGGCCAGCTTCTGGGCGATCAGGTCGGCGATCAGGGCCTCCGTGTCCCGGCAGCCGGTGCCGTTGCCGATGGCCACCACGCTGCACTGGTTGCGGGCGATCAGCTCGGCCAGCTTGCCTTTGGCGGCGTCGCGCGGGTCCGGCTCCCCTTCTTTGGCCTTGCCGGTGATGTTGACGACGTTGTTCTCGACGGGGCTGCCGAATTCATCGAGGGCCACGACCTTGCATCCGCTGCGGAAGCCCGGATCGACCGCCAGCACGCGCCGCCCGCGGATCGGCGGCTGAAGCAGCAGGTTGCGGAGGTTGTGGGCGAAGACCTCGACGGCCTTGGCCTCAGCCCGGTCGGTGAACTCGCGGCGGAATTCGCGCTCCAGGCTCGGGAGGATGAGCCGCTGAAGCGCGTCGCGGGCACAGCCGCGCAGGAAATCGGCGTGCGGATGATCGGCAGGCACGAGCATTTCCTGGGCGGCTTGCTCGAGGGCGGCCGTGTCGGCCTCGATCTTGACCCGCAGGATTTTTGCCCGCTCGCCGCGGTTGATGGCCAGCACGCGGTGCGGCGGAATCTTGCCCAGCGCCTCGGAGAACTGGAAGAAGTCGCGGAACACGGCAGTCAGCCGGTTCTCCTTGGCGGCCTTTGCCGCGGCCTTCTTGGCGGCGCGGGCCTCCTTGGCCGTTTTTCGCGGCGCCCGGGTTCGGCGGCGGTGTAGCAGACGGCGGTGTAGCAGACGGCGGTGTAGCAGGCGCCGTATTGCCAGCCACTTTGCCGCTGGCCGCCGGCGCGTCGGCGGCGGGCGCCGCATGAGCGCCGGGCGCGACAACGGTGCCGGGATCTGCCTCGGAAGATTGCGGGGCGGACTCGGCGTTTGCCGACTCCATCGTGGCTGCCGGGGCGACCGCCTCCGTGGATTGATCACCGTTACCCGTCTCGTCGCCTCGCCCATTGCCGGCGGGCGCCGTCGAATCGCCCATCGGCGGTTGATCGGCGGCACCGGGCGCGGCGGCCTCGTTCGTTGCATCCGGCGCGGGGGCGAGCGTCGAGGCGTCCCGACGTGCCGGCGCCGCGACAGCGGCCTCGCTCAGTGGGGCCTGAGCGGGCGATGGTTCGGCGTCGAGAGACGAATTCTGCTCGGCAGACGCAAGTTCCTCGGTATCGGCCTCCGGTTTGGCTTCCTTGCCCCCTTTATTCTCCTTGCCGTCGTCGCCGATCTTGTTCGAAACGAGCTTACCGGTGCGCTCGAGAATCGCTCGGAGCTTTGCCCGCAGATCGGCCCGCTCGCTGTAGCGCTCGGCAATGATATGGCCGGCCCCCAGCAGCGCCTCGCCGAAGGAAGGCACTTGCCGATCGGGATTCACAAAGTCGGCGGCGCGAGCATCGAGGTTCTGACAGCTCGACGCGGCCGCCAGGATCTCATCGGCCAGCGGCTCCAGCCCTCGTTCGCGGGCGGCCGTGGCCAGCGTTTGCTTCTGTGGCTTGAAGGGCAGGTAAAGATCTTCGAGCTGCTTGAACGAATCGCAGCTCTGGATTTGCGCGGCCAGCTCGGGCGTGAGCTTGCCCTGCGAGTCGATCGAGCGCAGGATCGTGGCCTTGCGCTGATCCAGCAGCCGCAGCTTGGTGACTCGCGACTCGATGTGACGGATCTGCTCTTCATCCAGCCCGCCAGTCTGGTCCTTGCGATAGCGGGTGATGAAGGGGACGGTGTTCTTGTCATCCAACAGCCCGACGACGCTTTCCACTTGCACGGGCCGAAGTCCCAGCTCACGGGCGACCGAAGACCAATCGAGAGAAACGGCCGTGGACATGGGAAATGTTTGCTCAAGATTCAACAACGTCGGCATTCAACGTCGGCCGGCCAGCGGCCTGGTTCGCGGCCGCGTCGCCCAGACTTCGCGAAGAGGATGGCCGCCGCGACCGCGCGCCTCAAGGCAAGACCTCGAGATCGGAGTTGTGAATCCTTCGTTCGCATCGCGCGTCTTCGCGCTGCGCCAGGAACACACCGCGCCACCAGCCAGAAATCTATGACGCGCTCAACGCAGTGTCAATGCGGTGCGCGGTGCGGGATCGATGCGCTGCGCGGTCGTGCTCTCTCGTGCTCAATAACGGCGGCCATCATTGGCTGGCCGGCCCTCCGTCCGCGGGGCGACTCCACGGATCACAAACAGCGGTCTTGAAGAGCGCGACCGAGAGAATTGTGGTGCTCCCGAGCTTCTGAGCCTCTTCGAAGTCCTTGTCGCCTGTGACGAGATAGTGGGCACTGGCCGACAATGCGCACGACAAGAATTTGGCATCCTTGGCGTCACGCGGAAACTCCACCGCTCGTTCGACTTCAATCAGCGTCACGAATTGCCGCAACGCACCGAGCCATCGCTGGATGATCGCCTCGGGCAGCTTGAACTTGGGACGCCGCAGAACTTCCTCGTACTCCGCGACGATCTCGGCGGACGCAATCCATTCGAAGTCCGCGTGTTCGGTCACGAACAAAATGACCGTTTCGGGGAGGCGGTCCTTCAATGCCGCGGAGATCACGACGTTCGTATCGAAGATGACCTTCATTTGCCGGCGCGATACGCCGCAACCTCTGCCGCAATGTCATCCTCAGTGAGTGCCCGAGCTTGCGACAGAGCCTGCGTTTCCTGGAACAACGCCCGCAATTTCTCGGTCGAAGTGCCGTCCGCGCCATTTTGGGGGACAACGACGATCTCCACAGACTGGCCTCGATCAAAGGGCAAGTCTCTGAGCACGACTTCCTGGGGGTCGTCGATCGTGATTGTGGTACGGTAGGCTTTCATCGCAGTTGCTCGTGACGGAGGTGCGTGACCGGCGATTCAACCTATTATCATACTCGCCCGAAGGTTTGTTGTCGGTATCGATCCACTCAGCCACCGCGCCGCTTCATGTAATACCCCTGCAAGGCCGCTTGACACGATCGTCCCGTCGGCGATTTCACCGCGCACTGCGCCTCAGCGGACCTGGCTCGTTCCACGGCGGCCCGCGTCCGCGTCACGACCCCTTCGCGCACGTCTTGGTCGATGTCGTCGCACGTCAGCCCGAAGCAAGGGCAGATCGGCGCCGCAAGGTCCTTCGGATAAATCGGCGTGCGGAGCGCACTCACCATGACCGTCCGCTCCAGAACGTCGAAGTACGCTACTTCGCAGCGAGGCAGCGGACAGAACGACGCCGTTTGCGCCAGCTCGCGCCGCAGATCCGGACCGAGAAATGCCCGCAGCGTCTCCTCACCCACGGACACGCCCTGGGAGCCGCAGCGCGGGCAGTATTCGTGAGTCGTCTCCGGCTCACGCACGAAGGCCTTGTTCATCCCCAAGAGTCTATCGCGGGCACGCGCCGTCGTCACGCAGGGGCAGTGGGCAGTTATGCGAAAGTCAGGTAGCAGAAGAGCGAGCCTTGGAACGCCGCCAAGGTACTCGCCGTGACCATCCCCAGGTTGCGGCGAAGGCGGTAGAAGGCCGGCAGCACGAGCAACACGACCATCGTGCCCATCATCTTGGCGGTCATGAACAGCGCCACGTCGCCGTTATCCAGGGCGATGAGCCATCGGCCCAGCGGGTTTTCTTCCATCGCGTAGAGCGTGGCTTGAAATTTGATCGAGAGGTAGACGTCGTATGCGGCCACGGCCGCAATGATCGCGAATAGTGTCCAGAAGATTGTCTTGACCATGTTAACTTCGCCGCTAGGGTGCAGGTTGCCGCACCCATTGGCAAGTGCCGTGCCAACGCTTTGCCTGGCGAGCGAACTTCAGCATAACTGGCTATTCCGCAGATGGTTGCAGGGAACAGCCAACTTCAACGCCGCTGACCGAAGTGCAATCAAAGCGACTAGCAAACAAAACACTCTGACAGCGGGCGACCCTGCCGTGCGCCTACGAAGTGATGGCCAGCGACGCTGCGGCGTTTTGTTGACGGGCTGAAGCCCGCACTACGAGCGCGCCAATCCGAACGTCAGGCAGCACGATTGCCTAAAGACGGCGCGGCAACCGAGATTGCGCAGGCGAAGCCGCCTCGCCTGGCGCACCAGGGGTAGGCCGCGTGGGGACGAAGAGCGGCGATCTCCAACCCAGGCGGTGCGCGTACACCCGCGCGATCGCGTACAGCGTCTGAAGGCCGTACTTCACGCTTCGCGAGAAAGTTGATGCTGGAGGCCTCGTCGGAAGTAGCGCACGGGCACCGGCACGTCCGCGACCCGGAAGCCCAAGTGGATGGCTTGCACCAGGAATTGGCTGTCGAAGGCGAAGTCGTCGCTGTTTTGCTGGAAGGCAATCTTCTCCAGGACGGCACGGCGATAGGCGCGGAACCCGCTGTGGAACTCGCCCAGGTTCTGCCCCAAGGCGGTGTTCTGCACGATGGTCAGCAGCCGGTTGAAGATATATTTGAAGCGGGGCATGCCCCCGGCCAGGGCTTCGCGCCGGGTGCGAATCCGCGACCCCAGCAGCACGTCGCAGATGCCCAGCCGCAAGAAGCCGACGGCCAGCGGCACGACGCGGCTGTCGTATTGATAGTCGGGATGCACCATCACCACGTAGTCGGCCCCCGATTCCAGCGCATAACGATAGCAGGTCTTCTGGTTGCCGCCGTAGCCGCAGTTGCGGGCGTGGCGAATCACGGTCAGACCAAGCCGCTCGGCCACCGCCACCGTGTCGTCGCTGCTGGCGTCGTCGACGAGCAGGATTTCATCGACGCTGCCGCGGGGAATGTCCGCCACGGTGCGCTCCAGCGTGCGCGCCGCGTTGTAGGCCGGCATGACCACGAGCACCCGCTCGCCCGAGGAACCAGACGCTGTCAGCATGCGGGTTGTCTCCGAGGCGATGCCGGCTACCGGCGGGGGAGTGCAAGCTGCCGCCAAAGAGCGCGGGACGGCCCAGAATATGGCGTTGCGGCCTTTTAGCTGCGGTCACTACACTCCGCCACCCCAATTCGAGCTTCTGGCGTGGCGTCGGCTTGGCGGCTGACGACGATCACGGGCCGGACCCCCGTGCCACGCCTGCCGTGCCTTCCTCCAGAGCTCTCCTCATGTCCCAGGGCGTGACTGCCTCCGTTCCTCTCGTCGCAACCGGGCATTCGGCCTCCAGCTCTGCCCGGCTGATCGCACAACTCACCTGGGCGTTCGTGGGGATCGGCGTGCTGCTGCGTCTGGCCCGCTACCTTTTGCAGTTCCCGCTGTGGGGCGACGAGTGTTTTCTGGCGGTGAACTATATCGACACGGGGTTCGCCGATATGCTGCGGCCGCTGCGATACAGCATGGTTTGTCCGCTGCTGGCGCTCTGGTCACAGTTGGCGACCGTCAAGCTCTTGGGGTTCAACGAGCTTGCGCTCCGCCTACCGGCCACCGTGGCGAGCCTCGGCAGTTTGTTCCTCTTTCGATACCTGAGCTCGCGCGTACTCGATGGCTGGCCCTGGCTGCTGGCCGTGGGCATCTTCTCGGTCTCCTATTACCCGATCCGGCACGGCTGCGAGGTAAAGCCCTATGCCATGGACCTGCTCGTGGCCCTGGTGTTGTTGACGCTGGCCGTGGAGTGGCTCTTGGCGCGAGATCGGCCGATCTGGTGGTGGCTGCTGGCGGCCGTTACGCCGATTGCGATGGGGTTCTCGTACACGGCGATTTTTGTCGCCGGCGGCATCAGCCTGGCGCTGGCACTGGCCGTGTACCAGTCGCGTCAGCGGCCCGTCTGGCTGGCGTTCTTGATCTACAATGCGGTCGTGGTCGCGAGCTTCATCGGCTGGTACCTGCTGGTGGCCCGCGCGCAGGCCGAATCCTACGACGCCGCAGGATTGAAATCCGGTTGGAACGTGGACTTTCCGCCGTCCGATAGTCTCAGCGCGCTGGGCCTGTGGCTCATCGACCGTCATACCAGTCACATGTTCTCCTACCCGATCGGAGGATCGCACGGCGGCAGCGCGGCGACAGCGGCGCTCATCGCCGTGGCCCTGGGCGTCTGGTGGCGCCAGCGCCGCCAGACGCTGGCGGCCCTCTGCCTGGCGCCCCTCGCGCTTTGCTTCGTGGCTGCCGTGATGCACCGCTACCCCTATGGCGGCAGCCAGCGCACGATGCAGTTTCTGGCGCCGGCCGCGTGCATTCTTGCCGGCCTGGGGCTGGCGACGGTCGTGGCCGCATGCTCTCGCTCGCGCGGGGCGGGGCGCGGCGGCGGTTGCCGTGGGGTTGCTCGTCGCTGTAGGAGTCATCACCCTGAGCCGCGACCTGCTGCACCCGTACAAGACGGTTTACGACGACCAGACCCGCGACTTTGCCCGCTGGTTTTGGCCGGAGCAGGAGCGAGATGCCGATCTGGCATGCTGCATTCGCGATCTGGACATTGGCCTCGATCGCAAGTACGCCTGTCACAGCAATGTGGCCGTGTACCTGTGCAACCAGGCGATCTATGCGCGGCACCGCTGCGCGCCCCCGCCCCTCGAGGTTTCGTCCGGCGCGGAGAAACGGCCGCTGCGCTGCGTCACCTACGGCGAACGCCTGGAGGGCCTGCCGGAGTTCGCCCAATGGTTGGCGCACACGCAGCCACACTACGAACTGCGCGGCTCGCAGGAGTTTCACGTGAACAGCGGCATCGACGCGAACTACGATTTCTTCGTGGTCTACGAGTTCGCGCCTACGTCGGATGCCGTGGGCTCTGACAGTGCTGAGCACGCGGCGGCAGCTCGGGACGCCGGTACGGTGAGACACTAGCCGTGGCACGGGCTTCCCGTGAACTCACGGCCAAGATGGCCGTGCCACGACGCTCTAGGGCGCCGGCTCGTTCACCTTTTCGTTCACGAAGCTGACCCGCGGCCGGCCGGTCTTGGCCCGCGCGAACTCTGAGATATAGCGCTGCCGCTTGCTCAGCTTCTCCGGGACCGTGAAGTTGTCCCCCTTCTGCAAGATCGGGCGGAACTCCGCGATCTTGCCGAAAGAACCCTCGCTAAGCCCCTTGCCGGGCACTTGGCAGGCAATCCAGTGGCCCCGGCCTTCGCGATCCACCAGGTAGAACTCCGGATAGCAGTGGCTGGGCACCCACACCATGCGAGCGGGAATCTTGTTGGCCCGGCACAACGCGATGAACAGCAACGTCAGCTCTTCGGCATCGCCCGTCCCGTCGTCCAAGGCGGCCAGCGCCCCTTGATCGGGCCTTCCTCGTACTTGACGTGGGCCAGCACCCAGTCGTAGATGGCCCGGGCTCGTTCCCAAGCGCCCGCCTTGCCGGCCACGACTTCCTTGGCCAGCGACTGAATCTTGGCCTCGTGGCTTTCGATGTACGGGCTCGGCCCGAGGTAGGGGGCGATTTTGGCGTCCACCTTCTCTGGCACGACAAGCTCCGCGGGATCGTCCGGCGGCAGCAGCTCGCAGCGATCGATCTTCAGCGTGAGGACGACACTGGCCTCTTCTCGTTCCGGCAGGTCGGGAATCTTGACCCGCATCTGCTTGACGCCGCCGCCGCCGACCATGACGTATTCCAGACGCTTGACCTGGGCGGTCTTGACTTCCTTGAGCACCGTGATGGTTTGCTCCGGCCAATCGATGGGCACGGGCACGGTGGCCAGCACGTCTTCGCACGGTCCTCGGCTGGCCAACACAACCACGCCGAAGTAATAGGTCTCGCTGCGCTTCTCGCCCAGCCGGGGGCCGGATTCTTTGGCCGGCGGCTGTTGCTGATTGGCCGGGGCTTTCTTGGCTGGCACTTTCTTGGCCGGCTCTTTCGCCCCGGGGGCTTGGGGCGACTGCCCCAACGCCGCGCCCAGTATGCCCGTGCCAACCACCAGCCCGGCCGAGATGCGCAGGATCGACGCCATGGCGATGCCTCCTGGGTTCCAGCGGATGATTGTACCGCACGACGTTGGGCCGCCTAGCACCCATCCCGCGGTTGTTCGGGAATGCAGGGAATGTATCTCCCGTGTGCCGCCGCTGCCTGCTTCCGCTATGCTAATGCTGACCGCGTGTCACGCGAGTCAAGTGGTGCTTTGAATCGCCGCCGAGAACCTTCCTTTTCTTGTGGATTGCGCCGCTGCATGCCCGAGCTGCCCGAGGTCGAAACGATGCGCCGCGGCATTCTGCCGATCGTCGGGGCGCGCATCGCGGGCGTTGCCGTCGCCCGATGCCGGTTGAAGCCGATTGGCATTACGCCGAAGCTGCCGGCGTTTCGGCGGCGCACCGTGGGGCGCAGCGTGACGGGCGTCTCGCGGATCGGCAAACGAGTCGTCGTCGAGCTGGACGGCGGCGATCGCATCGTCCTGGAGCCGCGGATGACCGGGCTCGTGCTCCTCTCCCAGCCGCCAGATGAGGAGCATTGCCGGCTGCGGATCGCGCTGAAGGGGGCGGCGCCGGCGAAAGAGCTGATCTACTGGGACCGCCGCGGGCTGGGCTCGGTCACCCTCTTCTCCGCCGACGAGCTGGCCCAGCGTTTCGCCGATCACCACATCGGCCCCGACGCCCTGGTCGTTTCGGCGGATGATCTGCGCGAGCGGCTCGGGCCGAGCCGGCGGGCGATCAAGGTCGCCCTGCTCGATCAGCGGGCACTGGCCGGCGTGGGAAACCTGTACGCCTCCGAGATTCTGCACCTGGCCGGCATCCATCCGGCGCGGGTGTGCACGTCGCTACGGCCGGCCGAGTGGTCGCGGCTGCACGCGGCCCTGCGAGACGTGCTGGAAGCAGCCATCCGCCTGGAAGGCTCGACGCTCTCCGACGGCACCTATCGCAACGCGCTCAACGAGGCCGGCGGATACCAGAACCAGCACCGCGTCTACGACCGGTCTGGAGAACCGTGTGCAACCTGCCGCAACGGCAACATCATCCGCGTCGTGCAGGCCCAGCGATCGACGTACTTCTGCCCGGCGTGCCAGCGGAAACGCATCAGCACTCGGGCCTAGGTCTTGGGCTTCCTAGGTGTTTGGTTGTGAATCTGCCGCGCTGCGTCGCCGAGCGGCGGCGACAGGGAGTAGCGAGGCCTGAGGTCAACACCAAGTTTCCCAAGTTCTTCCTGGAGTCGCTCGCTTTGCGCAACTACTTCTCGCGAAATCGCCAGGTTATGGGGCAAGACGCTCCTCGCGAATTCGTGCTTATCGCTGGGAAGCATGGCGCTCATGGCTAAAAGTACTGCCGGGTGTGGACGAAAGAGTACACTTGCTGCATGAATGGGACGCGGTGGGAAGCTACTGCACGAACACGAACTCTTTCACGTTAAAGAGCACGTGGGCCAGATCGGTCCACACGCGCACGTCGGCGATTGCCCCATCGCCGCGCAGCCCGTGCTCCGCGGCCTGCACCTGCAGAAACGCCAGGGCCTGAGCCAGCTCTTCGTCGCTGGGGCTGCGCGAGAAGGCGGCGCGGTACATGGTCTTCACTCGCTCGGCCGGCGAGGCGTCCTTTGCGGCCAGTACGCGCTTGGCCCAGACGCCGGCTTGCTCGACCACGAAGGGATCGTTCATCAGGATCAGCGCCTGGGCGGGAACATTCGACACGTTCCGGCGGCCGATCGTGTTGAACGGAATCGGCATGTCGAAGGCGAGCATCATCGGCGAGAGGAAGTTCCGCCGAATCGCGATGTACAAGCTGCGCCGGCCCGCGCCATCGACGGGGCCGCTCTGGCCGGGCCGGCCGCGGCCCTGCATGAACGCCGTCAGATGCACGGGAACGCTGGGGCCGAACTGCGTGCGGTCGAGCCGGCCGGAGACGGCCAGGATGGCGTCGCGGATCGCCTCGGCTTCCAGCCGCCGCACGTTCATGCGGTGCAGCAGCAGGTTATTGGGATCGGACCGGTCTGCGCTCTCCTCGCCTTGGGCGGCGATGCGGTAGGTACCGGAGAGGGCAACACGGCGGATGAGCCGTTTGATCGACCAGCCGTCGTCGGCGAACGTCGTGGCAAGATAGTCGAGCAGCTCCGGATGCGTCGGCGACTTGCCCAGCACGCCGAAGTTATCCACCGATTCCACGATCCCTCGGCCGAAAAGATGATGCCACACGCGGTTCACGATCACCCGCGCGATGAACGGATTACGGGTGGGATCGGTCATCTGCCGGGCAAGCTCCAAGCGGCCAGAAGAGGAGGTAGAGGAGACCGAGGAGGTAGAGGAGGTAGAGGAATGTAAAGAAGGTAAAGAACGACGCCCAACGGAAAGAGACCCATCTTCTGACTTCTGCATCTCCTTTACCTTCTTTACCTCCTTTACCTCCTTTACATTCTTCCCAAGCGCCTGCAAGAACCGCCGCGGCACGACCGGCCCGAGCGTCTTGGGATTGCCGCGGATGAAGAGCCGCTCGTCCTGGCCCGGCCCTTCCCACATGGCGGGTGCGCCGAGCGACTCTCGCCTCAATTGGGAGCTGAGGCGCGATTCATCCGCGCGGAACGCGCGGACCTGATCGTCGAGCTTGCCGCGAGCCGCCGGCGGCGATCCGGCACTCAGCCAAGCGTGCTTTGCAATCAGCCAGTCAGCCAGCGCGGCATGATCGGCCGCGTTCTCAGATCGGCTTAACTCACCTCTCGCGAGCTTCTCGGCCGCGTCCGCAAACAGCCCCGCGTAAGCGGCCGCCAAGGCGCTCAGGGTCGTCGTCTTGCCGGCGCTTTGCGTCACTTGCAGAAGAAGCCGATTGGGCCGCTCCAAGGGGTTGCCCGGCGGGCCCTCGGCTTGCACGACCATCAGCACCCGCAGGTCGGCATGCCCCTCGGGGGTGAACTCGACGTGGGCGCGGTGGCCTTTCTGCAGCGGCAGATCATGAGCTACCCAGCGCGGCTTGCCCTTGGTGTCTGCCTGCCACTGGCTGAGCAGCTCGCCGTGGAGCGGGCCGTTGTTCATGCGATGTGAATCGACTGCTGCGTACGCGCGGCCGGGGCCGGCGACCAGATAGAACAGCTTGCCGGTCTCGATGGTGAACGTGGGGGTGCGGAAGGTTTGCCCGGAGCGGGCCCAGCCCGCCAGGCGGCCGCCATCGAGCTGCGTCGTCGGCGCCAGCTTGTGGCCGGCAAACGCCGTATCGCGCCGCACGGCCCCGTGGGTGGCCACTTCGAGGATCGGCCCGCCGTCCTTCGCCGCTGGCAGCACGTCGCCGGGGCGGACCGGCCCCGTGCCAAACGAACAGCCGTCCTGCCAGAAACCGGCCGCTGGGTCGGAGTAATCGACGATGATCTTGGCCTGCTTGAGGGCGTCACTAGCCCGGGCCGATTGCCGGCGCCAATCCTGCACGAGGGAGCCTAACAACTCGGCCGCGCGCCAGGCTGACCGGCGTCCTTTGCTTCGGACAGCCTGGCCCAGGCGTGCAAGGGGTCGCTCGTATCGGCCCGCGCGGCAAGCAGATGCGGAACAAGCCCATTCAGCGCGTCGGCCGCTAGTCCGCGCCTGCGGGCCAGCTCGTCGATCTTCGCGCGATACGCGGGTGTGAAACTGGCAGGCTTCTCCCCGCGCTCTGCCGCCAGCAGAACGGCCTCGCGGGCCGTCAGCAGATAGTCAGCCAGCTTGTCGAGTACCGGACGCTGAGCGGCGATGAGCGCGGCCGCGATCGTTTGGCCCGCTTGCTGACGCAGCCTGGCCAGCTCGCTGGCAACCTTCCCGTTGTGCTCGAGCGTATTGAAGCAGACCTGGCGATACTCCGAGCTGCGGAGGAAGCCGTACAGCGCGTAGTAATCGGCCTGCGTGATAGCGTCGAACTTATGGTCGTGGCAACGGGCACACGAGACGGTCAGTCCGTTGAAGGTCTTCGTCATCACGTCGATCATGTTGTCGAACCGCTCGGCCTCGTCCTGCTTGATATCGACGGGGCTGTGTACCCATTCGCCGAGGAACCAGAAGCCGGTGCCGAGGATCGACTCGTTGTAGCCCTCCGTCGGATTCAGCCGCGGCTTCTCCAAGAGGTCGCCCGCCAGGTGCTCGATGACGAACGCCTTGTAGGGCACATCGGCGTTGAACGCCCGGATGACATAATCGCGATATTGCCAGGCGTTGGGTACGTCGTAGTCGAACTCGTGCCCGCGCGATTCGGCGTAGCGCACGAGGTCGAGCCAGTGCCGAGCCCAGCGCTCGCCGAAGTGAGGCGAGCGGAGCAGGCGGTCCACCACCTTTTCATGGGCCTCGGCCAAGGTGTCCCGCTCGAACGCCTCGACCTCGGCCGGCTCGGGCGGCAGGCCGAGCAATGCGAAGGTCACGCGCCGCAGCCAGGTCGCCCGGTCCGCCTCCGCCGCGGGCCGCAGCCCGGCGCTTTCGAGCTTGGCCAGAATGAAGCGGTCGATATCGCCGCGCGGCCAGGCCGCGTCCTTCACTGCGGGCGGCTCATAGCGGCGGATCGGCTGGAATGACCAGTGCTTCATCCGCTCGGCCAGGTTGAACTCGCCTTTGCTCTTGGTGGCCGCCGGGCCGTCCCCCTCGGGCCACGGCGCGCCGATCTTCACCCATTGCGTGATCGCGGCGATTTCGTCCGGCTTCAGCTTACCGTCAGGCGGCATCTGATAGGTGCCGTGGTTGATCGCATCGACCAGCAGGCTTTCCTCCGGCTTGCCCGGCACGATCGCCGGGCTGGTGTCGCCCCCTTTGAGCATCCCAGCCCGCGAATCGAGACGGAAATTGGCCTTAGGCTCCGTCGGACCGTGGCACTTGAAGCAGCGCGTGGCCAGGACGGGGCGGACTTTTTTCTCGAAGAACTCGATGTCCTCGGGCTTGGGCTCGGCCGCTCGGGCGGAGGTGACCGCCAAAACGCCGGCGGCAAGAACGAGCAAGTGCCGTCGAAAACGAGTCATGTTTGGGCGCCCGGGCGGGAAGACGACTGTCTCGCGGCGTGTTTTGGTCCAACGATGCAATGATTACTCTACGTAGCTACGGGCAAGATGTCACGGGCGAGCCGGCCGTGTCGTACCTGGTCCCTACTGTTTTGCGCGTCAACCGGTTAAAATCAGGCTCACCTGCCCGCAGTGCGCACCGCCGTGCCACCACGCGATTCATCCCGCCGATTGCCGTAGCAGCCGCAGCAAGCCAAGGATTCCAGCGATGCGAAACCCTCTTGCGATCGTACCCGTTGTCGCGTCGTTGAGCTTTGCCCTCTTGACGTCTACGGTAGCCGCGGCCGAGTCGCCCATCTCTTTCAATCGCGACATCCGGCCGATCCTCTCGAACAATTGCTTCCAGTGCCACGGGCCGGATGCCAAGGCACGCAAGGGCGGGGCCGAGGGTTCCGGTGGAATGCGGCTCGATACGGCGCAGGGCGCGGCCGCGGTCATCGCACCGGGCAAGCCGGACGAAAGCCCGCTGATCGAGCGCGTCTCGTCGCGCGACCCGGAAGTGGCCATGCCCCCCAAGTCCACCGGCAAGAAGCTGACGCCGCGCGAGATCGAGCTGCTTCGCGCGTGGATCAAGCAAGGGGCCGCGTACTCGCCGCACTGGTCGTACGTCAAGCCGGTGCGGCCGGCGCTGCCAGCCGTGAAGAACCGCGCCTGGGTCCGTACCGCGATCGATCAATTCATCCTGGCCCGGCTGGAGCGCGAGGGACTACAGCCTCAGCCGGAGGCCGACCGCTACGCGCTTGATCCGCCGCGTAGCCTCGATCTGACCGGGCTGCCGCCGACGGTCGAGGAGGTCGATGCCTTCGTGAACGACCGCGATCCCCAGGCCTACGAGAAGCTGGTCGATCGGCTGCTGGCCAAGGAGGCCTACGGCGAGCACTGGGCCCACATGTGGCTCGACCTGGCCCGCTACGCCGACTCGGCCGGCTACGCCGACGACCCGCCGCGGACGATCTGGCTGTACCGCGACTACGTCATCCGCTCGCTCAACGCCAACAAGCCGTTCGACCAGTTCACGATCGAGCAGATCGCCGGCGACCTGCTGCCCAAGCCGACCGACGAGCAGCTCATCGCCACGGCGTTCCACCGCAACACGCTGACCAACAACGAAGGCGGCACGAACGACGAGGAGTTCCGCAACGTGGCCGTCGTCGATCGCGTGAACACGACGCTGGCCGTGTGGATGGGCACGACGATCGCCTGCGCCCAGTGCCACAACCACAAGTACGACCCGATCTCGCAGGAGGAGTACTTCCGCTTCTTCGCGTTCTTCAACAACACCGAGGACGCCGACCGAACGGACGAATCGCCGTTGCTGTCGATCTATAGTCCGCAGCAGCAACAGCAACGGAAGGCCTGGCAAGAGGAAATCGCCCGGCTGGAAAGCTCGCTGCGCAAGCCGACGCCGGAGCTGCACGCTGCGCAGGCCAAGTGGGAGGCGGCGTTTCCGCGCGATCTGAAATGGGGCGCGATCAAGCCCTCGGTTGTCAAATCGCAGGCCGGCGCCAAGATCGAGCTGGGCGTAGGCCGGATTTTCAATCCGGCTGCCAAGGATTCCAAGCAGCCGGGTGCTGACGGACGGTTTGAAAAACCGTCCTACAACTCTCACGAAGCGATCGTCCGCGTCGCCGCCGGGGCGACGAACGACATGTACACTGTCGAACTGCCGCTGGAGGCCGGCAAGCTGCGGGCCCTGCGGCTCGAGGCCCTGCCCGACGACTCGCTGCCCGGCAAAGGCCCAGGCCACGCGGCGGGCAACTTCGTGATCACGCGGATCGCGGCCACGATCGAGCCAGCCAAGGGACAGCCGCCCGCGGGCCGCTACGTCCGCGTCGAGCTGCCGGGCAAGCAGAAATACCTTTCGCTGGCCGAAGTGCAGGCGTTCCGCGGTAGCGAGAACGTCGCTCGCGGCGGCGAGGCCAAGCAAAGCAGCACCGACTACGATGGCCCGGCCAGGCTGGCCATCGACGGCAAGACGGACGGGCGATTTACCGAAGCTCGCTCGACGACACACACCGCATTGTCGGACGATCCCTGGTGGGAGGTCGATCTCAAGTCAGCCCAGCCGATCGATCGCATCGTCATTTGGAACCGGACCGATGGCGTCGAAGCCCGGCTGGCGAACTTTCGCGTGCTGCTCTTGAACGATGCTCGCGAGACCGTGTGGCAGCGGACGGTCGTCCAGCCGCCCAAGCCGAGCGTGGAGGTGTCGCTCAGCGGCGCGCGGGTCGTGGAGTTCAGCACTGCCCTGGCCGACTATGCCCAGGCGAACTTCGAGCCGGCCAATGTGCTGAAGAACCCCGATCCGAAAGGCCGGGGCTGGGCCATCGGCGGGCAGCCAGGCCAGGCCCACGCGCTGATGCTGCTGGCGAGCACTCCCGTAGAGACGACTGCGGGAGCGAGGCTGGTGGTGACGATCGAACAGGCTTCGAAGTTCGAGAGTCACACGCTGGGCCGCTTCCGACTATCGGTGACCCATGATGCTCGCGTCGCACAGTGGGCCGCCACGCCGGCGGCGGTGATCGCGGCATTGCAGCTCGAGGCCGGCAAGCGCTCGCCGGAGCAGAGCGAGGCCATAACGCAGTATTATCTGAGCATCGCCCCCGAGCTTCAGCCTGCGCGGCAGAAGCTGGCGGAGCTGCAAAAGCAGCTCGCGGGGCTGAAGCCCGACACGGTGCCGATCTTGCGCGAGATAGACGCCAGCGGCCGCCGGGTAACGAAGGTCCAGCACCGCGGCAACTTCCTCGACCTGGGCGGGCAAGTCAGCGAAGGCACGCCGGCAGCCTTCCATCCGCTGCCCAAGGGCGCGCCGCTGAACCGCCTCACGCTCGCCAGGTGGCTGATCGATGACGAGAACCCGCTGACGGCCCGAGTGATCGCCAACCGCTATTGGGAGCAGATCTTCGGCATCGGCATCGTGGCCAGCAGCGAGGAGTTTGGCGCGCAGGGGGAACTGCCGTTTCATCCGGAGCTGCTCGACTGGCTGGCGTGCGAGCTAATTGACCCCTCACCCCGGCCCTCTCCCCAGAGGGGAGAGGGAGGTTCCGCGGCGAGCGGGGGGCGTCAGCCCCCCGGTAACGCGGCCAAATGGGACCTCAAGGCCTTCCTCAAGCTGTTAGTCACGTCCGCCGCATACCGGCAATCCACGAAGGTCTCGGCAGACCTCGTCCAGCGCGACCCGGACAACCGCCTGCTGGCCCGCGGGCCGCGCTTCCGCCTATCGGCCGAGATGGTGCGCGATCAGGCATTGGCCATCAGCGGCCTCCTGAGCAGCAAGATGTACGGCCCGCCGGTCAAGCCGCCGCAGCCGTCGATCGGCCTGTCGGCGGCGTTCGGCTCCGGCATCGACTGGCAGACGAGCATGGGCGACGACCGCTACCGCCGCGGCCTCTACACCATGTGGCGGCGCTCGAACCCCTATCCGTCGATGGCCACCTTCGACGCCCCAAACCGCGAGGTCTGCACGGTCCGGCGCGTGCGGACCAACACGCCGCTCCAGGCGCTGGTAACGCTCAACGACCCGGTCTACATCGAGGCCGCCCAGGCGCTTGCCCGCCGCATCGTCTCTGATGGCGGCAGCAGTTCGTCGGATCGCGTGCGGTACGCCTTCCGCGTGGTCCTCTCCCGTCCGCCGCAGGCGGCCGAGCTATCGCGGCTGGAAAAGTTCTACGCGCAGTCGCTGGCCCGCTTCACGAAGCAGCCCGAGGCTGCTCGCAAATTGGCCACGGACCCGCTAGGCGCGCCGCCCAAGGAGATGAACGTGAATGAGCTGGCGGCGTGGACGGTGGTGGGGAACGTGCTGTTGAACTTGGATGAGGCGCTGATGAAGCGGTAGGATGCCTGAGAGGGCGACGTTAGCTCCAAAAGGACAATCGAACATGTCGATGCCCAGTGACACAACGGGCGCGCCCGGGCCAGTGGGTTTAACCGAGCTCATTGTCCGTGTCGGCGACCTCGAACGGGAAGTCGCCGAACTTAAGCGCCGTCCGCAGCCGCCGGATAATTGGCTCGCCCGCCTCACCGGCTCGATGAAGGACGAGCCGGAGTTCGAAGAGATTCTGCGTTTGGGTCGAGAGCTTCGCGAAGCGGAGCGGGCTGCTGCCAGGGAGGAGGGCGATTGATGTTTCTTTTCGACACGGACCACATCGGCATCCTCCAACGCCAATCGGAGCCGGAGTTCACTCGGCTCGCGAGCCGTGTCGCGACATTCTCGACCGCAGAGTTCTTCCTCCCCATCATCAGCTTTCACGAACAAGTGTTGGGGTGGAATACGTACATCTCGCGGGCAAAACGACCCGATGGTGTGGTCCGCGGCTATCGGC
The DNA here is from genome assembly GCA_963809785.1 of uncultured Planctomycetia bacterium. GTDB lineage: Bacteria > Planctomycetota > Planctomycetia > Pirellulales > S012-138 > JBGQHD01. The sequence continues at coordinate 390,399 of CAWEKV010000004.1, forward strand.
AATTTGAGAAAATCCTCCGGGATTTTGCCGCGGCGCAGGTCGCATCCTTCGACGATGCGGCGGCGGGGCTCTTTGAACAATTCCGCCAAAAGCGGATACGAATTGGAACCATGGACCTCCGCATCGCCGCCATCGCTCAAGCTCGTGGGCTCACGCTGCTGACGCGCAATACAGTCAACTTCGCCAAGGTGCCTGATCTTCAAGTTGAGGATTGGGCAGGCTGAGAGCCAATGGCGTTCATCGCTCGGCCCAATTACCGCGACCCGGCCCCCGTCGGCGCCTCCTGGCAGCGGATCGAAACGTGGTTTCTCGCATACCAACCGGAGGTCTTGGAGTCGCTCCAGCCCGGCGCAACCGAAGAGCAACTCAGCGACTTTGAACGCGGCACGGGGATCATGCTGCCGGACGATGTCAAGGCGAGCTATCGAATTCACGACGGGCAGAAGGATCGATTCAGTCCTGGCCTGTTGCTCGGCGCCGGACTCAGCTCTTTGGCCGACCTGCGCTATCACTGGGAGTTCTTCGCGCACCGCGATGCCGAGATTCGCGAATCCGACGTCGCAGGCCCGGTGGACGAAAGTTGCACGTCCTTTCCCGGGGCCATCCGTTGCCAAGACGTGAATGCCCGCTGGGTGCCGCTATATGACTGGGACGGGAACTGTTATGGCGTCGATCTCGATCCAGGCCCCAACGGTGTCTGGGGACAAGTCATTCACTTTGGTCGCGACCAATACGAAAAGTTCGTATTGGCCCTCAATTGGGCTCAATTCTTGGAAGACATCGCGGACGAGATGGAGGCGGGCAACATCGTGTTGGTGCCCTATGCCAGGGGAGAACCCCAGCTCAGCCGGGCCGGCCATAACGATGTCGGGTTCTTTCACTATTGCAAGGAGTGGGCCCTGGCCAAGCTTCCGACGGACTTTCGGGAGCGCAGCGCACGCTGCGGCCGGAATATCCGGGTATCGTCGTCGCCGGTGAGGAGGCCAAGCAGCGCGCCCAGCTCGTGGAGCAATTCATCGCCGAGATGCACCATTATGAGAAGAAATGGTTAGAGATCCTGCCGCTAGAGCGGTTCGGCTGCCCGTCCACGTGGTATATCTTTAACATCTACTGCACGGAGCTATCGAACGAGGAGAAAGAGTTTCGCCGCAAGGTGCGCAAGTCGCGCCAGAAAGGCGCTCTGGAGCGCGGCGCGATTGTCAAAAGATTTTGCACGGACCGGAAGCGATTCGAGGACGGACAGTTCTCCCTGATGGCCCAGCCGGTTTACGATCCATCGCGCGATCGCGTCGCGGAGGTCAGGCAGGTGGCAGCGGATTACGCGATTGTGTACCTGCATCCGCAAGGCGATGTGACGACGCGATATCACGTCCGCCGCCAAGCCGGCGAGTGGCGCATCGACTTGAAGGACAAGACGTCGGACCACGTCACGTTCCGCAAAGTGTCCGTGTGAGACCGCGACCGAGCCTCACGATTGGACCGATCGGCGAAACTCTCGTCCGAGGCGCACGATCTCGTCGAATTCCGGGTCGTCCTTGAACGTGCCCGCGATGCGTTCGATCCAGGAGCCGTTCTTCTCTTGTTGCGTGACGCGCTCTTTGAGTTCGGCTAGCTCCTTCTCGACGGCTGTCAGCCGCTCTTCAATGTTCAGTTGCTCGGGCATAGGTCGCTCTTCCGGAGCTGGAGGGGACGGCAAGCAAGCCTCGACGGCGCGTCGCTCTCGTTTCGGCTGCGTTCCCTTGCTCACGCCCACGAATAGCTCACCCACAGTGAAGACGGCGATGCGCAGCGACTCGCCTTGTCGGGCCAACTCGTCCAGCTTCGCCGTGGCTCCCCCCGTGATTCCCTTCTTCGTCTCCTTCATGAAATCCACGAGCACCGTGGTATCCAAGAGCGCCATCGTCAGGCCCTTCGCCGGCGCTTCTGGCTGCGGCGGCGTGTGATCGTTTCGTCCATGGCTTCGAGAGTCTCAGGAGATAGCGACCGAGCGGTTCTTCGCAGGGCAGCCAGCACTTCTTCCGTGGAGGGCTTGGGCTTCACGCAGCGCTTGATGACGTCGGACCAGCTCTCGTCGGCTCGGCGGACCGCCTTGAGCCGAGCCAGGGCCACGTGATCAACTTCGATGGTCTTCATCGAGCCACGCTCCATTGGTTGTCATCCGCCACCTACGTCGTCATACTAGCATACCACACCCACCATGCCAGATTGGCGCGCCGAGGCCAGCCGCGGCGGCCCGGCTCATTCCCGCGGAGCAGACCATGCACCCGCAACTCGAACGCCTTCACCTGCAAACCCGCCGGCATTTCCTGCGGGACTGCCAGCTTGGACTGGGAACCATCGCCCTTTCGTCGCTCCTGGGCCCAGACGCGGCGATGGCAAAGGATACCGCAACCGCGGCCGCGTCAGCAGTCAACCCGCTCGCGCCGCGCCAGCCGCACTTTCCGCCGAAGGCCAAGCGGGTGATCTACCTGCACATGACCGGCTCGCCGCCGCACCTCGACCTGTTCGACTACAAGCCGGAGCTGGTGAAGCGCAACGGCCAGGACTGCCCGGACGAGTTCCTCAAGGGCAAGCGGTTCGCCTTCACCTCCGGCGTGCCGAAGCTGCTCGGCACGCCGCGGAAGTTCGCGCAGCACGGCCAGGGCGGCGTCTGGATGTCCGACGCCCTGCCGCACCTGCACGGCGTCGCCGACGAGCTGTGCGTCATCCACTCGATGTACACCGACCAGTTCAACCACGCCCCGGCCGAGCTGCTGCTCTACACCGGCTCGCCGCGGCTCGGGCCGGCCGTCGATGGGCTCGTGGGTCACCTACGGCCTCGGCACCGAGAACGAGAACCTGCCCGGCTTCGTCGTGCTGATCTCCAGCGGCGTGCAGCCCAACGGCGGCAAGAACTGCTTCGGGCAGCGGCTTCCTGCCGTCCGTCTTCCAGGGCGTGCAGTGCCGCTCGCAAGGGCGACCCGGTGCTGTACGCCTCCGACCCGCCGGGCATGGACCGCGACCTGCGCCGCGAGAGCCTCGACGCCCTGCGCGACCTGAACGAGCTGCAGGCCGCAGGAGCTGGGCCACCCGGAGACGCTGACGCGCATCGCCCAGTACGAGCTGGCCTTCCGCATGCAGATCGTCGGTGCCCGAGGTGATGGACATCACCAGCGAGCCGCAGCAGACGCTCGAGGCCTACGGCGCCCAGCCGGGCGCGGCGAGCTTCGCCAACAACTGCCTGCTGGCCCGCCGGCTGGTCGAGCAGGGCGTGCGCTTCGTGCAGCTCTTCGACTGGGGCTGGGACTTCCACGGCACCGGCGCCGAGCGAGGACATCCGCGACGGCCTGACCAAGAAGTGCGCCACGATGGACAAGCCGGTCGCCGCGCTGATCAAGCGACCTGAAGCAGCGCGGCCTGCTCGACGAGACGCTGATCATCTGGGGCGGCGAGTTCGGCCGCACGCCGTTCCGCGAGGGCCGCACCGCCGGCGGCAACGTCCTGGGCCGCGACCACTACCCCGACTGCTTCACGCATGTTCCTGGCCGGCGGCGGCGTCAAGGGCGGCTACACGCACGGCGAGTCCGACGAGCTCGGCTTCTCGCGTCGCCCAGGACAAGGTCCACGTCCACGACCTGCAGGCGACGATCCTGCACCTGCTCGGGCTTCGACCACACGCAGCTGACCTACCGCTTCCAGGGCCGCGACTACCGGCTGACCGACGTGCACGGCCACGTGGTACGGGGCGTTTTGGGATAGCGAGTGGGGCACGTTTCGAAACGTGCCCGCTTGTGTAGGGCGGAAGCGTAGCGAAGCCCCAGCAGAGCTGCCCCCAGGCGTCGATCGCCAATGACGTTGCCTGCCGCGCACACTTTGTTCAAGGGCGAAGTGCCCTCGGGCACGTTTGGAAACGTGCCCCACTTGCTACTCGTAGTGCAGACAGGCTGAGGTCGAGAGCCGCGCCGCGCGTTCGGCCGGAAGCCAGGCGACGATGAGGATGATGACGTAGGCCGCGGCGAAAACGGAGATCATCATCAGCGGGTGCAGGGCGAAGGGAATGGCGTGGCCGGTCACGGGCAGCGTCAGTTGATTGATCAAGTAGGCCACGCCCACACCGGCCGCCAGCGCCGGCAGCAGCGCCACGGCCCCCATCATCAGGGCCTGAGCGAAGATCAGCTTGCGGACCTGGTGGCGCGTCATGGCCACGACGCGCAGCAGGGCCAGCTCGCGGGTTTGCTCCAGCACGTTCATGGTCAGCGTGTTGGCCAGCCCGAACGAGGCCACGACAAAGCCCAGCACGAGCAGCACCCACAGGCCGGCCAAGACGCCGTTGATCATCCCCTCGATGCGGTTGGTGATGTCGGTCAACGAGTTGAGCGTCAGGTGGTGCCCGGCCGCGGTGCTGCGGTCGCAGAGCATTCGCAGGGCGGCCTTGACCTCTTCGCGGGCCTCGGGCTCGGTGCGGACGACGTACTCGTTGATTTCCGTCTCGCCCAGCACTCTCTGGGCGGTCTGCTGGTGCATGTAGATCACCAGCCCGCCGGAGCGATACTCATGCGTGACGGCGGCGATGGGCAGCGAGCTGGTACCCTGCTGGGTATTGAATGTGACCTCGTCTCCTTTGGCCATGCCCGCCCGCTGCGCGAACACTTCCCCGATCACGACCTCGCCCGCCAACAGGCGCTGCGCAGCGTGATGGCATCGGCGTCGCGAGTATCGAAGTTGATGTAGTCGTCGCTGGGATAATCGCGGACGATGAGGGTCACCGACTGATCGTGGACGATTAAATTGTTGATCCACGACAGCGGATCGACGGCGGTGACGCCCGGGATGGCGCGGATCTCATCGCCCAGCTCTTCGGCCAGGCTGCCCACGTCGCCGCTGGTGGTGCCCAGCTCCGAGACGCTGACGAAAAAATCGCCCACGACCGTCTTGCGATACCAGTTCTGGATGGTGTTAACGTTGTCCAGGATGGTGTTGGCCAGGCCCACGCCGGTGCTGGCGGCAATGAACAGCACGCCGATGGTGAGCGTCGAACGCCCGAGATTGCGCACCAATTGCCGCTGGGCCAGTGTCGCCTCGACCCGCTGCCCGGGTGGCACCACCAGCGCCACCAACCGCGTCAGGCCGCCGAGCGCCCGCGGCAACAGCAGCACCACGCCGACCAAGGCTGCCAGTGAGGAAGCCAAACCCAGCGTCAGGGGCGCGAGGCCCCAAAGGCAGGCCGCATACAGCCCGCTGCCGGCTCCGATGAGCGCCAGCGCCACGGGCAGGGTCCAGCCGATCTCGCTCCGTGCGCGATCGGGCGAGAGGCCCTGGATTCCCTCGCGCGGCGAGATCTTGAACGAGCGGACCACCGGCGCCAGCGCCCCCAGGGCGGCCACGCCTACCCCCACCAGCCCGGCCAGCATGAGAGGCTGCCATGTCAATTGAATCGCCGGCACCGAAGTGTTCATCAATCTTTCCGTGCCGCGAATCAGCAACCGCGCCAGCGGAATGCCCAAGGCGACTCCCCCCGCGGCGCCCAACAGGCCAATCACCACGGCCTCGCGGCCGATCAATCGGGCCACCTGCCATCGCGTGGCGCCCAGCGCCCGCAGCGTGGCCAGTTGCTTCGAGCGCTCGCTGACGTTCATCATGAACGTGTTCATGATCACGAATACCGCGACGAGCAACGTGAAGGCCAGCGCCATGTTCGTGGCCTGCTGGACGCCCAGGCCCGTCTCGTCAGCCATCTGATTGCGCGTCGGTGGGCGGTGCACGGTCAGGCCGGGCGGAAGCTTCGCGGCGACCGCCGCCTGGACATCCGACTCGCTGGCTCCTTCGGTCAGCACCAGCAGGATGCGCGTGATCTCGCGCCGCACCCCTGCGGAGCCGGCCTTCAGCAGCCGCGCCTGAGCCTGCTCCAGCGGCAGCAGCATCACCGGCATATTGCTCACGGCCGTGGCCTTGTGGGGCTTGAAGATGCCCACGACCGCTTCGGGCTGTTTGGTCAGCTCGGGAGCGTAAATGCCGACCTGGTCGCCGACGTTCACTCGCAGACCCTCGGCCAGGCTCGTGGAGAGCGCGGCTCCCTGGGGCGAGGCGAGCTTTGCGCCGGCGGTGATCTCGAAATCGTTCACCGCCTCGTGGCGCGAGGGATCGATGCCTAGGACCTGGGCGTCGATCCCCTTCTCATCGCGTCCTTCGGCATAGATGGCGGCCTTGCCTTCCAGCAACGGGACCGCGGCGGCCAGGCCCGGCGTGCCGTCGAGCGCGCGAACCAGCGATTCATCAAATGGCCGGCTGTCCTCGGCAGTGACTTCCAGCGCGGCCTTACCCGTCACCGTTTCGAATACGGCCTGATGGGCGCTGGTCGTGGTTTCCGTGGCGATCGTCACCGCCACAATCGCCGCCACACCGATCACGATGCTCAGCAGCGTGAGCAGCGCCCGCAGCGGCCGCTGCAACACTTCTCGCACGGTAAAGCGAACCAATGCCATGCCGGTCGTTTCCTCACCAACGACTGGAGCCACTCCCTCAGCCTGCTAGTGGCGCGCTCTCCCGTCAGGTTTCCTTCGGTTGCCGCCACGTAGAAACCTAATGAAGAGCGTAAAGCTTAGCGTCAAAGCCAAACGTAGGGAAGCTGGGTGGAATGAGGAAAGGAGCAAAGCAGCGCTCCGTGTCAGATGTTCTTGTTCTGCCAGGATTTGCGGCCGATCGCGTGCTCACCCGGTGGAGCTGGAACGGGCCTCGACAATGTTCTGTTTTCGGGCCGTTTCGCCGCGCAGACACCATAAGTTGGCGATTCCGATGCAGAACCGGCCCACGAGAAGGCCGCTCGACCAGACCAGGCTCATGGCTAACAGCACATCTTCGCGCTCGGGCTGAAGCAGGAGTTGCAGTGCTGTGTCGCGCGTGCCCAATCCCGAGGCGCGAGGAAGCGCGTCGGCCAATAGCACCAGTGGAATCGTGCCCACGACGCCCGCCAGCTCCAAGGGAATCTCGCAGAGCCGAAGCGCGATGGCGGCGTAAGCGATGAAGATCGCAAAATAGACGGCCCGCACGCCGATCAACCGGGCCGAACGCCGCCAGCTCCACGAATCGAGCCAGGCGCCCAGCGGCTGGTGCGCCACCGCGCCCGCCATTGGCCGGGCAGGAACGCCACCGCCGCGGCGGCGCCGATAAGCACCGCCAAGCCCACCCAGCAATACGGTCGCAGTGCCGCCGCCTGCGAATCGGTCGATAGCGTGGCCCCCACGCTGGCCATGGCGAACAAGACCATCAAATCATGATGGGCCATCAACACGGTGCGCGACAGCGCCGAGAGGAGTGTGGTTTGCTGCAGCCGGGAGACGTGCCAGGCAGCCATCGCCTGGCCCGCCTCATAGTTGATCACGCCGGCCAGATACGACAGCCCCCGCACCCGCAGCATCTGGCCGTAGGTTGAGGGCAGGTCTGCCAGGCCAAACAGCTCGCGAAAGCACAAAGCCTCCCAGAGGTAGAGGGTCACGACCAGTAGCGCAGTCGCCGTCAACAGAAGCGGCCAGGCAAGCTCCGCCAGGGCGGCGATCAACCGCGGGGGGGGCACGCGCCAAAGCAGCCACCCCAGCAGGGCTAAGCTGATGATCGCCGGCCACGCTCTGCGCACAACTTGCATTTTGGGAATGTTGACCCAGGCGGGTAAAGATTTAACGATTGGCAGGGGGCTTATGGCTAAATCGGTGCATCCTGCGTACCGATGAACACGATGACCGGCAACGGCCAGTGTGCGAGGCGTAGCCAGGCGAGCGTCGAGGCGTAAGTCCGACGTGGTGCCCTCGCTTGCGCAAGCAAAGCCGTCCGCGGGTGCGCGTCGCCCGACTTTACTTTCCTTCGCAGTCTATCTAGTTTGAGGGGCAGCGAATAGTTTCTCGCGAGTCGTAAGGGCCGCTGGATGACCGTGTTAGTGACGGGGGCCGCCGGATTCGTCGGCCGACACCTTGTGAAGGATTCTCTGGGCGGGGAGGAGCCGGTGTGCGGCCCTCGTCCGCCAGCCCTCGCAAGCCGCCGAGCTCACCGCCTTGGGCGCCGAAGGCGTGGTTGGGGACGTTCGCAATTTGCAAGACGTGGCCGAGGCCATGCAGGGCTCGCGAATTGTCTATCATTGTGCCGCTCTGGTGAGCCACGGCCAGTCGCATTCCAAGCAAGATATCTACGACGTCAATCTCGGCGGCGTCCGCAATGTGCTTGAAGCTGTGCGCCGGGCTGGCGCCGGGCGCGTCGTCCTACTTAGCTCGGTCAACGCGCTGGGAATGCGCAACCTGGAGGGGGCCGCCGAAGACATGCCCTGCCGGAGGGCAGGCGAGCCTCACGCCGACGTGAAGATCGATGCCGAAGCGGTGGCCAAGCAGTACCGTGACGAGCACCACGTTGACGTTCTGCGTTCTGCGGCCCGGTTTGATCTACGGGCCGGGCGAGCACAATATCCCCAAGCTGCTGAGCGCGGTCCAGCGCGGCAAGTTCCGCTACATCGGCAGCCGGGACAACGTCGTGCCGCTGGTCCACGTCAGCGATCTGGTAGGGGCCATGCGGCTGGCCGGCGACAGGGCCGAGGCACGCGGCCGAACGTACCATATCACCGACGGCTCGCGGACCACGATCGGCGAGCTGGTGGACCTCTTGGCCCAGTTGGGCGGCGCCGCCAAACCCGAAAAGACGCTCAGCTATTCCCTCCTGCGAGTGGCCTGTGCGCTGTTCGCCGGGCTGAGGCGCGTGGGCCTGCTGCGCAATCCGCCGATCACCAAAGTCGGCCTGCGGTTCCTGGGCACATCGCGGCATATCGACATCGGCCGGGCGCGGCAGGAGCTGGGCTACGCGCCGCGCGTGGCGATGCGCGAAGGGATGACGCAATACGTCCGGTGGCTGACCGAGCGGGCGGGGAAAGAACCTTCGCCATGACGACTCACGCCTCCGCCTCGCCCGCGGCCCTCGAGCGCGACGAATTGCGCCAGCGCGTGGCCACCGCGCTGCGGGAGAAGTGGATCGCGCCCGAGGCGACGCCGGCCCGCATCGCGGTCGTCCCCGAACAAGTGGATGCCCTGGCGAAGGCCACGCTCGACGCGATGCTCATTCGCCGTTGGCGCGTGACTCCCTGGCCCGCGGACCATGAGTATCAGGAGCTGCTGCGGCGCGTGCGGCATTGGGTCCAGCGCGGCAAGCCGGTCAAGGTCATGCTGGGCTACGCCCCCATGAAGAACCCCAAGACCGTGCCGCATGCGCACGCCGATTGGTCGGAGTTCTTCGCGCTAGGGCACCTTTGCGCCTGGCACAACAAGGTGCGCGAGGTCTACCCGCCGAGCGTGCGGATCAAGATCATCTTCGACGACTCGACGGTCCGCATGGCCAACCGCTATGCCGCCGCGCCGATGAAGGAGTACATGACCTCGGTGGGCCGGCTCATCAAGCTGCTGGGCTACCAATCGTTCATCGCCGGCACGATGCGGCAATCGTCGTTCGCCTGGCTGTTTCACTTGGGCATCTACCAGCTTGCCCGCCGCCGCGTGCGGCGGTGGGAACAAGACCCGGCCAACGCCGAAACGCTGGAGAGCATGCTCAGCTTCGCCCGGCGCAACCTGCTGCTGCCGCCGGGCGTAGAGCCGGCGGAGGCGGAGCAGCGCTTTCGCGAGGCCGCCCACCGCTATCGCGTGTATTGGGAAGCCCTGCAGCTCTCGGGTTTTTCGCGCCTCGGGCATAAGCTGATCGCCATGTACATGGACGGCAATCAGCACCACATCCGCCAGCAGGCCGCCTTGCACCTGGCCACGGTGGGCAAGGAACAAGTCGTGCAGCCCTGGCAGGGCGAAGGGGCCTTGCTCGACAACGGCCGCGGCAAACTGGTTCCCACCGTGCTCACCGCCGGCCGGCGCGAGAAAGTGACCAGCCAGCGCGTCACCGGGCTGGGATTGCTGGGGGATGCCGCTTTCGATGCCATCGAGGTGTGCGCGGAACGCGCGCCGGATGGTAGCTGAGCTCGCCAGAGTTCAGCCCGCCGGAAATCTGGCGACTTCGGCGATGCGTGCCGCACCGCGGCCCAACAGCGGTAGACATCCGCCTGGCGTCGGATACTCTGGGGCGAGCGCGGGGGGCCGTCTCCTGCCGAGTGTCTTCTGATGCCACGCCGCATGGGACCACTAGACTCGTTGTCGTCCTCCTCACGACGAGAGTCATCTTCCGCGGCTGGCCCGTGCAAGATTCTGTTCTCCGAAGGCTCCAGCACGTCGGCTCGACAATCGCTCTATGCACTGGGCCCCCTGGGACACACGATCGACGTTCTGCGATCCGCAGCGGCTCGGCTTGTGCCGCTTCTCGAGTCTCGTGCGGCGATGGCGCCGCGGCCCGTCGTTCGGGCATCGGCCCGCGGAATACCTGCGATTCATCCTCGACTGCCTGCGCGACGAGGCCTACGAGGTGCTCTTTCCCGTGCACGACCAGGTCTTCCTCTTCGCGCGCTACCGCGACGAGCTGCGGCGGCGCGTCGGCCTGGCGGTGCCGGAGTTCGACGCCATCCGTCAGGTGCAGCGCAAGGTGCCTTTCGTTCGGTTACTCGCCCGGTTGGCGATCCCGCAACCGGAGGTCCGGGTCGTTCCCAACGTCAATGAGCTGGATGCCGACTGGCCCTTCCCCTGCTGGGTGAAGCGGTCGTTGGCAACCGCCGGGCGGGGCGTGTGGCACGTCCATGACCGCAAGCAGTTGCAGGCCCTGGTAGAAAAGCTGCGCGCGAAGGACCCGCCGGCGTCCGACGGCGAGTTTGTCGTGCAGCAGCCGGCCCACGGCGAGTTCTGCGTGGCACATGGCGTCTTTCAGCACGGCCGGCTGATCGCCGCGCACGCCAGCCGGTCGCGGGCCATCGGGGCCGGCGGCGCCGCCTGCGCCCGTGAGAGCGTGGATCACCCGCAGGCAATCGAGCACTTGAAGCGGTTGGGATCGCACCTGGCCTGGCACGGCGCCCTGCACGGGGAGTATTTCCACGACCCCGCCAGCGGCGCGATTTCGTTCATCGAGGCAAATCCCCGGATCGGCGAAACCCTGAACGCCACGCTGAGCGGCGTCAATTTGTGCCAATATCTCCTGCGCGTGTCGCTGGATGAGGCACTCGAACCTGCTCCGCCCCCGCCCCCGCCCCCGCCCCCGCGCACCGGCATCTTGACCCATGCCCTGCTGACCAGCATCCTGGGCCTGGCAGAGGCCGGCGGCGGCCGCCGCAAGGTTCTAGGCGAGGTCTGGCGATGGTGGCGACGGCAGGGGCTGTACCAGAACAGCGAAGACGAACTCACCCGGCCGCGCGACGATCGCCTGTCGCTGCTTCCGGCCATCTGGGTGACAGCGCAACTGGTCGCCTGGCCCGGCCGCGCGCGGAAGCTCATCCAGGGTGCTGTGGAGCACTATGCGCTGAACGAGGCCACGGCCCGCCAGATCGAAGCGTGGGGCGACTTGACGTAGCAGGCACACTCCGTGTGCCGTCGTTGACCGCTTGCGGCCTACGGCCATTGGCATAAAAATGTCGGCGTCGCACGTTCGATTCTGTTCCTCCACGGGGCTGTCATGTTCCAGCTCATTCAAGGGCCGGCCGCCATGAGTCGCCATCCGATTCGGGCCATCTCGCGAATCGTGGCCCTAGCGCTGCTGGTTGCGGCCAGCGGCAGCGGGACGGCGGCCGATAAGCCGATCGTGTTGGACCTCTGGCCGGGTAAACCGCCCGGCGACCTGGGCATCCCGGGCGAGGAGCGGTTCTTCGAGTTGAAGGTCGGTGGCAAGCCGTATCAGGTGGGCGGCAAGCCGACCAGGTGGCTGACCAACGTCAGCAAGCCGAGCATCTCGGTCTACCGCCCCACGAAGGAGCGCGACACGGGCGTCGCGATGCTCATCTGCCCCGGCGGCGGATACCACAACCTGGGTTGGGACGTGGAAGGCGAGGAGGTGGCCGCCTGGCTGAACTCGATCGGCATGACCGGCATCATCCTCAAGTACCGCTGCCCGCGCCGGCCCGGCGATGTGCGAGGCGTGCCGCCGGCAGGGCCGCTCAAGGACGCGCAGCGGGCCGTCAGCCTGGTTCGGAGCAAAGCCAAAGAGTGGGACATCGATCCGGCAAAAATCGGCATGGTCGGCTTCTCGGCGGGCGGCCACCTGGTCGGGGCCACCGCCACCAACTTCGAAGAGCGGACCTACGAGGCCACCGACGACGTAGACCAGGTGAGCTGCCGGCCCGACTTCGCGGTGATGCTTTACTCGGGCTATTTCAGCCCGAAGCTCGACGACAAGACCAGCCCGCACGAGCTGTCGCCGACCATTCGCCTGGCGGCCGGCGCGCCGCCGCTCTTCCTGGTGCATGCCACGGACGACACGATCAGCAACGTGGAGCACAGCATCGCGATGTACGTGGCGATGAAGCGCATCGGCGTGTCGGCGGAGCTGCACGTCTATGCGACGGGCGGCCACGGCTTCGGTGTGCGCAAGGTCGGCCACCCCTGCGAGACGTGGACCCAGCGCTGCACTGACTGGCTCGCGAAGCAGAGGTTCCTCAAGCCGGCCGGATCGCAGTAAGTGGCAAGAAGAGGATCACTTCCGCTCCACGCGCTTCTCATACCCCGCTGCTTTGTAGGCCGCGTGGGTACGCTCGAAGACGGCGTCCTTCGCATTCACCAGCGTCACGCGCCGCGGGGCCAATAGCCCGACGGCATCGGGCACGTCCAGCACGCGCAGCACGTTGAGGAAGATCGGCCCGGACTTGTGTGTGCTCGGCGGATCGACGAGCACGGCCTGGGTGATGCTGCCTTCCCAGATGGCCGCGTAGGCCGCGATGACGCCGGCGGCCCCTCGGCCGATGACCGCCACGGAGACTTCCTCGCCCGGCGTTTCATGCAGCCAGCGGGCCGTGGCTTGCACGTCCCAGACGCGGCCCGTATCCACCGTGCGGCCCAACAGCACGTGCGAGCGCTCGACGTAGTTCGGCGGGTTCTTGCGCGTCCAGCCGAAGGTCTCGCCGCAGCCGCGCGGGCTAAGGATGATGACCGGCTCGCCAGCGGGGATGTGCCCCTTGGTCCAGCTCGGCAGCTTGCCCTCGGGCTCGTCGGCATTGAGCACGACGAGCCAGCGACGGGTCTTGTCGGCATCAGGCGAAGGGACGGCGGTGGATTTTACCCGCGCCGCCAGCACCGGCATGCCCTCCTCGGTGTGCAATACCACACGCCCGTCGGGCAGCTCCTCACGCACCTTGGCGGCCGGGACCTCCTCCGGCCAGTCGCGGAAGACCTTCGTGAGCAGCGCTTCGCGCAGCCGCTTCGACAAGGCGTCGTACTCGTCCTTGGTCGTGGGTGGTATGGGCATCCCGATGGGGATGAAGGTCTCATCGATCTTCGCGTTGAGGCTGTCTTTGGGCAGGTCCGAGTCTTCCGGAAAGACTCGCAGGTCTTTGCCCTGAAAGGCGGGCAGCGCGGCTCTTGGACGGGGGCGTTATCCTTCTTGAGGTGCTTGTTGATCCAGCGATAAGCCATCAGCCGCAGCTCCAGATTGTCTTCGTGCCCACCGGGCGTCACGCCGATATCGAACAAGTCACCCGGCTTCTTCTGATACCAGCCGTACAGCCGCTCCAGCCGTTCGCTGATGCGCTCGTTTGCCGCCATCGGGAAGATCGTGTCGTTGTCGGAGTTGGCGAACAGCATCGGCCGCGGGGCGACCAGGGCGGCGATCGTCGTCCACTCCCAGCGGTAGGTGTTGTACGAGGAACATGCAGTCGCAGTGGCCGTTGATGACCTTGTTCGTGACGTAGCTCTCCAGGTCGCTCATGCCGCTGACGGGCACGGCGACCTTGACGCGCTCGTCGGCCGCCGCGATCCAGATCGTCGCCGCCCCGCCGCCGGAGATGCCGGTGACGCCGATCCGCTCGGCATCGACGTCCGGCCGGCTGACGAGGTAGTCGATGCCGCGGACGCCGTTCCAGCACTCGACGCCGGCCGGCGTGTAGCCGGCGGCGTGCCACCACCAGCGGTCGTGGCTGTAGGTGCCGTGGTGGATGCCGGCGACCTCGCCGAGCTGCAGCGTGTCGACGACCAGGCAGACGTAGCCGTTGCGTGGCGAACCACATGCCGTGGTCCTGGAAGGCGGTCTTGTTGCCGTCGCGGCCGCGGCCGGAGTGGCCGCAGACGTAGAGGATCGCCGGCAGCTTCTCCTTCGGCGCCGGCTTCGGCCGGTAGAGGTTGCCGGTGACGTACAGGCCCGGCTTGCTCTGGAAGTGCAGCTTCTCGATCGACGACGCCGCCGCGCTCGAGCGTGCCGGTGACGGTGGCCTTGCAGCGGCGTCTTCTCCGGCAGCGGCCAGAGGCCGAGCATGTCGAGGTATTGCTGTCGCAGCTCCGTCCGGCGTTCTTCCCAGGCTTCCTTGGAGTCGGCCCCAGCGAGGACGCTGAAGCTCAGTGCGCCGGCTTCCTGAGCCAGGCTGCGTTCGATGGCTGCATCGCCGGGGCGAGGATCAGCGGCCCCCGCGGGCGTCGTCGCCAAAGTCAGCAGCAATCCCGTGACGAGTAACCCGTGCGTGCGAAGCATGGCGATCTCCAGGCGTCGGTCTTCATGCCGGACAGAGGTCCGTCATTCGGCAAGCCCAGTCTAATCGCCCCGAATTCGCGACGATAGAGTTCCACCTAGATGTAATACTCAGGATTAAAGAGTTTACTGAGCTGCTGATCGGCGACGGCGCGGGCACGGGCCGCGTCGTAGAGGTTCGTCATCGAGACCACGTTCGGCAACATCACGCCCTGAAAGGGCAAAGCCGGGAACATGCCGGGAAAGAGCTGGCCGGGCGGCGCGGCCGCAGACTCCTGCGGCGGGTGCTCTTGCTCGGCGTCAAACCGGCCCGAGTCAAAGGGAACGGACGTGTCTTCTTCCCACATGAGCGGTCTCCCGTGGCGGAGCAATCGCGGTGGGCCATTCTACTCGATCGAAGCGTCGGGGTTAAAGAGCCGGCCGATCTGCTGGTCGAGCACCGCCCAAGCACGGGCCGCCTGATAGATGTCGCCGCGCTGGATCAGATGCGGATGCCCCGGCGGGCGCGGGCGCCTGCGGCTGAGCCGCCGGCACGTCCGCCTGGCCGAAGACGGCATCCACGTGCTGCGAAATGCGGTTTTCCCACATGGTCCTTTTTCCTTCTGGCCTTGGGCGGGGGGCATCCGGTGCGCCGTCGCATCGCCCTATCCATCCCATCGTGCAGCGGCTTCCTGCCGCTTTGCTTTTTCGGGCTACCGCCGCATGCACTCCACCGGGCGACAGCAACCTTCGCAAGCACAGCCCTTGCCACCCCCACGTCTTGCCCAATCCTCCGGCCCGGCAAGTTGGCTTGACATTTTTTCGCCGACTGCGGTATAAGCTGCTATCAATGCTGATGACACGGGAGGCGTTCGTTTTTCGTTTCGCGACACCGCTTTGGGACACTATCCCTTTGCGACACTGACCGGTAGTCTGGAGGTCTCGCGCACCCTGGTCGGCCACCGATGGATCAACGGCTTTTCAGCACCCAGACATGATTCTCGGGCGGCTGGCCTAATGAAAAGGAGTTTGTCATGGCTGCGTCAGCTCTGTTGGAGAGGTCTTCTTCCGCCGCGATGCCGCTGGGCGGACCGATTGGCGGGTTCCAGCCCAGCTCGTTCCCCGGCGGGGCCCCCGCTGCGGCGAATTGGTGCGTCGTGCCCCGCTGCACGTTGAAGTTCGAGAAGACGAAGGACGGCTGCAAGATCCATTGCCGCTGCGACGACGAAGTCGCCCGCGGCACGCTGCAGAACCTCTGCCGCATGCTCTCCGACGGCCTGTGCAGCTGCTGTTGCACCTTGAACGGCATCCCCTGTTGCCAGTGCAACCTGACCTTCGGCATCTGCAAGTGCGAGTACACCAAGGACGGCTGCTGCATCAGCTGCACGTCCGGCGACAAGGCCTGCTGCGCGATGATCCAGTCGTGCTGCGAGTGCCTCTCGACCTGCTGCGAGTCGGGTTGCTGCTGCTACATCTGCTTCAACAACACGCCGGTCTGCTGCGGCACCTGCTAGCCAGGCATCCTTCGCAGTGAGTGGCTTAACCGACGCGGCCCTGCTCTTGGCGAGACAGGGCCTTTTTGTTGTGCTCGTGGCGGAAAATGTGGTCCGGTCACTCCGTAACCGGAATCGGGTCACGGAGTGACCCGACCACGCTGGCTAAATCGCATAGTCTGGAGTGAACACTCTGGCCCGCTTCGGGACCACAAACACCTTGTCGCCGGATTGTAAGGCCAGCTCGGCGTAGCGCTCCAGGGTGAGATCGACCAGTACTTCCTGCCGCTCGGACGTGTGCAGCGTGACCTTGGTGATTGAGCCGGCCGGATTGATCCGCTCCACGCGGGCCGGCAAGCTGGCCTCACCGTTGGCCTTGCGGCGGATGTCCAACTCGTGCGGACGCATGTAGACGGCGACCTGGCGCTCTTCTTCGTGCGGATAAGCCGGGACTTCGATGGCCCAGTCGCCGACCACGGCCTTGCTGTTTTGCACGCGACCGTGGAAGACATTGACCTGGCCAAGGAAGCTGATCACGAACTCGGAGGCCGGATGATGAAACACCTCGGCCGGCGTGCCGACCTGCTCGATGCGGGCCTGGTTCATCACCACCACACGATCGGCGACCTCTAGGGCCTCTTCCTGGTCGTGCGTCACCAGCAAAGTGGTGACGTGGATTTGGTCGTGCAGCCGGCGCAGCCAGGCGCGCAGACCTTGCCGCACCTTGGCGTCCAGCGCCCCGAACGGCTCGTCCAAGAGGAGCACCCGTGGCTCGACGGCCAAGGCCCGCGCCAACGCCACGCGCTGCCGCTGGCCGCCCGAGAGCTGCGCCGGATAGCGATTGCTGAAGCCATCCAGGTGCACCAGTTGCAGCAGATGGTGCACCCGATCGCGGATCTCCGCGCGCGACGGCCGCTCCACACGCGGCCGCACTCGCAGCCCGAAGGCCACGTTCTCGAAGACGCTCATGTGGCGGAACAAAGCGTAGTGCTGGAAGACGAATCCGACCTGGCGATCGCCGACCGGCCGGCGCGCCACGTTCTCGTCGTGAAACAAAATGGCCGAGCCGGGATGCGGATCCGGCTTCTCCAGCCCGGCGATGATCCGCAGCAGCGTGGTCTTGCCGGAGCCGGAAGGGCCCAAGAGCGCCACCAGCTCGCCGTCCTCGACCCTCAGATTCACGTCGCGCAGCGCTTGGTAATTGCCGAAAGTCTTGTGAATGCGTTGGACTTCGATGCTCACGGGTTATCCCTCTGTCTCCAGTAGGCTCAAGGGGCTGATGACAAGGTGACAAGGTGACAAGGTGACACTCGGCGCGCGAGAGCGTCGGTCGCCGCGCGAGTGCATTTGATGTTGGACGTTCGGCGTTGAACGTTGGACGTTCATTCCTCACCTTGTCACCTTGTCACCCTGTCACCTTGTCATGTTCTCGATGCAGCCGCCCTTCGACGGCGGTCTTCAGTCCCAGCGTCGCCAGGGCCAACAGGGCCAGCAGTGAGGCCACGGCGAACGCGGCCACGAAGTTGTACTCGTTGTAGAGAATCTCCACGTGCAGCGGCATCGTATTGGTCTTGCCGCGAATGTGGCCCGAGACCACCGACACGGCCCCGAACTCGCCCATCGCCCGGGCGTTGCACAAGATCACGCCATAGAGCAAGGCCCACTTCATGTTGGGCAGGGTGACCCGCCAAAACGTCTGCCAGCCGCTCGCGCCCAGCGAGAGGGCCGCCTGTTCTTCGTCGGTGCCCTGCTCTTGCATCAGCGGGATCAGCTCGCGAGCCACGAAGGGAAACGTGACGAACATCGTGGCCAGCACGATGCCCGGCACGGCGAAGATGATCTGCACGTCACGCTGGATGAGCCATGGGCCAAACCAGCCATGCAGCTCCGAAGAGCAGCACGAAGACCAGCCCCGATACCACCGGCGAGACGGCGAATGGCAGATCGATCAGCGTGATCAGCACGCTCTTGCCGGGAAACTCGAACTTGGCGATGGCCCAGGCCGCCGCCAGCCCGAAGATCATGTTGGCCGGCACGGAGATCGCCGCCGTGAAGAGCGTGAGACGAATCGCGGCCAGGGCGGCCGGATCGCGGAAGCTGGCGACGTAGGCCGCCACGCCCTTGCGGAGCGCCTCGGCGAACACCGCCGCCAGCGGCACGAACAGGAACAAGCGAGAGAAACGCGACCGTGGTAGCGATCAGGCCCCAGCGGACCCACAGCGGCTCATCCGTACTGGCCGGCGCCGGACTCGCCGCTGCCGTGGTGAGCGTCTGAGGGGTGGTGACAAGTTCGGCGTGCATGTTCAAGCCGCTCCTCGATAGCGGCGGCTGTGCCACCACTGAATCGTGTTGATCGTCAGCAGGATCGCGAACGAGGTCGTGAGCATCACCACGGCAATGGCGGTCGCCCCGGCGATAGTCGAATTGCTCCAGCTTCGTGATGATCAAAAGCGACGTGATCTCCGTCTCCAGCGGCATGTTGCCGGCGATGAACACCACCGAGCCGTATTCGCCGATCGCCCGCGCGAAGCGCCAGGGCAAAGCCGGTGAGCAGCGCCGGCATCACCGCGGGCAGGATCACGCGGAAGAAGGTTTGCCAGCTCGGCTTGCACCAAGGCTGGCCGCCGCTTCTTCGGTTTCCCGATCGAGGTCGGCCAGCGGCCGGCTGCAGCGTGCGCACCACGAACGGCACACCGATGAAGGTCAGCGCCATCGTCACGCCCAGCGGCGTGAACGCCACCTAGATGCCCAGCGGCTCCAGGTAGCGGCCGATCCAGCCGTCGGGAGCATAGATCGTGGTCAGGGCGATTCCGGAGACCGCCGTGGGCAAGCGCGAAGGGCAGATCGACCATCGCGTCCACCAGCCGTCTTGCCCGGAAAGCGATATCGCACCAGCGTCCAGGCGACGACGAAGCCGAACACCACGTTGACCGTTGCGGCCAGCAGCGACGCGCCGAACGTCAATCGATAGGAGGCCATCACCCGCGGCTGGGTGACCGTGTTCCAGAACTCCGCCCATCCCAGCCCGGCGGCCTTGCAAGAACAAGGCCGCCAGCGGGAGGAGCACGATCAGGCTGAGATACAGCACGCGTGTAGCCCAGCGTCAGGCCAAAGCCGGGCAGCACACGCGTGTTGAGCGGAGGCGGAACATGGGCTGGTGAGTAGGTGAGTAGGTGAGTGGTGAGTAGGTGAGTGGGAACGATCGTCATTGCCTTCGCTACTTACTCACTTACTCACTTACTCACCTACTCACCTCTTCAAATAGATCTGGTCGAACACGCCGCCGTCGTTGAAGTGCGTCGCCTGCGCCTTCGGCCCAGCCGCCGAATACTTCATCGATCGTGAACAGTCTCGACCTTCGGCGAAGCGCTTCAGATCGTCGGCGGATCCGCGTGCTCAGGGCTGACCGGGCGGTAGAAGTGCTTGGCCGCCAGCCGCTGTCCGGTGGGCGAGTACAGGTATTCGAGGTAGGCCTTGGCCACCTCCAACGTGCCGTGCTTCTTGGCGTTCTCTTCCACGACGGCCACCGGCGGCTCGGCCAGGATGCTGACCGACGGCACGACGATCTCCAGGTTGTGTTCGGGCCGAACTCCTTGATCGCGAGGAAGGCCTCGTTCTCCCAGGCCAGGAGCACGTCGCCGATGCCGCGTTCTGCACGAATGTCGTCGTCGACCCGCGAGCACCCGAGTCGAGCACCGGCACGTTGCCGAAGAGCTGCGGCGACGAACTCTCGCCTGGCGCCTCGTCGTCGCTCAGGATGCTTACGCAGCCAATAGCCCCAGGCCGCCAGGTAGTTCCAGCGTGCGCCGCCGGAGGTCTTGGGATTGGGCGTGATGACCGACACGTCCGATCGCACCAGGTCGTCCCAATCGCGGATGCTTCTTGGGATTGCCCTTGCGGACGAGGAACACGATCGTCGAAGTGTACGGGGCAGCTGTTGTGCGGCAGCTTCTGCTGCCAATCGGCCGGAAGCCGGCCGGAGTGCTCGGCGATCGCGTCGATGTCGTAGGCCAGGGCCAGCGTCACCACGTCGGCCTGCAGACCGTCGATCACGGCACGGGCTTGCTTGCCCGAGCCGCCGTGCGACTGCTCGATCTTCACGGTCTGCCCTGTCTTCTCGTGCCAGTATTCGGACGAAGGCCTGGTTGAACTCGGCGTACAGCTCGCGGGTAGGGTCGTAGGAGACGTTGGTGAGCGTCACGTTGCCGTCTTCGCTACCCGACGAGAAGCCGCAGCCGGCGCAGGCCAATAGGCCGCTGAAAGTGAGCGCCAAGAACGTGGAAGCGATGGGGCTCATGGTTTCATCTCGGGAAGGAGTAGTAGGCACGCTCTGCGTGCCGTCAGTTGCGTGGCCAAGTCCGCGTGCTAGCCGACCGCCGAACGGCACACGGAGTGTGCCTGCTACAACGCACGCGCTGTGCCGCAGCGCTAAACCCGCGAAACACGACCATCTTGGTCAAATAGGCAAATCTGATGGGTAATATCCAGCACATATACTGGACATTTGCCGTTACAATAGATAGACTTCCGTGACTAAACACGGAATGGGGTGATCGTGGAACCGTTTCGTCGCCTGTTGCTGGACGTGTGGCGCGAGGCCTGCCGGCACATCGAAATCGGCCAGTCCGCCGGGGCGATCGCTGGCATGCTGTCAGAGCACATGCCGCTGCGGCAGTTAGTCGTGTTGCGGCTGGACGCCGAGCACAGCCGGGTCTCGCTGGCCGCCGTCGCGCCCGCCTTGCCGTCGGCCGACTGGCCCAGCGTCCAAGACCTGTCCGAACGAGATTTGCCGAAGCTCAAGGCCTGGATTCGCCGGGGCGAGCCGGCTCGCATCGGCCGCGCTCGGCGGATTCCGCCGGCGCTGGCGCTGCTGCGGTGGCCCGACCTGCCAGGCGATCTCTTGATCGCGCCGCTGGTCGCCACGCACGCGCCGATCGGCCTGTTGGTGCTGGTGTCCCACGATGGTAAACAGTTCTTGGAAAAACACGAGGCCATGCTCGCTTCGCTGCAAGAGCCGCTCGCGGTAGCGCTGGAGAACGACCGCCGCGTGCACGAGTTGGCGGCGCTGCGCGAAGCGGCCGAAGCGGATCGTCGCTCGCTGCTCACGCGCCTGGGCCGCAAGGAGCTGGGCGACACGATCGTCGGCGCAGCAGTCGGGCCTGCGGCAGGTGATGCAGCGCGTGCAATTGACTTGCCGGTCGGACGTGCCGGTGCTGATCCTCGGCGAGACCGGCACCGGCAAGGAGCTGATCGCCCGCGCCATCCACAACGGCAGCGACCGCGCACGCCGGCCCGTTCATCCGCGTCAACTGCGGCGCCATTCCGCCGGAGCTGATCGACTCGCAGCTCTTCGGCCACGAGAAGGGCAGCTTCACCGGCGCCGCTGGACACGCGCGAAGGCTGGTTCGAGCGAGCCGACGGCGGCACGCTGTTCCTCGACGAGATCGGCGAGCTGCCGCCGACGCTCAGGTGCGCCTGCTGCGCGTGCTGCAAGACGGCTTCATCGAGCGCGTCGGCGGCAGCGAGCCGATCCACGTCGACGTGCGGATCGTCGCCGCCACGCATCGCGATCTGCCGACAATGGTCCGCGAGAACCGTTTTCGCGAAGACCTGTGGTATCGCATCGCGGTGTTTCCCGATGCTGCTGCCGCCGCTGCGCGAGCGAAAGGAGGACATCCCGGCGCTGGCGGAACACTTCGCGCAGCGGGCGGCCATCCGCTTCGGGCTGGCGCCGGTCAACGCCCGACATGGAGGACCTTCGTTTGCTCCAGGCCTATCATTGGCCCGGCAACGTGCGCGAGCTGGGAGCGGTGATCGACCGGGCAGCGATCCTGGGGGACGGCAAGCGGCTGGAGATCGCCGCCGCTCTAGGCTTGTCAAATCTCGGAGCCGTTCCCACTTCGCAAGGCGGCGTGCCCGTGCCGCGTCTTGGCCCGGCTCCCAGTCGATCCTCCGTGGCACCCTTGGCCGAGGCCATGCGGCAGCACATCGCCGCCGCACTCAAGGTCACGCAGGGGCGCATCGAAGGCCCGCGCGGCGCCGCCGCGATGCTCCAGATCAACCCCCACACGCTGCGTGCGCGGATGCGGAAGCTGGGACTGGATTGGAGCAGCTTCCGCAGCTTAGGTGAGTAGGTGAGTAGGTGAGTAGGTGAAGAGATAAGGAGGTGAGCAGACCGACTCAACAAACCCACCGAGTCGAGTGTTGTGGCTGGCGATTATGGCGGCCTCTTGCCGTGCAAGTCACGGACCTTGCTGGCGCCGGGCAGCCAAGTATGATGACAGCGCGCCGGCGGCGGTTTGCTGGCATTCAGGGACTCCTCTTCGCATTGGCGGAACATTCATGGCCGAATTCCGCATCGAACACGACTCGATGGGCGAGGTCAAGGTCCCCGCCCAGGCCTATTACGGCGCCCAGACGCAGCGGGCCGTCGAGAACTTTCCGATCTCCGGCTGGCCGCTGCCGCCGCCGCTGATCCACGCGCTGGGCCTGGTGAAACTGGCCGCCGCCATCGCCAATCGCGACCTGGGCAAGCTCACGAAGACCGGCAAGAACCCGCTGACCGACAAGCAGGTCGAAGCCCTCTTGACCGCCTGCCGCGAGGTGGCCGACGGCAAGTTCGACGACCAGTTTCCGATCGACGTCTTTCAGACCGGCTCGGGCACCTCGAGCAACATGAACGCCAACGAGGTGATCGCCAACCGCGCCATCGAGCTGATCGGCGGCGACCGCTTCGCGCAAGGACAAGCCGATCCATCCCAACGACCACGTCAACATGGGGCAGAGCACCAACGACATGTTCCCCACGGCGATCCACGTCGCCGTCGGCCGTGGCGATCAAGAACGACCTGATCCCGGCCCTGGAGCGGCTGCACGACGTGCTGGCCGACAAGGCGCAGCGAGTGGGACAAGATCATCAAGATCGGCCGCACGCACCTGGCCGACGCCACGCCGCTGCGGCTGGGGCAGGAGTTCGGCGGCTTCGCCCGGCAGCTCGAGCTGTCGATCGAGCGGGCCAAGCGGGCGATCGAGGCCGTCCTCGAACTGCCCGCCGGCGGCACGGCGGTCGGCACCGGCATCAACACGCATCCCGAGTTCGGCCGCCGCGTGGCCGCGGTGCTGGCCAAGGAAACGGGCATCCCGTTCGTCGAGGCCACCAACCACTTCGAGGCCAACGCCCAGCGCGACGGCCTGGTCGAGTGCCACGGCCAGCTGCGCACGATCGCCGTCACGCTGTTCAACGTCGCCAACAACATCCGCTGGCTCGGCTCGCGGCCCGCGCTGCGGCTTCTACGAGGTGAAGCTGCCCGACCGCCAGCCGGGCAGCTCGATCATGCCGGGCAAGGTGAACCCGGTGATGTGCGAGAGCATGATGCAGGTCGCCGCCCGCGTGATGGGCAACGACCAGACGGTCGCCTTCAGCGGCGCGACCGGCGGGCAGTTCCAGCTCAACATCATGATGCCGGTGATGGGGCAGACGACGCTGGAGAGCGTCGCACCTCCTGGCCGCGTCGACGCAAGGCGTTCGTCGACTTCTGCGCCGATGGAGATGGAAGCCAACGCCGAAGCCTGCGAGGCGTCGCGTCGAGAAGAGCCTGTCGATGGTCACCAGCCTCAACCCGCACATCGGCTACGAGAAGGCCGCCGCGCTGGCCAAGGAGGCCTTCAAGACCGGCAAGACGATCCGCGAGCTTTGCGAGGAGAAGAACATCTTGCCGGCGGAGACGCTGAAACAGGCGCTCGATCCGTGGCGGATGACGGAGCCGCAGGACTAAGCGGCGATTTTGCTCCGCCAGCCGACGTGGGCACGTTTCCAATCGTGCCCGTCAACAACTCGCAGAGCGACTTGCCCACCTTCGCCCCTTTACTTCCCGCGGCCGGTGGCGTAATGGCGCAGCCGTGGCTATCTTCAATGGGAACGGCGTCTCCCGGATCTTCTCTAGCAAGGTAGGCGGACTATGAAATCCCTGCTTCCGTTTGTTCGCGGCTTGGTTTGCGCGTCAGCGGCCTTGGCTGTCGCTTCCACGGTGCTTGCTCAAGAATCCAAGAAGAAGCCCAAAGAGGAGGCCAAACCGTCCGACGCCAAGCCATCGGCCCCGGCCGACGAGGGCCGCGCTCAGTTGCTCAAGGCCTTCGAGGTCAGCAAGACGGCCGCGTCTGGCAAGGAATTCTCGGAGATGATCGACCTGTGTGAGAAGGGAATCGCCGAAACGGAAAACCCCGCCTTCAAGGCCTACGGTCACAAGCTCGTCGCCTGGGCATACTGGAAGCGCGGTGACGACTACGCCAGCGGCTCGGCCCCGAAAGACAAGGAGGCGCTGGCCGACTTCGACGCCGCGATCAAGCACCTGGCCGACGGCGGCGGGCGGCGAGCGGCCCGACTGGGAGTTCCACTTGCTGCATAGCCGCGGTGCAAGCCACGCCGCCACGGGCCAGTATGAGAAGGCACTGGCCGACTTCAGCGAGGTGCTCCGGCTGCGGCCCAACTACGGAAAGGGATACTACAACCGCGGCGAAATGCACGCCGGCCTGGGCGACTACGACAAAGCGCTCGCCGACTTCGATCTGGCGCTGCGATACGGCTACGGCGAGGGCGTGGTCTACACGGCCCGCGGTTTTGGCAACTACCAGAAGGGGCGAGTCGATGCGGCCATCGCCGATTATAGCCGGGCCATCAGTCGCAACCGCGGTGACTTCGAGGCCTACACCCTTCGAGGCGACGCCTACTACGCCAACGGCCGCCACCCGGAGGCCATCCGCGACTACCAGCAGGCGATGGCGATCAACGCCAGGTATGCGCGGGTATATCTCAGCGCCGCGTGGCTGCGGGCGACTTGCCCTGTGGCCCAGTACCGCAACGCCGAGAGCGCCCTGCGGAACGCGCAATATGCCGTCGAGCTGGGCGGCGACGATGCCCGCAGCCTGCGCGTGCTGGCCGCCGCGCAAGCCCGCTCCGGCCAGTTCGGTGAGGCCATCGATACGGCCAACAAGGCGCTGGAAAAGACCAAAGGGGAGAAGGACGAAGAAGAGCTGCTGAAACGAATGCTCGAAGGCTTCCAGGCGAAGAAGGCCTACGAATCGGATGCGTCGGCCGGCGAGAAGGTTGGGGAGAAGCCGAAGAAGAAGAAGCAACCTTAGGCTATCGGAGTGCTGCGACTCGTCGCCGCTTTAGCTGTCGAGCTGCCCGGCTTACCAGCAAGGCGGAAGTGGTTCTCGGCAAGTGAGATTGTTCCTTGAAGCTGCTTCTCTTCAGCGACCTCCACGCCGATGCCGCCGCCGCACGGCGCTTGGTGGGGCTGGCCGACCAGGCCGACATCCTCGTCGGCGCAGGGTGATTTCGCCAACCTTCGTCGCCAGCTTCACGTATGCCTGGATGTGCTCAGCCCGATTGCGAAGCCCGCAGTGCTTGTCGCCGGCAACAACGAATCCACCGAAGAGCTGATTGCAGCCTGTACCACCTGGCCCACTGCCCGGGTGCTGCACGGATCGAGCGCCACGGTCCAGGGTCTGACCTTCTTCGGCCTGGGCGGCGGCGTGCCGATTACACCCTTTGGCTCCTGGAGCTACGACTTCAGCGAGGAGCAAGCCGGGGAACTGCTGGCGGATTGCCCGGCGGGTTGCGTGCTGGTGACGCATTCGCCGCCCAAGGGTGCGGTAGACCTCTCATCAAGCGGTCAAAGCCTGGGAAGCGTTGCCGTGCGCGAGGCCGTGTTGCGCGTGCGACCGAGGCTGGTGGTCTGCGGGCATATCCACGGCAGCGCCGGCCGGCAAGGCACAATCGGCACCACCCCGATTGTCAACGCCGGCCCGGCGGGCGTGCTGTGGAAGGTATGACCAGGTAGCAGGCACGCTCCGCGTGCCGTCCGTAGAACCGAGCCCACGCCTCTGGCTGCCGCGTTGACTGATACCAAGGAGCGAACGGAATGAAATTCCGTTCTACGGCACAGGGAGTGTGCCTACTACGATTGGCCAGTAGATTGCCCGCTGACGCTCTTGCTACACTGGAACATGAGGTCGTTTCGGCCATTATCCCGCTTTACTCCGCAGCCGAGAAGCACCCGTGCTGGATTCCTACGCCCAAGCCGGTCCCCAGCTCATCGGCGCCGCGCTGGTGCTGGAGCTGCTGCTGGGGGCGCTGATCCTCCGCTGGGGCATCGGCTGGCGAAATCGCATGTCGGAGCGGCCCATCCGCGCGCCGGACCTGGGCAAGGCCTTCGGCGTCGTGGGGCTTTCGCTGCTGCTGGGGTTGGTGGCGGGAATCAGCCTGCTGGGCCTGCTGTTTCTCGTGTCCACCGCCACGCTCGAATCCCCACGCCACGTGAGCGACGCGGTGTGGATACTCGCCTGGGTGTTTCTGCCGCTTGCCTCCGTAGGGTTCTTCGTCCTGCGGGCCGGGATGGTGTGTTGGCTGATCCGCATCGATTTTGACGACGCCCTCACCGTGCAGGTATGCGAGACCTTGATTCACTTCATCGCCGCCTTGGCCCTCGGCTTGGCAGCTGTGGTGATCCTGCTGGTAACCAAGTGAAACTTTGGGCATCAGTTCAATACACGCATGAGATCGCACCTGTAGCCCGCAGCCCGCAACTGAAGCCCGAAATGCCCGCCTCCTACGGCCACATCATGTTTCCCACCGGCATGGACGAGTGGACGAAAACCGCGCCCTGGATGGGTGCCGGGCTGGGCATCCTCGTGGCCGGCGCGTGGATCCTTCGCACTGCTGTCGTGCTACACAACAAGAAGATCGCCGGAGAGGAGGAGCAGATCCCCGTTCCCAGTTGGCACTACGCCACGTGCGTCGTCTTCGTGACGCTCTTGACCGACGCCGCCTTGGGCGGCGGGCTGCTGGCTGCCCTGGGCGAGCGCCATTTGATCGAGGCGCTGCTGCTGGCCATCGCCCTGCGGCTGCTGGTCCACGCAGCCGTGCTGGCGTGGCTGCTCTCCGCGGGCTTCCGTTCCGCAATGGTCGTGCAGGTGTTCGAGATCGCCATCGCCATGACGCTGGCGCCGCTCGTGGGCTCCGTCGTCATCGTGTTCGTGACGAGCTGATCGCCGGTGGCTGGCGCCCTGCGGCCCTCCTGGCGACCTAGGGGGAGCGATTCCCCCTGTCGTATCGCCGTCGTGAGCTCAGCCGATGGGGGCCGAGCGTGCGTCGGCTGGCCTTTTCCGTTGAACAAACGGGGCCATCCGCCGATAATCGGGGCGCTTCCTGCCCTCCGATCTCCCGCCTTTGAAACTACGGACTCCGTATGGTTCGCACCGTGGCGCTCACTTTGGCATGGCTCTGTGGCGGGTTGCTGTCGTGCGCGACCGCGCAGCCGCCGAGCCGAAGCAGCACTCCGCTGAGGAGATCGCCTTTTTCGAGAAGAAGATCCGCCCGCTGCTTGTCGAGCAATGCCACAAGTGTCATGGGCCGGAGAAGGAGACGTCGGGACTGCGGCTCGACACGCCGGGCAGCGTTCTGGGCGGCGGAGAGCGAGGGCCGGCGGTCGTGCCGGGCAAGCCGGACGATAGCCTGCTGATTGAGGCGGTGGGGTACGCGAACCGCGACCTGCAGATGCCGCCGGAGAAGAAGCTCTCGGATCAGGAGATCGCCGACCTCAAGCAGTGGGTCAAGATCGGGGCGCCCTATCCCGACGGCGACAAGAGGCCCTCCGAGCGCTGGGCGGGGGCGGGGGCGAAGAAGCGAGTCATCGACATCGAGCACGGCCGCAGGTTCTGGGCCTTCCAGCCGGCGCGCGAGCCGTCGCTGCCACGCATCCGCGATGCGGCTTGGGCTCGCACGCCGCTCGATCGCTTCATCCTGGCGCGAGCTGGAGGCGCAAGGGCTGCGGCCGGCGCCCGCCGCCGACAAGCGCACGCTGATCCGCCGCGCGACGTTCGACCTGACCGGCCTGCCGCCGACGCCGGAGGAGGTCGACGCGTTCCTGGCCGACGAGTCGCCGCGACGCCTTCGCCCGCGTCGTCGACCGGCTGCTGGCCTCGCCCGCACTACGGCGAGCGCTGGGGCCGGCACTGGCTCGACGTGGCCCGCTACGCCGACTCCAACGGCCTGGACGAGAACGTCGCCCACGGCAACGCCTGGCGCTACCGCGACTACGTCATCGCCGCGTTCAACGCACGACAAGCCGTACGACCAGTTCCTCACGCGAGCAGCTCGCCGGCGACCTGCTGCCCGCCGCCGACGCAGGCCGACGCGGCACGAGCGGCTGATCGCCACCGGCTTCCTGGCGCTCGGCCCGAAGGTGCTGGCCGAGGTCGACGAGATGAAGATGGAGATGGACATCATCGACGAGCAGGTCGACACGGTCGGCCGGGCGTTCCTGGGCCTGACGCTCGGCTGCGCCCGCTGCCACGATCACAAGTTCGACCCGATCGCCGACGGCCGACTACTACGCGCCTGGCCGGCATCTTCAAGAGCACGAAGACGATGGAGCACTTCAAGAAGATCGCCCGCTGGCACGAGAACTCGCTCGCCACGTCGAGCCGACCTGGCCCGCAAGGCCGCGCACGAACGGCAAGTCGCCAGCCAAGAAGGCGGCGATCAACCGCGTGGCCGACGATGCCAACGCGCGGCCAAGAGGGCCGCCGCGGCCCGCGGCCAGCAGCCGCCGGCAAGGACCTGGAGTCGCTCTATCCCGCCGAGGCGAAGGCCGAGCTGAAGCAGCTGCGCGACGAGCTGGCCGCGCTCGAGAAGGCCGCGCCGGAGCTGCCGTCGGCGATGGGGGTGACCGAAGGGCAGGTCGCCGACCTGCCGGTCCACCTCCGCGGCAGCCACCTGACGCCTGGGCAAGGCGGTGCCCCGGCGGCTTCCCGCGCGTGCTGGCCGGCGACGAGCACGCCGGCCTTCGGCTCGACGCAGCCAGAGCGGCCGGCTGGAGCTGGCCCGCTGGCTCGACGCGGCCGGACCATCCGCTGACGGCGCGCGTGATGGTCAACCGCCTCTGGCGCTGGCACTTCGGCCAGGGCATCGTGCGGCACGCCCGACAACTTCGGCGCCGCTGGGCGAGCGGCCCACGCACCCCGAGCTGCTCGACTGGCTGGCCGGCGCTTCGTGGAGAGCGGCTGGTCGATCAAGGCGCATGCACCGGCTGATCATGCTCTCGAGCACGTACCAGATGAGCAGCGCGCACGACGCGACGGCCGCGCGGGTCGATCCGGAGAACCGGCTGCACTGGCGGGCGAACGTCCGCCGGCTGGAGGCCGAGGCGATCCGCGACGCCGCTGCTGGCCGTCGAGCGGCCTGCTCGACCGCACGATGGGCGGCTCGCTGCTGCACGTCAAGAACCGCGAGTTCTTCTTCGACCACACGTCGAAGGACACGACCAGGTACGACAGCCCGCGGCGGTCGCTCTACCTGCCGGTCGTCCGCAACAACCTGTACGACGTTTTCCAGCTGTTCGACTTACACCGACGCCACCGTGCCCAGCGGCGACCGGGCCACGACCACGGTGGCGCCGCAGGCCTGTTCGCCATGAACAGCGAGCTGATGACTTCGGCCGGCGAGCGGCTGGCCGAGACGCTGCTGGCGCAGCGCGGTCTCGACGACCGACGGGCGGGTGCAGCAGCTCCACGTCAGAGCGTACGGTCGGCCGGCGACCGAGGCTGAGCTGCATCGCGCAGCCGCGTTCCTCGCTCGTGCCGCGCAAGCGTTCGAAGCACAACGCAAGGACGCGGTGGGCCACCGACAACGCGCCTGGGCTTGCTGTGCCAAACCGTCTTGGCGGCGAATGAGTTCGTTTACGTGCGCTAGGAAGTTCCGCTGGAAGCCGCCGTTATGCGCTCGCCTTTTCCCGGCATGAATCCTTACCTCGAGCAGGAAGACGCCTGGCACGACTTCCACGAGCGGTTTATGCCGATGGCGGCGGCGATGCTCGAGCCGCAGGTCGGCGACGACTACATCGTGAAGATCGACGAGACGGTGTACGTTCACGAAGTCGAATCGGATCAAAGGGAACTGCTCGGCCGTGCGGACGTGTTTGTCTCCCAGGCGACGGCGGCCTCTCGCAGCGCCGCGACTGCCCAAGCTCGATTTGCAGCGGCTGCTGCACCGCATCTATGATGACGCCGGCTACCAGAAGTACATCTATGGGGAGCGTCCTGAGCCGCCGCTGAGCAGGAAGGATGCGACTTGGGCAAAATCCGTGTTAGTCAAGTGACGTATTAATGCCATGAGCCTGTCCCGCCGCCAGTTGCTCCGAACGAGCGCCGTCGGCTTCGGCTACCTGGCGCTCGCCTCGCTGCTGGCGGACGAGGCTTCGGCCGAGCCTGTCGGCGGACGAATTGAAAATCCGTCCTACGGGCCGCTCGCGCCGCGACGGCCACATTTCGCGACCCGGGCCAAGCGGGTGATCTTCCTGTTCATGAAGGGCGGGCCGTCGCACGTCGACACGTTCGACTACAAGCCGCTGCTGGACCGCGACGACGGCAAGCCGCTGCCCTTCGCCAAGCCGCGCGTGCAGTTCGCCGCAGACCGGCAACCTGCTCGCGCTCGCCCTGGAAGTTCCAGCAGTACGGCCAGAGCGGCATCGGGGTCAGCGAGCTGTTCCCGCACGTGGCCGAGCTGCGTCGACGACCTCTGCTTCATCCACTCGCGTGCACGGCACCAACCCGGCCCACGGCGGCGCGCTGCTCAAGCTGCACACCGGCAGCGACAACTTCGTCCGGCCCAGCATGGGCTCGTGGGTCACCTACGGCCTGGGCACCGAGAACCAGAACCTGCCCGGCTTCATCACCATCTGCCCGACGCTGGCCCACGGCGGCGTCAACAACTGGGGCTCGGCCTTCCTGCCCGCCGCCTACCAGGGCACGCCGCTCGGCAACGCCAGCGTCCCGGCCGACCAGGCCCGCGTTCCGCTACATCGCGCAACGCCGCGCCTGCCGCGCGACGTGCAGCGGCTGCAGCTCGACCTGCTGGCCGAGATGAACCGCGAGCACCTGGCCGCAGCCGGGCCCGACCCGGCGCTCGAAGGCGCGCATCAACTCGTTCGAGCTGGCCTTCCGCATGCAGACCGACGATGCCCGAGGTCGAGGACCTCTCCGGCGAGATCGCCGGCGACGCAGCAAGCTCTACGGCCTCGACGACCCGGTCGACCGCCAACTTCGGCCGGCAGTGCCTGCTGGCCCGCCGCTTCGCCGAGCGCGGCGTGCGCTTCGTCCAGGTGACGCACAGCGACGCCAACGTGCAGTGGGACCAGCACGGCGACCTGCAAGAAGGGCCACGCGAAGAACGCCCGCGAGGTCGACCAGCCGATCGCCGGCCTGCTGCACGGACCTGAAGGCGCCGCGGCCTGCTGGACGACACGCTGGTCCTGTGGGGCGGCGAGTTCGGCCGCACGCCGACCGTCGCAGGGCAAGCGACGGCCGCGACCACAACCCCGAAGGCTTCACCATGTGGCTGGCCGGCGGCGGCGTGAAGGGCGGCTTCCGCTACGGCGCCACCGACGACTACGGCTACTACGCCGCCGAGGACAAGGTCCACATCCACGACCTGCACGCCACGATCCTGCACCTGCTCGGCCTCGACCACGAGAGGCTGACCTACCGCTACGCCGGCCGCGACTTCCGCCTGACCGACGTGGCGGGCGAGGTGGCCACGAAGATCCTGGCGTGACGTGATCCTGGCCGACGTGGAGCACGCGGCTCGCGTGCTCGAACAAAAGCCGGGACCTCCCCACTGACGGTGTGGCGCGGTTGGCGTACGCACCGCAGTCTCGCGGTGCCGACTTGTCGCCCTGCAGGTCGCGATCTAGCATGTTTAAGCAGGCTTTCATGAAAAGAAGGAGGAGCCATGCCGATTCACGACTGGACGAAAGTGCCAGCCGGACTGTTTCACGATTTCCATCAAAGCTGGTCGATTCGCATCAAAGACGCCTTAAACGCGGGCCGCCTGCCCAAAGGCGTTGCCGCGCTCGTCGAGCAGCGCCGGGCCCGAAGAACCGGAACGTCTTGGCGATTGAAAGCAAGCGGGGCGCCGGCTGGGAAGCCACGAGCAATGGCGGCGTCGTCACGGTCGAGCGGCCCGTCACGCGGATTGTGCGAACGACCAATCGGCAGATCTACGCCGACCGGGCCAACCGCATCGTCATCAAGCACCACCTGGGACGCATCATCGCGGTGATCGAGATCGTCTCGCCAGGCAACAAGGACAGCCGCGCCGCCCTTCGCGACTTTGTGGAGAAGACCCTAGAATTCCTTAAGGCGGGCATCCGCGTGCTGATCGTCGATCTGTTTCCGCCCACGCAGCGCGATCCGCTGGGCATCCACAAGGCGATCTGGGATGAGATCGACGA
Organism: uncultured Planctomycetia bacterium; assembly: GCA_963809785.1. GTDB lineage: Bacteria > Planctomycetota > Planctomycetia > Pirellulales > S012-138 > JBGQHD01. The sequence goes on from CAWEKV010000004.1 coordinate 422,698, forward strand.
CGCCGACTTTGCCTTCCCGCCGGGCAAAGACCGCATCCTGGTTTCGTACGACACGGGCGACGGCTTGACGGCCTACGTCGAGCCGGTCGCCGTCGGCGACGCGCTACCGGACATGCCGCTCTTCCTCGCCCGCAGCCTGCACGTGAAAGTGCCCCTGGAGCCCACCTATCAGGCCGCCTGGGAAGCCAGCCCGGAAGAGCTGCGGACAGCCGTAGAGACCGGCATCCTTCCCGAGCCGCACGTGGAATAGCCGCTCGTTCTAGGTTCCCAATAGGTGCAGGCAAATGCCGCCCGTTTTCGACAAAGAAACGCCCCGGCTCCTGCGAGCCGGGGCGTAAATCGGTTTCATGGACAGGCGAGCCGCCCCTCGGCTTATTCGATGATCTTCTTCAGCACGACCGCCTTCTGGCTGTTGTAGTCCTCGCCGCGCTGGAAGGCGACGGGGATCGAGCGGTCGATCACCGCGAACATGCGGTGTCGGACCACCTCGCCGGTATCCGAGCCCAGCTCGGCCCCCAGCGTGTAGCCGTCCGGGTAATACGACCGCGGCAGGCTGGAATCCTGCTTTACCTCGAAGTAGCCTACCGTGATCCACACCGCGTAAACGTTGGAGCGGGTGGTGATCACGTTGCCCAGCTTTCGCAGCGTGTCGTAGCGGAAGTAGGGGTTGCGGTCGCCGTCGTTGAAGGCATACCGCGCGTCGCCGGCACCCGGCGCGACGGACGACCTTCGACCGTCCACGGTCGTCTCCGGGGCCATCAAGGGCCGCGACGTATCGAGGACCGTGCCGAAGGATTGCCCGGATCGGGGCCGATGTCCGGCCGTAACAAGGTCGCCTCGACCAGGCCGCGCGGCCGGCCGCCCGCGCTGGCGCCCTGATTCCGCACGCCGGGATCGGCACGTTGTAGCCGTCGCTATAGGCCCGGAACGGATTGGCAATCATCGTGGGCGATTCAGGGTTCATCGTGGGCAGCAGCGGCTGACCTGACGGGAGTCAAGCCGCCATAGCCCTGCCGGCTGATGAACACCTTGCGCCAGTGCGCGTCGGCTATGCGGCGCGGACTGTCGTTATCCAGGATGGCCTGCCACGTGTAGCCGTCGTCACCGATCGTGTTGATGTTGATCCAACCCGGCTCGCGGTATCGCGAGATGCGGTTGTAGGGCGGATAAAAGCTGTGCGGCAGCAGCGAAGTTGCCCGACCCATCGGAGGGATCCACCAGGGGGGAGACGAACTGCTGCGGGTTGAAGATCAAGTCGGTGCCGTCGAATCGGCTGGGCACGCGGAGGAATTCGAACACGCGGAAGAAGTTGCGCCGAGGTTGTTTCGGGTGCCCCGAAAACCGACGAGTGGAAGAAGTTGAGCAGGTGGCCGAACGGCGGCCCCGGTGATGCCGGCCCGTGCTCATCCGCCGCGGCGCTTTCGGTCGCGGTAGTGATCGAAGTAGTTGATCCCCTGGTCATGACGGAGCTGATGCTCATAGAGCAGCCGCGAGGGGCTGCTCGCGGGCACGTTCATCAGCTCCAAGTGGCTGGCCACGGGATGATCGTTCCACGTGAACCAGGGGAATGCGTACACGTCGCCATTGGCGCCGGCCTGGGATCGCCAATGTAGGGACTGTCCACGCCGACCATGTCGTTGCTGTTCCACACGCCGTTCTGGCCCAGGTAAACGTTCGTCCGGTTGGCACCGGTGGACAGGCCGCTGACGAAACCCAGGCTGTGGGCGAAGTTCGGCTGGCGTCCGGCCGTTCGCGTCCGGCCAGCGGACGGATCGGAGAAATACTGCTTCCAAAGGTTGAAGTCGGTGAGGCTGCCGTGCGGGTTGTTCGGCGTCTGACAGAGTGCCGATCCGCTCGCGCGATGGTGAACCGCTGGCGTGGTATTGGCCGCGATGTCGTCGGGTTTCGGCTCATTCTGCCCATAGACGTCGTCCCCTTCGCCCTGAATCCGCGACAGCGTAAGCGGCATGGAGTCCACGTCAGGTACGGATTCGTGTCGGGTGCCACGGCAGCAACGGGTTGGCCAGCCGCTGCAGGTAGGCGGTCACGTCGCGCTGCGTTGCGTAGGAAGGATGTCTGGCCGAGGGGTCCTTCGCTGGTCCAGCGGATCGTCGTGCACCTTCGCATAGGCGTCGACGTACTTGATCGAGTTATCATCCGGGTCCGGCGTCACCTGCGTCGGGCTGCGGATAGTAGTTCTCGCCCTGCCGCGGCTCCGAGACGCTGAGCGGGCGGGGATAGTTGATCACGATGCCCGCGGGCCGCTTGATCGATTGCGGATTGCCGCCGCCGGCCGACCATCGCGGGTAATTGTGGTTCTGCATCGACACCAGCGCGGCAGGCGTCTGCGGCGAGCCGGCGTTGTCGTCCAGCAGCTGGATCGTGTGGTTGTTCATGTTGTTCGTCGCCCCGGAGCGGCCGATGCGCGTCCGCACGCGAGGTCCGATGACCGCGAAACGCGCCCGGCCGCACCAGGCACATCTGCGCCATGTTGTTGGCGTCGCTGTCGAAGCCGACCTTGTTTTCCCAGGCCACCTCGTAGCCGTCGGGCATGCCCGCCTGCCGGGCCGCAAAGTCCACATCGCTCATCGGAGCCGGGTTGGGCCACGTTCCAATCGCGTGTAGTAGATGCGGTCGTCCACCTGGAGCCGGCGTCGGCGTGCCATAGGCCTGGTCCGACGTGAACCAGACGATCCGCTCGGCCTCGGCATTGACGTGGGCCTGGGGGAATTGCGGATCGAGGTGCGTGGTGTTCGCCGCGTTGCCCGACCAGTCGGCCTGGCCACGGCGAAGCACGACTTGCCACACCGGCCGCGGCCGCCTCTGCGAGAGGCGTCAAGAGGGGGTCGGTCGATGCCGGGGCCAGACGGCTGAGGTCCACGGCGTTCGTGTTGAGACCCAGCGTGCGACTGCGGAACTCCGCGGGCACCGGCTCGTGCCAGGGGTTGTACAGCTCGAGGAACAGGCCGCTTTGTGGCCGGCGCTTCGAATCGCGGTCCTGGTCCTTCGTCGGCGTCGTTGAGGTCGATCCTCGACGCCAGTTTCGGTGCCGCCCGGCGGGTCTTCATCGGCGCGGTCCTCGGTGCGGATGTCGTGATAGGGAAAACTCTCCGTCAGCAAGAGCTGCGGACGCTCGCAGCCCCACACCAAGCCGCGCTCCGGCCTTGCGTCGTCGTCTGCTCGGCTGATTGGCGACGGCGTTGCGCCCCACCCAGCCGTCCACGTCCCACGTGCCGTTTTGCGGCATGCCGTCGTTGTTCACGAACGGCTCGTAATCGAACTCGAACGGCGTGCAGATCGAATCGGGATCGAGAAAATCGACCACGTTGACCGCCCACTGCGCGACGCGGCGGGCCGTGTACTGCCGGCCGTTCGCCACGCCCTGCGCAGGGACCAGGTATCCACGGTCCATGACCAGCATCATCAGCACGTACAGGTGCCGGGCGTAGAGCTGCCGGGCCTGCACCCGGGCGATCACCTCGTCGGTGAGGTCGTAGCGTGCCGTCGTAGTTCAGGTCGAGGCCGTTTCCGCAGCTCAGCGCCACGTCGGTGAATTGCCCGTAGCCGCCCTGGCGCCACGCCGGGTGATTGCCACCAGACATACTCCGAGGGAGTGACCTCGTTGGGATCGACGACCCCATCCAGGTCGTCGTCGTGCCAGACCTCCTGGAGCTCATCGACGATGCCGTTGCCGTTGTCGTCGCGGCCGTTGGCCCAGATGCGGTTGACGTCCATCCGCTCGCCGCGCACGAGCTGCGGCGAAAGAAGCTGCGGCAAGGAATTGGCGATCAGCGCGGGCGTGGCCAGGCCTTCGCTGATGATCTTGTACGTCACCAGGTCCACGATCTGGTTGCCCGTGGGCCGGATGTTGTTGGCCTCCATGGCGTCGCGGATTTGTTTGGTGGGAATGAACGCCCCGACCGGCAGGTCGTAGCTCTCGGCGGTGACCAGGCCCTGCCGGCGCCGCTCGTCGGGCGTCGCGTCGCCCCACAGGCTGGGGGCCAGGCGGCGGAGCCGGCGGTGCAGCGACTTGGCATCGACGTCGTAGCGGCGCAGCAGCTCCTCGGCGTCCTCCATGGTAAAGGGATGGTCCACGGCGTCTCGCCGCCCGCTGGCGCGGCGTACCGCTCCCGATAGGGGTTGAAGTGCAGCGGGTGGTCCTGCTCGAGCTGCGTCGAAGGCCCGTAGTTCAGCCGAATCGGCTCGCCGAGAAGCCCCAGCCCGAAGAGGCTGGCCTCGCCGTGATCGACCGGCAGGCCAAAACTGACGCTGGGGCGTATACAAGTCCACCAGCGCCCGGCCCAACTGGACCGCCGGGTTCAGCGCCTAGCGCCGTAGCCGTCGGGGTACCGCGAGTCTTTCACGACATGTAGGGATCGTGCGCGTTGTTGCTGATGCCGGCCAGCGCCGGCGCGGGGCCAGGCTTCGCTCGCCGTACCTGCCGGGCTTGGACGGACTCGGCCCCCACGAAGGGGGTCTGGTTCAACTGGGCGACGCCGTACAGCAACTGCCGGTACTCGGCCTGCCCGAAGATCACGCGGGGGTTCGACGCGGGCGACGCTGTTGCCCTGCCCCTGGGGGAGCGTGACCTGGGCATTGGGCGTGGCGAAATACGATTGGAACCCGGGGCCCAGGAGGCGTAACGGCTGTGGGTTCACGGCTGTTCACGTTGGCCCCTCGGAGCCGTCCGGCGGCTGCCGTCGCTCGCGGCGTGCCGTGGACGTTGAGGTTGATGCGGTTGTCCATGTCCAGGACCAGAAACGCGAACAGCGGCTTGAACATCCGCCCGTCCGGGGCCGTCTGCGGGCAGGCCCAGATCGACCCATACGCTATCGACCAGTCCGTCGCCGTCGTTATCGACGTCCCAGGTGCGGATCTCCTTCCAGGGCGTCGGCGCTGTCCCGTTGCCGTCTACGTCGAGCTCCAGCGGGTCGGGGATGCCGTTGCCGCAGCGTCCGCGTTTGTATCGACGTTCGAGTTCGGGGTTCAGCAGGCGGTCGGTCTGACCATGGGCCCGTCGTATCGTTATTGAAGCCGGGGTGCAGCTTGCGCGCTTCGGCGCGCTTGAGCAACTTTGATCCAGCCTGCGGCGGAACGTGTGCTTCCGCCATAGCCGGGGATCGCTCCGGTTCGCGGCGTTGTTGGCCATGTAATCGACCGTGTCCGGCCGGTGGAAGGACGGTGACCACCACCACCGCCTGCAGCTAGGTACCGGATAGGCATTCCCATCGCGATCGGTGCCCGCAGTCTCGGTCGGATTGTGGTCGGCAGTTTGCGGCTGAATCCAATACGGGCGAGCGAGGAAAGGATCGTCGTAATCGGTCGGCGTCCCAGGGCTGTCCGCGGCGGCCCGCGGCCAGATCGACCGTCCGGGGCACCTTGTCGGTCACCGTGTTGAGCAGCAATAGCGCGGCGGGCAGCGGGAAGTCGGGATCGGGCAGGGTCGTATTGCCGAAGCTCGGGCCGGGATTCGGATCCAGCCGCAGCCCTACGCCGCCGAATCCCGCTGTTCACCGAGGTACGCGTCGCCAGGTATCGGCTCGCCGGGTCGGGCCTGGCGCACCTCGCCGTTGGGGAAGGCCAGCACCTGGAAGGAAGGCGTGGGCCAGGTCGGACCTGGATCCCGACCGACGGCGTGCTCCGCATGTGGGCGACCTGCCCAGCACGCTCAAGATGGCTGCCGTCGTAGCCGGCCTGCTGAAACTGCGGATTGCTTGTCGTACTCTGGTACCTGTACTGCGCAGAGAGTATCTCCTTGATCGGTGCCGAAGCCGCTGGCCATGCACCCGGATAGGCGGGGCTGGATTGCAGGCAGGGCTTGAAACCACCAACGACGGGTCGCTCGGCGTCGCCGGCAGACTTCGTGCCCGCAGACGTCCTCGAGCAGGCTCTGCTGCTCCTTCAGTGCCGAGGAGGAATCGGCGAGCCGCTTAGCAAGCCACTGGAGCCCTTGCTCGAGCAGGCTGCCATGGTTGGCGTCATACGCCGACCTTGTGCTGGGAAAGCCGCCGACGAGCTGCCGCTGCCGGGCCGAGATGACGATCAGCACCGCCAGGGAAAAAATCAGCATGCCGAGCAGAATGCAGGATCATGCCGCGGCGCGATCCAGCCGGCGGGGAGTGGCTCTTGACTCTTCCCCTCGATGGGAGAGGAGGGTCCGGGGCGAACGGCTTCTTGCTGCGGGAGTGAAGTCGTCCCTCTCGCGAGCGAGAGAGGTGACAATGAGCCTCGGCCAGCTCGCTTC
>CAWEKV010000005.1:0-138109 GCA_963809785.1 uncultured Planctomycetia bacterium
TAGGGGGACCAGAAGGACCTGATGCGGCACCTCGTGTGCCTCGACCGCAAGACCGGGACGAGTCCTCTGGCACAAGGAGTTCGAGCCGAAGCTGCCCGAGCACAAGTACGCGGGCGAAGGCGCCTACCACGGCTACGCCGCCAGCACGCCGGCGACGGACGGCGAGCGGCTGTACGTCTTCTTCGGCAAGTCGGGCGTCTACTGCTTCGACCTGGACGGCAAGGAGCTCTGGCACGCCAGCGTCGGCAAGAACACCAACGGCTGGGGCTCGGGCTGCTCGCCGGTCGCTCTAGGCAAGCTGCTGATCGTCAACGCCAGCGTCGAGAGCGGCTCGCTCGTCGCGCTGGACAAGCTGACCGGCAAGGAAGTGTGGCGCGCCAAAGGATCGGCTCCGCCTGGAACACGCCGGTCCTGGTCGGCCCGAAGGAAAAGCCGGAGCTGGTCGTCAGCGTGCAGGACCGCGTCGTCGGCCTCGACCCCGACACGGGCAAGGAGCTGTGGCGGGCCGAGGGCGTGCATCGCTACGTCTGCCCCAGCGTCGTGGCGCACGACGGCGTGGTCTTCGCCATCGGCGGCGGCAGCACGTCGCTGGCGGTCCGCGCGGCGGGCGGGGCGACGTGACCAAGACGCACGGCCTCTGGCGGATGAACAAGGGCTCGAACGTCGGCTCGCCGGTCTACCACGACGGCCATCTCTACTGGGCCAGCGACGGCGGCGGCTTCGTCTGCTGCCAGGACGCCGCCACCGGCAAGATGGTGTACGAGGAACGGCTCGAGCCGCGGCCGGGCCACATCTGGTCGTCGCCGGTCCTGGCCGACGGCAAGCTGTACTTCGTCTCGCAGCACAACGGCACGTACGTCGTGGCGGCCAAGCCGAAGTTCGAGCTGCTGGCCCACAACGTCATCGACGGCGACGAGAGCCGCACGAACGCCTCGCTCGCCGTCAGCAACGGCCAACTGCTGCTGCGGACGGATCGCTGCTTATACTGCCTGGGCGGCAAATAGACTCTGCGGACGCGGTATTCGCCGGACGGGTGTTCGCCAGCTAGTCCTCCAGCCCTCGCTCGGTGGCGTATTCGCGCAGGGCCGTGCTGCCGCCCTTGAAGCTGTAGGCCTGATAGCCGGCGCGCTGCATCTTCTCGGCCGCCACGGCGGTTTGCAGGCCGATGGGGCAATACAGGATGTACGTCTTGCCCTTGTCCAGCCGGCGGTAGTCGGCCAGGAGGTCGTCCAGCTCGACGTGGATGGCGCCCGGATAATGCCAGGCCGCGTACTGGTAGGCTGAGCGGCAATCGACGACCACGCGCCCCTCCGGGCACCTCGCTCTTGTGGAGATACGGCAGCACCAGATCGCTGGCCCCCAGCGACGGCAATGTCGATCACCTTGCGCGTCGCCAGGGCCGTATCGAGAAGCCCGGCTCCTGCAAGCGACCCGGGCTTCTTCCCGGCGGGCCGCCTCGGGCCGGGCGGCGGTCACCGGCTTCTCCGGCACGATCGCACAATACTCCTGCATCTGCGAGGCGATGGCGTACGTGCCGATCCGCCGCGAGCGGTCGATGATCTCTTCCTTATCCATGCCGACCAGCGGGCGGAGCACCGGCAGCTCGGCCACCTCGTCGATGGCCCTCAGGTTGGCCAGGGTCTGCGACGAGACCTGCCCGACCGATTCGCCGGTGATCACGGCCTCGGCCCGCAGCTCCTGGGCCACGCGGACGCCGACGCGGTACATCAGCCGCTTGAGCACCACCTGGGCGAAGCGGGGGTTCACGTCGCGGCGCAGGGCGGCCAGCGGCTGCTCGAAGTCGACGACGTGCAGCGTGGGCCGGCTGCCATAGCTCCAGGAATCGGCCAGGATTTTGGCGATGGAGAGCACCAGCCGCTCGTGGACGCCGCCGGCCAGGTTGCACAGCACGTAGTCGAGCGTCACGCCGCGCTTGAGCATCATCCAGGCGGCGACCGCCGAATCGAAGCCACCGGAGATCAGGCAGACCGCCCGGCCTTGCGTGCCGACCGGCAGGCCTCCGGGTCCGGCGACGACGCCGCTGAAGAAATACGCCGCGTCGGGCCGCACCTCGACTTGCACGGTGACGTCGGGACGCGTGAGGTTCACGGTCGCGTGTGCGTTGAGCGCCCGGCCCAGCTCGACGTGGATGTCTTGGGAGCGAAACGGGTGCTCGCCGCTACGATGGGCGCGGACGGCGAAAGTCTTCCCTCGCACGTCGCCCTCGAACTCCTCATGGCCGACGCGGACGATTTCTTCCAGCGTCGGCGCACACTGCCGCCGCACGGCCGAGAGGGAATGGATGCCGAAGACTCGCGTCAACGGCTCGAGCGCGGCGGCCGAATCTGCCGCGCACGAACAGCCGGCTCCATTCGTTGCGAACCCGGTGGCCCACGCCGGCGGCGCCGAGCGCTTCCTCGATGTTGCGCTTCAGACGCTCTTGAAAGCGGGCGCGTACCGGGCGCGACTTGGTCGTCACCTCGCCGCCGAGGCGGATCAGATACAGGGCGGGCTGGTTGGCGGGCGACACGGCACGATCTCTCGTCCAAGAATCTGCAAGCGACGGCGAGGCGCCGCACTCTCAGGCCCCCACCGTCATCGTCGAGAAATGGTATGCGATTTCGCGCCCATTCGGCAGTGCGGCGCACAATTCTCCCGCCGTCAATTGACCCTCGCCAGCGCGATGGATAAGGTACGGCTCAGTATGCAACCCCACACCTCCCGCCGAGCCGCTCTGGGTCAATAGTCTATGGACACCAAGGTCCTCAAGCCGATGCTGGCCGAGTTCATCGGCACGTTTTATCTGTGTTTCGCCGGCATTGCGGCCATTCTTAGCCTCGAACCCCCCTACAACAGCGGAGCAGGGATTGTCGGCGTTGCGCTGGCACACGGGCTTGCGCTATCGATCGCCGTGAGCACCTTCGGCGGCATCTCCGGAGCCCATTTCAATCCGGCCGTCACGCTGGGCATACTGGCCACCGGACGGATCAGTGGCGGCGGCGCGGTGCGCTACATCATCTCGCAACTGGCCGGCGCCACGGTCGCCGCACTGGCCTGCAAGGCAATCTTCGCCAAGCAGGCGGTCACGGCGGCCAAATTGGGCATTCCGCTGCCCGGCGAGGGCGTCACCTGGGCAGTGGTCCTGGGCATGGAGTTCATTCTTACCTTCCTGCTGCTCACGTCGGTCTTCGGCGCGGCAGTGGACGAGCGCGGCAAGGCCGTGAAGATCGGTGGCTTTGCCATCGGACTGACGGTGGCATTCGACATTCTGGCCGGCGGAAAGATCAGCGGCGCATCGATGAACCCCGCCCGCTCGTTCGGTCCGGCGCTCGTCCAATGGCATTGGGACTGGCACCTCTTGTATTGGTTGGGCCCGATCGCCGGCGGCGTGGTCGCGGCGCTCGTGTATCACCACCTGCTGCTGACCGCCGAGCCGCAGACCCCCGGCACGGCCACCCGCAAGAACGAACCCAAGCGTGCAGGCGCGCAACGCTAGCCGGTTTCCTGGTCTGCCCGTCAACCCTGACCACCGACCACTGACCACTGACCACTGACCACTGACCACTGACCACTGACCACTGACCACTGACCACTGACCACTGACCACTGACCACTGACAAAAGACCAAGGACCCCTCCCCCATGAATCCCGAAGATCGCGTCAAAGAGCTGCGTCTGGAGCTTCCGCCGCCTCCCAAGCCGGCCGGCGTGTACAAGCCCGTGGTCGTGGTCGGCAACATGGCCTACGTCTCCGGCCACGGGCCGCTGAAATCCGACGGCACGATGATGACCGGCCGAGTGGGGGCCGAGATCGACAAGGAGGGGGGCTATCACGCGGCCAAGCAGGTCGGCCTGACGATCCTCACCACGCTCCGCAGCCAGCTCGGCAGCCTGAACCGAGTCAAGCGGCTGGTGAAGACGCTGGGCATGGTCAACGCCACGCCGGATTTCAAGGATCACCCCGCCGTCATCAACGGCTACAGCGATCTGATGAAGCAAGTCTTCGGCGACGACAACGGGGTGGGCGCCGCAGCGCGGTGGGGATGGGGTCGCTTCCGGGCAATATCTCGGTAGAGATCGAAGCGATCTTCGAGCTAGCATAACGTGGTGACACGTGATGCACACCGTGGTGCACGCGGCTCGCGTGCACGATCACACGTGCGCTCGAACGCGTGGCTGTGGCTGAGCGCCAGCGAAGCCACAGTCGAGCATCGTTGGGGCGTCTCACGCTCCGCCCCAGCCATGCTTGACCCCCGACTGCGACGCTTTGCGCTGTGTGCGGGGTTGAATACTGGCGCAACCTTCCGGTCCCCGAGGGCATTGCCCTATCGTCGGAGACAACCTATCGGCTGGTGTTGCTCGGTGGAAAGCAGTTCTATCACTACCGACGCACGATGCTGGATGCCGATGGAAAGGCAAAGGAAGAGGAGGCGATCGAGGCCTTCGACGGCAAGCGATCCGTCCGCTATTCAATCCTGCAGGCGCGAGCCACGATTCGGGACGAGAAATCGCTCGTCGCGCGCTGGCTGCCGCACCTGCTGTGGCGGCCGTTCGGATGGCACGCGCGAGAGCTCCTGGCGACCTTCATCGCCGGCACGCAGGTCAGCGCCGTGACTCAGATGGCGCTTGTGCACGGCGGCCAGGAACGCATCGACGACCTGACGTGCGTGAAGCTCGTCGGCAAGCTCTCTATCGCCAAGAAGTCCGCCGGCCACTTCCACGTCTGGCTTGCTGTTGATAGGAACTATCTACCAATCCGCTTCGAACACTTCGCGGAAGGCAACGACAAGAGCCCCCGCAGCACGTTTCAAGTCACCAAGCTGGAGAAGCTCGCCGACGGCGCCTGGCTCCCCCGCCGTGCGCACCTCAAGGCGTTCGATCGCGAATCGCTCTCTGGGGGCGGCGTCCCCCTGCTGGAGATGGAAAGAACCTACGAATACACCAAAGCTCAGCTCGCGCCGCGCTATGAGGCGGCCTTCTTCCAAATCGCTCTTCCGAAGGGCACGATGGTCACCGAGCACAAAAAGGGTAAGATCGTCCGCAAATACAAGCAGGGCGAGGACGACGGAAAGGAGCCGTAGCCAACCGGCTTTGGGCTTCGGGCTTCAGGCGATGGCAGAGCACAAGACCGCGACATTGTATCAGCCCGAATGAGCCCTGTACCCATCTTCCTGTCCTTCATCTGCCCGTCTTTTGTTTCCTGTCGTTATTCAATGACAGGAAGATTGCGGACAGGAAGATACCGAAACGGGAAAACGGTGATTCGCGCTGCGACGTGCGATTGCGGTCGTTAGACTCACGGGCTGTCCGTGACGGCTCGTTCGACGCTCGCCCAAAGGGGTGGATCATGCTTCGGCGCCTGGCATTCTCTCTGCTCGTTCTTGTGGTTGCCGCTGCGGGGACGCTGCTGCGCCGAGGAGAAGCCGTCGAAGGCATCGGCCAAGAAGAAGCACACCAACCGCCTGGCCAAAGAGACCAGCCCTTACCTGCTGCTGCACGCCCACAATCCGGTCGATTGGTATCCCTGGGGCGCCGAGGCGCTGGCCAAGGCCAAGAAGGAGGGCAAGCTGATCTTCCTCTCCATCGGCTATTCCAGTTGCTACTGGTGCCACGTGATGGAGCGCGAGAGCTTCATGGACGAGGAGATCGCGAAGGTGCTGAACGAGCACTTCGTGTGCATCAAGGTCGATCGCGAGGAGCGGCCCGACATCGACGAGATCTACATGACCGCCCTGCACGTCTATAACGAGCTGACGGAGCGCCGGCCGCGGCGGCTGGCCGCTTTCGATGTTCCTCACGCCCGAGGCGCAAGCCCGTCGGCGGCCACCTATTTGCCTCCGCGGGCGGACAAGAAGCGCGGCTTCGGCAGCGGCTTCTTCGATGTGCTCAAGGCGGTGGACAAGGTCTGGACCGACAAGCGTGACACCGTCACCAAGCAGGCGGAGAGAATCACGGAGCTGGTCCAGCTTCAGGTCCGGCAGCGACCCCTCTTGACCGAGAAGCCGGAGGCCGACGACGTGCGGAAGCTGCAAACCGCGCTGGCCAAGGACTTCGACGCCAAGTACGGCGGCTTCGGCTTCAGCGAAGCAAACGACCGGCAGCCGAAGTTTCCCGAGCCGTCGAACCTGATGTTCTTGCTCGAGCGGGCGCGGCAGGCCGAAGACAAATCGGCCCGCGACGACGCCCGGCGGCTGCTGGTCAAGACGCTCGACAGCATGGCGGCCGGCGGCATCTGCGACCACGTCGGCGGCGGCTTTCATCGCTACAGCACCGACCGCTACTGGCGCATCCCGCACTTCGAGAAGATGCTCTACGACAACGGGCAGCTCGCCACGGTCTACGCCGAGGCGTACGCCCTGACCGGGAACGCCGACTACAAGCTCGTCACCGAGCGGCTGCTGGAGTTCGTTCTGCGCGAGATGACCGGCCCGCACGGGGCGTTCTACGCCGCCCTGGATGCCGAGACCGAGGCCGAGGAAGGGGCCTTCTACGTTTGGAAGACGGACGAGCTGCGTGCCGCGCTCGGCGAAGCCGACTTCGCGCTCTTTGCCGATGCCTACGGCGTAGGCGAGAAGCCGAACTTCGAGGGCCGGCATACGCTGCTCTTGCCTCGGCCGCTGGCCGAGACGGCCGCCCGGCAGAAACTCTCTGCTGAAGAGCTCTCCGCAAAGCTGACTCCGCTGCGGCAGAAGCTACTCGAGCTGCGCAAGCAAGCGCCCCCGGCCGCTGACCGATACCAAGGTCATCACGAGTTGGAACGGCCTCATGATCCGCGGCCTGGCCGACGCCGGGCGCATCCTCAAGAACGAGCGCCACGTTGCCGCGGCGGTCAAGGCAGCCGACTTCGTCCTGACCAGGCTCCGCACGGCCGACGGCCGGCTGCTGCGGACCTACGCCGGCGAGCAGGCCAAGCTGAACGCCTATCTGGACGATTACGCATTCCTCGTCGATGGGCTGATCGGCTTACACCGTGCCACGGGCGAGAAGCGCTGGCTCGACACGGCCCGCCAACTTACCGACAAAATGCTCGAGCTGCACGGCGATGCCCGCAACGGCGGGTTTTTCTTCACCTCGGGCGACCACGAATCGCTCATCGCTCGCAGCAAGGGATCGTCCGACGGGGCCTTGCCCTCGGGCAACTCCGTGGCGGCCGACAACCTGGTGTATCTGGGCACGGCCCTGAAAGAGCCCAAGTATTTCCAGCAGGCTGAAAAGACAATCGCCGCGCGGGGGGCCATGCTGAAGAGCCAACCGCTGGGATTCCCCCGGATGTTCGCGGTGCTCACGGCGCTGGAGGAAGCGTGGAAGAAGCCGTAGCGCGTTGGAATTGCGCGGCATAGAAATCGAACAGTCAACATCCAACATTGAAGATGTTGCTCTTCAAGAAGGCGTTTCTGCCCGCCATTCGCGCCGGCCGTAAGACACAGACGGTTCGGCTGTGGAAGCACCGGCGGATGCGCACCGGGCAGCAGAGCTATATCCCCGGCGCGGGGCACATCGAGGTTGAGGCCTGGACGAAATCTGCGTCGAGCAATTGACCGACGCGGATGCCCTGCCGACGGCTTCGACTCGGCCGCTGCGCGTGCAGGCGGCGCTGCGCGACCTCTACGCGGCGCAGTTGGCCGCTGGGTGGCAGGCGTACCGGGTGCGATTTCGATTAGCCCAGCGGCCGGCCCGACGTGTGGCGGCACGATCTTTGTAAGCCTGTACGTCGCCTGACGGCTCGACGCTCGCCAGGGCTGCGCTGCGCTAACCTAATCTCTGGCATTGCGGCGGCCGGCGTAACCGGCTTGGGGGCGGGATTCGCCGGCCACTCCGGTCTCGAAGAAGTTCCGCGTGCGCGCACGCTGACGATGGTCTTTGGTCGTGTCGTCGGTGGTGTCGAATTGGGCCATGTAGGTGCTAGTGCCCTCGTCCGCCTCTGACGGAGCGACGTAGTTGAACTCGCGCCGCGGGGGTGGGGACGATGCGGCCGTTTCCCCTTGGGCCGTAGAGGGAACACGCCAGAGCGGCCCCGCAGGCGGGCCTGCCGGCACTTGCGGATTCATCAGGCGCTGCCGCGGCGTTTGGGAAAATGAGATACCCGGATGCGCCGCGGGGCCGATAGAGTTGGCGGTCCCGGGGGCCAGGAGGATGTGGGCCTCGTGAGTGGCCGGCTGAATGCCTTGCCCGCCGAAGGGCGCCGGCGACGCCGTGTAGGGTGCAGGGGGGATGCCCGAACGGCTCATCCTGTTTGGCGCAGCAGGCTGCCAATGCGCCGCTTGCTGAACGGGGAACGACGGGGGCCACGCCGGCGATCGGGCTGGCGCTTGCACGGCGCAGCGCGCTCCAGGCGGAGGCAGGTATACGGCCTCGGCTTCGATCTCCGGCGGCAGCGGTGGCAGCGGAAGGGCCTCCGACTGCGCTTGAACGAGCGAGGCCAGGCACAGCCAGCTCAGCAGCCAAGGGGTGCGCATCAGGAGTCGGGGCATGGAAGTCCTCGCAAACGCCAGCGGAGAATTCGCGCCGCGTCTGCGCAAAGGACGGCGCTTGCGGCCGAGCGAGCGAAGTGGTCGGCTTTATCGGCAGAACCGTGGCCGACGCACGAAGGAAAACCGTTGAAAGACGCCGCTGGGAATTACGCCCTTCACGCCGGCCCTCTCCCTAGAGCGGAGAGGGAGTTCTCTAAAACACCACTTAGCGGCAGTGCCCGCTACGGCCGGTAGAAGCCGCGCAGGGGATTGTTCTTGCGGTCCGGCTCGTATTGGCCGCCGCCGTCCTGGTAGCGCCGGCCGTGCGTCCATAGCAAGCGCACGTGCGAATACCAGGGGGTGTAGTCCCAGCCCCAGGTGCCCTCGTGGAGGTATCGTCCTTCGCCGCGATGCGGCACGCCGCCCCCCACGTAATAGCCCGAGTCTTTCGGGCCATAACTCGGGTGCGCCGAAGGGGCCACGTTGCCCATGTAGCCGGAGCGAATATGGCGTTGCTCCGGCGTTTCGCTGCCCGACTTGCGGAAGACGCCGGCCGTGGCCGCGGCGGGAGCAAGAAGCACGAGCAACGCCAGGGCCAGTCGCATAGCTCCTTCTCCCTCTTAAGCTAGAGCTGGCATTGCTTGCACGTCGGGCTTACGCCTCGACGCTCGCCTGCGCTACGCCTCGATGCTCGCGCGCTGCGTCTCGACGCTCGGCTAGCTAGCTGAACGGGTTTCGATTGAACTTGATAAACGGCAGGCGCACGCCGTCTATTCCCGTTTGATCGGCGCGCACCACCGTCGGCATGAAGCCTAGCGAGCCGAAGAAGGTCACCACGTCGTCCTGATCGACGCCGTCGCCGCTGATCCCCAGGCCGCCCACCAGTACGCCATCCTTGTAGATCGGGATGCTGCCGGGGAAGAAGACGACCCCGTTCTCCTTCGACGGATCGCCGGGGTCGCGGAAATTGGTGCCAGGGTTGAAGGAGTCGAAGCCCAGTACGGTGTCATCAAACGAGCCTTTGGACGCCGGCGGGCCGAGGTTTTCGGCCGTTGCCCGGTTGATGCTGGGGTTGTTGAGGATCGAGAAGGGGGGCGGCTGCGAGCCGTCGACGCCGGCGGGAAAGCGCGGCTCTGCCAGGAAGCGGAACGTGCGGTTGGTAAAGGCGACGCCGGCATCGACCACCTGGTCCTCGGGCTGCAGCATGGTGGCGTCCGCGTAATAGGCGACATTGCGGGCCTTGGCCACGGCCACGTCGATCGAGAAGATCGTGGCGTCTTGCATGCGGAACAGCCCCAACACCTCGCCCGAGGTGTCGGTGACGGCAATCACCATCCGCGTGCGGCCACCGGGCCGCGGATCGACGTTCAGCGGCAGCCGCGTGGAGGCCTTCGGCGAGAGCCGGATCGCGGCGCGAACCTCCCGGGCGGTAGCAATTGATTGGTTGATGAGCTGCTCCACGTCGCCCGCGGTAAGGCTGGTGACCGCCGAGTTCTGCGGCGTGACGAGGAACCCGTCAGGCACCTCCAGCCCGGCGCGCGACGTGGCCTCGTCGCCGTTGTTGGGAATGGTGTCGGGGCCGCGGTCGATGGGCACGTTGACGCCGTTATTGGTTCCCGTGCCCAGGGAAGCCCCGAATTGCAGCAATTGCTGCACGCCCACCGGCCCTGCGGTGGGGCCCAAGATCTGCAATTGAATGCCCACCAGGTCGATTCGCCCGAAGGGCAGGTCGATGCAGGGGACCTGCGGAATGCCGCCGAGCGTGCCGATGTTCACGCCGGCCAGCTTGCTGCTGCCGATGGCGGCCAGGGCGATGTATTCGGCCTCGAGCACTTTGGGGGCATTGGTCCGCTGGAATTCGGTCTGGCCGATGCCGGGCACGAAGCCTTGCTCGAACGTGGCGAAGCCGTCGGGGCCGGGGAAGAAGACGCCAATGCCGCCGATCAACGTGTCGCCGATGCCGTCGTCGTTGGTGTCGCGAAAGATGGGGATCCCGCCGGGCAGCGTGGCGATGCCGCGAGACTGGGCCTGCGGCAGAATGCCCGTTACGAACCCGTACGATTCGGCGCCCGCAGCGCGTCGGCCTGGCCCGGCGGAACGATGGCGGGGTTGGCGACATCGATGTCGAACCGGCCGTCGAGAACAATGTCGTCGCCGCCGCCGTTCTCGCGCAGGGCGTTTTCGCCGGGGTGGATGATGCTGTCGCGGTTGGTGTGCTCGATGGCAAACAGATCGACCGGCGGCGTGTGCTCGACTTCCGGAGGGAAATGACCGCCGAGACCGACGGGGGCCACGAAGCCCGGCCCGCGCACCGTGGAGGCATCGGCCGCGGCAACGCTGCTGCCATCGACGTTCGGATTGGACTCGACCTCCCGCTCGGTGACGGTGGACTGGCTGACGAACCGCACGAGCCGCGAAGTGAGCGGGCCCAGCGTGCCGTGAGGGCTGAAGGGATCGACGTTCGTGGGATCGCCGTTGGAGAAGAAGGCCGCCGTGCGCGCCTTGGCGATGGCCCCATCGATGGCGAACACCAGCGTGTCGCCGGTCAGCGCCACCCCGTCTTCCACGCGGACGCCGAGGATATCGCCGCCGCGGTCCACGATGGCGATAATCGCATCGCGGCTGGGCGTCGCCGCCGAGGCGCGAGCCAGCAGTTGCTCGACCTCGGCCGGCTGTAGCTGCACGGGGCCCATGAGCGCGTTGGGGGCGTGGCTCGCCATGGCAGCGAAACCGGCCTCTTCGGCGCCCGATGGCCCACCTTGCGAAAGGGGCGCAGCGGCCAGAGCTAACGCCGGGGGCGCAGACACACCCGCACCCTCCGCGGCGAGGCTGCCGCTGGCAATTGGCTGACTGGCCGGCGTCACGCTACCCGAAGCGCCGTGATCCGCCGGCGCTGCGCGCCCGTATCTATGGTTTCGCCGTCGTCGATCGCCGTATCCAGCGGGCTATTGAGCAGATCGCCCAAGCTGCCGCTGCTTCCGTCTCCGCTGGCAGGCGTGAAGACAGTCCATTGCGAGGATGCCGCCTGCGTGTGATTGCCACCCGTCGTCGTAGTCGCCGCCGACGTGCCCGAAGGCCCCTCGGCCCAGGGATCGGCCGACGCGTCGGCGGTCGTGCCCGACACCGAGCTTTCGAGTTGGCCCACTTCGAGGGGTGCCGTGAAGTCGTCCGGTCCAGAACTGCTCGGTGGCGGATCGACGGCGCCCAGACATAGCCGCGACTCGAGCGATTCGATCTCCGCGGCGCAGGCACTGAGCAACCGACGCTGAGGCGATCGAGTCGGCGTGCGGGTCTTGCGCCAAAGGGTGGCAAGCATGCTTCGACACCACTGCATCGGCAGGGAAAGTCGCCGGGGGCCGGCAATACGCCCCTACAATCGGAAAACTCCGCCGCGGCCTTCAGTTTCGCCCAAAAGAGCCTGCGGTCCCCGACCGGCAGAGTCTGCGGCCACAGAGAAGTTGCCGCGTTTCTCCTAATCAGTGCAGAAGCCTGATCTCGTGATCCGATAAGGAGGGCGAGTTTCTATCCGCAGGGGGGATGGAACCGCCGCTCCTCCGATGCCGTCGTTCGACGCCACCGCCGCCAAGCCCACGGCTTATCGCGCCGTGGCGCTGCTGGCTCTGGCGACACTGGCGACGCTGTCGCTTCGGGGGGGCCAGGTGAGGGCGCAGGCCCCCGAGCTTTCGTGGGCGGCCATGTGCGAGCGGCTGAAGGCCCTGCACCACTCTGACGAGCACTACGGCGCCTCCGCGGAAGCTCAGTTACGCGCCGCAGGCCTGACGGCCGGCCAGGTCGAGCACGGCCGGCTGATCTATCACCCGCGGGACGAAGTGCGCATGCAGGCGGCGTCGCGTTTTTCCCGTGGATCGTCCCCCTGGGAGTCCATGTGCCTGGTTGAGCTGACGCGAGACGCCAATGCCAAAGTGCGAATGTCGGCCCTGGAAGCCGTACAAAAGGCGACTCCCAACCCCGTGTTGCACCACCGACTCGAAGAAATGAGCGACGGAGACCCCGATGCGCTCGTTCGCGGCCTGGCCCGCTTAGTCTCTGCAGAGTGGGCCGCCAGGATACCAGGCCCTGGGGCCGTTCTCGCGAGCGGTCCCACATTGGGCCAAGCCAGCCCCGCCTTGATGCCATCGCAAGGGACAATGCCTCCGACAACAACGCCCCGGACACCGATGCTCCCGGCGACACTGCCGCCCGCAACGAGGTCTTCGCCTGCCGGCCAGGGCGAGGCGGTGCCTGCCCCCGGCAAGTCGCCAAGCCCCGAGGAAGTGCTGCCACCCCCGGCTTCCCCTCGGGGCGGCGGGCCAGACATCCTCCGCCGGCCGCTGGAGGAAACATTGCCCGAGGGCACCCGCACGCCGGGCGGCTTCATCGAAGGGCCGCTGCTCCAGACGGAGGTGGATGCCCCCTTGGGATTCACCGGCCGATCCAGCGTGATGCCTACCGAGATTCAGCAAGATAGCCACTTCGTACCGGTCGAAGACCGTTGGCGAATCGGCCTGCCCGAGTGGGACCGGTATGGCCGCGGCTTTCCTTTGGGAGACGACTATCCGTACGCCGAGGGGGCCAAGACCGATCCCTACAACCAGAACGTGCTCAAGGGCGACTATCCGATTTTCGGGCAGCACACGTTCTTCAACCTCACGGCCACGAGTCTGATGCTGCACGAGCAGCGCGAGGTGCCCACGCCCACGACGCCCTTCGAAAGCACGGTCGATCCGTTCCAGGAAGAGTTTTTCGGGCGGCCGGACCAGTATTTCTACAACCACAATCTGCTGCTCTCGCTGGAGCTTTTTCACGGCGACGCCGCTTTCAAGCCGGTCGATTGGCGGCTGCGCATCGCGCCGGTTTTCAACGTGAACTATCTGGACGTCGAGGAGCTGGCGATTGTGAATCCGGACGTGCGCCGTGGCACGACGCGGGGGCGCAACTACCTGGCCGCCGAGCAGTGGTTCGCGGAGGCCAAGCTGGCCGACTTCGGCCCCGACTACGACTTCCTGTCGGTGCGCGTCGGCTCGCAGCTCTTCGTCAGCGACTTTCGCGGCTTCGTGTTCAGCGACGTGAACCGCGCCGTGCGGCTGTTCGGCACCCGCTGGTCCAACCGTCATCAATTCAACCTCGTCTATTTCGACCAACGGGAAAAGGACACCAACAGCGAGCTGAACACCTGGACCGACGACCGGCATCAAAACACGCTCATCGCCAACTACTTCATTCAGGACTTCGTCTTTCCCGGCTACACGTTCATGGTGAACTTTCACTACAACCGCGATAAGCCTTCGATGAAGTTCGACCGCAACGACTTCCTGGTGCGGCCCGACGCCGCCGGCGTGTTCCAGCCTCACAACATCGAGGCTTACTACCTGGGCGTTCACGGCGATGGCCATATCGGCCGCTACAACGTCTCGAATGCCTTCTACTGGGTGCTGGGGAGCGACAGCCTGAACCCCATCGCCGGCACGCCGCAAGACATCAACGCCCAGATGGCGGCCATCGAGCTCTCGGTACGATCGCGATTATATCCGTTTCCGCACGTCGTTCTTCTGGTCCTCCGGAGACAAGAATGTCTTCGACGGCCAGGCGGAGGGGTTCGACACGATCTTCGATGCACCGAACTTCGCCGGTGGCGAGTTCAGCTACTGGCAGCGGCAAGCCGTGCGGCTGTTCGGCGTCAACCTGGTGAATCGCAAGAGCCTCGTGCCCGATCTGCGCTCCAGCAAAATCCAGGGCCAGAGCAATTTCGTGAACCCCGGCCTGTTCCTGCACAACCTGGGCTTCGACGTCGATATCACGCCGAAGCTACGGATGATCCACAACACGAACTTCCTCTGGTTCGAGCAGACCGACGTGCTGGAGCGGTTCACGTTTCAAGACAACATCCCCCGCGAGCTGGGCACGGACATGAGCTTCGGCTTCGAGTATCGCCCGCTGCTCAATAACAACATCATCCTGGTGGCCGGCTCGGCGTTCTTGTTTCCCGCAGCAGGGTTCAAGGACCTGTATGAGACGATTGGGGGTAAGAGCGATGTGATGCACTCACACTTCCTGGAAGTGGATTTGACGTATTGATCGGCCATGAGGATGGAACGTTGCGAATCAATGATCGGGCACGAATCCGTGTTCGGGGCGAGGGCTGATGGAGCACCAGCACTCAGATCAGCCGCTTCCTTAGCAACCTTTGAGGACTCGCAGATGGGCGCCGGCCATCTAAAAAAACGCACATACCTTCCCGGGCTGTTCCTGATGCTAAGCGGCCTGGGCCTGAGCTGGCTCATGCTGCGCGACTCCAGCCCTGCCATCGCGGACGATCCCATCCCTGCGCGGCAGGGCAGCATGCCGCCCGTGGATTTCGAAGCGTGCCCGTTCCCGGTGCCTCCGGAGCTGGTCGGCATCGACCTCTCGCGACAAACCCAGGCCGAGGCCGCCCGCAAGAGCCACGGCTGCATCCAGTGCCATCAGGGCGTTCACGATCCGCATCTGAAGCGCACCGTGCGGCTGGGCTGCACGGACTGCCACGGCGGCGACCCCGCGACCACCGACAAGCACTTGGCACACGTGGCCCCGCTGCATCCCGAAGCGTGGGTCACCTCGGGCAACCCCGTGCGTTCTTACACGCTATTGAATCATGAGAGGCCGGACTTCATTCGCTTTGTGAATCCGGGGGACCTGCGGGTTGCCCACCTCAGTTGCGGCACGGCAAACTGTCATGAGAGGACCACGCTGGAGGTCAAAAAGAGCATGATGACCCACGGCTGCATGCTGTGGGGCTCAGCCCTCTACAACAACGGCGCCGTGCCCTTCAAATGGCCGCGGTTCGGCGAAAGCTACAGCATGAACGGCCGGCCGCAGCGCCTGCAAACCGTGCCGCCGCCGACGCTCGAGGAAATCGAGCGGAAAGGCGTCCTGCCCTATCTGGACCCGCTGCCCAGGTTCGAAATGAGCCAGCCGGGCAACGTGCTGCGAATCTTCGAGCGCGGCGGCCGGTTCGTCCTGGAGACCGGCATCCCCGAGATCAAGGAAGAGCCCGGCCGGCCTCGCGCGCGGCTCAGCAACCGCGGCTTGGGCACGCTGAATCGCACCGACCCGATGTTCGTGGGTCTTCAGAAGACTCGCCTCTTCGATCCCACGCTGAACTTCCTGGGCACGAACGACCATGCGGGCGACTATCGCTCGAGCGGCTGCACAGCCTGCCATGTGATCTATGCCAACGATCGCTCGGTCGTCCATTCGGGCCCTTATGCCCGCTATGGCAACGCCGGCTGCGCGGCCGAGAAGACCGACGGCTTCGTCACCTCCGTCGATCCGACGATTCCCAAGGACGAGCCTGGCCACCCGGTCGCCCATCGCTTCACCACCGCTATCCCTACCAGTCAGTGCATCGTCTGCCACGTGCATCCGGGCACGAACGTGCTCAACAGCTACTTGGGCTACATGTGGTGGGACGAAGAGACGGACGGCGAATTCATGTATCCGCGAGAGCATCGTGAGCCGACCGCTGAGGAGCGAATCCAATCGAATATGTCGAACCCCGACGAGGCTGCCGTGCGCGGGCTGTGGTCTGATCCGGCCTTTCTGGCCAATTCACGGGACTTGAACGGCGTGCTGCCCAAATCGCAGTTCGCCGACTTCCACGGCCACGGCTGGGTGTTCCGCGCGGTCTTCAAGCGCGACCGC
This sequence comes from uncultured Planctomycetia bacterium, assembly GCA_963809785.1. Lineage (GTDB taxonomy): Bacteria > Planctomycetota > Planctomycetia > Pirellulales > S012-138 > JBGQHD01. Next base: position 16,130 of record CAWEKV010000005.1, read on the forward strand.
GAAGGCATGCTCGTGGACCACTTCGGCAACAAGATCGCCGAGGCCAATAACGCCCATCTCCAGGCTGCCGTCAAAATGCCGGAGCTGGTGAAGAAGGTCTACGAGCAGCGCGAAAAGAAGGAACTGGATGCCGAGCAGTGGGAGCAGGCCAAGGGAGACCTCGATCGACTGCGGGCCGGGGTGCCGGTGCACATGATGGACGTGCACCTGGAGAAGGGCATGCACTGCGTGGATTGCCATTTCATCCAGGACGTGCACGGCAATACCAAGCTCTATGGCGAGGTGCGGGCGGCGATCGAGATCACCTGCATCGATTGCCACGGCGACGATCGAGCAGCGGGCCGTTGCGCCAACGCGTACGGGCGCCCGAGATGCGCACGTCCGGCCCGGCCGCCGAGGAGCGGCCCGGCGGCCCGACCGGCCGCGACCTGACGGCCATGCGCACGCCGTTCGGCAAGCGGCGGTTCGAAATCCGCGGCGATCGGGTCATCCAACACTCGATGGTAGAGCACGACCTGAGCTGGGAGATCACGCAGGTCAAGGACACGATCGATCCGGAGTCGCGGCACTACAACGCCCTTTCGACGCTGGCCAAGACCGTGCGCTTCGACGAGCACGGCAACTTCGCCTGGGGCGACGTGCCGCCGCCAGGCTGTCGCCGTGCCCACGATCCGCGCGGATGAGCTGCATCGCCTGCCATTCGTCTTGGAACCCAAGCTGTTACGGGTGCCACCTGCCGCAAAAGGCCAACAGCAAGACGCCGCAGCTTCACAATGAAGGCGACGTGACGCGAAACTATGTCTCCTACAACTTTCAGACATTGCGCGACGAAGTCTACATGCTGGCGAAGCGACGGCAACGTCACGGGAAATCGCATTGGCCCCGCCCGCTCGTCGTGCGCGGTCCACGTCGGTTCTTACAATCAGAACCGCGAGTCGATCTACGTGCAGCAGCAGACGATCTCCGGCGAAGGGCTCAGCGGCATCGCCTTCAGCACCAACGTGCCGCACACCGTCCGCGGCCGCGGCGAGACGAAGATGTGCACCGACTGCCATGTCTCGGCGAAACAACGACAACAACGCGCTGATGGCCCAGCTCATGATGCACGGCACCAACTACCTGAACTTCATCGGCCGCTATTGCTGGGTGGCCGCCGGAGAGCACGGGCTATTCTCCGTGGAGGTGACCGAGCGGGAAGAGCCGCAGGCCGTGATCGGCAGCACGCTGCACGAGCTGGCCTTCCCCAAGCATTATGAAAAGCACCTGTCCAAAGGCGGGGAGCTGGAAGAGGCCCACGAACACCCCGGCGCCGACATCTCCGAACAATTGCTTCGCCCCTTGCAGAAGGCCCACGTGCTGGGCGCTGCAGCTGCGCGGCGAATGGGTGGCCGCGGCGATGGGCGAGCGGGGGCTGCGAATCTTCGATGTGGCGTTCATCGACAACAAGGCCTTCTCGGAGCGGATGGTGACGGCGCCGTTTTCGCCCGTCGGCTGGCAGCTTTTCGTCCGCACCCGCTATGCGGCGGCCGTCGCCGCTCCCACCACCACGGCGCCCGACCCTACCCGCGTCCGCCATCCGCTGAACCACGAGCCGCCGATCCATCCGATCTACGGCTACGTCTTCGTGGCAGACAAGTACGAGGGGCTGATCACCGTCAACGTGGCGACCATTCTCGATGGCAATCCAACCAATAACTTTGTGCAGCGCGAAGTCACGTTCAACCCGCAGGGCCTGCTAACAGGGGCCAAGGCCATCACCATCGCCGGCGTCTATGCCTATGTCTGCTGCGATGCGGGCCTCGTGGTCGTCTCGCTCGAAGACCCCAAGCAGCCGTTCGTGACGGCCGTGCTGGGGCACGAAGTGCTGAAGGAGCCGCATGCCGTGCAGGTGCAGTTCCGCTACGCCTTCTTGTGCGACGCGGAGGGGCTCAAGGTGCTCGATGTCACCAACCTGGCCAGACCACGACCGGCCGGCGGGCTACCGCTGCCGGAGGCTAAGAACGTGTACGTCGCCCGCACCTACGCCTATGTGGCCGGCGGCCGCGAGGGCCTGATCATCGTGGACGTGAAGGACCCCGAGCAGCCGCGCGTGGACCAGGTCTATAACGCCGAGGGCTGTATCAACGACCTCCATGACGTGAAGCTGGGCATCACCTACAGCAGCCAGTTCGCCTACCTGGCCGATGGCAAGAACGGAATGCACGTCGTGCAATTCACGTCGCCCGACACGCCGGGGAATTCCGGGTTCAGCCCTCGGCCGACGCCCCGGCTCGTGGCCACGTTCAAGATTCCCAAGGAGGGCGAGGCCTTGGCCATCTCCGAAGGCCTGGACCGCGATCGAGCGGTGGACGAATCCGGCAATCAGATTTCCGTGTTTGGCCGCGTCGGCGCGCGGGCGCTCAACCTGGATGAACAGCGACGGCTGTTCCTGCGGCCCGACGGCACGATCTATCGAGTGCTCGACGTGGGCCGCGACTTCAGCATCCTCGATTCCGTAGAGCGCGAGCGGCAGCTATTCGATGATCTGAAGCGGGCTTACCCCCTCGAACGGCACGGGCCATCGCGCGGCTATCAGCTCCAGTCGCCGGCGCGATCGCAGCGATGACTCGCCGAACACTAACCCGACGCGTAAGCGAAGGAGAGAGGTCATTTTTCCATGACGAGCGAATGCGCACCCGTGGCTGAGGCTTCTAGCCCCAGAGACACTGGGCCTGGAAGGCCCAGCCACAGATACGGCCGCCGCTTCCGGGGCGCCGCTGTGCTGACGTGCGGCTGGGCCATCGTGCTGGTGTCCGCCGCCTGGGTCGCTAGCTCTAGCCGGGAAATAGTCTCGGAAGATTCGCTCATCCCCGACGAGCCATCGGCTTCCGCTGGGACCTGCCCGCCGCCGCAGCCGCGGGTAAGCCCTTCGCCGCTGACCGTGCGGAGCGTTCACCACACGCCCAAGTACACGATCCTGGAACTCGGAGAGGACGGACCAGGGTGTTGGGTGGCGGCCCCGCGCTTGGACGTGCACGTCGGCGATCGCGTCGCCTACGCCGACGCGGTGGAGGTCCCCAACTTTCGCAGTGACACGCTCGGCCGGACATTCGCACGAATGCTGTTAGCCATGTACGTGTTCAAGATCGACGGAACCGGCAAGGTTGTTCCCGCCAATCCGCATGCTGCGGCGGGCGACGCGCCGAAGTCTCTCCGAAACGCCGGGGAAAGTCTCGAAAAAACTCGCCCACGCGGCTCGGTTTGCACGGTGGCCCAGGTCGTTTCCCAGTCGGCATCGCTGGCAGGGCAAGACCTCACGCTGCGCGGCGTCGTGGCCAGTGCAACCTATGACGTGCGGCCCGCACCGGCCAGCCGCCCCTCAATTGGTATCGGCTGCACGACGAGCGCGGAGGCCACGGTGAAGCCCTGGCGGTCTGCGGTAATGTTGTGCTCCAGCGCGGCGAGACGGTCGTCATCCAAGGCCGTTTGGCAGTGAACAAGCGCTTCGATGCGCACGTCCACTACGCGGCCATCGTCGAGAGCGCCCGGAAGCTGTCTCGAGTGGGGCCGGAGCTTTGAAGGCCTCGGCCTATTCATACCGTCAGGCTTCGCTTCCTGAAGCCGGAAGTCCGGGGCCCGAAGCCTGACCCGGCCCCTGAAACACGTCCCACGACGGAGGCTGGCCGCCGAGCTGCTCCAGCAGCTCCTGGCCGCTCATGCGAAACGCCGCGTGGTGCGGACAGGCATAGACACAGCTCACTTCCGCGCCGGGATGATTGCGAACGCTCGGCAGGCTCCGGCACAGATCGCAGGTCGTCGCCTTGTAGACTATCGCCTTATAGGTGGCGCCGGGATGCTCGTAGTCGGGCACTTGGCCCACTTGGCCGTGCATGTTGATATTGCCGTAAGGGCAGTTCCGCGCACACTGGCCGCACCCGATGCAATGGTCGGCAATGGAGATTTCCGTGACCTCGCTGGCCCCCTCGCGGTGAATGGCGTCCACCGGGCAGCCCACCAGGCAATAGGGATCGGTGCACGACCGGCAGGCGCTGGCCACCAGGAAGCGGCCGAAGTGCAGCCCCTCACGGACCAGCCGCGTCACGCCGCCGTGTGTGTCCGCGCAGGCCTTCGAGCACTCATCGCACCGGGTGCAGGCATCTAAGTCCAGCACCAGCAGCTTCTGAGCGTTGAACAGCCCCTGCTCGAGGAAGGCATCCAGCGAAGGGCCGGTGGCCGGGCCCGCTTCGCGATTCACCCGTAAGAGCTGCCGGGCCAGCTCGACCATCCGCTCTCGAAGGATCGGGTACTTCTCGATCAGGAAACGAAAGTCCTGCGTGCGGATACGCACCAGCTCGACGTCGTCCAGCGCGGTACAAGTGGCCGTGCGGCGATAGGCCAGTCCTTCGGGCAGCTCGTCTTCTCCCAAGAGCTTCATCTGCGCCACCAGGCCGATCTCGCCGAAGTGCCGGTTGGGGCCCAGGTAGTCCAGGGCCCGCTCCTGGCCGTGAAACGACTGCGAGACCTTCACGTAGCCCAGGCGGATCATGTAGAAGTCGTCCACCGGCTCTCCTTGGCGGAAGACGACTTGGCCCGGATCGACGCGCAGAGGCTCGATCCGCTCGCGAAGGTATTCCACGCACTGGCGCCGTGCCGCGTCATCCAGCACGGAGAACAGCCGGACGTTGCGCAAGTGGTCGTTGAGCGCTCGCTCGCGATAGACCCGGTCGAGCTTGTCGCGCGTCGCCGGATGGCGACGCAGCATGTCGAGCACGTTGCGGCGAATCTCGAACACCTCCGCCGCGGTCAATGCCCGCACCGTGGCCGTGCGCGGGTAATCGCTCAAACACGACAGTTCGCCAATCAACAGATCGTCGGGCGTGCACCGCAAATCAGGTTCCCCCGACGGGAGCGAGGGACTGGCGCCGCGCAGGCGGTTCAGCCATCCGGAAGGTTTGGTCGGAGGCGCTTCCTTGCCGGGCAGCCACAGGCCAAACTCGCCGCGATTGAGCACGAAGGCCGTGTGCGCCATAGTCGCCGGCGCGACACAGCGTTTCACCCGGCCGTAGCGTGCGGCGCACGATCGAGGCCTGGTTCCACTCCAGAAACTTGGGGGGAATGCTGCCAAACAAGGGGTGAGAGCTGAGCTCTTGGGCGGTCACCTTCGGTTGGCTCGTGCGGTCCTTGCGTTTCTCCTCCGCGACCGCGTCCTGATACCACTGCGACTCGACGGGCTGGCGGAACGTCAAGGCGTCGGTCGGGCAGGAGACCATGCACTCGCCGCAGTGAACGCAGCTCGAATCGCGCATCTTGGCATCCAGGTCGAAGGCCACGCGGGCTTCGTAGCCCTTGCCCGTGCGGCCAATGACGTGGTTGCCGCGCAGCTCGCCGCAGCCGCGCATGCAGCGCTCACAGAGAATGCAGGCATTGTGATCGACCTGGATCAGCGGCGACGAGCTATCCGGCGCATAGTCCACCGAGCGCTTCGAAAATCGCGGCTGGCCCAGCTTCAGTTGCGCGGCCAGCGCGGCTAATTCGTTGGTCGCCGGTTCGGCCGTCGCGCCCTCCGCGGCGGAGGGCTTCGGCCCTGAGTGATGGTCGCCCACCAGCATCTCCACCAGCAGCGAGACGCATTGCTTGACGCTCTCGCTCCGCTCCTTGGTCTTCACGACCATGTAGGGCATCACCGGATGGTGGCAAGCCGGCACGATCGACGTGCCGCGCCGGTCCGCGCGCTGATCTCCACGGAACACACCCGGCAGACCCCCACCGGCGACAAGTGCGGCTGATGACAGAGAATCGGTATGGGGTTGGGGCCTTGCGGCCGCTGCACGGCGCCGCTGCCGCCGGCCGGGCGTTGCTCTGCCGCACGTGGCTGTGCCGTCTCGCGCTCGGCGAAAGCGTCGGCGATGCCCCGCTCAAACCACTGCACCGCGGCGTCGTAGATGGTCGTACGGCGAGGCACCGTGCGGCCATCCTGGTCCTTGAGGATGTTCCCTTGGGAATCGGTCAACGGGACAGCGGCCGGCACGACGAGGTGCTGCCCATCGATCCACAAGTGAATCCGCTGGTCGTAATCATCGAGCTGCGCTCTTCTTGGCGGACCAGCTGGCCATCCATGTCGCGGGCAAACAGGCCCTCTTCCTGCCAGCGGCTGGTGACGGGATCGAGAAACGCTTGGGGCATGAAGAACTCCTCGCGCGGCTTCGTGCGCGTCGGCACAACTCAGTTACGACTCTTCAGGTACCGGGCCACGTCGTCCGGAAAATACGCCACCAGCGAGCTGAGGGGCACCGACGCGACCTGCCCGAGACCGCAGATCGATGCCTCGCGCATCACGCCGGATAGCTCGTCGGCCAATTGCACGGCGGGCGTCCAACTGGCGGCCTCGTACTGGCCCTGGCCCAGTTGCGTCCCGATCTCCACCAGCTTCTGCGAGCCCATCCGACAAGGCACGCACTTGCCGCACGATTCATTGCGAAAGAACTCCAAACAGTTGACCGCCGCGGCCACGATATCGGCATCAGCCCCGTAGATCACGATGCCGGCCCCCAGCGCGTATCCCACTTCGCGGGACAGCTCCTTGTCGAGGGGCACATCGAAAATATCGAAGCTGTCGGCATCACCCGGGAACAGCTCCGCCAAGAGGGCATGGATTCCCTTCTCCGCGCGGAATCGAGGCTGCCTTCGCGCGCAGCTTCTCTATCCGCGTGCGGATGACCTCGCGCATCGTTTCACATTGAGCGAGCCGATATTGAGCCAGCCGATACTTGGCCAGCCGATCTTGAGCCGAGGGTTCCGGCTCGCCGCCGCCCGGGGCGGAGCCTTGCTGGATGGATTGCCGGACGTACCGGAGGTCCAGCTCCGCGGCTTCGAATTCTCTCGTCGCCTCGGCCAGCTCCAGTTCCACGTCCGCCCGCTCTTTGGCCAGCGCGGGAGCCGATCGCTGACGAAGGCCCGCGGCAGCCTGGCGGGCAAGAACCCTCCCGATGGCCCGGACAATGCCACGGCCTTCAGCCCTTGCCGCAGCCCGCCGGCTCTTCCGACCAGCTCGCGGAGCGTGATGCCGCAGGGGACTTCGTAGACGCCAGGCCGCTGCACGTCGCCGCTCACCGAAAAGAACCGCAGGCCTTTGAACTTTCGCTTGCCCTGCTGCGCCCTTGGTCAGCGTACCAGCGGCCTTCGTCGCGGGCCAGGATGGCCGGCACCCAGGCGAAGGTCTCGACGTTGTTCAGCAGCGTGGGGCAGTCCCGGAGGCCGTTGGTCTGCAGCGCGGGCGGCCGGTTCCGCGGCTCGGCCCGGCGGTCTTCGAGCACCTCGATCAGCGCGGTCTGCTCGCCGCAGATGTAGCCGCCGGGGCTGACGAAGACTTCCAGCCGGAACTCGCGGCCGGTGCCCAGCACGTCGTTGCCGAGCAGGCCGGCCCGCTCGGCCGCGCACCGTCTCGCGCAGCGCGGCGATCTGTTCGTCGTATTCGTGGCGGACGTAGAGATAGCCCAGCTTGGCTTCCACGATCAGCCCGGCCAGGATCATCGCCTCGACGACAAGATACGGCGTCCGCAGCAGGAGCTCGCGGTCCTTGAACGTCCCCGGCTCGCTTTCGTCGGCATTGCACACGACGTAGGCGTTCACCTCTGCGGTGGGGTCGCGCAAGCGGGCCTTCTCGACGGCCTCGCGGACCTCGGCCCACTTCTTGTACGTGCGGCCCCCCGCACCGCCCATGCCCAGCAGCCCGGCCGTCTCCAGCGCCTTGAGCATGCGCTGGCGGGCTTCCGCCTCGCGTACTTCGTTGCCTTGCATGATCGCCCGCGCGAACTGCCGCAGGGCTGCATAGGTCGGCCGGCCCTGATAGCAATCGATCTGCCAAGGCCCGTCGCCCGGGGGCAGGTCTTGATCTCGATCCGGCGCAACTGAGAGTCCGAGAGATCCACCTTCAGCTCGCCGCCCAGGCGCTTGAGATCGCTGGCTTGCTGCCCGGCCTGCACGCGCTTTGCCAAGCTCGTGCCGCGCCAGGTCGCACAATTCCGCCGCCGGCCGGTTCACGTAGACCTGCTGATTGATGCACGCCGCCGGCGCTCGGTCGCAGCGTCCCAGGCAAGACACGCCCTCGACCGACATGAGCGCTTGTGGCGTCTGCCCGCTGCACAACCCCTGGAGGCCGGACTGAACTTCGCCTAGCACCACGGCCGCCCCGCGAAGCTGACACGACATATCCCGGCAAATTTGCACCTCGACCAGCGGCGGCGGTTGGCGGTGGAAATGCGGAAAGAAGCTGCACAGCTCCTGGATCCGATAGAGCGGAGTATCGGTCCGCGCCGCCAGCGCCTGCAATGCTTCCTCGGGCAGGAAGCCTTGCTCCTCTTGAATTCGCTGCAGTTCCTGAATGAGCATCTAGTTCTCGGGGGTTGCTGGCCGCGGCAGCCCGTAAAGCCGCCGAATCGCGTTGCGCACGTCGTCCAGGTTCACTGTCCGGGGATCGTAACGAGGCGGGCTGGCGTGCTCCCCCCAGGCATGCTCCCCACCGGGAAATGCCAGCGCCCTCGTGCACATGGCTCAGCAGCTCACCGGCCGTTCGGCGACCCGGATGCGCCGGTTCCGGTTGGGAGTCCGGGCCACCTAGCAACGGCACGATCGAGAAATACCACGCGGCCATTTCTTCCCAGCGCCGATGTGCCAGGTCTTTCGTGGCGGCCGTCGCAAACAGCCGCTGCACGGCCTGGGGCTCGGGGACTTGATCCAGCTCGTCTAGCGCCGCCCTGCTCAGCCGCTGCACCACGAGAGAATCGGGGACCGGCTTGGCCATCTCGTTTTTTAAGCCTTCGATTGTGCTGCGCCACTGCGACCGAGGCGGCTGCATCGTGCCCAGCATGCGCGTCAGCGCGGAAAAATGCCAGTCGCCCCAGGCGACGGCGCCCGGCGGACGGAGCTGGAACCTCTGCTGTTGCCGGAAGGTCGGCGAGCCGAGCTGATGGTGACAGGCGAAACAATCGTTCTCACTGAACTCGGGCCAGACGGCATCCCGGTTCGGATCGCCCGCCGCTTCCGCCCGCGCCTCGAGCTGCTCCAATGCCCGCCGGGCAGATGCGAGCTGGCCGGCCCACCAGGCTTCCAGGTCAAACGGCCAGGACCGCTCGACTCGCGACGAGGCCGGATCGCCGGAACGCAGTTTGTTCGGTTGGCTCCGACTCGAATACTTCCGGTCGTCATCAACGTCCCAGTGGGCGGGCATTCGCGACAAATAGGCGGCAAACTCGAATGCCAGGCGGGGATGACCGGCGGCAATCAGGTCGTGATTGACCTCTGCTCGGGGCGAGATCCCCGAAGCGCCGCGCCGGCCAGGCCCGATGTGGCAATCCACGCAAAGCTCTGCGCGCACCCGTAAGTCGCGGGTGTTCCTCATGCCCATCCCGCCGCTCCAAGTGGCTCGCTCCGTGTGCTGCCCCAGCCAATCGCTCGCCGGGCCGTGGCACGATTCGCAGCCGACGCCCTCTCTCAGTCGGGCGACCGTCGGCGATCCGTGGAACGTCGCGTGGCAGCTCGTGCAGCGGTCCTTGAGGAACGCCAGGTACTCCTGCTCGACGACCAGCGTTGCGCCGGTCAGCCGTCGATAGATATCGTGCGACCGCGGAGTCGCGAGGGCGTCGAACGCGCCGGCGTGCGGATCCTCCGCCGCCCAGACGCTGTAGGCGTTCTGCCAGGACACGATATTTTCGCGCGGGCCTCCGTGACAGCTCGACCCCAGACAGGAGCTGACGCCCACGAGCGGCAATCGCGGCGTATCAACAACGTGGTCTGCCGCTGCGCTCGATCCCCTTGCCGATAACACCGGCCGCGACGAGGTCTCCAGCAAACGGTGCGAAACGATGCCCCCTGCCATCGCCAGGGTCAGGCCCAAAGCGATGCCTATCGGCAACCAGGTTCTTCGCGGACGATGAGCCATTGCGAAGACGATTTAGGGATCGGGGTTGGGAGTTCGCACGCGGAACGGTGCGCCGCTGCCGTGTCTTGGCCTCTCGCCGCCGTGGTAGTAGTGGCACTGGGCGCAGTCGAAACGGGCCTGCGTGGCGTTGGCAACTGACCCCGCGGGCGACTCGCGGTGGCACTCCGCGCATTTCGCACGCAGCTCGATGACCTGCGCCTGACCAACCGCCCGCAGCGTCCCGAACAGCAGGTCGTTGTGCTTCTCGGAAGTGCCGGCCCCGCCATGACACTCAGCGCATTTCATGCCCGCGTGTTTGGCATGATGAAAGTTGGCCGATTTCAGCCACACTCGCGGAATCCTGGCTTTGATCTCCGACACGAGGAGGGTCTTCGGCGCGCCGTGAAGACCGGTGGGCGATTCGCCGAGAATCAAGCGGTGCGGGCGTTCGTGTTCGGCGTGACACACCGCGAGCGCCTGCCCAGCTCGGCTTCGCCCTTGGCGACCTTCGCATCGATCTCGGCCAGGATGCGTGGATCGCTCAGCGGCTCCGGCTTGTGGGGCAAGAGCGTCGGCTCGGTGCGCTCCTTCTGGGTCTGGCGATGCTTGGCACGGGTGCCGCCGGGTTTTGTCGCCCCGCCGACAGGACGGCCCGGGGCATCGTTGTCGAGATAGCGTTTGCCAAACTCCACCGTCAGCATTTCCCTCATCCGCGTCGGCGAAAGGCGATGCGGCACCTTGTGGTCCGGGGCCCCCGGCTCGTAGTTCAGCGGATGGCAGGCCTGGCAGTGCACTTCGTAGACGATTGGCCGCATGTCGCGTCCGTCGCCCCGCGATGTCAGCAGCGCACGCGGGACGCTGCTGTCGGTGAGCTCGTCAGACCCCGTGGACGAATCGACGGCCGAGGAGTCTGGCTGATGGCACGCCGCGCAGTCCAAGTGGACCAGGTCAGCATTCCCGGGCGATTCTACGCCGAGCCGGTTTTGGTAACGCCGGCGATCGGCAGGGGCGAATCGATCCCACGTCCAGGGACGGCTGTCTCCCTTGCGCAGTCCCGGCGAGAGATGCAGCTTGTGATTAAACTTGACGTTGCCTGGATCGCGCTGGAGCGACGCGAACTCCGGATGCTGCTCGTCGAATCGCGTCACAGCCGCGAAGCGAAACTTGTGGTCGGCGCGGGACAGCGGGCGCTCGACGTGCTGCTCGAGGTCTTCGTGACAGGCGGTGCACTGCCGATCCTCCACGCGAGCCAATCGGGTCTCTCGGCCTTGGTGCTCCTGATGGCAGGCAGCGCAGGCTGCGACTTCCGACGCCCGCTCGTTGGCGTGGTGCTCGACGGCCACAAGCTCGCCGACATGGCAATCGCGGCATTTCGTGTCGATTGCCCGGCCCCACTTTGCGCCCGAGTGTGCGATGCCCTCATGCCCGAAGGCGTTGTTCTGAATGGCACTATCGAGCGACCAGGGCGCATGACAAGCCCCGCAGTCGGCCTCAAAACTGGCGTGCGCCGCGGAGATCGGCCCGTGCGAAGCGAGCTGAGCGCCGCTGGGCACTCCTAGGCGATCGCTCCAATCCACGCTGACGAACAGTGCAGCTCCCCCCGCGACGATCGTCGCCAGCAGTCGCCCACAGCCACTTCGCTCGAACCAGCCGGTCTGGCCGCCTGGTATAGGCCAACGCGATGCGCAGCGCCCGTTGCTTGGTCGAATTGGCCGGATTGACGTCCATAGGGCTACCAGTATTTCAGGCCGGTATAGACGTGCGCGATCAGCAGGGCCAGGAGGGCAAGCGACAGCGGTAGATGAAACAGCAGCCAACCGTGCAGCCGCCGGTGCAGCCGCTCTTGGACGTCGAACTGACGCCGGTGCTCGCACCAAGTGGCAATCGCGTTTACCGCCGCGTGCGCCTCGGGATCGAGCTGCGCGCAGAGCGCCAAGAAGAACTCCGCGGCGGTGCAATCTTCGGCCAACGGCGATGAGGGACGCCCGCGCCGTCCCTCGGCCAGGTAAGGGCGAATCTCGATGTCGAAGGCCTGCCGCAAAGCCCGTGAATTGGGCACGGCGTCTCGCGGCACATCCAGATCCGACTGCCGGTCCCTGGCCTGCGACCAGCTTCGCTGCGCACCGACACGAGGAAACGCGCGGGCCGGCGTTCGGGGACGGGCACTGGCGCCGTCGAGGGCACGGTCCGCCGAAGGGTTCGGTCCGCACGTCGTTTCGACCAAGAGCGCCGCGCTGGCGGCGTACTGCGCGCTCACCTGATCGATCTGCGAATGGACCGTTTCGGCAGGCGTCGAGCGCCGCATCTCGCCAGGCACCACGTTCTGAAGCCACAGCCCATAGAGCCCGCTGCCAATCACGATGGCGAACACCGCCGCCAAGGTCGTCGTCAGCGCACCGCCCAACTGAAATCCCGTGTGCAGGACGACCAGCGGCACGCACAACACACCCAGCCAGATATGGGCCAAGAGCCAATGACGCGTCTTGCCCAAGCGCCAGACCGCGAATGACCGGCGCCTTGCGGAGCGCCAGCAGCAGCTCGAAGACGATGATTGCCGCGGCGACGATCCCATAGCCGAGACCAATCGTGCTCGAGCCGCCCGGCAACCGTGGGGCGCACCACGCGACCCAGGCATACCCCGCAGGACTGCGGCCACGCTCGCGATCAAGACGGCCACCCCGAACCAGAGGTGTTTCTTGAACTGTTGCGGGGCGAAGACGAGCATGAGCGAGCTGAGCGTGAGCGAAGTGAAGCAGAGAGGGGACTCGGCAGAGACCTTTCGATTCTTTCACTGGCAAAGTACCCAGTCAAGGGTTCAAAGGCGAGCGTCGAGCCGTAAGGCCGACGTGTGCGTGGCGCTCGCACGTCGGGCCGTGGCCTCGACGCTCGCCGTCGTTGCTCGCTGATTTCCGTCTTTACGCCAGAGGTAGCGGCTGTTAACTCCTCCTGCTTCGGCCGGATTCCCGGCGCCTCCTCTCAGGACCGCGGCCCGTGCGCAGACCATGAGCCTCTGCTTCCGATGACCCAGCGCACCGTGCCGCTGTGCGCACGGCGCGATCTGGTCTCCCAGCGCGTCCAATACCAGGGGGTGGAACATTGGATCGTCAAGGACCCGGCCGCCCTCCGCTATTATCGACTGCAAGCCGAGCAATACTACCTGCTGCGGCTGCTCGACGGGCGGCGGAGCCTGGAATCGCTCCGCGACGAGTTTCAACGGGTCTTTCGCACCCTGCGGCCCACGCTGGCCGGTATTCAGCAGCTCATCGCCGACTTTCACCACAAGGGCCTGGTCTATAGCCAGCGGCCGGGCCAGGGAGCGGCGCTGCGGCGCCTGAGGCATCAGCGGCGGCGCCAGCAACTCTCGGCCGCCCTTCGCAACGTGCTCTACATCCGGCTGCCCGGCTGGGACGCCGAGCCGGCAGTGCGGCGCTCTACCCGGTCGTGCGCTGGATGTTTCACCCCGGCGTGGTGGCGCTGACGCTGCTGTCCGTGCTTTCGTCGTGGTGCCTGCTGCTAGTGCAGTTTGGCGAAGTGAAGCACCGCCTGCCCGAGTTTCACCAGTTCTTTAGCTGGCCGAATGTCCTTTACCTTTGGCTGACGCTGGGGGTGGTGAAGATCGTCCACGAGCTGGCCCACGGGCTGGCCTGCCGGCACTACGACGGCGAGTGTCACGAGATCGGCGTGGCCTTCCTGGTGTTCTCGCCCTGTCTCTACTGCGATGTGTCCGACTCCTGGGTGCTCAGGAGCAAGTGGAGCCGCATCCTCATCGCCGCCGCGGGCATGTACATCGAAGTGGCCGTGTCGGCACTGGCCATTTTCGCCTGGTGGTTCACGCAGCCGGGCCTCTTGCACCATCTTTGCCTGAACGTGTTCTTCGTGTCGGCGATCACCACGGTGATCTTCAACGCCAACCCGCTCCTGCGGTTCGACGGCTACTACATCCTGGCCGACTGGCTGGAGATTCCCAACCTGCGGGCCAAGGCCGACCGCCTGCTCCGCGAGGCGCTCGCCCGCACGTGCCTGGGCATTCGCCTCTCACCGGCGCCCTTCATGCCCTGGAGCGGCCAAGGCTGGCTCGCCCTTTACGCCTTGGCGGCGACGATCTATCGCTGGTGCATGGTGTTTGGGATTGTCTTCCTCCTGCACCGTCTGCTTGCGCCCTATGGCCTGGCGAGCATCGCCAAGGCGCTCGCCGCGGCCTCGATGGCGTCGCTCATCGGAGGGCTCGTCTATTCGACTTATCACACGCTCGCTGCTCCCAGGACTGAGCCGATGAACATCCGACGCCCGATCATCGTCGCCGGCGACCTGCTGGCCCTGTTGGCTGCGGGGCTCTTCGCTCCGCTGCCACGGTATCTGGAGTATCCCTTCGTCATCGAGCCCGCGGGCATCGAGCACGTCTACAGCAGCACGCCCGGCCGGCTGGCGGCGGTGCACGTCCGGCCCGGGCAGCGCGTCTCGCGCGGCACAGTGCTTATGGAGCTGGCCAGCCCCGCCGAACGGCTCCAGCAGCAGCACCTCGAAACGGCTCGTGCCCAGCAGGAGATTGACGTGGCGACCCACCGCACGCTCGGCGACGCCGACGGCGAGCGCATCAGCCAGCAGTCTCTGACGACGCTTACGGAGCTGGCCCGCGACCAGGCGGAACGGTTGCAGCGGCTGACGGTTGTCGCGCCGTGCGACGGCATCGTGGTCGCCCCCGAAAGTGTGCCTCCGCCGACGGCCGACACCGCGCACATTTCGCTGGCCACCTGGCACGGCACGCCTCTGGACCGGGCCAACCTCGGCTGCTTCATCGAGGCTCAATGCCACTTGCTGAGCATCGTGCCAGCAAATCGCTACGAGGCGGTGCTGATGATCGACCAGTCCGACCGCAACGACTCCCGGCTCGGCCAGAGCGTGCGGCTGAAGTTCAATCATCTGCCCTCGGCGACGTATGACGGCACGATCGCCAGCTTCTCGGAGCGCGAGACGAGCCTGGTTCCCAAGGCGATCTCGAACAAGTACGGCGGCGACCTGCCGACGATGACCGACGGAGCAGGGCGCGAGCAACTGACCAGCGTGGCTTACCAAGCGATCGTGCCGGTCGAAGACGACGCGCACTTGCTGCGGCCCGGGCTGCACGGCTGCGCTCGGTCGATCGTGGCTTCGCGGACCGCCGCCGAATGCATCTGGCGCTGCTTCGCCGCACGTTTCACTTCCGGTTGTAAGAGAAGGATAAGAGGAACGCTAATAACCGCTAATCATCGCTAATGAGCAAGAACTATTGGCGCTTATTAGCGTTCTCAAGAATCAATATGGTCCTGTTGCACGCCCCCTCGCGTTGGTTCGCCCTAGCGCAGTGCATTCTGCGCCGCACGCACGCCCTCGACTCATGCACCGACTACGACGTCCTCCGCCACATGCGCAGGATTGGGCCGCCGAGCTACGCCGCGCGATCTTGCTGCCCTGCTGCCGGAGGTCTACGCGCTGGCCTCACTGGCCACACGGCGGGCTAGCGGCCACTCGCTCTATCCTACGCAGGTGCTCGGCGGCATCGCCCTCTTCCACGGCTGCATCGCCGAAATGCAAACCGGCGAAGGCAAGACCTTGACCGTCGTCTTGCCCGCCGCGCTGCATGCGCTGGCCGGCCAGGGCTGTCACGTGATGACGGCCAACGACTACCTGGCCCGGCGGGATGCCGAGCTGGTTCGCCCGATCTTCGCTATGCTCGGTCTGAGTGTGGCGGCCATCCAGGAAGGCGATTCGCCCGACGAGCGGCGGCGGGCCTATGCCCAGGACGTCACCTATGGCACCGCCAAGGAGATTGCCTTCGATTCTCTGCGCGATCGGCTGCGGCACGGTGCGCTCAGCGGCGGACCTGATGGAGCGGTCCTCCGCCCGCACCGTGGCGCCGCATTCGGTCGCCACGATGATCCAACCCCCGCCGCAGTGCAGCGCGGCCTGCACGCTGCCATGATCGACGAAGCCGACAGCATCTTGATCGACGACGCCCGCACGCCGCAGATCATCGCCGCCTCGTCGCCCGTCGATGATGCCACTAAGGCGCTCTGCCACTGGGCACGTGACGCAACCGCGGCCCTTACGGCAGACCGCGACTTTATTTGGGAAGCCGGGCGCCGTTCAGCCCACTTGACCGAAGCGGGTTGTCGCCGCGTGCTCGCGCTGGCCAAGCCGGCCGTCGTCGCTCGTCTCGACTTGGAGCGGCTCTATCACCAGGTCGAATGCGCGCTCATCGCCCGGCACGGCATGTCCCGCGACCGCGATTACCTCGTCGCCAATGGCGAGGTGGCCATCATTGACGAATCGACCGGCCGCGTCATGGACGGCCGCAAGTGGCAAGAGGGGCTGCACCAGGCAGTCGAAGCCCAGGAGTCGCTGGAGATCACGCCCAACACGAAATCCGCCGCGCGGATCACCATGCAGAGCTTCATCAAGCTCTATACCCACGTTGCCGGCCTGACCGGCACGGCCGCCAGCGCCCGCCGCGAGCTGAAGCGCGTCTACGGTTGCCCGGTGACCGTGATCCCCACGTATCGGCCGTGCATCCGCCGCGCCTTGCCGATGAGGATCTTCCGCACTTGGTCGGACAAGGTGCGGGCGATTGTCGAAGAAATCGAGCGGCTGGTCGGCCCGTGGCACGAGCTTTCAGCCCGTCTCGAGCGCGCCTCGGACTTGAAGGAACCGATTTCGTGGCGACAACAATTTGCATTTTGCATCTTGCACTTTGCATTTTGCATTCGAGGCCTCACCGCGCTCCCCAATGCCAAATGCAAAGTGCAAAATGCAAAATGCAAAATCGGAATTGCAAATGGCCAGGATAGCCGTGCCACGACCGCCAGCGAGCGCCGCGCCGTCCTGGTCGGCACGCCGTCGGTCGAGGTCTCGGAGCTTCTGTCCGCCGAGCTGGCAGCCCGGCAAATCGAGCACCAGGTGCTCAATTGCCGCCACCACGAGCAAGAAGCCGAGATCATCGCCGCCGCCGGCCAGGCGGGCCGGGTGACCATCGCCACGAACATGGCCGGCCGCGGCACCGACATCCTATTGAGCGATGAAGTCCGCCGCAGCGGCGGACTGCACGTGATCCTCACGGAGATGCACACCTCGGCCCGCATCGACCGCCAACTCATCGGCCGCTGTGCCCGCCAGGGCGACCCGGGCAGCTACCAGATGTTCCTGTCGCTGGAAGACAGTCTGCTGAAGACGCTGCCGGCACGCGCTCGGAAGCATCTGCATTCCGCGTATCTGAAATCCGCACGTCTCGCCGAGGAGCTTCCCCGCACTTGGCTCACGTTCTTCCGCCGTGCCCAGCGTCGCCTGGAACGCGGGCATCTTAAACAACGCCGCGACCTCTACCGGCGAGAAAACGCCCAACGCGAAGCGTGCCAGCGAATGGGCGTTGATCCGTGCCTGGAGTTGGCGGAATAGGTGGCGACCCCGCGGCAAGATGTTATGATTCGATCCTCGGGAGGAAGCACACCCGGCACTCACAACTGGCCCCTACCACGAAGGGTGACGCCATGTTCACCATTCACGACGACGGGCTGCGGCTTTGCGACGGCTGGACGCGACGCCAATGGCTGCAGGTCGGCGGGTTGGGGCGCTGGGCGGATCGCTCTGGGCTGGCGGCGCTCTGCCGCAGGTGCTGGCCGGCCCGCGCCCGCCGGCAAAGGCCAAGGCCTGCATCGTGCTCTTCTTTCTGGGCGGCCCGCCACAGCACGAGACGTGGGACCCCAAGCCCGATGCACCCGTCGAGGTGCGCGGCGACCTGCGGCCTATCCGCTCGGCCGTGCCGGGCATGCACGTCGGCGAGCTGATGCCCCGCACGGCCAGGCTCACCGAGAAGATCGCCGTGCTGCGGGCCGTGCAGACGAACGACAATGCCCACTCGTCCAGCGGCTATTACATGACCACCGGCTATCCCCACCAGCCCGTTGGGGTCGAAAACGCCAAGCCGGGGTCGCCGAACGACTGGCCGTGCCTCGGCGCTGCCGTCAAGGCGCTGCGGCCGCAGGGGGCCTTGCCGTCGTCCATCACGCTGCCCGAGCAATCGGCCAACGACGGCAACCTGACGTGGCCGGGGCAGGACGCCGGCTTCCTGGGCCGGGCTGCCGACCCCTGGCTGCTCGAAGGCGATCCGTCCGGCAAGGAGTTTCGCGTGGAAGGCATCAGCCTGCCGGCGGAAGTGCCCCCCTTGCGCTTCGACCGCCGCCGCTCGCTGCTCGAGCAGGTCAATCAGCATCTGGATGGCGCCGAGCGGGGCATCGAGCGCGCCGCTCCGGCGCTCGGCGGGCTGCCGGCCTACGCCTCGCGCCAACAGCAGGCCTTCGATCTCATCCGCTCGCCGCAGGGCCGGCAGGCGTTCGACCTGGGGGCCGAGTGCCCCCGGCTGCGCGACCGCTACGGACGCGGCCGCTTCGGCCAGAGTGTGCTCTTGGCCCGCCGGCTGGTGGAGGCGGGTGTCTCGTTCATCCGCGTCAACTGGACGCGCGTCGCCGGCGCTCACAACAACGGCCACTGGGACACGCACAGCAAGAACACGGCGGGCCTCCGGCAACTGATGCCGATCATGGACGAGGCCTACTCGGCCCTGCTGGAGGACCTGGACCAGCGCGGCCTGCTCGACGAGACGCTCGTGGTGTGGATGGGCGAGTTCGGCCGCACGCCGAAGATCAACCCGGCCGCCGGCCGCGACCATTGGGGGCACGTCTTCTCCGTCGCGCTGGCCGGCGGCGGCATCCGTGGCGGTGCCGTGCACGGCGCGTCCGACGCCATCGGCGGCTATCCGCACGCCGGCCGCGTGGGCCCGGAAGACCTGACGGCCACCATCCTCCACAGCCTGGGCATCTCGCCCCACACCGAGCTGCACGACCGCCTGGACCGGCCGCTGGCGGTTACCCGCGGCGAGGTCATCCGGCAGATTCTGTAGAACCATGTCCCGCGTACGCGACTTCGGGGCCGTCGGCGACGGCCGCAGAGACGATACGGCCGCCCTCCAGCATGCGCTGGACGACGGCGACGGCACGCTGGAGCTCCATCGGGCGA
This sequence comes from uncultured Planctomycetia bacterium, assembly GCA_963809785.1. Taxonomy (GTDB): domain Bacteria; phylum Planctomycetota; class Planctomycetia; order Pirellulales; family S012-138; genus JBGQHD01. The sequence continues at coordinate 35,070 of CAWEKV010000005.1, forward strand.
CCTACCGCGTCACGCGGCCGCTGGTCATCGACCTGACGAAGCGCGGGCCGGGCGCCGTCACCGGCCGAGAGGGTACCTCGCGGATTGTGATGGCCGGGGAGGGTCCGGCGCTGCGGATCGTCGGCGACCATCGCGGCACGGCCGATCCGCCAAGCTTCAAGTCTCGGACCTGGGAGCGCGAGCGGTTCCCCACCGTGCAAGGCATCGAGATCGTGGGCGAGCATCCGGCGGCCGTCGGCATCGAGCTCACGCGGACGATGCAGGCCACGATCACCCGCGTGCTGGTCCGGCGTTGCAAGTACGCGGTCCACCTGGTGGAGCGAAACCGCAACTTCCTCATGGCCGATTGCCATCTCTACGACAATTCGCACTATGGCCTCTTCGCCGAAGAGTGCAACTGGCACCAGGGCATCATCCACGGCAACCACATCAGCTATAACCAGCGCGCCGGCATCAAGATGCTCAATGGCGACGTCCACAACATCCAGATCACCGGCAACGACATCGAGTACAACCGCCCGCGCGACACGAAGACGGGCAAGCCCTTGAAGGAAAGTGATGCCTGGCCTGCCGCCGACGTGTGGTTCGAAGCCCCGACCGGCACGATCAGCGAGATCACGCTGGCCAGTAACACGATTCAGGCCACGGTCACGCCGGGTGGGGCGAACGTCCGCATCGACGGCAAGCCGGACGATTGGCCGCGCGGAGCACGCCTCATCGCCATCACCGGCAACGTCATCGGCAGCCAGGAGCGGGCGATTGCCGTCCGCCACGCCCTGCGCGTCACGATCACCGGCAACACGATCTACGACTCGCGCAAGCTATCGCTCGACCTGGAGCGCTGCGCGGGCCTGGCGATCAGCGGCAACACGTTTGCCTGGAACGGCCTGGACAGCGACCCGCCCAGCGACGGCATCCTGCTGACCGATTGCGAGAACGCGTTGCTGACAGGACTTTCCGCGCAGCGTCTTTGCTACGGCGCAGGTGCCGGTGCGGCGGACGACGACGGCGGCGGCATCACGCTGGTCCGCTGCCGGGACACGGCGGTCAGCGACTGCCAGCTCATCAACCCGCTGGTCCGCGGCATCGAGCTGGTGGACTGCGAGCGCTGCCGTATCACGGGCAACAACGTCATCGACCAGCGTCCAGCGCCCACGATGCGCGAAGCCATTCGCATCCGCGGCAAGGGCCGTCACAACCTGGTGACGGGCAACATCGTCGGCACGCTGCACGCGAAGCGCGAGAAGCTGATCGACGTGGCGCCCACCGTCGCGGCCGAAGTGCGGGAGAACGTGGAGGCATCGTCGTGAACGGCCGGTTGATCGCCGCAGGATTGCATGTGACGGAAAAACTCTTCCAGCCTATAATTCTCGCATGAAGGTCTTCTTGAGTCATGTGCGCAAGGACAACCGGCTGGCATACCAGCTTGCGGAGCAACTTACCGGCGCCGGATTCTCGGTTTGGCTGCCCGACGAGCATATCTCGCTTGGAGACAACTGGGCGAAGAAGGTCGGCAGGGCCCTGGACGATGCGGAATTGATGGTCGTGCTGCTCACACCCAAGGCCCTCGAGTCGGACTTGGTTCGACAGGACATCGAATTCGCGCTGGGTTCGCGAAGATATGAGGGACGCGTTTTTTCCGTGTTTGTGGGCCCGACAATGCACGCGGGAAAGGACATCCCCTGGATTTTGCTGAAGTTGCCGCATTGCCAGGTCTCCTCGCCTCAGGATTTCGACGAAGTGGTCAAGGAGCTTCAGTCGTTCGCGCCAGCCCCAAGTGAGTGATTGCCGTGCGTGAGGTATTCCTCTCCCACGCCAGCCAGGATCACGCCCGAGCACTTCTTTTGAGAGACTTGCTGGTTGCCCACGGGATACGGGTGTGGTTCAGCCCGCATCGCATCCGCGGCGCTCAGCAGTGGCACGATGAGATCGGCAAGGCACTCGCGCGCTGCTCCTGGTTCATCGTGCTGCTCACGCCCGATTCCGTGAAGTCCATGTGGGTGCAGCGTGAATTGAGGTACGCCTTAGGGGAAGAGCGTTACGCAGACCGCATCATTCCCATCGTCGGTGAGGCATGCGACCCGCGCGCATTGTCCTGGATACTGCCGCAGCTTCAGTTCATCGACTTGACGAAAAACCCTCGCCGCGGCTGCGGCGAGCTGCGCGGATCTGGGGAAAGCGGCTGGACGGCCGGATCTGGAATAGACTCTATCGGCGAAAGAAGAGCTCGCGCAAGGGGCCGAGGTGACCCTGCTACTCCTTGCCCTTGGCGATCGGCGCCCCGACCAGATTGCCCCACTCGGTCCACGAGCCGTCGTAGTTCTTCACGTTCGGAAAGCCCAGCAGATACTTGAGCACGAACCAGGTGTGGCTCGAGCGCTCGCCGATGCGGCAGTAGGCCACGATGGGCTCGCCGCCGGCCTTCAGGCCGGCTTCCTTGAGGTACAGCTTCTCCAGGTCTTCACGCGATTTGAAGGTGCCGTCTTCGTTGGCCGCCCGCGCCCAGGGGATGTTCCGGGCCCCGGGGATGTGCCCGCCGCGCAGGGCGCCCTCCTGCGGGTAGTCGGTCATGTGCAGCAGCTCGCCGGTGAACTCGCCGGGCGAGCGGACGTCGATCAGCGGCCGGCCCGCACGCTGATGGGCTCATCACCTCGTCGCGGAAGGCGCGGATCGAGGGGTCGGGGGCCTTGGCTGTGTATTTGCCGCGCGGGTACTTCGGCTCCGGCTCCTTGACCCATGGCCGGCCGTCCAGCTCCCACCGCTTGCGGCCGCCGTTCATGATCAGGCACTTCTCGTGGCCGTACAGCTTGAACACCCAGAAGGCATAGCAAGCCCACCAGTTGTTCTTGTCGCCGTAGAAGACGACCGTGGTGTCGTTGGAGATGCCCTTGGAGGCACAGAGCTCGGCGAAGGCCTCGCGTCCGACGTAGTCGCGGACTACCGCGTCTTGCAGGTCGTTGTGCCAATCGATGCGGACGGCGCCGGGCACGTGCCCTTGGTTGTAGAGCAGCACGTCTTCGTCCGACTCGACGATGCGAACGGCAGGATCGCTCGTATGGTCGGCGACCCACTGAGTGGAGACGAGGACCTGGTCCTCCGCATATTTCTTGGCCATGAGAATGCTCCGAATGACTGACGGCGCGTATCATAGCGGCCTTGCGTCTGCGGGTCGATGGCCGCAAGTGCCCAACTGTAGCGCGGCCTTCAGTCCGCCCAACGAGAAACGGTTGCCCTGGCGGCGTTCTGCTTCGATGACGATGCACCGTGCTCTACGCATCGTCGAGCTGTGCCGCGTCCTGGCTTTGGTCCACGCCGGAGAGTGCCGTGCCGCACGCGGCGTTGTAGCCGGCCACCTAGGGCTTCAAAAAAGAAACCCGCGGAGGGCTCGCGCCATCCGCGGGTTGTGTTTGACAGCTTAACGCCGTACGCACGTCGGGCTTACGCCTCGACGCTCGCCTTTCGCGCTCGCCTGCGCTCGCTTATGCCGAGAACAGCTCCTTGACCAGCTTGCCGCTGTTGGCGATCTTCATCGGGCGGCCGCTGGTGCTGGTGAAGTTCGTGGTCAGCGAGATGCCCAACGCGTGGCACACGCTGGCCAGCACGTCTTCGCTCTTGTAAGGCTCCGTGGCCACGTCGGTGCCATCTTCGTTGGTGGCGCCGATGGCCTGGCCGGTCTTCATGCCGGCGCCGCCCACCACCACGCTCCAGCCTCGGGCCCAGTGGTCGCGCCCCGCGTTGCCGTTGATCCGCGGCGTGCGGCTGAACTCGCCCATCCAGATCACCGCCGTGTCCTTGAGCAGGCCCTGCTGGTCCAGGTCGGTCACCAGGGCGCTGATCCCCTGGTCGATCTCCGGCAGCTTCGTGTTGCGCAGCGTGGGGAAGATGTTCTGGTGATTGTCCCAGCCGCCGACATCCACCTCGATGAACGGCACGCCCACCTGACGCAGCCGGCGGGCCATGAGCAGGCCGCGGGCAAAGGCCCCGCCGCCGCGGCGCATCATGCCGGGGGCCGGGTTGTTGCCCGTCAGGCCGTAGAGCTGCTTGACCGAGTCGGGCTCCTTATCGACCTTGAAGGCTTCCATCTGCTGGCTGTTCATCAGGGCCAGGGTCTTTTGCAGCACTTTGGCGTGGTCTTCAGCCGCCTGGCCGCGGCGCTGATCGACGAAGCTCTTCTCCAGCGAATCGAGCATCGACATCCGCTGCGCGAGGCGGTTGTTCTCCACGTTCATTTGGAGGTTACGCACGTTGCCGTTGGAATCCACGACGAAGGGGGCATAGGCCATGCCGAGGAAGCCCGGCCCTTCGCTGGCGCCGCCCACGGAGATAAAGGGCGGGATTTCCAGCCCCTTGGGCGTCAGCTCGTGGCTGAGCACCGCGCCGTAGCTGGGGTGGGTCATGTTGGGATTGGGCGGGTAGCCGGTGTGCATGTAGTACCGGCCGCGGCCATGGTCGGCCTCGCGGGTGTTCATGGAGCGGATGATGGCCAGCTTGTCCATGATCTTGGCCGTCTGCGGCATGTGCTGGGAAATCTGCACGCCGGTGACCTTGGTGCTGATCGGCTTGAACTCGCCGCCGGTCGGGGCGTCTGGCTTGAGGTCCCAGATATCCATCGTGCTGGGGCCGCCGCCCATCCACATCAGGATGGCGCCTTTGCCGCTCTTCTTCAGCTCGGCCGCGTTGGCCCACATGGTGTCGGCGAACGAGAGGGCGGTGCCGGCCATGGCGCTGGCGCCGGCCAGGTGCTGCATGAAATGCCGACGCGACATGCCGCGGGGAGTGGGGAAACTCATGGTGCTCTCCGGTAGGTAGGTATGGCTGGTGGTGTGTAGGAAGGAGAATATCAGGAAGGTTCGTCGCCTTTCGCTCTGCGAAAGGGCGGGCTTTCGCGGAGCGAAAGCCGACAATTATCGCCGCGGTGAGCGGAGGCCAGACGACGCCCCCGCTCACCCGGCGATGGTGGGTATTTAATGCTGCAAGATGAACTCGTTGGAGTTCAGCACGACCCAAAACACGTCCTGGACCGCCTTGATGCCGTCGCCGCGATGGTTTTTCCAGGCCAGGGTGGCGATGTCCTTTTCCTGCTTCGTCGGCGGGCGGCCCAGCGCGGCCATGTAGAGATAGCCGACTTTGTCCTTGATCTTGGGATCGGTCGCCACGCGATGGAGCATGGTGCCCGCCTCGCCGCTGATGGCCTTCTGGATCAGCTCGCCGTTCCACATCATCAGCGTCTGGGGGATCGTGCCGTTGAAGGTGGTCGTTTCGTCGTTCTCATCCGTGCCGAAGGCCACCGCGAACTGGCGCAGCCACTGATTCTTGGTGCGCTCCTGCTCCTCATAGGTGCCGCGGCCCTTCTGCGCGTCGGTGGCGGCGATCAGCGACTCGTACAGTTGCTCGGCCGTCATCTGCCGCAGATAGAAGTGGCTGAACAGCGGTCGCTCGCCCTTGCTGGGATCGTCCTTAGTGTCCTTGGGCATCTTGCTGGAAAGCGCATAGGCGTCCGACAAAGTGATCCAACGGATCAACTGCCGCAGGTCGTGCCCGTGCTTGGCGAAGTCGGCGCCCAGCTTGTCCAGCAGCTCGGGATGGGTGGGCAGGTTGTGCGGGCCCATATCGTCGATCGGCTTGGTGAAGCCGTAGCCGAAGAAATGCCCCCACATGCGGTTGACGATGGCCTTGGCCATTTGCGGCGAGGTACGGATCAGCTTGGCCAGCTCTGCGCGGCGACGGACGTCTTCGCGGAAGCCGCTGGGATTGATCCGGACGGTCTGGATGCCGTCGCTGAAAACCGGGTAGCTGGCCTTCAGCACGCCGTTACGCTGCTCCCAGTAGACTTCGGCTTCCTTGGGCGTGGCCGGCATGCCTTCGCCGGCAAAGTCGCCGTCCCTCAGACTCACCACGGCGTCGCGCTGGCGGCGCGGACCGGAGCGCAGGGCCTGGGTCTGGCGGAAGAAGGCGTTCATCTGCCAGAAGGCGTCTTGCTTCCAGTCGTTGAAGGGGTGGTTGTGGCACTGCGTGCACTGCACTTGCAGGCCGAGGAACACCTTGGCCACCTTGGCCGTGGCGGGGGCTGCCTTCTCGTCCAGATTGTCGAGGAGGAAATTGACCGCGCCCTGATAGTCCTTCTCGCCCGGCTGGTTGGCCCCTTCGGCGCTGATCAGCTCGTACACCATTTCGTCGTACGGCTTGTTGCTGAGGAAGGCGCGGCGGAGGTACTGCTGCATGCCCGCCCGGCTGACGTTCGTCTGGTTGCCGGTGCCGCCGGTGCGTCCGATGAGGATGTTGGTCCACAGCGTGGTGAAGTTCTTGGCGAAGTCCTCGACGTACTCATTGGACTCGGTCAGGTTCCGCACGAAGTTGAGCCGCTTGTCTTCCGAACGATCGCCGTAGTATTTCTGCAGCTCGTCCACGCGAGGAACGCGCCCAGCAGGTCGAGGTACACGCGGCGGCACCACTCGTACTCGTTGGCCTTCAACGCGGGGGGCACCTTGTTATCGGCCCATCCCTGCTTGATGTACTTGTTGATGTACGCGATCACGTCGCGGTCCACGTTCGCGCTGGGTGTGGTGGCACGCGACGTGCCGGGGGACGTAGACGTGGACGACACGCCCGTCGCCGTTGTCGGTCGGGCGGGGTCTGCCGCGCACGCGCTGCGCGCGTGCGGCAGGGCGAACGCGGCGGCCAGCATCATTCCTGCGACGCTTGTGCCGGCGCGCCCGTATCCGCGGAGGATCGGTCGCAACATACTCTGCTCTCCTGGAAATTGCCTGAAAGGGCTATCACCGTAGCGTCTAATCGTAAACGAACCATTGGCCATGTCAACGAAGTAAGGGGCAGAGCTTGCGGATTTTGGAGTGGTCCAGGTCGGCGTAGGAAATGTCGTCTTTCGCTCCGCGAAACGAACGTCCTTTCGCGGAGCGAAAGGCGACAATGGCCTACTGGTATCCGCGGGGATGCGCCTGGTGCCAACGCCAGGCGGTTTCCACCATCGCAGCCAAATCGAAATGCGGACGCCAATCCAGCACCTGCCGGGCTCGCGAGGCGTCGGCCACCAGTTCGGGGGGGTCGCCGGGGCGGCGGGGACCGATCTCAGCGGCAATTGCGTGCCCGGTGGCGCGCCGGCAAGCCTCGACCACCTCCAGCACGCTATGCCCGCGGCCGGTGCCCAGGTTGAGCTTCAGCCCCCGGCCGGGCTCCAAGTGCGCGAGCGCCTTGACGTGGGCGTCGGCCAGGTCGTCCACGTGGACGTAGTCGCGAATGCAGGTGCCGTCCGGAGTGGGATAGTCGTCGCCGAAGATCGTGACCTTCTCGCGCTGCCCTAGCGCGACCTGAAGCACGATGGGGATCAAGTGCGTCTCCGGATCGTGATCTTCGCCCAAGTCGCCGTCGGGGCTGCAGCCGGCCGCGTTGAAGTACCGCAAGGCGGCGAAGGCGAAGCCATAGGCACGGGCATAATCGTCCAGCGCACGTTCCACCACGAGCTTGCTGAAGCCGTAGGGATTGATCGGCTGCTGCGGCTCATCCTCAGGGGTGGGAATGCGTTTTGGCTCGCCGTAGGTGGCTGTCGTGCTGGAGAAGACGATATTCCGCACGCCAGCCGCCCGCATGGCCTCCAGCAGCGACAGGCTGCCGCCCACGTTATTGAGATAGTATTTGGCCGGGTCGGTCACCGACTCGCCGACGTAGGCCAGGGCCGCAAAGTGCATCACGGCTTCGATGCGCTGTTCACGCAGCACGCTCTCCAGCAGCGGCCGGTCGGACAGTTCGCCCACGACGAGCCGGCCCGGCGGGGCCGCCGGACGATGGCCGCGGGAGAGATTGTCGTAGACCCACACGTCATGCCCGGCGCGGGCAACGATCCGCGTGGCATGGCTGCCGACGTAGCCCGCGCCGCCAGTGAGGAGAATTCGCAAGCTTGTCACCTTGTCACGAAAAAAGGGCGTCGCCTCTCGGCAACGCCCTCGGGTGGCACAAACCAAGCCTCCACCGCAATGCCGTGGCGATGCGGTTTTGAGAGCCCGCAGTCAACAAGGGGGTGAACTAAAACCCTGAGTTGTGCGATCCGACCGGGCATTCCGGAACCCGAAGGTCCGGCCGGCGGCATGGCACGCGGCCAGGGTTGTCATCGTCACCCAGCGGACGTTCTTATCGGCTCACCAAAATAGGACATCGACATCACGTACATGGCAGAGGCGCTTTTTATGGTATCCGCGCCCCCGCATGCTGACAAGGCGGCTGAAGGACTAGAGCAGTTTCTCCAACATGTTGAGGGCCTGCTTGGCGCGATCGACGCCGCCCAGACGGTCGGCGATCTGCTTGGCGCCGATCAGCTCTTCGATCGAGACGCCGCCGGGGGTGCGGCCACGGCGACGGCCGCCGCCACGAGTGGCCTTGCGTGCCGACCCTCCCTTATACTTGACTTGGCTGATGAGCGAGTAGCCGACCTTGACTCCCTGCCGCTGCAGCTCCTGCTGAATCACGGAAGGGGTGGCCTGGGGATTACTTGCCAGGTACTCCCGGATGGCCTGGGACTTGTTCATGCTTTTTCTCGCCATTCGAAGCACTCCAAAGGATCAAAGGAAACACACAGCGCGGGAACCGCCGCCCAGGACATCGCGACCGCACGCGGCCGTCGTACTCCAGCGCAGAGCATGCACCGAGTACCCTGGGCCAACGCAGTAACGCAATCCTGAACGCGCTCACCACAACCAATGCACGAAACCAATGCACCGACAGCCTTACGAACCGAGCACACGAGATCGTGCCGTTCCCCTCGGCACGTTGCCCCTCGGCACGTTGCCACTCGGCACGTTGCCACTCGGCACGTTGCCACTCGGCACGTTGCCACTCGCTACGTTGCCACTCGGCACGTTGCCACTCGCTACGTTGCCGGTGTTGCCCCTGAACGACAAATCAGTCCCTTGCCCCGGGAGCCGCTTGTCTGACGTCGGCAGCGCTAGAGGGAACTTCATACTCCGCTGGCTGCGAGAACGACTCGCAATCACTAACCGTTTGCCATCAGCCGTCCCGTAAAGACAATCTCGAATGCCAGTCGCGAAAGTCCATCTCGAAAGCCGATCTCGTATACTCAAAGTGTCCCCAACGTAGCTCGAAGGGTTTATTTGTACAAGTATGTTTGGCATGAAATCGGCTGGATTCTTGCTGTTTTGCCGTGCGCCTCAAAACGTGGCAGTTGGGTAATATCTGTCACGGCACGACACGCTCGGCGCGAGCCATACAGTCTAGATCGTAAACTGTGAATGATCGTATCGAAGGATGTTGATATGCAAACGAACCGATATCTCACGCGGCCGAAGGGCGCTGCCATGTGGCGCTGGGTGATGATCCTTCTCTGGCTGGCGATCGTGGCCCCAGCGGCCGGCGCCAATCCTGCGGAGAAGCCGCCTGACCGCGAGCGCACACCGCGCGTCGGCCGGCTCATACGGGTCACGGCCCCTATCACCACCGGCCTGGCGCGCCAGGTGGGCCAGGAGGCCGAAGCATTCATCAAACGGCACCAGGGCCGACAGCCGGTCCTTGTCTTCGAGATCCAGCCCGGGCAGAGCAGTTTCGGCGACGCCTATGATCTGGCGCGCGCGATTCTGCGGTTGTCGGGGGCCACGACCGTGGCGTTCGTTCCCCGCGGCAGCGGCAAAGAAGCGCCGGAATTGAAGGGCCACGCCGTGCTCGTGGCGCTGGCCTGCGAGCGCTTGGCGCTCGATGAGGATTCGTACCTCGGGCGGGCTGACGCCTGGGACCAGCAAGCCTCGTCGGTGAAGCGGGACGCCTACGCCGAGGTCGCCAAGGCCCGCAACTTTTCCGAAGACCTGGCGATGGCCTTCTGGGACGCGGGCCTGGAGATCGTCGAGGCCGAGACGGCCGCCAAGGAGCGGCTCTTTCTCACTCCCGCGAACCTGGCCGAGCGGCAAAAGAAAGAGGAGCTGGCCCCCAAGGGCAAACGGGTCGAGGCGGGCAAAACCGCCTGGTTCAGCGGCCAGGAGCTGGCGGCCATGGGGCTGGTGAAGAGCGACCACCTGGTCGGCGACCGCGCCGCGCTGGCCCGCGCCCTGGGCCTGCGACCCGAGGACATGGAGGAGGACCCGTTCTTCGATACGGAAATCCGCGCCGCCAGGTTTGTCATCGACAACGAAAAGGCAATCCAGCGTGCACAAGGCAAGATCCACGAGCGGATTCGCAAGCAAAACGTCAACCTGGTGATTCTCGAAATCGACAGCGACGGCGGCGAGAAGGGCATCGAGCTGGCGCAGTACCTGGCCACTCAATTGAAGCCGGGCGATGTCCGCACCGTGGCGCTGGTGCGCGGCCAGGCGGCCGGCAACGCGGCGATGATCGCCGTGGCGTGCGACCACCTCCTCTTCTCGCCCGACGCCAGGCTGGGGGGGCAAGGCCGGCTGCACGATCCGCATCGCGGCGCGAAGGAGCAGCGCGACAAGGTGGCCCTGGCCGCACACGACATGGCCCAGATCGCCGCCGCCAAGGGGCGGTCCCCCTCGTTGGCCGTAGCACTGATCGATCCTGAAGCCATCGTTCACCGCTACGTGCGGGACGGCCAGGAAGACTACTTCACCAAGGCGGAGCTGGCGCGGCAGCCTAACCCAGGCGCCTGGACGCAGCAGCAGGAGGTGACCGTGAACGGCCTGGCGCTGGAGCTCGGCGCCGAGCGGGCCATCGAGCTGCGCATGGCCACCGGCGTGGTAGAGAACGAAGGCGAGCTCCAGGCCCTCTACGGCCTCGATGAGCTTCCGCCGCCGATCGGCGCCGACTGGGTCGATACACTCGTCGAGGCCCTCCAGCATGCGGGCGTGAAGTGGTTCTTGCTGATGATCGGCATGATCGCCTTCTACGCGGAGATGAACACCCCCGGCCACGGCATCGGCGGCCTGATCGCCACCTGTTGCTTCTTGTTGTTCTTCTGGGCCAACTTCCTGGGCGGCAGCGCCGACTGGCTGGAAATCCTGATGTTCCTGGTGGGCATCGTGCTGCTGTTGATCGAGGTGTTCGTGTTGCCCGGTTTTGGCGTGGTGGGGGTCGGCGGCATCGTGCTGGTCGTGCTTTCTCTGGTGATGGCGATGCAGACGTTCCACGGCCTGCCGCACACCCAGCGGGACATGATCGAGCTGCGCGACAGCCTGACCGTCGTCACGCTGGCGGCCATCGCGGCACTGGGCGGCGGCGCGCTGGTGCGGCGGCTGCTGCCGCGGACGCGGAGCATGAGCGACCTGATCCTGGCCCCCACCGGTGGGGGCGACGCCCAGCTCACGGGCGAGCCGGATGCCCTCGGGCCTACCAGCACCTCATCGGCCGCACGGGTGTGACGGTCACGCAGCTTACGCCCTCGGGCAAGGCGCGGATCGACGATCAACTGATGGACGTGGTAAGCGAAGGAGACGTGGTTCCGCGCGGCGCTGGCGTCGTGGTGGTCGAGACCCACGGCCACCGGATCGTCGTGCGGGCGGTGTAGGCCGCCGCAGCGGTCGCGGCGTGCCAGACACTACGGCTTCTTCGCATCCGTCCATTGCTTTTGCGATCCTTCCAGGCGGAACGGACCTGCCAATTCCTTGCCGTCGCGGACCACGATATAGGCGTCCGCGCCCGGCACGCTGTCCCATTGAAGGGTTGCCAGGCCGTTGGCCTTGGCCGGCGGCGAGGCCGCGGTGCGGCGCCCCTGAGGTCCGACGGCCACCAGCGCGTACTCATGCTTGCCGGAGCCGTTGTCGCGCACGACCTTTGGTGCCGCGGGAGCGCGAAGGGCCGCTTGCCGCAGCTCGCCTCCCCAAAGCTGTAATACCTCCGAGGGATAAGGCAGGCCCCCGCCGCCGTATCCGCCGCCGCCGACGGACATCATGCCCTGGCCGATTACGGCGTCGGTCAGCGGCTCGCCGTGGCGCGGACGGAATGACTGAAAGCGGAGCCGGCCAGGGTGGGTTGTTCCGTCCCACTGGCGGTGGGGCACTTCGGAGTTCTCCAATCCTTCGCCTTGGATGATGGCCATTTGCCGCCATGCGCCATCGAGCCAGACGTTCCACGAGATATGGCCGGCGCGAGGCGCATCGTGCCGTCCCTTTCCAGCGCATGAAAGCGATCGTCGAACGGATCGTCGATTTCCCCCTTGATCAGCCGGCTGCGAACCCACAGCCCGCCGGGGCCATCCCAGAGCGAACGGGCGTAGATGCCTCGGGGGATCTGGTGCGCTTCGTAGCCTTTCTCCCAAGGGCTGCCCGTATCGGAGACGATCAGCTCCCGGCGGACGATCAGCCGATCCACTTCCAGCTCGCGCGGGTCTTTTGCGGAATCGGCTTGGGTCAACCCGTACGTGGTGGCGACCGAAAGGACGACGGTGATGAGGCGATCTTTCATGGCGTTGTCCTCGTGAGGGAAGAAGCCCGGCTTCTTGGAGCAGCCGGGCCCCTGACGTTTGATCGAACCATTCTGGCGGGTGCCTGCGAGTGTAATGACCGGCATCGCCAGCGTCTTGTCGATCCTCGGCGGTTCTTCTAAGCTGTCACGCGCGATTGAGTCTGTGCCGCTTCCTTTCGACCACAAAGTCAGGAGCATCGATGCGGTTGCGCCAGGCGTCCTGCTGTTTCGTGATTCTGGTGGCAGTCGCAGGCATGGCGTTCGCGCGCGGCCAGGAGGCCGCACTCACGCCGGCACAGCGTGAGGAAGTCGCCAAGTTGATGACCGCCTTTCGGCAGGCTCGCAGCGCGCCCAAGAGGCGGCCGGCAATCGTCGAGAAGCTGCTGAAGTTCGGCGAACCGGCGGTCAAGCAACTGGGCGAGGTCATCGAGGCAGAGCTTGAAACCGCCATCCCGCCGTATCACACGGCGCTGGTCAAGCAGGCAGCGGGCGTGCTCAAGAAACAGGCCGCCGGCACCATGCCGCAGACGATCCGCGACCTGCAATCGAAGGTGCTGACTCTGCGCACCCGCGACGACTTGACCAAGGAGACGATCGTCAGCGTGGCCGACCCGGCCATGAAGCAGCTCGCCGCCGTGGGCTTTGTGGACATCGATAACGTGCTGCGCAGCTCCTCGAAGCTGGCCGGGCAACGCACCCGTCTGCTGGAGATCGGCCAATCCTGGGAACGCTGCGCCGCCTATGAGTGGGAGCAGACCCCCGCCGGCGAGGGCAAGCTGCCCGCCCCGCCGAAATTCGCCGATTATCTGCGGGCACACGAAGAACTGGCGGCCCTGCTCACTACGCCGCTAGATAAAGAAGCCCAAGGCGTCCTGGCCGGCAACGCCAAGCTGGCCGGCCGGCTGGATGCCGACGAGGCGAAGGCCGCCGGGCACTGTAACCTGTCGCGCATCCTGCTGGGCTTGCGGCCGCTGGCCATCGACCTCAAGCTGGCGGCGGCCGCTCGCGACCATTCCTCCGACATGAAGCGCCTGGGGTTTTTTGCCCACCTCTCGCCGGTAGCGGGAAAGCGCACGCCGGACGATCGAGCCCGCAGGTTCGGCACGACTGGCGACGGCGAGAACATCTTTCACGGCAGCAGCGACGGTCGGGCAGCGCACGACGCCTGGTTCCGACAGCCCGGGCCATTTCAAGAACCTGCTCTCCGACGACCACCGCCGCATCGGCATGGGGCGGCACGAGGGGCACTTTACGCAGATGTTCGGGCGGTAGGGCGGTTGAGTGGCTATTGATAGCGGCGGCTTTCAGCCGCCGAATCACGGGAGCAAGATGCTTCCGGCACGTTGAGAAGGCCGTGCCCTTACGCCGGCTGCCGAACGGCATCTGGTTCAATCTCCACACGCGCGACATCGAATCCGGCGCTTCTGACGTTGCGCATCGCGGAGCGAATCGCGTCTTCGAGTGAGCCGGCCTCGCGGTGGAAGGCGAGCGAGAAGACGCGGTTGCAGATCGAAGGCGTTGCGTCCTCGCAGCCGGCCTCAAAGAGCGAGTCGGCGACCTCCTCGGTTAGCCTCACCGTTCCTTTGAGGATCACCGTGAATTCGTATGTCGCCTTGGAGGTTCGCTTCTTTGCCATCGCCGGATCATCTTCTAGCGGGTTGGTGCGGACAACGGTCTACGGCGCGGCGGATGTCCTTGGCATGGTCTTCAGGATGGTTCGGCGTCGAATAAACGCCTACGGCACACCCCGCGCGGTCACTCTGCGGACAGTACAACCGCCCCCAGATATGCGCTCGCGGCCCCGACTTGCGAAGCGTCCAACCATGATCGAGGGAGTACTTGACCGCCGCGCGGATATGTTTGTTGGGATGCTCAGCCACGCGGGTGCCCTTCAATGCTCCCAAAACAAGCGTGAACTATAGCTCCGTCGAGTCTGCATTGGAAAGCTTACTACTTGCTCTTCACTTTGGCTCATCGCCATTGTAAGCCGGTGGAACGTAGAAGTTGATCGTCACCAGTGACCGACGGCCCGTGTTCTTGATCTGGTGCAGCTCGCCTTTTTCGATCAGCAGAAGTGAGTTCGTTCGCAGCGCCACGCGGCGGAGCTGGCCCCGCTTGCCGAGGATCGCCTCGCCGGCGCCGGAGACGACGAACAGCCACTGCTCGGAGCGAGGATGCTCGTTGCTCGGTTCGCTGTCGCTCACGCCGCCGGGCCGCAGCGTCATCTTGGCGGCCTGCGCGCTCCGCGTGGCGGCCAGCACATCGAACTGCCCTCGCTTTGGGCCCGTCTTGATGTGTTTCATGGCCTAGAAGCCCCGCGCCGCCACGATGTCGTCGAAGTCGCGCAGGTGATAGCCGATGCCGACGTAGTCGAGCACGCGGCAGAGGCCGCGCAGGGCGACGCCCATGCCGTCGGGGCCGCTGAAGCCGCCGAACTGGCCGCCGCCTTTGACGTGCGGCTCCAGGTCGAGGAACACGCCGGGGATGCCGCGCTTCTTGAGCTTCTTTTCGAGCGTCGGGAATGAGCTCGCGGAAGTCGCGCAGGATCAGCTCGTGGCCGCTGTCGCCGAGGTCGGCCGGCACGAAGTGCTTGAGGGCCTCTTCATCGACGTGCGTCGGTCCGCTTGCACCGCTGCGGGATGGCGGTAGTCCTTGATGTGCATCCAGCCGAGGCCGGGCTTCATCGCCTCGTACTGCTCGAAGACCTCGCCGGGGCTGTAGCCCTGCGTGACTGATGTTGGCGGCGTCGAAGATCAGCACCAGCGCCGGGTGATCGACCTGCCGGTGGATCTCGGCCATCAGCTCGCCGTTCTGGCCGACGAGGTTGGCCTCGACCTCCAGGCCGAACGTCAGGTCGCTGCGGTGGCACATCTCGGCGATCTGCCCAAGCTGATCGACCGCCTGCGGCACGTGCGGCCAGGGATCGGTCCCCTTGGGATGATAGAACGAGAAGCCGCGGATCAGCTTGGTCTCGAAGGCATGGGCCAGCTCGCAGGCCTTCTTCACTTCGTCGTCCAGGTACTTCTTGAACGGCACGAAGCGGTTCTTGCGTGCCGTCGTCCACGTCGAGCAGCTTGACCTTGCCGATCGGCGAGCCGAGCGTGGCGACGTTCAGGCCGTACTCGTCTTCCAGGTGGCGGATCTTGGTGATCTCGCTCTTGGTGAGCTGCATCACGTTCTTGATGCCCTGCCCGGCGTCGATGAAGCGCAGCGTGTAGTACTGCAGGCCGAGCGCGGCGAACGCCGCGAACTGCTGCTCGGCGGTCTTCTGATTGGCCGCTTCGTCGCCGAAGCCGGAGAGAATGACGCTGGGTTGGTCGGTCATGCTTTCCGCCTTCCTGGTGAGGTCCTAGGTGTGGCGGGGTTGCCGCCAGCAGGGGCCATAATTGTGCCAGCCGCTCCCGGCTCTGCAAGGGGCGCAATCCAAGATGGGATGCGCTGGTCGGATCGAAGAACGACACTAGCCCGACGCGCAAGCGAGGGAGAAGCGGAAAACGCGCCGAGTCCCGCCTCCCCTCGCTTGCGCGCTTGCGCGTCGGGCTGGTGTTGCAACGCGGCTTTCTCCGATGCCTGCTTCGAGCTATTCTGGAATCGCTGTGTGTCTTGCATCCGATTCCTTTGATCGTCGTCCCGCCCTGTCGTGAAAACGGTCGAACATTTATTCGAAGAGACGCAGCTGACGCTGCGGGAGCTAGCCGAGCGGGCCGCCCTGCCCATCAAGCGCGTCGAGGCGATCGTGGTCGGCTGCTGGACCCCCAGTCCCCTGGAGCGCTCCCGCATCGCGGCGGCGTTCGGCGTGCCCGTCGAGGAGGTGAGCTGGGGACACACGATGAGCCCCCGCAACATCCGCTGGATACGCTACGGGCTGAAGGAGGACTTCGCCCGCGACGACGAGCAGGGCTAGCTGCTAGTAGTGTGGACGACTGGCTCCGCGAGTCGGAGGCAAAGCACAGAGTGAGTCGCCCACTCTATTTCGGCCTTGCCGTCCGGCGGCGCCGCCGTTAGTTTCCGCCGCTCGCGCCTCGGCGCGAGGCGGGAACTCTTCTGCTACTGCCTTTCCATTGCCCAAACGTTTGCTGGCCAGGGCGGCCACGCTAGCGTGGCACCGCGCGCCGATCGGGAGACTCGGCGGGCGATCGCTTCACGCGCCCGGCTGGCACCATGGAGGTGAGGGTATGCGCACGCACTTGGGCCTATCGAGCATCGGCTGTTCCATCGCCTGGACCATCGCCTGGTTCGTGGCCGCCGCCTCGGCTGCTCTCGCGCAGGGCGACTCACGAGGCACGGAAACGCCGTGGCGCGCCGCGGAGGGCAACTCGGCCGCGGCGGGCGCCGGGCCACGAAGCAAGTTGACATCAACAGACGTCCTGCCCGTCAGCGCGCCCCGGACCCAGGACGATAGCCGGCGTGCCGACGCTCCCTCCCCGTTCCGGCTCGCTCAACACCCGGCAACCGCCGTCTCCACCGGGGCCGAGGGCGTACAGGCCGACGCCTACCCCATTCGGGATTACACCGGGGCCATCCAGACCACCGATCATCCCCAGCAAGCCGTCGTCGATTGGATCCTCCGTGAAACCGGCTACGAAACCTGGCACGGCGCCCTGGACACGTCGCTCAATGCCGATCGGGAGGTCGTCCGCGTCCGCCACACCGCCGACGTGCGGCGGACCGTCAAAGCCATGGTCGATCGATTCAATAACCGCGAAGCTCTGACGCGGGCCTTCGGCGTGCGGGTGATCACACTGGACGAGCCCGACTGGCGAGCGCGCGCCTTTCGCACCATGAAGGCGGTGCCCACGCAGTCGCCGGGCGTCTCGGCCTGGCTGATGGAGCGAGAGCACGCGGCCACGCTCCTTTCAGAGCTTGCCAAACGATCTGACTTCCGCGAGCCACCGGAGAACAACGCCCAGCCGCTCTTGCAAAACGGCCAGTCGTTCGTGCTCTCCAGCACCCGGTCGATCAGCTACCTGCGCGACATCTCCGGCCCCAAGCCGCCGGTCTCCGGCCCACAGCCGGTGCCGGATCAACTCACCGAGGGGATGGCCGTGGAGTTCAGCCCTCTCGTGGCGGCGGACAACCGCATGGTCGATGCCGTGCTCAAGTGCCACATTGACCAGATCGAGGCGCTGCGGCCGGTGATGGTGGACGTGGCGGTCGGGCTGGGTATCAACCAATCGGTGCGCATCGACGTGCCGCAGATGAGCCAGTTCCGCCTGCAAGAGCGCTTCCGCTGGCCGGTGGACCAGGTGCTGCTGGTAAGCCTGGGCGTCGTGCCCTCGCCGTATCGGCCGGCGCAGGGGCTCGTGAACTTGAAATCGCTGGGCAGCCTCAATTTCGGCGAGCAGGTGCCGGGGCGTTGTGAAGTGCTGGTGTTCATCGAGTGCAAAGGCAAGAACACCTCTGGCACCATCCAAACCGGCCAGGCCCCCGGCCGCCGCCAGGCGGTGCGGACGAGCTATCACCATCGGTATTAGCAGCACGGCAGCGGCGAACACCTGTCATCCTCGTCGTCGTCCTCGTCGTCGTCCTCGTACTCGAAGCTGTCAACGCGGAGCATCAGCGCGTCGCTCTCGATCAGCCAGCGTCAATCTATCGACCGTCGTGTCGCGAGGCGAACCGTCTTTTCTCCGTGGCGCCGGGATTCTCGGCAGCCAGGGTGCGCATTGAATGCGCGCTCGCGCCACGGCTCTCGTCCGCGCGCCCAGTCGCCCTAAACCGCTCGGCGACGGCGACTTCCGCAAAATTGCTCGTTCGCGAATGATCGCAAAACGTGACGCATACGGAAGACTTCGGACGACAACCCACTAGCGCCGCGCCGTGCCCGGAGCGTCTGAGGCTGCCTCCGGCACTGGCCGTACTGAGCTTCCGACGCTGGGCGTTGGGCGTTGGAAGTTGGACGTTGGACGTTCGAGCCCAGGCACTGGTATGATTGGCTGCGATGAAAAGCCCATCGTCGCCTTTCGCTCCGCGAAAGGGCGTTCTTTCGCGGAGCGAAAGACGACATCGGCCGAAGCCTGAAGCCTGGCAGCCGTCATGCCCCAGCCACGAGTCCTCGTCCTTCGCGCCCCAGGGGCGAATTGCGACGTCGAGACGGCCTTTGCCTTCGAGCAGGCCGGCGGCACGGCCGAGCGCGTGCACGTCAACCGCCTGCTGGAGAGCCCCCGCCTGGTGGACGCGTACCAGGTGTTGTGCATCCCCGGCGGGTTCAGCTACGGCGACGACCTGGGGGCGGGCCGCATCCTGGCCGTGCAGATTCAAACCCATCTCCGCGACGCGCTCGAATACTTCGTCGCCCGGGACAAGCTCGTGCTGGGCATCTGTAACGGCTTTCAGGTGTTGCTCCGCTCGGGCTTGCTGCTGCCGCCCGATGAGACCGGCCCGGTGGCTACGCTTGCCTGGAACGCCTCGGGCAAGTTTCAGGACCGCTGGATTCGCCTCCGCATCGAGCAGTCGCAGTGCGTGTTCTTTGCCGGCATCGAGAGTCTTTACCTGCCGATTGCGCATGCCGAAGGGCAGTTTCTGACGCGCGATAACGCTATCCTCCAGCGTCTGGCCGCGGGGAGACAGT
The DNA here is from genome assembly GCA_963809785.1 of uncultured Planctomycetia bacterium. Classification (GTDB taxonomy): domain Bacteria; phylum Planctomycetota; class Planctomycetia; order Pirellulales; family S012-138; genus JBGQHD01. Next base: position 54,013 of record CAWEKV010000005.1, read on the forward strand.
TGCCGCTGCGATACGCCCCGCTGGACACACCAGGCACGGGAGTGTCATCTGCCGTGGCCCGAAGCACGCAACCGGAAGCCTTGGCCAGCCGGCTGTCTTTCCCCGACAACCCCAACGGCTCGCAGGCCGACGTGGCCGGCGTGTGCGACGCGACGGGGCGCGTATGCGGGCTGATGCCTCACCCGGAGCGGCACATCGACCCTACGCAGCACCCGCACTGGACGCGCCTCCAGGAACTGCCGCCCGAAGGGGAAGGCCTGGCGGTATTTCGCAATGCCGTACGGTATTTCGGCTAACTGGGCGTAGCAGGCACACTCTGCGTGGCGTCACTTTGCATTTTGCATTTTGCAATCGGCGGACAGAGTGACCAATGCAAAATGCAAAGTGCAAAATGCAAATTGGCGTTGGCCTTCTCCATTCCGGTGACCTCTCTTAGCGAGCCGCAACCGCAAGCTCGGCGATGGGCTCTCCGTGACTGAGGATCGGCATCGGGCGGCCGGCGAAGTCGGGGATCGCGACGTGCTGGTAGTCGATGCCCAGGTGCCGATAGATCGTCGCCAGGAAGTCGCCGGGACCGACGCGGCGCTCGACCGCGTCTTCGCCGCGGGCGTCGGTGGCGCCGATGACCTGGCCGGTGCGGATGCCGCCGCCGGCCAAGAGCATCGAGTTGGCCCTGCGGCCAGTGGTCGCGGCCGGGCTGCACCGTGCCCGCCGCCCCGCTGGCCACGCCGCCGCCGCTGCTGGCCACGTAGGAGATCCGCGGCGTGCGGCCGAACTCGCCCGTGACGACGACCAGCACGCGCCGGTCCAGGCCGCGGTCGTAGATGTCCTCGATCAGGGCCGAGACCGCCTGGTCGAAGAACGGCGCCCGATACTTGAGGGCGTCGAAGACGTGGTGGTTGACGGCGTGGTCGTCCCAGTTGGCCACGCGGCCGCAGAGCGGGCCGTCGAACTTCGTGGTGACGATCTCGACGCCGGCCTCGACCAGCCGCCGGGCCATCAGGCATTGCTGGCCCCACTGGTTGCGGCCGTAGCGGTCGCGGAGGCGGTCGGGCTCTCGGCTGAGGTCGAAGGCCTCGCGGGCCTGCGGGCTGGTCAGCAGGTTCAGCGCCTGGGCCTCGAAGTCGTCCATCGCCTCCATCGCGCCCGAGGGGTCGATGTCGCGGCGCAACTGGTCGAGGCGCTGCCGCAGCTCGATCCGCTCCGCCAGGCGCCCTGCCTGCTGCGCGTCCGTCAGGCCGATGTTGGGCACCTCGAAGTTGGGCTGGTTCGGGTCGCCGGTCACGCGGAACGGCTCGTACGACGGCGCCGAGGTAGGCCGGCCCGGCGATCGTGAAGTTGTCGTAGCGATCGATCGGGTTGACGCCGACGTAGTTGGGAATGCGGCGATCGGCATCGCGGCGCAGGTAGTTGGCGACGCTCATCAAGTCGGGCAAGACCGGCTCGAGCTTGTCCTGCGCGTCGGGGTCGCCGGAGAGCAGCTGCAGCGAGCCGGCCGGATGGCCGCCGCCGGTGTGGGCCATCGAGCGCAGGATGGCGAACCGGTCGGCGATCTTCGCCAGTCGCGGCAGCAGCTCGCAGATGTGAATGCCGGACGTTGGTGGCGATGGGCCGGTACGGCCCGCGGTAGTCGGAGGGAGCGTCAGGCTTGGGATCGAAGGTCTCCAGGTGGCTCGCCCCGCCGCGCAGCCAGACGAGGATCACGGCCGTCTTGCCGTCGGCCGGCGGCGCGGCGGCCTGGGCCCGAAGCTGATAGAGCCCCGCGAGACTGAGCGTCGTGAAGCCCGTCAGGCCGGCCCGCAGAAACTCGCGCCGGTTCGCGGAGCCTGCGGCCCGGTGTGCCGGGCCGGCACATCGCTCGAATTGTGCTGCTTGCCGCTGGAACATAGGCTCGCGTTCGGCAGGAAACCAACCTGGGTGCCTGATGCTATCTTGTGGCGTGATATGCCACAACCAGAGCGACTCACGTCAAGATTTCTTTCACCACGTGGCCGTGAACGTCGGTCAGCCGGTAGTCGCGGCCCTGGAAGCGGTACGTCAAGCGTTCGTGATCGATGCCCAGGCAGTGCAGGATCGTGGCGTTGAGGTCGTGAATGTGGACGGCGTCCCTGCGACGATGTTGTAGCCGAAGTCGTCGGTCTCGCCGTGGACGACGCCGGGCCTGATGCCGCCGCCGGCCAGCCACATCGAGAAGCAGCGGCCGTGATGGTCGCGGCCGTAGTCGTCCTGCAGGCCGCCCTGGCCGTAGACCGTGCGGCCGAACTCGCCGCCCCAGATGACGAGCGTGTCGTCGAGCAGGCCGCGCTGCTTGAGGTCGGTGATCAGCGCGGCCTGCGGCTGATCGATGTCCCGGCACTGCTTGGGGATGTTCGTCGGGCAGGCTGCCGTGCTGGTCCCAGCCGCGGTGATAGAGCTGCACGAAGCGCACGCCGCGCTCGACGCAGCCGCCGGGCGAGCAGGCAGTTGGCCGCGAAGGTGCCCGGCTTGCGGGCGTCTGGGCCGTAGAGGTCGAACGTCGCCGCGGTCTCCGTGGAGAGGTCGGTCAGCTCCGGCACCGAGGTCTGCATGCGGAACGCCATCTCGTACTGGGCGATGCGGGTGGCGATCTCCGGATCGCCGGAGCGCGGCATGCTCGATGCTGGTTGAGCTGCGCCAGGCCATCGAGCATCGCGCGGCGCAGCTCGCGGTCGATGCCGGGCGGATCGGAGAGATAGAGCACCGGATCGCCGCCGCTGCGGAGCTTGACCCCCTGATGGCTCGACGGCAGAAAGCCGCTGCCCCACAGCCGCTCGAGCAGCCCCTGATTCGCGTCGCGCGCCGCTGCCGTGGGAGATCATCACGACGAACGCCGGCAGGTCGTCGGCCTCGCTGCCCAGGCCGTAGCTGACCCAGGCCCCGAGCGACGGCCGCCCCGGCTGCTGCGAGCCGGTTTGGATGTACGTGATCGCCGGGTCGTGATTGATCGCCTCGGTGTGCAGCGAGCGGACGAGGCAGATGTCGTCGATGACGCGCCGGTGTGCGGCAGCAGCTCGCTGAGCCAGGTGCCCGCTGCGCCGCGCTGCCGGAAGCCGAACTTCGGGCGCGATGACGGGAAAGCTCTTCTGGCCGGAGGTCATGCCGGTGAGCCGCTGCCCCCGGCGGATCGAGTCGGGCAGCTCGCGTGCCGTGCAAGTCTTTCAGCTGCGGCTTGTAGTCGAGCAGTTCCAGCTGCGACGGCCCGCCGGACTGAAACAGGTAGATCACCCGCTTGGCCCGGGGCGCGAAGTGCGGCTGTCGGCGCGCCAGTGCGCGGCGATTCGCATCGCGAGCAAAGAGCGAGGCCAGCGCGGCGGTGCCGAGCGCCGCGGCCGATCGTGCGAGGAACGAGCGGCGAGCCAGGCGGCTGGCCGGGTTCGCTCGGTTGATTGGGTCGTTTCATGTTCATCTTGCCGAGCGGGCTGGCCGGCGGCAGAGTCAGGTCTTCGAGATCGCCTCGTCCAGATTCAACAGCACGCTCACGACGCTCGTCCACGCGGCGAGCTCGGCGGCGTCGAGTCGCGGCATCACGACGCGACTGCCCGACGCTCGAGCAGTTTCTCCGCGGCAGCGTTTGTCGTTTCGGAATCGCGAGAGTGCCTGCTCGATAGACCTTGAGCAACACGCGCTGTTCGTCGGCGCTTGGCTGGCGGCAGAGCACGATCTGGCAGGCGCGAGCCAGCCGCTCTTCGTCGCTCTCGGCCGCCTGCATGACCCGCTCGGCCAGCTTGCGGGCCGCTTCGACGTAGGTCGGATCGTTGAGCAGCACCAGCGCCTGCAGCGGCGTGTTCGTGCGGCCCGGCGGATGACGCAGGTCTCGCGGTCCGGCGCATCGAACGTGCGTCATCGCCGGCGGCGGGCAGGTCCGCTTCCAGAACGTGTACATGCTGCGGCGATAGAGCCCTTCGCCCTGGTCCGGCGACGTACTTGTCGCGGCGCTCGACCGAGACATCTTCCCACAGCCCGTCGGGCTGATACGGCTTGACGCTCGGCCCGCCGATCCGCTCGCTGCAGCAGGCCGCTGACGGCCAGCGCGTTGTCGCGAATCGTCTCGGCCGGCAGGCGAAAGCGCGGCCCGCGCGCCAGCAGCCGGTTCTCGCGGATCGCGCTCGAGCAGCTCGCGCGTGACGCGCGACGACTGCCGATACGTGGCCGAAGTGACGATCAGCTCGCAGCATCGCCCTGCCGTCCCAGCCGCGTGCGGACCAGCTCGGTCGCCAGCCAGTCGAGCAGCTCGGGATGGCTCGGCAGGGCGCCCTGCGACGCCGAAGTCTTCCACCGTTTCCACCAGCCCGGTGCCGAAGCAGCATCTCCCACCAGCGATTGACCGCCACGCGGGCCGTCAGCGGATGCGCCGGAGCGGTGAGCCACTTCGCCAGGCCCAGCCGATTGGCCGGCGCGCCCGGCGGCATCGCCGAGCAGCACGCCGGCACGCCGGCGGCGACCTCTTCGCCGCGCTGATCGTACTGGCCGCGCTTGAGCACGTACGTCTTGCGCGGCTGGCGGCATCTCCTGCATCACCATCGTGACGCGGCACGGCCTTCTCGATCTCCGCCGATCCGCTGCGGCAGCTCGGCCAGCTCGGCCTTGCAGCTGCCGCGTCTCGGCGATCGACGTGGTCGAGATAGTAGCTGCCGCAAGTGCCTGCTGCTGCGTCGGCAGTGCGCTCCGCGCGGGGCGTCGCCAGCACTTCCTGCAGACCGCGCCAGGGCCTGCCCGGCGGCCAGCCTGGCGACATCCGTCGGCGTCAGAGCTCGGCGATACAATCTGCACGTCGTCGATCTTGCCCTTGAAGCGGGCCGATGCTTGCCGCTTGCCGATGTGGAACGGCTTGTCGGTCTTGAGCGTGCCGTCCAGCGTGTTGTTGGTCGTCACGTCCAGCGCCTGCGGCTGGCCGTCGACGTAGATGCTGCACGCCGCGCCGCCTTGCGCGAGCCGTCGTAGGTCGACGGCGACGTGGTGCCACTCGTTCAGCGACAGCGGCTCTTCGTGATGACCTTGAAGCGCGTTGTCGGGCCAGTGATGGACGAAGTGGCTGGCGACCTTGCCGCCTTCGAGGATCAGGTCGTAGCCGCGATAGGCGCTGCCATCGTCCATCTTCGAGAGGACGGTCGCCGGCTCGCTCGACGGTCGGATAAATCCAGGCGGCGAGCGAAAACTTCTGATCGCGCGTCGAACGCGCCGACCTGGCCCGCGCTCGACGAACGTCTGGCCGTCGAATTCCAGGGCGCTCGCCGATCTTGCCGGCGACGTCGAGCGCCTTGCCGCGGATCGTGCCCAGTGCGAGTCTGGTCGACGGCATCGGCCACCCGGTCGCCTGCCGTCTCATCGAGCGGGAAGTGGGCGACCAGGCCCAGCCGGCCCGACCTGCGCAGCGATCCGTCGGGCGACAGGCGCCTGCTTCCCAGGCGGCGACGGCCGGCGTCGATCGTCGCGGCCGCGCATGCGCCGAGGCGGCCGTCCAGCTCGCCTCGCCGGCGCTCCAGCCGCGCGAGCTCGGCCTGCTGCTCGGCGAGTCGGCACCTTCGAGCAGCGGCTCGGCCATCCGGCCCTGGCTGTAGCCGACGACGCGTGTCCGGCACGTTGTTGAAGAAGGCGAAGAAGCGATAGTAGTCGCGCTGCGTGATCGGGTCGTACTTGTGGTCGTGGCAGCGGGCGCATTGCAGCGACAGGCCGAGGAAGACGGTGGCCGTCGTGTGGACGCGGTCGGCGACGTACTCGACGCGGTACTCCTCTTCGATGATGCCGCCCTTCGGTCGTGAGCACGTGATTGCGGTTGAAGCCGGTGGCGACTCTGCTGCGTCGACGCGTCGCGCATCGGGCAGCAGGTCGCCGGCGAGCTGCTCGATGAGGAACTGATCGTAGGGCATGTTCGCGGTTGAAGGCGTCGATCACCCAGTCGCGCCAGGGCCACATCGACGCGGTCTTCGTCGTTGTTGTAGCCGTTGGTGTCGGCGTAGCGGGCCGCGTCGAGCCAGTGCATCGCCATCCGCTCGCCGTAGCGCGGCGAGGCGAGCAGCCGATCGACGACGCTCTCGTAGGCCGTCGGCGACGCGTCGGCCAGAAAGGCGTCGACGCTCGTCCGGCGTCGGCGGCAGCCCGGTCAGGTCGAGCGTGACGCGCCGCAGCCAGCGTCGCCCGGCCCGCCTCGGCCGACGGGCGCAGCCCCTCTCGCTCCAGCCGCTCCAGGATGAAGTAATCGACGGCCGTGCGCGGCCAGGCCGATTCGCGCACGCGGGGCAACGACGCACGCCGCGGCTGCACGAAGGCCCAGTGCGGGGCGAACTCGGCTCCCTCCTCCACCCACCGCCGCAGCACGTCCTTTTGCAGGGCATTCAAAGGCTTCTTGGCCTGCGGAGGCGGCATCATCATGCCCGCATCGCGCGACTCGATGCGCCGCCACCGCGCTCGATTCCGGCTTGCGCGGCACTATGGCCGTGGCGCCGCTCTCCAATTCGCCCAGCGCCGCCTCGCGCAGGTCGAGCCGCAGGCCCGCCTGGCGGGCCTTCTCATCTGGCCCATGACAGCTCCAGCAATGATTCGCCAAGATGGGCCGCACGTCGCGATTGAAATCGACCCGACCATCGGCCCGCGCCCGTGGGCAACCGCCGATAGCGCGAGGCAAGCCCAGGGGGCGAGCAACGCTGCGCGGCCATTGGCTGTTCGTCGGTCCTGTCGGTTCGGACGGATGGGCATTGGGGGAGTAAGGCTCAAGCGTGTGCCACGTCAGTCGGGCCAAGGATGCTTTCGGTTGCTCGTATACGATACCCTGTTTGGTGCTGGGCCTCTATTCTCGGGTCGCGAGTAAGGCAAACATGGCCAAATGCCAAGCCTTCGATCGCGCGATCGCGAACAATTTGCATGTGCATTTTGCATTTTTCGATTTGCATTTTGCATTTGTCTCTTGGCAAGGGCCGCTGGAAACGCGGCAAGTGAAGAAGGGAGAATGCAAAGTGCAAAATGCAAAATGCAAAATGCCAGTCCCGAACAATGCTATCGGTTCGCTTTAACTCTCTGAAATGGCACAGAGATTGCTGCCCTGGTGCCTTGGAACTCACCGCTAACGTTCGTCGGCAGCTCCCAGGAGGTCCGCCATGTTGTGCTATCGATGGGTCATGGTCACGGCGTGCTGCCTGGCATTGTGCCTTGGGCATCATGGTTTGGCGCAGACCAGAGGCGGAGGAGGAGCGGCCGGAGGGGGAGCGGCCGGGCGGGCAGGATCCCCAGCGGCAGGGCCGCGGGGCAACACTGGCCCGGCCCCCCAGGTCGGCGGGACACAAAACGCCGGCCCGCACGCGGGCCCGCGATCCGTCGCAGGAGCGCTGGCCCAGCCGACTCAACAAGTCGGCGGCTCGCCCAATACCGCGAATCCAAACATCCGGCCGGCGAGCAGCGCCAATCCCAGCGCCCAGCCGCGGTTCCCCAATGCAAATCCCAGCGCCCAGCCCCGCTTGCCGAATCCCAACCCGAGCGCATTGCGACGGGCCCCCAGCGCGAACCCTTCCTCGCAACGCTCGCAATTTGCCGCTCCGCGCGTCGGGATTCCCAATCAGCCGATTGCTCCGCTCTTGCCTTTGCAGTCGCCCGCTGCGGCCGGCGTTGCAGCTCCCGGGCGGACTGTCATTCCGGTGCCACGGCCCGCGACGATCAATCAGACGGCTGTCGTAGTCCCGCGCACTGCGCTGGATAACCTGGGTTTGTCGGTCGCCTTACGAGATAACCGGTTGAACGTGACCGACGTGGCCGCGAATCAGCTTGCCGCCAGCTTCGGCTTTCAACCTGGCGACCATGTCATCGCGGTGGGCGGCACAACCGTGCTCACCACCCAACAATTGCTCGATCAATTAGCGGCCGTTCGCGCGGCTGCGGGAGATGGCCTCGTTGACATCCGCGTTCGATCGCGGCGGCCAGCCGCAGACATTGCAGCTCGACCCGTTGGCGCTGCGGTTGGGTACGAGACTCGCCGATCAAGGCGGGGCGGTCCAGTTGAGCACGGTGGTGGCAGAGTCCCCGGCGGCCCGTGCCCGGTTGAACCCGGGCGATCAGATCGTGACCATCAACGGACAGCGAGTCTCTTCGTTGGCGGATGCGCGGGCGAAGCTGCTCGCCGCCACGCGGTTCTCCAACGAGGCGACGCTGATGATCCGCCTGGGACGGCTTGCTGGAATTCGCCCACGTCCGGCCCAGCGACATCACAACCCTGATTCCCTGACCGCGGCACGACGCCGCAACCGACAGCGCCGGAAGGGCTGCCCAGTTCACTTCCCCACGCAGTACAGCTTCCGCGCCGTGCGGATGAACAATTGTCCGTGCGCGGCGATGATGGAGGAGCGGGCAATCTCCTCGTCTTTCTCCATGGCGATGGTGTTTCGCATGTCGCCCTTGGCTGCGTCGATGACCGAGACCTGGCCATCGAAATTGATGACGTAAATCTTGCCGTCCGCGGCCAGCGGAGACGCTTCGTACTTGGCCCGGCCGGGCGTCTTGATCGTCCACTTGACGCGGCCCGTGGCCGGCTCGACGCGCGAAAGACTTTCGCGGACATCGCTGAGGACGAAGAAATCGCCGTCGTAAAAGGCAGGCGTGGGCACGTCCGAAGTCACCGACCGCTGCTCGCGGCTGACCCAAGCCACGTCGGTGCTGCCCAGCTTGCCTTCGCCGCCGGCCTTGATGGCATAGATCGGGTCCCCCTTGGGGGCACAGGCCAGCACGACGCCCTGGCCCGCCACGGGCGAGGGGACGAGCCGCCAGTGGCCGATCTTCTGGGGATTCCACGTTTCCCAGCGCCACAGTTCCTTGCCCGTCTGAGGATCATGGCCGGTGAGCGCGTCTCCTCCGGCGATCAGCAGCTCGCGGCGGCCGTCGTGCTCCCACGGCATGGGCGTAGTGAACGCTTCCAGCGATTCGGCGATCGCCTGGGCCGGCCTCACGTGCCGCCACAGCTCCTTGCCGGTCTGGGGGTCCAGCGCCAGCAGAAACGAATCGACCTTGCCCGCCTTGGCGCCGCCTTCGCTCGGCGCCTTGTTCGGCGCCGGCTTGGCTTTGCGCTTGCCCTTGCCGAAGCCGCCAAAACCGCTTACGGCCACGTCGCGCTGCAAGACTTGCACATACAGCTTGCCGTCATACAGCACGGGGCTGGTGCTGAAGGTCCAGAGAAAGGCGAACGGGCCGATGTTCTTTTTCCACAGCTCTTTCCCGCCGACGTTGAACGTCACCAGGTCGCCGTTTCCGTAGAAGAAGACGACCAGCTTTCCATCGGTCGCGGGCGATGGAGAGGAAAACGTGCTCCGAGTGTCCTTGCGAATACCCTTGGCGATCTCGTGCTTCCAAAGCACCTCTCCCGTGCGGCGATCAAGGCAGTAAGCCGCCAGGGCATCTTTCGAGGCATCCGCCGTGGAGACAAAGACACGGTCGCCCGACACGACGGGCGTGGCCGCGCTGGGGCCCGGCAGCGTCGCAGTCCAGGCCACGTTTTCGGTCTGGGTCCATTTGTCGGGCAGGCCTTTCTCGTCGGTCGAACCGTTGAAGAACGGCCCTCGGAACTGCGGCCAATCGCCGGCGGCCGCGGCACTGGTGAGCGAGAAAACAAGGAGGAGCGCCCAGTTACGCATCGGTGTCGTACTCCAGGTGTGCGGGCCGATTCGTCGTGCGACAAAACCCGCGGGTGACGGTCTCTCTCACGCCTTGCGAGTCTACCCGACGCCGAAGCGGCCTGCCACGGTTTCGACGGTTGGCTAGTGGTTTCCGTGGCACGGCATCTTGGCCGTGAGTGACAGGCTGAAAAACCCGTATCGCCAAGACGGCCAAGATGGCCGTGCCGCGATACAATGGCCGTCGCGGGGAACGAACCGCCGTCTTCGACGTCCAAATCAGCGGCAACCTTCCTTTGGAGACATCGCCATGCGCCCCAGCAGCTTCATCGGCCTCTTCGCGGTCCTTGGTCTTGGCTTCTGGTTTGCTGGCCAGGCCGTGGCCGACCCCTGCGGCATGGTGCCGCCCATCTACGTGACCGACAACACGTCGATCGTCCGCGTTGGCGACGAGCAGACCTACGTCTTCTACAAGGACGGGATCGAGACCTTCGTGATCCGGCCCGGCTTCTCCGGCAAGGTCGAGGATTTCGGGATGCTGATCTCGTTCCCCACGCCGCCGGCGCTGCGGAAAGTCTCGGAAGACATCTTCCCGCAGATCGCCAAGGCGATCGATCCGCCGGAGGTGGTGATCGATTTGCGGCTGCGCCTGGAGCGTCGAAGCCTGCTCGGAGCGTTGGACGATCCTAGCCGACAGCCCAACACGCGGTCTGGCCTGAAGTTATTAGCGGACGAAGTCCGCGTGCTCAAACAGGAAGCCGTCGGCATGTACGAAGTCGCCGTGCTCGAAGCGGGCAGCGCCGCGGCCCTCAAGCGCTGGATGGACGATCACGGCTACAAGTATCCCGCCGGTATGGACGCCGTCTGCGAGGAATACGTCAAGCTCGGCTGGTGCTTCGTGGCCGAGAAGGCCAAGGTCGGCGGCAAGGCCAACGTCGATCCCAAGCCGCGGATGAAAGACGTAGACACGAAGCTGCCCGCCGGCTCGGCCTTCGACGGCCACGTTCAAGCGATGGCCTTCCGCTTCAAGACCGATCGACTGATCCTGCCCATGCGGCTCTCGGCCTACAACGAAGGCACGATGCACAACATTGTGTATCTGATGACCGACGGCCCGCGGAAGATTCGCAGCATTCCCGAAGAGTACGTCGTGCGGCAGCTCACGGGCGCCGACCTCTTCAACAATGTGACCCAGCCGCTGCCGCTGCGGATCATCGGCGGCACGGAGGCCGACATTCAGGATTGGCAGCGCCAGAGCTTGCCGCAGCAGCGCGACCCGACTCCGCACAACGGCTTTGCCAAGGAACTGTTCGCCGGCGACCTCTTGGCCGTGAAGAACGGCCGGCTGTCGCACCCCTTCGAGGAGGACGAGAAGATGCTGCTGCGGATCGGCGAGAACTTCGGCCTCCGTGGTCCGGAGATCGACAAGCTGAACCTGGCCGCGCTGGATAAAGAGCGGGAGAAAGCCGTCAAGGACGCGCTGGGCGACCTGAAGAAGATGACCCTGACGGTGATCGACGGCGACTTCCCCCGCGAGGTCGTGGGTGCCCAGAACCTGATCTTTGGCGAATACCGCATGCCGGCCCGGCGGAACTCGGCCGAGTTCTACGACGCCAAGGACAAGAAGCCGGCCGGCAAGCGCGAGGGCACTCTGAAGCTCGGCGCGCTGGAGCCGGCTGGCCGGCGCGGCGGCGTGCTCCGCCTGGGCTTTGTCACGCTCGGCCTGCTGGTCGCCGCGGGACTGGTGGTCCTGGGGCTGGGCCGGCGACAATAGCTCGGCGTAGCATCTCCCCTGCCAGCTTGTCTGGCAGGAAGCCAAAGGTTGAAGGCTAGCGGCGAGAACTCTGTAGACACTAGCCCGCCGTGGTTTCGCCTCCTAGCAGGGTCAGCACTTCGCCCGTGATGTAGCCCGAATCCGCCGGTGACGCGAAGAAGACATAGGCCGGCGCGACTTCTTCGGGCTGGGCGGGGCGCTTCATCGGCGTGTCGCCGCCGAACTCGGCGACCTCGTCTGCCGGCTTGTCCGAGGGATTCAGCGGCGTCCAAACCGGGCCGGGGGCCACGCAGTTGACGCGAATGCCCCGCTCGACAAGGTTCTGGGCCAGCGACTTCGTGAAGGCGTGAATTGCCCCTTTCGTCGAAGAATAGTCCAGGAGTTTCTTGCTCCCCTCCAGGCCGGTGATCGAGCCGGTGTTGATGATCGCGCTGCCACGCTTCAGATAGGGCAAGGCCGCGCGGGCCATGTAGAAGTAGCCGTTGATGTTCGTGCGGAGGGTGTGGTCCCACTGCTCGTCCGTGATGTCCTCCAAGCCAGCCTGATGCTGTTGATAGGCCGCGTTGTTGACCAGGATATCGAGCCGCCCAGCTCGCTGACCACGCGTTCCACGCACCCTTCGACAGTATTCGCGGTCCCCCACGTCGCCGGGCAGCAGCACGATGCGGCGGTTTTCGGCTTCCACAGCCTCGCGGGTTTCCTCGGCGTCGCTCTGTTCTTCGGGCAAGTAGCCGATGGCGATATCCGCGCCCTCGCGGGCGAAGAGCACCGCCACCGAACGGCCGATGCCCGAGTCGCCGCCGGTGATCAGCGCCACCTTGCCCTGGAGCTTGCCGGCGGGCCGATAGTCGCGGCCCAGGTATTCGGGCCGTGGCGACAGGTCGGCCTCGATGCCTGGCTTCTCCTGGTGCTGCCGAGGAAACGGCGGCCGTGGGTAGCGGCGGACGCCGGCCACGGACGGCTTGCTTTGGCGCTCGTCCGACTTGCCGCCACCCCGGCCGTCTACGTGCCGGCTCTGTTTGCCACGGGGCGGCGTTTTCTTCGCGATAGTCTTCGTGGCCATGATGGGCTCCATAAGTTATTGCGATGGTCGGGCACGAAACGAGCAGTTTTCGTACCGAACAGTGGCCATGAAGGCGGACGCGGCCTAAGTAAAAAGGCGGATGGAGGAGCAACGGCTGCCTCGCCTAGAAGCAAATCCCTTGCTCGTGATGACTTGCCACGGCTTGACACGGTTCGATACTTGACCGATTTGTCGTGCACCGCAATGCGGCCATCGTTTGCTTTCCTCGCCCTAGCCCCCATTACGCCGTTACAATGCGCTTCGATGGGATCGTCCGCCTGCCGCTGGCCAAGTCGCCGCCGGCCGAGGATGTCAGGGAGGCCGGCAAGAGTAAATCGCGCACGCCGGCCCGGGATGGCGACAGGGCACGCAAGCGCATCCTGGTGGTGGATGACAACGCGGACCAGGCCAACAGCCTGGGCATGCTGCTGTGGCTGATGGGGCACGACGTGCGCTGGGTCTACGACAGCCCCGCCGCGCTCACGGAGGCGGCCGAGTTCTTGCCCGAAGCGGCGCTGATCGACATCGGCCTGCCCGGCATCAACGGCTACGAGGTCGCCCGCCAGATGCGGCACCCCGACTCCAACAGACGGTGCTGATTGCGCAGACTGGCTGGGGCGGGGAGGACGATCACCACCGCTCGAAAGAAGCCGGCTTGAAGACGGCAGCCCTTGCCGCCGGTGTGGATCTCTATCAGCCCACGTGACGCCCCGCTACGGCTTCACCACGGTCCCATCCTTCCGCCGCACGTTCCCCCCCGTAGGGAACGGCGGGTTAGCGGAAGTGGGGCGCAACCAATTCTGGAAAAAATACGTCTTTGGAAAAGAATAGGGCGGCCCGTATTGTGTCTTTCACCGATTGGCCTGCGAACCGTCAAGCGCGAAGTCCTTGCAATCCTCGCAGAGCTGCACAGCCCACAAGCACCATCGGCTGACGGCAGAGCCGTTCGCCGCGAAGCAGATTCTTACAAGATTCTGTCCAAATAAATGGCCGCAGCCGGCATATACCTAGATGGAGAGGCAAAACGACAACCAGGTGACCAACTGGAGTGCTGCCGCTTCGCGCGCCGCCGGGATGTTCATGCGCGTACGGGCGATTTGATCAGGAGCGATTTACGATGACCGCGCTACAGCTTCGCCGCGAGGCCGTCATGGCCGCAAGCGAAACCCGCGATATCGGCACCGTCAATCTCATGTGCGCCCTGGGCTTACCCGGCGCAGAGAACATTGACGCAGCCAAATACCATCGCTGGCTGGACGATGCCGCGCGGGCCGTGGAGTTCGATACTAAACGGCACTGGTATCGCTTCATGGGTTGGCCCGGGGCTTACCGTAATTCTCTTGGCTACTTCTGCTGTTCCTTTCTCTTGCAGGTGCTCCAAGAAGACTTCAATGTGCGGTACAACCCGGCGCGGTGTGCGCGATCCGACGTTCCAAGACCCGAAGTGCATTGACCCCGACTTCCGCGATTCGCGCGACCTGTTCATCCACGGAATCATTGACGGCCCCGGCGGGACGTGCGCTTCCATGCCAGTCCTGTACGTGGCGGTCGGTCGCCGGCTCGGCTATCCGCTGAAATTGGTCGAGACGCGGGGGCACCTCTTCATCCGCTGGGATGACCCATCCGGATGCGTGTTTGGTCTTCCCGAAGTCTTCAATATCGACGGGGCCGGCTACGGCATGGCTTCCCACCCGGACGACTTCTATCGCACTTGGCCCGACCCGTGGACCAAGGCCGACATTGAGGGCGGATGGTATCTTAAGTCGCTCTCGCGCGAGGAAGAGCTGGCAGCATTCTTGGTGACACGCGGCGAGTGCCTCTTCGACAATGGACGCCTTGACGAGGCGATCCAAGCCTGGACTTGGGCAAGCGGCCTGGTGCCGCACGACAGGCGGTATCGCAGCCGGTTAAAGGGGCTGCTGCATCAACGCGAGGCCATGAGAACCATCGCATTAGTCGAATGGCAAAAGGACCATCGCTGTCCGCTTCCTGCCGTCCAGTCACAACGAATAGAATCACCGGCCCACAGCCCCACGTGCAAGTGCTATCACTGCTGCCAGTCACGCCCACAACACAACGGACAACGCCACTCGGCCTTGTCGTTTGCAAGCCAAGGCCCCTATTTCAACACCCGGCACTAACCGCTACGATTGACGGCGTTCGTCAATCGGCCCAACTCGAATGGAGGACGGACAATGTATCAACCAACTCTCGGCCGCTTTCTTTCCCGCGATCCGCTCAGTGCCGATGGCGTGGACGTGATTTCGAATACGGGATGGTTCGGCGAACGTCTGGAGGCGATGCGTGATCAGTACCGCGCGCCCTCAAGCGACGACCGGGATCTGTATCGCTATGTAAGCAACAACCCTGTCATGTTTGTTGATCCTAGCGGGCTTAGCGCCGAGAATCCTGGGTGGGTGTGCCTGAACAAGAATTGTACAAATGATATGATAATCACCGACGAAAATGGCGTCTGGGACCGTATCGCCCCTGGCGAGTGCTGTAAGGCAGACGGCGTTTGGCGCATGGGTGGTCAGCGGAACCCCTCCGCCAGTGCCAGTGTGTGCTACAAATGCACCATATGTACACCTCCAAATGACTATATGAAGGTGGGAGATTGGTGTACTATCTATGTAAGCTGTGATGCCCAGAATGCCAGCCTTTACGAAGGCAAACCCTGCCCAGTTCCCTGGGGCCGGTTCCATTGCAAGGGCTTCTGGGCCAATAGATATCAGGCAGGCCTAAACGCGTGTGGGAAGCCTAGTTACTCTGACCACACCCCGAATCGACACGGTGCCTTTCCCGCAGACTTTAACCCTGAAAAGGATGACATCCCGCCGCGCGGCAAAGATAAGCTGGGCATGACATGCGGGCAAAGAAAAGACAAACCAGGCAACTTGATAAACTATCCTGACTATGACACAACACCACGGGTGGCTCTTGGCTTCCAGGCTGGCGAGAGCAGGATCAGAAGCGGTGATTACCTGTAGATGCGCGTCATTGGCATGACACGTTGAAGTCGCGCATGTCCGTCATTACTGATTCGAGTGCCAGCCAAACTGAGTTCGCTGAGCGGCGCGAGTGCGCAGATATGGGGAATCCCCGCATCAGTGATTGACGTACGCTCAAGGCTTAACACACTAAGATTCTTCAGATGCTCCAGTCCTTTGTCGGTGATTGCCGTATCGTTCAAGACCAGCGTTTCGAGGGTATCGACTCGGCCAATCTCCGCCAGGCCGGCATCGGTAATGCGAGTGCGTGATAAGTCTAACCAACGGAGCTTCGGCAGGTTTCGGAGGTAACGGAGGCCGGCATCGGAGACCTGCGTGCCTTCCAGCCAGACCGTCTCAGTCGTCGGCATGAGTTCAAGCCATGCGAGGTCTTTATCGGCAATCTGCGCGTTAGATAGCCCTTCCAAACGCATGACATCAGCGAATACGAGGGGAGCGTCATCGCTGGTTGCCACATGAGCGCCTATCCCTGAAAAGTGGATGATTGCGATGCCCTGTTGTACTTTGTCGTAAGTCCACGGTCCGATCATGGCAAACGCGACGGCCAGCAGCGTCACCGCGCCCAAGAGAGAGCGCATTCCGAAGGTGAATCCGCGGCGGGAAACCGGCGCATGGGTGTTGGCGTCCATACGACGAAGTATGGGCAAGACCGGAGGAACGGGCAAGACCAACTGCTCTACGGCTTCACCACCGTCCCATCCTTCCGCCGCACGTTCCCCCACCGCAGGTCGAACGGCGGGTCGTCTTGGATCGGGAACTTCGCCGCCAGCTTCTCATCGAGGTCAATGCCGAAGCCGGGCTTGTCCGTGGCGTGGAAGTAGCCGTTCTTCAATTCCGGGCAGCCGGGGAAGACGTCTTGTTCGGCCTGCGTGAACTCGCGGCCTTCCTGGATGCCGAAGTTCGGCGTGGCCAGATCGAGGTGCACGTTGCAGGCGTGGCCGACCGGCGAGACGTCGCCGGGGCCGTGCCACGCTGTGCGGACGCCGAAGAACTCGCACAGCGCGGCCACCTTGCGGGCCATCGTCAGGCCGCCGACCTGCGAGATGTGGATGCGGATGAAGTCGATCAGCCGCTCCGACACCAGCGATAGCCATTCGTTGGGGTTATTGAACAGCTCGCCCATCGCGATCGGCGTGCTGGTCTGGGCTCGCAGGTGCTTGAAGTAGCCCACGTCCTCGGGGCTGAAGGGGTCTTCGAGGAAGAACAGATGATACGGCTCCAAGTCCTTGGCGAGCTGCAGGGCCAGCACCGGCGGCACGCGCTCGTGTACGTCGTGCAACAGCTCCACCTCGTCGCCAAGCTGTTTCCGCAGATGCTCGAAGAGCTTGGGCAGCGTGCGGACGTAGGGCTTGGGCTCCCACACCTGCGGGCGGCCGTCGGCCGGCGTTTTGACGTCGCCAGGCTGGCCCGACGGGCTCTTGGCGCCGTAGGTCGAGAGGCCCTGGATGGCCATCTGCACGCGGACGTAGCGATAGCCCTGGGCGATGGCCTTGCGGGCGGCGTCTTCGACCTCCTTGATGCTGGTGCCGCTGGTGTGGCGGTAGGTATCGACCGCCGTGCGGCACTTGCCGCCCAGCAATTGATAGACCGGCAGGCCCGAGACTTTGCCCAAGATGTCCCAGCAGGCCATATCGACGCCGCTGAGGGCGTTGCCCAGCACTGGGCCGTTCCGCCAATAGGAGCTGACGAACGACGACTGCCACAGGTCTTCGATGGCCAGCGGGTTCTTGCCCAGCAGGAACGGCCTCAGGTATTTATCGACCGCCGTCTCGACGACGCGGGCCCGCTGAGTGAACGTGGCGCAGCCGAGCCCGTACAGGCCCGGCTCGTTGGTCAACACCTTGACCACGACCAGGCGGATGCCGGCCGGGGCGGTGAGGATCGTGCGGATGTCGGTGATCTTCAGCTTGGTAGTGTCTCGGCGAGCGTCGAGGCGTAAGCCCGACGTGTCCGC
Organism: uncultured Planctomycetia bacterium; assembly: GCA_963809785.1. Lineage (GTDB taxonomy): Bacteria > Planctomycetota > Planctomycetia > Pirellulales > S012-138 > JBGQHD01. Next base: position 71,420 of record CAWEKV010000005.1, read on the forward strand.
CTCCGCTTTACCGCCGGTCGGTTGCTTGGACGCAGTCGCCTCTTGAGCCAAGGGAGTGTGAGCCAACCACGAGACACCCGCGGCGGCACCGGCCAGGGCGCCGACTTTGAACCATTCGCGGCGATGCATGGCAACCTCTTTGGATGGAAGGAGGGAAGGAGTAAAGTAGCCCGAGTGTAAATGTGGCCGACTCGCTCTGCGAGTCGGCGGCAACTCGCAGAACGAGTTGCCCACATGGTCCTGGGGAGCACCGCCATGAAGCTCGCCGGCAAGATCGCTTTGGTCACTGGGGCCGGACGCGGCATCGGCCGAGGGTGCGCACTCGAGCTGGCGAGCGCCGGCGCCGACGTGATCGTCAACGACCGGCCGGGCAGCCCCGATCTGGCCGCCACGGCCGATGAGCTTCGCGCCCTGGGCCGCCGCGCATGGCCGATCGAGGCCGATGTGTTTCACCGCGCCGGCTGCGAGGGATTGGTCGATCAGGCGCTGGCAGCCGGCGGCCGCATCGACATCCTGGTCAGTAACCCGGCGATCAACGTGCGGGCAGACTTTCTGGAGCTCGACCCCGCAGTGTTCGAGCAGATCGTGCAGGGCACGCTGATCGGCGGCTTTCACATCAGTCAACTGGTCGCCCGGCACATGGTCCAGCGGCGCGGCAAGGGCCAAGGCGCCGGCGGCAAGATCGTCTTCATTTCCAGCATTCACGACAGCATGCCCTATGCCCGCAGCGTGGCCTACAACGCCGCCAAGGCCGGGCTGACGCACATGGCCACGAGCATCGCGGTGGAGCTTTGCCGGCACCGCATCAACGTGAACACGATCGAGCCGGGCTGGATCGAGACGCCCGGCGAGCGGGTTACATTCGGCGAAGAGCAACTGCGGGAGTGCGGCGGCACGCTCCCCTGGGGCCGGCTGGGCCAGCCGGAGGACATCGGCCGTGCCGTGGCCTTTCTGGCCTCCGACGAGGCCGATTACATCACCGGCGCCGTGTTGCGCGTGGACGGCGGCTTCTGGTGGAAGGACTGCCGGCCGGAAGGCTTGATGGCCAAGGCAGTCAAGTAGGGTGGGCCAAGTCAAGTAGGGTGGGCCAAGCTCGCGCAGCGAGCGCCGGCCCACCAAATGGGCGTGGCAGCGCGATGTCACGGGGAAGGCAGCGAAGTTGTATAGGGTTTCCTGTGCGGCCGACGCAGCGCATACGCATGCGTGGTCCGCACAGCGGACCCTACGGCTACGCACAAAATGACAGGCCACCCGCACCCGCTCACGCATGACCACGGTAACCATCGCGCCAGCCGACCTGACACGTTTCGCCTGCGACCTGCTCGCCAAGGCCGGGGCGTTGCCCGCAGAAGCGACGCTTGTCGCCGAGAGCCTCGTCCAAAGCAACCTTTGCGGCCACGACTCGCACGGCGTGATGCGCGTGCTGGAGTACGTGGAGCAGATGCGGCTCGGCGAGCTGGTACCTGGCGCTGAGCTGACCGTGCGCCGCGAGACGGCGAGCATCGTCGCGGCCGACGCCAATTTCGGCTTCGGCCAGGTGCAATGCCGGCGGCTGATCGATCGGCTGCTGTCCAAGGCGCGCGAGCAAGGCATCGCCTGCGGCACGCTCACCCGCTGCGGCCACGTCGGCCGGCTGGGCGAGTGGGTTGAGCGCATCGCCTGGCAGGGTTTCGCGGGGCTCATGACCGTCAACGACAACGGCGTGCTGCGCTGCGTGGCCCCGCCGGGCGGGGTCGAACCACGGATCAGCACGAACCCGCTGGCCATTGGCGTGCCGCTGGACGACGTGGAGCACGCGGCTCGCGTGCGCGTTGACGGACACGCGAGCCGCGTGTCCCACGGCGAGCCGCTTGTCCTCGACATCTCCACCAGCGTCGTCGCCAACGGTAAGGTGCGAGTCGCCCACCTGGCCGGCCAGCCGTGTGCCGAAGGGTGGCTGCTCGATTCCGATGGCAATCCCACCACCGACCCGGCCACGCACTTCGCAGATCCGCCCGGCACGATCCTGCCGCTGGGCGGCGACCAGGCGTACAAAGGCTTCGGCCTGGGCCTGCTGCTCGATATCCTCGTCGGCGGCCTGTCGGGCGGCTACTGCCCACCGGCGCCTGACGAAGCGAAGGCATCCAACAACGCGCTCGTCATCGTGTGGAATCCTGCCACGTTCGCCGGCCACGAGCACTTTGTATCACAGGCCGACGACCTGATCCGCTTCGTGCGCTCTTCCCGCCGCCGGGAGGGGGTCGAGGCGATCCGCCTGCCCGGCGATGGCAGTGCCGCCACGCAACGCACGCGAGCGAAAGGCATCCCGCTCGATCAAGGAACCTGGCAAGCGCTTCAGCGGCTGGCGGCAGAGCGGGGTGTGGAAACGCCGACCTAGGCGGCTCACGCGGCCGGGGCGTAAAATGGCCGCATGTCCACGTCGGCCGATGAGAACCTCCCCGAACCGCCGCACGAGCTCGATTCCTTTGGCTTTCGCCGCGCCACGCCAAGGTGCGCGAATTTCCCACCACGCCGGGCGTCTACCTGATGAAGGACGCCGCCGGCCGCGTGATCTACGTCGGCAAGGCCAAGAACCTGCGCACCCGGGCCGGCAGCTACTTCCTCAAGGCGGCCGCCGACGACCGCCGCACGGCCGACCTGGTGCGCGAGATCGCCGACATCGACTTCCTCGGCGGCCGAGAGCGAGGTCGATGCCCTGCTGATGGAAGCCCGGCTGTCAAGGACATCCAGCCGAAGTACAACAACGAGCTGAAGGACGACAAGACGTTCCCCTACCTGCAGATCCCCACGCGCGAGGACTTCCCGCGCGTCGAGTTCACGCGCACGCCGCGGCGACGCGGCGTGAAGCTCTACGGCCCGTTCACCAGCGCCGGCAGCGCTGCGCGGGGCGATCCAGGTGCTGCAGCGGATCTTCAAGTTCCGCACCTGCAGCCTCGACATCGACGAGGGCGACGAGCGCTGGCGCTGGTTCCGGCCCTGCCTGCTGGCCAGCATCAACCAGTGCACCGCCCCGTGCAACCTGCGGATCAGCAAGGAGGACTATCGCCGCGACATCGACCGGCTGCGGATGTTCCTGGAAGGGAAGAAGGCCAGCGCTGCTCACGGAAATGCGCGAGGAGATGGAGCGCGGCCGCCGAAGGAGCTGAAGTTCGAGAAGGCCGCCCGGCTGCGCGACGAGATCCGCCTGCTGGAAACGCTCGACCAGCGCGGCGAGCTCGACACGCACGTGCAGCCGGAGGTGTTCTACATCGACCCGAAGAAAGGGCCTCGCCGGGCTGAAGAAGGTGCTGCAAGCTGCGCCGAGACGCCGCGGACGATCGAAGGGGTCGACATCGCCCACCTCGGCGGCGGCGAGACGGTGGCCAGCCTGGTGCAGTTCATCGACGGCCTGCCGTTCAAGCCGGGCTACGGCCGCTACAAGATCCGCGGCGTCGAGGGCGTCGACGACTTCGCGCAGCATCCACGAGGTGGTCGCCCGCCGCTTCCAGCGGCTGCAGCGACGAGGACGAGAGTCTTCCCCGACATCCTGCTGATCGACGGCGGCAAGGGGCAGCTCAACGCCGGCCCTGGCCGCGTTCCGCGACCTCGAGCATCGACGCCGCCGGTCGTGCTCTCGCTGGCCAAGCGCGAGGAAGAAATCTACCTGCCCGGCGACGAGCGAGCCGCTCCGGCTCAGCCGGCACTCCTTCGCCCTGCGGCTGCTGCAATACGTCCGCGACGAAGCCCACCGCTTCGCCCAGCACTATCACCACATCCTGCGGCGGAAGAGCACGCTCGGCGAGTAGTGTAGCCGTCTCGCTCCGCGAGACGAATCCATCGCGCGGAACGTGATGGCTACGTTCCCTCGCGTCGGCGGATGAGCAGGCCGAACGTCACCAGCCCGCCGCCGGCCGAGGCCAGCACAGCCCCCAGGAAGCGATAGTCGTTGGGGTGCCAGACGCCGGCCAGCGGCCCAAAGGCGGGGCCAACGTAGGTGTCTTGCGGGTTGATGACGCCGTCCAGAAATGAGCACGCGCCCCCGATCAAGAGGAAGACGCCCAAGGCGACAACGGATGCGTAAGCGAACCGGCACATGGAGCACCGCAGAGAGGAGAGAGAAGAGAGAGGAGACTTACGTGAAACTGCTTCACTCAGCGTAACTTGTCGAGAATCGCTACTGCAAGCGTGCGCTTGGCGATCCTGTGGACAGGAAAATCAGGATCCGGGAGGGCCGGCGGGAATTTTTCGCCCACGCGTCGGGTCTAAACACCATACGCCGCCCAGTCGGTCCGCCCACCAAAGGGATGGCGGGGGTTCGGCCGATTGTCACCTTCGTTTCAGGCGGCACGCATCGTGCGCGCCGCCGCGCACATCAATCGCCTTGTGGAGGTAGCCATGTCTTCGTGGTTCCGGTCCGCGATCGTGCTGGCGATGGTCCTTGGCGTGCCTTCCCTTGCCATCGCCTGTCTGTGGGATTACGACACCCTTCGGCAGGAGCGTGCCCGCTTCCCCACGACGCTCGAGCTGATTGCCGGCAAGTTCTTGCGTCACTCGCCGGAATTCTACGAGTGGCGCGTGCGGGACCGGCTTAAGAAGCTGGCCGCCGACCCTGCGAACCTGGCCTACCACGACGACCTGGCCGTGGCCTATCAGAAAACCGGCCAGCACGCCAAGGCCATCGAGACGATCCTGGCCAAAGAGAAGGTCAAGCCCGGCCTGTATGAGACCTATTCCAATCTGGGCACGTTTCACATTCTGGAGGGCAACTTGGAAGCCGGGTTGCCTTACATCGACAAGGCGCTGGCCATCAACCCCGACGCCCACTTCGGGCGTGAGCGATATCAGAAATGGCTCGTCGAGTACGCGATCCAGCAGCGAAGAGAGGGCAAGCTTGTGTTCCCTCTGCGGCCGAGCCACGAGGAGAAGCGGTCAGGACCTGCGAGCTTCGCGAAATTCCTCTCACAACGGCTCGGGAAGGAACACCTGACCGAGGAGGATTTGCAGGAAGCCGTGACGGGCGTCCTGGGAATGATGCGGTTTGCCAATCACGACAACCCGCTGCTGCTGGAGGCACTGGGCGACCTGCTGCTGGGCAGCTACGAAAGCGTCGAGACCGACGCCAAGCGTTTGGCGGTGCGCTGCTACCTTAAGGCCTCCTACACCGTCAAGGATCAAGCCGCTCGGGAAGGGTATCGTGCAATGGCGGGAAGTTTTCTAAAGTTCCAGACGCGCGGTGCCCTGACGCAGGACGGGCTCGAACTGAGCGAGATCGAAGCCGACTTCGCCGCGGAGCTCGCCGATGCCGAAGCCTGGTACGCCGCTCTGAAGGCCAAGGAGGCGAGCTGGATTCGGGACGGCAAGGACGCCGATGCGGAATTCGATCGCCTTTACTCCGAAGAGCCGGAGGTGGCCGGCAACGTGACAGAGGCCGTCATTGGTTTTGGACTTGAGAATAAGCTCCTTCTCGGCATCGGGCTCGCGGCCGTGCTGTTGGCGGGAATCGTAGTCATCATGGTCCGGCGACGGAGAAGGCGGCCAACCGGCTCGGCAGCTTGACCCACTAGCAACCCGGCGGAAGCCGCGCGCCGACCACGCGCGCGGCCGCCGTTTGCTCAGACGTAGGGATACGGCACTTTGCCGCCCCGCAAAACTTGCTGCTGTCGAAATGGAGAGGCCTCAGTCGGCTTCCAGCCGCTCCCCGTTTGCCACCCGTTTCAACGGGTGGACTACAGGACCAACCGTAACATTGGAGCCGGCTTTCAGCCGGACTTCTCGTCACGTCTTCAGACAGACCGCCCGCGCGGGGGTTGAAAAACAGGTGCAGAAGCCGACTGGAAGCCGGCTGCCAGGGATAAAGAGATTGCTTATCGCCCCACCAGCTAGAAGCTGGTGGCAGACGGGGAGTCGGCTGGAAGCCGACTGAAAAACAACGAGAACTGAGCATCGACCTAGCGGGGGATCACAGGTCGTTTTCTTGTGTGCGCCGCACGATTTGTAGCGGCCACTTGCCGGCCGCCGAATCGCGGGAGCAAGATGCTCCCGCTACGATAGCTACCGCGAGCCGACCAATTGCCCCTTCTTTTCCGCGACGATCTCTTCCTGGATCGAAGTCGGCACGCGCTTGTAGCGGGCAAGCTCCATGGTGAAGGTGCCTTGGCCCTGCGTCATGCTGCGCAGGTCGGTGGCGTAGCCGAAGGTCTCGGCCAGCGGCACTTCGGCGGTGATCGTGGCGATGCCGTCGCGCATGTCGGTGCCGACGATCATGCCGCGGCGGCAGATGAGGTCGCCGGTGACCGGGCCCTGGAACTGCTCGGGGCACTCGATCTCGACCTTCATGATCGGCTCCGAGCAGGACCGGCTTGGTCTTGCTGGAAGTGCTCGCGGAAGCAGTCCTCGGCGCAGATCTGGAACGCCATGTCGCGACGAATCGACGTCGTGGTACGAGCCGTCGGTCAGCGATCACCTTGAGGCCGACGACCGGATACTCGGCCAGCGGGCCCTTGTGCGAGCGAGTCGCGGAAGCCCTTCTCGACCGAGGGGATGAACTCTCTTGGGAATGCGGCCGCCGATGACCTCGTCCTCGAAGACGAACGGTCTCTTCGGCGTCGTCGCGGCAGCGGCTCCATGCAGCCGACGATGTGGGCGTACTGGCCCGAGCCGCCGGTCTGCTTCTTGTGCTTGTAGTTGAACTCGGCGCCTGCGGTCGGCGCCTCGCGGTAGCTGACCTTCGGCGCGCCGACTTCCAGCTCGACCTTGTACTCGCGGCGGATCCGCTCGACGTAGATCTCCAGGTGCAGCTCGCCCATGCCGGCGATGATCGTCTCGCTGGTCTCCTCGTCGGTGAAGACGCGGAACGTCGGGTCTTCCTTGCGGAACCGCTGCAGGGCCTTGCTCAGCTTGTCGGCGTCCGCCCGGCTGAGCGGGCGTGACCGACACCTTGATGACCGGCTCGGGCACGAACATGCTCTCCAGCGTGCAGTACTTCGTGCTCGGCGGCAGTACGTGTCGCCGCTGGCGCAGTCGATGCCCATGATGGCGACGATGTCGCCGGCCTCGGCCGCGTCGATTTCTTCCCGCTTGTCGGCGTGCATCCTCACGATGCGGCTGAAGCGGTCCTTGCGGCCGGTGCGCTGGTTGTAGTAGCATCTCGCCCTTGCTCGACCGTGCCCTGATAGATGCGCATGAAGGTGAGCTGGCCGAACGGCTCTTCGACGATCTTGAACGCCATGCCGACGAACGGCTTGGTCGGATCGGGCGTCCAGCGGCGAACTTCGTCGCGGGTCGTCGCACTTGCTTGGCCTTGATCTCGCGCTCGAGCGGCGAGGGCAGGTAGCGCACGACCGCGTCGAGCAGCAGCTGCACGCCCTTGTTCTTGTAGGCCGAGCCGACGAACACGGGCGTAAATCCCTGCTGCTGCACGGCGCTCGCGGAGCGACCTTGTGGATCAGCTCGTCGTCGGGCTCTGCTCTTCGGCCAGGAGCATCTCCATCAGCTCGTCGCTGTACATCGCGAGCGCTTCGAGCATCTGCTGGCGGGCTTCTTCGGCCTCGTCGGCGTACTCGGCCGGGATCGGCCTCGCGGCGGACCTTCTCGCCCTTGTCGCCGTCGAAGTAGACGGCCTGCATGCGTGATCAGGTCGATCACGCCCGCGAAGTTCTCGCCGCCGCCCATCGGGAACTGCATCAGGCACGGCATCGACGCCGAGCTTCTCTCGCAGTCTGCTGACGATCGCGAACCGGGTCGGCGCCGGTGCGGTCCATCTTGTTGATGAACGCCAGCCGCGGGACGTGATACCGCTTCATCTGGCGATCGACGGTCATCGACTGCGACTGCACGCCGCCGACGGCGCAGAGCACGAGCACCGCGCCATCGAGCACGCGCAGGCTGCGCTCGACCTCGATCGTGAAATCGACGTGGCCGGGCGTGTCGATCAGGTTGATGGCGTGGCCTTCCCACTCGACGGTGGTGGCGGCGGTGGTGATGGTGATGCCGCGCTCCTTCTCCAGCTCCATGTGGTCCATGGTCGCGCCGTCGCCGCCCCCCTTGACCTCCTCCATCTTGTGGATGCGGCCGGAGTAGAACAGGATCCGCTCGCTGAGCGTCGTCTTGCCCGAGTCGATGTGGGCCGAGATGCCGATGTTTCGCAGTTTGGCCAGGTTCATGACGCGGTTGGGGGTTAGCGGACGCCGTGAGCCGCGCGTGTGCGGCCCATCAGGTATTGGATGACTCTCGGACCCGCCGGGTTCGCGCCGCCACGCGAACGCGCTTGGCAAGTGGCGGGCCGTGGGCTGGAAACCTGCTAGTTTACTTACTTTCGACCCGCTGCGAAGGGCAGATTGAGGGCTTCTCACGGAATCTGAACGCGGCCTTCAGACTTATTGGCCTTGTCCCTCCACCAGGCGACGGTGAGCATTTCCACGTGAAGGACCTCCGTCCTATCTTGCGAATTCTGCTGTCCGTCGTCGGCATCCTGCTAACGATAGTTGCCGCTGGGGTTGACTTCACCGCAAAGGACGCGGAGATCGCAGAGAGACTACCTCTGCCGCAATCGTCGGGGGGCGCAATGATCCTGTGCGAATCTGCCCGTGGGCGGATTGGGCCGCTTGATTGACAAGTTCATGGCCACTCATGACAATTTGTCTGAAGTCGCGGAGCCTTACAGGAGCCTTACCTGTGTCGCCGCTTAAGACCCTTCGCGTTGTCTTGTTGCTTCTGTGCGTGTTGGCGCTCCAACTGGCGCGTGCTGAGGAACAGGAGAAGGACCCAACAGGGAAGGCTGCGGAGGCCCAAGCCACCAAGGAATTCCAGACGTACGCCAAAGGGACCGCCGCGGCGTACGCGATCAAGGCCCGTGTGGCCACACGCGACGCGGGCAAGAACGACCAGCGCCAGGCTGTTCTGCGCGAGGAGCCGATCCTCCGCTGGAGCAACCCGCTGGGCGGCCGCAAGGCCCACGGCGAGGTCTTTCTGTGGACTGATGCGGGCAGGCCCGCGGCTGTCCTGTCGCTCTATCAATTCACCTTCGCCGACGGCGCGGTCCGCGAACATCACGAGTTCTGCTCGCTCTCCACCACCGGGCTGGCGACCAGCGGTCCGGACGGGCGCGATTGGTCGCCCGCCGAGCCGGGCGTGACAATGGCGCCGCTCGCCGACGCACCCGAGCCGGCGGCCTCGCAGCGGCAGCGCCTGACTCAGATGCGGGAGCTGGCCGGCCGATTCGCCGCCAAGAAAACCACCGTGCAGCAAGAAACGCGCTCTCTTCGTCTGCTGCCCCAGCCGGTGCACCGCTTCGAGAGCAAGCCGCACGAGGTCACCGACGGAGCGCTCTTCACCTTTGTGGAAGCGACGGACCCGGAAGTCTTCCTGCTCTTGGAGGCACGCCTGATCGATGGCAACCTTGCCTGGCATTACGCCTTGGCACGGATGAACAGCCTGCCCCTGGTGGTGTCGCTGGGCGACAAGGAGATCTGGCACGCCGACGGACTGCCTGCGAGAGAGACGTTCAACCGCAAGGACAAGCCGTACACGGCGTTCACGGTCAAGTAGGCTGCGACGAAAGGTTCAGCCGCTGCCGAAAATCAACAACGGCCCTTTGAGCGGCTGGGGAAACACATCCCAGGACTTCTGATAGGTCGTCTCCAGCGGGCACGGCACGTAGCGATCGGGAGAAAGGAAAATCGGCATGTCCGGCATCGCGTCGCCGACGGCCACCGGCTCGACGTAGGCGGTCAGGGAAGGGCCTGCCGAGTAGGCAGCCAGCGTGAGCTGTTTGCTGGCCGGCAGCTCGAAGGGTTCGTCGTGGATGCGATCCCAGATCAGCTTGTGAATTCCTTGCGGGTTCCGCTTCGATGGTGGGAACAAATCGACGATCAACAGGTTGATGCCCGCATGGAGGAAGTCAACCGCCTTGCGGGCAAACGATCGCACGGCGTGCAGGCTGTCCTTGTTCCCAGGGGAGACGATCTCGATCACCGCGATCACGTCGCCGTCCGGGTGGCGGACCACAATGCGATTCGCCTTGCTGCATAGACGACGGAGTCGGACTGGGTGCGGAAATGCACCCTGGGGGGAACGTCGGCAACGGCCACACCGCCCGATATGCTGGCACGGGGAGCAATCGGCAGCGAGAGCGTCACCACGTCGGGCTCCGGGCCGCCGGTGATCTGCTCGGCCATCGCCACGTAGCCCGGCGGCAGCACGCCGCGATTGAGCTCGCGCGTGATCTCCATCGTCCAATCCTGGTGGAAGTGATGGAACCGGTTGGCCCGCACGCGAGTCCAGTCATGTATCGGCATGGGAACCCTCCGAGAAGATTATATCGAGTGGCGGCGGCTACGGCGCGGCCACTGCCAAGCGCTTGGCAGGGCGATTCTACGGCAGTATGGTAGCTCGCGTGCCGAAGCAAGCTCCTCCCCACAGCCACGCAATCCTGTGCCATGACTCGCGCCACGCGTTATCGTGAAATCGAAGTCTCCGGCTCGCCGCGCGAGCTGGGCCGGCAGATCGGCGAGGCAGCGCGGAGGGAAATCCGCGGCTTTGCCGCCGTCGCGCCAGAGCGCGTCAACAAAACGATCCGCGTCTCGCGCGACAAGGCCCTGGCGGTCGCCCAGCAGAGCATTCCCTACGCCGCCGACTACAGCCCCGAGATGATGGACGAGCTGGCCGGCATGGCGGAGGCATCGGGCGTGCCGCTGGTCGAGCTGATGTTGCTGCAGGTCCGCAACCAGCTTCGCAATGACGTTCGGCTTCGCAATGACGTTCGGCTTCGCAATGATGATGAGCTTCGCGGCGAGGATGCCGGCTGCACGTCGTTCGCCTTGGCGGCCGGGGCGTGCCTGGGGGACGACGGCAAGCCGCTGGGCGGCATCGTCGCCCAGAACTGGGACAATGACCCGGCGCTGGATGAGTTCACCATCGTGCTCACGCGGCGCCCGACAGGCAAGCCGGCGACGATGAACGTCACGCAGGCCGGGCTGATCGCCTACATCGGCTTCAGCGAGGCGGGAATCGGCGCCTGTTCGAACACGCTGCCGGCGCCCAGCCGCGAGACTGGCGTGCCGCATTACTTCACGCTCCGCGGCATCTACGAAGCCCATTCCCGCGACGAAGCAGCCGCCGCCGTAGGCGGCGCCACCGCGCGATCCCGGCCAACATCATGCTCATCACGCCGCAGGGGCCGGCCGATCTCGAGATTACACCCGACGACGTGCACGTACTGACTGACGAGCGGATTGGGCGTTTGACTCACACGAATCATTGCCTCCACGCCTGTCTCACCGAGCACAACCAGCACTTCCCCGAGCTGATTCAATCGCACCCGCGCAAGCGGCGGATCGACGAGCTGCTGAGTTCGCCGGGGCCGATTCGATTGCAACAAGCCCAAGACGCCCTGCGAGACCACGAGAACCACCCGCGCTCGATCTGCCGACATCCCAACCAGGACGCCGGCACCGGCTTTTGGGAGACGGTCTTTTCCGTCGTCATCGAGCCATCAGCCGGCCGCATGCACGTCACGCGAGGCACGCCGTGCGAGCGCCGTACGAGACCTATGTCCTTTGAGCGAGCCCGCTCTGGTTTGCATTGGCCGCGAGTCACTGCTATAAGCGCCTTGTGCGTGGCACGGTCTTCCAAAACAACCGTTCATCGAGGAGAGCCGACATGGAGATTGGCGCGAGGAATCGACTCGAAGGGCAAGTGTCAGACATCAAGCGCGGCAGCGTCATGTGCCAGGTGAAGGTGAAGATTGGCGGCGGCGCCCAGGTCGAATCGGTGATGACGCTCGATTCGCTGGACGAAATGAAGCTGAAGGTGGGCGACAAGGTCCGCGTCGCCGTCAAGGCGGTCAACGTGCTGCTCATCAAGGATTAGCCCGCAGCTTGGCAGGCGGTCACCAGTTGACGATCGCGCCCAGCACGATGCGCAGCTCGACTTCGCGGTTCACGCCGTTGGCCTCCTGAGCGATGGGGACGCCGCACGTAGAATAGATGCACCACGGCTCGTGGTGCGTGTAGCGCAGGCCGGGCGAGACCCACAGCACGTGGCCGCCGCTGTCGCGATCCACGACGCCGCCCAGCAGGTGCTCTTCCTGCCAGACGCCGTTGAGCTCTACGACCAGATCCAAGGCGTGCCCCGGGTGCGTGCAGCAGCCGCACCGGCCGCCGGAGGCTTGGCAGTGCTCGCAAGGGGGCCGAAAGAAGTCGTGGTGGACGATGCGGTAAACGGCCGCCAGATTGTAATTCACCAGGTCGCCCAGGTCGGTCCCTTGTCGGCCTTCGGTCGTGTGCAGGTACGTGGCGTTGGCGTGAAACGACCAGCGATCTTGAATGAGGGAAACGGCCGCGCCGCCCAGCGGGTCCCATGAGTGTGAGCCGGGCTGGTGCTCGAAGGCGAAGCGATCAAACTGGAGCGTCTCGGCGTCGGTCCGCCCGGTGGGACACTCCACGCCGAAAATGGCCGAGACTTGCACGCTGCCGCATGGCGACTGCCACAAGTTCAGCACGCCTAGCAGCAGGAAATCGCCGAAGCCGCCCGCATCGCCTTGGTCTTCCAGCACCGTGACGCCGCCCTGGTCCTCTGGCTGGATCACGTCGTCGTGGTGGACGTAAGGCATCCGGCCCACGACCGTAAGCCCCTCGACGACTCCATAGGCCACGCTGGCGAACGTCACCGACGAATAGTCCACGTTCTCCGCGTCGAAGCCCTGGTCGAAGAGCGTGGGCAACTGGTCGTCGGGGCGGCGGTCGAAGCTCACGTACTCGGAATGGCCGCCGAAGGCCCAGCAGCCGCGGTCCAGCGTGTGCGCGGAGAGGAAGTTGATCGGGCCGACGTTGGTGGCGCTGAAGAGGCCCGGCGGATGATCTGCGCGGATCGTGCCGCAGATGCCGGATACGAGGCCGGCCGTGGCCAGCAGCAAGACTCGGTGCAGAACGCGCATAAGGAACATCCGTTTCCCGCGAGAACAGGCCGGCAGCCCGATGTGCCGTATGGGAATTGATCGACGGAGCGCAAGATCAATCGCCATCGAAAAACGCCTGCGACGCATAGCTGCTCCAAACGTCGCGTGTCGCCAGAGCGACGAAGCCATCCGGCAGCCCGGCCGCGATGGGTTCTGTGCCATCGACTTCGGCGGCATATCTTGCGACGCGAGTAGTGGCGTCGTGGCTGCCGTCGTATAATCGGCCTCCACGGGCATCTCGTGTCGCTCGGGCACTTCACACGCGGGAGGGTCTCTCATGTCTCGATACTGGCGTGCCATCGTGTTGGCCGTGGCCGTTTCAGCGGCTGCAATGACGAGCTGGTCGATTTCGCAGGAGAAGCCTGCCCCGCCTGCGGCCGGCAAGCAACCTGCCGAGTTGTCCACACCCAAGACCACCGCCGCCGCGGAGGTAGCCACGGCGGAGCAAGCCATCCTGCAAAAGCTGGAACAGCCGACGGACCTGGTCTTCAGCGAGACGCCGCTGCGCGAAGTGCTGGAGCGGATTAGCCAGAAGCACAAGCTGCAAATCCTGCCCGACCCCAAGCGGCTAGAAGACGCCAACGTCGCCCTCGACGCGCCGGTGACGCGCTCGCTCAAAGGGCTGAAACTGCGGCAAGCCCTGAACGTGGTGCTGCGCGACCTGGGGCTGGCCTGGGTGATCCGGGATGAGGTTTTGGAGATCACCTCCCGGGAAGCGGCCGACACGTTCCTGGTCATCCGGACGTATCCCGTGGGCGATCTGGTCCGCCTCCGCGGCAAGGTGCGCGATGATCAACGCGCGAAAGACGGCCTCGGCGGCGTGATCCGGGACGTGATCGCTGCCGATTCGTGGGCAAACGCCGGTGGGCCAGGGACGCTGGAGCTTGCCCGATCCGTGATGGTCGTCAGTCAGACGCTGGAGAAGCACGCGGCGATTGCCCGCCTGCTGGCGGTGCTCCGCCAGACGCGCCACCAGGTCACGGAGCTCAAGGGCGAGGCGAGGCTGGCGATCATCGACGCGGATGACGAAAACGCCACGATTCACGCCAAGATGCGGCGCAACGTGTCGATCGATTGGGCAGAGAAGCCGCTCAAGGAATGCGCATCTGCGCTGGAAGCCGAGCACGGCTTCGCCGTGGAGGTCTCTCAAAAGAAGGTCGAAGCGGCCGGAAAAACGCTCGACACTCCGCTGACCGCCAGGCTCTCCAGCGTCTCGCTCGGCGCTGCGCTGGATCGCGCTACCCGGCCGCACGGCCTGGGCTGGATGGTGCGCGACGGCGTGCTGCTCATCACCACACTCGAGCACGTGGACACGCACTTGACCACACGCGTCTATCCGATTCCCGATCTCCTGCCGCGCGACGACGCGGCCGAAGAGAGTGATTCGATGGTAGAACTTCTCACCAACACCGTACGGTCCGATTCCTGGCAAGATGCCGGTGGGCCGGGCCAGGTGATTCCTTGCGACGGACTGGCTTGCCTGATCTGCGTCCAAACGTGCGAAGTGCACGCGGAGATCGAAAAGTTGCTGGCGTCGCTGCGGCGAGACGGGGCGGCCTCGGCAGCCGCAGCGCCCGCGCGCCCCATGGTCCTCCATATCTATAAGATCGGCCCGACTGCGGCGCCGACGGCTCAGCCGGCCGGCGCGGCGAAGACGGCCGCCTCGGCAAACGTCGCGGCAGAAGACGTTGCCAAAATCGTGCGAGAGCTGGTGGCTCCTGAGAGCTGGCAAGCGTCGGACGGCAAGGCCTATCTGCGCCCGTTGGGCGATCGGTTGATCGTGCGGCAAACGCCCAAGGTCCACCGCGAGATCACCATCTTGCTGGACAAGCTGGGCCTGCTGTCCGGCGGCTGGGCGGGGCGGGGGCGGCGGGTTCTTCTAACCCTCCGATTGCCTGCCTCTACCGCGTAAGCAGCGCCAGGGTGCCCAGGCCGTAGAACGTGTATTCGACGTCGGTGACTTCGTCGAGCGCGTGGGCCATGAAGCCGCCGGCGTCGGACTCCAGCGCCTGGACGAAACGCTGCACGTCTTCGGCGTCGATCTCTTCCAGGCCGCCCAAGTCGAGCAGGGTCAGCGTGCCGGTGAAGGAGCTGAGCACGTCGGCGAACGGGATGCGCGTGTTGGCGGCCAGGCCACCTTCGTCGGTCTGACGCTCGGCCAGGTAATCGATCGCTCCCCGCCGCGTCTCTTCGTCGATGGCCCCCAGGATCTTGAGCGTGCCGATCGCGGCGGCCGTGGGATTGGTGCCGCTCTTGCGCATGGGGCCCAGCTCGACGAAGCCGCCGTCTTCGCGGCGCCGCGAGGCGACGAACTGCACGATCCGCTCCGGCTCCACCGGCGGGGCGCCGATCACCTGCTGGCACAAGAGCACGAGGAACGTGTAATAAGTGCTGCTGGAGTGGCCTTCGTGACTCATCGCGTAGCCGCCGTCCGGGCGGCGGAACCGCTCGATCTCAGTCTGCCACGCGGGTTCGCCAATCGGCCGGCGCGGCAGCAAGCACGTCGATGCCCGCCGCCGTGTCCAGGAGCATGGCGCTATAGAGCAGCGAGAGGAAGTCGATGATGGCCGCCTGGCCGCCGAGCCGTTGCTTGACGAAATGGGCCGCCCGTTCGGCGAGCGCGCCGTGAAGCTCGCCCAGAATCGCCAGGCTCCGCAGCGCAAAGCCGGTGTAATACAGATCGCTTCCACCTTCACGGCCCGCGAAGCCGCCGTCGGCATTCTGCTTGGCGCGGAGAAACTCCGCATGCCGCCGCCGCGCGGCCTCGGGCAAGCGGCCGACGCCGTCGGCCAGGCGAAGTGTCAGGTCTTGAAGGTACGAAGACACGCGCGATGCAAATTGTCGAAAACACTGTTTAGCGGCGAGCCAACGGCGAGCAGAACGGAATTCATTCCGTTCATCGGTGCGCCATCGTCAAGCCAAGCGGCGAACGGAATGAATTCCGTTCTACGGACGATGCGCCGGCTATTCTTCCGCCACAGCATACGGCGCCAACTTCTCCCGAATCCACTCCGGAATGGAGATCGGCTGGGGTGGCTCGCCGGAGCGGATGTGGCAGCAGACAGCGGTCATGCGGCCCTGCGCGACCGCACGTCCCTCATGCGACAGGTCGAAGCGGTAGGTAACGCTCGTGCGGCCCAGGCGCTCGATGCGCAGGGCGATCTGGACCACGTCTTCGAACTTCAGCGCGCCCTGGAAATCGCAGTGGGCCGACGCGCGGGGCCAACTGATCGTGTGTCCCTCATGATCCAGGTGTACGCTCAGCCCCGCGTGCCGCAGGAATGCGTGCTCGGCCTCTTCCAGATAGGCGAAGATGGCCGTGAAGTGGGCGATGCCGGCCGCGTCGGTGTCGCGGAACTGGACTTGGCAGGTCGTGGTGAAGACGGACACGGGGGATGACAAGGTGACAAGGTGACAAGGTGACAAGGTGAGGGGGTGAGGGGGTGTGAAGACGAACGTCCAACGTCCAACGTCCAACGTCCAACCGGCTGCCCGCTATAGGGTCATACGTTTGATCTTCTCTGTCCAGTGCTAGATCTCGGGGGCTCCTTCACCTTGTCACCTTGTCACCTTGTCACCTTGTCACCTTGTCACCTTGTCACCTTGTCACCTTGTCACCTTGTCACCTTGTCACCTTGTCACCTTGTCACCTTGTCACCTTGTCACCCTCTCATCCCGTCACGCTTGGGCTGAGGAACGACCGCGAATCGGCCAGCACGTCGTTGACCAGCTCCTGGATCCTGGAGGCCCCGTCGATCAATAGCGGCAGGCAGTCGTCTCTCTGGCTGGCCAGTGCCTCTTGCAGCGTCGCGGCCTCGCGGACGATGGCGACCGCCGCGTGCGACATGTGCTGCCGCGAAGTGAGGCCCGACGCCTGCTGGCGATCGGCCAATTCCGGCGATGGCAGCTCGCGCCGTCCGTGCGCCGCCAGCCACGTGCTGTACCAACGCAGCAGCGTGCCGCGGCTGATGATGCCCGTGGGAATTCCGTCCTTGACGACGACCACGCGGCGAATCGACACGCGGCACAGGAAGTCGTAGACCGTTTTGAGCGGCGTCTCCTCTTCATAGAAGACCACGTTGCGGCGCATCGCCTCGCTCACCGGCTTGCTCCAGCAATCCGGCTCGGTCATCGTGGCGATGACGTCCTTTTCCGAGAGGATGCCGACCAGCTTGCCCTGGCCATCGACCACCGGACACGAATTCAGGCGGAATCGCAGGAAGAACTCGGTTGCCTGGCCGACGGTCTCGTCTTCGTTCAGGCAGGCGACCAGGGCCGACATCGCGTTGCGGACCGTCACGCCGTCGAAGGGGTTGTCTTCTTCGGCCACCTGGAGCGTTTCGGCCTCTCTCAGTGAGCGGAAGCGCACCACGCGGTCCCGGCCGGCTTGCTTGGCCACCAGCAACGCCTGGTCGGCCATGTCGATCAGCGCCGAAGCGCTGGCCGTGTCGTCCAGCACCTCCGACACGCCCATGCTGGCAGAGACCTCAATTACCTTGTCGCCGACCTGCACGCGCAGCGCATCGAGCGCCGCGCGGACGCGCTGCGCCCAGACCGTCGCGGCGCTCTCCGTCGTCTCGGCCAGGATCGCGCAGAACTCCTCGCCGCCGTAGCGACTGAGGTAGTCGCTGCCGCGGCAATTGGCCGCCAGCAGCCGGGCCACCTCCTTGAGCACGTGGTCGCCCGCCGGATGGCCGTACGTGTCGTTGATCTTCTTGAAGAAGTCGATGTCGATCATCGCGCACGCCAACGGCAACCGGTACCGCCGGGCACGTTGGAATTCCCGCTGCGCCTGTTCCAGGAACGCTCGGCGGCCCGGGATGCCGGTCAGCGCGTCAGTGCGGGCCAGCTCCTTGAGCTGCTGCTCGAGCGCCAGCACCCGCGCGCCGGCCTGCATGCGAGCCAGCAGCTCATCGGGCGTGACCGGCTTGACCAGGAAGTCGTCGGCCCCCGCGCGCAGACCTTGCACCACGTCCGCCGTTTCCGACTTGGCGGTGACGATCAGCATGTAGACGTAGTGCGGCAGGTCGCTTTGCCGGACGTGATGGCAGAGGTCCAGGCCGGTCATGCCCGGCATCAGCCAATCGGTGAGCACGTAGTGCGGGCAGTCGTCCTCCAAGGCGGCGATGGCGGCCTGGGGATCGGCCGTGGTTCGCACCTGATAGCCGGCGGGAGTCAAGAAAGCGTCGATGAGCCGCAGCATGCTGGGGTCGTCGTCCACGACCAAGACTTTCGACCAAGGCGTGTCCATCAGTGTGGATCCGGCATGATGCGAGCGCGTCCCGCGCGCTGGGCGGTCATCGGCCAGTGCGCCGTTTCTCAAATTTAGCTCTCGCACGAAGGGGCGCGAATCCCGCACGAGGCTTATACCTACGCAGTCGGGATTATGACGACACGGGCGATTTTGCGGAAAGTGGGGACTATTCCGTTCGTGCTCAACGCACGCTGCCCGCGGCCCATCGCACCCTGTCACCTTGTCACCTTGTCAGAACTGTCAGAACTCCGTCCGCTGGCGTTCGCTCGGCTTACGTCCCTAAGATACAATCAAGCCGTACGCTAACCGCGACGCGCACGTCGGCCTGACGGCTCGACGCTCGCCTGCACTCCAGAGATTCCCCGGCGATGCCCCGACGCAACTTCTATCTCCTGCTGGCTGTCGTCGGCATTTCGCTGGTTTGCTACCAGAAGTCCGACGGCGAGCACCGTTCGCGGTATGGCCGGATGTTCTCGACCTACTGCCGCGTGATGCAGGAGATCGAAGAGCACTTCATCAAAGAGGTCGATCCCCGCGAGATCTTCGACGCCGGGCTGGCCGGCATCGCCGATGCGCTCGACGATCCGCACACGAAGTACGTCCCTCCCGCGGACTATCGGGACTTCGAGCAAGACCTGAAGCAGGAATTTGGTGGCATCGGCATCAACGTCAACTGGGACGAAACCCACAAGACGCTCAAGATCGCCAGCCCTCTGCCGGGCACACCTGCTTTCGACGCCGGGCTCCGCCCAGGCGACCTGATCCTGGAAGTCGATGGCATCAGCATTCTAGGCGAGCCGATGGACAAGGCGGTGGTCCGCATCAAGGGCGAGCCCGGCACGATCGTCCGTCTGAAAATCCTTCACGAGGGTCAGAGCGAGCCGCAGGAATACGCGCTCACGCGAGCCGATATCAAGGTGCCGGCCGTGCTGGGCGACCGCCTGGACGCCGAGGGCAACTGGCAATTCCTTTTGGAAGGCGAAGACGGCATCGCTCACGTCCGTCTGATGAAGTTCGGCGGCAAAGCGGTCGCCGAGCTGAAGGCGGCGCTGGACGAAATCAGCGGCCAGGGCCTCAAGGGACTGGTGCTGGACCTGCGAGACAACCCCGGCGGCCTGCTCGATGCGGCGGTCCAGGTCTGCGACTTGTTCGTGGAAGAGGGGATTATCGTCAGCATCCGCGACCGCAAGGGCCGCGCCCGCGGCCCCGGCGGCGAAGAGTTCAAGGCCGAAGCGAAGGGCACCTACACCGGCTTTCCCATCGCGGTGCTGATCAACGGCGCCAGCGCCAGCGCCAGCGAGATCGTGGCCGCCTGCCTGCAAGACCGCGGCCGGGCCGTGATCGTCGGCGAGCGCTCCTTCGGCAAGGGGAGCGTGCAGAACGTGATCTCGCTGGACAACGGCCGCAGCGCGCTGAAGCTCACCGTGGCCACCTACTGGCGCCCCAACGGTAAGAACATCCACCGCCTGCCGGGTGCCGGTGAGGACGAGGAATGGGGCGTCCGCCCCGACGAGGGCTATGAGGTGAAGCTTGATACCCCCGCACGCAAGAAGCTGGCGGAACAGCGCCGCGAGCGCGACGTGCTGCGCCCCGACGGCAAGACGCCGGCGTTGGATTTGAACCTCGATCCCCAATTGAAGAGGGCGATTGAGTATCTCAAGCAGCCGGCCAAGAACTCCTCCGCGACGACCTAGCCGCGTTGGCAGAAACGCTGTTCGAGGCCGAGTTGATCGACCTCGACACGCTGAGCGAAGCCTGGCAGGCCCGCGTTGCGCTAGGCGCGACGATCGATTGTGACGTAGGATTGTAATCGAACAGGGCCGTTGCCTGCGCCTCGATACGATGCTCACATGCGAAGGTTTGCGCGAGCCAGTTGTTGCTGCCTGCTCTCCGCGGCGGTACTGCTGGCTGCTGCGCCGCGTGGAGCAAGTTGGCATTCGCATGCAGGCGGGGACCAGGCTCACTCACACGATCGTGTTGCCCAGGAAGGCGCGTCGTCTCCAAGCGATTCCCAGGCGCATGGTCACACACACCCTCATCGCCACCCGCATGGTGTGCATGCCGATGACAAGGAGGCCCGTGGCGCCGAAACATCATCGGTAGACGTTTCGATCGCTGCCGACTCGTCGCATCTACACGTCGTGCTGCTGGGCTTTCACCTGACCCTGCCGTCGCCCGGCGACGTTCCCAGCGGCCAGCTTCCTCCGCCCGACGTGATGTTCGTCACGCTCGGCGAGGTGGGTGCCGTGGTGAGCCAAGCGGGCGGTTCACTCGTCTTGCACGAGGAGCCAGCCCGACTGCGAAATGGCTTCCATCCGGTCGGGCAAGCCGCTCGTCTAAGCCGGCCGCAGGTTGCGGCGGCCCTTTTGTGTGATACTGTGCGCCTCGAGCGGTCCGGCGTGCAGGTGATTTGATCACGTTCTCTCGGCGCTCTTGCGCCGTCGGACTTGCCGTAGGCGAATCTCAGTTCGCCTGGTCTGCCAGCTTCATCAACACCTTGCGTGACGTGCCCCGTGCAGATCGCGCGCGTCGGCTGTCTCTCTTGAACCTCACTGACGGAGATTTCCCCATGTTGACCAGATCCCTATGCGTTGTCGCCATGCTCCTTTCGCTCGCTTTTGCGGTGGGCTGTGGCGATGACAAAACCGGCAAAACCACGGTCGGCAAGACGGACGACAAGACGAAGACTGGAGGGAAAACCCCCCAGCACGATCCGGAAGACAAACCACTGACCGATGCGGAGAAGCGCGATCTCAAGGCGGGCATCCAGGACTACCAGAACGCCGTGGCGCGGATCAAGGCGTATCGCGACACGATCCGCAAGGAAACAACCACGGGCAAGCCGAGCCATGCTCACCGCTCGCTGGACGAGCTGGACCTGGTCCTGGAATGGCTGCCCGAATTCGCTGAAAAGTCGGGCATGACCGAAGGGAAGCTGGCGGACGTCACGAAGTCGGCCCAGAGCCTGCGCACTGCTTTCAACAAAGTCCACGACAAGATCGACGCGGGAGAGAAGCCGGATTACCCGGCTGTGTCCGACTCCATCGAGGCGGACCTCAAAACGCTGGAAGGCATCACCGCCGGCAAGAACTAGTGCCGCCGGCAGGGACAACCAACCACCATCTTCAGCCGGAGTAACGCTCATGAACCAGCAATCACCTTTACGCTGCGTGTTTGGAGCATCGCTTCGTCCCTGGCTGTGCGTGTGCACCTGGCTTGCGGCGGCCGCCCTGTCAGCGCCTGCAGTGGCCCATGAGGGGCATGCAGCCCTGCCCAGCAAGGGTGTCACCGTCGATGGCGAAGACATCCTCGTCTCCGAGCGCACCGCCAATGCGCTGGGAATGACCACGACGGAGATCGTTTCGGCCGACGTGCGCCGCGCGGTCCGCGTGCATGCCAAGGTCGAGCTGCCCTGGCGGCAACAGCAGCTCGTGACCACGCTCGTCGCCGGGCGGGTCACAGCGGTCGGCGTCCGCCCCGGCCAGAGCGTCCAGGCTGGCGAGGTACTGGCCCAGCTCGAGAGCCTGGAGCTGGAGTCGCTGGCAGCTCGACCTGCAGCAGGCCCAGGCCGAGGTGAATCTTGCGCAAGACACGCTTCAGCGGCGCCGGCCGTTGGCCACCTCGGGCGCCATCGCGGCCAACGAGCTGGCGGAGACCGAAGCGGCGCTGACTCAGGCGCAGGCGCAATTGCACGTGGCGCTGTGCAAGCTCCGCGCGGCAGCGCCGGAATTGGAACACGACGCGGCACTGTTGGAAGCCATCCGGACCAAGAAGCAGCGCCTGCGCCGGCTCGTTATCCGCAGTCCGCTCGATGGCGTCGTGGCCGAGGCCGGCGTGCGCGTAGGCCAGGTGGTTCAGCCGACCGACTATCTGTTCCGCATCGTCGATCGTGGCCGCGCTTGGCTGGCAGCCGAAGTGCTGGAGGCCGACGTTGGTCAAGTCAAGCTCGGTCAAAAAGTCGCCTTCGGCGTAAAGTCGTTGCCCGGTCAATTGTTTCACGGCACCCTTCATCACCTGCACGGAACCATCGATCCCAAGACTCGCACGCTCGAGGCAGTTGCCATCGTGGAAGATCGCGATGGGCTGCTGCGTCCCGGAACGTTCGGCCGTCTGGAGATCGTGCTGGCCGCCGGCAAGAAGCGCGTATGTCCCACCGAGGCAGTGATCGAGCGCCATGGACGCACCTACGTGCTTCTGCAGCAGGTGCCGGGCAAGTTCCGCCGCCAAGCCGTTGAGCTAGGGATGCGTGCCGATGGCCGCGTCGAGGTGCTCAAAGGACTGTTCCCAGGCCACCGCGTCGTCGTGCAGGGAAGCCATGTGCTGTTTTCCTTGTTCGGTCCGGATGCCACCAGCAAGCCGCCCGCTTCCACGAGAGTTACGGGTGCTTCCGGTGCGCGTGAGGCAATCGGCAGCATCGCCGGCGCCGCAGAAACGATCGTCGCCCAGGGGATCGTCGAAGTGCCGACGACCCGCAAGCAATTCTCCAGCTCCCGCATGTCGGGGCGCATGCGCGCATCCTGGTCGAGCACGGCCAGCACGTGGGGGCGGGGACTCCGCTGGCCGAAATCGAAAGCCTGGAGCTGCGCGATTTGCAAGCCGAGCTGCTTGTCACCCACGCGCGGCTGGCCAATACCTCCGAGCGAGTGCGGCGATTGGAATCCGTGGGCGGGCGAACGGCCGGGCCCCGCAAGGAATTCTGGGAGCTACAGAAGCAGCAGCAGTCGTTGGACAGCCGCCGACATACCCTGTTGCACAAGGCCGAGGTTTTCGGTCTGGCGCGGGACCAAATCGATCGACTGCTGGGGGCCGATTTGTCACGGTCAGATTGCCAGGCGGCGTTCGCCGCTGCCGTACCCGTGTTGGCGCCCGCCGAAGGGTGGGTGGCCAAATTCGACCTCGTCGCCGGGCAGGTCGTAACGGCGCAGATGACATTATTCGAAGTCAGCGATCCCCGTAAGGTGTGGGTCAAAGCCTTCGTGCCCGCGCAGGATGTGGCCCATGTTCGCCAGGGCCAAACGGCCCGCGTCACATTCCTGGCTCATCCTTCGGTGAAAGGCACGATTGTTCGCATCTCGCCGGTCTTGTCGTCTGTTCAGCCGGTGCTTCCGGTGTGGATCGAGCTGGACAATCCCGATCGCACGCTCTTGGAAGGAATGACCGCCCGCGTGGAGATCGAAGCCAATGGCGACAAACTGGCGACAACGCGCCAATAACGGGCCACAACTCACCGCCCTGCGATTATGCTCAACCATCTCATTGCCTTCTCGCTGCGCAACCGCGGGCTAGTGCTGGCGATTGCCGCGCTGCTCATGGTGCTGGGCGGCTATCAGGCCGCGCAGTTGCCCATTGACGTCTTTCCCGATCTCAATCGCCCGACGGTCACCATCCTGACCGAATCGCACGGGTTGGCTCCCGAGGAAGTGGAGACGCTCGTCACACTGCCGATTGAATCGAGCATGAACGGGGCTACGGGCGTCGAGCGCGTGCGTTCGGCCTCCGGCATCGGCATTTCCATCATCTGGGTCGAGTTTGATTGGGACATCGATATCTACGTAGCCCGGCAGATCGTCACCGAGCGCCTCCAGCAGGCGCGGGATCGCCTGCCCAGGGACGTGGAGCCGGCGCTGGCGCCCGTCAGCTCGATCATGGGCGAGATCATGCTGGTGGGCGTCTCCAGCCAGCCTTCGGAAGACTCCTTGCTCTTCACGACCGAGGCGGCCGTCGCCAAGGAGCTGCAGCAGGGAATCGTGCCCACGGCACTGCGCGACGACTTTGAAAGGGCGGGGACTCGTTTGCCCAGTGACGTGCTCGTGCGCCGAGACGATGCCGCGCAGCGCTGGCTCATCCAGCATCGTGACCAAAGCCGGGGGTATGCGCTGCGCGAGCCGCCCCTCGGCGTGCACTTCCTCAGCACTCCGGAGGTCGAAGCGACGAGCAAGACGCTCCTGTTCCACCTGTCGCCGGCGCTTGCCGAGCCGCTCGACGGAGGCGAGCTTCCTCCGGCCCTGCGTCGCGGGCTTTGGCAAGCCGGCTTCACGCTGCGCCCGCAGGCGAACGTCTCGACAAGCGCCGACCAAAGCCGGTGGGTCATCCATGGCGCGAACCGCCGCGGCGCCATTGCCGTGGTGCGGCCGCTGCCGACGCTTGAAGTCCATCGCATCTCCTCACCGATGGACATTCGCACGCAGGCCGACTGGACGATCCGACGGCGACTGCAAGCTGTAAGCGGCGTATCGCAAGTCACCGTCATGGGGGGCGAGCTGAAGCAATACCAGGTTCTCACGTCCCCCGAGCAACTGGCGGAACATGGCGTCACGCTCGACGAACTGGTGAAGGCCGTGGAAAGGTCCAACACGGCCACCGGCGGCGGCTTCCTCTTGAGCAAGAACGAGGAATCGCTGATCCGCATCATCGGCCGCGCTCGCAACCTCTCGGATATCGAAGAGACGCCTGTGCGACCCGGCGATTCGGCCCCTATCAAGATTCGTCAAGTGGCCGACGTGCGCTACGCCGGGCCCGTCAAGCGCGGCGAGGGGAGCGTGAATGGCGAACCCGGCGTCATTCTGTCAGTCCAGAAGCAGCCTCGCATCGACACCATCTCGCTCACGGAGAACATCATCCGCGTGCTGGATGACGTGCAACGCAGCTTGCCGCCCGACATGAAGATCGATTATGGCATCTTTCAGCAGGCCGGCTTCATCAAGACCGCCATCGGCAATGTGCAACAGGCCATCCTCGACGGCGCCATTTGGGTGATCGTTATCCTGTTCCTCTTTCTGTGGAATCTCCGCACGAGCTTCGTGACCATTGTCGCCATCCCGCTGTCCGTGATTATCACCGCGATGGTGTTCCACTACTTCGGCATCTCGATCAACACGATGACGCTGGGCGGGGTCGCCGTGGCCGTCGGCGAACTGGTGGACGACGCCATCGTCGACATCGAGAACATCTTCCGGCGCCTGAAGGAAAACCGCCTCAAGGCCCATCCCGCCAGCCCGCTCAAGGTCGTCTTCCTGGCCTCGGCAGAAGTTCGCAACAGCATCGTCTATGCCACGGTCATCGTCGTGCTGGTCGTCTTTCCGCTGTTCTCATTGGCGGGGCTGGAAGGCCGCATGTTCGCACCGCTGGGATTAGCCTACCTCACGACGCTCGTTGCTTCGCTGCTGGTGTCGCTGACGATCACGCCCGTGCTGGCGTCCTATTTGTTGCCCCGCGCGAGTTTCATGAAGAAGGCGGAAGACCCGTTCGTTCTTCGCTGCTTGAAGCGTTACGACGAGCGCCTGCTGCGGTTCACGCTGCGGCATAGCACCGCGGTGCTTGCCACCGTGGCCGTGCTGGTGGTCGTGTCGGTGGCTGCGATTGCCTGGATGGGGGGCGAGTTCCTCCCGGATTTCAACGAGGGCACTCTGACCATCGGCGCCACGCTTCCGCCGGGCACGAGCTTGCAAGAGTCGGACCGCGTCGGCACACGGATCGAGGAGCTGCTCCTAGGCGTGCCTGAAGTCCTGCATGTCTCTCGGCGCACCGGCCGGGCCGAGCTGGACGAGCATGCCGAGAACGTCAATTTCTCCGAGATCGACGTGACCCTCATGCCTCCCGAGCGGCCGCTGCCCGGCTGGCATCGGGCCTTATTCCGCGTGGTGCCGGGTCTGCATTGGCTGGGCGTTGAACAACAAGGCCGGCCCCGCGAGACCGTGCTGGCCGACATCCGCGCCACGATCTCGGAGCTGCCTGGCGTCAGCCTGAATATTGGCCAGCCGATCTCGCACCGGCTGGACCACATCATGTCGGGCATCCGCGCCCAGGTCGCCGTCAAGATCTTCGGCCCTGAGCTGGACGTGCTCCGGGACAAGGCTCATGACGTGGCGCAGCTCCTCGGCGACGTCCCGGGCGTCGTCGATCTCCAGATCGAACCCCAGGTCGAAATCCCGCAGGTCAAAGTCACCGTTCTGCGCGAAGTGGCCGCCAGCTACGGCCTGGCCCCCGATGACGTGGCCAAGGCCCTCGAGACCGCCTTACAAGGGCGCACCGTCTCGCAGGTCCTCGAAGAACAGCGAACGCTCGACCTCGTCGTGTGGTTCGCCGCAGACGCCAGAAACGACCTGCCGACGATCCGTGCCACCCGTCTCCGCACCCCGTCGGGCGCCGAGGTGGCCTTGGGCACCGTGGCCGAAGTGCTCGATGCGACCGGTCCCAACACGGTCAATCGCGAGAACGTCACAAGACGGATCGTCGTTCAATGCAACACCGCGGGCCGCGACCTGGCCGGCGTGGTGACGGAGATCCGGGACCGAATCTCGAGGGAGGTCTCGCTCGACGAGGGCTACTTCATCGAATACGGCGGCCAGTTCGAGGCACAAACCAAGGCCAACCGCCAGCTCCTCTTGTGGGGCAGCCTGTCGGTCCTGGCCGTGTTCCTGCTTCTCTGCAAGTGCCTCGGGACGTGGCAAGCGGCCCTGCAAGTCCTGGTGAACGTTCCCCTGGCCGCTATCGGATCGGTCCTGATGCTGCTGCTGACAAACTGGCCCACGGCCGAGGCACTGGGCGAGGCGCACTTTTGGGAGTGGCCGCGCGTCTGGATTGAGGCGTCCCGGCTCAGTGTGGCCCATTGGGTCGGCTTCATCACACTGATTGGCATCGTCTGTCGCAACGGCATCATGATGATCTCGCACTACCTGCACCTGATGAAACACGAAGGGGAGCAGTTCAGCGAACAGATGATCATCCGCGGCACGCTGGAACGGCTGGCCCCAGTGCTGATGACCGCCTCGACGGCGATCATCGGACTGGTGCCCTTGGCGCTGGGTGCCGGCGAAACGGGCAAGGAGATCTTGCACCCGTTGGCGATCGTCGTCGTGGGCGGCCTGTTGAGCTCAACGCTGCTGGATCAGATCGTCACGCCGGCGCTGTTCTACCGCTTCGGGCGCAGTGCGCATGGAGCGACTCGCGTCTCAAAGGCCGCCACTGACACCGACGCCCAAGGGGGTGTAGAAAGGATGGCCGCGCAGTTCGATTGAGATCCCCTTGACTCCTGACATTCGGTGGGGCTGTGAACCGCAACGGTTTTGATCCAGTCCGTATCGGCGTCGTCGGGCTCGGGCATTTTGGACGGCAGCACGCGCTGACGCTGGCCGGAATCTCGGAGGCAACGCTCGTCGCGCTCGTGGCACGCCGCCAAGCCAGCCTGGATGCTCTGCGGGATCGCTTGCCCGACGTCCGTGGGTGGCTTGACCTGGATCAGGCCGTCGCGGAGTCGGACGCCGAGGCCTGGGTCGTGGCCACTTCAACGGCGTCGCACGTTCCGGTCGCGCGGGCGCTGCTTGCGGCGGGCAAGACCGTGCTGCTCGAGAAGCCCGTGTCGGGCAATCTGGCTGAGGCCGAGAGCCTGGCACCCTTGGTCAAGCCAGACTCCAGCAACCTGATGCTCGGCCACATCGTGCTGTTCAACAGCGAGTTTCTCGCCCTTCAGGACGAAGCCCGGCGGCGCGGGCCAATCCGTCATCTCTCGTGCGAGCGGCATCGGCCCGCCGCCCACGTGGCCAAGTTCCCTGGCGAGAACCCCATGCACCTGACGATGGTACACGACCTCTATGCGGCGCTGGCACTAGTCAACCGGGCCGAGCCGACCGGCTTCAGCTCCCAGGCACACTTCACGGCCGAGGGCGGCTGCGACCTGGTGCTGGCCCAACTCCGCTGGCCGGATGGGCTCTTGGCTTCGTTTGCCGCCTCATTCATGACTCCCGAGGGCATGGCCACTAACGGCTTTGATCTGCTGGAGGTTTTTGGTGACGGCTGGGCTGCCCGCACTCGCTCGAACCCCAGGCCCATCGAGATCTGGGACGAGAGGGCCCATTGGCCGATGGCGCTCGAGATTCGCGCCGACCCCAGCGGCCCGACGGGCATGATGGCCGCCGAGCTGCGTTCATTCTGCCGCGTCGTGCGCGGACTCCACGGCGTGCCGCTAGGCGCGACCTACGGCGACGCGATCCAAGTGCAGCGGTGGATGGACCGGCTTCAGGCATGTTGGCAATGAACGGGAGCTGCCATGAGGACCGACCGCACACGATCGAGATCCGCCGCTAAGTCCGGCAATCTGTTTTGGCCACGAAGAGCACCAAGAGCACGAAGATACGAAAACACTGCCTCCTCAGCTTTGTGCTCTGGGTGTCCTTTGTGGCTAGATGACCGGTTGGTTGCACCAACCACGAGTGGATCACGGAGCTAACGCTCGCCCCAGACCGCTGGCGACACAAAGTCGGGCGCCTTGGGCTTCGCCTTCGGGGGCACGGCCTGTCTGGCCAGCGCCGCGAGGCGTCTTCGCAGCTCCTCGAGTTTCGCCGGCTCTTTGCCAGCCAGGTTGGTCTTCTCGTACGGGTCGTCCTTCAGGTTGAACAGCTCGACGCTGGCTTTCCCCTTCTTCGACGGGTTGCCGTCGGGGTCGTCTGCCCCGTTTCGAACCACCAGCTTCCAGTCGCCGGCGCGGATCGCCCCGCCGCTCGGCGTGGTGTTGAGCAGGATCGCGTCGTGCGGCGACGGCTTGCCTGCGTCAGCGTCGGCCAGATGTCGAGGCCGTCGACGGGCAGCCGCTGCTGCGTCGTCGCGCCGCAGAGCTTCAGCAGCGTCGGGTACCAGTCGACGATGTGCAGCGGCTCGGTCACGGTGCTTCCCGGCTTGATGTGGCCGTCCCAGGTGGCGAACGCGGCGACGCGGACGCCGCCCTCGTAGAGCGTGCCCTTGCCGGCGCGGAACTTGCCGTTGTCGGTCACCACGCCCGGCTGCGGGCCGCCGTTGTCGCTGCTGAAGACGAAGAGCGTGTTCTCCCGCACGCCGGCCTTCTCGACCGCCGCGACGATCTGCCCGACCGCCTCGTCCATCGCGGCCAGCATGCCGGCGTACTTCCGGCGCTCGCCCTTGCAGATGGGCATACGGCTTCATGTACTCCTCCGGCACCTGGTGCGGGCGCGTGGACGGCGTTGAACGGCACGTAGAGGAAGAACGGCTTCTTGCCGGCCGTCTCGCGCGACGAACGCCACGGCCTCCTTGGCGATCAGGTGCGTGCTGTAGCCTCTCGTCGCGGCAGACCTTGTCGTCGCGGTGCCAGTCGAAGCCGCCGTCGCGGACGTGGGTGAAGTAGTCGATCGCCCCGTTGTAGTGGCCGTACTGGTGGTCGAAGCCGCGGCGGGTCGGCAGGTACTCGGGGGCGAAGTGGCCGAGGTGCCACTTGCCGACGATCGCCGTCGCGTAGCCCGCCTCCTTCAGCGCCTGCGGCAGCGTGCGCTCCTCCAGCGGCAGGCCGTACTGCGCCCACGGCCGGACGACGCCGACCTGCAGGCCGTGCCGCATCGGGTAGCGGCCGGTCATCAGGGCGGCCCGCGTCGGGCAGCAGACCGGCTGGACGTAGAACGCATCGAGCTTCGCGCCGGCCGCGGCGAGCTTGTCGAGGTGCGGCGTCTTGATCTCCTTGCCGCCCATGAAGCCGCAGTCGTCCCGGCCGAGGTCGTCGGCGAGGATGAAGACGATGTTGGGCCTAACGGCCTCCGCCTGAGAGGAGGAAACCAGTGCCAACAGCGCGACCAACGTGGATGCGACGTGTCTCATGTTCGCTCTCCAGGAATTGCCGGAAGTATCAATGTGTTTCGATTTGTCCGCACGTTTTCGCTACAATGCCTGCGCCGCGGAGGATGCGGAAGGCCCCGGAACACGCGTCTCGAGGGAGCATATCGATGTTCGTCGATCAACGGTCGCCAAGCCTTACGCGACGCCAGTTGCTTCAGATCGGCGGCGTCGGCATGGTGGGCCTGAGTCTACCGCAATTATTGCACGCCAACTCCGTAGGCCCCAGCCGTTCGGTTGAGGAGAAGTCCTGCATCTTTATCGTTCAGTACGGCGGAGCGCCGCATCACGACACCTTCGATCTCAAGCCTGCGCGCCCAGCGACATCGGCGGGCCCTATCAGCCGATCGCCACCACCGTGCCGGGCCTTCAGATCTGCGAGAAGCTGCCGCGCCTGGCCAGGCTGGCCAAGCGCTACAGCCTGATCCGTTCGATGACGCACGGCGACGGCGGGCACGACGGCGGCATGCACATCGCGATGACGGGCGATTCCCGGCCCAAGCCGAGCACTCCCTACTTTGGGTCCGTCGTGGGCAAGCTGCGCCCCGCCACGCGAAACTTGCCCTCGTACGTCTGGCTGCAGAACCTCGCCGGCGATGTGCAGCCACGTTACGAGACGGGCGGCTTTCTGGGGGCGGCCTACGCCCCGGTGCGCGTCGGCAAGGACCTGGACAACCCGTCAGTCCCCGGTTTCCGTTTCAAAGCCTTCGACCCGGCGTCGGGGCTTTCTCTGGAACGTCTGGCCCAGCGGCGTCAGCTCCTCGGCCAATTCGAGCCGCCCGCTGCACTGCTTCCCGGCGCCACAGCAGACTGCCGCCGCGTCCAAGAGCATGCCTTCGAGCTGCTCACCGGACAGCAGGCGCAGCAGGCCTTCGACCTCGCTCGTGAGCCAGACGATGCGCGCGACCGCTACGGCCGGCACCCGCTGGGTCAGAATTTGCTGCTGGCCCGCCGGCTGATCGAGGCCGGTGTGCGGCTGGTGAGCGTCGTCGCCTGGACCGGGACGCCACCCGGGGCGAATTTCAGCAACGTGCAAACCTGGGACATGCACGGCGGCGGCCTGGGAAGCATCTTCGGCACCGGCCCCTACGGGCTTGGCTGGGCACTCCCGCACGTCGACGAAGCCGTCACCGCCCTGCTGGAAGACCTCGTGGCCCGCGACCTGCTCGGCGGACCCTCGTGGTCATGGTCGGCGAGTTCGGCCGCACGCCTAAGATCAATAATGGGGCCGGGCGCGATCATTGGCCCAACTGCTACACCGCCTTGATCGGCGGTGGGGGTATCCGAGGCGGGGCGATCTATGGGGCTTCGGACCAGCAAGGGGCGCAGGTCAAGACGAACCCGGTGTCTCCTGAGGATTTTGGGGCCACGATCTACACCGCGCTGGGCATTTCCCCCTCGGCGCTCTTCGGCCCAGACGGCATCTCAGGCCGCGTCAGCACGGGCAACGCGATCCGAGAGCTTTTTGCCTAAAGAAGAGACAACACGAATAAGACGAACGACTCTCCACGAACAACGAAGAGCTCGCCGCGACCGTGAGAACCAAAACAATCCTTCTGTACTCCATCGTGGCCGCCGTAGCCATTGGTTCTGCCGGCCTGGCTCAAGCGGAAGTGACTGCGCCGCGCCTGGGGCGGCCGTCGCCGATTTCTCTCTCAAGGACATCCATCGCCGCCCGCGCTCCTTGGGCGCCTTCAAGGACAAGAAGGCCTTCGTCGTCGTCTTCCTCGGCACCGAGTGCCCGCTGGCGAACCTCTACCTGCCGACGCTGATCGAGCTGCACAAGGCGTACGCCGGCAAGGGCGTGCAGTTCCTGGCCATCAACTCGAACGTGCAGGATAGCTTCATCGAGGTCTCGGCCCACGCCCAGGAGCGCGACGTGCCGTTCCCCGTGCTGAAGGACTTCGACCATCAGCGTGGCCGACGCGTTCGGCGCCAAGCGGACGCCCGAGGCGTTCCTGCTCGACGCCGAAGCGCGTCATCCGCTACCACGGCCGCATCGACGACCAGTACGGCATCGGCTACCAGCGCGAGAAGCCGACGCCGGCACGACCTGCGAGAAGCGCCTCGACGAGCTGCTGGCCGGCAAGCCGGTCAGCACGCCCGACGACCGAAGTCGCCGGCTGCCTCATCGGCCGCGCCAGCAAGCCGCGCGTCGACGGCGAGGTGACCTACGCCAAGCACGTCGTCGCGCATCCTGCAGAAGCGCTGCCAGGAGTGCCACCGCCCCGGCGAGATCGGGCCGATGCCGCTGTTGACCTACGACGACGCCAAGGCCTGGGCCGAGACGATCCGCGAGGTGGTCCTGGAGCAGCGGATGCCGCCCTGGCACGCCGACCCGCGCTACGGCAAGTTCACCAACGACCGCCGGCTGAGCCAGGAGGAGAGCGACACGCTGCTGGCCTGGATCGAGCAGGGCTGTCCCAAGGGCGACGACAAGGACCTGCCGCCGCCGGCCAAGTTCCCCGAAGGGCTGGAAGATCGGCAAGCCCGACGCCGTCTTCCAGATGGCCGAGGAGTTCAAGGTGCCCGCCACCGGCGTGCTGGCCTACAAGCACTTCATCGTCGATCCCGGCTTCAAGGAGGACGTCTGGGTGCAGGCGGCCGAGTGCCGGCCGGGCAACCGGGCCGTCGTCCATCACATCCTCGTCTACATCCAGGCGCCGGGCAAGCCGCTCTACGCCCGGGACGGCACGGCCTCGACGCTCGTCGGCTGGGCGCCGGGCGACATGCCGGCCGTTTACGCCCCCGGCACGGCCAAGCACGTCCCGGCCGGCTCGAAGCTCGTCTTCGAGGTCCACTACACGCCCAACGGCATCGCGCAGACCGACCGCTCGTCGGTCGGCCTGATCTTCGCGAAGAAGCCGCCGGAGCACGCGGTGGAGACGAACATCCTGGCGAACCTGCTGCTGCGCATCCCGCCGGGCGCCGCCCGCACAACGGGGCAGATGGACCTTCACCTTCCGCCGACGACGCCCTGCTGCTGTCCTTCATGCCGCACATGCACCTGCGCGGCACCAGCGCGAAGTACGTCGCGACCTACCCCGACGGCAAGACCGAGACGCTGCTGTCGGTGCCCGACTACGACTTCAACTGGCAGAGCGTCTACCGCTTCGCGAAGCCGCGTGGCGATGCCCAAGGGCACGAAGCTGACCTGGACCGGCGCACTGGGACAACTCGGCCGACAACCCGCGCAACCCCGACCCGACGAAGGAGGTGCGCTGGGGCCTGCAGACGTGGGACGAGATGCAGAACGGCTGGATGGAGGTGGTGTGGGAAAGTAAGAAGTAGTGCGTTCTTGGATCAGCCTCGCTGCCAGAGATCAAGGCCCCTCACTTCGACTTAGGGTTCGTCGCGCCCCGCACCGGAGGATCGTGCGGGCGCGCAGCCCGTCATTCTCGAATGCGTGCAGGCCAGGAAGCCTCGATCAGCACTCCGGGCTTCGTCGCCGCCCCAGCCCCAGGACCACCAGTCCCGCGGCGACCAGCAGGCCGAGCGTGACGAAGCCGAGGCGGAGCACGCCGCCGCGCCGGCCAGCCGGCTCCAGCGAGCCGAGCTTCAGAGTGCCCTCGCGCTTGCCGGCCGGCTTCTTGTCCTTGGCGTCGTAGAACTCGGCCGAGTTCCGCCGAGCCGGCATGCGGTATTCGCCAAAGATCAGGTTCTGCGCCCCACGACCTCGCGGGGGAAGTCGCCGTCGATCACCGTCAGGGTCATCTTCTTCAGGTCGCCCAGCGCGTCCTTGACGGCTTTCTCCCGCTCTTTATCGAGCGCGGCCAGGTTCAGCTTGTCGATCTCCGGCCCACGGAGGCCGAAGTTCTCGCCGATCCGCAGCAGCATCTTCTCGTCCTCCTCGAAGGGGTGCGACAGCCGGCCGTTCTTCACGGCCAAGAGGTCGCCGGCGAACAGTTCCTTGGCAAAGCCGTTGTGCGGAGTCGGGTCGCGCTGCTGCGGCAAGCTCTGGCGCTGCCAGTCCTGAATGTCGGCCTCGGTGCCGCCGATGATCCGCAGCGGCAGCGGCTGGGTCACGTTGCGGAAGAGGTCTGCGCCGGTGAGCTGCCGCACGACGTACTCTTCGGGAATGCTGCGAATCTTCCGCGGGCCGTCGGTCAGTAGATACACGATGTTGTGCATCGTGCCTTCGTTGTAGGCCGAGAGCCGCATGGGCAGGATCAGCTCGTCGGTCTTGAAGCGGAAGGCCATCGCCTGCACGTGGCCGTCGAAGGCCGAGCCGGTCGGCAGCTTGGTATCGACCCCCTTCATCCGCGGCTTGGGATCGACGTTGGCCTTGCCGCCGACCTTGGCCTTTTCGGCCACGAAGCACCAGCCGAGCTTGACGTATTCCTCGCAGACGGCGTCCATGCCGGCGGGATATTTGTAGCCGTGATCGTCCATCCAGCGCTTGAGGGCCGCGGCGCTGCCGGCTTCGAGCACGGCGACTTCGTACATGCCGACGGCCTCTTCACGGAGCACGCGGACTTCGTCCTTTCCGAGCATCAGCCCGCCGGACCCAGACCTTGGTTCGGCCGATTTGAAGCGGTTCGTTCGGTTCAGCAGCTCCAATTGCAACCGCAAGTTCACGAGAACCTCCGGCGGATCGATCGCCTTCGCGATCTGGGGAAAGATGTCCTCTGAGACCTTCCGCAGGGCCGGTGGCGTTGGGAAGGAGATCAGCATGCCGAAGTCTTCGACCTTGCCCGAGAAGCCGGGCCGGATGACGAAGGTCTCGATCCCGTCCTTGTAGAAGACGTAGGTCTGCTCGTCGCCGACGCGGACGATCGACGTGTTGTCGGTCACGTAGATCGGCGGCACCATGCCGCATGGGTCGGCGAAGGTTTGACCAGGGAACCAGACGGCAACGAGAATCCCCATCGCGGTAACGATGGCGCCAGAGTTCTTGTGGGGCATGGTCGTGTCTCCGAGGAGTAGCCTGCTGATTTGGACGCTTGGGCAACCCTTTGGTTCCAGTGGCGGAACTGCATCACGGTTTCGTCATGTCAGTACTCCCTGATGGAGGGGGTTTTCGTGGCCCGCCGCAGTTTTCGATTCAGGTTTTGCTCACCCATACGTATCTAAGGGTGGGAGCACGGTGCAACGGTGCTCGCATCTCTGCGCCGCTCGCGGCGGATCGAGTGCCCTTAACATTCTTCGAAGGAGCAGAAATGAATCGGCAGAAGATGCAGTTTGGCGCCATCCTCTGTCTGGTGGCGATCGTTTCCTTCTCGGCCTGGCCGCTCTGGGAGTGGCTGAGTGTAAGGGCTGCAAACGCCTCGCTGCAACAGAGGACAAAGGCCCTCGTCGAGGCGCACCCGCAACTCACGCCCGCATGGAACATCGCCATGCAGGACGGCGTCCTGACCTGGTCCGAGGCGAAGGAGATCGTCGAGGGGGCCGGAGAAAAGGTGGAACTCGAGCCGTGAGTTAAACAGCCGTAGCGTGTGGCTTTTCGCATCGGCGGTGCGGATAATATCGTGGTCGAGACGCCGCAAGCGCGACGAGGCGCGCGTCGCAGGGGCCCTTGCGCGTCGCCGTATCGCGATGCCCCGTCGAGCCGTTTCGTTGTTCATCGAGTTGCCTTCTGGGAGTCCGCGCCATGAGTACCGTGCTTGAAGTCCCTGCCCCCCGTCACGAGCTGGCCGCCCTGCAGAAGCAGTGGTGGTGGATGCTGCTGCTGGGCGTGCTGATGCTCCTCTTGGGCATTGTCGCCATCAGCTCGGCGGTGTACATGCTGCTGACCGGCGTGGCCATGATCATTCTGTTCGGCATCACGCTGATGGTCGCCGGCATCGGCGAGCTGGTGGTCTCGTTCTGGGCCGGCCAATGGCGAGGCGCCACGGTCCACGTGCTGGCCGGTATTCTCTACCTGGTGCTGGGGTTCGTGATGCTCAACCATCCGGTGGAGATGCTGACGGCCCTGACGTTCATCATGGGCGTGGCCTTCCTGATCGGCGGGCTGTTCCGCATCGTGGCCGCCATGCAGATCAAGTTCCACAACTGGGGCTGGCCGCTGCTCAACGGGATCGTCACAGTCCTCTTGGGCATCCTGATCCTCAAGGGCTGGCCGGAAAACGCCCCGTGGGTGATCGGCTTGTTCGTCGGCATTGAGCTGATCTTCGACGGCCTGGCCTGGGCGATGCTGGCCTTCGACGTGAAGCGCGCACCGCGCTTGAGACACACCGGTAAGTCCTTTCGCGTTCATTCCAAGCCTCGCTATACTCTCTGCTGCCTAGCGCCGTTCTGACGATTCGTTCCGGTCGGCTAGTCCTGAGAGTATCCATGAACGCCGAGCCGTCGGGAGCGCCAGCCGGCAATGATCGCGAGCTGGACCAGGTCGTCCAGCAGGTCGTGAGCGGTGCCCAGTTGCGGGTCGAATCGCTTCGCCCCGAAGAACGGCAATACCTCAAGGACCACGCCCTCAAGAAGCCGATGGGCGTGCTGCACATCTGGGCGCTGGGCGTCGGCGTCGTCATCACCGGCGAGTACTTCGGCTGGAACCCGGGCCTGAAGGAGGCCGGGCCGATCGGCATGCTCATCGCCTCGCTGTTCGTGTGCGCGCTGTACATGATGTGGGTGCTGGCCCTGGCGGAGCTGTCGGTGGCCATGCCGTTCGCCGGCGGGCCGCTGGCCTACGGCCGCCGCGCGGTCGGGCCGTGGCTCGGCTTCGTCATGGGCTGGTCGATGTTCCTGGAGTCGCTGTTCGCCACCATCGGCACCGCGATCGCCACCGGCGGCTACATCTACTTCGTGCTCAGGCTCTTCGGCGTCGATGAATCCCAGCGGCTGCTGACGACGACGACGGCCGGGCCTGGCCACGGTGCTCGATCTTCGCCGTCGTGCAGTGGGTCGGCGCCAAACAGCAGGCCAAGATCATGGAGTGGATGACCTACGGGGCGATCCTGGTCCTGGTGTGGTTCTGGATCGCCTGCATGCCCGGCCGTGCGGCTGGAGCGCATCTTCACGGACCCGATGCTGACCAACGGCTGGACCGGCGTGCTCAAGGCGATTCCGTTCGCCATCTGGTGGCTGGTGATGATCGAGACCGTGGCCCTGGCCCCGGAAGAAGCCCACGAGCCGCACCGCACCATCCCGCGCGGCCTGACGCTGGCCCAGCTCACGCTGATCGTGCTGGTCGTCTTGACCTGGTTCTTCGCCGCAGCGGCCGGCAGCGACCCGAACAAGACGGGCGATCCGACGAACTCGTTCCCGCTGCCGTTCGTGTACGGCGAGGTCTGGCCGGGCTCGGCCGCACCTGATCGCCTTTTCGCTGGCCGCGTCTGGTCGGCATGGTCGTCAGCTACAACGGCATGATCTACGCCGTCAGCCGGCAGTCGTTCGCGCTGGGCCGGGCCGGCTATCTGCCGCGGATCCTCGGGCCACGTCCATCGCGTGCGGCGCACGCCGACCATGTCGATCGTCTTCTGGAGCCTGGTCATCGGCGGGTTCGTGATCTGGGGGTATTTCAACGAGGCCGCGATCTGGTGGCCGTGCTGACCTGCAATCTCACCGCGCTGGTGTGGTACGTGCTGGCGATGGTTTGCCTGTTCATCTTGCGGGTGAAGGCCCCCGACATGCCCCGTCCGTACAAGGTGCCGCTCTATCCGATCCTGCCGGCCCTGGTGATCGGCATGAGCTTGTTTGCCGCCACGCTGTGCGCCTTCTACCCGACCGCCGGCACGGCATACCTGGTGATCTGGCTCACGCTGGCGATGTACGCGGTAGGGCTGGCGTACTATTTCGGCTACGCCCGCACGCGGCTGGCCTCCGCGGCGCCGGAGGAGCTCGCGGCGCGGACGGCGGAGCGCGGGGAGTGATGGTCGCCTTTCGCTCCGCGAAAGGACGTTCTTTCGCGGAGCGAAAGGCGACGTAGCACTCACTCCTCAGTCCACGTACAGCAGCCCGCTGAGATTCAGCACGGCCAGGGCGAATTCCTCCAGCGGCTCATCCTTGAGGAAGTCGGTCGCCAGCCGTAGCTGCGAAGGCGTGGGAGCGCGGCCGGTGGCTAGCAGGAATGCCCGCTGGGCGACGCGCCCGGGATCGTCACCGCACTCGCCCCGCAGCCGCTGGGCCAGGATCGCAGCCATTTGATTTGCCGTGCGGCCGTTGAGCATCTCCAGAGCCTGCGGCGCGTGCGTGCTCGATTCCCGCCGGGCGCAGCTCGTCTGCCGGTCTGGCTGGTCGAAGACTTCCAGCAGCGGCAACCGAAGGTTGCGCTTCGACAGCAAATAGAGCGAGCGGCGGAAATGCTGGCCGTGGTCTTCGGTCACGGCCCATTGCGCGGGGGCGTAGAGCAAGTTCACCAGCTCCGCATCAACCGGCGTCATCACGCTCGGCCCGCCGGCCTGGCCGTTGAGCGCGCCGGCCAGGGCAAGCATCGCATCGCGCAGTTCTTCGGCCTGCAACCGTCGGCGCGGGAACCGCCATAGCAGGCGATTCTCGGGGTCGCGCTTCAGGAGGTAGAGGAGGTAAAGAATGTAGAGGAGGTAAAGAATTCCCTGCTCCTCTACCTCCTTTGCCTTCTTTACCTTCTCTACCTCCTCCGCTCGCCTGCCGATACGTGTTGCTGAGCACGATCAGCCGGTGCAGCGGCTTCAGACGCCAGTCACTGGCCACGAACTCGTGGGCCAGATAATCAAGCAGCTCGGGATGGCTCGGCGGGTCGCCGTTCAGGCCGAAGTCGTTGGCCGTCGCTACGATCCCCTGGCCGAAGTGCCACTGCCAGACGCGGTTCACCATCACCCGCGCCGTCAGCGGATGGTCCGGGCGCGTCGAGCCAACGGGCCAGCTCGCTGCGCGGTCGTGCCGTTTCGGGCGGCAGCTCCGGCGTGCCCCGCGGCAACAGGGCCTCCGGCGGCCGCATGCCGACCGCCTGAAGCGGCCGGGCCGGGTCGCCCCGATCCAGCAGGTGAATCGGCGTCCGCCGCGCGAGATCGTTGCGCACCGTGTTGATGCTCGGCAGCGGCGGCGGCAGGCGGACCTCGGCCATCTTGATCTGGGCTTCGATTTGGTCCTTCTCTTCGCCCAGGGCTGTTTCCAGCCGGTCTTTCAGCGCCTGGATCTCCTGGTTGGCTTCCTCGAAGGCCGCCTTCCACCGGGCCAAATCGTCGGCGGCGGCCAGCGGAATGTCCTCGTCAGTGGCCGCGGCCAGGAACGCTTGAAGCCGGTAGTAATCGGCCTGAGAGATGGGATCGAACCGATGATCGTGGCAGCGGGCACAGCCGATCGTCAGCCCCAGGTAGACCGCTGCCGATAGCGTTCGTCTGATCGGTGAGTACCTCGTGCGGCTGAAGGCGACCGCCTGGTTGCCGGCGTTGCGCCGCACCGGCCCTAACCGGTGGAAACCGGCGGCAATGCGGCACTGTGGGTCGGCCGGATCGTCCATCTCATCCCCGGCGATCTGCTCGAAGATGAACCGGTCATAGGGTTTGTCGGCATTGAGCGCTGCCACGACGTAATCGCGATACCGCCAGGCCCCGATGCGATGCCGGTCGTATTCGAAGCCTTCCGTTTCGGCGTAGCGGACCACGTCGAGCCAGTGCTGCCCCCAGCGCTCGCCGTAGCGCGGGCTGGCCAGGAGACGCTCGACCAGGCGCTCGTAGGCGTCGGGCGCTTGATCGCGGACGAACGCCGCGACCTCCTCCGGCGTCGGTGGTAGCCCCGTGAGATCGAAGCATAGGCGGCGGACGAGTGTAGGGCGGTCGGCCGGCGGTGCGGGCCGTAGGCCGTTCTCCTTCAGCTTCGCCAGGACGAACGCATCGACCGGAGTACGCAGCCAATGCTTATCGGCCGGATCGCTGAATCGTGGCACGGCCCGCGCTGTCGGCGCGTGGAAGGACCAGTGGCTTTCGCTCGCCTTGGCGGCCGGCGATTGAGCCGCCACGGGCGGGCACGCGAGCGCGCACGCCACCCCCGCAGCGATCAATTGCCAGCGACCCTTGCGTATCTTCATTGGCACCTCAAATCACCAGACCGCGGAAGCTTGGACGAGCGTCCCGCGGCGCTGGTTCCGGGCTGTCAGGCATCGATTCTACTCGCCAGCCCGAGCAGGAGAAGACTTCGCTGCCGTCCGAGGCACACCGCTTGAATCCGCCCACCCTGGGCCGACTCTGCCGGATGCGAAGATTCGCTCGATTCTGACGATTGTCCGGCCGATATCCATAGGCACTTAGCTCGTCCTGCCAGGCTAGCAGGAGAGGGGGCCACGGCGCGCACGTTGCCTTTGGCCTGGAGCGCCTTTCGTCTGAGGTGATCAATCATGAAGCGCGTCTTGACGGTGCTATTGCTGTCGTGGCTGCTCGCCTCGGCGAGCGGATGCTGCTGCTGCGGCCCCTATCTGTGCGCGGTCGGCCGCAGCGTCTTCGGACCCTGGCACTGCGGACACCGCCACGGGGCGTGCTGCGGTGGCGGGCATCACACAGGGTGCTGCGACGCTCCTTGTGGCGACCCCTGCGGCTACGACGACGCACATTTCGTCGGCGGCTGCGGCTACGGCCCCGGGCACGGCCATTGCGGCGACGCCTGTGGATATGGCCATGCCGCGCCCTGCGGCTGCTGCGACAGCGGATGCGGATGCGGCGACTGCTCCTGGTACCACACCGGCTGTCACTCCTGCTGCGGGTGCTGGGGCTGCGGCGACGTATATCTGACCGACCTCTTCCATCCTGTTTGCGATCCTTGCTGGAACCGGGGCTGCTGGCACGGCCGCGGACACTACGGTCACGGCTGCGGTGGCGGCTGCCACGGCGGCCACGGCACCTGGGATGCGCCCGGCCACGGCGATTGCGGCTGCGGCGGCCCTTGTGGCGGGGGCGGCGACGATTGGGGACCGCACGCCGCGGCACCGCGCCGCGCTGCCTGGATGGCCGACGGTTCGAGTATCTCTGCTCCGTACATGACG
This sequence comes from uncultured Planctomycetia bacterium, assembly GCA_963809785.1. Lineage (GTDB taxonomy): Bacteria > Planctomycetota > Planctomycetia > Pirellulales > S012-138 > JBGQHD01. The sequence goes on from CAWEKV010000005.1 coordinate 112,112, forward strand.
CGAGGCCCCCAGGCCCCCTCTGCGGTGCAGCGCCCCTACGTAATGCAGCGCCCGAACGCATGGCCCGGTCGCCCCATCAGCGCCCAAGCCACGCGCGCGCCCTGGGAAACGCCCGCACCCTCGCGTGGCCAAGGGGCGATGAACCGGGAATTCGTCGTCTCGCAGCCCAAGGTGGTGGATGACCGCGTGGTCGAAAGCCGCCCCAAGACGCCGTCCAAGAAAACGGTGCAATCCAGCCCAGCGACGGGTTCGATCAATCGGTAGTGGATGCAGCACGGGCCAAACCTCGACATCGAACGTTCGATGTTGGATGTTCAATGTTCGATGTTCCGGGCACGGGGAATGAATCAACCTGCCGCGCCTTCCCCGCCACCTTGACCCTCGCCCCGAGCGCCGATAGGATGCCGACGCTGGCCAAGGAGCGGTTGGCGTTTTTTGTTGGCCTAGTTTGTGAAATGTTTCACAATCTGCCCGGCGACCTGCTCAGCCGGCCAGTGCGAGCGCGTGCAATGGATTCCGCCCAGATATCGGCCCCCATCTTTCTGTTCGTCCTGCTGGCCCTGGCCGTGCCCGTCGGCATGCTCGCCGCCGGGTGGCTGCTGGGTCCTAGCCGGCCGGGTCGGGTGAAGGCCATGCCGTACGAAAGCGGCATGGACCCGATCCACGACACGCGGCGCCGGTTCGACGTGCGGTTTCACCTGGTGGCGATCGCCTTTCTGGTGTTCGACGTCGAACTGCTGTTCCTCTATCCCTGGGCGGTGCGCCAGCCGCAATCCGGCCGGCATCGGAGCGTGCCGTCGGCGCGACGCGGCGGTCGCAGCCGCTGGTCGACAGCCGCGGGCTGGTCTTCGGCGAGGCGCTGGTCTTCATCGGCCTGTTGGCCGCTGGGCTTCGTCTACGCCTGGCGGAAGGGGGTGTTCCAATGGCGGTAGACCTGCCGGACAACGTGTTCGTCACCAAGCTCGACGCGCTGGCCAACTGGTGCCGCACGAACAGCCTGTGGCCGATGCCGTTCGCCACGGCCTGCTGCGGCATCGAGCTGATGGCGACCGGCGCCAGCCGGCACGACATCGCCCGCTTCGGCGCCGAGGTGATGCGCTTCAGCCCGCGGCAGTGCGACCTGATGATCGTCGCCGGCCGCGTGGTGATGAAGATGCTGCCGGTGCTGCAGCGCATCTGGCTGCAGATGCCCGAGCCGAAGTGGTGCATCTCGATGGGCGCCTGCGCCTCGACCGGCGGCGTGTTCGACACCTACGCCGTGGTGCAGGGCATCGACCGCTTCATCCCGGTGGACATGTACGTGCCCGGCTGCCCGCCGCGGCCGGAGCAGCTGATCCAGGCGGTCATCGACCTGCAGGAGAAGATCCAGCGGACGGGCACGCTCGACGGGCACGCGAGTTCGCCGCGCGCGGCACGAGCCCGAGCGGGCCGCCGCGTCGAGCTGCCGAGTCGCCGCCGCCGCGAGGCGCGCCGGTCGGCGCCGGACGATCTACGCGCCGTCGACGCGGTTGCAGCGACGCGCACTGAGCTGCGCGATGGCCGAAGTCCGATGCGACTCGACGCGAGCAACGATGCCTCGATGCCGACACGATCGACGCCGCTGCAGCGACCGCTTCGGCGCCGACGCCGTCACGACGTCGAGTTCCGCGACAACCGCCGCGTCGTCGTCGCCGGCCGGATCGCTGTTCGACGTGCTGGAGCATCCTGAAGGACGAGCGCGGCTTCGACATGCTGGTCGACCTGACCGGCGTCGACTACCTGAACTATCCGCGACGCGACGCGACCGCTTCGGCGTCGTCTACCTGCTGGCCAACACGACGACCGGCGAGCGGCTGATCGTCAAGACGTTCGTCAACGAGCCGGACCCGACGCTGCCGTCGGTCGTCCCGCTGTGGAAGGGGGCCGACTGGATGGAGCGCGAGGTGTACGACATGTTCGGCATCGCGTTCGCCGGCCACCCGGACCTGCGCCGCATCCTGATGCCGGAGGAGTTCACCGCGTTCCCGCTGCGGAAGGACTACCCGCTGCGCGGCCGCGGCGAGCGGCACAACTTCCCGGTGATCACGCGGGCGGAGAGCTGAGGATAGTCGCAGTCGCAGGTTGCGAGTCGCAGATCGCTCGGTCATCGGCGCATCTGGTCAACTGGCCATCGAACGATGCCGTCATGCCGCTCGAACCGCTCGCCGACGCCGACTGCCGAGCGCCGAGACCAGGAGTACCTCTGGACGCTCAACTTCGGCCCGCAGCACCCGGCCACGCACACGACGCTGCGCCTCGTCCTGACGCTCGACGGCGAGACGCGTCGTCGACGCCGGTGCCGGACATCGGCTACCTGCACCGCGGCTTCGAGAAGCTCGGCGAGCACCTCGACTTCAACCAGTACGTGACGATCGTCGACCGGATGAACTACATCTCGCCGGTCGCCAACGAGGTCGCCTGGCACCACGCGGTCGAGAAGCTGCTGGGCATCGAGCTGACGCCGCGCTGCAAGTACCTCCGCACGATCCTCGCCGAGCTGGCCCGCATCAGCGACCACCTGCTCTGCGTCGGGGCGCCGCGGCGCTCGACCTCGGCGCGTTCACGGCGTTCCTGTACGCCTTCAACCAGCGCGAGAAGATCTACGACATCTTCGAGACGCTGTCGGGCCAGCGGTTCCACCCCAGCTACACCCGCGTCGGCGGCGTGCTGTTCGACGTCACGCCGACTGGTCGATCGCGAAGGTCCGCGACGTTCGTCAAGACGTTTCCCGAAGACGCTCGCCGACATCGACCGGCTGCTGAACCGCAACCGCATCTTCGTCGACCGCACGCAAGGGCATCGGCGTGCTGTCGAAGGAGGACGCGATCAACCTGCAGCTGCACCGGGCCCGATCGCCCGGGCCAGCGGCGTGCGTCCGCGACCTGCGCAAGGACGAGCCGTACCTGGCCTACCCGGACTTCGACTTCAAGGTCGTGCTGCGCGACGGCCGGCGACTGCTACGCCCGCTATCTCGTGCGCATGGAGGAGATGCGCGAGAGCCTGAAGATCATCGAGCAGGCGATCGAGAACCTGCCGGCCGGGCCGGTGAACGTCGACGTCGACGAGCGGACGGCGCTGCCCGCCAAGCCGCCGGTGTACCGCAGCATCGAGGGCTGATCCAGCACTTCGAGCTGGTCATGCCGAACCGCGGCTTCGAAGTCGCCGCTCGACGAGGTCGTACGCGCGCGACCGAGTCGCCCAACGGCGAGCTGGGCTTCTACCTCGTCGGCGACGGCAGCGACGCGGCCTACCGCGCCCGCGACGCGGCCGCCGTCGTTCATCCACTTCGCGGTGTTCCCGCACCTGATCCGCGGCCACCGCTGAGCGACGTGGTGGCGGTGCTGGGCAGCCTGAACATCATCGCGGCGGAGCTGGATCGGTAAGCGATCAGCTCAGCGAGTCAGCGCGAAGCCGAGCAAGCATCGACTGATGCCGACCTCGCTGAACGCTGATCGCAACACTGAGTCGACATGCCGAACGAATCCTGACCGACGAGATGGTCGCGGCAGATCCAGGCGTACTTCCCGCGCTATCCCGACGCAAGCAGGCGGTGACGCTGCCGGCGCTGCACCTCGTCCACGACGAGCTGCGCTGCGTGCCGCTGCAGGCGATCGTCGAGATCGCCGAGCTGCTCGACCTGCACCCGGCCGAGGTCCACGACACGATGACCTTCTACGGCTTCTTCACGCAGGACGAGCCGCTCGGCCGCACGCGCGGCTGTGGGTCTGCCGCTGGATCGGCTGCGCGCTCCGCGGCGGCGAGGAGCTGCTCGACCACCTGTGCCACAAGCTGCGGCGTCCAGCCCGGCGAGACGACGCGCCGACGGCAACGTGACGCTCGAGTTCGCCGAGTGCCTCGGCGCCTGCGAGGGCGCCCCGTGCATGCTGGCCGAACGACGACGCTGCACATGAACGTGACGCCGGATCAGGCCGATGCAGTTCGCTGAAGCGACAGTGACGGCCGACGAGATCATACGTGAACGACGCACTAGCCGGTCGCGACGGACGTGCGACTAAGACTGTGCCGATCGCGACGAAGCTGGTCACGACTGTCGTACGCGTCATTCGCTGAGTCGCCTCGGCAATCGCTCGACTAACTCGCTAGCATCATGCCCGAATTCGAACCCGTCCTCCTCGCCCGCATCGACAAGCCCGACAGCCACTCGCTGCGCGTGCTATCGCGCCGACGGCGGCTACCAGGCGCTGCAGAAGGCGCTGGCGAGAATGACGCCGGCCGACGTGATCGAGCTGGTCAAGGCCACCGGCCTGCGCGGCCGCGGCGGGGCCGGCTTTCCCGGCGGGCCTGAAGTGGACCTTCCTGCCCAAGGACCATCCCGGCCCGATCTACCTGTGCGTCAACGCCGACGAGAGCGAGCCGTGCACGTTCAACAACCGCATCCTGATGGAGGAGGACCCGCACCAGGTGCTCGAAGGCATCATGCTCGCCTGCTACGCCACTCGGGCCGCGCACGGCCTACTTCTACCTCCGCTACGAGTACGGCCGCAGCGTACCGCGTGCTGCAAGCGGCGATCGACGAGTGCTACGCGGCCGGGCTGCTCGGCAAGAACATCCTGGGCAGCGGACTTCGACCTCGACGTCTACCTGCACCGCGGGGCCGGCGGCGTACATCTGCGGCGAGGAGACGGGGCTGATCGAGAGCCTGGAAGGCAAGCGGGCCTGGCCGCGGATCAAGCCGCCGTTCCCGGCCATCGAGGGCGCGTTCCGCAAGCCGACGATCGTCAACAACGTCGAGACGCTGTCCTGCGTGACGCACATCGTCGACCGCGGCGTCGACTGGTTCAAGTCGATCGGCGTGCCGCCCGACCCGAAGAACCCGCGCGACGCCGGCAGCTACGGGCCGAAGCTGTACTGCCTCAGCGGGCACGTCGAACAAGCCGGGCTGCGTCGAGCTGCCGCTGGGCGTCACCTGCCGCGAGCTGATCGACGAGCACGGCGGCGGCGTCTGGAAGGGCCGCAAGGCGAAGGCCGCGATCCCCGGCGGCATCAGCATGGGCTTTCTGACCGAGCCGCCGAGCTCGACACGCCGCTCGACTTCAACGGCCCCGGCAAGGTCGGCTGCCTGGGCCTGGGCACCGCGGCGGTCACCGTCGATCGACGACCAGACGAGCATGGTCGACGTGCTGTACAACAGTCTGCCGGTTCTTCGCCCACGAGTCGTGCGGCCAGTGCACGCCGTGCCGCGAGGGCACCGGCTGGATGCTGCAAGATCCTGGACCGCATCGGCGCGGCCAGGGCCGGCTCGAGGACCTCGACCTGCTGCTCGAGGTCGGCCGACTCGATCGGCATCATGCCCGGCACGACGATCTGCGGCCTGGCCGACGGCGCCGCCTGGCCGGTGAAGAACGCGATCACGCAAGTTCCGCGGCGAGTTCGAGGAGTACATCAAGCGGACGAATCCGCAGGGACATATGGAACGCGGGCAGTGGAGGCGCTGGAGCTGGTGGCGCATTGACGCCTGTTCAGCTCGCGTGGAACGTCAGCGTTGCCGCGGGCAGAGACGTGGTTGAACGAGCAGTGAAGTAGACGCCGGATAGGCATGACTCGCCGCAGAGCCGGTGCTCCCGTTCCCACGCAAGCGTGCAACGAGAGGAATCGATGGGCACAGTCGTCGTCAACAATACCGAAGTCGAAGTCGGCGACCACGAGCGGCTCAACGGCATCCAGGCCGCCGCAGCGCGCCGGCGTCGAGATTCCGCACTACTGCTGGCACCCCGGGCTGTCGGTCGTGGCCAGCTGCCGGATGTGCCTGGTCGAGATCGGCACGCGCAATCCGCAGACCGGCACGGTGCACGATGCAGCCCAAGCTCGTGCCCGCCTGCCAGACGCCGGCCAAGGACGGCACGGTGTTCGTCACCGAACAGCGAGAAGGTGAAGCAAGCCCGGGCGACGCTCGAAGAGGACCTCTTGCTCAACCACCCGCTCGATTGCCCGATCTGCGACCAGGCCGGCGAGTGCTATCTGCAGGACTATCACTTCGAGCACGGCCAGAGCGAGCGCCGGGCCGACATCCGCCCCTTCACCAGCCGCAAGCGGCCGATCGGCGACACGGTCACGCTGTTCACCGATCGCTGCGTCATGTGCACCCGCTGCGTGCGGTTCACCCGCGAGATCACCGGCACCAGCGAGCTGATGGTCATCAACCGCGGCAGCCACGAAGAGATCGACATCTTCCCCGGCTAGCCGCTGCCAACAAGCTCTCGGGCAACGTGGTCGACCTGTGCCCGGTCGGCGCCCTGGGCAGCAAGGACTTTCTCTACAAGCAGCGGGTCTGGTTCATGAAGAGCCATGCCCAGCGTGTGTACGCGGTGCTCGACGGGCTGCTCCGTCTGGGTCGACGAGAACCAGGACCACGTCTATCGCCTGCGGCCGCGCGAGAACCCGCACGTCAACCAGTGGTGGATGTGCGACGACGGACGATACGGCTTTCACTATGTCCACGATGCCAACCGCCTGGTCGGCGCCCGCCGCCGCGACGGCGAGGGCCATACCAATATCGAATGGTCCGAGCTGGCCGAACAGCTTCCCGAGCGGCTCACCCGGGCCGGACGACTGGCCGCCGTGCTGTCTCCTCATCTGACGGTCGAGGAGGCGTACCTGCTGGCCAGGCTGATGCGGCAGTTCGATCCGCAGGCCCTGCTGGCGATGGGGCCGGTGCCCGTGGTGGGGGACGACGAGCGGTTCAAGAGCGGCTTCACCATCCGGGCGGAGAAGTGCCCCAACCGCCGCGGCGTCGAGCAGATCGTGCGGCACTTCATGGGCCGCGACGTGGGCTTCGAGGACTTGCTCAGCGAGCTTTCTTCGAGCGGCGTTCGCGGCGTCTGGCTCACCGGCGGTTATCCCGAGGCGTGGATCGACGAGCGCTCTGCGCAACAGCTCTGCGGCCTGGACGTGCTGGTGGTGCAAGACATTTTCACTTCGCCGCTATGGGAGCAGGCCGATTTCCAGTTGCCCGGCGCGGCCTTCCCGGAGCGCGAAGGATCGTACGTCAACCACGACGAGCGGCTGCAAACGGTCGCTTGGGCCATCCGTCCGCCGGCCGGCGCGCGGGTCGAAGGGAGCATCTATTGGCGGCTGCTCGAGATGCCCGGCCTGTACCGAGCGCGAACCGTGATGGACGAGATCGCGACGGTGATTCCGTACTTTGCCCCCGCCGCTGCCGGCGTGGGGGAACATGGGGTTGATCTATTGGCGGGGGCGGCGCGATAGTGGGTCATGCGGCATCAACTTTCAGCGGAGTCGAATCCATGAGCACCGTCGCTTACGCACACATCGAGATTACGCCCGAAGGCGTCCCCATCATCTCCGGCACGCGGACGAAGGTCATCGAAGTGGCGCTGGACCGCATCGCGTACCATTGGGACGCCGATGAGATGCACCGTCAACACCCGCACCTGAGCCTGGCACAAATCTATGCCGCGATGACGTATTACTACGACCATCTGGAGGAAATGAACCAAGAAATCGAGAGACAATTGGATGGGGTCGCAGCGTTTCGTGAGAAGTTGGAGGACTCTACGGTTCGCATCAAGCTAAAGCAACAGGGCCTCCTCAAGTGAGCGTGCCCGTCGATCTCGATCACCACGTTCCAGAAGGCGTTCGAGACGGCCTGCGGGACCGGGGCGTCGATGTCGTGACCGCTTACGAGGATGGCCGCGCCGACGTGGAGGACGAGGCCGTCCTGGAGCGTGCCAGCGAGCTTGGCCGCCTGCTTTACTCCCGGGATAAGGACTTCCTTCGGATTGCAACCAATGGATGAAAGACAGCCGTGAGTTCGCTGGTTTGGCATACGCTCACCAGTTAGCGATCACCATCGGAGAAGCCGTGCACGATCTCGAACTGATCGCCAAGGCCTGTGACCCGCCCGATGTCTACAACCGTGTTCAATTCTCGCCGTTCCGGTCGCGCGCCTGACGCATGCTCGAAGCCCTGATCAAGATCGTCGTCCTCGTCGTGGCCCTGCCGACGGCCGTGATGTTCCTGGTGCTCCTGGAACGACGGATGGCCGCCTGGATTCAGGACCGCCGGGGCCCCAACCGCGTGGGGATACCGCTCACGAACATCCGACTGTTCGGCCTGGGTCAGCCGCTCGCCGACGGGCTCAAGTTCCTGTTCAAAGAGGAGTATACGCCCGGCCACGTCGATCGGTTCCTGTACTCGCTGGCGCCGATTTCGCTCCTGGCGGCCGGGCTGGCCACATTCGCCGTCATTCCGTTGGGCAGCGTGTGGCCGATGGGTGACGGCAAGATTGAGTTCATCGTCGCGCCCGGCGTGGACGTGGGCATCGTCTACGTGTTTGCCCTCTCCAGCATCGCCGTCTATGGCGTCATCCTTGGCGGCTGGGCGAGCAACAACAAATACGGCTTTCTCGGCGCGCTGCGGAGCAGTGCTCAGCTCATCGCCTATGAAATCCCGCTGGGGCTGGGCATTCTCGGCGTGATCTTGATGTCCGACTCGCTGCGACTCGACCGCATCATCGCGGAGCAGGCCAACACCGGCGTGTGGAATGCCTTCTCGCAGCCCATCGGGTGCTTTGTGTTCGTGGTGGCCGCCTGGGCCGAGGCGGCACGACTACCCTTCGACCTGCCTGAGGCCGAGCAGGAGCTGGTCGGCGGCTATCACACCGAATACGCCGGCATGAAGCTGATCATGTATGCCACGACCGAGTTCCTGCACATGGTCACGGCGGCATTCCTGATCGTGATCCTGTTCCTCGGCGGCTGGCACTTCTGGGGCTTGACCGGCTCGGAGGAGCAAATCACCTGGGTGACGGCGCTGATCCGCGTGGCCGTGCTGCTCCTGAAGGTGTTCGCCATGATCCTGGTGTTCATGCTCGTGCGGTGGACCTGGCCGCGGTTCCGGTTCGATCAATTGATGAACCTGGCTTGGAAAGTGATGCTGCCGCTGGGGATGGTCAATTTGGTGCTGGTGGCGGCCGTGAAGGAGTTCGCGCCCGACGCGATGAAAGATCACCCGTTGGCCCTCGTAGCCGGCATGTGGGCGATCGCGCTGGCGACTTGGCTGGTCACGGCCGTTGTGTCGCCCTCCAGCAGTGGCAACCAACCACGCGTTGGCGAGGAATGGTAAAGACAGGTGAACAACCACGAATAGTACGAATGACACGAATGAGACAGGCATCCATAAGGCATAACGTCAGATGGTTATTCCCTGGATAGTGTTCGTCCTCATCGTGGTAGTGTACTTGTATTTGGAGAGGGAGCGTCCAGGCCTGTCGTCGAGACTTGTCGTCTCGCTGGCGGCGTTCATCGCGATGCTGGTATTCACGCTGCTGAGATTGTGGTGGCTTGGGCGCTACCCATTCGTGTAATTCGTGCTTTCGTGGTTGTTAATAGTGTTTATTAGCTCATCGAGCGTTCCTCATGCAACCCGACGATCCCTCCATCCTCTGGGTCGAAGAACCGAAGCTCGGCTTGACCGGCAAGATGTATTTGCCGCTGGTCGTGCAGGGGCTGACGACGACGGCTCGGCACCTGTTCAGCCCGAAGGTGACCGTCAGCTATCCCGGACGAGGAGCCGAAGATCGACAACCCGCTGATCTATCGCGGCGTGCACCGGCTGAACACGGACGAGGAGGGCCGCGTGAAGTGCGTGGCGTGCTTCCTGTGCTCCACGGCCTGCCCGGCGCACTGCATCGACATCGTCGCCGCGGAAAGCCCCTGGCCGGACCGCGAGAAGTATCCGCGAGAGCTTCGACATCGACGAGCTGCGCTGCATCTACTGCGGCATGTGCGAGGAGGCCTGCCCGGTCGATGCCATCGAGCTGACGAGCCTGTACGACCTGACCGGCCGCAGCCGCGAGGAGATGATCTTCGACAAGGAGAAGCTGCTGAGCGTGTACGACCAGACGAAGGACGCCGAGCCGATGCCGTCGGCCGCTGTCGGAAGAACTGCGGGAGGGACCCTGTGAGCCGAGACGGCTTGATCTACGCCCTGGCCACGCTCTGCTGGCGGCAGCCGGCCTGTGGCTGATGCTGCCCCGCGGCCGGTCGGCCGGCCGCGGCCTGGGCGTCGCTGCTGGCCGTGGCGAGCCTGGCGCTCTTGGTATTGCGTGGCCGCTGTTCGGCGATCGCGTCCCGATGGCGTGCGCGCGGAGGACTGGCTGACGCAGGGCCAGTTTCTCGTGCTGGCCGGCGTCACGGTCGTCAGCGCCGCTGGCGGCCGATGACCTTTCGCAATCCGGTGTACTGCGCCGTGTGGTTCGGGCTGACGCTGCTGGGCACGGCCGGGCTGTTGCTCTGGCAGGGGGCGCAGTTCCTGGCGCGTGGCGACGATCGTCGTTTACGCCGGGGCGATCCTGGTGACGCTCCTGTTCGTGCTGATGCTGGCCAGCCCGACGGGCACGGCCGCGTACGATCGCCTGAGCTGGGAGGCGCCGTTGGCCGGCGACGATCGGCATGGTGTTCGTCGGCGTGCTGACGATCACATTGCGTGGCGCTGCGTGCAGCCGACGGCCGTCGATCGAGAAGATCGCCGCTATCGCCGATCTGGACCGGCAGGCAGGTGATCGTTCGGCCGGAGCATACTGCGCGAGCGAGCACGTCGCCCGGCTGGGCGGCCGAACTGTTCAGCCGGCACCTGATCTCCGTGGAGCTGGCCGGCACGCTGCTGCTGGTGGCGCTGGTGGGGGCAGTGGCGATCGTCGTTCATCACGCGCGCCGGCTCGACGACGGCGTCCGCCGCGGCACGAGCCCTGCGCCCGAGCGGCGGGAGACGCCGCATGAATGAAGTCTCGCTGCTGCACGGCTACCTGATCGTCGGCGCGCTGCTGTTCGGCATCGGGCTGGTCGGCTTCTCAGCCGGCGGAACCTGATCGTGATGTTCCTGGCAGTCGAGATGATGCTGCAAGGGGTGTCGCTCAGCCTGGTGGCCTGGGGCCGCTTCCACAACGACTGGGACGGCCAGGTGCTGGTGATCTTCATCCTGGCGGTGGCCGCCTGCGAAGCGGCGATCGCCATGGCGCTGATTCTGATGCTGTTCCAGCGCAAGCGGCAGCCTGGACGTCGTCGCCTGGCAGATCCTGCGCGAGGCGAACCAGCCGGAGTATCGTCGAGGAAGAGGACCCGATGCTGGCCGCCGAGGACCAGCCGCACTGGCCGCACCTGACGCCCGCCGGCGTCGAGCCGCAGCAGCCAGCCGAGGAGAACTATCGAAGCCGCGTGTGAGGATGCAGATGCCCCCGCCAGGCTCTCCCGAAAGTGAGCGGGAGTTAGCACCAGCATTCGTCATTCTGCATTCTGTCATTCGTCACTGTCGCACACGGATGTCCCAATTCGACGCTGCTCATCTGGCTGATGCCCGGCTTGCCTCTGGCGGCGGCGTGCTTGACCGCGCTCTTGGCAAGCGCGTGCTGCGCGAGCAGAGCCACTGGCCGGTGGTGCTGGCCCTGGCCGGCTCGCTGGTCATCAGCCTGCGTGCTGGTGGCCAAGGTGCACCGCATGGCGCAGGAGCGAAGCTCACGCGGAGCACATCGACGAAGCCACTGTGGACGTGGGCCATAATCGATCACGCGCATTGCCGACGAGCCGTCGAGACAAGCGTCCACGGCAGGTCACAAGGTCGGCGACACGCCGACTTGCGCGTCGAGATCGCCCTGCGGGCCGACCCGCTGACCGCCATGATGCTGGCGATGGTCACGTTCGTCGCGCTCGCTGGTGGCCGATCTTTCGCGCCGGCTACATGCACGGCGACCCCGGCTACCCGCGGTTCTTCGCCGTACATCTCGCTGTTCGTGTTTTCGATGTCCATGCTGGTGTCGGTCGAGCAACTTCCTGCTGCTGTTCGTGTTCTGGGAAGCGGTGGGCCTGTGCAGCTACCTGCTGATCGGCTTCTGGTACCAGAAGCCCGCGGCGGCCGCGGCCGGCAAGAAGGCGTTCCTCGTCAACCGCATCGGCGACTTCGGCTTTGCCCTGGGCATCTTCCTGATCTGGACGACGTTCGGCTCGCTCGACTTCGACGACGTCGCCGGTCGGCCGCGGGCGTCTTCGGCCGACGATGTCGTGCGGCACGTCACCGGCGGCGCGATCACGGCGATCTGCCTGCTGCTGTTCGCTGCGGCGCCTGCGGCAAGAGCGCCCAGTTCCCGCTGCACGTGTGGCTGCCCGACGCGATGGAAGGCCCCACGCCCGTCAGCGCGCTGATCCACGCGGCGACGATGGTCACGGCCGGCGTGTACCTGGTCGCCCGCTGCACGCCGCTGTTCGTGGCTCGCGCCGACGGCGCAGCTGGTCGTCGCCGTGCATCGGCGGCGTCACGGCGCTGCTCGCCGGCGCTGATCGCGCTGACGCAGATCGATCTGAAGCGCGTGCTGGCCTACTCGACGGTCAGCCAGCTCGGCTACATGTTCCTGGCGCTGGGCAGCGCGGCACGGCCGCTGGCGGCGCTCGCGATCGGCCGGCATGTTCCACCTGTTCACGCACGCGTTCTTCAAGGCCCTGCTGTTCCTCGCCGCCGGCAGCGTGATGCACGCGATGGGCGACGTGATCGACATGCGGCGCTTCAGCGGCCTGCGACGGTGCTGCCGATCACGCACTGGACGTTCCTGGTCGGCTGCCTGGCGCTGGCCGGCGTGTTCCCGCTCGCCGGCTTCTGGAGCAAGGACGAGATCCTGGCCGCGGTCTACGACAAGGCCGCCGCGCGGCCGATCCCCTGGAGCGCTACGTCTTCTGGCCGCTGCTGGCGGCGGCGGTGGTGACCGCGCTGCTCACGGCGTTCTACACGTTCCGGCGCTTCTTCCTGCACGTTCTCGGGCCGGAGCGCATTCCCGCCGAGGCCGGCCACCACGCGCACGAGTCGCCGCCGCGTGATGACGATTCCGCTGCTGCTCCTGGCCGGATTCGCCGCCGGTGGCGGGGTCTGTTCGCTGTTGATCTATCCGGATTTTCTGGCCCGCACGCCTTCGCTGGCAGTTCGTCGCCAGCCGGCGTCGCCGCGGGCTGCAGGAGCACTCTCACTGGCACCATCGCCGTCGCTGAGCAGCGCGGTCGCCCTGGCCGGCATCGGCGTGGCCTGGCTGCTTTATGTCCGTGTCAGAGCGCTTGCTCGGAAGTCGCTCACCGGCGCCATGCGGCGCGGCGTACCTGTATCAAGCTGTCGCTACGGCAAGTTCTTCTTCGACGAGATCTACTACGTGCTGATCGTCTGGCCGCTCAAGGTGGCTGGCTTGCCTGTTATCGGTTCTTCGACAACTTCGTGATCGATGGGCTGGTGAACCTGCTGGGCCGGCTGCCGCGGCTGCTGGGCGCGCTGCTGCGGCCGCTGCAGAATCGGGCTGGTGCCGTTTTACGCCCTGGCCATGATGCTGGGGCTGGTGGTGCTGATCGGCAGCCTGTTGTGGCGGTATTGAGTCGAGATTCGGTTTCAGCATCGAGACTTGAGACTTCCGACTTGGATTCTAGACCGCGACGCGATGCACCTGACTTCTCCTGCTAACGATCTTCATTCCGCTGGGCGGCGCGCTGCTGATCGCCGGCTGGCCGAGGCTGGCCGGCAGGTCGTGCGCGCCGTGGCGCTGGTGACCACGCTGGTCGCGCTCGCGCTGGCCGCGGCGATCGTCGCTCAGCATGAGCCGCTCGCGCTGGCCAGCGGCGCTCGCCGAGCTGCAGGCGGCGGAGCGGCAGTCGCCGTATGTCTATCGCGAGGACGGCAGCCGGCCCGATGAGTTTGCCGTCTCGACAAGCCCTGGCTCGAGGCCGCCGAGTCCGGGCTGGATCTGCAGTTCTCGCTCGGGCTCGACGGCCTCAGCCTCTGGCTGTTCGGCCTGTCGGCGCTGCTCACGGTCACCGCCGTGCTGGTGAGCTGGGAGGCGATCGCGCGAGCGCGTCCGCGGCTTCTACGCCATGCTGCTTGCTCCTGGAGACCGGCCTGCTCGGCGTGTTCGCGGCCCGCGACATCATCCTGTTCTACGTGTTCTTCGAGTTCACGCTGATCCCGCTGTTCTTCCTGATCGGCATCTGGGGCGAGCGCGGAGCGGCGCTACGCGGCGCGTCAAGTTCTTCCTGTACACGCTCGCCGGCAGCCTGCTGACGCTCCTGGGCCTGCTGGCGCATCGTGCTGCTGGACTGCCATCGCAACGGCGGCGCGGCGCGCTCGACGTTCTCGATCCCGAGCTGACTCGCAGCATGCAGGCCTGCCGCCGAGCATCCGCTGCCGCGATCCGACTGGCAGCTCGTGCGATCTTCCTGGCCCTGTTCGCCGGGCTTCGCGATCAAGGTGCCGCTGTTCCCGCTGCACACCTGGCTGCCGCTGGCGCACGTCGAGGCGCCGACGGCCGGCAGCGTGCTGCTGGCCGGCGTGCTGCTGAAGATCGGCACCTACGGCTTCCTGCGGTTCTGCCTGCCGCTGCTGCCCGACGCCACGGCCGTCGTGCATGCCGCTGGGTGCTGTGGCTCTCGGTGGTCGGCATCATCTACGGCGCGCTGGTCGCCCTGGCCCAGAGCGACATGAAGCAGCTGATCGCCTACTCCCGCGTCAGCCACCTGGGCTTCTGCATGCTGGGCCTGTTCGCGCTCAACCGGCTGGGCCTGCACGGCGGCGTGCTGCAGATGATCAACCACGGCCTCTCGACCGGCGGCGCTGTTCCCCCTCGTCGGCATGCTCTACGAGCGCTACCACACGCGGCAGATCGCCGACCTGCGGCGGCCTGGCCGCGCGGCTGCCGCTGCTGGCGTTCTTCATGCTGCTGTTCACGTTCTCCAGCATCGGCCTGCCGGGGCTGAACGGCTTCGTCGGCGAGTTCCTGCTGCTGATCGGCATGTTCCAGCGGGCCTGGCCAGAGCGCCGGCCGCATGCACGCGCAGTTCCTGTCGATCGCCGTGCTGGCCGTGAGCGGCGTGGTGCTGGGGGCCTGGTACATGCTGTGGCTCGTGCAGCGGACGTTCTTCGGCCCGCTGCGCGAGCCGGCACACGAGCCGGGCCACGCGCCGGTGAGCGACCTGCGCTGGACCGAGATCGCGGGCCCTGGCGCCGCTGGCTGGTGTTCGTCGTCTGGATCGGGCTTCAGCCGGGCTACTTTCTGGATCGCATGAACGCCACGCTGGACCCGCTGGCCTTGCGGATGGAGCGCGCTGCGACCCAGGCCAACGTCGGGACAACAGACGAGACCTTGGCGACCAATAGGAATCCTTGACGCATACGCGGAAAGCGGACACCAATGCTGAAAGCATTGAACTCCAAAGCCCAGGTTGGAGACTTCGCCACCCACTTCGCGCCCTGTAACGATTGACATGACCGCCTACGTTTCCACGGCGACCATCCAAACGCTCCTGCCGGAGATCGTGCTGATCGGCGCGGCGACGCTGATCTACGTGGCCGGGGCGTTCGTCAGGGCCCGTCATTCGTGGAGTTACTTGGCGGCCGGCGCGCGCTGGCCGCGGCGGCGGTGTGCCTGTATTGGCAAACCAGCGACGGCCATGCCGAGCCGCTCCAGACGGCCGTCGCCAGCCCGCTCTTGGCCGACGGGCTGATGAACTTCGTACGCTGGCTGTCGCTGCTCGTCGGGGCGCTCTTGCTGATGACGGCTGCCCAAGGGGCCGCCGAGGGCCAGGCGGCCGAATACGCCGGCTCACTCCTGATCGCCGTTGCCGGGGCCATGCTCGTGGCCGGGGCGGGCGACCTGGTGATGCTGTTCCTGGGGCTGGAGCTGATCTCGATCCCCACGTACGTGCTGCTCTACCTCGGCCGCCGCGATGTCGCCTCGCAGGAGGCGGCCTTGAAGTACTTCTTCCTCAGCATCCTGTCGTCGGCCGTGATGCTTTACGGCTTCAGCTTCCTCTACGGCCTGTCCGGGTCGATGGAGCTGGTGGAAATTCGTCGCGCATCTCGCCGCCACCGCCCACCGAGTGGCGAGCCCTCACCTTGCGTGACGCTGCTGCTTGGTGCTGGCCGGGCCGGGCTTCAAGATGGCGGCCGTGCCGTTCCACTTCTACGCCCCCGACGTCTATCAGGGCACCACGCACGCCAACGCCGCCGTGCTGGCCGTGATGCCGAAGGTGGCCGGCGTCGCGGCGATGGCTGCGCCTGGCCTCGCTCTTCGATGGCGCCGGCAGCATGGACGTCGCCTGGATCATCGTGTTGGTGCTGGCCGTGGCCACGATGACCGTGGGCAACGTGCTGGGCTTGTGGCAAGACAACCTGCGGCGGCTGCTGGCCTACTCGTCGATCGCCCACGCCGGCTACCTGCTGATCGGCATCGCCGTCGGCTTCGCGGCCAAGGTCGAGGGACTAAAGCCAGCATTCGACGGCATCCAAGCCGCCCTGTTCTACGTCACGGTCTATGCGCTGGCCACCATCGGCTCATTCGCGATCCTCGGCTATCTAGGCTCGCGAAAGCGGCAGATCGACGAGATTCACGACCTCGCCGGCCTCGGCCACACACGGCCCTGGGCGGCACTAGCCCTCTCGGCACTGCTGCTGTCGCTGGCCGGCATGCCGCCGCTGGCCGGGTTCCTGGGCAAGCTGGTGCTTTTCTACTCGGCCATCGGCACCGAGTCACCGGAGAAGTGGCGGCTGACGGTCTCGTTCATCGCCCTTGCGGTGGCCGGCGGGCTGAACGCGGCCATCGCTGCCGGCTATTACCTGCGCGTCATCGCCGCGATGTACTTCGGCGCTCCGGCCGAGCGTCCGGCGGCGGCCGGTGGCCGCGGCGCGCTGGCCGCAGCAGTGCTTGGCCTGGCCCTGGTAATCGGGCTGGGCTTGTTCCCCTCCAAAGTGACGACGCGCCGCTCATCAGGCGGCCGCAGCCCTCAAGTGGCCCGGCGGCCGATAGGACAGTGCCGATAGTGGACAGCGACGCACGTCGGCCTGACGGCTGGACGCTCGCCTTTAGGGGACCGCCTTTAGGGGACCGGCACGCTCAGCTCAGCCCCGACCGGATCGGGACGCTCCTGCGGCACGGGTGCGGGCCGCTCCGGCCGCGCGGGCGTGGGTCGGGTTTTCCCCGCGCCATTCTCCATTGCCGCCCGCTCCGTCGCGACTCGCTCGGTCGCCGTCCGCTCCGTCGAGGCGGCCTCGACAGGCTCGTGGACGGGCGCCGGCTTAACGAGCAGCACCGAGCAAGGCGAGTTGCGGACGATCTCGTCCGTGACGCTGGTCGTCAGCCAGCGGAAGAGGCCCGTCCGACCGGAAGCGCCCATCACGATCATGTCTACCTGGTTTTCCTCCGCTACGCGGACGATTTCTTTGACCGGGTCGCCCTCTTCGATGCGATGCTCCACTCGCAGACCGGCTTCCTGATTGCGCGGCGAGCGCAGCGTGTTCCAGAGTCTTTGCTGAAACTCCTCGGGCGACAACTCGCTTGCTTTCTCGATGTAGCTGATGACGGGCTTCTCCGCCACGTGCATCACGATCAGCCGCGCCTCATGTTGACGGGCCAAAGCACAGGCCGCTTCGTACGCGTCGTTGGATACCTCGGAAAAATCCGTAGCGTTGAGAATGGTCCTGATCCACATAGGGACCTCCCGGCAGTAAGGGAAATACGATTCTTGTTACAGCCGCGCGTCGCGACCGACGCGGCTAAGTCACCTGCGCAAAAACCTGCACAAACCGTGCCACATGCGCATCCGTTGCTCGACCGCGCGGTAGAGTTTAATCGCCTGCCGCGTCGCCTGAAGAAGTGATCTATGACCACGGCCCTGCTCGAATCCTCCTCCTCGCACCAACCGCCCGTTGAGCGGTTCGGCTACCCACCGATCCATGTGTTGCACCTGATCAACGGCGAGCACTACGCCGGGGCCGAGCGCGTGCAGGACCTCCTGGCCCAAAGCCTGGGCGACGAGGGGTTCGCAGTCTCGTTTGCCTGCGTCAAGCCGCTCAAGTTCCCTGCTGCCAGGCGGTCGCAGCACGCGCCGCTGTTTGCCGTGCCGATGCGGTCGAAGTTCGACTTGCGGCCGGCGCGGGCGCTCGTGCGGCTCATCCGCCAAGAGCGGTTCGCGCTGGTCCATACGCACACGCCGCGCACGGCCATGCTCGGCAGGCTGGCCTCGTTCTGGGCCGGTGTGCCGATGGTGCACCACGTGCACGGCCACACGGCCAGCGAGGTCGGCGGCGGCTGCCGGCACCGCTTTTACGCTTGGGTCGAAGGCCTCAGCCTGCGCGGGGCGGCGAAGATCGTCGCCGTCTCGGAGTCATCGGCCGACTACATGATTCAGCAAGGGATCACGCCCGAGCGGCTCACGGTCGTACCCAACGGCATCCCCCCGCGGCCATTGATTCCCGCGCGATCCGCCCGGCCGGCGAGTGGACGCTGGGCATCGTCGGCCTCTTCCGTCCGCGCAAAGGGTCTGGAGGTGCTGCTGCGCACACTTGCCCGATTGCGGCGGCAAGGGCGGGCCGTGCGGCTGCGTGCGGTCGGGCCGTTCGAGACGCCGGGCTACGAAGAAGAAATTCGCCGGCTTGCGGCCGAGCTGCAGGTCGATACGAATGTAGACTGGCGCGGCTTTCAGAGCGACGTGGCCGCGGAGCTGGCGGCGATGGACCTCTTCGTCTTCCCCAGCATCTTGCCCGAAGGCATGCCGATGGTGCTGCTGGAGGCGATGGCGGCCGGCGTGCCCATCATCGGCACGACGGTGGACGGCGTGACCGACGTGCTGCGGCACGGGCACGACGGTCTGCTCACCGCTCCGGGCGATGCCGCCGACGTGGCCGCCGCAGTGACCCGCATCACGTCCGAGCCCGGCGCTGTGGCACGAGCTGCGGAACGTGGCCCATGCCCGGCAGCGGCGCGCGTTTCTCCGACCAGAGCATGGCCGCGGGCGTGGCGGCGGCCTATCGTGAGGTCCTCGGCTCACGCCGCGAAATGGGTGCCGCTGGGGTCGCGGCGCCTACCGGCGTCGGAAACGCGGCCGTGAGAGATCAGGCTGACTGACCGGCTGCACGCCGCCCGCGGGCATCACTTGCGACTGCTGCGTGAAGCCGGGCGCTAGCCGCAGATTGGGGTTGCCCAGGTCCAGGTCGGGGGCCCCCTGGCTCTGATACTGCGGCTTCTGCCACAGCACGTAATCGGCCGGCCCCAGCGTGTTCACTTCGAGCTGGGCCAATTGGATGCTCAGGGCCATCTTCTGGCCGGTGGCCTGGCTGCTCAGGTCGATCTTGCGCGGCAGCCACGCGCCGCTGGCTTCGTCGCGGCAGTGTTGGCTGGTGAGGGCCGTGATCAGGAGCCGCCCCTGGGCATCGAACAGGTGCTGCTCGAGCACCCAGCCGGACTTCGGATCGACGATGGTCGTTTTGGTCAGCGGTCCGGTCGAGGCTTGCCGCAACGTGTCGATCCTCAAGCGGCCTTGCTGGTCAGGCGTGGGGCCTTGATGCTGCTCGCGCGGATCGAACGTCACCAGGCCAAACGCCTCGACCAGCCACTCCGGCTCGAGCGGAACCATGTGGCGCATGGGGCTTTGAGCAAACTGATCGTGGCGGCAGAAGAATACGGCCTGCGGCTGTGTGACCTTGGTCCAGAACCAGAACAGCTCGTCGTTGCTGCCCGCGTCGGCGACTGGTCCCAGCACCGGCGCCGTCGCCTTCAGGCGGAACCGCTGGGGCCGCTCCACGGCAATCGTGGCATTGACCGAGACGGGCATCACGCCGTCGCTCATGGCGATCGAGGCCTGAGTGGCCCGCAGCGAGCGGACTTTGGCCGTGTTCTCGTTCACGGCCGTGGCCACGTCGGCCAACTGCGGCTGCTGCGGCAGCACCTGCGGCACGTTCGGCGCCATGACAAACGGGTTGCGCATGCAATGCGCACCGCTGGCGGCCACGAAGACCACCGTCAAAGCAAAGAGTCGGGCCGAACGACGGTGCAAGCAATGTCTTCCTTGTGCGACGTAGTCAAAAAAGCACCAACCCGACGCGTAAGCGAGGGAGCGTAACGAGCGACTCAGTCGCCCTTGCGTCGATGCCCTGTCGTAGGCCCCCTCGCTTACGCGTCGGGTTAGTGCGGTTTGCTCTCGGGATACAAAAGCCGTGCCAGTTCGTTCTGGATCTCTTCGATCCGCTCTTCGCTGGGCATCAAGCTCGTGATGTGGCAGGTACTTTCGTCGCGCGGGCAATAAAGCGCCATGCTGTTGGCATCGGCTGCCAGCGACTCCTCGACTTGTAAAACTCGCCGGCGGACCAGTAATAGCGCCAGCACAAACCGCATATCCTGCTTTTCCGGCACTGCCGCCAACTGCTGAAACAGCTCCAGCAGCACGTCATTGGGGGCCAGCCTCGCCCGGCCGGCGTCCCGCTCCGGCATGCGCGACTTCCACCAGCCCAGGCAATCGTCGCCCGGGCCCCTCCAGCCGTCGGCGGCGTAGTCAGCCCGGACCAGATCGGCCCCCTGCCGGCGAAGCACAGAGTAAAAGACTTCGCCCGGCGCCAGCTCGCGTCCGCTGGCGGCGCACCGCCTGGTGCAGCGTTGAATGTCGAAGTCCATGCCAGCAGCCCAGGGGGCGCGGGGGGCCAAGATTAGGCGAAGCGAGCCGGCTGGCGAAGACCAGTTTCGGGTACTACAGCGCGTAGCTCATGCGCAGAACGTGTCCAAATGACGAATGACGAAGCTCGAATGTCGAAGGATGTTCGAATGACGAAGCCCGAATCGGCCCGCCACCTCGCAGACTCTCGTTCGGTTGACGTGTCTGATCCGTCATTCGGATTTCGTCATTCCTTCGTCATTAGTGCTTAGTCCTTCGTCATTGCGTGCATCGAAGCTCCTCTGCGGCAAGGTCTGCCTACAGCGCATCCTTGCCGGTTTCGCCGGTGCGGATGCGGATGGTGTCGGCCAGCGTGCGTGACGAAGATCTTGCCGTCGCCGATCTGGCCGGTCTGGGCCGTGCGCATGATCGTGTCGATCACCCCCTTGGCGTGATCGTCGTCGACGACGACCTCGAGCTTCACCTTCGGCACGAAGTCGACGGTGTATTCGGTGCCGCGGTACATTTCGGTGTGGCCCTTCTGGCGGCCGAAGCCGCGGACCTCGGTGACGGTCATGCCCTGGATGCCCTGCTCGTGAGGGCGTTCTTGACGTCTTCGAGCTTGAAGTGGCGGATGATGGCTTCAATCTTCTTCATCGGAAGGCCTTTCTAAGGTGAAACGCGACGTAGGGCACGCGACTGGCGTACAGGCACCTATCGGCATTCTACTCATTGAGCGGCGGCATGCAAGATCGGCTAGCACCGGCTGTCGAAGTGGCGCATTTGCGTGGATGTTCAGTTGGCAGCGACGTTCGATGTTCGAGCCCCTGCACCGGCCGCTCTCCGCACTGGGAGAGGGGGCGAAGCCAACTCCGCCTACGCTAAAAGATGTATCCTTCTTCGCCGTGCTGGGTGACGTCCAGGCCCTGCGACCTCTTCCTCTTGCGTGACGCGCAGGCCCATCGTGATTGTCGAGGATCTTCAGCAGGATCAGCGTCATGACCGCCGGCGAAGACCCAGGTCACGAGCGACGGCGACGATCTGACCACCCATCAGCTCGGTAGTCGCCGTCCACGATGCCCAGCGGCTACCGTCGTTCAGGACTGGGTTGACGGCGTGGGTGGCAAACACGCCGGTCAGCAGAGCGCCCCAGCGTGCCGCCGACGCCGTGCACGCCGAAGGCGTCCAGCGCATCGTCATACTTGAACTTGCTCTTGAGCCAGGTGCAGGCCAGGTAGCAGATCACGCCGGCGGCCACACCCATGACAATCGCCGGCATCGGGCGTCACGAAGCCGGCAAGCCGGGGTGATGCACACGAGGCCGGCCACGACGCCCGAGCAGACGCCCAGCACGGAGGGCTTTCCGCGGATGTTCCATTCCATCGCCGCCCACGCCAGTCCGCCGGCCGCGGCGGCGAAGTGCGTTGCCGCGAACGCGGCGGCGGCGATGCCATCGCGCGAACAAGGAACTGCCCGCGTTGAAGCCGAACCAGCCCACCCACAGCAGCGCCGTGCCTAGCACCGTATAGGTCATGTTGTGCGGCCGCATGTCCTCGACGCCAAAGCCGAGCCGTTTGCCGATCAACTGCACACACCAAGGCCGACACTCCGGAGATGATGTGCACCACGGTCCCACCGGCGAAGTCCAACGCGCCGCCCGCCCAGCCGTAGCCTGTCTCCTTGCAGCATCCTTGACATACGCCAGGATTCCGCCGCCCCACACCCAATGGGCCAAGGGACAATAGACGAACGTCCCCCACAGCAGCAGGAACACGGCCATCGTCGAGAACTTCATCCGCTCGGCAAACGCCCCGCAAATCAGGGCGGGGGTGATGATGAAGAACATCCCCTGGAACAGCATGAACGTCAGGGCGGGAATGTTGGTGCCCACCCGCTGCGGCGTGTAGGAGCCGGTAAATAGCCCGTCGTTTCGTTGTCGCGGTCGTAGTCGGTGAAGTCCTCACCCTTGTAGTATTCTTTGTCGCCGTCTCTGTCCGTGAACGGCTGGGGTCGTGCACCGTTGCCGTTATAGTCGATGAACTTTTCGCCCGGGTCGTATTCTCGTTCCCCTTCTCTTTCCCGCTTCGACCTTGTCCGTGAACGGCTCGGGCTCATTTTCGAGCCAAACCGGTTGCACGCCTTTCATGAAGACGTGATCGATATTGCCGATGACGGGACCGCTGCCGCCAAAGGAGAGCGAGTAGCCCCATAGCGCCCAGACGATGGTCATCATGGCCATCAGGAAGACGCACTGCATCATCACGCCCAGCACGTTCTTCTTGCGAACCAGGCCGCTGTAGAACATGGCCAGGCCCGGGGCGGTCATGATCAGCACCAGCGCGCTGGCAGGTCAGCATCCAGGCATTGTCGCCGCTGTTTGGCGTGGCGGGCTTGGCGCCCTCGGTTGCGGCCGCAGCAAAACCCGGCATCGCCAGCAGCGTAACCAGCGCGCAGCCCAACACTCGCAAGATCTTGTGGAAGCTCATCGACTCACTCGACTAGAACTCAGACGGTCACCCGGCCGTGCACGCCGCCTGTGGCAAACCCGTACCACAACGTGCCCCGGCCAACCGAGGGCCTGCCCGCCAGAACGGGTCGAACGGCAGTGCCTTGTGCAGGCCTCGATTTCCTTCGTCAACACTACCAACGGCGAAGGGCCGCGTAAAGAGTTTTTCCGGCGTCGGTTCACTCTCGAATCGAGAATCGCCTGCCGCCCGGTCTCCGCCGCGCGGTAGAATCGAGGCATGGCCCGCGACCACCAGCATAACCCAGACCCCAACCTGACCGCAGCCCGCATCGTGGGCGAGGTCACGGCCTCGCAGCCGCCGTGCTCGGCGGAGCTAGAGGCCGCGTGGTCCGCGTGGTCCAGCCAGATTCAGAAGGTGGACGAACGCGGCATGACCCTGCTGAGGGCCGCATTCGAGGCTGGGTGGGACGCCAGAGGGACGGGCAGCAAATGAAGCTCCCGGACGACTTTGACTTGCTCGCCTTCATTGACCAGCTTGCCGCCGGGCCGCGAATGACACCAGAAGAAGCCGAGGAGTTAATTCCCCTATTTGAAACCTCTCTCCGCTTTCTCCGTTCACTGCTTGAAGAGAGAAATTCTGGCCCGCCAATTCGTTCAGGCGAGCAATCGCCTGATCCACAGTAGCTTGCTCCATCTCCCACTCCACATCGTTCCGTTTTGCTACAAAGGCATCGACAGACTCTCGCCTGCTGAAGAGACGCGCGTCCTGGGACCGATCTTTGCTTGATACGAGAAACAGTAGACGGGGTGTCATCGCTGTTGTCCTTGTTCTGCCGCGTCGGCGTTGCCAGTTCGCCCGAACCAGCGCCGGCGCGGCCGTTTGATTGTGGCGTCTCTCTGCTGTTGGCACAAACGCTCACGAAGGAATAACGATAGCCATTGACGCTTGAGGACTGCCCCCTAGAATAGGAGAGCTTCCCTGAGCGTGCGCCCTGCCAGGCAACATCACGGCCAAGATGTTCGGCAGGTACAATCCAAAGCGTTTTCGCCCGTCACGCGACGCGGGCCATCGAGAATCGCACTCGATGGTTTGCGTTGCGTTGACGGGTTTTTTATTTGTTTTGCGACTCATTCGATAAGGCATGGATATGGGCAGCAAGAGACTACTGAATGCCACCGAGCTGGCCGAGCAGTTGGGCGTCGAGCGGAGTACCGTGCTCCGCCTGGTGCGTCAGCGCCGGATTCCGGCGTTTCGGGCTAGCGCCAAGATTGTGCGATTCGACTTCGCCCAGGTACTCCAGGCCATGACACAGCAAAAGAAAAAGCCGAAGCCAGCGTGAACTGAGCTTCGGCTTTCGTCGCGGGTTGGCCCGCGAGCTACTTAACCCCTAACCCTGTGGTGGAGAAAGGAGGCAAGCGATGCGGTGGTACCCCTCCGGTAGATCAGGTTTCGGGGCCGCTCCCGGCCCCCTTGTACCATCTTAGCGTTTCCTGGCGGCTTTCAATAGCACGCTTCTCGCCCAAGTAGACGTGTCCTGCCCGGCCTCGCGGTCTAGCTCTGTGCGCTCGGCATGCGTCAGCCGGATACGCAGCTCGGCATCCTTCCGTTCGTCGGGCGGCTTGAACGGTCGCCCGCGCTTGGGCTTCTTCGTTTCCATGTACTTTACTGTAGCAACAAAAATCTTGCGGTCAATGCTTGACGGACTATTTGTCGTTGCTACAATAAATCGGCAGGCACGGAGTCTGACAAATGCGAAAACTGACCACAGAGAAACGAGCCGCGATCCTTTTCGCTCTGGTCGAAGGATCGAGCATCAACGCCACGGCCCGCATGTGCGGCGTGTCGAAGATCACGGTTCTCCGGCTGCTGGCCGATGCCGGCCAGTTCTGCGCCGACTACCACGACGTTTACGTTCGCGGCCTGGCCACGAAGCGGGTCCAGGCGGACGAGGCGTGGTCGTTCTGCGGCTGCAAGGACAAGGCGAAGAAGGCCGGGAAACGCGGCCACGGAAGCGTCTGGACGTGGGTTGCGATGGATGCAGACTCCAAGCTGGTCATTAGCTACGTCGTGGGCAGTCGTGGCGCCGAAGATGCCCAGGCGTTCGCACGCGACATTGCAGACCGCGTAGCCGGACGGATTCAGCTAACGACCGATGTGCACGGCCCCTACGCCGATGCCGTCGAGAACGCATTTCACGGCAAGATCGATTACGCCCAGATCGTGAAAATCTTCGGTAAGGTTGGCACTGAAGAGCAGCGGCGATACAGCCCGCCAGAGTGCATCGGCTGCAAGAAGAAGAACCTGGCCGGCGATCCAGATCAGGACCACGTTTCGACCAGCTTCGTCGAGTGCCAAAATTTGACGCTGAGGATGGGAATTCGCCGCATGACTCGCTTGAGCAACGGCTATTCCAAGAAGCTCGAAAACCACTTCTACGCGACGGCCCTGCACTTCTTCCACTACAATTACGTCCGCAAGCACCATACCGTGAAGACGACGCCCGCCGTCGCCGCTGGCCTCGCCAATACCACGCTGACGATGGTGGATTTGGTGAAGATGATCCAGGACGAAGAGAAGAAGCTAGGTGGCCGGCTCACAGACTACTTGCCGTCCCCGGACGATTCAAAGTGAACCGACACCGTTTTTCCCGTTAGTAGGCCGCATCGACGGCACACGGAGTGTGCCTGCTACGTGCGACCGTCACTCCAGCGGGCTGCCGCAGCTCGAGCAGAACTCGTCGCCGGGGAAGCTCGTCACCCCGCATTGGCCGCATTTGACGCTGCGGCCGGCGACGGACCCTTTACGTTCGGTCAGCTCCGCGTCCCCCAGGAACTTGTTGCACTGGGGGCAAGTGCGGTAGGCCTTCGGGATGCGGGCCTTGCAAGCCGGGCAATCGCGCATCGGCTCCCGGGGCTGCTTGGCGAGGGTCGAGTCATCGACGGCGACGGAGCTGATCGGCCCCAGAGCGGTGCCGGAGGGAGAGGAGCCGATCACGGCTGCCTTGGTCGGCTTCTTCTCGTCGCCGCCGCTGAGGACCGAGTCGCCCAGCGTCTCCATGGCGATGATCTCGGTCAGGTCCGGCACCATCACTTGCT
>CAWEKV010000006.1:0-2214485 GCA_963809785.1 uncultured Planctomycetia bacterium
ATGGCGCTCGCCTGCAGCCCAAGCCTCCTGATCGCGGACGAGCCGACCACGGCCCTCGACGTCACCGTGCAGGCGCAGATCCTGGAGCTCCTTCAGGACATCCAGCGCCGCAACGGAATGGCGATCATCTTCATCACCCATAATCTGGGCGTGGTCGCCGAGATCGCCGACCGGGTGATGGTGATGTATGCCGGCCGCGTGGTCGAGCGCGGCGAGGTGGTGCGGGTGCTCAAGCACCCGCTCATGCCCTACACCAAGGGCCTGCTCCGCTCCGTGCCGCGCATGGGCTGGACCGAGGGTGCTCGTGTCCCGCTCGCCGCCATTGGCGGCACGGTGCCGGACCCGGCTCATCTGCCCTCCGGCTGCTCCTTCCACCCCCGCTGCCCCTACCGTGACCCGCCCCGCTGCGACGCCCGCCTGCCGGACCTCGAGGATGCCGGCGGCGGTCACGACGTGCGCTGCCTGCGCTGGCGCGAGATCCTCGATGCTGCCTGAGCCCGTGGCCGATCCGGCATCGACCCTCATCGAGGTCAGCAACCTCAGCAAGCACTTCGCCATCGGCGGCGGCCTGCTCGGCCGGAAGGCTCAGAAGGTTCGCGCCGTCGAGGATGTCTCGTTCACGGTCCGTAAGGGCGAGGTGCTGGGTCTGGTCGGCGAGTCCGGCTCCGGCAAGAGCACGATCGGGCGGACCATCCTTCGCCTTCTGGAGCCTACGGCCGGGAGCATCACCTTCGCCGGCCAGGAGATAGCAGGGCTGGGCCGCCGCCAGCTCAAGCCGCTGCGGCGCAGGATGCAGCTCGTCTTCCAGGACCCGTTCGGCTCGCTCAACCCGCGCATGACGGTCGAGCGGATCGTCGCCGCCCCGCTCATCATCCACGAGCGCCGCATCTCCGGCGCCGAGCGCCGTGAACGGGTCGAGCGGGCGCTGCACCGGGTCGGCCTCTCGCCTCGCTACCTGAACCGCTACCCGCACGAGTTCTCGGGCGGCCAGCGCCAGCGGATCGGCCTCGCCCGAGCGCTCATCATCGAGCCCGACTTTCTGGTCGCCGACGAGCCGGTCTCGGCGCTGGACGTCTCGATCCAGGCCCAGATCGTCAACCTGCTCCTCGCCATCAAGGCCGAGCTCGGCCTCACCATCCTCTTCATCACCCACGATCTGGCCGTGGTCGGTCATATCTCCGACCGCGTCGCCGTCATGTATCTCGGGCGGCTGGTCGAGCTGGCGCCTGTGCGCGAGCTCTTCCGCAACCCGCGCCACCCCTACACCGAAGCCCTTCTCTCCGCCGCTCCCGACCCGGATCCGACCGTCCGCCGCAAGCGCATCCTGCTCCGGGGCGATATCCCGAGCCCCATCAACCCGCCCTCGGGCTGCGCCTTCCGCACCCGCTGCCCCTACGCACTGCCGGCCTGCGCCGAGCGGGTGCCGGAGCTGCGCGACGTCGGCCGTGGCCACCTCAAGGCCTGCATCCGCGACGAGCTCGAGCTCAGGCCAGCGCCGGTCGCCGCCTGAACCGCCTTCCTTCGGAGACCGCCCCTTGCGCCGTGCCCCGCTCGAGCCCTCGCTCTGGTACGCCACCGCCGCCCCGGCACCCGACCTGCGGCCGCTGGAGGGGGACATCGACACCGATGTCTGCATTGTCGGCGCCGGCTATACCGGCCTCTCGACCGCCCTGCACCTGGCGCCCAAGGGCGTACGCACGGTCGTGCTGGAGGCCGAGGAAGTCGGTTATGGTGGCTCTGGCCGCAACGCCGGCCACTGCACTCCGACCTTCCACTTCTACTCGATCCCGCGCGTGCGCCGGATGCTGGGCGAGCCCTGGGCCGAGCGGCTGATCCAGCGGCAGACCGACGCCGCCAACCTGGTCGGCCGGCTGATCGAGGAGCACCACATCGACTGCGAGTGGCGGCAGACCGGCTACCTGCACGCCGCCCATACGCCCTCGGCCCTGGCCAAGCTGGAGGAACACAACCGCCACTACGTCGCCGTCGGCAAGGCCACGCGCGTCCTGGATCGGGAGGAGACCAGGCGGCTCACCGGCTCCGAGCGCTATTTCGGGGCCTGGTTCCATCCCGAGGGCGGACACCTGAATCCGCTGGGCTACGCTCGCGGCCTCGCCCGCGCGGCGCTGGGCAGGGGGGTGCAGGTCTTCATCCGCTCCCGGGTCACCGGCATCGAGCCGCGCGGCACCCGCTGGGCCGTGCGCACCGCCCGTGGCACGGTCACCGCCGACAAGGTGGTATGCGGCACCGGTGCCTATACCGACCGCTACTGGCCCGGCCTCGAGCGCAGCTTTGCGATCGGCACCGTGTTCGTGGCCGCGACCCAGCCGCTTTCGGACAATGTCCGCAAGTCCGTTCTGCCCAACAACACCACGATGCACGACGGCCGCGGCGACATCTTCGTCTACAAGTACAACAAGGAGGGCCGGATCGTCGCCTCGATGTGGCCCTTGGGATCGCGCGGGTCCGATCCCGCCTTCACCCGCCGGGTCATGACCGAGAAGCTGCGCTGGCTGCACCCGCAGATCGGCGAGGTGGACTGGCAGTATCTCTGGTACGGCGACCTCGACCTTCAGCCCCGCACGATCCCACGCCTCTTCGAGCTCGCCCCTGGCGTCGTGGCCTCGCTGGGCTATTCCGGGCGCGGCGTGCCCACCGGAACGATGATGGGTACAGTGCTCGCCGACTGGGCATTGGGCATGCCGGCGCAGGACATGGCCCTCAGGCCCGAGCCGCTGCGCGCGGCACCCTTCTACACGGCGCTCGCCCCGCGCCTGCTGGTCTCTTATTACCGCTGGCGCGACAATCGTGCGGCACGACGGGACCGCACCGAGCTGCCGCCCTTCTGACCCGGGCGATCCGCTCACGCGTGAGACCAGGGTGAGGGCTGATCGAACCGGCCGGGCCGAAACCTCACCAGGTGCGGATGGGCACGCCGGTCACGACTTCATGGGCCAAGAGCTCGCCGGCGACGAGGCCCAGCGTCGCCCGCTATGGCTGAACATGTAGCAGCCAGGAACCGCATCGACGCCCGGCCCTTGCGCAGGCTCCGCCAACGACCCCGCGAACCGCTCTAACTACCGTAAGGCCGACATCACCGCCCGACAGCGGGCCATGCTCGACTTCGCGATGAAGGTGGCGCAGCAGGCCGAGGCCGTGGACGAGGCCGACAGCGCAGCCCTGCGCGAGCACGGCTTCAGCGATGACGACATCTGGGACATGGCAGCCGTCGCCGCCTTCTTCGGCATGTCGAACCGTCTGGCCAACTTCACCAGCCTGCGCCCCAATAACGAGTTCTACTCGCTAGGCCGAGACTGAGGCCGAATTCACCAGAAAGCTCCCAAGTTCTCACGGTCGTAGAATGCCCTCTGTTGACGTGGTTCCCGATTACCCAGTCGACGAGGTAAGCCGACCAGCGATGGCCTTCGTCACCTCGCGCGTGCCGGCTTTGCCGCCGATATCTGGCGTTTTCGGCCCTGATGCCAGCACCAGCTCCGTTGCTCGGCGTATGGAAGCGGCTGCAGCAGTGCATCGCTGGTCATCCTGTTGTTCGGCCAGCCAGTCGAGCAGCATCGCCGCGGAGAGGATGGCAGCGACGGGATTGGCAAGGTTGCGGCCGGCGAGGTCTGGGGCGGTGCCGTGGGAGGGTTGGAAGACGCCGTGCCTGTCGCCGATGTCGGCCGAAGGTGCCACGCCCAGGCCGCCGACGATGCCGGCAGCGATCTCGGAGATGATGTCGCCGAAGATGTTCTCCGAGACCACGACGTCGTAGCGCTCGGGGTTGGTGACGAACATCATCGCACCAGCGTCGATGTACTGGCGCTCCGAGCCGATGTCGGGGTGGCGTGCGGCCACCTCGTCGAACACCTTGCGCATGAAGGCTTGGCTCGGGAGCGCATTGGCCTTGTCGAGCAGGGTGACGTGGCCGGGGGTGCCGTGCCGCTGGCGGCGGGTACGAGCCTGGGCGAAGGCGAGCTCGAACAGCTTCTCGCAGGTGGCCCGGGTGATCGTCATGCGGTCGCTGACGCTCTCGTCACTGGGCTCGCGCGGATCGTTGCGGCCGGCGAACAGGCCCTCGGTGGTCTCGCGGATCACCAGGATGTCGATCCGCTCGGCCTTCAGCCGCGTCGGCACGCCGGGGAGCAGCTTCACGGGCCGGAGGCTGGCGTAGAGGCCGTAATGCTCGCGCAACTCGACCTGCGGGCCGGTCTCGGTGCCGTCCGGGCGGCGCACGTCGGGCAGGCCCATGGCGCCGAACAGGACCGCATCGGCCTGCCCCACGGCGTCACGCACGGCGAGCGACATCGCCTCGCCAGTCCGCCGGAAGCATTCGGCACCGGCTTCGTAGGTGGTCATGCAGAGCTGGAGGCCATGCCGGCGTGCGGCAGCCTCCAGGACGGCGACGGCAGCGGTCGTGACCTCGGGGCCGATGCCGTCCCCAGGCAGGACGGCAATCTGATAGGCGGTCATCCGCTCGCCTTCAGCCCTTGGCGGTAGCGCTTCCAGTTGCGGACGTACTTCTCCGTCCCGAGCCGGATGCGCTCCCGCTGCTCCGGCCGGACCTCGCCCACGACCTTGCCGGGCATGCCCATGACCAGCGAGTTGTCGGGGATCTCCTTGCCCTCGCCGATCAGCGCCTTGGCCCCGATCAGGCAGTTGCGGCCGACCTTCGCACCGTTGAGCACGATGGCGCCGATGCCCACGAGCGTGCCCTCGCCGATCGTGCAGCCGTGCAGCACCGCCATGTGCCCGACCGTGACGTTGGGGCCGATCACGAGCGGATGGCCGGGGTCGGTGTGGCAGACGCAGTTGTCCTGCACGTTGCTGCCGCGCCCGACCGTGATCAGCTCGTTGTCGCCGCGCAGCACGGCCCCCCACCACACCGCGGCCTCGTGCTCGAGCCGGACGCGGCCGACCAGGACGGCCGTCGGCGCCACCCACCATTCCTCGCTCTCGGTCTCGAGGCCGACATCATCCAGCGTGTACAGCATGGTTCCTGCCCTTTTGGCCGCGCTGTCACGCCCGGCCGGAGCCCGAGGCCTCGCCACCCTCTGATGGCCGTCCACCTGCTGCGTCATAGGTGGCAACGGCTTCCTTGAGCCTGGCGAGGGCAACCGCGCGCCGTTCCGTGGCACTCCGGCGTGCCGTGGCGTCTGCATGGCGGGCGGCCATGGTCTCGCTCTCGTCGGCACGGACGAACTCGCGTGCCGCCTCGATCACTGCGTGCTCCTGCATGTCTCTTCCTCTCTGATCAGCAAGGCTACTCGGCTGCGACCGCCTGCAAGGGGACGGAGAGCGTGCCCTCCGCCATCAGGGCGGCGATGTCGGTCTCGGAGATGCCGGCCTCACGGGCTATCTCGGCCCCATGCTCGCCCACGCGCGGCGGCTGCCGCCGCAGGCCCGGGCGACCACCCACCAGCGAGATGGGCAGCGCGGGCAAGCCTGCCACCGGGGTGTGCGCCCGCCCGCCTGCCGCCGCCTCGGCGCCGGTCAGGTCGGTTTGCAGGAGCCCACCCGAGGCCAGAAGATGTGGGTCGTCGAACAGGTCCGCGGGCTTGGCGATGGGGGCGAACGGCAGACCCAGCGCCTCGCAGCGCGCCATCAGTTCGTCCTTGGACAGCTTGCGGAAGGCCTCCTGGACATGCGGCAGGATGCGCGGCCGCTCGTCGGCACGCTGCTTCGGCGTCTGCAGGCCCGGATCGTTCAGGAGGTGCATGAGGTCGAAGGCCTCGCAGAACTGGCGCCACTGGGTTTCGGTGACCACGCCCACGAACACCTGCTGCTCCGGATCGGAGGACTCGAAGATGTCGTAGACCGGCCAGGGCCTGATCTTGGCCGGGTCGCCGTAGGTCGGCGGGTTGCGGCCATCGACCGCCGCGTTGGCCATGTGCTGGCCCACCAGCACCATGCAGGTCTCGAACAGGCCGGACTGGACCTGGCCGCCGCGGCCGGTCCGCTCGCGCTCCCGCAAGGAGGCCATGATCGCGATGGCCGCGAACATGCCGCCCATGATGTCGTTGACCGAGGAGCCGGCGCGCAGAGGCTTGCCCGGAGGGCCGGTCATGTAGGCGAGGCCGGCCATCATCTGCACCACCTCGTCGAGCGCCGTACGGTGCTCGTAGGGGCCGGGCAGGAAGCCCTTTGCAGGAGCAGTAGACGAGGCGGGGATTGGCTTCCGCCATGGCGGCAGGACCCAGGCCCAGCTTGTCCATGGCCCCAGGGCGGAAGTTCTCGATCAGCGCGTCGGCGGTGGAGGCGAGCTTCTTGACCAGGGCCAGCCCGGCCGGACGCTTGAGGTCGACGCACAAGGAGCGCTTGTTGCGATTGAAGGTCGGGAAGAAGCCCAAGGCCGGTCCGGTCAGGCGGCGCGTGTTGTCGCCGGCGGGGGCCGGCTCGATCTTGATCACATCGGCGCCGAGATCGGCCAGGATCATGCCGCAGCTCGGGCCCATGACCATGTGGCTGAACTCGAGCACGCGGATGCCGGCGAGCGGCAGGGGGCCCGTGGGCGAGGAAGGATCGTGGCTCGACATCTCAGGCGGCCCTTTCGGCGTGGCTCAGATAGGTCTTGGTCAGGCCTGCCCCGGCGAGCTTGCCGTAGAGGACCTGCCCCGGCAGGAGCTGGGTCAGACGGCGCTGGGCCTGGATCAGGGTCTCGAGGTCGATGCCGGTGTCGAAGCCCATCTCCTCCAGCATGAAGACGAGATCCTCGGTGGCGACGTTGCCGCTCGCTCCTGGGGCATGCGGGCAGCCGCCGAGGCCACCCAGCGAGGCATCGAACGAGCGGATGCCGACATCGAGGGCGGCCACCACGTTGGCGAGGCCAAGGCCGCGCGTGTCGTGGAAGTGAGCCGAGTGGAGGCGGTCGCCGGCGACGGCCCGCACCCGACCGAACAGGCGCCGGACCTGGCCCGGGTTGGCGTAGCCCACCGTGTCGGCAAGGCCGATCGTGTCGGCACCGGCCTCAAGACAGGCTTCCGCGATCCGCACCACCTCATCCTCGCTCACCTCGCCCTGGATGGTGCAGCCGAAGGTGGTGGCGAGGCCCGCATCGACCCGGACCGGCCGGCCGGCATCCTTGCGCACCTCGCAGATCCGGCCGAGCTCGGCCACCATCTCGTCCGGCGTGCGCCGCACGTTGGCCCGGCTGTGCGCGTCGCTGGCCGAGACCGGGGCGATCAGCGTGTCGGCGCCGGCTGCGATCGCGGCCATGGCCCCTTTCTGGTTCGGGACCAGGGCGGTGATGGTGGTGCCGGGCAGGCGCTTGGCCGCTGCCACCACCTGTGCCGCGTCCGCCATCTGCGGCATCAGCTTCGGCGGGACGAACGATGCCGCCTCGAACCGCCGCACCCCGGCGCCATGCTCGGCCTCGAGCCAGGCGATCTTGTCCTCGGTCGGCATCACACGGTCCAGGATCTGCAACCCATCCCGCAGACCCACTTCGACCACTTCGACCTTCTCACGCGACATCGGCTCAGGCTCCCTGATCCACAATCCTGGTCGGCTCGTCAGTCGGCCGAGAGCTTCAACTCGTGGATGATCTTGCCACGGGCCTCGTAGTCGGCGCTGATCTGCTTGGCGAAGTCGGCGGGGCTGCCGCCGGCGACCAGCATGCCCTGCTGCTCCAGCGACTGCCGCTCGGCCGGGGCCGCCAGGATCTCGTTGATCTCGCTGTTGAGACGCGTGACCACGTCCTTGGGCGTGCCCTTGGGCGCCATCAGCCCGAGGAAGGTCACCATGTTGAAGCCCTTATAGGTCTCGGCGATCGCCGGGACATTGGGCAGGACCGGCAGGCGCTGCTCGGACGTGACCGCCAGAAGCTTGATCTTGCCGGCATCCGCCAAGGGCTTCAGGGCGCTGGCCGCACCGATGACGAGCTCGATATGACCGCCGGCGAGGTCGGTCACCGAGGCCGAGGTCCCCTTGTAGGCGACGTGGGTCATCTTGAACCCCGCCTCCTGCTGCAGCAGCTCGCCCGTGATCCGGTGCGGCGTGGTGTTGCCCGAGGTGCCGAAGTTGAGCGTCTCCGGGTTCTTCTTGCCGTACTCGACCAGCTCGCTCAGCGACTTCACTGGCACGTTGTTGGCGGCAGCGAGGATCAGCGGGCCGAAGGCCATGTTGATGATCGGATCGAAGCTGGCAGTGACATCGACCTTCTTGGGCCCGGCGAGCTGTGGCTCGATCGTCGTCATGGCGTCGGTCACGAACAGCAGCGTGTGCCCGTCGGGCTCCGCCTTGGCCACGTCGCCGGCCGCGATCATGGCGTTGCCGCCCGGCTTGTTGTCGACGATGACCGGGTTCTTCAGCCGCTCGCTGAGCCGCGTGGCAACAGCGCGGGCGATCGCGTCCGCCTGGCCGCCGGCGGCATAGCCGACCACGATCGTGATGGGGCGCGACGGAAAAGGCGCCTCTGCGGCTGCGGTGCCGATCGTGCCGAGCAGGGCCGTAGCGGTGAGGGCGTGCCTCAGGATCCCGAGAGCGGGCATCTTCATGGTGCCTCCTGATGGAGCTCTTTGACTTGCAGGTGCTGACCGAGTCGGAGGCGATGCTTCCGGGATCGCGGCCCACCTCTTCGCCATTGGTGGTACCGTCTGCGGCGTGTGGTGGAGAAGCGCTGATTGGCGGAGCTAGCGTTCGCGCCTGACGGACGCTCGACCGGGCTTCGCTGCCGATCGTGGCTGGAGCAGATGGTCCTGCAGGAGACGCGCTGGAGGTGTCACGAGCCCGGCCGCCCTGGATACGAGCCGCAGCCGCCGTCGCGACCAGCGCTCGGCCAGCGGGATGCCGCGCAAGCCCAGTGCCGCCTCGTAGGGCCGGGCAATGCCGTCGGGCATCACCGTGACCCCGTGGCCCGCGGCGACGAGGTTCCGGGCCGCATCCGTGCTCGCCACCTGGAAGCGGTAGCGCGGGCGGAGGCCCAGGCGCTGCGCTGCCTCCTCCAGCAGGAGAGAGAGGGCGCCGGCCTCCAGCACGCCGATGAGCGGCTCCTCCAGCACCTCGGCGAAGGTAACCGAAGCCCGCGAGGCAAACGGATGGCCGGCCGCCACGACCACGAGCAGCCGGTCGTCTCGCCAGGGCTGCGCCTCCAGTCCCGCCGGTACCGCACCCGCGACGGTGACGATGCCGAGATCGGCGCGCCCTTCGAGCAGGTCGCTCAGGATGGGGAGGCTGGTGTCCTCCCTGAGTTCGACCTGGATGCCGGGCTGCTCGACCGCGAACGCGGCAAGGACGCGGGCGAGATCATGACCCGCCAGAGCCGACGCGGTGACGTGCAGGCGGACGCTGCCGAGGCCACCAGCCGCGTAGGCACGAAGGTCGTCGCCCAGGCGGGCCGCGAAGTCGATGAGCGAGCGGGCATACCGGGCCAGCACCTCGCCGGCCGCCGTCGGCCGCACCCCGCGCGCACCACGTTCCAGCAGGGCCACCTTGCAGTCCTGCTCCAGGAGCTGGATGCGCTTGGCCGCAGCCGAGGTCGCGATCCCGCATTGGTCGGCGGCCTTGGTGACGCTCCCGAGGTCGAGGGCGGCAAGGAAGATCCTGAGTGTGACCCAGTCCGGCGGGGCTGCCATGCCGCCGTTCCTCCCCGAGCGTGCGACTGTTGTCCGTCGTCACAAAGTACAGCTTTACCGTTCGCCATTGGCGGACGCTAGCTCCGCCAATCAGCGCTTCTCGTCTCTCCCGGGTGAATGCAACCTTGGCCCAGCTTTGCACCGGCCCAGGGCCGGGCATCAGGCCAAGCGATCGAGGGAGACGCCCAATGGGTCCATTTCCGCATGACGCCCCGCCCGCCCAGATCACGCCGGAGAACCCCGCCGGCACGGACGGTTTCGGCTTCGTCGAATACGCGCATCCCGAGCCTGAGAAGCTGCATGCGCTGTTCAAGACCATGGGCTTCGAGCCCGTGGCGCGGCATCGCTCGAAGGCGATCACCCTCTACCAGCAGGGCGACGTCAACTACCTCGTGAACGAGGAGCCGGGCAGCCACGCCTCCAACTTCGTGGCGGCGCACGGTCCTTGTGCGCCATCGATGGCGTTCCGCGTCGTGGACGCCAAGCACGCCTACCGGCGCGCTATGGAGCTGGGGGCCGAGCCCGCCGATCCGGCCGAAGGCTCGCTCGCGTTGAACGTGCCCGTGATCAAGGGCATCGGCGGCTCGCTGCTCTACTTCCTCGACCGCTATGGAGCCAAGGGCTCGGCGTTCGACGAGGAGTTCGTGTGGGCCGGAGCCCCGAACCCCAAGCCGCAGGGCCAGGGCCTCTTCTATCTCGATCACCTGACCCACAATGTGGGCCGCGGCCGGATGGACCTCTGGGCCGGGTTCTACGAGCGCCTCTTCAACTTCCGTGAGATCCGCTACTTCGACATCAAGGGCGAGTACACCGGCCTGTTCTCGCGTGCCCTGACCAGCCCCGACGGCAAGATCCGCATCCCGATCAACGAGAGTGCGGACGAGCAGAGCCAGATCGAGGAATACCTGCACGAGTACAAGGGCGAGGGCATCCAGCACATCGCCTGCGGCTGCCGCGATATCTACACGACGATCGAGGCTCTGCGCGAGCGCGGGCTCGCCTTCATGCCCTCGCCGCCCTCGACCTACTACGAGCGGGTCGACGAGCGCGTGCCTGGCCACGGCGAGGACCTGGCGCGCCTGCAGCGCAACGGCATCCTGCTCGACGGCGAGGGTGCGGTGGCGCTGGGCGAGAAGGAGGGTCGGATGACCAAGGTCCTCCTGCAGCTCTTCTCGGCCAACGCGATCGGCCCGATCTTCTTCGAGTTCATCCAGCGCAAGGGTGACGAAGGCTTCGGCGAGGGCAACTTCCGCGCCTTGTTCGTCTCGATCGAGGAGGACCAGCTCCGCCGCGGCGTGCTGACGCCCGGGGCGGCGGCGGGATGAGCAAGGAAGGGCCGCTCGGCCGGCTGGAGGACTTCCCCGATCGATCGGCCACGCCCGCCAGGTATCGCAGAGGCGAGCGCGAGATGGCACTCCTCGTGGTCAGGCACGGCGACGAACTGCGCGCCTACGAGGACGTCTGCCCGCATCAGTTCCTGCCGCTGACCCAGCGTGGCAGGCGCGTGCTCAGCGCCGACGGCGAACGGCTGCGCTGCACCAACCACGGTGCGGAGTTCGCCGTCGCCGACGGCCGGGCTCTGGGCGGGCCCACTGGCGGATGCGGACTAACGCCGGTGGCGGTCGAGATCGATCCCGACGGCACTGTGCTCGTGAAGGAAGGATCGGGTTCTGGATCCACGTGATCCGACCCTGAGGTGAGGAGACTCCCGTGAACGTCGCTGCGCAGACTGCTGCCGTCCGGCAAGGCGTTCGTCGAGACCATGGCGATGCTGAGCAAGGGAGAGGTGCTACTAATCTCCCATGGATATACCTGACATCCCTGCAAGGTCGTAGCCTGTCAGGTATGGTGGTGGGAGATTAGTAACTGGGCCTAAGGAATGACATGCCTGCCCAGCAGACCTTCGTCCACCAAGTCTTCGCCGCCTGAGCGAAGGAGAGTAGGCCGGCACTCGCCTGCAGTCAGCCAACGCAACGGAACTCTCAGCTCCGATGCATTGCCACTCATACCGGCTCTGGTGCGTCCGATGAGGCAGTCTCCGGCTCTGCGCCTTTGATCTCCTCACTGGCATCGGCGATGAGCCGCTCCACGGTCGCTGCGTCGTCGATCTTGATGACGGCGAGCAAAGCAAAGCGCGCGAGGAACAGCGAGGACTCGGCTTCGCCGAGCTCGGTCATGGTTTTGCAAAGCCGGGTGTAAACACTGTCGAGCTCGCTCTCAGACACGGTCTCGTTCCTCGTATCCGCTGTCATCGCTGCAGGGTGCGCTCGATGGCGTTCGCCAGCTCAGAAGGCACGGCCGTGCGCCAGCGGCCAAGCACATGCCCGTCCGGGCGGGCGAGATAGAGGGTGCCATGCTGGGCACCATAGAGGACAAACAGCCTGCCGGTGTGATCCCAGCCCGTGAGACCGGGCCCGTTCGGGGCCAGGTGCCTGGTAATAGGGATGAGCCTGAGCAGCCCGGGGCCGGGGAATGGCCCGGCCTCCAGAGCCGTTACCGCCGCTGGAACGGTGCCGTCCTCGGTGAAATAGAACCCGGTGAACCGGGTGGCCACAAGGTCCGTCAGATGGGCCTCCCGTATTCTGCCGTCCTCGACGATGCTGACCGGGCATTCGAGCAGGACCGCACCGGGACCGGGCCCGGCGGCGAACTCGGCCGAGCGCATGGCTTCGCTGTTGAGTGGCGAGTCGACATAGGTAATGGCGGTCGTCTGCCGGGGATTGATCAGGGAGCGCAGTGCCGTGTGCTTGACCGCGAGGCCTAGGGCCGCTTGACGCATGAGCTCGAAGGCGAAGGATGGCGGCGCCATGAACTCCGTGCTCTTGGTGCCGTAGCTCAGGTTCTCCCGCGTGGCGAACACCCGCTCCTGCGAATAGGTGTCGAGCAGTCGGTCGGATGCCAGGCCCTTGACGACGAAGGCGAGCTTCCAGGCAAGGTTGTCGGCGTCGTCGATGCCGGAATTGGCACCCGCGGACGCCAAAGATGGGTACCAGATGGGCGGCATCGCCCGCGAACATGACGCGCCCGTGGCGATAGTCCTCCAGCGACAAGGCGTGCGCCCGGTAGATGGTGATCCAGATCGGCGACCAGTCGCCGGTCTCGCCCATCATCTCGAGATGGCTCTGCACCCGGGGGATGACGCTCTCCGGCTTGACCGCCTCTTCCGGGTCCTCGTCGTCGCGGAGCTGATAGTCGATGCGCCAGATATTGTCTGGCTGGATGTGGATGAGGATGGTGGAGCCCGGGTTGGAGGGCGGGTCGAACCAGGCCAGCCGCTCGGTCGGACGGCTCGCTCTTGAGCTCGATGTCGACGATGACGTAGCGGCCTTCGTAGCTGGTTCCCTTCAGCTGCAGGCCCAGCGCCTCCCGCACCAGGCTGCGGCCGCCGTCGCAGGCGACCACCCAGTCCGCATGCAGCGTGTAATCGCCCTTGGGCGTGGAAAGGGCGAGCGTCACACCGTCGTCCTGCACCTGGACCGTCGGTCGCCCGGGTCTGCCAGCGGATGTCGATCAGGTCAGCCCGCTTCTCTGCCTGCGTCCAGCAGGAACTGCTCGATATAGAACTGCTCGATGTTGACCATCGGCGGCAGCTTCTGGTTCTCGTCGTGCGGCATCCCGAAATGCAGCACCTCGGTATCCCGGTAGAAGCTGCGGCCGCCGGTCCAGGGCAGGCCCTTTTCCAAGAAACCCTGCAGGGCACCCAACCGCTCGATGATCTCCAGGCTGCGCCGGGAGATGCAGATGGCGCGGCTGCCGAAGCAGACCGTGTCGTCGGCCTCGATCAGGACCGAAGCGACGCCATGGTTGGCGAGTCCCAGGGCCAGAGCCAGCCCCACCGGGCCGCCGCCGACGATGGCGACGGCATGCTGCTTCTTCTCGATCCCGTCGGTCAGGGCCGGCAGCCTGGCCTCGTGGTGCTTGCCGGTGAACGGGTACGGTTTGAACTCGTAGCTCAAGGGACCTCTCCAGGAACTCGCCGACAGGTGCCCACCGGCTCCGCCGCTCAATCGAGCGTGATGCCCAGCGACTTGATGAGCGGCACCCACACCCCGCGCTCGGCCTCGAGCAGGGCCTGGAACTCGGCCGGGCCGCCGGAGATCGGCTCCAGGCCCACCTCGTGCATCCGGGCCAGCACCGGCTCCTGGTGCAAGGCGCCGGCGAGCTCGGCGGTGAGGCGCTCGACGATGGGGTCGGGCGTGGCTTTCGGTACCACCAATCCCTGCCAGGCATAGGCCTCGAACTTCGCCAGACCCAGCGCCTCCTGCACGGTAGGCACGTCCGGCAGGCCGGCGAAGCGCGCGGCCGAGCAGACGGCAAGCGGCCGGATGCTGTCGGTGTGCAGCTGACCGGCACCGGACGGATAGATCGAGCACCATCGATTCGACATGGCCGCCGACAAGATCGTTCAAGGCCGGGGCCGCACCCTTGTAGGGGACGTGGGTCAGGCTCACCCCCGCCTCGCGGGCGAGGCGCTCCATGGTCAGATGATGCGGCGAGCCGATGCCCGGCGAGGCGTAGTCGATCGCTCCCGGCTCGGCCCTGGCGCGCTCGATGAAGTCGCGGGCCGAGGTCGGCGGCGGACGCCTTCTTGACCACGAGGAAGAGCGGGAAGCGGGCCATCAGCCCGACCGGGCGGAAGTCGCGGTCGGGGTCGTAGGGCAGCTTCTTGAACAAAGCCGGGTTGAAGACGAGGGTGCCGTTATCGGCGGTGAAGACGGTCTGGCCGTCCGGCTCGGCCTTGGCAGCGGCAGCCGCACCGATGTTGGTGGCACCGCCCGGGCGGTTCTCGATCACCACCGCCTGCCCCAGCTTCGGCGACATCGCCTCACCCAGGATGCGGGCCAGCGTGTCGGAGCCGCCG
Source organism: uncultured Planctomycetia bacterium (assembly GCA_963809785.1). Classification (GTDB taxonomy): domain Bacteria; phylum Planctomycetota; class Planctomycetia; order Pirellulales; family S012-138; genus JBGQHD01. Next base: position 14,431 of record CAWEKV010000006.1, read on the forward strand.
CCAGCGGCGTAGGCGACGATCCATTTGACCGGGCCTTCGGGGTAGGCGGCGAGGACCCGTCGGAGCGGCAGAACAGAGGCCACGCCCGCCGCCATGGCGGCTCGACGCGAGATGCGGAAGTCGGTCACGAGGTGCCTCCCGGAGCTGGTTCGGTGGACAGCGGCACGGCCGACAAGCGGGCCGCGTGCCAGGGCAAGCGCCTCGGTCAGGACCGCTCGGGTCGCCGATATGGTTGGCCAGAACCAGGACGAGGCGGGCATTCGATCAGCTCGCTCGCCTCGTCCGAGAGCCCCTGGTGCGCAGCCACGAAGGCGGCATAGAAGCCGTCGGCGTCGCGCAGGTTCGGCGACCGGATCAGACTGCTCATCGTGCCAGCTCCCATCCCAGCGCGCGCTCGACGGCAGCCGTGAGTGCCTGTGCCTCGAGCCGGCGAAAGCGGGCGCACAGAGTGCTGGTCCGGACGCACGAGGTAGGCCGAGCCGGCCCGAGCATCGTAGCGCTGCTGGAACAGGCCCGTCTCGTCGACGCAGGTCGCGGCCGATGCGAAGCAGCTCGACGTGCGCCGGCAGGGCGCAGGGCAGCTCGTCACCGCAGTAGATGCAGGGTGAAGCGGCGGCCGAGCAGGTTCAGGAGCCAGGCGCTGCTGCCCGTCGGCACGGCGTAAGGATGCATCCGGCAGGGGCCCGCCCAGACGGGCCGTGCCGCCGAAGCGGTCGGTGTCGGGGGTGGAGAGCGGCGTGTCGGTGTAGATCGTGGGCGTGGACAGCCGGCCGGAGTTGATCAGGGGCCGGGCGAACGGGACCTCGGCCGTGAGCGACAGGGCGGCGTCGCGGATCGTGCGCGAGACGCGCGACTTGGGCGTGATGAAGTCGGTGGCGCGGGTGGAGTTGAGGATGTTCTCGTCGGCCGCGGCCTCGCGCTCGGTGCCGTAGGTCGCGAGCAGGGCCGGGGTGCTTGGCCCTCCAGTACGGCACCGAGCTTCCAGGCCAGATTGTCGATGTCCTGCACGCCGCTGTTGAAGCCGCGGGCGCCGAACGGCGAGACGAGGTGGGCGGAATCGCCGGCGAAGATCACCGGCCCGTGCAGGAAGGTATCGAGGCGCCGGCAGTGAAAGCTGTAGATGCTGATCCACTCGAACTCGAACGGTCGGTCCTTGCCGAGCATCGCCTCCAGCCGCGGCCGGACCCGCTCGGGCTTGCGCTCCTCGACCGGATCGGCATCCCAGCCAAGCTGCAGGTCGATGCGCCAGATGTCGTCCGGCTGCTTGTGCAGGAGGGCGGACTGGCCGGGATTGAAGGGCGGGTCGAACCAGAACCAGCGCTCGGCCGGGTAGTCGGCCAGCATCTTGATATCCGCGATCAGGAACCGGTCCTCGAACACCCGGCCCTCGAAGGAGAGGCCCATGAGCTGCCGAACGGCTGACCTCGAGCCGTCGCAGGCGATCAGGTGCTCGGCCTCCAGCTCGTAAGGGCCGTCGGGTGTCTCGAGGCGGATGCGGGCATGGTCGGGAAAGACCTCGACCCCGACGCACTTGTTCTGGAAGCGCAGGTTGACGTCGGGAAGCTCGTGGCAGCGCTCGTAGAGGAACTGCTCGAGATAGTACTGCTGCAGATTGATGAAGGCGGGCATCTTATGCCCGCTCTCGGGCAGCAGGTTGAACTCGTAGAGCAGCTCGTCCCGATGGAAGACCTTGCCGAGCTGCCAGGTAACACCCTTGGCGAGCGCCCGCTCACCGATGCCGAGCCGATCCAGGACCTCGAGCGTTCGCTTGGCGTAGCACAGGCCGCGTGAGCCCTCGCCGAACTCCGCCTTGCCGTCGACGACGACGCAGGGCACGCCTCTCACGCCAAGGTCCGTCGCCAGCGCCAAGCCGACCGGCCCGCCTCCGACGATGACCACGCGGTGCCGTACCGGTCTGGATGCGTCTTGATCAGGCGACCGACGGTAAGGCCGCGGGAATCGCTCTTTCGCTGCCAAGGCGCCTTAGCTCCCTCCTGATCTTTCTCCAAGCCAGGCTTGGAAGGCTGTTAAACCGCGTCTAGTTTGAGAACCTGAGTTTCTCCTCCTCGGGATCGAGCTGGTCTTTGACCCAGAGGCGGTCGGCGAGGACGAAGGGCTGTTGATTGACGCGGGCCTGGAAGGCGGCGATGCGACGGGTGAGGTCGTCCCGGCTGGGATGGCAGTGATGGTAGGTCACGTCCTCGCGCAGCCAGCGCCACAGCGCCTCGACCGGCATCAGGTCGGGGCTGTAGCCCGGCAGCGGCATCAGCTCGATGTTCAGCGTCGCCGCCGCGTCCCGCACCGCGCCGGCCCGGTGGTATGATGCGCCGTCCCACAGCACGACCAGCGCCCGGTCCGGGTGCTCGTCGCGCAGCCGACGCAGCACGTCGATGGTGTGCGCGCCGTTGGCGCGCGGGTAGGGCCACAGCCGCACCTGCGCTTCGTTGTAGAGGTAGAGGCCGTAGAACGAGACCTTGGCCGAGAGACCCGGCGAGCTGGAGGCCACCCACAGCCGCTGGCCGCGTGCGGCCCAGCCATAGCCGAGGTCGGCATCCTGGTGGATGTGGGCCTCATCCAGGTAGACGAGAAGGTGCTGGTCACGCTGGGCCGCGGCCAGCACGCTTTGCAGCTGCTCGACGAACGCCTGCCGCCGCACCGGGTCGGCCCGGCCGAGCAGCTTCTTGGCCTTCTTCCAGCTCAGATCGAGACGGTGCAGAGCCGCCCGGATCGTCTCGCGGCAGCAAATCCGGCCGAACCGCTCACGCACCCAGGCGACCAGGCGCTTGAGCGTCCAGCGGGGGGCCGGCTCGGCGCCGGCTACAAGCGGGGCGGCCGCGGTGCGCTGGGCGGCGCGGATGGCTTCGCCAAGGCCAGCCTCGATGCGGGGACAAAGGGGGGACGACCGCCGGTGCGGCGGTAAACCGAGAGCGTCAGGGCCGTGCACATTGTAGGTGTGCAACCAACCCATCACGGTCTGTGGATGGCGGCCCGCGCGCAGGGCGATGCAGGTGGCGCCACGGCTCCCTTGCACGATGTCGTAGAGGGCCAAGAAGCGTTCACGGGTGCGCCGGTGCGGCGCGCTCACCGCTAGCCGGCGCAGATCCTCGGGCGTCTGACCCCAGCGGGCATGCTCAACCAACAACATGACGGAACAGGACACCTCCTGGCACTACTGAGCTGTCCCATCCTACCCCAACCGGCAACCAAAACTATCGGTCTCGAACTGGTCACGGTTTAGCTCCTGCTCTCAAGCGCCTGCCACATTTCCACGTCGCGCTCGGCGGTCCAGATCCGCGGGTTATCGATGCCCTTGGCCTCGTCATAGGCACGGGATACGTCGAACGGCATGCAGTGGTCGAAGATCACCCAGTGGCCGTATTTGGGTCGTAGCTCCTGCATGGCCCGGTCGTAGACCTGCTTGAGCGGCTGGTCCGATGCCGCTCCCTCTCTGGCTATACGGAACACGTCCTGGAGGAAGGCCCGGGTCTCATCGATACCTTCGCTTACCTTCTCAGGGGTTGTCAGTGCCTCCCCGCGCCCCGGCACCAGCGCTTGGGCGCCGAAGGAGGCCACGCGGTCGAGCGTGCCCGGCCAGTCGGTAAAGTGCGCGTCACCGCAATAGGGCGTCGCGCCATACTCGACGAGATCGCCCGAGAACAGCACCCGCTCCTTCGGCAGCCAGGCGATGGTGTCGCCCCTGGTGTGACCGCGGCCGGCATGGATGATCTGCACCTCGCGCGAGCCCAGCCACAGCGTCATCTGCTTATGGAAGACCACGTTCGGCCAGGTGAGCCCCGGAATGGTCTCCTTGGCCCGGAACAGACGCGGGAAGCGCTGGATCTCGGACTCCATGTCCTGGGCCCCGCGCTCCACGATCATGCCGCGGGTGACGTCGCTGGCGATGACGTTGACCCGCTCCTCGTAGCCGGCCGTGCCCAAGCACCCGGACGGCGTGATAGTGGGTGAGGAGCACATGCCGGATAGGCTTGTCCGTCACCTTGCGGATATGAGCCACCAGCTCCTTGGCCATCACGGGCGTGGCGCGGGCATCGATGACCAGGACGGAGTCGTCGCCGATCACCACGCCCGAGTTGGGATCGCCCTCAGCCGTGAGCGCGAACACGCCCTGCGCCAGCTCGTCGAAGGTCTCGCGCTTTCTCAGCCAAGTCGCCCTGGCTCGCGAATGCCTTGCTCATCTCGATGCTCCCGCGGCAGGCAGGACGATGGCCCTGCACTCGCCGAACCCAATGCTGGCTGCACCCTCGCGCGTGGCCCTAGCCCGCAGCAGGACCTCGTCGCCATCCTCAAGGAAGACGCGCGTCTCCCCACTCGGCAGCCGGACCGGCTCCTTGCCGCCTTTCGTGGTCTCCAGCAGGCTGCCGAACCCGTCCGGGGTTGGTGCGGAGATCGTGCCGGAGCCCAAGAAGTCGCCTGGGCGAAGCGCACAGCCGTTGCAGCTGTGGTGGGCCACCATCTGGGCCACCGTCCAGTACATGTGCCGCGTGCTGCTCAGAGCGAGCCGGTGCGGTGCCTGGCCCTCTTGGCGCATCCGCTCCGTCAGCAGCAGCACCTCAAGCTCGATATCGAGGGCACCTTCGCGCTGGTCGGCCTCGTCCAGGAGGTAATCCAGGGGTGCTGGGTCGCCTTCCGGCCGCGTTGGCTGGGCGGTGCGGAAGGGCTCCAGCGCCTCGGGCGTGATGATCCAGGCCGAGATCGTGCGAGGCGAAGTTCTTCGAGAGGAAGGGACCGAGCGGCTGGTACTCCCAGGCCTGGATGTCGCGCGCCGACCAGTCGTTCAGCAGGCAGTAACCGGCCACGTGCTCCGCTGCCTCACCGATCGGGATCGGGTTGCCCTGCTCGTTGCCGGGGCCGATCCAGACCCCGAGCTCGAGTTCGTAGTCCAGGTTGCGGCAGGGGCCGAAGCTCGGGACCGTCTCGTCCGGGCGCTTGCGCTGACCACTCGGGCGGCGGAACGAGACGCCGGAAGGAACGATCGTGGAGGCACGGCCGTGATAGGCACCCCGCCGCCCGGCTCGATCTGTGGCGCTATCTGCGGCAGACGTGCGAGGCACAGCGCATGACCGTGGCCCTCACCACGCACTTGCTCGAAGAAGCGGAGAAGGCCGACCGGCTGGCGATTCTCGATCGCGGACGGCTGGTGGCGCTCGATACGCCAGGCAACCTCCGCGCGGGCGTCGGCGGCGACACGATCACGATCGTGGCGGACGACCCTGCGGCCGTCGCGGCGGCCATCGGTCAGCGTTTCGGCTTGCCGGCACAAGCGATCGAAGGCAGCGTGCGGCTGCAACATCCTGAGGCCGCCAGCCTGTTGGGCCAGCTTGTCGATGCGCTCGGCCATCAGATGCGTTCGATCACCCTCGGCAAGCCGACGCTCGAGGACGTGTTCATCGAGCGCACGGGGCACCGCTTCTGGGCGGGCGAAGAACGGTCGGCGAGCTGACCGCTCCGCCGGGGAGTGTCCCTCCGGCTCGCGGTGGTGCTCGTAGTCGTGCTCGTAGTCTGCTCGACACCGTGCGGATTCGAGCACGAGTACGACCACGAGCACGACGGCCGACCGGTTTTTGAGGTGCGCCCCTAGCCACCCTTGCCACCGCGCATAAAAAAGCTCCCGGAGCGCCGGCGTCCCAGGGGGGCAAAGGACTCCGTCAGTGTTCCGGGAGCGATTGGAGGCTTTGGATCGTGCGGCTGGTGAGCGTCCTTGCGGCCCAGAGGAAGTGATTCCGCGCGACCTGTCGGAACCGCCGCGGTTCGAAGCGTCCCGCCGGCATCCATGCCGGGGGTGAACGCTTCGCGGTCCGCAGAGATGCCTCGCGAGCACCCCCGGTGCGGACCCACCACGTGGTTCTCCTGCGTGGCTCTTGTGCAGCGGCAAATCGATTCGCCGCACTATCGCGGCCCAGCGTGACCCTCGTGGTCACGGGCTTGCCGCGGTCACCCATTCGTGGGGGGGAGAATACTGAGAACGGGCGCGGAGCGTCAATGGCACTTTCGACGCGGCACGGCGAGCGTGCTGTCACGTGGGGCCGAAGGCGAGGCTTAGCGCCGGACCTGGTCCACTACGAAGAACTCGAATCCGCTCCCCTTGCTCCGGATGCCGAAGACGGTTTTCAGGATCGCTTCCTGCTCCAGGCCGCGGTACTGCTGCTGGAGGACCAGCAACTGGTCCTCCGCCTCCTTGGGATAATATTGCAGGAGGATCTTGCCTGGTCCCTGCCAGTTGAGCTGGGCTCCCGTGAGAAGCTGCTGGTCGTACCGCTGGACCGTGCCGGAGCGGTGGGTGAAATAGGTACGCCGGGTCTGAAGCTCCTGGTCGCGCGTGCCGCTGCGGCGCGACGGCTGTCCGCCGGCGAAACCGCGGGCATACTCGATCCGGTCCTTGCTGCCCCCCACGACCGCCAGCTCGATCTTGAAGTGATCCAACTGCTGGCGGTAGATGGCCAGGGTGCTCTCGTCGTACCGCATCTCCCAGACGGGGCCGCCGCCGCCGGGGCCGCCGCCGTAGCCGAAGCCCGGGCGGTTGCTATTCCCCTTGTGGCCTCCTTCGGGGCCGCCGGAATCGAGGTCCTGTGTGAAGATGGGATTGTCGGGGTCGGCGATCTGCTTGGCCATGGCGTCGGTGACCATGGCCATGATCTCTTGCACTTCCGGCTCAACCACGTCGGTCTCTTTGGAAATCTCCTCCCGCTCCGGGCCATCCACGTGCAGCACCTCTCCGCGAACGCCGGAGGGATCGCCCCCGGGACCGGGGTCCAGCTTGACCGGCACCGTGATCTTCGGCCGCTGGATGGCCATGCTGAACCAGATGAAGAGCAGCACCACCACCAGCCCGCCCACCAGGACCAGCATGGCCATAATCATGCTCGACGCCCGGTCGGCATTCGACTCCCGGAGCTGGGTCGATGGGGCAGGGGCAGGCTTGTCGATGGTCTTGCTCATTTAGCTTTCATATCTTTGCGATGAGGACAACAACCTTACTCGTCCAGTTCCGCATCGGGCCTCACGCTGCGATACCAGGCCTGCCAGCGCTCAATGGCCCGTTCTTTGGCCGCCGCCCGCTCCCGCGGGTTCTCGCCCTTGAAGTTCGGCGAAAGACCGAAGCTGTCGAATCGGCGGCTGACGAACTTCAGGGCGTCCCAGGCGGCCCGCACGACCTGCCCGTCTTCGTCGCGGAGCGCGTAGAGCAGCGTAGGCACGGAATCCAAGTCGCGGCTCTTGCCCAGGATCGTGACGGCCGCGGCGCGGGCCTCCGGCGAGGGGTTCTTGGCCATTTTCCTCAGCCGCACCAGATGGGACGAGAGCATGATGTCGTCCGGCTGGACGACGAGATCTTTCATCCCTTCGACGGCCTCGAGGAACTTGGGATCGTCCGGCTTCTCGATGATCTCCAGCAGCTCGCCCGCCGGGCCGGCCAGCGGTTTCACCACCAACTGGCCGTCCTTGACGCGGATATTCGACAAGTCGGTGGGCAGCCCCGACCCGCTGAGCAGCGTGCCGGCGGCTTTTTCCTCGGCCTTGGTGACGATGAGGCTCTTCTTGGTGTTGCGCACCAGGAACAGCAGGGCAAAGCAGGTGCTGACTCGTTCGTTGTAGTCCTTGGTCCAGCCGCCGTTGGCTTGTTGCGTTTGCAGCAGGTAGTTGGCCCCCTGGGTGTACCATTCCGGCTCCTCGGGCTGCACGCCCTCCCATTTCTCACGGAACGAGAAATAGCGCTCGACGGCATACAGATAATAGAGCTGCCACTGAGTCAGCGTGAATGAGTCCTTGAAGTTCTTCTCCATCCAGGCGTCGCCGAGGGCCATCTTTTGTTGCAGGAGGCCCATGTCAAGGGAAATCTGGCCGGCCTTTTCTTTTTCCGCCTCCTTCTTCTTGTCGCTCACGGGGGTCAGGGCCGAAGGGACGTTGTCGGCCGGGTCGCGCTTCTTGGGCTCCGGCGCGGTGCTCGACTTGCCGCGGGGCCGGGCGATATTCGCGCAAATGTACAGGCCGCCCAGCCCAGCCGCCGTCATGCTGTGCGGCACTGGAGGCTGGCCAGGTCGGTAAGACTTCCTGGCATGTACATGTGGGTCCCTTCGCGCAGTTGGGTCTTCATCAGCCAACCCGTCACGCGCTCCCAGGCCTGCGCCGGAACGGTAACGCCGGCTTGCGAGGCTTCCCACATGCCCGAGCACGGCGTACTGGGTCATCGAATTGTCGCCGGTCGCAATCGCGTGAGTCTCGGAAGAGAACCCGCCATGATCGCGCTGAAACGCCAAGAGGTGCTTAAGGGCCATTTGAACCCCCTCCCGGTCCTTCAGCGCCGCGAGCATCACCGTCCCGACCCCCAGGTTGTAGACGGAGTGGTAGCCCTTGCTGATACTTCCGCTGCGCACGCTGGCCTTGAAATTGTTCACGGCCTGCGTGACGAGGGGATGGTCCTTATACTTGGGCGGATTCGGGGGATCAACGTCGGCCTTCAACAGGGCGAGGGCCACCAGGCATTGCACGCCGATCTCGGGATTGACCGAGCCCGACATATCGATCCCGCGACCCTCCTCCGGGCGGATGTTCAAAAGATAACCCACCGCCTTGTCTACGGCCTGCCGGACGCGAGGATCCTGCGGGGTGATCGCCCGTGCGGGCTGAGAGATCAAACCCAGCAGCGCGGCAGCCAGCGCGATCACCAGGGGCTTTGCGCAGCGTCGGCGAATCGTATTTGCGAGGCAACATGCGAGGACGGGCTGGATGAGGTCAAAGGGCCCGGAACACACGCCAGAAGGCTCGAAGCAGCCGTGACTTGCTGCCCGGGCCGCGAAAAAACACCGCTCCATACTGGTCGATCCTACGGGTGAGCCAGGGGAGATGTCAAGTTTTGGTCGGCGGTTCGTTGTCCCGCCGGGCATTGCCGCCGGCGGCCGACGGCGTGAGAATGGAATCATGAGCTCGCCCGGACCTGGCCACGACAGATCGCTGCCCCCTTGGGCCGGCCGTGTGATGCGGCTGCTGGCGGTGGCCCTGTTCCTGTTCATCGGCTGGCTGACGCTGCCGAAACTGGCCCCTCGCATGCATCGGCTCGTCACCCAGCGGGACGCCAGGGCCGAGATTGCCCGGAAGAACGCCGGCCGGCCACGACCTTCGCCCGAAGAGGCCGTGCGGCCTGCCGACGTGCTGTTCATCGGGGGCGTGGCGCTTGGCGGGGGATTCTTGCTGCTCTCGCTGGGGTATCTGGTGCTCCGTCGCGGGGCGCCAGCGGACGAAGCGGCTCCCGCCCAAAAAGACCTTTCGGAGTGATGGCGTGGACTGGCTGCTGGAAGACCGCTGGACGATCGTCGGCCTGGGCGCGTTTGTCCTGTTCTTGTTGGGCGTGGCCCTGCTGCGCAGCGCGCCGAGGCGCCCTGATGGCGGCCATGCTGCTGGTCGTCGTGCTGACGGGCCTGGGCGTGCTTACCGAATGGCTGGTGGTCACCGACGGGGAGGCCGCGCTGGCCACGCTGCGCGAAGCCGCGGAGGCCGTTCGCTCCGGCGACGAGGCACGGGTGCTGGCCTACGTGGCGCCCGAGGAGGAACAACTGCAAAACGACGTCCGGCAGCACCTGGGCAGAGCTGATTTCCAAAGCATCGCCATCAATGCCCCGGAGACGGAAGTCCGGAACGGCGTTCCGCCGACGGCGCGGATTCGCTTCACGGCCCGCGTCAGGGCGCGGCCCAAAGGAGGAAGCGACTACACCCGCGAGGAGTTTCCGCTGTATCTCGAGGTGCGCTTCCGCAAAGAAGGGGACCGCTGGCTGGTGACCAGCTACGAGCGGCTCAAGCTGGTGCCGGGCGAACCCTAGGCAGGAGGGAATCGGCCAGCGAGGCGGGCTCAGGCACTCGCGCACAGCGTGTTGGATGCGCGCGACCGCGCGTGCGAATGCGCCGCATCGACACGCGAGTCGCCGCTGCGAGGTGGCGCCTTCTCCGCGGGCAGGCAGGCCGCCAACTGCTCGAGCCCGCCTCGATACCGCACGTGACGCGGCAGCTCGCACCAGGCCGCTAGTTGCCCGAGGAGGTGGCACAGCGCGCGGGGCGGCTGGCACAGCCGCCAGGTCAATCCTGCCAGCCAGGCCAGTGGCCGCGCAGGGCCATCTTGCCCAGCGAATCCGCGCTGCGCAGCAGCAGCCGCTCGGTGCAAAGGCCGCGGCGGAAACCGCTGGGCAGTTTCTTCGGCGGCACGGCGCGAACGACGCTCTCCGGCTCAATCACGGCACGCAAGGCGGCCTTCTGAAGGCGCAGACCCAGGTCCACGTCGGCCAATTCATCTCCCACCGCCGGCTCGAACCCGCCCACAGCCGTGAAATATGACTTGCGATAGAAGCCGGCCAGGCAGCTTGGGCCGACGATCGGCGTCGCGGAGAGCCTGGCCACCTGGTCTTCGGCCCGGTAGCGACCGGAAACCACGCGCCGGCCGGCGCGGTAGCCCACGCCCGCCGCCATGACCCGCCCCGTCCGTCGCCGATCGAGGACGAGCGGCGTCACGGCCGCCACGTCAGGGCTGCGGAAGTGTCGCAGTGCCGCGCTGGTCCAGTCCGCCGTCACCTCGACGCCGGGCATCAGCAGGTGCACGATCTCGCCAGCCGCCTCCGCGACGCCCAGGTTGCAGCTTTCCGTCCAGGGGGCGGCCGGAGGCGCGGTCAGAAAGCGGACTTCGTCATCCAGCTCGTATGGATTGCCGTACGGCCCGTTGAGCACCAGCAGCACCTCGCACGCTGGTGGCCGGTTCTCCAGCACCGAGACCAGACCGGTCTCCATCAACTCGGGATCCCCCAGCATGGGGATGACAATTGAGAGGCGTGTCACGAGGTGTCCTTCCACGGGGCCACGCTGCGGGCGACGAGCGCCGGAGGAGATGCCACGAGCGCTCGCGGCCCGTGCCGCTAGGGGTGTATTCGGCAGCGCACCACCCGCGGGGTTAATCGCGACAGGCGTTGAAGTCAGCGTCGAAGCTGGCGCTGCTAGCAGAGCTACTTCTGATAGATCGGCAAGTACGCGTTCTCGAGCTGCAGCATCGTCAGGTTCAGCGCCGTGCAGAAGATCTGGCCGACGTACCCGCTCCACGAGCCGTTGGAGGCCTGCTCGGCCGCCAGCCGCTTATACAAGCGGTCGCGGTAGTCGTCCCAGTCCTTGCCGCCCAGGCGGTAGAGCGCCTGGCTGTAGTAGTAGTACGTGTAGTGCCAATGGCCATAGATGTGCGCGCCGCCCAAGCTGAAGAGATGGGTCTTGCAATAGTCGATCAGCTTCTTGACGCGATCCCCTTCATACTCGCCGGCGCCGAACAGCGTGGCGATGGCCGCCGCGGTGATCGCCGGCCGGCTGCTGCCGCGGCTGTTGAAGCTGTAGCAGATGCCGCCGTCGGACATCTGGCAGGAATAGATGTAGGCAATGGCCCGGTCGATGATGTCCTTGGGCGTCTTGATGCCGGCGTTGCGGCAGCCGCGCAGCCCCTGCACCTGGGTGACCGTGGTGGAGCCTTCGTCGAAATCGCTGCCATCGCGGGCGCTCGACGTAACCCCAGCCCCCCTTCTTCGTCTGGGCGTCGCCGCAGAACTTGACGGCTTTGGTGAGCACCTCGATCAACCGTTTGCGGCGGTCCATGTCCTCCTCTTCGCCCAGCACCTGAGAGAGGAAGAGCATCGAATAGCCGTGGCCGTAGGTATAGCGATAATCCGACGGGATGCCGATGAGACCGTTTTCCTTGGTCTGCGAGATCAAGTATTCGACGGCCTGGGAGATGCTCTTCTTGTACTTGCCCTGGGTGGTGGTCGAGCCTTCGCAGAGCAGCGCCATGCCGGCCAGGCCGGTCATGGGGATGCGATAATGCCCGCCCCCCTCGCTGCGGGACTCCGAGCTGGAGACGTCCCAGAAGCCCATCTTGGCCTGCGAGGCGGCGACCCAGTCGAGCCCCTTGGTCACTACCTTCTTCAGCTCGCGCAACATTGCCGCCTGTGCGGAGCGATCCGGCCGCAGCGCCAAACCGCCGGCCGCCACGGCCGCCAAGGAACCCAGCGCCTGCCGTCGAGTCAACGGGCCGTTCATGGTTCGCTCACTTGTGAGAAGTGGCAGGGGAATCGACCACAAGTGTATCAATCGGTGAACTTTGCACCAACTAGATTCTTCGCGCGGCTAGCATTGGCGGCAACCCCAGCTTGAGTGCCGCAAGCAGCCGGCCGCGTTCAACGGGCAGCCGGCGGAAGAAGGAAATGACCGGGCGGAATCGTGAATGAGGAAGGACGAATGACCGAATGAGGGTTCCCTTCGTCATTCGTCATTCGTCATTCGTCATTCGTCATTCGTCATTCGTCATTCGTCATTCGTCATTCGTCATTCGTCATTCGTCATTCGTCATTCGTCATTCGTCATTCGTCATTCGTCATTCGTCATTCGTCATTCGTCATTCCGTCACCCGTCATTCCCAAGGCAAGCCCGGCTGCACCGTGATGCTGGCGGGCGATGGCTGCGTGCTGCCCGGCTCGCGTGAGGCCGATCCGTTGGGCGTCATCAGCGCGCAGTAGACTGCGTAATCGATAGCGGCCGCCAGATATTGGCCATTGCCGCCAGCGAAGAGCACATTAACTCCGCCGGAATGATAGCTGGCCGGCCGGGCGTTGAGGAAAGACGCCGGGCCGGGGCGCGTCGGGCCGTTGATGTAATGGCCCGGCTGCGTGCCAGGCGGGTAGAAGATGAACGCCGTGCGTGACTCGGCCACCTGGTGCCACAGGCCAGCGTCGTAGTTTTCCGAGAGCAGCAGCGTGTGGGCCAGGCCGTCCCCCGTCTTTTGGATGAAGCTGGCATCGCTAGTCTGCACCATCACGCGGTTGCCGGGAGTGTCGCGCCACGGGACCAGGTTCAGGAAGACGCCGTTGGACCGCCAGTCGGCCGGGCGCTCGCACTGGCCTCCGCGTCGCGCCGGCCGGCATTGCCGACGTAGCTTAGTTCCGGGCGGCGGGAGCTCATCTTCTCCGCGTCGCTGGGGCACACGGCGACCGAGTGCAGGGCGGGCGTGAATCCCTCCGGCGCGCCGCCGGTCACCGTCGGCGACTTCCAATTCCCCGGCGGCCCGGCGTGGAAGATATCGTCGCGCCCCAGGCGAGGCAGCAGCGGCGCGAACCAGCTCGTCGAGAAGGTGATCTGCTGTCCGTTCGCGGCGTCCGTAGCGACAAAGGGATAATGCTCCCAGCCGGGATAGTGTTGCTGCTCGGATTCGAACTGCTGCACGGCCAGCCCGAGCTGGCGCATTTTGGCCAGGCACTGCGCGCGGCGGCCTGCTTCGCGCCTGTTGCACTGCCGATCCCAACAGAGCGCTGAGCAGGCCCACGATCAGGATCACCATCAACAGCTCAATGAGCGTAAATGCGGATCGCGATTTGGCGGACATGGCGGCTACCCTCGAGTGAGATTTCTTCCAATGGGAGACGTGCGACGATCGTCGTCCTCTCCGTCGTCGTCTTCACCGTCGTCATCCTCTCCGTCGTCGTCATCGTCCTCTTCACCGTCGTCGTCCTCCGTGCCGTCGTCGTCTTCACCGTCGTCAGCCGGCCTGGTCGATCCGCCAAACAGCCCGCCGCCGCTCGTGCCGCCCCCACCGCCACCGCCACCGCCTCCACCTCCTCCGACGGTCTGTCCGCCGCCCTGTCGCCCGTTGGCCTGACGGCGGCTGTTGCGCTTTCCCTTCTTGGCGGTCTTCGGTTTGGCCGGCTTCTTGCCGGGCGCCACCCCCTGCTGGCCACCGGGAGGACCGCCGGGCGCCACGCCAGCAGGCTGCTGCTGACCCGGCGGAACCGCCACGGCAGGCCCGATTCCCGATCCGCCCAGCGGCGACCTGCCGGCCTGAGGCGACGGGGATGATTCTGGCCAGGCATTGCCCTGCCATTGATTCTGTCCCGGCGAGCGGTCTGGATTGCCTCCCTGTGCTCTGCCGCCTTGCGCGAGCTTCTTGTCTTCGCCCGTTCCACCGCGCAGCCACAGGCCGCCCAGGCCGCACAGCAGCACCATTCCGGCTGCGAGAGCAAGGACCACTGCCTTCTTAGGTTTGCCATCGGACTGTTGATTGCGAGATGATCTCATGGGGTTTCCCTTGTTGAGTGCCGGAGATACTCCGCTCAAACCACAACACGACTCACGCCCTAGCGATGCCTCAGCCTTCAGGCCGAGGCCCCGCCGCATTCAGCTCGACGCAAAAGGTGCTGCCTTGTCCTGGCTCGCCGCAGGCGCGCACCATGCCGCCCATCGCCGTGGCAATTCGTTTGACCACGGCCAGCCCCAGGCCGACGCCGTCCACCCCTAAGCGACGCGCTTCGTTGGACCGGAAGAACGGCTGGAAAAGGTGGTCCGCATGCTCGGCCGCCACGCCGATGCCGCGATCCTCGACTTCCAGCACGATGCGGCTTTCGCCGGGGTTCTCACGGACCACGTCGCTTGCCTCGCCTGACAAGACACCGCTGCTCTCGGGGCAGCCCGAGGTGGGCCTGGCGGTGACGCGGATCGTGATCGGCGTTCCCGCCGGGCTGTATTTGCAGGCGTTATCCAACAGGTTGTCCACAAGCTGCCCCAACAGCGCTGCGTGAATGCGCACCCTCAATGGCCGGTCGGGAACCTCCACCACCAGGTCGCCTGAACGAGCATGCCCGGACCACTGCGTCACGTGGTTGCGGAGCCGAGTTGCCCACGTCCGCCATCTCCAGGTCGGGCAAGGCAGCTTCGCTGTCTGCGCGGGCAAGGAACAGGAGTGTCTCGACGATCTGCACCAGGCGCCGCCCCTGCCGCTGGGCGCGCTGCCAGCGCGTCGCGGTATTCGGACGGCGTGCGCTCCTGCCGCAGGGCGACCTCGATCTGCCCCAGCACGGCCGTGAGCGGTGTGCGCAACTGGTGTGAGGCCTCGCTCGTGAAGCGGCGCTGCCGCTCAAAGGCCTCCTGCACTCGGCCCAGCAAATCATTGAACGCGACGGCCAGGTCCTGCAGCTCGTCGCCGGTCGCCGGCAGCGGCAGTCGCTGGTCCACGGCCGTGGCCGGCATCTCACGGGCTGCGGCCGCCATGCCCGTCAGCGGCCCCAGCGCGCGGCGGCAAAGCCGGCGGCCGACGAGCGCCGTGCCGATCCACAGGACTGACGACATGCCCAACGAGGCCATCAAGAGCTGATCGAGCGTCTGCTGCACCGGCAGCACGCTCAGGCCAGCGGTGAGCACCAGGGCGGGGTAGAGCGAGTCATCGACCTCGCCGGCGACGGTTACACCATCTTCAGCGTTTGTCGGATCATCCGCGCGAGGGAGTGCCTTGCTGTGCGAGCGCGGGAGCCAGGCCTCGAACCGTTGGCTCCGCACGCGCCAGGTCTCGCCTGACACGGTGACGAAGGCCGAAGTCTCCAGGGGCGCTGCGCCTGCCGCATCGAGGTCCGTCTCGTCGTCCGCAGCGTGTGGTGTGCTGGCGCGCAGCGCCTCGATGACGGCATCGGCGTCGGGGCCGCGGAGGTTCTCCGATGGCGTGAGCAATTCGCCAGCACCGTCGCAGACGATCCATCGCACCTGGTCCGCTCCGCTGTCTACCCCCAGCGTGATGCGGCGCTGCTGTGGCTCCCACTCGAACCCGCGCGGGCTGGATTCCGCGACCGTCCCGAGCGCGTCCAGCGCCGCCGCCAGGCGAACGTCCACGTCGTGGAACAGCGCCGACCGCGCGAGCAGATACAAGGCCGCGGTGAGCGCCAGCAGCACGACGCCTAGAATGCTTAACAGACCCGCCAGTGTTCGTCCGACGAGGGTCATGGGGCCGCCTCCGGGCGCTCGCCGAAGAGGTAGCCGCGGCCGCGCAACGTGTGGATCAGTCGCGGCCCCTGCGTCTCCAGCTTGCGGCGCAGCTCCATCACGTGGACTTCCAGCGTGTTCGACGAGCCGTCGTAACGTTCGTCCCACACCTGTTCGTAGATTCGCGTCCGCGTCAGCACTTCCCCGGCATGTCTCAGAAAGTACACCAGCAGCGCGTGCTCCTTCGTGGTGAGCGCGATGGCGTGGCCGCCGCGCTCGACGCGGTGCGTGGCCAGGTCCAAGCTCACGTCGCCATGAGTGAGCAGCGTGCCTCGCGTGTGGCCGCGCTGGCCGCGGCGCGTGAGTGCCCGCACCCGCGCCAGCAGCTCCGCGAAGGCGAAAGGCTTGCACAGGTAATCGTCGGCCCCCGCGTCCAGCCCCGTCACGCGCTGGGTAACGCCATCGCGGGCCGTGAGGAAAAGCACGGGCGTCTCGCGGTTCGACTCGCGGAACCGTTTGACCACGTGCAGTCCGTCGTGGCCCGGCAGCCACCAGTCCAGCAGCACCAGGTCCCAATCGGTCCGCTCCAGCGCCGCGTCAGCGCGGCATCGCCGTCCGCGGAGCGTTCTACCGAGAATCCTTCCTCGCGCAGACCTCGCATGACGAAATCGGCAACGTCGGCCTCGTCTTCCACGAGCAGGATTCGCAGACCCATCGGGCTGTTCCTCCGCGCAGGACGTCATTCCGGTTCCCGTCTCGTTCTCGTTCTCGTACTCGTTCTCGTAGTCGATGGCCGACATCGAGCACGAGCCCGAGCACGAGCACGAGCACGAGCACGAGCACGAGCACGAGCACGAGTGTTTGAGCACCGCTCGCGCTCTGTACGGCCACCATCTTACCCGCCGCACCTAAGCGCAGATCGAGCGCCAGATAAATTCGGGCTTATCCAGCCAGGAGGGCTTACGCCGGGCGACTCCCTCTACTTCGCCGTCATCAGAAATGCAATCACATCGGCCAGGGCCTGCTGGTCCAGCTCTTTTTCCAGTCCCTCGGGCATGATCGAGAGGCCGGTGCTCTGGAGCGCAGCGATATCGGTGCGCAGCAGCGTGTCGGACTGATTGTCGCCGCGACGGAGCGTGACGCTGGTGGCCGTCTCGGCGGCAATGAGGCCGGTGAGCGTACGTCCGTCTTCGGTGAGCGCCAGATAGTTGACGTACTGCGGATTGACCTCGCGGTTAGGGTCCAGCACGTTCACCAGGATCGAGTCGGCCCCGCGCGTTTTCATGGCGGCCAGGTTGGGGGCCAGCTCGTGGCCGACGCCCTCGACGCGGTGGCATTTTGCGCAGGTCTTCTCGAAATGCTTCTTGCCGCGGGACGGCTCGCCCGTCAATTTCAGGGCCGCCAGATAGGCGTCGATCACCTCTTGGCGGCGGCGGAGCTTGACTTCGGCGAGCAGCTTTGCGGCGCGCGTGCGGATCCGTTCGTCGGAGTGCTTGCGCAGGAAGTCGATCCGCGCTGGCTCCAGCTCATTGGCGACGAACTGGCCACGCTCGATAGCATCGAGCAATGCTCCGGCGCGGTCCGTGCGGGCCAAGAGTGCTTCGGTCGCCTCGGCGCGCAAGCCGGGGCTGAGCCCGGGCCAGGCACGCAGGATCAGACCGCCGACCTCCGGCTCGGCGAAACGGGCCAAAGCCGCGATGGATGCTTCCTGGACTTCGCGCGGCTGCCGGTTATCAAGCAAGCGGCCAAGCAACTCCCGCTCGCGGGCAAATTCACCCAGCGCGTAATGTCCGAACCGCCTCGGCGCGGGCGGCCGGCGCCCTTTGGCGTCGGCAGCCGTTTTGCGGGCTGCGGAAAGCAGCTCGTCGAGGACTTTGCCCGCGGACGCGTCGGTCGCGGCCAGCGCCTCTCGCAGCGCGCTGCCGCTCTTGTTGAGTCCTTGACTCAACTCACGCAGGACCGCCCCGGCTTGCGTGCTTTCTTCGCCCTTCATCGCGATAACGGCCTTGAGCACCTGGCCCACCTCGTCAGTGCGCTTGGCCAGGCCGATCTGGCGGGCCAGAGCGCCGAGCATCTGCTGGCCTGACGGCGTGGCGCGGTAGGACTTTTCTCCCGCTAACAGCGAGAACGCCTGACCAGCGCCTTCAGAAAGCGAGCTGAGCACGGCCAAGCGTGCCCACGGGTCGGCCCCGTCCCGCTGGGCAAGCCGCGCCAAGGCCGCGATGCGGCTGGACGCGGTCATCTCCCCCAACGTGAAGGCCAACTGATAGCGCACGCGCGCATCGGGGTCGAAACGAGGCCCACGAGCCGCTGGCATGCCAGTGCGTGGGATTCCGGCGGCAGTCGGTCCGCCAGACGCACGGCGTGCTCGCGCACGCGCGGGTGTTCGTCGCCCAGCGCAACCAGGACCACCTCGCTGTTCAGCCCGCCGACGCCATCGAGCGCATAGAGCGCATGTATGCGTGACTGGGCAGACTTGCCCGCGGCAGCCAGCTTGCGGAGGGGCTCGATTGCCGCTTCGTCCTTGCGCTCATAGAGCAGCCGCCCCGCCGTCTCGCGCTGCCAGCCGTTGGCGTTGTTCCAGCGTCGCCACCAGCTCGGCCGTCGTCGCCCGGTCCAGCCGCCGTAGCGGCGGCTGCTTGAACCCCTCCGGCACGATGCGATAGATCCGTCCGCGGTCGCGGCCGCTCGT
The DNA here is from genome assembly GCA_963809785.1 of uncultured Planctomycetia bacterium. Lineage (GTDB taxonomy): Bacteria > Planctomycetota > Planctomycetia > Pirellulales > S012-138 > JBGQHD01. The sequence continues at coordinate 32,891 of CAWEKV010000006.1, forward strand.
CAGGTCCAGGTGCTTCTTGATGACCGGCGGCAGGCTCAGCGGATGCTCGATCACCTCGCGGTACATGTCGATCACGTATAGCGTGCCGTCGGGCGCATTGGCGAACTGCACGGGCGGAACCAGATGTCGCTCGAGGCCAGGAACTCCTTCTTCTCGTCCATCCGCACGGCCTTGAGGCCGACGCCGTCGGGCAGGAGCCGCTTGCGATGGACGATGTTGCTGCCCACGTCGCCGATGATGGCCAGCCCGCGGTACTCCTCGGGCCAGGCATCGCCGGTGTAGATCGTGACGCCGGTCGCGCTGGTGAAGTAGCCGGCGGCCCGGCCGCCTCCTTCGATCGGGCCGGGCACCTGGCCGGCCACGCGCAGCCGCGTGCGGACCAGCCGCCACGGCTCGACCGGGCTGATGCGAAAGACTTCGGCCTGGCCGCCGTCGGCGGCGATGATCTGCCGCGCGGCGGGAGCGGCCAGATAGCGGTTGCGCCGCAGATAGCGGTCTTCGAACATCACCAGCTGGATGTGGCTGGAGTTGGAGCAGACGAACTTGCGGCCCCACTCGTCGAAGCACATGCCGTGCTGGCAGCCGCCGCTGGTCGCCTCCAGCTCGTGCGTGCGGGGATCGAAGGCGAAATCGCGGCCGCTGATGGACACAGGCGAGCCGCGACCAGGCGAGCTCGCCGTTGTGGCCATCGTAGCGACCAGTTTCACGTTGCCGCCCGTGCTGCTGCCGGCCCCGTGAATGCGGTTATCCAGCCCCCAGCGGAACGAGTTGAACAGCCCCTGCACGTTGCTGGTGCCAAAGCCGGTGAAGACGGTCTGCGCCGCACGTCGGCCCGGCGGTCGCCATTCGTGTCCTTGAGGTAGAGCAGATCCGGCGCGTTGCCGACGTAGACGCCGCCGTCGTAGCAGATCACCGCCGTCGGCCAGGAGAGCTTGTCGGCAAAGACCGTGTCCTTCTCGAAGCGACCGTCGCCGTCGGCATCTTCCAGCAAGCGGATTTCGCCGAGCAGCTCGTCGGCGTTCTCGCTATAGCCCCGCATGCAGGCCACATACATCCGCCCGCGCTCGTCGAACGACAGGGCAACCGGGCTGGCCAAGAGCGGCTCGGCGGCCACCAGCTCGAGCCGAAAGCCCGGCACGATCTGAAAGGTCTTGGCCGCCTCAGCCGGCTCGCGCGGCGCGATGCGCGGCAGCTCGCCGGCAAGATCGGCCTCCGCCGGCAGTTTGGCCTCGGGCCTTTTGGCCGGTTGCTGTCCGTCCGCGCGATCGGCCGCTCGCCAGGCCCAGAGGCCGATGACGGCCGCTGACAGAATGATCGGACCAAACCACACTAGCCCGACGCGCAAGCGAGGGAGAGTTGCCACACAAATAAGTGCCAGTCTGCGGGCGGGAGTGCGAGACATGAGAAGTCGCTGAGGGCGGACACAGGGGGATCCGTTCGTGGGAGATCGATCCTAACCGGCTGTGCGCCTCAGTCGCAAGCCGCGACTCGCAGCACACTAGCCCGACGCGCAAGCGAGGGAGAATCGCCATCCGCCGAGGTATGTGGTAACTCTCCCTCGCTTGCGCGTCGGGCTAGTGTGGTTTCTTCAGCGGCCTACAAGCCTAGTCGAGCGTCTGCCGATAGCGTTTCACGCCGACTGGTCAACGCGACGGCGGCGAAGAGCGCGATCGGCCACAGCTCGAGGCCACGTCCGCGAGGCCGTTGCCCTTGAGCAGAATGCCGCGCACGATCGCGCAGGAAGTGCGTCAGCGGCAGGACCTCGCCGAGCCATCTGGGCCCAGCCCGGCATCCCGCGGAACGGGAACATGAAGCCCGACAGCAAGATCGACGGCAGGAAGAAGAAGAACGACATCTGCATCGCCTGGAGCTGGTTCTTGGCGACCGTCGAGAACGTGATGCCCACCGCCAGGTTGGCCACGATGAACAGCAACGCCGCCACCAGCAGCAGCGCCAAGCTGCCCAGCCATCGGCACGTGGAACAGAAACCGCGCCGCCAGCAGGATCAAGCGCCACCTGAACGTAGCCGACCAGGATGTACGGCACGATCTTGCCGATCATCACCTCGAACGGGCCGCGTCGGCATCGAGAGCAGGTTCTCCATCGTCCCGCGCTCGCGCTCGCGGGTGATCGCCAGGCCGGTGATCATGACCATCGTCATCGTGAGCACCACGCCCATCAGGCCGGGCACGATGTTGTATTGCGTGATGGCCTCCGGGTTGTAGCGGGCGTGGACCCGCAGCTCGACGGGCCGCCGGTGCCGGCGCAGCGAGGCCAGCGGGCCTTTGAGGTCGTGGTGCCAGCGCCGTGTCGATCACCGTGCGCAGCGAGCCGATGGCGTTGCTGGTGGCGGCCGGGTCGGTCGCGTCGGCCTCGACGAGCAGCACCGGCCGGTCGCCGCGGAGCAGGTCGCGGCTGAAGTTCTCCGGAATGTTGACGACGAACAGCACTTCGCCGCGCGCCAGCGCGTCGTGCGCCTCGGCTTCCGTGCTGCACTTCCCGGACGAAGTCGAAGTAGCCGCTGTTGCGGATCGCGTACAGCAGCGTGCGTCCCTGCGGCCCGTGGTCGGCCACGAGCACGGCGGCGGGCAGGTGCTTCGGGTCGGAGTTGATCGCGAAGCCGAACAGCATGAGCTGCATCAGCGGGATGCCGATCATCATCCCGAAGGTCAGGCGGTCGCGGCGCATCTGGACGAACTCCTTGACGACGATCGCCCAGAACCGCGACAGCGAGAACGCGGTCGCCTGCTCATGTTACGTCACCTCGTGGCGCGCGTGGTCCATGAGGTGGATGAACACGTCCTCGAGGCCCGGCGCCGATCTGCCGCCAGTCGTACTGCGCTGCGTGCGAAACGGCGCGATCGCGTGCTCCAGCGCGGCCGCGTCGTCGCCGCTGACGTGCAGCGTCGTTGCCGAAGACGCACCGCCTGCCGCACGCCGGGCCGGCCGCGGAGCTGCTCGGCCAGCTCCAGCAGGTCGCGGGCCGCTGACCGACCAGGTCGTCAGGTGCGGCGTGCTCGACGACCTCTGCGACCGTGCCGTGGGTGAGCAGACTTGCCGTTGAGGATGTACGCCAGCCGGTGGCAGCGCTCGGCTTCGTCCATGTAATGCGTGGTGATCAGGAACGTCAGCCCTTGCCCGGCGAGCTGGTGGATCTCTTCCCAGAAGTCGCGGCGGGCCTTCGGATCGACGCCCGCGGTCGGCTCGTCGAGCAGCAGCAGCTTGGGCTGATGGATCAGGCAGGCCGCCAGGGCCAGCCGCTGCTTCCAGCCGCCGGAGAGCTGCCCGGCGAGCTGGTCTTCGGCGCTGCGTCAGGCCGAGCCGCTCGAGGCTGTCGCGCACGGCCGCGGCGGCGGTTCGGCACGGCGTACATGCGCGCGACGAAGTCGAGGTTCTCCGCGATGCTCAGGTCTTCGTAGAAGCTGAACCGCTGCGTCATGTAGCCGACCTCGCGCTTGATCGCCTCGCTCTCGGCGAATGACGTCGTGGCCCAGGCACGTGCCGCTGCCGTCGTCCGGCGCGCAGCAGTCCGCAGAGCATGCGGATGAAGGTCGTCTTGCCGCTGCCGTTGGGGCCGAGGAAGCCGCAGATCTCGCCGCTGCGCACCTGGAGGTCGATGTGGTCGACGGCAACGCGCTCGCCGAACCGCTTGGTCATGCCGCGCACGTCGATCGCCAGGTCGTTGATCATGCGAAGTGGGAACGTTTCAGCGTGCGTGTCAGGCCGGGCACATAGGACCGGGTACATAAGGCCGGGCACGTTTACAAACGTGCCCAAGTTGGTCACTCAAATGCCACGTCCACCGGCTGGCCTGGGTGCAGCTTCGCCGCGTCCGCCGGATCGAAGACGACCTCGACCATGAACACCAGCTTCGCCCGGCTCTCTCGGCTGTAGATGACCGGCGGCGTGAACTCTGCTCGCGGCGAGATGAAGCTCACCTTTCCCTGGAACGGCTCCGGCACGCCATCGACCGCGACCGCGCACGCGTTGCTCCACGGCAGATCGCGCCGATGCGCTGCTCCGGCACGAAGGCGCGGACCTTGATGTTTCGCGGCGGCAGGAGGGCGACGACCGGCCGGCCCGCGGCCACCCATTCGCCTTCGCGGAACAGCGTGTCGAAGACCAAGCCCGCTTGCGGCGCGGTCTGGCGCTTCTGCGGCGAGGTCCCATTCCGCCTTGGCCAGGGCCGCTTCCAGGGCCCGCATGTTGGCCTCGGCGGCCTCGATCTGGTCACTGCGAGCACCGAGGCCCGCGGTGCGCAGCTCGGCTTCCAGCTGCGCCACGCGCTGTCGATCTTGATCGCGCGTGGAGCGGGCCCGCTCGAGCTCCTGCTCCGTGACCAGGTTGGTGCGGAACAGCGGCTCTTGCCTCGCGACTTCGCTTTCGGAAAAGGCCAGTGCGGCTCGCGCCTGTTTCCAGTTGCGCCTCGAGCGACTCGATCTCCGAGGGGCGGCGGCCTTTCTTGGCGTCTTCCCAGGTCGCGCGAGCCTGCGCCAGCCGCCGCTGGGCTTCGTCGCGGGCGGCCTTTTCCGGCGCGTTGTCCAGCTCGAAGAGAAGCTCGCCCGCCTCGACTTGTGCTCCCCGCTCGACGGCCAGCTTTTTCACCGCGCCGGGCAAGGGAGACGCGATGTAGACGAACTCGCCCTCGACGTAGCCCTGCAGGCGATCGGTGTCGGCAGGGCCGCATCCGGCGAGATGGCAGAGCGCCAGCGCGGCCGTCAGGACGAGGACGGCCCGTTGGACAACTCCCTCTCCCCTCGGGGGCCAGGGGGGCCGGGGTGGGGGAATTCCGGCGGATTCATAGTCAAATCTACGTCGCAGTTCATGGCGGACCGCTTCGGTCGGAAGGAGCGAGAGGGGCGACTCCTTTGACAATATATATACTGATGTATACTATATCGCGCCGAGGAGACCTCCATGCTTGCCCACTCACGCGCCGAGGTGCTCGCGCTGCTGCGCGAGCGGCTGGACCGCCTGGAATCGCCCGAGGACGAGGCGGATCGCTGCTCCAGCGGTTGTCCGGCCCTCGACCGCCTGCTGCCCCAGGGCGGGTTTCGCCGCGGCTCGCTGGTGGAGTGGTGCGCCGCCTCGCGCGGCAGCGGGGCCGGCACGTTGGCCCTTTTGGCCGCCCGCGAGGCTTGCCGCTCCGGCGGCACGCTGGTGGTCCTGGCATCAGCCAGCAGCTCAGCGAAAGGCGGTTCGGCTGGCTGTTCTGCGGCGGGGTTTTATCCGCCGGCGGCCGTAGTCTGGGGGCTGGACCTGAGCCAGCTCCTCATCGTGCGTCCCCGGAAGAAAGCCGACGAGCTGTGGGCCCTCGACCAGGCCCTCCGCTGCCCGGCCGTGGCCGCCGTGTGGTCGCCGCTGAGGGAATTGGACAGCCGCGCGTTTCGGCGGCTGCAACTGGCGGCCGAGCAAGGCCGCGGCCTGGGTCTCTTCCTGCGTCCCGCCGCCGCGCGCAACCAGCCAAGCTGGGCCGACGTGCGATTGCTCGTGCAGCCGCTGGCGGGTGAAGCGACAAACCGGCGGCTGCGCGTGGAAGTGCTTCGCTGCCGAGGCGGCCGGGCCGGAGCACGGGTGGAACTGGAGCTCGACGAGGGACTGGGCGAGGTGCGCGAAGCGCCGCGGAGGATGATCGCCGCGCCCTTGAAGGAAGAGGCAGGATAGTTTCGTAGCCGAAGTCGCCAGACTTCGGGCGGCCGGGTAGAGCCCCTTTGTAGCGGCTCGCCCGAATTCTGGCGAATTCGGCTCCAGGAAAAAGCGGAACGGAATGCGAACGAAGCCACTGATGTGCACCTTGATCCATGCGTCGCATTCTTTGCCTTTGGCTACCGAACTGGCCTGTGCAGCGGCTCCTGGCCGCTCGCCCGGAACTATGCCAGCGCGCGGTGGTGCTCTATGCGCAGCAGCCTCGGCGGGGTGAGTGCGTGGTGGCCTGCTGCGATGGTGCGCAAAGCCGTGGCATTCGCCTGGACATGCCGGTGAGCGAAGCCATGGCGATGGCCGACGCTCATCCCCCTCTCGCTGTGAAAGAAGGCCGGGATGAGGAAAGTGCAGCCCATCTCCGGCACGCCGCGCTGGGCTTATACTGCGAGCCGCACGATCCTCAGGCCGATCGAGCCGCTTTGGAGCAGCTCGCCGAAGCGTGCGATCGGTTCAGCCCCTTGGTCGGCCTGGATATCAGCGACGAGCCGGATTGTCTGCTGCTGGATATCACGGGCCTGGCACCGCTCTTCGGCGGCGAAGAATCGCTGGCCGACCAGGTGGCACACCTGTGCCGCCAGCGCGGTTATCGGCCGCGCATCGCCGTGGCCGATACCGTGGGCGCCGCTTGGGCCCTGGCGCAGCTTCGGAACACCGCTTGTGAGGGGCGAAGAAACCACTAGCCCGACGCGCAAGCCAGAAGACACTAGCCCGACGCGCAAGCGAGGGATAGCTGCTGATCCTCCCTCGCTTGCGCGTCGGGCTGGTGTGGCCATCATTCCTCCCGGCCAGCTCGCGCCTGCGCTGGCGCCGCTCCCCGTGGCGGCCTTGCGGCTGGCGGAGGAGACCGTGGCCTTGCTGCACAGTTTAGGGATTGTGTTCATCGCCCAGCTTGCGAACCTGCCGCGAGAGAGTCTGCAATCGCGCTTCGGTCCGCATCTCGTGCGGCGGCTGGATCAGGCGCTAGGGATGGCCGTCGAAGTGATCGTCGCACGGCACAGCGCGCCTGAGCCGGCGGCGGCCTGGGCGCTGGAGCATCCCACGGCACACCGCGAAACGCTGCGACAAGTGCTCGCGCCTCTTGATCCGCCGCGTGGCCGAGCCGCTGGCCGCCCGCGGCCGAGGGGTGTTGGAGTTGGCCTGCCAACTCGATTGCGGCGGGCAAGATAGCCAGGGCATAAGCCTGCACGTCGGCCTGTTTCAGCCCACCGCGTTGGCCGAGCATCTGCTGGAGCTGGTGGACATGCAACTAGAGCTGCTGCGGTTGCCGGGGGCCGTGAGCCACGTGGCAGTCTCGGCCGCGCACACGGCCTCGCTGGTCGAGCGGCAGCACGAGCTGTTTGCCGACGAGCCGCGCGAACGGCAGCGGCAGTTGGCCGTGCTGGTCGATCGGCTGAGCAGCCGCTTGGGCCAGGAACAGGTCGTGCGGCCACGGCTTCAGGCCGAAGCCCAGCCCGAGGCGGCCTTCCGCTACGAGCCGCTGACCAAAGCCGGGGCTTCGATCGTCGCCTTTCGCTCCGCGAAAGAGCGTTCTTTCGCGGAGCGAAAGACGACAGACTCGTCACGCCGTGTTCGAACCAATACGCCGTCTGCAAAGGCTCCCCTCGCTCCCCGTCCGTTGCGGCTGTTCTTCCCGCCGCTGCCGCTGGAGGTGGTGGCCGTCGTGCCCGACGGGCCGCCGGCGCGGATTCGCTTCGCGGGCCAGAGCCACCCCTTGGCAGGGCACTGGGGGCCCGAACGGATCGAAACCGCCTGGTGGCGCGGCCGCAGCGTGCGCCGCGACTATTATCGCGTGGAGACCGTGGGCGGGAGCCGCTTCTGGGTCTTCCGCCGTTTGACCGATGGGGAGTGGTTCTTGCACGGGGAGTTCGAGTGACGTCGCGGCATCGACGAACGGAGCCCATTGCCGTCAAATGAACTCAGCGAATTGTCGAAGAGTCGCCACAGTTTGGGCCAGCCCCAGCCCTTCGAGAGTTTGCAAGAACTCTTCTACCGTTCTGGGCGGCTTCTTCAGATTCTCGCGCTGGCGCTTGGCGGCCGTGCAAACCGCGCTGGGAGACAGATCGAGCAAGTGCTTGATGAACTTATCTGGATGTTGGGCAACGATTTCATACTTCTTCAGCACCTCATCAGGAAAGTCCCGGAGGTTGAAGGTCACGATCACATCAGCCTCGGCCCGGATTGCTGCGGCGAGAACGTGCCGGTCCTCATCGTCCGGCAACGTGATCGCAGCAGCAAGGTCCTCATAGTTTGTTACGAGACAGTCACGAACGTTGGCGTTCATCAGATCGCGCGTCCGCTCAAGCTGCTCCCGCCTCAGGTCAGGCCGGTCGCGCAGCACGCTTCGCATCCACTCATCGTGAATCGCGTCAGTCCATTTCGCGCGAAACAGGTCCGTCAGCGCGAGGTGCATGAGCAAATCACGCAGCGGCGCGGGGTACAAGACACAGGCATCGTAGACCGCTGAAAAGTTACTCACGTTCAGCGACGCGGTTCTGGCACTGATTTTACGCCCACACGAAGCTCCAGCGACCACCCCAGCAAAATGCCGGGGGGGGGGGCAAAGAAAAGATCATGAGAAAAAGGTTGGCTGTGGCCTGGTTACAGACAGGCGACGGCTTGCATTCCCTAGTAGCCCATGTCCAGTTCCTGGGCCTGAGCGGCGAGCTCTTCTAGGTTCTTTAAACGCTCCTGGTCGATCCGCCGCTTATACTCCATCGCGTCCCGAAAAAGAACCCGACGGTGTGTGCCGACTTTCCGGAAGGGAATAACCCCCTTTTCAAGTTGCTCGATCAAGAAAGGGCGAGACACGTTCAGAAGATCCGCTGCTTGCTGGGTCGTCAATTCGGCATGCACAGGGATCAACGTCACCGCATTCCCGCTGGCCATCTCGGTGAGAATATCATGGAGCAAGCGGAACGCCGACAAGGGGATCGAAATCGTCTCCTCGGGCTCGTGGTCAGGCTGAATTCGGAGACGCACCGGCGTCGATCGCTTCCTGGCGAGAATCTTGGCGAGCAAACGGCTCGACTGTTGCGCCAGTTGGGTGTCGGATTCCGAGGGGGCTACCGTTTCCAAGGATTCAATCAGGGTAGCCATGGTTGCCTTGTCTCCCATATCCATCTTATCGAACAAACGCAGGAAAAGCAACAAACGAAACAAACGAAAAAGCATGAGAGCGTCTTGCCGAAACACCAACGCGCGTTCTTGGCGACCCAAACTGCGACCGTTTGTGGGCCAAGTCCTCCGTATGTGTCACATCCCAGAGCCACAAAACCAACCGGCCGACGCGCGGAAGTGATTGGATCATTGAGGTTTACGTGGTTTTGGCTCCGCGAGCAGTGGCCAATACCCGTTGTCGGCTCGCAAAGCACCCCACCGACGAGCAAACACCTTTCGCGTCATGTCACTGCGTGAGGTAGACTGACGCTCGCCTTAATGCGCCGGTGCGATAGTGCGCGCTGACGGTCTCAACGATCACTCGCACTCTATCACCATCCATCAACCGAGCGCACGCGAGCCGCGTGCTCCACGGGAGGATTCCATGCCCGAGCCGCGTAAGCCGCAGGCCGACACGCTTGCCCGCGTGGCGGATGAGTTCATCGGCCTGAAGCTCAGCGATGCCGACCGCAAGATCGTTACCGAGCTGGTCGGCAACCTGTCGGTCGAGATGCACCGTATGCGCGCGATGCCTGTCGGCGAGGTCGAGCCGGCCACCATCTACCAGGCGGACGGAAAATGAGCGCGACTTTGAGCTGCCGACAGATTGCCGCCTCGGTACAGACACACGAGCGCACGGCCCGTGCCGTGGCGGATGACGCGCTGGCCCTGGCCGAGCGGTTGCAAGACAAATATCGCGCGTTCATCGTGCTGACGCCCGAGCTGGCCCGCCGTCAGGCCACGAAGGTGGACGAGCTGATTGGCCAAGGACGCCGCTTGCCGCTGGCTGGCGTGCCGTTTGCCGTCAAGGACCTGATCGATGTAGAAGGCGTCGCCACTACCTGCGGCTCGCGGGCATTCGCCGACCGCAAAGCCACGGCCGACGCCACCGTCGTGCGGCGGCTGGTCGAGGCCGGCGCCGTGATGCTCGGCAAGCTCAACCTCCATGAATGCGCCTTCGGCTTCACTGGCGCCAACGCGACCTATGGCGATTGCAAGAACCCCTGGAATGCGGAGCGCATCCCCGGTGGCTCTAGCAGCGGGTCGGCCGTGGCGGTGGCCCTGGGCATCTGCGGCTTTACGCTAGGCTCCGACACGGGCGGCTCGATTCGGCTGCCCGCTGCTTTATGCTCGATCACGGGCCTCAAGCCGACCTACGGCCGCGTGAGCCGGCAGGGCGTGGTGCCGCTTTCCTGGACGCTCGATCACGTCGGCCCGCTGGCCCGCACGGCCGACGACGTGGCCCTGGTGCTGCAAAGCATGGCGGGCCGCGACGAAGCCGACGAATCCAGCAGCCGGGCCGCCGTGCCCAACTATTCGGCCGACCTGGCCAAGCCGCTGCGGGGGCTGCGGCTGGGAGTGCCCGGCGAGTGGTTCTTCGCCGCGCTCGAGCCGGCGGTCGCCAAGGCGCTTGACACGGCCATTGCCAAGCTCGTCGAGCTGGGCTGCGAGCGGAAGAGCACTGACCTGCCGCATCTGGAAGAGGCGCTGGGCGCCCACCGGGCGATCATTTTCCCCGAGGCGGCCAGCTACCACGAGCCATTCTTGCGCGAGCGGGCCGACAAATACGGCGACGACATCCGCCCGCTGCTCGAAGGCGGCTTGCTGCTCCCGGCGGCGGATTACCTGAAGGGCCAGCGCGTCCGCCGAGTGATCCGCGCCGCCTGGGCCAAGGCCTTCGAGCCGGTCGATTTTCTGGTCGCCCCGGCCTCGCCGATCACGGCCTCGCGTTTCGACCAGCAGACCGCCAAGCTGCCTGGTGGCGAGCGGCCGCTAGTGCGGGCCTATCTCGACGTCACGCTGCCGTTCAACCTCTCCGGCCACCCGGCGATGTCGGTACCCGGCGGGTTCTCGCCCGAGGGGATGCCCATCGGCATGCAGCTCGTGGGCAAGCCGTTCGCGGAAGGCCTTCTGCTGCGCATGGCGCATCAATATCAGCAGGCCACCGAGTGGCACCGGCGGCGGCCGACGATTGGCTGACGAGGAAACGAAGGAAGAGTTCACGTGGCACGGGCATCTTGCGCATCTTGCCCGTGCCGCATGGGCAGGATGCCCATGCCACGCACGTATCACCAGGCCCATCTTATCCGCATCGCTGCTGTCCTCTCACCGAGAGCAACGCCATGTCCAGCTACTATCCCGCCGCGACGATCAACCGTCTGCTTCGTTGCTTCCTGGCCGGCGTGTTCGCCATCTTGCCGGTGGTCATCACCGTGGCGGTCATTTTCTGGATCGGCAACTTCATCCGACAGTTCGTCGGCCCCGAAACGTTCGTCGGTCGGGGCATCCGCGGGCTAGGGCTGGCCTTTGTCTCCAACGACACGATCGCCTATCTGATCGGCATTGTCGCCGTGCTCGCAGTCATCTTCGCCGTGGGCGTGGCCGTCGAGGCTGGCGCACGCAACCTCATCCAGCGTCTGATCGATGCCCTCGTCCAGCGAATTCCGCTCGTGCGCAGCCTGTACGGCACCTCGAAGCAAGTGGTGGGCATGCTCGACCGGCAGGACGAATCGACCCTCAAGGGCATGCAGGTCGTCTTCTACCGCTTCGGCCAGGAAACCAGCGCCGGCGTGCTGGCACTGCTCGTCTCTCCGGAGCGGTACCGCATCAACGGGGCCGACTATCAGATCATCATCGTGCCGACCGCGCCGGTCCCGATCGGCGGCGGCCTGCTGCTGGTGCCCGCCGAAATGGTCCAGCCCACCGACCTGAGCGCGGAAGCGCTGATGAGCATCTACGTGTCGATGGGGATAACGGCCAAGGAGTTTTTGAAGCCGGGCAGCAACGGGCGAGATGCGGTGGGCCCGAACTCGAATGGCGTCTAGAGAGATTCATCGCTGCCGTCAGAACGAAAGGCGTTCGTCAACTGTTCTCGTCTGCCTCAATGTCCAGCTCTCGGGGAACCGGCAGCATGCCGCCAACCGTGAGGAGCGTGCTTTGCGGCAGTTTGGCTTGGATGGCATCGAGCATTGCCTGCAATTCGACTTTCATGTCGGCCTTCAGTCCAAGGCATTGAGCCGTTCCGGCAACATCCGTCGAGATTCGCTCTTTCAAGCTGAGCACGTATCCCGCCAACTCCTGCTTCAGCTCGTAAACGTGGAATTGAAGCGGGTCGCCGTCGCGCTGACCCTGGATGTGGTCGAACGTGTACTTGCCGCGCAGGTGGTTTAGCAAGCAATCCTGAAGCACGACGACAATGCGTTTACCCACATGATCGAACGTCTCAAGCTTGTGGTGCAATTGGCTGAGGCCAGTCTCGATCGTATGCTGCCAGTTCATCGCGAACGACTTCCGTGAGGCCGCGTCATCGCGCTTCACCTTGATCCCGAACGCTTGGAGGAACCGCTGTCGTTCCGGCCAAACCGTGCCCGTCGTGTCAAGCGACTGAATCTCGATGCCGACAAAATCGCGCACCTTGCCACCGCGAACGGACACCAAACAGTAATCGACGCTGCCACCGGGAACAGCAACCTCCGCGACGATCCGCAGTTCGTTGCCGGGCTCGTGAAGTTTGAGCAGGTGCACGCAGTCATGGAAGATCTGTCGGCGTTCCAAGAACCGCAGTGGGCAGATGACCGTCGGCTGCCGCCCGCCCCGTAGAGCATGGTGCAGGTGCCAATCGTGACATTGGAATTGCTCTTCCGGTTCTTGCGGCATCTCGCACTGATAAAGCTGCACTTCTCGCCCATCACCACTTTCCTCCAGTCGGCAGTGACGTGCGTTGGAAGCGTGTAGAGTTCCCCGACCTTCGTGGAAGGAGCGGGCTTGCTCATAACAGCAACCGGCACCTTTCCCTGGCGGCTCGGAGGTACTCCGCCGACGTATCGATGCCGACTGACTTACGTCCAAGTTGGAATGCCACCAGGTTCGTGGTCCCGGTACCACAGAACGGATCGAGGGCGAGTCCCTCCTCGGGACAGGTGGCAAGAATCGGAATGCGGCAGAGATCTTCCGGGTAGGGGGCAAAGTGGCCGCTTCGTTTTTGCGTGTCCTCCGGAAGGATGTCCCAGACATCACCCGGTTTTGCGCCATTCGGATGGTATTTGAGGAAATAGAAACCCCGCTCGGCGAGTTCGCGGGCACGGCCAGAGACGCGCTCGGAGTCAGAATGGGTAGTCCGCTGCTGGCCGCGGATAATCATGCGAAAATCGGCGAGCTTGCCCGACCGAACCTCTTCCAGAGTAGCGTCCAAGGCCTTGCACGCCCCCTCCTTCTCGTCCTGACTGAGCGCAGTGGACAGCTCAATCTGTCGCCGGTAGCGAACGCCGGAAACGCCGGTCGCAGAGACGACCGAGCCGTTGACGACCCGTGATTGCCCAGGCCTCTTGCGGATGGCGTCGGCATCGTAAAAGTATCGATCCGATTTAACGAAGTGAAACAAGGGCTCGTGGATATTGCGGAGCTTGTCGGTCGCGTTGTCCGGGCCGCCCTTGACCTTGTTCCAGACCACCTGATTCCGGAGTATCCAGTCTTTCTGGTCGGTCATCGCCAGGGCGACGCGCCACGGGATGCCCAACAGGCGCTTGTTCTCGTAGGCGTCGCCGATGTTGAGCCAAAACGAACCGGTTGGTTTCAGCACTCTTCGCACTTCACGAAAGATCGCCAGCAGATTCTCGACGTACTCCGAGTACGTGTCCTCAAGACCAATCCCACCGGCGGCGTATGATCGCTGGCCCCAATACGGCGGACTGGTCATGCAAAAATCGAAGGAGGCAGAGTTGAATCCGCGAAGGACTTCTAGCGAGTCTCCAAGGAGAAAGAGGGGGCTACGCTCGCCCGACCGGAGATAGTCGCAAATCGTTACGGCGGAGTGATGTGCGTCGGCCGTTGTGCTCATTGTCGTCAACGAAGGCTTGGAGCGAGTGGTATCGAGGCAGTCCGCCGATTCTATCGGAAGTTCATGCACAGCGGTACAGTCAGTGCGACGCAGTCCGCGCGAGTGAGTCACGCGCCGGCACGGTGGCAGCGAATCGAGAAACACCCGCCCATACGGCTTGGTGAGCACGCGCGGGTCGAGGATCACTACGCGGCCGTGGTCGCGGCGCGTGCGGATCAGACGGCCGAAGCCTTGCTTGAGCTTGAGCACGGCTTCGGGAAGCTGATAGTCGCGGAATGGGTTGCCGCCGCGGCGGCGAATGGCTTCCAGCCGCGCCTCCAGCAGCGGATGGTCCGGCACGCTGAAGGGGAGCTTGGTGATAATGACCGTTTGCAACGCATCGCCCGGAACGTCCACCCCCTGCCAGAAGCTATCAGTGCCCAGCAGCACGCCGCGCGGGTTGGCCTTGAACCGCTCCAGCAACTGCGTCCGCGGCAGGCCGTCGGCCTGGCTATACAACTCCAGCTCGTTGGCTGCCAGCCAGTCTTTCAATTGCTCCGCCGCCTTGCGGAGCATCGCGTAGCTAGTGAACAGGGCAAAGGCGTGCCCGTGCGTCTGCGAGACGTAGCGGCGGATCAGCGCGATCACCTGGGCTTCGAACTCGGCCGGTGCTTCCCCAGGATCGGGCATGTCGCGCAGCAGCACCAGCTCGGCCTGCTCCTGGTAATTGAAGGGGCTGCCCAGCCGGAGCGTATCGACCTGCCGGTTGCCGCCGTCCACGCCCAGCCGCGACTTGCAGAAATCGAACGACGCGCCGCCGACAGCCAGCGTGGCGCTCGTGAGCACCACGGTCGGCACCTTGGCGAACAGCTCCTCCCGCAGCACTTTGCCAACGTCGATGGGCGCGGCGGCCAGGATCGTCTGCGGCCGGCGGCCCTCCGTGTGCTCGATCCAATACACCGTGTCGGGCAGGCTCTGCTTGCGCCAGGCTTCGATCTCGGTGGCCAGCGTCCCTAAGCGATTGGCCGCGGCCAGGAAGTCTAGCTGCTGGGTCTCGTCGAACTCCTTGCCGGCGTCGCTGACTTGCTCCGACAGGTCCAGCAGCACCTGGCTCAATCCGTCGCCGGCGATTTGGGCTTCGCGCACGCGGCCGTTCTTGCGGCCGCGGGTTTCCTGCCAGGCCAACACGTCATCAAAAAACTCCTGGGCCGCGAACCGGCAGCGATCGACCTCTTGCTCCAACGTGGCCAGTTTGTGGTGCCGTAAGAGGCCGCGCTGCGTGCGGTCGTTGTACAGCTTGTTGAGCTGATACTCGATCTGCCCGGTCGTGACGCTCACTCCCAGGTGTTCGCCGGCCACGGCCTCCAGGTTATGCGCCTCGTCGAAGACCACCACGTCGTATTCGGGCAGCATGCTCGCGCCGCTCCGTCGCAGCGCCAGATCGCTGAAGAACAACGCATGGTTGACGACCAGAATCTGCGCATGGTGAATCCGCCGCCGTGCCCGATAGTAGAAGCACGTCTTGTACGTGGGGCACTTCCGGCCCAGGCAGTTGCCGTGGTCGCTGACCACTTCGTCCCACACGGCCGGCAGCGGGCGAAACGCCAGATCGCTGAGCGAGCCATCGCCGCTGGCCTTGGCCCAGCGGGCGATCTGGTCGAGCTGGTCGAACTCGTTGGGGAAGCGGAACATCCCTTGCGCCGCTCGAGCGCGGCCGCCAGCCGGCGTTTGCTGAGGTAATTGCCGCGCCCCTTGACGAGCACGGCCGAGAACTCCAGGGGGATGACGGCGTTGAGGAACGGCAGGTCCTTGCGGATCAATTGCTCCTGAAGGCTGATGGTGTGCGTGGCCACGACGATCCGCAGGCCGCGGTCTTTCGCCTTGTCCTCGCCGTCGTCCTCCAGCAGCGGCAGGTCGTCCAGGCGTGGGTCGCCGGCCCAGTCCTCGGCGCTCAGGCCCGAGGGCAGGCCCAACTCGGCATTGATCTGCTCCAGGTCCGGTCCGGTCTCGGCGGGCGCGGGTCCGGTTGCGTCCGCTGGCTGGGCGGGCGGCTTACCGCCGATCTGCTTGTTCTGCGAGCCGGCAGCGGAGAGGATGGCCGGCACGAGGTAGGCGAAGCTCTTGCCGACGCCGGTGCCCGCCTCGACGATGAGGTGCCGACGCCCGACGATCGCGCGCCCCACCGCCTCGGCCATCTCGAGCTGCTGCTGCCGCAGCTCGTACTGCGTCAGGCGGCGAGCGATGCGCCCCTCGGGGCCGAGAATGTCGGCGGGCGTGAGCATGAGCGACGGTCAAGTGGTCGGTCGAGTCAGGAACCTACCGACCAGCTTATCGCGCACAGCGGTAAAGAGCAGCCAGTAGGGCGGACATCTTGTCCGCACGGTGCCAGCCTGTCCGAAGTCTGGCGACTTCGGCCACACAGCGACTTCGGCTGCCTCGAAAAACGCTTACCCTCGGGCGTTCAATTTCACCTTCGGGCTGTCGGCGATGTTGACCCACACGTGGACGTGCGGCGTGCCGCGGAAGTACCAGACGAACGACGGGCCTTCCAGCCGCCAGTTGTCCCACTCGCCGTCGTCGCCCAGGTCGCCCTGGGAGTAGAACGCCAGCGAGCACTTGTCCAGGCCGCCTTGGGCCTTCAGGCAGGCGCGGACTTCCTCCTGGTCGGCGGTCCGGTAGGGATCGAGCAGCGCGGCCAGGATCTTCTCGACCTGGCCCTTCTGGTCGCTGGTCATTTCGGCCACCGGAGCGCCGGGGAACATGCCGTCGCTCCCCCGGAAGCTGACCGAGGCTTCGGCCGGCCGCTGGGTCAGCAGGGCCTTCTTGCGCTGCTTGCCGTCGAGCATCTCGAAGACCTTGTTGGCCTCCAGCGCCTGGTACCAGAAGACGTTGTCGGGATGCCCGACCTTCTCGTCGAAGCCGCTGGCGGCGTGGCCGTAGAAGATCGGCCCGCCGAAGGCCATGTGCTCGGTCGAGTTGCCGTCGCAACGGATCGTCAGGTGCCGGCCGGTCATGACGAACTCGAACTTCTCGTCGCCCGGCTTGCCGAAGATGGCGATGCTCTGCTCCGCCCCCCAAGGCTCGCCGCCCGTGTCGTCCTTGAGCTGTTTGTCGATCTTGGGGAGCCAGTCGGGCTGGAAGATGCCCTCGAAGATCGTGCGAACCAGCTCCTGCTGGTCCTTGGAATAGAAACTGCTGTTGACCGAGCGGGTCGTGATGCTCCAGTTGTTGGAGACATGGGTCCGCAAGAGGCCGCGGCCGCCGCGTGCCTTCGCGCCCTTGGCCTTCGCCTTGGCCTTCTTGGCGTCGCCCCCCTCGGTGTGGTCCCAAGCGAAACAAACCACCTTGCGCTGCTCGTCGGTCAAAGCGTCGTACAGCTTCTTGACGTGGGTTTCGGAGGCCGGCGTCTTGTCCTCCCTAGCAAGTCCCAGCGAGGGGATCGCCGCGGCCGCCGCGGCGGCGCTGGCCGTCTTGAGGAACACGCGGCGGTCGAACTCCAGGCCGTGCGAGCAATCCGGGCATGGGCGATCGGCGGACATGGCTATCTCCTCGTGAAGGGATTAGCAGGAATGTAACGATTGGCCGTGGTCGAAGGAGCTTTCAACGTTGGACGTTGGGCGTTCGACGTTGGACGTTCGTCACTTAGGCCGAACGTCCAACGTCCAACATCGAACGCCCAACGTCGAACCAAATCGCCTCGCTACCGCTGGCGGTTGTGGCAGGCTTCGCACTTCTCGTAAACCCCGCGCCAGCTGCTGGCGGACCGTTTTGGCGTCGGTCTGCTTTTCGTCGGCCGCCTCGGCGCGGCGCGGATCATCGCTTCGGCCGCGGCACGCCAGGCGGCGTCGCCGCGCTGATTAGACACGACTCGCCCTAGCTCTGACAACACAACGGCCATGCTTTTGGCCTCGGCCACTTCGCCGAGGGCCAACGCCGCCTTGGCGTCCGCGTGCGTGCCGTCCAAGAGCGTCATCAGCGGCCTGAGCGATTCGATCGGCTTCGCGGCGGACCTGGCCGTGGCGGGCCGGGTCTTGACGGCGAGCCCGGCCAGCTCCTTGTTGCTCGCGCTCAGCCGCTCGATTAACTCCTTACTCTTTTGGGGTTCCTTGGCGTCTGCCGCCGAGCAGAGGGTCTCGACGCTCGCGCTGAGGTCCTCGACGCCGCTGCGCCACTTATCGCCGTCGCCCTGCCGAGCCAACACGGCGACCAGAATGCCGACGCCGTCGGCGGATTGGCGAAGCGACTTCCAATCTTTGGCCGCCAGCCAATCGCGGCAGTAGCCGAGGTTCTTTTCCACGGCCGCGTGCAGTGCGGCCCGCGAGCGATCTGCCTTCGCGGCAGACGACCGGGCCGCGTCATCGGCGTCGGCCGACCAGCGGCCCACCGCGGCGACAGTCACGATCGCCAATGCCGCCACCCAGGCGATGCAACAACGGACAGACCGCGAGATCTGATGCATCGTGATTGCTCTGAGTTCTTCACATCTTGCCGCAGGAAGCAAATTCTGTCAGACAAGTATCTTCGAAGGAAGAGAACGACAGGAAAATGAAGGACAGGAAGATCATTCGAGAAGCCTAGGGCAGCTTGCATCTTCCTGTCCACGATCTTCCTGTCAACAAAAGCGACGATGCCTTGGCATCGAGTTCCGCGCGAGGCACAAACTTGGCAGCGGGGCAGTGACCCACTACCGCCAACTTCGACCGCTTGCAGTACATGGCCGTTGACAATCCTCAGTCATCGCCCGCGGAAAGCCCCCCGCCGCGCAAGCGCCGCCGCTGGCAGTTCGGCCTATCGACGCTGTTGCTCGTCGTCACTGCCAGCACCCTTTCAGTTGGTGGTACTCCCAGGAATCGTGGGAAGAGTTTCAAGAGCGGTTTACCGAGCACGTCAAAGAACTTGGCGGCGATCTCCAGTGGGGCAGCGGTGAAACGCCGACGCAGCTATCGTTCCACTACTGGGCCTATTCGGACTCCGAGCCGCTGACCGACGAGCGGCTCAGGCGCCTGCGACGTGACCTGAAACGGCTCGGCCCGTTCACGCTCAATCTGAGCGGCAGCCCGAACGCTCGCGGGGCGATCACCGACGAGGGACTGGAACATCTCGAGGGTCTCGCGGGGCTGGAGTGCCTTTGTCTGAGGGATACCGACGTTACCGACGGCGGACTGAAGCACCTGGCACGGATCGACGGCCTGCGGTTTGTTGACCTCCGGGACACGAAGGTTGGGGAGACCCCGGAGATCGAGGCACGCCCTGACGTGATCGTTCGCAGGAACGAGTCGGTTCCAGACGTGTCAACCAACAGCTCCGCCGGCTGGAAATCCCTCGAATTGGCTTACTTCACTGAAGAGTTGGCAGGCGGCCGAGCGATCGGCCACGCGGCGCTTCAGTTCGAATCTCGCCGGACCGGCAAGACGCTGGAAGTCACTCTCCCGCACCGCGACATGCTGATGTATGACCTTGTGGCGAGATCACATTTCTTCGCCGCCGGCAACGTCCTCGTCTCGCTTCATGGCCCAATCAGTGACAGTGGAGTGCAGCTCGTTCGTATCGATCTGGCGCACGCCACCGGCGATCATCTGGGAAGTCTTCGCCGAGCCGCTGGGCGTCAATCATTCGAAATACCGTCATTCCGCACACGCCTTTGTGCATGGCGACCGTTGCGTGCTGGTCAGCGACGGCTCGAGCGCGACGTTCGTCGAAATCCGCGACCTGGCGAGCGGGACGCTGCTCAAGCGATGGGTATACTAGCCAGCGAGTTCAGGCGACTTGGTTCAGTCGGCTTTTTTGGAGATCGCGCTGATGTCGGTCCGATGGAGGTCCGTCTGCTATGCCGCCATGGTCGCCGCTGGCCTCAGTGGCGCCATTGCTCACGCCGCCACGGTCGTCTACGTCTCCGCTGCCACCGACAAGCAGATCGTCGTCTTTCGGTTGGATGAGACCAGCGGTGCGCTCACCGAGCGCCAGCGCGTACCACTCGAAGGCGAGCCAGCGGCGCTCATCACCTCGCCTGATCGACGGTTCCTGTTCGCGTCCCACCGTTCGACCGGCAAGCTGCAGAGCTTTCGCATCGATGCCGAGTCGGGTCGGCTGACGCCGCTGCGCGTCGTTGAGGCCGGGGCCGATCCGGCGCACATCCACACCGACCGCACCGGGCGATATTTGTTCACGGCCTATTACGTGGCGGCCAAAGTGAGCGTGCACACCATCGGCGCGGACGGCTCGCTCAGTGAGAAGCCCGTGCAGGAGATTGCTACGGCGGAAAAGGCCCACGCCATCGTGCCCGACGCGGGCAACCGATTTGTGTTCGTGCCGCACACCGGCCCGAGGCGCCATCTTCCAGTTCGCCTGGGACGCGAGGGTCGGGCGATTGAGCCCGCTGGAGCCGGCCAGGGTCACGCGGGCCAAGAATACCGGCCCGCGGCACCTGGCCTGGCATCCGACGAAGGCGATCGCCTACATCGACAACGAACAAGGCGGCAGCGTCACGGCTTATCGGATGGACGAGAAGCGGGGCACGCTGACGCCCGGCGGCACCGTCTCGACGCTGCCCGGTGACTTCCGCGGCCAGCACGCCTGTTCCGAGCTGAAGGTGCACCCGACCGGCAAGCTTCTCTACGTGGCCAACCGCGGGCCGGATAACCTGGCCATCTTTCGCATCAGCGACGACGGAGCGACGCTCACGGCCGCCGGGCACGCCAAGACCGAGCAGAACCCCCGGTCGTTCGACATCGACCCCCGCGGCAAATTCCTCGTCGCTGCCGGTGAAGGCAGCGGGCACCTGGCCGTCAGCCAGATCGACGAGCGCACCGGCGGGCTGACGCCGCGACATCGCCTGAAGCTTGGCGACCGCCTGTGGTGGGTGCTGATTGTGCCGTTGCCACACTAACCCGACGCGTAAGCGAGGGCGAGCGGCATAGACTCCGGCGTCACTCACGTCTCTCCCTCGCTCACGCGTCGGGTTAGTGTCGTGGGGCGGCGCCGCGGAGTGCAACCAGGGCCGCTTGCGCGGAGAGGAACGCTTCGTGTCCCGTTGCCTCGGCCCCCTGCCGCAGCTCGGTCAAGAGATCGCCGAGCAGCTCCTTCTCCAGCCAACTGGCCAGCCACTCCGCGCGCTGCCGCGCATAGTGGCTTTGCAGCCGGCGGAAGAGCTGGGCGGCGGCTTGCTTGAGGCCCTCGCCGGTGGTGGCCACCAAGGCTTCACCGCCGGTGGTGATGCCGCCGGTGATGGCCGCCTCGGTGGCCACCTGGCCGACCGTGTGTCCGGCCACTTGCACGGCCGCGTCGTGCACCAGGCCGCCGGCCACCAGCCAGCCGCTGACGGCCAGGGAGACGGTGATCGCCGGCCGGGCCAGCGCCGCCACGTGATCGAGCGACCGCAGAAACCCGACCACGCGCGGATAATCGCGGCCCCATTGGTCCAGCTCCGTCCGCAGATAGCGGCGATAGTCGTCGTCCAGCGGCGGCAGCTCGGCGTGACTCGTTTCGATCCGGCGCAGCAGATCGGCCCGCGACTGCCCGGCCAACAGCTTCTGAAGTCGCGGCCGCAGCGTGGCATTGCCGAGCTGCGAGAGCCGCTCCAGCTCGGCCAGCAGCCGCCCGATGGCGGCAAAGATCGCCGCTCGCTCGTCGCGCTGGAACGTGGCCGCCGGATCGGCGTCTGGCGGCGAGACGGCTTGCCAGGTCCGGCGGAAAGGCCAGGTCACGGCGTCGCCCAGCTTGCGATAGAAGCCGTGCACCGAGCGCGACCATGGGCTGCGGCGGTCATCCCACCATTGGCGGATTTCATCGACGAGCATGCCCGAGGGGAGCGGCGGCCAATTCACGCGGGCCATGTCCTGAGCCGAGAGCGCCGCCGCGGCGGCCGAAAAGTCGCCGGCCGCCTGTCGCACGCGCTCGAAGTAAGCGGGAGCGCCCGCAGAGACATCGAGCACCTTGATCAGCGCTCCGCGGAGCGTGCGAATCTTGATCTCACCCAAGCGCAGGGCCGATAGCTCATCGCGCAGCGAGGCCGGCTGGTCCGCTTCCCCGCGGCCGTCTCGCCCGACGTCGAAGAGCGGCAACGAGCGATCCTTGGCCGCCGCGCGGTCATACGGCACGACGTAGACCAGCATGGCGTCGGCCCCGGTCTCGCCCACGAACGTCCGGAGCCATTGCGGCCAGTACGGCCGGTCCTCGGCCAGGTCGCACTGGTTGAACAGCACGATCACCGGCTTGTCCGCCTCGGCGGCCTTGCGGAAGAACTGCTTGACTGCCGCGTCGTTGTATTTCTGCTGCGTGAGCACGGCCAGGAGCACGTCGGCGGCGTGGCCGATCCGCTCGGCCCGCTCCCAATTGACCTGGGCGTCAGAGTCAATATCCGGCGTATCCAAGAGCAGAAGCTGCGGCGGCACGGTCGCGCTGGGCCGCCAGAAAAGCAAGTGGGCCGGCCCCTCATCGAGCGCGTCGTCGGCCGCCCGCCAAGCCCGCAACTCGAAGCCGGGGAACAGCCGCGAGAGCGTGGCCTCGTCGGCGAAGCCGTGCGGCACGAGGCACACCGGATGGCGTGTGCCGGCCGCCAGAGGGCTGACGGCGCTGGCCTCTTCGCCGGCGAGCTGATTGAAGATCAGCGACTTGCCGATGTTCGTGCCGCCGACGATGGCCGCCACGAGCCACGGCTCGCCCCGCACCTGCGGCAGCAGCTTCTGCTCCAGCAGGGCAAACCACTCCTCGCCGCGCGGCGAGGCCACGCCCAGCGACTCCGTTAAGGATCGTAGCCGCTCCAGAGAGTCGTGGAGAAACTTGATCTGCTGCGACCAGGCGGCGAAGTCGTTCATCAGTCAGCCATCGCGGAGACGGGGCCGAGACGCCAAGGAATTATAGGTCCACGGCCCGCGAAGAGAGGGCCGGGAAGCAACTCGCCCACCGTCGCGTCACTCTTCCGGCGTCGGCGGATCGTCCGTCTCCTGCCCGAACCACAGCACGTGCCCGCTGGGATCGACCACCTCGAATTCCTTCATCCCGTAGAAGCGCACGACCAACTCGCCGCAGGGATAGCCGCGCTCGACGATCGATTCGCGCAGGGCAACAACGTCAGCGGGATAGAAATAGTAGAGCGCCTGCGGGTAGCGGCCCTGCACTTTCGCCGACGGCGGCACTTCCTGCGAGCTGGCCAGCATCAGCTCCACGCCTCCCTGGCCTAGCATGGCCCAGCCGGACCGGCCGATGTTGTCCATGCGGCTGGTCACCGTAAAGCCGAGCACTTCGGCATAGAAGCGGATTGACGCCTGCACGTCCTCGCATATCAGCATCGGGGTGAGACGCGTGAGACGCATGGTGAAGGCGGTTGAGAGACGAAAACCCCCGTCGGGCGTGCCGCGACCGTTCGCTGACTGGTCAGCTACCAGGCGCGGGCGATACCACAAACCCGTCGGACTTGTCCCGACGGACAAAATGACAGCGGGTCGCGAGCCCGCCCGACGGTGCGTTCTTGGGATGCCAGACTGGTGGACGCGCCGTTGATTGGGTCGGCCGCTCGCTGCACGACCCCAGCCCTCTCCGTCTATCTTGGCTCGCCGAGCGTTACTTCCAGAACGACCTCTTTCCCCTCCCGCAGGACGGTGAACTTCACCTTGTCGCCGCCCTTGAACTTCCGCAGCGCGGTGTCGTAGTCCTCCAGGCCGCCGATCTTGTACTTGTCGAGCTGAATGATCGCGTCGCCGGCCTTGAGGCCCGCCTGGTCGGCCGGGCTATCCTTCGTGACATCCGACAGCTTGTACCCCGGCCCTTCACCGGAAAAGGAGGGAACGGTGCCGACGTACGGCCGGTCGCCGCCGCCGCCCGCGCCCTTCTTGGCCGGCTCGATCTTCACGTAGGTCGGCTTCTCCCCGCTGGCCAGCGACAGAGCGGCCTCGGCCACCATCCCGGCGACGCGCCGCATGCCGGGGACATTGATCTTTTCGGTGTCGTCGGTGGGCCGGTGGTAATCTTTGTGCGTGCCGGTGAAGAAGTGCATTACCGGGATGCCCTTGGTGTAGAACGACGTGTGGTCGCTCGGTCCGTGGCCCCCTTTCTGCCGGGTGATCTTGAAGCGGAAGTCGCCGTTGAGCCGGTCGATGAGCGGGCCAAACTCCTTGGCCGTATCGACCCCCTGGATGATCAGCTTGTCTTCGTTCAGGCGGCCGACCATGTCCAGGTTGAGCATGGCCACCGTCTTGGCGTTGGGGAACGCCGGGCGCTCCACGTAATGGGCGCTCCCCAGCAGCCCGCGCTCCTCGCCCGTGAAGGCAATGAACACGACGCGGCGGAAGCTCTTGAACAGGGTCTTGGTCTTGCGGTCGGCGATGTGCCGGGCGATCTCGATGAGCGCGGCCGTGCCCGAGCTGTTGTCGTCGGCCCCGTTGTGGATTTCCTTCGAGCCGGGGGCCAGCGAGCCGCTGCCGCCATAGCCCAGGTGGTCGTAGTGGGCGCCGATGATCACGGTCTCCTCGGCCAGGGGGCCGAAGCCCTCCATCACGCCCACCACGTTCTTGATGGGCGTCTTGGTCCGCTCGACGGCCACCTGTCCGGTGAGCTTCCAGCCGGTCAGCTCGCGGCTCTGCGGCTTGAGGTCATTGTCGATGCCCCTCTCGATTTCGGCGAGCTCTTTGCCGAGAGCCACCTTCAAGATCGGCTCGATGACGGCCCGCCGGGCGGTGAGCACCGGCAGATCGCGGGGCTGATCCAAGTCGCCGCTTTCGAACGGCATCAGCGGGTCACGCTCAGTCTCCAGCCGTTGGCAGTCGCGGGCCAGGGCTTCGGCCAGCGTGCGGATTTCCTTGGCCTGCTTGTCCGACAGCGGCTTGCCGGCTTCTGCTTTCTTCGCCGCAGCGAGCCGGTCGATCGTGGTTTGAATCTGCTTCTCGACCCGGGCCAGCGTGGTGCGGATGCCATGACCATCGTTGACGAAAAGCACCGCCGCCGCGCCATTTTGATAAGCGTTCGAGGCCTTGCGCATGAAGCTGGCGTGCTGGAAGAGGGCGTTGCCCGCGAACGGCCCGTGCGGCTGGTCCTGTTGCGGGGCCTTGCGGACGATGACCACCGCCTTGCCCTTGACGTCGATGCCGGCGAACTCGTCGTACTTCAGGTCCTTGGCCGTGACGCCATAACCGACGAAGACCAGCGGCGCGTCGAGCGTTGCCGAGCCGCCCATGCCCAGCGGCGTGTAGTCGGCGCCCAGCTTCAGCTCCACGCGCTTGCCGTCGGGGCCGACCAATGCCGCCGAGTTCGCCGATCCGAGCTTGGTGCTTGTGACGACTTCAAACTGCTGGAACGGCGAGCCCTCGAAGACCTGAGTCTTCAGGCCAACTTGCCGGAACTGGTCGGCGATGTAGTCGGCCGCTTTGTTGATCCCCGCCGTGGCCAGGCCGCGCCCTTCCAGCTCGTCGGAGGCCAGGTAGCGGACGGCTTCGGCCAGCCGCTTCTCGCTCTCCGAGACTTCGTCGGCCGCCACGCGGGCGAGGGGAGCCAAAGCCATCAGGCTGAGGGCCAGCACGACGACGACCGTGGCGGCGCGCGTGGACCGGCGAGTCGCGTCGTGAAACCAGCGCAGCGGGAGCAACTTCATGTGCG
The DNA here is from genome assembly GCA_963809785.1 of uncultured Planctomycetia bacterium. GTDB lineage: Bacteria > Planctomycetota > Planctomycetia > Pirellulales > S012-138 > JBGQHD01. The sequence continues at coordinate 58,152 of CAWEKV010000006.1, forward strand.
GCCTCTCGGCGAGCGTCAAGGCATAAGCCCGACGTGGGGTGTGGGTCAAAACGGGTAGCCGAACTCGCCAAAGTTCACTCAGCGGAAGTCTGGCGACTTCAGCTACCGAAACGACTCCACGATTGTTGGTCCAGCGGCAAATACGGTCAAGCGCGAAAAAGAAGCCCAGCTTCTGGGAGAAGCCGGGCTTCTGGACGGTTACTTTGAATGGTCGCTTCTGAATGATCGCTTGCGTCGGCGCCATCAGCGGCTGACGCCGGCCGCTCGCCATTTGAACGGATTGAAATCCGTTCTACAGGCTATAGCCTTCGCGGTATTCTCGCTTGAGGATCTTGTCGAGGCCCGTGGCGCCCGTGCCGGCCATGCTGGCGGCGTTCCACTCGATCACCGGGCCGGGGCCTTTCTTTTCCGCGGCGTAGACCGCCAGGTTCCCCAGCAGCACCGTCTCGGTCAGCGGCACGGCGTACTCGATGAAGTTCGAGGCGGCGGCGGGGCCTTCCTTGATGGCGTTCACCCACTCACGGAAATGGCCCGGAGAGCGGGTGTACTTGAATTCCTTGTCGGGGTACTTTCGCAGCGTCGTGTATTCACTGCCGGCCAGCACGCCCGAGAGATCGGTGTCGCCCGCATAGTCGCCTGGCGAGAAGAACTTGCCCTTCTCGCCGACGAACAACGCTCCGGTCTTGGTGAAGTAGTCGTCGTAGTCTTTCTGCGTGCCCTTGGGCTTGGCCGACTTGAAGTGCTCGAACGTCGGAAACATTTCCAGTGAGGGACGGTTGCCGCCGTCGTACCAGTACATGGTGACGGCCGGACGGCTCTCGGTCGCGGCGAACTTGTACACGATCTTCGAGCGCTGCGGATAGCTGTCTTTGTCGTGGCCCGTCGTCTCGGCCTGCACCGAAATCGGGTCGCGCAGGCCCAACGCGGCGAACGGCAGGTTCATCGTGTGGCAAGCCATGTCGCCCAGGGCGCCGGTGCCGAAGTCCCACCAGCCGCGCCATTTGAACTGGTGATAACCGTCGGCATACGGACGATAGGGCGCCGGGCCGAGCCACAAGTCCCACTTCACCGTCTTGGGCACCGGCTTGGGCGTGCCGCGCGGCTCGCCTTGTGGCCAGACGGGCCGGTTGGTGATGACGTGGACCTCGCTCACTTTGCCGATGACGCCGGCCTTGATGATGGCGGCCGATTTCCGCAAAGCAGTCTCCGACGTGCCCTGGTTGCCCATTTGCGTGGCCACCTTCTTTTCCTTGGCCACTTGGGCCATCGTGCGGGCCTCGTGGATCGAATGCGTCAGCGGCTTCTGGCAAAAACAGTGCTTGCCCATCTTCATGGCCATCACGGAGGCCGCGGCATGGGTATGGTCGGGCGTGCTGACGGTCACAGCGTCGATATCGCCGCCGTATTTGTCGAGCATCTCGCGGAAGTCGTGGAACTTCTTGGCCTCTTTGTAGAGATTGCCGGCCTTGGCCAGCAGGTCGTCGTCGATGTCGCAAATTGCCACGACCTTGCCATGCCGGGAGGCGTCGGAAGTGTCGCTGGAGCCCTTGCCATCGATGCCGATGCAGCCGAAGCGGAGATCGCTGGCCGCCAAGGCGTACACCGACCGGCCGGCCACGCCGCCGGCGACCCAAAACCCAATGCCAGCCGCGGCCGACGTTTGCAGAAACTGACGACGATTCGAACGACTCATTACCGAGACTCCTGGAAAGCGGGATGCGGGATGCGGGATGAATGCGGGTGGGGCGGATTCCAATCCGTCGGGTTAGCTCACGCCCCGGCGGCCGGTCAAGTTGTTAAGCCTAATCGCTGCGTGAGAAGTCTGCAATTATCGGAGCGGGGAGAAGATCAAGAAAAAGCCGCCAGGCGGACACTAACCATACTCGGCGGACACTAGCCCGAAGCCGCGGACACTAGCCCGAAGCGCAAGCGACGGAGATGCGAGGATAGACGGCGATTCTGCCTCGCTTACGCGTCGGGTTCGTGGCCATCCGACGCAGCCTACGCGGCCCGGCGAGCGCCCTGGCCCAGGCGGCGACGCGCCGTCCAGCATAAGAACAGCCCGCTGGGCGTCCTGGCGCCGCCGTGGGCCACCGGCCGGACACCGACTTCGTCCGCCTCCGCGGCCAGCCAGGCAGCGACCTCGTCGGGGCGAAACCATCGCTCCCAAGGCCGAGCGTCCGAGAGCGGCTGATGTGTGGCGTTCTTGTCGATGATCAAGATGCTGCCGCCGGGCCGCACGATGCGACACAGCTCGGCGATCGCCCGGCGAGGGAGCAGGGAGTGCTCCAGCGCCTCGACGCAGAGAGCCGCATCGAACTCGCCCGTGCCGGCCGGGACACAGACGAGATCGCCTACGCGGCCCTCGGCACCTGCGGGAAGTCCGGCTAGCGCCGCGGGCGAGAGATCCACGCCAACCAGCGTGGCTTCGGGCAGGACCTTACGAAGGTGCCGCAGAAACCGTCCCTGTCCGCAGCCGACGTCGATGATCCGCGGGACCGGGCCAAGCTCGCGGCACCAAAAGAGCACCGCCGCTAGCCGGCCGTCGCCGGCATCGATCTCGGCGGGAAAGCCGGTCTCCGCGGCAAATGCTCGCCGCGCCTGCCCTCGCAGCGCGTCCAGAAACAGTGCCGTCGTCAGGGGGCACTCGGCTCGCAGGCCATGCCGCGCCTGGCGGCCCCAGCCGCCGGGAAACCCGCCGCTGGGTCGTTGGCGGCGCGCGAGGGCGGCCAGCGCCAGATCGGCCCGACGGCACTCCTCGGGCGAGCCGAGTTGGTGCCAGACGCCGGCCAAAAGCGCCAAGCCGGCTCCGGAGACCCAGGCTGCGCCCGGCATGGCCACGACTTCGCCGCGCGCCGTTTGCAGGGCAGCCGCGCGGCGAAGCGCGGCGCGGGCCGCTGCGTGCTCCTCCAGCTCCGTCAGCGCCGTCGCGGCATACGCCCACCAGTGCGTAGGTGCATCCCAGTGGGCGAGGTTCAGGCGGTTCAACTGTCGTCGCAGCGAGCGTCTTGCCGTGGCCTCCCATCGAGGCTCATCCAGCAGCCGCGCGGCTTCGACCAGCGGCGGCAGCCAGGACAGGGCCAGCGATCGGGGCCCCCAGCGGTCGATCGATCCGGGTGGCGGGTCAGTGAGTCGAGGCAAGCCGTCGTCGCCGAACTGCCCGGCAAGGTAAGCGGCCGCTCTGAAGATCGCGTCGGTCAAGCACGCGGCCGGCCGCTCCTCGCCGGCGCTCTGGGCGCGACAGCGTCCCCCGCGGCACGCTTGTTGAGTGCCGCGTGCAGGCCGAGCAAGCCGCGGAGGGCCTGTGCCGTGTGGAACCGTGATGGATGTGCGCGGCCGTCGGCAAAGCGCCCGTCGCCAAAGCTGCCGTCGGCCGATTGCATTGCCAGCAACGTCCGCGACCAGCCGATGGCGACGCGCAGCTCGCCGAACCGGGCGGCCGTCGCGATCGCTTGCCCCAGCGTGGTCACCGACGTGGAAGACTGGCGGCCTGGTTCCGCAGCGGTGGGCGTGAAGGCCCGCAGCAGCGATTCGAACGCCGCCTCGGCCGTCGGCCGCCGCCGATGAGTCAGACTTGACCAATAGCTCGCCAACCGCCGCCGCAGCGCTCGCGGCAAGCGGCGTGCCAGCGACGCTGGCGCGACGAACTCGCTGGCGGCCGAGTCGCTCATGGCAATCGCATCCTTGGCTGCTTTCACGACCAATGCCGCGGCATTATGTTGATAGCCCTGGCGGGGACCAACGGCAAAAGCAGGCTTCAGGCTACGGGCTTCGGGCTTCAGGCTTCGGATGCGAGAGAGGCGCGGCCTGAAGTCTGAAACCCTGAAGCCCGTAGCCTGAAGTCAGAAGCCCGATCCACCATGACCGAATTCATTCAGGTCCTCACGACGACCGATGCCCGGCCGCGGGCGGACGAGATCGCACGCGCGCTCGTCGAGCGGCGGCTCGCTGCGTGCGTGCAGGTGGTCGGTCCCGTCACCAGCACGTTTCACTGGCAGGGCAAGATCGACGCCGCCGAGGAATGGCTGTGCATCGCCAAGACGCGGGCAGACCTGTACGATCAGGTCGAGGCGGCCATCCGCGCCGTTCACACCTACCAGGTGCCGGAAATCCTGGCCGTACCGGTCTCCGCGGGGTTTAAGGGGTACATGGACTGGATGCGGACCGAACTCGAGGGGAGCCCATCGCCGTGAACGCTCAGCGCATGCCGGCCACGCTGTGCCTTGTCATGGGGCTCATCGCCGTCGTGGGATGGTGGCCCGCTCCGGCCGTGGCAGACCCTGCCGCGGCGGCCGACGTTGCGGTCCGCGAGGTCGTGGAGCCCGTTGCCCTCAATTCGGCGGTTCAGCGCAGCGTCGCGTTGCTCGAGGAAAGCGCTTTTGCGTATACCGAGAAGCGTGAGTGCTTCTCGTGCCATCACCAGACGTTGCCCGCCGTGACGCTTTCGATGGCCCGCCGGCGCGGCTACGACGTGGACGCCCGGCGGATGGCCTCCCAGGCCGATTTCACGCTCAACTACTTCGGCCAGCGGCGCGACCAGCTTCACAAGGGGGAGGGCGTGCCAGGCGGTCCGTTCACCGCCGGCTACGCGCTGGTCGGGCTTCATGCCGCGGGCCGCAAGGCGGACGACACGACGGCGGCCTTGATCGCGTATCTCTTCAAGACACAGCAGAAAAACGGCCAATGGCGCATCCGCACCCATCGCCCTCCGCTGGAAGACAGTCACTTCACCGCCACGGCACTGGCGGTGCGCGGCATTCAGCTCTTCGCCGCCAAGGAGCAAATGGGCGAAGTGGCTCGCCGCACGGCGGATGCCTGCCGATGGCTGCTCGAATCGCTGGATGAACCGGAGCCAGGCCCTGATAAAAGTCTGGCCGAAAAACCTGCCGAAAAGTCCGCCTCGCGGGAAGCCTCGCAGCCATCCGCCAAGCGGCAGTCGCTCACGGGTGAAGACCGCACCTTCCGCCTGTTGGGGCTGCACTGGTCGGGAGCCGACGGGGCGGCGATCCAGAAGGCCGCCGACGATTTGGTGGCGCAGCAGCGGTCCGACGGCGGCTGGCCGCAAACGGACGACATGGCCAGCGACGCTTATGCCACCGGCCAGGCGCTCGTGGCCTTGCACCAGACTGGGCTAGCGACCGATGCGACCGCTTATCGCCGCGGCGCCGAGTATCTCACCAAGACCCGGCTGACCGACGGCTCCTGGCTGGTCGCCACCCGCAGCAAGCCGATCCAGACGTATTTCGAGAGCGGCTTCCCGCACGGCAAGTCGCAGTTCATCTCGATCTGCGGCACCTCCTGGGCGACACAGGCGCTGCTGCTGGCGGAGTGATGCGATCTGGACTGCGGCGACTCGTCGCCGCTTTGGGATTTTTGGGATGACGGCGCAGAAGACGCGGTCACTGCTGCCCTTTTGAGAATCCGAAGCGGCGACGAGTCGCCGCACTCCTAAAGTACTTCAGAACAGCTCCACGACCGGTCGCCCATCCGTCACGCGGTGCGGCCGCCCCACCGGGTCGATCACTTCGCTTTCTGGCGGAATGCCCAGGGCGTGATAGATGGTGGCCAGCAGGTCTTCGGGCCGCACGGGGTTCGTCTTGGGATAGGCGGCGTGGGCGTCGCTGGCGCCGTAGACCTGGCCGCCGCGGATGCCGCCGCCGGCCAGCACGACCGACTGGCACGGCCCCCAGTGGTCGCGGCCGGCGGCCGGGTTGATCTTCGGCGTGCGGCCGAACTCGCCGAACATGGCCACCAGCGTTTCATCGAGCAGGCCGCGGTCGGCCAGGTCTTCCAGCAGGGCCGAGAAGCCCTGGTCCAGCGGCGGCAGGCAGTAGTTCTCCTTGAGCATCTCGAAGCCGGTGAGGCCGCCCAGCGAGCCGGTGCCGCCGTGGTTGTCCCAGACGTTGGCCACGTTGCCGTCGGGGCAGACGTAGAACCAGGTGAACGTCACCAGCCGCACGCCCGCCTCGATCAGCCGCCGGGCCAGCAGGAAGCACTCGCCGTACTCGTTGCGGCCGTAGCGGTCGCGCACGCGGGGTCTTCCAGGTCGAGGTCGAAGGCCGCTTGGCCTGCGGCGAGGAGAGCATGCGGAACGCCTGCTCGCGCGAGGCATCGAGTCCGGCCGTCGCCCGGCCGCTTTCGAGCGAGCGCTCCGCGGCCTCGATCTGCCGCAAGAGGCCGCCGCGGGCCGTGAAGTGGGCATCGCTCACGCCCGGCGGCAGGCCGAAGCTGTGCGGGGCCGCTTCGGCGACTTCGGCCGGCGGCTGCAGCTCCATCGGGTCGTGCCGCGGGCCGAGGAAGCCGGCGTAGGTGCCGGCGTAGATGACGCCGTCGTGGCCGATCGGCCGCGGAATCGTGACGGTGGCCGGCATGTCGCCCGGCGGCGTGAAGTACGAGACGATCGACCCGGCGCTGGGAAAGTCGCGGCGGCTGCGGCGGTTGCGCGGCACCGCCAGCGTGTTATCGACCTTGCCGGTCAGCGTGTGATAGACGCCGACCTCGTGCTGGTTGCTGTCGTGCGTCAGCGAGCGGACGATGGCCAGCTTGTCGGTGTGCTTGGCGATCCGCGGCATCTGGTCGCAGATCTGGATGCCGGGCACGACCGTGTCGATCGGCTTGAACTGGCTGCGGATGCCGTCCGGAGCGTCGGGCTTCATGTCCCACATGTCCTGCTGCGGCGGGCCGCCCCAGAGGTAGACCAGGATGCAGGACTTGGCCTTACCCGAGCTGCGCCCGGAGGCGGAACGCGAAGCCGACTGCTGCCGTGCGGCCAGGGCCATCTCCGCGCTGACGAGGCCAGGTAGCGTGAGGGCTCCCAGCCCGATCTGGCCCAGGCGAAGCATCGCATCGCGTCGGTAGAGCATCGCGTCCTCCTCAGGAGCCCGGCTGCTCGAAGAAGCCAGGCTTCTGCGAGTGGCCGGACGTTGGCTCAGGCCGCGATTGTACCGGCTGGGGCCACGAGAGTTCAAACAAATCCGGCCCACGCGCCCCCTCCGCGGGCTGTTTCATTCAGGTTTCCCGTGATGGTCGGGCAGGCCCGCGGCCGACGGCTTCGCGAAAGCCGCGGTGGCCGCTCCTGGGCTCATGCACCCCAGGCGATCTACGATTTCACCGCCACGCCCGGCCCTTTCGGCGGACCAGACGGGCCAGCGGCGGGACCGCCGGCCGGCGCGCCCAGCGGCGGCACGATCTTGATGTCCAGCGGCCGGTAAGCGAACTTGTCCCAGCCGATCACCACCAGCTTGCCGTACACAGGGGCCGGCAGCTTCATGAAGGGGATTTCGACGACCAGGCCCCGCGGCGTCCAGGCCAGCACCTTGGGGTGCACGATCCTGCCGTGCAGGTCGAGCAGCACGTGCCCCGGCCGCAAACCGTAATAGCCGGGCACCTCCATCACCGCGCCGGCCGGCACGATGGGCACTACGACGATCGGCCGATGGTGCTTGACGATGGGCGCGTGATGACGGTGCTTGTGCTTGTGGAAGGCGGGGGAAACGACGCCCCCTTTGCCGCTGCCTTTGGCACCGACGCCACCCTTGTTGCTGTTCTTCTTGTTGTTACCGGAAGCGTAGCCGTCGCTAGCCAAGACCAGCAGCGCGGCTCCGAGAGCTGCCGCCGTGAAGATTCGAACCGCTTTCATCGCATATCTCCTGGGGGAGTTGAAAAACTTGAGTGCGCGGAGAGTGCTGATGGCCACCCGCCTGCTCAGTTAAGCGCGAATCTGGGTAAGACGTTACCGCTCAGAGGAGCACACACGTCGGGCTTACGCCTCGACGCTCGCCAGTGCGGCTTCGAGCACGGCCGAGCATTGTGGCGCCGCCGCACGTATTTCGTGGGCAGAGCCTGCCCTGCTGGTTGCCTTTTGCCCGGCCAGGGGGTAAAGTCGCGTACATTGGTCGAGACTGCGTGGGCCATTCTTCCGCCCAACCGGAACCGCAGTGATGGGCCGCTGGCGATACTCATTCTGCGCGGTCGTTTTGCTCGGCGCTTTGCCGGTGGGCTGCGGCCATCCCGTCGATCCATCCGTCGTCGATCCCTTCGACGCCCTGCGCGACAAGTTCGCCCAGACCGTCACCGTGGATTGGGACGACGTGCCGCTGGAGACCGTGCTGCGGGAATTGAGCGAGCAGAGCGGCGTGGCCATTCGGCTAGACGCGGCCAAACTGGAGGAAGCGGACATCTCGCCCGCCCAGCCCGTCAGCCTGCGGGCTGCGGGCATTCGCTTCCGCTCAGTGTTGCGTTTGCTGCTGGATGGCGTGGAGGCCGCGTATGTTTGGCAGGACGACGGCCTGACGATCACGTCGCTCGAGGAGGCGCTTGCTCAGCGTGTGGGTCGCATCTACGCCACAGCCGACGTGACGCGGGACCAGCAGTCGCTCGATGAAGAGAAGCTGGCCGAGGTCATTCGAGAGATCGTCGTGCCCGACAGTTGGGAAGACGCCGGCGGCTCGGGCAACGTGGAGGTGCGGCCGGGCGCGCTCTTCATCCAGCAGACGTGGAGCGTGCACGAGCAGATCGACGACTTGCTCGCCGCATTGCGCTCGCAGGTGGGCGCGGGCCAGGCTCCGGGCGGCCATTCCTCGCCAGCGACCGAGGCGATCCTTCGGGCCTTAGACACGCGGGTGACGTTGGACATCAATCGCCCGCCCGCGACCGTCCTCCGCGAGCTGGCGGCCCAGCACGGCATCAACGTCGTCGTTCGGTGGTCCAAACTGGCGCAGTACGACGTAGACGAGGCAGCGCTCCGGAGCCGGGCACGAGAGGAGACCGCGCCGATCGTGCTGACCGACGTGAGTCTGCGCCTGGTGTTAGACCTGCTGCTCGAGCCGCTCGGCGTGCGCTGGGCCGTGCGGGACGAGGTGCTGCTGGTTACGACACAGGACGAAGGCGAGACGAGCTTGTCGTTGCGAATCTACGATGTTCCGTCTGAGATCAGGCAGCGGCGGTTTTGGCGGCCCACACCCCCCCTCCTTACGCGCCCCTTTTCCAGAGGGTATCTGACCAATGACGTTGAGGAGTTTGCCGATGACCTGACCTACCTGATCCAGCCGAGCTCCTGGCAGGATGCAGGCGGCCCCGGCGTCCTCTGCCCTGTTGCCCAGCACCTTCTCGTGTCTCAGACACAGCGCGTGCACGACGAGCTGGCAGCGTGCCTCGATCAGTTTCGCCGGGCGCGCGATCCCCGCGCGATCGACTACGACGAACGCGCCACGTCGCCCCAGGCCGCGCGGCTGTGGCAGTTGCTCGACCAGCCGGTGAGCGTCGATCTCGGCGAGCACCAGCTCAACCTGCGACAGGCGCTTGACCACTTGAGCCAGCGGTACGGGCTAGCCAACATCCTGATCGAGGAAAAGTGCGTCCTCGATGCCGACATCGTCGCCGACGTGGTGTATCCAGACCTTCGGGTGACGAACATTTCGCTGGCGGCCGTGCTGGACTTGGTGGCCGACGCGGCCGGGCTGGGCTGGGTGGTGCGAGACAACGTCGTGGTCGTCACATCCAAGGAGAGGACGGACACGATGCTCGTGAACCTGGCCTATCGCTGCCCGGCTCTGAGCGAGCCCGTCGACGACGAGTCGATCATGGATGTCGTCAACAACACCCTTGCGCCCAATTCGTGGCAGGAAGCCGGTGGTCCGGGTTGCGATGAGTGCCTGTTCGGTGACGTGCTATCGGTATCGCAAACGTGGTTCATTCATCGTCAGTTGCGACGGTTCCTGGAGCAATGGAATGCTTCGCTGGGCGCGAAAGCCGATGCGCCGCCGTGCTTCGCGTTCCCGCCGGCCGAGCAGCGGCTGTGGCATGCCGCGCAGCGCCACGTCAGCTATTCGTGCCAGAACTGCGAGTTGTCGCTGGCCGTCGCCGAGCTTGCGCAGCGGGCCGGCGTGGAAAACATCATTTGGGATTGGCCTACCATTCAGGAGCAGGCCGGACCACGCGACGCCTATTACACGCGCCGGAAGACGGACCGGCTGGGCACGTTCACCGCGACCGACGAGCCGCTGGGCGATGCACTGACGCGCCTGCTCGAACCCCGCCAGTTGGCTTGGACGATCCGCCACGACGTGCTTTGGGTAACGAGCCAGGAGAATGCGGAACTGCACTCGATCGCGGGTTTCTATCGAGTGCCCCTGTCACCTGTCGAGATGACGGGATACGCCAGCTGGTTTGGTGAAATTGTCACCGAACATCTTCGGCCCGATTCGTGGCAGGATGCCGGCGGCGGCGGCACGCTCGAATTCGTCTCAGACAATGCTTTTGCTGTAGGGCAGACCTCGTCCGTCCACCGCGAGCTGCAACTTTTCCTGCGGCAGTTCCGCGCATCGATTGGGCCAGTCCATGGGGGAGACAGTCTTGTCTGGCAGAGGAGCAGCGATGCTTGCCCCCGGCTCGTCGTCTCGCCAACCGAGCAAGCGCTGTTGGCAGCCGTGAACCGGCCTGTCACGTATGCGGTGAAGGACGGACCGTTCCCCGAAGTGCTGGCCGCTCTGGCGAAGCTCGGCGGCGTGAAGCTCACCCTCGACGCGCCAGGGATTGATGATCCCACGATCCCCGACCTCGCGCAGACGCGTGTGTCGCTGGATGTCACGGGCGAGCCGCTGTCGAACGTGCTCACGGGGTTGGCCGAAGCCCACGGGCTGCGGTGGGTGCCGCGGCACGACCACATCCTGGTGACTCGCAACGAGCCGGATCGCCCGATTACCGGCTTCTACCGAGTGTCGCAGAATGCTCTCGATCTGTTCGAGGCGGCGACATTGCTGGCCGAGGTGGCTTTCGGCTTCCTTGAGGGTGAAGATGCCGATCCCGTGCCGGCGGCTGACCCGGCGGCAGTGCCTGGCCCTGATCCGTTTGGCGGACCTGTCCCCTGGTCAGTGGAGGACGACCTGCACGAGATGCTCGTGGAGCTGCTCGGACCGCCAGAGCGTTGGGCCGACGACGGCGGCCTGGGCCGACTGACCATCGTTCCGCTCGAAGGCCGGCAGGGAGCCGTTGTGGCACTGACACACACCGCGGCGACGCACAGCCGAGCAAGACAGCTTCTCGAGGGCTGGGAGAAGGCCCCCGCATTGCCCAAAGAGCTACTAAAGCTGCTGAATTCAAGCTCGAACGATCAACCGCTCCGGCAGCGGAAGCGACGGACGCGGTCGTATGGCCCGTTAATCAGCATCATTCCCATTGTGGGGTGACCAGCACGGCACAGTGGGGAACGCTAATAATCGCTAATTGGCGCTAATATGATTGATCCTTGCGTCGCCAATTGAACGCCAGCAACGAATTCACGCTGCCACCGCTGCACGACTTGCGTACGAGCGTGCAGTTAACGACGCAAGGGTCAAGAATACGAATCTTCAGGTACATGACAGACCCCACCGAGCTTGCTCGGTGGTGAACGTGATTCTGCACTACTTGGAAATGGAGATCCTTCGCCCCCGCCGAGCTTGCTCGTTGGGGCGAATGATTGAGAACGCGCGACTTGGTGGCAAATCACTCGCTCCACCGAGCAAGCTCGGCGGGGGCGACCGAAGGGTTTCGTCACGAGTAGTGCAGAATCATCGGTCCACCGAGCAAGCTCGGTGGGGCCGTCCCTATAGCCATCACTGGCAGGACGAACGATGACTACCTCCAAAGATACCGACCGTGCCCGCCGCCCGACCTGGCGGCGGTTCGTGCAGTTTCGCATCCGCACGCTGCTGCTCGTGACGCTCGCCGCGGCGGTGGCGATGTTCTTCTATACCCGGCCGGAGGTGATCGAAGAGCGGCCGATGCCGGACTTCCATCTGAAGCGGCAGGTGTATCGCACCGAGGACAATACGCCCGTCAACAATGGCTGGTGGGAGCTCCGGGACGTGGAGCAGCGCCTGGTGTGCGAAGGGCGATACCGCAATGACGAGCCCCACGGGCGATGGCTCTGGCGCCATCCCAATGGCCGAGTCCGACAGCAGGGCGAATATCGCAGGGGCCAGCGGCACGGCGTGTGGAAGACCTGGTACGAGGACGGCCGCCCGCGAGAGGAATGGACCTATGCCGACGGCACGCTGGAGGGGCCGGCGCGCTCCTGGTGGCCCGGCGGACCATTGGCCAGCGAAGGGGCCTACGCGGCCGGGCAGCAGAGCGGCGCGTGGACGGTCTACAACGAACAAGGCCGGCAGACGGCCAGTGGCAGCTACGAGAACGGGCACCGCGAAGGCGCTTGGCTCGTCTGGGACGGCGAGGGCAACGAGCTGCCGACCGAGCACTACGCTGCCGGCCGGCTCATCCCCCGAGACACGCGGCTTGCCGAGGAGTGGGGCCGGCGGCTCAGTGCGCCCGGCTATGCCAGGCGCTGCGAGGCCGCCTGGGCACTCGGCCGCTTGGGCGAACCGGGCCGAGTCGTGCTGGACCAGGCGTCCGGCTCCAGCGACGCCGAAGTGCGCATGCTGGCCTTCCTGGAGCTGGTCGAGCATCCTCAATGGGCCGAGGCCAACGTGCCGCGGCTGGTGGCGGCGCTCGATGAGCCGGCGCAGCAGGTGCAGCTCGCCGCCATGCTGGCCCTTTCGCCGCTGGGCTCGCGGGCCGCGGCTGCCGTGCCCAAGCTCGAGCGCTTGCTCGGCCCCGACGACGGCGAGACGGCGGGCAATACGAAGGCCGCCCCCGACACCTTCCCGGCCTGCGTGCTGGCCACGCTGGTGAGCATCGTGCCGGAGCGCGACGAGCTGGTGGCCCGCTTCGTCCGCGCGTATCCCAAGCGCGCCTTTTATGAAGAGGCCTATGACGAAGTCACTCGCTACCTGGCCCGCTCCGCTCAGCCGGGGCTGCTGAGGGCGGTGAAAGCCGGCGATGCCGATGTCCGCGCGGCGGCCGTGGCCACGCTGGGCAGCGCGGTCCGGGCGGAGCGGTTTCCGCCCTCGGCGGCGATGATGCAGGTCTTCGTCGAAGCCCTGACCGACGCCGATGCCAGCGTGCGGCGCGAGGCTTGCGACTCAATCGCACTCTTTGGCCCGGCGGCCATCGATCTGAAGCCGCACTTGCAGAAGGCCACGAGCGATCCGGACGCCGAAGTTGCCCAGGCGGCGCAAGTCGCAATTCAAATCTTGGAGGGCGGCGGCCAATTTCGAGGATCGGCGTTTGGAGGCGGCTTCTTCTAGGCTCCGCCGGAGAGTCACACTAGCCCGACGCACAAGCCAGCGCGCAAGCGAGGGAGCGGCGGGACTCAACGTCTTGCCCGCCGCTCCCTCGCTTACGCGTCGGGCTAGTCGCGCCGGCTGGTGCTAGTGTGGCGTACGTGGGCGAGCGTTTACGCGCACACCCGTTCGATCATGTACGACAGGCACTTGCGATAGAACAGCCAGCCGATGACCGTCCCGGCGACCGTCAAAGCCGCGGAGACCGCAAAGGCGATTCCCAGCGACGGCGGCAGGCCGGCCAGCGATTGCCGGGCCACGACGAGCGCCGGCGTCACCGGGTTGATGGCGTTGATGAGGCCGATCGTCGAACCGGGGGCCGCTTGTTCATACATGATGGGCGTGGCGAAAAACCACATGCTCAGCACGAGAGACAAGCCCAGCTCCACGTCGTGATAGAGTCCCGAAAGCGGCGCCAGCAGCAGGCCGATCGCCGTGCCCATGAGCACCAGCACCAGCATGGCCAGCGGAGCCATCAGCAGGCTCAGGGAAGGCCGCACGCCGTAGATCGCCAGCGCCGCGGCTACCAGCACCAGGCGGATGCCCAGGTTCAGCAGCACCTCGCCGATCTTCGCCAGAATGATGGCCTCGTAGGGAAAGCGGATTCGCGCCAAGAGCGGCTTGGCGGCCGTCACCGCCCGCAGCGGCCCGTGGAGCGACTCGGAGAACGTCTGCCACAGCACCGTGCCCAGCAAGGCGAAGACCGGATACGGGATCGAGGTGTCGCCCGTATTGATGATCTGGGCCTCGCCGGCCAGCAGAAAGCCGAGCGTCATTCCCAGCGGTGGGACAATGGCCCACACGTAGCCCAGCAGAGACTGGCGGTATTTGGCACTCAGGTCGCGGTGCAGCATCCGCCAGGCCAGCTCGCGAGCGGCCCAGCAGTCTTTGACCATGCGCGCCAGGGGATTGCCGCGCAGCGTGCCGTCGCTGTGGGGGGTGTAGACCTTCCAGGCCGATTCGCGCCCATTGGGTTCAGTCATGCTAGCGGCGACGCTAAGGCGAGGGCTGGCAGCATCCGGCAGACGACGAAGGGGCGGCATGTTCGCCAGAAATGCCCGGGCGAACAAGGCGGTTTTCCCCAGATGGACCGCCTGCGATTCGTGGGACCCTGACCGCGCGGGTGCGGTGCTGCGGCGTGGCGAAGCGCTTCCGGTTAGTCAAGCTGTTCCGGCAGCGACGGGCTGTATCAAAGATGCCGGTTGACCCGTCGATAAACTTGCTATAGGCGGTCCAGACCGTATACGCGGCAGATTAGGTTTTTCCGCGCATCCCGCTGCGGAAGGACCTGGCGGTCAGCCGTCGCGATACCGGCTTCGTCGCCGGTCTCCGGCACATCACTTGTATTTGTGAGGACGTGACATGCTCTGCACACCGAAGGGATGGAGTCTTGTGGGCGCGGTGGCGGTGGCCGCCTGGCTGGCCCTGACACCGGCCCAAGCCCGCGAAGGCTATTTGGTTTCGCACGGGAACTCCGCCGACACCGGCAACGTCGGCGAGGACATCTCGGACCTGCGCTCCGAAATCTCGGAGCTGAAGTCCAATGCGCAGACTCGCGTCAGCAGCGGCTATGACGCGCGGCCCGCCTGCGGCCCCCAGGGCTGCCACTCGGGCTGCGGCTGCGGAAGCAACACCTGCGGATGCGATCAGGATTGCGGCGGCGGCACCTGCGGCTGCTTCGAGCCGTGCTGCCATTCCAGCGGCATTTGGGCCGCAGGCGAGCTCTTGTTCCTCCGTTATCACCGGGCCGACGGCGTGCGCGTCGGCGTGAACGCCAACTTGGGAGATGAGGAAGAGTTCGACTTCGACATGACGCCCCGGCTAACCGTCGGCTGGGTCCGCAGCGATGGCCTGGGCGGTCGCATCCGCTACTGGGAGTTCGACCACAACTCGAATAACGACGGCGATGCCGACAGCCTGGACCTAGACACGTACCACTGGGACGTGGAGACGTTCGATACCTTCTGCCTGAACCGCAACTGGAACCTGGAGATCGCCGCAGGCGCGCGCTACAACGAATTTCGCGAGGCGATGATCGATCCGGGGAATGCCGAGGTGCGCTTCAATTCGTTCAGCGGCTACGGGGTGCTCACTTCCGCGGAGCTGCGCCGCTGCATCGGCACCAGCGGGTCGATCTTCGCGCGTGCCCGCGGCGCCATCCTGATGTCCGACAAGGACATCTTCAACACGCAGGGCGCCCAGCAGAGCGCCTGCTGGACGTGACGATCGGCATGACGGAGTTCGCCTTCGGCTACGACTACATCATGCCGATGTGCAATGGCGCGTATGCATTCGCCCGCGTCCAGGCCGAATGGCAGAACTGGTACAACTTCTCCAGCGGCTTCGAGGACACGGCCAATACCGAAGAGTTTGCCGGCCCCAGCGACGTGGGCTTCGGCGGTTATGGCTTCGCCGTAGGCGTGGCCCGCTAGTCCCAGAGAGGACGAGCTGACGCAACTATCTTGATGCAACGCCTCTTCACCACGAGAACGCGGCTCCTTCGGGGGCCGCGTTTTCTTTTTGTTCAGCGCTGCCGCCGCAGGAATGACGTATCGTCATTGCCGCGGCAAAGCAACATCGCGGGAGAACTTCGCAAAAGGGCTATTGCCCTTCCTGCTGCTCGTCCATGACGTCGTTGAGCACGTCCTCAGAGACGTAGATCGGCAGGGCCGGCTTGCAGGTAACCGCCACGGCGATGGCGTCGGAGGGGCGGGCATCGACCTGCACCAGCTCTCCTTCGCGCATGATCTTCAGCTTGGCGTAATAGGTGTGCTCCCGCAGCTCGCTGACTTCCACGCTGTGCAATTGCCCACCGAGCTGCTCGGCGATGTCCACCAGCAGGTCGTGCGTCAGCGGCCGGGGTGCGGCGATCCCCTTGACCCGCCGGTCGATGCTCGTGGCCTCGAACAAGCCGATCAGGATGGGAAAGGCGCGCTCCCCCTCCACTTCCTTGAGATAGATGATTTGCTGGTCGTTGATCTCGTTGATGACGATCCGCGACAACTCCATCTGCACCGGCATACGCAAGTTCCTCGGCGAAGCAAGTGGCGCCAGATCCCGCGATCTTCGCCTGAGGTTGATTATACGCCCACCGCTCACCAGGGGGCTAGTGTCGGTAGCGTGAGGGGCGCGTGGAAGGACAGAAATCGGACGTAGCTGAACTCGCCAGAGTTCAGACGGTTCAGTAGCTGAACTCGCCAGAGTTCAGACGGCTGAAGTCTGGCGACTTCAGCTACGCACCCCCTTCATTGCGCCGCCTGACCGGCCTTGGCGCGGGCTTGTTCGGCGAGCACCCGGTCGAACTTGCCGAAGATCATGCGGCCGGCGCTGGTTTGCAGCACGCTGGTGACCGCGATCTCGCACGGTCTTGCCCACGTGCTCGCGGCCCGCCTTCGACGACGACCATCGTGCCGTCGTCGAGATAGCCCACGCCCTGACCGACTTCCTCGCCCGCCTTGACTACGGCACTTTCAGGTGCTCGCCCGGCAGGAAGACCGGCTTGAGCGCGTTGGCCAGATCGTTGAGGTTGATGACGCCCACGCCGTGCAGGCGGGCGACCTTGTTCAGGTTGTAATCGTTGGTGACGATCTTGCCGTCGAGGTGCTTGGCCAGCAGCACCAGCTTCTGATCGACCGTCTGGCCGGCGAACTCGGGCAGCTCGCGGTCGAAGATCTCCAGATCGACTTCGCCGTTGGTCCGCAGGCGATTGAGGATGTCCAGCCCGCGGCGGCCGCGGCTGCGGCGCAAACGGTCGGAGCTGTCGGCGATGCTTGCAGCTCGGTGAGCACGAAGCGCGGCATGATGAGCTGGTTGTCGAGCACCTTGGTCTCGACCACGTCGGCGATGCGGCCGTCGATGACCACGCTCGTGTCGAGCACGTACGGGCTTGAGCCCCTTGACCTCCTTGGAGAACTCGACGTAGGGAATGATGAAGCGAAAGTCGTCCCGCGTCTGCAGCAGCAGGCTGATGCACATGTAGCACAGCACCACCCCCACCACCAGCGGCGTCCACTTGTGCAAGAGGCCGCGCTCGATCACTTCGAAGGCGGGCTTGTCCGGCCTGACCGGGGGCGGCGGCTCGATGATGTCCAAAAAGGGTTCCCAAGCGAATTGGCCCACGTACGTCAGAAACAAGCCGACGATCAGGCCAAAGTACACGGCGGTGACAACGTCCAAGCGTTTCTGCTTGGTGAACATGTCCAGGCCGATGACGAGCAGCGCGAGCAGGATCATCCCGCCGAACACCAGCCACAAGGAGCTGGCCGGCGCCTGCGGCGTCTGCTTGGAAATCAGTCCCGCCATCCCGCCTGCGATCAGCAAGAACACGATGCGCAGGATCCACAGCGGGAGGTTCTCCCGGAGATTGGGGAAGTCTGGCTTCGCCATGGCGACGGGGGGTGGTTGAATGAAGGCGGGAGGGCCACCGTGCTGGTTGCCCGTAGCTATCGTATCAACGGGCGGAGGCGGAACCAAGGTCTGAGGGGGTGCAGAGCGTGGCATGGCCATCCTGGCCATCCTGGCCATGCTCAGCACGATGTGCCGATCGAGCAGCTCCTCACGGAACGCAAGTCCGTGCCACGGCCAATACTCGGCGGCCACTGGCTGACTCCGGCGATCAGCGCGATAATGGGTGGCGTTCCCTCGCGTCCCTTTCTCGATTCGACCCCGGCCGCTGCATGGCGCGTGACGATGACAAGCTTCGGTTCCTCGTTGAGCCGCCGTTGAGCGACATTCTCGGCAAGCGGGCCTGGCTCGCCGCCGCGCTCGTGCTGCTGGCCAGCGCGCTGACTTGGGTGCTCGTGGACGCGAAATGGGGCTTCATGGTTGGGGTGCTTGGCACGGCGTCCGCTGTCAACGTCTTCTGGCGGCGCTATCGGCTAGAGACTCGCCATCCGACCGAGGGGGAAGTGGACGCCGATGGTCTGCGGCACGGCCGTTGGCTATGGCGGTTTTCCAGCGGCGCGCTGGGCGCGAAGTGGAGTATTGTCATGGCCGGCTTCACGGCAGCGACTTCTGGTACTTTCCTGACGGTCAAGTGCATCAGGAAGCGCACTTTGAAGACGGCGAGCTTCGTGGCTCTCTCAAGCAGTGGCGCCCGGACGGTGCTTTGGAGTTCGAGGGTGAAGTGCGAAACGGCCTGGCACACGGTCGTCTCGCCTGGCACTTCCCCGACGGGATCACCGAGGCGTGGTGCGAGCAAGGCGAGCTTCAGGGCCCGTTTCGAGATTGGTATGCCAATGGGCAACTGGCCGAAGACAGGGCCTTCGCCCACGGAGAGCTCGACGGTGTTTACTCCGCGTGGTACGAGGACGGCACCTTGGAGTGCACAGGCGTGTATGTGGCCGGCGAAGCGCACGGTCTCTGGACCTGGTGGCATCCCAACGGCGAACGATGGATCCGCGGCGAATACCAATGGGGGGCCGCGCAGGGGCCATTGACCGAGTGGGCAGACGACGGCACGCTGCGACAAACCTCGGAGTTCGCGGCAGGCTACGAGCTGGGACCTGGCCGCCATCCCTTCGAGCCGGCCGATCCAGATGCTCCGCCACGCCGCTCGCGATGGCTGTTCCGCGGTTTGGCGATCCTGTTGCTGTTGGCCGTCGTGCGCGACCCCTACTTCGTCGTGCCGCTGGCCCTGCTCCTGATGACCATCGGCATCCACGAGCTGGGCCACCTCCTGGCCGCCAAGCTGGTGGGCATCCCCATTCGGCGGTTCCGCGTCGGCCTGGGGCCGATCCTGGGCCGCCGGCTTCATCGCGGCACGATCTACGAATGGTCACTGCTGCCCGTCCTGGGCTTTGTGGCCGAGTATTCCATGAGAGCGTCGGAGTGGCACTACGCGCGGCAGGTGTTGGCGCTCGTCGCCGAGGAGAGCCCGAGCCGGAGTATCCGGCGATCGATCCCGCCGAGCCGAGCCAGGGCGGCTCCCACCTGGTTGGCCCGGCTCGGAGGCTTGTATTTCTGCTGGGCGGCGTGACGTTCAATCTCTTGACCGCCTGGCTCGCCATCTGGGCGTTTTACGCCGGGCAACCGCGCGAGACCGGTGCGCCAAGCAGCTTCACAGAGGCCAGCCGCCACGTGGCTCACGTCACGGAGGGCATCTTCGGGGCCATCTGGCAGGATGTGCAGCTTCTCGTGCAGGTAGACACCTACACGACCTACCGCCCATCGCTGCTGGCCGGGCTAAGCGACGAGGCGAGGGCCATGTTCGCGACCCTGCCCGACGACTCGCTGGCGCTGGAGGCTCCCGACGATACCCCGCCGGCTGACCCCGGAGTCGCCAAGAGCGAGGAGATGGATTCAGGCTGCAGAAGATGACGATGCGGAACTGTCAGCAGCCGCCAAGGCCCGGCGGTGGGCGGCCTTTCTGGGTCCAGACGGCCGCTTGCGGGGCCTGCTGATTCTGGTCTTCGCCGTCCACTTCGCCATCGGGGCATTCAACCTGCTGCCGATCCCGCCGCTCGATGGCTACCACGGCGCCGCGACGATGCTGGAGGCCGTCCTGGGCCGCTACGCGCGCATTCTGCTCCGCCCGCTGTCCTGGGCGGGCATGGTGTTCCTGGCTTTCCTGGTCACCACCAGCTCGTTCCTCATCGTCCGCGACCTCGCGATGGCATGGTTCCGCTAGGCGCAAAAAAATCCGCGGCTCGCGGCCAGAGGCCACGAGCCGCGGACGTGTTCCCTGAGCCACCGGGGCGGCGGGTGCCGGCCCCGGGGCTCAGCATAGTTCCGTTGCGAAGCACTCACCGAGCGGCCGACCCAGATACCGCTTGATCGGCGAGCTTATTGCTCCTACCCAGGAGGGAGGGTATGTGCGGACCGCTCCCGCAAACGATCCACACAAGCAACGGAACTTCAATGGTTTGACAGGTTGCAGGCTTCAGACTTCAGACTTCAGGCTTCAGACTTCAGGCTTCAGGCTTCAGACTTCGGATATGAGATGTCAGATTTCAGACTGCTGCAGCCTGAAGACCGCGGCCTGAAGCCTGAAAGCGAACGCTTTCGATGATTTGCGACATGATCTCTGCCTGGCCGCCGACTAATAACAGCACGTCATTTTCGCTGAGCATCGCGGCCAGGCGCGACGATGCTTCATGAGCTCCACGGCATAGGACCGCGCGGGCCGCTCCCAAGCCGGCCGCACGCGCCGCCTCCGTAACGTGCCCGGCCGTCGCGCCGAAGGCGATCGATGCGTCCGCGCCGCAGCGGGTGACGATCTCGCTTCCGAAGTCCCGGCAAACGCTCTCCAGGTGATCCGCTTGGCTGCCATCGGACAGATCGCCTGCACAGACGATCCGCCGGCCGGCCGCGGGAAACTTGCGCAACAGATCCAAGGCCTTGCCCAGCGACGTGGGCGTAGCAGCCGCCGAGTCGTGAACGATCGTCACTTCGCGGCCCTGCACGACCTGCCGCGGCCCGCCGGACGGTTGCGAGTGCGCCAACCGCTCGGCGGCCTGGGCCAAAGGGACGCCGAAAATACGGCCGACCGCCACGGCTGCCAAGACCTCTTTGAGCGAAGATCTCGACCAGGCCGGAGCTTGAAACCATTGCTGCTCTGTGCGGAACCGCAGGCAGCCGTCGGCGAAAGCGATGTCGGTCGCCGCGATGTCACAGCCGCCGGCACGGCCGAAGCAAAGCACGCGCTCCCGATGCTGCTCAAGCCCGGGTACCGCCTTGCGATGCAGGCCGTCGCAGGGCAGCACGAGCCAGCCATCCGATGCCACGGCGCTCATCAAGTCGAAATCGGCCGTTTCCTCGAAATCGGCGACGACGAGCACGTCGGCGGGCGAGTTTGATGCCCTGCCCTTGGCGGGGGCGCCGACGAGGAGACCTTCGTCGATATCAAGGACGTGGGCGATCCGGTCTGCGCACCGCCAGCGCGTCGCCGCCGAGGATCGCGATCGTGTGATTGCCTGCGGTAAGCCATTGCGCGTCGAGGGTTCCAATCATGAGCATTTCGACTTCCCGCCAAACATCCTTGTTAAGCGAACGGTCAACGCTTTCAGCGTAGGAATTGGCAACTTCCTAGGATGATGTCCTCCGCATCCTCACGCCGCCGCCCGCCCCCCCGCTCCGACCAGGGTGCCGTCCTGGAGGAACCGTCGCACGATGGCGCGGTCATCTGGCCCCGATCGCTCTTCATTGCCCGGCAGCGGCGGTGCGCCGCCCGCGATCAGCACGCAATCCCCCTCTTCCGCGGAACCCAGCAGCCAGCGGATGGCCTCCATGCGGTCGGCGATGGTCAGCAGCATGGATTTGTTTCGTGCGCCTAAGACCACGTCATGGAGCAACGATGGCTGATGGCTGGCCGCTGACGTACGCGGATCGTGTGTCACAACCGCCTGATCAGCCAACTGAGCGACGACCTTGCCCAAACGAATTCGCTCGAACCGATCCAGCTCGGCTGCCGCCGGCAGCACGCACAGCACGCGGCCGGGCGTCACGGGGCGAAGCGTCGCCAGCGCCTGCCCGAGCGCGTCGGGCCCGAGGGCGTGATCGACGAACACGCCGAAGGGCTGGCCGCACTCGATGCGCTCCAGCCGCGAGGGCACGCATTCGATGGACTCCAGGCCGCGGGCGATGGCCGTCAGGTCCATGCCGTAGCCGAAGCCCACCGCAGCGGCGAACAGGCAGTTGTAGATGTTGTGGCGGCCCAGCAGCGTCGTCCGAACCGGGGTCGTCTCGCTTCCGGCGGAGAGCAGGAACGTCTGATCGCTGAGCGTCTGCTCCACCGGCGTGGCCGAGATTTCCGCCGCCCGGTCGATGCCGATGCTGAGAGCGGGCGTCTCCACTGCGGCCAGCAGCTCGCGGGCGCAGGCGTCGTCCGCGTTGATGATCGCCACGCCTTCGGGCGAGAGGTGCTCGAAGATCTTCGCCAGTGTGGCGTGCGGCGAGCCGCGGCCGGCGGCCTCTTCGGCCAGGGCGTTCGTCACGCAGGCCATGTCGAGCGACACGCCGGCCACGCGCGACTGCTCCAGCGACTGGCGCGAAATCTCCATCACGGCGTGCGTGCATCCGTGGGCGGCGCTGCGCCCCAGCCACGTGGCCAGCATGGGGGCCGTGATCGACCGCGGCGGCGGACTGGTATTCATGCCATCGCACGAGCACAAGCTGCCCAGCAGGGCGGGCGTGTAATCGCCGGCCGACAACACGCCGGAAATCAGATGGCTGGTGATGGTCTTGCCGCGCGAGCCGGTGATGCCCACGACGTTCAGCGACTGGCTCGGGCGTCCGGCCAGGGCCTGGCAGATTTGCCCCAAGGCAGCCCGGCTGTCGGCCACCAGGCAGGTGGGCACGGCACAAGTAGGCACCGCGCAGGTGTCGATGCCCCACTCGGCGACCACGGCGGCGGCCCCGCGCGACAGGGCTTGCTCCAGATGGAAATCGCTTTCGGGCCCGGCCTCAGGCAGGAGCACGAAGACATCGCCCGGGCGGCAGGTCCGCCAGTCGGCCGTGCAACTGGCGACGTGGATATCCGGAGCGCCGATCAGCCGTGCGTCGGGCAGCACTTCGCGCAAACGGATCCCTCGACCGCTGGGTCGCTGAGACATGCTGGGCCTCCTTGCCGCCGCGAACCGTGGGGCTGCTCACTTCAGCTCCGAAAGTGAGTCGCCGAGCAGCCCGCGGGAAGGGCCATCGGCCAAGCCGCCACGCGGCCGAGTATCACCGGAAGACGTTCGCAAGTGTTTTGCGAGCAGATACTTCCGGCGGCCAGTCGGCCACGACGTGAGGCGGGAATTGTGCCGATTTTCGCTGCCTCGTCAAGTCAGGTTTGCCCCGTCTAATCCACCTATCCTGGGCAGCGCCAACGCATTGCGCGCCAGCGTGCCCGCTGCGGGATTGCTCGATGAGGCTGGCCTAAGTTACCGGCGCTTGGCGTTTCGCGGTTACTACTACGGGCCACTGTACCGCACTGCGCGATGCCACACTAACCCGACGCGTGAGCGAGGGAGCCGATAGACGTTCGAGTACGGGGCAGCCCTAGCGCTGCTCCCTCGCTAACGCTTGGGGTTAGTGGTCGCGTTCGAGCCGTTGGCCATAAGCCTTTCGCACGTAATGCCCGCACGTATAATCGCACGATCTATGAATCAATCGCATCCAGCAGGTGAATCGCTCAACGGTAGCCGTTCGGACCGCGTCCGCGTCGGCGCCGTCAATTACCTCAACACCAAGCCGCTGATCTACGAGCTCGATCGACTGGCACCGCAGGCGGAGCTGATCCTTGATCTGCCCAGCCGTCTGGCCGACGGTCTGCGCAACGGCCGGTTCGCCGTGGCGCTCGTCCCCTCGATCGAGTTCTTCGCCGACCCGACGTACACGATTGTCTCTGATGCTTGCATTGCTTGCCGCGGCCCAGTGCTCAGCGTGAAGCTTTTCAGCCGCGTGCCGGCCAACCGCATTCGCAGTCTCGCGCTCGATGAAGGCTCCCGCACCAGCGTCGCGCTGGTGCGCATCCTGCTGCGCGAGCGCTACGGCATCGAGCCGCGGCTCGAGCCGCTGCCGATCGGCCATTCCGTGGCCGACACGTCGGCCGATGCGGTGCTCCTCATCGGCGATCGGGCGATCCATTCGCCGCGCCAGCCGTTCGCCGAAGTCTGGGACCTGGGCGACGAGTGGTGCCGCTGGGCGGAGCTGCCGTTCGTCTTCGCCATGTGGATCGCCAGGGCCGGTGCCGATCTGCACGGCATCGACACAGCCCTGAGCCAAACGCGCGACTTGGGCGTAAAACACCTCGACCAAATCGCCACCGCCGAAGCTGCGCCGCTGGGCCTGACCCGGCCGGAGTGCCTATCGTATTTGCGAGACAACCTGTACTTCTACCTCGGCCCGCGCGAGCGGCGGGGGTTGGAGTTGTTTCGTCAGCACGCGAGCCGCCTGAGACTGATCGCGAAGGAACTGGCCGTGTCGAAGTAATCTGCTTGGCTTTACGATCGTCGTCAATTCCATTTGAAAAGGAGGCCACAGAGGCCACAGAGAGTCATTTGGCCGCACGACGTTTTGCTGAGGTGTCTCTCTGTACTACTAACGTCCCTTTTCTTCGAGTGACGCAAAGAATTTGCGAACCACGGACGACACGGAATGACACGGAAGAACGTCCTTTTCCGTGTCATTCCGTGTCATTCCGTGTCTTCCGTGGTTGCGGCTACGCCGCGCTAGGCCTCCGTGGCCTGCTGTTCAAATAGAGCGTCCAATGCATCCCCTATTCGACAAGGCAGGCCGGCCTGACTCACGAGATCATCGCGGCCGCCATCGAGGTCCACAAGGACAAAGGCCCTGGGCTGTTGGAATCGGTGTACGAGTGGTGTTTGATGATTGAGCTCGGGCTGCGCGGCTACACGGCAGTCAGCCAACGATCCGTCCAAATCCAATACAAGGGACACACGCGAGAGGAGCTGTTGCGATTCGATTTGCTGGTGGAAGAGTGCGTATTCGTCGAGGTCAAGTCGGTGGACAAGGTCCATCCCATCCACAAGGCCCAGTTGCTGAGCTACATGAAACTGCTGGACGTTCCCGTCGGGCTGGTGATCAACTTCAACGTGACCAAGTTGACCAACGGCGTTTCCCGCCTCGTGCTTTTCGGAGCCAACCTCCCCTAAGGACCACTTATTCGCACGGCAGACGGCGGAAGCACGTTGTGCCTCTCTGTGGCCTCTGTGCCCTCCTGTTCAAAATCTTTGGAACAGGAGGGCACAGAGGGCACAGAGAGTCGATGGTAGAATCGGCGCTGTTGGTGATGACTTCTTGATTTACCGCGTCAACCGTTCGATAGACATGGCACTCAGGGACGTTACCTCACTCGTCGCACCGCCCGCCAGACCGACGGCTGTCCCGGCCCGGCCAGATTGGGCTAGGGTGGAAAACAAGCTCGGACAGCGTTTGCCGCGGGATTACAAGAGCTTTGTCATGACCTATGGAAGCGGCAATTTCGCCCAGTTCATCCGCGTTTACAACCCTTTCAGCCGTGACGAATACGGCTCGCTGCTGAAAAGCGCCAACCGGGTCTGCGACATCTATCGAGAGATCAAGCAAATAGAAGGCTGTGAACAATTCCTTCCCTTTCCGCTCTATCCCGAAAAGGGTGGGCTCCTGCCTTGGGCAGTGGACGACAATGGCAATTGGTTGTTTTGGCTCACCGAAGGAAGCCCAAGCAGGTGGCCCACGGTCGTCGCTGCTGGCCGAGATAAGCGGTGGCAGAAATTCGATTTCCCGATGACCACGTTCCTTGGCAAGATTCTCAGAAAAGAGATCCGCTGCAAGATCTGGCCCAGGGACTTTCCGAGCAAGGCACGCAGTTTTAGGTTTGAGCCCTTTGGTCGTGCCCGGGCAAAACGCTAAGGACCATTTTGATCGCAGGGTAGACGGCGGAAGCACGTTGCGCCTCTCTGTGCCCTCATGTTCAGAATCTTTGGAACAGGAGGGCACAGAGGGCACAGAGAGTCGATTGGTAGAGTCGGCGCTGTAGGTGATGACTTCTTGATTGCGCGTCAACCGTATCGTTACTACGGATCGTGAGTAAATGGTCGCCTCGATTCATTCCATCCTCGATAAATCCATCGGTGGCGAGCGGCTCTCGCCCGAAGAGGGCCTGCGCCTGCTCGAATCGCACGACCTCGCCGCGCTTGGCCGCGCGGCCGATGCCGTTACGCGCCGGCTGCATCCCGAGGCGTATCGCACGTACAACATCGACCGCAACGTCAACTACACCAACGTCTGCACGGCGGTCTGCGACTTCTGTGCGTTCTATCCGCAAGCCGAAGGATGCCGAGGGCTACGTCCTCGCCCGCGAGGAGCTGTATCAGAAGATCGCCGAAACCGTCGAGCTGGGCGGCGATCAGATTCTCATGCAAGGCGGCCTGCATCCCCGACTGTCAAGCTGGAGTGGTACGAAGAGCTGCTGCGCGACATCAAGGCCCGCTTCCCGCAGGTCAACATCCACGGCTTCAGCCCGCCGGAGATTCAGCATTTCACTAAGGTCTTCAAGCTGCCGCTGCGCGACAGTGCTCGAGCGGCTGCAAGGCGGCGGGGCTGGGCAGCCTGCCCGGCGGCGGGGCGGAAATCCTCGTCGATCGCGTCCGGCAGGAGATCACCCGCGGCAAGGTGCATGACCGACGACTGGCTGAACGTCTGCCGCGTGTGGCACGAGCTGGGCGGCCGCGGCTCGGCCACGATGATGTTCGGCCACGTCGAGACGCTGGCCGACCGCATCGAGCACCTGGAGCGGCTCCGCCAGCTTCAGGACGAGACGCGACGGCTTCACCGCCTTCATCTGCTGGACCTTCCAGCCGGGCACACAGACGATGGCCCATGTGCCGCCAGCCGGGTCGTTCGAGTATCTCAAGACTCAGGCCGTGGCCCGGCTGTACCTGGACAACTTCGCCAACATTCAGTCGAGCTGGGTCACGCAGGGCCTGAAGATCGGCCAGCTGGCGCTGCTCTACGGCGCCAACGACATGGGCAGCCTGATGATCGAAGAAAACGTCGTCGCCGCCGCCGGCACCGTGCACTACCTGACGCTCGACGACATCCAGGAGTGCATCCGTGAAGCCGGCTACGAGCCGCGGCGGCGGAACGTGTTCTATCAGCTCTTGGACGACCCGCCGCAGTTGCGGGGCGGCAACGGCCGTACGGCATTGCCCGTGCTGGCGACGTAGCCAAACCCAAATTGCTCATTCCACAAACCGAATCGGTGCGAAGTCGCTGAGGTTGTTGCTCGGCACGGCGTAGGTCGTGTTCATCCGCGAGTACTCGCGCACGCTGCCGGGGTGGGACTTGAACTTCGGCTTCAGGCCCAGGTCGGCCACGCGGTGGCGCGTGAAGTTGCCGTACCAGGCCGTGGCCGTACCCGAGCCGGGCTTGGCCGCCTCTTTGAAGACCGCGAAGGGGACCAGCACCTCCAGGCCCCAGAAGTCCTTGCCGACCGAAGCGGCCGACTTGATCTCCGGATAGTTCCGCGAGAAGTCCTTGCCCTTGGCGTCGGCCACCGCGTTGTTGACGTTGATGATGAAGTGATAGAACTCGCCTTCGTTCTTGCCGGTGACGTCGAAGAGCAGCTCGATGTTGTCGTCCCACCAGGCCATCGAGTCGTCGCGCCCCTTGATGTTGCGCTCCAGCCGGTCGGGCGTCGGCTCTTCCATGCGGAAGCCGAAGGTCACGCCCTCGGCCGTCCACACGGCTCGCACGGTCGTGGCATAGGTGGGCTTGGTCTCCTTCTTGTCCCAGCCGCGCACGAACGCGACCGGCTCGGCCCGCTTCCACACGGCGTCGTCGAGCTGTGCCGTCGATCTTGGGGTTCTCGCCGACCTTCTGCACGAGCAGCGGCCGGAGCCCGCCGCCCGCGGCGTAGGCTTTGTCGCGCTCGAAGAACGCCGCGAACGGCCCGGCGTAGTAGTCGATCCGCTTGGCGACTAGCGCGATCGCCGGCTGCCTGCTTGCGCGCCTGGTCCAGCAGCGCCTCCATCCGCTGCGACGGTCGCGTGCGGGTAGCTGACCTCGTGGATGCCCTTGGGCGAGAGCCGCTCGCCGGGCCAGCGGCTGTTCTCCCAGCCGTCGATCTGCAGCTTCGACCAGCTCGCGCATCGTGGCGGCCGCGGGGCCGTACATCCGCCGGCAGTACTCGTCGATGGCCGCATCGACGTCGAACTCCGGGTTCCACAGCACCTTCAGCCAGCAGTACAGGCTCAGGTGCTGCCGCGGCCAGTGGTCGGTCGTGCCGTTGATGAACGTGCCGACCGTCTTGTCGCGGTTCGCTCGATAGAACTCTCGCACCGTGTGCGGGAAGAGGTAGACGGCCGGCGTGCGGTCCTCGGGCCAGCAGGAGTAGTGCCAGTTCTGGATCTTGCGGCCGGTGAGCCGCTGCCAGGCGTCGATGTTTTCCTGCTCGCGCCTTGGCGATGGCCGGCTCCTTGTACTGGGCCAGGCCCGGCATGCCGCAGAGCTGCACTTCGACATTGTCGGGAAACGTCGACGCCGTCGGGGGCCAGGGTGTAGTTGAGGTACGGCAGGTAGATGATCGATCATGTCGGGCCAGCGCTTCTTCATCTCGCGGCCCAGGTCGGGCGACGAACTCGGCCACGATCCGCGACGCCGAGCCGTACTGGCCGCCCTTGTCGTCCCACAGCTTGCGGCAGTCGCGGGCAGTAGCAGGCGATCTCGGCGTCGTTGGGCGAAACGGTGATGGCCTTGTTGCGGATCGAGACGTGTACCGGCTCCTGCTTCTTGCACGTGCCGGTCGATGTTCTCCAGGTAGGTCTCCAGCGTGCGCGGATGGCCGTAGCAGAGCATGAAGTGATCGCGGGTGCCGTCGGAGCGCAGCTGGAACACCTCGGGCCGGCCTTCGCGGTATTCCTTCACCTTGCTCCAGTCGGGCGAGTGCACCGCCAGCACGCTGCGAGCGAGTTGGCCGAGCGGAGGAACGTGTGCAGCGGGCCTAACTGCGTGCCGGTGCCGTTCCAGGGATTGGACATCGGCGGCCAGATCTCGCGCTTGCGAAACGCCGGGGCATCTTCGAGCCACACGGGCGGGACGGTCAGCGTCGTGTGCTTCGAGATCGATTGGCCGAGCTCGCCGGGATAGTACCATCGCACGCCGACGAATCGCTCGATGAAGTCCGTCACGCCCCAGGCCGTGCCGTCGGAGCGGACGCCTTCGCCCAGGTCGGCGTCGTGCCCGACGATGAATACGTGGTCGGCCGCGGTCTTGATGGCGAAGCCCTCGACGGGCAGCGACTTGCCCTCGAGGCCGTGGGCCTTGGCCGCTTCGCAATCGCCGATGACGATCGCAGGCGCGACGATCTTGTTCTCGACGATCTTCAGCTCCGCGCCGGCGGCCTGCTTGATGAACGACTGGAGATTGCCGACGGCCTGCCCCGCGGCGGCGGAGCGTGGGCCCATCAAGCAGATCGTGGCCTTCGCGGTGCCGTCTTCGACGAGCGCGATCGGCGCGTGGCGCGGGGATTCCTTCCAGGTGACGGGCGTGAGGTCTTTCGCGCGCGGGTCTGGCTCGACGGCCGCCGACTCCACGGCGGCTGCGGTCGCGAAGACTAACGAAAAAACGGCCAGGGCAGTGCGTGCGGTAGCGGGCATCAAATCACAGATGACAATCAGGGGGTTCGGCCACGAGACTACATGGACTATGCAAACAGCTCCGTCAGCGCGCGGCCGCCGTCCACGAGCGCGGTCGGCCGGTCCTGCTTGTCTTTCAGGAGATGGGCGTGAGGGTCGATGCCCAGGGCCTCGTAGATGGTGCAGGCCAGGTCTTCGGGGCTGACGGGCTGGTCGATCGGCCAGGCGGCGTCTTTGTCCGAGCGGCCGTAGGTGATCCCGCCGCGCACGCCGGCGCCTGCCAGGACGCAGGGGAAGCAGTAGCTCCAGTGATCGCGGCCGTCTTCCTGGCCGCGGTTCTGGAACTTCGGCGTGCGGCCCATCTCGCCGACCGCGACAACGAGCGTCTCGTCCAGCAGGCCACGCGAATCGAGATCATCGAGCAACGCCGAAAGGCCGTGATCCAGTCCGGGCAGCAGGTGGGCCTTCATCACGCTCTCCAGCCCCGCGTGCATGTCCCAGCTTCCCTTGACGTCGCCGCGCACGGCCAGGTCCCAGGCCACAGTCACGAAGCGCGCGCCCACTTCGATGAGCCTCCGGCCCATGAGCAGCGACTGGCCGAACAGATTGCGCCCGTATCGATCGCGGAGGCGGGCCGGCTCGCGGCGGATGTCGAAAGCCGCGCCGACTTCCGCCGAGGCCAAGAGCGAGACCGCCTGCTGCCGCACAGAGCTGAAATCGCGCACGGCCGGTGACTGCTCGAGCTGCCGCCGCTGGGCCTCGAATTGAGCGAGCAGCCCTTGGCGGCGGTCGAAGCGGTCCAGCGTCAGTCCCGGCAGCGGGCCGAGCCCGGCGATGCGAAAGTCCAGGTCCTCGTCGGTGCAGTCGCGGAAGAAGGGATTGTCGTTGGCCTCGCGCTTGGAGAGATCGGTGGCCACGCCGTCGTATGCCCGGCCGAGCCAGCCGGCGTACTGCCCGTTGATGTCGTAGCCGGCAAAGTGCCCCAGCCGCTTGGGCAGGTAGACGTAGCTGGGGAAGGAGCGCGTCCCGTGGGGCACGCGGCTCGCGTGCTCCCCGCCGGACACGCGAGCCGCGTGTCCCACGAGGTCGCCGTGCCGATCGAGGTACTCGACCACCGAACCCATCGCTGGCCAGTCCTTGTCGGTGGCATCGACGTTGTCGGCGCCGCGCTGGGCCGGCGGCAGGGGATGGCCCGTCTGGATATAGTGCGAGCCGTTGTGATCGTTCTGCGGGTGATTGACGGTGCGGATGAGGCAATACCGATCGGAGCGAGCCGCCAGCCGTGGTAGATGCTCGCAGATCAACAGCCCCGGCGTCCGCGAGGCAATTGGCCGAAAGGGACCGCGAATCGTGCTCGGGGCCTCCGGCTTCATGTCGAACGTCTCGAGCTGGCTCGGCCCGCCGTACAGGAAGACGAATAGCACTGACTTGGCCCGCGGCCGGTGCGCGTGCCAGCCGTTCCCGCTTCTTCAACGGCCAGCAGCCTCGGCAGGCTCAAGCCGAAAAGCCCGGCCCCGCCCGCTTGGAGCAGGTGCCGGCGCGAGACACCATCGCACGCGCGTCGGGGGCGCCCCAGAAGGTGCAGCATGCGAGGACTCCTGGTTGGTTGCCGCTTACGACCTTCCTTAACGGCTGGTTCTACAATTCGCTCTTCTGACGCGGCTGCTTTGGCAGCTCAACGGTAATCTTTTTCGAATCGCCCGGCAGCAGCGTAAGGGGCCCCTCATGCGGGGCCAAGGTGGGGTCCTCGCTGCGGATCGTGACGGTCCAAGCGCCGCCCGGCAGCTCGCCAATCCGGAACCGCCCCTTGTCCTCGGCCCGCGCTTCCGCGAAAACCGTGTCGCCGGCGGCAGAGCGGAGCGACACGTTGAGCTTCTCCGCTGGCTTGCCGCCAACCGTCACTTCTCCCGACAGGACGGCTTCTGCGGGCAACTCCAGCTTGAGCTCCTTTTCCTCTTCCCGCCAGCCGACCCGTTGCCGGGCAAATCCGGGGGATTCCACCAGCACTGTGGCGCCGCGAAATGCCAGCGATGGGAAGTCGGCCCAGCCGTCGTCGTTGGTGCGGGAGCGAACCATATCTTCCCAGCTTGCGTCGTGATAGCCCCATAGGAACGAGCGATCGAGCTCCAAGTCGCCATTCACCAGCGTCACGCGCGCGCGGCGATCGGCTTGCCATCGACCTTGACCGCCCGCACTCGCAGTGAGACGGGTTGGCCGGCGCGCAGCACGACCGGCTCGACGGCCTTGAGATGGTTGACCGGAACGGCAGTGACCCGGTCTTCGACCGCCTCGCCGTGTCCGTCGGCCATGACCGTGATTCGGCAGACGTTTCCGGCGGGAATGTCCGTGACGGCGAAACGTCCATCGGGCGAGGTGAACCGGATGCCGATGCCGGAGTAGCCCGCAAAATAGCCGCCGATCTTGTCTGCCGGTCCCCGCTCGCGTGGCGCGTTGACCAGCACGCGGAAGTTCCGGATCGGCTTGCCGGCATGGTCCAGCGCGCGGCCGGTGATCGCTCCGCCATAGAGCATGGTCACCGTGTTCTCGGCACCGTCCAGATCCAGCGGCTGGCTCTGCAGGTAGTCGAGGCCTGACTTCCAAAAGTTGAACCGAGCGCCGGCGGGAACGCCTCGAATCTCGAACTTGCCGTCGGCGTCGGTTTGGACGGCGGCCTCGCTGAGCCAAAAAGAGCTGCCGAATTTAGGATCGGGCGACCGACCCACGGCACAAACCTCCACGTTGGCGAGCGGCGCTCCTAGATCATCCAGGACCACGCCCCGCGCCGATGACCCTGCCGCAAGCTCACCTCGACCGTTTTGTCGCTGCCCGCCTCGACGCGGGGAAACTCCGGCGTGAAGTCGCGCGGCAGGACCGCCAATATGCTCGGCGTGTCTGGCACTACCAGGGCGAAACGGCCCGCGGCGTCCGTCCGTGTCTCAGGGGCGTCGGAAGCGCCCGGGTGTCCCCAGCGGACGACCACTCCGGCGACAGGCTTGGCGTCCGGACTGCGAACCGCGCCCGAGACGGTTCGTTGCCGATCCTTTTCCGCCGCCTTGACGCCTGGCCGGCCGGGCTGGCGCCGCAGGCGAAAGTTGATTTCCAGCGGCTTGCCGTCGGGCGGCAGTCTGAGCAATTCGTGGCCCTCTCGAACGTAGCCGGGCGCCACCGCCATGAGTCGCGTCGGCTGTCCGGGCTCAACGGCGTCGTCGTACTCGAAGCGGCCCTCGGCGTCGCAGGCCTCGAAGAGCGCAGAGCGAGAAGCAGGTGCCGGAGCTGTTGCGCCCGACAAACGCGCCGGGATGGGCTTGTTGTCCCCGTCGGTCACTCGGCCGACGAGCTTGCCGGCCCGGGCCACGGGGATATCGAGCTGCGTCTCGGCCGTGGCGGTGGTGTCGAAGAGCACGCGCATCCGCCGCCGGCCGGGAGCAACAACGAACGCCTCGTGATCGGTGCGGGCCAGACCACCGATCTCGGCGCGCCCGTCCGCGTCGGCCGTGAGGACGACGCCCGTATCGAGGAACAGTCGCCCGCCGACGATTGGCTTGCCGGTCTCGGCTGCCAGCAGCCGGCATCGGAAGGTGCCGCGCTCTTCGATGCGGATGGTCACCGGCTGTGGCACCACCCCCGCGACAACCCGAACAGCCGCACGATTGCCCGGATGTTCGCCGCCCTGAGTGCCGCGGCGCACCCAGACGTACCACTGGCCGGCCGGCAGCTCGAGCGCGTAGCGTCCCTTGTCATCGGCCAGAGTTTCGTATCGCTCGAGCGGTTTGATACTCAAGCTGGCCCCCCAAACGATCGCCCCGGCGGCGGGAGAGCCATCCGCCGCGTAGACCGTGCCGCGCAGCGGCTGGACGGACCGCGCTAAAGGAGCCGCCGGCTTGGGTGCGGCCTGCTGCCCCGAAGCCCAAGTGGGCAATGTGCATAGGGAGATGAGAAGCACGCGGGGCGATAGCCACCGCGACCGGCCAAGAAGGTGCGACATGCACGGCTCCTTCTATCGACAGAACGTCGCCAGACTTCGGTCAGGCTGAAGTCTCACGAGTTCAGCGACTTCAAAGCTGAATTCTGGCGAGTTCAGCTATGACTTGGCGACATCGCCGTCACGCGAGGGCGTCTTCGATCACGTTGCCTTCGACCAGCGGCAGCGGCCGGTTCAGCGCGTCTCGCAGGATCGTCTCGTGATCGATGCCCAGCAGGTGATAGATCGTCGCCAACAGGTCCTTGGGGCTGATTGGACGTTCGGTCACGTCTCCGCCGTGCTTGTCGGTAGCGCCGACGATGTGCCCGCGCTTCGTGCCGCCCCCGGCCACCAGCGAGGTGTAGGCCCGCGACCAATGGTCGCGGCCGCCGCCGTCGGCACGCGTCACGTTGGGCGTGCGGCCGTGTTCGCTGGTGCAGACCACCAGCGTGTCGTCGAGCATGCCGCGGCGGTCCAGATCGGTGATCAGGGCATACCAGGCACGGTCGAAGCCGGGGCACAGCTCCTGGCGCATGCGCGGATAATGCTGCCAGTGCGTGTCCCAGCCGCTGCCGGCCAGGCCGTACTCATCCCAGAAGACGGTCACGACGCGGCTGCCGGCTTCGACCAGCCGGCGGGCCGCCAGGCACGCCTGACCAAAGAGCATGTCGCCGTACAACTCGCGACCGGCGGCCGGCTCGCGGCGCACGTCCAGAGCGTTCCTCAGGGAATAGGAGGTCAGCAGTGAAAAGGCCATCTGCTGATGGCGGTCGAGTTGCCGGCCGGCGCCCTCGGCCGACGCCGCGCGGCGGCTGGCCTCCAATTGCTGGAGCAGCGACTGGCGGCGGTTGAGCCGGTCCAGCGTGATCTCGGGTTGCAAGTGCGTCGCCGCGGGGACTTCGAAATGGCTGTCGGCCGTGATCCCCATGTAGGGATCGTTGTCGGTGTACTTCTTGTCCGTCAACTTCTTGGCCAGCCCGCGCGTGGCCTTGCCGACGAAGCGGGTGAACACCGGATCGTATTGGCCGCCGAGAAACGCTGCATACGGACCGGCCCGCGGGACCTCGCCTACGCGCTCGCCGCTGAACTGGAAGGGTAGCACGATATTGCTGGGCACCGTATTGTGCGGGCGCGACACGCCGCCTCTTCGCTGCGCATCCACGTACTCGATCACCGACCCAATGTACGGCCAATGCCGCGGATCGCGCGGGCTGAGCTCCATCGCCACGTCGATCGTCGGCACACCGGTCAGGGCGAACGCCACGCCGTGGATGGGATAAGGGTGCGTCATCGACCGCAGCACGGTGGTGCGGTCCATCACCTTAGCCATCTGCGGAAACAGCTCACACACGCCGCAGCCGCTCAGGCTGGAGGAAATCGACCCCAGCTCACCGCGGATTTCCACGGGTGCTTCCGTCTTGGGGTCGGCCCATTCCAGTTGGCTCGGCGAGCCATACAGGTGCAAGAGGATCACCGATTTGGCCCGGCCGAAGGAGCGCGGCCGCGTGGCCGTTGCCCCCGCAGCTTCGCGCCACGACAGCAAATCGGCCAGGGTCATGCCGGCCAGGCCCAATCCGCCGACGCGGAGCAAATCGCGCCGCGTCAGTCCGCCGCAAAGCCGCTTGGGCGATCCGAGAATCTGGAGCATGTCGGTGGGCCTTGGGGGGAGTGACGATTCGCTGGCTTCTTGCCCCGCGGATGCTGGGCCTGACCATATCACAAACACGCCTTGCGGGCCAGAAGTTTTGACTGTCGGGATGGCCAGCGCGGAGCCTATTTTTCCGGCAGCCCTTCGACGAACTTCCAGGCGCGCTCAATCCATGCGGCCAGTTGCCCATCGTCCTGGACGTCGTCCGCTCGACCCTCACGCCTCATCGACCCAATTGACGAGCTCTAGATTGGGGACCTGCTCAAAATGGCGCTGGTTTCGAGTGACCAACACGGCACGATGGGCCAGGGTGATGCTGGCGATCAGCAGATCCGCCCGACCGATTCGTTTCAGGCGCTTGTTGCCACGAAGTCGGTCAAACCACGTCGCCGCTGCCTCGTTGAACGACGCAATCAGAAGCCCGTGAAGCAAGCGTTCGCTGCGCTGGAGCCGCGCCTGTGCACGGAGCAGTTGCTGGCCGTCGCTGGCTTTCAGCAAGAATTCGAACCGTGCCCGAAGTAGTTCGATCCGCGTGATCAGAGTCGTTCCGATTTCCGACTCGGGCAGCGATCGTGCGCGCTCGACCACGCGGGAGTGTCCCGCGTCGAGGTGGATGAGCGTGTCAGTGTCGAGCAAGTGCATCAGGACTTATGCCGCTTGTTCCCATCCACCTCCGGCCGGCCGCGACTGGCATAGATCGAATCGAGAAGCTCAGGCAATGTTTCGTCGTCGGCAAACGCGCCAGCGCGTCGCAGCAGCGCGGTCTTATAGTCCGGCGCGCGCAGCCAATCGTCGAGTGCTGCCCGCAGGAAACGCCACTTCTGTTTCACGCAACGCCCTGGCAGCACTCCTTGGCTGGCCAGTTCCTTAACGTCCTTGACCGCCAGACGCAGATGCCGAGCCGCTTCGGGCAGGGTCAACACGTCGTGGCTCGCCTTTGAAGCACGTACCATCGCTCGACCTCCATCAGCAAGTTCATTCCGCGCGAGCACTCCATTCGCTCGACAAACACAGGTCAATTCTACTCGGGGTAAGTCGCCGACGCACGATCAAGCGGAGCGAGTCGTCATTTCGAGACCGGAACGCTAATAATCGCCAATAGGCGCTGATGCCGGATATCGGACTTCGGTCGCCGCACGATGTCATCTGCGGGCCTTGCCTCGAATCAGCGCTCGATCAGCGCTTATTAGCGATTATTCGCGTTCCGCAATCTTTTCGCGGCGATCCGGCTTGCGTTGCCGCTGGCTTTCCGGCTGGCTGGCGATCCGTCTCAGCCAAACCGTCTTTATCCGCTTGAACCAGGCCGCGTGGCCATTGCCCGGCGGATGAGGTGGAGCACGCGCTCGCGTTCCTCGCCCACGAGCGGCAGCCGCGGCGCGCGAACAGTCTCCGAGCCGTAGCCGCACTCGGCCATCGCCAGCTTGATGTACTGCACCAGCTTCGGGTGCGTGTCCAGGTGCAAGAGCGGCGTGTACCAGCGGTAGACTTCGCGGGCTTCGTCCCAGCGGCCTGCCGTCGCCAGGTCCCACAGCAGGCGGTTCTCGGCGGGGAAGGCGTTCACCAGGCCCGACACCCAGCCCGACCGCGCCCAGCAGCACGCTCTCCAGCACCAGGTCGTCGACGCCGCAGAACAGCGACGTAGCGGTCGCCGCAGCAGGTTCTTCAGATCGGTGATGCGGCGGACGTTCTCGGACGACTCCTTGATGGCCGACGAACTTCGGCTCGTCGGCCAGCTCGGCGAACATCTCCGGCGTGATGTCGACGCCGTACGACGGCGGGTTGTTGTAGACACATGATCGGCAGGTCGCGTGGCGCTGGGCCACCGCGCGGAAGTGGGCCATCGTCTCGCGGGCGTCGGACTTGTAGACCATCGCCGGCAGCACCATCAGGCCGTCGACGCCGAGCTTCTCGGCGTCGGCCGCGAAGCGGCAGGCCAGCGCCGTGGTGTACTCGGCCACGCCGGTCAGCACCGGCACGCGGCCGGCGACGTGCGCGACCGTCGCGCGCAGCACGCTCGCGCTTCTCGCCCGGCTCGAGCGAGCAGTTCTCGCCGACCGTGCCGAGCATGATCAGGCCGTGACGCCGCGGCGAGGCCAGCAGCCGTCGACGTGCCGCAGCGTGCCCGGCACGTCGAGCGACTGATCGTCGTGGAAGTGCGTCGTCACCGCGGGATAGACGCCGCGCCAGGAGATGTTCATGCGATCGTTGGCCTCGTGGGGCACGTTTCCAGGCGTGCCCAGGTCCGTGAGTCAGCGCGGGCACGTTTGGAAACGTGCCCCACGGCAACTATATTGGCCTGCGAAGTGCGGTGGCAAATGGTCCCGATGTGGATTATGTCGTCATGGCCCGATTCGCCCCAGCGACTGTCTTCTTGCTTTGCTTCGTGAGTGGCCTACCGGCGACTCGCAGCACCGTCCGACGTTGATGCGGTCGCAAAGAAGCTGGGCCGCGGCATCAACCTCGGCAATGCGCTCGAGGCGCCGAAAGAAGGCGACTGGGGCGTGACGCTGAAGACCGAGTACTTCCAGGCGATCAAGGAGGCCGGGTTCGACAGCGTGCGGCTGCCCGTCAAGTGGTCGGCGCACGCCAAGGTGGCAGCGCCGTACACCATCGACGCGGACTTCGCCAAGCGGATCGATTGGGCCGTCGATCAGGCGCTGGCCCAAAAGCTCATCATCATCGTCAATGTCCACCACTACGGCGAGATGGACGCCGATCCGGACAAACACTTGCCCCGACTCATCGCCTTGTGGGAGCAGATCGCCCAGCGGCACAAGGACCGGCCGCCGGAGGTGGTCTTCGAGCTGCTCAACGAGCCGCACGACAAGCTGACCGACGCCAAGTGGAACGCCGCTATCCCCCGGCTGCTGGCCGCGGTGCGGAAGACGAACCCCACGCGGGCGGTCGTCATCGGCCCGACGCAGTGGAACTCGATCCGTGCCCTGGACAAGCTGGAGCTGCCCGAGGGGGACCGCAATTTGATCGTGACGATTCATTCCTACGACCCGTACGAGTTCACTCACCAAGGCGCCCCTTGGGACAAGAACGCCGCCAAGTGGAAGGGCGCAAGTGGCAGGGCACCGATGCGGAGAAGACCGCCATCCGCAAGTCGTTCGAGACAGCCGCCGCTTGGGGCCGGGCGAACAACCGGCCGATCTTCCTGGGCGAGTTCGGCGCTCTATCAGGAGGCCGACATGGAGTCACGCGCCCGCTGGACGCGGTTCGTCGTTGAGGAGGCTGAGCGGCTCGGTTTCGCCTGGGCCTACTGGGAATTCTGCGCCGGCTTCGGCGCTTACGACCCAAAGGCGGACGCTTGGCGGCCCCAGCTCAAGGCGGCGCTCTTCGGGCGATAAAGTAGTAGGCACCCTCCGCGTCCAAGTGTCTCCGCCGCACCATCATCCGCCACGACGCTCCGCCGTCCGTGCCGTCATCTCCGAGAGAGCCAGGCAGACATTCCTTGTCTGCCTGCCAGGCAGGAATGGTTGCCCCAAGTTCGTCTCGCGGAGCGAGCCGACCACACCCGACACGACGGCACGCGGAGTGTGCCTGCTACGTGCCCGCACCCACGGCAGGATCGGTCGATCCCACCCGACGAGACTCTCGCATGCGCCAGAAGAGCATCCGTCCAGTTGCCCCCTCCCTCCGCGTAAAGTACCAATGGAGATACGGAGTCGTCACTCTTGGCACGGAGGGCGTGCAATGTTCCTTCGCGCCTCGAAAGCGACCCCATGGCCGCCCACGCTTATTGGAAGGGCTTCCTCAAGATCAGCCTGGTCTCCTTGCCCGTGAAGGCCTACACGGCCTCCAGCGAGGCCAGCCGCGGCATTCAGTTCAATCAGCTTCATGACAAGTGCCATAGCCGCATCAAGCACGTGAAGACCTGCCCGATTCACGGGGAGGTAACCAACGACGAGATCGTCTCGGGCTACGAGTTCGCCAAAGATC
Organism: uncultured Planctomycetia bacterium; assembly: GCA_963809785.1. GTDB lineage: Bacteria > Planctomycetota > Planctomycetia > Pirellulales > S012-138 > JBGQHD01. Next base: position 96,927 of record CAWEKV010000006.1, read on the forward strand.
AATATGTGGTCGTCGATCCGGACGAGCTGGAGGAGCTGCGGGCCGCCGGCGACAAGTCGATCACCATCGACACGTTCATCCGGCCCGACCAGCTCGACCCGCTGTACGAATCGGGGCGCGTCTACTACCTGCTGCCCGACGGGGCGGTGGGGCAAAAGCCGTATGCTCTGATCCATCGCGTGATGCAAGAAGAGGGCATGCAGGCGGTCGGCCGCGTGGTGCTCTCGGGGCGCGAGCAGTTGGTGTTGCTGCGGCCAGCGGGCAAGCTGTTGGCGATGGCGGCGCTGCGGTTCTCCTCGCAGCTCAAGCAGCCGGCCTCGTTCGAGGACGAGCTGACCGAAGAGAAGGCCAGCGAGCCGGAAGTGCAGCTCACCAAGCAGCTCGTTGGCGCGCTCAGCTCCGACGAATTCGACTTCAGCAAATACCGAGACACCCACACCGAGAAGCTGACGGAGATCATCCAGGCGAAGGTGAAGGGGGAAGAGCTGGTTGCCCCGCCGGCCGAGGCCCAGCCGCAGGTCATCAACCTGATGGAGGCGCTCAAGGCCAGCGTGCAGCAGATCAAGCCGCCGAGCGCGAAGACCGCCGCCAAGCCGCCGCGCAAGATGGCCGGCAGCACGAAGGAACGGGAAGCCAAGAAGCCGGCCACGGAGAAGCGAAAGCGGAAATTGGGCTAGGATCGCCCGGGTGGCTGGGGCTGAGCGAAGCGAAGCCCCAGCCGAATGGCGAAGGCAGATTCTTTGGCCGTTGCCTTTCTATACTTAGGCGCCTCGGGTGGGAGGTTGCTCAGCACTTTCGCTGGGGCTTCGCTGCGCTACAGCCCCAGCCACCCAGCCTTGCCCCGCATTTTGTCTGAAGACGTGACGAGAAGTCCGGTTGGAAGCCGGCTATGATACGGGGCATAGGGCCCAACTCGTCCTACCCCGTGAAAACGGGTGGCAGACGGGAGCCGGCTGGAAGCCGACTGACAGCTGTGCTCGTTACCACGATTCTGCGACAGGAGCGGCAGTGAAGCAGCGAACGGATTCCACTGGGGCGCCCGTTACCGGCGCGGAATGGATCGACCCTCGGCCCGACGTGCCGCATGGGCAAAGCGGGACGGACGATGATCACCCCCGTGGTCTCGCCGGCCAGCGCGTTGCCCTCACCGGTGCCATGCTCTCGATGACCCGTGCCGAGGCGGTTGTCGTCGTGCGCCGCTGCGGCGGCGAATTCTCGCCGCAGGTGAGCGCCGATACGTCGCTCGTCGTGGTCGGCGAGCAAGGCTGGCCGCTGAAACCCAGCGGCCGGCTGACGAACAAGCTGCAACAAGCCCGCCGGCTTCAGCAGCAAGGCTCGCCGCTGGAGATCGTCGGCGAGGAGGCCTTCCTTCAGCGCGTCGGCCTGCACCAGCAGGCCGAGTCGGTCTGCCGCAGCTATTCGCTGGTCGAGCTGGTTCGCCTGCTGGGAATCTCGCGCCGGCTCGTCGAGAAACTGATGAAGGCAGGTCTGGTCGAGCCGCAGAGGGTTGACGGCGGGCTGCCGCACTTCGACTTCCGCCAGGTGAGCCGCGTCCGCTCGGTGCTCAAGCTGATCGCCTCCGGGGCCGATGTACAGAGAATCCGCCGCAGCCTGGCCGCGCTTGGCCGTTGCCTGGACGAAGCCGCCGAGCCCCTGGATTGGCTCGACCGGCTTGAGCTGCGCGGCCGGCGGATTGTCGTGCGCGTGGCCGATGGCGAGCTGCTGGAGCCCTCCGGGCAAATGCTGCTGGACTTCGGCGAGCGCAGCGCCGATCGCACGATCGAGCCGACGCTCCGCCTCCAACGAGACCGCTTCCAGGAGGCCGTGACGCTGGAAGACGCCGGGCAGCTCGAGGAAGCATCGGCCGTCTATCGAGCGATCCTGGCCGAAGGTGGCCCGAATATCGCCGTCTGTTTCAACCTGGCCAACGTGCTCTATGCCCTGGGAAAGACGGAAGCTGCCGCCGAGCGATTCCGCCAGGTCACCGAGATCGATCCGGAGTTCGTCGAGGCCTGGAACAATCTAGGTAATGTGCTGGCCGAGTTGGGGGAGCGAGAAGAAGCGGTCGCCTCGGTGCGGCGTGCCGTGGAGATCGATCCGTCTTACGCCGACGCTCAGTATGCGCTGGCCGATCTGCTGGACGAGGCCGGCCGGCCGGAGGAGGCCAAGCCGCACTGGCGGGCTTACCTGTCGTTGGAAGCCCAGGGGCCGCACGCCGACTACGCGCGCGGCCGGCTGGCGTAGGCTCGCGCGAGACGGGCGTGGGAGGTAGCCAAATTCGCCAGAATTCGGGCTTCGCGAAGCGACGGCGAAACGTTCAAGCTGCCGGAATAGCCGTAGCACCTGCCGCGCCGTAGCCGCAACCACAGAATACACGGAATGACACGGAATGCACTGACAAGACTGTTCTTCCGTGTCTTCCGTGGTTCGCAAATTCCTTGCGCCACTCGACGAAGCTCAACGTTCAAGGTGATCGTCAGAAATCTGGCGGAGGTAGGGCGACGGGTGTAACCCTTTTGGCCGTCTTGGTCAAAGACATCCAGCGGGGCAAAAGCTGGATTTGTGCATTATCTTGTCATCCGCTCAGCGAGTCAGTAGAGTCACAAGTCCTGCCCAGGTCACGTGGACGAGTTTCTCCCGAGACTCGCGCTGGCGTCTCGGAGAGACGCGGCCACGGGCCAAAGAGAGTCTTCGGTGTCCTCAGAGTGACAGGTTTTCCTCCCGGAGCAGTTCGATGACCCGCCTCGCCGTTCCCCACGCTCTCGCCGTCGCGTTGTCCCTCGGGCTGGCTGCTGCGCTGGTGGCCGCCGACTGGCCACAATGGCGCGGCCCTAATCGCGACGGGGTCTCCAAGGAAACCGGGCTGCTCAGCTCCTGGGACGCAGATGGCCCGCCGCAGGTGTGGAAGGCCAATGGCCTGGGCGGAGGGTATTCCAGCGTGGTAATCGCCAAGGGCAAGATCTTCACCATGGGCTCGCAGCGAGGAGGCACGACCCTGACGGCCCTCGATCTGGAGGGCAAGGTCCTCTGGACCACGCGGATCGGCGGCGGCGGCGAGCCCAATTGCACGCCCACCTACGACGACGGCCTGGTGTATGGCGTGAGCAAGGACGGCGAGCTGGCGTGTGTGGACGCCGAAACGGGTGACATGAAATGGCAGAAGAACTTTCCCAAGGATTTCGGCGGGCGGATGATGTCCGGTTGGGGATACTCCGAGTCGCCGCTGGTGGACGGCGATCGCTTGATCTGCACCCCTGGCTCCAGGGATGCCGCCATCGCCGCTCTGGACAAGAAGACCGGCGAGACGATCTGGAAGGCCCCGGTGCCGGACGGCGCCGGCGGCGCCGCCTATTCGTCAATCGTCATCTCCCAGGTGGGCAGTGTCCGGCAATACGTGCAGCTCATGGGCCGCGGTCTGATCGGCGTGGCCGCTAAAGACGGCAAGTTGCTCTGGAACTACAACAAGGTGGCCAATACCACGGCCAACATCCCCACGCCGATCGTGAAAGACAACATGGTCTTCTGCTCCAGTGGCTACGGGACCGGCTCCGCACTGCTCGAGGTTCACCGCCGCCGGCGGCACGGTGAAAGCGCAAGAGGTGTATTTTCTGTCGGGCAACAAGCTGCAGAACCATCACGGCGGAATGATCCTCGTGGGCAACCACGTCTACTGCGGCCACGGCCACAATGAAGGGTTCCCCAGTTGCGTCGAGCTTCGGTCCGGCAAGGTCCTCTGGTCCAAGGTGGACCGCACCATCAAGGACAAGAAATCGGCGGCCATCACCTACGCCGATGGGCACCTCTATTTCCGCTACGAAAGCGGCGAAATGGTGCTCATCGAGGCCACGCCCAAAGGTTACAAAGAAAAGGGCTCGTTCAAGCTGCCCAACCAAAGCGGCCCGAGCTGGCCCCATCCGGTGATTAGCGACGGAAAGCTCTATCTCCGTTCGCAAGACGTGCTCTTGTGCTACGACGTGCGGAAGAAAGACGTGGCGCGGGGGGCCGCGACACGGCCGGCGAATTAGGCGGCTGCGGCTACGTCGGTTTTCCGCTTGTTCCCACGCTCTGCGTGGGAACACGAGTGTGGCCGCTCTGCGGCCCGATCAAGGTCTGTCCAGTAGCACCTCGGCAAAAAGGTCGCGGCGCGGAATAATGGGCACACTCCCGTGCAGCCCGCTTTTCAATTGCCTTTGCCATGCGCGTTGTCTGGCTGACCGACATTCACCTGAACTTCCTCGCGCCCGAGGGGCTCAGTGCACTCGAGGACCTTGTCCGCCGCGCAGAGCCCGACGCCATTCTGATTGGTGGCGACATTGCGGAAGCCCACAATCTTTCGGCCTATCTGCGCGGTATGGCCCAGCGGCTCCCCTGGCCGATCTACTTCGTGCTGGGCAATCACGACTTCTATCGCGGCTCGATCGCCGCCGTGCGCCGCGAGGCTGCCGCCATCTGCCTCGAGCTGCCGCGGCTCACTTACCTGACGGCGGAAAACGTCGTGGAGCTGACGCCGAGCGTCGGCCTGGTGGGGCACGATGGCTGGTCGGACGGCCGCGCGGGCGACTATTGGCGGTCCGATGTGTTCCTCAACGATTACTTCCTGATCGAGGAACTGGCCGAGCCGCTCACAGTGAGCGAGCGCTTCCTGCGGCTCAATCGCCTCGGCGACGAAGCCGCCGAACATGTCCGCCGCGTGCTGCCGGCCGCGCTGGAGCGGTTTCCCCACGCGATCGTGCTGACCCATGTGCCGCCGTTCTGCGAAGCCTGCTGGCATGAGGGGCGGCCCTCCGACGACAACTGGTCCCCGCATTTCACTTGCGTGGCCATGGGTCAGGCGCCTGCGCGAGGTAGCCGAGCGCTATCCGCACCGCCAGATCACCGTGCTCTGCGGCCATACGCACGGTGCGGGCGAGGCGCGGATCGGCGACAATATCCTGGTGCTGACCGGCGGAGCGGAGTACTGCGCGGCCGGAAATTCAACGCCTGTTCGAGCTGGAGTAACCTGACGTGGGGCACGTTTCCAAACGTGCCCGATCCATCGACTTAGACGGGCACGTTTGGAAACGTGCCCCACGCAGCATGAACGTCCCTGCCTTTCTGATTTTCGACGTGGAAAGCGCCGCCGACGGCGAGCTGGTCGAGAAGCTCCGCTATCCTGGCCGCGGCTTCACGCCGCGCGAGGCGGTGGCCCAATATCGCGCCGAGCTGATGGAGAAGTACGCGAGCGACTTCATCCCCTACACGTTCCAATACCCGGTGTCGGTGGCCGTGGCCAAGGTGGCGGCCGACTTCCGCGCTGATCGACGTCGTGGTGCTCGATAGCCCGGAGTTCCGCCCGCACGCGATCACCGAGAAGTTCTGGCGCGGGTGGGAGACGTACCACCGGCCCACGCTCGTGACCTTCAACGGGCGGACGTTCGACCTGCCGCTGTTGGAATTGGCCGCCTTTCGCTTCGGCGTCAGCGTGCCCGGCTGGTTCGATAACACCGGGCCAAGCTACGAGCACAACCGCAACCGGTACAACGTGCGTCGGCACCTGGACCTCTATGAGCTGCTGACGAACTTCGGCTCCGCCCGGTTCACCGGAGGGCTGAACCTGGCGGCCAACCTGCTCGGCAAGCCCGGCAAGATGGACATCCAGGGCCACATGGTCCAAGACCTGTTCGACGCCGGCCGGCTCGATCAAATCCAGGACTATTGCCGATGCGACGTTTTGGATACATATTTCGTGTTCCTGCGCTCGCGCGTGCTGGTCGGGCAGTTGACGATCGAGCGGGAGCAGGAGCTAGTGGCCCAGACAAAGAACTGGCTTATCGCCGCGAGCCAACAAGTGCCGGCGTATGTCAGCTATCTGGAGCGCTGGGGCGACTGGAAGAACCCGTGGCAGGCGAGCGCCGAGCCGTAGGCCGACGTGCCGCAGAGTGACACGTTCCTCGTTTCCACGCTCCGCGTGCGAAGGGAAGGGCCGCCGCTCCGCGGCACGCAGAGCGTGGCAAGAAGAAGATCATCACACTGGGCTGTTTCATCTACCTACCAATGACACGCTTCGCTTCGGTGACGGTCGTGCTCTTGTTCGCTGGGTGCGGCCACGTGACCGAAGACCCTCAGAAAATCACGATCAATACGCCCGATGGTCAAGTGACCGCACATCGCGCGATGGTCCAGCCGACTCCGCAAACGATCACCGTCGTCGTCGGCGATGAACTTGCTTGGTTGCAGTCGCTTGGTAAGGACGGCCCCCGATTCGTCGCCCATTACGTTCCGGGCGCTGTCGAACCGACACTAAAGGATTATGACCATGCGTTTCGTGCATGGCAGTCCGACCGCTCGCCCTCGTTCGACGATCAGCAGGTAATCCAGATCGTCGGTGCTTATCTCGGCAATAAGTTGGTTGCTGAGCTTGAGATGGAATGGGTAACGGTCAGCGACGAGTATGGGACGGACTACGCTGTCCGAAGTCACAAAGTCGAGGTAATGAGCTTCCCTTTTTCGACTGTGCGCAGACGCATTGAAGACGAGGAATACGACTTCGTGCATGGCGTCTATTACACTACCAAAGAAATGCTTACCAATCGGGAAGCCAAGGTTCGAGAGCGACCAAAGCAATAGCGTCGCGCAGGGCAAGTTGGCGCTCGACGCGCTTGGCGCAGCGCCGAACCACGCGGTGACCTGCACGGACCACAACCGAACCAACTCTCATGCCCATCTCAATCTCCCGCATCGTCCAGGCCCTCGAGCCGTCCGCCACGCTGGCCATGGCCGCCAAGGCCAAGGAGCTGAAGGCCGCCGGCAAGACGGTCTACGACTTCAGCGTCGGCGAGCCGGACTTCACCACGCCGGAGCACATCTGCGAGGCGGCCGTGGCGGCCATGCAGGCCGGCCACACGCACTACACCGTCGCCAGCGGCATCCCCGAGCTGAAGGCCGCCGTCGCCAAGCAGTACCGCCAGGCCGCACGGCCTGGACTATCAGCCCGCGCAGGTCGTCGTCTCCAACGGCGCCAAGCACTCGCTGCACAACGTGTTCACCGCGCTGTGCGACCCGGGCGACGAGGTGATCATCCCGGCGCCGTACTGGGTCAGCTACGCCGACCTGGTGAAGCTGACCGGCGGCGTGCCGGTGATCGTCGAGACGGAGGAGGCGAACAACTTCAAGCTGACGCCCGACCAGCTCGCGGGCGGCCATCACGCCGCGCACGAAGATGCTGCTGCTCTGCTCGCCCGTCGAACCCGACCGGCAGCATGTACTCGCCGGAGGAGCTGGAGGCGCTGGCCGACGTGGTGCTCGAGCGGAACCTGACGGTGATCTCCGACGAGATCTACGAGCAGCTGGTCTACGGGCCACACGCTTCGCCAGCTTCGCCACGCTGCGGCCGGGGCTGCCGGAGCGGACGATCATGGTCAACGGCGTGAGCAAGACCTACGCCATGACCGGCTGGCGGATCGGCTGGACGCTCTCGCCGGCGAACGTCGCCAAGGCGATGGCCGACCTGCAGAGCCAGGAGACGTCCAACCCATGCAGCGTCAGCCAGTACGCCGCCCTGGCCGCGCTCGAAGGTCCGCAGGAGTGCGTCGGCCAGATGCTGCGCGAGTTCGCCAAGCGCCGGGAGTTCGTGCTGGAGCGGATCAAGTCGCATCCCCGGCCTGACCTGCCCCGAGATCGGCGGCGCCTTCTACGCCTTCATCAACATCAAGCAATACCTCGGCCGCAAATACGGCAGCGTGCAAGTCAACAACTCGGCCGAGTGGTGCTTCGCCCTGCTGGAGCAGCAGAACGTGGCCACCGTGATGGGCTCGGCGTTCGGCGCCGAGGGCTATTGCCGCGTGTCGTTCGCCACGAGCATGGAGAACTTGAAAGCGGGGTTCGGGCGCATCAGGGCGTTCCTCGATTCGGCCGCGTAGCTTTCGACCGGAGCGATTAGAAGAAGAAAGACAACCACGAATAGCGAACAGCATCGCCTGACACCAGCCGCGCCACCGATTGCCCTGGCCGAATTCACTCGTGTGATTCGTACTACTAACGTTGGTTGTCTTCGCGTGACGCAAAGAATTTGCGAACCACGGAAGACACGGAATGACACGGAAAAGCTGCCATTTCTTCCGTGTCATTCTGTGTCTTCCGTGGTTGCGGCTACGCCGCGCTAGGCTGTTGGTGGTTGTCCTTCTCTCTCGTGCCGCCACGGAGTCGCGACTCAAGAGTCCCGGCGGCGCTTCTTCGGCGCACCGTTGCCGCCCTTCTTGGTAACCTCGTAGTCGAGCGAAACGATGAGCAGCGGCTCGACCACGGACCAAGAACCATTCTCTTCGATCACCACGATCCGGCGCGGGTTGATGGCCACGAAGTCAGGATGCGGCACTGGCAGGCTTCGCCCGTCGGCCAACTGAATCCTAAACGGCTGGAACGGCTGCTTGTCGAGCGCCTCGCGGACGCCGGCGATGTCCATGACAATGCCCGATTTCGAGTTCGTTGCCCCAAGGGCCTTCCCATTGTAGTTTGGCCGACCGGGTTGCCAACGCCAAGCATGGGGATATGTTGGAGGCCGGATACCGAATCGCCCAGCAACATTCGCCCATCGTGCCCCAGCAGCGAACGCGCTCGTTCCTGATGCGCCGCTTCGAGGAGGCGGGCATCGCGCCACAGACGCGCCATGGGCAGAACTTTCTCATCGACCTGAACCTGCTGCGGCTCCTGCACCGCGCGGCGGCCGTCGGGCCGCGGAACGTCGTGCTGGAGGTCGGCACCGGCACCGGTGCGCTGACGGCCCTGTTGGCGGCCGACGCGGCCCACGTGGTGACGGTGGAGATCGATTCTCGGTTGTTCCAACTGGCCAGCGAGGAGCTGGCCGGGCTGCCCAACGTGACGATGCTGCACATCGATGCCCTGCGGAACAAGAATAACCTGCACCCCGACGTGCTGGCGGCGGTGAACGAGCAGTTGGCGGCCGCGCCGGGCCGGCAATTCAAGCTTGCCGCCAACCTGCCGTACAATATCGCCACACCGATCGTCAGCAACGCGTTGGCCCTGGAGGTTCCGCCCCGGACCATCACGGTGACGATCCAAAAGGAGCTGGCCGACCGCATTCTGGCTGCCCCCTCCAGCAAAGATTACGGCTCGCTCAGCGTGTGGGTGCAGAGCCAATGCCGGGCAAGCCTCGTGCGGGTGATGCCGCCAGACGTGTTCTGGCCGCGGCCCAAGGTCTCCTCCGCGATCGTCCACCTGGAGCTGGACGAGGACCGGCGGCGGGCCATTCCGGACCTGGGGTTTTTCCATCGCTTCGTCCGTGAGATATTCTTTCACCGCCGCAAATTCCTCCGCGGCGTGGCCGTCAGCGCGTTCAAGAATGAGCTATCGAAGAGCCAGGTCGATGAAGTCCTGGCGTCCCAGCAGCTTGGCCCGACGGCGCAGACTGAAGAGCTGAGCGTCGAGCGGCTGCTGGCTTTATGTGAGGCGTTTCGCGGCAAGCTGGCAAGCACGAGTAGCGAACGTTGAATCGCGGCGCCGCCCAGGGCGTGGCATGGCCATCTTGGGCCATCTTAGCGTGAAGCGCGCGGCTGGAACCCTGTGCCACGGTCGGGATGCACCGGCAAGATTGAGTATAGGGGTTGAAAAGAGCAGCACTCCGGCGGTTCGCGGCTTTGCCCCTAGAAATAGGGCGACAGGAAACCATAATGTAGGCGGTCGGGCGCTGGCCCGTCCGTCACCCGTCACCTGCCTGAGTATCGCCAATGTCACAGTCTCAAATCACGCGATCGGGACACACTCCGCAGCGCCGCGTTGCGGTCGCCGGGGGGCTCGTTGGCTTGCTGGTTGCTCTTGGAGTTGGCGGCTGGGCAGCGAATTCGTACTTGAAGCGCCAACAGAACGAACGCCGGGAGAAGCTGGCGGCGGCCGCCCTGGAGTCGGAGAAGACCGAACGGGAGGCACCATCCAAGAAGGGCAAGACCGAAGTCTCGCCGAACAAGCCGGCGATCTCGACCCCTGCGGACAAGACCCTGCCGGTCGGCGAATCGGGAAAAACCCAAGCTCCTGCCGTTGTCAGCAAGGAGCCGATAGCAAAGCCTTCCAAGCAGGAAAAAACCGTCCCGCCGTCGGTTGAACCCAGGCCATCGGTTGAACCTGGCAAGACAAGCGAACCGGCAAAGACCGAGCCGGAGCCGCGCACCAACGAAAAGACCGTCACGGTCGAGAAGCCCGCGAAATCATCGGCCGAACCAGGCAAGGCGGAGCCCAGCAAGAGCGAGCCGAGCAAAGCGAAACCGACTAACGAACCGAGCAAGGCTGAGCCGAGCAAAACCGAGCCGGCCAAAAGTGAGCCCAGCAAGGCCGAGCCGGGCAAAGGCAGGCCGGCCACCGCGGAACCAACGAAGGAAACGAAGGAGTCCCGTAAGGCTGAACCTGGCAAGACTGAACCGGCGAAGACTGAACCGGCGAAGACTGAACCGGGCAAGTCGGCCGCCGTGGCTCCCTCCAAAGGGCGGAACAAACCCGACGACAAGGATCCCTCCTCGGCCGAAACAGGAAGAGGCTCCGGTCGAACCGGGCAAGACGACGGCTCGCAAGACGACGCTCGGCGAGTCGCCAAAGACCACGGCGCCCAAGACGTTCGGCGCCCCGCACGACAAAGCCCCGCACGGCACCGCGGATCGCGGATTCCGCCGAGGGCCCTGCGGCTGCCATCATCATCGTCCGCGTCCCGGTGGATGCGAAGCTCTACTTCGACGGGCAACTGACGAGCCAAACGGGGAATGAACGGGCCTTCGAAACGCCACCGTTGCGTCGTGGTCAGGACTTCGAGTACGAGCTGAAGACGGAGTTTGCCAGCGGCAGCGTTCGCTCCAAGACCACGCGGGTCACGATCCGCGCTGGCGAGACGCTTCGCCTCGAGTCCACGCCCGCCGATTTCCGTATCCTCTCCCGGAAACCATGAGACTGCTACGATGAGGCCGCGTGCGTGCGGCAGGCCGAGGGCATACAATAATGCCTTGGTCAGCGACCGCTGACGCCATCGAACCTCATTGTCCGAGAAGCCAGATGACCGCGCGGCTACGCGTTTGCACTTGGGGAGTCGTCCTTTTCGCGACGGCAGGTCGGTTGCCCGCCTCTCGCGCCGCGGCCGCAGAGGGTGCCGCGCCTCAGCTCGATCGCCCGGTCGCAGAGTTCGTCGCCGAGCACTGCGTCCGCTGCCACGGCGAGAAGAAGGCCGAAGGCAAGCTGCGGCTCGATCAGTTAGGCGGCGATTTCTCGCAGCCGCAGACGTTCGAGCGCTGGCAGACGGTCGCCGCGCGGCTCCGGGCCGGCGAGATGCCGCCGGAAGGCGAGCCGCGTCCGGACGCCGCAAAGCTCGCGACCGTCGTGCGCCGCTTGACGGCCCGGCTGGACGAGGCCGCGGCGGCGCGCCGGGCCGCGGGCCGCGTCGTGCTGCGGCGGCTGAATCGCGTCGAGTACGAGAACACCGTCCGCGACCTGCTCGGCATCGACGTCGATCTGCAAGGAGCTGCTGCCCGCGGACACGCTCGGCGAACGGCTTCGACAACGTCGGCGAGGCGCTGCACACCTCGTCGTTCCTGATGGAGAAGTACCTGGAGGCGGCCGACACGGCCCTGAACCTGGCCATCGCCAACGGCCCGCAGCCGCCGCTCGATCAAGAAGCGCTACAGCCTCAAGGACCAGCACCAGGTCAAGATCGACGACCGAGAGCGTCTTCCGCCAGCTCGGACGACACCGTCGTGCTGTTCAGCTCGTCGGCCTGGCAACGCGGTCACGCTGTACGCAGTTCTACCCGCCGGACCGCGGCCGCTACCGCTTCCGCATCTCCGCCTCCGGCGTTCCAGAGCGCCGGCAAGCCGGTCACCTTCCGCGTCGACGCCGGGCCGATGCTGATGGCGACGAAGAACCACCTGGTCGGCTACTTCGACGCCCCCGCCGACAAGCCGACGCGTCGTCGAGTTCGTCGATCACCTGGAGCCGCGGACGCACGATCCGCATCCTCCCCTACGGCCTGGCGACGGCCCAGGCCGTGCACAAGATCGGCGCCGACAAGTACGACGGGCCGGGCCTGGCGGTGCAGTGGGTCGAGGTCGAAGGGCCGCTGCACGACACCTGGCCGCCGGAGAGCCACCGCCGCATCTTCGGCGACCTGCCGCAGAAGCCGGCGCCGGTCTACAACCACCGCAACCGCGTCGAGGTCGTCTCGAAGGACCCCGAGGCCGACGCCGAGCGCATCCTCCGCGACTTCGCCCGCCGGGCCTTCCGCCGCGCGGTGACCGACGACGACGTCAAGCCGTTCGTCGCCCTCGTCAAGGCGAAGCTGGCCGAGAAGCACTCGTTCGAGCAGGCGGTGCGCGTCGGCCTGACGGCGCGTGCTGGTGTCGCCGGACTTCCTGTTCCTCCGCGAGAAGCCCGGCAAGCTCGACGACTTCGCCCTGGCCAGCCGGCTGTCGTACTTCCTCTGGAGCACGATGCCCGACGACGAGCTGCTCGACGCTCGCCGAGCAGAAGCAAGCTCGCGCGAGCCGGACGACGCTGCGCGAGCAGGTCGAGCGGATGCTGAAGCGACCCGAAGGCGGCGGCGTTCACCGAGAACTTCGTCGGCCAGTGGCTCGGCCTGCGCGACATCGACTTCACCGAGCCGAGCCACATCCTCTACCCCGAGTTCGACGACATGCTGAAGGTGTCGATGATCCGGGAGACGGAGCTGTTCTTCGCGGAGGTGCTGAAGGACGACCTGAGCCTGACGAACTTCGTGGCCTCCGACTTCACGATGCTCAACGGCCGGCTGGCGAAGCACTACGGCATCCCCGGCGTCGACGGGCTGGGAGTTCCGCAAGGTGCCGCTGCCGCCGGACAGCCACCGCGGCGGCGTGCTGACGATGGCGAGCGTGCTGAAGGTGACGGCCAACGGCACGACGCACGTCGCCGGTCATGCGCGGGGCGTGGGTGCTGGACCGCATCCTGGGCACGCCGCCGCCGCCGCCGCCCGCCGACGTGCCGGCCGTCGAGCCGGACATCCGCGGCGCCACGACGATCCGCGAGCAGCTGGCCAAGCACCGCGCAGGTCGCGTCGTGCGCGACGCTGCCACGCCAAGATCGACCCGCCGGGCTTCGCCCTGGAGAGCTTCGACGTGATCGGCGGCTGGCGCGAGCACTACCGCACCACCGGCAACGGCAAGCCGGTGATGGTCGACGGCCGGCGGATGCCGTACCTCGAAGGGCCCGAAGGTCGACCCCGCCGACGTGCTGCCCGACGGCCGGCAGTTCCGCGACATCGACGAGTTCAAGCAACTGCTGCTGAAGGACAAGGACCAGCTCGCCCGCGCCCTGACCGAGAAGCTGCTGACCTACGCCACCGGCGCGGCCGCCGACGGCGAGCCGATCAAGCCGGAGATCGAGGCGATCGTCGGCAGAGTCCGCGAGAAGAACTACGGCCTGCGGACGCTGGTGCACGAGATCGTGCAGAGCGCAATGTTCCGGACAAAATGAGGGCGAATGGTGCAGCCAGGAGATAGAGACAGGAAGATCATGGACAGGAAGATGGAGGATGAGGAGATGATGGACTTATCGCCTCAGAGCTTGTCCGGGTCCCTTCGTTGAGGGTGGCTTACGATGCCGATCGACATTCAGGCCGAGCTGCATCGCCCGTCGGCTGAGCAGTTTGCCGGCTTAGCCTATGACGTGATGGCAGTTCGTGGAGCGGCGCGTATTCGAATGGAATGAAAAGGCCTTCGAGCACCATGCTCGCCGGTTCCTGGCCCAAACGGCGCTCAACGGAGTTCATTGGGTGAACATGACTCGTCGGCGCGTCTTTTTCAAAACGTTGCTGCCACAAGATACGCGGCAAAGGGGCGCACCAACGCCGAATCAATAATATCTTCCTGTCCGCAATCTTCCTGTCAACCAAATGGGTCATCCTGATGAGTGACCTTCACGTATTCGGCGAGCCCTTGTCGTGAGAAACAGCCATGACACGGTCGAAGGTCCGTGCTACGATGCGAGACGCTGGTCGCAGGGTACTTCGCGATGCCGTACCATTGACTTCGCCGAGTCATGCTAACTCGAAGCCGCGCCGAGCCAGTGAAGGATGCGCATGCCACCGGAATCCATGACCCGCCGACGCCGTTCCTCCGCGCCGCCGGCGTCTCGCTGGCCCTGCCCTGGCTCGACGCCTCGCCCCGCGCGCCGCGCGCCGCAGCAAGGCCCGCCGCGCGCATGGTCTGCATCTGCACGCCGCTGGGGCTGCACCCGCCGTACTTCTTCCCGGAGAAGGCCGGCAAGGACTACGAGCTCACGCCCTACCTGGAGGTGCTCAAGGACTTCCGCGACGACTTCACGGTCATCTCCGGCCTGTCGCATCCGGACGTCGGCTCCAGCCACGATTCCATCTACAGCTTCCTGACCGCCGCCCCGCACCCGGAGCAGCGGGCCGGCTTCCGCAACAGCATCTCGCTCGACCAGTTCGCGGCCGAGCACATCGGCGGCGCAGACGCGCTTCCCCAGCCTGGCCCTGTCGTGCGAGGGCTTCAGCCTGTCGTGGACGCGCAGCGGGCGCCATCGTGCCGTCGGATTCGCTGGCCGTCCAGCGTGTTCGCCCGGCTGTTCCTCGAAGGCCGGCCCGACGAGGTGCAGGCCCAGGCCCGCCGGCTGCGCGACGGCCAGAGCATCCTCGACGCGGTCGGCGACCAGGCCAAGAGCATGCAGCGCGGCCTCGGCGCCGGCGACCGCGAGAAGCTCGACGAGTACTTCACCAGCGTCCGCGAGCTGGAGCAGCGCCTGGCCCGGGCCGAGGAGTGGTCGAAGAAGCCCAAGCCGAAGGTCGACGCCAAGCCGCCGCAGAACATCGCCAACGCGGCCGACCTCGTCGGCAAGACCCGGCTGATGTTCGACCTGATCCACCTGGCCCTGCAGACCGACTCGACGCGGCTGATCACGCTGCTGCTGCTGGGCACGAGCCTCGTGCCGCCGATCCCGGGCGTGTCGCTGGGCCATCACGACCTGTCGCACCACGGCCAGGACCCGAGCAAGATCGCGCAGCTCAAGACGGTCGAGCTGGAGAAGATGAAGACCTTCCGCGACTTCCTGGCGAAGCTGAAGCAGACGAAGGAGGAGGGCGACACGCCTGCTCGACCGCACGATGGTGTTCTTCAGCAGCAACCTGGGCAACGCCAGCAACCACTCCGCCAAGAACCTGCCGGTGCTGCTGGCCGGCGGCGGCTTCAAGCACGGCCAGCACCTGGCCTTCGACCCGGCCAAGCCGCCGCCGCTGTCGCAACCTCTACGTGAGCATGCTGCAGCGGCTGGGCATCGAGGCGGACAAGTTCGGCTCCAGCACGGGCACGCTGACCGGGCTGGAGACGTAGCTGAAGTCGCCAGACTTCAGCCGCATCGAGTGCTGACATGCTCGGAGCCTCGGTAAGCAAGGCTGAGCTATGAAGGCGAGGCCGCCTTCCTCTTCAGCCGCTTCCACGCGAGTTTGGCGTAAGGCCTGGAGAGCTTCACCAGCTTCACGCTGCGGCACATCGAGCGTTTGGCTTTCGCCGCTGGGCGACTTCACGAGGACAAAGGGCAGGCACACCGCCTCGACTCGCAGGGGCGTGCCGCCACCCGGCGGCAGGCATTCGATCCGCACCAGCTCGCTGGGCTGAAGCAGCGGCCCGGCGTCGCACCACCAAAAGGAAGGATACTCGACGCTGACGCGCGCAATGGCGACGTACGCCCCGGGCACGATGTCCTCGGCGCCAGCATCATCGCCAGGTCGGTGCCCGCGTTGTCTGCGATCGTGCCCATGGTCGATAGTGGGACTCGGGTAGGTGCTCCCCAAGACAATGAGAGGCGGCGACTGGGGGTTGGTTCGGGGTCTTCCAGCGGCCTCGGCGGCTTTTTGCTTGGCGTTTGGCCAGAATCGTGTAAAAAATAAGCGTGGGCAGGCGGGGGCGCCTGCTCGCAAGGCGGGGACGGCAACATGTCTCGATGCAACCGACGCGGTTTTACGATAGTCGAGCTGATGATGGTGATCCTCATCATCGCGCTCCTGGCAGCCCTGTTGACTAACGCCGTGCAAAGCTCGCGGGAGATGGGTCGCCGCGCACAATGCTTGAGCAGAATGCGCGAGCTGGGGACCGTGGCCATCGACTTCGAGTCACGAAACAACGGTTATCCCGGCTGGCTCGATCCGGTGTTCGGCCCCGCACCGGCCCCTCCGCAGCAGCCACAGCGTTACGTCAATAGTTGGATCTACCAATTGCTGCCGGCCCTGGGGCGTAGCGATTTGACCGATAAGTCGCTGCTGCCCTGGAACGCCGCCAGCCTTGTGGCGCTGAACGACCTGTTGGTGTGTCCCACGGACTCGGAGAAGATGGCGCTGCGAGCGCCCCAAAGCCCCACGAGCTTCGTCTGCAACGCCGGCCGGCGGGACTATCCCACGCCCACGGCCTCCCTGCCCGCCGATTGGCGTTCCAACGCCGTGTTCGTCAACCGGGACGACCTGCCCGGGGGCAACCCCGTCAAGGTGGAGGTGACCGATGCGTCATTTATCGCCAAGGGGAACGGCCTGGCTTTCACCTTGCTCTTGAGCGAGAACCTGGACGCCGGCACCTGGTACAACATCATCCCCAATCCGGCGAACGAGACGGTCAATTGCGTCGTCTTCTGGCCGCCGGATAGCCAGGGCCAGCCTCCCAAGCCCGTCCACTTCATCAACGGAATGAAGGACAACACCAGCACGGCCTACGACCTGGCGAGGCCGTCGAGCCTTCATCCCGGCGGCGTGAACATGTTCTTCTGCGGCGGCCAGGGGCGGTTTGTGAGCGACCGGATGGATTACCGCATTTACTGCGCGCTGATGACGCCCCGCAGCGCCACCGCCATGGATCCGGGCACCACGACCCTGACTGGGCCGACGGTCAACAACTTGCCGCAGGTGACGGAAGAAGCGCTGCAATAGCGGGCAACTGGTCCCCCTCGTCCTCGTCCTCGTCGTCGTCCTCGTCGTCCCCCTCGTCGTCGTCCTCGAAACGATCCAATACCGCCCCTTCGAGGACGAAGAACGAATCTATCTCGTGGCCACTATATCGGCACGCCCATGCCTCCCCCGACCGCCGCCATTCGCCCCCAACTGCTGGCCATCCTCCGCTGCCCGGAGGACCGCACCCGCTTGCGGCTGGCGGAGCACGACTTGATCGCTCGACTCAACGCGGCGGTCTCATCAGGCACCCTGCGCAACGTGGCGGGCGGCGCCCTGAGCGAAAGGCTCGACGGCGGCCTGGTGCGCGAAGACGGCCGCATCGTTTACCCGATCGTCGAAGGCATCCCCCACCTGCTGGTCGATGAGGGCATTCCGCTGGAACAGTTGGCGGGCTGAGGAGCGTGACATGGCATCCTGCGCATCCTGCCCATGCGATTCAGCACTTTCACCTTCGTGCGGCACGGCCGCAACCAGGCGGAGTTAACCCTCGCTGACCGCGAGCGCCCCTTCTTGTTCCTTCGCAGGCGACTTGACCGGCGGATGGAACAGCAGGAGCAACAACAGTGCCGCCGCCCCGGCTGTGCCTAGCGGATACAGGAAGATCTGCTGGAAATCGTAGATCACGGTCTTTCCGTCGGGCTGCACCGTTCCGTACATCGTGCCCAGCCGCGTGCAGATGAAGTTCGCGACGAACGGCCCGATGCCCAGGATCAGCACGTTGAACAGCCCTTGCGCTGGACCGCACGTCCTTCGGGAAGAACTCGTCCACGAAGATGTACACGGTCGCGAAGAAGAACGCGTAGCAGATGCCGTGCAGCGACGTTGATGGCGACGGCCGCCCAGGGCTCGGGATAGATAGGCGAACACGGCGAACCGTGCCGCGTGCCCGAGCACGCCGAGGATCATCGTCGTCCGCCAGCCGAAGCTCTTGAGCACGTAGCCCAGGAAGAGCATCGTCGGCGATCTCGGCGATCTGCCCGATCTTCATGACCGGGCTGACCCAGTTCGCCGGGATGCCCACGCCGTCGCCGGTGAGATGAACGTTCGGTCCAGAGAAGAAGCTCTGGTGGACGGCCGCGTCGATGAACGTGACGAGGAACAGGACGGCCACGAACGGGTACTTCAGCAGCTTCGCTGCCTTCAGCCAGGCCAGTTCTCTTGCCACGCTCGCCGGTTTCGGCGGCGTGTGCGGCAGCGTCAGGCTAAACGCCGCCAGGACCAGCGACGCCAGCCCGGCGACGAGGAAGATGTATCGCGAAGCCTGGCGGACATCGTCGCCGACCTTCGACGTGCTCAAGGCTGTCCCCGAGCCACGTCGTGAACCCGACGGACCCGAATTCGGACACGTTCGCCCAGTCCACCAGGATGAAGATGAACGGCCACGAGGCGACGATCCAGCCGATCGTTCCCCACACGCGCACCGGCCCGAAGTCCCTTTGAGGGTCTTTCAGGTTGGCGAACGCAATCGAGTTGGTGATCGAGATGGTTGGCACGTAAGCCAAGGAGTGCAGCAGCATCAGCAGGAAGAACGGCCAGAATGGGGCGGGCGGGTTGAGCGCCAGGTCAAGGAGCTTGCGGGCCTCCTTGTCCTCCTCATAGGTCGTCCGCAGCTCGGCGCTCTGCTTCAGGGCCTGCTCGAGCGTGATGCCGGCGTCGGTCGGCACCATGCCGATGACGCCGTCAACGTCTGGGGCCGACATGTTCAAGGTCTGACCGACTTCACGGATGGCCGCGCGGGCGTCCGAAGGCGGGCCGGGCCGCTGAATCAGGAACAACCCCAGGATCGCTAGCCCACCGATAAGGTGGCTGGCCGCCACGAATTTCTCCGCCGCGAACTTGCGGTCCGCCCACTGGGTGCTGAAGAACAGGGCAACCAGGGCTCCCAGATTGAAAGCGCCGAGGATCAGCGGCTGCTGCCAGTCGGCATTGAAGCCCAGGCTGGGCAGGTAACCGAAGTTCAGTTCGAACCACGCCCCCCAGATGAAGAACTGCAAAAACATCATGACCGACAGCTTGCCGCGAACGCCGTTCATGCGCGTCTGACCTGCGATTAGAGGGACTGAGGTGCTCGGGAGTGGCGAGAGATTGGTCGACCTCATTCTAAGTCCCGGCACGCTGTCCCGAAAGACACGCCGCGCAATTGATACCGATGCCCCCGGGCACGAGCTTCTGGCGCTCCCAGCGTGCTTCATGGGCAGGATGCCCATGCCACGGTGCTTTATGGGCAGGTAGCCGTGCAGGCACGTTTCGCTGCCCGGGGTGTCGCCCAGCCGGCCCCGTGGTATACATTGAGAACTGGCATCCGCAGCCTAGCCTGAGGACACTAACCCGACGCGCAAGCGAGGGAGCAGCGCCCTGGACACCCGAGTCGCCAGTCGCCCGCGTCATTCGCCGCCTCTCCCTCGCTTGCGCGTCGGGTTAGTGTCGCGAACCTAACCCCGCCTTCCGTGCATCGCGTCTTTCCTTACCTTCTGCTGTTGGGCGCCGCCTTTGTCGCGGTGACGATTGGGCTGGGCTTTCTCGTCGAGCCGAACCAGCCGGGCGCCGGTATCCGCTGGTATAAGATGCACTTCCTGGCGGCGGTGACCACTTCGCTGGTCTTGATGCTGGTGAACGCCATCGTGCTGACCTACTTCATCGGTACCAGCCGCTGGTGCCGCGAAGTGACGGAGGCCTACTCGCTGCCGCCGCAGTGCGTCGGACAGAGCCAGCTCCTCAAGCGACGGACTTTTCCCTTCACGCTGGCCAACATGCTGGTCATCGTGGCCGTGTCCGCGCTGGGGGCGGCCGCGGATACCTTGCGCGGCGACCGATGGGATGAGGTGCACCTGGTGGGCGCGATGCTCGGATTGACCTTTATGGCCTGGGCGTCGTATGTGCAGTGGAGCCACATCCGCGCCAATCAGGACGTCATCCAGCGGGTGTTGGAGCAGGTCCGTGGCATCCGGGCCGCCAAAGGGCTGGATAAGGCGAGCGTCGAGGCGTAAGCCGTCGTAGCTGAACTCGCCAGAGTTCAGCCGTTTGCAGAAGTCTCGCCAAAGCGCTGAAGTCTGACGACTTCAGGTACAAGCTTGACCGCCTTCCCAAATCCAAGCGATGCGCGCCTGCGTCCAACGAGTCAGCCAGGCCCAGGTCGCCATCGCCGGCGAGGTAGTGGGCCACATCGGGCCGGGTCTGCTCGTGCTCTTGGGCGTGGCCGCCGGCGACGGCGAGGAGGATGCCCGGCAACTGGCCGACAAGATCGTCTCGCTTCGCGTCTTCGAAGACGAAGAGGGCAAGATGAACCGCTCCCTGGCGGACGTGCAGGGGGCCATGCTGATCGTGAGCCAGTTCACGCTCCTGGGCGACTGCCGCAAGGGGCGCCGGCCAAGCTTCGACGCCGCCGCGCCGCCCGAGCTGGCCAGATCGCTCTACGAGCGCTTTGTCAGCTTGGTGGGCGGGCAAGGGATCGAGGTCGCCACCGGCCGATTCCGCGAAATGATGCAGGTCCAGCTCACGAACGACGGCCCGGTGACGCTGCTGCTGGATAGCCGGAAGCTTTTTTGACGTAGCCGAAGTCCGCAAGGTCAAGCGTGCCTATGCAATTACCAAGACCTGAGTGACTTTGGCCCCCTGAAGCTGCCTGGAACCACACCGAGCGTTCTGATTCCCGCTCCGCTGGCTTGCTTCTGGCTTTTCTCAATCAGAAGGATATGTCATGTTCCGCTTCACCATCCGTGACTTGCTGTGGCTGACGCTCGTGGTGGCCCTGGCGCTGGGGTGGTGGATGGATCGCAAGAACTTGGACGCTGGTCGCGGAAGCCTGCGTACCGATCTGGAAAGGGCAATGGCATGGAGAACGCGCGCCGGAGCGCTTGAGGAAGCCCTGAAGAATGAGCGCTGCGGCGTGCGATGGGAGCTGCAATCGTCCAAGGTTTACATACTCCGAGGATACTCCGAGGCAGCTACCTCCCAAATGGTACTGCTCGTCTATCCCACGGATTCCCACGAGCCCAGCGCCAGCGACGAATAAGCAACAACGCACTTTACACCCACTGCCGGCGGCCGGAGCGCAAGAGAAGAGCCGCGTGCCTCTCGCCATTCGGCGAGAAACCTGCGGCCCGGTGATCAATCCCCTCGCCAACTTCGCGACGGTGGAGTCGATTGCGAGACGGACACATCCTCGGCCGGTGCTGCGCACAGGCATTTGGTGAGGATGGCCCACGCGTTTGGGTTGGCACCTCCGACGGAAAACCGTTGGCGAGAAGGATCGTTCAGCGGCTCTATACGCCGGCAAGGCCGCGCGTGCGAGGCATGATGGCAGTTCTCCGCAATCGCCTCGTCGCACGCTAGCATCGCCGGCGGCCGGCATTTCGCCGAAGCGTAGCCGACAACGGGTAACATCGGCCAGGCGGCAACCGCGACATGAGCCCCGTGCGGCCAAGTCGGGGGGGGCGGCCGCTCCGCGAGCGCTGCCGGCCGGCGTTGGCTTAGTGCCGCCACGGACTGAACTTGCGGCTGTCGCCGTTTTGCATCACCGCCACGTCGCCCGCTGAGCGAAGCGGTTTTTGACGTACACTTCTATTGCACCGCGCTATAGCGGCGCAGCTAGAGCGGCACACGTTCGTTCCTGGTCCGCACAGCAGACCCTACCGGGAGTTTCTCATGCTGCGATGCTTCGGTTGCCTGTTGGCTTGTCTGGTGTACCTGGCCGTGGTGGCGGCGGATTGGGCCCTGGGCGACGAGGCATCGGCGGCCGTTCGCTTCAAGCTGGGGAGCGCAACGGTCGAAGGCCGGACCATGTACTGGAACAAATCCAGCGCGGCCGTCCTCGCCGGCGACGGCCGGCTGTGGCAGTTCGACACGGCCAAAGCCACGGACGTCGAGCGGCTCAACCAGCCCTTCCGCAGCCAGTCGCTGGTGAAGATGCGGGCCGACCTGGCGCGCGAGTTTGGCTCGGCGTTCGAGGTCTCGGCCGCGGGCCGATACCTGGTCGTCCACCCGCGCGGGCACGGTGGCGAGTGGAGCCAGCGATTTGACGAGCTTTACCGCTCGTTCAAGATGTTCTTTGCCGTCCGCGGCTTCCAGCTTCAGGAGCCGGAGTTTCCCCTGGTGGCCATCATCATGCGGACCAAGGGCGAGTTCCAGCGCTATGCCCGCAAGGAGAAGACGCAGCTCAAGCCCAGCATCCTGGGATATTACTCGTCGGAGACCAACCGCGTGGCGATGTACGACGTGACGGACGGCCGCGGCGACGCCGCCTGGCAGGCCAACGCCGAAACGATCATCCACGAGGCCACGCACCAGACGGCCTTCAACACGGGCATCCACAGCCGTTTCGCCCCGCCGCCGCAATGGGTGGCCGAAGGGCTGGGCACGCTGTTCGAGGCCCGCGGCATTTGGGACTCGCGCAGCACCGGCCCGCAGGCCGACCGCGTGAATCGCGGCCGGTTGACCCAGTTCCGCCATTTGCTGACCAAGCACAAGACCGACACCTTGGTGCAGCTGGTGTCGAACGACAAGCTGTTCAAGAGCGACATCGACCAGGCCTACGCCGAGAGCTGGGCGTTGACCTACTACCTGAGCCAGACGCAGCCCACGAAATATGCCGCCTACCTGGCCCGCACGGCGCGGCGGCCGGAGTTCCAGAAATACACCTCCGCCCAGCGGCTAGCCGACTTCACGGCCGTCTTCGGCGAGAACTTCCGGCTGCTGGATGCGCAGTTCCTGCAGTACGTGCGGGACGTGCAGTGAGGTGAGTAGGTGAGTAGGTGAGTAGGTGAGTAGGTGAGTAGGTGAGTAGGTGAGTAGGTGAGTAGGTGAGTAGGTGAGTAGGTGAGTAGGTGAGTAGGTGAGTAGGTCGCTTGAACTTACTAACTTACTCACCTACTCACCGCTCAGCTACACCCGGATGTTCTTCACTTCTTCGTAGGCCGCCAGCAGCTTGTTGCGGACTTGCAGGAGCAGCCGGAAGGCCATGTCGGCCTTCTGGACGGAGACCATCACCTCGGCTGGATTGACGTCGCCGCCGGTGTAGAGCTGTTCGACGAGAGCATTGGAGTGCTGCTGTGACGCATTCACTTCCTTGAGCGAGCCGAGGAAGAAGTCTTTGAAGGCCGCGCCGTCGGACGGGCGGTCGGTCCGGCCTGTGGAGAACGCCACCATCGACGGGTTTGCGGCCGTGACCGATGAGATTGGGGGCATCTGTGGCCTCCGTCGCGTCTGGTAGGAGGATGGGTCGCTGACAGCGGACCGCGAGGCAGAGCCTCGGGGGCACTGCGTTCCAAGGCGGGGCCTCGGAACGAGACTTGAGTCTCTAAGCCAGGATCCTCAGTGTCTGTTGCGCCAAGTCGCGCGTGACTTCGATCACGCCGATATTGGCTTCATACGCTCGCGTGGCTTCCAGGGCATTCACGAATTCGGTTGTCAAATCGATATTGGGGTAAGCGACGTAGCCGGCGCGAGGCCCTTCCTTGACGGCGTCGGGGTGGCCCGGCTCGTATTTCCAGCGTGGCTCGGCGTTGTCGGTCTGGATCGAAGACACGAGCACACCAGCCGCACCATAAGGGGCTAGCGCCGTCTCGTCGGTCTGAAACACGGTGTACCGCGGCTGGTAGGGGACCGGCTCGCCGTTCTCGTTGTGGGTGGACGAGATGTTGGCGATGTTGCTGGAAATGGCATTCAGCCGCGTCCGCTGCGCCACCAGGCCGCTGACGCTGATATCGAGGGCGGTGAGCATGATTTGTCAGTGGTCAGTGGTCAGTGGTCAGTGGTCAGTGGTCAGTGGTCAGTGGTCAGTGGTCAGTGGTCAGTGGTCAGTGGTCAGTGGTCAGCGCTCGGCGGTCAGCGGCCGCTAACAACTGACAACTGACTACTGACAACTGACAACTGACAACCAACAACCTACGCCCTTTCACTAATCGCCGATTGCAGCAACCGGAACTGGCTTGTCATGATCCCCAGGGCCAGGTTGTGCTGCATCTGGTTCTTGGACATCTCCGCGACCTGGTGCTCGATGCTGTCGTTGCTCTGGTCGTGGAACAGGATGCCTTCCAGGTTCGCGCCGACTTGCCGCAGGGCCGCGTCACCGTGGCCGGCGAAAGAGCCAGTGCGGCGCTCATCACGCTTGGCAATAGCCTGCTGAAGCACGTCTTGAAACCGCTGCGGCGACAAATCGCGGACCTGATAGCCCGGCGTGTCCATGTTGGCAATATTCCCCGCCAGCACGTTGTGCCGGGCTTGGGAGAAGTTCACCACCTGTTCCAGGACGGGAATCGACGTTCCGTGGAAGATCGTGCCCGTGAGCATCGGTTGCCCTCGCAGTTTTGTAGTGCGGCTTTCAGGCCGGAATTGCGGTCGCGCGACGGGCGAAAGCCCGCCCTACGACCGTCGTGGATGCGGGATCCGCAGCACATACGTCTTACCGCCTTGTTCGTCCTGCTTCGCCATCGCCTGACCGCCGTGCTGCTGGAGGATGTGGTGCACCACGGCCCAGCGAAGCACCCCGGCCGCCTGGTCCGTCGGTGGCACGGCGGGCGTGCCACGGATCGCCGGCGGGCTGCCACACGCAATCTCCACTTCGGTAACTTCGTTTCCTTCGGCCGCTGCGACCAATAGCTCACCCCCACGCGGCACTTGATCCAGCGCCTGAAGGACCACATTGATGATGGCCCGTCGCAGAAGCTCCTGGTCTCCCGTCGTCCGAGTTTCCTCCGGCACATCAACGACGACGTGCACGGCCCGCTGCGAGAGCTGCCGCGCCAGCGCGGTCCGAGCGCCGTCCACGAGGTCGCGGACGGAAAGGACGTCCGTTTCGGGCTGTCGTTGGGAGGCAAAGCTGATCAGGTCGTGCACCGCGAGGTCGCAAGCAGCCAGATTGGCAACCAGCTTATCGGCCAGATTGCTGCCGCTGGGGTCATTGACGAACCGCCGGCGGAGCAGATCGACCTGCTGACGCACGGTCTCCAGGCCATCTCGCATCTCGTGCGCAGTCCGGGCAACCAGGTCCCCGAAATCCGAGAGGCGGTGCGGGTGGGCCAGCTCGGCGTTCCTGGCGGCCAGATCCTGGCGCAGGCGGCTGATCTCGTCGCACGCAGCCCGATGCGCCTCCTCCAAGCGCTCCGCGGCTGAATGCCAGGAGCCCAGCAGCACGGCCACTTCGGCCTCACCCGCATCGCGAACGGCCTGGCCGTTGGCGACAACGTTAGCTTCGGTCCCATCCCTGAGGGCATTATCTGCGGCGTCCGTGCACTCTTTCATCCTTAGGCCTCCGTGAGGTCGAGTTGGCTGCCGCTGTTCCCTGGCGAGGGCTGCGTGCCGTGCAGATATGCCTGGTGGATTTGCTGGGTTGAATGACCATCGTGCAGTCGCCGGCCGAGCACCTCGCGCCGCTCACGAAGGATGGCTTCGCTCGTCCGCTCCAGGCCGACGATCTCGTCGTACATGTCGGAGCACTCATGCCAGCGGCGCTGACAATGGGCACGTCGTGAGGGATCGGACCAGACGCGCTCGTCAGCGCCGTCTTCCCGAAATGGCTTCAACGCGGCGGAGACGTGTTGCAAGGCCGCTAGATGCGGCTGCTTTTGGCCTAGGATCGCCAGCAGGCCGTCGATGTCCCCCTCCGCCGCCAGTTCCTGTTGCCGCCGCGCGAGGGCAAGCAGCTCGCGCAGGCAATCGTGCCGGCGGTCGATGAGCTGCGCGAGGATGTCGGTCGTGAGCGTGGGCATGTATTCCGTTCCCATGAAGCAAACTCGTATCGTGCTCGTCCTCGTCGTCGTCCTCGTCCTCGATGGTCGCCGCGGAACGTCATTCCCTTCCAGGCGAGACACTCCGCGGTATGATCGATGCTAGCGGCCGCTATCGAGGACGAGGACGAGGACGAGGACGAGGGCGAGGGCGACGATGCGATCGATCTGGCGGGATTCCTACTCCTTCGCCAGCCACTCCAAGAACTTCTTCCACTCTTCCCTGGACTTGTTGGAGGTGTTGGCCAGCGAGGCCCCTTCCGGCAGCCGGTCGAGCACCGTGCGAGCTTGGGCCACGGCCGCGCGGGCTTCGTCGATCCGGTTGAGCCGACGCAATCCGCCGGCCATCCGCACGTAGGCCTCCAGCACTTCCGGCGCATCCTCATAACGATTGATTAGCGCGGCGCAGGCCCGCACCGCCTCCTCGTGCCTGTCCAAATCCAACAGGGTGTTCACGTAAGCGAACCGTGCATTACGGAGCGTGGAGCGATCGAGCGCATCGAGGTCCTCTTCTCGCAGCGTGCGGCCCGCCTCGGCGATCTGCCGCAGCTGGGCGAGTGCCGTTTCGAGATTACCGCGGCGCTGCTGCTCGTGCTGGCGCCGCTGCTCTTCGTTGGCGGCACGGCCTTTTCGTTCGTGGTCCTTGGCCAGGCGCAGACAGGCGTCGGCCAGCAGATACCGCGAAGAGATCGCCTGCTTCGCCTGAGGATACCGGGCGACGGCCTCTTCCAGGACTTTGGCCGCCTCGCGCCACTCCTGCCGCAGCGAGTGCAGCCGGCCCAGGGCGAAGAGCGCATCGCGCCACTCGCGGCTGGTGGGAGACAGGTCTCCCTCGAGGTTCTCCCGCAAGGCTTGCCGCGCCGCGTCGAAGTCCTCCAGTTGCAAATAGGCTTCGCTGGCCAGCAGCCGGGCTGAGTAGACGGCCGGATCGGGCGAAAACCTATCGCGGCACTCTTGCAGCGTGGCGGCCGCCTCACGGGGCTTGCCCCGGTTGAGCTGAAGCTGCGCCAGCGCAACAGCGCCTGGGGCCGCTCCTGAGGCGATACGTCGTGCGTCAGGTAGGCACGGAGCACCGCTTCGGCACGGGCCAGGTCGCCCGCCGCCTGGTAGCTCTGGGCCGCCGACCAGAGATGCTCGGCATAGCGCGGCGTGGCGAACTCCAGCCGGGCCAGCCGAGCGAAGGCCTCCCCTGCGCGGCGGTGATGCCCGCGGGCCGCGCTGCGCTGCTCGCCGGCCGGCGACGGTCCGTGAGGCGGCGGTTGCTCTTCCAATCGCTGCGCACAGGCGCGATGCGTTTCGGCCAACAGCCGCTGCTGCTTTTCTCGCGCGAACAACGGGTAGGCGAGCTTCGCCAACTGGACACTGAGCCCGAGCTCGCCCGACCCCAGCAGCCGGCCGTGCAAGGCGGTGATGCGATCGCGAAACTCCGACAGCGGCAGCCAGGGATTGTCGTATTCGTCGGCAGGCCGAGCCAGCCGCAACGCTCCCTGGAGCGCGAGCACGGCTTCGGTCGGCTGTCCCTGGCCCAGCAGCATCTCGCCCCGGCGCAACTCGGCGGCGGCGACGGCCGGCTCGTGCGTGCCGCGCCGGGCAACGTCACGAAATGCCCGCAGGGCCGACGCATCGTCTCCCATCTCCAGCCGGCACACGCCCAGCAGATACAGCACGTCGAGCGGCGACTTCGTCGATCAACGAGGCGCGGCGGCTGGCCGCTGCCAGCGTCTCCAGCGTCTCCTGATACTTTGCCAGCGCGGCGGCGGAAAGGGACGATGGCTTCTGCGGAGCGGCAGCACCTGCCGCGGCTTTTGCATCGGCATCCTTGCTCGCGGGCAGGTCGCGCAGATGCCGCGCCTCTCGCAGCAGTAAGCGAGCCTGCAAGAAGAGCACGGGACGGTGATTCTCGGTGACCGACGCGACCTGCGCCAGCGTGTCGCGGCAGGAGTGCGGTTGGTCGAGCTCAAAATAGAGCTGGGCCCGCTCCAGCAGCGCCGCTTCGCGCTCAGGCGGCGACAGTCGCGAGTCGGTGAGATATTTGGCGTTGTGCTCCAGCGCCTCGGTCAAGCGAGGTGCGGGCGCCCGCTGATAGGCGGTGCAGAGCAGGCGATGGATCTCCGTCGCCGAAGGCTCGGCGAGGGCCGCGTGCGTTGTGTCTTCGACGGCAGACGGCGGACCGTCGTGCCCGTCGCGACCATGCTCAGATGGCTCGCCTGCGGCAGCGGGGCGCGTAGCCGCGAGCGCCTCGCGTAGCGGCTCGACGCTCTGGACATGGCGGCCCAGCCGGACCAGCGTCTCGCCGAGCGTGAACAGCCCGTGTGTCTCGCGGCCGGCGGGGAAGCCCGACTGCCGGGCCTCGCTGAGGTAGTTGACGGCCAACTTTTGATAGTCGCGACTCTTGGCGCTCTCGACGGCGCCGCGCCGCGCGGCCAGGATGCCCAGCACATAGGCTGGACCGCCTTGGGTCCACGGCGCGTAGATTTCGGCCTCGAACAACCGCTTGGCGTGATAGGCCGCCAGCGGATCGTCGTGCTCATCGAGCGCCGCCAGCGCGGCGGCCAGAGTTACCTTGGGCGGCTCCGGCCACGTGAGCACAGCCCACAGCCAGTAGGCCGGGATCGGCGTCAGCAGAAGCACGGCCAGCAGGGCCATCCGCCCCCGCGGATGGCGCAGCAAGCGGCCGGGCAATCTCACGAGGCTCTTGCCCGCTCCGCGCAGCACACCGAGCAGCGCGCGGGGCGCGCAACCGGCCCCTCAGGCGGGGCGTCGGCGACTCGACAGGCTGGGTAGCCGTGCTCAATCGGGTGGCTCTCGGGCGAAATCCAAGCGAAGCGACGGCTTCGGCGCGCCGCAATTTCCCCTTTGACAAGGGTAGGTTTGGCAGGGAGCAACGAGCGTCGCCGCCAGCATCAGAATCGCTAGCGACGTGCCTGCCGTTAGCGCACGAAGTGCCGAAAAATCCGGCCGTATCTACCGGAACGGCTGGGGCGGGTCAACGCCACAGGGACGGTTACAGCCCGTGCGTGGCCGGGTCGTAGCCCAGGCGGGCGGCGAACTCCTTGTCGGCCTCGGCTTTCTCCGACTGGCCGAGCGCGGCGTGCGCCTGATAGCGATGCTGGTGCATCAGGCCCAGATTGGCGTTGAGGCGTTTCTCGGTATGGGCCAGCCCGGGCGAGTCCTTTGACTTGAGTTTTTCCAGCGTCGCCTTCTTCCAACGGCTGAAGAGCCGGATTGCCTCATCGAAGTCGGCCAGTGCCCGCTGGTAGTGCGCCTTCGCCTGGTCCGGCGTCGCGCCTTGCGCCTGTTGCCCCAATCGCAGCACAACGAAGCCACGCGTGTCGAGATAGCTCGACAGGTCTTCGTCCAAATCCTCGACGGCTGCGTCCGTGGCCGTGCCAGACGCGCCGCCGTCGGACGATTGGCCGTCGGCACTGGCGGTGCCGGAGCCGGGCTTGGCCTGACCCGCCCCCTCGCGCCGGCGTTTCTCTTGCACCAGCTTGACCGCCCGCTCGGCATCGGGCAGGGCCTTGTCCAGCTCGCGGTTGGCCACGCCCAGGGTATAGGCCACGTGGTTCAGCCCGCGCGGGTCGTCGTTCCCCCACCAATCGCGGGCCTTGCGGGCGTCGGCGACGGCGGCGTCGTAGTCGTTCAATTGCAAGTGGACAAAGCTGCGTTGCACGAGCCCCTGAGGGAAGTGCGGGTTGAGCTGCTGCACCTTGTTGAGATCCTCCAGGGCCAAGGGCCACTCGCCTCGCTCTTGCCGCACCTGAGCACGCATGGCGTACAACCACGCGTCGTCCGGCAGCAGCGAGACCGCCCGATCAAAGGCCTCCAAAGCGCCGTCCAGATCGTCCTCGGCCAGCTTTTCTTGCGCCGTCGAGGCATGCCAACCAGCCATCAGCCGGGTGAAGAACTCGCTCTTGATCAACCAGCCGACCAGGATCGCCGCCAGCGTCACGCTCAGCAGCAGGGGCAGCCGCGCCAGCCGCCTCCGCGGCGGCGCCGCGGTGGAGGTCGGGAGTTCCCCTGGCGCCTGGGAAGGCGTACCCGACGAGGATCCCTGCGGGCGTTGCGAACGAGAGTCCATGCGAACTGCCAGCCTTTCGTGCCTGCGCGTGCCTTTCCTGCAACTCAAGCGTAGCATCACGCGGGACGGGCCAGCAAGCGCTACCGGGACGCAACGAATCGCGGCAGTGCGGCTCGTTCCCGGACCAGGCCATCTCGGGACGAAGCGTCACCCGCAAAAACGGCTTGCCGTGACTGGCCGAAGGCATCGCATCGTATACAATCGGTTCTAGGCATCTGGTGCTCCACTTCACTCATCACGCGCCGGCCTGATCAGGTTCTCCATCTGCCCAACAGAGACCCTCCTATGGACAAGAGTGGCTTGGCCGACCGCTGGCGCCCTATCCACAAGAAGCTCTTCGACGATCTTTGGCGCAATTTGACGATCCTGATCTGCCTGGCCTGGGTGCCGGTGCCATTTCTGGTTCCCAACCTGTCCAGATCGATCCAGTTCTGGGTGGGCCTGGCCCTCGCGCTCGTGGCCCTGGCCTTCTTTGTGGATCAGCTTTTGACCAGGAACCCTCTCCCGCTCCAGCGCCGCCGTCGCCTGGCGTATCTCTTCTGGGCACAAGTGTTGCTGTTGCTGGTGGTCCTTCAGCCCGGCCTGCACGCCCTGGGAAATCAGCATTACCACCCGGCACGAATACCGGTCGAGGACTGGCTGAAGCTCGCTGCCGGCAGCGCTCTGGGGCTTATCGGTTGGCCGATCACCCTCAACGCCAGCGCTCAGAGCTGGCAATCGCAGTGCCTGGCCGCGTGGCTGCAGTTGGTGATCGCCGCGCGTATCGTGCGCGTGGCTGTGGGATTATGGCCGCGTCCGGTTGCAACAGTGGCTCAGCGACACCGGCCCGCCGAAACGATGGCTCGTCCGTATTCACCTCGCAGGCAGCGTGGTAATCGTGGGGGCGGGTCTGTTCTTCGTGGCCAGCGATTGGGCGGGGTGGGCCGGCTTTTCGCGCAGCTTGCTGCCTTGTGGTCTATTCCTGGCGGCTGCCGGCGTGATTGTTGCCATCTGGAGTCTCAAGAAGTGGCGAGACGATCCGCTGCCGATCGTCGAGCTGCCGTCCGGCGGCCCCTCTTCGCAGCAAAGCGTGGAGGATTTCATCACGCGTTGGAACGGCGACGTGCGCAAACTGAGGTGGTGGATCCCCGACCTCCTGAACCGAGGACGAGAGTACCTTGTCCCCGCCGAGGATATGCCCGCGGGCGACGAATGGCACCGGCGCCGTGACCACCATGCCTGGGCCGACTCGCTGGCCCTTCACTATCAAGATCGCGTCGTGGGGGCCTTGGTGCGATTGCTGGTGCTGGTGTTCATCGGCGCGTGCTTCTACGTTCTCGCCCAGACCCAATCGGTGAGCGATCAGGTCAGGCAGAACCTGTATTTTGGGTACGGGCTTACGATCTTGGCGGGATTCGTTTGTTACTGGCAGGGGCCGTTCTTCGAGCAGCGATTCGTCGATTACCGGATGCTGGCCGAAGGGCTGCGCGTGCAGTTCTTTTGGCGATGGAGCGGCATTGCCGATCAGCTTCGAAAACACTATCCGCGGCGGCGGTTGAGCGAAGTTGCCGCGGTGTGTCACGCCGCGGAGCAGCTCGACCGACAGGCCGCACAAGCCGGCTCGTCGCCGGCTGCCAACCTGGCCGACGCGCTGCCGCTCGTGAGGAAGCAATGGCTGGACGATCAAGCGAAATTCTTCAATAGGGCGCGGAAGCAACGTGACGACCAGCTCACGATGTGGTGCCGCTTGGGGTGCGCGGCATACTTCCTGGGAGTGGTGGCCTATCTCCTCGGCGTGCCCTTTCAGCTCTCTTCAGTCCTCGATGCGAGCTACCGGTTGGCCGACGTTCAATCCACGGTCTCCAGCGCCTTTGGCCTGGGGCCGCTGGTGGCCGGGCTCATCGTCGTCTATCTCCGCAACCTGACGTACGCCGAGCAGCGCAGCGAATATAACACCATGTATCGGGTCTATGCGGAAAGGACCGCGGAGCTGGAAAGCTTGCTGGACTCTCCTTCCCCGAACTGGCAGAAAGTCCGCGAGCTACTGAGCGAGCTGGGCGAAGAGGCCTTGGACGAGAATGCGGATTGGTCGAAAATGCTGCGCGGCCGGATGCTGGAAATCCCTACGACCGTCGCCACCCTGCTGAAGTTTCTCAACAAGGAGCGTTAGCGAGACCGGAGGGCACGCCGGGGTCTGCGAAGAAGCTTATGGGGCTAGTTCGCTCAAGAGCTTGATCGCCGCTTCGGCCATTCGCTCGCCGGAGCCGGGCTGGACGCGCGAGTTCACGGTCTCATAACTTCCCTCCGCAAAGGCTTTCTTCGTGGGGATATAGGCCGGGTTGTCGTTGGCCAGCTCGATCACGAGCGTCGTGCGGAACGGGCTGCCTCGCTTGATCGCCAAGCCAAGCTCGACGAACACCTCGCCCGGCAGCGTGACCACAGCCACGTCGCCGCTGAGCCGTATCGCTTGCACTTCCAGCGGCAATGTGTCGCTGCCCAGCTCGCGGGCGAGCCGCTGCACGTCGGTGATCTTGTTGGCTTCGACCTGCTCCAGGAACGACAGCTCGCGCGTGCCGATCAACGGCATGCGAGCCTTGGCTCGTTCGATCTCGTCTGGGCTGAACTTTTGCAGCGGCGCATCGACCAGGGCGTTCTTCACCGCCAGCGACGGCGTGGTCTCTTTCAGCCTGGGTAGCTGAGCGACGACGGTGTCGGCCAACAGGTTGCCCAGCTCGTCGGTCTTGCGGCGGCCCTTGGTGGTGACATCGACGTGGTTGATATCGCCGCAGGTTCCGGCGCCGAACAGCGACACGTGCCGCTCACCCAGCTCCTTTTGCAAGCGGTCGCTGATGAACTTGGGATAGTCGCCCGAATAGAGCGTCCCGCTGAGCGTATCCAGGTGCATGGCGAACACGGTGAGCGAAGCGATCGTCTGGCCGGCCTTTTCGTCTTTCCGGTCGGACTTTCTGCCGCCTGACCGCGCGAATCGCAAGATGCCAACGTCCGGATCGATCGGCCCGGCCACGCGGACGATGTCCGGATTCAACTGCCCGGGATTGAACCGCACGGTGCCATCTTTCATGTGGAAGCGGCGATTGAACGACAGCCGCCGCTCCTCGGCCACGCCGTGGTCGAGCCGGGCGGGGACCGCGGCGGCTTGGGCCTTGACGATGGCCTCGACCAGCCTCTCGATCAGCAGGGCCGGATAATCGACCTTCTCTTGCGGGTCGCTGCCGTGCCTGGCCACAGCCTGATCATGGAAGAAGTTCCGCAGCGCCCCGACAAACAGCGGCCCGGTATGACTGTGCGTGGCTGTGATCGCGATGTGCGCGGCGGGAATGCGGGTCTTTTCGCTGGCCTTCCTTCGCGCCTCCAGGGCTACCTTGCGCGGCACCCCGATCAGGTCGCAGCACACGATGGCCGCTTGCGTGTCACCCTGCCGCAGCACGAGCGCCTTGGCCAGTAGGGGATCCTTCGTGCCCGTGCTCAGCCGCTCGCTGAAATAGCCCGACATTCGATAGCCGGCCGGCGGCGTAATGTCCGCCACGGCGGCGCCGGCGGAAAGATCGTCGCCGAGTACCACGCGACAGGGCAGCAGCGTGACGATGAGCAAGAAGGGGATGCGCATGACAGTCCTCGGCGTTTAGAGAGTCTCGCGAACGTATAACATCCGCGTCGACCGGTCCGATGTTCGATGTTGGACGTTGGGCGTTGGACGTTCGATGTTCGGTCTGGAAAAAAAAGGGTCGAGCACGAGTACGAGCACGAGCGCGACTGCGAGCACGAACGAAGCAGCTCTCCCTATCCTGCTATCCTTTCCACCCCATGATCGCCTCGTCGCCGACCTTCGCCAGTGGCGCGTAGGCCGGGTGGCGCGATTCCTTGTACGGGCTGTTGCGGGCCGCGTTGTAGCAGCAGATCAGCGACCAGCGCGGGTTCTCCGAGCGGTTTTGGTCCGAGCGGTGCAGCAGGTTGCAGTGGAAGAACAGCGCGTCGCCCGGCTGAGCGTCGATGTATACCAGCTCGAAGCGCTTCAGGGCCTGCTCCACGCGCTCCAGGTCGGCCCCCGTCTGGTCGCCGGTCTTGCCGTGGTCGATGCGGCCGAGCAGATGCGAGCCGCGGAGCACTTGCAGGCAGCCGTTTTCGCGGGTGGAGGGGTCGATCGCAATCCAGCAGCTCACCAGCTCGGGGGCCAGACAACCGTTGTGATACCAGTACCCATAGTCCTGGTGCCATTCCCAGGCGCCGCCCACGCGCGGCTCTTTGAGGATCATCTTGGCGTGCCAGTGGTAGACCTCGCCACAAACACCCGCGTGATGAAGCAACTCCTCCACGCGGTCCACGATCCGCCGAGAGCGGCTGAACATGCTATAGAGGTCGTCGCCCGGCGTGTTCCACAGCGCCAGCCGCACCGGCATGCCTGCGGCGTCTTTGCGGCCGTAGGTGGCCGACGACAGGCCGGCGTCTTGCCGGGCATACTCACCCAGGCGGCCGATCTCGTCGCGCTTGAAGAGCGAGCGCACCAGCGCGAAGCCGTCGCGCTCGTAGGCAGCTAGCTCGGCAGGGGAGAATAACGACATGGAGCGCCTCGGGGACGAAACGTGAGCGCGTGTTCAACGTGCGCTGGAACGTTGGAGGCGGGCTGGAAGCCTGCCCTGCCTGCCGGGCACGCTTGGAAGCGTGCCCCCACGCATTATGCCTCTTCCAGCACTTCGACGGCATCCCCCACACGGATTCTTCCGCCTGCGCCGGCCAATCGCGTGTTCACGGCCAGGCGGTAGAAGTGGTCGAAACGTGAGCGCTCGGCCCAGGCGGGCAGCGAGACTTCGCGCGCCTGGGCAAACGCCTTGGCGAACCGCGGCCAGGCATCGCCCGTCGCCGCATCGCGAGTCGGGACGATGCACCGTTGGCACGGGTTTGTGCCGGAGAAAACTACGTCGCCGACGCGAAAGCGAGTCGCCTGGCCGGCAGGGCCGCAGAGCCGGTCTTCCCAGAACGGCGGCAGGTCATTGCCCTCCGCGTCGATCTCGAGATTCGCCCGAAACCGCCGCCGGACTTCGTCCTCGTTCAATCCAGCGAACCAGCCGGCTACCGTCCGCAGCGTGGCCGTGCTGACGACGGTTGGGCCGGGCGACTCCAGGTCGTCGGGAAAGCCTGCGTCCATGTTCTCCACAACGCGCACTGGCTGCTCGAAGAAGCCGCTGAGGAACGCTTCGAGGCTGGCCCGGTCGTGGTCGAGAGGGAAGACTCCGTGGCGGCCGCTTGCCGATAGCTCAAGGAGCCCACGCTCCAGATGGAAGGTCGCGCGTAGCTGGTGTACGAGCGGCGTGCGCTTGCTGTTGAGGAAGCGCCTTCCGCGTCCACCAACGCGTAGCGGCGATCGTGCCGCAAGGCGCCGCCGGGCAAGATCTCGGCTTGCTCAACGTCCAGGCCGTCCAAGGACTTGATGGGGTAAATCAAGATGCGAGTAAGGCGAGCGGTCATGACACGTCCCAATGGCGGCAACGCAGGTGGGCTGTGCGCATCTCTTCTACCTATTGCAAAATGCAAAGTGCAAAGTGCAAAGTGGTCGATACCATCGACGGCGCTTCTCCCTGGCTTGCGCGTCGGGTTAGTGTCGTCCACGCCGTGCTTGAGCGCCGTCGCTCGGTTATGATAACGTCGAGTGCTCATGGACGGCCAATCAGGCCATTCCCGTCAGCCCTTTACGCCGTGACACGCCTTGATCAGTGACAGCCAGCGGGCGGCACTTGTGATCGCCGACGAGTTTCAAGTGCCGCCGCGGGAGCTGAGCTTCAGCTTCTCGCGCAGCTCCGGTCCCGGCGGGCAGAACGTCAACAAGGTCAACAGCAAGGCCACGCTCCGCTGGAACGCGCGCCGCAGCCCGAGCCTGCCGGAAGCCGTGCGGCAGCGGTTTCTGGCCCGTTTTGCCCGGCGACTGACCGCCGGGGGTGAGATCATCGTCGTCAGCCAGCGTTACCGCGATCAAGGGCGCAACGTGGCCGATTGCCTGGCGAAGCTCCGCGAGCTGATCCAATCGGTCGCTGCTCCGCCCACGCCCCGCAAGCCCAGCCGGCCCACGCGCGGCTCGAAGATGCGCCGGCTTGCCGATAAGCAAGCTCAGTCGCATCGCAAAGCCGGGCGGCGAAGCCCGCGATCAGAGGAGTGAGTCATGCGTCATTGCCGCTTCGGCCGCTGGTTGCAATTCTCCATCACGGATCTGTTGCTGCTCACGACGATCGTGGCGGTGGTCACGGTCCTTTGTCAGCCCGTGGTGGAAAAGAGCCACAAGGCCCCGAGGCGCATCTTCACGAATGACGAAATCCGCGATGCGCCGATCCACGACGCAGCCAGAGCGGGCGACTTGGAGAAAATCCAGCGGATTCTCATTGAACACCCGGCGGTGGCTGCTCTGAAGAACGATGAGTATGAGACGCCGCTGCACATCGCTGCTCACCGCAACCATCCAGAGCTAGTGGCGTTTCTGCTCGAAGCGGGCGCCGACGTGGACGCGATTGCCTACAACGGGTTTACGCCACTTCATTTGGCTGGCGAGCCTGCGGTCGTCGAGGCTTTGTTGCTCGCCAAGCCGAATCTCGAAGTGCGAGACCGCGGGCTTTGCCAGACGCCGCTGGAAGATGCGGCCGAAAAAGTCGCCAACTTCTCGCGTTCCACGAAATGGGCCAAAGAGAGGTCGAAGTGGCTAAGCATCGTCCAGATGCTCCGCGACGCAGGGGCGGAATGCGGCATCCATTCCGCCATCTTTCTGAACGACATCGAGCGAGTTCGCGAGCTTCTCGTGAAAGACCCTGCCCTGGTGCAGGAGAAGCGCGGCGCACAAATGCTGCCGCTGCGGCGAGCGGCCGATCTCGGTCGCGCCGAGATAGTCAAGCTGCTGCTCGAAAAGGGGGCCGATCCCAATCACCTGTTTGCTGGATACCCTTCGCTGATAGCGGGGATCCGCTATCCGGCCGTCGTTAAGCTCCTCCTCGATGCCGGCGCGAAGGCAGATATCGAAATCTCCTGGCAAGGTGGTTGGAGCGGCCCTCCACCGATCGTTTTCCGCAGGGCGAGCCCGCTGCACTACGCGGCGGAGGACGGTGCAGTGGAATCGGCAAGGCTCTTGCTCGAAAGAGGAGTGAAGGTCGATGCCCGAGATTCAGGGAAGCAAACGCCGCTCCACATCGCTGCCGTGTGCGGGCATGCGGAGATGATCCAACTGCTGCTCGATTACGGCGCTGATATCGACACCACCGACGCAAACGGTAACACTCCGTTGCGGCGGGCAGGCGTGGTGGGAACCGCCGCTGCCACCGTCCTCCTGCGACGCGGCGCCAAGTTGAAACCGAGCGACGAGGACAAACCCCGCGGCCTGCCGCCCCAGCGAACGCCAGGACAAACGTAGGGCAGACGCCTGCCAATGCCGCGCGGTGACTGTCAGGCAGGAGCCTGACCTACCGAACGTAGCTCACCCACTTCAACGTTGGACGTTCGATGTTGGATGTTCGATGTTCGGTTCTTCACCTGTCACCCTGTCACATCCTCATGCCAGTACCCCCCGGATCACCTCGCCCCGGCTGATCGGCAGCGGCCGGCCCAGCGGGTCGCGGATTTCCGTGTGCGGGTCCAGGCCCAGGCAGTGGAAGATGGTGGCCGTCAG
Organism: uncultured Planctomycetia bacterium; assembly: GCA_963809785.1. GTDB lineage: Bacteria > Planctomycetota > Planctomycetia > Pirellulales > S012-138 > JBGQHD01. Next base: position 134,324 of record CAWEKV010000006.1, read on the forward strand.
GTCTTGCGGTTCGACGCGGCCGGATGCCGGATAGGCGCCCAGGGCGTCGGAGGCCCCGTGGACGATGCCCCCGCGGATGCCGCCGCCGGCCAGGGCGACGGAGTAGACGTGTCCCCAGTGGTCGCGGCCGGCCCGGCCATTGAACTTCGGCGTGCGGCCGAACTCGGCCATGCAGACCACGAGCGTCTCGTCCAAGCGGCCGCGCTCGGCCAGGTCTTCGATCAGGGCCGACATGGCCTGATCGACGGGCGGGGCCAGCACGGTCTTGAGCCGCTGCGATTCGCCGACGTGGCTGTCCCAGCACGGGGCGTCCGAAGGCTCGTCCGGGCCACGGTACCAGTTGACCTGCACCAGCGACACGCCCGCCTCGACCAGCCGCCGGCCCAGCAGCACGCTCTGGCCGAACTGCGTGCGGCCGTAGCGGTCGCGGACAGCATCCTTCTCGCGGTCGAGCTGGAAGGCCTCGCGCGAGGCCCGCGAGCCCAGCAGGTCGAACGCCTGCTCGGTGAGCCGGCCGTAGTTCCCGGTGCTGCCGGCGCGGTGAACTTCGTCCAGCCGCTGGTTGACTTGCTCGAGCAGGGCCTGGCGGCCGGCGAGCCGCTGCGGCGAAAGGTCAACGCTTAGCGAAAGCTCGTTGACGGTAGCCTTGGGCGTGGCTGGCTGGCAGTTGAGCAGCCACGGCTCGACGGACTGTCCCAGGAAGCCGGCGTCCTGGCCCGGCCAGACGCTGCCGTCGGTGTTGAAGATGCGGTGCGGCAGGCGGATGGACGAGGGCAGGCTACCCCGCTCGGGCAGCAGCTTGCGGACGATGGACCCCAGGTTCGGCCAATCGTTAGGGAAGCCGGGGTTGGCGTTCTCCGCGTTCATCGGCGAGTGCGGCACACCGGTCATCATGTAGTAGCCGCTCGACGAATGGGCGTTGTCGTCGCTGGAGACCGCCCGCAGCACCGCCAGGCGGTCGGTCAAGCGGGCCGTCTTGGGCATCAGCTCGCAGATTTGCAGGCCGGGAACGGCCGTGCTGATCGGCTTGAACTCGCCGCGGACTTCGGCCGGGGCGTCGGGCTTGGGGTCCCAGGTCGAATGCTGTGGCGGGCCGCCCATCAGAAAGAGCACGATGCAGCTCTTGGCTTTTCCGCGGCTGGAAGACGCTCCCGTTTCCGCAGCGCCGGCCCGGCTTTGCAAAAGCTGAGGCAAGCTCAGCCCTAGCGCCCCCAGGCCTCCCACGCGAAGCATCTCGCGGCGCGTGAGCCCATCGCACCGGCTTGTGCGGCGAGCACCTGCTTCGTCACCCAGAATTCGCAACATCGGCTGCCCTCTGGCCAATGGCTATCATGCGTTTCTAGCGTCAAAGGATAACGAGCGGCCACGCCGATGTCGAGATTTACGCATCGACGCACCTTTGCCGGCAGGCCTTTGGCATAGGTTGGTTGGCCCCCGAATCTTATTGAGACATAATGGTATGAGCGCTGTCGTAGCAGGCGCGCTCTGCGTGCGTGCGGCACTCGATGCGTGTCTGCTGCTTTGGGGGAGAGGCTCGTGGGGAAATCCAGCACACGCGCAAGCGTCACACTGGCCGCCGGCATCATCGCCGCGATGATCAGCGGCATCGGAAGTGCCGCCGCCGCGGACGACTTGCTGGCGCAGCGCCAACGTCTGGCCGCCGAATATCGCGCCGAACTGGACGCCTTGGCAACGTGGTGCCAGGCCGAGGGGCTTGGCCCCCAGGCCGAGAAGACCCGCGCATGGCTGCCGCCGCGGCACGCGCGGCTGCGCTATGTGTTTCTGCCGCCGGCGCGTCAGAGCGTTCTGGGGCCGCCTGCCGACGCGCCTGCTAAAGAAGCCGAGTGGCTGAAACGGTTGGCCGCTGTCCGTCGTGCGCAGGCCGAGAGACTCTTGGCCCTGGCTCGGCAGGCGCTGAAGGCAGCCCGTCTCTCGCTGTCCCTGGAGCTGGCCAACGAAGCGCTGCGCGAAGACCCCGACCACGCGGAGCTGCGCCGCATCTTCGGCTACGTGGCGCATCAGGAGGCTGATGGCCCGAAGACGTGGCGCACGCCCTGGGAAGCGGCTCAGCTCGCCAAGGGGCTCGTCTGGCACGATTCCTTCGGTTGGCTCGCCAAGGACAACGTCGCCCGCTACGAGCGCGGAGAGCGGCTCGCCGCGCCCGGCAAGTGGGTCACCGCCGCGGCCGCCGCCGCCGCCCGCCGTGAGATCGAAAAGGGCTGGAAGATCGAGACCGAACACTTCACGGTGCTCACGAACCACGGCCTGGAATCCGGCGTGGCCCTGGCCGCGCGGCTCGAGCGGCTCCACGAGGCCTGGCGGCAGGTGTTCGCCGGCTATCGGCTCAACGAGACGCAGATCGCCGCGGCGTTCAAGCCCGGCGCGAAGACGCCGCTGCCGCAGGAACGCCGCAAGTACGCCGTGACGTTCTTCCGGGATCGGGACGACTACCGCCGCGCGCTGCGCGGCGAAATCCCTGACAACCTGGTGACCACCGGCATCTATCTCGGCGCAAAGAAGCGGGCTTACTTCTTTCACGACCCTGAGGCAGATGACAACACGCTGTACCACGAAGTGACGCATCAGTTCTTCAGCGAAAGCCCGCGGGTCGCCCCGCAGATCGGCCAGAAGTCCGACTTTTGGATCGTCGAGGGAATCGCCTGCTACATGGAATCGCTGGCCGTGGGCCAGCGGTCGATCGTGCCGGGGGTTGCCGAGCCTTTTGTATGCCTAGGCGGCATCGACGCCGTCCGCGTGCAAGATGCCCGCTATTACCTAATGAAGAACGACTTCTACTTGCCGCTCGCCCAGTTGACTCGGCTGGGCATGGGCGAACTCCAACGGCACGCGGAGATTGGCCGCGTGTATGCACAGTCCGCGGCCATCAGCGACTTTCTCATGCACGCGGAGGAGGGGCGGTATCGTGACGGGCTGATTCGGTACATCTCGGGGATCTATCAAGGACGGCCGTCTGGTCTGGCTCAGGCCGTGGACTCCTCGCTGAGCGTCCTCGACCAGGAGTACAAGGGTTTCCAGAAGTTGGCCGATGGCGACCTGCGGGCCTTGCGGCCCGGCGGCGGCCCCAAGTTCCTGGCCCTCTGCGGCACGGCCGTCACGGACGCCGGCCTGGAAGCCGCCCGGCCGCTCACCGAGCTTCAATGGATCGATCTCTATAAGACGAACATCAGCGACGAGGGCATCGCTCATCTGGCTGGCTTGACGAAGCTCCGGCAGTTAGACCTCAGCGGCACGAAAGTGACCGACGCCGGCCTGCGGCACGTGGCGCACCTCACGGGGCTGCAAAACCTGATGCTGGGCGCTACGCCGATCAGCGACGAGGGCCTGCGCGAGCTGGCCCGGCTCAAGGGCCTGGCGCAACTGGCGGTATGGAACACGAACGTCACCGACGCCGGCCTGGCCCACCTGCGGCCGCTGGGCGGCCTCAAGCACCTGGACCTCAGTGGCTGCACGAAAGTTGGCGACGAGGGCCTGCCGCACCTGGTGGCGCTGAAGGCGTTGGAAACGCTCGATCTGTCCGGCACTCCCGTCACGGCCGAAGCCGTGCTGCGCCTGCAAATGGCGCTGCCCAAGTGCAAGATCACGCGATAACCCGAAGGAAACACCTAGCGCGGCGTAGCCGCAACCACGGAAGACACGGAACGACACGGAAAGATCGACGTTCTTCCGTGTGATTCCGTGTCTTCCGTGGTGGTTGGATTATCTTCACGGTGATTCTCCTGCTTTCAAATTAGGACACCATCTGTCCTCCGTCCCATTTGACGACGCACCGAGTCGTCATCCAAACTGGTCCTTATGATCGTAGACGACCTTGCCCGCGCCATGCGCTACGCGGGGCTGCATCCTCTGTTCGCACAGGCCTTCGAGTTCTTGCGGCGGCCGGATACGGCGACACTTCCCGACGGCAAGCACACGATCCTGGGCGAGCGCTTGTTCGCGCTCGTCGCCCGCGGGGAGGGTCGCGGGCGGGAGCAGTCGCCGCTGGAGTTCCATCGACGATTCATCGACATCCAATATGTCGTCGCGGGCGCCGACCAGATCGGCTGGCTGCCGACGCCAGGGTGCCAACGCGTGTCCACGCCGTACGACGAGGAGAAGGACGTGGGCTTTTATTGCGACCAGCCGGTAACCTGGCTCACGCTGGCTGCCGGCCAGTTCGCGGCGTTTTTTCCCGAGGATGCCCACGCGCCGCTGGGGGGCCAGGGCGCGGTGCATAAGGCGGTGGTGAAAGTAGCCGTCTAAAGCCCGAGCGGCAAACGTCGTTAGCCTACGCTTCGCGCCATGTCTCGCGCGAAAAACCCGATGCGGTTTCGACGCCAAATGTCATCCCAGGGATACAGTACGTGTGATTTGCGCTGCGCAGAAATAGGCATTCGCACGACCACCGCCAGTGCTGGCATAGGTCTTGCTGGGATTCTGGTATGTCTACCGATATTGACGCCCCTTTCCAAAACCTTAGCCTCCGACCCTCCGGTGCATTCCGCAACTCGGAGGGATGGCGATGCTAGCGACGCGGCGACATGCTGGAAGGCTGGATTCGGATCGCGAAGACGACCTTTACGCGAGATACATCTTATTCCTAGAGCGCATGAGACTGCGCATCTTGCGTGAACTGGATGAAGGCGCCTGGCGCGACGAGCTCTTGCAGCTCGCGACGCCCGTTCACCGCGAGCACTTCGAGGCACGACTACCCAAGCTGAAGGGTAGCGCAAGGGACTTCCAGCGGTTTCTCGTGCGGCTCGATGCCCCGCTACTCGATGCCCCGCTACTCGATGCCCCGCTACTCGATGCCCCGCTACTCGATGCCCCGCTACTCGATGCCCCGCTACTCGATGCCCCGCTACTCGATGGCCCGCTACTCGATGGCCCGCTGTGCGACTATTAGCGCAACTCGCTGGACTCTTGAATACCCACGGCTGGCTCAGCCGCCCTGGTTGTCTAGGTTGTCGCGCGGACGAGTGACTCGCCGTCATGAGCGTCGCGCAGGTGTCAGGCGCCTCCTTGCAACTGCCTATCTGGACTGCTAAAACGCTCGCTTGCAGATGGCAAAGCCAGCGTATCGGCATCTGCTAGTTCTCTCGTAGCGGTCTCGTTGCCGAGGCAGTCATGGATGCCCTTGACCACGTCGCGCAGGCGCCCGACTACCCGGCGCCTGACTACATCGTTCCGCACGACGAAGGCGGCTTTGCGAAATTGAAAGAACAGGAGCTCGATTGCATCCGTGAGAGGCGGGATTGCGCTCGACGCAGAGGCCGCCGATGCTGGGGTTCCCCGAGGTGGGCCCCGGTGGGGCGATGCCGAGTCAAGTCTCGTCGGCTTGGCATTGTCCGGTGGTGGGATTCGCTCGGCCCTCTTCAACCTGGGACTGTTGCAGGCGTTCTCACATCGCGGTCTGCTGCGCTACGTCGATTATTTGTCGTCGGTTTCCGGCGGCGGGTATGTGGCCGGATACATCACGTCGCTGGCGACACACGTCGGGCTGGATGCCAGGGCAAATCAACAAGAGAAGCAGGGCGATCGCGGAAATAAGAAAGAGGACCAGCCCGTTGACTTTCATGCGACGGACGAAGCCTGTTTGAGCGTAGACCCTCAAACCGGCCGATTCAAGGGTTACCCTTGGTTTAGCAGCGCGGGCTCTTACCTAGTGGATGTTTTCGGATGGACCTGGCGCTACGTTGCCGGCACCGTGCCGGTGTTTCTCTTGTTCCTCAGCGCGGTCGGAGTGTTTTCGACGCTTTGTGCGTCCTCTGGCGCTCCTTTGATGCACGCTCGTTCCGGGCCTGTGTCGGCGTCCTGAATATCAGCTATGTCGGTGATGAGTTGCTGATTGCCTTTTTGCCGTCGTTTCTGTTGCTGCTTTTATTTGTCCTGCTGCTTCTGCTGCGCTTTGCCCGTGCTTCGCACAAGCACGTCTTTCGGCTGACGTGGCCTTGGCTCTTGGTTGCCGTGTGCGTCTTGTGTCTGACGAGTTCCGTAGACGTCATGCGGCGCTGTTTGACCATCACGCTGTGCTTCTTATTCGCGGCGGGCCTTATGCTGCACTTTCTTCCCAGAAACCTATCGCGTCCCATCGCCCGGTTTTCGCAGCGCGCGCTCAAGCTGTCATTCTTGGCGTTCGTCGCCTCACTCGTCATTTCCCTGGCGGTCTATCTGGGAAATGGCGAGACGGCGATTACGGCCACCAGGACCACCGCGGAATTGTTTCAACTGAACCGATTCGCTGCGTTGTTGGCCGCTTTGGTGGCCTTATTGCAAATCCTGTCCTTGGTGGGACTGGGCCGAATCTTGCAGAGCGGGCGTGACGACGCCCCGCCGTGGCAGCGCACCGTCTATCGGACGCTGACGTGGACCCTGTGCATTGCGCCGGTGTTTGTTGTCGTCCACTGGATGGCCCGGGAGAACATCTCTCACTTCGCCACACACCGTCCGCCGACTTTCGAAGTTGACGACATCCAGCAATGGCCGGCGTTCATCGCCATGTCGGAACCCGGGGGTGCCCTTCATTTCCTCGCGGACGCACCGTCCAAGAAAGAAGCCACGTCGTTCGAGCAAGAACGGGCTTTCCAAAGCGAGCTGGATCGCCTGCAGGGAGAGGACTCGTGGGAACAGTGGGAGCGGCGCCCCACGGCATCGCTCGGCGAAATGCGCCGCAAGGCCTCTTGGGTCGCTGGATTGCTGCTGCCTGGAGAGAATGCAACGGCAGTCTATTCCCGGCAGTGGAAAGTGACCGACGACGCGCGGCGGGCATTTCTCGAGCATCTTGGGCTGCGACACCGGAACGGCGAAGCTGGCCGCATCCATCTCGAGGAATCCGAAGTAACTTTCCGGCTCGTAGAGATGATCAAGAAGCAGTCAACGACGCGCGGAGATGTCGCGCCATCGCCGGGGTCGGAAACCGCTTCCTCGGTCCTCGCTGTGAAGCCAGGCGCTAAACAAACTGCGGATATCGCACCTTCGCGAGCGCTGACGGAAGCGACTGTCTTTTTGGAAAAACGGGCCACGGAAATGCGGGAAGGACAGCACTTGATGGCCCTATGGACCAGGGCCTTGCCCTTCTTGGCCGCTCCCTGGCACGACCCGGCCGAACCTTCGTCGGAGCGGTCGCTGCCCTGGCGGCAACCGGACGTCGCTAGCTTGAACCGCCTGTTGCTCGAGGCCCTGCTTCCGGAAATCATCCGCGAGCGCACGATGGTCAGCACTCCGATCGTCATCCAGAGCGACCAGGATGCAAGATGGCATTGGCTGGCCTGGTGGAGCGGCATCCTGGGAGTGACCTTTCTGCTGGTCAGCTTCAATCATCTTGCCCCCTTCTACTGGTTCTATCGCCACAAGTTGCGAGCCTACTTCGTTCGTTTGTCGTCGGGAATTGACTATCCCTTGCACGATACGGACTGCTGGAAGAGCGGATTTGCCTACCCCCTGTTGATGGGCACGTTGCTGTTGCGGCACCGCATCGGATCGCCGCCGGTCGCCCTAGGTCGGGAGAATCCGGGCAAAGGGGACCGCCCGAGGCCGGCCAAGACGAGCGCCCTGACGAGCGGCGAGCTCAATACCGAGATGCGGACTCATCCCTTCCTGTTTTCTCCCCGATATTGCGGTTGCCCCTTCAGTGGATATCGGCAAACCAACCAATATTGCGACGGGATGCTGCACACCATGGACGCCGTGGCCATTTCCGGATCGGCATTCACGCCCCAAGTCTTGCCGAACATTCCCCTGCGGTTGATGCTGACGGCCTTCAACCTGCGGCTGGGGCAGTGGATGCCCAATCCTCAGCCAAACCGTCAACCGCGCGGGCTGACGGGCGCCTTCCCGTGGCAACTCCTGTGGGAGGCGTTTCGCCCGGTGATCGGCTCGACCGAGAATTGGCGGTTGGGGTTTGTCGCCGATGGCGGCCTGCACAACAATCTGGCGCGGAGGAATTGCTGCGCCGACGCTGCCGGCTGATTGTTGTCTCTGACGCCGGTTGTAATACGGGCAGATATGAGTTCAGCGCGCTGGCGGACCTGGTGCGAAGGTGCCGCACCGCTCATGGGATCGAAATCCTGGATCTGGACCACGACCGGCCCGTCGATCTCAGCCGTTTTCGGGCCACGACCGCCGAAGACCCGCGCGTCCCTCAACAGTTCCAATGTTTTCGCGTTCGCTACCCTCAGTCGTCGGGCAGTGAGCCGCGCGAAGGGCTGCTGGTATACATTCATATGTCGCTCTCCGGACTCGAGGACATCGACTTGCAGCAGTTCCGCAAGCTGTATCCGGATTTTCCCAGCGATCCGACCTCTAACCAGTTCTTTACGCCGGGGCAAGTCGAGTCCTACCGGTTTCTGGGCTATCACATCGGAAAGCTGATCTGCCGGTACTTGCCGCCTGCCCGCGATCAGGGGGTCGCCACGCCCTCGGTGCTGACCTTCAACGGTTTGACCGCCAGGTTGATCCACGCGTATCTTTGGGAGTGCCATCGGGAAACGATACGGCAGGACGACATTGCTCCCATCGCGCTGCTGAAGCCAACGGGGATCTCCCTGACGAAGCAGCACCAGGCGTCCCTGCTCCGGCCGCTGATGCAATGCGGCGCTGTGGCATGGCTGGAATGCTACGAACGGAATGCCGATTTTCGCTTGATGGTTCGGCGGCGCATTGCCGACGCGTTGGATGGCGCACGACCGCTGATGGAAGGGTCTTCTGGCAAGGCGTCTCCGAGGCCAGGGCCGGACAAGTGCTCGTTTTCGCCGTGGCGTGCAATGAGTTGTTTTCCGGTGAAGGGACGGGTATCGCGAACCAGATCTTTCAGGTGGGAGGGCGCGAGCGCCTGGCGGCCGCGGCAAGGCAGTACATCGCTTGGCCTCGCGTCGTCCCCGACTTGGCGGCGGTCCAGGCCGCTTTCCGACCGGTCCCCCGTGGAGATTCCGTCCTGAAGCTGATCATGGACCTGAAACAATCCGTGTTCATCCGGAATGGAGTGGAGACCGCGGCGATGCTGGGTGTCTTATGCTTGATCCGGCAAAAGCGCTCTCTGCGAACGCTGTGGAAGAAACTGTACAAGGCCTTGCAAGCCGACGACGAAGACGTCTTGGCGTCAATCGTCGGCGCGCAACCTCGTACAAGCACGTCGCAGGCCGTCCGTCCGTGGGCTTAGAGGAATTCTCACATGTCATCCCCACTCCGCATCAAGGCCCTCACTCGCCGGAATCTGCTCCGCGGAGCCGCGGGCTTTTTCGCATTGCCCGCGCTGTCGCTCCTCGCCGACGACCGCCCGGGCGTGTCCAATCCTCGCGCCACCGACGGCGACGACCGGCACGAGCCCACTTGGGCCGAGCGACTCACGCTGACGGTCGGCCCCAAAGACGCCGACCTGGTCGGCAAGGACGACAAGGTGATCCAGGCCGCCGTGGACTACGTGGCTCGGCTCGGCGGCGGGACGGTGCGGCTGCTGCCCGGCACGTACACGCTGCGGGCGGCCGTGGTGCTGCCCTCGCGCATTCGCCTGCTGGGTAGCGGGGCGGAATCGATCGTCACCAAGATCGCCTCGGCCACCACGGCCCTCGTGGAAGACTCGGACTGGTACGACCAGGAGATCACGCTCAAAGACGCCGGCAGCTTTCGCGTCGGCGACGGCGTCGTGCTGCGGGCGAAGAATACCGATAACGGCGGCCAGACCGTCATCAAGCGCACGCTCGTGGCCCGTAGCGGCAACCGCTTCAAGCTCAATCGCGGCCTGCGCGAGAACCTGTGGATCGAGGGCAAGCCGACCTGCGCGACGCTGTTTCCGCTCTTGACCAGCGAGAACACGTCCGACGTGGTGATCGAGGACCTGGCCCTCGACGGCAACCGCGCGAACAACGACCAGCTCGACGGCAACTATGCCGGCTGCATTTTCCTGCAGGACTGCCAGCGGTACACCATCCGCAAGGTCGAGGCGCGCAACTACAACGGCGACGGCATCAGCTTCCAGATCTGCCACGACGTGACGGTCGAGGACTGCCACAGCCACGACCACGCCGACCTGGGGCTGCACCCCGGCTCCGGCTCGCAGCGGCCGACGATCCGCGACAATCGGCTGGAGCGCAATTCGATCGGCCTCTTCTGGTGCTGGGGCGTGAAGTACGGCCTGGCCGAGAAGAACCGCATCGACGACAACCGCGACTACGGCGTCTCGATCGGCCACAACGACACCGACAACCTGATGCGCGACAACGACATCACTGGCAGCGGCAAGGTCGGCGTCCTCTTCCGCGACGACGCGCGCGGCAAAGACTTCTGGGCCAACCGCAATACCCTGGAGAAAAACCGCATCACGGACAGCGGCGGGGAGTCGGGCGTGGCCATCGACATCCAGGGCCAGACCAAAGACCTGAAGCTCGTCGGCAACGAGCTGAAAGAGACGCGCGAGCCGGCCAAGCGGATCGGCGTCCGCATCGCCAGCGCGGCACGGAACATCGAGCTGGCCAAGAACACGTTCGCGGGTTTTTCGCGGGACGTGTTGGATCAACGGCCCGGATAGCGGGCGTGGCACGGGGCTGCCGGCCCGTGAAGCTGGTGTTGCTCGGTTGGGTGGCCTTGGCTCGTGCCGCATGGCCAGGATGGCCATGCCACGGCGGGCTAGCCTCGCACTTCGTCCAGCGCTTCTTGCAGCCGGTTCTTCGACTGCACGCCTTGGAAGCGTTGCACCGGCTCGCCCCCCTTGAAGATGATCAGGGTGGGGATGTTCATCACGCCGAACTTCATGGCGGTCTGAGGGCTTTGATCGAACGTCCAGCTTGCCCACCTTCACCGAGCCGGAATACTCGCCTGCGAGCTGATCGATCACCGGTGCGATCTGTCGGCACGGCCCGCACCAAGGGGCCCAGAAATCCACCAGGACCGGGATGGCGGACTGGATGACCTCGGCTTCGAAGTTCGCGTCCGTAAACGTGACCGCACTGCCCATGATGGCTTACTCCGGGAACTGAAACGGCGAAGGCGTGCGGGCGTCCGTACGTCGGCTTCGCTGGACTGAGGAATTATAGAATCGCGCGCCCCATGACAAGGCGGCGGGTCGCCGGTTCGCTCCCCGCTCGCCGGTTGGCGTGTAGTCAGGCTGCTCGCCATGGATTTATCGGGTTGATATACTCTCCGACATGCTTTCTCAGCCCGCCACGCGCCGCCAATTGCTCCGGTCGTCTGCCTGCGGATTTGGCTATCTAGCATTGCGCGGGTTGCTGGGCGAGACGTCGGCGCAGGGCGCCACGGGCGGCGGGCCGCTCGGTGCCCGGGCTTCGCCGCATGCGCCGCGGGCCAAGCGGGTGATCTTCATCTTCATGCAGGGCGGGCCGAGCCACGTCGATACGTTTGATTACAAACCGCGGCTGGCCAAGGAGGACGGCCGAAAGCTCGATTTCCACAATGCCCGCAGCATGAAGGTCGTGGCCGAGCGGGTGCTGGCTTCGCCGTGGAAGTTCGCCCAGCATGGCCGATGTGGCCGCTGGGTATCGGAGCTGTTCCCGCACGTCGCCCGGCACGTGGACGACCTGTGCTTCATCCGCAGCGTACACACTCAGGGGGTCGCCCACGGCCCGGCCACGCTGTTCCTGCACACGGGAGCGACGAACTTCGTTCGGCCGTCGGTCGGTTCGTGGATCACGTACGGCTTGGGGACCGAGAACCAGAACCTGCCTGGCTTTGTCACGATCCAGCCGTCCAGCGCCAACGGCGGCCCGCGGAACTTCTCCAATGCCTTCCTGCCGACGATTTACCAGGGGACCGCTCTGGGCCGCGCGGGACAGCCAATCGCCCAGGCCGGCTTTCGCCATGCCAACAACGATGCGTTAAGCGTCGCCGAGCAACGGCGGCAATTGAACTTCCTGCAGGCGCTGAACGCCGAGCAAATCCGCCAGCGATCCGGAGATGGCGCGCGGACCGACAACGAGCTGGCCGCCGTCGTCGAGTCGTTCGAGCTGGCCTTCCGCATGCAGGCCGAGGCGCCGGCCGTTCTCGATATCTCGCACGAGACCAAAGAGACGCTCCGCCTTTACGGCATCGGCGAGAAGGCGACGGACGAGTTTGGCCGTCAGTGCCTGCTGGCCCGGCGGTTCGCCGAGGCGGGCGTGCGCTACGTCCAGATCAGCTATGCCGACAACGGCACGAACCCCCGCTGGGACCAGCACTCGAATCTCCAGGAGCACGAGAAACACGCGCTGGCCACCGATCAGCCCGTCGCCGGACTATTGCAGGACCTCAAGGCGCGCGGCCTGCTGGACGATACACTGGTCTGGTGGGGCGGCGAGTTCGGCCGCACGCCGTTCGCCCAGGGGCGCGACGGCCGCGATCACAACCCCACCGGCTTCACGATCTGGCTGGCCGGCGGCGGCGTGAAGCCAGGCATCGCCTATGGCGAGACCGACGACTACGGCCTCAACGCCGCGGTGGACAAGGTGCACATGCACGACGTGCACGCCACGGTGCTGCATCTTTTGGGCCTGGACCATGAGCAGCTCACCTACCAGCACGCCGGCCGCAATTTCCGCCTCACGGACGTGCACGGACGCGTCGTGCGCGAGATCTTCGCTTAGCGCATCGGAGATCGGGGCCGATTTCGTCACGCAATAGACACTCGGCGACCAGCAATCTCCATCCGGCACTGCGATGACTTTCGAGGCCGATAACCCTTATGCTGCGCCGCAGCCCGCAGACGAAAACTGCGAGGCCTGGGACGCCCGTTCCGGGTCAACGGAGTACGGCTGCCGCAAAGTCATCCGATGCATGCAGTACGTCACTCCGATGATTGTCGGCACAGGCGTCGTGGCCGTTTTGGTCGTGGAGAAGTCCCTGGTTTTTCAAGCCTCCGTTTCTCGTGTCCTGAGCGACCCGATCCTCTATTTGGGCTTTGCGGGAGCGCTGCTCCTCTTGCTCGCCGGGGGAGCCGCCATGTGGTGGGTCTACTATCACTTCGCGGGCGTGACCGTTGCCTTGGAAGAGAATGCCCTCGTGTACCGTACCCGCAGCGACGAGAAACGCCTGCCGTTTGACGACCAGATGTTGATCGATACCCCGCATCATCTGACCTACGCGTCGGGCTGCCTTCGCATCCGGTCGGGCGACGAGAGCATCCGAGTGATGTTCTCGCTGGAAGGGGTCGGGCACCTGGTGCGCTTGCTCAAAGCGGCGCTTGATGTGCGCGGCCTCACCCAGGGCTACGACCGCGACCGTCTCTTTGCGTTCCTCAAGACGGCGGAATTCTCCGATCAGAGCGCACAGCGCTTCGAGGCCGCGTTTTGGAAGCTCGTGGTTTTCTCCGTTGTGGGCGGCGCTCTGGGTGGTCTTCTAGCCGCCCTCCGCAACAGCGATCTGATAACGACCCTCATCTGGGTTGCCGCTTCGGCCATTTGGCCGCTCATCACCTATTGGGGTGCGGAAGCCGTCTTTCTGCGGCGGTTTAGCCAAGGGGTAGACAAGGATGCCTTTGCCTGCCCGCCGCGAGACCCACTTTGGGAGCGAAAGATTCTCCGCAAGACGATCGCCACGGGAGTCGTCGTCTATGCTGCTGTGGCAGTTACCTTACAGTTTGCTTGATGGTGGAACGTTCGCTCAGGTCCGATCCGCCACCGCTTGCAGGGCATCTGCGTCTGCCTTGGCAGTGTAGGGCTTCCAGTCAGCCCATGAACGGTGCCTAATAATCACCGCTCGGTGCCTCGCCAGCAGCGCGCGTGCAGAGGCCCGCAAAGACCTCCAGGGGAACCGAGCTGCTGATCAGCCGCACGTGTCCGTCGGCGAAGAGACAATTGGCGCCCAGCGGATGGAAGCCGTACGGCTCGTTTTCGTTGGTCGCGTTCACCGCGCGGGGCGTGAGCACCCGGCCGCGGCCTTGCAACGACCCGTCGGCATTGGCCCCATCCAGGCTGAAAGCCCCTTCGCTATCGATCCAACCGTGGCCCTGGTCATTCGAGAGGTCCGGGCGTGGCGTCTTCCCCCGGAAGATGAGCGGACGGCCCGCACACTCCACGACGATCAGCGTGTTGGAGGTGCCGTCGATCACGCCCCCCATGCACACCGCGGAATTGCGGAACATGATGCAGCGGTTGGCGCCCGGGTCGGCGTACAGGGGCCCCACGGAAGCTTGCACTCCCATGATGGCCTCGTAGTCCGAGGGAATCAGCGGCGGCGCAAAGCTCATGGCTGGTCGCGGGCGCTTGGCCACGGCCGACAGGATCGGCTGCCGCTGGGCAACGCTCGGGCAGAGGTAGATACCGAGTGATTGACTGCCAAGCCTCAGATTGCGGCCCTCCCACCAATGAAGCGAAAGGTCATAATCGCGCCGCAGGCTGGCCTGTTCGATATAGGGCAAAATGAGCGTGCGCCACCCGACGAATTTCCCCTGCCGGTTGCCGGGGCCGGCCATCGTCCAACCCGACGCGGGGAAAACGTGGTGTACGTCGTGAAAGGCGTGCAAGGCCAGGCCAATCTGCCGCAAGTTGCTCTGGCACGTGGTTCGGTTGGCCGACTCACGGGCGGCCTGTACAGCCGGCAATAACAGGCTGAACATCAGGCCGATGATCGCGATCACGACGAGCAGCTCGATCAGCGTTGTCCCGGACTTGGACACTCCTCCTCCTTCTCATGCTTTCGGCCGCGAAGGTGCGCGGGCTTGTTCCGTCCGACGGGAACGTGCCCAGCGGGGTCGTCATGTCGCAAGCGTAGTCATGGCGACGTGCTCTCGGCGAGCCATTTGTCCAAATCGGTTTTTACCGCAGGCGTAATGCGCGTGCACCGGTTGGGACAGCCGCCGTAATTGTGAATCCCCACGGCGCGCGGTTGCCCGCTCACAGTGGCCTCTACGGCGCTGCCGCTGTGTCCGCCGAACGTGTCGATGGAATAGGCCAGCCGCGCCGGCAGGACGGTCCCCACCGGCCCCGCGTCGCGCCACTGCGTTCCGAACAGTTTGTCGGCGGGATATCCGGAGATTTTCAACGTCAGCGCATTCAATTCGGGGTCGCTGAGCGCCGCCGTGCCCAGCGTTCCTGGAGACTTGCCGTCGGCGCTCTTGAAGGCCTGCGGCAAGACGATCGCGCCGTAATCGTCGGCGGGAGTGCCATGGGTCCTCCAAGCCTCCGAGGCCCGCAGCACGGAACTGTGTTGAGAGCCAAAGGGGCGCGTCGGCCCGTTCATGCCGGGAATGACTTCGACGCTTTTGAAATAGTTGCCCGCTTCGCCTTCGTGAACACAATGCCCCGCCGTGACCACCAGCCGGGGCCCGTGCAGCCAACCCGTGCCGATGGCCTGTGTACCGTCCTGGAACGTGATGACCAACTGGCAGTTGATGTTCCAGGGGGCCTCGGCGGTGTCCACGACTTGCAGGCGATCGTCCGGCAAACAGACCGTTTCCGGCTGTTCGTAGAAGAAGCTGTGGGCCGGCGGCAATTTGGCCATCTTGGCAAACCGCTCCATCTCGGCTGGAGCGGCCAACGGCACAACCGCCTTTTTCGCGTCGTACGACAGCGACCGGACAGCGTCCATCGCCGCGGTGCTGGCGGTGCTCGAGCGGCGAACCGTCTTGGAAAATTTGACGCGTTTCTCCGTAGAGAGCACTTTGCGTAGCGCAGTCAAATCAGGCAGCGGCGGAGTTTCACCCGGGACTGGCGTCGGCGCTCGGAGAGATCGCTCCGCGTGCGAGGCGTCAAACTGCACGACACGGGCCACGATGTCTTGCTGATTTGGTCCGCCGGCCAATGTGAACCCGGTGCACGCGAAGCGGGACTGCGTCTGACCGTTCGTACGAACCGTGAGGTAGTCGCCCCACCGATTGGTGATGGGACCGCTACCGCCCAGTTCCGTCGCCACGAGTGACCAGGAAGAGTCAGCATTCAACACGCCCACGGCATGGCTGGGGTGGAGCGAGCCGCCACCGTAGCCGACCGAGACGCCGATTCTGGAATCCGAATTGACGGCGGCGGCCGGATAGGCAAAAGCAATCGTGGAGTTCCAGAGGTGCGGCTGCCTCAGGACGGTGCCGGCATTCCAGTCGATGACGGCCGCACGAGCGTGCGGCCGGGGAAAGCTCCCGCCTTGCGCCGAAGTCCAGGAGAACCCTTGGCTCGGGCCGGCCGCCCAGGCCGCCGTGATCCGTCCATCGACAAAGCCCAGCCAATCGCGGCCGTCGGGGCCCGGGCTTGATGCTCCACCGCGAACCCAAGGCTGAATGCTGAAATCCTTGGTCTGATAGTTGGCGTCTCCGTCGATCCAGGAGAATACGCGGAGCGCGCCAAGGTTGAGATGTGTCCCGATGTACATGGTATTCGCTGCGCCTTGGGTCAGGCGCAGGCTGCCGACCTCGGTGCGGTCGAAGTAGCGGTAGTTCAGGGGCGCGTAGCTCCTCAATTCGTCCAGCGACAAACGGAGCGCGACGCTGCGCCTGAATTGATTCGCTTGACTGAAGCAATTCGTGGAGATGAACAACGAACCGCTGGAGGCGGCAATATCGGGATAGTCGAACCATTCCTGTGACCAGTTGCCAACGCCTTGCGGCGTGAAATCATAGTAGCGCCAGGCGCTCGTTGGCGATGTCGCTGCCATGCGCCACCGCCACGCGCACGGTGTTGCCCGTCGAATTCTTGACGTACTGCAAGAACCACACCATCAGATCGTGTGAAGGCACGAAATACGCCACCTGGTCACAACAGAATGGCCTGCCGGGAATCGAGGGGAACATCGTATCGGGGTTGCGAAATTGGAAGCTCGTTCCGCCGTCGCGCGAAAAGCTGGCGAACCAATTGCCCGTGACCAGCATCTCCTGGCCGCGGACGGCAAGCGATGGTTCGCAGACCGTGCTGGTCGCGTTGCTGGTCTCGCTGTCGGCCAGAGGGCGGTTTTGGGTAATGCTGACCGTTGCCCCAAGCTCCCCGGCGCCGCGTGGCTGCGTGGGCGGCGGCGGGACGGGGGCGGCTTCGCCCTTCCGGGCTTCGGGCAACTCGCCGATGGGGACCTCAAGATAGTGCTCACGCAAACGCTGCTGCTTGGCGTTGTAGTAGCTCTCCGCAAAGGCAGCCTCCCTCAGCGCGGCATTTTCGGCAAAGGCCTCCTTAGCCGCGGGCGTGGTTCCGCTCTTGGAGGTGCCGTCCTGGGCCGCGCAGCGACCAGCGTGAGCGATGAAGACCAGAACCAGGAGTGTCCATCGAACTGACATGAGTTGCCTCCTTCGCGCGACGGCAGGATGTGCCACGGGAGTGGCTATGGGTGAATGATGGCGTCAGGAAGATGCGTCACTGGATAACTCGAAAAGGGGCCGCCGGAACCGAACGAAAAAAACGCCGACCGCACACTTTTCCGCCAATCGCTTTCGGCTCGCCTGGCGGACGATTAGGATGTCGCCATCCGCGTCTGATCTGGCCGCAGGCCCAAGGAGTTCCGCATGCCCCGCCGAGACCGTACTTCAGCGTCCGACCGACGCACGTTCCTCAAAGTCACCGGCGGGGCCGCGGTGACGGCGGCCGTCTTGCCAGACGCGATCGCGCCGGCGATCCATGCGGCCGACAAGTCGGGCAGCAAACCGCCGGTCATCGGCCAGGGCGACCACAGCTACGAGTGCCACCACGACTGGGGCGAGCTGCCCGGCCACGTCCGCTGGGAGACGACGCACGGCGTCGCCGTCGATGCCGCGGGGCTGGTCTACATCAAGCACCAAGGGCTCGGCCGCGAGCCGATGGACACCATCGTCGTCTTCGACCCGGCGGCAAGTTCGTCCGCTCGTTCGGCAAGGAGATGTACCCCGGCGGCCACGGCATCGACATCCGCAAGGAAGGCGGCGAGGAGTTCCTCTACCTGTGCGACCGCTCGCACCGCGACGTCGTCAAGACGAACCTCAAGGGCGAGCGACGTCTGGACGCAGAGCTGCCCCAAGGAGGCCGGCGTCTACAAGAACGTGCAGGGCTTTCAGCCGACCAACGTCGCCTTCGCCCCCGACGGCGGCTTCTACGTCGGCCGACGGCTACGGCTCGCACTACATCCACCAGTACGACAAGGACGCCAAGTGGGTCCGCACCTTGGGCGGGCCGGGCAAGGAAGCCGGCAAGATGCAAACGCCGCACGGCATCTGGCTCGACGACCGCCCCGGCCGCGAGCCGCCGCTCGTCGTCGCCGACCGGGCCAACGCCCGGCTGCAGTACTTCTCGCTCGACGGCAAGCACGGTCGACTTCGTCAAGGACGTGCTCTTCCCCGCCCACTTCGACATCCGCGGCGACGTGCTGCTGGTGCCCGACCTGCACGCCCGCGTGAGCTCTTCGACAAGGACAACAGGCCGATCATCCACCTCGGCGACGACCCGGCCTGGCGCGAAAAGGTGGTGGCCAGCCTGGGCAAGGGCCAGACGCCGATCCGCACACAGCCCGAGCAGTGGCCAGCCGGCAAGTTCATCCACCCGCACGACGCCTGCTTCGACAAGGACGGCAACATCTTCGTCGTCGAGTGGGTGGCGACCGGCCGCGTCACCTTCCTGCGGCGGCTGGCGTGACGTGGGGCACGTTTCCGAACGTGCCCATCACGGTACGACAAGGACCAATCTGTCGTGCTCGTAGTCGTGCTCGTGCTCGACACGATGATCTTCGAGCACGAGCACGACTACGAGCACGAGCACGAGCACGAAGGAGGTGGTCCATGACAGCGCTGAATCGCCGCGACTTCATCCAAACGAGCCTGGCCGCCGGCAGTCTCTCGCTTGCCGGCCCCGCCTGGTGCGCCCAGCCCAAATCCAAGCCGCGCGAGAAGCTCCCCGTCGCCGCCGTCGTCACCGAGTACCGCGTCAACTCGCACGCCGACGTGATCGTCGGCAAGATCCTCGAGGGCTACCAGCAAGACGGCGGGCCGGGGCCCGACCTGAAGCTGGTCTCGCTCTACACCGACCAGGTGCCCAAGACCGATATCAGCCGCGACCTGGCCAGCGCAAGCACGGCTTCCTGCTCGGCCAAGACCATCGAGGAAGCCATCACGCTGGGCGACAGACAAGGTGGCCGTCGCCGGCGTGCTCTGCATCGGCGAGCACGGCACGTATCCCTTCACCAAAGACACCGGCCAGCACATGTATCCGCGGCGGCGGTTCTTCGACGAGATCGTCGCCGCCTTCAGCAAGCATGGCAAGGTCGTGCCGGTCTTCAACGACAAGCACCTGGCCTATGCCTGGGCCGACGCCAAGCACATGGATGACACGGCGCGGGAGCTGAAGATTCCGTTCCTGGCCGGCTCGTCGTTGCCGGTGGCCTGGCGCGTGCCGCCGCTGGAGCTGCCGCGGGATTGCCAGATCGAGGCGGTGTTGATGCACGGCTATGGCGGGCTGGAGTCGTACGGCTTTCACGCCCTGGAGGGCTTGCAGTGCATGGTCGAGCGCCGCAAAGGGGGCGAGACCGGCGTGGTCAACGTTCAGGCCGTGAAGGGGGACGAAATCTTCAAAGCCGAGAAGGAGGGCCGCTGGTCGCGCGAGCTATTCGAGGCCACCGGCGACACGGCCGAGAAGCGCCTCAAGCCGCGCGGCGAGCCGATCGCCAAGGACGCCGTGTTCTACTTGATCGAGTACCGCGATGGCCTGCGGGCGGCCGTGCCCATGGACGCCGGCCTGGCCTACGAGCTGTTCTCGGTCGCAATCAAGCTGAAGGGCGAGACGAAGCCGCGCGCCACACGGTATGAGCTGCAAGACGGCAAGCCGTATGCGCATTTCGCCCACCAATTGCGGGCCATCGAGCACCTGGTCCACACGGGCAAGCCGCCGTATCCGCTGGAGCGGACCCTGCTGACCACCGGCATGCTCGATGCGCTGATGCACAGCATGGCCGAAAAGCACGCGCTCAAGAAGACCGACCAGCTGGCGTCGCTCGCGTATCACCCGGTCGATTGGCCCTATGCGGAAGGGCGAGCGCCTAAGCCTGCGCGAGGTGCCGTGATTGGGTCACTTTTGCATTTTGCAATTTGCATTTTGCAATGATCAGGGATGCCGAGTGGATATTGCAACTCACCCAGCATGCTATTCTGTGCGTGCGGCAGTGATTGCTTCCCACAGCTCCGGCACGCCAACAGCCGTGGTCGCCGCGACCGGCAGCACGGGCACGTCTTTGGCGCCGGCCGACAGTGCCAGCGCGTGGCGAAGCTGCTCCCGCACGTGCTCGGCGCCGGGCATGTCCGACTTGTTGACGACCACCAGATCGGCCAGCTCGATCACGCCGGCTTTCTCCCACTGGATCTCGTCGCCGGCGGCCGGGGTCACGAGGAGAACCAGCGTGTCCACGATGTCGCGCACGGCGACCTGGTCCTGGCCGATGCCGACGGTCTCGACCAGGATGGCGTCGAACCCGAATGCCTTGAGCCATTGGGTAGCCGCGCCGGCGCTCTGGGCGACGCCGCCGGGCGCCCCGCGGGTAGACATGCTGCGGAAGTAAACGCCCTCGTCGGCCGGGTCGAACCGCACGCGAATGCGGTCGCCCAGCAAGGCCCCGCCGGTCTTAGGGCTTTGCGGATCGCAGGCCAAGACGGCCACGCGCAAGTTGAGCTTTCGCAGATGCCCGATGAGGGCGCCGACCAGCGTGCTCTTGCCGGCGCCGCCGCTGCCGGTGATGCCCACCACGTGAGCAGCCGATGGGGCCTCGGGCAATGGCGGTGCACGCCCGGTCTCTGCGAGCGAGATCAGCCGAGCCAGCGCCCGGCGGTCGCGCCGCGAGAAGCGCTCGAGGAGCGACGAAGCATCGTTCGACGAGCGTGTCGCGGCGAGTTTTGAGGACATGTCGGAAAAATGACAAGGTGACAAGGTGACAAGGTGACAAGGTGACTTTGATGGCGACGATTTCTCTGCCGCTCACCTTGTCACCTTGTCACCTTGTCACCTTGTCATGGGCATCGACCTGACGCCCCGCAGTCTATCACCCGGTCACGGTGCCTGATAGATTCCCGAGCATGACCGGCATCGAAGCATTCCTGGAAGTTCTGCACCGCTCGGGCGTGCGGCACCTCTTCGGCAACCCCGGCACCACGGAGCTGCCGCTCAACCACGCGCTCGTGGGCGACGAGCGTTTTGAGTATCTCTTCGCGCTGCAAGAAATCCCCGTCGTGACAATGGCCGGCGGCTATGCCATGGCCTCCGGCCAGGTCGGCGTGGCCAACGTCCACATTAGCTGTGGCTTGGGCAACGCGATGGGCATGCTCTACAACGCCCATTGCGAGGGCACTCCGCTGGTGCTCACGGCCGGCCATCAGGACCAGCGGCTGCGGCTGGGCGAGCCGGTGCTGGAGGGGGACATCGTACGCGTCGCCCGGCCGTGGACCAAGTGGTCGGCGGAGGTGCACCGTGTGGACGACATCCCCACGGCCGTGCGGCGCGCGATTCAGACGGCGCTCACGCCGCCGACCGGGCCGGTGTTCCTCGCCCTGCCACTGGACTTGCAGATGGAGACCTCGGACCGCTTCGATCTCTCCGCAGCGCACGTGCCGGACCGCCGCGTGCGGCCGCCGGCCGAGGCCCTACGGCGGGCCGCTGAAATCCTGGCCGGAGCCCACAACCCGGTGATCCTCGCCGGCAGCCGGGTCATGGAGTCGGGCGGCGCCAGCGAGCTGGCGGCCGTCGCCGAGCGACTTGGCGCGCCGGTGTATGCTGAGGCCCCCACGGCCCACGGCCGATTGCCGATGGCGGCCGACCATCCGCTTTACTTCGGCAGCCTGCCGCTGTGGTCGCCCGACGTGCACCAGCTGCTGGCCTCCTTCGACGTAGCGCTGGCCGTGGGCCTGGGCCTGCTGCGGATGTATCTCTACCAAGAGCCGCAGCGGGCAATTCCCGAGCACGTGCGCATCATCCAATTGGATAACGACGCCTGGCAAATCGGCAAGAACTACCCGGTCGAACTGGGCCTTCTGGGCGATCCGAAGTGTGGCCTCGCCGAGCTGGATGGCCTGCTCGCGGAACGCATCTCCGCTCACTCGGCGGCGGCGGCCGAGACGCGCCGCCGGGAGTACGCCGAGCAGCGCCAGGCCGATCGGCGGGCACTGCTCGAGCGGATCGACGAGGAGCGCTTGCGGCGGCCGATGACTTCGCTGGTGTTGATGGAAGCGCTCTCGCGCGGCCTGCCGCCACGTGCCGCCGTGATCGAAGAGGCCGTCACCACGCACCATACCCTGCTGGAGAAACTGGGCACGCTGACGGACCCCACTGGGCATTTCGCCCATCGCGGCTGGGCGCTCGGCTGGGGGCTCGGCACGGCATTGGGCGTGAAGCTGGCCTGGCCCGATCGGCCGGTCGCCGCACTGCTGGGCGACGGCGCCGCGATGTACGGCATCCAAGGTCTGTGGTCCGCCGCCCACCACCGGATTCCGGTCACCTTCGTGATTGCCAACAACGCGCAGTACAAGATCCTCAAAGTGTGTGGCGACGTCATGTCGCTGGAAAGGCTCTCCGAACCGGGTTGCCCGGGGATGAACCTCACGGACCCGGCCGTAGACTTCGTGGGCCTGTCGCGCGCGCTGGGCGTCGAGGCGCACCGCGTGGCTGATCCGGACGAGCTGACGGAGCGATTGCGAGCTTCGCTCGTGGGCGACCGGCCGTTGCTGCTGGAGGTGCCGGTGGCGGGGTGATCTACACGAGCGCGACGCACAAGCGGCGACAATCGCCGTAGGCTGGAAGCCTACGCTACGGCGTTTCGCCGCTTAGCAGTTCCCAGCCACGCGCGCCGATTTCGAAGCGGTAGCTGCCCGTGGCAAGCGTGTGAGCGGTATCGCCGTACGGACCGCCGCGATGGAACTCGATCAACCAACGGCCGGCCGGCAGCTTTTGAGATTCGCCGGGCCGCAGCGTCTGATCCTGGCCATTGACCAGGTAGCGAACGACGCCGCGCGTGCGGCTGGAGTTGTGAATCGACAGACCCGGGCCGGGGGCCGACAAGTCCGGTTCACCACTGGCGGTGGACTTCCTCGTGGGCTGAGCCGCGAGAGCCGGCGGCTGCGTTACGGACGTTTCGATCTTGGGCGGCGGCACGGGTTCCGGCGGCGGCGCTTCCACCAGGACACCAACCTCGCGGGTCGGCCTGCGGGCATATCTGGCCAAAGCCGCGGCGGCGACTCGCCATCCTTCGCGGCGCGAGTCTTCCTGTCGGCACTGCCACGCGGCCAGCCACTGGCCGGCGGATTCGGCCACTTCAACCAGCACGATAAGCTCGCTCGGCGGCTGGTGCGCTGAGATTCCCAGGGGTTCCTGCGACGGCCGCCTCTTGGACGAGCTAACCGGCTGTCGGCCATCGGGAGCGTGCGACGCGCGCCCTGCGTCCGCCGGCGCTCGCGTCGGCGGGGACTTCGCGGTGAGGTCGGGCGCCGGGTCCGCGGCTGGCTGCTCCGTCGGCGACGCCGGAAGGGGGGTGAGCGGTGTGGAGCCGGTCAGTTTGAGGTTCGAGGTCAAGAGGCGCAGGTCGATACCGTCCCGTCGCATGCGAGCCCAGCCTTGGGCCGCCATGTAGGCTCCCAGGCCCACGAAGATCATCAGCAGCCACGTGCGGTTTCTCCGCATGCGGTCGCCTAGGGCCGTCCAGTCGGCCTGACTGTCCTGCGATTGGAAGGGGGCGTCACTCATCGACGAACACTCCGCCCGCGAGCGAAATTGGTGAAGGTGCACAGTGGACAAGGCGGAGCCGCATGGGATCTGTTTCTGGGTCTAATGCGGCTCCTTGCAAAGCATACGTCATGGGCCAGTCGGTTGCCGGCGAGCGCGGCTAAACCGCTACGCGCCGCAAAGTCAGCGCCCGCTAACCCACTCGGATGCACCGGAGCTGCGTGCATGCCCCCCAGGAAGCGCCTTATCACCACCGTGGACTAGACTTGTGGAGGCGGTCAATCGCAAACCCTCAAGGAACGCCAGGGGCGATGCCGCGTCCCCGCGTAAGGGCCATCGCATGAGTGCAGACAACGACGCCGCTCGCCAGGAAGCCGTCACCCAGAGTGACTCTTTCCGGCACCTGCGCCGCTCGCCGCGGTTCAAGGCCTTCGAGGACCGGCAGATGGCCGTGGTGGTGGAGCGCGCGGCGGGCTTCGAACCCCGCGAGCTGCGCGGCCGCATTCTCGATCTCTCGGCCGGCGGGGCCAAGATGGCCGTACCATGCGAAGTGGCACTCCAGGAAACCATCGAAGTCCGCTTCGACCTTCCGGAGGTGACTACCGGCCTGGCGATTGCGGCCACCGTGTGCTGGGCGCGCACCGCCGGCGGCAACAGTTGGCGGCTCGGCTGCTCCTTCGCCGAAGAGCTGCCCGAATCGCTAATGTCCGAGCTGGCCGTGCACGGCTACATCGATCGCCGCGAGGATAGCCGTCAACAGACCGGCATCGCCGCCGCCGTGCAATGGGACGGCACCGGCGAAACGACGGCAGTCCAGCTCAATGACCTGTCATTGGGTGGATTCAGCATCCTCTGCCCCGACACCGCCGGGCCCGGCGCCCGGCTGCGGCTCCTCGTAGGCGGAGGCGATGGCGAGGGACTCTCGATCTCGGCCGTCGTTCGATGGCAGCGCAGCACGACCGAAGGCTCCGTGCTGGGTTGCACGTATCTGGAGGACGGGCGCATCGGCGGATCGAGTCTGCGCTGACGACCGGTGGGCAGATTGCCACCTCGCAAGGCAGCTTGCAGGAAGGGCGCAGCTCTCCCTCGATTTCACCGATCGCCGAAGTTCAATCGGACTCAGACCCTCTGCGAATCACCGTTGAGAGCGCTTCGCGGTCGGCCCGGCGGCAACTGGTCGTCGCGGCGGCAGCCATCGGCGGCGCATTCTCTCTCTTGGCGTTTTCTCCTGAGCTGGGCCCTTTGGGTTGGGCCGTATCTTTGGCCGCCATGTTAGCGGCGGCCTGGGCCACGGCCAGCTACCATCGCCTGACGCAACGCGTGGTAGGGGAAGCGGCCGAAGCAGCTCGCAGAGGCAAACTGTTTTAGGCCCTGCCAAGAGAAAAGAAAAAAAGGGGCCTTTAACGTGCCACTGACACAGTGGCCAGTGGGATGGCCAGGGGCAAGACAACCATCCCACTAATGTACGTTAAAGACCCCGCGGGCCAGTAAGGTAGTGGGACTAGCTTCGCATTCCTTGTGCCAGCACGCGGCGTATCAGCTCATATCTTGGAGCATTATCCTTAGTTGTTGGTGTAGAACGGTTTACAGCAGGACAACGCACCGTCTCATTTAGAGACAAGCCAATGGCGGGAAATCCTCCCGTACCGAGGCGCTATCGCTCGTGTGCTACCCAGCATCAAGTGACCAATACCTGACGCAATCCGCAAAGAGCGGATCAAAATGAGACGATATCCGTACTGCGCACATTGCCGTGGCCCGTATCGCCGCGCACGCTTTGCCTGATTCAGTCCGCTTTGCTAGAGTCTCGGCCGTTTTTCGCACCTTGCTGCCGCGGACCGTGACATTCATGCAACGGCGACGACAACATGACTGGCCTGCGATCGGCCTGCTGCTGGCGGGCATGTCGCTGGCAGGGTGCTGCTGGTCGGACCGCGGCCCGTGCCCTCAACCGCTCATGGAGTGCCGGCAACTTTCGTCGCGCGGAGTGAGCGCCATGCAACGGCGCGATTATGAGGAGGCCGAGAACCTATTATCCCAAGCCGTCGAGACGTGCGGCGTCGATCCTCAGGCCCGCCAGCATTACGCTGCCGTCTTGTGGCAGCGCGGGGCACGGGAGGCCGCCCTGGAGCAACTGGACCGGGCGATTGAACTTGCGGGCGGTGACCCGGCGCTCTTGGTTCGGCGTGCCGAGTGGCGCCACGTGATGCAGAACGCGGCGGCTGCCGAGGCGGACGCTGAAGCAGCGCTGGCCGCTGATCCTCGTGCTACGGCTGCCTGGCTGCTCATGGCTCGGTTGGCGCGGCAGGGCAACGATCACGTTCGGGCGTTGGCTGCATATCACCGCGTGCTGGCCCTGGAGCCCGGTCATCGAGAGGCATTGTTGGAGAAGGCGGAGATTCATCGGGCACTGGCCGAGGCATCGCCCGAATCCTGTGCTCCCCACCTCCAGCGCGGACTGATGGCGCTGCAAATCCTGTTGGACACCTATCCGCCGAGCGAGGAGCCGGTGCCGGTGCTCGTCCTGGCCGGACAGATCCATGCGCACCTGGGACGATACGAAGATGCAACAAGGTCATTGACCGCCGCGGTTCGCCGCAGCGGCCCATCGCCGGAGCTGTTGCACGGTTTGGCCGAAGTGCAGTTGCTCGCGGGCCGTCCGGCCGAAGCGATTCTCAGCGCTCAACAGGCCCTGACGCTGGCGCCGCACAGCGCCGGGCCGCGATCTTCTGGAGCGGGCGCAGCTCGCCCAAAGAACTCTGGCCCCTGGGTTGCCGGACAATTCGCCCCGGCGCTGAGCGGTGGGTGTAGCCGAAGCCGTGAGCCGGTGGTTGTGGCGCTGACGTCTCGGCGCGGATTTGATGGGCACGGTCCGACCCTACGTCTGACGCGTTCAGCTACTTGGCCGCCGTCAACTCCGTGGGCGGCTGGAGCTTGCTGCCGTCTTCGGCCACTCCCACGTCGTACACGCCCAGCAGCTTCAGCATCGCCAGCAGTTCCAGGGGCGAGAACAGCCGCCGTGTGCGTTCCGTCTCCAGCACGTTGGCGAAGAAGACGTCCACTTCGGCCATCAGGCGGTCGCCGACGTGGGCCTGGCCGGTCACCAGCGCCCCTCGGGCGTCAGGTAGTCCAGCTTCGAGGAATAGACGAGCCGATCGCCCGGCCGGGCGGCGAAGTGAAACGTGGCCTGCGGCACCTTGGCCAGGATCATGTTGGCGGCAAAGCGGAGCTTCTCGCCCACCAGGATGCCACCGGCCTGGGCGAACCCCTCGATGATCAGCGATCCGGGCATGACCGGCTGGCCGGGAAAATGGTCGTGCAGGTGCTCCTCGGCCAGCGAGACGCTCTTCACGGACCGGCAGGAATGCCCGCTGCGGAATTCCAGAAAGCGATCGATCCAATACCAGCGCATCAGGCGCTCCGTCATGAAGCACGAAATCCGAAGCAGGAAATCCGAAACAAATCCGAATGATCGAAGGACCAAATCATGTTTGGTCATTCGTGCTTGGGATTCGTTTCGGATTTCGATATTCGGATTTCGAGCTTCGGCGTCGCGGCTGAAGCCCTCGTGGCGCGCAACCATTGCGCCATCGCGCCCAGTTTGCTCTCGATGTAGTTGCAGATCATCTGCACGGTGAAGACGGTGGAGAACTTCTTCACCTCCGGATTGGCCGCGAAGGCCTCCAAGTCGGCAAACGGCATCCGCGACCGCAGCTCGGACAGGCCGTCTTCGGTGAAGCGGCCGTTCTGCACGAATTTCTCGTCGGTGAGCAGGTTCTCGGGGAACAGCTCGCCGCGTGGGATCTTGATGTCGAACGTCTTCTCCAGGCGGAACACGATGTCCAGAAAATCGATCGACTCGGCGCCCAGGTCGCCCGTCAGGGTGGCCTCGGGAGTCACCTCGTCCTCGTCCACGCTCAGCGCGTCTACCAGGATTTCCTGGACGCTGGAGAAGATTTCGTCTTTGCCAGGCATGTCAAACGTCCTCCGTAGGAACAAATCCCACCGGGCGCATCGGCGCACCCACATCAACCAGGTATCTCACGCCCGGCGCGCCGAACGCACCTAGGCGGCGGCCGGCTCGCGCGGCCGAAGCAGCGCGAGCAAGTGCCGCAAGCGTTCGATGGTGTATTGGTCGGTCGCCGCCTGCTCGGCGTCGTCGGCGGCGGCGTTGTAGCGCTCCAGCACGAGCTTGGCGGAAACGGCGGCCGCGCCGTCCACGGTGCCTTGGGCCTTGAGCCTCGTTTCTCGTTCGTCCTGGCCGGTGATCTCCGCCGTCACCGTCAGCGTCCGCCCCGGATCGACAAAATTGGCATACTTGACGCCCCGGGCCTGCTTCAAAATCACCATGCTGTGGGCGAAATCCTCGCTCAGCCGCACCAGCCACGCGCTGGCTTGCACCATCGCCTCGAGCATCATCACGCCCGGCATCACCGGCGCGCTGGGAAAATGGTCCGCCAGATACTCCTCTGCCAGCGATAGCGACTTGATGGCAACAATCCGCTTGCCTGGGTCCACCTCCACGATGCGATCAAGCAGGGTGAAACGCATTAGCGCTGGATCTCCGGACCGGAGACCGATGTCTAGGTAAAACTGGAACAGCCAGTTATAGCCCCCCCGGTTTGTCTAAACAACTACCTTTACGCATGTTTACAGGCGGAGCCGGCCGCATCTACTCCTCTATCGGCGGTGCCGCCAGCAGGGTTTACGGAAGGTTGAGACTTGGCGGATCGTGCGGCATCACCGCCCCCCTGCCTCCAACGCCGCGCCGGGAGCGCGCGCGTAGTCAAGCGATGACGCCGGAGCGCGTCAACGGCAGTCGGGGGACATTTGCCGGTTTGCTGGCAGCTCGCTCGCCGACTGGCCATCGAGAGCGGCTTCTTCTCGACGATAGCCCGCTTCTTGGGACCGCCGCTGTCAGATCAGCGGACGCAGCACGTTGCGCGAGATGCGGAGCGATTGCTTGCGCGACTCCAGATCGCGCTCGAAGGCCCGGTCTTCCACCTCCACGCACACCGCTCCGTTGTAGCCCACGTCCGTGAGGGCCGAAACGAAACGGTTCCAGTTCACCTCGCCCAGCCCCGGCACCTTGGGCGTGCTCCAGCCGCAGGCGAGAATGCCCTTCGTCGTCGAGCTTGTCCCGCTCGATCTTCATGTCCTTGGCGTGGGCATGGAACAGCTTGTGGCGGAACTCGTAGATCGGCCGCACGTAGTCCATCATCTGCCAGACCAGGTGCGACGGATCGTAGTTCAGCCCCAGGTGCTCCGACGGGATGGCCTCGAACATCCGCCGCCAGATGCGCGGCGAGTAGGCCAGGTTCTTGCCCGAGGGCCATTCGTCCTTCGAGAACAGCATCGGGCAATTCTCGATGCCCAGGTACACGTCGTAGTCCTCGGCGACGCGGACGATGTCGGGCCAGACTTCTTTGAAGCGGGCGAAGTTCTGCTCCAGCGGAGCGCGATGGTCGGCGCCGATGAACGTGTTGACGTTCTTCAGCCCCAGCAGCGGGGCGGCGGCGATCACCCGCTTCAGGTGCTCGATCAGCGATGCGGGCCTCGTCGGCGTCGCCGGAGAGGATGTTGGGGTAATAGCCCAGCGCCGGAGATGCCGACCCCGTGCTTTTCGCACAGCGAGTTGATGTCGTCGGCCTTGGCCTGACTGAGGTCCGTCGACGTCGATGTGCGTCACGCCCGCATAGCGGCGGGTGGCCTTGCCGGCAGGCCAGCACATCACCTCGACGCAGTCGTACTGCTCCTCGGCGGCGAAGCGCAGCACGTCGTCGAAACCGCAGGTCCGGCAGGATGGCGGTGACGAAGCCCAGTTGCATGGCCGTAGTAGGCACACTCCGTGTGCCGTCCTTGGTAGTAGAACGGAAGCTCATTCCGTTCGCGATGCTTGTCCAACTTGGCGAACGGAATGAGCTTCCGTTCTACGGCACACGGAGTGTGCCTACTACTACTTTACTTTGGCCGGAACGGCAGCGTGAGCTTTGGCTGCGGCCCGGCTGGCTTGTCCAGGTCGGTGTCGAACACCCGCGCCGGCGTGTTGCCGGCAATGTCCTCGAGGAGCCCGTCGACGCGCACCGAGTACTCCGCCGACTGCCACGGCTCTCGCGGGCTCGAAGAGCCACGAGGCCTCCTTCTCGCCAACGCGAATCGTGCCGGCGACCTCGCCGCCCGACGCGTCCCGCACGTCGATGCACCGCTGCATCAGGGCATGGTCCAGGGGCTCGCCGAAATCCAGCCGCAGCGGCTGCCGCGTGGCGGCCGGCGGCGGCGTGAGCCGCCAATTCTGCGGCAGCGGCTGGCGATCATCGGCCGCGGTCGTGCGGAACTTCTTGACGATGTCTTTGCCCAGCGGTTGGCCGTCGGCGTCCTCGACTTCGCCCTTGATGACGAGCGAGTAGGTCTTGCTCGGCTCCAGCACCGGTCCGAACTCCTCCCGCAGGTTGACGCCCATCTTGATGCGGCCCGGATGAATCCAGAGCGAGAACCGCTTGGCATCGGGCGTCCACAGCTCCGTGCGCCGCCAGGGGTCGTCGATCGGCTTTCCGCGCTCGTCGAGAATCTCGATGCGGTCGAAGATCGCCTCCCCTTCCCGCATCGGCTTGGAGAAGTAGATGTAGAACTTGAGCTGATTGGCCGGCAGCACGTCGCTGCTGGGGTAGATCCGCTCGATGGTGGCCGGCGTCGTCGCCTTGCGGGCCGGTACCTGATAGTCGCGCGTCTGGGTGCGCGTGGCGGAAACGGCGAAGATCGCCCGGTACTTGTGGTCGTGGGCCAGCGCGTAGCGGGGCGTCAGCGTCAGGCGGTCGCCCGCCCGGCGATATTTGCCGAGGATGGCCGGCCCCGGCTTGCCGGCATCCAGCAAACGGAGCGACAAGACCCTCTGCGCCGCGTCGCCGGGCACGTCCCCTTCCGGCAGCGTCTTGGCTAGCTCCGCCGGCAGTTGCGCAACAACGCGCACGTGCCGGGCGTCGTCTGTCGGCTCGATGGAGAGCGTCGGAGCAGGCTCGGCAGCTAAGCAAAGCAGAGCCAAGTAAGCGACCATCGGCAGAAAACCTCAGGGATCCTGAACCACGAATAACCCAGCGCCGCCTAGCCGCAATGGAAGAAGACAACCACGAATAGTACGAATAACACGAATGAATTGAATCTCAAGCCATCGCGACCGAAGTCGACGAGCAGCCCCATCGCTCGGCTCGCTCTCTCTTATTCGTGTATTCGTACTATTCGTGGTTGCCTTCCTTCGGCGAGGCTTGGACGAAACTCGCCAGCCCTCTGCCGGAGTCGCCGATTTGCGGCACGTCGGGTCGCCACGCCCTTCGCATCCCTGCTCAGGGACGTGCCACCCGTGCCACCCGGGCACGTTTGGAAACGTGCCCCACGCCTCACTACGGCAGCGGCAGCGGTTCCAGGCTGAGGCCGCTGTTGGTTTGGCGGACCGTCAACGCTCGTTTGGCATCGAGCTTGTCCATCTGCGTCACGCCCGCGTAGGCCTCGACGATCCGGATCTTGTCGGTCGCCGGCTG
Source organism: uncultured Planctomycetia bacterium (assembly GCA_963809785.1). Classification (GTDB taxonomy): domain Bacteria; phylum Planctomycetota; class Planctomycetia; order Pirellulales; family S012-138; genus JBGQHD01. The sequence goes on from CAWEKV010000006.1 coordinate 165,411, forward strand.
ATTGTTGCGGCCTAGCCGGCGCAGGGCCTTCTCGTTGACGTCCTCCTTTTCGGTGAGGAGCGTCTGCTCGAAGGTCACCGCCCAGTACGGGCTGGCGCCTCCGCCCCCGCGCCGACGAAGAATGCTGGCCAGCACGTGCGTCTTGCCGTCCTTTTCGTAAATGAACATGTCCTGCGGCTGGTTGCCCGCGCCCAGCTCGATCACGCTGGTGCCTTTGACGTTGGCCTCGGGCTTGATCTCGTCGATGGCGTACTTCACGATCGGTGTGCAGGTGAACGCGCCCACCACGTAGGTCTTGCCCTCTTCCTTCAGCGGAATGACGACGCTCATCGGCGCCCGCGTCTCCCACTTGCCGTGCTGCACGTGGTACGTTTCCGCGCTGTACACGTTGCTCTTGGCGTCGTGTGCCAGGGCGCATTGATGCTGAAGATCTTCGAGGCAAATTCCTCGTTGCTCCGCCCGGCCGCGATCACCCGGTCGTCGGCCCAGGCCAGGTCGGTCACCATGCTGATCTGCCCCTTGCCGCCGGCCACGAGCTGAATGCGGGCATAGTTCACCTTATCCAGCTCCAGCTCGCCGATCTTGCCGGCGCCGTCCACCGTCAGGATGGCATAGCTCTTGTCGTCTTGCTTGCGGACGGCGAGGTAGGCCTTGCCGGAGGCCGGGTTGACGGCCAGGTCGATGATCTCGATGCCCTTGGAGGTGGTGCCCAGCCGGCCGGCCAGCTTTTCGTCGATGCCGGCGATCTTCTCGCTGAGCGTGCCGGCCGGCTGCTTGTCGCCGGTTTCTATGGCGATGATCTGCGAGCCGGTGCCGTCGCCGATCAAGAGCACGCCCTCGGGGGCGAAGCCTAGCGCGTTGATCGACTTGAGTTCCGGTTTGCCGCTGACGGTCTTGTCGAGCACCTTGGCCTCGGCCGAGGCGGCGAGCAGCCCGGCGACGAGCGACAGGGCGAGCAGATAACGGGCGCGTTGCATGACTGCCTCCTTGGTAAGGTAAGTAGTGGTGAGTCGAGCGCGGTGGGTGGCCGACGTGCGACCTGAGAATCCGCAACGATAACGCTCTCACGCTATCGCTTGTCCTAGGGCGCCGCAAGCAAAAACCGCACGGCCCTTCCACGCCCTTCGCATCCATGCTCAGGGACGTGCCACCCACGGTTGTGGAGCTACGGCAGGGCCAACGGCTCGAGGTTGAGGCCGCTCTCCGTCTGGCGGATGGTCAGCGCTCGCTTGGCGTCCAGCTTGTCCATGTGAACCACGCCGTGGAACGCCTCCACGATTTGGACGCGGTCGGTGCTCGGCTTGTTATCGCGGCCCAGGCGGCGCAGCGCTTTTTCGTTCACCTTCTCATCCTCGGTCAAGACGCCTTGCTCGAACTTCACGGTGAAGTACGGGCTCGGCCCGAGGGCGCCCGCTGGTGGTGGAAGCGGTAGGTGCTGGCCAGCACGTACGGCTTGCCGTCCTTCTCGTAGACGAACATGTCGCGGGGCTGGTTGCCCGACCCCAACTCCAGAATGCTCGTGCCCTTCACCGTGGCCTCCGGCTTGATCTCGTCGATCGCGTACTTGACGATCGGCGTGCACGCGAACGCGCCCACCACGTAGGTCTTGCCGTCTTCCTTCAGCGGAATCACGACCGTCATGGGGGCCTTGGTCTCCCAGCGGCCGTGCTGCACGTGATACGTCTCGGCGCTGTAGACCTTGCTCTTGCCGTCGTGCGTCAGCGGCGCGTCGATGCTGAAGATCTTCGAGGCAAACTCCTCGTTGCTGCGCCCGGCCGCGATCACCCGGTCGTCGGCCCAGGCCACGTCGGTCACCAGGTCGATCTTGCCCTTGCCGCCGGCCACCAGCTCGGTGCGGGCATAAGTGACGTCGGCCAGTTCAAACTTTCCGATGGCGTCACCATGCACGGTCAAGATCACGTAGGCCTTTTCGTCCTGTTTGCGAACCGCGATGTAGGCCTTGCCTGAAACGGGGTTCACCGCCAGGTCGATGATTTCCACTCCCTTAGGCGAGGCGCCAAGGGTGGCCGCCAATTGGACATCGATGGCCGGCATCTTCGGCGCGGGCTTGTCCGACGACTTGGTGTCACCCGTCTCGACGGCGAAGACCTGCGAGCCAGCGCCGTCGCCGATCAGGAGCACGCCTCCGGCGCGAAACCGAGCACGTTGATCGACTTGATGTCCGGCTTGCCGGTCGCGGTCTTGCTCAGCACTTTCGTTTCAGCCGGGGCGACGCTGGACGTCGCGATAAGCAATCCGGCAGCGAGCGAGAGGCGGACGGAATGAATCCTGAGCATAGCTATCTCCTGCGGCGAGTCAGATGGCGTGCGACACACGGGGACGATAACGCGCTCACGCTATCGCTTGCGCGCAGCACCGCAAGCAAAAACCGCGAGGCCGAATCTCTTGCCTGGTCCAAGCCTGATGCGGCCGCGCCCGTGCGCGAAGACCGGTTGCCGCTCAAGCGGCGGCGCGACCGCGGACGATAGCGACGAAGGGGGGGTGTCAGAGTGATGAGAAAGGTCTGTCGTCTTTCGCTCCGCGAAAGAACGTCCTTTCGCAGAGCGAAAGGCGACGATGGACGAGCATCGATTGGTCCACAGCCCTAAGGGCCATCTTCCGATGGGTTCGCCGATGCGTACGGCTGCTACCGCCATACTGATCCTTTCCCAAGCCGCGGCCGCTTGGGGTGTGCTAGCCTCGTGGGCGGCCGCTCAAGGGCCGCCAGCAGAGCCGCGGCCGGTGCCGTCGCGCCGCACGGCCTTGACGATCCCCTTTCGGATCGCCGCTACGGCCAACCCTCAGGAGCAGCCGGTCGAAGTGCAGCTTATGGTCTCGGCCAAGGGGGGACTGCAATGGCGGCAGGCCGGCTCGGCTCGGCCCGAGGCGGGCAAGATCGCCTTCCACGCTCCCGGCGACGGCGAGTACTGGTTCTGCGTGAAGACCAAAGACGCCGCAGGCCGGGTTCGCCCGGCCGGTCCGCCGCAGGCCGAGCTGCGCGTGCTGGTCGATACCACGCGGCCGCAGCTCCGCCTCAACATTTGGCGCGGCGTGGATGGCAACGTCACCGCCCGCTGGGATGCGACGGATGCCAATCTCAGCCCGACATCGTTCAAGATCCAACACCGCCCAAGTGGCACCGGCGAGCCCTGGCAGCCGCTGCCGGCCTCGCCGCCGGCCGATGCGCGCGGCAGCTATGCCGACACCGCCACCTGGAAATCCGCCACGCCGGTCGAGGTGCAGGCCGAAGTCGCCGACGTGGCCGGCAACGTCGAGGTTCAAACCGTGGAGACGGGGGCCGCGCCCAGCACGCCCCTCGGCAATTTCGGTGCTACAGCGGAGACCGCCGCACCCGCGCAGCCGACACCCCCGGCGGCCGGACAGATGACCGCCATTGTCTCGGGCGCGCCCGCTGCCCCGGCAGGCGCAACGCCGGCGGTGGGCACGCCGTCGCCAGCCCGTACGATGTCACCCTCAGGCACGTCATCCTCAGCACGCTCGGGAGTGTCCCACGGGGCCGCTGGGCCTCAGGCGCCGGTCGATCTGCCGTGGCAGACGCAGCCAGCGAAGCCTACGGCATGGCCACCTGAAAGCGCCGCGGCGCCGCCGATCCGGCCGCGTTCGTGGGAACTTGGGTCCACTGCTGGGGGGGCATCGGGGGCCACCTCTGCAGCGGAGACAAAACCCCCGACGAGCGCGGCTCCCCATGATCCGTTCGCGGCGGGGAAGCCCACTGCTCCGGGAGGCGGCCCGGCCTCGTCGTGGCCCGCGGTCGGAGCCAGTGCCTCGCCTTTCCCGGCACGCATCGGTGGGGCGACCCCTTCGTCCACCGGGGCACAAGCACCGTCGGTCCGCGGCAGTGTCACCAATCCCTTTGCGCCCGCAGCCAGCAGCGCGAGTCCAAACGTCACCGCGCCGGCCCTGCCGTCCAACGCGGCCTATCCGATCAATTCGCGCTTACTGGAGCTGACCTACGATCTGGGGCCAATCGCCCCGGCCGACGTGCGCACCGTGGAGCTTTGGGGCACGACCGACGGTGGGCAGAGCTGGCGGAAGATCGCTTCGGACGACGACCGCCGCAGCCCGGTGGCCGTCAAGTTGGATGCCGACGGCCTCTACGGCTTTCGGCTGGTCGCGCACCCTCAGGGGGGCCCGCTGGAGTTTCCGCCGGCGTCCGGCCAGGCGCCGGAGCTGGTGATCGATGTCGATCAAACCGCGCCGCATTGCCATCTGACGCGCGTCGATCAAATGGCCGGTCCGCGCAACGGAGAGCTGGTGATCGGCTGGGAGGCCGGCGACCGCCGCCTGGCCGAGCGGCCGGTGACGCTCCGCTGGAGCCACAGCCCGCACGGCCCTTGGCGGACGATCGCCGCGGGGCTGGGAAACACCGGCAGCTACACCTGGCCGATGCCCGAGGGCCTGCCCGATCAGGTGTTCCTCCGGCTGGAAGTGCGGGACGCGGCGGACAACGTCGGGCAATTCACCGGCGATAAGCCCATCTCGCCGCAGCGTGCCAAGCCGCCGGGCCGCCTCCGCGGCGCCCAGGCGGCGGAAGGGGCCCGTGTCACGGACCAGCGGGTCGATCCGAAGATGTACTTGTTTCGCTAGCTAGCGAAGCGAGAGAAATTACACTAGCCCGACGCGCAAGCGAGGGAGGAGCGACGAGTGACTCGGCATAGGGGTGCTATTTCCTCGCTTACGCATCGGGTTAGTGTCCGCGCGACTGCCGTTGACGTTGACCGCAGTCCTCGCTTGACTACTCCGCCGCGCGGTCGGTCGGATGCTCGCGTGCTACTGGCTCTGCCAGCGTTGAGGTAAACCAACGTCAACGCAAGACAGCACTGGCAGAGCCAATGGCACCCGCCGCCAGTGGCACCCGCCGCCCGTTTCTCAGGAGTGGCCACGTGGATCCAACATCGAGCGAGCTGGTCCTCGACATCGTGGTGGATCACGTCGAAAAACACTATGCTTCGCCGGCGCCCCGGGTGTTCTCTCGGCAGGAGCGGCTCGCGCGGCTGCTGGCGTTGCTCAAGCAGGTTTTCGGGCGCCCGTCACGCTCCGGCATCGCGGCGGATGAATGTCCACCGCAGCAGGCGCTCGTCGATATTTCGCTGAAGGTAGGCCAGGGAGCGGTCCTGGGCATCTGCGGAGAAAAGGGTTCTGGCAAGACGACGCTGCTGCGAATCCTAGCCGGGTTGGAGCGGCCGACGAGTGGCCGCGTCGCGCTCAGTGGCCGCGTGGCGGGCGTCTTCGCTTTGGGCGAAGGCCCCTGCCACCGCCAACTCTCGGTCCGCGAGAATGTGCTGCTGACCGCCACGCGGCTGGAGCTCGGCCGAGACTGGGTGCGGCACAACCTCGCCGCGATCGCCCAGTACGCCCAGCTGGATGTGGCGCTCAAGACGCCGCTGGGCATGGTCCCCAAAGAAGCCTATTGGCGATTTGCCTGGGCCTTGGCCCTGCGGTCGAGTCCCAAAATCCTCCTCATTGACGAGCTGCCCCTCACAGCGGATCCGCTGCTCGCCGACGACGTGCGACGGGAGATTGCCTCGCGGCGCACGGCAGGCCTGACGGTCGTCCTCTCCGGAAACCAACCCGCGCAGGTCGCTTTGCTTTGCTCGCACCTGGCCTATCTGCAGCAAGGGCGCATCGGCGATTGCGGGCCGGCCAGCGAGCCCCCGCCGCCTCCCCCTGCCGCTCCGTCGCAGCAGCCCGACGGCCCGCTCCTTTGGTACTGGATGTCGATGCCTCTTCAGGGCTGGGCGACGTACGTCCGCCTCGATCCGTCGCACGTGCAAAGAAAACAGGCGCAAGGCTACGAGCTGACCCTTGCAACCCCGCCGTGGGTCGATGCAGAGGGCGTTTGCTCGCTCGAGCCCTGGCAGCCGGCCGCGCGTGCAGCGCGACGAGACATTGGCACAACCCGTCGAGGAGGAAACCCCGGAGCTGGAGTTCGCCTAAAGGGTTCATCTAGTGGAGCCATCTGCCCAGCACCGTCTTAGTTTTGCGCCGGCCGCCGCGCCGCTTCCCCCGGCGGCTCACGGCGTGGGCGCCGCGCTGCGCGATGCGTGGCACCAACGGCGCTTCGTGTGGTTCTTCTGCTGGCGGGCCGTGGACTTCCGCTATAAGCGAGCGCTGTTCGGCTGGTTCTGGCTGGTGGTCCGCTCGCTCTTGTGGATGCTGCCCTTCAGCTTCGTGATCGGTCAGGTGGCCGGCGGCGACGTGGAGGGCGTGCCGTATGCCCTGTTCATCTTGGTGGGGCTGACGCTCTGGAACTACCTCTCCAACGGGGTCAGCTTCGCGACGCTCGGGCTGCGCTATGACCGCGACGTGGCCCGGCAACTGGGCCTCTCGCCGCTGCTCCTCGTCTTCGCCAACGTGGCCGTCGTGCTGATCGAATTGGCCGTCAGCGTGGTCTTCCTCTACGTCATTGCGCCGGGCTACTGCTGGCGATACGGCACCTGGTACCTGCCGCTGGACGTAGGGCTGCTGCTGGCCGGAGCGTGCGTGGCCCTGACCACGCTGATTGCCCTGGGCATCGGCCTGGCGTCGGCCGTCCTCGAGGAGTATGCGCCGGACATCCGCTTCCTCGTGCCGTACTTGCTGTCGTTCTGGATGCTGCTCACGCCGGTGATCTACCCGCTGTCGGCGATTCCACCGCAGCATCGCTGGCTGGCCTGGCTGAACCCGATGACGGGCGTCGTGGAGGGGTTTCGCTGGTCGCTGCTGGGCGTAGGCGATTTCGACGCCTGGTCGGTCGTCTGGGCACTCGCCGCGGTCGCCGGAACATTCTTGGCCGGCATGTGGTTCTTCGTGCGAGCACAGGCCGTGCGGAATTGAGGTAGCGGGTCAGTTTGGCGGGCACCGAACATCGAACATCGAACACCCAACATCGAACATCGAACGAAAACCATTCGATGTTGGATGTTCGACGTTCGATGTTGGATGTTCAAACTGACTCACTAGCGGAGATGAACCGGCCTTGCACCGGGGGGCTGGTTTGCGTATCAGGGCCTCGATATTCCAGGGGGCGGTCTCTTCTCTTTGCGGTCCGCCGGATCGGAGCAAGGCGATGCCAGCCACGCTTGCGGCGTCAGAGGCGGGCGGGGGCGGGCGGTCGCTTCCCGTCGCCGGCATCTCGGTGACCTGGCCCAGCGGCCTCTCGCGGAACGACCCCGCGGCGCTCCTCATCGCGCATCCCGGCCACGAGCTGCGGGGATATGCCTGGCTGAAGCACGTGCGGCCGCTCGTGAGCGTGCTGACGGACGGTTCCGGCAGTCAGCGGCGAAGCCGATTGCCGGAGACGCGTGGCCTTCTCGAGCGTGTGCTCGCGCCCGTAGGAGCTGTGTTCGGAGCGGCGACCGACCGCGAGCTCTACGATCATCTGCACCTCTGCCGCTGGGAATGGTTCGCAGCCCTGGCGGACCATCTCGCGGACAGTTGGAAGGCACACGGCATCCGGTATGTCGTCTGCGACGCGGCGGATGGTTACAACTCGGGCCACGACGCCTGCCGGCTGCTGGCCGCCTGCGGGCGCGGGCCTGCGCGCGCAGCTCTTCGAGCTGCCGCTGACCCAGCGCCCCGACGAGTGTTCCCAGGCACAGGCACCGCACTCCATCTGGGTGCGCCTGGAGCCGGCGGAGCTGGTGGAGAAACTGGCAGCGGCCCGTGCGTATGCCGCCCTGGCCAGGGAATTGCAGACGGCGCTCGATGAGTTCGGCAGCGCCTGCTTCCGCGTGGAATGCCTGCGCGCGGCAGAGCCCCAGCCGGTCTTGGAGGCCGTGCTACCGGCCGATCCTTGGTATGAGCGGTACGGAGCGCAGCAGGTGCAAGCCGGGCACTACCAGCGCGTCATCACCCGGCACGAGCATCTGGTGCCGCTGGCCCGCTACCTGCAATCTCGCTGGCCGGGAGGCGCCGCTGCGTGAGTGCGCCGCTTGATTGTACCCAGGAGTTGCCGGCACCGAGCGGCGGTCCGCTGCGGATCCTGCTCGTGGACAAAACGCTCGGCCCGCGCGGAGGCGCAGCTCTATCTCCATGACGTGGCCCAGACGCTCGTGCGCCAAGGGCACACGCCTATCGCCTACAGCCCCGTCTTGGGCGACGTCGCCCAACTGCTGCGGCGGGCGACGGTGCCGGTGATCGACGACCTGGAAAGACTCTCGTTGCCGCCGGATGTGATCCATGGCCAGCACACGCTCGAAACGTTGTCGGCCCTGCTGCGCTTTCCCGGCGTGCCGGCCGTCTATTTCTGCCACAGTTGGATTGGCTGGAGCTCGGCCGCGCTGCCGCTGCCGCGCATCCGGCGGTTCGTGGCCGTCGATGACGCTTGCCGCGATCGACTGTTGTACGAGCACGGGGTGCCCACGGATCGCCTGCACTTGCTATTGAATTTCGTCGATCTCGAGAAGTTCCCCTCGCGGCCGCCGTTGCCGGCCAGGCCGGCCCGGGCCCTGGCCTTTGGCAACGATATCCAGCCCTGGGACCTCGAGGTCCTGGCCGCTGCCTGTGCCCGCCAGGGCCTGCACCTGGATGCCTACGGCCTGGGCTTGGGCCGGGAAACGCCTGTGCCGCAGCAGCTCTTGCCGCATTACGACCTGGTCTTCGCCAAGGCCCGCTGTGCGCTGGAGGCCATGGCGGTCGGCGCGGCGGTCGTCCTCTTCGGGGCCAATGGTCTGGGACCGCTGGTCACGGCGGGAGAATTCGACCGCCTTCGCCGGCTCAATTTCGGCATCCGCAGCCAGGACCAGCCCATCCAGGTGGCCGGCGTCGTCGAGCAGATCGCGCGCTACGACGCCGAGGATGCCCAAGCCGTGTCGGCTCGCGTCCGAGCCGAAGCCGACAAAGACCGCGTCGTCCACGAGATCGTCAAAGTTTACCGTCTAGCCATGTACGACCAGGCACGGGCTGCCGACGATCCGGCGAGGGAAGGCCCGCAGGCGGCGGCTTATCTGCGTCAAGCCGCGCCACTCTTCTACTCCGCCCACAAGGCCAACAAGGAGGCCCAGAGCCTGCGCAAGCAAGTGGCCCAGCTTACGGCCGAGCGCGACAAGTCCCGCGCGAGCGCGACAAGGCCCGCGTCGAGCGCGATAAGGCCCAGGCTCAGCGAGATAGAGCCCAGTCTGAGCTTGCGCGGATCGGCCAGTTGCCGGTACTCCGCCAAGGCCGGGCGGTACGCCGATGGTTGCGCCAGCTTCGATCGGGAAGAAAGGCCGCTTGAGGTACGGCGAAAGAGCATCCGTTGCCACCCGCGTGATCGCTGGTCTCATCAAGCGCCCTGTCTCGGGCATTTCCCGCCTGCCTGACGCGGGGCGGGCGAGCGCATCCGCTCGGCAAGCCTTCTTTGTGGATGCGCTGTCCGCCGCGGGTCGATAGAGAACTCGGGCAACTTCTCTGGAAGCACGCTGGGCAACGGCCGTGGCGAAACGCAGCCTGCCAATGACGATCCTGACCGCCGCGGCCGTTGCCGCGTGTGTCGGCTGTGCGGGGCCGGTTCAGCCGGAGTTCAAGTCGGCCCGCAGCCATCAGGTGAACGTCGATTTCGAGAACCTGCTGCTGCTGGCCAAGCACGGCCGGGCCGCCTTCTTTCCCTTCAGCACGCCGCACTGCCCGTACTACCCGCCCCGGTCGCAGCCGTGGCCCGGCCCCGTGCCCGTGGGCCCCGCTTACGGCGGCGCTGCTCCTGCGACCGCGCCGCAATCTGGCGACACGCCAAGCGAATCGTCGGGGGCCGAGCCTGCTCCGCAGTCGAACAGCAGCCGATAGGGCCCCGTGGCTGGATTCGTTGCGGCACACACCTTGCGGTGGGCAGCGGGCATCTTGCATCATCCTGTCAGCCGGGCCGCCCACACGGCTCAACCACTGGCGCAACCGTGAGGAGATGGGATGAACTTCAGTCGATCGACTCTTCTGCCCGCGCTGGTTGTCGCACTGTGGCCGGCTGTATGCGCCGCAGAAGACGCAGCCTCAGGTGCGAAATCGAATGAGGCGTCGGCCGCCGGCTATCCGATCGTCGCCGCGCACCGCCAGGCAATCGACGGCCGACCCTTTCACCGACCGCTGGATGCGGCCAAGATCAAGCGCTGGATGGAGATCAGCTCTCGCGGCACGATGGCCGAGTTCGAGCTGTTTCTCTCGCCGCTCTCGCCGCTGGAGGCCAGGCTGCTGAAGAAGATCGAAGAGACTACGCCGCCGATCGTCAACCGGCTGCACTTCGACGACCTGCGGCACGTGCTGAAGCGCGGCGGGCTGTGGTCGTTTCAGCGGGAGGAGGAGCAGCGGCCCGCCAAGCACGTCCACACGACGCCTGCCGTGGAGAATCAGCTCTACGGGGCCTACGACTGCGTGTTCGCCAGCGTCGGCCCGCCGGACGGCACGCCGCGCTACGGCGACGTGATCATCCGCCTCAAGGACTCGGTGCGCGAGCACGGCTGGGCGACCCCCTTCAGCGGCATACACTTCCTCACGGCCGTCCGCCATAAGGACGCGGGCAAGATGCAAGAGCTGCTGGCCGCCGGGCGCGACCTGCCGGCGCCGCCCGACAAACTGAGCCTGGGCTTCGACGACCGGCTGCACTTCTCACACTACGTCGTTGCCGAGAAGGACTGGCATCGGGCGCTGGCCTACCAGGCGATCGTCACGCTGCGGAACCTGGATGAGTCGGAGCCTAGCCGCCGCGTGCGGGGCCGCGTCGAGGCCATGCTCGGCGAATCGGACGCCCGCAAGTTCTGGTGCTCTACATTCCCGCGCTCGAGGAGGGCCTGCCGGCGGCCGAGGCCGCGGCCCGCGTGCCGTTGGGCTACCTGGAGGCTAAGTTCGCGGACAAGCTCTCGATCCGCGATTTCACGTCGATCGAGGTGCCGCCCAAGCGGCTCGAGGAAGTCCGCGCGTGGAAAGAAGCCGGGCCGTATCTGGACCTGATCCGCGGCAAGGCGTCCGGCGTGCGCTGAAGCCGAGGAGAAGATCTTTCCATACATTTCCGGGTGAAAGCCCACGATCAGCGTGTCGCCCACGCGCAGCGTCGCGCGCGGAGGTCCCCCTCGGGCCTCAGCAGCCACTTGGCCAGGGTCTGATCGTCCGGCGTCTCTTGCCGCAAGTCGAGGTGCACGATCGATTTGCCGCGGGCCGAATGCAGCTCCCGCGCCTGGGCGGCCAGTTGCAGCGCCCGCTCGCGAGGCACGGGATCCTCCTTGGCGTCTTGCTCTTGGGCGACGGTCACGTCGGCCTGAGCAAGAAATGCCCGTGCCCGCTGACACTGGTAACAGCCGGGGCGCTGGTAGCTCCAATCGATCCGCACGGTCATTCTGGGCTTCCTCACGCACCTTATAGGGTGGGCTGTGCCCACCAAAAGCGAGCCGCCTTCCGGCAAACGCTGTGCGTGCGATTTCTCGCGGCTGCTTCGCGCATTATAGGGCCAATCCGCCGGGCACTTCGAGGGGCCTGACTCCGTTGGGCTCTCGTCCATTTTGCACTTTGCATTTTGCACTTTGCATTTTGCACTTTGCATTTTGCAATCGAGGCAGCCATCAAGATTGAATTGCAAAGTACAAAATGCAAAATGCAAAATGCAAAATGAGAGCGTGGGCCTGGCCTTCTCCACTCAGCGCCCTTTTCGCGCGAAGTGCTTGTCGGCGAAATCCAGGTACTGCTGCCAGTCGTAGTCCGTCACGTCGTGCTTGCCGGTGCGGAGGTGGTAGCCGAGCGTGTGGTGCACCGGCTTGTTGAGGGCCGGCAGCTCCGCGCTGCTTGGCCGCTCGCCGCCCAGACCGTCGGTGCCCAGCAGGCGATAGACCGGTTCCGCATGGTGCAGCGAGAGGAACTCGCCCCGCGGGTCGGCCCATTGGTCTTCCTGGGCGCTGGCCACGTAGACGGGCCGCGGTGCGATCAGGGCAATCAACTCGTGCTGATCGACCGGCAGGTCTTGCTCGCGGTCGTTGTACTTCTTGAAGTTGCCGCAGAACCAGTGGGGAAAGCCCCGGTTGATCGTTGCGACGGTCTCGCCGAAGACGCGCTTGCTCAGCGCCGCGCCGCCGCAGCCGGAATTGTTGGAGATGACGATGGCGAACCGCTCGTCCTGGCGCCGGCCCAGAGGGCCGTCTTGCCCAGCCGCGAGTGGCCCAGCACCGCCACGTGCTTAGCGTCGATCTCGCGGTCGGTCTCCAGGTAGTCCAAGGCCCGGCTGAGGCCCCAGGCCCAGGCCGCGATCGTGCCCCACTCGTCGGCCGCCGGCTTCGTCTGGCCCTCCTTGTAGAAGAGCGGGTGCACGCCGTTCGCGAAACCGTCGTCGAAATCCGGATCGATGTCGCCGTAGTAGATCGTGGCCAGCGCGTAGCCGCGGGCGACGATCTTCTCCACGGCCCAGCGGCTGGCCTCCGAGCCGCGAGACTTCTCCGTGGCGCGGTTGTTGACGTAGCCGTTCTTGGGGTCGTTCCGCATCCAAGCGGTCGAAAGCGTGATCGCGGGGTCCGCGTGCACCGCGTGGTTGCCGTTGAAGTTCAGACCCAGAAACGCCGGCACCGGCGTCTTGGCGTCGGCCGGCAGATACATTAGGACGTGCATCTTCGGCCCGTCCTTGCGGCGATCCAGGTGCACCGTCACCTCCTTGCGCATCGCCTTGCCGCCGAGGGCCTGCTTCTCGACCGATTGGGTCTCGAAGGAGATTTCCTTGGCCTTGCCGGGGCTGCGGCCGTAGACCTCCGTTTCGAACAGCTTGAGCAGCTCCGGCCGCCGCACGTCACGCCACATTTGGGCCGAGGCCACCTTCTGGCCGCCGGCCGTCACCAGCGGATCGGGCAGCGTGTATTTGGGGACCTTCGCCTCGTCGTAGTTTGCCGCGGGCGGCTGGGCTTCGAGCGTTTCACCGTGCGTCATGGCAGCAACTAGAAAGCAGCAGGCAGCGGACAGGCGAACGTTCATCGTGGGTGGCCTCGGTGGGAGAGCGGCGCAGTCGCCGGAGGGCACGGCCAATGCGGCCATCGTAAGAACGCCGCGGTCGCGCGGCAACGGTCGCGCCGCAAAAGCTACCGAAGGCACCGAAGCTGCTGTAAAGCACCGTAGGTCAGACCTCTGCGTGGCGGGTGCTTCGCGTCCGCGGTCCGTGACGTCGGCTCTCTGCAAGATTTGCTCTTCCCATCCCAGTGCAGCTAGAATCCCTGAAACGCTAGGCACGTGCACACTACGTGCCCCTAGGCGGGGATGCGTCTGTCACACTACCCGAGGTCGCGGGGATGAGCATCGCGATTCAGTGCCCCAAGTGTGGACAGCGGTATCTGCTCAAAGATGAGCTGGCGGGCAAGTCGGTGGCCTGCCGTTGCGGCCACACGATGCAGGTCGCTGCTGCCTCGCCGGGAATGATTGATCCAGCCCTGGGCGCCGGGTTTGCAAGTGGCTCGCTGCCCCAGCCGCCGTTCTCGGCGGGCCCTTACACGGGACTGCCGCCGGGAATGCAGTCGCCGTTTGCGGCGCCTGGAGCTTCGAAGCCCGGCGGCCGTGCGTCGAACTCCGTCCTGGTCTGGACGTTGTGCGTCGGCGGCGGCGTGGTCGTGCTGCTGATTGTGGGCATGGTATGGATGGCGATCTCGCGACGTCCCAGCTCGCCGGCGTCGAATTCCGAGCCTGCCGCGGTTGCCTCGGCGCCTGACAACAGCCCGCCGCCACCACCTCCTCCTGGGTCCTCTCAAACACCCGTAGCGCAACCCACGGAGACGCCAACGAACACGGCGAAGCCTCCGACGGCCGCGTCGCTACCTGCCGTGCCAAGCCCAGGGACGACGACGTCACCCTCGGTTCCTTCTGTTCCCTCGTCTCCTGCTCCGGGTCCAACGTCTACCGCTCCGCCGGTACAGACGTCGGCCCCCATGCCATCTCCGGCTGACAAGAAAGCGGCTATCCCCGCAGTCAAGACGGCCGACCCGCCCAAGCTGGCTCACGTCGTAAGCCTGGTCATTCGCCTTCGAGAGCGGCAGGGAAGAAATGATGTCGGCGTTGGCGAGGTGCACGGCTTTGTCGTCGAACTTGGCGCCCCGCGACCCGTCGTTGTTCTTGCGTGGCGCGGATGAGCCGCTCATCGTGACGGCCCTGTCCGCGTGCCTCCGGCCCAATGGGATGCCGGTGGACTTGGCACGGGCAAAGAACAATGAATACACGGCCACGGCGAATGACCAGGTCTATGGCAAGATCAAGGGAGTGCTCCCTCTCAAAGCGTTCTTTCCCCAGGGCAACGGAGAGGATAGCGACCGCAGCGGGGACGTAGTCGCCTTCCACGCCGGCGACAGCCTGTCGGGGGTTACTCCGCTGCGGCTGGCGACGACGCCCTCCAAGGTCGGCGAAACCATCTAGCTCGTCCGCGCGCGGCACGTCGTCAACGAAGACACGCCCTCGGTGCTGGAACCCGCCACGGTTCTGGCCGCTAAAGACAAGGTGCTGGTCTACGAATTGGCCGACGGGGCGAAAGTTCCCGAGAAGAAACTTGAAGGAATGCCGCTGGTCAATTCCGCAGGCGAGGTCGTAGCGATCCACAGCGGCGCCGCTCACGCCGGTGGCGGTTCCCGGGGGCTGGCCAATCCGGCCGCGAACGTGCGCAGACTGCTCGAAGAAGTGTTCAAGAAAGGCACGAAGGGTGCCAAGACCGCGCCGAGCAAGAAGGGCAACTAGGTCGCGATCGCGGCCACTCTATTCTGACAGGGCTCTGAGCACTTCGATGTTGGATGTTCGATGTTGGATGTTCAATCGGTCGACTGCCCCACAGCCTCCGGCCAGCCGCCCCACTTGTCCTGCTGCGGCGATCGCCAGTACGATACGCGCTCGCTGATCCCGTCACAAACTCGCGGCCTTATAAGCTCGCCGCAAGGAGTACGTCATGAAGCGTGTGTTACCCTTGATCTTGTTCAGCGGTCTCGTCGTGACCGGCTGCGGCCCCAACGGGGACTCGAAGAGCCCTGACGGCCCATCGGTCTCGCCGGGGGATACCAAGGCCGGCCAGCTCACCCTCTCGCCCGACAACACGAAGATCGAGTTCGTCGGCACGCACGTCGGTCCCAAGCCCGATCCCAATGCACGACCGGGCGGCTTCAGCAAGTTCACCGGCAAGGCCGAGTTCGACCCGGCTGCGAAGACCTTGAAGGCGGTCTCCGCGGACATCGAGACCGCCTCGCTTTGGACCAAAGACGCCAAGCTCACAACGCATCTCAAGAGCAGAGATTTCTTCGACGTCCAAGAGCATCCCACGGCCAAGTTCGTCAGCACCAAGATCACGCCTGGCAGCGGCGGCAAGCCGACGGAAATCACCGGCAACCTGACCCTGTTGGGCAACACCAAGGAGATCACGTTCCCCGCGACCGTCGAGATCGGCAGCGACGGGCTGAAGCTCAAGGGCAGCTTCACGATCGATCGCACGGAGTTCGGCATGGACAAGCTGACGGACCGCGTCGAGAAGCCAGTTGCGCTCAACATCACCATCGGCGAAAAGACCGAGCCGAAGAAAACCTAAGTATGACCGCAGAATGTCTTGAGTAGCCGAAGTCACCAGACTTCGGGCCCCGAACTCTGGCGAGTTCGGCTACCACCCAATTCTTTCTGCGTGTGTACTTAGCCGGCGACAAAGCACCCCGGCTGCTCCGCAGCAGCCGGGTGCCGACGCGGAGGCAGAACGATCTCGTGATTCAAACGATCGGCTTGGCGATCCTGCTGCCCGCGGCCATTGCGGCCGCGGTGTTCCTGGCGGTCCGCCGGCTTTGCCCCGCCGAGATCGCCCAGAGGTATGCCGGACCGGTCGCGCTGGCGGCGGGATTCGTCTTGGCCTATGCCGCACAAGCGCCCGCCAGCCAGTGGGCGCCCACGCGGTATTGGCACTGGATCCCCTATCTCGCCCTGGCGGCTGCGGTCATCGGCCCGATCGCGGCGAGCGGCGGCTTGCGGGGGTTCGAGCGTTGGCTGCTGGAGGCCTTCGTGTGCTGCCTGGCGGCCGCGCTGCTGGTGCCCCATTGGCCCACGCTTTATCCGGCAAGGGCGTACTCCGTCCCTCTGCTGGCGATCTATCTACTGGCCCTCGTCAGGCTGCTGGAGCCGTTAGCGGCCCGCGTCTCCGGCACAAGCCTGCTCGCCGCCTTCACGGTCACCGCCGGCGGCGTAGCCCTGCTCATCGCCGTATTCGCCAGCCTGACCGACGCCGGCTTGGCGGCGATCACGGCCGCTGCGTTGGGGGGCTGCGCGCGGGCGTCCTGCTGAAGCGAGAGTCGGCCGTCCGCGGGCTGGGCTTGCCCTTTGCGGTGATGGTCGGCGGCTGGGCATACGTTGCCTGCATCTATCCGCAGCCGCCATTGCTCGGGCTCCTTCTCGCGCCGGCAGCTCCGTTGGCCCTCTGGTGGCGCAGCATCCGCGGCACACCTATCGTTGCGGCACCGACGCCGCGCCGACTCATTACCGCGGTCGTGGTCGATGCCGCGGGCGTAGGGCTGGTGTTGGCCGCGGCCGCGGCCGCCCTGTTCATGGCATAGCCAGAGTAAGCCGTAACGGTTCCTAGAGTTTGAACAGCCGCTCGGCATTGCCGGCCAGAATCTTCTCCTCGTCGGCCGCCGGCAGCTTCAGGCTGCGCAGGCCCTCCAGGATCAATTGCGGATCGACCCACGGGTGGTCGCTGGCAAAGAGCAAGCGGTCCGGCCCCATGAAGTCGTAGCCGAAGCGCATCGCCAGCGGCAGCGGCGAGACGATGTCGAGATACACCGACTTGAGATATTCGCTGGGCTTGCGGCGCAGCTTCGGGCCGCGCTTCAGCACCTGCGTCTGGTGGTCCAGGCGGCCGATGATGTACGGCAGCGTGCCGCCCAGGTGCGGACAGACCAGCTTCAGCCGCGGAAACTCGTCGAGGATGCCGGCCATGATGATCCGCGTCAGGGCGATCGTGTTGTCGAACATGTTGCCCAGGGTGCTGGTCATCTCGTAGCCCTTGACGACGTCGGTCGTCAGCGGCTTGGCCGGATGCAGGAGCACGGGCATGTCGCGCTCTACGGCCCGTGCGAAGAGCGGCCGGAACTCCGGCTCGTCGGGAAACCTGCCGGCCAGGTTCGTGTAGAGCAGGATGCCCTTCATGCCCAGCTCGTCGCAGCGGTCCAGCTCCGCCAGCGACGGCGGTCATGTCCTGCAGGGGCAACACGCACAGGCCAAAGAAACGCGTCGGATGCTGCTTCACGACGTCGGCGACAAAGTCGTTGGCCGTGCGGGCGACGGCCGGGCCGTCCTTGCCGAACCACTCCGGCCCCGGATCGTTGATGCTCAGGGCGGTCTGCCGAATGCCGGCGGCATCCATCACGGCCAGCTTTCGCGGCCACGTCCATGTGGTTCGGGCAGAATCCGCCGATGCCAGTCCCCCATCCGCACGTAGCGATCGCGCCCTTGCGGTAGACCACCGGGTCTTCCCTGCGCTTTTCCATCAGCGAGACCAGCTCCGGGCAAAACAGATGGCTCTGACAGTCGATGCACCCCGGCTTTGCGCGGCGCAGCCGTCGCCGCGGCCGCCTGCGGCTGGCCGCCGTGTGCCGGCTGCTCCAGCGCCGGCTGCGCGGCGGCGAGCCCTGCCCCGGCGGCGACCAGAAAGCGGCGCCGGCTGACGGAAGCTGGCTCTTTGGTCATCACGTCGCCTTTAATCACGGAGATACCTGGTGCGGTCACTTGTCGAGAGGTGCATTGTAGCCCGGCGCTATGAGAGTGCCAGCAAGCGCGCAGGGTGCGTGTGGCGAAAGCCACAGGCGGCCCTTCGGCTTAGCGACGCTTGAAGCGCGGTACGCTTAGACTTAGAGCAGCGCGGCAACCACGCATTCTCATGACTTGCGCACGATCCGAAAACAAAACCCGAGACTAATCGCGTCCAGGTCACGCTCGTTTTCGTTACTGAGGGGCTCGGTCGCCCATTCCTCCGCCCGGTAGTCACTAGGTCCCTCCTTCTTCAACTGATCGAGAAACGTGTCCTCCATCACGATGGCCCCATCCAGCGAGCTGCCGATGGTCGCGTCCACCAGGTTCGTCGCGTCGAGCAGGGCGTCGCGAAGATTGCCTCCAACCAAATGAGCATTGGAAAGGTTGGCGCCGCGGAGATCGGCTCCGTGCAAGTCGATATTACTCATGTCGGCACCACTGAGATTGGCCGACCATAGGTCTACATTGCTCATGTCGGCGCCGCTCAAATAGGCATTCGCCAAATTGGCGCTATTCAACCTAATGCCCGACAACATCGCGTTGCCAAGCTGCGCCGCCTCCAGGCCGGCAAACGAGAAATTCGCGTTCTCCAGCACACTCATATCCAGACCAAGCGAAGTCAACGACAGGAGAATAGTCGCCCGCTCAGGGCTTAGTTGCCGTTGATCGATCATGCCATCCTCGGTCAGCCCTTCATAGGGCGCACAAATATCGCACAGGGCGCGGAAGCGTGCGGCAAGCGTCGCGCTTAGCTTGCGTTTGCCCTGCGGCGCTCCATCGGCCTCCTGAGGTTCGTCCTCGCTGATGAGTCCCATGAGTTGAGAGAAAAGGCCGACAAAGTTCTGCGTGACCCGCGACGCCTGAAACTGCCGGTTCTGACTGTTCAACATCCCGTTTTGCTTTTGCAGCAATTGGTTCTGCTCCTGAATGAGAGAGTTCGCCCAATAGGCAATAATGAGCCCGACAATCGCCGTAAGTGTCACCCCGGCTGCTGCGGCGTTGGGCAGCATTGCCATCGCCAGGCGGTAGATGAGCGCGTCGCGCGCGGCCGTGCGGCGCGGGTCGGCCTGATCCAGCGACCGAGTGGCGGAAAGGTTGCGCAGAATGTAAAAAAGTCGGTGCTCTTGCGAAAACAGCTTGGCTTCAAATTCAAGCCGCAAGCAATCTAACGCTTGGCGGTTTGACTCGTTGCGGGATTCGACAGCCGACATAAATGGTTACTCCTTCGCTAAAACGCTTCCTGCGTATTGACGGAACAAGGTGGCACATCGATGCCGGCACGGCCCGCGACACGGTGCACGTCTAATGCACCCGCCCCGTAGGGTATGCTACGCACCGCCCATCTTGAGCGTTGCGGTCTCGCGACCTTTCGCACCAGTCACTAATTGATCCGCTCTTGGCCCATGAATCTCAGCTTGACCCCATGCCGCGGGCATCTCCTCTCGCCTCCACGGGAGAACCGATACGTCTCTCCGCCTCTGGGGCAGTAGTACTTGTACACTCGTCTTCCCTGTTGCGGTTGCAATGCATCTACCTGCGGGACAACAAATGCCCCGAAACCGACGACAAGACTAACAAGCACAATCACTCGCAAGCATACGGTTTTCATCGCGCACTCCAGAAAAACACGTTACGGACGGCCGCGCACGTATGCCAAGGCGCCTGCGCCTCGTTAGAGCGGCCTTGCTAGCGATCGAAGTCCTGGCTATCGGCAGCCAATGACTTCACGCCAGCCGACACCGGTATTCCGGAGGAACGGCCTCGAACCCGAAGAGAATTATCGCATTTGTCGAAAATCCAGACGCCAAAGCGGCTGCCAACGGGCGCACCCCGTTGTGCGCGGTGCGTGGGTGTTTGGCGAACCACCCAAGAGTGCCGGAATGTCGTACGCTGGCCGCGTCAGGCACCGCCGGTGCCTACGGCTTCCGAGCCGGATACCCCCGCGGTCCGGTGGCACAGACCACTCCGGCGCGCTGCTGACGCAGGCGTGGACAAAGGCGCGGGTACGGTGCCTGGGGTTGAAACCCCCAGGCGAGTCCTTCTGACGCTTACTGACCTACGGCAGAAAAAACAAGACGCCAGGACATTCCGGCCCTGGCACCCGTGCGCTGCGATGAGTCGTTACGCCTTCTTCCCTCGAGCCGTCCTTGCGGACGACGCTCGTTTCGAGGTCTTCGCCTTGCCGTCCTTGGTGCTCAGTGCAGCTGCCTGAAAGAAGTGGTCTGGATCGCCGCAATACCCGCGAATGGGCTGCGTTCGCAAAGCCAACCAGGGGTTCGGCGTGGCGCCGGTGCGTTTGGCCCATACGGCTAACTGGAGGCGTGAAAGCGAAGAATACGTGTTGCCACATTCGTGGGTTCCGGGAATCGGCACGTCCCCCTCAAATTCGTAAGTTGTGCCCGCCACAAAAGTCAACTCCGTGCTTTGCGCTGGGTCCGCTGGCGGTGCCGGTCCTGGTCCAAACCCCTCATCAAAGACCTTCGCACGAACCTCGTCTGGTTTTTTGCCGTCCTCAACATTCGTAATGTTACAGTAAACTGCGACATCTCCGCCGACCTCCTCTACCTGCTCATAGTCTGGATTCACAATGTCAATGTTCCATGCCATGGTAATTACTCCGGTGATGGATGTGTGATCTTCGCTGATTGCACAGTGATTGTACCACGCCATACCATGATGCCAGCTGGACCAACAAAGTCCTTGGGCGACGTCCGCTCGTTTACATCAGTTGACGTGAGCTCAAATAACTCTTGATGACCCCCAGAATGGTGCCATCGTATCGATCGCAAAGTGTTTTCCGCAACTTCTAACCGTAATCTACAGTCGCGCCTCATCTCAACCGTAACTTCAGGCGATATTGGATCCTCTCTAACGACGATGGATCCATCCTCCTGAAGAATCAGCGTGCTCTTCAGGCGCTGAACCCTCACACGCGACGGGCCTTTCCCCGTAGTAAATCGAATAGCTTGGAAAACGTGACACGGCTGCCCGTCGGCGACCTCCTGCCGGAAACCAAGAAAGACACCCACGATTGGCGACGCAGAACCCGACCCATTCAAATTGCTCAGCGTAAGCTCCAATACATAACTCCCATGGTCAATTGAAATGAGCGAAACCGCCACAGCCTCGTTTGTCGTTGTTACGTCGGCAAGCCTCGTTTCAGGGTTCCAACTCAAATTGGTGTCAGCTCCAAGCAAAACTATGGGCTTATTAGCCAGAAGCTCGCCGTCGGCCTTAACTAGAACATCGTTGTATCCGGGCCGCATTCCATATAAGAACAGACCACTCAACATAGCGGTAAAGACAGCGACAATACCGTACCATCGCAATCGAGTCCAACCTCGTGCCGCGGAGCTTCGCGCAGGAATGGCACGAGCGCACGCGACAGATCAGCAGCAGAGCTGTATCGGTCAACTTGGTGCTTCCTTAGACATGTGGCACAAATGTGCTCGTAACCAGGCAAGTCTAAAGTTTGGGCAATCGGTTTAGGATCACGATGGAGAATCTCTGCAAACAGCTCCTCGCGCGTGTCGCCGCCAAACGGCCGTCTTCCGGTCAGGCATTGGTACAGAATCACGCCAATCGCCCACACATCCGCCCGTCCATCCAGCAAATGCGTCTCTCCCCGCACCTGCTCCGGTGCCATATAGGCCGGCGTTCCCGCGATCTCGCCCGCCCGGCGGCGCTGTTCGTCTTCATGCACCGCTAGACCGAAGTCGGCCACGCGCGGCTGGCCGTCTGAATCGATCAGGATGTTGCCCGGCTTCAGGTCGCGGTGCACCAGGCCGCGCCGTGCGCGTAGTGCACGGCTTCGGCCACTTTCGCTAATAGCTCGGCCGCTTCGGCCGGCGGCAGGGGGCCGTTTTGCAGGCGGTCGTGCAGCGTGCCGCCGGGGACGTATTCGGAAACCAGGAAGACATAGCCCCCTTGGCAGCCCACGTCGTAGATGGCCACGATGCCCGGATGGCGGAGCTGGGCCAGTTTGCGGGCTTCGTCCAGGAAGCGGGCCACTTCCTGGTCGCTGGCGAAGCGCTCCCGCAGCAGGACCTTCACGGCCACGTGCCGCTTCAGCTCCGGGTCGAAGCACTTCCACACTTCGCCAAACCCGCCGCGGCCCAGCAGCTCTTCCACCTGATAGCGGCCAAGCTGCTCGGGCACGAGCGGCTCCGGCGGCGACCTCCAGCGGGCGGACGAGCGAGCCGGTCGGCTCCCCCTCCATCACCGTCGAAGCATTCGAGAGCGCCTGCTCGACCGTCCGCAGCTCGGACAGAAAGGCATCGCGCTCCGGCTCGGGCACTTCCTGGACGTAGTCTTCCAGCGGGCGGACCAGGCCACGCCGCCGTTCGCGCTCGAAGGCGTCGCACACCAGGTCGATGCGGTCGCCCAGCGGCAGATGGGCGATCTCGCGGTATTGGACGGGCTTATCCGTCACGGGCCAGTTCCCTCGTCCAATGCTCGCGGATGAGTTGCAACTTGCGCTCCACTGCCCGCAGCGTGATGCCCAGCTTGGCGGCGATCTCCTTGACCGAATGCCGGGCCATCCGCCAGCCGGCGACGCGGCGGAGCGAATCGTCTCGCAGGCAGGCCATAAGACGCTGAAACTGCTCGTCGAGCTGGGCGACTTCGGCGGGCGAGGGCGCTTCACTGAGCAGATCATCGAACATTCGCCTGCTGCCAGAACGGTCCAGCTCCGAGGCGGCCCGCACGTGGTTGCCGCCGCGCTTCAGCGCGCCGAAAAAACGCTGGTGGTCTACGCTCTTTTGTTTCGTGATGGCGATCAGCAGAAACCACAGGTCGTCGCGGTCAGACAGCTCGTCGAACCGCCGCTGGGCAGCCCCCACGAGGAAGCTCTCCAGCACGCTGAGGGCCACGTCTTCCTCGTCCGCTGCCCGCCGCGGCGTGCCATTGAGCATGCGCCGCGCGACCGCTTGGACGCGAGTGAAATAACGTTCCCACAGCCGGTTGGCGGCGTCAGCGTCTCCCTGCTTGACCTGGGCAATCCATTCCGTGACCGACCAATCCGACGATTTGTCGGGTGTATGTGGCATTACCCGTGATCCGGGCGAGAAAACCGAAGAGGATTTTGCAGAAATCTGGCGAACATCGACAGCTAACCTGCCCTTGCCCCGACCCCCCGATTGTAGAGGTGCCGGCGGCGGGTTGCCAGCGCCGCCAGCGTGAATTCCGGGCCGCGGGTCTCGATGACCGTCCTCACAATGGTCCTCACAACTGGGCCGTGCACGGCATTCTCAGGCTCGATCCTATAGTCTGGAGACGCACGGTCCGCCGGTAGTACGGAGCACACGGATCACGGGTTCGCCCCGTACCGGGTTGTTCTGTACCGGTCTGGTCTGCTCTGTGCCGGTCTGCTCTGTGCCGGTCTGCTCTGTGCCGGTCTGCTTTGGAGCGCCTGCTAGTCCGGCCCCGGCAGCCCCATCTCGCGCAGGAGCAGCTTCATGTCTTCCCACACGTCTTTCTTTGCCGCCGGATTGCGCAACAGATACGCGGGGTGGTAGCTGACGATCACCCGGCTGCCGCGATACTCATAGGTCCGTCCTCGCATGCGGCCGATCGGCTGCGTCGTGCCCAGCAGGTTCTGCACCGCCGTGGCCCCCAAGCAGCAGATGAATTCGGGACGGATGATGTCGAGCTGCCGGTCGAGAAAGCCGCGGCAATTGGCCGCCTCATCCGGCAGCGGCTGGCGGTTGCCGGGCGGGCGGCACTTGAGGATGTTCAGGATATAGACGTTGTCGCGCCGCATCTTCAGGCCGTTCTCGATGATCTTGTTGAGAAGCTGGCCGGCGGCGCCGACAAAGGGAATGCCCTGGCGATCTTCATCGGCCCCGGTGCGCCTTGCCCATGAAGCACAGCCGGGCCGAGGGATTGCCGACGCCGAACACGGTGCGGGTGCGATTGGCAACCAGCTCCGCGCAAAGCGTGCAGCCGGCGACCTTGGCGGCGATGACTTCTAGAGCGGCCGGCCGCTGGGAGGCCGGCATGGCGTCGCCATCGGTATCGAGCGGCAACCCTGGCGAGCGTCGAGCCGTAAGGCCGACGTGCGGCGCGACCGGCGCGGGTCCGGCGGGCTGGGGAGGTGCGTGCTGGGGAGGTGCGTGCTGCGGCGATACGTGTTGCGTAGGTTCGACACCCGTCGCGCCCGGCACGGCGGCGCGAGGCAACGACGACACGCCCGCCCGTGCGAGCGATTCGAGCATCTGCCGCGAACCACGAAGCAAGTCCATTGCATGGCCTCCGCCGGATTCGATGGTGCGCGACGCAATCAGCTTTCGATTACGAGATCGGGGAGCGACTGCTTCCAGTCATCTTCGCTCGTTCGGCTTTGGCGCCGATGCTGCCGCGTAGTAGCCGCGGCACGTCGAGACTACCCGGCCCAGCCCGGCCGGCCAAGAGGCAGCACGCCTGCGGTGCGTCGCACCTCCCCCCGGCGAGCGTCGAGGCGTCAGCCCAACATGTGTCCAACAACGTGGCATGGGCATCTTGCCCATGCATGACGTTCCGGCAAGCCAGCGCCATTGCGTAAGCCAGGGCATTGCGCAAGCCGGCACGTCCTGTGAACGCCGAGCGGTTCGTTGCCCTTCAGCTTTCAGTTTTTCCAATTCGCCGACTCCACGACACCGTCGGCACACGACCGTCAGCACATGCGGTTGTCGTGTGGCTGGCGCGTGGAGTCAGCGCCGTCCAGCGGTTTCGCGACGAGCGTCAATCTATGCGCCGCGGTGTCACGATGCGAGCCATCTTTTCCGCCGATTCTTTCGCCGCCGAGTGACCGATACGGCAGACCGAGTGACACCAACGGAAGGCTTCGAGCTTCGAGCTTACCTGGGCAAAAACGGTACGGCGTCAACACCCAAGCGGGTATCGACGCCGGACGAGGGAGGTCATGTTCACGCGGGCGTAGCGAGCTGCCCTCACGCAGCCTGCACGCGGCGGAACGGCGCGCGCCTAGCGTGTCTTCTTGGCGGAACGGCGCGGCACCGACGCGGACGGAGGCACTGGAGCCGCCTTCTTCGGAGGCATCAACTCACCTGGCACGGTGCCCATGTCTTGGGGCAGCGGTGCCGAATCGAACCATGGGCTGCCGCTTCCGCAGCCCTGGCACGGCTCGGGGCAGACCGGCTCGCACTTGAACGACTGCGCACTCCGTCGTCACCAGCTTTTTGAGCAGCACCTTCTTGTGACTGCGCCCGACACTCGCACTGCGGGCACCCGCATTCGCAACCGCAATCATCTCCGCAGCCGCATTCTCCGCAACCCGACGCGCAGTGCCGCTGAAAGATGTCCCGCAGAGACCGCTTGGGCAGGCAGAGGTCGGCACCCTTGCAGGTGTAAACCGTCTTGACGTGCTTGACCACGTCGGGCACCGGCACGCACGTCTTGCAGACCGGCGGGGCGCAGCAGCCGGCAGCACACCCTTGGCCCGCGCGAACCGTCGGCCTCTTCGGCCCAGCCGGGCAGCGGCGATGCGAGCAGCAGGCCCAGCAGCAGGGCGGGAGTTCTTATAGGGAACATAAGCGTATCCTCGTGTGAGTTTCTGTGGAAATCATCGTGCGAGTTAGAAGTCGAACGCGGTCCGCATGCCGAACCCATGCACGTAGCCGTCGGAGGGGCCGTTCACGTCGCGCTCGGCGATCGAGTAGTTCCACTGCATCTTGAGGTTCGGATTCAGATACCAGTTCAGCCCGATGGTCCAGTCCTGCGCCGTGCCGCCGTTGAGGGCTTTGTCGTCGAGGTCGATCCACGAGTAGCGCACGCCCACCTGCCAGGCGCCCAGGCTATGGCAGACGCCGCCGCAGTCGTTGCGGACCAGGAACCAGGGGCTATGCGGGACCTTGCGGGTGAAGGCCGCGCCCGACCCGCCGCGGCGGTTGTAGGGATTGTGCTCGCCGGTGAGGAAATAGAGCACTTCGCAGTAGGCCGACTGGAAGTAGCACGTGCCCTGATTGGCGCCGGCGGGAGCCAGGGCCGCGTCGGTGAGCCAGACGGCGAAGTACTCGGACTGCACCGTCCACGGTCCCCAGTTCATGGCGAACTCGGGAACCACGATCGACTGATCGTCGCCCGTCAAGAGGATGTTCAAGAGCGGCGTGTGCAGCGGGCCGGGGCCGTTGCGCAGCAGCGTGCGGGCACGCAGCCGCAGGCGGTCTTCATCCAGGTCGCGGTGGCTGGCGCCCAGGCCGAGATGGACCATGTGCCGGCCGTTGTCACAGTAATAGGGTGTCCAAGTGACGCGGCCCGTGACGTCGTATTCGCCGTCCCCCTGGTTCCAGCCAAAGACCGTAGTGTTGGCCTTGAACACGCCCAAGGACCAGGTGAAGTTCTCGTCCTCGGTGTTGTTGAACATCATCACGCCGGGGCGGAAGCCGTTGTCCAGGCCGCCGATGAAGGCGTCGAACGCCAGCGAGCGCTCCAGGAAGTGCAGATAGCGGCTGCTCGTGATGTGCTCGAAGCTGATCGGCGGCTTGGCATTGCCGATGCGCACCGTGCCAAGCACCGGAATCTGCGTGAGCTGTACCCACAGGTCCGTGGGGGCCGGCGTGTTGATCACGTCGCCTTGCACCGGAGGATTGGCCGGATCGACGTTGGCCGTGTTGATGAAGTCCCACTCGGTGTTGAAGTCGATGACTTCCCAGAAGGTGCCTTCCATCGCGAAACGGGCTCGGCGGAAGTTCACGCCGTCGCGGATGTTGCCCACCCCGCCGGGAGCGAACTGCACCTCGTCCTCGCCGTCCATCCAGACGAAGTCGGTCTGCACGCGGCCGCCGGGATGAAAGCGGAAGGCCTTGTCCTTCGACTCGACCCATAGGCCGTGCCGCCAGACGGCGGTCATGTCGAGGTTCTTGCCGACCTTGGCCCATTCTTCGGCCGGCGGCGCCTTGGGGGCGGCCGGGGCCTTCTTGGCTTCCTGTTCCGCCATCACGCTCGTGACGACCTCGCGGATGTCGGAGGCTTCGATCACCGGCGGCGCCGTGACCGGAAAGGCGGGCTCATTGATCCGCTGGAGCAGCGCCTGGTTCTGTTGCTGCAAGAGCCCGGTCTGATGCCGCAGATCCTCGTTCTGCTGCTCCAGCCGTTGGACGCGGTCTTCCAGGAGGTCCTGAGCCCAAGAGGGGCCGGCCAAACCGACGGCGAGAACCAAGCTCGCCGTCCACAGCCGGGCAGAGACGCCGGTTCGAGTATTCATGCGCCGATGCACTCCGTGAGCGAGATTCCGTTCCGACAAGAACTCCGGTTCTTGCGGGCGCGAGATTCCGATTCTGAAGGGAAAGCTGGGGGGTGCCTGTGATCAGAAGGCCCGGCCGGTGCTTCCCACAGAAACTATCGGACGACGCCCCAAGGCGAACGATGAAAACCCCTGTCGGCAGAAGGGTTTCGTCGCCGCAGCGGCCGAACGGCTGCTACGCCGCGCGTAGCCGTCGCCCAGCGCAAGTCCCGAAGCTCAGGCGAAGGCGGAATAACGAGCATTCATGGTTCGCCAGGCCCGCAGGCACCGCCTGGTCATTAGCAATGCTTGTGGACAATGACTGATCAATCGAATATTCTTATGAAGCATCTGTCCCCGGAAAGAAGAGGCGAGTGCGGTCGGTTGGTCCAGAAGCTGCCGAAAACGAGGGTGATCCTATGCGAACTATCCATCGAATCAGCGCAGTGTTTTGCCTGACGGCCTGCGGCCTCGGCGGCATTTCGCTCGCGCAAGACGCCAAATCTGCGGCTGATCCCGCGAAGTCTTCCGGCCAGGCGGCGACGCCGAAGGTCCGCAGTTTTCAGCTCGAATACGGCGCCACGCTGACCAAATTGCCGGCGGGGAAACCGGTGCGCGTTTGGCTGCCCGTCCCCATGACGAACGACTACCAGAAGGTCCGCGAGGCGACCAAGTCCTTGCCGGCCCGGGCCCAAGAGGGGGCCGAGCGCAAGTACGGCAACCGGATGCTCTATTTTCAAACGACCGCCCCCGAATCGGGCGAGATCCCTTTTCACATCACCTGGGACATCGACCGTCAGGAAGTGCGCAACCTCGACCGGCCGCCCGGCCCTTCGGCCCTCTCGGCGGAAGATCGCAAGAAGTTCCTGGCCCCCGATAAGCGGGTGCCCGTGAACGATGACAAGGCCTTGGCGCTGATCAAGGGCGAAAAGCTGCCGGCCGACGCGCTGGACCTGGGCCGCGTGCTCTACAACGTGGTAGACGACCACGTGAAGTACGACAAGTCGCAGCCGGGCTACGGCTTCGGCGACGTACACTGGGTGTGCGACAGCGGCTTTGGGAACTGCACCGACTTCCACAGCCTGTTCATCTCGCTGGCTCGCTCGAAGGGCTTGCCTTCGTTCTTCGCCATCGGCTTCCCGCTGCCCACCGACAAGAAAGAGGGGGAGATCGGCGGCTACCACTGCTGGGCGCTGTTCCACGCGCCCGGCCACGGCTGGGTGCCGGTCGATATCTCGGAAGCCGACAAGGAGCCGAAGCTGAAGGAATACTACTTCGGCAACCTGACGGCCGACCGGGTGACGTTCACCGTCGGGCGCGATTTGGAGCTGGAGCCCAAGCAGGACGGCGAGCCGCTGAACTACTTCATCTACCCCTATGTCGAAGTAGACGGCAAGCCGCACAACGACATGAAGCGGCTGTTTCGCTTCAAAGACCGCTAACGTGGGGCACTATGTCGCCTTTCGCTCCGCGAAAGGACGTTCTTTCGCGGAGCGAAAGACGACACTCGCGGACCGAGACGACCACTATCCCTGCAATTCTTCGTGCAGCTTGCCGAGCGCCTCGGTCTCGATCTGCCGGACGCGCTCGCGGGTCAGGCCCAGGGACTCGCCGATCTCCTTGAGCGTCTTCGGCTCCTCGTCGTCCAGGCCGAACCGCATCCGCAGCACCGTCGCCTCGCGCTCGTCCATCTTCTCCAGCAGCCGCATGACGTGCTTCAGGTCGTCGGTCTCGACCATCTCGTTCTCGGGGGTCTTGATCCGCTCGTCCATCACCATCTCGCCCAGCGACCAGCCGGCCTCGGCCTGGTCGGTCTGCGGCGTGGAGTTGTAGACGCGGATCGCCTTCTTGATGATCGGCAGCTTCTTCTTCGGCAGGCCCAGCACGCGGGCGACTTCTTCGGGCGTCGGCGTGCGGCCCAGCTCTTCGGTCAGCCGGGCGCTGGCCCGCCGCCACTTCGCGAGCAGCTCGACCATGTAGGCCGGGATGCGGATCGTCTTGGCCGTGTTGATCAGCGCCCGCTTGATCGACTGCTTGATCCAGTAGCTGGCGTAGGTGCTGAAGCGCGTGCCCACGTCGGGGTCGAAGCCCTCGACGGCCCGCAGCAGGCCGAGGTTGCCCTCCTCGATCAGGTCCTGCAGGCCCAGCCCCTTGCCGGTGTAGCCGCGGGCGATGTTGACGACCAGCCGCAGGTTGGCCCGCACCATGCGGTCGCGGGCCTCGGCGTCGCCCTCGCCGATCGCGCGGGCCAGCTCCTGCTCGTCCTCGGCCGAGAGCAGGGCCGTCTCGTTGATCTCGCGGAGGTAGGTTTCCAGCGGAGATTGCACGGACGCCCCACTGCGGCGGCGCGGTCTGGCGGTTTTGGTGGTCATCGAGCGAAGACTTGTCGGAGGATCAGGTGGGCCGACTCGCGCCCGAGGGAGGATCAGGAGCCGCGGGCGGTGGGTGAGTAGGTGAGTAGGTGAGTAAGTGAGTAAGTGAGTAAGTGAGCAACTGGCCCCACCTACTCACCTACTCACTTACTCACCTCTTGCCTGGCCAGAATGGCTATCGACGCGGCACGGACGGCCGCTGCACCGCGCGGCCTGCCTGGAGAACTGTGCGGAGGACTCCCAGGGCACGCAGCGTGCCGCCCGCAGCGGCGGATTGCAGAACAGCGGGCGCGCGGCCGTGCGGCGTGCGGATTGTTCCATGCGGCACGGCGGGGTAAGCTGCAACTTCGTCGCACGTCGCGATTCTCCGGCATTCCGCACGCCACGCAGCCCTCGCATGCCCGCCACTACCACCACGGACGCCATCGACGCCGTCCTGCTCCATCCCGACGACAACATCGCGGTGGCCGCCCGTCATTGCCCGGCCGGCGGCGAGATCTCGGCCGGCCCGCACCGCCTGCGGCTGCCCGGCGACGTGAAGCTCGGCCACAAGATCGCTCTGCGATCGATTGCCCGGGCCAGCGCGTGCTCAAGTACGGCCAGACGATCGGCTTTGCCACCGACGACATCGCCCCGGGCGACTGGGTGCACTCGCACAACCTGACCGCCGGCCAGTTCGACCGCGATTACGCCCACGCCACCGAGACGCCGCCGGACCCGCGCCGATCGCCGGCCGCACGTTCCAGGGCTACCGCCGCGCACGACGGCCACGCCGGCACGCGAAACTACATCGCCGTGATCTCGACGGTCAATTGCTCGGCCTCGGTCAGCCAGTACATCGTCGCAGCGGTTCACGCGCGAGGCGCTCGCGCGATTATCCGAACGTCGACGGCGTCATCGCCATCACGCACAACGGCGGCTGCGGCATGCAATACGGCGGCGCGGACCACCAACAGCTCAACCGCACGCTGGCCGGCATCGCCAAGCATCCGAACATCGGCGCGCTACCTGCTCATCGGCCTGGGCTGCGAAACCGGCACCATCGGCTACCTCTGGAAAACCACGGCGGCCTGGTGCAGCTCGCGGCAATGGCCGACCGCAGCAGCGCCGCCGGTCGCTCATGTCGATGCAGGACCTCGGCGGCACCACCAAGACGATCGAGGCCGGCCGTGCAGAGCTCGCCGAGCTGCTGCCGCGAGTCAACGACGTTCGCCGCGTGCCGATTCCGGCCAGCGAGATCGTGCTCGGCACCAACTGCGGCGGCTCCGACGGCAACTCGCGGCGTCACGGCCAACCCGGCCCTCGGCGTCGCCAGCGACATGCTCGTCGCCTGCGGCGGCACGACCGTCCTGGCCGAGACCACCGGAGATCTACGGCGCCGAGCACCTGCTCACGCGCCGGGCCAAGACGCCGCGCCGTCGGCCGAGAAGCTGGTCGAGCGCATCAAGTGGTGGGAGTGGTACACCGGCCATGTTCGGCGCCGAGATCGACAACAACCCTTCGCCGGGCAACAAGGAAGGCGGCCTGACCACGATCTACGAGAAGTCGCTCGGCGCCATCGCCAAGGCCGGCTCGCACCGCCCTGACCGACGTCGTACCACTACGCCGAGCCGGTCACCGCCAAGGGCTTCGTCGTGATGGACACGCCGGGCTTCGACCCCGTGAGCGTGACCGGCCTCGTCGCCGGCGGCGGCCAACGTGGTGGTCTTCACCACCGGCCGCGGCAGCTGCTTCGGCTGCAAGCCGACCCCCTCGATCAAGGTCGCCACCAACACGCCGATGTACGAGCGGATGATCGACGACATGGACATCAACGCCGGCGCGATCCTCGACGGCACGCCGGTCGAAGAGGTCGGCCGCGAGATCTTCGAGAAGATCCTGGCCGTCGCCAGCGGACGAAAGACCAAGAGCGAGCAGCACGGCGTCGGCGACGAAGAGTTCGCGCCGTGGAGCATCGGGCCGACGCTGTACGCGCCAATTCGGAGCCTCGAGGCGTGAACGGATGGAGAACGCTTAGGCCGGCGAAGCCCGACGTGCGTTGCTCTTGGCGAGGCTTCCGGGCAACAGGGTTGCCTCGCGGCTACAGACCGTTGCGTCGTGGCAACGCTCCCGGCGACTGCCGGCTGCGCGACTGTTCGTCCGGGACGGTCTGGCAATCGGCAAGATGCGACGCGTGGCCGACTTAACGCAAGACGGTCTAGGCGGACTAAAGGCACTCGTCACAGCGGCATATCGCTTGCTTCGTGGTGGGCACGTCTCGACCGATTCGCCGTCAACACGCACGGCGCGCCCTCCTTGCTGACCACCACGAGGACCATGATGCAAACCGTCAACGCTCCGGCCAGCGGACTGCGCAGCGTTTCGAAGTTTTCCTTCGATCGCCGCCGCCACGCCACACGCTGCGTCAGGGGGCTGCGACAGGAGGAAATCGCCTTTCGTCTCGCCGCAGGGATGCCGGTCGTCAAGGCGCGAGGCAATCTCCAAGGGGTCTATCCGGCGGCCAAGCGAGCGATGGACTTCGCCGGGGCCCTCGTGCTCGTGGTGTTGCTCTCGCCGCTCCTGGTCGCCACCTTTCTCGTGCTGCTGGTGACGACCAAAGGCCGGCCGTTCTTCGTGCAAGAGCGGGTCGGGCTTCAAGGCCGCAAGTTCTTCATGCTCAAGTTCCGCACCATGAGGCCGGACGCTCACAGGCTCCAACACCTCGTTCGCAACGAACAAGCCGGCCCGGTGTTCAAGAACCGCCTCGACCCGCGCATCACGCGGATCGGCCGGTTCCTGCGCTCTACGACGATCGATGAGCTGCCCCAGCTCTTCAACGTGCTGAAGGGGGACATGGCGCTGGTCGGCCCGCGCCCGCCGGTGAAGAGCGAAGTCATCAAGTACGAGCCCTGGCAGCTCGAGCGCCTCGCGGTCAAGCCGGGCCTGACCTGCCTGTGGCAGGTGAGCGGCCGGTGCGAGATCGGCTTCACCGATTGGGTGCGGATGGACATCCGCTATGTGCGGAGCCAGGGCCTGGTCACCGACGTGAAGCTGCTGCTGCGGACGCCGGGCAGCGTGCTGAGCCGCCGCGGGGCGTACTAGGCCGCCGGCGTTTCTCGAGTGGACACCTGCCCGAACAAAGCGGGCGGCGTATACTCAGAGCGAAGCCGGCCATGCTGACCATCGACCCTCATCCGCTGCTGGACTTGCGGGCGTTCATCACGCGTTTCCCGCAACCGCTCGGCGAGCTGCGGACGCCGGCCGAGCTGCTGGCTCTCTTCTCGCCGCAGGCCGCCGCGCCAATGAAGAGTGACGATGCCGTGCGCGATTCCGTGCGGCAGTTATTGCGAAAGGGCGGGTTCCGCCCCACCGGCCGCAGCAAGCCGGCCTCGGAATACCTGCTCCGTGCCGCCACCGAGGGGCGGCTGGGCACGATCAACCTGGCGGTCGATGTGGCCAATATCGTGTCGCTGCACAGCGGCCTGCCAATCAGCGTTGTAGACTTCGCCGCGCTAGAGCCTCCGCTGAGCGTCGCCGTGGCGCAGGCCGCCGATCGCTACGTCTTCAATGTCGCCGGCCAGGTCATCGACTTGGAAGGCCTCCTCGGCTTGCGAGACGCCGCGGGCCCGTGTGCCAACGCCGTGAAGGACGCCCAGCGGACGAAGACCGGGGCGGGCACGCGCGAAACCCTGTCGCTCATCTGGGGCACCGTCGCCCTCCCCGGCAGTGCTGGCGCGGCGGAAACATGGTACCGTCAACTGCTCGACGGTCAGGGAGCGACAACGGAGCCGGCAACCTGTTCTCCAGGAGGACCATCATGAACTCCCGACGGCAGTTCATCGGCGCCATGGGCGCCGGTGCGGCAGCGCTGGCCTTGCGGCCGGTGTTCTCGCGTAACGGTTTTGCAGCACCTGCGTCAGCGGGCGCGGATGACTTCGTTCATCTCAACTATAACGAGAGTCCCTTCGGGCCGTCGGAGAAGGCCCTACAGGCCATGCGCAGGCGCTCGGCTCGTGCGGGCGGTACTACGCCGATTCGGACTATGACGAGCTGCGCGCGCTGTTGGGCAAGCATCATGGCCTGGCGGCGGAGAACATCTTGATCGGCGCCGGATCCACGGAAATTCTCAAGATTTGCGACAACGTCTTTCTCCGTCGCCCGCGGCTGGTGGCGGCCGAGCCGGCCTATGACGCGGTGATCGCGTATGCGGTCAACAGCCGAGCCCATGCGGTGAAGGTCCCCCTGACCAAGGACTTCCGGCACGACTTGCCGCGGATGGCCAAGGTCGCCACGGCCGACACCGGCATGGTCTACATCTGCAACCCGAACAATCCCACGGGCACTATCGTGACCAAGGACGAGATGGAGCGATTCCTGAATCGCATCCCCGAGTCGGTAGCCGTCGTCGTGGATGAGGCCTACAGCCACTTCGTCACCGCCACCGAGTTCGAGAGCGCGATTCGCCACGTCAAAGAGGGACGCAACGTGGTCGTCGCCCGGACGTTCTCCAAAATCTACGGACTGGCCGGCATGCGCATCGGCTACGCCATCGCGAAGAAGGAGCTCATCGAGCAGCTCAGGCCGCGCACGGTGCATTTCGGCGTCAGCAGCCTGGCGGCGCACGCCGCGGCGGCCGCGCTGGCGGATCAGGAGCACGTGGAGCGGACCGCTCGTCTGAATCGAACGCAGCTCGAAGCACTCTACGATGAGATGAAGCGAGCCAGGTTCGAGACGATCCCCTCGCAGGCGAATTTCGCCATGATCCACATTCGCCGGGCCGTCGCGCCCGTGATCGAGCAGTTCGCCAAGCGAAAGATGCTCGTCGGCCGCCAGTTCCGCCCGATGACCGATTACCTCCGAGTCACGATGGGCACGGAGGAGGAGATGAAGCGGTTTCTTGTGGCATTCCGTGAGATCGTCGAGAAGCCCACTTAGAAAGCCGCCATGACGACGATGACGATTGACGAAGCCCAAGCGCGGTTGCCGGAGCTTGTCTCTAGGTTGCGACCGGGCGAAGAGGTGGCGCTCACCCAGCAAGATCGCATCGTTGCCAAACTGGTCGGCGAGCCAAGGGCGCCGGTGGCAGCGCGACAGCCGGGCAGCGAGATCGGTGTGCTGACGATCATCGCGGAAGACGATGAACACCTGAACGACTTCGCGCCATACATGTCATGAGGCTACGCCAGAATCTCCCGGATCGGCTTGCCGTGGTCGATCTCCAGCCGCTTGCGGCCGGGGATCTCCAGCTTGCGCGAGTCGAGGCCGAGCTGGTGCAGGATCGTGGCGTGGACGTCGGTGACGTAGTGGCGGTCCTCGACGGCGTGGAAGCCGATCTCGTCGGTCGCGCCGTGGACGACGCCCGCCCTTGATGCCGCCGCCGGCCATCCAGACCGAGAAGCCGTAGATGTGGTGGTCGCGGCCGTCGCTGCCCTGCGAGCCCGGCGTGCGGCCGAACTCGGTGGCGAAGACGACGATCGTCTCGTTCGAGCAGGCCGCGCCGCTTCAGGTCCTTGAGCAGCCCGGCGATCGGCTTGTCGACCGGCCAGGCAGTTGCTTCGCGTGGTTCGCCTTCAGCCCGCCGTGCGCGTCCCACGCGCCCGGCCCCGCCGGCCCCGTGCTGGACCTGGACGAACCGCACGCCGCGCTCGACCAGCCGCCGCGCCGCCAGCATCTGCATGCCGAAGTCGCGCGTCGTCGGCTCGGTCGAGGCCGTACAGCTTCTTGCGTCTCCTCCGTCTCGCTGCGCGAAGTCGAGCACCTCGGGCACGCGACGTCTGCATGCGGAAGGCCAGCTCGTACGCCTTGATCCGGGCGGCGAGCGCCGGGTCGTCGGGGTACTCGACGGCCGCGCAGCCGGTTCAGCCGGCCGACCAGCTCGAAGCCGACCTGCTGCTCGTCGGCCGTGACGCGGCCGCTCGGGCTTGCCGTAGTCGAGCGGGTTGGCCGGATCGACGCGCAGCGGCACCGCGTCGTGCGCCGGGCCGAGGTAGTGGCCGTCCTTGGCGTTCCAGTACTCGCGGTTGCCCATCGAGACGAACTGCGGCAGGTTGTCGTTGAGCGAGCCCGAGGCCGTAGTGCACCCACGCCCCGAGCGTCGGGAACTCGCCGTCGAGCATGTGCCGGCCGGTGTGGAACTGCGTCTGGGCGCCGTGGTTGTCGTCGGTCGTGTACATCGAGCGGACGACGGCGAGGTCGTCGACGCACTCGCCGACGTGCGGCAACCAGTCGCTGACCTCGATGCCGCTCTGGCCGTACTTCTTGAAGCCGACCTGCAGCGGGATAGAGCTTGTTCCGCTGCTGGCCGTTGGCGTCGTTGACGACGACGACGCGGGCCAGCTTGAGCTTCTCGGGGTTCTGCACGTCCTTGAACGGCGTCTCGGCGATCGGTCTTGCCGGCGTACTTCGTCGAGCGCCGGCTTGGGGTCGAACGTCTCCAGGTGGCTGACACGCCGCCGTTCATGAACAGCCAGATGACGCTCTTGGCCTTCGGCGCGAAGTGCGGCTTGCCGTCGGGCGGCGCCCAGGCGGCCGTCGGGCTGGCGACGCCGTCGCGGTGGAGCATCGCCGCCGAGGGCCAGGCCGGTGAAGCCCAGGCCGAGGTCGGCGAGGAAGGCGCGGCGGGAGGAGTTTCGGCAGCAATGAGGATCGGCCAACATCGGTCGTTCTCCACGGGTCACGAAGTGACCAGCAGGCAGTAGCCGGCGGCGTCACCACCGGGAACGTCAATCAATTTAACATGCGAGGCACGACCGGGCGACACGAACGCCACACCGCGCCAACCCACGCTCAAACTTCTGATACCGCGGCTACCGCATGCCGCCCGGCTCGCCGCGCTGGCTGAGGATGCCTTGCGGCTGCGCGCTAGCCTTCCCCTTGTCTGGGGCCACCGGGACATAGACGGGGAAGATTTCGCAGCTCGCCGCTTTCCAGCGCTGGTAGCCCAGCGAACGAACGACTCCCTGGCTGTCGCATTCCACGACCAGGTCGCAATCGGCGAAGCCGAACGTGCTGCCGCCGGGACCATCCATCAACTCGGCTGCGATCCGGGGCCCGCACCACGCTTCGATGGCTTCGATCGGCTCGCCCAGCCTGACCAGCGGCTCGAGCTCGGCCGCCTTGACACGGTCGGTCGCATGCTGGCGGAGAATGCCGTTGACGGTCAGGCGCCGGATCGCGCGGCGTTGCGAGTCGATCGTGCCGGCGTGCTCGCTCAACTTCCGCTGCTGATCGTACCACGCCAGACACAGCCCGATGACGACCATCAACATCAGCAGATTGCCGATGGAGAATCGCGGCAGCCAGCGAAAACGGCGACGCGCCATGTGACGACTCCCTCTATCGAGATGCGGCCGAGCGCCGATTGCTTGCCGCCGCTCCGAGTGTCAAACCGGCCCGAGCGCAGTACCACCGCCTCGGTCTCGATCTACCGCCGTCATTCTACCGCTAGCGGTAACACGACGCGAATCATGTTTTGTGTTGGCTGACGAGATGGCATTCCTGCACGCCCGGTAACCGTCCACTGGCGGCGCCCCGGAGGAAACGACGTGGCCATAAACCCCGTGGCAACACCGATCTTCGCAATTCAACGTCGTGCCCGTGTGCTCGGAAATTGTGACACAAACGGAAGACCTGGAACGCAAAGCCCGCGGCGGCGCGCCGTTCTCAGATTGCTTTGGTCGGCGAGCGCACACGCAGGACCCTCGCCTTAGACCAGCATCTTCCTGGCCGCCGCGAACTCCTTCTGGTTGGCCCGCGAGACGATCGCTTCCAATCGCGTCAGGTCTTCGACCAGCGATTGGTATTCCGCTTCGGTCAACGGCGGGCCGCCAAACCGCACGCGGTAGTAGGCCTGGACAATCGGCCACACCAACGGCGCCGCGGCCATCGTCAAGGGACTGCCGGCCAGCACGCCGGCCGAGTCCGTGGCAAACTCTCCCGGGGTTTGTGTCTCGCCTCGGCACAAGCCGCACAGCGCCAGCAGCCGTTCCAGGCGGCACGTAGAACTCAACGTAGGGGATGCCCCGCCGACGCAGCGCCGCCCGGCGGCGCCGGCCCCGCACCCACCCGATCAACCGCCGCAGCGAAAGAAACAGGGCGACAAGCAGCAACTGAAGGCTGACCACCACCAGGCCCGCTTGCCAGTTGAAGCTCTCCTGCGACGGCCAGCCATCGCCGGCCACGGAGGTCACCAGCCAATTCAG
This sequence comes from uncultured Planctomycetia bacterium, assembly GCA_963809785.1. Lineage (GTDB taxonomy): Bacteria > Planctomycetota > Planctomycetia > Pirellulales > S012-138 > JBGQHD01. The sequence goes on from CAWEKV010000006.1 coordinate 202,868, forward strand.
CACGTTCTGCCACGTCTCGAGCCGGAGCAAGGCAGCCAGCGGCCGCACCAGCTCTTCTTGCAAATTGGCGTCCATGCCCAACACGTATCGCGACCAGAGATACTCCACATAGTTTCGGACCTGCTTCCAGCGGGGCGATTCCGGGACGACGGGCACGCGCTCGCCGGGCGTAGGGTCCAGCCGCAGCCAGCCCAGCGGCTGCTCAGCCTGGAAGATCCAGGCCTCCACCCAGGCATGGGCTTCGAACTGCCGCACCTCGTAATAGCCGCCCACGGCATTCCATTCGCCTCCCTTGTAGCCCAGCACGAGTCGCGAGGGGATGCCCACGCTGCGGAGCATGAGGGCCAGCGCCGAGGCGAAATACTCGCAGTGCCCCTCTTTGCCCGCCACGACGAAGTCATTGACCGGGTCGCCGGCGGCCCGCGAGAGGGGACGCGGCGGCGGGTTCAGCGAATAGGAGAAGTTGCCCTCGTGATGCAGGTAGCGCTGCAGGGCCAGGGCCGCCTCGCGGGGATTGCGACGTGCGTCGAGGTCTGCTCGTTGCAGCACGTCTCTTGCCTCGCGGGCCAGGCCTTCCAATTGTTTACGTTGGTCCTCGATCCCCTGCCTGCGCAGATCATTCGGGTTGCCGGGCTTTTTCTCCGGCACGTGCAGACTGGCGAAGGGCTCGAGCAGCTCCGTCTTCTGCCGCGCATCGTAGGGCTGCATCTGGCGCCGAAACTGCACCTGCTGGCCGCCCTTGAGGCCCGTGGTCAACATCTGGTAGGCAAACGTGCTATTGCGCCGCATTCCAGGACGACGGTATTCGTCGGTGGCGCGATCCAGTTGCAAGTTGCTGGGCTCCGGGCCGGGCACTCGGTGCCCCGGCTCGAGCGTGAACACCACCCGCGACGTCAACCGCTCGAGCGTCACCTCGAACAGCACCAGGTCGTTGTCGCCGGCGTCGGGCAGCACGTCGCGAATCGCCGGGGGCAGCTCGTCCAGCCGCTCGCGCTGCGTGCCATGCCACTCCTCGGCCCGCCAGGATCCGGAGCTGTAGCGCCCAGCGCGGTCCCCCGCAGCCAGGGCTGCTGCCGCAGCTCATAGGGCTCGCCCCGGCGACCGTCCTTGTAGTCGAACAGCCGGATGCGCATGACCTCCTCGGGGTTCTCCCGGATGCGCGTGACATCCCGCAGCATGACGCGATCGGAGAACCCGGTAAGCGCCGTCCCCCCGCCGACCGCCCCCAGGCCCGATTGCTGCCCGGGCGCGGAATCACCACGAACACAGCCGGGGCCAGCAGCAACGTGAGCAGCCCGAATCGCACCACGTGGCCCGACAGTCCGCCGAGTTCTACGACCTCGCCTCCGGGCCGCTGCCGGGCACTCAGGACGCTGGTCTGATGGACGAGCGGCCAACGGGCCGGCCGCTCCGGCACGTGGCGCGGTTCGCGGGCGCGCCCCAGGCCCTTCCAGAGAATCTGCCCGAAGCCGAGAACGAGGCGATGGATGGGCGTGACGAACAGCTCCGCCACGGAGATTCCGGCCGTCGGGGCCGTGGTGCGCCGATTGGCCGCCGCCTCTTCGCCTTCGCGCAGGATCGAAAACAGGCAGAGCGTCCGCAAAGCGAACCAGAGATAGGCCGCCATCAACACGCCGAACAGGGCCGTCGAGGCCAACACCGAAGCCACGGCCATCTGAAGAAAGCTGAGCAGCATCAGCATCCCGTACACGTGCTGCACCTTGGTCCGATAGTGCAGTATGCACTGTAAATAAGTGAGGAAATTCGCCAGGGCGATGAACAGCATCTCGCGCTCGAGCGTCTGCCAGTGCACGAGCGTGAGCACCAGGGCCAGCACGCCCACCACATTGGACGAGAGCGGCCCCAGGGCGAGCCACCGCTTGACATCGACGAAGTAGACGCTGGAGGCCGAAACGCTGACCCCCAGCAGCCCCAGGCGCGGATCACCCTCCGCCACCGCCAGGAGCAGCGTGCCCAGCGATGTCATGATCGCCAGATTGATTTGCAGGCGACGCTCGAGGGTCATGGCGTGGCTTCGGGCTTCAGACTTCGGACTTCAGGCTTCAGGCTGCGGGCTTCAGGCCGCGCGGCTTCAGCCTTCACGCTTTCTGAAGCCTGAAGTCCGAAGCCCCAAGCCTGCTACGCTTCAAAATAATCAAACACTTCGTCCCCACTGGCATCAATGACCAGCATTCGTTCCAGGCTAGCGTGGTGGCGCGGATCGGCCGCCACGAACGCGAGGGACGCCTTATCCCTTAGCAATCCGCCGCGCATGCTGATCAGCACCAGGTCGGCATCGGAGGGCGCCTTCTCCAGACCGGTCTTCACGAGGTTTCCCAGCCCATTGTTTCCCAGCCCATTGTTTCCCAGACCAATGTCTTTCAGGCCATCCTCTTTCAGGCCATCGCCGGTCGATGCCTCGGCCAGGGCCAAAACCTCCAGAACGTCATTCAGCAGTGAGGCGGAAGCCGAGCCGCCCACCTGCCGCGGCTCGGCGCCGGACACCGCTAACAGCAACCGGCTGCCGCTATGCCGGCAGCGGTCGGCCAGGATCGTGGCCGCCAGGCTCACGGCCAGCTCCACGGTCTCCAGCTCCTGGGTTCCCGCGCCGGCCGGCTGCCAGAGGTCAAGGAAGACGGCCAGGTCGTGGGTCTGTTCCCGCTCGAACTGGCGGACCATGAATTGCCCCTGTCGGGCCGAGGTGCGCCAATGAATCAGGTGCCGGCTGTCGCCGGAGCGATAGGGCCGGAGACTGTGGAAATCGCCGTGCATCGATCCGGGCCGCTGCTGGCTGCTGCGGCTGCCGTGCACGAGCTGTTCCTCGCGCTGGCGCCAGCGGTCCGTCAGCCGCCCCTGGCGCGGGACGACCAGCAGCGTTTGATCGGCGTCGATCACGGCGGTGTGCCGCACCAGCCCGAGCGGGAACCGCGTGGCGGCCTTGAGCGGACCCAGCAAGTAGCGTCCGCGGCGCGTGAGCCGGCCTTCGTAGGTCTGCGTGGCATCGTCGCGCGGCCCCACGCGCGAGAAGACTAATCTGACCGCCAGCGGTGGCTCCTTCTCCTGCTGGTGGCGCAGAACGTCTTCGACGACAACGGCCCAGCTCACGCCGCGGCGGCGGCCATTGTGAGCCACGAGGTCGATCGCCAGCGGCTCGCCCGCGGCGATGCGGCGCGGTGCGTGGCGGCGGAACGTCAGCCGCCGGAGCGACCTGACCCCGTGCCGCCAGTGCCAGACGAGCGAGGCCAGCATCAAGCCGAACACGCCAAACAGCAGATTGATGTCCCGCAGCAGCGCCCCGGCCAGCAGAAACGCCATGATGACGACAAAGTACCAGCCGTCGGCCGTGAGGCGCGTTTTACGCTTGCCGAAGAGCATGACAAGGTGACAAGGTGACAAGGTGACAAGGTGACAAGGTGACAAGGTGACAAGGTGACAAGGTGACAAGGTGACAAGGTGACAAGGTGACAAGGTGACAAGGTGACAAGGTGACAAGGTGACAAGGTGACCGAGCCGCCGACCGTTTCATTGTCCTTCAATCCGGTTTTCGTGCAATCACCCAAGAATCGCGGTGATTGATCATGCCGACGATCGTGCGAATCATCTCTTCGTACCTCGCGTAAAGTTCGCGGACCTCGTCGCGACTGAGATAAGAGCAACGCACCGGTATTCCAGCCAAGCCTGAGTTTCCGCCGCCTCGGCTTCCGCATCGTTCAGCTTACTCGCAAACGCCGCGCTGTATCTCCGTTTGCGCCAAGCCTCCGCTAAGTTCCCTGATACCGACCGTGAGGACCGCCGGATCTGGCTGGTGAGCGAGTATTTCTCTTCCGCCGGAAAGCGCTTCGAGAGCTCGAAGATCGTCATCCCGGCGTCCACCGACTTGCGATAGACTTCCAGATCCCGATGCGAGCGGATTTTGCCTTCGGCCATGACATTGCGCAAGCAATCACGACAACGGGAGATAACACCGAGTCGATTATCGCGTGTCCCCGCCGCCTTGTCACGTGTCCGCACGCCCTGGTCACCTACTCCGCACCCCTTCACCTTGTCACCTTGTCACCTTGTCACCTTGTCACCTTGTCACCTTGTCACCTTGTCACCTTGTCACTTCCATGCGAACCATCATCGAGCCGTTCCGGATCAAGATGGTCGAGCCGATCCGGCTGACCACGCCGGCCGAGCGCGAGGCCGATCCTGCGGCCGGCCCACTTCAACCTGTTCCAGATCCCGGCCGAGGACGTGCTCATCGACCTGCTGACCGACAGCGGCACGTCGGCCATGTCCAGCGAGCAGTGGGCCGGCATGCTCCGCGGCGACGAGTCGTACGCCGGGGCCCGGAGCTGGTATCCGCTTCGAGGCGGTGCTCACGCGACCTGACCGGCATGCCGCACGTCCTGCCGACGCACCAGGGCCGGGCCAGCGAGCGCATCCTGTTCGAGCTGGTCGGCGGGCCGGGCAAGGTCGATCCCGAGCAACAACCACTTCGACACCACGCGGGCCAACATCGAGCACTCCGGGGCCGAGGCCGTCGACCTGGTGATCGACGAGGGCACGCAGCCGCGCGAGCCGGCACCCGTTCAAGGGCAACCTGGACCCGGCCAAGCTCGAGGCGCTGATCGCGCGAGGTCGGCGCCGAGAACGATCCCGCTGTGCATGGTGACGGTGACGAACAACAGCGGCGGCGGCCAGCCGGTCAGCCTGGCCAACCTGCGGGAGGTGCGGGCCGTCTGCCGACGGCACGGCATCCCGCTGTTCCTCGACGCCTGCCGGTTCGCCGAGAACGCCTACCTGATCAAGCAGCGCGAGCCGGGCCAGCAGCGACCGCACGGCGCGGCGACATCGCCCGCGAGATGTTCGACCTGGCCGACGGCGCGACGATCAGCGCCAAGAAGGACGGCCTGGTGAACATCGGCGGCGTGCTGCTGATGCGCGACGACGCGCCTGGCCGAGCGGGCCGAACAACCTGCTGATCCTGACCGAAGGGTTCGTCACCTACGGCGGCCTGGCCGGCCGCGACCTGGAGGCGATGGCCCAGGGCTTCAGCGAGGTGCTCGACGAGGACTACCTGCACTACCGCCTGCGCAGCGTGCGAGTACCTGGGCGAGGAGCTGCTGCGCGGCCGGCATGCAGATCGTCGAGCCGCCCGGCGGGCACGCCATCTACATCGACGCCGGCGGCGTTCTGCCCGCACATCCCGCCGGAGCAGTTCCCCGGCCAGGCGCTGGTCTGCGCCCTGTACCGGCACGCCGGCATCCGGGCGGTGGAGATCGGCAGCGTCATGTTCGGCGCGCGACTCGACCCGCGACACCGGGCGAAGCCGTCCACCCGCCGATGGAGCTGGTGCGCCTGGCGATCCCGCGGCGGGTCTACACGCAGAGCCACATCGACTACGTGATCGAGGCGACGGCCGAGGTCTTCCAGCGGCGCGATCGAGCTCCGCGGCCTGCGGATCGTCGACGAGCCGCCGGCCGCTGCGGCACTTCACGGCGAAGTTTGAGGAGCTATAGGGATCACTTCGGGCGGCTGTGTTAGGGTCGAGGATTTAATAAGTTCCCAGGTGGGCGAAGACCCCACCGAGCTTGCTCGGTGGTGAATGTGATTCTGCACTACTGCGAAACAACAAGCATACTTCGCCCCCGCCGAGCTTGCTCGGTGGAGCGAGTGATTGTGCCACTACGCTACCTGTTTCAATCATGCGCTCCACCGAGCAAGCTCGGCGGGGGCGAGTGAGCTGAGTCGTCGCAAGTAGTGCAGAATCATGCGGTCCACCGAGCAAGCTCGGTGGGGCCGTCAGGTTTGGGAGATTATTCCGTTCTCGATCCTAGGTCCCAACGCGGAAGGTGTGACGAAAGTATCGCCACAGCCGCTGGGCCACGGTGCGGCGGTCAGTGTGGACCTTGGCCTTTCCGTGGAGGCCCAGCCGCAACAGGCCTTCCTCATTCTCCAGCAGCACGCGGGCCTGGTAACACGTGCTTTGCGGGCATCCAGGCCGGACTCGTCCGTTTGGGTCGCCAGTTCTCCGCCGGCCTTCGTCGAAAGCCCCGGCGGCGCGGCCCTCAGCTCCGTTTGCGAAATGCTCGTGATGGTGCCAGTGAGATTCTGATCGCGCAGCTCATCGAGCTTCAGCTCGACGCGGTCGCCGGGGTGAACGAACTCCAGGTCCGCCTGGTCGATCACCAGCACCGCCTCCAGTTGGCGCGGATCGCCGACTTCGCAAAACAGCGTCTTGACGTCGAGGTGGCAGCCCAAATTCTTTGCGTCCAGCGGCGTTCCTGCCCAGCCGAGCAAGTGGCCCGCCTCGGGTTCTTTCTCCTCGATCGCGGGCGGCGGCAGAATCCAGCCGCTGACGGGCGCCGACAGCTTCAGCCTTGCCCGGTCGGCCCGGCGTTTCTCGAGCTGCTGTCGCGTGGACTCCAGCGCCTCTGCGATCTGGGGGATTTGCCCGAGCGCTTGAGAATCGACGAACCGCTGGCGCGTGAGCGTCGCCAATTGAATGGCCTGCTGCTCGTGCTGGTCCTCGAGCTGCGAAATCTCCAGCTCCAGATCGACGTTCTCCAGCTCGGCCAAGGGGTCGCCGGCCTTGACGGGGTCGCCAGGCCGCACGTAGAGCGCCCGCAGGCTGCCCGCCACGTCGATATACACGGCCGTGGAGTCATGGGCCTTGATTTCCAGCGGACACACGACACGGTGCGGCAGCGGCACGATCGTCGCCCCCGCCACGAGGAGGGCCAGCACGCCAAGCGAGATCGTCAGTCGCGGCCTTTTCACTTCTTCCCACCTCCCAGGCACGTAGAAAAACTTGCCGAGTCTCCAAAGCGGCATGACGATCAGGCCGCCCAGCGCCACCCCGGCGATCAACTGGCCGACGACCTGAAGCCGGTATGGCTTGAGCACTTGCCAGAGAAACCACAGGATCAGCGCCATGATCAACCACCGGTAAACCCCCGAGGCCACGCCGTAGACCACGAACCAGCCTCGCCGCCACGGAGGCAGCGTGCGGTCCGCAGGTGGCTTCAGACCCAGGCACCACCAGGCGGCTGTCCGCTGAAGGATGGCGCTCGACTTCTGCCGGAGGTTGGGAATCTCCAGCCAATCGGCCAGGATGTAATAGCCGTCGTAACGCAGCAGCGGGTTGCCGTTGAACAGCACGGTGCTGACCGAGCAGACGAACATGACGTAGAGGCACAGATGGTTCAGGAAGCCCGGCTCGCTGAACCACCACACGAACGTGCAGATCGAGGCCAGCACCAGCTCGACGTACATGCCGGCCGCACCGATGGCCATGCGCTGCCATTTGCTGGGCAGCATCGAGGAATCCGAGACGTTGCAATACAGGCAGGGCGTGAAGATCAGCAGCATCAGGCCCATCTCGTGGCAGTCGCCGCCAAAGTGGCGGCACGTCAGGCCGTGGCCGAGCTCGTGCAGAATCTTGGAGACGACGAGCGCCAGGATCAGCCAGAGAACGTTGCTGACGCCAAAGAACTCATGGAAGGCGGGCAGCCGCCGATAGAACACGTCGATTTGCACCAAGAGCAGCAGCAGCGCCGCCACGCCCAGCGCCAAGGAGGCGGCCACCGCAACCGGCGAAAAGAGCCAGCGGACCTTGGGATAGAGCCACGTCAAAAGCCGCCGCGGATCAAAGCCGCGGAAGCGCAGGGCCAGCACGTTGCTCATTTGGCCAAGAAGCCGCTTGCGCGTTCGCTCTCGGCGGCGGCGCCTTAACTGGTCGGCCTGATCGGGAGCCGACGAGATCACCAGGTTGTCCTGATGGACGCGGCCGATGAAGTCCCACAACTCCTCGACCGAGAGCGAGCTGTGCGGATATCGCCGCAGGAAGCGCTCACGGATCTCATCGAGGCTGCTCTGGCCGTCGAGCAGCTCGAGGATCGCGAACTCTTCATCGTTCAAGCGAAAATACGCCGGGGCCAGCGGCTCTTGGATCGCCCATGAGCCTTGCTCCTGATAAACGTGCCGGCGCAGCACCAGGTCTGGCCGCATTCGCAAAGGGAGCGTGCGGCTAGTCGATGATGCAAGGGTACCGGCCAGAGAAGACACGACCAGGGGTCAGGGGTCAGGGGTCAGGGGTCAGAGACAGTGTCAGGAACGCGCGCCGCAGCCGCTTGCGGTTTAGCGACTAGCCGGCGACCTGTCGTGCCTCGCGGCGACCGGCTGCGCCAGCTCGACGGTCATTTGCGCTTCCATCCCTGGCCGCAGCACCCAGCGGCCGTCTCGGCGGCGGTTCTCGACCTCGGCCCAGACGCGGTAGTTGCCGCCTGACTCGACCAGGGGATTGACGAAAACGATCTTGCCCGCAAATTCTTCCGCCTGGCCTCTCTGTCGTTGAACGACGATCTTGACCGGGCGGTCCACAAGCTCTTCGTCTCCAAGCTGCGAGGAGTCTACGAAGCCCTCCACGCGCAGGCGGTTCATCCGCACCAGCCGCATGACGGTCTCGCCGGCCTGTGCCCATTCGCCGGTGCGCTTGACGATTTCGACCACCGTCCCCTCCAGCGGGGACACAATCCTCCGCCGCTCGATCTCGTGTTTGGCGGTGTCCAGCTCGGCCTCTCGGACCTTCTCCGCCCAGCGAGCCAGCTCGAAGTCGTGCTGGGCTTGTTCGATGCCCAGTTTCGAACGGTGCGCCGTGAGCTGTAGCCGGCGCACTTCGGCCGAGCTTACGGCCCCCTCGGCCAGCCGGTTGGCCGCCAGCGCCTCATCCACCTCGGCCTCCGCGACGTTGGCCTGGGCCTTTGAATAGCGGACTTCGATATCGTTCTGGGATTGAAGCTTGGCTTGCTGATGCTGTCGGTTGACCACCTCGGCTTGCAGCTTCGCCTTGGTGAAGTCAATCTGAGCCAGCTCTTGTTTGGGCCGCACCTCGTCCCCTTCGCGGACGGTGATCGCTTCCAACAAGCCGGCCTCCACGGCGGGCACGCGCACGTCATCGATCAACGACAACAGACACGGCTCGATCACGACGGAATGGGGCGCGGAGTCGGGCGCCAAGGTCGCTCCCGAAGCCGCGGCCGCAGTGGCCGCCGCTAAGGGGCGGGTGACGCCCGCCGTTTGTCTCGAGCCTCCGCCGGCGGGCACCCCGCCAGGTGCCGGGCGGCCCCGGTCTGCCTTGTTGTCTCCACCGAGCGCGACCACTCCCGTCGCCAGAAGCGTGATGGTCAAGGATCGTCTCATGTTCATCTCTCCCGAATGCCGGCGCGCTACGCTGGCGGTGCGCTGACGTTACCAGGCAAAAAGCAATTTCGACTGAACGAATTCCCACAGCTCGTGGAACCACACGTACCCCAGCGAACGCCGGCCGCATTTCACCCGCGCCACCACCGTGGCCCCTCGCCGCAGGTGGGGCAGGTCTTCCTTATCGATGGCCACGCGCACGAGAACGACGTTTCCTTCCTCACGTCGGACTTCTGCCCGCTGGTGGATCTCCTTGAGCGTCCCCTGATACGTGGCACCCGGCGACGTGGCCAGGATGAAATCGACCGAGGGCTCTTGCCCCGAGCTGCTGCTGTGCCCGCGTGACGTGTCCGATGCGGTCCTCCGGCATGTGGATGTGCAGCTCCCAGGCTCCTTCGACGTCCGCCACGCTCACCAGCATGTGGCCGCGTTCGACCGGGCGGTGTATAAGCGCGTTACGCACGTCCCAGGTGACCACCTGCCCGGCAGCCGCCGTGCGAACCTCGAGCTGGGCCGCTTTACGCTCGTACAGCCCGAGCTGCTCTTGCAGGCTGTGCTGCTTGGCGAGCCATTGGGCCCGCTCCCCGTGCAGCCGGTCCAGCTCCGCCGCCGTCAGCTTTCCGGCCAGCAGCAGCGTGTTCACGCGGCGCAGCGCAGCGGACGCGGACAGGTATTCTCCCCGCAGCTCGGCAAACTTCACTTCCACGTCCGTGTTGCGCAGTTGCATGACGACTTGCCCTGGCACGACGACGTCGCCGTGCTCGACGAATACTTGATCGACGACTCCCTCCACGGAGGCGAAGATGTCGTGGCGGCCCACGGGCTCCAAGGTGCCGCGCCCTTCCAGCTCGAAATCGGCCGGCACAAAGGTCAGGATGAGTCCCAGCGCGAGCACGCCCGCCGCGGCAAGCCTCGCCCAAGTGCTGTGGCGCAGCAGCCACAGGGAACCGATCCAGCGCAAGAGGGGCGCGAGGAACACCGCGCTCTGGTCCACCTCTCGCCCCAGCGCCTGGGCGCTCGTGCGACGCAAGAACTCGACCCGCTGCTCGAAACCTGCATCGAGCCGCACGTCGCGAAACTGCTCGATGATCATCGCCCCCGGGATCATCGCCCACGGGATGGTCGCGGCCCGCCGAGGCAACCTTCGGCGATCGTCCTCGAGCGGCTCGCCGGCCGGCTGCCGTTCGAGCGGCAGCACGATCACCGCCCGCGCGAGCGATTGATCCAGGTAGCTGTCAACCGCGGCTTCCAACTGGGGCGGCAGGTTGACCGCCTCGCCGCGGAACCAAAGCGACTCTCCGCTCTTGATGACCCGCGACGTAAGCTCCTCGAGCCGCTGGACGGACAACGTTCGGCGGTCAAACACGTCCTGGCCGCTGATCGCCGCCAGCCGACATCTGCCGCCCCGCCAGAGCGCGACGCTGACGCGGTCGCACTCCAGCAGACGGCGCGACTCATTGGCGATTCGGCCCGCCGTGTCGTTGACGCCCAGACCTTCGTGCACGCTCTGCGAGAATTCCGCCAACCGCGCCCACACCGAAGCGCTCGCGCGGGCTTGGCGCGCGCTCCGCTTCGCCAGATATTCTTCCGCGACGCCGAGCGCCTGGCGCAACCGCAGCGGCCGGGCATCCTGGTTTCCTGGATGCCCATTGGGCTCGAAAAAGAACTCGATGACTCCGGCGGCTTCACCACTGACGCGCAGCGGGGCCATCCAGATCGAAAACCGCGTGGGATTCGCCGCCGCCTCATCGGCCCCGACGAGCGTTCCCAGCGGCTCAACGGTCGTGTCCCCTGAGGTCGTCAGGACGTGCAGCAGCAATCGATAATGGGGGACCGCCTGCTGCTCATCGTTCAGGTCGCCGACCCGGTCCAAATCCAAGTTGCAGAGCGGCCGCAGGCGCCCCGCTTCATCCAGGAGCCACACCGCCCCCGCGACGCAGCCCACCGCCAGCTCCGAGCGCTCCAAGAAGTGCCCAAAAAACTCCCGCTGAGCCTGGTCCTTTCCCAGTTCCCCCAGATCGGCCAGCCAATCGGTTCCCAGAGGTGGCGACGCGGGTTTTGCGCTGGTGTGGCTAGCCATACATCACGGTTCACTCGACATTCAACCGATGATCTTGGCCGTGAACACGGTCCCCGAATCATCGAGATATGCGGACGATCAAGTGTAAACATAGAGAAAGCCGTAAAACAGCAGAATTTGAGCAGAATAGGGCGCACATGGGCATTGTGCCTGCCTGACCTCGCGCCTTGGCATCCCGCGCCGCGGGCCGGGTCGATGTCAAAGAGCGTAACGCGGCGAGTCGGTCGGTGTGCTGCGAGAATTGGCTGAACGTGGCGTCGTCCTAGAAGGCTCAACTCCGCCATTGACGTGAGGCGGTTGTTCGTGCCGGTCGTGTAGCCGGTCATCGTCCGGTTGCCGTTTTCAATCAAACGCGTACGCTTCGTCCGTCTGGAACGAATGGTCCGTCGCGGTGAGCTGGTCCGTATTGTCGTACGAGTACGTCGCATTACTGGACTAGCATCGCTGCTTTCTCTTGTTCGATCCACGCCTTATGCCGACCGACCAACCTGACGTAGTTGTTCTCCTCGTAGTACTCGCTAGCGCTGAGCGTGCTCCCCTTCCCTTCAACTTCGTGTGGGCTGTCTGGGGGGAAGCCGAAGTTCTGCCAGAACTCAGTCAACGCGAGCAAGCCGTAAAGAGGATCGCTGGGAATATGGTTCAACACGTCCTCAAGGAGAACCACCTGCCACTTCCGAAGCTCGCGCGACGGATCACATCTGCACAAATCGGACAGCCTGGCCAAGTGCTCCTTAATTGCCTCCCGGCTCTCGGTGTGTAGATCGACAGACAAGAGCGTCATAACCAGCTCGTCTTCCGCAGCATCCGAAGAGGATGCGAGACGTTCATTCGCGTAGGCAATTAGTTCATTAGTAGAGAGTAACGGCGGGAACTCAGCCGAACGCGTGGGCCACGGCGAGAATTCCCCCAAGCCCTTCCAGCCCACGAATATCGTAGTCCAGGTTACAGTGAACTGCTCTCTAAGCCTTGCAAAGTGAGTCATGGCTTGATCGGCACCCCGTTGCATTTACCGCCAGGAACGAACATGCGGTGCGTGACTTGGGCTTTGTCAACAATCCATTCAAAGCGCCCGACCACTCCGTTAAACGAGCCTTCAATCTGATGAAGGGTAGCGCCTGACCGTAACGGCGTACTTGTCGCACCCGACGCAAAATTATCCACGATATCGGGGAGCGCGTGATACGGGTCCTTCTTCAATGCGCTGCCAGGGGAGGTGGAAGGGGGACAGGTTCGCTTACGCGGTAGATCCCTTTGTCGGACGATGCGGCGCACGCAGCGTCGATTCCAAACCGAGGCACCGCGCCGTCTGCTGCACCCAATTCGCACTGCCAAACGGCTGGCCCCGGCGGATTGCGCGTCGGATCGCTTCTACTTCCGCATCCGTCTGCGGTTGATTGACCAGTGTCAGCCAATCAGTCGGCCGCGCCAGAGGCCAAGCAGCCATGAGTGCCCTTTGCTGAGCGCTGCCGTGTGTCTGACGCCAGAGGCTGCACCAGCGCCACTCCTCCGCCACAGTCACCAATTGGGCTCGCAACGCATTACGCTCCACGTACCGCACGACTTGGTAGAAATACTCATCCGTTTCTACGGGAAACGACTTATAGCGCGACTGGTAGAGATGCCCATAGCCGACCCAACCGCGATGTTCCTGCCATCGCCGCACATGCGTCGTCGTCAGTCGCTGCATGAAGGCCGCCAACTGCCCATCCTCTTCTGGCCAGACGACCAGATGCCAATGATTGGGCATCAAGCAATAGGCACACAGCCGCAGGCGCCGCTTCTCGAGGGTCTCTTCCAAGATGCCCTCAAACGCCTGATAGTCGCTGGGCTTGTCGAACAGCCGCATCCGCCCCACCCCACGATTCAAGACGTGGAACACCATCCCACCGGGAGCAACGCCGCGCGGATCGAGGCATCCACCCAACCTACTCAGCCACTGGCCCGCGGTCAATAAGCGCGCCTGTCCCCCTTTCTCTTTCTGTCCCCACCATTGCTGTACGCATAGATGTAGATCGGTTCCTGACATTTGGTCGGGTTGTTTCGGAACTTTCGAAGATCATCAACAAACGCCTTGAGGCTCTTGGCTGCTTTCATATTTACGGCGGAGTCCTGATCCCACGCGTCCCACTTATCGGTTGGCCCATGGCGAAAATGAACGAACGCTTGGTCCGTTGCGACCACAGAAGGATGTTTCCAGTTGCGTCCGTTGTCGGTCACGATGCCATTCCAGCCAACCCACGCGTCCTTCATGCCCGCTTGAATATGCGGTGCCTTCGATTCGTAAGGCGGCCGATGCCGTCGTAGGTGTAGTCGGTGGTCGCAGGCAGGTTGGGCAGAACGGGCCTCCGGCTGCGCGGCTGCTTCAGTAGCTATGTCGTGCAGGTCACCTCCTCTCATTATTCAATAACTTTGCTAAGACGAGTCACCGCTGCCCAGTTTGCCTGCTTGGCCTGCAACGACATGAACGTGTCAAAGTTCTTGCCAGTACCGTACGTCACTTCCTCGCCCTCACTCCAGAGAGTATCGCATTCCGCACATATTATGACCTTACGCTCCACACCATCAACGCGGGCGTGCCAAAGATCGTCTTGCTGGCAATACGGACAGACCTTCACGAATCGAGCCTCCTGACAGCGGTTTACTTCGGAAATGCGGTAATAAGCTCCGAAGGTGCCATCCCTAACAAAGATCTGAATCTGGCGTTCTCCTTGCGTACCGATCACACGTCCCATATCAACAACCCACCCCCGATTGCCGTTGGGCTGTAATACACCCGGGCCGGAGCGTGCTTTCCAAGCATCGTCGATCACTTCGATCAGATGGTTGCGCTTACAGTTGAAAACAGTGTGTTTAGCCTTGGCCGCATTGGGTACCATATGATCTAGTACGTGCAAGACCCGGTTTCCATGGACGGAACCCTGGCCGTAAACAACTCCAGCCGGCGAGGTCCACGTTTTACCTAAGTTATCAAAGACTAATTTACCTCCATTTGGGAGCGTAGCCGCCTCTGGAGCAGCGCCTTTGAGCATCCCGGGTGCCGCAACGGCGGGTCCGCGAGCAACTCCACCCGCAACGGCTCGCGGAACACTACCGGCGAATCCGGCGTAGAAATCGAGCGGGCTGATCGAGCCCTGTATACCGTGAACCGCCCCCTCTTCCAGCGGGATTGAAAAAGTCTTGTCAACCCGACTACTCCAGGTGAACTGACGGTAACGTGGGAGGCCTGAGTCGCCTGGATACAGTTCTGTGAAGACCTTTCCACGATATTCCAAGGTTTTCTCTTTCGACGACAATTCACCATAAAGGCATTGCAGCTCATAAGATACTTTCAAATGGTGAGAGGAACCATGCCATAGGCGACCAAGGAAGCTCTTCGCGAACGTGCCCTCCTGCTCCTTTTGATAAATCTCCGCCTTAAGAGCGACTATGCGATCCATTCTTGACACGGCGTCCCGAACGCGCTTTTCGATGTCAGCTCTCTCGTCTTTAGTGTAGGGCGTCCTTCGTCGCGTGGTCGGCTTGGCTTGTTCTGCTAGTCCACTGGGGTCAACATAGTTTGTCGGTTCGTTACCAACATTACGATACAGGTTTGTGTCGCCGGCGCTGAAGCCGATCGGGTCCTCGCTGGTCCAGCGACCGGTCGCCGGGTCGTAGAGCCGCCGGTCGTGCAACTGCGTCCCGGATTCTTCATCGCGCTCGGCGACTTGGAAGCCGCCGAGGTGGTTGAGGCTCGGGCTGGTCTCGCCGGTGACCTTGCCGAAGGCGTCATAGGTGATGTGGTTGACGACGCTTGAACCCGTCGTGTCGATGATGTCGCGGACTGAGCCGAGGTTGTCGGTGAGCGGCCACAGGACGCTGCCGACCGACGTAGGCATCTGGTTGGCTTGTGTCGGCGTGAACTGCTCGTCGGCCAGGATGTTGTCTTCGCCTGGGCCGTGCAGATAGCGGTTTGTCAAAGAGCTCTGGCCATTGAAGGCTAGCTGGATGTCCCAGCCACCGTCATAGACGTATTCTACGCCGACTGCCGCTCCGGCTCCAGGCGCCGTCCGCGTCGATTGACTTCTTGATGCGGCGGTCGAAGACGTCGTAGGTGTAGATCGCTTCCTTGGTGACCGTGCCGGAATTGTTCTTGAAGGTGACCTTGGTGAGGCGGTTATGGTGGTCCCAGGTGTATTCGGTGAGGTAGTCGTCGGCCGCGGCCCCGGAGATGCGGGTGCGCGTCAGGCGGTTGCCTTCGTTGTCGTAGGTGTAGTTGAACGTGCCGTCGGAGGTCAGGCGGTTGTTCGTGCCGGTGGTGTAGCCCGTCATCGTCCGATTGCCGTTTTCATCAAACGCGTACGCTTCGTCGGTCTGGAACGAATGGTCCGTCGCGGTGAGCTGGTCGGTATTGTCGTACGAGTACGTGCTGGAACCGCTGGAGCCGACCAGCGACGTGAAGCTCTTGCTCGTCAGGCGGCTATGGGCATCGAAGGCCCAGGCGTAGCTGGCGAACGTCGTGGCGTTCTTGGCGTGGGTGAGATTCGTCAGGCGGCCGATCCCGTCGTAGGTGTAGTCGCTGCTCGCGGCCAGATTGCTCGACCCGCCGGCTCGCGCCCAGAAGCGATCGATGTCGGTGGTCTGCCCGGCGGCGTTGTAAGCGAAATCGACCCGCTTCTGATGCACCGAGTGGCCGCCGGCGACGCCGTTTTGCTCAAGCTTGGTGAGGCGGCCCAGGTTGTCGTAAATATAGCCGGTCCAGAAGTCGTCTACGAACGAGCCGCCCCCGACCGCGATCTGGCTGGAGAGCTTCGTGCGGCGGCCGGCGGCGTCGAATTCCTGCAAGAGCTTGACCTGCGGGCCGCCGTTATTCGACTGGATTAGCGTTACCCTTCCGAGCGAGTCGTAGGTGTAGGTGTACGCCGAATACGCGTCGCTGGCCGAGGTCAACTGGCTGGCTGCGTTGTAAGCGAACGCCATCGTGTTGATCGTAGTTGCACCGTTCTTCCAGCGCTCTTCAATCAGCCGCTGGAGGTTGTCGTACGCGTATTCGGTCACGCGGCCGTTGCGGTCGGTCTTCTTCGTGAGACGGCCGGCGGCGTTGTACTCGTACGTCCGCGCGTGGCCTAGCTCGTTCGTCTCGGTGAGGACGCGATTCAGGCCGTCGTAGGCCCAGACCGTGTCGTTGTTCACCGGGTCGGTGAGCTGCGTCAGGTTGCTGGCGTCGTCGTACTTGTAGGTCGTGGTCGGGCGGCCCAGCGGGCCCGCGCCATCCGGATCGGGCAGAAGGTCCTTGATCTTGCGCTGGAGGTTGTCGTACTCGTGGTTGGTGGTCTTGCCCAAGGGGTCGGTGACGCCGGTCAGGTTGCCGGCGCCGTCGTAGGCATAGGTGCTCGAGGGCGCCACGAGCGGCCCGGCGCCATCCGGGTCAGGTTGCGTGACCTTCTTCTGCCGGCCGAGGTCGTCGTACTCCAGCGACGTGACGCGCGACAGCGGGTCCGTGACGCTCGTGAGCTGGCTGGCTGCGTCGTGCACGTAGTTCGTCTGCGGCGCGGTCAAGGGGCCGGCGCCGTCCGGGTCGGGCTGGGTCACGCGGGTGAGGCGACGCGCGTTGTCGTAGAGATACGACGTGACGTTGCCCAGGGGATCGGTGACGCCGGTCAGGTTGCCGGCGACGTCGTGGGCATAGGTGCTCGAGGGTGCCGTGAGCGGGCCGGCGCCATCGGGATCAGGCTGAATGACTCTCTTGAGGCGGCCGAGGTGGTCGTATTCGTAGCTGGTGACGCGCGACAGCGGGTCGCTGACGCTCGTGAGCTGGCCGGCCTCGTCGTAGGTGTAGTTCGTCTGCGGCGCGGTCAAGGGGCCGGCGCCGTCCGGATCGGCCTCGGTAACGCGCGTGAGGCGATGCAGCTTGTCGTAGAGATAGGTCGTAACCTTGCCCAGTGGGTCGTTCTCGTTCAGCAGATTGTGGGTCGAGTCGTAGGTGTAGATGTGCACCGGCGCCGCGAGCGGGCCGGCGCCATCGGGGTCGCGCTGCGTGACCTTCTTCCGGCGGCCGAGGTTGTCGTATTCGTAGCTGGTGACGCGACCTAGCGGGTCGCTAACGCTGAGTAATTGCCCGGCCGCGTCATAGGTAAGATTCGTTTGCGGCGCGGCCAGCGGGCCGGCACCGTCGGGATCGGCCTCCGTCACGCGCGTGATGCGGTTCCGGGTGTCGTAGACGTAGGCCGTGACGTTGCCCAGCGGGTCGGTCTGGCTCGTCAGGCGGCCCAGGTCGTCGTAGGCGTAGAGGATGACCGGGCTGGCGAGCGCCGGCCCCATCGGGGTCCGGCAGCGTCGTCTTGATCAGCCAGCCGCGCGAGTTGTACTCATAGCTCGTGACGCGCCCCAGCGGGTCGGTCTGGCTGGTGAGCTGCCCGGCGTCGTCGTAGGTGTATTGCCAGACGCGGGTCGCCAGCGGGCCGGCGCCGTCGGGATCCGGCAGCGTGAGCCGGATCAGATGCCCGTGGTCGTCGTACTCGCGCGAGGTGACGTTCCCCAAGGGATCGGTCTGGCTCGTCAGCCGATTGTCGGCATCGTGGGCGAATTGCGATTGGGGGGCCGCGAGCGGGCCGGCGCCGTCGGGATCAGGCTCGATGACCTTCTTCTGGCGGCCGAGGTTGTCGTATTCGTACGTCGTGACGCGCGACAGCGGGTCGCTGACGGAGAGTAACTGATCGGCCGTGTCGTAGGTGAGGTTGGTCTGCGGCGCGGTCAAGGGGCCGGCGCCGTCGGGATCGGGCTGGGTCACGCGCGTGAGCCGGCCCAGGCTGTCGTAGGTATACGTGGTGACGTTGCCTAGCGGGTCGGTGGCGGTCAAGAGATTGCCCGCGGTGTCGAAGGTGTATTGCCACTGGGCGCGGTGAGCGGGCCGGCGCCATCCGGATCGGGCTGGGTCGTGGACGTGGTGTTGCCATTGGTGGCGCTCACCACGTAGGTCGTCTGGCGCCCCAGCTCGTCGGTGAAGCTGGTGGGCTGGCTGAAGGCGGCGTCGTAGGTCCAGGTCTGCGTCGAGCCGTCGGGCAGCGTGATTTTGGTGCGGTTGCCGCGGGAGTCGTACTCGTACTGCGTCGTCAGCGCGGTCAGCGGTCCGGCGCCGTCCGGATCGGGCGTGGTCATCTGCGTGACCAGGCCGTCGGCGTCGCGCTGGTAGGTGGTCACCTTGCCGGCCGCGTCGGTGAAGCTCTTGAGCTTGCCGAAACGGTCGGTGGTGAAGCGCGTGGTCTGGTTCAGCTCGTCCACGCGGGTGCCCTGCGCGTCGGCCGGTTCGGGGATGGGGGCCGGATTGCCCTGGGTGCCGGTGCCGGTGGAGGTGTCGATCAGGCCCTGCGATTGGAGGGGAGAGAGCTGCTCCGTATCGGCGGTCGGGTGAGTGATCGTGCGGACCCGGCCGGCGAAATCGTACTGGAACTGCGTGGTGTCTCCCTCGGCGGTCTGGAGGGCCGTCAGCAGGTGGCTCGTGGCATGGTAAGTGAAGCTCGAGACGGGAGCGGCCTGGCTGCCGGCGCCGTCGGGGTCTGGCCCGGTGGCGGAGACGAGCTTGCCGGAGCTGTAGGCGAAGGTCGTCTGGCGGCCGGCCCAATCGGTGATCGAACGTCAAGAGGCCGGAGGTGTAGGAGAGCGCGGTGACTCGCCCCCAGGGGTCGGTGATGCCGGTCAGAAGGCCCGAGGTATAGGCGTAGGTGTAGGCGTTGCCGGTGCGGTCGGTGCGGGAGACGAGCTTGCCGGCGGAGTCGAACTGGTCGCGGGAGCCGTCGGTGTGGCTGAGCGTGTAGGAATTGTCCGCGTTCTTGACGAGCGTGGAGAAGTAGCCGTCGGGCGTGGTGTACGAGCCGCCGCCGCTGGAGACGAACGTGGCGGCCGAGCCGTTGTCCTTCAGCAGCGTGACGGTGCTGGCGGCGAGCGCCAGGCGATCGAGGCCATCCACCGTCCAACCGCGGCCGAACTCACTGGCGATGCGGCTGAAGACTTCCTGGGTGCCGGTGAAGGTTCGATACGACTTGTGGCTGCCGTGCGTTTCCGTCAGCTTCAGCTCCCAGTTGTGCGTGCCGGAGGCCAGGCTGGCCAGGTTCACCGGCAGCAAGAACCGCTGGGCATCGCCCGCTTGCAGGCCGCTGGTGTTGAAGTGGACCGGCAAGCTGGTGACGCCGCCCAGCGTGAGCTCGGCCTTGATCGAGTCCGGGATCGCGCTGTCCTGGGGCTGCACCGTCTCGACCGTCACGATGCCCATCGCGCCGGCGGTCAGGCTGTCGTACAGCAGCCGCAGGCCGGAGACGAGGTGGTACGACGCCAAGAGCGCGCCGGTCTGCTGATCGGTCTTGTAGGTCACCGACGCGCAGGAGCACATGCAATCGCAGAGGAGTGGCTGGTCCAGCAAGTTCGTGCGGCCGGTGGCGTCGTCGTCAACGATCGTCACCACGCCCTGGCCGTCGGAGATCGTGGCGTTCGAGGGGTTGCTGAGATCGACGTAGAACGTCTGGTCGGACTCTTTGGAGGTGTCGTTGTAGGGCGTGAGGAGGATTTGCTTGGAAGTCTCGCCCGGGTTGAACGTGACCATGCCCGAACCGGGTGTGTAATCGCCGCCGGCGGTCGTGGCCGTGCCGCCGGCCATGGCGTAGTTGAACGTCACCGTCTGGTAGCTGGGGTGGGACAGCGTGACGGTGATCGTGGCCGTGCCGCCCGACTCGCTGACTTGCACGTCGCTGATCGAGAGCGTGGGCTGCGAGTCGTTGTCGGTGATGTGGCCGGTGGCCGAGCTGGTGCCCAGGTTGGCGTTGGTGGGGCTGGTGAGCGTGAGGGGGAAGTTCTCGGCCGTGGGGCCTTCATACTTCGTGTCGTTGATGATCGGCACCTGGATGGTCTCTTCCCGGTCGCCGGGCACGAACGTCAGCGTGCCGCTAGCGGGCGTGAAGTCGTCGCCGGAGGTGGCGGTGCCGGTGGTGCCCGTGGCGTGCTGGACCGTGACGGTCTTTTCCGTGAGGTTGCCGGTCAGCTTGACCGTGAAGGTCACCGTGCCGTCGGCCTCGTTGACGGTGACGCTGGCGGGGTCGAAGCCGACGGTGGGCGGACTGTCGTCGTCGCTGATGGTGCCGGTGGCCTGGTTGTCGGCGAACGTCGCGCCGACGAGGTTCGAGAGCGTGATCGTGTAGGTCTCGTTCTCTTCGTCGATGGAATCGCTGGCGATGGGGACGCTGATGGTCCTGGTCCACTCGGTCTCGCTGAAGTTCAGCGTGCCGATGACGGAGGAATAGTCTGAGCCGGTCGCGGTGCCGTGGGCACTGCCGTACTCCACGGACACGCTGCCGTGGATGCCCGTCAGTCCGACCACGAAGTTGTGGTTGCCATTCTCGGCGCCGCCCACGTCGTTGATGAACATGCTGGCCGAGAGCATGCAGCGCTCTTCGAGCCGCTCGTAATTCAGGCGGATGTAGGCTTGCCGCCTGAGCTCGGACGAACAAAGCCTCCCAGTGGATAGCACTAGCCGAGTGGCCACGATGACCAACCTATTCTCCCCCGTCGCTGCCTCTTCGGCCGAAGTCTTCGACGTGCTGCTGCGGGCCGAGAACGTTCGCATCGAGCGGATTGTCTCCCACGGCCAGGCTTCGCCGCAGGGGTTCTGGTACGACCAGAGCGAGCACGAGTGGGTAGTCGTGCTGCGCGGTGAAGCCAGATTGCGTTTCCAAGACGACGACCGTACTGTCACCATGAAGGCCGGCGATTTCGTCCAGATCGCGGCCCACCGGCGACACCGCCTCGAGTGGACCACGCCGGACGAGCCGACGATTTGGCTGGCCATCCATTATCGTTGAACATGTGGCTGATCCGAATTTCCACGCATCACAACTCCATGCCGATCGCCGACGCCTTGTCCGACCTGCTCGATGCCGCGCCCGCCGGTCGTTACGACATTCGCACGCATGCGGCCGGGCCGCGGGGCGGTTGCCGCTCACCGACGAGATGCTCCGCGACTGGCCCAGCGGCGACCTGTTCGGCCTGACGCAGAACGCCGGCATGGGCTGGAGCCCCGCCGAAATGCTCGGGCCGCAGTATCCTGATCCTCAGCACGCAAGGCGGCGTGCGGGCCGACGACGGCACGCCGATCGCGCTGGGCTATCACACGGGGCACTGGGAAGTCGGCCTGCTCGGTGCAGGCGGCCGCGCGCGAGCTGAAGGCAGGCCGGCGGCGTGCCGTTCGCCGCGTATTGCTCCGATCCGTGCGACGGCCGCACGCAGGGCACCGCCGGCATGTTCGACAGCCTGCCGTATCGCAACGACGCGGCGATCGTCTTGCGCCGGCTGATCCGCTCGCTGCCCACGCGGCGCGGCGTGATGGGCGTGGCCACCTGCGACAAGGGGCTGCCGGCCATGATGATGGCCCTGGCCCGGCCGCGCGACCTGCCGGCGTGCTCGTGCCCGGCGGCGTGACGCTGCCGCCGACGGAGGGCGAAGACGCCGGCAAGGTGCAGTCGATCGGCGCCCGCTACGCCCACGGCGAGATGACGCTCGAAGAGGCCGCCGAGGCCGGCTGCCGGGCCTGCGCCTCGCCCGGCGGCGGCTGCCAGTTCCTCGGCACGGCGGCCACGTCGCAGGTCGTCGGCGAGGCGCTGGGCCTGTCGCTGCCGCACTCGGCGCTGGCCCCGTCCGGCCAGCCGATCTGGCTCGACATGGCCCGGCGCAGCGCCAAGGCGCTGGTGGCGCTCGAGCAGCGCGGCCTGAAGACGCGCGACATTCTCACCGACGCCGCGATCCGCAACGCGATGGTCGTGCACGCGGCCTTCGGCGGCTCGACGAATCTGCTGCTGCACGTGCCGGCGATCGCCTACGCCGCCGGCCTGCGGCGGCCGACGGTCGAGGATTGGGACGACGGTCAATCGCCACGTGCCGCGGCTGGTCGATGCGCTGCCCAACGGCCCGGTCGGCCATCCGACCGTGCACGTCTTCCTGGCCGGCGGCGTGCCGGAGGTGATGCTGCACCTGCGCGAGTCTGGGGCTGCTCGACCTCGACGTGCTGACCGTCACCGGCGACACGCTGGGCGAAGTGCTCGACTGGTGGGAGACGTCGCCGCGCCGCGAGGCGCGTGCGGCAAGTGCTGCGAGCGCGACGGCGTCGATCCCGACGACGTGATCATGTCGCCGGCGCAAGCCCGCGAGCGCGGCCTGACGAGCACGGTCTGCTTTCCCGCGCGGCAACCTGGCGCCGGAAGGCTCGGTCATCAAGAGCACGGCGATCGATCCGCGCGTCGTCGATGCCGACGGCGTCTATCGCAAGACCGGCCCGGCCCGCGTCTTCACTCGCGAGAGCGACGCCATCGCGGCGATCAAGCAGGACGGATTCCAATCGTCCGCCTCCGACGCGGTGGGCCATCGACCTCAGGGCGGGGGCGGACGGATCGAAGTTCGTCCTACGAGCCCATCAAGCCGGGCGACGTCATCGTGCTGATCGGCCGCGGGCCGATGGGCTCGGGCATGGAGGAGACCTACCAGATCACCTCGGCCCTCAAGCATCTCTCGCTGGGGCCGCGAGGTGGCGGTGATCACCGACGCGCGGTTCTCCGGCGTCAGCACGGGAGCGTGCATCGGCCACGTCGGGCCAGAGGCGCTGGCCGGCGGCCCGATCGGCAAGGTGCGCGACGGCGACCGGATCCGAATCGTCGTCGATCGCCATCGGCTGGTCGGCAGCATCGACTTCGTCGGCGACGCGGCGGCGAAGTCAGCTCCGAGCAAGGAGCGAAGATTCTCGCCGTCCGGCCGCCGCACCCGCAGCTTTCGCCCGACCCGCGCCTGCCGGACGACACGCGGCTGTGGGCGGCGCTGGTGCGAGCCAGCGGCGGCACGTGGGGCGGCTGCGTGTATGATGTCGAGAGGATTATTGCCGCGCTAGAAACACGCTAACGGCCTGTTCTCTAGGAGCACTGGTGATGCGCCGCGTCAACAGAGCATCGCAATTCACGCTGCACGATGTGGCTGTTGTCATCCTTTTTCTGGCCGCGGCGTTTCCCGTGGGTGGGTTCGCAGAGCGCCTTGGCCTGGGATCCGGACAGATCGCGCTGGTGGTCGGACTGGCGCTTTACCTCGGTGGTGTCTTGGCGCTGGGAATCGATTGTGTGCCTGCCGGGATTGCGCTGACGCTTCTGGGCTTGGCAGCGGTACTGCTCGGCGCGTTGTTGTGCGGCGGCTTCAACTAGCGGCTCATTTCTTGCCGGCGCCGGTGGTCTTCGCGCCGCCGCTCTTGGCCGGCGCGGTCGTGGCCGTGCCGGACTTACCAGCCTTGGCCGGCTCCTCAACGACGTAGCCGATGGTCAGCCAGCCCTGATCGACGGCCAGATAGTCGGGCTTCAACTGGCCCAGCGACTTCCAGCGGCCGCTAAGCGTTTGCGGCTCGGGCCGGAGTTCTTTGTCGAACAACTTGGCGAAGTCCTCTTCCAATTGCCCCCGCAGGCTCGCTTGCGCCGCCGGCAGCTGCGTATCGGATTTGCTCAAGGCCTGGTCTTCGTCGCGGTTCAGCCAGCCATCGCCGTCCTTATCGAACTTGGCGACCAGGTCCGGCGGATAGACTTGCAGCTCTCCTTGGCGCAGCCACTTGGGCCCCTGATCGTCTTTGGCCGCGGTGTACGAGACGGCGACGTTCATCGGGATGTCCTGAGCGCGCGACTTGCCGCTCTTGAAGCTGGTGCCGTGCATGAGCACGATCAGGTTGCCGTTGCCCTCGGGGCCATTCCCCAGCCGAACGGAGATCGGCGCCTCGGCCGCGAAGCTGATCGTCCAGGGCGGGCTGTCGTCCGTCCGCTTGAGGCGCCGGGGCTCGCGGCCAAGGATGTCGGTCATCTCCTGGCGGAATTCCTCCTCGGCCACCGTGCGGTCGTGGTACATCGCCCAGGCTGTGTTGTTCAGCCAGGTCTCGTGTACACGCCACGTCAGGGCCTTGTTCTCCGGCGGGGCGGGCGGGTCGTCCGTGGCGGCCAGGCGCGAGTCCAGCGCTTGCAGGCCGCGGATCCGCAAACCGTCCGGCGAGGAGCTGAAATACAGGTCGGCCGGAAAGGCATCGTACTTGGTCAGCGGATTGACGAATTGGCGATAGAAGTCGTCATTGGCTTCCGCGAGCTGCTTGCGGGACTCGCGGTCCATGCGGTCGCGAATCCGGTCTTCGGCCCGCCGCGAGGCACGTGCGTTGTTTTCCGGCCGCGCCGATTCTACGCGCTGGCTGGCCTGCGACTGGTAAGCGCTGTCGATCCCTTCGGTATACGACTGCGTGGTGGCGTAGGCCGTGGCCGGATAGTCGCGGAACCCATGCCGATCCAGCGAAACCTGTTTGATCGCATGAATCGTGGTAGTCGCGCGGCTGTAGATCGTGGCCTGCGAGGCATAGGCCGTGGTGCGCGAGTAGGCCCTCCCCTCGAACTCGTTGTGAATCACAGCGATATGATCAAAGGGCTTGAGCTTCGCGGTGGTGGTCCCCATCGTCCGCAGCCTGCCAACGAGTTGTGCATTGTTGCGGGACTCGTTGATGGAATCCATTTCATCGACCGTCTCGCGAAAGCCGTACGTGGCGACCCGAGGCGAGATGTCCAGGAACACGTTGGGTTTCCAATAGGCTTGCCGGGCCACTATCGCAATTTCCGGCGCCTGCCTCCGCTCTTCAAGCCATCGCAGCGATTGGGCCGCCTTGTCCAAGTCGCGCGGCTTCTGGCCCGACCGGTAGGCCGTCAAGGCCTCGGCCAATGCAGCGATCTGTTTCTGGTAAATGGCCTCAGCCTGCGGATCTTGGGCGATCCGGACCTTCGACAAATAATCGGCCAACGTGTCGCGCACGGAGGTGAACTGCCGCAGCTCCAAGCCCCGGTAATCGCGGCTGAAACGCCGTAACACGTCGGCCAGCACTTCCGGTTCGGGCTGCGGCTTCTTGAGCTGAGCCTGGAGGTCGTCCAATCTCAAATTGCTGCGCCATCCCGACGATCGGCCGATGAAGGCCTCGAGTGTGGCTAAGGTGCTGCTCGACGCCCAACTTTGAGCGGGCGACGTTCTTGCTCGCTGACCGGCCGAAAGTCGTCCTTGGCGTCGCGCGCCGCTTGGGGGAGTTCTTCTTCGGTGGGCGTCGCCAGTTCGATCTGCCACGTCCGCAGAGCGTTGCGGACCGTGACAAACTGCGGCAGAGACAGACCCTGGGTATTTCCGGAGTATTTCGCCGCGATGGCCTTCACAACCTGGCGATCGGCCTTGCGGCCGCGCTGGAGCTGGTCCGCGAGCTCATCGGACATCAGGTACGTCTTCCACCCATTCGCACTGTCGCCGCTGCCGAGCCATCGCAATAGCGAGGCGTGCGCTTGTCGGACGCCCTTCACTGCGGCAGTGTCCGGCGCGGCGGGCGTGTCTTTCGAAGGCGTGTCGGCCTTCTTGCCTGGCGAGTCTTTTGGGCTTGCCGCATCCTTCGAAGTGCTCGGGGCGGCGTCTTTGGGCTTTGGGTTTTTCTTGTCCTGCCCGTGAACCGGCCACGCCATGCAGGCAAGGCTCAGCGTCGTGGCAACGGTGGCGGCAAATAACCGTGATAGCATAGCTAGCGCTCCTAGGCGGCGATGTGCGTCGAACTCACCAGCGTACACAAAACGGCAGCAATTGCTACCCCCTGCGTGCTTCTCTCGACGCGTGTCTCTCATTTCATCCAAAAATGGCCGTTTGCCTGGTTTACACCATTTGCCCCGGCCCGTAGATTCCTCCTCTTTCATTAGGAGCGGCGGGAGACAACGCACGCCGCGCTGCCAGGGAGTGGCTACCGTTACCTTCCGCGATAGGGGCAAGCTCATGGAGTTATCGCTAGTTCGTGCCTTGGTGATGGGGTGTCTGGCGCCCGGCCTGATCGTGTCCGCTCTGACCGCCGCCTGCATGGGCGCCGTGGGAAACCGCGGCCCCTCGTCAGACCGCTCCGTGGAGGCCAGGGCACAAGCCCGAGCCGCGCACGACGCAATGACCGCGTGGTTGACCGGCACGCCGCATTTGCACGGTTGGCGGAGCTACCTCGCCAGCGGCACGCTGGAAGAACAGACTGCGGCGGGGCGGTGAAGCGGGGGTCGTGGCCGATATCCTGCGGCGCTATTCCACCGGCACGCCCGGTTTGGAGCATCGCCAATTCGTCGCCGTTCGTCTGGCGCTGCGAAACTGGCTGGGTGCGCTTGGGCCGCAGGCGGATCTTGCTTCGCGGGCCGTCTCGCCCGCCACGAACCGCCACGCGGTTCTCCGAAATGCCAACGCGAGCGTGCTTCTGGTGCCAGGCCACATCCGGGGGCAACTCGCGACCGACGAAGGGATACTCTGGGCACAGAATGTATCGGACGTCCAGCGCCTCGGCGGCCCTGCCGTTGAACGGATGCTGCCCGAAACATCGGCTTGCGTCATGGTGCGGCATCGATTCCTGGCCGGAATCCGCGGCCCGGCGATTCGGCACTTTGCCAACCTGCGCGTGCCGTGCGCCCCCATCGCCATGACTCCCGGCACCCTCACTCCCCCTACTATTGCGCCGAGCGGGCAGCGCGCAGCCGAGGGCAGCTCGGCCCTCGAGCGCATCGCGTGGCACAACGACTATTCCGCCGCCTGCCACGAAGCCCGGCGAAAGCAAGCCCTGCTCTTCATCTCATTCCACGATGCCGCGTGGTACGGGCGGGAGGCCGTGCGTGCGGAGGAGCTGGCGCGGCTGGCGGCCAGCACGCGGGGTCATCGTTACGTCTTTGCCCGCTTTCCGCTCGATTATCGGACGCTGGACGGCGGCCGCGAGATTTGCCTCGTGCAGCATCCGGCGTTCGCCGAGCTTCGCGGCAGTCCGGGGATCGCCATGATCGACTACGAGAATCCGGCGTCGGAGCACTACCGGCACGTGGTCAGCCAGTTCCCGCTCCGGCATGGCAGGCCGTACGGGTCATGGGAGCTGACGGCGATGCTGGACCTGCCGCCCGGTACGCTGACCCAACGAACGATGATCTACGCGGTGCGCACGCACCCGCATGCGCCACGCAGCGCCCGGGGCCTGCCGCACCACGAGCTGCTGCGCGAGTCGGCCTGGCACTCCCAGCATCAGGCGAACATCAACGTGCAGGGGCATCACGATTGGGAGAGCCGCTTCCATCGGATCAACGCCAAACTTGGCGAGATGAGCTCCCGCGAAGTAGTGGCCGAGAGCTGGGGCGGCCAGTCACTGCTGGAGGCCGCCATCGAATGCGTACACTGTTGGCACCAATCGTCCGGGCATTGGGACGCCGTCAGCTCGCCCCACGTCGAATACGGCTATGACATCGACCGTGGCAATAACGGCGTGTGGTACGCCACCGGGCTGTTCGGGGATTGATCGAGGCTGAGCGGCGCAAAGAAACGGGGGGCCGCTTGGCCCCCCGTTTGTCGCTATCAAGTAACGGACTTACCGCACGAGACTGACTTACCGCACGCGGACCGGAATCTTCACCAGCGTCGGGCTCGGGCGTACGAAAATCGCCAGCACAAGGCCCGCGATCAGTGCGCCGGAGACGAAGAACATGCTCTTGTAGGCAGCCCACTCCCAAGTCTGATTCCAGAACAGGGCATCGCATGCGACCAGCACGGCGGCGAAAAGGCCCAGCGCGGCCACAAACCCCACGCGAGCAAAGTAGCTCCGCAGGCCAGCCATCGTGAGCAGCAGCGTGGCCACCAGGGCCACCCCCAGGAACGTGGCCAGCCCCAGGCCGATCTTACGGAAATCGCGGCCCCCCTCGGCATTCTGCTCGAACAGGTTGAACGCCAGCGGACCCTGGACAAGAGTGATCTCTTGGTTCTGTTCCGCGTTTGCTGCGACAGCCTGCTCGACGGGGTCGGCCTCGTCATCCTGCTGCATCATCAGCTTCACTTGCTGACAATGCTGCGGCAGATGATCGGAGTAATACCAACACCAGCCCAGCAGGAGCGTGCCCGACAAGACGACACCAAGCAATGTGCGAACCATGTTTCAACACCTTTCCTGTGTACGGACGGCGACGGCGCGGCGGACGGCCGTCGCTCTGGAGATGCGGCTGTCTCTATCTTTAACGGCAGCAGGGGCAAAGTCCAGTGCTGGCCGCAAAAAACGGCGGGAACACACGTTACGAGGAGTCCGCCGCTGCCGATTCTGCCGCTTGCGCGATGTGGCGGATCGTCTGGCAGAGGTCTTCTTGGGTTGTCCGCGGATTGATGGTGCACAGCCGCAGCACCCGCCGGCTGCGGAGTGATGTGGATGTCACTGTGGTGAAGCCCTCGGCCAGCAGCCGCGTGACGATCGCCTCGTTCAGGGCGTCGGCATCATCCGCCGCCACGTCGGGGCAAGCATAACGGAACGCCACGATCGCCAACCGGGCCGGCGACGCCACCTCAAGCCCCGGCGTCTCGCGGATCACTCCCTCGGCGAACTCGGCCAAATGGATGGCGCGACGCACGGCTTCGCGAAAGGCCGCTACGCCGAAGAAACGCAGCGATAGCCACAGCTTCAGCGCCCGGAACGAGCGCGTGAGCTGGATGCCGCAGTCCTGGTAGTTCACTTCGGCCGCGCGGTGGACCACGCTCATATACTCGGCTGTCGTGCGAAAGGTGTCGTGCAGTTGCCGGCCGTCGCGCACCAGCACGCAGCCAATCTCATAGGGCTGGAACAGCCACTTGTGCGGATCGACGGCCAGCGAATCCGCCAGCTCCAGCCCTCGCAGCAGCGGCCTGGCCTCTTCGCAAAGCATGCCGGCGGCCCCGTAGGCGCCGTCCACGTGCAGCCACAGGCCCTCGGCCCGGCAGAAGTCGGCCAGCTCCGGCAGCGGGTCCACGGCGCCTGTGTTCGTGGTGCCGGCGTTGGCGATAACGCAGAATGGCAGGCGCCCTTCATCGCGGGCAGCAGCCACGCGGCGCCGCAATTCATCCAGCGGCAGACGGTGGTCATCGTCGCTCGCGATGCGGATGAGCTGATCGCGCGAGAAGCCCATGAGCCGGAATGCCCGCTCGATGCAGGAATGCGTTTGATCGGAGCAGAATGCTACGGCCAAGCGGCGGGCTGGAGCCGAGGGAATCGGCAGCTTCACGTGCCGGGCAACGGCCAGTGCGGTGAGGTTGGCCACCGAGCCGCCGCTGACGAAGAGGCCCCCGACGGTTTCCGGCAAGCCGCACAGGCGGCGCAGCCAATCGACGGTGATCTCTTCGATGCGTGACGGCCCGGCGGCCTCCAATTGGTTGCCCAGGAAGGCGTTGTAGCCGGCGGCCAGGGCGTCGCCCAAGACGCTGATGTAGTTGCTGGGGCTGGGCACGAAGGCAAAAAAACGCGGATGCGTGGTCAGGCCGATGTAGCGAAACACGCGCTCGTCCAGCTCGTGCAGCAGCTCATCCAGCGGCGTCGAGTGCTCCGGAAAGTCACTTGCCACCAGGTCCGCCATTTGCTCGCTGCCCAGGGTCCGCGTCACCGGCTGGTCGCGCAGCGCCGCGAAGTGCCCGACGAGCATGTCCACCACCTGGTAGCCCAAGCGGCGCATCTCGTCCTCCGGCAGCGAAAGTGCGGCCTGGTCGGCTGCGATCGGCTGGGAGTCGTGGGTCATGATCGTGGTCTACCAGCGTCGTTACAATGAGGTCAACAATCGTACTCGTGCTCGTGCTCGTACTTCGCTCGTACGCCCGCTCGTAACTCGTGCTCGTGCTCGCTCGATGTTCGTGCCCACCACGCAGTCGAGCACGAGTACGAGAACGAGAACGAGGAAGAGACCAGGCCCGAACCACAAGTTTGACGCCCCACTGTCTGCGTGGCTACTTTTCCCGTCACTGGTTTGCGGATAGGCTGAATCGTAGGCCGGTTGTACCCCTGCGGTAGGCCGGCAGTAGGCCGGCTGTGCCCCTGCAAGCGCCTACGTACACCTCGATCTCCTCCCTTCGCCACTGGAGCCGCACATGTCTCAAGGCACCTTCGGGCCAGGCCCGTCCTCTTTCCCTGAGGGGGGCCCGCCCAAGCGCGGCATGAGCACCGGCGTCAAGGTGCTGCTGATATTTGGCGGGGTGTTCGGCGTGCTGGCCATCACCTGCTGCGGCTTCGGGATCTGGATCTACAACAAGTTCTCCAACGCAATGACGACCGATCCGGAGCAAGTGGTTGCCATTCAGCAGGCAATCGTGGCGATGGACGTGCCGCAGCACCTTCCGCCGCAGGTCGGGATGGATATCAATATCTGGGGCATCGAGATGAAAATGGTCGTCTTCGCCGCGGCCGGTGGCGAGGTGCTCACCTTGATGCAGATGGCCGGCGCACAGTCCGACCCCGCCACGCAACAACAGATGCAAGCCGAAATGAAGAAGCAGGGCAAGCAGCCCGGCATGAAAGTGGACTCCACCGAGACGCGAACCGTGACCATCGGCGGCGAGGAGGTTCCGTTCGAGTTCAGCACGGGCACCGAGGAGAAGTCCGGCAGGCCCACGCGCCAAGTCAGCGGCGCCTTCGAGGGCCGCGACGGCGCCGTCTTGCTCCAGTACATCGTCCCGGAGGACGAATGGGATGAAGACCAGGTGATGACGATGCTGCGGTCGATATCTCCATGAAATGGTTCGCCGGTGCGCTCGTCCTGCTGCTCATCTCCCTGGCGTTCGACCTGGGCCTCTTGGCCTACGCCATGTACGTGCTTCTAGGGGTGATGCTGGTCAGCCGCTGGGTCAGCCGGGCCTGGTGCGAGAACCTGGCCGCGAAGCGGGAGTGCAACACGCTGACGGCTGAAGTCGGACAGAGCGTGGCCGTGGTGGTGAACGTCCGCAACACCGGCCGGCTGCCGATCGCCTGGGTGCTGATGGAAGACCTGCTGCCGCGCTCGGCCTTGCTCTATAACCCACCGAGTCTGGGCGTGAAAGGCTCGCGGCTTGAGTTGGCCTCGTTGCGGCGCGGGGCCAGCCACGGCATGCTCTATCAGCTCCAGTGCAACCGCCGCGGCTATTACCAGATCGGCCCGCTGGTGCTGGAGACCGGCGACGTCTTCGGCCTGCACCGCCGCTATCGCGTGGCCACCGAGCCGCATTACCTGCTGGTGTATCCCAAGGTGGTGCCCCTGGAGGGCTACGACGTCTCGTCCCGCCGGCCGATCGGCGAGGTCCGCATGGCACACCGGTTGTACGAAGACCCCACCCGCATCTCCGGGGTGCGGCAGTACGAGCCGGGCGACCCGCTGAACCGCATCAACTGGCGAGCGACGGCGCGGACCGGCATCCTGCACAGCAAAGTCTACGAGCCATCCAGCGTGGCTGGCGCGACGCTGGTGCTCGATTTCCATCAAGGGAGCTACGCCCCGCGCGACGAGCCGTACCGCTCGGACCTGGCGGTGACGGCGGCCGTTTCGATCGCCAATGCCGTCTATCAGATGAACCAGCAGGTCGGCCTGGTGACCAACGGCCGCGACGCCGCCGACCGCATCCGCCGCGAAGGCCCGCAGCACGACTACCGCACGCGCAAGGCTGCCAACGCGGCCGCTTCGATGCTCGAGGCCAGTGACCGCCTGGCGCCGGTCGTGGTCGAGACGCGGCGCGGGCCCGAGCAGTTCATGCGCATCCGCGAGGCGCTGGCCCGGCTGGAGTTGACCGACGGCTTCGACCTGCCGAGCCTGCTGAACGAGACCTACAGCCGGCTGCCGCGCGACGCCACGGTGATCGTCATCCTTTCGGCCGTGACCGACCAGGCGGCGATCGCGCTAGGCAACCTGCGCCGGCAAGGGTATGCCGTGACGGCCGTGCTGAACTTGTTCGAAGACTACCAGTATTCGGTCGCCGCGGGGCGGCTGGTGGCCGAGGGCATCGAGACTCGGCATTTGAAGGACGAGCAATCGATCGTGTCGATCTGCCGGAGGCAGTTGTTGTATCAATGACGAATGTCGAAGCACGAATGACGAAGGAATGACCAATGTCGAATGACCCAATGACGAAGTAAGGAAGTTTCGTCGTCGCATCGCTGTTCACCCAACGTTCGTGCTTCGTCATTCGTGCTTCCTTCGTCATTCGTGCTTCGTCCTTCGTCATTCCTTGGTCATTCGTGCTTCGTGCTTCGTCATTCCATGTCCAGCCGTCTCGACAAGACCGCCGCCGATTACATCGCCATCGCGATCGGCCCTGCGCTGATCATGATCATGGTCGGCAGCCTGGTCTTCTTCCTGGTCGAGCTGTACTACGAAGGGGAGCACGAAGACCGCCTGCGGTGGGTCCTCTCCTGCTTTGTCTTCGCTGCGGTGCTCATCGGGCGGATTTCCATCGAGAGCGGCACCGCTCGGGCCACGCTCTTCGCCTTGCCGTTGGCGATCTCGGTCGGACTGGCGATCGCCGTCTATGTCAAGCATACCGGGCCGCTGGCATCGATCGGCCTGTACCTCGATTGGGCACTGCTGGGCGTCATCTGGTGGTGCGCGAATAAGCTAACCTGGGATTGCACGTTTATCGACGACCAGCAGGTCGATACGGGCGAAGGGCTGCTCCAGACGATCGGCATGGACGACGAGGCGAAAGGCGCCGACGCCACGCCCCCGGAAGTGGCTGAGCGCATCGCCGCCGCCGAAGCGCTCGCCAAGAAACGCCGCCTGGCGGGTACCACCGGCGATGAAGATGAGCAGACGCCCAAGCGCTGGTGGGAGCGCTGGCTGGAGGGAGACCAGCGGCCGCATGCGCCGGGCGTGTGGGTCGTCTACTTCTCGCTGGCCGCGCTGCCGATCTTCGGCATTGGCCAGCTTTTCATTCCGGCCGCCGACGAGGAGCGGCGGCAATACGTCTTCCAATTACTCGTCCGATACGTCGCCGCGGGGCTAGGACTACTGTTGACCACCAGTTTCCTCGGCATGCGCCGCTACCTCCGGCAGCGGTACGTGGATATGCCGCCCCGCGTGGCCAAGAAATGGATCGGCATCGGCTGTGGGCTGGGCCTCGCTCTTCTGGTGTTGGCCATGCTCCTGCCGCGGCCCAATGCCGAGTACGCGGCGGCCTCGCTCACCGGCACCATCGGCTCGCCGCAGCGGCAAGCCTCGCGAGACGCCCCGCCGGGCGGAAGCGGGGGGAAGGACCCCGAGAAGCAAGCCCGCTCGACCACCAACAAGGGAAAGGGTGCGAGCAAAAAAGGCGGGAGGCGCGAGCAAGTCCGACGGAGGCGGCGGATCGTCCAAGACGGGCGAAAACGGCTCGTCCGGCAAGACCTCCGGCGGCGAGCCATCGACGAAGACCAGCGGCGGTGAACCGGACGGCAAGAAGAGCGGCTCCTCGCAACCGCCCGACAACGGCGCGAAGACCTCCGCTAAGAAATCCACCGATTTGTCGTCCAGCAACGAGCCTGGCGCGAAACAGCCACCCAACGGAAACGCCAAGTCTCAGCCAGGCAGCGAGGGAAGCAAGACAGGCGAGCCTTCGGAGGGTAAGAAGACCTCCGAGGGTCCCCAGAACGGTAAGACATCGTCCTCTCCGGATGGCGAGCGAACCAAGTCGGACGAGAACGCCGACGGCTCAGATGCAGGAGAGGAAGAAAACACTGACGAGGACAGCGAACAGGACCGTGAGGACAAGCCCTCGGGCTCCAGCAGCTCATCCTCCTCATCGAGCTTCCGCCCGATGGAATCGCTGGGGACGGCGCTGAGCTGGCTGCCGTCGCTGTTCAAGTGGGTGCTGCATGCCCTCATCATTGCGGTCGTCGCCTTTCTCGTCTGGCGCCATCGTAAGGAGCTCTGGGCGGCCCTCGCGGGACTCTGGACTGACCTGCGCAACCTGCTAGCAGGCCTCTTCGGTTGGAAGAAGAAGTCGCGGCCCGCTGCGCAGCCGTCGCTCACGGCACCCGCCGCTCCGCAGGGGCGGCCGTTCGCCGATTATCCTAACCCTTACGCCACGGGGCTCGTGAACCGGCTGTCGGCCGATCAGCTCGTGACCTACACGTTCGAGGCGTTGGAAGCCTGGCGCGCGAGCACGGCTACCCCCGCGAGGCGGACCAGACGCCACTGGAGTTTGCCGCCGAGCTGGCCTCGGCCTCGGCGCCGCTGGCCGATGGCGTGCGGCTGCTGGCGCTGCTGTACTGTCACGTGGCCTACGCCCCCGGCACGCTCCGAGCGGAACGCACCAGCGAGCTGGAGTACCTGTGGCGTCTGCTCAGTGGAGGCACGCGACACTAGCCCGAAGCGCAAGCGACACTAGCCGACGCGCAAGTGCGCAAGCGAGGGCGTAGCGGGTACACGCGCCGAGTCAGATGGCGATTCTCCCTCGCTTGCGCGTCGGGTGAGTGTGCTACTCAAACCGCTCTTCCGGCCGCCGGGCGTCTGGCCTATAAGGCTGGCCCTTTTCATCGGCCGTTCTCCTAGGGCCAGGGCATGCCGTGAAGGTTGACGTCGTGATCCCCGTCTACAACGAAGAGTGCAAGCTGGAGCGCTGCATTCATGCGCTGCGCGAGCACCTCTTGCAGCACGCTGGCTATGACTGGCGGATCGTGATCGCCAACAACGCCTCGGTGGACCGTACGTGGGCGATCGCTCAGGAGCTGTCGAGCCGGTTTCCCGACGTGGCGGCCTTCCACCTGGACCGGAAGGGACGCGGCCTGGCTTTGCGGGCCGCCTGGACCGCCAGCAGCGCCGCCATCGTCAGCTACATGGACGTGGACCTGTCCACCGACCTGGCGGCCTTCGTGCCCATGATCGACTCGGTGGCTCAAGGAGAATATGACGTCGCCGTCGGCACACGGCTCGCACGAAGCAGCCAAGTGGAGCGTTGCCTTAAGCGGGAAGTCGTGTCGCGCGGCTATAACCTGCTGGTCAAGGCCTTCTTCCCTGGCAAGCAGTTCTCGGACGCGCAGATCGGCTTCAAGGCCCTCTCCATCGCCGCCGCCCGTGAGGTGCTGCCGCTCGTGCAGAACAATTATTGGTTCTTCGACACCGAGTTATTGGTCCAAGCGCAGCGGCGGGGCTGTCGCATCGGCAATATCCCCGTCCGCTGGACGGAAGACCCCGACAGCCGGGTCAAAGTCGGCCCCGCGGCGATGGAGAACTTCAAGGGACTCATCAGACTGCGGTTCCAAAAAGCCGCATGAGGAGAAGCGCATGAAAATCCTGGTCACTGGCGGCACCGGCTTCATCGGCTCGCACGTGGTCGAGGCGCTCGCCGCCGCAGGGCACCAGCCGATGGTCCTCTGCCGCACGCAGGCGGCTGCGGCTGAGCCGGCCTGGTCGGGCACGCAGCCGATCACCATTCTGGGCGACGTAACCGACTACCAGGTGGTTTCCGAGGCCGTGGCGCGCAGCGAGGGCGTGATCCACCTGGCCGGCGTGCTGGGCACCGTGGAATCGCTAGCACAGCCGGGTCGCTCCGTCGAGGTGAACATCCTCGGCTCGCTGAACGTCTTCGACGCCTGCCGGTTCTACAAGAAGCGCTGCGTCTACGCGGGCGTGGGCAACGGGGAAGACAACAACCCCTACGCCATCTCCAAGCACACCGCCGAGCGTTTCGCCCTGATGTACAACAAGGAGCACCGCACGCGGATCGCCGCCGTGCGGATCTTCAACGTCTACGGCGAGCGGCAGAAGGCCGAGGTGAAAAAGCTGATCCCCACCGCCATCCGCGCCGCCCTGGCCGGCGAGCCGATCATCGTCCACGGCGGCGGCACCCAGCAGAACGACTTCGTCTACGTGCAGGACGTGGCCGCGAACCTGGTGCACGCGCTATTCCAGGACGGTCTCGATCCGCTCAAGACCTACGAGCTGGGCAGCGGCGTGGCCACGCCCATTGGCGAAGTGGTTCGGCTGATCGTCGAGCTGACCAAGTCGGAAAGCCAGGTGGTCGCCAAGCCCGAGCGGCGGCCGGGCGAGAACACGGCACTGCTGGTGGCCAAGAAAGAGAACTGGCTCGATCCCACGTATCGCTTCACTCCGCTGGTCAAAGGACTCGAGCAGACGATCGCCGCGGCGGAGCAGCTTGTGGCGGCTTAAGACGGAGGGAACGCTAATAAGCGCGAATTGGCGCTAATTTCAGGAATAATGCGAAGTGCTCCAACAGGACAACGAGCGAGTTTCTATCAATATTAGCGATGATTAGCGCTTATTAGCGTTCCT
Source organism: uncultured Planctomycetia bacterium (assembly GCA_963809785.1). Classification (GTDB taxonomy): domain Bacteria; phylum Planctomycetota; class Planctomycetia; order Pirellulales; family S012-138; genus JBGQHD01. The sequence continues at coordinate 239,195 of CAWEKV010000006.1, forward strand.
CCAAGGCCTTCACCCCCCGTTCGTTCAATCCTACCAGGTAACCTTCAGCGAGCTATCGCATGCGAGTGCTTGTCACCGGCGGCAATGGGTTCATCGGCGGCCACCTCGTGGACCTTCTTCTGGACGAGGGGCACGAGCCGGTGGTCTTCGACCGCTTTGGCCGGCCACACCGGCCTGATGTGCCCCTGGTGATGGGCGATATCCGCGACCGCGTGGCCGTCCGCGCAGCGATCGAGGCCGCTGATGGCGTGATCAACCTGGCGGGCATCCTGGGCACCAGCGAGACCATCGACCAGCCCACGCTGACCGTGCACTCCAACATCCTGGGCGCGATCCACGTCTTCGAGGCCTGCCGCGACTTCGGCCGCCGGGGCGTGCACATCACGGTGGGCAACCACTGGATGAACAATCCCTACTCGATCACCAAATCGGCCGCCGAACGGTTCGCCCTGACGTTCAACCGCGAGTTCGGCACGCAGATCGCCGTGGTGCGCGGCCTGAACGCCTACGGGCCGCGGCAGAAGCCCTGGCCCGTGCGGAAGATCATGCCCAACCTGGTGATCCCTGCGCTGGCCAACGACGAGATCATCATCTACGGCGACGGCGAACAGCTCATGGACATGATCTACGTACGGGACCTGGCCGAGGTGCTGCTGCGTGCCCTGATGGCAGACCACGGCTGCTACGCCTCGATCTTCTCGGCCGGCATGGGCCCCAAGTACACGCCGTCGATCAATCAGCTCGCCCACGAGGTCGTGCGGCAAACCGGCTCTCACTGCCGCGTCACGCACGTCCCCATGCGTGCCGGTGAACCGGACCGAAGCCAGGTCGTCGGCGATCCGCAGACGTTGGCGCCGCTGGGCCTCTCGGTTGAAGCGCTGGTGCCGCTCGAGCAGGGCATCCGCCAGACCATCCGCTGGTACCGCGAGCATTGGCACCAGGTGGCGCCGGCCATCGCTAAGACGACCACCACCAAGCCGGCCCTCGCCCGCGCGGCATGACGACCAAATCCGCGATCCGTGACGGCCGAACCGCGCTGCGACCTGACGCGACGCAAACCGGGCGTGCGCAAACCGCCGCGGCGCAAACTGCCGATACGCCCCATCCCCATCTCTCGCTTCGCTCCGCGGTGGTGATCGTCCTCTTCGGGGCCACGCTCCTGACGGTCGGGCTGGGGGGCAAGACGCGGGTGCTGACGGTCCACGAGGTGTTCTTCGCTCAGCCGCGCGCGAGATGCTCGCTAGCGGCGACTGGATCATCCCGCGCATCGCGGGCGTGCCCTGCACCGAGAAGCCACCGCTGACCTATTGGGTGATCGCCACGGCGATGACCCTGCTGGCAGAAGATAGTGAGCTGGCTGTCCGTTGCTACGGCGCCGCGGCAGCGATCCTGACCGCGCTCCTCATCGCCGTCATGGGCACGCGCTGGTTCGGCCCGCGCGTGGGACTGGTCGCCGGCCTGATGCAGCTTTCGACCTGGTACATCTTGCAGATCGCCCGCCTGGCCGAAAGCGACAGCCTGCTCGTGGCCACGGTCTGTGGCGCGATGCTCGCCTTTGCGCTCGCGCAGGTCGATAGTCCGCACGGCCGCCGGACCGATCGCTGGCTTCCCTGGGCCTTTTATCTGGCGGCCGGACTGGCGTTCCTCACCAAGGGGCTGATCGGCCCGGTCGTGATCTTCTCCGCCTGCGGACTGTATCTACTGCTGAGCTGGGAGCTGAGGGGATGGCGGTTCTTACTCAGTCCGATCGGTCTGGCGATCTTCGCCGTGTGCCTGCTGGGCTGGCCGATCGCGGCCTATCTGGCGTATCCCGCGTTCCTCGACGATCAGCTTCAACATCACTTCGGCCGCTTCCGGGGCGACATGAATCTGGAATCCGGGCGGAAGCCGCCGTTCTTTTATCTCTATTCGATACTCCTGGTGATGCTCCCCTGGACGCCGCTGGTCGCGCTAGCAGCCTTCCACGGCGTGCGGCAGCGTGTCTGGGCCCACCCCTGGTGGCGACTGGCGTTCTGCTGGATCGTGCCCGGCCTGGCCCTGCTCACCGCCAGCGCGTGGAAGCATCAGCACTACAGCGCTCCGCTGTTGCCGCCGCTCTCCATCGTGGCGGCGCTGGGCTTCTGGCAATACCTGGCGCGGCGCCACGCGGGGCGCGGCCCACGGCCCAGCTGGCTGGCGGCCGCCGTGGCCACGGCCTGTGCGCGAGGAGTAACGGCCGTCCAAATCTGGCCGCCGCGCGGCGCCGGACCGATCACCGTCCTGATCGCGATCGTGGGCATGGCGTCGCTGGCTGTCATTTACTGCGAGCACCGGCGGTGGCCTGCCGCTCAGACGACGGCCCTGTTCGCCACCGTCTGGCTGGCGGCGGCCGGTGCGCTGACGTTGGTCATGCCGTACCACGATTCGTACCGCGATCATGCCGACTTTGCCGCCGCGGTGAGCGCTGAAGGTGCCCGGCGGCCAGCCGTTGCACCTGTGCCAATTGCCCGACTTGCAAATCGCCTACTACCTGCGGCCGGCGCTGGTGCGGGCCGACATGCCAGCCGACGTGCAGGCCGTGTGTCGTTTGGCGGAGGGCGATCTCTACCTCCTCGCACCGCGGCACGTTGTGGAAGAGACACTGCCGGCCTTTGGCCAGGTCGCGGTGCTCGAAAGCTGCCGGACGATCCGCCGGATCATGAGCGAGCGAGACCGCCTGACGCTGGTGCGATTGCAAACCGGCCACTACGCCGCCCGCGGCGAGGGCGCGGCCCTCCGCTAATCTTGAAGGAACAAGCGATGTCGTGCTGCATTTGCGGCGAAGCCGCCACGGAGCTGGTGACGCAGGGCGAAGACTTCGAGTACGCCACGCGGCCGGGGCCGTTCTACATCGTGCGATGCCTCGAGTGCGGCCACGTGTATCTCGATCCCCTCCCCACCGCCGAGGAGTTTCCGCTCCTATACCCGCGGACGTACTACACGCTCAATCCCGACTCGCCCAACGCCATCAAGGGCTTCATCCTCAAGATGCAAACCCGCATGGGCGTCCGGCGGACGATGAAGTTCATGGAGGGCGTGTCGCCAGAATCGGTCGTCGATATCGGCTGCGGCAACGCGGACCGGCTGCTGCGATTGGCTGAAGTCTTCACCGGTCAAGCTGAGTTGATCGGCGTCGATCTGCGGCACGACCCGTCCACGGTCGCCGCGGCAAAGCGCAAGGGCGTGGCGCTCGTCGAAGGCAACGTCGAGCACGACCTGAGCGCGCTGCGCGACGACGGACACGACTTCATCATCTTGAGCCAGGTCATCGAACACCTGCGAGAACCTGGCAAGGCCCTACGGGCTTTGGCCGGAAAGCTCTCGCCCGGCGGCCGGCTCTTGATCGAGACGCCCAACGTCGGCGGGCTGGACTATCGTCTCTTCAAGCGGCGGTATTGGGGCCATTGGCACATCCCCAGGCACCTGAACCTCTTTACGCGCGACTCACTGGGGGAGTTGGTCACGCAGTCCGGGCTCAGCGTGGTGGAGCTGGGCTACTTGCCCTCGCCCGGCCCCTGGATCTTGAGCCTGCGCAACCTGCTGGGCCTCAACAGCGTGAAGCGGACGCGCGGGTCGCTGCGTTCGCTGGGCGAGTTCATCTCGATTTCCAACTTGTTCGTGGTGAGCGCTTTCACTCTCTTGGATTTCGCGACCCTGGCCCTGGGGTTGCCGACTTCCAACCAGTTTCTGCTTGCCGCCAAGGCGCCCCTCGGCATTGGTGGCCGCGCCTACGAAGCCGCGCACGCGGCAGCCTAGCACACTAGCCCGACGCGCAAGCGAGGGAGAGCCGCCGTCAGACTCCGCACTTGTTGCCGCCGCTCCCTCGCTTGCGCGTCGGGCTAATGTCCGCGCTTGGGCGCGATCTTCACAGCCACAAGTGCATCCGTCCCTCCAGCAGGTCCGGCATTCGCCGCTGCACGAAGTCGCGGATTTGCTTGTGGTGATACCGCGTGGAAAAGTGCGAGGCGATGACCACCTCGTTCTGGAACCGATCGCGCCGCTCCACCAGGTCGTCCAGGTGCATGTGGCCGAACTTGTGGATCTTGTCCTTGCGATGGCTGGGGGCCACGAAAGTCAGCTCCAGGATCAGCACCTGCGCCTGATACATGGCAGGGCAATCGTCCAGGCCCTGCGGCGCGCTGTCGCCCAGGTAGGCCACGCGCGGGATGCGCATCTCGGCCGTCACGTCGGTGCCGCCTAGCCGCAGGTCGCGGATTTGCTCGCCGGTGAGACTCTGGTACTCCGGCTTCAGCTTCCGCCGCCGCTCCCAGACCACGAAGCCCAGGGAGGGCACCGTGTGCCGCGTGGCCGAGACGGTGACCACGTGCTCGCGCGACAGCTCGATCTCGTCCCCCGGCCGCGTCGGCCGCAGGTCACACGGCAGCCGGCCCCGGTCGAGCTTGGAGAACAGCCGCAGGATTCGCTCCACCGGCTCGATCGTGTGCTCGGGCAGGTAAATCGTCGGCGGCTCCATCTTCATCATCCGCCGCCGGGCCACGTAGACGGGCAGCGACGCGATGTGGTCGAGGTGAGCGTGGGAGACGAACCACGTCGGCGTGCCCATGAAGGCCCAGGGCTGTGCCCCGAGGTCGAAGCCCAGCTTCAGCTCCGGCAGCCGCCAGTACGTCTGCACGGCCGCGCGCGAATAGCCTTCGATCGTCAGTCCCTTGTGGACCAGCGTCTTGATGGGCGCGTTGTGGATCATGCGGTCGGCCGGCGGCGGAAAGGCCACAGTGTAGAGCATCTGTCCTAGACGACAACGGGAGGACGGGGAAAGTTCGGGCTCGGGGTTCTGCCACGAGAAGGCGTCCCGGCCTGTTGTGCCAGTTTGAACGTCCAACGTCGAACGCCCAACGTCCAACGTCGAATGAAAAACCGGCGTTCTCGCAAGTGCCCTCTTTCCCGATGCGTTCGTTCGATGTTCAATGTTCGATGTTGGACGTTCGTCTTCACGACCCGGATCGGGCCTGTCGGCTAACTCCTCCGAGAACTACTATGCCAAAAACCTATCGCATCGGCGTCATCGGCCGCACCGGACACGGCGACTATGGCCACGGGATCGACACCGTCTGGCTCGATCTCCCAAACGCCCAGATCGTCGGCGTGGCCGACGACAACAAGGATGGCCTGGCCAAAGCCGGCACGCGGCTGAAGGTAGACGCCAGGTTCGCCGACTACCGCGAGATGCTGGAGAAGACCAAGCCCGATATCGTGAGCATTTGCCCGCGATGGATCGACAAGCACCACGAGCTGGTGCTGGCCGTAGCTGAGCGGGGCATCCACATCTATATGGAAAAGCCCTTCTGCCGCACGCTGGAGGAGGCCGACGCGATGGTCGCCGGCTGCGAGCGCAGCCACGTCAAGCTGGCCATCGCCCACCAGTCGCGGTACGGCCCCAAGGCCAAGGTCGTCAAGCAGCTCCTCGAGTCGGGCAAGATCGGCAAGGTGCTGGAGTATCGTGGCCGCGGCAAGGAAGACCGCCGCGGTGGGGCGGAAGACCTGTGGGTGCTGGGCACGCACATCTTCGACTTGATCCGCCTGTTCGGCGGGCATCCCACGTGGTGTCAGTCCGCTGTCACGCAGGACGGCCATCCGATCACCAAGGAGACGTCGCCGAAGGGGCCGAAGGGCTCGGCCCGTTGGCCGGCGACTCGGTGCGGGCCATGTATGGCATGCCCGACGGCTCCACGGCTTACTTCGCCACGATCCGCAACATGTTTGGCTCGCCCAGCCGCTTCGGCCTGCAAATCTACGGCTCGCGGGGCGTGATCGAGATCGTCACCGGGCACCTCCCGGCGTGCAAAATCCTGCTCGATCCGAGCTGGTCGCCCGGCCGCAGTGGCACGGCGTGGCAGAACATCACCTCGGCGGGCATCGGCAACGACGAGCCGCTCAAAGACGCCGGTCTGCACGGCGGCAACCTGCTGGCCGTGAAGGACCTGATCTCGGCGATCGAGGAGGACCGGCAGCCGCAGGGCAGCGTGTACGAAGCCCGCGGAGCTACGGAGATGATTTTGGCCATCTTCGAGGCCCAGCGTCTCGGCCGGCAAGTGAAGCTGCCGCTGGAGAACCGCAAGCACCCGCTGACGATGCTGACGTAGCACGGCATTCATTCCGTGCAGAACGGGAACGCTAATAAACGTTAATAGGCGCTAATGTTGGATTGCTCCGTCCTCGCATCCGTGCTCCGGGGTTGCCACGCGCTGCCAGCGGAATGAATTCCGTTCTACGTCACATGCCGCGCCGCGCCTTACGCAAGATCGATAATTCGCTCGACCTGTCGCGGCACCTGAAGAAGTGGGACGATCTGCCGCGGCCGTGGGACGCCTCGGCGATCTTCGGCCGCGAGGCCCCGCTGGAGGTCGAGGTCGGTTCCGGCAAGGGGATGTTCCTGCTCACGGCAGCACAGGAGCGGCCCGACACCAACTTTCTGGGCATCGAGCTGGCGGAGAAGTATGCGGAGTTTTGCGCTGCTCGGCTGGCGAGACGCAAGATCGCCAACGCTTGCGCCATCAGCGCCGACGCTGGCCGCGTGTTCGCGGAGCTGCTGCCCGATGCGACGCTTGCGGCGGTGCACGTGTACTTCCCCGATCCCTGGTGGAAGGCCCGGCACAAGAAACGCCGGGTGATGAACGAGGGCTTCGTGCACCAGATCGAGCGCACGTTGCGGGTCGGCGGGTCGCTGCACTTCTGGTCCGATGTCGAGGAGTACTTCCAAACGACGCTGGACATGCTCCGCACCGAAACGCGGCTCGTCGGGCCGCTGCCCGTGGCCGAGCGTCCCGCCGAGCACGACCTGGACTACCGCACCAACTTCGAGCGCCGCGTGCGGCAGGCGGGCAAGCCGGTCTATCGGGCCGAATTTCGCAAGCGCGCGTAGGTTGTCGGCAAGGCGGGCCTGGAATTTCCCACGGGCCGCGGCCTAACGGCACGAGATTGAGCGCACGGCGGCATCAACCCCCTAGAAACGGCACCGGCAATAAGAAGGCGTGCTGTTCGTACATGCCCCACACGCCGTGCCAGACCGTGAACTGGCTGAAGAACACGATCAGCACATAAAAGCCGCCGGCTGCCAACATGGAGATCATCGCCAGACTGCACAGCGCCAGACGAAACAGCAGGCGCATGTTGGTAAAACGCCGCTCGGCCCGCACGCCCCGGGCATAGGCCCAGCCGGCCAGCACGTGCGCCGGAAAGATGGACATCACGAACAACAGGCTGGGCAGCCATGCCGCGTCGGCCGGCACCAGCTCGATCTTGAGCAGATACAGCGGCAGCGCGAAGAGCAGCATCACCACGACGGCAACGCCGTAGAAGATCGGCGAGCGCCAGAAGCGTCGGTAGACGCCCACAATGTTAAACACGGCGCGGAAGCGGTTCTCGGCCGCCATCTGTGTCTGCAAGAACGGCAGGTGCAGCACCACGGCCCCCAGCAGCAGCGAACCGCCCAGCCAGCCCAGCAGCGTCAGGCCGTTGGCCCCCTCCCGGCCGGCGTGGGGCATCAGGGACGCGCCCACCATGATGCTTACCGGCACGGCCAGCCAAATCAGGCCTCCGACGAAGCCGCGCAGTCCCAGCCAGAAGTAATACGGCACGCGCCGCGTGACCATCTGCCATAGCCCGTCGCGCAGGTCGGCGTACGTCGAGGGCCGGAACCACTGCACGATCAGAAACAGGCCCAGGGCCACGGCCGTCAGCACGCCGACGCCCAGCACGGCGAAGAACCCCCAAGTCCTTCCGATGCCGCTGCCGGGGGCGATGATCTCGGCATTGATCGCTAGCGACGAGAGATAGCGAAGGATCAGCCACATGAGCCCCAGCCCAGCCAGGAACATCCCAACCACGCCGGCCGGCTTCAGCCCGATGAAGCCCGCACGCAGCCGGCCCGTGCGCCCGATGCGGCCGCTGACCTCCAGCAAGTAGCCCAAGCTGAGGAACTGGAGGACCGGGACCGTCGCCACGACGGCCAGTGCGAGGATCAGCGTGGCGATCCCTAGCCCGCCGAAGATGATGCTCGAAAAGACGCCCAACACGTGGCGGATCAGGCCGCGCCGTGGGGCAACAGGAACGGCCAAGGGGCCGCCATCTGCGCCGATCGGCCGGAAGGGCGAAGCCACTTCGGACGGTACGGCACCGGTGGTCACAGGCGGCTCAGACGACATCGGGAGTCTAGAAGGGAGCGTCGAGCCGTAAGGCTGACGTGTTTAACGAAGCGGAGAACGCACGTCGGCCTTACGGCTCGACGCTCGCCTGATACATGCATTGTGATCCACGCCCACCGCACATGGCAATGCGCACACTAGCCCGACGTGCAAGCGCGCAAGCGAGGGAGAATCGTGATCCGCCGCGGTGGGTCGTAGCTCTCCCTCGCTTGCGCGTCGGGTTAGTGTGGTGATATGATCAAACGCGAAACCGCCTGGGGCATTGGGCTGGTACAATAGACGGTGTCCGCCGCGTCGGCCCGCTATGGATCATACCCCTCCTCGGCATCCAGGGTTGCAATCATGATCTGGCGTCATTTGCTGCTCCTGGCCGTCGTGCCCGTGGGGGCGATCGCGGTCGTGGCCAGCCTGTTTCCCAAGGGGATGCCAGACCACTGGCAGCATGCCGACCAGGGGGTGGCTCAGCTTCAGGACGCCGATTTCCGCCGCACGCTGGCGGCCTTGAACGAGACCTTTACCGAGCGCTGGAAGGGGCTCGGCATTCAGCCGGCGCCGCGGGCTGACGACCTGACGATCCTCCGGCGCCTGTCGCTGGGGCTCACCGGCACAATCCCCTCCCTGGAAGAAATCCGCATGCTCCAGCGGATGAAGGGCGAGCCGCAGCAGGCCGGCGAGAAGGATCCCGGCATCACGCACTTCGATGCCGTTGCCTGGTGGACGGCCGGCCTGCTGGCCGATCCCCGCTCCAGCGACTATCTGGCCGAGCGGCTGGCGCGGTCGTTTGTGGGAACCAACGACGGGCCGTTTCTCATCTATCGCCGGCGGCGGTTTGTGTCGTGGCTGGCCGACGAGCTGCACGCCAATCGGCCCTACGACCAGATCGTCAGCAAGCTGATTGCCTCCGACGGTCTGTGGACCAGCGAGCCGGCCACGAACTTCGTCACGGTCACCGTCAACGCCGGCATGGAGGGCCGGGGCCCCGACGAGACGAAGCTGGCCGCCCGCGTGTATCGGTCCTTCCTGGGCATCCGCATCGACTGCGCCCAATGCCACGACCACCCGTTCGCCTCGTGGAAGCAGGAAGACTTCCACAACCTGGCCGCGTTCTTCGCCCACACCGAGCAGTCGTTCACCGGCATCCGCGAAGGGCCGGGCGACTATGTATGGGTGAAGCACCAGCCCAGCGGGACAGGCGCCAACTCAGCAAGCGTCGTGCCTGTGCAGCCTGAAAGCCTCCCCGACGAGGACGATGCGCCAGTCGATGCGTCGCCCAACGAAATGATGGAACAGGCCAAACTGCTGGCGAGCGACCCCAATGCGCGCGTCGGCACGCCGGGCGTGCCGTTTTACGCCGATTTGTTGGGGCAGCACGGCAACCGCCGCGAGCGCCTGGCCGGCTGGGTGACCAGCCCGAAGAACAAGGCCTTTGCCCGTGCGACAGTCAACAGGGTCTGGGCCCTCCTGTTCGGCCGGCCGATGATCGATCCGGTGGACGACATCCCCTTCGAGACCCCGACCGACCCGAGCGATTCTCAGTACTTCGGCATGCGGATCCTGGACCTGCTGGCCGCCGATTTCGCCGGGCACGGCTACGACCTGCGGCGGCTGATCCAGCTCATCGCCCAGAGCGAGCCGTTCCATCGCGAGGCCTATGAAGACCCGGGCTGGAGCGATGAGCAGCTCGAGACGGCGCTGGGTGCGTGGGCCACGTTCCAGATCACACGGCTGCGGCCAGAGCAAGTCTCGGGGGCGCTGCTTGCAAGCGGCCTCGGTGCAGACGATCGACCGCCAGTCGCACGTCGTCTTTCGTCTGCAGCGACTGCTGAACGAGAGCGACTTCGTCGGCCGTTACGGTGATGCCGGCGAGGACGAGCTGCTATTCCAATCGGGCACCATCCCACAACGCTGTCTGATGCTCTGCGGCGATCTCGTGAAGGAGCGGACGCAGCCGAATCCTGTGCTCAATGCCTCCACGCACATCGCTATGCTGGCGCCCGACGACCAGAGGAGCGATCGAGGCCGCCTACCTGGCGGCCCTGACGAGGTTGCCGACGGAAGAAGAGAAGCAGAACTACCTGCCGCGGCTGAAGAGCACGAGCGGCGCCCAGCGGCAGCGCAGTTTGGAAGACATCTTCGCCACGCTGCTGAACGACTGGCAGGCGTCGTGGAACCACTGACCTAGAGACTATTGCATGACCACCGCACACGCCTGGGACCACCTTTCCCGCCGCTCGCTGTTGGGCATGGCCGGCCTGACCGGCGCCGCGTGGCTGACTCCCGTCGCCCACCTGTTGGCCAGCGATGCCGAGCGGGCTGGCGGAAAAAAGGATCGCGAGCCTGCCCAGTCCGTCATCGTGCTCTGGCTCGCCGGCGGGCCGAGCCAGCTCGAAACCTTCGACCCGCATCCCGGCACCGCCATCGGCGGTCAGACCAAGGGCATCGCCACTGCCGTGCAGGGCGTCCAGCTCGCCGAGGGGCTGCCGCGGGTGGCCGAAGAGCTGGGCTCGATCTCGCTCGTCCGCTCGCTGACCACGAAGGAGGGAGACCACGAGCGCGGCACGTACCTGGTGAAGACCGGCTACGTGCCTGACCCGACGGTCGTTCATCCGTCGATCGGCGCGATCATTGCCCATCAGTTGCCCGAAGAGCTGCCCTCCGGCCTGCGCACCGAGATCCCGCGCCACGTGTCGATCCTGCCCGGCCAGTGGCCCGGCCGCGGCGGCGACCTGGGCGATCAGTACGACGCCTTCAAGACCTACGACCCCAAGGAAAAAGTGCCGGACGTCACGCCGCAAGTCCCCAAGGACCGCTTCGATCAGCGGCTACGCGACCTGGAAGTCGTGCAGAACGCCTCCGCCAGCGCAGCCCGCGGCAAGTGGCCCGCACGCAGCACGCTGACATGGTGAAGCGGGCCACGGTGATGATGACCTCGGAGCAGCTCAAGGCCTTCGAGGTCTCGCACGAGCCGCGCGAGGTGCTGGAGCGCTACGGCGACACGCCCTTCGGCCGCGGCTGCCTGGCCGCCCGGCGGCTGATCGAGGTCGGCGTGCGCTGCGTCGAGGTGACGCTCGACGGCTGGGACACGCACGTCACCAACTTCGAGGGCTGCAAAACTCAGAACGCGATCCTCGACCCGGCCTTCGCCGCACTGATCCGCGACCTGCGCGAGCGCAAGCTGCTCGACCGCACGGTCGTCCTCTGCGGCGGCGAGTTCGGCCGCACGCCGAAGATCAATGGCACCGACGGCCGCGACCACTGGCCCAGCGGCTTCAGCATGGCCCTGGCCGGCGGCGGCATCCGCGGCGGCCACGTGGTCGGCGAGACCGACCCGGCCGGCCGCCAGAAGCGGCCGTCGGACCGCGATGCCCAGAAGATCGAGGACGTCCACGCCACGATCCTGCGCGCCCTGGGCATCCAATGCGGCTGGGAATACGTCTCACGCGCCAACCGGCCGATCAAGCTCTGCAGCGGGGCGCCGATACGCGAGCTGCTCGTCAGCGGCTGAAGCCTATCGATCAGTCGTGGGTTCAGCCGGCCGGTGCGCTGCGAGACCGAGCCCTTCAAGGTTGCCGTCGATTTGGCAGAACCGTCGTGATCGTGTGACGGGTTACACCGACCGGTATTTCGGCATGACGTCCCCGGGTAGGCGTGCCGAGCGGTTGCTGGTATCTTTGCCACTTTGCCAGGGCGGCCTTCCCGCGGTCCACGGGGCAGGCCGCCGGCTGGAGTGCTTCCACGATGACCAAACGACGCCCCTTCATTGCCGGCAACTGGAAGATGAACCTCGACCGCCAGGGGTCCGTCGAGCTCGCCCGGGCTATCGTCGCAAGGGCCAGCGAAGTGTCGCACGTGGAGTTGGCCGTTTGCCCGGCGTTTGGCTACCTCGATGCAGTTGGCGGCGTCGTAACGGGCACCGAGGTCGCGCTGGGTGCGCAGAACATGTACTTCCAGAAGTCCGGGGCATTCACCGGCGAGGTTAGCGCCGGCATGCTCCTGGACCTGGGCTGCAAATACGTGGTGCTGGGGCACAGCGAGCGGCGGCACATCCTAGGCGAGACCGACGAGCTGGTGAACAAGAAATGCCTCGCCGCCCTCTCGGCCGGACTGAACCCCATCGTCTGCGTCGGCGAGACGCTCGAGGAGCGCGAGGCCGGCCGAGACGCGCGACGTGATCCGCCGGCAGTTCGACGGCTCGCTGGCCGGGTTATCGGTCGATCAGGTCCTCCGTGTCGTCATTGCCTACGAGCCGGTGTGGGCCATCGGCACGGGACGCGTGGCCACCGCGGAGCAGGCCGAGGAGGTGCATATCGACCTTCGCAAGCTGCTGGCGGAGCGTTACAATCCCACCGTCGCCCAGGCCGTGCGCATCCAATACGGCGGCAGCGTCAAGCCGGACAACGCGGCGGAGCTGCTGGCCTGCCAGAACATCGACGGAGCGCTCGTCGGCGGCGCCAGCTTGAAAGCCGGCGATTTTTTGGCCATCGCCGCTGCCGCGACAGCGTGAGGCTTCGCGCGCAATCGAGCGGCCGATCCACCGGAGACCCGCGCTGTGACCTTTCTCATCTACCTCCTGATCACGCTGCTGTGGATCACCTCGATCTTTCTCATCATCCTGGTGCTGATTCAGCGCGGTCGCGGCGGCGGCCTGGCGGGCGCCCTGGGGGGGATGGGCGGCCAGAGCGCGTTTGGCGCCAAGGCGGGCGACACGTTCACGCGGATCACCATCGGTGTGGCGGGCGCGTGGATTCTCATCTGTGTGCTGCTGTTTTACCTCTATAGCCACCGTACGCGTTTTTCCGGAGGCGGTGAGGCGGCGGGCGGCACGGTCTCTCCCTCGAAGACCACCGACGAGTAAGGCTGACGAGTAAGCTTGACGAGTAAGTAAGGGTGACCAAAAGCGTTGACGAGGGCGAGGCGACCAAGACTACCGGCCGGCAAGTTTGCGGAGTGCGGATCTTTGCTGCTCAGCATGACGGGCTTCGGCGAGGCTCGCCGCCAGGAGAACGACCTGTCGGTTGCTGCTGAAGTGCGCACCGTCAACAGCCGGTACTTCAAGCTCTCGCTGCGCATCAGCGACGGTTACGGCGGGCTGGAGCCGGAGATCGAGAACCTAGTCCGCGAGCGCATCAAGCGCGGCACCGTGCAAGTCTCGGTGTCGGCGCACCGCACGCTGCGGGCCGAGGATTATCAGCTCAATCCCACTGCCCTGGAGAGCTATCGCCAGCAGTTGGCCAGGCTGTTGGCCAAGTGGAAGCTCACCGAGCCGATGCCGCTGGCGGCGCTCCTGACGCTGCCGGGTGTGGTGTCCGAGGATGCCGCCGCTCAGCATGATGTGTCGGCCGACTGGCCGGTCCTGCAGGGCGTGCTCAACGCCGCACTGGATACGCTGGAGAAGATGCGCCGCGCCGAAGGCCAGGCGATGGCCGCCGACCTGCGGGCCAATTGCCAGACCATCGCCGGCGAGCTGGCCCAGATCCGCCGCCGCGCGCCCGTGGTGGGAGACGAGCACCGTGCCCGCCTGGAAGAGCGGCTGAAGCGGACGCTCTCCGAGCACGGCGTGACGATCGAGACTGCCGACCTGCTCCGCGAAGTCAGCCTGTTTGCCGAGCGCAGCGACATCTCGGAGGAGGTGGTCCGCCTGGCCAGCCACGTGGACCAGTTCCAGAAGGCGATGGACCTGCCGGAGCCGTCGGGCCGCAAGCTGGAGTTCATCACCCAGGAGATGTTCCGCGAGACCAACACCATCGGCTCCAAGGCCAACGACGTGGAAATCGGCCAGCGCGTGATCGAGGTCAAGACAATGATCGAGCGGATGCGGGAGATGATCCAGAACGTGGAATAGTCGTCTTTCGCTCCGCGAAAGAACCTCCTTTCGCAGAGCGAAAGGCGACGATCGCCGACGTGCCATCCGCCGACTCCTCAGACATGAACGCCCCCGGCAAACTGATCGTCATTTCCGGGCCGGCGGGTGCCGGCAAGACGACGATCGTGCGCCGCTTGATGGAGCTGGAACGCGGCCGTTTGGAACTTTCCGTGTCCGCCACGACCCGTGCGCCGCGCCCGGGCGAGATGGACGGTGTCAGTTATCACTATCTTGCGCCCGACGACTTTGCCCGGCGGAGGGAGCGAGACGAGTTCCTGGAGTGCGCGGAGGTCTACCCGGGACTGTGGTATGGCACGCTACGCAGCGCCGTCGCCCCTAGCCTGGCGGCGGGGAAGTCGGTACTTTTGGAGATCGACGTGCAGGGGATGCGGTCGGTCGTGGCCAGGCATCCCGCGGCGATTACGATCTTCATCCTTCCGCCGTCGTGGGAAGTGTTGGAGCAGCGGCTGCGAGGCCGAAAGACCGAGACCGAATCAGCCATTGAACGCCGGCTTGAAGTCGCCCGCCGCGAGCTGGCCGCGGCCGGCGAATATCGGCACCAGATCGTCAACCAGGACGTAGAAACCGCCGTGCGCCAGATCCAAGCGATCCTGCACGGCGATGAGACAAAGGGCGAGCGGGGGGCGTCAGCCCCCTGATACTGTGTGTGTGTGTGTGTGTGTGTGTGTGAAACGAGCTTATCAGGGGGCTCACGCCCCCCGCTCGCCTGACTCAAAAGGGAGGTCTTCGTGATCGACGCACTGAAAGAAGAGTTCATCGTGAACAAGGTGGGCGGCCGCTTCAAGCTCTCGACCTTGATCCAGAAGCGGCTCGTGGCCCTCAATGCGGGCGCGCGGCCGCTGATCCACGCCCCGGCCAGCGTGGACCGGCTGGAGGTCGTGATTCAGGAGATCATTCAGGACAAGATTTATCTGGACACCGAGAACAACGTCCGCACCGCGGCTCCTTCCGACGGGAGCGGCGGCCCGCCCGAATTGGACCTGAGCGAGCTGTAGCGAGCACGGCCATGCGATCCCTTCTTGCCCTGACGATGGTGGCCGCAGCCCTCGCTTGCGCGGGCGTCGTCGCATTGGCGGCGGGCGAATCGGCTGCCGACGAGCCGACGCCTTACGTGGACCGCGTGGTGGAACACAAGCTCGGCGATGGGGGCGGCTTCGGCGAGAAGATGCTGCCCGACGTGGTGCTCGGCCCGCCGCACGGCAACGGCAAGTTTCTTGGCGGCAGCGACGTGCTCTCGCTGGGCGACCGGGGCACAATCACCCTGGAGTTCGTCGATAACGAATTGGTCGATGAGCCGGGCCCCGACCTGATCGTCTTCGAGAACGCCTTTCTGGAGAAGCCGGGCGACGATCCGGGCCGAGGCAACTTCGAGCTGGCCAAGGTCGAAGTCAGCTTCGACGGTAAGGAATGGCTCGAATTCCCCTACGACGCCACGCACGCGCCAGGGCTGCGCCGGTCATCGTCCCGTCTACTACAACCCCGACACGCCCGAGGGGAAAGACATCAACCCGGCCGACCCGGAGAAGGCCGGCGGCGACCCCTTCGACCTGGCCGACCTGAAGGCCAAGCCTAAGGCGATCCGCTTCGTGCGGATCACCGACCTGGGCAACTCGGCCGGCGCCAAAGGGACGGCCGGCTTCGACCTGGATGCCGTGATTGCCGTTCACTCCCGGAAGAGGGTGAGTAAGTGAGTAGGTGAGTAAGTGAGTAGGTAGGCGCAAAGCGTGCAGCGGGCAGTCACCTACTCACCTACTCACCTACTCACCCAAGCACATGGACCGCGAAATCCTCATCGGCGTCACGGGCGGCATCGCGGCGTATAAGACCGCGGCGCTGGTCAGCCAGCTCGTGCAGGGCGGGGCGAAGGTCACCGTCGTCATGACCGCGGCGGCCCAGCGGTTCGTGGGCCCGGCGACGTTTGCGGCGCTTACGGGGCGGCCGGTGCCGAGCGATCCGTTTGACCCGGCCCACCCGCTCGGGGCGCACATTGAGCTGGCCCAACGGGCGGAGCTATTCTGCGTGGCCCCCGCGTCGGCGAACTTCCTGGCCAAAGCCGCCGCGGGGTTGGCCGACGATCTCTTGAGCACGATCTATCTGTGTTGCGAATGCCCGGTGCTTCTGGCCCCGGCGATGAACTGCCAGATGTGGGCCAAGCCGGCCGTGCAGCGCAACGTCGAGCGCCTGCGCGAAGACGGCGTGCAATTCGTCGATCCCGAGGAAGGCTGGCTGAGCTGCCGGCAACAGGGAGTCGGGCGGATGGCGGCGCCGGAGCGGATTCTGGCGGTGATCCAGGAGCTGCTGAAGCGGTAGTGTGGGCGACTCGCCTGCGAGTCGTCGGCTAGTTCTGCCAGCAGCTTGGCCTATGGCCAAGCGCGGCGGCATCCGACGGCACACGGAGTGTGCCTACTACCTGATCGCCGTCGGCACCTTCTGCCCCTCGGGGATCAGGCTGACGTACTTCCGCCCCTTCAGTCGTTCCTGCCAATCGGCCCGCGCGGCGCCGATCAGCTCCGGCTTCTGCATCAAGTCAATCGCCGTCACGGCCAGTGACTTGGCCGCGTAGACGAGCCCCTTGTGGCCGATCGACGAGCCGATCGCCGCCACGTTCTGCCAGCTGTGGCCGGGGCTGCCGGCGGCGAAGCACACGGCGTGCAGACCGCCCGTCGGCACGCGCCAGCTCACGTCGCCCACGTCGGTCGAGCCTTTGTTGACCGGCGACGTGGTGAGCAGGCGGTCCACGTCCTCGTGCAGCGCCTCGGCGAACGTCGTGCCGAACTCCTTCGCCAGCGGCTCCTGCAGCCGGCGGGCGAAGGCCTTGTCCTCGTCGGTGAACTTCGGCGGGCCCGAGGCCGGTCATGTGCTTGTGGATCAGCTGCGACAGCGGCAGGTTCGGGATGATCTCGTGGCAGTCGGTGTCGATCCGCACGCTGACCTTCGTGCGGCGTCATCTTGGCCGCCCCGTCGGCGATGTCCTTCAGCCAGTCGAAGTTGCACTCCACGTCCTCGTGCGTCGTTGGCCCGGACGTAGTACCAGACCTGGGCCGTCGCCGGCACCACGTTCGGCTGGCCGCCGCCGTTGGTGATGACGTAGTGGATGCGGGTCGTCTTCCTTGACGTGCTCGCGCATGTAGTTGGCGCCGACGTTCATCAGCTCGACCCCGTCGAGGGCGCTGCGGCCCGTCTCCGGGCTGCCCGCGGCGTGGGCGGCCGGCCCGTCGAAGGTGAACTTGGCCGAGATCACCGCCTTGCGAGCTGCCGTACCAGGCACCGGTTGGCCGCGCCGGGGTGCCAGTGCAGGCAGGCGTCGAGGTCGTCGAACTGGCCGTCCAGCGCCATGTACACCTTGCCGATGACGCGTCTCCTCGGCCGGCGTGCCGTAGACGCGGATGGTGCCCTTGAGCTTGTGCTTCTCGTACGCCTCCTTGACGGCCAGCGCCGCGCCCGACGCGCCGCGGTGCCCAGGCCCGAGTGCCCGCAGCCGTGCCCGGCCCCGCCCGGCGTCACGGGCTCGCGCGTCGGGGCTGACCTCCTGCGACAGCTCCGGCAGGGCGTCGTACTCGGCCAGGATGCCGATGACCGGCTTGCCCGACCCGTACTCGGCGACGAACGCCGTCGGCATGCCGGAGACGCCCTTCTTCACGGCAAAGCCGGCCGACTGCAGCTTGTCGATCAGCAGGGCCGACGAGCGGTGCTCTTTCAGACCGACTTCGGCCCAGGTCCAAAGCGAACGGTTCACCTCGGCCAGCTCCTTGGCGCGGGACTCGACCTCGGCGACGGCCGTCTGCTGGGCGGGGGTGAACTTCTCCGTCAGTTTCTCTTCGGCCGCCAGTGGAGTGCACATAGCGAGGGAAGCGAGCAGGGAGACGAGCAGCTCGGTCGGCGTAGAGCGCATGGACGACACCTTTCTTCGAGGATTGCTTGTCCCGTCGGGGACGGCGGGATAGTGTGCACGGGGCATTATGCGCCGAGCTTCTCACAGGGGAAACACCTTGGATTACCTACCAAATCGCCCCCCGATCAACTTCCGGAGTAGCGTGTTGCTCGGCGTCCTCCTGCTCCTCCCCGCCAGCATCGCCGGCCAAGAGAAGGCCGGTTCCTCGCCGCGCGAGCCGCAGGTCGCCACCAGCCGCCAAGGCATGGTGGTGACGGTTTCGCCGCTGGCCACCGAGGTGGGCGTGGCCCTGCTCAGGCGGGGCGGCAACGCCGTCGATGCCGCCGTGGCGGTGGCCCTGGCCCTGGCCGTCACGTGGCCCGAGGCTGGAAACATCGGCGGCGGCGGGTTCATGATGGTGCATCCCGGACCCGGCCGCGAGCCGACGTGCATCGAATACCGAGAAACGGCCCCGGCCGCGGCCACGGAGACGATGTTCTCGCTCGAGGAAAGCCCTCACAGCCATCGCTTCGTCGGCGTGCCGGGCACGCTGCGAGGGCTGGAACTGGCACACAAGCGGTTCGGCAAGCTGCCGTGGAAAGACCTGGTGGTGCCGGCCGTCGAGCTCGCCGAGGAGGGCTTCGTCGTCGATCAGCCGCTGGCCGATTCGCTGAACGGCGTGTTGCGGAGCAAACCAACGGCTCGCTTCGCAGAACTTCGGCGAGTGTTCGCCGCGCCCGACGGTCGAGCCGTGGCGGCCGGCGATCGGCTCGTGCAGCGGGACCTGGCGATGACGCTGCGAATGGTGGCTGACACGGGCGCCGATACTTTCTTCAAGGGCCGTATCGCCGAGCAGATCGTGGCCGAAATGCGTGTTGGCGGCGGCCTGATCACGCGCGACGACCTGGCCGGGTACCAGGCCAAGGAACGCCGGCCGATTCACGGCACCTATCGCGGCCACGACGTTTATGGGCCGCCGCCGCCCAGCTCCGGCGGCATCTGCCTGGTGCAGATGCTCAACATCCTGGAGCACTTCGATCTCGCACCAGCGACGCGTGGTTCCGCGTCGCCAGAGAACGTCCATTTGATGGTCGAAGCCATGCGCCGCGCCTACCTCGACCGGGCCAGGCACCTGGGCGACGGCGATTTCGTGAAGATTCCCGAGCACCTGACAGCGAAGGACTACGCCGCGAGGCTGGCCCGCGAGATCGACAAGGCACGAGCCACGCCGAGCGAGTCGCTGTCCAAAGATATTTCGCTAGCCATTCGAGGACCAAATAAACTTCGGATGCGTGATCGTCAGACCCCACCGAGCTTGCTCGGTGGTGAATATGATTCCGCACTACTGCGGAACGGCGAGTATTCCTCGCCCCCGCCGAGCTTGCTCGGTGGAGCGAATGATTTGCCACTACGTTGTGCGTCTCAATCATCCGCTCCACCGAGCAAGCTCGGCGGGGGCGTCATGGCCATGGTCTGCGCCGGGTAGTGCAGAATCATGCGGTCCACCGAGCAAACTCGGTGGGGCCGCTGGGTTGGGAAGCCGTTTGGACTCCACGCCTGCCAACCGTCACAAGGCCGGCTTCCATGACGACTTCTGCTGCGACGACTTCACTTCGCAGACCACGCACTTCTCCATCGTCGATTCCGCCGGCATGGCCGTGGCCAACACCTACACGCTGGAGCAGAGCTTCGGCTCGCGCGTGGTCGTTCGCGGCGCCGGCTTCCTGCTCAATAACCAGATGGGCGACTTCAATCCCAAGCCCGGCCACACCGACCGTGCCGGCCGGATCGGCACCAAGGCCAACCTGATCGCGCCGGGCAAGCGGATGCTCAGCTCGCAGTCGCCGACGATCGTCACGCGGGACGGCAAACTCGTGCTCGTGACCGGCAGCCCCGGCGGTCGGACGATCATTAACACCGTGCTCTGCGTGGTGGTCAACCGCATAGACTTCGGCCTGTCGCCGCGCGACTCGATCGCGGCGCCGCGGATGCACCATCAGTGGCTGCCCGACGTTGTTCGGTTCGAGGGCCAGGACCGGCGGGAGTTCAAAGACCTGGTAACCGCGCTGCGCAATCGTGGGCACCGGATTGAGGAAAAGCGTCACGAACAGGGCGACGCCCACTCGATCTTCGTCGAGCCGAAGACCGGCGAGCTGATCGGCGTAGCCGACGGCCGGCGCGGCGGGGCGGCGAAAGGACCGTAACGGGGGCACGTTTCAAAATGTGCCCGGCCATTCATCAGCAGCCGAATGCTGCCGCTCGGTGCAACGATGAACTTCGGGCACGTTTAGAAACGTGCCCCACGTTAGAACCGCTCGTACTCCGCCGGGAAGCGAATCATCTGCCATTGGCGCTCGTAGGCGGCCCAGTGCTTCCAGCCGAGCTCCTCGTACAGCTCGCCGCGCTTGGCGGCTTGCTCGGCACTCGGCGGCTGCCAGGGCAGGTGCTTGTTGAGCGCATCCAGCGCGCGGCCGGGGCGGCCCATTCGGCGTTCGCGCCGCGCGTGCAGCAGGTAATAGCTCGCCTCCGCGGTATCGACCCAGCGGCGCAGCTCGGCGAAGTTGGCCTCGAAGGCCTTGTCGTGGGCTGCCTTATCCTTGATCGGCCGTTTCTCCAAGACTTCGGGCAGGTCCATGTAGCCCAGTGCCCGTCCCTTGCGGTAGAGAGCATCAACCAGGGTGTCGCGCAGCTTGGTCATCTTCTCGCGCTCGCTGGTCGCCTTGGGATCGTCCGTATCGACCCTCACGCCGAAATGTGCAGCCAGTTTGGCCGAGTCGATGGGGGCGATCACCGCATCGGCGGCGGCGACGATGCGGTCAAGCCGCTGCTCGCGCTCGGCCTCGGTATCGAGCCGATGCAGCCGAGCAACGAGCACCGGCGTGGGATCGCGCCGGTCTTTGAGCAGCTCCTGGCACAGCTCCTCGAAGTCCTTGCTCGTCGGATCAGGCAGGGCCTGAAGCTGCGCGAGCTTCAATTCCCACATGTCCTTTGGTACAGCGGGCACCGCCACTTTGTCGGCCGGCTTGCCGCGAGGCGGCACGACGAAGCGCAGCGGAAACCCGCCGGGCCGTTCGCCGGAACCCGGCCGCTCGGCGTCGGCCTTGCTGTAGTCGATGGTGCCCAGCAGCACGTCGCCCGGCTGAGCGCTCGCCGGGACCTGTCCGGCCGCCGGCGGCTTCACGTACACGGCTGCCCGCTCGCCGACGTCGATGAGTTGTCCGCCGAACGGCTGGCCGCCGGACAGGGCGGCCGTCCGCGTACGATAGGTCCCCAGAGAGATCGCGGCCAGCGGCCGATCGAGCACGAGCGGCGTCGTCTTCAGCCCCTCTAGCCGCGCCGCGTCGCTGTGCCGAAGCTGGAGCCGCAGCGTGTGCGGCCCCTTCGTCAGGCGAACGCCTTTGGGAAACACGTCGCCCGTGGCCACGCGGCGCTTGCCGCCATCGAACAGCAGCCACACGTGCGTTCCCAGGTCCGAGTCGTACAGGAGGTTGTCATTGGCGGGAAAGCGCGGCGTCACCGTGCCGGTCTCGGGTTGATCAAAGACATACGTCAGCATCAGCTCGAACTCATCGCGGCCGTCGGGCAGCCGGTCCCGCCGCGGGTCGAGCGGTCGGATCGCGGCCTGGCTCGGCGCGACAAACGTGCGATGCGTCTCGAGCTTTGCCGCGGGCGACACCATCTCGCGGCGCAAGCTCGTGGCCACTTCGATCCTCGCGGCGGGCTGGTCGGCGGTGAGCGTCACCTCACGGCAATCCGGCACGAGGCCACGGAACGCCAAATCGTATTCCACGGAGGTCTTCTCCTCGACCGTGCTCCACAGCGGGGCCAGGCAGACTTCCAGCGTCGTGCCCGGCGCCACGGCCAGGCTGCGGCCCAGCTCCACACCGGGCTGCAGCGTGAGCGGCTCGCGGCGCTCGGTGTCCCGAAACCACATCCCCTCGCGTCGCTGCAGGGTGTGGAGGAAGAACTTCCGCGGGCTGCCCTCGGCCAGCCGGAGCCGCAGGTCCATGCGCGTGGCCCCTTCCGGCACGGCCACGAACCGGCGATGAATATCGCCGTGCCGGCACTCGGCCTTGCCGTGCAGCTCGCAGTTTTCACCTTTCACGATCTCCGGCTTGGTGACGGTGATCGGCACGCGGAAGAGCGGCCCCCGCTCGGCGCGGCGGCGTCGTAGCCGCGGACTTCGGCCACGTGCAATCCGGGCGAGAGCTTGCCGGGATCGACGCGGACCTCCAGCGCCTTGCCCGCTTGCGCGAGCACGAGATACTCGCCCACCTCCACCCAGGACTGCGTGGCCGCAAGCGCGATGCGCAGCTCGAAGTCGAGCTTCTCGCTGGCCGGGGCTTCCTCGCGGAAGCGGGGCTTCACTTGCACGCTGGCCGTCAACGGCCGGCAGGTCTCGTGCGGTTCGCGGAGATAGATGCCGCGGGCATGGTCGCGGTCGGTGACGTCGATATCCAGCCGCAGCCGCTCGCCGATCGCGCCGGCGTGCTCCAGCGCGTGCTCGCAGGCGCGGTCGATCTGGATCAGCCCGGCCCCCTGGGCGAAGGGGTCGCCGCCGCCGATCGCCTGGGCCGTATTCTCCAGTGCCCTCCGCACGCTGTAGGGCGAGTAGGCCTTCTGCTTGGCCTTGAGGGCCGAGAGCACCAGCGCGATGCCGCCGCAGCAGTTCGGCGAGGCCATCGAAGTGCCGTTCATCAGCATCTGCCGTTGGAGCATCCAGCTCGGGACGGAAGAGATCGCGCCGCCGGGGGCGAAGAGGTCCACGCCGAAGTCGCCGTCGTACGTCGGTCCGCGCGAGGTCCAGGTGAACGGCATGTCGGGCAGCTTGCGGCGAAGCGTGTATTCCACCTGCATCATGGCCGGCGAGACGTAGGCGCCCACGCCCAACAGCGACGCGGCCGTGCCGCCCGGCGCCCCCGACGGTGGAGAGGGCCGGCCCGGCGTTGCCGGCGCTGGAGACGAAGATCACGCCGTGCTTATCGACCAGCTCAGAGAGCAGCTCCAGCAGGCGGCCGCCGTTGGGCCGGCTGGTCGGCTCGCCGTAGCTCATGTTCACCAGGTCGCACTTGTTCCGCAGCACGCACGAAAGGCCGCGAATGAGTCCGTTGCCTGTTTCCATGCCCCCCAGCCGCGAATCGCCGATCTTCACCGAAACGATCTGGGCGCCCGGCGCGATGCCGTTAAGCTCCGGCCGCTTGGGGAAGTGCCCGGCCACGATGCCGGCCACGTGCGTGGCGTGGGCATCGCTATTGGCGACGAGCGACAGCGTGCGGCCGTCGTCGTAGATATTGACGCCGAAATTGAACTGCGAGTTGTGGCCGAAGGTGCCGTATTGAAGGCAGTCGCGGTAGTCGGTCAGCAACTTCTCGTCGGCCAGGTCGCCGTCCTCGTCGGTATCGACAGCGGCCTGCCAGCTCTTCCCGTCGTGGAAAACGATGCAGTCGTAGACCGGGCCGGCGTCGTCGTACTGGCGGTCGGCGGCGAGCAGCACGCGGAGCCGCGCCTCCAGCTCGTCGCGAGTCGGCTTGGCTTGACCGCCTTTGGCTGCATGATCCCTGGGCGACGAGCCCTTGGGAGGCGCCTCAGCTTCGGCCAACTGCCGGCGGAGGGCCGTTTCGGCCTCCCGCTGCGCCTTCTCGAACGCCGTGCGCCGCTCGCGCTTCAGCCGGCACGACCAGCTCTTGTGGGAAGAAGTCGTACGCCCGCTTCATGCCCACGTGGAACTTGCGGCCCGGCTTGAGCCAGGCGGCCGGCAGCTTGAGCGGCCGGTTGCTGAGCGCTTCGAGTCGGCCGTCCTTCGCCTCGCGCGTGGTGGATGTATCCACGTCTCCGCTGCCGGTGCCGTCGATGATGTCGATGACCTTAGGCCGCCCGTCGCTGGTGCGCTCCAGGCCGGGCGCGCCCGGATCGACTCCCGAGTCGAAGATGGCTACGACGACGCCCCGGCCGTCGAACTGCGGGTTCTGGCCAGAAAACGCGCCGCGCCAATTTCCTCTTTGGGCAGGATGCCGGCGGTGGGGAAGGAGCCCGGCGGCGGCGCATCGGATGGCGAGTCGGACGTCGCGGACGGTTTGGGCGACGGGGGCTTTTCTTACGGCACGCGCCCTACCGCACGGCAATAGCAGCACCAAGGTCGCGATGAATCGAACGGCGAGGAGCGTTATCTTCATGGCGAGACAAGGAATAGGCAGCGGAGACGCCGCGTGGGGCCCGACTCGGTTGCCAGGCGGGCTTGGGGCACGATATTCCACGTGCCCTACAAAGATAGCCCGCTCGCCTGGCGAGGGTAAGCACCGAATTTGAGGAACAGCCGATGGAGAGAGTGGTGCGTGGGACGGGCACGTTTAGAAAGTGCCCCACGCCGGGTTCATACCCCGATCGCGTCGCCCAGCTGCTGCACGACCCCTTCGTAACGCGGGCCAACCGCTTCGATCTCGAACCGCCGCGAGGTGCCAGAGAGCACGGCGATGCGGACCGCCAGCCGCTCGGCGGGCAGACATCGTTCCACGCGCTCGGCCCATTCGACGAACGTCAGCCCCTGGCCGTCGAAGTACTCGTCCGGCCCCAGGTCGATGAACTCGTCGTCGTCCTTGACGCGATAGGCGTCGAAGTGATAGATCGGCCGGCGTCCGCGGTACTCATTGATCAAGACGAAGGTCGGGCTGGTCACGTCGCGCAGGTCCACGCCCGAGGCAGAAGCCACGGCTTGCACAAGCTGCGTCTTGCCGGCGCCCAGGGTGCCCGAGAGGGCCACCACCGAGCCATCGGGCAAGGCCTCAGCCACGCCGCCCCCAAGGCAGCCGTATCGGCGAGGCTCTCAGAATGGAAGGCGAGCGACGGCATTCGTGACGGGGTGATTGAACGTCAACGTTGAACGTCCAACGTCCAACGTCGAACACTGAGACAACCTACATTCGATGTTGGACGTTGGACGTTGGATGTTGGACGTTCGTTCTTACGTTGTTCACCTTGTCACCCCTTCACCTTGTCACGTTGTCACCTTGTCACCTTGTCACCTTGTCACCTTGTCACCTTGTCACCTCTTCGCCCCCTCCGGCGCCCAGGCTGTTACCTAGCGCCACGGTGCGGCGGACGCCGCCGGGAAGCTCGATCTCGATGGTCCGCCGGTTCAGGTCCATGCCCAGGACCTTGATCTTCGTCCCGGCCACTTCCTTTTCCTCGCCCAACCTCAGCGTATGATCGATGTCCAGCGTGCGGACCTTGATGCGGGCCTCGGGCTTGTTGCCGCGCTCGATCAGCCCCGTCAGGAAGGTGAATTTGAGATGATCGAACGGAACTGACCTTGTGCTCCACTTTCTTCGGCGGCGCGGGGGCCGGCCGGACGTTGATCGTGAACTTCTGCGATGCTGACTTGGGCGGCAGGCCTTCGTCGGTGACCGAGACGACGACCGGATAGGTCCCTTCCGTGGGGTTGCCGGTGGCGACCAGCGTGGCGCCTTCCAGTCTCAGCCAGGCGGGGCCTTCCACCAATTGATAGGCCACCTTGTCTCCATCGGGATCATTGCTCTTGAGATCCACCCGGATCGCACGCCCCACGGTGGCCGGCACCGAGGCGCCCATCGTCAGTTGCGGCGGCTGGTTCGACCGGTAGAAATGCCGAAGCATCAATTGCGCCACGGCAGCCTGCAATAGGTCGGGCGGATTGTCCGCCGAGGGGTGCTTGCTCAGCTCTTTCTTGTTCTCCGAGCTGCGCAGCGCCAGCGCCTCGATCGTCACGGCGACGTTCAGCAGCTCCGGTCCACTCCCCACGGGCATGTGCAGAGTGGTGATCTTGTGCAGGTGATCGGCGGCGTAGAACCGCTCGAGGAAGCGGATCAATTGCGGATACGTGGCGATGCCGTTGAGCTGGAAGGTCAGCCGCGTGAAGCCTTTGTCCGCCACGACCTTGGTTTGTTCGACCGTGACGCCCGAAAAGTTCACGCCCTGCTCGTGGGCCAGGTTCGACAGCCACTTGCGGTAAGCCAGTTTGGCATCCTCCAGCTCGGGGGGCAGCGATCGCTCGGGCCAGGCGAGTCTGTCGATCCTTCAATCCCGTGAGCTCCGCTTTCAAGATGTTTGCCCGGCTGGCCTTGGCCTCGAGCCCTTGCAATTGGTTCTGACGGTCAATAAGCGTGCTTACTGCCCGCTTGGCTCCCCAGACGCCGGCCATCAAGACCAGGAGGCCCACGACGACCAGCATCAGAATACGTTCACGGCTTTGCATGCGCGGGGTGGGTGAGTGGGTGAGTAGGTGAGTAGGTGAGTAGGTGAGTAGGTGAGTAGGTGAGTAGGTGAGTGGTGAGTAGGTGAGTAGGTGAGTGGTGAGGTGAGGGGTGAGGGGTGAGGGGTGAGGGGTGAGGGGTGAGGGGTGAGGGTCCGCGGCTACTTACTCACTTACTCACTTACTCACCTACTCACTTACTCACCTTCGGGCCTGCGAGGCGGAGGCACATCCTCCTTGTCCACCTCCCGCGGCAGTACGCCGACGGTGCCGCGGAACGCGAACTTATACCTCGCCTGCTTGGGATTGGGGTCCGTGCTGCCGCGCTTGATGTCCACGAGGCGCCGCGGGTCCACGCGTTCCACACCCTCGGTCACCTTTTCCTCGCTGACCGCGACTCCCTGAAAAGCCACCGTGCCGGCGGCCAGGCTCATGACATCCGAGCGGGCCTTGCCAGGGAGCTTCTTCGTCTTGCCCCGCGCCTTGCGCAGTGCCTTGCCGGCGCCTTCGTTGGTCGTGATCACGAGACTTGTGAACAGCACGTCGTCGGGGTTGGGCAAGTTGTGTGACAGGCTGGCCAGCTCCACCAGCCAGTTGATGTCTGAAGTCTGCCATTCCTGGTAGGGATCGAGCTCTTTTTGGACTTCGGAGAGATCCTTGGTAAGCCGGTCTACGTCGCTGACCGGGCCGGCGAGGGCTTCGATCCTCCCGTTGAGGCGCATGATCCGAAATAGCAGCACGGCCCCCATCACGAGCAGCAGCCCGGCCGCCGCGCCGGCCAACACCAGCAACCGCCGAGAGCGCTTGGGGGGCGGCGGCCGGCGGGGGTGCAGGAAGTCGATCGCCGGGGCGACGCCTTCGGCCTCGTCCCAGAGAGCGCCCAGCAGCGCGGCGAAGCGGGCTTTGGCCCCCTCGGCCAGGTCGCCCGTGACCTCGCGGCTGATGTTGGTGCCGGCCAGGGGATCGACCGCGCGGCAGGGCAGGTTCAGCTCGGCTTGCAGCTTGGCGCACAGCGCCGTGTGCTGCGGCGTGGCACCCAGGACATACACGGCCTCGACGCGACGCGTGCCGAGCTGCGTGTGGGCGGCCGCCAGCGTGCGGCGGATTTCGCTGACCAGCGCTTCGGCCTCTTCGGGCGCGGCCAGCACGTCGGCCGAAAGCCGTGCCGTGCGGGCGAAGACCACCCGGCGCTCCACCATCACCGTCAGGTCGGCCTCGGCGGGCAAGAGATCGATCAGCAGCCGCACCAGGCAGCCGCGCGCTTCGCTAGTGCGTTCGAATCGCGACGCCGCGGCGAAGGGCCGCACCACGTGCCGCGCGGCCTCGAGGCCCGACGGCCCCAACACGCGGCCCAGCGCGCTGGATCGTCTCGGGCGAGATCGCCGCGGCCAGCACCTCGCGCTGCGCGGCCGGGTCGTCCGTCAGCGGCAGGTAATCCAGCGGCCAGTCGTCGGCCAGCGAAGTGAACTCGCGCACGGCCTGGAGCCGGGCCATGGCGGGCAGCTCGTCATCGGGCGACGGCGGCAGCGTCAGCGGCTTGAGCTCCACCTGCGAGCGGGCCAGGGCCACCACCGCCGGCGACTTGGCGAGCTTCCGCTCCGACAGCGCCGCGGCCAGCGCCGCACCGGCGGCCGCTGCGTCGTCGCCGCCAGGCAGCGGCACGCAGAACATCTGCTCGACCCGCATCTCGCCGGGCCGCAGGTTGGCCGCCACCACGCGGGCTTCGCGGCTGTCCCATTCCAGTGCTAGGAGTCGTGGCATCTCTTGGTGAGTAGGTGAGTAGGTGAGTAGGTGAGTTGGTGAGTAGGTGAGTAGGTGAGTTGGTGAGTAGGTGAGTAGGTGAGTAGGTGAGTAGGTGAGTAGGTTTGTGGGGCTACGGTTGGTTCTTGCCTTGTTGGTTGCGGCGGAGGTATGCGATGTAGCTGTTGATGCGCGCGAGCAGAATGACAGCGTCGCGCTTCAGTTCGGCCACGAGCTGGGGGTTCCCGTATCGTTCGTCTTCACACGTATTGAAGTCGTCAATAAGCTCCTCAACCGAACCGCGCGATGTTGACAGAATTGGATGTTTTCTCGAAAGTGCCAGCGACCATGTCCCTCAGCGATGTTGTTGGTGACCGAGATCGCCGCGCGACGCATTTGCTTATCCAGGCAGTAGCGCTCGTCAGGAGGTAATTGACGGATGAGCTGATACACTTTCTTGCGAAACTCCCGACCGCCCCGATAAAGCTCGAAGTCTTCGAGCGAGAATTGACTCTTGTAAGGCGCGGCGCCCGTCACCTCCGACAGCGACACGGTATCCTCCTTCACAATAAAGGCGCACCACGCACTACCTACTCACTTACTCACTTACTCACCTACTCACCTACTCACCTACTCACCCGCTCCCGCGGCCAATACCCCTCGCGTGCCCAAGTGGCTGATGTCTCTCCAGAATAATAGCCGGGGTTTGGGCTTGGTAGCGTCGATCACCACTTCCAGCCGTACCGACGGGCCGCTCATCTGGCCCGAGGCGTCGGCGTCGAAAAAGCCCAGCACGTCGGCCCGGTAGATCGCGCCGCGGCGGCACACGAACGGCATCAGTAGCTTCATTTCGTCCAAGGTAACGACCCCCCGCTCCAACAGCCACGTCTCGTGGCGGTAAGGAGAATCGCTGCCCGTCATCGTCGGATCACGTTGCTCGAGGATCTTGTTGACGATATCGTCGCGGCGCTCGTCGCTGATGCCCGGCAGGGCGTCGAGCACGGCCTTGGGCGCCTCGTTGACGTTGATCCGTCCGCCGATCACCGGGGCCGTGTTCACCGCCGCGTAGTCGAGCAGCTTGGCCAGTGCGGTGCCACCGGCCAGGTCCTTCGTCGGATCGGGGAAGGGCGACTTGAGCAGCACTGCCTCCTCTTCCCCCGTGAACGTGGTGGAGGAGACATTGACCCCCACCAGGTCCAGCACCGTGGTCAGCCGGGCACGGCCGGTCTGTTCGAAGTCCAGCCCCCCCGTGCGGGTCTGCGGCGACATGCCGCTCACGCTGCCCGTCGCGGCGCCGTTTTGCCGATAGGCCACGATGTAGGTCGCCCATTCGGCGCCGAAGGCGTCGGTCAGCTCTTCGTACAGTGTCTCCAGCTCGTTATTGTTCAGGTCGATCTTGGGTTCGCCTTCGGGGTTGAGGTTCTTTTCCGCGCTGTAGATCGTAAGAAAACCCGACCAGCCGCGCTGGCCTTGCTCCCCCAGGTCTTCGTAGAAGGCCCCTTCGAGCCCGGCCTCGATGTCGTCCACGCGGCCGTTGCGGTTGAGGTCGCGGCCGAAGACCAGTCGCCAATCGACGCCGTCCACCAGCACGAGCTCCTCCAGCGATTCCAGCGGCCCGTTCTTGGGCTTGATGCCCGCTGAGGCGTAGAAATCGACCTCGGCCCCCAATTCGCGCGGCTCATCGTCCGGATCGATGAAATCGAGGATGCGGTCGGCCAGCGAGTCGGTCATCCCCAACGGCCCCAGGGCCTTGACCAGAAGCTGACGGCCGCCGTTCTCCTGGAAATCGTCGGCGGCCAGGATGGCGTTGAGATTGATCTTGGCCGATTCGTCTTGGAGTCCGTAGCGGTCGCCCTTCCGTGCGCCTTGGTCGTCGAAGTCCGGCGTGCCGATCGAGAAACGGCCCGGATCGAGGCCGTCGGCGGCGTCGGCCACGAGGCGATTGCTGAAGTAGTCCGCATTGTTGTAGTGGCCGCCGAATTGCTGCTGGCTGTCGGCATCCTGGGCCAGGAACCAGATGCTCATCTCGATGCCCGATTCGGCGTAGGCCCTGGCTTGCAGGCGGCGGCCGCTGTAATAGGCCGATTGATTCTCCGCCAGCATCAATTGGCTGAACGTCGCGGCGGCCAGCGATAGGAGGGCAAGCACGATCAGCACCACGATCAGGATCAGGCCGTGGCGGGCGGCCGTAGTGTGGCCTTTAGGCCGCCGCCGGAGACGCCGTTGGAATCGCCGCGATCAGCCCGCGGCGCGGCTGATTGAGCTTACCGAGATCATCAACCCTGAAAGGGTTGAACTCCAAAGCCCAGGGTTGCCGCGTAGCGGCTACCCTGGGATAGCGGCAGAAAGAACGGTCACAACCCTGAAAGGGTTGCACAGAGTTTCGAGTCGCCCGTGCAACCCTTTCAGGGTTGATGGGGGCCGTTGCTGCCAGGACCCAGGGTAGCCGCTGGCGCGGCAACCCTGGGCTGTGGAGTTCTACGCTTTCAGCGTAGCTGTTTGCGACGCACGTCATCTGAGGCTCCTTCAGTCCGTCCGCATACATTGCAGGCCGCGAACAGGCTAATACCTCAACTCCGATCTTCGAATCTTTTGTATCTCATCGTTTCTTCGATGCACCGCCGCCTCCTCCCGATCCGCCGGGGTTTCCACCCGTGCCGCCCGTACCCCCGCTGCCGCCGGCTGCCGCCCGTCGTGGGCGTATTGGGCGTGCCGGAGTTGTTGTTGTTCGAATTGCTGGAGTTGTTGCTGGAGTCGCTGGAGCTGGGGTCCTGGCTCGACGAGCCGGTGGCCTCAGGGTCAGGCTCGGAGGCGGGCAGCGGCACGATCAGCCGCCGCTGCGGGAAGCCCGTCATGTCTAACCCAGACCAAGCCTGGCCCGCGAATTGCGCGTCGAAGCCCGGCGGCTTGAGATACAAGACGACGTGTACGGCCCGCGGCAACTGGGCCGCCTCGGTTTCGTCCTGAGGCTCCGCGGGGGGCCAGTTTTCGTACCATTGGCTGCCGTCGGTGTATTCGAAACGGACTGCGCACCACTTCGTCGGCCAGCAGTTTGGAGTTTTCGCGACCTGCGCCGGTCCTCCGACCCGTCCTCGATCGACATCAGCGACTCGGCCCGCGAGATTTCGTACCGCTTGAGGCCCACGGAGCCGTCGAGCGTCGTGCCGGGGTCATCGACGAAATAGGTCACGGTCTTCACGTCGCTGGCGCGGCCGCCGGCCGCTCCTTGTTCGGCCGCCAACAGTTGGTCGCGGCGAGGCAGACGGCTGATATCGATCTTGAGGGAATCGGCGTAGCCCCGCACGCCGGGGATGGCATCAGGACTGAACGAGGAGGATTGGGATGATGACGAAGCGGTTGAGCCGCCGGAATCGCTTCCGTTCGTGGAAGACGCTTGTGAGGCACCCGTCGTGCCTCCGCCGGTCGATGAGGACCCGCCTTGGCTGGCGCCGCCCGTTCCCGAGGCGCCAGGCGCGCCCGAGGCTCCGCCGGCATCGCCGCCTGGTCCCGTGCTCCCCATGCCCATGTCGCCCGTGCCGCCGGCCGGCGTGCCGCCGGTACCCATGGCGCCCCCGCGCCGGCGGCACCCATGCCGCCCGGCAGAGAGACCTCGATGGGCGCGTATTTGATCACGCCGCGCAGGTCGTCGCCGATGTGCTGCAAGAGCGCCTGCGCCAGTTGGGCCTGTTCGACGTCGGCTCGCGTGCCGTCGATGATTCGCAGCTGCACGTAGAGCGCCGTGCCCACCAGGCTCAACGTCAGAACGGTGATGCTGATGGCCAGCAGGACTTCCAGCAGGGTGAAGGCGGAGCGGTGGGACGAATTCGGAATTCGGAATGCGGAATGCGGAGTGCGGAGTGCGGGGCGTCTCCGTCGCCTGGCAGTTCGGCCAAACCAATTCCGCATTCCGCATTCCGCATTCCGCATTGGCATCATGGCGCCCCCGTCGTAGTCGTCGTGCTCGTCTGGCTGAGTGACTGAACGTAGGCCGGATCGAGCAGCCAGCGGCACGGCGGTGAACTCCACGGGAGTCGGCGAGGCCGTATTTTCCGCGACGCGGACGGTGACTTTCAGCAATTCGGGCACGTCGCTGGCCCCCGTGGTGATGGTGCAGAGCCAGGCGTCCTCTTCCCGCTGGAGATCGAGATCGTCCGGCAGGGAAGCAATGCCGGCTTGGGCCAGAAGGTTGGCCACCGACTGCTCGCCCGACACGCTGTTGACGTCCAGCAGGCCGGACGTGATCAAGCCCAGGATGCTCTCGCACAATTCCTGGGCGCGCGTCTGTTCGCGGGCCTCGCTGGCGCTCCGCACGCCCAGATCGACCAGACCCACACAGACCATCATGGCGGCCGCCATGATGGCCAGCGCCAATACCACCTCCAGCAGCGAGAAGGCGGAGCGCGCAGTTTGCCCTGGCGAGTGGGGGCGTCAGCCCCCTGATTGTGCTGGGGCGCCGCGACGTTATCAGGGGGCTTACGCCCCCCGCTCGCCGGGGCGCGGTCTGGAGGTGCGTCATGGCGCGCCCCCTCTTGGTCCGATGGCCGGCATGCCATCGGACACGCTAGCGTCGGGCACATTGTCGTCCAAGCGGCTGACGCCCGTCATACCCCGCAGCACCAGGCGGATTTGCATGCCGTACTCGTTGCGCAAGAAGCTCCGGCACGTCGCTGCAGGTGCCGTCGGGATAGAACCAGATCGTCTGCACCGTGCCCGACTCTGCGCCATCGGAGAACATTTCCCGCGCATCTTCCTGTTTCAAGAAGCCGGCGAAGACGATGCCCTCGGGCAGCTCCGAATCCTCCGCGCGGATCGGACGACACGCGGTACTTGCTCTCGTCCTTCGCTGCAAACGACTGCTCTTCGCCGGTGCGCATCGCGTCGATGCGGGCCGTCGTCCACGCGGCGATGATCTGATCGCCGGCTTGCCGCAGCCGTTCGTACGCCAAGGGGCGCTCGAGGAGCGGCAGCGTCAGGCCCAGGATCAGGATGATGATCGCCAGCACCAGCGCCACCTCGATCAGCGTGAAGGCGTCGCGCTGGCGGCGCGCGCCTATCCGCCGGCGAGGGGCATGGCGACGGGTGGCAAGCAAGACAGGCATCGAGGGCCTCAGCCGTCAGGGCGGTGAATCAATAACGGTAGATCTTTTCGATCACCTTGCCCGTGTTGGGGGCGCCTGGCGAGGAGACTGTGAACGTCTCGTCGCCATTGGGAGTGATGGTGATGTCCTGGCCCCAGGCGTCCTTGGGCAATTGCGGCAAATAGGGGCCGCGCCATTTGCCCTGCGCGTCCGCGGGCTGGGTAATGAGCTCCTCGGGGCCGGCCGGCTCGCGGCGGCACTGGAAGCGGAACAGCTTCACGGCTTCGGCGACCTGATCGAGCTGGGTCTTCGTCGTGTCCTCTTCGGCTCCGGCGAAGATGCCCGTAAAGCTGACCACCACGATCGAGCCGAGGATCAGCAAGATGGCCACGACAAGCAGCACTTCCATCAGGGTAAAGGCCGCGCGGCGCCGGCGGCGAGCGGTAGGACGACGCATGACGAAACTCCTTACGAAAGAACGTGACGGGAAGGTCTGGGAGGTTGCGGGGTAATCGGTGGCGACTTTCATTTGATCGTTGTGCTCATCTGCAAGACAGGCACCAGCAAGGCGATCGCCATCACCAGCACGACCGCCGCGATGAGGAGCAGCATGAGTGGCTCCAACAAACGCACCATGAGGTCCAATTGCCGCCAGGTGCGGCGGTCGAGACCGTCGGCGATTTCTACCAGCACGGTATCCAAGGCGTTGGCCTCTTCGGCGACCGCGATCATTTCTACGACGGCCGGCGGGAACTGCTGGCAGCTACGCAGCGGCGCGGCCAACGACTGGCCGGCGGTGATGTTCTCGGACGCCTTCTGGATGGCCCCGCTGAGGATGCGGTTGCCCGCGGCGGAGCTGCTGATCTCCAGCGATTTCAGGATCGGCACGCCGTTTTTCAGCAAGGTGCCCAGCACGCGGCAGAACCGGGCCACGGCAAAATTCAGGAAGATCTTGCCGGCCAGCGGCAGCCGCAGCTTGACTCGGTCGGCCCACAGGCGGCCCTCGGGCGTGGCGATTCGGAAGTAGGCAAACGCGCCGAGGACGGCGGCTGC
Organism: uncultured Planctomycetia bacterium; assembly: GCA_963809785.1. GTDB lineage: Bacteria > Planctomycetota > Planctomycetia > Pirellulales > S012-138 > JBGQHD01. Next base: position 273,225 of record CAWEKV010000006.1, read on the forward strand.
CAATCCCATCGCCCACCAATACTTGCTGAGGAAGGCGCTGAACCCCAGCAGCCAATCGGTGAGCCGCGGCAGCTTGCCTTGAGTCCGCATCCGCTCGAAGAGCGGAGCGAACTTCGGCACGATCCACACCAGCAGCACGGTCAGGACCAGCACGCCCACGCTCATCAGGAACAGGGGATAGGTGATCGCCCCCAGCACGCGGCCCTTGAGGTCTTGCTGCTGTTCGGTGAATTCGGCGATGCGGTCCAGGGCCTCTTCCAGGAACCCGCCCTCGCCGCCGGCGCGGACCATGCTGACCGACATTTCGCTGAACACGCGGGGATGCCGGGCCATGGCCTCGGCCAGCGTGCGCGCCTTCAGAGACCTGGTCGTGCAGGTCGGAGAGCACGTACTTCAGCGCCGCGTGCGAGGCCTGGTCGCGGATCACGGCGATCGACCGCAAGAGCGGCACGCCGCTGCGGAGCAGATCGGAAAGCTGGCCGAACGTGGTGGCCACGAGCTGCGCCCTGACGCGCCGGCCGCGGCGGGTGGCGGTCTTTTCCGCCTCGACCGAGACGGGAAAGAGCGCCTGCTGATCGAGCACCGCCAACGCTTCGTGGTGCGTGGCGGCCTCGAGCCGGCCGGTGACTGCGCTGGCCGGTCAGGTCGCGGGCGATGTAGGCGAAGTCAGGCATGGGGAATCGAGGAGGTGCAATACTGACGGCATGTCAGCCTGAGCTTAGCGAAGGGTCTCGGCGCCGCCGCCTGCGAGATTATCGCTGCGCTCAGAATGACAGAAATGACATCAATCGCCCGCGTCTCTAGTATAACCACGCGGCCGGCCTTAGGTTCTGCCGCGGACGATGTCGCTGCCCTTGGTGATCCGCAGCACTTCGTCGACGGTCGTGCGGCCGGTGAGCACCTTGATCCAGCCGTCGTGCGCGCAGGGTGCGCATGCCGTCTTTGGCGGCGGCGGCTGCGTGATTTCCCAGCTGCTCGCCCGGTCGTGGGCCAGCTGGCGGACCCTTGTCGGTGGTGACCAGCAGCTCGTAGATGCCCATCCGGCCGGCGTAGCCCGTGTTGCGGCAGTCGCGGCAGCCGACCGCCCTGTACATCGGTGCCCGTCGATCTTGTCCCAGGGGAAATCGCGGGGCACGTCGTCGCGCTTGGGCTCGTACGCCTCGCTTGCAGTGCGGGCACAGCCGGCGCACCAGCCGCTGGGCCATGACGCCTTCGACGGTGCTGGCCACCAGGAACGGCTCGACGCCCATGTCGATCAGCCGCGTGAAGGCGCTGGCCGCGTCGTTGGTGTGCAGCGTGCTGAACACCAGGTGGCCGGTGAGCGACGCCTGAATGGCGTTCTCCGCCGTTTCCAGGTCGCGGATTTCGCCGACCAGCACGATATCCGGGTCGTGACGCAGGATGCTGCGCAGCGAGTGGCCGAACGTCAGGCCGATCTTGGTGTGCACCTGAATCTGGTTGATGCCGTCGAGCTGGTATTCGACCGGGTCTTCGGTGGTGATGATCTTCGATGTCGTCGCTCGTTGATCTCGATCAGGGCGCTGTAGAGCGTGGTCGTCTTGCCGGAGCCGGTCGGTCCGGTGACCAGGACGATGCCGTGCGGCAGGTCGATCAGCTCGCGAAAGATCTCGTACAGTGTCCGGCTCCATGCCGAGCTTGCGAGGTCGAACTCCATGCGCCCCCTTGTCGAGAATACGCATCACGATCGCCTTCGCCGTGGATCATGGGGATGACCGACACGCGGACGTCGATCTCGCGGCCGTGCACCTTGAGCTTGATGCGGCCGTCTTGCGGCAGGCGCTTTTCGGCGATGTTCAGCCGCGACATGATCTTCAGGCGGCTGATGATCGCGGCCTGAAAGCGGTTGATCTCCGGCGGCACGGGCTGCGGCTGCAGCATGCCGTCGATGCGGTAGCGGATGCGCAGGCCGGCTTCCTGCGACTCGATGTGCACGTCGCTGGCCCGCGACTCGATGGCCTCCAGCAGGATTTCGTTGACCAGCCGGACGACCGAGGCCTCCTGGGCCATCTCGGAGAGCTCGGAGCCGTCGGTCTCGATCTCGCTCGAGCAGCTCGACGCCGTCGTCGTCGGCCGCTGCGGCCATCAGGCCTTCGACCGTTTCGCTGCCGACGCCCGAGGTGCGTCTTGATCAGCTTGGCGATCTCCGCGCGGCCGGCGAGCACCGGCACGACGGAGAGGCCGGTCGCGGCGCTCACTTCGTCGAGCGGATAGAGATCGAACGGGTTGCTGGTGGCGACGACCAGCTTGCCATTCTCGCGGCGAGATCGGAAACAGCGACTGCCGGTGGATCAGCTTCTGCGGAAAGCTTTTGAGCAGCGACAGATCGATCTTCGCTTCGGCCAGGTCGATGTAACTCGAGGCCGACCTCTTCGCCGAGGGCGCGGAGCATGTCCTCTTCGCTGACGAAGCCCAGCTCGACGGCAACCTGGTCGAGCCGTGCGCCGTCGGTTTGACGACTGCGCGTGGTCTCCAGTTGCTCTTGGCTGAGTAGCCCCCGACGAACGAGGATTTCACCGACTTCCATGGGGCATCTCGAAAGCTAAGGCGATGAGCGGCAACCCTCTAAAGTCCGCAGCCACGTTCGGTTGCCGGCGCGACTGGAGACGACAGGGAGGAGGGGGTCGCTACGGCGCCGCATCTAGAATAATAAACCCCAGGCCGCGGGGGCAAGTTTCGTGGCCAGAATGACGACAGCCGGCCAGCGAAGGCCTCGAACTCCTTGCTGCGTTTCTGGTTGGGGCGATAGTCTTGTCAAGCGATTTTCGCAAACCAGGCATCTCGCGCCCGCGAGATGAACCCGGCGCGGAGCGGGCGAGTCTATGTTTCGTGGGCCAACTCGGCGGCAACACGAACCCTGGTCTAATCCGATTCCGCGCATAAGATTAGCTGAGAGCACTTCTCAACCGGCCAGCCAGGGGCGTCCGCTGGAAGACGGCGGTGGAAGCCGGGGCGGGCTGCCTCCCATCATGTCCCTTTGCTCCTCACCGAACCGCAAGCCGGTGGCGGTCGAGCGGGCACCCGTGTAGCGCACGTCGCGGCATCCCGCGGTCACACGCGGCGCTCGGCCACCGGCAACCCAAGACACGAATCCAAGACACGAACAACCAATATGGACGCGCAGACATGATTGCCATTCGCCGAGACCCCACCCCTTACGCGTTGAGACGGCCGGAGCGGCTGGGGCCGCTCAACGTTGCCCCCGGCGAAGACTCCGCTGCCGGGCCAGTCGGACTGTATTTGAACCAGATTGCCCGCACGCCGCTCCTGAGCAGGCCGCGCGAAATCGAGCTGGCCAAGGCCATCGATCGCGGCCGGTGGCGGTTCCGGCGCCTGCTGCTGGAGAGCGACCGCGTGCTCGCCAAGGCGGTGGCCGTGCTGCGCGACGTGCACGAGGGGCGCGGGACCGTGCAGGCGAAGCTCCAGTTCTTCGACAAGGGAGCGCTGGAGAAGGAGCAGATCGAACGCTGGCTGGCCCACAACCTGGCTACGCTGACCGAGTTGTTACGCCGCAATCGGACGGACCGCAAGACGGCGGCCAACCGCGCGCTTCCCCAGCCGCGGCGGCGTGCCGCGCTGATGCGGTTCGTCCGCCGCCGTCACCGCGCTGGCAGACTGGTGGCGGAGTTTGGGCCGCGCAGCGAGTGGTTCGAGCATGAATTCCGCCGTCTGGTCCGGGCCAAAGAGCGGGCGAAGGAGCTGCGTCGCGAGGTTGCCCGGCCGCACGCCCCCGGCTCGGAGGCCTGGAAGGCAAAGTGGGCGCGCTATCGCCGGCTGCTCCGCTCGACCGGCTGTGGCCACGAGCGGCTCGAGCGGCTGGTCGAGCGCGCCGGCGAGGCCCATCGGCAATACCAAGAGGCCAAGCACCAGATGTCGGAGGCCAACCTCAGGCTCGTCGTGGCTATCGCCAAGCGATATCGCAACCGGGGCCTGAGCTTCCTGGACCTGATTCAGGAGGGCAACGCCGGACTGATGCGGGCCGTCGAGAAGTTCGACGTCGGCCGCGGATTCAAGTTCAGCACCTACGCCACGTGGTGGATTCGCCAGGCCGTCAGCCGGGCCATCGGCGACCACGGCAAGACCATCCGCGTGCCCGTCCACGTGGGGGCGGCGGCCAGCGAGATGTGGAAGAAGCTGGGCGAATTGCAGCACGAGCTGGGCCGGCGGCCGACCCTGGAAGAATCGGCCGCGGCCTCCGGAAGGCCGACGGACGAATTCCGACTGCTGCTGCGGTCGGCCGTGCAGCCATCCAGCCTGGATGGGCCCATCAGCACCCGCGGCGACGAGGCCCTGGGCAGCCTGGTCGCCGACGAAGAAGGGCAGGATGCCTCGGACGAGGCCGACCGGCGGATGCTCCGCGCGCGCATCGACGAGCTGCTGAAGACCCTCAGCCGCCGCGAGCGCGACGTGCTCAAGCTCCGCTTCGGCTGGGAAAACGGCAACGCCCACACCCTGGAAGAGGTCTCGGAGCTGTTCGGCATTACGCGTGAGCGCGTCCGCCAGATCGAGACGCGGGCCTTCGCCAAGCTGCGCAAGCCGGCACGGGCCGACCGGCTGCGGGCATTCGTGGACTAGGCTGGAAAGGATCGGTCAGACACCGGCCCGACGCGCAAGCGACGTAGAGTTGCTCTGGACGCCGAGTCGTGCGCGCCTCTCCCTCGCTTGCGCGTCGGGCTAGTGTCGTTCGTTGGGCGTCCACGACCTTGCGTCGGACTTGCGCCACGATACTCTAACCGGGCGGCGCACTCTCCGCGCAATCGCCCCTTCGAGCATAGTCATTCCAGTGGCCAGCACGACATGCCGTGGAGTAGCCAGCCAATGGTCGTTCCCTGCCGGAACGACGTATCTCAATCACGGCTCGTTCGGCCCCGCGCCGGAGTGTGTTCAGCAACGGCGGGAGGAGCTGCACGCGCCGGCTGGAAGCCCAGCCGATGGACTTCTTCCTGCGGCAACTGCCGCCGCTCTTCATTACCGCCCGGGCCAGGCTGGCGGACTTCGTGGGCGCGGGAGCGGATGATCTGGTCTTCGTCGATAACGCCACCGTGGGCATGAACGTGGTGGCTGCATCGGTCGAGCTGCGGCCGGGCGATGAAGTGCTCTTGAACGACCACGAATACGGCGCCGTGACGCGCCTCTGGGAGCACAAGTGTCGAGCGGCGGGGGCCAAGGCAGTCATTCAGCGGTTGCCGCAGCCGCTCAGGACAACCGATGAGCTGGTGGACTCGATCTTCGCTGCCGCCACCGACCGCACCAGGCTGCTGGTCTTCAGTCACATCACCTCGCCGACGGCGGTAATCTTTCCGGCCGCCGAAATCTGCCGCCGGGCACGCGCTCGCGGCATCCCCACGTGTATCGACGGGCCGCACGCCGTAGCCATGCTCCCGTTGAACCTGGGCGCACTGGATTGTGACTATTACACGGCAAGCTGCCACAAATGGCTCAGTGCCCCCTTCGGTTCGGGATTTCTCTACGTTCATCCCCGCCGGCAGGCGACCGTGGGGCCGGCCATCGTGAGCTGGGGCCGCACGCTGGAGGGGGACTCGCCGGGCTGGCGCGACGAGTTCCATTGGCTCGGCACGCGCGACACCACGGCCTGGTTGAGCGTGCCGGCCGCTATCGATTTTCTGGAGGGAGTCGGACTGGACGAATTCCGGCGCGACACTCACGAAACGGCCCGCTACGCGAGACAGCGGATCAGTGATCTCACGGCCGGCCGCTCGGCCAGAGACCTCGAGCCGCTCGTGCCGGACGATCCCGCCTGGTATGGCTCGATGGCCGCCATGCCATTGCCGCCGGGCGAAGCCGAGCCGCTCATGCGGGTGCTGTGGGCAAAGCACGGCATCGAAGTGCCGATCATCGACTGGTCGGGCCGCCGCCTGATCCGCGTCTCTTGCCATCTCTACAACAGCCGGGCCGACGTGGACCGGCTCGTCGAGGGACTGAAAGCGGAACTTACGTAGGCCGAAACTCGGTGGGGCCCGAGTCAGAGGCAGGCGCACGCCGAAGTGAGTCCCGCCATACACAATCAATCGTTGTATGTCAGCGATTGAATACAATTATTCCCACCAGCGACGAGGCGTTATCTTGGATGCCGGCCTCCATGTGGTATTCCCGAAGGGAGCATCTCGCCATGCTGTCGATACACGCCTACCGTCGTGCTGCTTGCTGGGTTGCCATATTGCCGCTCGTCGCCGTGGGGCCCGGGGTGTTCGGTGGACCGGGTCGCGAGCCATCCGCGCCGGCTGCCTCCGCCCAGCTTTGGCGAACCAAATTGGCCACGGACGTTCTCCCCAAGGACGCTGTCTGGGACTCGGCGGCTTTCGGGGGCAACTATGAACTGCTCGATTTGGCTGGTGAGGCCGCCTCGCAGCACGTCACCTGGACGTTGCGGTCGCGGCAGCGGGTGACCACGTTTCGGGACTTTTCTGTCGTGGCTTATGATCGCCTGGGCCGACGCGTTGCCGAGGCCCCGCTCGCCTGGTCCAAGGGCCGCCGCGAATCGGGCACCGCGCACCTGGCGTCGCTCGATTTGGCGTGGCTTTCGCGGCGCCTGGGCGGGCGGGCGAAGGGCGTCGCCCTGCTGGCGGTCGAGCGCTTCGAGGCGCGGAATACGGCCGGTCGCGCCGCCTGACGCCGCGCGAGCAGCGTCTGCCCAGGCTGCCGAAGCAATTCGCCACGAAGCTGCTGCCCGACGCCGTTCAATGGGACCACGTCGGTATGGAAAGCTGCTATGAGGTGCTCCGGGTCTCGCTGGACGAGGATAGCGGACGCGTCGTTTGGCAGCTCGAGGCCCTGCCCCGCACGTACCCCAGCCGGGCATTTCGCGCCGTGGGCTACGATGCCGCCGGCAAAGCCCTTGGCGAGTTGCCGCTCTTATGGTCGGACGGCCGGCGGGACGGGCAGACACTCGCCGTGGCCGAACTCGATGTGGCCTACTTCGCCGATCAACTCAAAGATCGCGCCAAATCCGTAGCCCGCGTGACGGTGGAACGCTACGACGACTGAGCCGCAAGGCCTTTGTTCGTCCTTATGGTTTCCCGTTGGGTTTTCTTGCAATCGGCGGGGCCACGGATTAGCTTATTGGAGGCTGAGGATCGCGCAAATCCGCGGGGGTCTGCGCGGGTGGCGTCAGCATTTCGATCGGAACAGGTTTCTTTCCCCCGTCACGGCCCCGGAATGAGAAGAAGAGGCCGGTGACATCGCCGCAGTTTTGGGAGGACGCACATGTCTCGCTGCAAGTGGGTTCGCTGGGGTCAGTTCGCCGCCATCGCGAGCGTGATGGCCGTCGCCGCCATGTGGTCGTTGACCGCGCGCGGCGGCAACAACGGGTTCTTTGGCTCCGCGGTTGGAGGGGTGGTCGTCGATACCACCGGCATTCTGCGGGCCGCCAGCGTCGATGAGATGAACAAGCTGGCCAGGTTCCGCGCCGAGCAGCTCAAGCGGCTGCCCGAAGACATGAACGTGGCCACGCCGCTGCGGAAGGTTTCGCTCCGCCGCTTGCAGGAAGAGTTCCTGGCCCGGAAAGAGAAAGCCCAGACCCCGCTCTTTACCGAAGAGATGGAATACCTGGCCGGGCTGACGCGCATTCAATACGTGTTCGTCTATCCGGAGGAGAAAGACATCGTGCTGGTCGGCCCCGCCGAGCCAATCAAGGCCAGCGCCAACGGGCACATGGTCGGCACCGAGAGCGGGCATCCGATCCTCCAACTGGATCACCTGCTGGTCGCCATGCGGACGGCGGAAGCCGCGGGCCGCGAGGTGATTAGCTGCTCGATCGATCCCACGAAGGAAGGCATCGCGGCTTTCAATCGTATCATTGGCCAGACGAAGAAGTTCGACGCCAGCTTGAAGCCCCGCCTGGAGCAGGCGATGGGCATGCAAACCGTCTCGATCACCGGCGTGCCGACCGGCAGTGACTTTGCCCGCACCATGGTGGCCGCCGACTACCGTATGAAGCGGCTGGCAATGGGCTTCGACAAGATTCCGGTGAAAGGGCTGCCGACCTACCTCGACATGGTCACGGCGAACAGCCCGGCCATGCCCCGCTGGTGGATGGCGCCGAACTACGAAGCCCTGCTCAAGGATCCCGAAGGGCTGGCTTGGGAGCTGCGCGGCCTGGGCGTGAAGGTGATGACTGAAGACACGATCTTCGGCGACGACGGCGCCGCCAAGCGGACCGGCAAGGCCAGCCCGGCTGCCCAGAAGTGGGCCGACCTCATGACCAGCAAGTACAGCGAGCTGACGGTCCATTACCCGATCTTCGGCGAGCTGCGGAACATGATGGACATGGCCGTGGTCGGGGCGCTGATCGTGAAGAACGACCTGCCGAAGACGGCCGGTCTGGACCTGACGGCGATGATGAGCGACCGCGCGGTCACCTCACGCGACGACTTCCCGGTCCCGAAGAAGGTGCCGACCATCGTCAATTCGGACAAGCAGGGCAGCCGTTACGTGGTCACTGCCTCGGGCGGCGTGGAGATCAACTCCTGGAAAGTGGCCGAGAAGACGGAGACGTCCAAGACGATCGGCGAAACGCGCCAATCCGCCACCCACACCGGCAGCAAGTGGTGGTGGAACTAAGGCGAGCACAGCAGGGCGAACACAGCCGGGCAAGCATCGAGGCGTAAGCCCGACGTGCATGCCGTCGAGTATCCTTAGACAACACGAACGGCCAAGGCCTCCGCCTTGGCCGTTTTCATGCGCTCCGACATGCATGTCATTCTGAGCGAAGCGACGAATCACGCACGCCAGTATCCGAGCACTTCGGTTAGCCTGACGGCGCCGAATCGGCCGCCGCGTCTCTCGTCCATGCCTCGTTGAGCAAGTCCTGATACCACATCGCCAGGTACGGCAAAGCCAGGAACATGAGCGGGTTCAAGAAGCCATAGGACGGAACAACGGCCGCATCAGCGAGGCCCGCCGTACTGCGCACGCGGCCGACCGCTGTGGGCAGCTTGAATACCAGGCAGTACACGGCATAGGGCGGAAACACGATCAAGAGCGTGGCGTCAGAAGGCGCACGGCCCCGCTCGCCGGCAAATCGGCCGCAGTCGCGAAGCGTGGCGTGCACCCAGTAGTAGAAATAGATGCCCAGCGTGGCGTAGCTCATCAGCAGCACCCACGCCGGGTGCCGCACGCGGCCCAGCGGCCGGCCTTGGGCGTCGATGGCCCGCGCGCCGCACTCCTCGGCGTACCGCGTCGAAATCCGCCACGTGTAGCCAATGCTTAGCAGCCCGAACAAACCGCCCACGATCAGCACGGCCAGCCACAGGGAAAGCCAGGTATAGCAAAGCGTGAACAGGCCAAACATGCCCACCACGAGCAGAATGGCCAGCCACGCCGGAAACTCGGACGCCGGGCCCGCCGCCGTGCCATGAGAGTGCGGTCGGGCTGCCGCGGTAGCACCTGCCCCCTCAGGCTGGGCGGACGTGCTGGGCGGTGGTGCGCCCGAGCCGGACTCAGCGGCCTCGGGCACCAGTCCGGGGATCGTCTGGGCGGCGACCCAATCGGTCAAGCCCTCGTGCCACACCAGATCGTGCGGCAGGATTTGCCCGGAGACAGCAAGCTGGCGGACATGGGTCTCGGGAAACGGCCCGCGCTGCTGCCCGTCTTTGGCGTAATACCAGTCTTTGGCCATGTGGAAGAGCCCGATCGAGCAACTTTGGCCGCGAAATGCGAGTAACCTTCATTCTTCATTCTAATACGGCGGGGCGCGGCCGCAAGAAACGTTGGGAGTGCGGTGACTCGTCACCGCTTTGGATTTTGCATGCGTTGGCCTTCGGGCCGTGAGCAGGACTTATCCGAAAAGCCCAAAGCGGCGACGAGTCGCCGCATCTACGAAGGTTCTTAGCGCATTTTTTATGCCGCGCACGTGCGATTTGACGCCTCCTTGATGCGGCTATCCCTAGGATTGGATCGATAACACGCGCGGAGACTCCGCGAACGACGGTGGCCTTTAGGGAGCTAACCCAATGACCGACCTGGCGATCTTGGCCCTGGCAGGCGGGGTTGCCCTGCTGTCGTGGGGGCTGGTGGCGCTGTGCGAAAAGCTGGCCGGAGGTGGCCCATGACGATTGAACTTCTCGGCCTGCTCGTGGCCCTGGGCCTCTTGGCCTACCTGACCGTCGCGCTGTTGAAGCCGGAGTGGTTCTCATGACCGCCAATGCCTGGATTCAACTGGCGATCTGTACCTCGTCGTGCTGGTCGCCGCCGTCAAGCCGCTGGGCTGGTACATGGCCCGCGTCTATCGAGGGCAAGCCGTGCGGCCTGGATCGCGTGCTGGGCTGGCTGGAGCGGCTGCATCTACCGCCTGGCCGGCGTCGATCCGACAGCAGGAGATGACCTGGCGGACGCTACGCCGTCGCCGTGCTGCTGTTCAACGGCGTCGGCCTGCTGGCCGTCTATGCGCTTGCAGCGGCTGCAGGGCCTGCTGCCGCTCAATCCGCAGGAGCTTCGCCGGCGGTCACGCCCGGACCTGGCGTTCAACACGGCCGTCAGCTTCGCCACGCAACACCAACTGGCAGAGCTACGGCGGCGAGACGACGATGAGCTACCTGACGCAGATGCTCGGCCTGACGCGTGCAGAACTTCGTCTCGGCCGCGACCGGCATGGCCGTGCTGGTCGCGCTGATCCGCGGCTTCGCGCGCACGCACGGCCGAGACGATCGGCAACTTCTGGGTCGATCTGTCGCGCTCGACGCTCTACATCCTGCTGCCGCTGTCGCTCGTGCTGGCGCTCGCTGCTGGTCGTCGCAGGGCGTGGTGCAGAACTTTCAGCCCGTACCAGCACGTGCACGCTGCTGCGAGCCGACGACCGATGCCGACGGGCAAGCCGGTCACCGAGCAGACGCTGCCGATGGGCCCGGCCGCCTCGCAGATCGCCATCAAGCAGCTCGGCACCAACGGCGGCGGGTTCTTCAACGTCAACTCGGCCCATCCGTTCGAGAACCCGACGCCGCTGTCGAACTTCCTGGAGATGCTGGCGATCCTGCTGATCCCGGCGGCCCTGTGCTACACGTTCGGCGAGATGGTCGGCGACACGCGGCAAGGCTGGGCGCTCCTGGCGGCGATGCTGGTGATCTTCGTGCCGCTGGCGGTCGGTGCTATCGCGGCCGAGCAGGCCGGCAACCCGGCGCTCGCCGCGCTGCGGCGCCGATCAGGCGGCCAGCGACGTCGCAGTCCGGCGGCAACATGGAAGGCAAGGAGACCCGCTTCGGCATCGCCAACTCGGCGCTGTGGGCCACGGCCACGACGGCCGCCTCCAACGGCAGCGTCAACTCGATGCACGATTCGTTCACGCCGCTGGGCGGCCTGGTGCCGATGTGGCTGATGCAGCTCGGCGAAGTCATCTTCGGCGGCGTCGGCAGCGGCCTGTACGGCATGCTGATGTTCGCCATCGTCGCCGTCTTCGTCGCCGGCCTGATGGTCGGCCGCACGCCGGAGTATCTCGGCAAGAAGATCGAGGCCTTCGAGATGAAGATGGCGTCGCTGGTGATCCTCATCCCGCCGCTGGTCGTGCTGGTCGGCACGGCCGTCGCCGTCGTCGGGCCGGGGCTGGAATACGCCGGCCGACACCGGCGAAGTGAAGAGCAACCTGAACAACCCCGGCGCGCACGGCTTCTCCGAAGTGCTCTACGCCTTCTCGTCGGCCGGCAACAACAACGGCAGCGCCTTCGCCGGCCTGACGGCCAACGCGCCGTTCTACAACACGGCCCTGGGCCTGGCGATGCTCATCGCCCGCTACTGGCTGATCGATCCCGGTGCTGGCGATCGCCGGCTCGCTGGCCCGCAAGAAGATACACGCCCGCCGGGCAGCGGCACGCTGCCGACGCACACGCCGCTGTTCGTCGTGCTGCTGGTCGGCATCGGTCCTGCTGGTCGGCGCGCTGACGTTCGTCCCGGCGCTGGCCCTGGGGCCGATCGTCGAACACCTGCAAATGATGGCGACGTGACGTCGTCAACATGCGACTCACTGACCATCGGACAACAGATCACATGACCATCGACGCCAAAGCCCGTCCGCTGTTCGATCCGCCGATCGTGCGGCGGGCGCTCGTCGACTCGCTTCGCAAGCTCGACCCGCGGCACCAGGTCCGCAACCCGGTGATGTTCACCGTGCTCGTCGGCAGCGTCCTGACCACGGCGCTGGGCATCCACGCCGCTGCTCGTGCCGGCGGCGCAGGAGTCGCCCGGCGTTCATCTTCGGCATCTCGGCCTGGCTGTGGTTCACGGTGCTGTTCGCCAACTTCGCCGAGGCGATGGCCGAGGGCCGCGGCAAGGCCCAGGCCGACTCGCTGCGGCAGACCCGCCGCGACGTGACGGCCAAGAAGCTCGACGAGCCGCGCCACGGCGCCGCCACCGACTCGATCGCCGGCCTCCGCGCTGCGCAAGGGCGACGTCGTGCTGGTCGAGGCCGGCGACATGATCCCGGCCGACGGCGAGGTCATCGAAGGCGTCGCCTCGGTCGACGAAAGCGCCATCACCGGCGAAAGCGCCCCGGTCATCCGCGAAAGCGGCGGCGACCGCAGCAGCGTCACCGGCGGCACGCGCGTGCTCTCCGACTGGCTGGTCGTCCGCATCACCGCCAACCCCGGCGAGACCTTCCTCGACCGCATGATCGCGCCTGGTCGAAGGCGCCAAGCGGCAGAAGACGCCCAACGAAATCGCCCTCGACATCCTGCTGGCCGCGCATGACGATCATCTTCCTGCTCGTCTGCGCCACGCTGCTGCCGTTCTCGCTCTACAGCGTCGCAGGCGGCCGGCCAGGGCACGCCGATCACCGTCACCGTGCTGGTCGCCCTGCTCGTCTGCCTGATCCCGACGACGATCGGCGGCCTGCTCTCGGCCATCGGCATCGCCGGCATGGACCGCATGATCCAGGCCAACGTGATCGCCATGTCCGGCCGGGCCGTCGAGGCCGCCGGCGACGTGGACGTGCTGCTGCTCGACAAGACCGGCACGATCACGCTCGGCAACCGCCAGGCGGTCGAGTTCATCCCGGCGCCCGGCGTGACGATGCCGAGCGCTGGCCGACGCCGCCCAGCTCGCCTCGCTGGCCGACGAGACGCCCGAAGGCCGCAGCATCGTCGTGCTGGCCAAGGAGAAGTACGGCCTGCGCGGCCGCAACGTCCACGAGCTGCACGCCACGTTCATCCCCTTCTCCGCCCAGACGCGCATGAGCGGCGTCGACCTCGACGGCCGCCAGATCCGCAAGGGCGCCGCCGACGCCATCGACGCACTTCGTCGCGCGAGCAGGGCGGCGAGCTGCCCGCCGGAGGTGCGACGCACGGTCGAGGACATCGCCAAGCAGCGGCGGCACGCCGCTGGTCGTCGCCGAAGGGCGCGCAGCCGCTCGGCGTCGATCCACCTCAAGGACATCGTCAAGGGCGGCATCAAGGAGCGCTTCGCCGAGCTGCGCCGGATGGGCATCAAGACCGTGATGATCACCGGCGACAACCCGCTGACCGCCGCGGCCATCGCCGCCGAGGCCGGCGTCGACGACTTCCTGGCCCAGGCCACGCCCGAGGCCAAGCTGCAAGCTGATCCGCGAGTACCAGGCCGGCGGCCGGCTGGTGGCCATGACCGGCGACGGCACCAACGACTCGCCCGGCCCTGGCCCAGGCCGACGTCGCCGTGGCCATGAACACCGGCACGCAGGCCGCCAAGGAAGCCGGCAACATGGTCGATCTCGACTCCAACCCGACGAAGCTGATCGAGATCGTCGAGATCGGCAAGCAGCTGCTGATGACCCGCGGCTCGCTGACGACGTTCAGCCTCGCCAACGACGTGGCCAAGTACTTCGCGATCATCCCGGCCGCGTTCGCCAGCACCTATCCCGGTGCTCGACACAGCTGAACGTCATGCGCCTGGCGACGCCGGCCAGCGCGATCCTGTCGGCGGTGATCTTCAACGCCCTGATCATCATCGCTGCTGATCCCGCTGGCCCTGCGCGGCGTGAAGTACCGCGCCGTCGGCGCGGCCCGGCTGCTGCGCGACAACCTGCTGATCTACGGCCTCGGCGGCCTGATCGTGCCGTTCATCGGCATCAAGCTGATCGACCTGCTGCTGGTGTGCTGAGGCTCGGATAGCTGACGTGGGCACGTTCAACGTGCCGAAGATGCGCATTTGGGACGGCACAGTGAGATTCATCAGCGAGCGCTGCCGTGCTCGTGCCTGTGGGAACAGATCATGAAGCCACACTTCGTCCGCACTCGCTCTGTTCGGCCTGCTGACCCTGCTCACCGGCGTCGTCTATCCGCTGCTCGTCACGGTCGTCGCCCAGGCGGCGTTTCCCCACCAGGCCAACGGCAGCCTCGTCATCGAGCGCGACGGCAAGCTCGTCGGCTCCGAGCTGATCGGCCAGCCGTTCGACGAGCCGAACGTACTTCTGGGGCCGGCCCTCGGCGACCGGGCCCTACGCCGCTACAACGCCGCGCCTCCACCGGCTCGACCGGCTCGAACTCGGCCCGACCAACCCGCGCCTCAGCTCGACGCCGGTCGCAGGCGACGCGCGTCGAAGACGATCTGCGCAAGGCGCCATCCCGGACGCAGACCGGAGCCCGTTCCGGTCGACCTGGTGACCGCCTCGGCCAGCGGCCTCGATCCGCACATCAGCCCCGCCGCGGCGGAGTACCAGGTCGCCACGCGTCGCCAAGGCGCGCGGCATGTCACAGGACGAAGTGCGCGCGCTGGTCGCCGCGCACACCGAGGGCCGCACGCTCGGCGTCCTCGGCGAGCCGCGCGTCAACGTGCTGCCGCTGAATCTGGCCCTGCGACGAGCAGCAGAACGGAATTCATTCCGTTCGCAATTTCGCAGTAGGCAAACGGAATGAATCCGTTCTACGCCGTTCTACTGACGGCACACGGAGTGTGCCTACTACAATAGAGTCGATGGCCGACGACCGCCCCAATCCCGACGAACTGCTGGCCCGCGTGCAGGCCGACGAGGCCCGAGCGCGCCGCGGCAAGCTGAAGATCTTCTTCGGCTACGCCGCCGGCGTCGGCAAGACCTACGCCATGCTCGAGGCCGCCCGCCGCGAGCAGGCCGAGGGCGTCGACGTCGTCGTCGGCTACGTCGAGCCGCACGGCCGGCCGGAGACCGAGGCGCTGCTCGAAGGCCTGGAAGCGCTGCCGACCGCGACGGTCCCCTACCGCGGCGTGACGCTGCGCGAGTTCGACCTCGACGCCGCCCTGGCCCGCCGCCCGCAGCTGATCCTGGTCGACGAGCTGGCCCACACCAACGCCGAGGGCTCGCGGCACGCCAAGCGCTGGCAGGACGTCGAGGAGCTGCTCGACGCGGGCATCGACGTCTGGACCACGCTCAACGTCCAGCACATCGAAAGCCTCAACGACGTGATCGCCCAGATCACCGGCGTCGTCGTGCGCGAGACGCTGCCCGACGCCGTCCTCGAGCAGGCCGACGAGATCGAGCTGATCGACCTCACGCCCGAGGAGCTGATCGAGCGGCTCGCAGGAGGGCAAGGTCTACGTTCCGCAGCAGGCCGAGCGGGCGCTGCAGAGCTTCTTCCAGAAGGCGCAACCTGATCGCGCTGCGCGAGCTGTCGCTGCGGCAGGCGGCCGACCGGCTGCAGCCGCGACGTCGACGCGGCCCGCCAGCGAGCGGGCCGCGCCGGCCCCGTGGGCCACCAGCGAGCGGCTGCTGGTCTGCGTCGGCCCCAGCCCGACGACCGCGCGAGCTGATCCGCACCGCCAAGCGGATGGCCGCCGCCTTCGGCGCCGAGTGGCTGGCCGTGGCCGTCGAAGCGCGCGAGGCAAGCGCAGCGTCCGCGGCGGCCGCGCCAGCAGATCGCCCAGCACCTGCGCCTGGCCGAGCAGCTCGGCGCCGAGACGCACACGCTGATCGGCGACAACGTGGCGCGGACGATCCTCGACTACGCCCGCTCGCGCAACGTCACCAAGATCGTCGTCGGCAAGACGGCCCAGCCGCGCTGGAAGCGGTTCCTGTTCGGCACCGTCGTCGACGAGCTGCTGGAGCACGAGCGGCGACATCGACGTCTACGTGATCCGCGGCGAGGCCGAGGCGCCGCCGCGCACCGTCGCCGCGCGGCATCGCCGCCGCCGCATCGCCTGGCGCCACTACCTGGCGACCGCGGCGATCGTCGCCGCTCTGCGGCCTGCTCGGCTGGCTCAGCCGACTGCGCTCGGCAGCTCGGCCGAGGCCAACATCGTCATGATCTTCCTGCTGGGCGTGGCCTTCGTCGCCGCGCCGGTTCGGCCGCGGGCCCGCCATCGCCGCGTCGATCGCCAGCGTGCTGGTCGTTCGACTTCTTCTTCGTGCCGCCGCACCTGACGTTCGCCGTCAGCGACACGCAGTACGTCCTCACCTTCGCCGTCATGCTGGTCATCGGCCTGCTTGATCAGCGCGCTGACCGCCGCGGCTGCGGCAGCAGCTCGGCGCGTCGCAGCAGCAGGAGCGCCGCACCGCCGCGCTGTATCCGCTTGACCAAGCAGCTCAGCCGAGATCGCCGGCAGGCGAGTTTCTGGTCCGCACCGCCGGCCAGCAGCTGGCGCGAGATCTTCGACGGCGAGGTGGTCGCTGTTCCTGCGCGAGGCGGCGTGGCCCAGTCCGCACTGCGCTTCGGCGAAGCGACATCGCATCGCCCAGCACGCCAGTCAACGCCATCGTCGCCCAGTGGGTCGCCGAGCACGACCAGGCGGCCGGGGCCGGGACCGACACGCTGCCCAACGCCACCGCCCTGTTCGTGCCGCTGGTCGGCTCGCAGCGGACCGTCGGCGCGCTCGGCGTACGGCCCGACGATCCGCAGCGATTCCACGATCCCGAGCAGCGGCGGCTGCTGGAGACCTGCGCCAGCCTGATCGCCCTGTCGCTCGAGCGCGACCAGTCGGTGCTGGAGGCCCACGAGGCCCAGCTTGCAGGTGCAGACGGAGCAGCTGCGCAGCTCGCTGCTGAGCTCCGTCTCGCACGACCTGCGCACGCCGCTGGCCGCCATCGCCGGCGCCAGCTCGAGCGCTGCTGGATGGTCCCACGGCGCACGATCCCGAAGTCGCGCGAGCTGCTCGCAGACCATCGTCGACGAATCGCGCCGGCTGGCCCGCCTGGTCGACAACCTGCTCGACATGACCCGGCTCGAGTCGGGCACCGTGACGCTCCAACAGGCAATGGCACGTGCTGGAGGAAATCGTCGGCTCGGCGCTGCACCCGCCTGCGGCGGCGAGCTCGCCGGGCACCGTGTCGACGTCGATCTGCCGCGCGACTTGCCGCTCGTTTCGCTCGACGGGGTGCTCATCGAGCAGGTGCTCGTCAACCTGCTGGAGAACGCCGCCCGCTACACGCCAGCGGGCAGCCGCGATCGAGATCACGGCGCGCGCGACGTGCCGGAGCGCGTCGAGCTGCGCGTCGCCGACAACGGGCCGGGCCTGCCGCCCGGCAGCGGAGGCGCGCGTCTTCGAGAAGTTCTTTCGCGGCGCGGCCACGTCCGCCCGACGGCCGCCGCGGCGTCGGGCTGGGACTGGCGATCTGCCGGGCCATCGTCCAGGCCCACGGCGGCCGCATCACGGCGCGGAATCGGCCCGACGGCGGCGCAGAGTTCATCATTTCGCTTGCCGTGCGAGCCAGCAACGCCCCATGTCGCCCTGGACGAGCTGCCCGCGGCAAGCGGAGCCGGCCATGCCCGATACCGCGCCACTTCTGCTGCATCGTCGAGGACGAAGCTGCCGATCCGCCGGTTCCTCCGCGCATCGCTCTCCGGCGAAGGCTACCGACTGACGGAAGCGGAGACGGGCCAGCAGGCGCTGCGAGTCGCGGCGCAGCAGCCGCCCGACCTCGTGATCCTCGATCTCGGGCTGCCCGACATCGATGGCCAGGAAGTGCTGCGGCAGCTTCGCGAATGGCTGCGTGCGCCGATCATCGTCCTGTCGGCCCGCGACCAGGAACAGCAGAAGATCCAGGCGCTCGATCAGCGGGGCTGACGATTACCTGACCAAGCCGTTCGGCACCGGCGAGCTGCTGGCCCGCATCCGCGTGGCGCTGCGCCACGCGGCGCGGCTCGGCGGAGAGCGCGAGACTTCGACATTCGTCTGCGGCGACCTGAAGGTCGATCTGGCCGCCCGGCGCGTGTTCGTCAAGAGCAAGGAGACGCACCTGACGCCGCTGGAGTACAAGCTGCTGGCCACGCTGGTGCGCCATGCCGGCAAGGTGCTGACCCACCGGCTTCCTGCTCAAGGAAGTGTGGGGGCCGGGTCACGCCCAGGAGACGCACTACCTGCGCGTGTTCATGGCCAGCCTGCGGCGGAAGATCGAAGACGATCCCGCGCGGCCGCGGTATCTGCTCACCGAGCAGGGCGTGGGCTATCGCCTGGCTGCGGAATGATTTGCGTAGGGTGGGACAAGCTCGCTCAAGCGAGCGCCGGCCCACCAAATCCGCTTAAGCGGCCGAATCGCGGGAGCAAGATGCTCCCGCTACGAGATTCTACGCCGGCCCGCCAAACTGCAGCTCGAGCAGCATCTCCTTGACGGCTGTCATGGGGATTTCGTCACGCTCGATGGCCCGGCTCGAGCAGACGAACACCGGACCCTCGCTGGCTTCCTTGCCCGGCGTCGGCAGCCGGCCGTGGCTGCCGCGGACGATCGTCGCATCCAGGCCGATCACGTCCATGTAATAGCGGAAACCCAGCTTCTTTTGGAGCAGCCGCCAGGCCATGCGGAGCTTGGGAAAGCGGAGCCGCGGGTCGATCAGCAGCTCAACGGGGTCATAACCGGGCTTGCGGTGGATATCGACCGTGCGGGCATAGTCTGGCGCCAACGCATCGTCGAGCCAGAAGTAATAGGTAAACCACGCGCCGGGCGCAGCCACGGCGACCAGCTCGCCGGAGCGCGGGTGGTCGAGGCCGGCGTCGGCCAGCGATTCGTAGGACGGATTTCCAATCCGTCCGCCGCTCGGCTCATGGTGACGGACGGATGGGAAATCCGTCCTACTGAGCACGTGGTCCACCCCGTCCGTCCGCCTCAACAACTCGGCAACGGCCGGCACGTCTTCCGCCCGCCGCACGTAGACGTGTGCCACCTGATGATCGGCCACGGCCAGCGCCCGCGAGGCGCCGGCGTCGAGCGTTTCCCAGGCCAGCGCCTCGCGCCGCACTTGCAAATAGCCATGCTCGCGGAGCACGCGGTTAATGTGCACCGGCTGCTCGACGGCCGTGATGGCGTACTCAGAGAGCACGACGACTTCAGCCCCGCGCTGCTGGGCTGCGTCGATAATTCGCCCCGCCTCATCGTCCACCAGGCGGATGTCCTGGGCGATGCGCGGGTCGTCCGGCCCGAGCCGCTGCAGGTTGTAGTCCAGGTGCGGCAGGTAGACGAGCGTCAGCGTCGGGCTGTGCTCGGCCATGACTTGAATCGCCGCATCGGCAATCCAGCGCGTGCTCGTGATATCGGCCCCCGGCCCCCAGAAGCGCAGCAGCGGAAACACGCCCAGCCTCGCTTGCAGGGCGTCCTTCAGTTCCGGCGGCTGGCTGTAGGAATCCATCACCTTGCGGCCGTCGGCCGGATAGCTGGGCCGCGGCGTGATCGACCACTCCACCGGGGCATACATGTTGTGCCACCAGAAGAGCTTGGCCGTCGTGTGCGAGGGATCGCGCCGCCGGGCTGCCTCGTAGAGCTTCTCCCCCTCGACGAGATGATTCGATTGCCGCCAGAAGAGCACCTCGGCCAGGTCGCGGAAGTACCAGCCGTTAGCGACGATGCCATGCTCTCGCGGCGGCAGCCCCGTCAGTAGGGTTGCCTGAGCGGAGCAAGTCACCGCCGGCAGCACCGTTCCCATCGGCCGCGCAAAACCGCGCCGCGCCACCGCACTGATGCAGGGCGTATCCGGCCCGAGCATCTCGTGTGTCAGGCCGACCACGTTGAGGACGACGAGGGGTTTCAAGGGTTGAACGCGCGGCACGATGGGTCTGAGAGAAGGAGCCGCGCGTGGGTGACTAATCCTCCTCGTGGCATAGCCGACTGGTAAATGGTCACCGTGGGGCTTGTCCCCGCGGGGCCATGTTCACGACCAGAAGGCACCCGGCGACTATCGTCACCACGCGGCTTGCCCGCGTGGGACGATGTTCCCATGCCGGCGGCCTTATGAACATCGCCCCGTGGGGACAAGCCCCGCGGTGGCGTCACCGCTGCGAAGTCGGACGTTCTGGTTTTGAACATCGCCCGACGGAGGCAAGCTCCGCCGTGGCGTTCCGTCGCTGGACAACCACTGTCAGTCGTCAGGGACAAAGCACGCATAGGCTGGTCGGACACTTGGTTCGAGCGCCGGGCAGGGCGCGGGGCTAATCGCCGTGCAGTTGCCGCAGGCGGGGCGAGACGCGGAGCATCCAGTGCACGCGCTCCAGTTCGTTCAGCCAATCCTGCGTCACCGCCTCGAGAAGCTGCGTATCAGGGCTGATGCCAGTGGGGCACGAGCCGCCCACGTGTGCGCCGACCTGCTGAACCGCAAGCTGCCGATACTTGGCTAGCGTGCGGTCGCCATACAAGCCACAGAGCTGCCCGTCTTCGCTGAGGAACACGACCACCGGCACCCGCGCTCCGCCGCAGATGCGCAGCGCCGCTGCCAGGTCAGCGTGGTCATCGCGATCCAGGTAGCGCACCTGCACCTTCGGCGTCGCCGCGGCGAAGTGGTCGAAGATCGGGCATTGGTTCACGCAATCGCCGCACCACGCCCCGGCCAGACACAGCACCTTCATCTCGCGGCGAAATCCAGCCAGCAGCTCACGCTGGGCCGCCGTCAGCTTCACCTGCGCGTGCACCGCGCCCCAGCGGCGGCGATGCTCGTCGCTGCCATAGCGGGCCAGGAAATCGGCGTAGGAGAGGCCTCGATCGAACTTGGCCGCGTAGTCCATACGAAGGCGATTGTTGTTCAGCGGCTGACAGCCGCGACGCGGCGATATGCAGTGGCCGGCGGCGTTAGCCGCCGGTCGCAGTAGAGTATCGTGCCTAAGCCCCATCGGGGCGACAAGAAAAGCCTGCATCGTGCCGCCCCTTCGGGGCTTTCGCGCGTGTCTAACGCTTCTGTCCGGCGGCTTACGCCGCCGGCTACTGCATGCCGTCGCTTCGCGACTACGCACGAGGCTACTTCGACTCCTCTTCTATTTTTTGCCGATGCACCACAAATGCTTGTCGGTGCGGATGAAAAGCTGCCCGTCGGAAACGGCGATCGACGCGTTCGTGTGTTCGCTGAGCTTGTTCGTGGCTAGCAGCTCGTATTTGGCGCTGGCGGCGAAGACGTGCGTGTCGCCGTTGTGGGTCAGCACGTACAGCCGGCCATCGGCGTGCACCATCGAGCTCCACGAGCCACTGCCGCCTGGGCGCTTCGTGACTTGCCACACCTCTTTGCCGGTCGTCAGCTCATAGCAGTGCGGCACGCCGTTTTCCTCGAGGATATACGCGTGATCCTCGATGATCACGCCCGAGCCGACGCGCTGAGTGTTCCGCGGATGGTGCCAGAGGCGGTCCTTGGTGATGTCCCCCTTGCCGCCCAGCCGCACGGCCAGGGCCGCACCGTTGTAGCCCGACATGGCCACGGCTACGCCGTCGCCGTAGAGGGCGGAAGTGTAAACCAGATCGGTCAGCCCGTCGCACGACCAAAGTTCCTTGCCCGTCTTGGGATCGAGGCCCTTGAATTTCTTGGGGACCGGCAGCAGCAACTGGTCCTGGCCTTCGACCGGCACGATGAGCGGCGTGCTCCACGAGCCGCCCGGTGCGTCGTATTCCCAGACCGTCTTGCCGGTGGCCTTCTCGACGGCCAGCAGGTAGTTGCGGCCTTTGCCCTCGTTGGGGCCGCACCAAAGGATTACCGTCTCGCCATACAGCACGGGGGACGAGGCGTTGCCGAACTGATGCTGCCACTGGCCCAGGTCGGTCCGCTTCCACAGTTCCTTGCCGGCGAAATCGTAGCAATACATGCCGGCCGACCCGTGGCTGACGACCACCAGCTTGCCATCGGTGGCCGGCGAGGCGGAGCAGAAATAATCAGGCGTCCAGACCTTTTCCTGCTCGGTGTATGAAATCTCTTGCTTCCAGAGGAGCTTGCCGTCGCCGCGCGCCAGGCACATCAGGCCGCGCGTGGTGCCGCCTCGATTGGCCTGGGTGAGGAAGATCTTCTCCCCCCAGATCACCGGCGTGGAGTTGCCGGCGGCCGGCAGCGGCACTTTCCAGGCGACGTTTTCCTTCGTGCTCCACTTGAGCGGCAGGTCTTTCTCGGCGCAATGCCCTTGCCCGGTCGGCCCGCGCCACGCCGGCCAATCGCCCGCGGGCGAACGCACGCCACAGACGCCAAGGCGACGGCAAGCGCCAGGGACAAACGCACGGCTGCAACGCGGATTCGCATGAACATGACTCCAATGGCAAAGCCTAGGCCGTTCCGCGGGTAGTCGGCAGCGATCGCACGCGTGTGCCAGTGGCTTGGCCAGTGCTTTGTGAGCTGACGTTGGCTGGCAGTTCGGCACTGGCAGAGCCAGTGGCACCCGCACGCTTGCCATGGGCGAAGTCCACGACGCGCTGGATGGCGATGGCCATCAGCGAACGATCCACTTCGTGCACGTCGATCGGCCGTGCCCAGCCGCGGCAGCATCGTCAGCGTCAGCCGGCCGCCCAGGTGCTGGCGGAACTCCTCCAGCCCGTCGAACAGCGGCTCGCCCGTCTGCAGGGCCGGATGGTCAAGCGAGAAGCCCAGGTCGGCCAGGCAGCTGCAGCACGCGCTGGGCGTCCTCTTCGGGCAGGCCGTGGACGAGCGACGAGTAGACCGTGTCGATCGCCACGCCGATGGCCACCGCCTCGCCGTGCCGCAGCTCGAAGTCGCGTCAGCGCCTCCAGCTTGTGGGCCGACCAGTGGCCGAAGTCCAGCGGCCGGGCCTCGTGCATCTCGAACGGGTCGCCGCCGCGCGTGATGTGCCGCAGGTGCAGCTCGGCCGAAGCGCGGATGACCGGCAGCGCCGCCGCCAGGTCGCGGCGGGCGATCCGCGGGGCGTTCTCGCACAGCCGGTCGAAGCTGGGCGGCGTCCTTGAGCAGCGACACCTTGACCGCCTCGGCGAAGCCGCAGAGGAAGTCGCGGTCCGGCAGCGTGCTCAGCAGCGCCGCGTCGTTGATCACGGCCCAGGGCACGGCGAAGGTGCCGAGCCAGTTCTTCTTGCCGAACAGGTTGACGCCGTTCTTGACGCCGACGCCGGAGTCGGCCTGGGCCGAGCGTGGTGGTCGGCAGCCGCACCAGCCGCAGGCCGCGATGGGCGATCGCCGCGGCGAAGCCGACGGCATCGAGCACCGCCCCGCCGCCGATCACCACGACGTAGCTGCGGCGGTCGAGGTCGGCCGCGTGGAAGCACTTTGAGCATCCGCTCCAGGATGTGGATGTCGTTCTTGATCGCCTCGCCGCCGGGCACGATCTGCACGTTGCCCACGTTGATCAGCCGCCCGGCGTGCGCCGCCGCGAAGACCCGCAGCCGATGCCGCAGCTCGGGCTGCGCCGTCGCCACGTGCTCATCGACCCAGAACTGCACGCGGGCCGGCTGATCGCCGGAGGGCTCCAGCACGTCCAGCAGCACGTGCTGCTGGTGGCCCAGCACGTCGTCGGTGAAGCGCAGGCGGTGGACGAACGGAACCGCGAACGATTCACTCGGACCGAATTCGCTCATGAAGTGATCCAGTGGCCGGCGCTTAATTCGGGCGGTGGAAGGAGGGCGGGAAACCGGCGGATCGCGCGGGCAGTCGGTTTGCCCCGTGTCCGCGGAGGAGGGCCAGCAACGTCAACGACAATGTACTTGGCACGGGCCGGATCCGCAATTGCTGGCGCCATATCAGAATGCCATGAATAGCAGCACCACGATCGGCGCCGCGCCGATCGCCAGACCAACGATCGTGATGCCGCGTGGCGGCGGCACGCGGCGGCTCTTGAACACTCCGGCAGCGAGGACGAGCGACGTGACCCCCATCACCAGCGCGGCGAAGAACAGGTAACGGGCGGCAAATTCCACGCCCGAGCCCAACGGGCGCAGGGCCAGAGCGATGCCGCTGGCCAATTCGCACAAGCCCGCCGTCATCACGGCCAACAGCCAGCCGACGGTCAGCACCTCGGCAGCGCGAGATTCGCTCGTTGCTGCTGACTGAGCAGCCGCTTTGCGGCGTCTTTTTGTCATGGGGCGGCATGGCCTCTTGTCGCAGGTGCAATGCTCAGTATAGGACGTAACCACCCCGCAAGTACAAGAGGGGTAATGTGTTGACCGGATTGCTGGCGTAGCCGAAGTCGCCAGACTTCGGGGACGTCGCTGAAAGCCCGAATTCTGGCGAATTCGGCTACTATTGAAGGCTATGCTTCGAGACTTTGCCCTGCGATGGGCCGTCGGTGTCCTGGCTGTCTCCGGTCTCACGATGGCCGACGATTGGCCGCACTGGCGCGGCCCGTCCCGGAACGGCACGATCAAGGAACCGTCGCACTTCAGCGGCGGCGATTGGCTGCCGCGCCAGCCGGCCTGGAGCCGGAGCTTAGGCGTCGGCTCCACGTCGCCCCTCGTCGCCGCCGGGAAGCTCTATGTGATGGGCCACGATGGCCGTCGCGACAACGTCTATTGCGTCGATGCCGCCTCGGGCAAAGACGTTTGGAAAGCTTCCTACGACTCGCCCGCCTACGGCCGCCACAGCGACGGCGACAAGGGCTTCTATGCCGGCCCCTGTTCCACGCCCGAGTTCGACGAAAGCACCGGCTTTCTCTACACCCTCGGCATTGACGGCGAGCTGAACTGCTGGAGCACCCGCGACGCCGGCCGCCAGGTATGGGGGCTGAACCTCTACCAGCGCTACGCGGTACCGATGCGGCCGCGGGTCGGGCGCAGCGGGCGACGCGACTACGGCTATACCAGCTCGCCGCTCGTGCATGGCGACACACTGATCGTCGAGGTGGGCGCGGTGGACGCCAAGGGACTCGGCGGCAATCTCGTCGGCAATCTCGTCGGCTTCGCGAAGCGTACCGGCCGGCAGCTTTGGGCCTCCGAGGCCAAAGACCCCGCTGGCCACAACGGCGGGCCGGTCCCCATCACGGTAGAAGGCGTGCCTTGCGCCGCCGTGCTGAACCACGCCGGGCTGCTGGTCGTCCGGCTCGACGCCGGCCGCGAGGGGCGCACGGTCGCCCGCTACCCCTGGCTCACCAGCTTCGCCAACAACATCGCCAGCCCCACGGTGCACGAAAACAGCGTGCTCGTCACTTCGGGCTACAACCAGGACAAGATCTGCCGCCTCAAGATCACGCTTTCCGGCGCGACGAAGGTCTGGGAAAACGAGCTCCATTCCAAGGTCTGTTCCCCGGTGGTCTACAACGGGCACGTGTACTGGGCCTGGCAGGACCTCTATTGCCTGGATTGGGAGACGGGCAAGCTCCGCTGGCAGCGAAAGAGCGGCTTCTCCGATCCCGGCTCCTGCCTCGTCACCGGGGACGGGCGGCTGATCGTTTTCGCCGCCACCGGGCGGCTGCTGCTGGCCGAAACGGCCGACCGCGCACCGCGCGAGCCGAAGATACTCGCCCAGCGAGACGGACTCTTCGGCCATGACGTCTGGCCACACGTCGTGCTGGCCGACGGCCGGTTGTTCTGTAAAGACAAACAAGGGAACGTGAAGTGCTTTGAGCTGTCGAAGCCCAAGTGACCGCTGCACACTAGCCCGACGCGCAAGCGAAGGAGAATCGGGACACGCTCTGAGCCATGCGGCAGCTCTCCCTCGCTTGCGCACTGCGCGTCGGGCTAGTGTGTCGTCGCTCCGCCCATGGGGGGAGGGGGGAGACTCGCGCATGGAGTTTGCCTTTCGCGGTCGGTACGATGGCACTCAGCCAACCTCGACTTCGCCCTCCCCTGCAAGGAGCCCTTATGATTCATGCCCCGTCGTTCCGTACGGCGTTCGGGTGCGCCGTTTCGGCCTTTTCGCTGATCATCAGCTTACCGGCCCTGGCGGCTGACGGGACCGTTCGGCTGGAGAAGAAAGCCGACAACGTGGTGGTCACGCTGGAGGGCAGCGAGCTGGCGGTCTATCAGACCAGCCAGAAGTATCAAAAGCCGTTCTTCTCGCCTGTTCGCTCCGCGGGCGGCACGATCGTCACCCGATCGCTGGAAGGGGCCAAGGATCATCCGCATCACAAGGGCATCTGGACCGCCATCGACGAAGTCAACGGCATCAAGTTCTGGGCCGAAAAAGGCAAAATCGCCAATGCCAAGGTCGAGATCGTCTCGGCCGAGGGAAGCCCGGCCAAGATGCGCGTGACCAACCACTGGCTGGGCGACGATGGTCAGCCGATCGTCGTCGAGACGACCGACGTGGCCATCCACGCCAATCGACTTTTCTCCTATGACATCCGCCTCGCCGCCGCTGCCGACACCGTGGAGTTCGGCGATACCAAGGAAGGTCTCTTCGGCATCCGCCTGCCGGAGAGTGCCACGGAGAAGTCCGGCACCGGCCGCATCGTCAACGCCGACGGCAAGCAAGGCTCGAAGGATTGCTGGGGCCAGCCGTCAGCCTGGGTCGATTACCATGGCACCATCGAGGGCAAAACCCACGGCGCGGCGATCTTCGACCATCCGCAGAACCCGCGTCCGTCGCGCTACCACGTCCGTGACTACGGGCTGTTCACGATCAGCCCCTTCGGCGAGAAGTCGTACAGCGGCGGCAAGTCGCCTGGCAAGCCGGTGGCGCTCAAGAAGGGCGAAACGTATCGGCTGCGCTATGGCATCTACATCCACCCGGGCGACACCGCGTCGGCGAAGGTGGCTGACGTGTACAAGGAGTGGCTGAAGCAGTAGCAGGCACACTCCGTGTGCCGTCGACTTCCGTAAAGCAACGGCGCCCCGATGCCTGCAACTCGTGCGGCATGAACCAAGGATTGGCCACCAAGAGCACCAAGAGCACGAAGTACCACGCGCTCGGTGTTCTTCTTCGTGCTCTTGCTGTCCTTCGTGGCTAATGAATGACTGATGAGCTGCGGCTAGGCGGCGCGCTGTCGTTGTCGTTGTCTGCCTTACTTGGGCGGAGTCCATCCGACGACCTTAGCTTGCTTATGGATGGCCCGCAGGATGGTCTCCTCCACCTCGGGGGCCCAGACGGTCGGCAAGCCGTAGTAGACCATGGAGCTGGCCCCTTCGTAGCCCCCTTCGCCCAGCACGCGGCGCGAGGGAATGTAAGCCATCACATCGTTCGCGTAGCCGGCTACCCAAGTGGCGCCGGGCGTCAGCTCGCGCTTGATACGGTTGGAGTAGTCCACGACCACCTCCCCGCCGAGCGTGATCCACACCAGCTCCGGACCAAGCCGCCAGGTCTGCACAGGATAGGCGTACGTGTTGGAGAGCTTGCCGTCGCGAGCCAGGCGCTCCAGCAGCACCTTCGCCCGGGCCGCTTCGTAGCGGTTGTCGCTCTTGGCGTTGACCTCGATCTGGTCGCGCGTGGGCAGTGCGCCCAGCGTCAAGTCGATTTCCTCGTAGACACTGTCCAGCGACCCGGTGATCGGCCGTTGCAGGCCGCCCAGCACATCCTGCACCTCGGCAGCTAGCCGCCGGCCGTACTCGCGGGCAAGCTCAACCTTGCGGCGCGGCAGCGGGTTCTGGTCGGCCCCGCAGCCGGCCCAGAACAGGGCCATCGCGTCGGGATAGGCTTCTTCCAGAGCCATCTGAGCGAAAGCGGGATAGTCACCCGACCACTCGTAGAACGGCAGCACCGTGGCATGGCAGGCATAGCCGAAGGCCACGGCCCTCAGCTTGCCATCCAGGCCGGCCACGCGCAGCACGGGCACTTCGTGATCGACCGGACCCTTCAGCGCACCGACCTCGCGCAAGCGGGGCACGTCGGCCTCCGTGTTCGTGCGTCGATTCACGGCGATGGTCGAGTGCCCGACGCCCCAAGAGAGCTTCGCGGGGGCCAGATTCTTGATCGCCTCACCGACGACGGCGACGAGGTCGCGCTGGAGCCCCGCCGTGTAGTCGAAGACCTGCTTCCACTGGGTTTCGTCAAGGAAGTACATCGAACGCAGGTTGGTCCCGAGCACTGGCCCGGTGTGCGTGTGCGAACAGCACAGCGCGACCTGCCGCCGCGCGAGACGATGCTTCTTTTCGATCTCGTCACGCACGGCCACCGAGGTCTCGCGGTCGATGCCCACCAGATCGAGCGTCACCAAGGCGATGCGGCGCCCCTCAGGGTCTTCGATCACCAGCGCCTTGGCCCACAGGTCGGTCAGCTTGCCCTCGGCCGGCCGGTCGCGTGCACCGTAGCCGGACATCCACATGAATTCCTTGGGCGTGATGTTGACCTTGGCGGCGCCGGCCTGCCAATCGGCGGCCCGAGAGTTGGCGGCAGCCAAAGTGCAGAGGAGGACAACGCCCAAGAATGAGCTGTGCATGATGAACTCGCGTATGGGCCGTGGCGGTTGTGTGAGGAAACACGTCGCCATTCTGACTAATGCGCGCCAGGCATGCCAGCAAAGCTCGGCGGGGGCGAAGGCTGTGACACCTGAAGCGATCCCCTCACGCCCGCTCCAAGTCCATCGCCTGCGGCAGGTCGTCGAGCTTCTCCAGGCCCAGCAGCGTCAGGAATCGGCGCGTGGTGTAATAGAGCGTCTTTCGCGGCAGGGTCGCGGTGCGTTCGATCCGCAGCAGCCGGCGGCGGACCAGTTGGGCCAGGACGTGCGCGCTGGCCACTCCCCGGGCGGCGTCGATTTCTTCGCGGTCCAGCGGCTGGTTGTAGGACACCAGCGCCAGGCATTCGATCGCGGCCTGCGACAGCCGCGCCGCTTTGACCTGGCCGTAGAACTTGTCTCGCAGGCCGTGGAATTCCTCGCGCAATGCCAGGCGGTAGCCGGCCCCTTCGCTCTCGATGAGGTAAGGGCAGCCGCATTTGTCATAGCGGCGGTTGAGCCGGCCGACCAGCTCGTGGATTTCCTCCGGCTCCACGCCGCGCATCACGCCGGCCGCCTGTTGGGCCGTCAGCGGCTCGTTCTGCGGATGGCCGACAAACAGCATCGCCTCGAGGATCTCTAGCGGCGTCGGCGGCGGATCATCGGTGGTCCGCTGGTCCACTGGCACTGCGCCGGGAGCTAACACGTCATCCGCAGGGCCCTCTCCGTCATTCGGAGCGAAGCGAAGAATCTCAGGACCGTCATCGTCGCGGGGAGCGTCAGCAACGTCGCCGAGCAGCTCCACCACGGCGGGATCGGCCTTGCCCAGTACTTCAGCAAAGGCTTCCGTCAGCCGGTCGAGCGAGATGTCGGCATCGTCGTCCGCGTCCGGACGCTTTTCGTCGGTCATGTGCCCAGTGTCCAACGTACCCAGTGGCGTTCAGCACGGTTGGATTCTACCAATCCCCCGGTCCTGGCGAAGACCGCTTGCAGCCGATGGCTTGCCGATTCTTGACGACCGTTTCTGTCGTCAAGAAGCTACCCGAGGAACATATACAGCAGCGTCCCGCTCACCCCCAGGAAGAACACGCCGCAGGCCACCACGCCGAGCTGATGGAACCAGCCGGGCCGCACTTCCTTGGGCAGCAGCACCCGGTTGACGTAGAGCGATAGCAGCGCCACGGTGCCCAGGGCGATGTTTTGCAGCACGGTGGAGATCTTGGCGATCCGCAGCGGGTCAAGATACCACAGGACCACTAACCCCCAGACGCAATAGACGGCCAGAATGCCATAGTACACGTACCGCACGTCGCGCCGCGGCGAGCCTGGCTTTTGCTTGCCCATGGTCCAGCTCATGTCGGTCCAGCGGCGGGCGAGCTGGTCGCCGGCGCTGACCTGGCCCGGGGCCAGCACCAGAAAGCCGCACAACAGCGTCAGGAACCAGAACAACTGGCCCGTGGCGGGGTAACGCAGGGCGATCCCCTCGGCCGACATCGCCGCCACGCGGTCGCCGGTCACCGTGGCGTTGCGGATGAACTCCAGCGACATCATGCAGGGCAGGGCCATGCCGATGATCGAAGCGAAGATCCAGATGCTCTGGTCTCGCAGAATGTGCCGCATCCAGCCGCGCCACCGCCCCAGGCTCGTGGCATCGCTGCGGAACACCTTGCCCGTGTGCGACAGGCCGATCGACACGCCGCCGATGGCGCTGGGGATTGCGCCGACGTGGCGGCCCATGCCCCACCCTTTGTCGCGGGCATAGTTGGAGAACATGGTATTGGTCAGCCCGCCGGCGCCGGCGATGGCGATGAAGCCGACGACCATCACCCAGTCCAGGTTCGGCAGTCGGCCGTGCTCGCGGAGGTGGCCGATCATGTTGACGTACAGCAGGCTTTCGTGCATGAGGCGATTCTCCAGGTGCGGTCGATAGCGTTCCGGCACGTCGGCGAGCGACCCGTAGTCGTGCGAGGCACCGTCGGCAATCGTGATCTCTCTCGGCTTCCAATCGTGATGATCGATGACATCGCCTTCGACGGTGATCTCAGCACCGGCGTCGTGCGCGACCAGGTAAAACCGCTGCGTGCTGGCATACTCGCGAGTGCCTTCCAAGACGGCGTCGTAGATCGATTGTGCGATCGGCGAGAGCTGAATCTCCGCTCCGGCCCTCTTGGTGGGATTCCGCAGGTCGATCTTTTCCACCGTGCCATCGGGGCGCGAAACCGTCATCTCGCCGGTCACGGTCCCATCGTCTTCCCAGGTCCCTTTGGCTTTGAAGGTTGCCCGCCCGATGAGCCGGCGCTGGAGCAACGTGTCTTCGTCTTCGCCCTGCACGAGAAAGTGCCGTCCGACGACACGCACCTGTGGCTCGACCGGCACCGTGCCGAAGGAGAAGAAGCCGGTCAATACGTCTTCGACGACTGGGAGCGATATCATCGTCACGGCCACGATCGACAGATAGCCCAGCACGAGCACCAGCTTGGCCGTCATGATCTTTTCGAGCATGCGGTACACGGTGCCGCCGAAAATGAGCGGCACGAAGGCCAAGATGAAAATGGCGAAGCCCAGCCCTTTGACGAGGGGATCGTTCACGGTCTGCGGCAGGTGTCCGCGAATGGCCGCGGCCAGCGGCACGGCGGCGTTCGAGGCGTTGTAGGGCCAGATGGCGGCCAGGTCCAAGACGGCGAACATGGCGATCCAGAACCACGGCCCCGGCTGCGTGCGGAGGATGCCAACGATTACCGGCTCGCCGCAGTAGATGGCGTACCGCATCATCATCAGGTTGGCGAAGGCCTGCATCATGATGCTGGTCAGCGCCAGCCAGAAGAGCGCGGCCCCGTACTGGGCCGACACGCCCGGCCCGAAGAGCCACTCGCCGGTGCCAATGCTGGTGCCGGCCAGCACCACGCCTGGCCCGATCAGCCCCACCCACAGACGCCAGCCGGCCGCCGGCGGGGGCGGCAGCTCGGCGACCTCCCACGGGGCCAGGAGGCCGGCGGAAACGGTTTGGCCATCCTGGCCGGCGGCGCTTTCGTGCGCGGTGGAATTCGCGGTGGGATTATCAGACATGGAGCGATCAATCCGGTAGGTACGTCCGCCACAGCCCGCGCGGCGATTTGGGCCATTCTCGCACGGCGGATGACCTACGGAAAGGCATTGAAGCCCTGCTTCTCGGAGACGTTCGTTTGAGACGCCCCGCTTCTTTTAGCCGCCCGCCTTCTCCGCGACGGAGTGAGCTACGAATAAATAGCGGCGTTTCCCTGGGAGAGGCACCCCGTGTTTATTCCTATCGGCGACAACATCGACCGGCGGACGTTTCCGCTCGTATCGATCTTGCTGATTGTCGCGAACGCGCTAGTGTTCGTGATTCAGCTCCGCACGTCGTACGACGCGGTGAACGAGGCGGAGGCGCAGATCTGCGTTTGCACTGCCGGCTTCGCCAGGACCGCCCGTGGTGTCGCGTGCCCAGTGGGACGCGATCGAAGACTACGAGGACCAGCTGGAGGATTTCGAGGAAAACCCCTGGGAATCCGTCTATGAGGACCATCCGGCGTGGACGCCCGAGCTCAGCGAGGAGCATGCCGCGATCCTCGCCGCCCATAAGGCTCGTTTCGAGTTCATCAAGCGCCGGGGCCTGACCCCCACGGAGCTGCGGCAGGGGCAGGTCATGGGCCTGCTGACGCACATGTTCCTGCACGGGGACATCTTTCACCTGCTGGGCAACATGATCATGCTGTGGGCCTTTGCCGGCGCGCTGGAGGCCGGCTTCGGGCACCTGACCTTCCTGGGCTTTTACATCCTGTTCGGCTTCGCGGGCGGCCTGGCCCAGTGCGCCGTCGATATGTCGAGCGACATCCCGCTGATCGGCGCCAGCGGCGCCATCGCCGGGCTAATCGGCTCGTACACGGTGCTCTACGGCCCGCTGGCCCGGCTCAAGATGCTGTTCTTTTTCTTCTATCGGGCGTTCCTCTTCGAGATGCCCGCCGCGGCGTTTGGCTTCGGCTGGTTCCTGCTGCAAATGTTCCAGGCGTCGGTCGATGAGCAGAGCGGGGGCGGTGTGGCGTGGTTTGCCCACATCGGCGGGTTCATGGCCGGCGTGGTAGTGACCTTCATCTGCCGGCACGACACCGAACAGGAGATCGCCGCCGACGTGGATGGCCGATTGCAGCTTCAACATCGGGAGGAGAAGGGCGTCGCGCGAGCCTCGGCCTCCGCCTCCGTCGCCGTCCGGCCAACCCCAAGCGCCCCTTTGACGGCTTGCCCCTATTGCCAAACGTCGCTGGACGAAGGGCACGCGCTGGCGCCCACGCTGATCCGCTGCGGCAATCCCTCTTGCGAGCGGATGGTCTACCTGGAGTCGGCCCCCGAGGGCGACCTGGCCCTGGCCGGCAAGAGGCGCTGATTGCCGTGCGGGGAGACGTGGCATGGCCATCTTGGCCATCTTGGCCATGAGTTTTCACGACCCGTCGGAAGTATGCGACGCACTTGGCCCAGCCCTAATGGTTATAGCGGTTCTTCGGGTTGGCTCGATAACTCCGCGTGCGACGGGAAAGTCGTCGTCTGCTGGCAATGCCGCCGATGCTAATAACGGGGTTTGGAATCCTCGGCGGCTCGATTCAGGGATGATCGCCCATGACGTTCGGCAAGACCACAGCCTGCGTAATCTGCCTGGCGACGATCTGGCCGGTACGCCGTGTCGGCCGACGAGCCGGGCCCACGCCTGCTGGCGGCCGCGGCCACCAATACGGCAGCACCCAGCGAACCAGTGGAGGTGGCCGCACGGCCGAATACGGGCCACCTACGGGTGGCCGAGCCACACCACGTCGTGCGGTTCGCGGGCCGCACGGTCGAGTTTGCCGTCCCGGCCCAGTGGGCCGTAAAGCAGGTGCCTCTTCCCGGAGAGATTCGCGTGCTCGCGGGACCGGGCGACGTGCCCGATCAGCCTCACCGGCTGGAACGCGGGTTATGGATCGCCTACCACCGCCTCCCGGCCACCGCGCCCCAGGTGTCGCTGGAAGCCGAGCTTCGCTCCCGCCTTCCGCAAGCGGCCGGGCCTGCGTTTCGCGCTAATGCAAGCCCGCACACTTTGTCCGTAGGCGGCTTTCCTGCCGCTATGCAGACGCTAGAAGTCGCTCCTAGCACTTTCGACGGCCTGCCCCGTCGGGCTTCGCTCGTCCTGCGCGCACGCCGTGGGGACTTCTGGAAGCTTGGGCGGTGACGACCATCGGCAGCGTGGACGATGTGCAGGCCGGCCTGCGGATGGCGCTGAACTTCGCTACGGCTCCATCCGCCGACTGCCTTGCCCTCTATTTCGTCGCCGGCCTTGAGCGATGCGCAGGCTGCCGTGGGCAGTTGGAAAGGGCGGCAGGTCGCGGTCCATTTTCTACCGCAAGGCCGCGTGCGCCTGGATTTCGACACCGTCCAGACGCTGACGGCGATCCGTGACGGACACGCTGTCTCCGGCGGCTCCGGCAAGCACATCGAAGGCAGTTTTGCCGCGCAAGCCGACGTGATCTACATCACCTGGGACGACGGCAGCCGACTCAACTACCGCTGGCAAGTGCACGCTGGCGAATTGCTGCTCATGGACCACACCGGGAGCTCCAGCCGATTGCGGAGGCTCTTTGACTCGCCGCCATCGCCTGGCGAAGGTCCGCCAACTGCCGTCGGCCCAACAATTCAGTGACACAGTCGTCAAACTCGACGGTCGCCGGCCAGCCGTGTAACGGCGGGCCTGTCATCGCGCTTGATCGGTTGCTGCGGTGCGCGTCAGCAGCGTAATCGCAATGAATCAGGCGATAGCCAATGTGCAGTCATTGAGATTCCACTTGGCCGCCCGCCGGGCCGAGAGATGACACCCTGGATAGCGACGTAAGTCATTACAATTAATCTCTTTGTGACTCTCCATGCGACGCCGTTGCCGGCTTTGGCACGCCGCTCGCTTCTCCCTTGTGACAGTCCATGTCACAACATCAATTCAACTCAGGACGGGAGAGACAAAATGGTCTTCAAGCGAATTGCGGCGGGGGTGGTGACGGTTCTGGGGCTGGGTTTCGGGGCAGACGCCGCTAAGGCCGAGCACATCGATAACCTGGCAGCCACGCTGGAACGGCAGAGCCGGGCTTTGGAACGCGAATTCAGGGCCCATTTCCGGCATGCGGCACACTTCCGCCACTTGATCGGCGACGCGCGCGAGATGGCCGGCCTGGCGTCTCACATCCACGATGTGGCGCACCATGGCGGCAGCCCCTATCACTTGCGGAGCGATCTGCGGAAACTC
Organism: uncultured Planctomycetia bacterium; assembly: GCA_963809785.1. Taxonomy (GTDB): domain Bacteria; phylum Planctomycetota; class Planctomycetia; order Pirellulales; family S012-138; genus JBGQHD01. The sequence continues at coordinate 307,903 of CAWEKV010000006.1, forward strand.
GACAACCTGTTCCACCACCTGGAAGGGCTGGTCGATCATATCGAGCACGACGCTCACCACGGCCATGGCCACGTCCACGGCGACACGGGGCACGTTCGCGGCCTGATGCGGTCGATCTCCGGCACCCTGCACCACCTGAAGTCCCACATCGAGCGGATCACGGACCACGGCCATAGCCACGGCGGCCACAGTCACGGCAGCGCCCACAGCCACGGCGGCGGCCACGGCCACAGCCACGGCGGCGGTCATCGCGGCGGGATTTCGGTCGGCGGCGGCGGCTTCCGGATCATCATTGGCCGCGGCCGATAACGCTCACCAGCCAACGACAACACACCTTCGCAGCCCCGGCACTCGCCGGGGCTTTTTCGTTGTTGCACGACCGCCCGGATCTGGTGGCGGAGTGAGTAGGTGAGTAGGTGAGTAAGTGAGTAGATCGTCGATCGGCGCCCACCTACTCACCTACTCACCTACTCACCTACTCACCTACTCACTTACTCACCTACTCACTTACTCACCTACTCACTTACTCACCCCCCGTTACCCAGCCGTTACACGGCCCGGGCCGTCGCCTCGCTATGATTCACTCGTGGTTGGGAATCGGCTCTCGGCCATCCCGCGCCCAACGATCGTCGAGGCGCGGTGGCAAAGCCAGCAACCGGCGATGCGTCCTTCTGAAGGCGATACCTCAAACGGGAGAGGCGAATCATGAAAACCACACGTGGAATCGCTTTGGCCAGCCTGCTCGGGGCATCCTTCCTGTTCGTCCCTCCCTCGTCGCACGGCGGCGAGGGCTCGGAGCGTTTGCAGCGGGCGGCTGAGACGGCCGTGACGAGCACCTGCTCACGTAGCCGTATCACAGCTATCGGCGAGCTGCGAGCCGCCGGTCCCGCTGGACTAGAGGCGCTCTTCACGGCGCATGCCGCGGCCATCGAGGCCCATCGCCAGAACCCTCAGGCCGAAATCGCAAACTGGGCCCGCATTTCCGCGGCGCTCAATGAAGTCGGCGCCCAGCACGACTGCCACGCCTCGCGGCTTTACTGGCACACCGACTTGGAGCAGGCCAAAGCGGCCGCCAAGGCCAGCGGAAAGCCGATCCTCTCGCTGCGGATGCTCGGCAACCTGACCGAAGAGTGCAGTTGCGCCAACAGCCGCTTCTTCCGCACCACGCTCTACGCGAACGAGCAGGTCTCGAAGGTCCTCCGCGAGCAGTTCGTGCTGCACTGGAAGTCCGTCCGCCCCGTACCTAAGGTGACGATTGATTTCGGCGACGGCCGCCGGCTGGAGCGCACGCTGACGGGCAACAGCATCCATTACGTTCTCGACGCCGCGGGCCGGCCGATCGAGGCCATTCCCGGCTTGTACGGACCGCAGGCCTTCCTCCAGCAGTTGCAAAGCGGCCGGGCTCTGCTCGCAACGCTGGCCCGCGCGGAAACCGACGTGGAAGGCACCCTGCGGAGCGTTCACGCCCAGCGGCGCACGGAGACGATCGCCAATTGGATCAACGACCTGGAGCGGACGGGCGTGCCATTCACTGGTGCGGCGGCCGGCACTCAGCAGACCGGTGCTCAGCAGCAGGCGGCAGCCCCCACGCCGCCCAATGGCGCCGTGACCGCTTCAGGTGCGGCCGATGGCGCCCGGTTTCCCCCGGCAGCGGTGGCCGCGCGGCTGGCCGTCGGCAAGGGGGCGGTCGAGACCCCGCTGATCGCGCAGGTCACGGCGCGGATGCTCACGGCCGCTAGCACCCCCTCCAGCGATTTGGAGAAAGCAACCACCGACGAAGCCTGGCAGCGGATCGCCGCCCTGCACGCCGAGGAAGCCCGGCTCGACAACGGCTCGATCCTGCTGATCCGGGAGCACAATCCCCCGGCGCTGCGGTCTTCGAGGGTTACCGAGACGAAACGGCTCGTTGAATCCCCGCTGCTCCGCATGGTCCGCAACCTGCAAAGCTCCATCGCGCTGGACACGGTCCGGAACGAGTACTTGTATCACACCCGCATCCGCGAGTGGTTTGCGGCCGGCGAGGGGGTGACGCGCGACGTCGAGGAATTGAACAAGCGCATCTATACCGAGCTGTTCCTCACGCCTGACGCCGACCCCTGGTTGGGCCTCTTGGACGAGACCGTCTACACCGGCATCCGCGATAGCGGCGTGCGGCGATAGTGCCGTCGTGGGGCACGTTTCCAAACGTGCCCGAGCCGGCCACGTATTCGTGTTCCGCGATCGTGCACCGCAAAGGACGAAGGACGCAGAGGACGAAAACCTGCGTCCTTCGTTTCTTTGCGGTGCATGCTATGGGCCGTGCTCATCCCCACATTGGTGCGGCCCCCCTCCGCTGCTTCGCCCAGCTTGCACTGACCGTCCGGGATAGCTTGCTGCGCTTGCTATCGCACTCGTACTGGCCAGCGAGCCGCGGTGGCCATTGGTTTCGCCCCAAAGCTACCAGACGGTTCGTCAGTTGGCCGAAAACGGCCGACCTTCCCCACCCCCACGCCTTCTGCTACAAGACGCCGCTCATGCCCCCGGCGCGCGGGAGACTGCGCCGGCGGGCTGCTGGGGCTACGGTTCGACGGATCGAACACCACGAGTGGCGGATGCACCATTTCTGGCGGGCAGTGCGCCTGGCGCTGGCCTATCGCTGGACGCTGCTGGCGGCGATCTTGAGCGCGCTAGCCGTCGGCATCCTCTGGGGCGCCAACATCGCGACGTTGCAGCCGTTCGTCGAAGTGATCGTCAACGGCCGCTCGATGCAAGACTCGATCGATGGCAAGATTCGCGACGCCGAGACGAAAATCGAGGCCTTCTCCAGCGAGATTCGGCTCGTCGAACAGCAGCTCGCCCACGCCACAGACACCGACTACGTCGCCCATCTCCAAGGCAGCCTGTACGCGGCCCGCACCAGGCTGGGCCACGAAGAAAAGGCCCTGGAGCGCTATCAATGGGTGAGGCCCTACGTCCACCGCTGGCTGCCTAACCAGCCGTTTCCCACGCTCGTGGCCGTGGCCATCGCGCTCTTTCTCGGCACGCTGGTCAAGGTGATCTTCCTCATCGGCAACACCGTCCTCGTGGAGCGCCTGGCGAACCTGGCCACGCTCGACCTGCGTAAGGCCCTCTTCCGCCAGACGCTCAAGATGCACCCGGCGGCCTTCGACGCCGACGGCACGGGCGAGCTGATGGCCCGCTTCACCTACGACATCGAGAGCATCTACAACGGCCTGCACGCCCTCTTCGGCAAGGCCGTCCGCGAGCCGCTCAAAATGCTGGCCTGCCTGGCCGGGGCGGCCTGGGTCTGCTGGCGGCTGCTTCTGCTCTCGCTGATCCTGGCTCCCATCGCCGCCTTCTTCGTCAGCCGTCTGGCCAGGGCCCTCAAGCGGGCCAACCGCCGGGCGATGGAAGAAATGTCGGGCATCTACAGCCTGCTCGAAGAAACCTTCCTGGGCATCAAGGTCGTGCAGGCCTTCACCATGGAGCGGGCAGAGCGGCGGCGCTTCCACGAGCGCAGCAAGGCCTATTTCCTCCGTGCCATGCGCATCGCTCGCTACGATTCGCTCACCCGGCCGCTGACCGAGCTGACGGGCATCGCCACCATCCTGCTGGCCCTGCTCTGCGGTGTCTATCTCGTGCTGCGTCAGAAGACCGACCTGTGGGGCATCCCGATCTGCGACCGGCCGTTGGAAATCGGCTCGTTGATCCTGTTCTACGGGTTCCTCACCGGCGTCAGTGATCCGGGCCGCAAGCTGTCGGAGGTCTTCAGCCGGCTGCAGCGAGCCGCCGCGGCCAGCGAGCGCGTCTACACCATGCTCGACCGCCAGTCGCAGATTTGCGACCCACACCGCCCGCGCCCGCTGCCCCGACATCGCCAGGAGCTCGTCTTTCGCGACGTGAGCTTCCACTACAAGCCCGGCACGCCCGTCCTGCACGGCGTTAACCTCCGCGTCCCCTTCGGCGAGACAGTGGCCCTGGTGGGCGGCAACGGCAGCGGCAAGACCACGTTGGCCAACCTGCTGCCACGGTTCTTCGATCCGGTGGAGGGCGCCGTTCTTCTCGATGGGATCGACGTCCGCGAGGTGCGCCTGCGCGACCTGCGGCGTCAGATCGGCCTGGTGCCGCAGCACACCATGCTCTTCGATGACACGGTGCTGGCGAACATCCGCTACGGCTGCCCGGACGCAACGCGCGAGCAGGTGATCGCCGCGGCCAAAAAGGCCTATGCCCACGAGTTTATCCTGAACCAGTTGAGCGACGGCTACGAAACGGTCGTCGGCCCGCAGGGCAACCAGCTCTCCGGCGGCCAGCGGCAGCGGATCGCCCTGGCGAGGGCCATCCTCCGCGACCCCTCGTTGCTGATCCTGGACGAAGCCACCAGCCAGATCGACGTAGAGAGCGAGCAGCTCATCCACAAGGTGCTGGAAGAGTTCACCCGCGACCGCACGGCGATCATCATCACGCATCGCCTCTCGACGCTGGCCCTGGCCGACCGGATCGTGGTCATGGACGCCGGCCGGATCGTCGATAGCGGCCAGTACGACGAGCTGGTCAAGCGCTGCCCGGCCTTCACACGGCTCTACGATCTTCAGCTCTCAGCGGCCTAGTGCGGAATCGCCATCGGACGGATCGTGGCACGGGCTTCCAGCCCGTGACGTACGGATCGGCTGCCACATGGGGTGAGAGCATCAAGCGTGCTCCGCGCCGAGCGCAATGTCGAGCGCCCGAGCCTCGGTTCGCCACTTCCGCAATCTAGCCGGCGGACTGACATGCCCCGAGACGTGTTTTCCGGCGACCCAAACGGAAGACTCGCACCGCAGTCCAGCTTAGCAGCGCTCCCACCACGAATGGCCAGAACGACGGCAGCGCGTGTCTGCCATAACGAATGACCTCGCCGAGCGGGCCGCCACGCGCATCGGGCCAGAACGACGGGGCAAGCTGGGCGACCCACGGCCCATTCCGCCACATCAGCGCACCCACGAGCACTCCCCAAACGCTCAGGATGAGGAAATCACCCCAGTAGCCCGGTGTCCGAGAGACGGCAACGCCGAGAACCAAGTAGCCGGGAGCCAAGAGCGGCACGAACCAGCGCACGGAGCAGCAAACTCCCGAGTAGTTGGTCGAGTTGACGGCGTACAAGATCCATGTCCCGACGCAGCACGCGAATGCGAAGATCACCAGCGCCGACAGCGGCTCGGGCGCAGCAGCCCGACGTAACAGCATCTTCGCACCCAAGGGCACTGCCAGCAGCAGCGGCAGGTTATAGAACAGAAAGCCGCGATCGCTCACGAGCAATGCCGCAGCATAGGTGAGAAAGCTGCCCAAATCGGCGTGGTTCCAGCTCCCCGTCAGATTCGCGGCGTCGAACACCGAACCGGGCCAGCGGAAATACTCGGGCACCGCGGCCAAGGGCAGGAATGTGCCGCCCAGTGCATAGTTGATGGCAAAGTGCAGGACCAGCCACGGGGCCGCACCGAGCACGAAAGCCGCCAACGCAGCCATGCTGCGGCCCTGAAAGACGACCAGGCTCGCCGCGCACAGAAATAAGACTGGCCCGGCGCCCAGGTCGATCGTGGCGCCCAGCCCGGCCAGTGATCCCAGCCCGGCCAAACGTAGCCACGGCACACGATTGGGACCGCAGGACCGGTCCATCGGCCCGACGAGCCCACTCAGCCCCAGGACCAGTGCCCAGGCCACCGCCAACAGCAGGATGTGATCGTTCACGTGCCGCGCGTAGGGCAGCGCCGTCGTGGCCAGGGCGAAGCTCGCCGCCAGGGCCAACCGGCGGCCGGCAGACAGGCCCAGCGCCAGGCCCAGTCGGTAGCTGCACCATACGGAGAAGACGTACGCCAGGCCGGAGAAGACGAGCGTCATCCAGTAGCAGAACTCCGCCGTGTGCCCGCGGGCCGTCATGCCCGTCGCCCACTGCCAGGCCTGATAGACGCCGGCCATCGCCAGCGCCGGCACCGGCGACTTGTGCGAGTAGAACTGGCCGTCGATGAACACCTTGTCACCGGTCCCGGCGAAGAACACCGACCGGTCGATGGCCCATGTCCGATAGTCCACCAGGCATTCGACGGTCGCCAGCCGGCTGCGGTCGTTCCAGCCGCCAGCGAAGTCCTGCGCACTGAAGACCGCCAAGGTCCACGCCAGCGCGATCACCGCCGCGCTACGAGTCAGTTCAGCAGAACCGAGCCAACGAGACGACGCCACGCGGTCGCTGCGCACTGCGTCGAGCACCGGCGGTTGTTTATCGTCTGGTGCCATGCGGCCAACTCGCTCTGCGAGTTGGAGGGCTATGTTGGATCATCACCGCTTGCCGGCCGCCGCGCCCGCACTCCAACTCGCGGAGCGAGTTGGCCACACTACTCGCTTCTCGAGCGCGGCCGGTCGCCGCTTATTGCCTGCCGCGCCGCAGCGGCATCGAAGATCACGATCGAATAGCCTGCCCTGGCGACCGGCTCCACGTCCTTGAGCGGATGAAGCCGTGGCTCGCCGATGGGCGGCGGCCCGTACAGCTTGGTGAGCGAAACCGCGATAAGATCGTAATTATCCCAGTCTGCGAGGTATCCCGACCGGGCGACTTCCGCCTGCACGCCATGAGCTTCCGGCACCGCGGTGCCAAAATAGTATAACAGCACGCGCACCGGGCCGAGCCGCTCCAGCTCCTTCCGAAGGCTCGGCAGGTCCTGCCCCCAATCGAGGTTCGAGTCCACCAGCAGCTTCGCGCCCTTGGCCGGCCCGCCCACCAGCGGCGAGAAGTACGCCAGATAGTGCGGTGCCACCGAAAACGCGCTGGCACACTGCCCCGCCAACAGCAGCGCCCCCAGCGCGCCATCAGCCGGCGCCGCTTGTTCGCCATTTCGGCGCCAACGTCCACGGCGATCAGAATCAAGAGCGGATACAGCGGCAACAAGTACCGGTGCCCAATTTGCACCTGCACGTTCAGCATCATCACAGCATAAACCGCCAGCCCGCTCCACCAGACCAAACGCGACCAGTCACGTGGCCGGGTCTCTCCGAGACCCGCGCAAGCGTCTCGCAGAGACGCCGTGGCCGCCACCCCCTCTCCCCCCCGGGGAGAGGGCCGGAGTGAGGGGCAACCACCCTCTCCCCCCTGGGGAGAGGGCCGGGGTGAGGCACTACCACCCTCTCCCCCCTGGGGAGAGGGCCGGGGTGAGGGGCTTCCCACCAACCCCCAAACGACCTTCATGGGCTTCACCCGTCCCACCGCGTACACCACCAGCCCGATCGCAAGCGCCAGCTCGACGGGTGTGCTCTTGAAGAACGCCGCACAGGGAAAATAGTGCCACCAGCCGGTCATCGACCACTCGCCCATCAGATACGCGCAGTGCCCGCCGAGGTTGTGCAGATACTGAGCGACGATTCCCACCACGGGCGCCGGCAACTCCAGGTGCGCGAGGCTCCGCACCCACGCGGGCGTCGAAGGATTGCCGAACCACCTCACGTCGCCAAGCCTCGCGAAAGCGAACAAATGTAGCGCCCAGGCGACGACGAAAGCCAGGTAGCTCAGCACAACCAGGCTCCCGGCCGCCGCGGCCAGTGCGCGGCCATGCGACCGCCAAAACGTGGCTGGGGCTTCCAGCCCCAGCGGGCGAGACCCGGCGGCAACGAGTGTGTCCTCCGCTTGCGAAGAAGGCCGACGGTTCGCGTCGATCATAACGCGGCGATAGGCGACCACAACCATCACGACGGCCGCCACCGGAAAAAGAAACAGCGCCGAATACTTCGCCGCAAGTGCCGCGCCGATCGCGGTCGCTGCCGCAAGATACCGCGGGAGCGTCGGCTCCCGGCCATACGCTGCCAACGCCGCCAGGGCCACGAGCGCGAAGAGCGCGAAACAGGCATCCGTCGTTGCCAGCGAGCCGTGCGCCAGGATCGTCGGCGAAAAGCACGCCAGCCCGCCGCCGAGCGCTGCCGCCCAAAGGCCGCGGCGCACCAGCAGCCAGGCATAGACCACGAGGACGAGCGGCACGCCAATGGCGACGGACACCGTGAGCCGTGCCCAGGCAATCCGCTCCTGATCGTGTTGAAATCCCCAATCGGCTGGGTGCTCCTCGCCTCCCAGAACGATCCCGCTGGGCACCCAGGCCAGCGCGACAGCCAACGGCGCGGTCCCGTGCCGCACGAGCTGCGGCTCGAGCGAGGCGTCGGCGACCGTGTCCCGCGCAAGCCAGGTAGAACGGTTCATCATACGTCGCGCTCGTTGTCCACCGCGCCCACGCCGTCTGCGCGAGCAGCGCGGCGACGAGGAGGGCGGCGACGAGCGCGGCGGCCACTACTCCGGCTACCGAGGCTCTGCAGTCAGCAGCGCATGCCATGTCAACCTGTGAGCTCGTTTCATCCCATTGCTGCGGAGCCGCCCTCGGCCTCCCTCTCCCCTCTGGGGAGAGGGCCGGGGTGAGGGGCGTAAGGGGCAAGGCGCAAGTGCTGCCGCCCGGCGTCCACCGCCGATAGCGCCACAGCGTCTTCATCGCCTCCCAACCATCGCGCCAGCGGATTTTCTTGCCCTGGGCGACCGTGCGCGGGCGATAACTGATCGGCACTTCCAGAATCTTGAGGCCCATCCGGCAGGCTTTGGCCGTCACCTCCGGGCAGAACTCAAACCGCTCGCACCGCAGGTCCATCCGCCGCAGCAGCTCGGTGGGAAATGCCTTGTAACACGTCGCCTCATCGGTCAGCCGTACGCCATACAGCAGCCGAACCAGCCAGTTGAGCGCCGACACGCCGTATCGGCATACCAGCGACGGCGCTCCTGGATGGCCGGCCGCAAATACCGAGACCCATAGACGACATCGGCCTCCCCGGCCACAAGCGGTTCAATCAGGCGAGGATAGTCCCGCGGGTCGTACTCCAGATCGGCATCCTGAATGATCGTGTATGTCCCTCGCGCCGCGCCAACCCGGCACGAATCGCCGCTCCCTTGCCGCGGTTGACGCCCTGACGTACCAGCTCGCAACATGGGTGCTCCTTCACCCAGCAGTTGGCGATCTCTGCCGTAACGTCCCTCGATCCATCGTCCACGACAACGATCTGCTTCTCGTACGGCGTCGCCACGACCGAACGTCAGCAGCCGATCAATCATTCCCTCCTCATTGTAGGCGGCCACAATCACCGTTAGCAACGGGCCGCTCAAGCGTCCTTGTCTCCGAACGGTTTTGGCACCGGCCGTCAAAAGATGCGGACTCAAGGCGAATCCTCCTTTGCCGGCGACGTGGGCCCAAAGAGAGCACGCGATCGCTCCGGCGACCTAAAACGGAATGCACGCCCAGCTGCCGCAGCTAGATGCGCACATTCATCATAAACGGGGCTGAGCCGCATACGCGAGTAACCCAGTGCGACTGCATACATCGCCATCAGCACCGCGATAGCCGGTGGTTGCCACGCGACCTCGCTTCGCTCACCGCATGAAGCTTGACAGCCGTTTACGTCATCAATCAAGAATCGCCACATTCGGCAACAGCTTCTTCAGGGCCTTCTTTTCGGAATCCTCAACATTGGCCCCGCCCACGTATATAATTCGAAGCTCGTGACATTCACGTAGCGTCAAAAGCGTACCGGGGGGCAGCTTAGTGTTCCGCAGATTAAGCACATTCAAATGCGGCATGCCCTTCAGGTAATTAATCGCCTCGGCACCTATCGTAGCGGAGTCCAACGCCACGGTTTCAAGCTGTCTGAGATACCTGAAGTCCCTCAGCGTATTATCACGCAGTTTACAGCCAGCAACATTCAGCACGCGCAATTTCTGAAGGCCCCTGAGGTGAATAAAGCCAGTCCCAGTGACCCCAGTGTCGCTAAGGACCAGCACCTCCAAATTTGTCATACCGGCCAGATGCTTTAGGCCCTCGTCGCCAACGGACGTTCGATCAAGGTACACCCACCGTAAATTGGTTAGCCCCGCGAGCTGTGATAGGTCACCGTCCGCGACAGGTGTGCGACTCAGCTCCACGCCTTGAAGCTCATACAAGCCCCGGACATGGCTCAATCCTCCACCCGTAATCGCCGACTCCTTGCCATCCATTCGCCATGCGTTACCCAAATAGTCGACCTCAACTCTTACTTTCGGGACCTTCCTGAGGGCGTCAATTGAACCCGGCTCATCACGCTTGAACACTTTGTGACTCCGGACCCACCCGACTCTCTGCTTTCCTTGCACGGTCAGGGAGACGCCAATCCATGGTCCTGCAAGCTCAACCACGCGTGCATGAGTACCTTGCGGAATCTCCACGACCACCGCCGGCTGCTCGTATAACGACGTGGCGCCTACTGCGATGACCACAGTATCGCCCACGGCGACGCGACCCGCATCCGTCGCGCTCGCCACTGACCCCGACCCACAAACCGCTGCCGCCGTCGCAAAAGCGGTTATCAACGAACATCCGTACGTGGAAAAAGACCGCACAATTTGAACCAGTCGGCCCCGAGCAACTCTGCTGACCCAGGGCCACCAATTGGCCACAGCAGCCGGACAGGCAACTATCGATAGCATCTGATCAGCTCCGTTCACTAGACACCGTTATACTGTTTCAATCGCCTTCAGTCAACTCTGCAAGCCCGAATATACGTCGCAGTCCGTTCGCCTCCTCAAGCGTGACATGATAAACGTAAATGGAGTAGCCAACGACCTCATTAGGTTCCAGCAACTGAAAATAGGTAAATGATGAGTCGCCAACGCCTCGCCGGCGGCCCTGGCCGTCGAAGGTGGAATGGTGCATCCCCATTACAAAGTTGACGCTGACCGCGAACCAGCCGGGGCGGGGGCCAATCTGCGCGGCATTGTCGCCACAGGCCGCTCCGAAGGGCCCTTTTGGCGGCAGATCGAACCGGATGTTCAAGAGGCTGGGATCCGTCGGGCCGAAAACGGCAATCCCAACGGGACGAGCCCCCGGATGCGCATCCAGCCACTTTTTCAAATGGAGAAGGTCTTGGCCGTAGTCAATATTGCTGTGCAACAAGTGCTTGCCGCCTCCGCGTGGACCGCCAACGAGCTCGTTAAAATACGCCAGACTATGGGGATAGACCGAGACACTGCTCGCAATCGACCATAAAGCGGCCGCAGTAGCGGCCACGCACAGGAATCGATGGCGTCGGTGCATCACGGTCGCAACCTTGCTTGACCAGATGATCGCAAACGGAAGCGCAGGAAACGCGTATCGCATATGGTGGCTAAACCCAGTTTGCAGACTCACGGTCGCCAGAATCAAGATCGCGGGAAGAACCAGCATGACCTCGGATCGCCAATGCATACGCAAGCCGCCGAGGACGGCGAGTGAAAAAGAACCCAAGAGCCACATGCCCAGCGGCACTTTGATCGCAAGCGCGTACAGGTAGTAGTACCACCAGCCTCGGTTGCTCCACTGGCCATTGAGATACGAACGATCACCGCGGTCGAAATCCAACTGCTGAACGTCGATGCCCTGGAGGTACTCGCGCGGTAGCGGAATGGGCAGCGGAGCCAGCCACGTTCCCTTGAAGCGGTTACCGGGTGCGCAACGGTCAGGTTCGGCCCCACTCAGAGCGCGGCTATAAAACGTAACGTTGCCCAAAGCGCTGAAACTTCCATCGAAGGCATAGCCGACGTTCACGACGAGCAGCGCTAGTCCAATTATCAGGCCCAGGTAAGCGGTCTCTTTGCCCCACGGAACCTGCCGACAAGGGCTCCTCGCGCAGCGCGAAGCGAGCCAGAGAAGCGGCCACAGACCGAGAAACAGCAGCAACGTAAACTTTGCCAGTAGGGAGAGCCCGAGCAGAACACCAGCCGACATCGCACCAGCAAGCGTTGGCATGTGGAGCCAACGGTAAAATCCGAATGCCGCAGCCAGTCCTAACGCAGCCGCAGCCATATCGGTCGTAATCAATTGCCCCAATCCAAGGACGGAAGGGCAAAAGCACCATAGCGCTAACGCGAGGACGCCAGCCATTCGACCGTAGAGATCGGTGGCCCAAGCGAGACAGACTAGTGCGCCGACCAGGCTAAATGGGATGCATATCCAACGCGCCCAGATGAAATACCGCATGAACTCTTCCGGGTTCGCGCGCATGAATGCGGTACCCAGAAGAAACTCCGAGCGCGAGGCGGGATTGACAGATAAGTTGGTCCAGTCCGTCTTGGCCCCGGCTACCACGACGGGCGTTGCTGCAATCAGGCGAACCAGCGGAGGGTTGACCGAACACAAGTCAAACCTCCCGAAGTGCCAGGTATAGACGCCGCCGACAAGCTGGGCCGCCTCGTCGGTTGCCGGACTATGGCGAGTAGCTGCCCACGCGAGCATTAGCGTGTGGATGGCGCACAGCCCTGAAGCAACCAGGCAGAACCCGGAACGCCTCACGAACGCCTTAGTCGAGCTGAACAGCCTGCACAACACCATCGAACATGCGCACACGAAGCGGAGTTGGAATAGACCACCGGTATTCGCTCGTCAGATTGGCGATCGCAACCCGCGGCGACGTTTTTGTTCGACTCCATCTTTCCGTCTACTCCGATGACGCCGACTTGCATCTGTGACGTACTAAACGCTACGCTGGCGACTCGTGCGAGGGCCGGGTCGCACCTGGCACAGCCGGAGCGGACGAAAAGCAACACCCAGCTTCCACGGTAGAACTCATCGCCAACTCCGAAGTCGCCTAGAGGCAACCGCTTACCAAGCCATTTGGCGGGGTCGGCCACCACTACGCGACCTCGGCCAGCAATTCGTCCTTCGTCCGTCAATTCAGCCGGCTTGTAGGTTCCCATAAACCATCCGCCGGCCCCGGCCAGAACCAGCAGTGCGCACGCGATCGTTATTCCCCGCCAGGACAAGCCACCCCATCGAGTGGATACTATCGCTGGACTCGGGGCATGTGGAGGGGTGGCTACGTGGAGGGCAACTGTGGCGGCTTCTTCATCGGCGTCTTCGCCAGCCGATCCATGTGGAGGGGTGGCTACGTACAAGGCAACTGTCGCAGCCATATCAAATGCGAACGTATACCACGGACTGATCTGTAGTGGTCCAAGGCACCCACAGGTCGATTCACCGCTAACCGCCTTCGCCAAGGAGACGCCGCCGAGAATCATAAAGCACGATGCTCCGACGGCGCGATTGAAGCGCGGCGTGAATGCGACGATCATCCAAGCGCCAAACAGGAACTCGAACTCGACAACGGCCGCAAGAACCGGTCGTGTCGCCGGAAACCCGTTATCGGCGACCGGCTCTGTCGCCAACTCGTACCCCTTGAGGACAGCCGCCAAGACCAACACTGCTCCTAGCGCGCTGGATAAAAAGCCAGTATCTCACTGCTTGCTCCCTGCGCTTTGGCGCGAGGCCCGGGTCATTCGGTAAACCCCAGCCGCCGCCAATAGGGCCAGCAGCCCGAGAGCTACCAGCAGGACGACGACTTTTGTGGTCCCGGCGCTATCGGATGGTGGATCAGTCGCCAGCAGCTGTTCGAAATTGTGTCCGTTGAACTCGCCGGCAAGGATAGGTCGTTTCCTGCCGCCCTCCCGAACAATATATGACTCCTTTGTGCTAGAGTCGGACACCCACGCGCCCACAGGCACCTCGATGTCAAATACCTCAGTGGGAAGCGCTTGATTAATCGCACGTTTCGTAACGGTTAGGGCAATTGAATGTTGGATAGTGCCGTTGTCCGCAATGTATACCGTGTTCCAACTCTCTGGAATCCACCCATGAGCCACGTCTTGCTCGTACCGTATGCTCGTGTCCATCCTTACGGCAGGTGGTTTGCCCAACGTGTAGCGGATCGGCACACAATCTCTCCTATTATCCACCCACACGCGCCCGCCCGGATAATCAACGACAATCACGCTTTGTCGGTCATCGGTTGCCTCAACCCCGGCGATTGAGAGACTCTGTCGCTCAAACGCATAGAAGCTGCGGGCAAATGGCCGCAACACGATAACCAGCGGCAAGAGGCGCGCATCGCTCGTTTCAGCCGGTTTTCGGCCAACATAAAGGGTAGGAAAAGGAACTCTCGACGTTCTCGGGATAAAACGTCTTGCGCTCTCCGTTCGCCACGACATCGACCAGACTAAACCTTTCGAGGTCACCTTTCTCGATCGACCAACGCCGCCCAGTTTCCTCGATCCTGAACCGTTCGTCGGTGTCCACAGCGAACCGAAGACTAGCGTCGAACGACATTTTGCGATTCTCGTCGCCGGGGCTGGCTTCCTGCTCGGCCATACCCAATAGGTAGGCTTTCGACTGCGAACATTCGCCAGAGGCCTCGAAATCGAATGATCGAATTCGTGTTTCGCGGGCATGCCACGCCTTGATGATTGCATCGAGGGCATCGCCCTCGCCCGCTGTGCCTAGTTCTGCGCCAGCACCTGTCCGGCCGCAATCGCCCACGCGCATAGCGCCAAAAGCCATTGGGCGGCGAGAAGCCAGACGCCCTTGAGGTCCCCACGCCGGGCGGGCAATAGCAAGCTAGGCGTGTATTTGACGGGTGCAAGGCCCATGGGTGTGCGCTCCAACATAGCTTGGTCACTGCAGGTAGACATATCATCACGTACCGCCATTTAGTTCAGACGACGCATGAGTGAAAAGGTACGACAAGTACCCTCCATTTACCCCGACATCAACGTACTATGAGCCATCTCCGCATTGTGACTCTGTCCAGGTTGTGGTGCTACTCACTGAGACGCCCACGGCCGAAGCGGTACTCTTATCATCCTTTGTGCAATGCGCCGTGGCGGTCATATGATGATCTATGGTTCGCGTTTGCGGATTGATCGGCTTGCCGGTGGTCGAACGATCAGTGCAGTATGTGCCTTTTCTCGCAACGTTCATGTCAAAGCTCAGGTGATTATTAGTACCTGGACTGTAGTAAAATTTATCCCACTCTACGCACAGCTGATCGCAAGCCGGCGTTGTCGTGTTACACGCTGCCTGCACAAGTGCGACCGGCACGGTCGTGCCGATAGACAATCCTAATCCTGCTACCGCCAGTGTGATCATTAGGTGGCGCATAATCGACTTCATAACGATCCCTCCTGCAAGCCTGGGTTACCGGAAACGAAACCAAGCGTTTCACGCCTACTTAAGCACATGCGCATGGACTGGAATAGTCAGCCGTGTGTATTCACCTGTCACTGACCTAGTTGTTACTTTGACCGTCTCCTCTTGATTACCGGTCATCGCAAAGCGTTGAACGATTGCGTACTCTCTGCGGCCTGGGGAACTACCCGGAATCCATCGCGGAACCATCGAAGAAGTATGTGATGAACAGGTTATATCCAAAACATCAAAAGAACGGCTTGTCGCTGACTCGAGCACAAGCGTTTGCTGGGCTATCTCGCCGGTCTTGCGAAGGCCGAACTCGACGCGGGCGGGAGAAGCGCGCACGTTCGGTGCAACGGACGCCACAACACGCAGGGGCGCCGGAGGAATCGCAATGCCGTCATCACCAACAGCGTGAATCTGGAGCGAGGACTCAACTGATCCATCGGGCATGCACTCGAGCGGCTCGATAACCAGACGTGGATCGGCCGCCTTATCCAGTGCGTTTTCTAGCGTTACCCTGAAATCCGGTGAATCGCATTCAACGCGAAAGTCCTGTAATGGATAGTGGCGATGGACGGTAACGCTCTGGGAGGGGAAACGAAGCCCCCTTTGGATGGTCGTCGCATAGTCTACACGGGGAGGGTCGAAGGAGACGACGTTCTTTACGCGACCGGAAACTTTCCACTTCTGCTCTCTGTGGCCCTTTACGAACGCGATAATCGAAAACGCAACGTCTTCGACTGCCGAAGCGGGCTTCGTGTCGGGCGGAATCAAGTTGATTGAAAGGTCCACCTCTCTCGTCGCACCCGCAGGAATCGCGATGTTGCTGGGTGAAAACTCACACATGCAGCAGGGGCTCTGGAGGAACTCGACGATTTCAATATCCTCGTCGGAGGTATTTTGAATCGGAATCTTCAGAGGAAGAATCTTTTGGGCCCACACTTCGCCGTAGTCCAGATGAACCGGGTCGATATATAGTATGGGATCCCGGTTGACACGCACCCGTTCGCGGTCTTTCCACAAAATACCCAAGACGACACAGACGCAGAACACCGAAAGCCAAAGCACGATCCGGACAGCACGCGCGCGAAGCGAATCTGGCCGGTTCGAAGTGGAGCTGGAAACGGTGGCCCCACAACAAAACCAGGAGCGCCAATAGGCGCGGCGTGTGTCCGGATCACGCCCGCGAGCGTCCGCCTCGCTGTCGCACGGAGTTTTAGTTGATTGCGCATTGGGCGCGGGCGTGTTGGTATGGAGAACGCCTCGGCTTACCATCGCACGAACCTGCATCTTGGAGAAGATACCTTTACATCAGTTACCCAAAAGGCGAGTCAACGCAGCCGGTTGTCGTCTATGATCATTGCATCCGCCCGGTTCCCCAAGCTGCGGAACACCGGCGGATCGATATCGAAGCGGATGGCTGTTACCGCCGCGTCGCAATAGGCCATATGGAGAACGGTCGGATGCAGGCTGCCGAATCGGCACGATCTTGTCTCATCGCCGTCCCGCGCGGGGGGCTGAAACGTCGAGCGGTAGACGTTGTCCTGGTAGCCGGTGTACATGCTCCAGTCGTCGCCATGGTCGGCGCCGGTCGTGTGGTTCGCCAGCGACAGGTACTTTTCCCCCACCAGCACCACATTGCTCATGCCGCGGCGGATTTGGCCGGTGGTGATGTGGCTGCGGAGGAACGAGATGCCCGTGTGATCGGACGTGTTGGGCCAGGGATAGTTGGGGTCGTCGCCGGCGGCCAGGCTGGGGGGGTTGAACCAGTTTTCGATTTCGCAGCGCGGCTGGTCGCCGCAGTTGATCGCGTAGTCGCTGCGGGCTACCTGGGTGACGAACGCCGACCCGTGCGGCCGGTTGGCGTGCGAGAAAAAGATCGGGTAGGCCACCGCCTGGCGGCGCGTGGGGCAGTTGAAGATGGCGATCGGCGTTTGCAAGAGCCTGGCGACCTTCGCCTCGCGCTGGGCCGGCTGGTCATCGCGGCCCACCTTGGCCAGGTCGTTCCGCTCCAGATACCCCAGAAGGCCATAGATCCAGCCGCCACTTTGGCGTCTGTTCGATCCCCGGCCGGGCGTCGGACTCCAGGCACCCCCCCAACCGCCGCTCACGAAAAATCCTTGGGCGCTCTCGTGGTTCAGGTGCGCCAGGGCAATCTGCCGGAGATTGTTTTTACACACAGTCCCGCGGGCCGTTTCGCGGACGGCGTTCACGGCCGGCAGTAGGGTCGCCATCAGCATGGTAATGATCGCGATGACCACCAGCAGCTCGGTCATCGTGAAGGCGGCCCTCACTCGGATGCCTCCGCTCACCCTCACCCCGGCCCTCTCCCTGAGGGAGAGGGAGGAATGCGAACTCACCCCGGCCCTCTCCCTGAGGGAGAGGGCAGGAATGCGAACTGAGCGAGAGGGGAGAATGCGAACTGCGGGAGAGGGGAGAATGCGAACTGCGGGAGAGGGAGGAATGCGAACATCGAACATCCAACATCGAACATCGAACGCTAAGGTTCGATATTGGCGCCCATTGAGCGGGGCGGCGACGGGTGATGTGCCTGAGCTTGCGGCGGCGCTGGCGACGGCCGGCTGAAGAGTTAACGTGTTCTGCATGTCGGCCCTCCTGTGCATTCTCGGAGAATCGCCAACACGCTCAGCCTAGACCCTGGAAAAACCATTGCAATACCCATTCCGGCATTCTCAGTCCTTTTCTCAGTCCCATTTTCTAGCGCCGTTTCCGCGAGATTTCTGCTCGTCTTCTTTCCCGCTGCTGGCGGCCGTGGCCGCCAACAGCGGGAAAGAAGAAACAATCGATAAGCGTGTCGGCGGTAGCTGACCAGTCGGCGCTCCGCTGGGGCAGACCCAGCGGAGGCGAGCGCTTGTGCTCAACTTCGTACCATGAGCGAAACGTCGCGGGGTCCCTTCATTCTCGCCCTCGGCCGAAGCGCTTTGGTCTTTTGCCGGACGGCTGGTCCGCCGGCTTGCCGCGGGATGCGGCGATCCTCCGTCGCTCCGCCTGCGTTGATCTTCGACCGGTGGCAGGCGATGCTGCCGACGCGGCAACGGCCTTGGCGAACTGGCCGACCACCTGCGGGCACGACTGGCCGAGGGCTTGTTTCAGCTCTTCGGGCACCACCCTCGCCGGCAGCGCGGCGAACGTGGCATCCAGCAAGAGGCCCTCGCCAGGCACCAGCAGACGGTATTCCTGGCCGGCGACCGTGTCGATCAGGGTCTCGACGGCCGCTTGGCCGATCTCGTCGGCCAGGGCCTGGCGCAGCAGATGGACCGGCCGACGCTGAAGGCCGACGGTCGTGACCCCGGCGGCCCGGGCCAACACCAGGCTGCACAGGCAACGATATAGCCTGGGCTTCAGCCAGACGCCGTTTAGAGTGACATCCTGCGCAGTTTTAGGCGACTTGCCCCGCCGAAGGGCGCCCTTGGTGAGAAACACGAGGATGACCAAAACCTGCCCCCTGGGGCGGCGTTGGCCTGTAAGCACGACTTTGTGGGCGATCTTTTGGGACATGGGAATGCTCACTGTTATGCCGTTTCAGCCGCCAAATGTCTCCGTGGGCGTCGCAGCATTTGCTGGCGCCGCCTTTCTGTTCTTACCGTCGCAAACCCGCGAGAAACCGGACAACAATTCCGGCATGATCAATGGCGATTTGGCGATCAATGCCCCGCTGGCGGGGGCGGGGGGGGGTGGCGTTCTCGTCCTCGTCGTCGTCCTCGTCCTCGTCCTCGAAAAGCAGCACCGCGCGCCTCGGCTCAACAAAGTCGAGGACGAGGACGACGACGAGGACGAGGACGAAGACGAAGATGCGACGTCGACGAAACGATTGACGAGCACGAGCACGAGAAGAAGGGCGACACACCGTTGCGTCTAGGGCCCAGGCAGCTTCTTCCATTCTCGGCGCGAGGCCCCTATGCTGTCGGGCATGAAATCCGCCGCCGCCCCCGCCCCCGCTCGCGCCCCGCTTCGGCTTCGCCGCATCATCGATCCCTCGACGGGTCGCGCTTTGCTTCTCTCGTTCACGGCCGGCGTGCAGATCGGCCGCGTGGCCGGCATGGAGGACCTGGCCGCCATGATCGGCTCGCTGGCCGCCACTGGGCAGGTGACCGGGGCCGTGGTGCACGCCGGCGTGTTGGATAGCCTGCTAGCCCGTTTCCCCGGCCTCGGCTGCGGCCTGGTCGTCGATCTCTTCGGCGGCACGTGGCTGCGAGCCGAGATGGGGGCCGAGCAAATCTGCAGCCTGGAGCACGCGATGCGCGTGGGGGCCGATGCCGTGCTGACCACCGTCAGCCTGGGTGCGAAGGACGAATCGCGCATGCTGCGGCTCTCGGGCCAGATCGCCCGCGAGTGCGCCGCCTGGGGCATGCCGCTGGTGGTGCTGATCGACACGTTTCAGACCGAGGCCTCGCGGCAATATTCGGCCACGCTCAGCGGCCACGGCGCCCGCCTGGCCTACGAGCTGGGGGCCGACGTGGTGATCGTCAACTACCCGGGCCAGCCCGAGCCATTCGCCGACGCTGTCAGCGGGGTGGATATCCCCGTGCTCATCGGGGGTGCCCCGCGAATGGAAACCGACGCGGCCCTGCTCGAATCCGTCGAGCAAGCAGTGAAGGCCGGGGCCGGGGGCGTGTGCCTGCCCGGCACGCTGTTCTGGAAGGACGACGCGCCGATGGCGACGTTATCGCCGCTGATGGAGGTGATCGCTAGGACCGGCGCGGCATTGGAAAGGTAAGGAGCTTTCAACGATGGGCCAGGTATTCCTGAACTATGCAGTTGACGATGCCGCGCAGGCGGCCATCCTTTGCCAGGACCTCCGCGCTCGCGGCGTATCCGTGTGGTGGGACCAAGAGTCACCTCGTGACGGCAATTGGGCCAATGAGATTGGAAGAGCCCTGGACCGTAGCGATGCCATGATCGTGCTGATCTCGCCGCGCTCTGTCGGCTCGGATCTCGTGCGGCGCGAGCTGGAGCAAGCCCTGAATAGCCCACGGCTGCGACACCGCGTTGTGCCCGCGATGATTGAGCCCACCTGGGTATTGCCGTGGCGCTTCCGCAAGCTGCCGATGATCGACTTGACCGGTGATCGTGAGGGGGGGTTGACCCGCATTGTCGAAGCGATCCAAAAACCGCGACGTGCCGCGGGTTGACGTGCCGCCGCGGCATTGTTT
Source organism: uncultured Planctomycetia bacterium (assembly GCA_963809785.1). Taxonomy (GTDB): domain Bacteria; phylum Planctomycetota; class Planctomycetia; order Pirellulales; family S012-138; genus JBGQHD01. Next base: position 328,082 of record CAWEKV010000006.1, read on the forward strand.
CCTGAGCCACTCGCACTACAACGAGACGTTCGCGGACAAGTTGGCCGACGTGCTCGCGTGGCATGGCATTGAAGTCTGGTACAGTCCCCGAGAATTGAAAGGCGGGCAGCAATGGCACGACGAGATCGGTAGAGCACTCTCTGAACGGTGCGACTGGTTCCTGATCGTGCTGTCGCCCAGTGCCGTGAAATCCACTTGGGTCAAACACGAACTCGTGTATGCTCTCAACAATACTCCCTTCAAGGACGGCCGAATCACGCCGCTGTTGGCGCGGACTGTGAATGGCGAAAACTGTCATTCACACTCGGCGGTTGGCAATGGATCGATTTCCGGAAGAGCTTCGAAGCGGGCTGCCGCGCGCTCCTAACAAGTTGGGGAATCGAGTTGCGCCATCCATAACCACTTGGCTAGTGAGAAGAGACCATCTGACACCATCAGTTCTCGTGCTTCATGTCCTCCATTCCCCACAACGCCCGCTTTCGTTACCTGTTCAACCGCCGGTCGCTGCGCTCGTTCGTCGTGCCGATGGACCATGGGATCAGCATGGGGCCGATCCCGGGCCTGTACGACATGGCCGACACGGTCAGCCAGATGGCCGGCACCGGAGTCAACTGCGTGATCGTCCATAAGGGGCTGGTCCGCAGCATCGCGCCGGTGCTGAGCCGTGCGCCGGACGTCGGACTGATGGTGCACCTGTGCGCCTCCACGTCGTCCGCCCCCGATCCTAACGAGAAGCAGCTCGTCTGCACGGCGGAAGAGGCCCTGGCCCTGGGGGCCGACGGCGTCTCGGTGCACGTCAATATCGGGGCGGCGACCGAAGGGCAGATGCTCCGCGACTTTGCAGAGACGGCCGAGCAATGCCGACGGCTGAACGTGCCGCTCTTGGCGATGATGTATGCCCGCGGCCCGCGGCTCCGCGTGCAGTTCAGCGAGGCCTTCAGCTCGCACTGTGCCAGAGTGGCCTACGAGATCGGCGCCGATATGGTGAAGGTGCAATACACCGGTGACCCGCAGAGCTTCAGCCGCGTGGTGCAATCGGTGCCGATCCCCGTCTTGATCGCCGGTGGGCCGAAGATGTCGAACGACCGCGAGGTGCTCGACATGATCCAAGGGGCCTTAGACGCCGGCGCCGCCGGCATCTCCATCGGCCGCAACGTCTTTGGGGCCGAGCGCGTCGGCCCGCTGTGCAAGGCCATCGGCGGCATGCTGCACGAGGGCGTGCGAGCCGAGAAGGCGCTGCAGCGGCTGTCGGCCTGACGTGGGGCACGTTTTCAACGTGCCCGAATCCCTGCGAAAGAGGGCGGCCGGCCTCATCGCCTCATCTAATCCTCGGAGAGCAAGTCGCCGCGGTCCCAGAACTGATAGAGCTTGTCCCACCATCTTGCCGATACAGGGCCAAGATGGCTACGGAACTGCTCAGGTCGAGTCGTCGAGTGCAGGTTAAGGTTCTGCAAGTTCTCAAGCAAGCCAACAGTGGCTGCCTCAGTGACATACGGCTCGCCCTCGACGTGTAACCGCTCGATGGCTGCGAAGATGGCCGGAAAGCCGGCGGTTTCGCCACGCTCGAGCAGCCCGATCAGATGCCGGGCAAAGTCCGACAGGGCCAGATACAACGGGAGGTCGCGCTCTTCTTGCCACTCTTCGGTGAATTCCTGCCAGCGCGGCGCGAACGACGGGCAACCGTCGATCAGCACGCCGATCATATCGTCCTTGGTAATCACTCCGCGGTCGCCTCTGCAATCGACGACATTGCCCATGTCACGGACTGTCAATCGAGGCCCAATTCTCGCTTCAATTCGGCGAGTGCAATCGGCTTGCCGCCGCTTCGGCGGCCTTCGAGCTGCTTCATCAACTGCTTGTTCTTCGTAATGTCCTCATCACTGTCGAGGGCATATGCCTCCCATCCTTCGATGGATGCCAGAACGAACCGCTCGCCTTGAGCGGTTTCCAGGATCACCGCTCGGCGGCGGGCCTTGGCGAGCAGGTCATTGAGCGTCTTGGCGCGAGAGGAAACTCGGGTAGTCTTCATAGGTCACGACGTTGATTTCGAATGAAAAGCAGATTGCTTTCTTTGAACCCGACGGCTTCGACAGTGACAATCTGCGCCGGCTCGTCAGCATTGTAGAATACTCGAAACTTGCCCGCGCAACTTCCAGTCAGCGACCGCATTCGGGCGCAACCGCTTACGATTGCGTGTTTCGACATTCGGTTCGTGTCTTAGCTGCGACTCGATTGATCGGACGACGAACGTCTGGTCCTTCTTCCGCAGAGCCTTGAGATCATGCCTCGCCTCGGGAGTGAACTGAATGTCAAACATCCCATTGCGTCCAATTACGTAGCCGCTACTCCCGCGGTGCGCCCAGAAGCCCGCGCACGTCATCCACAATCGCCTTGGCCCTCTCGCGCAGCTCTTTCTTCTTGGCGATCAGGTCGTCCGTCGTCACCGCGCTGTGCAGTTGCACGTGCAACCGCAGGCTGTTGCCGGTGCCGGAGGGGCGGATCGTGACGTGGTCGGTCTTGGCGTCGTTGAAGAACAGCCGCACGCCTTCGTCGGGGAACAGGAAGTCGCCGCTCGGCGGGTAGATGCGATCGTACTTGCCGGTGCGATAGATGACCGCGGAGTGCACGGGCAGGCCGGCGATCTTGAGCTTGCCGGAGCGGGCATGCTCATAGCACTTCAGCGCCTTGCCGAGGATCTCCATCTTCTTGCGGTCGCCTTCGATGCCGGGGTACTCGCCGTCGAGCGGGTCCGGCTCATAGCGGTTGACGAACAGGCCGATCGCCGGGTCGAGATAGATCTGCTTGTCCACCAGCTCGAACAGCGTGGTGCCTTGCTCCTTGGCCTAGGCCGCGATCTCGGCCACCAGCGAGCGCGGCGAAGGTGCCGTCCTTGTCGCGCACGTGGCCGCCGGTGCCCAGCGAGCTGTCGTCTGGCGGCGGCCCGCCGAGGATCGAGAAGCCGTTGCTCTGCTCCATGGCCGCCACGTTGAACGACCGCTGGCCGTCGTCCATGCCTACGATAGTCGCAGACGAACGGATGACAGAGCGGCTCCTGGCGGTCGCTGCGGCCGTCGACGAGCTTGGGCACGGCTTGCTTGTCCCAGCGTGTCACGCACCGCGGCCGACAGGTCGGCGAAGCCGACCCACGTCTTGATCACGCCCAGGCCGAACTTCTGGGCCACGCGACGATGCAGTCGGAGGTCAGTGTGTGATAGGACGATGAACTTCTTGTCGGCCTCGGGCACGGCACTCGTGGACGGTTTTTCAGCCGTCCGCGCTGCCAATTCCATTTCGCGCATCAGCCGATACCAGACCAGCAGGGCCCACACGTCGTCGGCCGGCAGCAGCGTGTAGTCCTTGCCGCCGTAGAGCTGCCGCTGGTTCGGCCGGCACCTTGACGACGACGCCGCAGCGGTCGGCGTCGGGGTCGGTGCCGATGAGGATGTCGGTCTTCTCCAACTCGCCGGGATACTGCTTGCTTGAAGGCCTCGACGGCGATCTCGGCGGCATGCGGGATCGCCCGGGTCGGGCTGCTGCTCGCTTGCCCGGCTCGCTGTTGAAGACAGGGAAAGAGGCCGTTGAGGTCGTTCAGGCCGCGGGCCTGGATCACCATTTCACGTCGAGGAAGCCGACGTCCTTCAGCAGCCGCGGCACGGCCTTGCGCCCGGCGCCGTGAAAGGCGCAGTAGCCGATGCTGCAGCGGGTTTTTGGACTTCTTCTGTTGCTCAGCCAGTTTGGGCGTGAGCAGGAACGACTTGCATGTGCCCGGCGTGCCGCGAGTGGATGTTGATGATGGTGTCCGTTCGGCCGGCGTAGTCGAAGCCGGGCAGCGGCTCGGCCCCGCCGAGGAAGACCAGCTTCCCCTTGGCGGCGTCCTCGAAGCGGCGAAAGACGATCTCCTTCGTCGTGGCCTTGACGATGTACTTCTCGTACATCTCGTCCCGCTGCTCGGGGTCGAACTGTGAGCCGTTCGCGCTGGAGAGCTTGTAGCCGTTGTAGCGATAGTCGTTGTGGCTCGCCGAGATGAAGATGCCCACGTCGGCCCGGATGGCTGTGTCGGGGATGGCGAACGTGACCTCGGGATAGGGGCACGGCTCGTCAAAGAGAAACACGGTGTAGTCGTAGGCCAGGAAGAGCGAGGCGACCGAGCGGGCCAGGTCTTGTCCGCGCACACGGCTGTCGTAGCCGATGACGATCTTCTCGAACGGCCGCTTCTGGTCCTTGCCGAAGTGGGCGACGCCGGCGGAGGTGAGCAGCAGCACGACGTTGTTGATCGTGTTGGGACCGCGGAGGATCGGGGCGTTGAAGTCTTTCTGGAATCGCTCGATCGACGCTCGATCGAAGGCCATCATGCCGCGAATGCCGCCGGTGCCGAAGCTGACCTTCTTGCGAAAGGCGTTCACGAGGTCGGCCCAACACTCTTGCTCAACGGCCTGGCGGATGCCGACCTTGGCCGGCGACTCAGCCTGTGAGCCACCGGCAGCCTTGCGTGCCGCTGGCCCTGCCCGTGGCGGCACGACCGACGCCGACGGGGCTTTCGCGGGCGATGCGGTCCAGCTCCGGGTCTTCGAGCCACTGCCGCAAGTTTGGCAGAGCGTTGTCGAGCGCCGACTTGAACTGCTGCTCGTCGATGCGGCCCTCGTCGAAGGCCTGCTTGAGAAAGCCGCTGATGCCAGCTTCGGCTTTGGTAAGCATCTGCTCGGAGGTGAGCGTGGTCATGACATGCGAATCCTGAAAACGTCCCTGGAACCCCGCCGCGCACCGATACACCAACCCGACGCGCAAGCGAGGGAGAGCTGACACACACCGTGGTGAACGGCGCTCCTCCGTCGCTTGGGCGCTGCGCGCATGCGCGTCGGGCTAGTGTCGCCGCTCGCCTGGCACAGACCATAGCTTCCGCGACGAAGCGGGGTTGTCAAGGAGGGACGATTTGTAGGGAGCTAGCCGCGCTTCAAGGCTTCGCGAGCGGCGGCGACGGTCGCGTCGATGTCGGCCTCGGTGTGCGCCGCCGAGACGAACAGCGCCTCGTACTGGCTGCACGGCATGTAGACGCCGCGGTCGATCAGCCCCCAGAAGTACTTGGCGAAGCGGCGCGGTGTCGCTGCTGGCTGGCCGTGTCCCAGTCGGCGACCGGGCTCGGCGTTGAAGAACAGCGTCAGCATGCTGCCGACGCGGGCGAGCGTGTGCGGCACGCCGGCGGCTTTCGCGGCGCGGCACAGCCCGTCTGCCAGCCGGGCCGACAGCCGTTCCAGCTGCTCGTACGGCGGGTCGCTCGCGGAGCTCGCGCAGCGTGGCGATGCCGGCGGCCGTGGCCAGCGGATTGCCGCTGAGCGTGCCGGCCTGAAAGACCTTGCCGGCCGGCAGGACGTGCTCCATGATCTCGGCCCGGCCGCCGTAGGCCCCGACCGGCATGCCGCCGCCGACGATCTTGCCGAGCGTCGTGATGTCCGGCTTGATGTCGTAGCAGCGACTGGGCGCCGCCGTACGCGACGCGAAAGCCGGTCATCACTTCGTCGCAGATGAGCAGCGCGCCGTGCTCGGCGCGTCAGCTCGCGCAGCGCCGCAGGAACTCGCGGCGTGCGGCACGACGACGCCCATGTTGCCGACGACCGGCTCGAAGATCACGCCGGCGATCTTGCGCGCCGTGCTCGGCGAAACGCTGCTCGCAGGCCGGCGACGTCGTTGTAGCTGCAGGACGAGCGTGTCCTGCGTCGTGCCGGCGGTGACGCCGGGCGAATTGGGCACGCCGAGCGTGGCCGCCGAGCTGCCCGCGGCGACGAGCAGGCTATCGACGTGGCCGTGGTAGTTGCCGGCGAACTTGACGATCACGTCGCGGCCGGTGAAGCCGCGGGCCAGGCGAATGGCGCTCATCGTGGCTTCGGTGCCGGAGCTGACCAGCCGCACCATCTCGATCGACGGCACCGCCTCGATGATCAGCTCGGCCAGCTCGCTCTCGGCCTCGGTCGGCGCGCCGAAGCTGCGTGCCGCGGGCGGCCGCCTCGCGCACGGCCGCGACGACCTCGCGGATGGCGATGCCCCAGGATCATCGGCCCCCACGAGCCGATGTAGTCGATGTAGCGGTTGCCATCGACGTCGAAGAGGTACGCCCCTTCGCCGCGCTCGAAGAACGATCGGCTCGCCGCCGACGCCGCCGAACGCCCGGGCCGGGCTGTTCACGCCGCCGGGCATGAGCGACTGGGCGCGGGCGAATGCCTGGGAGCTTTTCGTGCGCATCGAATGAACACGGGAGTAGAGTAGGCCGGATTTCCAATCCGGCCGAAACGGATGACTTCGGACGGTTTGAAAAACCGTCCTACTTCTTCTTGTTCGCATCGGCCTTTTTCTGCGGCTCGACCTTGATCGGCTCCACCGAGATCTGCGCGTCCTTCCCACGCAGGTGTTTGTCGAGGAACGCCGTCACGCGGCGGGTGACCTCCGGGCCGCCGATGCCGTGGCCGCCGCCGTTCATCTTGATGAAGGTGGCCTCCACGCCCGCCTTCTTGGCCGCGTCGTAGAGCGTCTCGGCCTGGGCGATGGGCACCAGGAAGTCGTTCGTGCCGTGCACGATCAGGATCGGCGCGTCGTCCTTAGTCACGTAGGTGACGGGCGAGGCGGCGACCGCTTCGGCTTGCTTCTCCTCCACGGTTCCGCCTAGCAAGCCCGCGATCGGGCGGCGGGCTCCGCCGTCGTTCTTGGCCTTGAAGAAGTTGGGGAAGTCGCTCGGCCCGCAGAAATCGACCACGCACGCCACGCGGCTCGACTGGTCGGGCGAGCCGTTGTTGCCCTCCAGCTCCTTCACGTCGGCCGACGTGCCGAGCAGGCTGACCAGGTGCCCGCCGGCCGAACCGCCCCAGACGCCGATCCGCTTGGGATCGACGTTGTACTTCGTGGCGTTGGCCTTGATCCAGCGGATGGCGGCCTTGCAATCGTGAATCTGGGCCGGCCACTTGGCCTCGCCGGTGAGGCGATAGCCGACCGAAAAGCAGACGTATTCGCCCCGGGCCGCGAACGACAGCAGCAGGCCCAGCCCGCTTGACTTATCTCCTCCGCTCCAGCCGCCGCCGTGAATCCACACGACCGCCGGCCGCGGCTCTTTGCTCTCCTCGCGAGGGCGAATCACATCGAGCTTCAGCGGCCGGTCGCCCGCGGCACCGTATTGCACGTCGGTCTCGTAAATGACGCGGTCGGGAACCTTCGGCGCAGCGGGTTTGGCCTTCGTTGCCGGCGGCTGCGTTGCCTTGGGCTGCTTCTCTTGCGACCAGGCGATGGCACTCGCGGCCAGGACGAGCGAACCGGTCAGAAGACCGAGGACCGGGCGGCAGAGACGCTTCATGGATGAGACTCCGAGGGGCAAATCTGGAGGGAGGCAGCGCACTCTGGAATCTGACGTCTGCAACCTGAGATTTCAAATCTCAGATGCCAGATGGCGAATGTCAATTCAAAAACAGGCGCGACACACGGGCATCCAGGTGCAACGACGGCCTTCAGCCCCGAAGGGGCGCGTTGGGCCTTTGCAAAATGTTCCCGATTGTGATTCCGTACTTACTCATCCCTGCTCCTTCTTGGGAATCAAGAACACCAGCGCCTGGAGCAGCAAGAAGACCCCTAGCCCGACGCCCAACACAATAAAAAACGCCTTGCCGAAGCCGTAACTGCGCGGAGCCAGTGCGCCCAGCGCCGCGGCCAGCACGGGCAGCAACAGCAGCAGCCCGCAGCCGAAACTCGCCATCACCCCTTTGAACGTCCCCTCCTCGGTGTGCTCATCGAACTCCAGCGAGATCACGCGGCCGCGCCGGAGGCTGCGCTCGACGGCTTCGGTGAGCTGAGCGGCGCGGACGGCGTCGGCCCAGTCGTCGGGCGGAGCGGAAGAGGAGGCGGCCTGCGTGATTGCCTGAACGAGCCCGTCGATCGCCACGCCGGGCGCGGCGGCCGCGCCGTCGAAGCGCCGCGGCGGCTGGGCCGCGTCTGGCCCTTCCACGTGCCAAACGTCATCCCCAGCCGGCATGCGAAGCGTAACCTTGCCGTTCGAGCCGACCAGCGTCAGCCGGGCACCCGGCTGGTCATCGACCGGCGCCACGCTCCAGCGGGCCAGCACGCCGGAAGGGCCGGTGAGCTGCACGCCGAGGTTGGCGAAACCGGCCTCGCCGGCCGCCGAGGCCATCGCGCCGACCTTGGTCACGTCGCCCAAGAACTGCCGCACCAGGGCCACGTCTTCCATAAAGTGCCAGAGCACGGTGGCCCGCGTGCGCGCGGGGACGAAGCGCTCGCAGACGAGCTGCTCCAGCGGACCGAGCCGGCCGCTGGCGAGTGCTTCGCGGACCTCGGTCACCGCAGGGTGCCACCGCGACGCGAAGTAAGGCAGGACAATACCGCCCACGTCGCGGCGGATCATGTCCAGCTCCAGGTACAGGAGCGTGGAAGAGTGCACCGGCTGACAGATGAGGAGCGGCACGCGCTCTGTGGCCAAGCGGCGAACCTGTTCGGCCCGGTCGTCATGATCGCCGGCGGCGACAATCACGCCCTGGCCGATCCCCCCGCCCAGCAAGGCCTCCCAGTGCGTGGCCAGCGTCGCGCCGGGCGCCAGCGCCAGCAGCTCCGCTTCGCGGCCCGCCAGGTCGTGCGCCACACCAGGCGATGCCCTTGCCGCACCGCGGCCTGGGCCAGCGCCAGTGCGTTGGCATCGATTCCTAGCAGGGCGAAGTCCATGAGGCTGGTCCCTTGTCCTTTGTCATTTGTCCTTTGTAGCATCGTGGACGGCGTTTAGGCGAGCGACATTCGAGTCAGCGTCACAAGGGACAAGGGACAAGGGACAAAGGACAAGGGACCAATCCATGGACTACCGCAAACTCGGCCGCTCCGGCGTCAGCGTCTCGCGGCTTTGCCTGGGCACGATGATGTTCGGCGGGCCGGCCGACGAGGCCGAGTCGGTCCGCATCATGCACGCCGCCATCGACCGGGGCATCAATTTCTTCGACACGGCCAATATGTATGTTGGCGGCGAGTCGGAGAAGGTCATCGGCAAGGCGATCGCCGACTGCCGCAGCCAGATCGTACTGGCCACCAAGGGGCGGCAGCCGATGGGCGCCGGGCCCAACGACCGCGGGGCCAGCCGCGTACACCTCTTGCGCGAGCTGGATGCCAGCCTGCGGCGGCTGGGTACCGATTACGTGGACGTGTACTACGTCCACACGCCGGATTACGAAACGCCGATCGAGGAAACCCTGCGGGCGCTCGATGACATGGTCCGCTCCGGCCGCGTGCACTACCTCGGCTGCTCGAACTTCCGCGCCTGGCGGCTGTGCGAGGCCCTCTGGGTGAGCGACCGGCACAACCTGCATCGCTTCGTCTGCGTGCAGCCGCTGTACAACATCGTCAATCGCGACATCGAGGTGGAGCTATTGCCGCTGTGTCGTGAGCACGGCGTGGGCGTGGTGAGCTACAGCCCGCTGGCCCGCGGCATCTTGAGCGGCAAATACCGCCCCGGCGAGCCGCCGCCCGAAGGGAGCCGCGCCGGCCGCAACGACAAACGCATGAAGGAGGCGGAGTGGCGGGATGAGAGCCTGGCCATCGCCGAGCGGACTGCCGGGCATTGCCGGCAGAAGGGGGTCGCCCCGTCGGCATTTGCCCTGGCTTGGTGCCTGGCGAATCCGAACCTCACCTCCGTGATCCTCGGCCCGCGGACGCTCGAGCAATTCGAGGACAACGCGAAGTGCCTGGAGGTGACGATCACGCCGGAGGATGAGGCGTTCATCGACTCTCTGGTGCCGCCGGGCGAGCACAGCGGCAAGGGGTTTCAGGATGCGGCGTATCCCGTCACGGGCCGGACAAGGTGAAAGGAATTAACCACAGAGGCACAGAGTCGCGCGACTTCGAGCGTGTCCAGCCGCTCTGTCGCGTGCGCGTACTTGCGCGTCGGGTTAGTGTGCCGGGCCGGCGCACGCTGTTGCGTTGTTGACTTTCTATGATCGACGTTCTATCACTAGCTCGCACACGGAAGGTCACGCCCGACCATTGCTCACTCCTACCGCGGTCCCGCTCAGCTCCCCGGAGGTGAGTATGCTCTTCTCCGAAACGCGGATGTCGCGGCGGCAGATGCTCAGGGTCGGGAGCCTGGGGCTGGCGGGCTTGAGCTTGCCGACGCTGCTGCGGGCCGATGCCCAGCGGCGCGTCACCGGCACTCGCGCTCGGGCCGATGCGTGTGTGCTGATCTTCCTCAATGGCGGGCCCAGCCAACCCGACATGTGGGACCTGAAGCCCGACGCGCCGCTGGAAATCCGCGGCGAGTTCAAGCCGATCGACACGTCGCTGCCGGGCGTCAAGTTCTCCGAGCATTTGCCGCGCCTGGCAAAGCACATGCACCGCAGCGCGCTCGTTCGCTCGGCACACCACCTGGTGGGCCACGCGCACGGGGCGGCCGTGTATACGATGCTCACCGGGCACGACCGCGGCGACACTATTGAAATCACGCCCACGCGGCCGACCGACTATCCGTCCATCGGCTCAGTGACCACGTTCGTGCGGCCTCCGGAGCGGCCGATGGTGCCGTTCGTCTCCTTGCCCTATGCCACCGCCGAGGGGATCAACGGCCCTCCGCAGGCCGGCTTCTTCGGCGGCATGCTGGGCAAGGCTCACGACCCGCTGCTGGTGCTCAAGGACCCCAACGCGCCGGACTTCGCGGTCCCGGAACTCTCACTGCCGGCTGATGTGGGGAAGGACCGCTTGTCGCATCGCAAGGCGCTGCTGGGCGCGATGGACGATCGCTTTCGCCAGGCGAGCCGCTCCGGTGTGGAGGGCATTCGCGAGCGGGCGTTTACCCTGCTCAGCTCCACCGCCACGCAGCGAGCCTTTCAACTGAAGCAGGAGCCCGACAAGGTCCGCGAGGCCTACGGCCGCAATATCTACGGGCAGAGCGTCCTCCTGGCCCGGCGGCTGATCGAAGCCGGCACGCGCGTCGTCTCGGTCGCCTGGGCGCCCGACGCCAACGCCACCTGGGACACGCACTGGGACATGTTCAACCGGCTGGGAAAGGAACTGCTGCCGCCGCTCGATATGGCGCTGGCCAGCCTGCTGGACGACCTGGTCGAGCGGGGGATGTTCGAGCGGACGCTGGTGGTGGTGATGGGCGAGTTCGGGCGCACCCGAAGATCACGCCTGTCCCCGGCTATCCGATCCCCGGCCGCGGCCACTGGCCGTTTTGCTATAGCCTGTTCATGGCCGGCGGCGGCATCAAGCCAGGGTTCGTCTACGGCGCCAGCGACAAGACCGGCGCCGCTCCGGCCGACAAGCCGGTCATTCCCGCCGAAATCATTGCCACGATCTACGAGGCGCTGGGCATTCCCAACGATTTCGAATTCCGCGACATGATGGACCGCCCGCACAAGCTGGTGCCTTGGGGTGACCCGATCATGGAGATGTTTGCCTGATGGGCGAGCGTCGAGGCGCAGCCGGCGAGCGTCGAGGCATCAGCCCGACGTGGCGGCTCAAGATGGCTCGGCAGAGCCAGCGCACCCCCAATAGTCCGCTAGTGCAGGCAAAGCGCCGAATCCGCCAGCCTTCGGCAAGATGCCTCTCGACGTTGCGGACAAACTGGCTCAATCCCAAGCGGGTCCAAGCAAACTGACACAACACCTTGTCCTCCACTGCCTTGTCTTGCATTGGGGCCTGGCCCCGTGCCAGGGACCGGCCCACGGACCGGCTTTGCGCGGAGCGCTCGGTAATCTCTGCAACCGGCTCAAGCAGCATGGTATCGCTCCTCGATCCATTGGATCATTGGCGTTCTTGGCATCGTAAAGGTGCATTCCTCGTGCCAAGGACGCCGTAGAACGGAAGCCCATTCCGTTCGACACGCGAGGGCAGCCGCTTGCGGTTTCCCGACGGACGGAGTTTGGGCCTACTCTCCCGTGCGAGAGCCGGGAATAATGGAAAGAGTGCCGGCCGCCCCGTTCTCGTAGGATTGGCCAAACATGATCAAGCGCTTCTTTGCGGCACTGGCCGCTCTTGGCCCCAGCTTGTTTTCGCCGTGCCGCCGCAGCGTCAACCAAGAGCAGGAGACCGGCGAGCTCGACGGCCTCGCCGCCGAGTTGGGTTTGGGCGACGATGCGGTCGTGATCGGCGGGCAATACTTCAAGGCGCTCCAGGCAGAGGAGCGTTGGGCGGAAACCCGCCCTCCCGGCGAATCGCCGCTGCCGGAAGCCGAGTACGACGCCTACCGCGACGAGCTTAACCTGCTCAATCCCGCGCCCAGCTCGCTGGACGCCTTGATCCGGGAGGTCTGCCGTCGATACGCCAAGAGCGACGATGTCGAGCGCGGCCGCATGCGGGACTCCATCACCATGAGCCAGTTTTACACGCTCATGGCGTTTGCCGAGCGCTCTGCGGTCTTGGGCCTACGCGAAGCGGATGAGCGACACGTGACCGACGGCCTGACGGCACTGGCGATGATCGACAGCGAGCGCGTAGACTATCGCGATATCCTGATGGCCTTGGGCCTCGTCTACCATGTCGCGACGCGAGTCAGCGCCAACGCGGAAGCTCTTCTGCAACATGCCGGCGGGCTGGCCAAGCCGGCCGTGGCGGAAATCTTTGCCCAGTGGTCTGCCCTGACGCCGGAGGATCGAAGTCTGCGCGATTCGTGGGGACACGAGGAAGTCGAAACGACACATGGACGCGGGTTTGTCGGCTGGGGATTCGAGCGCTACGAACCGACGATCGATCTTTTGGCAGTTGCCATCGAGCTTTCCGATCTTTTTGCAGCCGACGACTATCAGCCGAGCATCGAAATCGCCTCGGAGCTTCCGGACGTTCTGGCTGGCTCCTGGACGCAAATCCCAGCGAAAACGCGCGCTCGCCGAGATTCGCGGGGCCGCCACGGTTTCCGGCAGCCTGCGTCCGGACAGGCACGCGCAGCACGACTGCCAGCAATTCACGGTGTTTCTGGTGGAAGCGGCGACCGACTCAGATGCCCAAACGCTGCTTCGTCTGGCCAAGGAGAACAAGTCTGCGGAACATTGCCAGCTTGCCCACGCGGCCGGACGGCTCTTCGGCCGCATCGTAGCCAGGTCCTTCGAGGTGGGTGTCGAGGCCTACGAAACCCAGCAGTCATTGTCGCGGTTCGGCGAGGGCGTCTCCACAATCTTGGCACGCCACGCTGCTTAGTCGGACGCCCGGCTTGAACAACTCCAAGCGAGGTTCGCATCCCGCACGCACCGGGCGACACTCTGCAATGGCCCCGCCGCTCAAATACGTCGCTCAGATCAGCCACGTCCGCGAGGTGTCGCTGCTGGGCACTGCGAACCTGGCTTACTGGCGGGACCGCCTGGCGGCGGACGAACTGACGCCCGCCAGGCAGGACGGCCGCGCCCAGCTCCTGATCGTGGCGGCGGAGATGCGGTTCATGGGCGTGCAGTTCCGAGAGCTGAGTTTTTCCGTGCTCGTCGATCGCGTGCATGAAATGCCCCACACCCCGGCCCTCCCCCCAGAGGAGAGAGGGAGAACAGACGGCGGCGCCTATCTGGTGCAGGCCCTCAACTCGTGCAGGTTCTTCGCCTTTTGCGAACGGTTTTTCTTCTCGGCGCCGTACTTCCACGGCGACGTGCGCGTGATGACGGCGCCGCTCGCCTCGATCCGGCTCGTCCAAGGAGGCAAGGTGCTCTTTGCGGCGGAGATGGCAGACGCTGCGACGGCTCCGCCGCGCGAGCCTTCACGCGTCGGGGACGACGGTTGGCAAGGCCCGGTCTTCCTGCCGGCCGGGCGGCGCTGGAAGGACACCGGCGGCAGATGGTTCTTCGCCCAGATCAGCGGCCACACCCGGACGTATTCGTTCGACCCGTCGGTGGACTCTTTGGCGATCCGGCCGGATCACGACCGCGGGATCTTCCAGGCATTGCGCGACTCGCAGTTCGCCGCGAGCCAGTGGGCCATCCGCGAGGACGCGATGCACAGGAAATCGAAGACCTACCGACGAGGGCATGGCATGGCCTAGCCACGCGGACTGCAACACCACCCACTTGGAAGCTTGGAAGCGGCGATAGCATCGCCGGGAAGAACGGGGATAATAGAATGGTGGGGGACGCGCAGAGGCCGGGGCAGCTCCGTTGTGTCTCGCTCACCATCCGTCTATCGTTTTCGGTGCGGCACGACGTTGTCGAGCCAATTCCACTCCGAGTGCCGAGTGCGACCCTATGGATTCACGCACCTATGAGGTGGGAAAATCCAGGATCACCGTGTTGTTCGGTGACATCACCTCGTCAGCGGCCAAGGTGCTGGTCAGCTCCGATGACTACTTGCTCTCGATGAGCGGCGGCGTTTCAGCCGCCATTCGAATGGCAGGAGGAGCCGCGATCACGGCGGATGCGTCGAAGATGGTGCCGAGGCACGGGTGACGTGGTGGTTTCCACTGCGGCGGACCTTCCCGCGAAGTATGTCTTCCACGCCATCACGATCGGGCCTGAGCAACTGGAACTATCGCCCGACGCCATCGTCCGCCAGACGACGCAGAACGCTCTTCGGCTCATGCCGCTAGTCGGTTGTCGATCGGTCGCCTTTCCCGCCATTGGCGCCGGTGCCGCAGGGATCGCGCCCGAGGTCGTTGCAGCGCAGATGGCCGGCGCTGGTCAACTTTCTACTGGACGCACCCCAAGGTTACACGGTCGAACTTTATCTGAAGGACCGTTGGAGTGGCATGGACCGCGAAGAGTTCTTCAGGTTTTTCGAAGCATTTGCGGCTCGAAAGCTCGGGCTGTCGGCATCCGCGAATCTTTCGCATCGCGCGCTTGAGCCGCCGCAGACCGCGACACTTGGCATGGACCCCAAGCAAAGGACCGAGGCGGAGCGCCGCCACCAGGTCTACCTGATGCTGCGGCACCTGGATGCGCGTCGCGACCAGTTGGAAGCCGACATCTTAAAGGCGCTGCTTGGCCAGAAATCGTCCGGCCATGGGCCGCTTTCACGGCTCAGAGAACAACTCGAAGAGGTTCAATCGCTGCGGCGGAGTTATGAGGCAGAGCTTGTGCTCTCGGAAAAGGGGGCGGATACCCCTCTTCCGCGTTCGGTGTTCGTCAGTTCCACGAGCACGGACCTCAAAGAGCATCGGCAAGCGGTCCGTTCCGTGATCAAACGGTTGCAGCTCAAGTTCATCGGCATGGAAGAGTTGCACCACCGCTCAAGCGCCTGCCGATCTCATTCGGCGAAAAGTCAATGAATCGCAGGCCTACGTCGGAATCCTCGGCCTGCGGTACGGCTATGTTGATCCAGGCACGGGGCTGTCGATGACGGAGCTCGAGTATCGCCAGGCAATCGCCAGCGACAAGAGAATCTGCATGTTCGTGATGGATCAAAACGCGCCGATTCTGGCCAGCATGGTGGAAGATGACCCGACTCGCTACGCGAAGCTGATTGACTTTCGAACCCGGATCATGAAGGCACACACGTGCGGCCTGTTCACGGGTGCGGAAGACCTGGCGGATAAGACGAGCGCCAGTTTGACGGAAATCTTCCGCGTTTGAATCCGATAGCCACGAACGGGAAATGCCGCCATGAGTCTCTCGCCCGCCCAGGTCATCGATCTGCTCGGCCTCCGACCGCACGCGACCCGTTGACACATCTGATTTGCGACCGCATGGTGAAATGCCCGGTGTGCGGCAACAGCTTGTGGAATTGTGGGACCGGAAACTTCAAGCCGCGGCGCCTGAGGTTGAGAGATGGCGTTGACGGTTGCCCTTCGTGTCACACGAAGTTTCCTTGTTAGCGGGCGGCAAACCCACGTCCGAGGGCTTCCTGTCGCCCCCGTCCGTCGGGCAAACTAAGAAGGTGCGGCGAAAACGGGCGTCAGGAGCACTCCGATGGACCCAAGCGACAGTCTCTTGCCGGCGGCCCGGCAGCAGTTGGAGCATCTGGTCGCCCACTACCTGCGGGCGGTGGAGGCGGGGATACCGGTCGATCGTGAGGCGCTCCTGGCCCGCCACGTGCACTTGGCCGGCCACTTGCGAGCGTTCCTCACCGCAGAGGATCAGAAGCAGTGCAGGCCGTCCGTCGCGGCATGCGACACGCCGACGTTGGCCGCACCGACCTCGCCCGCCGCACCGACCTCGCCCGCCGCGCCGACGTTGCCGGCCGCGCCGACGGTTGACGGCGCAAGAGATTCCGAGACGTTGCCGCCGAGGGATTGCCCGACGCCGGCCAACTCGCCTCGATCCGCGCCTCGGCAATTCGGGGCGGCTGAAGCGTCACCCCTTGGACGCAAGCTGCGCTATTTCGGCGACTACGAGCTGCTCGAGGAGATCGCCCGCGGCGGCATGGGCGTGGTCTACAAGGCCCGGCAGGTCGAGCCTCAACCGCATCGTCGCCCTGAAGATGATCCTGGCCGGCCAGCTCGCCAGCGAGGCCGACGTGCAGCGCTTCCGCAGCGAGGCCGAGGCCGCGGCGAACCTCGACCATCCGAACATCGTGCCGATCTACGAGGTCGGCGAGCACGACGGGCAGCACTTCTTCTCGATGGGCTACGTCGACGGGCCAGAGCCTGGCGAACGAGCTCGCCGAGGGGCCGCTGCCGCTGCACGCCGCGGCGGAGCTCGTGATGCGAAGTGCGCCGAGGCCGTGCACTACGCCCACGCCCAGGGCGTCATCCACCGCGACCTGAAGCCGGCCAACGTCCTGCTCGACAAGCACGGCCAGCCTCGCGTCACCGACTTCGGCCTGGCCAAGCGCGTCGAAGGCGGACAGCGACCTGACGGCCACCGGCCAGGTCCTGGGCACGCCCAGCTACATGCCGCCGGAGCAGGCCGCCGGCCGGACTGCGAGACATCGGCCCGGCGGCCGACGTCTACGCCCTGGGGGCGATCCTCTACGCACTGCTGACCGGCCGGCCGCCGTTCCAGGCGGCGACGGCGCTGGAGACGCTGCCGCAGGTGCTCGAGCAGGAGCCGGCGCCCCCGCGGCAGCTCAACCCGGACATTCCCCGCGACCTGGAAACGATCTGCCTCAAGTGCCTGGAGAAAGAACGGCAGCGGCGCTACGGCTCGGCCCTCGAGCTGGCCGAGGACCTGCAGCGGTTCCTCAGCGGCGAGCCGATCCACGCCCGGCCGCTGGGACCGCTGGGGCGCTTCTTTCGCTGGGGCCGGCGACACCCGGCACTGGCCACGACTTGGGTGGGCCTGTCGATCTTCTACGTCGTGCACCTGGTCTGCCTCTACTTGCTCCAGCTTCCCGGCGAAGGCGGCTTCTTTCATTGGTTCATCACCGGCCTGGTGCTCGCCTGGGGGGGCGGAGCGGCGGTTTTCCAGGGCCTGCTGCAACGCACAGGCCGCCGCCAGCTCGTGACCTACAGTTGGGCCCTGATGGATGTGTCCTTCTTCACGGCCTTTCTGTGGATGGCCGACGGGCCGCAGCGCGCTGCTCTCGGGCTACGTGCTCTTGATGGGCGGGGCGGCGCGTTGCGCTCAGGCGGGACTCACCTGGTCGATCACGGCGGCCTGTCTGGTAAGCTACCTGTGGATTGCAGTCGATGCTCACCACCGCCGCGCGGAGCTCGCCGTGCCGGCGACGGTGAGCTTCTACTTCGTCCTGAGCTTGCTCTTGATGGGCTCGGTGCTGCACCTGCTGGGTCGTCGGGGCCGAGAGACTTCCCGCGAATGACCGTTCCACTCAGCCGAAACAACGACGCCAAGTGTCGGTCCGCTCATTTGGGGATCGGCACCACCCACTCCACGAGCGTTTCCGGCGCCTCGGCAGGTGCGGCGTTCGGCGAGGCGTCGAGGTCGGACCAGCGCAGGCGGCCGTGGACTCCATAGGGAATGAGCCGAACGCGGCCGCGCTGAAGGCTCCACGCGGACTTCCATGAAGCTCTGATAGAACGGCGCCACGTTGACGTCGAAGGCGGCCGAGAGCCACTCCGTCGAGAAGGGCCAGCCGTTCAGCCGCGTGGTCCACCACCAGGCCGGGCGCTTCCAGAGGGGCGTCGTGGCTTCGATCTTGGCCACGACTTGCGCCTTGGCAGGGTAGTAAGCCCAGTCGGCCGTCGCAGGCTGCTCGGGCCAGGCCAGCGCGGTGCCGAAGCTCAGGTACGCGCCGCCGCCGCCGTTGACGAAGTGGTGCACGACGTTCGTGGCCGGTTTCGCCGAGTCGCCATCCTGCGGCTCGGCATAGTATTCCAGGTCGTGCGTGTCGCCGGCCATCACGACTGCCACATCGTGCTCTCGAAGCAGTTGGCGCAGGGCGGCGAAGTCTGGCCGGCCGACCGTCATGTCGTGGCCGCCGGCGTAGAAGGGGTGCCCGAGAATGGCCATCTTCAGCTTTGCCGCGCGGCCGACTCCAGCGCGGCCTGAAGCCAGTCCCATTGCACGTCGTCCACGCGCATCGCCGCGCCCGTGTCCACGGCGAAGAGGGCAAACGCCTCGGTCTGAAACTGGAAGAAGGGCGCCTGCTGAAGCTGCGTCGGCACGCCGTATTCCTGGCGGAGCCGCGAGGCCTGGGCGATGAGCTCCTCGATCCGCTCGTCGCGTGGTGCTCGTGAGGTGGTGATCGACTTCGATCCGGGCCCGCATGGCGGCCCGCGCGGCTTCCGGCTCGAGGAACGTCGCGTTGAAGCCCTCCAGCGCGTCGTACCAGTCGTGGTTGCCGGGGATCGCGTAGACCGGCTTGCGCGTCGCCCATGAACGGCAGCCAGAAGTTCGCCTCGTAGTCCTTCATCGCGCCGGTGGGATAGACGACGTCGGACGCGATGATGACGAACTTCACGTCGTCGCGCTGCACGACGTCGAGATACTGGCTGCGCAGCACGTGCTGCGAGGCGTCCCCCTCGCCTGTGTCGCCGATCACGATGAACGAGAAATCGCTCGCGCTGCGGCACGCCGGCGGCGCGATGGCGAACGCCTTGGCCGGCTCGGTGGGCCCGTCGGCGACGACCGCGCGGACCATGGCCTCGCGCCACGTGTCGGCCCGCTCCTCGGCCCAGGAGTTCCAGACGCCGACGGCCCAGTTCTCCGTGTCGAAGTACCAGCTCATGCCGAAGACCGGCACGGTGGCGGCCATGATCGCCGCCAACGGCAGGCCGATTTGCAGCGCGCGGCTCAAGGCCGAGCGGAACGAATACCGCGCTTGCCGCAGCCGGATCGAGAACCGCAGCCGCCGCGTCAGCATCGCACGCAGGGCGCGCCGTGCCCACTCCGGGCGTTCGGGGGCGGCTTCCAGGCACCACTGCCAGGCTCGCCGCTCCAGCCGGCGCGTCAGCTTGCGCCACAGGACGCTGCCAGGGATGATGAGGGCAAACGCCGCGAGGATGGCGACAACCAGGTCGCCCAGCACTGCCACACCCGGCGAGAGGATGCCGAGGAACGTGCGGTCGAAGCCCATGCGGCCGATGTGGATCGCGAACAGCGTAGCAATAAACGCCGCGATCCAGCCGCGGTCGATCGGTCCGCGGGCGGTCTCCTCCTCAGCCAGGCGGTCGGCCAGCGTCCGCAGTTCTTCGCGGTCCGGCAGGCCCAGGTCGCTGACAGTCGTCTGCCCAGCCTCCCCCGCCGTGAACACCGGCGACAGGAAGATGTTCCAGGCCGTGCCGAAGATGCGGACCGCCCCGGCGACGGCCACCGTCCAGGCCAAGGTCTGCCCGCGCAGGGCCAGCAGCAGCGCAAACGCCAGCACGTTGGCCAGGCACGCGAGAACGTGGATCAGGACGGGGCGGCCCTGGCGCGCGCCGCGAACGGCAACCACCAGATAGCGAACCGCATCGACGCCGAAAGACCCGGCCAGAAAGATCAAGAGCGCCGCCACGGCAAAGTAGGGCGCGGCCAAGAGGAGCAAGCCCATGGCGAACGTGACGCCACCGCCGAACCAGGCGGCCTGCTGCCCCGGCGCGGTCGAGCGCCGAAAGCCGTGGGCGACCTCCAGCAGCGCGGCCAGGATCAGCAGGAACCCGACTCGGCCCTGGACTTCCGGCGATGAAAGCGGCGCGAGGAGCGCGAGCACGCCCAAGAGGATGGCGAGATTGCCCAAGCCGCTGCGCCACCTGGCGGAGTCGCGTGCCTCGGGATCTTGTGTGTCCAGCGCGGCGCCGCCTCCGAAGGTAGAGAGCCGCGCCGCCTTTTCTCGCAGCGACACGAGGAATGCCGAACCGCCGCGCATCGCGGTCCGTTTAAGGCGCCGCAGGCGAACCAGGAATCGTCGCTGACGCATGGTTGCTCAAGAGGTGGACAGGAAAATGGATGACAGGAAGATGGAGCGTCTCGTCCGCGGTTTCGGCGACGCCACGCTGTGATTTCTGCGCATTGCACTGGCCCACGTACCGTGTGTCAAATGATAAGACGGCCAGCAGAACGCGACTGGATGGGCCGAGTGAGACCGCGGACGATAGGGAGCGGCAACCATGAAAAGCAAAGACGCTGCTCGTCGGAGCGTTTCCGTCGCGTCGGCGGTCATCGTGGGGGCAATTGTGCTTCTTCTGCTCTACACTGCCGGCTATTTCGCGCTCGGCAACGCCTGGTGGCCCGGCCCGACGATGCCGGGTCCGCGGCTGCGGATGCGCGTATTCAGCAGCGGCTGGATCGCCGCGGCGTACCAACCCGCCGCTTGGATTGAATCGCGCATCCGCGGATATGACGTTATCGCCGGCACAGAAGAAGATTTGCGCAACGCGTCGCCCTGACGCGAAGACTAGGACGCCGGCCATGCGCCGTATTCGCTTTCGCCTGTCGTCGCTCTTGTGGCTGGTGCTCTGCTGCGCGCTGGCGCTGGGCTGGTGGATCGACCGCAGCGGGTTTCCGCCCAAGCCGCCGCGGCGCGCCCCTCCCGTCGGAGCGGTGCTCGATCCGGATCGCGTGGAAAGCATGCGGGCCACGCTTTTGTATTCACCGTATGGATGGGACCTGCCGGTGAAGGAAAAGAAAGTGCCGATCGCCTGGCACCGCGTGATTCTCGAAAGCTTTGGTCCCTTCATCGTCGATGAAGAGGGGACGGCGGACGACTACTGGCGCATCGGACTGCTTGAGATCACGCTTCGCGACGGCCGATCGGTCAATCTGCACTGGTACGACGCTGGCCAGCACTCCCTTCGGTTTTCCTACGCGGGTGTCCTGTATCGCCGCTCCGAGCATTTTCAGCCCAACGCCGAGACCATGGGCAGCGATGAGGGCGCCTATCTTATGCAACTCATCGAAGCGGCGTTCGATCCCGAAATGGCCAAGTTTCTCGACCAAGGCCGACGCGATTACGGGAAAAGCCCACTACCGGGCATTGTTCGAGAACCTTAGCAACCGGAACCAGTTCGTCTGCCGCTTTGCCGGCCGGCTTGAGCCTCACCCCCTGCGCCGGCTATGCTTCGTCGCACTTCGGCCGCGGAGGAAGAGTGAACGCCAAAGGAAGCAAGACGAAGAAATCTACCGCCAAAGGCGAATCCGTCACCAAGGTGGTCGCCCAGAACCGCAAGGCCCGGCACGAGTATGACGTGCTGGAGACGCTGGAGTGCGGCATCATGCTGGCCGGCAGCGAAGTGAAGAGCCTGCGCGCGGGCACGTTTCGCTGGAAGAAGCCCATGCCAAGGTGCGCTCGGGCGAGGTCTGGCTCTTAAACTGCGACATCCCCGAGTACAGCCACGCCACGTGCTTCAACCACGACCCCAAGCGGCCGCGGAAGCTGCTGATGCACCGCCGCGAAGTGAAGAAGTTCGCCGCGCAGGCCTACCAGCGCGGCATGACGCTGGTGCCGCTGAAGCTGTATTTCAACGACGAAGGCCGGGCCAAGCTGCTCTTGGGCCTGTGCCGAGGCCGAAAACTGCACGACAAGCGCGATGTGATGAAAAAGGCCGACGCGCAGCGCGACATTCAGCGGGCCATGCGGCGCGAGAGGGCGTGAGCAGCGAGTCCTTTTGGAGTGCGGCGACTCGTCGCCGCTTTTGGATTCTGGGAGCTACCACGGCTGGTGGCCATCAGGCCGAAAATCCCAAAGCGGCGACGAGTCGCCGCACTCCAGATCACAGGTGCTTCGCAAAGTGGCCCGCGACCCGCGTCCAGAGCCGCTCCGTCACGACCGGGTCGGGCACCATGTGCGTCAGGCCCGGCAGCGGCAGCACCTCGAAGTCCTTGCCGGCGCGGAACAGCGCGTCGGCCAGCTTGCAGCGTGTGGCGGAAGTAGACGTTGTCGTCGGCCGTGCCGTGGACGAGCAGCAGCGGCCGCTTCAGGTCCGTCGGCGTAGCGTCAGCAGCGACGCCTCGTCGTAGGCCTCGTCGTCGCTCTCGGCGGCAGGCCGAGGTAGCGCTCGGTGTAGTGCGTGTCGTAGTCCTCCCAGTCGGTGACCGGGGCGCCGGCGACGGCGGCCTTGAACACGTCCGGCCGCTTGCAGCACCGCCAGGGCCGCCATGTAGCCGCCGAACGACCAGCCGACGATGCCGACGCGGTCGCAGGTCCATCTCGGGGATACTTCTCGCCGAGCGCCTGCAGGCCCGCGACCTGGTCCTCGAGCGGCACGCGTGCCGAACTTCTGGTAGATGGCCCGCTCCCAGTCGCGGCCGCGGCCCGGCGTGCCGCGGTTGTCGATGGCGACGACGATGAAGCCCTGGTCGGCGAGCCACTGCGCGCAGCAGCCAGTTCCGCATCGCCTGCAGCGACGTGCAGGTGCGTCGGCCCGCCGTAGACGTCGACGATCACCGGGTACTTCTTCTTCGGGTCGAAGTCGCGCGGCCGGACGACCGCGGCGTAGAAGCCGTCGCCGTCGCCGACCTTCTCGAGCGTCGACGTTCGGCGCGAACGGCGGCTCCTCGGCGACCGACGGCAGCTCGCCGACCAGGTGCCGTCGCGCATTGTGGACCGTGCGTCCGCGGCATCGCGCTCCGAGCGTCGTCGAGGTCAGGACGTAGACGTCGTGGTCCTTGCCGAAGACGGCGCCGTGCGATGCCGCCGGCTCGCTGCGGTCAGACCGGGCAGGCGGCCTTCGGCTCGCACGCTCCAGCGGCCGACGCGGAACAGCGTGCGCTCTGCGTCGGGTCGTGCGCCGGCGGCGTAGGACGACGTCGCCGTCTTCGGCGTCGACGTCGACGAGCTCCGGAAGCCGCTCGGCGGCGCGGGACCAGGACGCGTCGCAGCTTCGCCGTCGGCGTCGCGCAGCTCCAGCTGCGGCGCCGTCCTTGCGCTCGCTGACCCAGAGGAACGCCTGCCGCCGTCGGCAGCCAGCGCGGCACGTCCTGGTCGAGGTTCACCCACGCCGCGTCCTTCTCCGTCAGCAGCGTCGTCGTCTTGCCCGTCGCCGGATCGACCTTCAGCAGCAGCCAGCTCCTGCTGCATCGCGGTCCTGCACCTGACAGCGTCAGCGGGCCGTGCCTTGTCCCAGCGGACCGCGCGCCAGGTACTCGTACTTGCTCGCGGTCCCACTCGACCCACACCGTCTCGCCGCCGCGCGACGGGGACGACGCCGAGCCGCACCGCGACGTTCTTCTTGCCCGGCCGCGGGTAGAACTGCTCGGGTGCGGCGGCTGCTCGGGCTTCGATCGGGTCGGCGACGTACCAGACCTCGACGCCCGCGTGGTCGGCCTCCTCGTAGGCGATGCGACTTGCGAGTCCGGCGACCACCAGTAGCCGGTGTAGCCGGCCCATCTCCTCCTGGGCGACGAACTCGGCCAGGCCGTGCGTCTTCATCGCCGTGCCGCCGGTCGTGACGGCCGATCTCCTTGCTGCGTCGCGAGGTCGATAGACGTAGACGTCGTGGTCGCGGACGTAGGCGACCTGGCTTGCCGTCGGGGCAGAACTTCGGGATCGAGCGAGCGTGCCCTGCCCGGTCTTCAGCTCGCGCACCGTCGCCGCGTCGCGGTCGAAGACGTAGAGCTTGCCGGACAGACTGAGCAGGATCAGCCGGCCGTCCTCGGCGAGCTGGTAGTCGGTGAAGCCGCCGACGCTGACGCGCATGCCGCTCGCGGCGGGCCTTCTCCTCGGGCGTCAGGTTCTCCTCGGCCCCCTTGAGCAGCGCCTCCGGCGTCAGCAGCTCGCGCGTCTTGCCGGTGGCGACGTCGAACTCGAACAGGCTCAGCTTCGGCGTCGCGGCCTCGGCGCGGAGGAACAGGACGGCCTTGCCGTCGGGCGTCGAGCTTGGCGCTGGACCGGCCGGCCGAGCATGAAGCCGCGTGTCTCGGCGTACGTGCGGAGAAAGTCGGCCCCTAGCGGCGGGCCGGTCTTGCGGGCGGGCTCGTCGTCGGGCAAGGCTGAGCCGGCCAGGATCACCGAAGCGAGCCAAAGCCGTGCGGCGATGTTCATGTGGCGATGCGAATGAGTCGCCTTTCGCTCCGCGAAAGGGCGTGGTTTTGCGGAGCGAAGAGACTCGGCAAGCACGTGCTGGAGGCGGGCTTGTCGATCTGAAGCCTGACGTCAGTGTACCACGGTCGGCGCCTCTTTTGAGCCGGCCGCCTTGGAAGAACCGGCCGACTCGTCGGCCGGCATGCCGGGCGGCTCGGCTCCGCTGGCCTCGGCGGGCAGCGCGTGCCGGCCGCGCCACACCCAGAAGCAATACACACCCACGGCCACTGCCGCTGCCAGGGCAATGAAGGTCACGGCCACTTGCGACTCGTGCACCCACCGGGTGATATCGCGCCGGAGCTCTTGCTCGCTGCTGTAAATGCCTTGCAGATACCAGCCAAGCAGCCAGCTCAAGCCGAAGACCAGCGCGATCACGATCGATGCGCAGATGGCGTCCACCAGCAGGAACCGCGCGAGCCTCATGCGGAGCACGCCGGCGGCCACGTACATGGGCGCTCGAACGCCGACCAAGAACCGCCCTAGCAAGAAGACCTTCAATCCGTGGCGTCGGATCATCTCTTCCGCCCTGGCCTCGGTTTTTTCGTTAAGCCAGCGGGCAAGCCAGCCCCGCCTCCGTAGCAGCCCGCGGCCGAACAGCCGGCCCGTGCCGTACATGACCAGGTCCCCCAGCAGCGCCCCGACGAGACAGGCGGCAAACGCCAGGAAGAGGTTCAGCGTTCCAAACGCGGTAGCGATGCCGGCGGCGACGTAGGCCAATTCCTCGGGCAATGGCAGTCCGCAGCCGGTGAGGATGAGAAAGACCACGATCCCCAGATAGGAATAATCGAGAATATCCATCAGACGGGGACTCTCGCGTTAGCCACGCAGGGAAGTGATGCGTTCCTCGTCCTCATCGTCCTTCGGGGAGATGTGATCCTTACGCCTCTTGCATAGCATACCCCGCCGCGCAGGGCAATCGTGTCTGCGATGTCTGCGAAGCGTCCGGGGGGCCCGGTTCGATGCCTCGAGGCCTTCCGGTCAAGCCTATCATCTTCGGCCGCCCCGGAATGCGAGGGTGCCCTGGATTTTCAAGAGAATTGTCAAAATCCTCAGAATTCTTGTCCGGACCACGGTCCGTTTGCGACTGGATTAGGTGCACGAAGGGTCCGTGCCGGGGCCGCACCTCCGAGGGCGTGCTGTCCGGCCACACCGCCACTTTGCCGATGGGACCAACTATGGACGAAAAAGACCTGGGAACCGCCTTTCTGCTGGGCATTCACGTCGCCGAACACGTCAACGGCATTGCGGAGCCCACAGACCACAGCGAAAGAAACGAAGCCATCATCGGAGTGTTGCAGCAAGTGGCGACGGGCGACGTGATGCTCTACGAAACGCCGGAGGAATTCATCTCGCGATTTCCGACCCTCTCCGACGACCTGCACCACAAACTCCGGAACCTGGTCAAGGGGGCACGGTTCGAAGAGCGCCGTGTTGCCCAGGCGATCGTCCAGCAGATCCTGGGATAAGCGGAGTGAGATGACAAATGACCTGCTCTTCCTCACAGGGCAAAACGCCCCGCCACCTTTGCAACAGGATGCTCCCGTCCCGTAACATGTCCGGCGATGGCGGCCGGGCACGGCAGCCACTCTCCTCACTCGAAGACGAGCAATCGCCATGACGCGACCATCCGGGCCGATCGACTACGGCATGTTCATCATGCCGTTCCACGACCCGGCCAAGCCGCTGGCCCAGTGCTACGA
The DNA here is from genome assembly GCA_963809785.1 of uncultured Planctomycetia bacterium. Taxonomy (GTDB): domain Bacteria; phylum Planctomycetota; class Planctomycetia; order Pirellulales; family S012-138; genus JBGQHD01. The sequence goes on from CAWEKV010000006.1 coordinate 354,052, forward strand.
CGAGGACCTGGAGCTGATCGTCCGGGCCGAGGAGCTGGGCTTCAGCGAGTTCTGGATCGGCGAGCATCACACGATGAAGTACGAGAACATCGTGATGCCCGAGATCTTCATCGCCCGCGCGCTGGGCGAGACCAATCGCATCCGCCTGGGGCCGGCGCCGGTCTGCCTGCAACCAGCATCATCCGGCCCACGTCGCCAGCCGGCTGGCGTTTCTCGATCACCTGTCCAAGGGCCGGCTCAACCTCTGCTTCGGCGACCGGCAGCGTGACGGCCGACCAGGAGCTGTACGGCGTCGATCCGAAGAACGCGGCGGCGATGGTCGACGAGGCGATCGGACATGATCCTGAAGCTGTGGTCATCCGATCCGCCCTACGAGCATCGAGGGCAAGTTCTGGAAGATCCGCCTGAAGAAGACCGTCGACACGGAGACGGGCATCGGCTACATCCACAAGCCGCTCCAGCAGCCGCACCCGCCGATCGCCATGCCGGGCATGAGCCGCAACTCGTCCACGCATGAAGCTCGGCCGGCCAGCGCGGCTTTCAGCCGTTCGGCCACTGCCTGGTGACGGGCAACGTGCTGGCCGACCACTGGAAGACCTACGAGCAGGCCGCCCTGGAGGCCGGCCGCCAGCCGAACCGGTCCGACTGGAAGGTCGCCCGCTCGATCTTCCTGGCCGACACGACCAAGGAGGCCGTGCGGCGGGCGCGGACCAACTCGCTGGGCAAGAACTACGAGTACATCGGCCGGCTGTTCGACAAGGGCCTGGGCCGCCGGATCTACAAGCGCGACCTGGACATGACCGACGCCGACTGCAACCTCGACTACCTGATGAGCGAGCAGATCATCGCCGGCGACGTCGACGAGGTGCTGCGCCGGCTGCTGCTGCTGATCGAGGAGACCGGCCCGTTCGGCACGCTGGTCCTGATGAGCTACGACTGGGACGACAAGGCGAGCTGGCTGCACAGCATGGAGCTGTTCGCCAAGGAGCTGATGCCGGCCCTGAACAAGGCGGTGGCGGGCGCGGCCGTGGCGGTTTGACCGCGACGAAAATCGCCGCGCCCTGGGTGGCTGGGTGGCTGGGGCTGGAGCGAAGCGCAAGCCCCAGCAGAAGCGCCACGTGCCGTCCATCAACAGTGCCCTCAACAGTATTGCCTCAGTCTCCGATGGGTCTGGATATTTACGAAGTCGTACTCGAGGTTGAGGAGGAATTCGGCGTCAAGATTTCAGACGCCGACGCCCAGACGGCCCTAAGCGTTGGTGGTCTCTACTAGGTCACCCTCGAGGCCCTCCGCAAGCAGCACTCCGACCCTGCCGGAGAGAGTACCGCCTTCGAGCACGAAGTCTGGGAGCGGCTCAAGGCGCTGCTCGTGCACCAGTTGGGACTCAAGCCCGAGCAGATCGTCCCATCGGCCAGGTTCTTCTATGAGCTTGGCTTCGGCTAGGGCGCACGAGTCACTGGTCCATCAGCACGTCACAGCGGCAGTCGGACGACTGTGCCCGTCCAGTCTGGCGGATCGGTTGCCTTCAAAGGACGCCCTTCGCCTTTAGCTTGAGCCAGACGGCTGAAGGTGGCGTGGTCTTTGCATCTTCTTGCAATTGTTCCAACTCGGCCTGGATTTCTGCATCGATTTCGGGCTGGTGGTCGTGGTAATAAGCCATCGCGGCGTGGACCTCGGCGAGCTTCAAGTAGGGATAATGCCGCACCAGGTCTTCAGGCCCCAGGCCGCGGGCGACATAATCCATCACGATCATCGCCACGCGTGTGCGCGGATGGCTCTCCAGATGCGCTGGTGCGCCGTTTTCTTTGACGATGTGTGGATAAGCGGTGACGGCTGCCATGATGGTTCCTCTATCAGCAGTCTAGCCGTCGAGTGGCGGAATCCCAAGCCTACCTTGCAATACGAAGCGCGAGACGCGACGATCAATACAGGACGATCGCCCTCCCCGGCCCGCCGTGACAATCGCGGATCTTCACCGCGGCGAAGAGGAAGTACGCGCCCTTCGGAATCTGGCCGACGTTGGTGAGGAACTCGACGCCGACCATCTCCGCGCTGCCCATCGCCCAGTAGGTCATCAGCGCTCGCCGCGGCTCGACCCCGCCCAGCGTCGGGCCGTCGGTGGCGACGCAGCGGACTTTCTTCTCGGCCAGGTAGCGAATGGCATCCGGCCCGGGGCGGGCCAGCCTTCGCTCTTGCCTGCCAGCGGCGTCGGCCAGGCAGGCGTTGCCTTCCGGGCGCGGCTTGAAGTGCTTGTCGCTGTGGCCCGTGCGGAAGATCACGACGTCGCCGGCCTTCAGCTCGCCGTGGGCGCCTCGTGCTTCTTCAGCTCGGCCGGCGTGATCTCGGGCGAGGCCGGCCAGCTTGCACTGCTTCGTGGTGCCGACCAGGTGCCGCACGTCGATCACGCGGGCCGGGCCGCAGGTCTGAGAGAGCGGCACCTTCTCGGTCGTCGTCTCGCTGGTGCCGCGCGGGCCGTATTTGCGCTCGTACTCGTCCAGCCACGCCGCGGACCTCCGGCGCATACTCGCGGTTGTCGAAGCCCGGCGGCGGCAGCGCATAGGCCGGCGGCACCAGGTGCGTGCCGGCGTGGCTGTCCAGCATGTGCGTGTGATGGAACAGCCCCAGGTTCGCCGCGAACAGGAAGTCGATCTTCATGTACGGCTGCCGATGGTCGCCGACGCCGGCTCCGGGCCACGTCACCGGCAGGTCTTCGGAGAGCACGACGCGACAGGTCGACCGCCCGCTTCTTGCGGCCGATTCGATCAGCCGCCCGGCCAGCGGGCTGCCGACCACGGCAAACGCCCGGCCTTCGCCGTACGGCCCCTCCGCGTGCTTGGGCCCGAGCATGCAGTAGAACGCCCCGGTCGGCGGCAGGTTCGCCAGGCCGGTCGCACCCTCGGTCCAGATCATGCCGTGCTTGAGGCCGGCGTAGTGCGTCGGCTCGGCCAGGTCGGGGAGCGGTCCCATGCTGGGGCTGTCGGTGCCGGCGTCATCACCTTGCGACTGGCCAGGTACTCCATGCAGTCCGGATCGGGGTCGGGCCAGCCGGGCGCCTTGCGCGTCGAGCGGGTCGGCGACGAACCGTCGCCCGTCGGGCAGCGGCCGGTAGTACTTGTCGCTGTAGTCGCTGCGGAACAGCACGACGTCGCCGAAGCCGCAGCGGGCGGTGCTCCTTCTCCCAGGCCGCCACGTGCTCCTTCTTGACCAGCGGGCTGCGGCCCTTGGGCGCGGCATCGAGCAGGTCGCGGCAATCGACGACGCACGCCTCGCCGCCGAACTGCCAGGCGGGGATCTTGTCGGTGAACATCTCGCCCAACGGCCCGGAGTTCGGCAGCTTCAGCTCCGGCCGGGCCACCGAATGCGGCGGCACGTCGAGCTGCGTGCCGGTGTTGCCGTCGATCGTCAGGATGTCGCTGTTGTAGGGGCTGCGCCGGCCGATCTTCAGATAGTGGTTGATCTGAAACGGCGGAAACTATCGGGCCAGGTGCAGGGATACTCGGGCGCGACCAGCAGCGACAGGTCCACCCACTTCGCTTCGTCAGGCTGCTGGGCGGCGGCCGTCGCCGGCAACAGGATGAGTGCAGCAATCCATGTCCGAGGCAGCATGGTGATTCTCCTTCGTCGGAAGCTCGGTGCAGGAGCGTCCAGGCAATTGTAATGCACGACGTGACAGCAGCACCCCTGCGCAGCTAACCGGTGGACTGCAAAGAGGCCGTTCTCGCGCGCACCTGAGCGAAGTTCAGCGTTCGGACCTGCTCGGGAAGCTCCCAGCACTGCGAAAGATAGAATTGCTTGAGATACTTCCGGTATTGCACATTCTCTTCCTCGACCGCGGAGAAATCTTCCGGGTAGAGCCTGGTGTAAATGAACTTCAAGATCGATTTCAGCTCTTGCTTTCGCAGCGCCGCGCGAGCTCTGGATGGCGGACCCGCGAACATCAGGAGCATGGGCGCCCCTTTCGCGGTTTCTGCGTCTTCCGGGATGGTGAGCGATGGGTGTCGATACTTGAAGTCGAGCACCCTCAAAGTCAGGCCGAGGGACTCACCCAGCATGCAGAAGAGGCGCACGCGGGCCAGCCGCTCGTTTCGCTCCTCGTGCGACGAAGCGCTGGCGGGGTCTTCCACTTCCACCAACCATCCTCGGCAATTCGGCAAATGACCATCCTCCTCGAACAGCCTGCGTGCCTCGTTGAGCAGCTTTGCGGAAACCCACTCGCCGTCCAGGCGCTAGTCCTCTGTCGGCGACAAGATAGGCGACGAACGCGTAGCGCTCTTTGGCGAACCAATGAACCAGCGCGAACCCGCACACCGCCACGTCCGATTTCGCCATGACAAAATAGTCTCGTTGCCCGGCGACGCCCGTCTCACGGCGAGCTGGTCCTCCCGGAGCCAGCGAACGATGTCAGGCGCTTCGAATCGCGCGTGAGCGGGAATTCGCCGTTCGTAGAGATCCAGTGCTGCAAGGACCTCGGGGTCCCGGCAATCCTTGACCCCCTGCACCGTAATCGGCAGACCTGTCGTTCGCGAAAGTGCCGCTTGTCCAAACATGGACAGCAAACGGGCGCGGGCGGAGACGGGGTCTCCTCGATAGTCAACGTGTTGAATGCCAGCCATTCCCAAATGAAAGTCGTCGGCATCACACTCGTTGAGCAGCACCGGAATAATGCGACTGGCGCGGTTGACAAACGCCCAATCGACCTCTCTTTTTACCCAGGTGGACCTGGCGGAGTCTTGAGAGAGAACGACCAGGAACCAGTCAGAATCACGAAGGCCCCTCAAGATGGCCCGTTCCCACATTTCCGAGGTGTGAATGGATTCCTTCGCGTACCACGCCTGAAGTCCACCCGCCGAGAGTGCGCGAAGAATCTCCCGTTCAACAAACTCTCGGTCCTTGGTTGAATGACTGACGAATACCTGGACCATCATCGCCATCCTCTGAGGAACGGGCGCGCTTGCATTCGTCTCGTTGCGGGAGTCTCTCAGTTTGTGTTTATCGGTCGTGCGCCTTCGACAGCGGTGCCTCACGGCGCAGCGATCCCAGATACTCCAGCAGATCAGCGACTTGCTGCGGCGTGAAGTCCCGCAGCAGCATGTCGGGCATCAGCGACTTTTGCTGGGCCGCCACGCGCTCGATGTCCTCCGCGGCGATACGGTGCTGCTTGTTCTGGGCGTCCCGCAGCACGATCTCGGCAGCGTCTCGCCGGACCAGCAGCCCCGTGAGCACCCTGCCCGACTTGGTCTCGACCGAGCCACTGGAGGTACTTCGGCTCGATCTGGAGCGACGGCTGCAGAATGCTCTCCAGCAGCTTCGGCCGCTCGTACTTCTTGCCGATCCCATCGAGGTCCGGTCCCAGCTCGGTCCCCTTGCCGCCGATGCGGTGACAGGTGCGGCATTGCACGACGGTCGATTCGTGGAACAAGCTGCCGGCCGCGGGCAGCTTCGCCCGTCAGCTTCAGGATTTCTGCCGCGCTGATCGTGTCGCCCAGCCGCTGCGTCCGCTGCTCTTCGGGCACGAAAGCCTCGAACAAGTCGCGGATTGCCGGATCGGTTGCCGCGGACAGCGCCGAGTCTCGAGCAGCGGCTTACGGATCGTGGCAGGAAGCCGGTTCTGTCGCATCGACTCGACCAGCGAGCAGGGCACGCGACGGAGTGGAGAGCAGCTCGCCCGTCAGCTTGCGGCGCTCCTCCACGCGCTCCCGCGCGGCGCGTGCCGCCTGAGCGTCGGCCTCTCGGGCGGCGCGGGCGCGGTCGTCGTCCGTGGGCTTCTTGCGCTTAGCCTCCTCAGCCAGGCGGCGGGCGATCTGCCAGACGGTGCGCGGCCGGTCCGCCTTTCGCGGGCCAGCACGGTCGGTTCGTCCAGCTCGATCAGCCGATCGATGCTCGCCGCGTCGTCGAGCCGCACCGGCAGCTGGCGAATCCAATCGTGGATCAGCGGCAGTGCCCGCTCGTCGACGACCTTCGCCCCCAGGTGCGGCATGTGCCCCGGCCCGGTTTTCGCCAGGCGGAAGTACAGGACCGAGCGATACGGATCGCCGGGGGCCAGGATTTCGGCATCGTGGATGCCGAACGTGCCCTGCGTCGGCCGCACGCCGACGGCCTTCGTGTCGCGCAGCGGCAAGTCGTGCTGCAGGAAGATGTACGACGAGCCGCCGCCGTTGAAGCGATGGCAGTGGCCGCAGTTGACGTGCAAATACGACCGGGCCCGCTCGTTGAGGTCGCCGGCCGTATCGAAGGGCGGCGTCAGGCGCGGCAGGGCCTCGGGCTGAGCGCGGCGGCTCGGGCTTGGCAAAGGGATCGTCCGGATCGGCGTGCTCGACCACGTCGGCCAACAATCCGATGTGCCGCAGCGTGCGAATCTGGTTGTCGCTGACGCCTCCGTAGTCGTGCGTGCGGTTGAGCTGCGGCACGTTGAAGGCCAGCGCGTACTCCGACCACGGGTTGTGGCAGCGGATGCACTCGTTGCGCGCGGCGAACCGCCAGGTCTGCGTCCGCCGCCCGCCGGGGGCCTGCGGGTCGCGCAGCTCGAGCGTGCAGGTCTTGCCCGCCCGCTCGACGAGCGCGGCGTCGGTCTGCGTCGTCGTTCCATTCGTAGGTATAGCCTTGCCAGTCGCGGCCGTCGTAGTGCAGCACCTGCGTTTCGATGCGGCGGCGGCTCGGCGGGATCGCCGGCGCCAGCTCCAGCGACAGCGTCTTCACGAGCACCGTATCGCGCGGATAATCGGTCGCGCGGCTGAACATGCGAGCCGGGCACTTGCTTCGCCGCGGGCCGCAGGCGAATCGACGCCGCTGCCCGGCACGCCGAGAAACCGCTCGGCCGTGGCGCCGTCGCTCCACTGCTCGGCGTTGATCGAAAACGGCAGCACGCCCGCCGCCGACTTCGTGCCTAGGCGACCGATTGAAACAGGCCCGTCTCGCTCAGGCGTCGCGGGAAACGATTGACTTCCGCGCCGCCGGATTGCGGGCGAGCGTGTAGATCGAGCCGTCGTCGTGATCGAGCAGATACAGCTCGCCGGCCGCGTCTTCGGCGAAGTCGACGATCCGCACGGCCGGATCGATCAGCTCGCGCCGCTCGCCGAGCTTGCCGCCCTCGACCTTCGCGCCCCAGATGCGGCGCGTTTCCCAGTCGCCGAAGATGTAGGTGCCGTCCAGCTCCGGAAACTTCTTGCCGCGATAGACGAAGCCGCCGGTGATCGACGCACCTTCGGTGTGCGGAATTTCCATCGTCGGCGGCACGATCGGCGTCGGGCCGCGGGGCCGTTCCGGCGTGCACCGACTGGCTTCCTTCGACGATGCTCCAGCCGAAGTTGTCTCCCTTGTTGACGCGATAGACCAGCTCCCACAGCTCCCAGCCGACGTCGCCGACCCACAGGTCGCCCGTGCGGCGGTCGAAGCTCATCTTCCACGGATTGCGCAGGCCGTAGGCCCAGGTTTCGCCGCGGGCCTCCGCGAGCTTCACGAACGGATTGTCGGCGGGAATCGTGTACGGCCGGCCGTTCTCCGCGCGGCGCACGTCGATCCGCAGCACTTGGCCAGCAGGTTCGTCATGTCCTGGCCCGATTTCAGCCCATCGGGCGGAAAGGCGACGCCGCCGTCGCCCGACGAGATGTACAGGCAGCCGTCGGGCCCGAACTTCAAGCAGCCGCCGTTATGGCCGCCGTGCAGCCACGAGATGATGAGCTGCTCGCTCTCGGGGTCGCACTGCGGCGGCTCGGTCTTCGTCACCCGCAACCGCGAGACGCGCGTGCCGTCGGGCAACTGATCGGGCTTGCGATCGCGAGCCCGCACGACGTAGCAGACGTAGCAGTAGCGGTTCTCTGCGAAGTCGGGATCGAACGTCAGCCCATAGAGCGCTTCGAGGGCCAGCGGCAACTTGCTCGTGCGGTTCAGCCGATCGACCAGCCGATTGCAGTCGAGAAACAGATCGGCCTTCTCGGCGTCGCGGTCCGGCGGCAGTGAGAAGATCTTGCCTTCCTGCTCGCCGACAAACATTCGCTCCGTGCCGGGCGCCGTGGCCAGCACCGTCGTATTCGTAAAGCGCAGCCGCGAGTAGACGCGCTCGGCCCGGTACGGTGGCGGGGGCTCGGGCCGGCCGCGGAACTTCGACGTCATCCACGGCACGCGCTTCTCCAGCCCGTAGGGCCGAGCCGCCTTGTCGTTGGCCTCGTCGGCAGAAACGAGTGACCCAGCGGCGGCCGCCGCGACAGCGAGTAATAGGGCAACCAAGGGCAGTTTCGGGATTGGGATCATCAGCCGAATGTCGTTTCAAGTATGGCACGCGAATTACGCGAATGAACGCGAAGGTCTGCCTGGCGACAATCAACGCCCCGGTGGCGGCACCCGGAGGAAAGGCGGGAACGCTAATAATCGCTAATAAACGCTAATGCAAGCTCCAGGCACGAATCCGTGTCACAGCTCTCGGCTGATTGAACGATCAGCCGCCATCAACACGATTAGCGACTATTAGCGATTATTAGCGTTCCCTCTCCTCGGGCCCCTTTGTCACTAATTCGTGCCATTCGTACTATTCGTGGTTGTGCTCGTCCTCAGGGGGGCAGCCTCCGTTCCCCAAGCCGGCCGATGCCGCGGCAGCTCCGCCTTGAAATCCCCCAGGCTGTTCCATTGCATCCGCTGGTCCAAGTCCACTTCGCTCACGATCACGGTCCCCCACTTCTCGGCCTTGGCCACGGCTTTTCCCTCGTGGTCGTAGACCGCCGTGAGCATCCAGTTCCGCGAGATGTCTTCGTAGGTGCTGCTCACCAGATAGACGTGGTTCTCACACGCCCGGGCGCTGGCCAGGTTCGGGTTGCAGCCCCACACGGGCCAGGCGATGACTTCGGCCCCGCGATTGGTCAGGTGTCGTGCGACCTCGGGAAAGAAGCCGTCGTAGCAAACCATCAGCCCGACCTTGCCGAACCGCGTGTTGAAGATCGGATACTCGTCGCCTGGCGCGATGCCCGCGGCGATCTCGCTGCGCGGCAGGCACACTTTGCGGTACTTGCCCGCGATGCGGCCGTCCGGCCCGATGAGGACGGCCACGTTATAGACGAGGTGCCCGTCACGTTCGTTGAGCCCCGGCACGATGTAGAGATTGTGCTTCTTGGCCAGTTGTGCGAAGTAGTCGGTTGAGGGGCCGGGGATTGGCTCGGCGACCTCGTGGAACTTCTTGCCGGTGCCGAAATAGGTCAGCGTCTCGCCGAGCACGACCAAGTCGGCCCGCTGCCGGGCCGCCTCGGCGATGAGCGGCGCGAACTCTTCGCAATTCGCCTGCGGCGACTTGCCGCGCGGGCGATAGTGCACCGCCGCCAGACGCACTTTGCGGCCGGCGGGCGGCGACGCCTCGGTCAGCGAGATGTTGCTCCACTCGATCTTGCCGCCCGGCGCCCACAAGAGATGCAGCTCAACCACCGCTTGCGTCGCCTTGGCCGGAACACGGTAGGTGTCGGAGACCTCGGTCCAGCCGTCGGGGCTGGTCTCCTTGTCCGTGGGATGCTCCGGCTCGGCCGTTCCCTTCCAGCCGGTCAGGTAGCCGCTGACCGCCGGAGTGTCCATTGGGACCGGCTGACCCTTGTCGTCCTGCCAGAGAATCCGCACGACGGCGCTGCGGCGCGGCAGCGCCACACGCTCTACCTTTCGCATGCTCGAGAAGCGATAGTGCTTCCCGCCCGCGATGGCGAAGGTCTTTTTCCAATAGCCGTGTAACCCTTCGCGGCGGTCGGCGCTGATGACGAGCTTCCCTTCCCCGCGCGGGCCGCCTTTGGGGTCGTAAGAGAATTGCGGCCGGATTTCCTCACGAGGCGAGGCCGGTTGCCAGCCGCCCGCATCGGCCTGACGATCGGCCGGCGCTGGCTGCCCCGGCTTGCTTGCGCTGGGCGGCGGCGCCTGGGCTTCCAGCGGAAGCGAGGCCAGGGCGACCAGCGTGCCCAGAGTTAACCAGTAACCAGCCCGCATGGATTCTCGGCTCATCGTCTTCTCCTTGTCTTCTCCTTGTGGTCTGACCAGCATCGCGACTGGCTACGCCGAGTGCAACGGACAAGGGGCGAATTTCGGCACACACAGGAGCCATTGGGCGCATCATTTGCACCCTTCACGGGTTTGCTCGAAAGGAGGCATTCATGGCTACGCCACATTCAGAGCAAGAGCTCCTTGACGCACTGACGGCGATGGAGACGGCACTTCATACGCCCGTCATTTCCGGCGAGTTGAAAGATTGGGTCGAGTCGGTCCGCAAGGCGTTTGCCGCGGCCACCGTTGCCCTGCGGAACCAATTCAAGCAGAGGCATCGACAACACTTCGCCGATATTCTGAAGGAAGACCTGGAAATGGCCCGGCAGGTCGAAAAACTCAAGCAAGAGGACCAGGAGATCCTGGAGCAGTTGACGGAGTGGGGTCGATCGCTGGACGACCTGGCCGCCGTCGCCGCGGCGGCCGGACGCCACGAGAGCAAGGTCCAGGAGCGCGAGGGCCAGGTCATCAAGTCTGGGCAGATGTTGATCGCCCGCGTGCGAAAGCAGGAGACGGCGATTACGACCTGGCTGATCGAGGCATTTCAGCGCGATCGAGGCACCGTGGACTAAGGCAGTCGTGGACTAGCCGAAGGCAGTTGCGACTACCGAAGGCGGTCGCGGCGCAACAAAAAACCACCACGAGACTTGCGGTGGCTTCTCGACGGTAACTAGCGGCGGAGGGAGTCGAACCCCCGACACGCGGATTATGATTCCGCTGCTCTAACCAACTGAGCTACGCCGCCAAACAACTAGACGCCTCTGCTCTCCGCTCCCGACGGACAGGCTCAAGGCTAACAGAAAATCCCCACGCAACAAGCCCGCCAGCCGAAGGCAAATCCGACCTCCGCGGCGTGCTATCACGGTTGCGGCACTGCATGGTTGGGTTGGGTCAGAGCACTGATCCTTCGCCGCACCCATTGACGCAGGTCATGGGTGAGCGACTCGATCAGGCTCTTCCCAAACGGCCGAAAGGAGATCGTACCCACCTCCCCGGCTTGCACCCACGGCAAGCTGTCGGTCGGCAGCTCGACGAATCCCGTGAAGTGTGGCTCAGCGAGCTCATCGCCGTCCTCGCCATTCAGGGTCTCGTTGCCCATCGCGACGGCCAGCGGACCGCCGTGAGACGCAACGAGGCCCGGGTGCGGCGCAGTCTTCGTGGCCCGCGGCGATAGCCGCGTGAAGCGCCCGGTCAAAGCTCCGCGGGAGGGTATCCTGACGGTCACGGCCCGCCCGATGACTTGCGATACCTGCTCTACGTGCTCGGGCGCGACGGCCACTTGCATTTCCTGCCGGCGGTCGTCGGCGAGCGTCAAAAGCTCCGCTCCCTCGGCCCGATACGTCATCCGCATCAGCTCCAGGTTGCGCCCCATCACGCGGCCGGCGATCGGCGCTCGCACGGTCAGCCGCTCGCGCTGGCGCTGTTTTTCCGCGAAACGCTGCCCCAGCGCTTGCCCATCGCCGGCTTCCATTTGGGCCTCGGCAATCTGGTCTTGTTCCAGGTGCATGCGCCGTTTGGCGTGGGACTGCTCGATGGCCAGGGCCAGGTCGCGGCACTCAGACTCCAGCTCCTCGTTGCTCAAGACCACCAGCCGCTGGCCTGACTCGACCCACTGTCCGTCGGTCACGTCGATCTGCCGGACGAACGCAGACGCCGGCGAACGGACGACGACCACGGTGGAGTGCTCGATGATGGCGGGGCAATTCACCGCCCCCGGCCACGGGGCCGCGAACAGCAACAGGCCGCCCGCGGGCAGCAGGACCAGCGTCCTGGCGACGAACCGCGCAGGACCGCCCGATCCCCCGCGGCCTGATCGCGCAGCCATCGCGCAAGCGCCAGCAGCGGGCGGCCAATCCATACCAGCACGGCGGCTGCGGCCAGCACCAGACCGGCGCCTTCGAACATGGTGGCCGCCGCGAGAGCCAGTACGGCACAGGCAACGAGCCGCCACGACAAGGCCGCCACTCCATACGCGCGAATGAAGAGCCCTCGGACCCCGCGAAGCGCAGCTGCGAGGCGGCAGGCCCGCGAGAATTCGCCGTGCCACGTCGATTACCGATTGCACTCCTCTTTGATACAGGTTCGGAATGTCCAGCGCGTCGGAGAGAATATAGTAGCCATCCAGCCTCATCAGCGGGTTGGCGTTGAATACCAGGGTGTTGACCCCGGCCATGAAGATCACGTTGTAAAGCAGGTGGGCGGCCACGGGGGAAGTCGTCTGGCGCCAACACACGGCGGCGACGGCCGCCACGACCAGCTCGATGTACATTCCAGCCGCGGCCGTATGAATTCGCTGCCAGCGCGAACGAAACCGCCAGGTGCTGGTGACATCCACATAGGCGAGCGGCGCGAGCAGGACCAGAATCACTCCAGCCTCGCGCACCTCGCCGCCGTATCGTCTGCACACCAGGCCATGGGACAGCTCGTGCAGGAGCTTGAGCATCAGCCACACGGTGGCCAGGCAAAGCCAATTGCCAGGGGCCAGGATGCCACGGGACGACGCGGTAAACCGCTCCCACTCGGCGGCCAGGCTGAGGGCCGCCAGCAGCGACAAGACGAGCATGCCCACTGCAGCCGGGCCGGAATAGAGCCAACCCAGCCAGGGCAAGAGACGATCGAGCCAGCCAAACCGCCGCACCAGCGGTAACTTCAGCCAGAGGGGATTGACTCGCAGGGCGTCTTCGAGGGCTCCGGGGCGCGTCTCGTGCGGCGCGCGTCGGTCCGCCTCGTCATAGGCCAGGCCCGTCTCCAGCAGCCATGCGCCGACCGCGAGCGCATCGGACTGGCTCAGCGCACCCTCTCCCAGCGCTGGCACCGCCAGGGTGAGCACTTCGGCCAACGTCCGCCTGCCATCGAGCAGTGAGATGAGCGCAGTACTCCCTCAGGCCCACTCGATAGAACTTCGACCGCCAAGGGTCCTCGATCTGATAAGCAGCCTCGTGGCCCCGCAGTTGAGGACTAAAGATAAGGCCTTCGCAGAGGCGCAAGCGGGTGCCGGAAAGGGCTCGCACGGCGCTATCGAGCTTCGTCGCCATCTACCACCCGATCCATTGGGCGAGCTTCCGCCACGGCTTGTGGAACAGCACCCAGCCCAGCGCACGGGAAGGGGCGGCAATCGACGCGCGGCCGCGCATTCCGGGCCGCATCAGGCCGGCCGCGTTTGGCAACGTCACCTCGGCCACAAACACGTGCTGCTGGTCCTTGACTTCCGACCGCGGATGGATGCGATCGAGCGTGCCCTGCCAGCTTTGACTGGGGAGCGCATCCAGATCGAGCTGAACTTCCTGGCCTTCGCAGACGTATGCCAAGTCTCCTTGCGGAATGGCGATCTCGATCAGCACGTCATCGAGGGGGCCGATCTCGAACAGGGGCTGGCCCACGCTCAGCGGAGCGCCTTCCGTCTTCCGCAAATCGCCGCTGATCACCAGCCCCTCGATGGGGCTGCGAATCTCCCGATGACGATCGCGGTGTTCCAGCAGCTCCCGGCGGATGCGCAGCCGCTCACCCTCCAGGCGCGATAGTTCCGCGGGCCCCAACTCGTGCGCGGCCAGGTGCCCGTCGCGCTGCTTGCCGGCGCGGGCGATATCTGCCGTGACGGCCGCCAGTTCCCAGCGGATTTCGCGGCCATCCAACCGGGCAAGCAACTGATCGGGCCGGACCACGTCGCCCGGCTCGACGAATGCCTTTTCCAGCCGGCCGTCGAAGGGCGCGGCCACGTAGCAGCGCCGCAGCGGCTGCAGCTCGCAGTCGCAGCGCACCTGGTGCGGCACCGGAATGGCCATCGCGGCCAGGCAAGTCGCGGCAACGGCCAGGGCCACGCGGCCCCGACGCTGCCGGACGAACGATCGGGCGCGCGCCGAAGCTCGAGCAACCGTTCCACGCTCAGCACGCTGGAGCAGGGCGAGGCAGGGGGCGATCGGCCGCTGCGCAGCGCGCAGAAAGTTGACGTTCGCCTCGGCGCCACAAACGTCTTGTCGCACAGGAACAGCCAAACGCCGCGCGGCGTGCCGTGCCGATCCATCAGGGGCGCGCTCACGACGCATTCGGCGCCGGTGGCCTCCCGCAGGCGCCGGTGCGCCAGCCGCCCGTGATCGCTGCTGCCCGCCGGGGCCGGGCAGATGGTTAGCGACCCCAGCAGCACGGCTTCGTCCAGCGCCGCCTCGATGGCGTGGACCTGCTCGCTGTGCCGGTCGATTTCCGGCCTGCTGGCAATGGCACACACCCGGCACGCACCTTGGCCGGTCATGGTCCCCAGGATCACTTCACGGCACTTGAAATGCTGCCGCAGGGCGTTCACCAAGGTCGAGCCGGCCGTCGCCAGGTCAGCGCACGATGCCATGTGCTCCATCAGCTCGATGAGCGTGGCAGGCGCCTGCGACTCTGTAGCGGGTGGCACCTTGCCGCGCTCGCCCAATCCCTCGCGACTCGATGCGGTTGCCGGTGGCAGCGTGCTGAGCATGGCCGTCCTCCGTCGTGCCGTTATGGGGCATCCGGCAGGATCAGCCGACACTTGACGCCGCTGCGAATTCTGCCCTCGGGATTCGGCAGGCGCACTTTCACGCGCACCGTGCCGCTCTGGGCGTGGGCCACGGGCGAAACGGTCTCGATGGTCCCGTCCAGGGCATGGTCCGCGGCAGCGTGCGGCGAGCTGATACCGACCTTCACCGCGGCGCCCACGCTGAGCGCATCGGCCTGCCCAGGCGCTACGGAGAAGATCGCCAGCAGCGGGTCCAACTGGACGACCGTCATCACCACGGGATCGATCGCCGTGACGCATTCGCCCCGGTCCTTGTGAATCTCCGTGACGACCCCGCCAATGGGAGAGCGAACGAGCCGGCGCTCGAGCTGCGCCTTCACGCGCTCATGCTCGAGCTGCTTGACGCGCAGTGCCTCCCGCGCGACCAGCACGTTGGCTTCGGCGACTCGCTTCTCGGCCTCAGCTTGAAACAGCTCATCGGCGGTTACGGCGTCCTGACGCCGGAGCTCGGCAAGCTGTGCCGCCCGGTGAGCCTTGAGACTGGCTTCGGCCAAGGCGGATTCCAGTTGGCCCTTGGCGTCCCTCAGCTCCCGGGCAATCAGCAGGGTCGCTTCCAGCACGTCCGCATCCAGCCGTGCCAAGACCTGTCCTTCGGCGACGCGCTGAGCTTCCCGAACTTCGATGCGGACGACGATGCCTGGTTCGGCCGCCGCCACGTCGATGCTGTGAGAAGGCTCCGTGAAGCCTTCTACGCTCTGGGCTTGCGCTGCGGCAGGCAGCGCCGCCAGGGCGATCAAGGCAAAACGTCCGGCGAAGCATCGCCGTCGCGCGTGCGTGCGTGGTGGAGATCGTGGTGGAGATCGTTTCATGGCATCTCCTGAACCTTAGCACGTTGGAGGACGCGCCCTCCGCCCTCCGCCCTCCATGACGTGCGCGCCGGACGCAGCGGATGTGCGGATGAGGGCAGCATGAGGCGCCTTGGCCGATCTGGACAACCCGCCGGCCTGATCACCGCCCGCAACCTATAGTTGTAATGACTCGCAGAGCCGCGCTGGCGGACTGCGCTGTGCCGTTGTGTCCTCCGGGGGGTCGATGCCGTTTACGACGATGCGAGCTTGCGCGCGACGGGTGTCGGCGATGGCCATCGCTGGTTTGCGGGCGATGCAGCTTCAGGGGGCCGGCCGTCTCGCGCCGCCGAGGCCCTTGGAGCTGGCGCAGCTTGAAGACCGGATTCTGCTCAGCGCTTCTCCGCTGATCTGGTTTTCGACCACGGGGGACGTCGGCACGAGCGGCGCACCGGGGCTCAGCTCCTGGACGGCCGGACAGGCTCTTCAGTTTGGCGATCCGAATCTCGCCCTGGAGCCGCCCACCACCTCCGGTACCCTGGCCTCCGCCTTCAACCTCGACGCGTTTGGCGGCGACACCAATATCGACTCCATCCATTACGTCTCGCGGAACCTGACGGTGGGCGGCGGCGGCAATACGATCAGCCTGCTCCAGGGCGACCTGCTGCTCTCCACTGCCGGTTCGGCGAGCCTGTCGAGCCTCAACTCGCTCAGCGTCACGGGGGATGAAGTCTTCGTGTTCCGCCCGATGATGGCTGGTGACTATTCCTCGGGGACGTTCTCGCTGCTGCTCGATGACTTTGCGGCCGTTCATGGAGGAAGCGATACCCGGAGCCTGACGCTGGTGGAGCAAGCCACGACGGTCGGCAACGTCACGCTGAGCGCGGGCACGTTTCTCTTCGGCCGCGGAGACAACAACGTCCGCTACTTCAATCCCACGGGAGTCGGGCCAGGCGCAACTTCCGGCACCACCGGCGTGCTGATCGAAGGGGACGACCTGGGCATCGGCCCGCGAATCAGTGGGCTGGACGTGCTGGAGACGCCCACCACGATCGCCAACCGGAGCTTTGCCGCGGGCACGCTTCTGGTGGCCCTCGACGCCAATGACAGCCAGGTCGGCTCAAACTCGGTAGCGGTCACGAGCCACGATATCTTCACCCTGACCGTCAGCCAGACCACGCTAGGCAGCGGCACCGCGATCGCCAGTGCCAAGGTCATCTTCGAGGGGGCGGACGTCAACCTGGATGCCGGCGCCGAGGCCTTCGACGGTCTCACGCTGTATTACGCGGCGAACACCCCGCCCTCGGCCATCGATGACGCCTACGGCGTGAACGAAGACGCGACGCTCAACGTGGTAGCCGCGGGCGTGCTCACCAACGACAGCGACGCCGACAGCAATCCACTGACGGCCGTTCTTGTCAGCGGGCCGACCCACGGCAGCCTGACGCTCAATGCCGACGGCTCGTTCGACTACACGCCAGTGGCCGACTTCCACGGCACCGACACCTTCACCTACCAGGCCACCGACGGGACGGCCAACTCGAACGTCGCCACCGTGACGATCCTGGTCAATCCCCTCAACGATGCGCCGGTGGCCGTGAACGACGTTTACAATGCCCCGCCGAACCTGGTGGTGCTGGGCAGTCTGAACGTGGCCGGCCCTGGCGTGCTGGGCAACGATATCGATGCCGAAGGCGACCCGATCTCCGCCGTCCTCGTGAGCGGGCCGACGAATGGCTCGCTGACGCTGAACCCCGACGGGTCGTTCATCTACACGCCGAACCTGCTGTTTTTCGGCACCGACACCTTCACGTACTATGCCGACGACTTGTTGGCCAGCTCGAACACGGCCACGGTGACCATTAACGTGGGGCTGGTCAACGCCGCGCCGGCGGCCACGGCCGACGCCTATGCCACGGCCGAGGACAATCCGCTGACGGTCACCGCCCCCGGCCTGTTGGCTAATGACAACGACCCGGACGGCGACACGGTGTTTGCGATTCTGGTGAGCGGGCCATCGTCGGGCACGCTGGCCTTCAACTCGAACGGATCGTTCACTTATACGCCGACGGCCAATTTCAACGGCACCGACAGCTTCACCTACCGGGTGAGCGACGGCGTGCTCCAGTCGGCGCCCGCGACGGTGACGATCACGGTCAACCCCGTCAATGACGCCCCGGTGGCCAGCGGCGAAGCCTACGCGACGAGCGAGGACCAGGCGCTCATCGTTACCCCTGCCGGCCTGCTCGCCAACGACAGCGACGTGGACGGCGGGCCACTTACGGCGGCGGTCGTGAGCGGACCAACGCACGGCGCGCTGACGCTCAACTCGAACGGGTCTTTCACGTATCTTCCGCACCTGAATTTCTACGGCACCGACAGCTTCACTTATCGCGCCAGCGACGGCGGCCTGCAATCGGCCGCGGCGACCGTAACGATTTCGGTCAGCGCCGCCAACGATGCCCCGGTGGCAGCCAATGATGCCTACGCCGGCAACCAGGACCAGGCGATCCAGGCGGTGCTTCCCGGGCTGCTGGCCAACGACGGCGACGCGGAAGGCGACGTGCTCACGGCAACGGTCATCAGTGGCCCCGCCCACGGCGTTTTGACGCTCAATGCCGACGGCTCCTTCACGTATGTGCCGAACGGGGGCTTTGTTGGCACGGACAGCTTTAGCTACCGGGCCGGCGATGGGGTCGCCGTCTCGAACGTGGCCACCGTCACCCTCAACGTCCTTCAGGCCGCCGCGCCGCCGGACAACGGCATCTTCGACATCATCTTCCCGCCGCCGAATATCGGTCCGAGCCCCTGGGAAGACGATGGGGCACCTGTGGAGGTTTCGCCTCCGACAGAAACGGTCAACCAAGGATCGACCCTCTTCGAGTCGCCTGTCGCTGAAGAGGAGCTGGCGGGAGATACCGCCGATCCCCGGGTCTCCGAGGCTGCGGTCGTTGCTTCCAGTGAGACGCCCTTGGCCGAAATTGTCGCCGTGGGCCTGCTGCCCACCGATGCGCCGTTGGCCGTGGACGAAGGCAATGCCGCGTCTGTCGTGGTGGCCGGAAGCGAGTGGGTCTCGCTCGCCGACCGCCCTCGTCAAGCGCCGCAAGGACACGATACCAAGCCCGGCAGTCTTCCCGAAGCGGCCCGCGAGGCTGGCGAGTCGGTTCAATTCGTCTCGCCAGATAGCGCCCTGGACGAGTTGCGGTCCGACATGGCGGCTGCCAGCGAGTTCCAGAGGATCGTGGTCGGCGGCGCCTTAGCGGCGACCACCGGCCTGACGGTCGGATACATGCTGTGGATGACGCGCGGCGGGTTCTTGCTTTCGAGCCTCGTCGCTCAATTGCCTGCCTGGCGATGGGTCGATCCCCTGGTGATTCTCGACCGCTTGGAATCGGGCGAGGTAGATGGCGGCGAATCGCTGCAGGAGATCGCGGACAACGCGGATGCAGAACCTCGCGCGGTGAGGGCATAGTCGATGTACGGCATTACCACGAGAACGCGGCTGGCCTTTGGGCTCGTATGCCTGATGGTCAGCGTGCTGCTGGGCGCCGTGCTGCTGGGGATCGTGCCCGACCGGACGGGCGCGGTGATCGAGGGCCGGCGCGGTTGTGCGAGGCTGTGGCGCTCTACAGCTCGGTGCTGGTCACGCAGCCGGAAGACACGCGGCAAATCCAGCGCCTCGGCGGAGCGCTCGAGGCCGTCGCCGCCCGCAACCCTGAAATCCGCTCGGTCGCGGTGCGCCGCGACGGCCAGCTCGCGATCGAGATCGGCCAGCACGCGCGCCACTGGCGGCTGGGGGCGGACGATCCCTCCAGTGACTCCCAGGTGCAGATTCCTCTGTGGGTGGGCCAGCGGAAGTGGGGAAGCGTGGAATTGCGGTTTCGCCCGTTGAGTCCTCCCGGGCTGGCGGGCCTGGTCCAGAACTACTGGGTCCGCTTTGTGGCGTTCACGGCATCGGCCTGTCTGCTATTGTCGATGATCTATCTGGGCAGGATGCTCAAGTATCTCGATCCGGCCAAGGCCGTGCCGCGCAACGTGCGGTCGGCCTTGGACACGCTGGCCGAAGGGCTGCTGGTCATCGACGCGAAGGAGCGCATCATGCTGGCCAACCAGGCTATGGCCAGTGCCGTAGGGCGCCGGCCGGAGGAGCTGATGGGGCTCGAGGCCTCGCGCTTGCCATGGCGCGGCCTGAATCAACAGGCCGGCGCACTGGCGCTCCCCTGGACCGCCGCATTGCTGCAGCGCACGCCCCAGCTCAATGTTCCGCTGCAATTGCTCGGCCCCGACTCGACGGCACGCACCTTTTCAGTCAATTGTGCGCCGGTATTGAACGAGGCCGGCGAGTGCCGGGGCGCGCTCGTGAGCCTGGATGACGTGACCGACTTGGAATCGCAGAAGGTCGAGCTTCGCAGGGCCAAGGAAGCGGCCGACGCGGCCAACGCCGCCAAGAGCGCCTTCTTGGCCAGCATGAGCCACGAAATCCGCACCCCGATGAACGCCGTGCTCGGCTTCACCGAGGTGCTGCGGCGCGGCCTGGCCGACAACGCGGAGCAACGCCAGGAATACCTGGGCATCATCCACCGCAGCGGCGAACACCTGCTCACGCTGATCGACGACATCCTCGACTTCTCGAAGATCGAGGCCGGACGCCTGCGCGTCGAGATGGCCCGTTGTTCGCCCCACCGGCTAATCCAGGAGGTCGTGGGCACGCTCCGTATACGGGCCCTGCAAAAAGGCATCTCGCTGGAGCTGGTCTGTCAGGGCCCCTTGCCGCAAACCATCGAGACCGACTCGACTCGCCTCAGGCAAGTCCTCATCAACCTCGTTGGCAACGCGATCAAGTTCACCGAGCGCGGAGGCGTGCAGGTTGTCGCCAGATTCGTGCCTGATGGCAAGCAGCCGAGCCTGGTGGTGGACGTGATCGACACGGGCATCGGCATGACGCCCGACGTGCTCGAAAGGATCTTCCAGCCGTTCGTTCAGGCCGATGGATCGATCACTCGGCGCTTCGGCGGCACGGGGTTGGGTCTGTCGATCAGCCGCGGTTTCGCCGAGGCCCTGGGGGGGACGCTCTCCGTCGAGAGCGAGGCGGGCCACGGCTCGACGTTTACGGTCGTCGTGCCTGTCGGTGATCTGGCCGGCGTCAGCCTGGTCCACTACGAGCCGGAAGCCCCCCGATCGGGCCGAAGCGGCCCCCAGGCCGCAGACCTCCTGCAACTGCCGCGGGCACGGGTGCTGGTGGTGGACGACGGCGAAACCAACCGTCAGTTGGCATCGCTCATCCTGTCCCGCGCCGGCATGCAGGTCGCCTGCGCCACCAACGGTCGAGAGGCCCTGGAGATGGTGGGCCAGCATGACTTCGATCTGGTTTTGATCGACATGCAGATGCCGGTCATGGACGGCTGCACGGCGACCAGGATCATGCGGCAGCGCGGCGTAACGGTCCCTATCATCGCCCTCACGGGGAACGCTCTCAAGAGCGACGCCGAAGAGTGCCTGGCGGCCGGCTGCTCCGCCTTCTTGACCAAGCCGCTCAATCTGGACGACCTGCTGCGATCCGTGGCCCAGCAGGTGGGAAGCATTGCAGTGCTTCCCAGCCAACCGGCCGACAATCGCGAGCCGGCTGAGCTGGACGATCCGGGCTTTCGTGAGATCGCGGAGAGCTTTGTGGCGTCGCTCGGCGATCGTTTGAGAGCGCTGGAATCCGCGAGGGCCGCCGGCGACTTTGCCGAGATGGCGTTCCTGGCTCATGCGCTCAAGGGGACCGCGCCGACGGTCGGTTTCCCGGCCCTTAGCGCGCCGGCCGAAGCGCTCGAGCGGGCAGCCAAGAATCGAGAGCCGAAGCGGCTGGAAGGCTTGCTGACCGAGCTTCACGAGCTGGCGGCCGCAATCACCAATGCGGCAACCGCACAGACGTAAAGTTTCTCTCGCCCACTCCTCCTCACATAAGCCGTGAGACCGTGCGCACGGGAGGCCCATCATTCGCCTTCGGCTTGCGCCGTAGTTCTTGCACCTCGATCCAAAACTGCCGCCACGCGGTGCGTTCGGCGGCAGGCAGCCGGGCCAACGCTCTCGCGTTGCGAGCCGCGGCCAGCTCGGCAGAGCCCTCCCAATGGGCCAAAGTCGCTTCGAGCGCCTGGGCCTCCGCCGGCTTCGCGGTGGCCAGTCGCTTGGAGTACAGCGAGAGCTCGGCTCGCAGCCAGTCGAGGGCCTGCCGCCGGCACCGCGCACGTTCGGGAGCCGTCATCTCGGGGTCTTTGCCTTGACCGTCGCCCGCCATCACGGCGGCGCAAGCGGCCTGGTAGCGATGCCGCCCGACCAGGCCGGGCTGGGCGACGAACGCTTGTTCGTAGCAACGCACCGTAGCGCCGGGCCATTGCTTGTGCTGGCAGAGGTCGGCAAACTCGATCCATTCGTCGGCGGTCGCCGGGTCTTTTCCCGCCAGGACACCGGATAGTCGCGGCTCCAGGGCAATCAGCCGCTGGCAGCGACGCACCTCCGCGCCATACCGGGCGGCCGCTTGAGCGTCGCCGGCGGCCAATTGCTGGGCTTTCGCCAGCGCGTGCAGCGCCGCGTCAAACTTGCCCAGCCGGCGCTGCAACGTCGCCCAGTTGGCATGGCCCCCGGCATATTTGGGCCGCAGCCGGATCACCTGTTGATAAGCGGCGGCGGCGCCTTCGTAGTCCTGCGTCATGGAGAGTGCTACGCCCAGGCCGTTGTGATAGTCGGCAACCTCCGGCCCGTAGCGCACCGCCTGAGCCAGCGCGGCAGCCGCCTCGCTGAACCGGCCTAGCTGGATCAGCTCCTGGCCTGCTTCGGCGTGCCACAGGGCGTTATCCGGCTGCAGCCGTACAGGCGGACTGGTAGGCGGCCAAGGCGCCTTGCAGGTCTTTGCTTCGTCGCAGCGCAGTCCCAAGATTGGCATGAGCCTCGGCCAGAGTCGGCAGTTGGCGGATCGCCTCTCGCAGCGAAGCAACCGCTCCCTTCAGATCGCCCTCTTCGGTGAGGCACGCGCCCACGCCGCTGTGCGCATAGGCGTTGTCAGGTCGCAGGCGGACGGACTGCCGGTAGGCGGCCAGCGCGTCGCGGTTCCGGCCCGCTCGGGCCAGCGCCGCGCCAGGTTTTGGTGCAGCGACGCATTGGCAGGCTCCTGCTTCAGGAGCTGCTGAAAGATCGTAGCGGCCTCCGGCGCGCTGCCGCTTTCCAGAAGTGCCATGCCGAGACAACGTTGGATGTCACTGGACTGCGAATCTTGGCGCACCGCTTCTCGGCACTCTGCGATCCCGTTCTGACGATCTCCCGTGCGCATGAGGGCCAGACCCAGGGCCGCGCGGCTGGGCGCAGCGTCGGGCTGGTTTGCCAGGGCCTCGCGAAACGTGGCGATTGCAACATCCGTCGAGCGGTGCCGGGCGGCAAATTCGACCAGCCAGGTGCTTCCCCAGCGATGCTCGGGATGAGTTAGCACCAACTGCCGGAAATGCGCCTCGGCCTCGTCCCTGCGGCCCGCGCGGTCCAGTGCCCGAGCCAACAAGGCCAGCACGTCGGGATTGTTGGGCCGCGCGGCCAGAGCGGCCGTGCGGTACTGCACGACCTCGTCCCAGGGAACCGGGCTAATCGCTGCCAAGGCATTGGAGAGCTGAAGATTCAGCCAGAAGTCGCCCGGATGCAGCCGCTGGGCCGTCCGCAGCCACGCGACTGCCTCCGGCGCGTCTCCGGCGGTCTGTAGCGCTTGACCCATCAGATGCAGGCTGGGCAAGGGAAGCCTGGCAACGTCCACCTCCGCTGCGTGCCCGCGAAGGGCCGCAGGATCATTGCCGTCCGCGAGTTGACGCAACCGCACGCGCCAGGGATCGGCATCCGCCCTGTTGGCCGCTTCCACCAAGCGCTGCCAGGTCGCCGGATCGCGGCTCAGTCGCTTGCGCAGCATGACCCAATCATCGAGCGCAGCGGCCAGCTCTAGCGCAATCGGTCGATGGGCGAGGATCCGCGCGGCAATCTCCGCCGGCCCCAACTCATCCACCGGAATGCCAAATTCCGACAGCGCCTGGGTGTAATCCCGATCCGCCTTTTCGCGGTCCGCCTCCTCGCCACGTTCCAGCCGAATCTCGAGAACCCGCTCGGCCAAGGCGCGCTCACGGCCAGCCTCGCGGAAGTTTGCATCGGCCTCGTGATGTTCGCTTTGGATCGAGGCCAGCGTCTGCTGCACGCGCAGGCTGGTCGGCTCGTCGGCGGTCCCGGCCTTCAGGAGGGCATCGGCACGCTCAGCCGCTGCCAAGGCCTCCAGCCAAGGAGTCAGGTCGCCCGACGGAGCGGCCTTAGCCTGCGCCCACAACTGTTCCGCCTCGCCCAGCGCCCGATTCACCTCACGAAGCGTTACCGCCAGGCGAGCTTCCCGGTCGCTGCGAACCCAGAGCCATCCCAGCATCCCCAACGTCAGGGCGGTGACCGTCGTCAGCGACCAGGCCATCGTGACCCGCCACCGTTTTCGTTCTTCGACCGCTTCAACGTCGGCTGCGGCGCGGGCGATCTCGGCCCGGTGCAGGCGCTCCTGGACCGAAGTCAGGTAGGAGCTCACTCGGTCCGCGACGACGCCCGCATGATCGGGACGGTCTGAGGGTTGCGGCGCGAGGCAGTCCTTGGCCAGCGCGATGATCTCCTCTTCGGCGCCACTGGCAGCCAGCCGCGCGAAGCAATCCGCCAAATCGCCCTCCTGAGCGCGACGAAAGACCTGCGGGTGGGCTGCCCCCTGGTGGGGAGCGCCACCGGTGAGAACATCGCAGAGAATCCCGCCGAGGCCGAAGACGTCGCTGCGCTCATCGATGGTGTCCATCGCGCCCGCGCCTGTTCGGGCGACATGTAGGCCGGCGTGCCCAGCACTTGCCCGGCCAGCGTGAGCCGATCGAAGCGTGAGGACGTGCCTGAGCCTTGTGAATCGTGTTCCGGCGTGGGAGGCACGGTTTCGGCAAACGCGCTCAGTTGCGTCGTCGCATCGACGGCCTCTGGGGGCGAAGGCGGTAGCGCCGCCAGCGAGTCCTCGCTCGGAGTGCTGGGATGAATCGAGGCCCGTGGCGCCTCGCTAACATCCGCATCCAGCCGCCGCGCGAGTCCCCAATCGACCACCTGCACCTCGCCGAAAGCCCCCACCATCACGTTCAGTGGTTTGAGATCGCGATGGATGATGCGCTGCGCGTGGGCATAGGCGATCGTTTGGGCGATCTGTTCGAAGATCTTCAGGAACCTGGACAACTGATGTTGGGGCGTCGGCCGCTCGCGGAGCAATTCGGACAGCGTGCGGCCCTCAATCAGCTTCATGCTGAAAAACGGACGACCGTCGGCCAGGCGGCCGATCTCATGCACGGGCGGAATGCCCGGATGCTGAAGCTGCCCCGTGACACGAGCTTCCTCGAGGAACCGTTCTACTGCGGTGCCGCCGGCTTGCTGTGACACTTTGACGGCCAGCGGCCGCTGCACGTCGGTATCGATCACGCGCAGCACGACACCCATGCCGCCGCGAGCAAGCTCTCCGACCACCTGGTACCGACCCGGTGGCAATTGCCATTGGGCAGCATCGTTGAGCGCGGCCACGGTGTCCTGGGGCGCGGCGTGCGACTCGAGCGCCTTTTCCCGCTCGGCGTCAAAAGGGCGATCGGTCGGTTCGTGCGACATTGCGGCGCCTTAGAAAAAGCAGAGAAATGCAAAGAACGTGGGCCACGCCGATTCATCGTATTCCGGGCTCATAGAGCAGCAGGTCATCGAGCAGCAGCTCCGCTCCCTTAGGCAACGCAAAGCGGATTTCGTCGGCCTCCGCGCCGTTGGGCACCTTGGTGAAGCGCGCCGTGGCCGTGGCCCACTTGCCTCGCTCCAAGTCGCGCAGCTCCACGCCGCGGGCTTCGCTCGATTTGCTGTCGGCCAGCTCGACTCTGAGCCCCTCGGCCTCGTTGAGCCGGTAACGAAACGAAAGTTCGACCGTCTGGCTCAGCGTCCGCCGACCACGCAAGCCTAGCCGTAGCTGGGGCCTGCCCTCCGCGTCAGGCACCGACCGGGCGGCCTTGCCGAAGAAGCCTCGCTCGACGATCTCGAAGGTGCCAGGCCACTCTTTGCCCTGCCGGCCGCTGTCGAACCAGGCCGTGAACAGGATGCGCCGCGGAAATGGCCGCTGCTCGCCGGACATCGCGGCGTCGAAGAGCACCACGTCATCGATCACCAGCTCGGCCGTGGGTTCCGCATAGAACTGGATGTCGTCGATTCGCTCGCCCTCGGATAGCGGGCCGCCCGTGCCGTCTGGCCGCCGGGCCAGCGTCATATCGACGGTCGCCGCTTCCCACCGCCCCTGTGGCAGGCCGGTGAGCACCAGGTGCCGGTGGTAGCCGTTGGTGAGGCTGTAGATTTGCACGCGCAGGGTGTCGGTGTCCTTGAGGTGGTAGCGGAAGCTCAGCCGGGGGTGCTTGCCCATCGGGGGGCCGGGGACGGGGTTGAAGATCACGGCCGTGTGCATGGCCTTGGCATTGCCGAGTAGATCGTCGAAGTCGTGCGTCAACGTGCCGCGGCAGGCGCGGCGGCTGCCCGGCGGCAGGTCCTTCAGCTCGGCCTTGCCGCTCATCCACCAGAAGCGTTCGATATCGTTCTCGTAGTCCTCGCCGACGTGAACGCGATGGGGTATGCCGCCGCGGTCGATTGGCCTGGCGGGCCGGGCGGCCGGAGCGACGCAGGATTCCATCCGCTCTACGAACCACTTCCGAAACTCGTCTGTTCGAAGAGCGGTCGCCACGCGGGCGTTGGGTTTGCCGGTCCCAACCTGCAAGGCGCCCGACGCATCGATCTGGAGATGCTGCTCCTTCCAGGTCGCGAAGCGATCCACCGTGCACAGCGCGACTCCCAGGGCATCGGCCAGGTTGGGCCGCGATTGGTCCCAGAGTTGGACCAGCGCCTCGACCTGGAGCGTGAGCGCCGTCTTGGGCGAAAACACGCGCCGCAGCCCTTCGTCATCAAGCCTCAGGTCCGCGGCAGTGCCAGGCACGACCAGCAATGGCACACCGGACGAGAAGACGGCGCGGGCCGCCGGGACGTCCAGACGGAGATTCGCCTCGGTGGCCGTCACTACGATGCGCTTGATCCACGGCTTGCAGTCGGGCTTGTCGGCCAAGAGCCGCGCGACGTTGGTGAGCGGACCTGCGGCAATCAACGTCAGTTGCCCGGCCTGGGCCTTGAGCCGCCCGTAGAGGAAATCGACGGCCGGCTCCTTCACGGGTCGTGTCGTGCGGTTGAAGAGCACGTCCGGGTGATAGTAGTAGCGATACTGGCCGGTGCGGACGATCTCCTGCGACGGCTGCGGATCGGCGCCCGCGACAACCTGCGTGTGCCGCCGGCCGGTCATCGTCAAGAACCGGCAAGCCATCAGAGCACGGGTCGGCGTGTCGCCACTGACCGTGGTAACGCCCCGCAGCTCCAGCTCGGGGCTGGCGAGCACCAGGGCCAGCGCGAAGGCGTCTCCGATGTCGCTGCCCAGATCGGTGTCGAGCAGCACGCCGGTGCGGCTTGCGGTCTGCGGCTGCTGCGCCGGCAGTGGTCGAGTCGCCAGGACGCTCAGGACAACCGCTAAGGCAGTTAGTGTCAACGACGCTGAATTGGGCAGCATGTTGGAGATCTCACGGCGGAAGGCATTGCACACTAGCCCGCCGCGCAAGCGAGGGAGAATCGCCGCCTATCCCGCATCTCCCTCGCTTGTGCGTCGGGCTAGTGTTGCGGGAATCAACGCCCCATCACGTATGCGACGGCGGCATCGACCACCTCGGTGACTGCCGCCACGGCCTCATGCGGGATCGAGGCAGACAGGGTCAACTTGGGACCGCTGGCGTCGGCCTTGATGCTGCCCCACGCGCTTTGCAGCGCGCGGCTCGTGTTGGGGTTGCTCTTGACCATTAGGGGCACGACCACGAACCCCACCATTCCGTATTCCCGCACCTGGCTGATCAGGTCGGCAGCCTCTGCCGCGCCCTGAGCACTCGGCGTCGTGCCCGCCAGCAGCACGTCGATGCCGCGGGCGGTTCGCCGCACGCGAATATGCAGCTCGAAGAG
Organism: uncultured Planctomycetia bacterium; assembly: GCA_963809785.1. Taxonomy (GTDB): domain Bacteria; phylum Planctomycetota; class Planctomycetia; order Pirellulales; family S012-138; genus JBGQHD01. The sequence goes on from CAWEKV010000006.1 coordinate 381,451, forward strand.
GTCTTCGTCCTGAATGGCCGCCGAGCTGGCCGCCGGCCCGCCGCCAGATCGCATCGTGGTGGTCTTCCTCTCATTTCCAGTCTTTGCCGTGCCGGTCTTCTGCTTTGAATCGGCAGTTACCGCAGCCTTGGGCTGGTCCGTCGTCCCGGGGCTTGTCTGGGGCGTCTTTGCCGATTTGGGATTGTCTTTCGGCTGCTGAGCAACCGCCGGCGGCGTGATGCTGAGCAAGCCAACCGCAACGAAGATCGTCATTGCCTTGAGGAGTTGTTTCATCGCTTGGTTCCTTGTCACGGGCCCTCCCAATAGCGGAGTTATCAAGAACACATGGCCATTCTAGCATCCGGCAAGGAGCGTTTGGGGTACGACTGGCCTTCGCCCGGTGGCATTTCTGGCTCACGGATGGAACCGGGCGGCGCCTACAATGAGGCGTGCCTTGACCAGCCCAGCATGCCCTTGGGCCACAGAAGCAACGGTCGTTCACATGTCGGCTCGCGTGACGCTGATCGGCCTGGACTTCGGCACCACGACCTCGAGCGCCGTGGTCGCCACTGCCACCCTCACGCGCAGCGCGGTCACCGGTCGCATGCAACTGAGCCAGGTCCGTGAGCGGTATCGCTCCGAGATGGTCTTTACGCCCAGGGATGAGCGGGATGAGGACCGTCTCGACGAGCCAAGGCTGGAAGCCTGCCTGGATTCCTGGCTGACCGCCGGAAGCGTACGCGCGGAGGAGGTGTTTGGCGGCGGGGCGCTGCTGACCGGGCTCACCGCCCAGAAGCAGAACGCGGCAGCCCTCGTGCGGATGATTCGAGGCCGCCTGCGCAGTGCTCTCGTCGCGACGGCCGATGACCCGTGCCTGGAATCGTGGCTGGCCTTCATGGGCAGTTGCGCGGGTCTCTCGCGTGCCCGGCCGGGGCAACCGATCCTCAACCTCGATGTCGGCGGCGGTACGACCAATCTCGCTTTGGGGGTTGATGGAGAGGTGCTGCGGACTGGCTGCCTTTACGTCGGCGCGCGGCATGTGCAAGTGGTCCCCGGCACCTATCGCATCGTAAGACTCTCTCGCTACGCGTTGGCATTGTTCGAATACCTTCGCATCGCCAAAGGCCCGGGCGACAGCCTGACCAATAGCGAGGTCCAGGCAATCCTCGACTTCTACCTCATTCTCCTCGAATCCGCGTTTGGCGGGGTCGCGGACGTCCTGCGGGAGCCGGTGGCCCGACTGCACGTGCAGGTGCCCTTCCGCCGTCCGGCCAACTGCCACGAGGCAGCGGTCACGTTTTCCGGCGGCGTCGGGGAGTTGATCTACCAATATCTGGACGGCGGGCGGTGGCCGCCAACGACTCACTTCGGGGACCTGGGGATCGATCTGGCACAACGCATCGCAAGCTCGCCGGTCTGGGCCGAGCATCTTCAGGCCTGCCGGCCTTTCTCGGCCGGTCGGGCCACGGTGTACGGGCTGCTGCGGCACAGCACGGAAGTGTCGGGCAGCACCTTGTTCCTTCCGCAGCCGGAGCTGCTCCCGTTGGCGGATATGCCCATTCTTGGAAGCTTCAACGGCGCTTCCTCGGACGACCAGATTCGGGACGTCATCGAGCTGGTGCAGCACAGCCCCCGCGGAGGCTGCGTGCGGGTTTCCGTGGGCACCCACGACGCGGCAGTCATTCGCGACCTGGGAACGAGAATTGCCACAGCCCTGCGACACGCGGCTTTCTCCGTCGTCCATCCCTTGGTATTTCTGGTGCAGGAAAACCTGGGCAAGGTCCTGGGACAATATGTCACGCAGTGGGGCGCCCTGCCCGTCAAGCTGGTCGTGATCGACGAGATCGCGGCACGCGACGCGCAATACGTGCAGATCGGAGCGCCTCGCAGGGGAGTCGTGCCCGTGTCCTTCTACGGGCTGAACGAACCAGGAGAATCGCCGTGAAAGACCTTCCGCCGCTGGCCGATATCCACGTGCCGACGCCCAAGCCGGAACAAGATTACGTGGGTCGCTGCTTCGACCGGGAGGTTTGCTTCCGGGGGCTGAAGGGCCTTTTAGGCGCAGCCGACTTCAGCAAGGCAGGCGACCGCCATGCCGGCCTGGCTGCCGGAAGCGAGGCGATCCGCGAGGCCGCCCGCACCGTCCTCTCCGGGCTCACGCTCCAGCACCTCTACGAGAACCCGCTGACCGACGATGAGGGGCGGGTGGATTCCGTGATGCGGGTCAACTACGACATCGACCGTGAGGCGTACGCCTCGGTCGCCCGTATGACCCTGGGAACACTCAAGGATCATCTGCTGCGCTCGCCGGGATCGGAAGTGGGGCGGATCGGGCGTGGCCTGACCGGGGTCATGGCGGCGGCCTTGGCCAAGTTGTGCGACGTCCATGAGCTGATCGTCCTGGCGCGCAAGGTGACGCATGCCACGAAGGCACGCACGCTGCTAGGCTCGCCGCGGACACTCTCCTCGCGGCTACAGCCGAACCATCCCACCGACGACCTGCGCGGCATCACGCTGCTGTGCTACTGGGGCCTTTCGCTGGGGGCCGGCGACGCGCTGATCGGCGTCAATCCGGCCGTGGACACCGTGGAAAACGTGTCGGCAATCCTGTCGCATCTCGACCAGGTCCGCCGCAAGACCGGGGCGCCGACGCAGATTTGCGTGCTGGCCCACATCAAGACCCAGCTGGCCTGCCTGGAGCGCGGCGCACCGGTGGAGATCCTCTTTCAGAGCCTGGCGGGCACGGAGAAAACGAACCTGCGGGAGTTCGACATCACGGTGGATTTGCTCGACCACGGCTACCGCACGATGGCGGAGCGAGGACCGCTCAAGGACATCGCCCAGCAGTTCATGTACTTCGAGACCGGCCAAGGGAGCGAGTTCACCTACGGCAAGCACAACGGCATCGACATGACCACGACCGAGGCCCTGTGCTACGGGCTGGCCCGGCGCTACGATCCGTTCATGGTCAACAACGTGACCGGCTTCATCGGCCCGGAGACGCACCTGGACAGCTTCGAGATGATCCTGGCGAACCTTCAGGACCACTTCATGGGCAAGCTGCTGGGCCTGCCGATGGGCATGGCCCCCTGCTACACGCTGCACTCCAACATCACGCTGGAAGGCCAGCAGATCGCCACCCAGTTGTTGACGGCTGCGGGAGCCAACTACTACATGGACGTGGGCCTGAACACCGACCGCATGCTGGCCTATTTCGACACCAGCGGCCACGACGACCAGACGCTGCGCGAAGTGCACCACCGTCTGCCCGCCGCGGAGTTCCTGGAGTGGGGCCTCGCGCAAGGAATCTTCGCGCGCGACGGAGGGGGGGCCGTGGCTCGCGGGCCACGGTGGGGCGACCCGAAGCAGTTCTGCGATTCGGAGGCCGAATTCGCGGACCTGCTGTCTGCCACGCCTGCCGCCTACGGCTTCGACACGGCCGGTCCGCGTCCGGCCAACGCGGTGACGCGCCAGATGCGGACGCATCAGGCCGTCGGCCGCGAGGCCATTCATGCCGAGCTGCGCATCGACGAGCTCCGGCAAATCGCCCCCTTTCGCATGCTGCAAACCCAGGCCAGCAGCAAGGAAGCGCATCTCGGCTCGCCCGATCTGGGCTCGCGACCGACGCCGGAAAGCCTCGCTTCGTTTGCACCGGAGCGGATGCCGGTGCAGATCCTCGTTTCGGACGGGCTTAGCGCCGAGGCCGTCCACCACAACCTGAAGGACCTGCTGCCGGTCCTGCTGGACGGACTGGCGGCCGGAGAGACGCCAACCGGGCAGCCTATTCTGGCTCGATATGGGCGAGTGAAGCTGGCAGAGCCGCTGGCGGAGCGGCTCGAAGCCGACCTCATCATCCACTTGATTGGCGAGCGCCCGGGGGGCGACGCGCTGGCGTCGCGCAGTCTTTCGGCCTACCTGGTTTATCGCCTGAGCGATCCGGCAGCACAACAGGAGGCGGCACGCTTCAGCGGCAATCCTGCGGCGCGGTTCGAGTACACGGTGATTTCCAACATCTATGCCGGCGGCTTGCCGCCGGCCGAAGCGGCGGGAGTGATCCTGGAGAAGGTCCAGGAGATCCTCGCCTGGAAGGCTGCCGGCAATCGCCTCGAGGCCCTGACAAAGGGCACGTTACGGCAGGAGGCAGACGCGGCGTTAGCGTTATCGACCCAGCGCTTTGCCTAGCGCGACGAGGTGCGCGGCAGCCTGCCGGCGCACGTCCTGGAACCTGGCGTGCGTCCAGGGGTTGTCGGCGCGCGGATACCAGTTCTCGGCATAGGCCGCGGTCCGCGATTCGTAGTAGCGCGTCAGATCGAGCGACAGCTCGGCGCGGAGCTGGTCGCGGAACTTGCGCGCCGCCGTCACGGCCGGAGCGTCGAGCTTCTTCGACTCAGCCTCGCGAACCAGCCGGTCGAGCGTGTGGATGTAGCGGTAGTCGGCGATGCCTTCGCGGATCAGCAGCAGGTCGCGGGCGGGGACGAAGTCCTTCTCGTCGAGCGCCGCTTTCACGGCCGGGCAGGCGTTGCCGCCCACGACGCCCAGCAGGGTGTAGTACGGCTCGAAGGAGCACGACTTGCCGGGCGGTGCCGTAGTGATAGTCGTAGCCGTAGCTGAAGGTCGAAAAGCGCCCCTTGGCGCCCGAGCCGCCACAGCCAGAAGCCGAACGAGAAGCGAGCCGGCTGCTCCTTGGAATGGCGCATCCAGTCGATGAACCAGAACTCCTTGCCGGAGGCGGCCGCTTGCTCCAGCAGCTCGGGCTTGCCGCGCGTGCGGACCTGCGAGCGCCACTGCTCGCCGCCGTGCGGGTAATCGGCGCCGTGAAAGGCGAAGACCGGCAGTGGTGACGCCAAGGATGTCGATGTCGGGGAACTCCTTGACGAGGCCGGCGTAGAGTTCGCTGTCGGCGGGCCGGTTCAGGACGTAGCCGCCGAAGAAGCCGCGCGGCCCCTTGCCCGACTTGCCGGCGGCGATGATCTCGCTCATCAGCTCTTTCTCTTTCACGAAGCTGCTCCAGCCGAAGCGGCGTCCCTTGAAGGACGGCGGGGCGGCGTTGTACGGCCAGACGGCGTAGCCCTGGAAGCCGTGCTTCACCGCCGTGTCGTAATCGCCGCCGATGAAGTTGATGCCGTACTTTCGCAGGTGCGCCAAGCTCGGGGCCGTTCTGCAGCCCGTTGTCGATGCCGAAGAAGATCGGCGGCGTCTCGCAGCGTCAGCGGCAGCACTTCGAGCTCCAGCGGGACCGTCGCCAGCGTCGTGCCGCCGGCATCGAGCACGCGCAGCTCGCCGCGGTAGTTGCCCGGCGGCGCGTCGGCGGGAACGGCCACGTCGATGTAGATGCGCCGCGCGGCGCCGGGATAGATGTCGAGCCGTGGCCGGCGCACGAGGTGATGTTCCTGGAAGTTGTAGTTGTGGTTGTGGTGGCCGTACTCCATGCACTTGTGGTGATAGCGTGCCAGGCGCACGTCGAGGGCGGCCGCCGGGAATCTTGCCCGATTCGGCGACCAGGTCGCTGACTTCAATCGCAGGCCCTTGCGCTCGGCCAGGGGCAGCAGGCCGACCGTCAGGCATTCGCTCTCGCCGGGAGCGGCGAAGCCGGCCAGCCTTCGCCGCCTGCCGTCTCCGCCGGCGTGGGAATCGTGTCGGGATAGACGGCGTCGGTCAGGCCGCGCTGGAACAGCACGAAGCCGCGGCGGAAGTCGGCGTGCGGTCAAGCTTCAGGGCGTCGAGCCGGGCGGGAATCGTCTCCGGCCGCGTCATCTCGTCGTGAAAGCCGATGTAGCGGTCCTTCTCGGCGAAGGCGCCGCGGACCCAGGCGTGGGCCACGTCCCAGCTCTCGGCGAGCAGGTACTCCAGCCGGCCGATCTCGCGCAGCGCCTCCTCGCGCTCTTCTTCCGGAAAGAGGATGACGGCGCGCAGGGCCAGGCCCGGCGGCAGCTCCAGCAGCACGTGCCCGTCCTTCACCTCGGCGCTGAGCAGCTTGGCGGCGGGGAAGTAGGCGTCGCGCACCAGCTCGGTCCACAGGCACGAGCCGGGCCGATAGTCCCAATGCTCGCCCGCCAGCGCCACGCGCCGCAGCTCCTCTTCCGAGCGCGCGGGGAACAGGGGTTGCGCCTGGCCGTTGACGGTGGCGCTGACCCCCTTCGTCCACACCGACGGCTGCACGGGCGTGGCGAAGAGCCACACGCCCCAGCGGCCGTTGGGCACGTCGAAGCGCAGCGGGCTGTCGGCGTTCTCGCAGCGGCACCAGATCAGGCCGTTCTCGTTGCTGCGAAACGACAGGCCGCCGTAGGTGCGCTTGCTCGCCGGCTGCGTCCAGCCGAAGCCGCGCTCGGGCGTGTACAGCGTGTCCTTCTCGATGGCCGTGAAGCCGGGCCAGAGCATCAGGGCGGAGTCCTTCTCGCCTCCCTTGATCGGGAAACTGGAACATCCGACCTTTGCTGGCGATGACCGCCGGCACCTCCTGCTCCATGCGGAAGTTGTCCAGGAACAGGACGACGTCGCGCTCGGGGCCGGCGACTTCGATCGGCACGGACATGAACCAGGCCGGGTAATCGCCGCGCCAGCCGACCGCGTCCACGGTCTTGACCGAGATGCGGTTGGCCCCCGGCGCCGAGCACCAGCGGCACGCCGCAGACGCGCACGCGCACCGGCTGCTCGGCCGGGTTGTACGCGTCCGCCTTCAGCCAGCGGTAGTGCGACCAGTACGCCGAGCGGCGGTACTTGAAGTAATCGCTGAGGATCGGCGAGGCGACGCACTGCACCTGGACGCGAGCGACGTTCTTGCGGATCGCCTCGGCCGGGAACTCCACGCGCAGCGACTTCTGCCCGCTGGTGACGTGCTCGGCCACGAACTGCGAAGCGGACCGGCGTGTCCGCCGACGACGCCGGCGTCCTCCAGCGGGTTGTACGGCTCGACGTGGACGCTCATCCTGGCGTCGTCGAAGCGGCGGATGGCGTCGTCGTGGTAGCCGTGCCAGCGGAACGGGGCGTCGCCGTCCGGCTGCGCGTCACCCCGGCCGGTCGGGTAGTCGTGAGGCCGGGTCGCGTAGACCCGCTTGAGCGCCCGCAGATCCTGAGTGGCGCCGCCGTCCTGCGCCTGCGCAGCCAATGCACCCGTCCCGACGACGATGGCGGTGAAGAGCAAGCGGTGCATGAGGCACAGCCCTCTGGTTTCAGCCGGCTCTGGCGCGGCTTCGGTCGGACTCGTTAGGCGTTCAGTTTCGGTGGGCGCATCGATCGCCGGGCGGTGGGGCACGTTTGGAACGTGCCCCACGGCGGGTCGCGGCCGTGCTTGCCGGCATCGCTGGCGCTTGCGGCATCTGCGGACTATTCGTTCAATCTTGCCCACCGGTTACACCGATGACTGGTAGTGGACCCTAGCCGCGTGGCGGGCCGCGGTCACCGATATCTTTCTCTTTGGGGAGACTTGGCATGTTGCGCCGGACCATCCTGGCCCTGCTGATGGCGTGCGGCCTCTGGGCGATGTCGCCCCGCGCCCAGGCCCAAAACCCCGGCGGCGTGGTGTTCCCCGATCGCCATACCTACGGGTACCGCTGGGGCCACGGCTTCAGCGGCAGCGACTACGAGCGGTTCTACCACTACCCGTACGTCTATTACCCCCACAATTTCTACGGCAACGAGTACTTCCGCAGCCGCAACGATCTGTATTTCCGCTACCCTCCCGAGATGCAGATCCCGGTCTACAACCGCCACTGGTTCAATTACTACCCGCAGTACCGTAAGTACCACAAGGGACACCACTTCGTGACGGACGTGTTCTAACGTCAGGGTGGTTTGCGCCTCGTCCTCACTCCGTCCTCGTCCTCGTCCTCGTCCTCGTCCTCGATACACGGCGTTCTTTCGAGTACGAGGACGAGGACGACGACGAGGACGAGCAAAGCGCCGACCCCGTCTAGGGCCTCTTCCGCCCGCACATCCCTCCTTCCCGGCAATCTCCGGGCAATCCCGCATTTGCTTGAATCCGCGGGGGCAAGTCTATAACTTGGTAGTTGTGGGCGCGCCTTTCTGCCCGTTCGAGGAGGCGTCCCGTGGGGCAGCTTCTTGTCTCGCGGACAATAGACCTCGCGGTAAGACATCACCCCCCGAGATCGTTCCGTAGACGAATCCCGCCCGGCCAGCGAAGGGCCGCGCGCCAGCCGTCGCGGGTTGCACGACATCCAGGGCGTGGTGGCAGGGCGCGAGCGCCAGACTCGGTCCCGGCCATTTGGAGCGGAGGTCATCATGAAGGCCATGTTGCGTGCGGCGCTGCTGGCATCGGCCCTGGTCGCGATGGGCATCGGCGTGTCAGCCAAGGAGCCAGTCGATCAGTTCCTGACCAAGCTGCGCGAAAAGGGACTGTTCGACGTTGCCCAGATGTACCTGGAGGGCCTGAAAACCAATCCCCACGTCGATGCGGCGACGAAGCTGACCATTCCCTTCGAGCAGGCCCGGATCATCGTCAAAGAGTCCGAGACCGAGCGGGAGACCTCCAAACGGCTCAAGCAACTAGACTCGGCTAGGGCGTTGTTCGACGAGTTCCTGAAGACCAATGCCACGCACTCTTTTGCCGGCACAGCCCGCGTGCAGTTGGGCAACGTGATGGTCGAGCGTGCCAGGGCCTGGGTGGCCCAGGCCGAGCGGGAGAAGAAGCCGGAGGACAAGAAGAAGCTCATCGCCGACGCGGGAAAAGAGTTCACCGAGGCCCGCAAGGTGCTCGAGGCGGCGGTCAAGGACTTGGAAGCCCAACTGGCAAAGTTCGCGCCCTTTGTCGAAAGAGGCCCGGTCCGCACCGCCAAGAACCAGGTCCGGATACATCTCATCGAGGCCGGCAATTTCCTGGGCAATTGCGTCTATCAGCACGCCCAGGCCTTCGACAAGGGAAGCCCGGAGCGCATGCAGCGTCTGAAGGAGGCTGCGGCCGCCTACCATGATTTGTACACGCGGTTCCGCGACAAGCTCGCCGGCGCGTATTTCGGCCTCTGGGAAGCCCGCTGCTACCAGGAGATGGACGGGCCGGGCGACCTGTCGCGGGCATTGGGCCTCTACATGGAATTGCTGGCCGCGGACCCGGGAGGCAATGCGAACGTCCGCGATCTGCAGAACAAGGCCCACCGCATGGCCATGGAATGCTGGAACGATAAGCGGCAGCAGAAGTACATGCAAACCGCCGAGAGCGGCGAGGCCTGGCTGCGGACGGCCAACGGAGACGAGGAAAACTCGCCCGATGGCCTGGCGATCATGTACCACATGGCTTACGCCTATCATCACCTGCTCGACGAAGACAAGCGGACCGATCCCAAGCAGAAGGCCGAGCCCAAGTCAAAAGGCGAACCCAAGACCAAGGCCAACAAGCTGACCAAGGTGCAGCGCGACGCGACGGAGAAACGGATCAAGGCCCTGCTGCTGCGGGTCATCAGCGGCCGCAGCGACTATCGCAAGCAGGCGCAAGAGCTGTATGCCCTGTACGGGAAGATCGATCCCAACGCCCTTCCCACGACGTTCGCCGACGCCTACGACCAGGCCAAGGGCAAGTTCGCGATCCACTCCAAGGATTGGGAAGACGCCGAGGCCGCTGCCAAGCCCGAGGACCGGGACCGATTGCTGGCCCAGGCCCAAGCCGCCGCCAAGGACGCCATCAGGCTGTTCCGGGTGTCGCTGACGCTCCGAGAAGCCGACAAGACCATCGACATCCAGGAAGTCTATTCGATCCGCTACTACCTCACGTACTTGTACTATCGCCTGAACCGGTATCACGAGGCCGCGCTGCAGGGTGAGTTCCTGGCCAGGCATTCCACAGGCTTCACGGCGCGCCGATCATGCCGCCTTCATCGCCATGGCCTCGTGGACTTTTTTGTACAACGACGCGCAGGCGGTGAACGGCAAGAAGCCCTTCGAGACGGCCAACCTGGTGCGGGTGGCCACGATGATGACGGAGAAGTGGCGGGATAGCCAATACACCGACGGCGCCTGGCTGATGCTGGCCGATATCAAGATTCGAGAGCAGGACTTCAAGGGCGCTGCCGAATTCCTGGAGAAGATCCCCGCGAAGTCGGAGCGCCGCTCTGACGCCGATCTCAAGCACGGACAGGCACTGTGGTCGCAATACCTCCGGTTGCGAGACCTGAAGGCGCGGAAGCTGCCGGGCGCCCCCACGGATGAAGAGCTCGACAAGCTCCGCGATCAGGCGGAGAAGCTGCTCAATCAGGGAATCGACGCCAAGCGCAAGGCCATCACCGATCCCTCGGCCGTCGATCCTCCTTTGCTGGTCAGCGAGCTGTCGCTGGCCCAGCTTCTGGTCAGCCGCGGGACTGCGGAACACGCCAAGGCGGCGCTGGCGGCGCTGTCGAAAAAAGCAGGCATCTTGGAGCTCCATGCCGCCGGCGACCAGCGGACCAGAGCGCTGGCGCTGGAGGCGATGAAGACGCTGTTGCGAGTGCACGTGGCCACCCGCGACATCGAGAACGCCAAGAAGGTCCTGGCGGAGCTGGACAAGCTGTTCGTCGGCGACGCCGCCGCGGGGCGGCCCCTGTTCTACCGCGTGCTGGGCCAGGACATCTCGGCCCAGTTGAAGACGGCCCCCGCGGCCGAACAGGAGGCCCTGGAAAAGGCCTTCCACGAGTTTACCGGCGCACTCACCGCCACGCCCGAGACGCTGGACGACAACACGTTGATCTGGGCAGCGGAATCGAACCTGGGCATCGCCAAGGCGGCCATCGAAAAGCGCGGCGACGCGGCCAGGGAAACGGTGAAGCAGCTTTGCGAAGCTGCCGCCAAGCTCTACCAGGTGATGATCGGGCGAAGGACGCCGGAGCGCGACAAGGCCCAAGCGGCACTCGATGACCTCAAACGGAAAAACGCTGACGCAACGGCGATCGAAGAAGCCTCCGCCGCCCTGGCAAAGCTGGAAAACGACGTGGTGATCCTCACCGTGCGACTGGGCCGGGCGCATCGCCTGGCGCAGGACTTCAAGCTGTCGTTCGACACGCTCTCGGCGCTCTTGACCAAGAACGAGAACATCCTCGACGCACAGCTCGAAATCTGCGACACGCTGCTCGATTGGGGCAGCACGGGCGACCTGGTGAAGTTCGATCTCGCGCGGCAGGGCGTCCGCGCCAAGGGCGCCAAGAAGCAGCCGATCTGGGGGCTCGCCGGCACCCGTACTCGCCTGCGGGAGTACGTGAGGGAGCCAATCAAGGGCGAGGATGACCGAGCGCGCGAACTCCGCCTCGGCCGGCGCGAGAAGTTCTTCGAAACCGACTATAAATTGTGCAAGTCGTTCCTCACGCACGCCCGGCACTCCGGCACGGCCGCCGCCAGAAAGAAGCAACTGTTGCAGTCGGGCGACAAGTTCATCCAGGGGCTGGTCGGCGCCTTCGGCAAGGAGCTGGAAGCCTCGAAGGAGTGGTACGACGCCTACGACGCCCTGATGAAAGAGTTTCAGACGGAGTCGAACCAAACGCCGACGGGCATCAAAGACCTCCTCAAGCCCGCCGAAGGGCGCCACCAAATAGGCGCAAGCATCCGCCATCCTCCCAAGGGACGAGGAGCAATACCACTGACCACTGACAACTGACCACTGACAACTGACAACTGACAACTGACAACTGACAACCCCCCAAACCCTGCCATGCCCATGCGTATTTCACGTGCCGCCCTTGGCGTTTCGTTCGTCGCGCTGATCTCACTCGGCCTGGCCCACGCCGACGAGGTGCGGCAGCGCGATGCCGAAGGCAAAGTCAAGCCGACGCCCCGCAAGGGCAAGATCCTCGAGGTCTCGAAGGAGAAGGTGAAGCTACAGCTCAACCCCACGAAGACCGACGACATCCCCGCGAACACCATCGATTCGGTGGCCTATGAGGGCCAGCCGGCGAGTATGGGCCTGCTGCCCGGCGCAGTGCGCGGCGGCAACTATGCCAATGCCGCCGACCTGATCCGCCAGATCACGGAGTCCGGGGCCGAACTTCCCGCGGGCGTGAAAGACGAGCTGGCTTACTACCAGATGTACGTGGCCGCCCGGGTGGCCATGGCCGGCGGCAGGCTGGTGGAGATGAAGCAAGCCAAAGACGCGGCCGCCGCGTACCTCAAGACGGGTCTCCTGAGCTGGCATTATTACGATGCCGTGGAGCTGCTGGGCGAGCTGTGTGTGGCGATTGCTCCCCTGGACGTGGAGAACCTGCGGGCGGGCTGGTACCGCCAGGCCATCGACGAGGCCTATTCCCGGCTTCGTCAGGCACCCTGGCCAGAGACCGAGATCCGCGCCTGGATCTTGCAGGCCAGGGCCCAATACCTGAGCCAGGACGCCAACGGCTCGCTGGCGTCCTACGACAAGGGGATCGAGAAAGCCGAGGAGCTGATCAAGAAAACCAAGGAGCCGGACGCCCAGATCGCCTCGCTGGCGCTGGCGGCCAAGGTCGGCAAAGCGGAGGTGCTGGGCGACACCAAGCCTGAAGAGGGGATCAAGCTGATCCAGGACATCATCGCCAAGGCCTCGGAGGAAGACAGCCGCGTGCAGGCCGTGTCGGCCCTGGCCATCGCCCGCTGCTACGAAAAGGCCAAGAATCCCAAAGAAGCCCTGATCAACTACGTGAAGGTCGATGTGCTCTATTACCAGCAAGAGAATCTTCACGCCGAGGCGCTGTATCACCTCAGCCGGCTGTGGGCCGAGCCCCCCTTCAACAAGCCTGATCGCGCCAAAGAGGCGGCCGACACGCTGCGGACGCGCTACCCGGGCAGCGTGTGGACCGCGAGGCTCGGCGGTTAAGAAGCTCGACGCACGAGACCCGATGGTTTGTTCATTGGACGACCAGGTAGCGGCCGTGACTGGCGCCGCCCAGGGCCTCGGCCTGGCCATCGCCACAACGCTGGCGCAGCGCGGCGCTACCGTCATCCTGGCCGACGTGCAGCAGCCGAAGGCTGTTGCTGCCGCCGACGCGCTCGCTCGCGAAGGGCTGACCGCCCAAGCCGTCGAGCTGAACGTCGCCGACAGCGCTTCGGTCACGCGCTGCTTCCAGCAGATCGCCGTCATTCGCGGCCGGCTCGATATCCTGGTCAACAACGCTGGCGTCGGCCAGACCGTCACGCCCATCGTCGAGCTGACCGACGAAGAGTGGCAGCGCGTGCTCGGCATCACGCTCACGGGAACGTTCTACTGCTGCCGCGAGGCCGGGCGGATCATGGAGCGGCAAGGCTCCGGCTCGATCGTCAACATCGCCTCGATCAACGGGCAAAACCCCGCAGCCCTGGTGGCGGCCTACAACGTCGCCAAGGCCGGCGTGATCAGCCTGACCCGCACGCTGGCCCTGGAGCTGGCGGCCTACGGCGTGCGGGTGAACGCCGTCAGCCCCGGCCCGGTCTACACCGAGTTCAACAAGACCGTCATGGCCCAGCGCTGCCGGTCGCTGAACCTGACCGAAGAGCAGATGATCGAGCGCATCCGAACGGCCATCCCGCTGGGTCGCTGGGGCGAGGCGGCCGACATCGCCGACGCCGTGGCATTCCTCTGCAGCCGCGAGGCGTCCTGGATCACGGGCGAGGTGCTCCGCGTCAGCGGTGGGCTGGAGGGCGTCTCGGCCGCGCCGCCGAAGCGGGCGGAAGGGAAGCGGTGATTCGGTCTGCGACGCGTTGCCGCGAAGGTCTGACCAATGATCATTTGGCCGGTGGCGGCGGCAAGGTGGCGGCGCCGTGTCTTAGCTTCGCGTCCGCGACCGGAGGCGGCGGGACGTCGGCGCCGGGCTGAACCTCGGCGCAGCCGCAATGGGCTTCACACTGATCGCAGAGGTCCTCGACGACCCAGCGGTAGCTGGGAACGTTCCGAGTGACAATCTTCCTCATCAACTTCCTGCGGGTATAGATTTTCGCGGAGCAGCCCGGTATCCACTCCGTCCAGCCGAACGTCTTGGGCTTTGCACAGACGTCGCCGGCATGGCCCTCCGGGGGGCACGACCTGCAGACTTCACAGTGTCGGCAGCCCTGCTCGCTAGGGCCCGGGACGCAGAAGTCTTCGGCCTTGCAGCCCCAGCAAGTGACGTTCACCTTCTTTTCTTCGACCACGAGCCGGCAAACTCGCCGACAAACTCGCTTGCAGCCGCAATGGGCGCAGCCACCCTCTTCCGCACGGATCGCGGTTGCGGTGCAAGCTATGGCGGCCACGGCCAGAGACGCCAGAAGAGAAGCAAAGCCGCGTCGCATGAGGACCTCCTTGCAATGCGATATCCAGCGTTGCCGCGGCCTCCAGTCTGCCGCGACGGCCGGCCTACCAGTTGAAGTCAAAACGCATGGCCAGAACATCCGAGGACGTGGAGCCAAAGACGGTCTCGGCGTCGGTCCAGGGATGAATCCAGTCGAACATGACGCGAATGCGGTCGGTCCAGTACCAGTTGAAGCCGACCGTCAGGTCGTTGTAGTTGCCGCGGTTGACCTCGTTCAGGTCCAGGTAGGAGGTACGCGCCTTGGCTTCCCAGGCGCCGCTCCCGTGGCAGCCGGGCACCCAGAAGAAGTTCGTGTAGGGAACGTTGCGGCCGAACTGGGCGCCGTGCTGGCCGAACCGCTCGTAGATGCGGTTCTCGCCGGTCAGGAAGTAGCTCACGTACGACGTAGCCGCCCCAAAGATTCGTCGGGCCGCCGGCCGCCAAATCGACGCTGGAAAGAAACAGCCTCGCTTTGGGCGGAGAACTCGCCCCAAACCGTCGCCAGCTCGAGGTTCGCCGTCGTGTACGTGCTGGCGTCCGATCGCGCCGCTGTCGATCAGCCGCGGCCCTTCGTGGATTTGCGGCCGTGCGCGAAAGCGCACGCGATCGTCCTGGTCGTCGGTGATACAGGATGCCCACGCCGGTGTGAACGAGGTAGCGGCCGTTCGAGGGCTCGTCGTAGTAGGGCAGCCAGGTGAGCCGGCCGCTGAGCCGGATGCCCTGGTTGTCGTCGATCCGTTCCTTGATGCTGTCGCTGATGCTGTCGAAGAAGACGCCGAACGCCCAGGTGATGTTCTGATCCTCGGTGCAGTTGTAGAACGCCATGCCGACTTCGCGATCGGCGGCGAAGATCCCTTGCGTGGGAATCGAGCGCTCCATGAAGATGTTGTTGGTGTCGTTGGTGACCTGCTCCAGGCTGAACGGGACGAAGAAGTTGCCGATCCGCCAGCGGCCGATCCAAGGGACCTCGTTCATCGACAGATAGGCGTCCTTGACGTCCGGCGACATCACGATGCCGGGCGCGTTCTCGCCCGACCGTCTCCGGTTCGAGCGTCATCTGCAGGCGAAAGTCGAAGACGCCGTAGCCGGTGCCGTCGGCCACGAGCCGCAGGCGGCGGAACTCGAAGTAGTCTTGCGTGCCGGCGATGGCCGGATCGGCGTTGGCCCAGTTGATGTAGTCGAGCTGCACGTGTCCGCCGAGCTTGACGGTCCATTTTTCGCTCGACAGATCTACCCAGCCGTCATCAGGCTTCTTGTCGTCGGGTGCTTTCTTTGCTGCCTTTTCAGCGACCGCTTCAACGGCTTTTTCCATGGCGGCCTTTTCCGTGGCAGCCTTGGCCCTGTCTTGCTCCAGCGCATCCAGGCGGCGGAGGATGCTATCCCACTGGCCGGCCGTCGCCGAGATAAACTGTCCTGGTGGACCAGCGGGGGAGCTCGACTGTTCCTCCGGTGGCGGCGTAGCCTGCCGCGGCACGAACGGATCGAGCCGCGGAACGATGGGCTCGGGCGGAGGCGGAAAAAGCGCCTGCCCCCACGAAGCTGCCGGAGCCGCGATCCAAGCAATCGCCAGGCAGAGCGCCAGACGCCACTTCTTCCAATCGCGCGGGAATGGGGGTCTTCCCACCGCGGCGTTCAATCGCTGTTGCTTAGGCCGAGACATGTGATCTTCCTTGATCGGTCGCACGTCCCCTCTGATCGCCCAGACGGCAACGGAAATGCTGATCTTCAAATTGTCCGCAGTCCGTGGGCCGGGTCGGCCTTGTGCAGCGACCACGCATGCTTGCCGACGCTAGAAGAATCTCTGCTGCCTCAGACGGTCCCAACGCACCCGCCGTGCCGCGGCTCGCAACGGGCAAAACCGTTGGAGCCTGGCGCGAGTGGGCAAAGTGGACCGCCGAAGCGATCACATCTGCTGGGCAGCGCCGTGAAGTGTCACGGGCACCCCATAACCGGTCACGGCCTAGGATGCGCGCGCGAATCCCTCGTCTAACTTCGTCGCACGAGGAGCGCAGTCAATGCCAGCAGCATCGTGTTTGACTTCTAGCAAAGCTGGAGAAGGCCTGCCGCGGCGCTAAATCGGTCGATCCCACTGCAGACCGCCGGAGTGCAGAGGAGACCACCTGAAACCGGTTGTCGCTTCGCATGTCCACTTCGCTTAGTAGCGTTTCGTCAACTGGATCGGACCGACGCCGTCCATCTTCTGCACGAGATGGGTCACGCTGGCGTCCATGATTTCCATCAGGGGTCCTGGATAGAGACCCACCCAGAAGATCACGATGGCCAGCGGCGCCAGGATCATCGTTTCTCGAACGCTGAGGTCGGGAAGAAGCGTGGCCACCCGCGTGGCGGCTTGTCCTAAGGTCACGCGTTGCAACATCCAAAGCATGTAGCCCGCGGCCAAGACGATGCCACCCATCGCGAGTATTACCATGACAAAGCTTCGGTACGACGTCCCTACCAGTACCAGGAATTCTCCAATGAAATTGGCCGTACCCGGCAGGCCAAAGGCGGCCACCGAAAAGAGACACAAAAAGGCGGCAAACCGTGGCATCGGTTTGTGCAGGCCGCCGTAATCGCTGATCAATCGACTATGAGTGCGGTCGTACAACTGCCCCACGGCCAGGAACAGCGCGCCCGTGGTGATCCCGTGATTGAACATCTGCAACACCGCACCCTGGATCCCCTGGCTGTTGAAGGCAAAGATCCCCAACGTGACGAATCCCATGTGAGAGATCGAGGAATAGGCCACGAGTTTTTTGAGATCAAACTGAGCCAGGGCCAGGTACCCGCCGTACACAATGGCTGCGACCGACAGCCATTGAATGGCAGGGCGCGAAAGTTGCCGAGGCCTGTGGGAGCATGGGGAGGCACAAACGCAAGAAACCGTATCCTCCCATCTTCAGCAACACTCCCGCGAGGATGACACTACCGGCGGTGGGAGCTTCCGAATGGGCATCCGGCAGCCACGAGTGAAACGGGATCATCGGCAATTTGATGGCAAATGCCAGCAGGAACGCCAAGAAGATCCACAACTGCACGTTTGACGGGTAGGTCCTGTTCCGTCAACTTGAGAATGTCGAAGGTCTGGCCCCCTTCCAAGAACAGTCCCAGTATGCCCACGAGCAGAAGAAGGCTTCCTGTCAAGCTATACAATACGAACTTGAGACCTGCGGCAATGCGATTCGCACCGCCCCAGAGAATGATCAGGAAATACATGGGAATCATCGTGATTTCCCACGCCATAAAGAAAAGAAACAGGTCCAAAGCCGTGAAGACGACAATCATGGCGCCTTCGACCAGGAGAATCAGGCTCATGAAGGCCCTCACTCGGGTGTCGATGGCGTTCCAGGAGCAGAGAACGCAGAGGGGCGAGAGAAAAGCCGTGAGCAGCACCAGCAGGATGCTAATGCCATCCACACCGACTGCATACTGAATGTTGAAGGTGGGCATCCATTCGGCCCGCTCCACCAACTGCATTCCCTGCATGGTCAAATCGAAGCGTGACCAGACACAAAAGGCGAGGCCCACATTCAGCAACGTGTTGACAAGTGCGATTCGCCGAATCCACTCCGTGTCCGGAACGAATGCCAGCAACGCAATTCCAACGAATGGAACGGCGATCATGCAACTGAGCAGGTGCTCGGCAAAGATGGAACTCATGCTGACACATCCCTTCGCGGTCTCATAACACGAGCCAGTACAACAGGCCGATCGCCAGCGCTAATCCAACGACCACGACCGCCAAGTGGTGCTGAAGCGTGCGTGGTTCGATCTCTTCCCACATGTGACCGGCACCATCGGCCAGGCTCCCCAAGCGTTCGACCG
Organism: uncultured Planctomycetia bacterium; assembly: GCA_963809785.1. GTDB lineage: Bacteria > Planctomycetota > Planctomycetia > Pirellulales > S012-138 > JBGQHD01. The sequence goes on from CAWEKV010000006.1 coordinate 399,438, forward strand.
TTTTCTGAGTTCCACGAACATCGATCACCCGCCACAGCCACTGCGCGAGCCGAACCGACAACGTCGCACTACCGTCCACCGTCCGCTCAATCCCGCGAACATCAACCCGCCACAGCCACTGCGCGAGTCGAACCGAGGACGTTGCACTACCACTCACCAGGCGGTCGATCCCGCGAAGATCAATCACCCGCCACAACCACCGCGCGAATAGGACCGAAACGGTCGCAGCGCCAATCACCACGCGATCAACTGCCAGAATATCTATCTTACGCCAGAGGCATCTCGCAAATCGAATGTTGGGTTGGACCACGTAGGCATCGTAGATCTCGTCAAAGTATAGCTTGTTGAGAAAAAGCACATACACGCCCTTTGCCCACGCCGACCGCTCGAGGAGAGACGTTCTCGGTATTACGTGAACAAGGTAGCCAATCCCCCATCCGGCAACCGCTGCCAGCAGCGGCAACAGGAGCCACGTGGAAAACGCGCTGGGTTGCCCGAGCGCTTGAGGAGTGCCGGGCGGTCGCCCCACTGCAGGCGCCAGGAACGCTGCAAACCCGGACCAAAACACGACCAGCAGGCCGACCAAGCCGACCGCTCCCACCGCAACGGCGAGCACGTGCGAAGATGAAAACAACTGGGGTTGAATCACCGACCGGGCGGGTCCCGATCCCGGAACGGCAGGGCCTTGTTGAAAGAGCGAGCTCACGGCGCGAAACACGTACATCGCCGTAAAAAAGACCGTCATCACACCGATCACCCAAAACGTGAGCTTAGCTGCTGGGAAATGATGCACGGCCCACATTGCCTCATAGGGACCGGAGAAAACAATAAACGGTGGAATGCAGGCCAAGATCAACGCGCCAATGGACATGGACCAGCCTAGCCGAGCTCGTCGGCGATGACCCGGCGAGGTGTGAGAGCTTCCATGAGCTGCGACAGATTGAAGCGCATTGCCGGTGGACAGAAAAAGAAAGCCCTTCAAGAACCCATGCGCTAACAGATGGAAGATGGCCGCCACAAACGCCCCGACTCCGCACGTCATGATCATGAAACCGATTTGACTGATCGTCGAGTACGCAAGGAGCTTCTTGATATCCGTCTGTGTCAGTGAAACCAAGGCCGCAAACAACGCGGTCGTTGCGCCGATGGCGGCGATGACCGCCATCGCTACCGGTGAAAGGACGAGCAGAGGGCTAAATCGAACCAGCAGAAAGGGGCCGGCATTCACCATAGTGGCGGCATGGATCAGCGCCGAAACCGGAGTCGGAGCTTCCATGGCAAACGGAAGCCAAACGTGGAGCGGAACCTGGGCCGACTTGCCCAATGCGCCCATAAACAAAAGCAGCACGATCAGCGTCGTGGTCTGAACAGGCAAATCCAAGCCCGCCCAGCCCAGCAGATTGATAGTTTGTCCGCTAATGCTCTCGGCTCGAGCCAGAATCTGCTGAATGTCCAGCGTTCCGAAGGTGGAGAAGGCCAGGATCACTCCAAGCCCAAGGCCCACATCGGCCACCGCATTGACCAAAAAGGCTTTGGTGGCCGCCCTACCCGCGGTCTTTCGCTCGGCCGAATGGGAGATCAAGAGATAAGAACACATCCCCATGACCTCCCAACACATGTACGTCAGGAGCAAGTTGTTACTCATGACGAGCGTCACCATCGCAAAGGTAAAGAGCGCGATGAGGGCGAAGAAACGGCTGTACCGTGGATCCCCGATCATGTACCGCGAGGAGTAGACGTGGACCACGGCGCTGACTCCGGTAACCAACAGCAGCACTAAGACGCTGAGCTGGTCAATATACAAACTCACGTCGACCACGAGCCCTCCCGATTGTAGCATTCGGTAAAGGCGTATGGACTGGGGCCCGTTTCTCACAACCTCAACGAACGCCCCGACGGACAGCCCGAAAGATAGGGCGACGGCAGGAATCGCCACCTTGTGACTGGCTTCACCCAGGCGCCGGCCAGCCAGTGCGACGGTGACGGCCGCCAACAAGGGCAGAAGGGGGATGAGGACGAAAACCGACATGCCGATTCCTTCTCCGGTGAATTAGTATTTAAAGTCCAAGGGGGGCCGTCGTATCCAGCAGGATTCTGACAATGCGGTCGCTAAACAGTCCTAGCGCAATGATGCCAATGCACAGGGTGCCCAGACAGACTCGTAGCATTCTTGGCGATTCGACTCGTTCCACGCTCGGGGAGACCTGATCTCCGCTAAACACTCGCACCCAGAGCCTGAGAAAATAGGCCAACGTCAACAGGGTGGAGACAATCACCGCTCCGACCGCGAGGTAATTACGCTCCTTGAGGGCGCCCAAAATGATGTACCACTTTCCGAAAAACCCGCCCGTTGGCGGAATGCCGATCATCGACATGCCGACGATGATGAGCGCCGCGATCATCCAAGGCGCTCGTCCGCGCAATCGTCCCCATTCCTCCATGGACTGTAGTCCATACTGGTGGATTGCGGCGCCAGCCACGACAAACAGTGTTGCTTGCATCACGGCATCATTGATCAGGTAAAACATGGCCCCGGCCAATCCTGTTTGGTTGCCCTGACCTACGCCAATCAGAATCAGGCCGATGTGCGATACGCCCCCATAGGCGAACATCCGTTTCACATCCTGTTGAGTTAACGCGAGAGACGCGCCAACAACAGAGGCAATCGCACCTAACACCCAAACCAAATGAAGGATCTGGGTGGTCTCGAGTTCGCCGCTGACACCCACCGCCCAATACAGGATGCGCGCCCAGGCCAGCAGTGCGACCTTGGTCACTAAAGACGAAAGCAAAGGTGAAACAGAATCCGGCGCAAGAGTGTAGGCATCCGGCAACCATCCATGAAACGGCATGAGCGCCATCTTGATCCCCAGGCCGATGAACATGAAAACCAAGCCGCCGATGACTGCCTTGGAGTCCAGTAACCCGGGCACTCGCTCTGCCAAGTCGGCCATGTTTAGGGTGCCGGTCGCCGCGTAGAAAAAGCTGACGCCCAACAAATAGAACGTCGCGCCAATACTTGCCAAGATGAGATATCGAAAGGCAAACACCAGCGCCTTCCCGCCCGCCATACCGACTAAAGCCGACACCGATAGTGCGACCACTTCCAAAAACACAAACACGTTGAAGAGGTCCGCGGCGAAGACCACCCCTGTTAAGCCGGAGAGTAAGAGCAGGATCAATGTGTAATAGAGGACGACGCGTCCTCCAGCCGGCTGCAGGTGAGACGGCACCGCCATAGACCACACAAACGGAGGCGATCAGACACATCGCTACCATGACGACGCTTGCCAGCCCGTCAGCGACCCACTCAATTCCCACCGGAGGCGCCCATCCGCCGAACGCATAGCGGATTTCCCCAGAATTCAGCACGACCACCAGATTGACCACGGCCGTGGCACTCATGGCCCAGACAGCGGCCAACGCCATCGGGCGACACCATCCCCGATACCTTAGACCCACCATCGGCATGGAGATAGCGGTCAGCAGGGGAATGCAAAACAACAAAGCTGGAAGATGGTGTGTCATTCAAGCTTCTTCAAAATCTCATCCTCATCGAGGCTCGTATACTTTTGATAAATGGCGGTGACCAACGCGAGAGCGACTCCGAGCGTGGCCACCTGGACCACGATTCCTGTCAACGTCAAGGCGTGCGGCAAGGGATTTGCGTAGTCCTCGGCTTGAATCGTGCCGGTCGTGGGCAGCACGATGGGAACCGTCGCCCCTTGCTTGGCACTGAACGAGACGAGGACGAAAAGGACGCTTGTCTGGATCAGGTACAGCCCGATGAGCTTCTTCACCAGGTTGTGGTGAGCAATCGCGATGTACAGTCCCCAGAGAAACAGGACCACGAAGGCAATGTAGTTTGGCCTCTGGAGCGTGGCCGTAATGAACTCAACCATGGGAATCCTCCCCAGGGCCAATAAACGCCAAGCTAAAAACGATGGAAAGCGCCGTCACCGCACAATCAACGGCCACTCCGATCTGTGTCAGGACGATTCCTAAGGAACGAGCGCACGGATGGCTCCAGGCCTGAAACATTGAGGTTAGCGTAGTTCAGGAACTCGCCTCCCCCGATCAAACATAAGCCGCCCACCCCTGCAAAAATAATCAGCCCCAGCCCATCACCGTGCAGGACCTTCTTCACGAGCGCACTCGAGGGAGCGTCTGGCCCAAATACGAGGATCATAAAGATCAGGCTCGCTCCCAACATTACCCCCGCCACAAATCCGCCACCTGGTGAATATTGACCAAAGAAAAGGATGTACAATGCGAAGAGCTGTATCAACGGAATGAGCAGCCTGCTCAATGTTGTGACGATGATACTGTCGTGAGGGTGTATCATGCCGACGTTCTCCTCAACAGCGCGGCACATGCAATGCCGGCTGTAAAAATCACAGCCGTCTCAATCAGCGTGTCGAACCCACGGTAGTCCATAATGATGGATGTCACGACGTTTGGGGTACGTGTGTCTTGCAGGCTATTCGCCAGGTAGACGGGGGAAATGTGGGCGCTAGCCGGAGAAGCGGGATCGCCGAACTCGGGAAGATCAGTGGCGGCGTACAAGAGCAGCAACCCGAGTACGGGCAATCCGAGCAACGCGGCCAGGGGGGGACGAGTCCGCCGAATGCGGTGGTCCTCGGGATCGGTTTGGAACAGGGTCAACAGGAAGAAAACCGTCGCCAAGCCGGCCCCGACGACCGCTTCGACAAAAGCCAAATCCACGGCTCCCAGCCACGCCCACAGCAGTGCCAGGAAGAAACTGTAGGTACCAAGGATAAAGGCCGCACTGATCAGGTCCTTCACCAGGATCGCCCCGGCCGCCGTGATCATGAGCAGACCCAGCAAGGGGAGTTCAAACGAATAGGTCATGGCTTTTCTTTGCCCCACGGTTTCAGCCCTGAGCGAAACGCGGCCCGAACCGTGGCATGCGTGATCACCGGATTGAGCAGGTATAACAGAGCAAGGACGATCAGGATCTTCACCAGGTTCGTGCTGAAGCCCTGGTAAAGTGCCAGTCCCAGCAGAAGAAAAAACGCACCCACGGAATCTGTCAGCCCCACGGCATGCGATCGCGCGTACACGTCGGGCAATCGCACGACGCCGATCGCTGCTACAAGCACAAAGAACAACCCGACGACCATGAAGCCAATGCCCACGAGAGACATTCAGGCACTCCCCCTTTCCTCCAAATACTTGGCGATGGCCAGCGCTGCAACCAAATTGAGCAAGGCGTAGCCGGTTGAAATGTCCACGAACATGTCCACGCGACCGTACACGGTGCCGATCACGACCAGCAGAATGATCGCCTTTGTGGAGATTCCGTTTAGCCCCAGCACGCGGTCAAAAACTGTGGGCCCCCGAAGGACACGATAGAGATACACGCCGATCAGCGCCGCCAGGGCGATTAAGACAAAGAACAGGAAAGCCGTCATGCCTGTCATGCTCTAACCTCGAAGGCTCGGGCAATTCTCTGTTCCATCCGCAGACTGGTCAGGTCATCCGCGGAATCGTCATCCATCGCGTGCACGACCAGCTCATTGGCATTCACTTCCACGGTGATCGTACCGGGGGTCAGCGTAATCGAGTTTCCGAGCAGCACGATGCCAGCCTCTTCCTTCAACGCCGTGTGATAGCGAATCAGCTTCGGGTCAATGGGGAGGCGTGGATGCAGGATCAGATACGACAGGTGGATTCCGCTCTGAAAAACTCGCCACAACAGCCAGGGCACGTACGCCAGAATCCGCAACCAGCGCACGTTCTCGAGGCGCGATCTGCCGCGTTCAGTATTCAGCAGTGCGACTCCCAAGGACACAACGAGGCCTAAAGCCAGGTGAAAGCCGTTGTAACTTTGAGACAACAGAACCCAAATGGCGAAGAAGACCACGGTCTTGTAGCTCAGTTGCCGCACAATGCCGACGTTCATGGCGTTGCTCCGCAAGCCGTAGGTCGATCTTTCCACACGGACGGCTTGGCGGCCGCCAGTGGCTCGGGCTGTAAGGGCCGACCTACGTTGCTAAGGAATGAGGGAGTCAGCGGTACGGCTTTCCAGGTGGCGTCGGGGTTATACCGGTGAAACTCACCAGTTGTCGGGTCCACGGCGACGAGGGTGACCCACTGATTATGGAATAAGTGCTGCAGGACCGTGTGCCTGTGAATAATCGGGGAGATTCGGCTGACGGGAGCCTCGATAATCGTTAACGGTCGCATCGGTTCGTGAAAATGTTTCTGTCCATCGTTCACCGACTGCAAAGGCAGTCCGGTTTGAAGATCGCTCTGGCTTCCGAGCATGACTCCAACACCTGACACTACATTGTGGAAGACTTTGCTGCCACTCCCCCAGAACCACGGATCGACCGCTGAAAAGTAATATTCCATGTTGAGCCACTTGACGACGGGCAACGGAGCCGTCATGAGAAACTCAAGCCTCTTTCCCTCGGTATCTGGTTCAGGATCATAGGAGTTCAGGAAAACGCGTCCCTCCAGGTCGAGCTTATAAGTCAGAGGTCGCCTTCCAATGATAAAGGCAGCGCTACTCGATAACCCCCATTCGGGCCGAACGTTCGCCCAATCCAGGGTCCGAGCGACCACGTACTTGTAGGCCGCTTCGGGCGAAAGCCCTCTCGGCGCGCGAGGCAAACGGGCACAGCGATCAAGGGCGTGATGGGCGCCCGCTTTCTCGAAATCATTGATCATGACGCTCAAGTCTTCGCGATGCGTCTCCGGCATATCGTCTACGTCATAAAACACCACTCGATCAGATGTCGTGATGTGTTTACCTGCCAAGAACCAGGTGTCGTCCGGGATGGCGAGTCCGCGTTCCTTGAGCAAACGCCGGACTTCCGGCTTGTTGGCCATTGCGGCGAACATCCGTGCATTCGGGTCGCCATGTTTGCCGCCACAGGCCCCACAGTCGAGGGCCGCGGAATACGGATTATTATCCGTAACGCTTCCGTGGCCACAGAGAACAACGAACCGACCGAAGTTTCTCGTCAACCCCATCATTCGCAGTCCGGTCTCGACAGAGTTCGCCTGCTCGATGAGAGTCAAGCCCCAGGGTAATCCGTGTGGAGGACCCTCGGTCCCTTCAGCACGGAGGAGGGCCCCGTCCTGATCTACGTCGTTTCTGTCTACGGGAATCCGGGTCGCGACTGGGTGGTTAAAGCATTGTCGGATCCATCCCTTCAAGGTTTGATACGGCCTTCGTATCAGAGTCTTTCCAATCAACCCGGCGCTAAAGAAGAACCCCAGGAGATCAATCAGCATGAACGACGCAATGGGGTTCTGCTTGAGATCGTGAAACATCTGATCCCCGAGTCGGCGCCAGCGAGTGCCCGACGCATAGCTTAGTAACGGCTGGTCCTGCCCTGGCCGGGGAGTTTCATTGGCGGCATACTTCGGTTTGAACAGCACCGGACACAATGGACTACGCTCCTGGCTATCAAACGCCTGATGACTGACGAAGACGCCAAAGAACCCGGCGAATCCGAAGGTTTCGTAGGGTCCTTGTCCCTCGACGTGACGGCGGAACGGTTCTGACCGCACGTCGATGCAACAAACCAATTGAGCGCGCGGACGCGAGTCGGTCCGCACCTCCTTGCCGCGATGAGCCGACAACCGAGCGATCAACTGTTCCCGGTAGTTCGCTTCGTACGCTTCCAACCACACCGGTCCGTGTTTGTCCTCCGGAAACGCATCCAACCACCCCAGCAGCGTTTCGATGGCAGATGCTGGAAGCTGCTCTACCTCGATGGGGGCCAGTTCGAGAAACTGCGCGAGGCGGAAGAGCCGCCATGCTTTCTGGCAAATGGCTTTCGTCTGGCGGTCCACAGGATGATCCGCAGCAACGAGCTTTCGGTATTCATCAACGTGCTTCTGCCAGTAGGACTCGATCGTGGCCCGAGTCCCTGCAATTCCCCACGCTCGGCGACAGAGCCCATCGGCAAGCTCGACCTCATAAAAGAGGCGGACAGCCAGGTATTGAAGCGGATCGATCGAATGTCCCCGCTGGCCGGGGTAATCAGGGTTTTCACCCAACCAGCGAATGAACCCCGCCCAGCCCGGCAACTGAGCCAAGTGCCGCGACAGGTATTCCGCCCGGCGCTCTTCGGGGACTCCGAGCCGATTCAGGGCGAGGGCAATGGCATCCTCCGGCGAACTGGGCAGATCGCGAACTCGCTGCGCGAAGTTTTTGATGCCGAGGAAGCGACCGGAAAGGTCCCGCTGCGCAAGCTCTCGCCAGCACTGATAAAACCCGCCATCTCTGCCGGGCATTGACCAGCCAGCGATCCCCTCATCGACAAAGGCCGCGACCCATCTAGTCATCTGGTCGTTGATCTGCTCGACGATCGACGCTCCAGCCAAAGAGTCCAGCCAATCACCCACCGTCCGTTGGGCGGGCAGCGCAACGTCCCCAGCGGCGTCAATCGTCGCGAATTGTGGCTCGCTTTCTCCAGCGTGCTGATCGTGAGAATCGGCACCGAACTGATGAGAGATTTGTAGAGCCGACAACGTACTGTTCCACAAACTCGTCACATACGACTTTTCAGCGTCCGCCCGACCCGAACCAGAGTCCGCAGCCGCCCGCGCAAAGATCCTCTGTCTCGATTCAGCAGGAAGATCGTTTTGAAATCGCCTGGTCGCGCCTGATCGCCAAGCGTCCAGGTCAACAGCACTGGTTCCAGCGGCTCGAATCCAAAGAGCAGCTGTAAGCGCAGCACATCCGCGAAGCCAATTCGACGAGGCCCGACCTGTACGCCAGGGTGCGTGTGAATACTTGGCTCGATCCGTTGAAGCGCCTGTTTGACATTCTCGTCCGTGATGCGTCCTTGCCGATAGAACTGGCGGTATTCACTGTTGGACAGGTATCCGTTTCCTCCCAACAGATGTTTGGCCTCTCGAACGGCCGTGTCAAAAGGCAAATGTTCCAGCCCATGAAGGGGATTGCGCTTCGCAAAGCTCCTCATCGGCCAGAACGGTGCAATAGGCTCACTGGCCTCAGTGATCTGATGGCGCAGCCGCTCGCGCCCCCCTGAGGAAAGAGTGTCACACTGTTGGGTAGTCGATTCAGACGGCATGAGATATTGCTCTAACCCTCAAACCTTTGCCACGTCTCGTTCTTCACACCTGTTGGACAACGGTCTTCCGCCGCTTGTGACGCGCTGCCGTGGGATGATCGGACAGGCTTCGATGTTGTTCCAATCCGCGAATGACCAATTCAGAACCAGCTTCTTTGTAATCGCGTTGCATGTCGCTGAGCTTTTGCATCACGGTATGATCGATAAGGACCGTGTCAGAGAGATCGACGACAACCACCGGCTCTGCCTTCAATCGCTCCAATCTTCTCTTGAATCCGATCCAGGTGGTGAAGATCGCGGCGTCTTTGACGGCAAGCGTGACGCCGTCCGGCTCGCTTCGCTGCTCGTCAACCCGCAACCGGAAGAACGAACGCAGCGGAGCACCGTGGAACAGGTGGATCAGCACTTTGACACCGATGCCAATCGCGATCCCGATGAGCAAATCCGTGGCGAGCACCCCGATGATCGTCGAGACAAAGATGATCAGTTGCTCCGGCCCGACCTTGTACATGTGGACGAAGGACTGTGGTGACGCCAAACGAAAGCCCGTGTAGACCAGCATCGCCCCCAAGGCGGCCAGCGGGATCTGGTTGATCACGGCCGGCAGCAGCGCCACAAAGGCAAGCAAGAAAACCCCATGAAACATATTGGCGAACCGCGTCCTGGCGCCGTTGTCGATGTTTGCTCTGCTCCGCACGATCTCCGAGATCATGGGCAGGCCGCCCACGAAAGCGGCGGCGGTATTCCCCACTCCGACGGCCAGCAGATCGCGGTCGTGGTTGGTCTTTCTGCGCCAGGGGTCGATCTGATCGACTGCCTCAGCGCTCAGCGCAGATTCCAGGCTGCCAATAAACGAAAAAAGAATGATGTATTTCACCCCCCCGAACGTCGCCACCCCCGAGAAGTCTGGAAAGGTAAGCGCACTGAACATGTTCGGTGGGACATTGACGAGGAGACTGGGGCCAAGCAGGTACTCCCGGCCGCGGAACGAATAGGCATGTGCGTCGCTCAAGCCGAAGTACATCGCCAGCGGAACGGTGACCAGAAGGACCACCATGGGAGCGGGAATGATTTTTAGACGTGGATTGCGAATCAGCAGGTAGCCGAACATGATGACCAGGCTGAGGGCGCCGATCAGCGCCACAACCGGATTCATGTCCATGACGAACTGGGGGATTTTGACCAGCAGCTCCAACGGCGCTCCCTCGGACCCCAAACCCATCGTGACCGGCAACTGCTTGAGGAAGATGATGATGCCAATCGAGGCCAGCAATCCGTGAACAGCCGATACGGGGAAGAACTCCCCAAGAATGCCGGCTCGGAACAGGCCGAAGAGAATCTGAATAATGCCCGCTGCCACACCGACGCCAAGCGCAAGCTGATAGGCTTGAAAATCCGCCTTGGGGTCCCGGCCGCCGGTGAAACCAAACTCGGTCACGCAACCAATCGCAATAACAATGAGCCCTGCCGCGGGTCCCTTGATCGTAAGTTCTGAGTTGCTAATCAAAGGGGCCAGCATTCCTCCAATAATCGCAGTGAAAATACCGGCGATGGCTGGATATCCGCACGCCAGTGAGATCCCCAGGCAGAGCGGGAGCGCGATGAGGAAGACGAGGAACCCGGAAAGCAGATCGGACTTCCAGTAGCGGCGAAGTCCTGCGATCGTTCCTCTCGGCACCTGGCTGGCTTCCGAAGTCATATGCAAGTGAGCTTTCTGCCGGGCAGGCGGCGCAGTCACACCAATAGCGCCGGCGGCTACGAGGAAGGTTTGCCGAACTATCTGAGGATTGGCACTCGCCGAAGAATCGCGAGGCGGCGCTACAAGCTAGCAGCGCAGGGGAACGCCGAGGCCGTTGCGTTGAGCAAGATCGCTCTGTGGCGGCCGGGAAGCAAGCGGCGCGAGATCAGACGGCGCGTGTGCGGCGGTTACTCCCGCAGCGACCGTCAGCCAAGCTAGCGGAGGCGCGCTATGCCGCCGGGAAACGGCGCGATGGCGCGCCCGCGGGTTCGCCAAAGCCTCGGTGGAGGATTTCCCTTCTTCGTCGCGAGGCTGAGATTCCGAAGCCTCCGACGCCATCTGACGCGCGAAGATTCGGCCCAAATCCCCGACCGGCAACTGTCCCAGGACGAGCAAGCAGGTCGCCCCGACGAGCAGCCAGTAGGGCCACCGCGACAGTCGGTGGAGCGTCTCAGTCGTGCTGGGCCGAAGGTTGGTCATCTGGTGGTCTGGCGAATCGCCAGAGATCGGGCGCTCTAGGGGGCCATGCCGAATTGCCGCGGCTTTTTTGCCACCTCTCGCAGTCGGCAAACCAGCCCAGTCTCTTCATCTGATCCACCGGATGCACGGGGCGATGGTAGACCACGTCCCTACGCGTGTCAACAAGCGGCGGTTCTCGGGTTCTCGGGCTGCGAGTTACGGCTTCGATCTTTACAGATGCTATCGCTCTGGCGCAAAATGACCGCCGGACATCCCGCATTGCTGGGGGATGTCTTTTCTTTTTGCCACGGCGGAGAAACGAGCATGACCGACCGGCTGCCGATGACCATGGCCGGCTACGAAAAGCTGAAGGCCGACCTGCGCCAACTGGAGACTGAGGAGGAGCCGAAACTGGCTGCCCGCGTGGCCGCGGCACGCTCCGAAGGCGACCTGAGCGAGAACGCCGAGTACCACGGCGCCCGCGAGTCGCTCCAGTATCTGCACGCGCGGATCAGCGAGCTGCGTCGCGCCTCAGCAAATCCTACATCGTCGATACGAGCAAGCTGCCCAAGGACCAGGTCGGCCTGGGCATCACCGTCGTGGTCGAAGACCTCGACTTCGGCGATGAGGAGACCTATACCCTCGTCGGGGGCGGCGAGGAAGACTACGACTCGGGGCGGATCCTGGTCACCAGCCCGCTGGCCCAGGGCATGCTCGGCAAGAAGGTGGGCGAGATCGCCGAAATCCAGGTCCCCCGCGGCACCACGCGGCTGAAGATCGTGGACATTCGGGCCGAAGGGGAGTGAGGCGAGCGTGAGATGTGGACGTGCCCCACGTTAATTGGCAGCCCACCAGGCATCCGCCTGCCGCGTCAATCGCGAGACCGTATCGGCTTGCTCCGCCGCCAGGTTCTTCGTCTCCGCGGGATCCGCCTTCAGGTCATAGAGCTCCGCCCGCGCCTGGGGATCTCGCGGCAGGATGAGCTTCCACCGGCCTTCGACGCACCAGCGGTGCTGCACGCTGGCCGACGGCCGGTCGATGTCCACGGCGTCGTGGGTGAACACCGACCCGAAGATCGCCTTCCGCGGCGACGGCTTGCCGGCGCAGACCTCCAAGAGGTCGATGCCCGGCATGTCTTTCGTCGGGGTCTGTCGCCGCAGGCCCGCAGCAACGTCGGCACGAGGTCCAGGCTCATGACCAGCGTTTCGTCGTCCCGCGCGGGCTTGATCCTGCCCGGCCAGCGGAGCAGGATCGGCGTCCGCAGGCCGCCGTCGTAGGGCGACCGTTTGCTCTGGGGGGCGAAGGCCGCCGTGGCGGTGCGTTGAATCCAGCCGTTGTCGGTGACGAACAGCACGAGCGTGTTGTCGGCCAGCTTGTTCTTATCGAGATACGCCAGCAGCTCACCGCAGGTCTCGTCGAACCACTCGCACATCGCCCAGTAGCGGGTCACGAACGGCGAGCGGTCCCTCGCTCGTACTTCTTCAGCAATCGCTCCGGCGGGTTGTGCGGCGAGTGCGGCATCATCGGCGCGTACCAGACGAAGAAGGGCCGGTCTCCCCGCTCGTCGAGGAAGTCGAAGATCGGCTTCAGCCGTCACGGCCGATCCGCAGGCCCTCGTCGCCGTGCCGACCGGCCGCTTGCCGCGGGGATCGCCGTGGGTCATGCCGTGCGTGAAGCCGCCGTGCCGATAGCCGCCCTCCCACCACTTGCCGGTCTGCAGGCTGCGGTAGCCCTTTTCGGCCAGCAGCCGGGGCGCGGTCGGCACGGCCTCGATGTGACGTAGCATGGCGCCACGGTCCGTGCCCTTGGGCGGATCGTTGGAGGTGAGCTTGTGCTGGTGGGGATAAAGCCCCGTAATGAGCGTGGCCAGCGACGCCCGGCACAGGCTGGTGGGCACGTAGCCGCGGGAGAAGACGGCCGATTCGGCCGCCAGGCGATCCAAGTGCGGCGTGCGAATGTCCTTGTGCCCCATGAAGCCGAAGTCGGTCCAGCCCTGGTCGTCGGAGATGATCAGGAGGACGTTGGGCGGCTTGGCCGAGGCGGAGGACGTGAGGAGGAACGCGAGAGCCATCGCGACTGGCACGATGGGAACCGCACGTCGGCTCGCGAGTACGCCGTTTGCTGATTGGCTCATGTTGGTTCTTGGGTTTGTGGCCAACTCTCTGCGAGTTGCCGGCAAAGGCCACCTCGCAAGGTATGGGCGTGCGACGACGTTGTGCCGACGGCAGCTCGCAGAGCGAGTTGCCCACATTGGCGGAGCAGTGGCCACACTGTAGCCCTCAGCCGGTTGCATGGTAAAGCGCCGGCGGGAATAATCGAATTGTCGGCCCCTCCGCGGTCGGCGCTGTCCCCGGCCGACCTCTGACCTTCCAGGCTCTGAACCGCCTCATGACGCACGATCCATCTCTGGCCTCGGGCCCTCTGTCCCCCAACGGTCCCGGCCCCTGGTATCGCGAGCTGACCAAGTATCACTGGTTCGTGCTGATCGTGGCCGCGCTGGGCTGGATGTTCGACTGCCTGGATCAGAACCTCTTCACGCTGGCCCGTCCGGCGGCGATGAAGGAGCTGCTGAAGCCCCAGTTCGGCGACAAGGCCATCCAGGTCGAGAAACAGCGCCTCTTGGATGAAGGAACGGCCGCCGACAGCCAAACTGTGGAACACGAGGCCAGGCAGCACGTGAAGAAGCAATATGACCTGGCCCAGAAGCACTGGGCCGGGGTCGTGACGTCGATCTTCATGATCGGCTGGGCCACCGGCGGGCTGTTCTTCGGCGTGCTGGGCGACCGCATCGGACGCAGCAAGACCATGCTGCTGACCATCCTGCTCTATTCAGGCTGCACGGGGCTCAGCGCCCTCTCGACGGGCGTGTGGGATTTTGCCTTGTATCGCTTTCTGACGGGGCTGGGCGTGGGGGGCGAGTTCGCCGTCGGCGTGGCCCTGGTGGCCGAGGTGATGCCTAACCGGGCGCGCCCTACGCGCTCACGCTGCTGCAAGCCCTCTCGGCGTTCGGCAACATCAGCGCGGCCCTCATCAACCTCGGCTTTGGCATCGCGGTCGAGCACGGGCATTTCGAGCAGACCGACGATCCGCGGCTGCTGGACAGCCCGTGGCGGCTGATGTTCATCATCGGCGCCCTGCCGGCCCTGCTGGCCGTGGTGATTCGCCTCTGGCTCAAGGAGCCGGAGAAATGGCAGAAGGTCTCGCACGAAGGTGGCGTGGCCAAGCAGCTCGGCTCTTACCGCGAGCTGTTCCGCCATCCGACCTGGCGCAAACACGCCCTGGTTGGCCTGGCGCTGGCCTGCTCGGGCGTGATCGGCCTGTGGGCCGTCGGCTTCTTTACGCCCGACTTGACGAAGCTCGTGCTACGGAAGGAATTCACCTCGCGCGCCTATGACGAGCAGATTGCCGCTGCACAGCAACAAGGCAACTCCTCGCGCGCCGAGCAGCTAGAGCAGCTCCGCAAGCTTTTGAACGCGGACCAGCAGGTGCCCATCGAACTGGCGCCGCTGCGCGACGAGGTCGCCCAGACGATCGAAGGCCGCCTCACGCAGTGGCAAAGCTACACCTTCATGATGATCAACGTCGGGGCGTTCTTCGGCATGTTCAGCTTCGGCGCCGTGGCGCAGCGGATCGGCCGCAGCCCGACGTTCGCCATCGGCTTCGTGGCCGCCTTTCTCAGCACCGCGGCAGTGTTCTCGTTCCTGGACGACGTCAGCGACATCTTCTGGATGGTGCCGATCATGGGCTTCTGCCAGCTGTCGCTGTTCGGCGGCTACGCGATCTACTTCCCCGAGCTGTTCCCCACGCACCTGCGCACGACCGGCACGAGCTTCTGCTACAACGTCGGCCGGTTTGTGGCGGCTACGGGACCGCTGCTGCTGGGTAACCTCAACGCGCTGGCCGCCAAATGGTTCCCCGAAGTCGAGTCGATGCGTCCGGCCGGCTTGGCGATGTGCGTGGTATTCTTGATCGGCCTGTTCGTATTGCCGTTTGCCCCCGAGACGAAGGACAAGCCGCTGCCGGAGTAGCTGTGGACTGCCGCGCTGTGCATTGGCGCTATGCTCCTTGGCAGAGTAACAGCCCGGTTCACCGGGCTTGGCCGCGCAGCGGTAATAGGCCCGCCGTTTACGGCGGGCACGTGGAAAGCGAGAACGCCGATCGAGGCCCGTTCAGGGGCCTTCTCGCTGCCTGGCTTGAGCCATCGGCGCACCGTCCTCGGTCGTGCCGGTCTTATTCGAAGGCGGTGGCGTTTGTCCCTCGATGGCGGGCCGAAGATGCCGGGCCAGCCCAAGTTGCCGCAGGCCGTTACTGCATTTCGCGCCGTCGGGTTCGGGGTCCCGAAGGCGCACTGCGGCGAGGATCGTGGCCCAGCCGACTTCGTTGATGATCGGACTCCATACCGCGAATAAGATCGCGTAGGCCACGGTCAGCAGAAAAAGATCGCGAACCGTGCAGCGATGCCATGGCCGTTTTTCGGCGCGGCGAAAGAGTACGTGGAGCAGCCACCAAGGAGCACAAAGAGTCACCCGTATCGCGCGCATCATCACGGCTCCCTTGGCTGCCTCAGGCCGCCACTCACTGATACGCTGACGGTCGTGGAATCGTTCGCCGCTCAAAGCGTCAATCGAGGTAGCGAAAGTCCACGCACGACATCAGCGACTGGCAGAAGCTCGTCCAAAGAGCCACTCTTGGGCTGGCATCTCCCGACTGAAGGAGCTGCCAGCGCCAACTCCCGCTCGCGCTGCTGCGGCGGCCGGCCTAGCGCACGGCGGAAAGCCAGCTCGATCCGCCCGGCGTCGTCCAGATGCTCGTCGGCCAGCAGCCGCGCGGCGGCCTGCTGCGCCTGCTGGCGAACAAACGGGCTGTTCATCAGGAACAGGGCCTGCGTCGGCAGCGTGCTGGTCACGCGGCTGCCGGACACGGCGTTGGGGTCGGGGAAGTCGAACACTTCCAGGATGTCGCACAGCCGGTTGCGGAAGACAGGCACGTAGACGCTCCGCCGCACGTCGGCGAATTCGTAGCCGATCTCGCTGGCCGTGCCCGGCCGGATCGTGTCGCCGGCGGCGGTCAGGTCGAGCTGGCCGCTGAAGGCGAGCATGGCGTCGCGGATCGCCTCGGCATCGAGCCGGCGGCGGTTGGCGCGGGCGAGGAGCCGGTTGTCGGGGTCGGCGGCGCCGACCGTAGGGTGGGTCGAGGAACGAGACCCACCAATTGCGGGCTCACCATGTCGATCTGGTGGGTCTCGTTCCTCGACCCACCCTACAGCCGAATTCATCCCATACGTTCGGCTGAGCACGATGGACCGCACCAGCCGCTTGACCGACCAGCCGTCTTCCATGAAGCCGACCGCCAGGTGATCGAGCAGCTCCGGGTGCGTGGGCCGCTCGCCGGTGTGGCCGAAGTTGTCGGGCGTGCGCACCAGCCCGGCCCCCAGCAGATAATGCCAGACGCGGTTGACCATCACGCGGGCCGTCAGCGGGTTGTCGCGGCTGGCGAGCCAGCGGGCCAGCTCCAGGCGGCCGCTTTCGCCGCTGCTGATCTTGGGCAGCGAGCCAGGGCCGGCGACTTGCAAGAAGCCTCGCGGCGTCTTCGCGCCGAACTGCCGAGGATTGCCGCGGATGCAGACGAAATAGTCGCCCGTCTCGGCCTCGTCCGTCACCGCCAGCACCAGAGGCGGCGGCGCGGGACCACGACGCTTCAGCTCCTCGATCTGCGTTTCCAGCAAAGTCACTCGTTCCTGCGCGGCGACAAGTGCTCGAGCGTCCGCGGCGTTCTTGGCCGTCGATGAGCCAGCAGGCTTCGCCTTCCCGGCCGTGGTCGGCGTCTTCTCATCGCCGACACGCAAGAACTGCACCGCATCGACGATCACGTGGCCATCGGTATCGAGGTTGGAGATGACGACGGCACCGGCCGTCCCGTTCTCGAACTTGAACCTCCCAACGGACAGCCAGCGCTGGTCGATGGGCGGCGTCTTTTGTTCGTTGATGCGGACGGTCGTCTCGCCTTCTGCGTGCCGGATTTCGACGGGCACGTTGGTGGCCCGGTTGGTGCCGGCGGTGTAGGAGACGCGCACTTCGTACTCGCCGGCCCGCGGCAGGTCGGGCCTGTAGGTCGCTGTCTTTTGCCCGTCCTGCGTGTTGCCGTCATGGATATAGCCGTCGCCCACGTAGCCGGCGTTGAACTTCGAGAAGGTCCATTGGCCGACGAGCCTGGCCCGCACGTCATCGATCACGATGCCCGGCAGGTCTTCCGCGCCGCACGATGTCTTGTTTGGCGGCTCGTTTGGCGGCGCCTTGCTTGCCGGCCGACGCGGCGGCAACAGAGCCGCCAAGTCGGGCCAGGTCGGCCTCGGCCTCCGCGAGCAGCGACTTGCGCCGCTGGAGCGACTGCTGGTGGGCCTTCCATGCCGCCTCTTGCTCGGCGGGCATCGGCAACGGCCGCTCGACGTAGCCGGAGACGTTGCCCGGCGTCAGCGTCTTCGTGCTGCGGAAGATGCCGGCCAGGGCGTAATAGTCTGCCGTGGGGATCGGATCGAACTTGTGATCATGGCAACGGGCGCAGCCCAGCGTCATGCCCAGGAAGGCCCGGCCCATGGTGTCGATCTGCTCGTCCACCACGTCCATCCGCAGGAGCTCCTTGTCCTGCGTCTCGTAGTTGGTCGGCCCGAGCACGAGGAAGGCCAGGGCGATCAGTCGCTCCTGCCGCTCGGCCAGATTCTCACTGGGGAGCAGGTCGCCGGCAATTTGCTCCGCGACGAACTGATCGGTACGGCTTGTCGCGGTTGAAGCTGGCGATGACGTAGTCGCGATAGCGCCAGGCATTGCCGTAGATCTTGGTGCGGCCGCCGCCGGTCGAGTCGGAGTAGCGAGCCACGTCGAGCCAGTGCCGGCCCCAGCGCTCGCCGAAGTGGCTCGAGGCCAGCAAGCGATCGACGACTTTGGCGAAAGCATCGGCCGCCGTGTCGTGGACGAAAGCGTCGATTTCCTCTGGCGTCGGTGGCAGGCCGATGAGGTCGAAGTACGCCCGGCGGATCAACGTGCGCCGGTCGGCGTCAGGCGCGGGCGACAGTTTGGCAGCTTCGAGCCGGCCCAGGAGAAAGCGGTCGATATCGCCTCGCGCCCAGACAGCGTTCTTCACAGCCGGCGGGGCCTGCCGCTTCGGCGGCTGGAACGCCCAGAACTGCCACCCTTTCTCCAGGTCGATCTCGCCGTATTTCGCCGGCTTGGCGGCGCCGCCTTCGCGCGGGTCGGGCGCCCCCATCTTGATCCACTTTTCAAAGTCAGCGATCACCTCGTCGGGCAGCTTGCCGGTCGGCGGCATCTCGACACTCTCGCCTCGCAGCGCGGCCAGGATCAGGCTCTCCTCCAACCTGCCCGGCAAGACCGCCGGCCCGGAGTCGCCGCCGCGGCGAATGCCCTCGCGCGTATCCAGCAACAATCCGGCCTGCAGCTTCTTGGCGCCCGCCGAATGGCATTCGTAACAATGCTTCACGAGGACGGGCCGAATCTTGCGCTCGAAGAACTCGACCCCCGGCCCCTCCGGCTCAGCGGCACGAAGCGCCGGCGCGATCGCGCCGAACGATGGCGCCAACCAATGCGATCGCCGCGATTGCCCGACGCATGTGTCCGATTCCAAGCCCTGGGCGACTATCCTGAAGCCGTGCGAGCATTATGCGTTGTATCGAGGCTGCTTTGAAGCCTGGCCTGCCGATTGGTTGCTGCCCTTGCTGCCCTGGAACTGTTTGACTTCCTGCATCGATCAGCCTACGTTGATCCGTGTGTGGCCGCTGGGTCCTGGCCGACGTGCCCGTTGGATGAGCATGGACGTTGGAACGCCCAGCGAGGCGGTGTTGGCGCAAGCACTTTATCCAGGAGTATTGACTATGGCTCGACGCAATCAATCTTGCCCGGACTGCGAAGCTCTCGACCGCCGCGATTTTCTCGCCTTGGCCGGCTCCGCGGCGCTGGCCACCGGAGCGCTGTCCTTCGTGCCGCGCGGCGTGCACGGCGCGCCAGCAAGACCAGCACCGCGGAATCAGCGGTGAAGCGGCTGCATGACTCGCTCTCGGCCGATCAGAAGAAGGTCGTGGTCCTCGATTGGGAAGACAAACGGCGGTTCACGATCAGCGCCAACTGGCACGTCACCAAGGCCAACGTCAAGTCGTTCTCGCCCGAACAGCAGAAGATCATCGACGAGGTGCTACGCGGCGTGACTTCTGCCGACGGCTACGAGCGGCTCCAGAAGCAGATGACGGCCGACCACGGCGGCGTGGCGAACTATGCCGTGGCCATCTTCGGCGACCCGGACAAGGACCGCTTCCAGTTCGAGCTAACCGGCCGGCACCTCACGCTGCGGGCCGACGGCGACACCGTGCCGGGCGCCGCCTTCGGCGGGCCGATCGTCTACGGCCACGGCAAGGAAGGCGACCCAACGGCCAATCTCTTCTGGTACCAAACGAAGCGGGCGAACGAAGTCTTCGCGGCGCTTGATGAGAAGCAACGCAAGAAGGCGCTGCTCGCGCGTCCGCCGGCGGAAAACGCCGTGCAGATCAAAGACGCCAACGCCGCGCGGGCCGGCATCGTGGGCAGCGAGCTGACCAAGGATCAGCTCGCGCTCCTGGAGAAGGTGGTGGCCGACATCCTCTCGCCCTACCGTAAGGAGGACGTGGACGAGGCGCTGGAGTGCGTCAAGGCCGGCGGCGGCTTCGAGAAGGTGCACATCGCCTTCTATCAAACGGGCGACACGGGCGACGACGGCGTGTGGGACGTGTGGCGGCTGGAAGGCCCCACGTTCTGCTCGCACTTCCGCGGCTCGCCGCACGTGCACGCGTACTTGAACGTGGCCCGCAAGGCATAGACTCGCGGATTCCAGAAGCCCGGCTTCTCCAAGAAGCCGGGCTTCTTTTTGGCGCTAGTCGGAAAGGCTAACAGAATGACGCATCGGGCTGGGCGCATCCGTGGAGAAAACTGACAAGTCGATCCAAGTTGGCGGTCTGTATGCCACGCAGGATGAAGATGGGTCGTGGCGAGTGATGAAGGTCCTCGCGGTTGATGAGTTCGCCGTGCATCTTCGCAGTTACGCGAACAAGTACTCCGAGCAGCCGAAAGACATCGATCCATCGAAGCTCACGCTGGGTGGATTGAATGACCCCGCGGGATTCGGCATTGGGCATTTTCCCTTGGCCAAGGAAGGCTTCTTCGAGGACAGTCCCTTGCTTATCAAGGTAGTGCCGGTCAACGAAGAAGAACTCGAAGGATACAGACTGTATCAGACAGCGATGAACGATCGATGAACCGACTCGCGTCTTCTGCGCTGGTGCTCGTTGCCTCCGCTCTTGCAGCGCGGGCCGCGGACAACTGGCCGCGCTTCCGCGGCCCCACGCACGACGGCCATTACACGGGGCCGGCCATTCCCACGAAGTGGGACGACTCGTCCGTCGTGTGGAAGGCGCCGCTCAAGGGATTCGGCCAATCGACGCCCGTCGTCTGGGGCGATCGCATCTTTCTCACGACGGCCGAGGAAGGCGGCAAGCGGCGGATCGTATTCTGCTTGTCGCGCGAGGACGGAAAGCTCTTGTGGGAGCACGAGGCGCCTTGGAAGGGCACCCCCGAGAAGCTGCACAGCATGAACTGCTATGCCTCGGCCACGTGCGCCACCGACGGCGAAGTGGTGGCGGCCTTCTTCGGCCGCGGTGGACTGCACGGATATTCGCTGGATGGCAAGCCGCTTTGGTCGCTCGACCTGGGCACGTTCGAAGGCCCCTGGGGCACGGCCGCTTCGCCGGTGATCGTGGGCGACCTGGTGATCCAGAACTGCGATGCTGACGAGAACGCCTCGATCGTCGGCGTCGATAAGCGCACCGGCGAAATCCGCTGGCGCACGCCACGGCCCAATTTCCGCGGCTGGAGCACGCCGGTGGTGGTCGAGGCCAAAGGCCGAAAAGAGCTGGCCGTCAACGGCCACACGGCGCTCATCGCCTACGAACCGGCCACGGGCAAAGAGCTGTGGCAGAGCCGCAACGGGGCCGGCCGTGGCGATCCCTCGGTCACGCCGGGCGGCGGCCTCTTGTTCAACGTCTGCGGCCTCAAGGGGCCGATGTATGCCGTAAGGCCCGGCGGCAGCGGCGACGTCACGTCGTCGCACGTCATCTGGAGCCGCCAGCGGGGCGGCCGCCGAGACCTTCCCTCGCCCATTGTGGTCGGCGACTACGTGCTCGTGACCAGCTTGGAAGGCATGCTCACCTGTTACGACGCCGCCAAGGGCAAAGAACTATGGACGCAGCGGCTGAATGCGAAGATCTCCGCCTCGCCAATTGCCGCCGCCGGCCTGGCGTATTTTCCGAGCGAGACCGGCGATACGATCGTGCTGCGGCCCGGGCTGAAGTTCGAACCGCTCGCCGCGGGTAAGCTCACCGCCGCAGAAGACGAGTACTTCCGCGCCTCGCTCACGCCTCACAAAGGCCAGATTCTGGCCCGCTCGAATAAGTATCTCTATTGCATCGGCAAGCGTGCCGCGCCGTAGTAGGCACACGTAGTAGGCACACTCCGTGGCCGTCTACGTAGAACGGAATTCACTCCGTCGGGCCAAGGCCACGTCTAGAACCGAATGAATTCCGTTCTACGGCACACGGAGTGTGCCTGCTACTAGTGTGCTTGCTACTAATCTCCCGCGCCGATGTCGGCGTTGAACGCCAGCATGATCAGCGCCGTCTCCTGGGCTTCGTGCTCTCTCAGTCGGTAATCGAATTCGCGGAACAGCCGCGCGACCTGGCGATAGCCGGCCAGCGTGCCATGCTCGACCAGGAGGTCGGCGGCCCGATCGGACAGGTGGCAGACGTCAACGAACAGCTCGCTGTGCTCGGCCCGCAGCGCCTCGGCCTGCTCGCACAGGTGCGGGGCCACGTCGATGGGATCGTCGAAGTAGCCGAAGGCTTCCTCCAGGGCGAAGTGCGTGGCCAGGAGGTCGCGCAGCTCGGCCAAAAGGTCGATGAGCGTGAAGCGGCTCACGCCCAGCGGGCGGTCTGCGGCAAAGATTTCGCGCAGCTCGCGCTGCAGCTCTTGGAGGCGCTGATTGTCGTCCTTGATCTCCTGGAAGAAGGCGGCGTTCAGCGTGACGGTGGCGGTGACGGTGGCGGTGGCGGTTGCGGTGGCGGTTGCGGTAGGCATCAGATCCTCCTGCCAAATTAACGGTGCAGGGCCCTTCCTGGCCAATGGGGAATGAACTTACATGACTCCCAGCCATGCAGCCGGCAGCTCGCGCTTTCCTCGCGCACGCTGATCCGGCGACGGCGCAGCGCCGCCCCGACCGCAAAGCCCGACCGCAGGCGCCGCGCCAAGTGAGCGGGCCGGGCTCGCCTCTTCCTTCCGGGGAACACCGTATGAAACGACGCGCCGCGAAATCCCGGCGCGGGAATGGGCTCGAACGAACGCCGCAGACGCGAGACTGGAGATGCGACCAATGAAAATGCCTCCGCAGTCTAGGAGTCGTTCCCCCGATAGTCAAACAAAAAGTCTGGGCAAACGATGTCCCACTCCTGAGCGGCCAGCGTCGCGATCCCTGCGCTACCGCTCGGGCGGTCCTCGATACTGTTCAGGCAGGAACCCCAAGTAGCCAAGTACGTGAGGCTTGCTTCGACGTGTGCAGCGCCGCTAGGCTGGTGGACAATATTCCAATTGCACTCTTACCTTAAGGCGTTCTCCATGCGTTGTGCACTGGTCTTCCTGGCCGCCGCCTTATGGCTAGGCGATGCCATTGGCGGTGAGTTCAAATTCCGTGCCGAAGAGATCGAAACGGGCCTCGGCGTGGGCTATGCCGTGGTGCTGGTGGATATGAATGTGGACCGCCGACCGGATATCGTCGTGGTCGATACCGGCCGTGTCGTGTGGTACGAGAACCCGACCTGGAAGCGGCACACGATGATCGAGGGCCAGACGAAGAAGGACAACGTCTGCATCGCCCCGTACGACATCGACGGCGACGGCAAGCTCGACTTCGCCCTGGGGGCCGACTGGCGGCCGTCCGACACCGTCGGCAGCGGCACGCTGCAATGGCTCACCGCCGGCAAGTCGGCCGATGACCGCTGGACGGTACACCCGATCGGCCAGGAGCCGACCGTGCACCGCATCCGCTGGGCCGATTTCGACGGCGACAGGCGCAGCGAGCTGATCGTCGTGCCGCTCTTCGGCCGCGGCTCTTCGGCCAAGAACAACTACAGCGAGCGGCCGATCCGCATGCTCTCCTACAAGATGCCGGCCGACCCGGTGAAGGGGCCGTGGACGCCCGAGGTGATCAGCGAAGAGCTGCACGTGTCGCACAACTTCCATCCGGCAGACGTCGATGGCGACGGCCGTCTCGATCTGCTCGCCGCCAGCTACGAGGGGGTGAGTCTGCTCAAGCGGTCGCCGCAGGGCACGCTGGTCGCGCGACGCTGCATCGGCACGCCGGCAACCAGGAGAACAAGTCCGGCAACCGCGGTGCGAGCGAGATCAAGCTGGGGACGCTAGGGGATACCAAGAGCGGCACGGAGAAGTACATCGCCACGATCGAGCCCTGGCACGGCCATCAGGTCGTCGTCTACACGCCGGAGCCGCCGCAAGACACGCGTCCGCGGCACTGGAACCGCCAGGTGCTCGACGACCAGCTCAAATGGGGCCACGCCGTGTGGTGCGCGAACCTCGACGGCGACAAGGATGAGGAATTGATCATCGGCAGTCCGCGACAACCGCGACGCCGAGTCCAAGAGCGGCGTGCGCATCTATCGACCCGCAAGATGCCCGGCGGGCAGCAAGTGGCAGCGCACACTGCTCGATCCCGGCGGCGTCGCCGTCGAAGACCTGGCCGCCGCCGACCTCAACGGCGACGGCCGCATCGACCTCGTCGCCGTCGGCCGGGCGACGAAGAACGTGAAGATCTACTGGAACGAGAAGCCGTAAGCCGTAGGGTGGGCCAAGGCCGCGCCAGCGGCGGCTGGCCCACCAAATGCGGGCCGAAGGCCGCGCTTCGAGATCCAACGGTTTTTGGTGGGCCAGCGCTCGCTGCGCGAGCTCGGCCCACCCTACGTCTGGCGCATCGAGCGACGACTGTTATGAAGAAGCGCACCCGCCGCATCCTCTTGGTGCTGGTCATGGGCATGCTCGTGTTGGCCGGCCTGCTGGCCAGGCCGCTGATCCATCTGGCCCGCATGGCCTACCTCGACGAGGACGAGGTCCAGGAGCTGCCCGCCGGCCACGTGGACGACGCCAGCCGGTTGAACAAAACTCCCGTGGCCGAGATCTGGGAAGTGCCCGTCGATAGCGATGATCCGGAGGGCCAGCTCATCGCCCTGCTGGCCCGCGCCGGGCCGAGGGCCGCCGCGTCTCGATCGCCGGCGCTCGCCATAGCATGGGCGGCCACACGATCTGTCCCGACGGCATCGTCGTCAACATGCTGCCGTGGAAGCGTCTGGCGCTGGACGAAGAGCGCAACCTTCTGCACCGCGCAGGCGGGGGCCGTGTGGAGCGACGTCATCGCCTATCT
Source organism: uncultured Planctomycetia bacterium (assembly GCA_963809785.1). Lineage (GTDB taxonomy): Bacteria > Planctomycetota > Planctomycetia > Pirellulales > S012-138 > JBGQHD01. Next base: position 424,227 of record CAWEKV010000006.1, read on the forward strand.
CGACGAGCGCGGCCGCTCGGTGCAGGTGATGCAGTCGAACAATTCGTTCTCGGTCGGCGGCTCGCTAAGCGTCAATTGCCACGGCTGGCAATACGACCGCCCGCCGATCGCCTCGACCGTCGAGTCGTTTCGCCTGCTGAAGGCCGACGGCTCCATCGTCCGCTGCAGCCGCACGCAGAACCACGAGCTGTTTTCGCTGGCGCTGGGCGGCTACGGCCTGCTCGGTATCATTCTGGAGGCCGAGCTGCGCGTCGTGCCCAACGAGCGCTATCGGCTCGAGCAGTACGTCGTGCCGGTCGATCAGTCGCTGGGCACGCTGGAGGCCAAGATCAAGGGGCGGCCCGGCGTCGAGATGGTCTATGCCCGCATGAACGTCGTCCCCGGGACGTTCCTCGAGGAGATCATCCTCAACGCCTTCGTGCGGGAAGAGGGAGAGGTGCCCGCGCTGGCCGCGCCGGGCAACGCCGAGCTGCGGCGGGCCGTGTTCCGCGGCTCTGCCGATAGCGACTATGGCAAGGAGCTGCGGTGGAGCGCCGAGACGCGGGTTCAGCCGATGCTGGGCGGCAAGGTCTTTTCCCGCAACCAGCTCTTGAACGAAAGCGCCGACGTGCTGGCCGAACCGCTCGGCCCGCACGACGGACATTCTGCACGAGTATTTCGTGCCGCCGCACCGGGTGGTCGGTTTCGTCGAGGCACTGCGGCGGATCATCCCCCGGCACAGGGCCAATCTGCTGAACGTGACCGTCCGCGGCGTGAACGAGGATGGCGACGCGTTTCTGCGGTACGCCGATCAGGCGATGTTCGCCTTCGTGATGCTCTTCGTGCAGGAGATAACGGCCGAGGGCGAAGAGCGGATGCAGGCGCTGACGCGCGAGCTGATCGACGCGGCGCTCGAGCGCGAAGGGCGTTACTACCTGCCCTACCGCCTGCACGCCACGCCGGAGCAGTTTCACCGGGCTTATCCGCAAGCGCGTGACTTCTTCGCGGCCAAGCGGAAGCACGATCCGGGGGAGCTGTTTCAGAACCAGTTCTATCGGACGTACGGGCCGGGCCCGCGCCCGTAGGGTTGGCCAAGGCCGCGTTCAGCGGCCGCCGGCCCACCAAATGTGCTTGGAGACGCCAGGTTACGAGCACCGCGGCGGTTTTGGTGGGCCAGCGCTCGCTGTGCGAGCTTGGCCCACCCTACGGCTACTGGCGCCTCTCCCTCGCTTGCGCGTCGGATTAGTGTGCCGAGATTCAGCGCTGCACGTCCTTGAAGGCCGCCTGGAGCGCCGCCAGGCCGGCCTTCCCGTGCACGCCATCCACGACGACGTTCACCCGCACTTCGCTGGTGTTGATCATCTCGAGGTTGATGCCGGCCTCGGCCAGGCGCCTCGAACATGCGGATGGCCACGCCCGTGTGGCTCCGCAGGCCGATGCCCGAGACCGAGAGCTTGGCCACGCGCGGGCTGCTGCGTGACCTCGCCGCAGCCGACATGGCGGCTGACTTCGCGGGCCGTCTCCAGGCTCTGCTCCAGGGCCGCCTGCGGCACGGTGAAGCTCAGGCTGGCCTCGCCGTCGCGGGCTTCGCTCTGCACGATCATGTCGACGAAGATCTCGCCGGCCGACAGTCCGTCGAAGATGCCCGCCGCCACGCCCGGCTGGTCGGGGACGTCGCTGATCGTGACGCGGGCCTGCGTGTCGTCGAGCGTGATGTCGTCGATCGTCAGCTCTTCCATGTTGCGCAGCCGCTCGATGATCAGCACGGCGTCGCGGCCGTTGCCGCGGCAGACGGCCGCGGCGGTGACGTCGCGGGCGCGTCCGGCGGCAGCGTGTCGAGCTCGAAACGCCTTGTGCACGGCCCGCAGCGCGGCCTGGGCCTGCTCCTTGCGCCACGAGCACCGAGATCTTGATCTCGCTGGTCGTGATCATCTGGATGTTGACGCCGGCGTCGGCCAGGGCGCCGAACATCCGCTGGGCGACGCCGGTGTGCGTGCGCATGCCGACGCCGACGACCGAGACCTTGGCGACGTCGTCGTCGCTGCGTGACGCCGTCGGCGCCCAGCTCGCTCGACGGCCTCCTGCGACGGCGTCGAGCGTCGCCGGCAGGTCGTCCGCGGCGACGGTGAAGCTGATGTCGGCCTTGCCGTCGGCGCCGACGTTCTGGACGATCATGTCGACGACGATGTTCCGCTCGGCGATGCGCGGCGAAGATCGCCTGGCTGACGCCCGGCCGGTCGGGCACGCCGCGGACGGTGACGCGGGCCTCGTTCTTGACCAGGGCCGCGCCGGTGACCGGCCGCTCGCACGACTTCGGCCTCGGCCACGATCAGGTGCCCTCGGCGTCGCGAGACGCTGTTGCGGACGTGGATCGGCACGCCGAACTTCTTGGCGAACTCGATCGACCGGGAGTGCATCACGCCGGCGCCCAGGCTGGCCAGCTCGAGCATCTCGTCGTAGCTGATCGCGGTCGATCTTGCGGGCCTCGGGCACGACGCGCGGGTCGGTCGTGTAGACGCCGTCGACGTCGGTGTAGATCTCGCACACGTCGGCCCCCAGCACCGCGGCCAGGGCGACGGCGGTCGTGTCGCTGCCGCCGCGGCCCAGCGTGGTGATGTTGTAGTCCTCGTCGATGCCCTGGAAGCCGGCGACGATGACGATCTTGCCCTCGTCGAGCGCCTGCCGCATCCGCTCGGTGGTGATCGATCTGGATGCGGGCCTTGGTGTGCGTGCTGTCGGTGACGATGCCGATCTGGGCGCCGGTGAAGCTGATCGCCTGCGTGCCCCAGCGCCTGGATCGCCATGGCCATCAGGGCGACGCTGACCTGCTCGCCGGTGGCGAGGAGCATGTCCATCTCGCGGGCCGGCGGGCGCTCGGTGATCTCGCGGGCCAGCTCGATCAGCTCGTCGGTGGTGTGCCCCGGGCGCTGACGACGACGACGACCTGGTTGCCCTGCTGCTTGGCGCGGATGGCCCGGCGGGCCGCGGCCAGGATCTTCTCGCGTCGGCCACGCTGGTGCCGCCGAATTTCTGAACGATGAGGGGCATCTAAGGCTTCGGGACGCCTGATTTGCTGCGTTCCCAAGCTCTGCTTGGGAACCCAAGTAGCGAAGCTCTGCTTCGCGTTGTCACGCCTTCGCAGTTCTCGAAGCGGAGCTTCGAGACGTGCGTTCCCAAGCAGAGCTTGGGAACGAGGAAGCTTGGAACGAAGGTCAAGGCTCATTCCGCTGCGCCAAGTACGCTTCCATATCCTGCCGCAGCAATTGATGGAAGTGGTATTCGCCGATTTCCACGGCCGGGGCATAGCGCCCCTGATCGTAGGCCCGCGAGCCCAGGCCGACTTGCACCGATTGGCAAATCTCCACGTCCTCCAGCTTGCACCTGATGGCTGGCGGCCAGGCTGCGCTTGACGAACTGCTGGGCCGTCGGGCCTTCCGTCTCGGCGAAGTAATAGTCGAAGACCGTCAGCGTGCGGTCCGCCGACAACGGCACGACCCAGTTGGTGTCCATGATTGGGCCGTAGAGGTTGATCATGAAGTTGGGATACAGCCAGGCATAGGTCGCGCCCGGCCCGATCCGCTCGGCGAAATCCAAGGGATCGATCGACGGCGCCGTGGCCTCGTCGGCCTTGCCGGCCGCACACGACTGGATGCACATCCGCGGCGAGATTTCCGTGCGATAGCCCTCCAGGTCGAGCTGCCCGGCCAGCCCCCGGTGCAGGTGGGCGACGTGATAGCCGCCATCCAGGTAGTTATCGACGTACACTTTCCAATTGCACTCGAGCGTGTACTGCCGGCGGGCCACGAACTTCAGCCGCGCCATGCTCTCCAGCGGCACTCGCGCGGTGAGCGGTCCCAGGTCTGCCTCCAGCGGCCGCGGCTCGGGGCCGAAGAACAGGAACACGAACGGCCCCCACGTGGCCAGCGGAATCGGCTGCAGCCCGAAGTCGGCGACGCGAAAGCCCTCCACGCGGCCCAGGCGCGGGGCACTGCGCAGCCGGCCGTCCAGGGCATAGGTCCAACCGTGGTACGGGCACACCAGCTCGTTCAAGTGCCCCTCGCCGCAAACGACCTGAGCGGCGTGATGGGCACACACGTTGTGGAAGGCCCGCAGGTCGCCCGCGGCATCGCGCAAGACCACGTAGGGCTGGCCGAGGAAGACGCCGGAGAAGAACTCGCCGGGCGTTCGGCCTGATCGGTCCGGCCGACAGGCTGCCAGGAGTTGCACAGCACGACGTGCTTCTCCAGCTCCAGGAACTTCGTCTTCGACGTACCACGAGGCGGGCGGCGTGACCGCCGCGTGGATCGGCGTCGCCGCGTCGAAACGAGCCACTTCGCGCGCCAGGAAGTCTCGATTCATCAAGCCGTTATATCCAATCCCCCACCGGTGCTGGCAAGGGGGTTTGCCGGCGCGCTGGCTCGGCTCCGGCGATTCTTCGGCTTCGGCTTCGTTGTCCTTGCCTTGCCTGCTGAGATCGAGCTGATCTTCCCACGGCCGTTGGCCGTCGGCGTCGCGCTCGTGGGCCTCTTCCCCCTCGGCATCAGTGGTGCCAACGCCGGCGGCGGCTTCGGCCTTTTTCTCACCCGTCGTGCGATGCTGCTGCGCCACGGTTTCCAGGGCGGCGCGCTCCGCCTCCGAACCGTGGGCCTGCGCCAGCGATTGTCCGGCCACGCTGGCCGGCAGCGATGCGAGTGATGTGATCGACATGGTCACTCCCTTCTCGTTCCGAGGCTCTGCCTCGGAACGCACTGTTGGCGAGGCTCTGCCTCGCGCGTCACCCTCACGCTTCCAGCGTTCACCATCCGGCAGGCAGAGCCTGCAAGGCATTGCGTTCCGAGGCAGAGCCTCGGAACGAGAATGTCACCCGATCCCCAAACGTCAAGACCTCCAGCGCCACGAGCCGCTCCACCAGCTCGCGGGCCGAATGCGGGCGGCGCAGCGGCTGTTTGGCCAGCAGCTCTTCCACCAGCCGGGACACTTCGCTCGGTAATTGCGGCACCAGACGGCGCAGGTCGGGCGGCACGCTGGTCAAGTGCTGACGTGCCAAGTCCGCGGCAGTCCTCCCGACGAACGGAGGGCGGCCGGCCAGTAGCTCGAAGAGCGTCGCTCCCAGGCTATACATATCGCTCCGGCCGTCCAGGCCATAGGCCGAAGTGAACGCTTCCGGCGAAAGGTACGCCGGCGCTCCCCAGAGCGGACGTCGCACAAAGTCTCGCAGCTCGTCCGTGCGCCGTGCCAGGCCCAGGTCCAAAAGCGTGGCCTGCCCCGCGGGTGAGATGAGAATGTTGCCCGGCTTGACATCGCCATGAATCCAGCCCCGCTCGTGCAGCGCCGCCAGCGCTTCAGCCATCTGGCGGGCGACGCACAGGCACATAGCAACCGACAGCCGCCTGCCGGGAAGGCGATCGAGCGACGCGCCCGGCAGCCGCGGCATCACGAGATGCAGCGGCGGGTTGCCCACCTGGGCCGCCAGCAGCGGCACGAGCCGCGGATGCTGCACCTCACGGGCCGCGGCCGCCTCCCGCTGGAGACAGGCGATGGCCAGCGGGTTCTCCGCGTGCCGCTCGGGAAGCAGCTTGACGGCATACGGCGGCCAGGTCGATGGTCCGCGGTCCGCCGGCTGGGCGGCGAAGACCTGCGACCATTCCCCCTGGGCGATCGGATGGACGAGCCGCCACGATCCGACTACAACGTCCCCGGCGCGCTCCGCGGCGACGGCCGGGCGCGAGGCGCTAGGCGGAGCGTAAGGCGGACACTCTTGTCCGCCGCCAAGGATCGGTCGGCGAGATTCGATTGTCGAGTGCGCAAGACAAGGCGAGAGTTGGGTCTATCTGATGGCATCGACCATTCGGACTACGGGAGTTGAAACGGCCCTGCACACTAGCCCGACGCGCAAGCGAGGGAGCGCTGCCACATGCTCCAGATCACTGGCGCCTCTCCCTCGCTTGCGCGTCGGGCTAGTGTTGGTGGCGCTCTCTCTCGCCTGCGCGTCGGGCTAGTGTTGCTGGCATCGGGATTTGCTCACGCGGAGGCGCCTTCCCTGTCGATAAACGCCCGGCCAACCGTCCGCGCCGCACCACGCGCATCCCCTCGCCGGAGACGCACATGTCGTTGGGCCTCGCTCTTCCTTCGCGTCCGCGCGCCGTGCGCGTCATCGGTTCGAAAGCCGTGGCACCTGGCCTGCGCCCGGCCGGTGGCGATTGTCTGCGCCGCGCGGCGCGGCGCCCTGGAGGGCCAACCTCGATCGTTTCGTCCGCGACGAGCCGGACCATGCCGAGGCGGTGCTAGAGCATTGGCTGGCGTCCCGCGGACCGCAAAGCGGAGCAGCTTGCAATGGTGACTGAAGTCCGCAAGGCTGCCGTGCTGCTTTTGAGCCTGCCGGCGGAGGAAGCGGCGCAGGTGATGTCGAAGCTCACGTCGCGGCAGGTCGAGGCCGTGTCGGTCGAGATCGCCCGCATCGAGCACGTCTCCATCGAGGAGCAAGCGGCCGCCATCGGTCAGTTCGCTCAGGCCAGCCCCGGCGCGGTGACGGTCGAAGGCGGCGGGCTGAACCGCGTCCGCGAGCTGATCCAAAAGGCCCTGGGCGACAAGGCCGGCGAGCTGATCGACAACGTGCGGCAGCAGATCGAGGCCGTGCCGTTCGGCTTCCTCAGCAAGGTCGATAGCCAGAACCTGCTCACGTTCATCATCGACGAGCACCCGCAGACCATCGCCCTGGTCCTCTCTTACCTGCCGCCGACGATGGCGGCTGAAGTGATCGCCGGCCTGCCCGCCGAGCGTGGGCAAACCGTGATCCGCCGCATCGCCACGATGGGCCGCACCAGCCCGGAGATCATCGCCGAGGTGGAGCAGGGCCTGCGGAACCGCATGCGGACCGCGCTGAGCCAGCACTTCCAGAACGCCGGCGGCGTGCAGGCCGTGGCCGAAATCCTCAACGTGGCCGACCGGGCGACCGAGCGTGCCGTGATGGAGACGCTCAACGAGTCTGACCCGGAGCTGGCCGAGGAAATCCGCCGTCGCATGTTCGTCTTCGAGGACCTGGCCAAGCTCTCCAACAAGGACGTGCAGAACCTGCTGAAGAACGTGGAGACCAACCAGTGGGCCATGGCCCTCAAGGGGGCCAGCGAAGAGCTCAAGCAGATCGTGCTGGGCAACATGTCCAGCCGCGCCGCGGAGCTGCTCAAAGAGGAGATCGAGTACCTCGGGGCGGTCCGCGTCTCCGAAGTCGAGTCCGTGCAGCAACAGATCGTCGATGTCATCCGCCGCTTGGAAGATGCCGGCGAGATCACCGTGCACTCCGAGGGGGGCGGGGAGCAGATGGTGCAGTAAGGTTGACTGGCGACCTTTAGCGGTCCTGTCGTCCTCGTCCTCGTGCTCGTCCTCGTCCTCGGTCTGCCGCGTAGGAAACTATTCGAGGACGAGGACGACGACGAGGACGAGGACGAAGCACACCGGTTCAAATGAGCTGCCGTTGGCTCCGCATTCGACTTCCCCATCCTCCTAGCGTAGATTGTCTCCAGCGGCCGATCCTGCTTCGTTCAGGCCTGCCGGAGACCCTCTCCCATGCCGATTCCTCAGTCATCAGGCCAGCAAGCGCCAGATATCGATCTCGGCGTTCTCCGCCTCTTGCACCGCCGCGCCTTTCTCGGCCGCGCTTCCGGCGGGCTGGGCAGCGTCGCGCTGGCCTCGCTGCTGAGTCCGTCACTGCTCGGCGGCGAGGCTGCGGCCGTGCGTGGCCTGCCGCCGGGAATCGAGGACTTTCCCACGCATGTTCCCAAGATCCGCCGCGTGATCTTCCTCTATATGTCCGGCGGGCCGAGCCACCTGGAGACGTTTGACAACAAGCCGCAGCTCGCCAAGCTGCACGGGCAGCCGATGCCCGCCTCAGTGACCAGCGGCCAGCCGATTGCCCAGCTCCAGGGACAGAAGCTCGTCTGCCAGGCGCCGATGTTCCCTTTCCGCCGCTGGGGCCGATCAGGCCAGGAGATCACCGAGCTCTTTCCGCATATCGGCTCCGTGGCCGACGAGATTTGCATCCTCCGCTCGCTGCACACCGATCAGATCAACCACGACCCGGCCCACATGCTGATGAACACCGGCACGTCGATCACCGGCCGGCCGAGCATGGGCTCGTGGATCACCTACGGCCTGGGAAGCGAGGCGGCCGACCTGCCGGGCTTCGTCGTCTTGACCAGCTTCGGCGGCCGCAGTCCACAGCCGATCTCCGCCCGGCAGTGGGCCGCCGGGTTCCTGCCGGGCCGGTATCAGGGAGTCGAGCCTCCGCTCGCAGGGCGACGCCGTGCTGTATGCGGGCAATCCGGCCGGCGTGAACGGCGCGCGGCAACGCGACGTGGTGGATGCCGTCACGGCGCTCGATCGGCAGAGCGATGCACGCGAAGGAAGCAGCCCGGCCGCTGCCAGCACCCCAGCTTCTGCGCATGCCGTAGCTGAACTCGCCAGAGTTCAGCCCGGTCCGAAGTCCGGCGACTTCGGCTACGATCCGGAGGTCGCCGCGCGGATCAGCCAGTACGAGATGGCCTTCGCCATGCAGATGAGCGTGCCGGAGCTGATGGATATCTCGCGCGAGCCCCGGCACATCCTCGAAATGTACGGCGCCAGCGGGCCGGACGGCTCGTTCGCCTACAATTGCCTGTTGGCCCGGCGGCTGGCCGAGCGCGGCGTGCGGTTCATCCAACTTTATCACCGCGACTGGGACCACCACAACGACCTGATGCCGTTCATGAAGATCTGCTCAGGGTTGTGCGACCGGCCGACGGCGGCCCTGATCCGCGACCTTCAGCAGCGAGGCATGCTGGAGGACACGCTGATCATCTGGGGCGGCGAATTCGGCCGCACGCCAATGGCCCAGAGCAACAAGGGGGCCGTCGGCCGCGACCATCACATGCGGGCCTTCAGCATGTTCCTGGCCGGCGGCGGCGTCCGCGGCGGCATCACCTACGGGGCCACCGACGACCTGGGCTACCACGCCGTGATCGACCCAGTGCACGTCAACGACCTGCACGCCACGCTGCTGCACCTCTTGGGCATCGACCACAAGCGGCTCACCTACCGCTTCCAGGGCCGGGATTTCCGACTCACCGACGTGGCCGGAAGAGTCGTGAAGCAGATTCTCGCGTAGGACAGCCTTACGTCGCCACGACGGGTCCGCTCGCCGCAGTCGCCGAGTGAACGGCGTTGCGCCCCGTGGCGGCCTCGACGAGCACGAGCACCAGTCCGACGGCCAGAAAGCCCCAAGTCAGGTAATACCAGGGGGTGTAGCGCACGTCGATGCTCATGGCCTGGGCGGCATTCAAGCCGGCGGTGGCATCCCCTAAGGGATTCCCACCGGGGGCGAACGGATTGTCCTTGGCGGCGCCGCCTGGAGCGAATGGGTTGCCGCCTCCGCCCAAGGGGTTGCCCAACTTGGCGGCCGGCGAGCTGGCCATCTGTTTATTTCCGTCATCGGCTTCCTTGGCCAACGGGAACCCGACCGCCATTTGACCGGCGAGCAGGGCCATCGCCCCGGCGGCACACACGCCGACTAGCCCACGACGCGCCGAGGTGAGCGGCAGCAGCAGTCCCAGGAAAATGCCGCCGGCGACCAAGGCCGCAAAGCCGATCATCATCGGGGCGACCTTGGTTTCGGGTTTTTCGAGCTGGTTATTGGCGCACGCCGGCCGGGCCAGCCATCCCCCCCAGGGCACCCATCTGCTGCTGCATTTTCTCGATGCCTTCGCCTTTGCTCACGCCGCCCGTGGCCGTTTGCAGCCCGGTCTGCGTGAACATCACGCTGTTCCCCATGGGACCGTTGCACTGCACTTGGAGCCAGGGCAAGTTGAATAAGATCGCCGCGCCGACCAAAGACACGGGCGCAGGGAATCGCCACCAAGTGGGCCGTGAAGAAGTAGCCATCGAACGCTCCTGAGATTTGGAATAGACCGCGTGGGCGGGTGACACGCGCAGAAGAGACGCTGAACGCGACACTACGTAGTATATGGGCGCCGGACTGGAGAAGGCAACTGGCGGACTACTGAGTGAACCAATACCGGACGACTCGGGTCGTGGGTCGGCTGCGGGCCTCCGGCTGATTGCTGCAACCGGCCTTGTGACCTCGCCAAGCCATCGTTATGGTCCGCGCGCGATTCTCTCGGAACCGGTCCGCCCCTGCTTGCGCTGACAGCAGACATGAAGCGCTGGGTCCTCACCATCATGGCCGCAGGCCTTGCCCTGGCCTGCGCGGCTGGCATCCAGCGTCGCTCGGCGGCTGACGCGCCGGGCAACACGAAAACGAGCGCCGCCGGTCGTGGCCGGCGAGCCAGAGATGCAGGGCGGCCGCTTGCGGCTGCCGCATTGCCGCGTGCAATACATCAATCACGTGCAGCTCTCCAGCGAGCGGCTGGGAACGCTCGATTTCGTAGCGCCCGAAGGCACAACGGTCCGGGCGCAGGACCTGGTCGCCCACTTCCGTGATGACCTGGTGCGCGCTGCCCTGGCGATCCAGGAGCGCGAAGCGGCCAACGACACGGAGGTGCGCTACGCCCACAAGGCCAGCGAGGTCGCCCAATTCGAGTATCTCAAGGCGCTTCAGGCGACGGGGGCCGTGGCCGGCTCGGTTTCCGATATCGAGCAGCGCGAGCTGCGGCTGGCGGCCGAAAAATCGCTGTTCCAGCTCAAGCAAGCGGAAGAGAAGCTGGCCATCGCCCGGCTGAAGCTCGAAGAGACCAAGGAGCTGCTGAAGACGCACCGCGTCGCCGCGCCCTTCGCGGGGGTCGTCACCAAGGTCTACGGAAAAGCCGGCGAAGTCATCCGCACGGGCGAACCGATCCTGGAGATCACCGATGCTTCCCGGGTCATGGTCGAGGGCTATCTGCCGGTCCACTGGCTGGCGAAAGTGAAGCAGGGGGACGCCATCGAGGTGCAGCTCGATCCGCCGAACGAGGCCGCGCCCAAGGCGTCGTTCCCCGGCCGCGTGGCCTTTATCAACGTGCGCGTCGAGCCGGTGGCCAGAAAGGTGCGTCTCTGGGCCGAAGTCGCCAATCGCGACAACCTGTTGCTGGACGGCCTGACCGCCACGCTGTCCATCCCCTTGGCCCGCTGATCTTTGTCGAGGCGCCCCGATGGCAGCCCCCGCCCAGGCAGGTGGACGAGTCTCTCCGAGACTCGACAGCGCACCTCGGAAAGACGTGGCCGCGGCTCGATCGAGCGACGCGCGACATCCAGCGGCTGGCCGCCGAGAACGTCGCCAAGGACCTGTTCTTTCGCAAGTTTCTGGAACTGGCGGCGGTCGCCACGGGCACGCGGGCGGCCGTCGTCTGGAACCTGGCCGCCGACCGACGGTTCGCCGCCTTCTGTGACGTGGCGTATCAGGCCACAGGCATCGAAGCCGACCCGGTCAGGCGCGAGCTGAACCAGCAACTGCTGGCGCGGACGCTGCAACTGCGGCAACCGATCATCGCGCGAAAAGACAATCCGCAGGCTGCGCCTGGAGGGCCACGTCGCGCTTCTGGCGCCGCTGACGCACCGTCAGGAGGCCGCTGGCGTCGTCGAGCTGTTCTTCGACGAGGACGCCGATCCTCAGCTTTGTCAAAGCTATCTGGACTTCTTGGACAACGCCTGCCGTCAGGCAGCACGGTATCTGCAGCAGCGAGAAAAGGCCCGCTCACCGGCCAGCCAGCATGAGTTCTGGCTGAAGTTCGAGCAGTTCACGCTGGACCTCCACGCCAGCCTGCACCCGGCGGAGGTCGCCGCCACGGCCGTCAACGACGGCCGCTATTTGACGCAGTGCGATCGGCTCAGCCTGGCGGTGCGCTGCGGAGAGCATGCCAACGTGTTGGCCGTGAGCGGGCAAGAGAGCGTGCAACCCCGCGCGAACCTCATCCGCGCCGTTGCCCGGCTGGCCCAGCAGGTGATCGCGTCGGGCAAACCCTTGATCTATGAAGGGCAGTTGTCTGAAGATGCTCTGCATGCTGAGGCGGCGCTGGCCGACTATGTCCGCGAAAGCGGATCGCAGTATCTCGTGGCACTGCCGCTGCAACGTCCGCCGTCGGTCTCCGCGGGAACGGCGGCCTCGCGCGAGCAGCCTGGCTCCACGGCCGCGCTCGTCTTCGAAGTCTTTGGCGAGAATCGCCAAGGGACGGCCCTGCTCGATCGCGCGCGGCTGGTGGCCGATCACGTCGCTGCCGCGCTCCACAACGCACAGGCACACGGCGAATTGTTTCTGTTGCCGGTGTGGCGGGGGATCGGCCGGCTAGGGGCGAAGCTGCGCGGCCGGCCGGGGAGAAAGATCGCCGTCCTGGCCGGGGTGACTGCTCTGCTGCTGGTCGGCCTGGGATGCCTGAGCGTGCCTTACCGCGTCGAGGGCAAGGGGCAGCTTATGCCCTGTCTGCAAAGCAAGGCCTTCGCACCGCAGGACGGCCGCGTGGCCGAGTTGTACGTCCGCAGCGGGCAGCGCGTCCGGCGCAATCAAGAGCTGCTACGGCTGGACAACGACGACGTGGCCTCGCGTCTCTTGTCGGCGCGCGCGGCTTGTGGAAAAGCAGCAACTACTCAGCTCGCTGGAGGCCAATATCCAGGAAGCCGGGCGGCTCTCTTCGCGCGAGGAGGAAATCCGCCTCCGCGGCCGGCACGCTCAGACTACCGCGGAAATCCAGGGGATCGCCCAGCAAGTCCGGCTGTTGGAGGAACAGCAGGCCGGATTGACCCTGCGGGCGCCGTTCGATGGCGTCGTCGTCTCGTCGCAGCCGGAGCTGGCTCTGCTGAACCGGCCGGTGAGGCGGGGCGACGTCCTGCTGGAGGTTTTCGACGAAAGCGGCCCCTGGCAATTAGAGCTGCAAGTGCCTGAGCATCGCGCCGGTCACGTGCTCACGGCGCGAGAGCGCGGCGCGCGGAGGGCCGCTGGAGGTTGATTACCTGCTGGCGGCCAGCCCAGAAACCACCTACGCGGGCAAAGTCCGCGAGATTGCCACGCGGGCCGGCATCACCGACTCGGAGGGGAGCGTGATCGAACGTCCGGGCCGACGTGGACCGCAGCGCTGCCCCACCCGCGCATCGGTGCCCAGGTCTTGGCCAAGATCGATTGCGGCAACAGGAGCCTGGCTTACGTGCTGCTCGGCGACCTGGTGGAGTTCTTGCAGAAGCGGCTGTGGCTGTAGCCAACTCCCCTTGGCTCGGCAAATCGGAGCGTTCTATACTCAAGCGGTAGGGCGTTGGCCTGGGCTCAGCTTTGCTGTTAACGCTTTTCGGTCGCGGCCGATGGATGTCTATCTTTTCATCCGCATTGCCTTGCAGCTCCTGTCGCTGGCGATCGGGTGCGTCGGGCTATATTGCTTTATCCGCGTCTTCCTCGCGATGCGCGAGAATGGCGAGCGGCCGCTGGCCACCTTGTGCCTGGTGACCTTGCTCTTGATGGGCGTCGGCGGCGCGGTCGCGTTTGTCTACGGCATCATCAAGGCGCAAGAGTGGGAGATCACGCCGACCATGATGCTGTGGGGCGCGTGCACCGCCGCCAATCTGGTGTTACTGGGCGCTGTGCTGGCGCTGCCCTTGTCGTCCTGAACTGGTCTGATTTCGAGTCATTCTCAGCGAAGCGAAGAATCTCGACCGTCCGAGCCCTGCTATGCCGATTGCCGTCACTTGCCAGGCCTGCGGCCGCGAGTTCAAGCTGCGAGACGAGCTGGCCGGCCGCAGCGTGCGCTGTCGCTGCGGCAGGCCCATCGTCGTGCCGGGCACGGCGGTCGGCGATGGCTTCGTGGAACTGCTGGACGAAGAGTTGGCGCGGCCCTACGAGCCTCCGCCGGAGCGAGAAGCGCCGACCTACGAGCGCGTGCGACGCAGGAGAAGGCGCGGCGGCAAGGAGCGCAAAGCTCGCCCTGTCGTCTCGGAGCCGACGCAGACCCAGGTGCTGCTGTGGACTGCCGGGGGCCTGACGGGCTGGCTGATGAGCCTGGCCGTGATCCCCACGGCGATGTATGCCTGCGTGCGGGCGTCGCTGGAGCAGATGGCCGCCGACGCGATCGCCGCCGGCGTGGTGCTGACGGCGATGCTCGTGTTCAACCGCGGCACGTTCGGGCTGCTCCTCCGGGCGCCGAAGTACCTCGGCTGGGCGCGGTGGGGCGGCGCGTTGGCCGCGGCGTCGTTCTTGGGCGCCGGCCTCGTGGCCCGTGTGGTGGCCGAGCAGTCTCTGCCCACGATGACGGGTGCGCTGGGGCTCACGACCTTGTTCGGCAATCTGGGCGTGGCGACCATGTTCGGCGTCATCCCCGCGCTAGTGACCGTGGCCGCGTGCATCGGCCCGACCGTGAAGCCGGCACACTAAGGCGAAGCGTAAGCGAGGGAGAGGCGGCTCCGCGCGCTTTCTCCCTCTCCCTCGCTTACGCGTCGGGTTAGTGTGCCATTGGGCCATTCGGCGAATGCTGCGGCCCCTGCTTTTCTCCGCCGGACGTTCGTGGTAGAGTTCTGGCTTCCTTCCCGCGATGCGGCCGCGGCGCGCGACGACGGATCGTTTTCCGCGGGAGGGCCCTCCCGCCTAGTCGAGCGCGGCCGATTTGGTGTATCTTACTTCGCAGCAGCAGAGTATCGTACCGCCAGGGCGCCTGGACCGGCGCCACGTTGCGGCCAATTCGCACCTGTGAGGCCCCACGGTGGTGGACCAACAGCTTCATCTGCAGGAAAAGGTCGAGCTGGCTCATCTGGAACCATCGGTCTGCGTTCAGCCGGGCGCTTCGATTCGTGAAGTGCTCGGCCTGCTCAAGCGGCAGTCAGCCGGGAGCTGCCTGGTCTGCGGCCCGACGAATCAAGACGCCGTGATGAAGCTGATGGGCATCTTCACGGAGCGCGACGCTCTCAAGCTGCTGGCCGCCGGCGGCGGCGACCTGGATCGGCCGATCGAAACGGTGATGAGCCGCAATCCGGCCACTGCGAGAGCCAGCGACACCGTGGCTTCGGCGATCGAAAAGATGTCGCGCGGCGGCTACCGCCGCTTGCCCGTCCTGGATGACCAGGGACAGCCGGTGGGCGTGGTCGGCGTGGCGGGCATCGTCCACTTCCTAGTCGAGCATTTTCCGCAAACCGTGTACAACCTTCCCCCCAAGCCGAACCCGGCCATGCCGGAGCGCGAGGGGGCATGACAGGCTTCGGATTTCGGGCCGCAGCCTTCGGGTGGAGACTCAGATTCTTCAGAGAGATTGGAACCGTCGGGCAAGCCTGAGGCCCGAAGTCTGAAGCCTCGCCAAAGACTGCTGCGTTGCCCGCCCCCGCGCGGACGAGATAATGAAAGAGGACAGCGAAGTCATCCCCTTCAGCGCCACCCATGGTCACTACCGTTAAGCCCGTCAAGGATATCGAGGCCGCTACAGTCCGCTTCTGCGGCGACTCCGGCGACGGCATGCAGCTCGCCGGCACGCAGTTCACCAACACGTCGGCCCTGGTCGGCAACGACATCAGCACGCTGCCCGACTTCCCCGCCGAGATCCGCGCCCCGCGCGGCACGCTGGCCGGCGTCTCGCGGCTTCCAGGTCCACTTTTCCAGCACGGACATCTACACGCCCGGCGACGAGGTCGACGCCCTGGTCGCGATGAACCCGGCCGCCCTGAAGACGAACCTCGCCGACCTGCGCGCCCGGCGGCATCCTGATCGTCAACAGGACGCGTTCGCCGCCAAAGGACCTGAAGAAGGCCGGCTACGACGACCAACCCGCTCGAGGACGGCACGCTCGAAGCAGCTACCGGCTGTTCACAGGTCGCCGATGACCAAGCTCACGCCGCCGGCCGGTCGAAGGACTCGGCCTGGGCACGAAGGACAGCCGACCGCTGCAAGAACTTCTTCGCCCTGGGCCTGGTCTACTGGCTCTACGACCGGCCGCTGGAGCCGACGCTGCGGTTCATCGACGACGAAGTTCGGCAAGAAGCCGGCCGTCGCCGAGGCCAACACGCCGCGCCCTCAAGGCCGGCTACAACTACGGCGAGACGACCGAGGCGTTCGCCAGCCAGTACCAGGTGCGCCAAGGCCAAGCTGCCGCCGGGCAAGTACTCGCAAGATCACCGGCAACGAGGCCCTGGCCTTCGGCCTGATCGCCGCGGCGCAGCTGAGCGGCAAGCGAGCTGTTTCTACTGCAGCTACCCGATCACGCCCGCCAGCGACATCCTGCACGACCTGTCGCGAGCACAAGAACTTCGGCGTGCGCACCTTCCAGGCCGAGGACGAGATCGCCGCCATCGGCGCCGCCATCGGCGCCGCCTTCGGCGGCGCGCATGGCGGTCACCGCCACGCAGCGGCCCGGGCATCGCGCTCAAGGCCGAAGCGATCGGCCTGGCGGTGATGACCGAGCTGCCGCTGGTCATCATCAACGTGCAGCGCGGCGGGCCGAGCACCGGCCTGCCGACCAAGACCGAGCAGGCCGACCTGCTCCAGGCCATGTTCGGCCGCAACGGCGAGTGCCCGGTGCCGGTCATCGCCGCCCGCAGCCCGGCCGACTGCTTCGCCGCGGCGCATCGAGGCCTTCCGGATCGCCGACGCAGTTCATGACGCCGGTCATCCTGCTGACCGACGGCTACATCGCCAACGGCTCCGAGCCGTGGCTGATTCCCGACGTGCGCCAAGCTGCCGCAGATCGAGATCAAGCACCCGCGGAGCCGCAACGAACGGCGACGGCTTCCTGCCCTACAAGCGCGACGAGCACGCTCGCCCGCCCGTGGGCCATCCCCGGCACGCCGGGCCTGGAGCACCGCATCGGCGGCCTCGAGAAGCAGGACGTCACCGGCAACGTCAGCTACGAGCCGGCCAACCACGAGCACATGGTCCACACGCGGGCCAAGAAGGTCGCCAACATCGCCACGCACGATCCCGCACGCAGGACGTCGACGGCCCCGACGAGCGGCGACCTGCTCGTCATCGGCTGGGGCGGCACCTTCGGCGCTGCTCGACGGCCGTGACGCATGCCCGGGCGGACAGGGCCGTCGGTGGCCCACTGCCACCTGCGCTACCTGAACCCGTTCCCGCCGAACTTCGGCGAGATCCTGAAGCGGTACAAGAAGGTGCTGATCCCCGAGCTGAACCTCGGCCAGCTCCGCACGCTGCTCCGCGCCAAGTTCCTGGTCGACGCCGTGGGCCTGAACAAGGTCCAGGGCCACCCGTTCCCGGTCCGCGAGATCGTCGAGCAAGATCGAAGGAACTTGGCTGAAGTGCAACCGCTAAGACCGCCGATTGCGTCGCCTGTGTCGCTCCGCGAACAGCGGCGGCCGTTTCGCGGAGCGAAAGGCGACTATAACCACCAGCAACTGACAACGGACACATCCCGACGTGCCATGAGCACTCAAACAACCCTGCCGGTCCTGACCGCCAACGACTTCGCCAGCGACCAGGACGTCCGCTGGTGCCCCGGCTGCGGCGACTACTCGATCCTGGCGCAGATGAAGAAGGTCCTGCGCCACGCTCGGCATCCCCCGCGAGAAGATCGTGTTCATCTCGCGGCATCGGCTGCTCCAGCCGCTTCCCGTACTACATGAACACCTACGGCTTCCACCGCATCCACGGCCGGGCGCCCGACGTTCGCCACCGGCCTGAAGCTCGCCCGGCCCGACCTGCAGGTCTGGGTCATCACCGGCGACGGCGACGGCGCTGTCGATCGGCGGCAACCACCTGATGCACGCCATCCGCCGCAACGTCGACGTGAAGATCCTCCTGTTCAACAACCAGATCTACGGCCTGACCAAGGGCCAGTACTCGCCGACCGCGCCGCTGGGCAAGAAGACCAAGAGCACGCCGATGGGCTCGCTCGACAACCCGCTGCGCCCGCTCTCGCATCGCCATCGGCGCCGAGGCGACGTTCGTCGCCCGCAGCGATCGACGTGGACATCAAGCACCTGGACGACGTGCTGAAGCGGGCCGCCGAGCACAACGGCACGGCGTTCGTCGAGATCTACCAGAACTGCAACATCTTCAACGACGGCGCCTTCGACTACGCCACCGACAAGGCCACCAAGAGCGACACCACGCTCTACCTCGAGCACGGCAAGCCGCTGATCTTCGGCAAGGACCGCAACAAGGGCATCCGCCTGAACGGCCTGACCCCGGAGGTCGTCGAGCTGGGCAAGCGGCATCAAGGCCGACGACCTGCTGTTCCACGACGAGAAGGCGCCGGAGCCGAGCCTGGCGTTCCTGCTCAGCCGCATGCGCTACCCCGAGTTCCCCGAGCCGATCGGCGTCTTCCGCGCGGTGGAGAAGCCGCAGTACGATCAGCGGATGAACCAGCAAATCCAAGAGGCCATCGCCAAGAAGGGCGAAGGCGACCTGGCGGCGCTGTTCGACTCGGGCGATACCTGGACCGTCGAGTAACTCCCCATGATCTGTCCTCATTGCGAGCACGAGAACATCGACGGGGTGGACGTCTGCGAAGAGTGCCAGCAGCCGTTGGACCACCTGACCGACCCCCAGCCAGCCACTGACCTCGAGCAGCGGCTCTTGGAAACGCCCCTGCGACGGCTCATCCGCGGAGCGAAGAAGCCAATCACCGTCTCGCCCAACACGCCGGTGGGCGACGTGCTGAACCTGCTCGTGGAGCGCCGCATCGGCTGCGTGCTGGTGACAGAGCACGACAACCTGGTGGGCATCTTCAGCGAGCGGGACGCGCTGATGCGGCTCAACGTCAACGCCGCCCGCCACGCCAAGGCGCCGGTCTCCGAGTTCATGACCCCCAATCCCGAGTCGCTCGACCTGGACGACAAGATCGCGTTCGCTCTGCACAAGATGGACGTCGGCCACTATCGCCACCTGCCGCTCCTGGATGACAACCGCGTGGCGGCGATCATCTCCGTCCGCGACATCCTGCGGTTCATCACGACCGGGCTGGTGGCGCGCGTGTAAGGCAGGAGTCAGGAGTCGGCTGTCAGAGGAATGTCACCCTGAGCGCAGCGAACGGTCTCGCGCGTTGGCTCCGCCTGCCGCGATGCTTCGCTGCGCTCGGAATGACAAACTGACTCCTGACTCCTGACTCCTGGTAACATGCTCTACCACAACGTCTGTCTCGAGTCCTTCGGCTACACGTTGCCCGATGAGATCGTCACGTCGGCCGAAATCGAGGCCCGGCTCGAGCCGCTCTATGGCCGCCTGCGTTTGCCTGAAGGCCGTTTGGAGCTGATGAGCGGCATCCGCGAGCGGCGTTTCTGGCCCGCTGGCACGCTGCCCAGCGAGATCAGCGTCATCAGCGCCCGGCGGGCGATCGAGGCCGCGGAAATCGATCCCGGCCAGATCGGCGCGCTTATCCACGGCTCAGTCTGCCGCGATTACCTGGAGCCGGCCACGGCTTGCGGCGTGCATCGCCAACTTGGTCTGCCGCGGCGGTGCACGATCTACGACGTCTCCAACGCCTGCCTGGGCATCGCGAGCGGCATGCTCCACGTGGCCAACATGATCGAGCTAGGCCAAATCCGCGCCGGCCTTGTCGTCGGCACCGAGGGAAGCCGGCAGCTCGTGGAGACGACGATCGCCCAGCTCAATCGCGATACGTCGCTGACTCGCGACGACGTAAAGCGCGCCTTGGCGTCGCTCACCATCGGCTCGGCGAGCGTGGCGGTACTCCTCACCGACCGTGAGCTAAGCCAGAAGGGCAATCGCTTGCTCGGAGGCATCGCCTGGGCCGACACCGAGCATTGTGAGCTGTGCCGAAGCGGTCACGACGAGGCCGCGGCCGATGGCATGCGACCACTGATGAATACCGACTCCGAGGCCCTGCTGACCGAGGGAGTCGCCGCTGCGAAAGACTGTTTTGAAGAATACCTGGCGGAGCTGGGCTGGCGCGCCGGCGATATTCACAAGACCATCTGCCACCAGGTCGGCCGGGCCCATCGCAAGGCCCTCTTCGCGGCGCTTGAGCTGGACGAGAAATGCGATTTCAGCACCGTCGAGTACCTGGGTAACACGGGCAGCGTAGCGCTGCCGATCACGGCCGCTATTGCCGCCGAGCGCGGCCACCTGCGGCAGGGTGACCAGGTGTCCTTCCTGGGCATTGGCTCAGGCATCAACGTCGTGATGCTCGGCCTCCAGTGGCAGGAGAGCCGGGTCGGCTCGGCAGGCTCGATTCCGCCATCGGCAGCCGACGCTATCGCGGCGTGCCAGGCCCGCTAGAATGTGGCAACTCGCTCTGCGAGTTGCCGCCGACTCGCAGAGCGAGTCGGCCACACTGGCCTGGGAGCTGCTTTCCATGAAGAATCGCGTGGCACTGGTCACCGGCGCGGGGCGGGGAATCGGACGGGCGTCGGCCCTGGCGCTGGCGGCGAAGGCGCCCGCGTGGCGGTCACGGCCCGCACCCAAAGCGAGCTGGATACGCTCGTCGCGGAGATTCGCGCCGCGGGGGGCCAGACGCTTTCGATGATCGCCGATCTCTCTGACCGCGCCGCGCCGATGGCCGTGTTGCAAAAGGTGAAAGAAGCCTGGGGTCCGGTCGAAATCCTGGTCAACAACGCCGGCGTCGGCAGCAGCCAGGACCCTCGGCCGCTGGTGGATTACGACGACGCCTTTTGGGACCTGACGTTTGCGGTGAACGTCACCGCTCCCTATCTGTTCACGAAGCTGGCCTTGCCGAGCATGATCGAGCGGCGTTTCGGACGGGTGATCAATATCGCCTCGATCAACGCCAAGATGGCCAGTCTGCACAGCGCGGCCTACACGGCCAGCAAGCACGCCCTGGCCGGCATGACCAAGGTGGCTGCCCTGGAGGTGGCCCCCCACGGCGTGACGGTCAACGCCGTCTGCCCTGGCGTAGTCCGCTCGCGGATGAACGACAAGCGGCTCCAGTACGACGCCAAGCGGCTAGGGGTGCCGTTCAAGCAGCTGGAAACGGAGGCCTCGCCGCAGGGCCGCCGGCTGGAACCGGACGAGATCGCCCCGCTCGTGGTCTTCCTGGCCAGCGACGCCTCGCGGGCCGTCAATGGCCAGACGATCAACATCTGCGGCGGGCGACTGATGGTGTAATTCGCGTAGCTGAACTCGCCAGAGTTCAGTCGCGGCTTTAATCTCGGCGCCAATGGACAAACCTGCCCGACGTTTTGCGATCAATCTCTCCGTCGGCTCCTTGGTCGGTCTGGCGGCCGTGGCCGTCGTGCTATGCGGCGGCGTCTTGTTGCTCTTCAAATGGGTGCAGGTGGCCAACGAGAACGCCCGGCGATCGCGGTGCGAATTCCATTTGGCCCGCCTCGGCTACGCGGCCTACGCCTTTCACGAAGATCATGGTTCGCTGCCTCCCGCCGCGCTGGGCCCGGACGACCCCACCTGGGCATTTTTCTTGTGGCCGTATCGAGACGCCCCGCCACCGGAGGGGATGAAGACCTCGAAGACCGGACAGAGCGAGCAGGATACGCCCGCCCTGGCAGACTCTCGCAAGCGCCCGTCGCCGGACCTTACTGCCGTCAATCGCTATGACTTTGCCGAGAACTGCCTGGCCCCCTCCAACGCGGCGGTGCTGGGGAGCATGACGTGGCCCGGCTTCTTCTGCCCGGCGCGCTGCGCGGGCGAGCGCGTCGTCGAGGTGGACGGCCTGACCGCCCAACCGAGCGATTATGCCTGCGTCGGCCCCACGAACGGCGCGGACCTCTTCAGCCCAGACTCCAACTCCATGCTGGTGGCCGCCAGACTGCCGGGCATGACGGCCTTCGCCAAGATTCGCTCGGCGGTCACACTGAAGGACGTCACCGATGGGCTGAGCGTCACGGCCATGTTGGGCGAGAAGCACGTCGTCGAAGGCGGGCTGTGGAATCCCGAGCTGGCCACCGGCGGCGGCGACGGACCCGTCATGCTCGGCCGGCCGATGTACTTCATGCGGCTCATGGGCACGTCGGTGGATCGCGCGTTGGCCCAGGGGCCGGCGGATCGTTCGGCCGATAATCTCATCGGGAGTTGGCATCCGGGCGTGTGCCTGTTCCTGATGGGCGACCTGTCGGTGCGGCCACTGCACAACGAGACGGACCAGGGGGTGCTTTCCGGGCTGGCGGCGCGGAATGACGGGAAGCAATAGGTGCCGCGAGCCGAGCGGCACTGCTGGCGAGCGTCGAGGCGTCAGCCCGACGTGCTTACGCCTCGACGCTCGCTTCTCGAGGGCGGGAGACGGCTGCTCTACAGCGGCACTCCCACGCGGGCCGAAAGGAGCTGTCCCATCAGTTCGCCGATGAAGCTAAGGATCACCGCCACGTACAGCACGCCGGTAGCGCTTTGCGTGTTGGGGACCTTCAGCGTCTGCCAGGTCATCCAGGCCATCGCCGCCACGCCGACCATTCCGGAAAGCCATCGCAGCGCGAGGAACAGCCAATCGACCTGGTCCGGCACTCCCGACGCGCCGATCCAGAGCATCAAGCCCGCGCCGCAGACGATCGCGCGCAGCAGGATCGAGCCACCCATGAACAGGACAAGCCGGCGCAGCGGCGCCAGCTTCATGCCGGGCGCATTGAGATACCAATGCCCCAGCAGCATGGCGGCCATCGTCACGCCGAGCACCAGACCGCCGGCGAGGGGATCGATGAACGCCAGAACGGTGGCCGGCCACTCGCCTGCCGCCTCGGCCTCCGAGTCACCAGCAAACGTAGCGCCGAACAGCGCAACAGCGGCGGTCAACGCCAGTGCGACGATCCCCGGCCGCGGACGCTCGTAGAGCCAGAGGACGGACGAAACGTAGCTCAACAGGGCCCCCGTAATGGCTGGCCAAAGCGGCAATTCGCCGCCGCCGATCCAAATCACCGTCCCCGCCAGAACGTTCAGGCCCAGCAGCACGTACGAGTGGTTGCGATAATAGCCGCTCGTGACCCAGCGCGGCGGCGTCAGCGCCATCGCCAGAGCCAAGCCGAACGACAGGCGATAGGCAAACTCAAGAAGGACAAGCATGGACTTTCGGGACAGGGACCACGAATAGCCCGGCGCGGGGTAGCTGCAATCTATCTAGAACTGGTTTCAAGAGTAGGTCAGGATCCTGCCTGACGGCCATGTGCCTCGCGAATTCGGCAGGCAGGAGCCTGCCCTCCCCGGTTTTGAAACTGCTTCTAGCTAGTCATTCATTAGCCACCAAGGACACCAAGAGCACAAAGAAGAGCCCTCGAGCTGGCGGCACTTCGTGCTCTTGGTGCTCTTCGTGGCCAATCTTGTTCATCCCACGCTGTGGTATGGGTCTGCGCCCGCGGCTGCGGCGGCGCGCTACGGCTGTTTGGCCCGCTCGAAGCTGACTTTCTCGATCAGCCGCACGACTTGCCCGCGGCTGTCGCGGTAGCCTGAGACGTTCGTCATGGCGTCGATCACGTAACGGTAGTGCAGGTTGAAGTCGAAGGAAATCCTGGCTTCGACCTGCGACCGCAGAGAGTTCGGCCCCATCTCCTGGCCGACGTATTGCTTCACGTCGCTGAGGAGCGCGGCGAAGGCGGCCCGGGCGTTGGCGCGGTCGCCGGGGACGACGCTCACCTGCGCTGGATGCTGCGGGACGAGATCACCAGCTCGCGCAGCTGGCCCGCCTCGTCGGCCCGCAGGCCGACTTCCAGGGGCGCGACCAGGTCCTCCGGCGTCGCTTCCTCCAGCGGCGTCGGCAGCTTGACGTTGAAGTCTCCCTCGCTGACGGTGATCCGGAACGTGAACAGGAAGTAGATCAGCAGTTGAAACACCATATCGATCATGGGGGTCATCTGCATCTCGACCTTCGCGGCCTCGCCCGCTCTGCGCAATTGCATCAGTCCACCTCCTGCCGGGCGCGCAGGGCGAAGTGGACGAAGCCGGCTTCCTGCCATTGTTCGACGACGCGCTGCACCTCCCCCGATCTGGCCAGCGAGTCGCCGCGCACTAGCACCACCACGTTGGGGTCGCCCGGCGTGCGGCGCTCGAAACCGAGGATCGTCCGCTCCTTCTGGATGGCGGCCTTCAAGTCGTCGCTGCCCACCGCCAGCTTGCGGTTGGCGAAATAAACGTAGGACTTGCCGTCCCCCTCCGGCCGCGTGACGTGCACGGTAAACACCGTGCGGGTGACCTTTTCCGGGGGCTTGGCCAGGTCGCTGGCGGGCAGGCGGATGGCCTGGTGCTGCTCCGCGTCATCGACGTTCAAGACGAACATGAAGAAGGCGATCAACTGGAACGTGACGTTGATCATCGGCGTCATGTCCAGGTTGCATTCGCTCTTGCCGCTGGCTTTGAGCTTCAGCTTCGGCATGAAATCCGCTCTCGATGCAGACCGTTTAAGGTTCGGAACGCTAATAAGCGCTAATGGACGCTAATCAAGAAGGAATGGCTGGCCCGCTCAAGGATCAGCGATTATTAGCGATTATTAGCGTTCCCTTCGTCCTTACACCGCTGGCACGCCTTTCTTGCCCACCGCCTCAAAGCGGCTCATCAGGTCTTCACTGACGATGCCTACCTCGTGCACGAGCCGAGCGATGCGGTTCTTGAAGGCGTTGTGGAACATCAGCGCAGGGATGGCAATGATCAGGCCGATCAGCGTGGTGACCAGGGCCATGCCGATATTCAGGGCCAGCTCGTCCGGCTTGGGGGCCCCGCCCGAGGTGGCCAGGGTCTCGAAGGCCAGGATCATACCCCAGACGGTGCCCAGCAGGCCCACCATCGGGCTGATGACCGCCACGACCGAGATGCCGCTAAGGCGGTGCTCCAGCTTCAGGACCTCTTCGGTGCCGATCTCCTGCATGGCTTCGACGGCCTTCTCGTAGCCGGACGACAACCGGCTCAGGCCGGCCGAGAGCACCTGGCCCAGGAACGACTGGTCGGCCTTCGCCAGCTCGTAGGCCTCCTGGTATTTCTTTTCGTTCAGCCGGGCTTCGAAGGTCTCGATCAGGTGCAGCGGCACGATCGCGTCGCGGCGCAGCGTCATGAAGTGCTGCACCACCAGGGCCACGAACCAGAACGAAATCGCCAGGAAGGCGATGCTGAAATAGGGCCCGTTCGCCTCGTAGAGCCATCGAATGAAGCTCTTGGGCTGCCGCACGGTTTTGGCCTCTTCGTCCCCGCCCGGCGCGGCGCCATCTTGCGCCACTGCAGAGGGCGCGGCGGCCGACATGCCCACGAGCAGCGCTCTCGAGGGCCAGAGCAATGAGGCAGCCGGAGAACACCCGGCGCGCTGTGCAAGCAGGCAGAAAGTGCATGAACGGATTCCCTGGCGATAACAAGGGACTACGGAACGCCGCAGAAATGAGGGGTGCGCTTCGGCGACCTTCAATCTAGCCTGCCGCCGTAGGGTGGGACAAGCTCGCGCCCGGGGCGGCGGACGCCGGAGGCCAGATGACAAGGCATTCCTTCGTCATTCGAGCTTCGTCATTCGGCCAGCCCGAGGATCTTTCGGTTCGTCGCCGCGTCGCTCTTGCCGCCGGCGAAGTCGTCGAAGGCCACGTCGGTCGCCTCGATGATGTGCCGGGCGATGAACGGCGCCCCTTCGGCCGCCCCTTGCTCCGGGCTCTTGACGCAGCACTCCCATTCCATCACGGCCCAGCCGTCGAAGCCGGCCTCGGTCAGCAGCGTGAACACCCGCTTGAAATCGACCTGCCCGTCGCCGAGCGAGCGGAACCGGCCGGCCCGCTTGGCCCACGACTGATAGCCGCCGTAGACGCCGACGCGGCCGCTGGGGCGGAACTCGGCGTCCTTGACGTGGAAGCCGGTGATCCGCTGGCCGTAGAGCTGGATGAACTGGCAAGTAGTCGAGCTGCTGCAGCAGGAAGTGGCTCGGGTCGTAGTTGATGCAGGCGGCCGGGTGGTCGCCGGTGTGCTCGAGGAACAGCTCGAACGTCGCCCCGTCGAAGAGGTCGGAGCCGGGGTGCAGCTCGTAGCCGAAGACGCAGCCGTGGTCGCGGGCCATGTCCAGCAGCGGCCGCCAGCGGCGGGCCAGCTCCTTGAAGGCCTCGTCGATCAGCCCGGCGGCCGCTGCGGCCACGGATAGGCCAGGTGCCAGGCGAAGCCGCCCGAGAGCACGGGGATGTTGCGCAGCCCCAGGTTGGCCGAGGCGCGGATGCACTTCTTCAGCTCGCTCGGCGGCCCACTCGGTGCGCGCCGCGCCCTCCAAGCCCGGGCGGATGAAACGCGGCGAAGCCGACCGTCGTAGGCCGGGTGCATCGCCAGCACCTGGCCCTGCAGGTAGCCGGCCAGCTCGGTGATCTCCAGGCCCAGCTCGGCGAGCTTCCCCCGGTAGTCGTCGCAGTAGCCGCGCGACGCGGCCGCCTGGTCGAGGTCGATGACGCGGGCGTCCCAGCCCGGGATCTGCACGCCCTTGTAGCCCAGTGCCGGCGAACCACTTGCCGATGCTGGCCAGGCTGCAGAACGGCTCCTCGTCGCGCAGGAACTGCGCCAGGAAGACGGCGGGGCCTTTGATGCGTGGCATGGAATCTCACCGTTTGCCGGCGGCTTCGTCCAAGTGCCGCCGCAGGAACTTCAGATCGCGGGCGGCGGCTTCCAGGCTCTTCTCGAGCCGGCTGGAGCGCGTCGATCCGCCCGGATCGTACTCGATGTGTAGCGAGATCGGGCCGTCGAAGGCGGCTCTTGTCAGCAGGGCGCAGAACTCGCCCCAGCGGACCATGCCCTCGCCCAGCGGCACCCACCGCGTGCGCCATGCGCCGCCGACCTTCTCCCAGACGAAGTCTTTGATCGCCACCATCTTCAGCCGCGGGCTCGTGCGGACGAAGTTGAGCTTCCAGCCGTGGTTGCCCCCTTCGATCGTCGCGTGCGATGGATCGAAGTAGAGGCCGACCCGCTGGGCATCAAGCGCTTGCAGCACCTCCCAGCTATCCCACAGGGCGCCGCCGACGCTCGCCCCGGCATGGTTGTGGAAGCCGGCCTGGAGGCCGAACTCTTCGTTGAGCTTCACCAGGCCCGCGAGGCTGCCACGGACCGCTGCGAGCCGGCTCTTCCAATCGGCCACGTCGCCGTAGGAGTAATAGCCGAGCTTGTAATAGCCGATGCCCAGGCGCTTCATCGCGGCGAGCGTCGGCCGTGCCGTAACATCATCGGCCGACGTGATGCCGGTGCTGATCATCGGGATCGTGAGACCTCGCTCGCGCAGGGCGGCGGCCACCTTGGGCAGCTCTTCGGTCACGCGCTCGGGCGCCACGATGCCGCCGGGACGCACGGTCAGATCGGGGCCGGTGACGCCTAGCTCCTTCAAGTGCGCGGCGATCTCGGGGTAGCTGAAGCCCTGATCGTCGAGGTGGTCCATGAACAGACAGATGCGCTCGCGCAGCGGCACGGGCTTCGTCTTGGTTTCCGCTGCGGCGGAGCGTAAAGAGGTCAGCCCGAGCGTCGCTCCGGCAAGGCCCGTTTGAAGAAAGTGGCGTCGATGCACGGAAGTCACCTGTGCTTCCCTCTCCCTCTCCCTCTGGAGAGAGGGCGTTGTGCGTAGTGGGCCAGCCTGAAGATGCGGTATTATAGCCATGCGTGCCCCGTGCCACCCAGCGACTTCGGTCTTTCCGGTCTTCCCATGCCACAGCGATTTCACGTCCGCGTCACCAAAGACTATCTGGTCTTCAGCGCCGTGCACTTCATCACGCTGAGCGGCAATCTTTGCGAGCGTCTCCACGGGCACAATTACCGCGTGGCGGCCGAGGTGGCCGGGCCGCTGGACGAAAACCACTACGTGGTGGATTTCATCGCGCTGCGCGACACGTTGCGGGAGATCGTGGCTGAGCTGGACCATCACGTGCTGCTGCCCACCGAACATCCGCAGATCAAGGTAGTGGCAGGCGAGCAGAGCGTCGAAGCCCGCTTCGAGGACCGGCGCTGGGAGTTCCCGCGAGAAGACTGCGTGCTGCTGCCGCTGGCGCAAACGACGGCCGAGCTATTGGCTCAATACATCGGCGGCCGATTGCGGACCGCCCTGGCCGCGCGGACGACCGCCCGGCCGGACCGCCTGCGGGTCGAAGTGGACGAGTGCGAAGGGCAGATCGGCGTGTGGGAGTTTTGTCCGTGACCAGGGTTTGAGCCAAGGGGTCGAGAGTCGTTTTCGCGACGAACACGCGTATTTCCATGAAAAGCTCTCCTCGTCACGAAAACGACTCCCGACCCCGTCGCGCGGCGCGTGCGCACGCTACGTCTTTCCCGTAGATGGTCCTCCGGTCGCCGACGGCGTGGTTGTGATCGAAGGCGACCGCATCGCCGCCGTAGGCGCGAGTCGGCCTCCCTGACCGCGGGCGCCGAGGCGATCGACCTGGGCAACGCGGCGATCTTGCCCGGCCTCGTCAATGCCCATACGCACCTGGAGTTCAGCGGCCTCGAGCAGCCCCTGGGCCGGCCGGGTATGGCGCTACCCGACTGGATTCGCGAGGTCGTCGCGCATCGGCGTAGTGTGGGCGACTCGCTCCGCGAGCAACTCGCAGAGCAAGTTGCCCACAAGGCTGCGGACACTGCCGCCGGCTTGAACGAGTCGCTCGGCGGCGGCGTCACCACGCTGGGTGAAATCGCCACCCTCCCATGGTCGCCGCAGCCCTTCGAAGGCTCGCCGCTCGCCTGCACGGTGTTCCTCGAGCTGATCGGCCTCCGCTCCGAATTGATCGAAGAACGTCTGGCATCAGCCACACAGCACCTGCGAGCGCCGACCTCAAACTCGGGCCGGCCTTGGCACGCGGGCATCAGTCCTCATGCGCCTTATTCCGTACACCCGCAGCTCTTCGCGCGGTGCGTTGGGCTAGCTCGCCAAGCCGTGTGCCGCTCGCCTTTCATCTGGCGGAATCGCCGCAGGAGCTCGAGCTGCTCCAGGGCGGCACCGGCCCCTTTCGCGGCCTCCTCACCGACCTTGGCGCTTGGGACGCATCTGCCATCCCGCACGGCACCCGGCCGCTGGATTACTTGAGGCCGTTGGCCGATGCCCCGCGGGCACTCGTGATCCACGGCAATTACCTGGACGACGAGGAGATCGCGCTCGTCGCAGAGCACGCGGCCAACATGTCGCTTGTCTATTGCCCTCGCACGCATGCCTATTTCGGCCACGAGCCGTATCCGCTGGCTCGGCTTCTTGAAGCCGGCGTTGCCCTCGCGCTGGGGACCGATAGCCGGGCCTCGAATCCCGACCTCAGCCTGCTGGCCGAGATGCGCCACGTCGCCGCCGGCGGCCACATCCCTCTCGAAGCCGTGCTGCGCCTGGGGACGTTCAATGGGGCCAAGGCGCTGGGGCTGGAGCGCGACAGCGGCAGTCTTTCGCCGGGAAAGCAGGCCGACTTGTGCGTGGTCGGCCTGCCCGAGAGTGACCCCGGCGATCCGCATGAAGCGCTGATGCTCGGCGCCGGCGAGGTCTTGAGCGTGGTGAATCGCGGTAGATTCGCGCACCGAATGCGCTTGCTTCGCGAGAGCCATCAGGCATGATATAGGCAAAGTAGCACGTGCCGTCGTGGGGAGTTTTCCCACGTGCCCGTCGGACGTCTCGGCACGTTACCAGCGTGCCCCATGCCGCGTTTCATCTACGGCACACGGAGTGTGCCTACTACGAGTAATCCGCCATGGCCCGTCGATTCGTTCTCTTTGCAACTTTCCTGGTCGCCGTGCCCGCGCTCGCTCGGGCGGCACCGGCCGACAGGGTCGATTTCAATCGCGACATCCGGCCGATCTTATCGGAGAACTGCTTTCAGTGTCACGGTCCGGACAAGGGCCAGCGCCAGGCCGATCTGCGGCTCGATCAGAAGGACGGCCTGTTCGCCACGAAGGACCATGGGCCGGTCATCGTGCCGGCCAAGCCGGCCGAGAGCCAGCTCATCGTCCGCATCACGTCCACGGATAACGACGTGCGCATGCCGCCCGCCGATTCGGGCCGCAAGCTCTCGGCACGGCAGATCGAGCTGATCCGCCGCTGGGTCGAGCAAGGGGCGGAGTGGAAAGGACACTGGGCCTACGTCCCGCCGACGCGGCCGGCCGTGCCATCTGTGGCCGCAGGACAGGCTTCCCGCGCGCCCGGCAGGCCAGATGCCTACCCCACGATCCGCAATCCCATCGATCGCTTCATCGTCGCCGCCCTTCAGGAGCAAGGCCTGGCCCAATCGG
Source organism: uncultured Planctomycetia bacterium (assembly GCA_963809785.1). Lineage (GTDB taxonomy): Bacteria > Planctomycetota > Planctomycetia > Pirellulales > S012-138 > JBGQHD01. Next base: position 454,183 of record CAWEKV010000006.1, read on the forward strand.
CCGAAGCCGACCCCGTGACGCTCATCCGCCGGCTGAGCTTCGATCTGCGCGGTCTGCCGCCAACCTCGGAAGAGGTCGAGCGGTTCGTCAGCGACCGCAGTCCGCAGGCCTATGCGGAGCTCGTCGAACGGCTTTTAGCTTCGCCGCAGTACGGCGAGCGGATGGCCCTCTACTGGCTCGACCTGGTGCGGTTCGCCGACACCAACGGCATCCACAGCGACAACCACCGCGAGCACGCTCCTTTTCGCGACTACGTGATCGAGGCCTTCAACGCGAACAAGCCGTTCGATGTGTTCACCGTCGAGCAATTGGCTGGCGACCTCTTGCCCGAGCCCAGCCGCGACCAACGGATCGCTTCGGGCTACAACCGGCTGAACCTGACGACCGAAGAAGGGGGCGCTCAGCCGAAGGAGTACATCGCCAAGTACGCCGCCGACCGCGTGCGGAACGCCTCGAGCGTGTGGATGGGGGCCACGCTGGGCTGTGCCGAATGTCACGACCACAAGTACGACCCCTACACGACGCGAGACTTTTACAGCTTCGCGGCCTTTTTCGCCGACGTGCAAGAAGCCGCCGTGGGTCAGCAAAAGCCCGTCGGCGTGCCCACCGAGGAGCAGGCGGCCGAGCTGCGCCGGCTGGATGAGCGGCTCGCCGCCCTGCGGAGCCAATCGCAAGGGGCGACCCCTGCAGCAGCAGCGGCCGCGCAAAAGGAGATCGCCGCGGTCGAGAATCGCAAGCTGCAAATTCACAAAGAGGCGCCGCAGGTCCTCGTGGCGATGGCGGGTGCCCCGCGCACGGTTCGCGTCCTGCCGCGCGGCAACTGGCTAGACGAAACGGGCGAGATCGTGCAACCGGCTACGCCCGGCTTCCTCAAACCGTCAGGAGCGAACGGGCCGCGGGCAAGCCGTGTGGACCTGGCCCGTTGGCTGGTCGATGCGGATAACCCGCTCACCGCCCGCGTGTTCGTCAACCGTCTGTGGAAACTATTCTTGGGGAGCGGCCTGGCCACGTCGCTGGAAGACTTCGGCGCCCAGGGGACCTGGCCGACCCACCCGGCGCTTTTGGATTGGCTGGCGGTCGAATTCCGCGGCCCATCACCAAAGCCCCTCTCCCCCGAGGGAAGAGGCGCACGGGTGAGGAGTTGGGATATGAAGCACATGGTCCGGCTGATCGTCAACTCGGCCACTTATCGGCAGAGCTCGGTTGCCACGGGCGAGCTGCGGCAGCGCGATCCCTACAATCGCTGGTTCGCCCGACAGGGACGATTCGTGCTGGATGCCGAGCTGATCCGCGACAACGCGCTAGCCGTCAGCGGCTTGCTCGTGGCGAAGTTTGGCGGCCGGAGCGTCAAGCCGTATCAGCCGGCCGGTTACTGGGCTTACCTCAATTTCCCCCGTCGCGAATGGCAGCACGACAGCGGAGAGGACCAGTATCGCCGCGGCCTCTACACGTATTGGTGCCGCACGTTCCCGCACCCCAGCATGCTGGCCTTCAACGCCACGAGCCGCGAAGCGTGCAGTGTCGAGCGTGCCCGCTCGAACACGCCGCTCCAGGCCCTGGCGCTGCTGAACGACCCCAGCTACGTCGAGGCGGCGCGAGCGTTGGCCGAGCGGATCGTCACGTCGGGCCAGTCGTCTCCCGAATCGCGGATCGTTTACGCCTATCGCCAGGTCCTTTCGCGGCCCGCCCAGCCGTCGGAGGTCGATATCCTGGCCGCCCTCTACGCCAAACACCTGGCGCAATACCGCGCCGATCGTAAGGCGGCGAGAGAGCTGCTCCGCGTCGGCGAGCGGCCGGCCCCCGGCAACATCGACCCGGCCGAGCTGGCGGCATGGACGTCGGTGGCCCGCGTGATGCTGAACCTGCAAGAGACGATCACACGCCGCTGAACAACGTGGCTAAGCATTGTGGCTAAGCAACGTGAGGCACGTTGCTAAACGTGCCCGTCGCTGACCGGCTTCGGGCCCGTTTTGAAACGTGTCCCACGTCATGCGTGCCGGTCTCGTCGGACCAGATAGATCGACACGCCCACCATCAACGCCAGGCTACCGAAGAACACCGCCAAAGCTACGGTGTCGCGCTGGCCGGCGAGACGCGACGTGCCGCTCGTGCCTGGAACGTACTGAATCTCCACTTCGGCTCCCGCGGTGGGCACCGGCGCTGGCCCTCGGCCAGGCGAGTCTCTTCGTGGCGCACTTGTCCATTGTCGCGAAACTCATATCGCATGCGCCACAGCGTCTCGCCTGGCCGCGCCAGGCTCGAGGGGCTCACGTCGATGACGCGGCCCTGCGTCTTTCGGCCCCAAGCCAGGTAGCGCAGCTCGGTGCAGGACGCGAACATCGAGGCGAAGAACAGCACCCCCACCCCCTTCAGAAGGTGTTTGCGAACGAAGGGCGGGAGGCTGTCCATCGGACGTTTCCGCAAGGTGACGCACGTTTCCGACGTGCTCACGAGGGGTTTCCCACGTTCTACCATGTGACTCTCACCAGCGGCAGATCGTCGAATCGCGCAGTCCTCGTTCTTCGAGGAGCGGGCTGCGCTTCGCGTTGGAGCGCCTCGACGAGGCTTTGACAACAGCCAAGGCGGCCGCTTAGGATAATGCCACGGGGGCGTTGGACTTATCAGATCTCTTCTCTACCCGTCTTTCTGTCCCCCATGCTCAGCTCATTCGCTTTGCAGCCGGGAATCGACCGATCGCCGGCGAGTTCCCCGGCGCTGTCGCCCCGCAGCCGGAAAGCCCCTTCGAGACGTGCGACTCGTTGCCCGTCTACGCGGCCGGCCAGACGGACTTGCGGCCGCTCGGCAGCGTGCGGTTGCCGCCCGGCGAGAACCTTCTCGCCGCCAGTCGGCGCTTTCACCGGGCCGAGTCCGCCCGGGAGCAAGGCGCGGCTGCCCGCGGCTCGCGGGCCTTTGAGTTTCGCGAGCTGCTCGGGAGGTTCATCGACCTTTGCGAGGCGGTTTCGCGGGCTGAGCAACGAGAACGTCGATCCTTCCCAAATCGCGTGCGATCAGCTCCTCATCGGGTCTCGAGGCGAGGCCTATTTCATCGATCGTACGCCCAGCGGCGCGGCAGGCCCTTTGCCGCCACAGTCTTTGCAGGCGGAGTCCGGCGCAGCGGAACGTCTACAATCTAGGCGTGGCCCTGTGCTTCGTGCTGAGCGGCTGCTGGCCAATTGGCCGGTCGCGACGGGCCTGGCACGCCGCGGGCGACAAGACGCGTCCGGGCGACAGGAGTGCGCACATCCCCGCTGCCCTCGAAGCGATTTGCCTCCGGGCGATGTCTCCGCAGCCGACCGAGCGGCCAGGCTCCGCCCGCGAGCTAGCCGGCGCGGTGCGGGCGTGGCGCGACGGCCCCGGACTGCAAGTCTTCTACGAGCTAGTCCGCGCCGCTACGGATCGCGGCCAACGATGAACCTTCGAGGAGCAGAGGAGACCCATTCTGCCGCCTCGCAAGGAGCGAGAGGCTGGCATTTGGCGACGGCCCTGGCGGCGCGTCTGGCGGCGCCGGATGCCGCCGCACTATCGGGCGTTTCCTTCCCTTCTGGCAAGCAGGCATGATCCGTCCTATCGAGATCAGCGTTTACGTCAATGACGAGCAAGCCTACCAGGCCCAGTTCGAGGTCTCGCTGGAGCTGGGGCGTCAGCAAAACGGCGAGAGCGGGCCGTTTCACCGCCGCGCAGCCAACGGCGGCGAGCGCCTGGTCATCGCGCCGATCAACGAAGTGGGCATCTCCCGCAGCCACGTGTTGCTGACGCCCGACGCCGACGGCTCGGTCTGCGTGACGAACCTCAGCACGAACTCACCGGTAGCGCTGAAGGTGGAGATCGGCGGCGGCACGATCACGCTCTTGTCGGTGGGCGAAGAACGCCACATCCGGCCGCCCGTGGAGCTGGGGGTCGGCAAGGTGCGCGTGCTGCTCGGGAGGGCCGCCGAGCAGAGCGGCCAGTTGCACTCCTTGGCCGTTTCGTCCAAGGCGCCCGGCCAGGCCGCCGCCGAGGCGGCAGTCTCCGGCCTGGCCGCCACCGGCCTGGCCGCCAGTCTGGGGGCCGGCGTCGAGGTGCAACCGTTCATTGCCTGGCTGCGCGTGGCCCTGGAGGTGCTGCAAAGCGCGGCGGGCTCGGCCGATTTCCTGGAGCGCGCGGCCCAGGCCACCGCCAACCTCGTGAAGCTCGATTCGGCCGGCGTATTGCTGCGAGATGGCCCGCAGGCATTCAAGATCGCAGCCCTCGCAAAGACCGAAGGCGCCCGCGACTGGCGGCCCAGCCGCAACATGCTGGCCACCGTCTGCGGAGAGCGCAGGACCTGCTGGATGAACTCTCAGGACCTGACCAGTCCTTCGCTCAGTCTCGAGGGCGTTGCGTCCGTCGTGGCCGCTCCCGTGCTCGATCCCAGCGGCAACGTCATCGGCGTGCTGTACGGAGACCGCCGCCGCTACGACCAGCTTCCTCTCGGCCAACTCGAGGCCCAGTTGGTCGAGCTGTTGGCCTCGGGCATCGCCGCCGGCCTGGCCCGCAAGGAGCAGCAGGAGAACCACATTCGCCTGCAGCAGTTCTTCCCCGCCAACCTGGTCACGCTGATCGAGAACAACAGCGAGCTGTTGAGCGGACGAAACGCTGAAGTAACCGTGATGGTCTGCGATATCTACGGCTTCAGCGCGCTGGCCGAGCGGCTGGGGCCGTCTCGCACGGTCGAATGGATCCGGGAGGTCATGAACCTGCTCTCCGATTGCGTAATCGAACAGGAAGGGGTCCTGGTGGACTACGTCGGCGATGAATTGATGGCCATGTGGGGCGCGCCGATCCGCCAGCCCGACGACGCCCAGCGCGCCTGCCGGACCGTGCTCGAAGCGCGCCGGTCGCTGGCCGAGCTGAGCCGGCGCTGGCAGGGCGAGCTGGGGCAGGAAACGATCGTCGGCATCGGCGTGAACACGGGTCCGGCCTACGTGGGCAACGTAGGCTCGGCCCGCAAGTTCAAGTACGGCCCGCTGGGCAACACGGTCAACGTGGCCAGCCGGACGCAGGGCGCCAGCAAATACCTCCGCTGCTTCTCGCTGATCACCAGCGACGTTCAGGCGCGCTTGGACGGATCGTTCGCCACGCGGCGGTTGTGCCAGGCTCGGGTGAAGAACATCGCCGAGCCGGTCACGCTGTACGAGCTGGCTGACGAGGCCACGGGCGTGTGGCGGGAATTGAAAGAGACCTACGAGGAAGCCCTGCGGTGTTTTGAAGGCGCGGACTTTCACCGCGCGGCCAAGCTGCTGGGCATGGCGCTGGAAGGGTCCGCCAAGGACGGCCCTTCGATGGAGCTGCTCCGGCGGGTCGTGACCGGCATGAATCAGGGGGGCGACGGGTTCGATCCCGTGTGGCGGTTTGCGGACAAGTAAGACACGCGGCACGGACTTGCAGCGCTCCCACCCTCTGACGACATGGCCAGGATGGCCATGCCACGACCATCTCTCAGGCCGTTTCCGCCTCGCTCAGGCCCAGCTCGTCGATCATGGCCTCGCGGATCTTGAACTTCTGGATCTTGCCGGTGACGGTCTGCGGGAAGGCGTCGACGAACTTGACGTAGCGCGGCACCTTGTAGTGGGCCAGCTGCGCTCGGCAGAAGTCGCGGACTTCCTCGGCTCGGTGGCGCGCTGCGCCGGCCTTGAGCTTGATCCAGGCGCACAGCTCCTCGCCGTACTTGGGATCGGGCACGCCGACCACGGCGGCCTGCTCGACGGCCGGGTGCGTGAACAGGAACTCCTCGATCTCGCGCGGATAGATGTTCTCGCCGCCGCGGATGACCATGTCCTTGATCCGGCCGGTGATGCGGTAGTAGCCGTTGGGCAGCCGCACGGCCAGGTCGCCGGTGTGCAGCCAGCCGTCGGCGTCGATCGCCGCGGCCGTCGCCTCCGGCTTGTTGTAGTAGCCGAGCATCACGACGTGCCCGCGGGCGCAGAGCTCGCCCTGCTGGTTGTCGGCCAGCTCGCGGCCCGTCGCCGGATCGACGATCTTCACTTCGACGCCGGGCAGCGGCCGGCCGACGGTTTCGACGCGCAGCTCGAGCGGGTCGTCGGTGCGGGTCTGCGTGATGACCGGCGAGGCCTCGGTCTGGCCGTAGGCGATCGTGATCTCGCGGGCCCCCATCTGCGTCGATCACCTGCCGCATGACCTCGATCGGGCAGGGGCTGCCGGCCATGATGCCGGTCCGCAGCGACGACAGATCGCGGCCGGCGAACGATGGGATCTTGCAGCTGGGCGATGAACATCGTCGGCACGCCGTAGAGCGCCGTGGCCCGCTCCCGCTCGATGGCGTCGAGCGTCGGCGGTCGGCTTGAAAGTACTCGGCCGGCACGACCATCGCCGCGCCGTACACGCACGGCGCACAGCGTGCCCAGCACGCAGCCGAAGCAGTGATAGAACGGCACCGGGATGCAGATGCGGTCGTCGGCCGTGAACCGCTGGCACTGCGCCGACGTAGTAGGCGTTGAGCAGCAGGTTGCGGTGGCTGAGCATCGCCGCCTTGGGAAAGCCGGTCGTGCCGGAGGTGTACTGGATGTTGATCGGCCTCGCGCGGGCCTGCAGCTGCTTCGGCCAGCCGCAAGTCGGCCGCGCTCGACGTCGCGGCCGCGGTCGAGCATCTCGCTGCCAGGAGATGGCCCCGGCCGGCGTTGCCCCTTGAGCGCCACGACGTGCCGCAGCCGCGGAAACTCGTCGCTGCGCAGCTCGCCCGGCCGTGGACCGCGCCAGCTCCGGGCAGACCTCGGCCAGCATGGCGAAGTAGTCGGACGTCTTGAACCGATCGACCAGGAACAGCGCCACCGCGTCGCTCTGCTCGCAGCACGTACTGCAGCTCGAACGGCCGATAGGCCGGGTTGATGTTCACCAGCACCGCGCCGATCCGCGCCGTGGCGAACTGCAGCAGGACCCACTCCGGCACGTTGGTCGCCCAGACGGCGACGTGCTCGCCCTTGGCCACGCCCAGCGCGAGCAGCCCTTTGGCCGCCTCGGCCGTCGCCCGCTCGAACTGGGCATACGACATCCGCACGCCGGCGGCGGGAAACACCAGCGCATCGCTCGAGGCGTGTTCGGCGGCCGTGCGGGCGAGCACTTGGCCGATGGTCAGGCCATCCACCCAGGGAGTAGAAGAATCGGCCACGGCGAGGCCTCTGGTGCTCGGATGCGGACCTGGAGACTGGAGTCACTCGGTCTAGCGCCAACACGATAGGATGCGAAGTGTCACCGCGAAAGTCATATTACAGCACGATTCCCGGACATCGATGTGACACGTCGGCCCGACGGCTCGACGCTCGCCAGTCGTCGGCAAAAGTTGCGTGCGCACACGTGGGCCGGTACTGCGCACGCAATCTGGAGGATAGCGCGCAACCCATGGCTCCACCCTAGGTTGGCTACGCGCATGTCGCTCCGCGGCCGGCGCGGGTATGATTGGGCACGACCTGCGGCCCTGCGGCCTGCCACCAGTCTCCGATGTTTTTTTTTGCCGTGTCCAAGTCCACCGACCTCCGCCTGCTGGAAGTTGCCGCCGACACCGAGCGGATCGCCTTCCGCACGCCGATCAAGTTCGGCGGCCGCGTGGTCACCGACGCCGTGCTGTTCAATGTCACCGTCGAGGTCGAGACGCGCGACGGCCGCCGCGGCATGGGCGTCGGCTCGATGCCGATGGGCAACGTCTGGGCCTGGCCGAGCAAGCGTGACCAGCACCGAGCAATCGCTGGCCGCCATGGACGAGCTGGCCCGGCGGCTCGTCCGGCTGGCCGGCACATTACCAGGGCAGTCGGCCATCCGCTCGATATCACGCACGAGTTGGCCGCGCGATCCATCGATCGCTGACGAGGTGGCGCGCGATCAGCGAGCTTGCGCGAGCCAATGCCGCGGCTGGCGCAGCTGGTCGCGGCCAGCCCGCTCGAGGCGGCCATTCACGACGCCTACGGCAAGGCGCTCGGGCCGAATTCGTACAACCTGCTGGGGCCGGAGTTCGTCAGCCACGACCTGGCGGCACTATCTGACGCCCGAGTTCGCCGGCGAGTATCTCGACCGCTACACGCTGCGGCAGCCCAAGCCGCGGATGCCGCTGTACCACCTGGTCGGGGCGCTCGATCCGCTTGACCGAGGCCGACGTCACCGCCGCGCGTCGGCGACGGCCTGCCCGAGACGCTCGGCGAGTGGATTGCCGCCGACGGCCTGACGCACCTGAAGATCAAGCTCAACGGCGACGACCTGGCGCTGGGACGTCGACCGCGTGCTCGGCGTCGAGCGCGTGGCGGCCGAGGCCCAGGCCGCGCGCGGCTGCCGCGACGTGGCACTACTCGCTCGACTTCAACGAGAAGTGCGCGAACGTGGAGTACGTGCTCGATTTCCTGGCCCAGGTCGAAGGAGCGCTCGCCCGCGGCGTTCGACCGCGTGCACTACATCGAGCAGCCGACGCACCGCGACCTGCAGGCCAACCCGGAAAACCACATGCACGCCGCGGCGACGATCAAGCCGGTGGTGATCGACGAATCGCTGGTCGACCTGGAAAGCCTGCTGCTCGGCCGCGAGCTGGGCTACACCGGCGTGGCCCTCAAGGCCTGCAAGGGGCACACCGAGGCGCTGCTGATGGGCGCCGCGGCCCAGAAGTACGGCATGTTCCTGTGCGTGCAGGACCTGACCTGCCCCGGCGCTTCGTTCCTGCACTCGGCCAGCCTCGCGGCCCGCATTCCCACGGTCGCCGCCATCGAAGGCAACCGCCGGCAGTATTGCCCGGCCGGCAACGCGCGGCTGGGCGCGAGCGCTTTCCCAGCATGTTCCACATCACCGACGGCACGGTCGGCAGCGGTGCTTGGATGGGCCGGGCTTGGGCTTTTAGTCGTCTTTCGCTCCGCGAAAGAACGCCCTTTCGCAGAGCGAAAGGCGACGATGGATTTGTGAGGACAGCGTATGCGACGTGTTCTTGTGGCGCTGGTTTTCGGATCGGCGTTGGCCGTTGGACTTCCTGCCGCCGAACCGCAACTCCTCTCGCGAATCGCCTTCGGCTCCTGTGCCAAGCAGGACAAGCCGCAGCCGATTTGGGATGCGATTGTCGCCACGAAGCCGGAGATGTTCCTGTTCATCGGCGACAACATCTATGGCGACACGAAAGACCCGGCCGTGCTCAAGGCCAAGTGGCAACAGCTCGGGGCCGAGCCGGGCTATCAGAAGCTCAAGGCCGCCTGCCCGATCCTGGCCACCTGGGACGACCACGACTACGGCTGGGACGACGCCGGCGCGGAGTACCCCATCAAGAAGGAGTCGCAGCAGATCTTCCTCGACTTCTTCGACGAGCCGGGCGATTCCGCGCCGCCGCCGCGAGGGCGTGTACGATGCCAAGGTGATCGGCCCGCCGGGCAAGCGCGTGCAGGTGATCCTGCTCGATACGCGCTACTTCCGCAGTCCGCTCAACGAGCCCAAGGGCAAAGCCTCCCACGAGCCGGGCGAGGGATTCCATGGCCCGTACCGGCCCACGAGCGACCCGGACGCTACGGTCCTCGGCCCCGAGCAGTGGAAATGGCTGGCCGAGCAGCTTCGCGTGCCGGCGGAAGTGCGCATTCTGGCGTCGAGTATTCAGATCATCGCGCACGAGCACGGCTGGGAGCACTGGGGCAACTTCCCCCGCGAACGGGAGCGGCTGTTCAAACTGATCGCCGACTCGCACGCCAGCGGCGTCGTCGTCATCAGCGGCGACCGGCACTCGGCCGAGATATCCGCCCATGACCCCGGCATGGGCTACACGCTCTACGACGTGACCTCCAGCAGCTTGAACCAGCCGCTCAAGTGGCACAACGAAGTCAACCGCTACCGCGTCGGCACGAAGTACATCGAGGCGAATTTCGGGACGCTGCTCATCGACTGGACAGACGCCGACCCGACGATCCGGCTTCAAGTCCGCACCGAGAAGGGCGAGGTGGCGCTGCAAAAGCGCGTGCGGCTGAGCGAGCTGCGGGCAAAGTAGCTCCGGCCGCGAATTCTTGCGCGGGAGCAAGCGCGCGCAGAATAGCGCGGGGCCGCCGGCAACATCTTGCCAGCGGCCCCGCGGCTCGTTGTCAGGAAGTGCAATGACTAGCGGCCTCGGCCGCCTCGACCTCCACCGCCTCCGCCTCCGCCCCCGCCGCTGCGTCCGCCACCAGAACCACTACGGCCTCCACTCCATCCGCCGCGTCCGCCGCTCCACCCGTCACGTCCGTCGCCGTAGCCGAATTGAAGGGTGACGCCCGGCCCAGAATAGCCCCGGCCGTAATAGCCGTAGGGGTAGCCGTAGCGATACGTCGGGTTCGAGTAGCCATAGCCATACGACGGATAGCTGTAGTAGTACCCGTTGTCGTACGAATCGTAGCTCGTTTGGTAACGACTGCTGCTCCACGGCGCGTAAAACTCCCACCGCCCGTTGATCCAGAGGTAGTAGTTGCCGTTGTCCTTGTAGTACCAATTGCCGTCGTCGGCGTGGTAGTGCCAATATCCATGCTTGAAAGTCCACTCCGCCGCCTGCGCGGTTGAGGGAACAAAGGCGGTGCACGCCAGGGCGAGGGCTAGACCAAATACGGATTTCATCTCTTCTCTCCTCTTGTGGACTCGATATGCGGCCCGCGCCGTCTCACTGCGCTGGCGACTTTCCCAAGCAGCCGCATTTACCCACTCCACCATGAGCAATAACCGTGCCATTCAGCGCGCGTTCTGCTAAACACCTAGCACGCGGCCCGCAAATCGGCCTGCTGGCTCGACGCGCGCAGACTGCGCAACGACGCGCGCGAGATCTGTGTCGTTCTTGCTTGGTGGCGGTCGCGCCGGCTGTTACACCCAAGGGATGACCTCTCCACATCCTGCCTGCGCCCTCGCGAACTCCTCTTCGAGCCTGGGTAGTGACCTTCGCTGGTACCGCCGTGAATCTTTGCCTGCAGGGCTGATGAAGAGCTATCCCGGATTCTCCAAGAAGCCGGGCTTCCGTCTCGGCAAGTCAGGGCACGACTCACGAGGAATAGCGCGTGCCCACCACGCGGCGAGTTGGTACGATTGGTACGATACGCGAAGCGCAGGCCGCCATGAGCTAAGCGTCGGGCGCGCCGTCATCAGTTAAGCGCCGGGCGCCTCGCGTAGTGCTTGGCTTCCTTCAGAAAGCACGTTGCCCGCGCGATCACGAATACTGCAAACATCCAGCAGCCACCATGGCCGGACGAGAGCTTGCGACGACGGCCGCCGCCGGGAGGGAGCACGAGCAGGAGGACCAGCAGTCCGCCGCGCGGCGGGGCCGCTATGGCTTGATCCTCTTCGCCCTCTACCTGGTGCTCTACGGCGGGTTCGTGCTGCTCAACGCGTTCGCTCCGTCGCTGATGGAGGTTACGCTGGCGGGCGTCAACCTGGCGGTGCTCTACGGGCTGGGCCTGATCGTGGCCGCGTTCGTGCTGGCCCTGTTTTACGACTGGCTCTGCCGCGCCTGGCCGCCGGCGGCCGCTCGGAGGGGAGCGCGGCCAGTGATCTACGAACCCTCGCTGACTGGCCATCGTCGTCTTCGCGCCTGTTCGTGGCCGTCACGCTCGGGCTCAGCTTCTACTTCGGCGGCCAAGACCCGCTCGGCGCAGCGGCTACTTCGCCGCCGGCGGCGGCATCCACTGGTTCGTCAACGGCATCGCCTTCGCCGGCGATTACCTCTCGGCCGCGTCGTTCCTCGGCATCTGCGGCATGATCGCCTTCTACGGCTACGACGGCTTTCTGTACTCGATCGGCTACCTGGCCGGCTGGGTCGTCGCCCTGTTCGTCATCGCCGAGCCGCTCAAGCGGCTGGGCAAGTACACGTTCGCCGACGCCCTCGACAGCCACTTCAACTCGCGCGGCATCAAGCTCGCCGCCGCCATCAGCACGCTGGTCGTCAGCATCTTCTACCTGATCCCGCAGATGGTCGGCGCCGGGCGTGCTGATCAAGCCGCTGCTCGGCTTCCCGCACTGGCGTCGGCGTGCTGCTGGTCGGCGCCATCGTCATCCTGATCGTCGTCACCGCCGGCATGGTCTCGACGACCTACGTGCAGTTCCTCAAAGGCTCGCTGCTGGTCGTCTTCAGCGCCGTCCTGACGGTGCTGATCCTGAACCGCGGCCTGAGCGTCGATCCGCGCTATCGGCCGACGGCGACCGGCGCAGACCCGTTCGCCGAACGCAGACCGTGACCGTCGACGCCGGCGGGCAACGAATCGTCAACGGCCTGCCGCAGGGCACGCGGCGAGGGCGAGACCGACCTCCGGCCCGTCGGCCACGTCAGCAAGCTGCCCGGCGGCCAGACCGCGACCGGCCCGCTCGGCCCGCTGGCGTTCCTCAGCACGCATCCAGCAGAGCGAGATCGTCCTGTGGAGTTCGCAAGATCGAGCGACGACGCCGACGGCCGCGACGACGACGATCTACTCGCCGCAGCCGACGCCCGGCAGCGACGTCCTGCGGCCCGGCAACAGCCCGACGTTCGCGCGGCGTCCGCAGCGACGAGCTTCGTCGACAAGCTCGAACTTCCTCTCGCTGATGCTCGCCCTGTTCTGCGGCACCGCGTCGCTGCCGCACATTCTGATTCGCTACTACACCGTCAAGGACCAGGCGGCGGCCCGCAAGAGCACGGTCGTCGGCATCGGCAGCATCGGCTTCTTCTACGTGCTGACGCTGTTCCTCGGCCTGGGCGCGATGACCAGCGGCGCGCTCGACGTGACCAACAGCAACATGGCCGCCCCGCTCCTGGCCCGCAGCTTCGGCGAGTTGCTGTTCGCGGTCATCTCGGCCATCGCCTTCACGACGGTGCTCGGCACGGTCAGCGGCCTGATCGTCGCCGCCAGCGGCGCGGTCGCCCACGACCTGCTGGCCAACGTCTTCCAGCTCGAGATGACCGACCACGACAAGGTCCGCGCCGGCAAGATCGCGGCCGTCGTCGTCGGCGTGCATCGCGATCGTGCTGGGCATCCTGTTCGAGAAGATGAACGTCAACTTCCTGGTCGGCTGGGCGTTCAGCGTCGCCGCCTCGGCCAACCTGCCGTCGCTGGTCATGCTGCTGTTCTGGAAGGGCACGACCAAGCAGGGCATCACCGCCGCCATCGTCGTCGGCATGGTCGTCGTCGCTGGCCTGGATTCTGCTCAGCGGCGACACCTACCAGGACGTCTACGGCCTCGCCCGCCGACGACGCGCATCGTGCCCTTCAGCCAGCCGGGCATCGTGACGATCCCGCTGGGCTTCGTCGGTGCTGGTCGTCGTGTCGCTGCTGACGCGGCGTCGGCCGATGGCTTCCGTCTAGCCGGAGTTATTTACCACGACCAGGAGGCCACAGAGAGAACCGTGACATCGCCGCCGTCCTCTCTGTGGCCTCTGTGACCTCCTGTTCAATTTTTGTTCGCCACGCAAAGACGTGGCAGTTCTATGCCCTGGTGTTCCTGTTCTTCGGCGCGGCCCAACCGGGCCTGCTGGTGATCGGCAACGCGACGTTGATGCTCAAGGACACGGCCAAAGAAAGCCCGTTTCTTGCGGCCAATGCCTGGCTTTTGGCCTCGTATGGTGGCTTATTGAGATCTCAAGGAGATGATTACGGATTTCCGGTTTGTCTTAGTCGGCTTCCAGCCGACTCTCCTGTCTGCCACCAGCTTTAGCTGGTGGGAAAAGGGCGCACTAGCAATTCGGCAGCCGGCTTTAGCCGGGCTTCTCGACTTGGTTTCAACCGAGCGCGTCTTGCTCGTCTGAAGACATGACGAGAAGTCCGGCTGAAGCCGGCTGACGACTGACCGCGCGAGCTGGGTTACCACCCGTTGAAACGGGTGGCAGACGGGGAGTCGGCTGAAGCCGACTGAAACAGTCTCGGAAGTCCGTGCCAAGTAGTTGAGCGCGGGCCATGACAGACCTTCCCACCGGCGATTCGCGAGCCACTCCCACGCTCCACTGGGTCGGCGGCATCGACGGCCACCTGCGGCTGATCGACCAGACGCTGCTGCCGGCGGAGCTCGAGGAGATCGACTGCCGCGACGGTCGAGCAGGTCTGGGAGGCGATCCGCAGTCTGCGCGTGCGCGGCGCACCGGCCATCGGCATCGCCGCGGCCTATGGCGTGTGCGTCGGCGTGCAGAGCGCGTGCGACGACGACGAAGCGACACTCTTCGCGCGGCTGGAGGAGGTGGCCGAGCTACCTGGCGCACCAGCCGGCCGACGGCGGTCAACCTGTTCTGGGCGCTCGACCGCATGAAGCGCGCGGCGCCGAGCGCTGCGCGGCCGAGCGTCGCCGGCCGAGATCGCAGCCGCGCTGCTGGCCGAGGCCCAGGCCATCCACGAGGAAGACCGCCAGATGTGCCGGGCCATCGGCCGGCACGGCGCGGCGCTGCTCGCCGACGGCCAGGGCGTGCTGACGCACTGCAACGCCGGCGGGCTGGCGACCGCCGACTACGGCACGGCCCTGGCCGTGTTCTTCGCCGCCCACGAGCAGGGCAAGCGGCTGCACGTCTTCGCCGACGAGACGCGGCCGCTGCTGCAAGGCGCCCGGCTCACCGCCTGGGAGCTGGCCCAGCGCGGCATCGACGTCACGCTGATCTGCGACAACATGGCCGCCCAGGTGATGCGCGAAGGGCAGCGTGCAGGCCGTGATCGTCGGCGCCGACCGCATCGCCGCCAACGGCGACACGGCCAACAAGATCGGCACCTACGGCGTCGCCGTGCTGGCCGCGCGCCCACGGCATCCCGTTCTACGTCGCCGCCCCGTCGAGCACGTTCGACCTGTCGCTCGCCACCGGCGACGAGATCCCCATCGAGCAGCGCGACCGCGCGAGGAGATCACGCACGGCTTCGGCCGCCAGACCGCCCCCGACGGCATCGACGTCTACAACCCCGCCTTCGACGTCACGCCGGCCCGGCTGATCGCGGCGATCATCACCGAACGCGGGCGTGATTCGAGCCGGTGACGCCAGAGGCAATCGCCGCGATGCTCAAGTAGGCCAAGCGAAGGGCCAAGCGAAGGGGTCGGGAGTCGATTTCGCGGCCAATACGCCTGGCGTTCCTCCATGATCACGGGGCCGCGAAATCGACTCCCGACCCCTTACCCGGCGCCTTCAAACAGCGCCGAGCCGACGCGGATCATCGTGGCTCCCTCTTCCACGGCCACCTCGAAGTCGCCGCTCATGCCCATCGATAGCTCGTCGAAGTGCACATTCGCCAGCGCCGCCCGCCGCAGGCGGTCGCGCAGCTCGCGCAGCTCGGCAAAGTTCCGCCTGGCGGTATCGAGATCGCCCTCCCGGGCAGCCATGCACATCAGGCCGCGAACCTCGACGTGCCGAAATGCATCCAGCCGCGGCAGCAGCGGCTCGATCTCCCCAGCCTGTAAGCCGTTCTTCGTGGCGTCACCTGAGACGTTGACCTCCAGCAGCACCTTGGGCCGGCAGCCGAGCGAGGCGGACTCGGCGTCGATCTCCTCCAGCAGCCGCAGGCTGTCGGCCGAATGAATCCACGAGACCAGCCCCAGCGTGCGGCGGACCTTATTGCGCTGCAAATGGCCGATGAGGTGCCACTGGATAGCATGCTCGTGCAAGTCGGCGGCCTTGTGCCACAGTTCTTGCGGGCGGCTTTCGCCCAGGTCGCTGCAGCCAGCGGCAACCAGCGCTTCGACTTCCTGAAGCCCGACGTACTTGGTGACCGCAATCAATCGGACGTCATCCGCTGGGCGGCCAGATCGGGCGGCCGCGCTCGCGATTCGCTGACGCACCTCGCGCAGGTTGCGAGAGATGACGTCAAAGGCAGCGGCTTCGCGACCCATGGTTTCTGAGGAAAGGTGGGCCTTTGGTACAACGTCCTCAGCATCAAGGGACGTTGCGCAGAGGTGGGAACGCTAATAAGCACTAATGGACGCTAATACGAAAAGCACCAGTCTCTCGCCGCTTCACGGCTCTCGCTGCCGGAGAGAGTTGCTTCATCAGCGTTAATTAGCGTTTATTAGCGTTCCGAGGCTTCTTGGCGACGACTCGGGGGAAGTTACTCCTTCTGCCCGGCCGCCTCTTCCATCATCTCGGGTGGCGGGCCGGCCATCGCCATCGGCCCCATCCACAACTCCGGCAGGTTGCGCGGCGCTTTCTCCAGCGACTCGGCCACGCAGTAGTAGGCCGGCTTGCCGACGCGGGCCGGCTCCAGCAGCCACCAGATCGGGAACAGCTCGCCCGGCGCTACGGCGTCGATCTTCAGCGGGATGTTGAACTCGCGCCCCACTTCGGCTTCGGTCTTGCGATAGCCGGCCGTGTCGGGCCGCTCGGACTCGACGCGGAAATGCACCGCGTCGGGCGTGACCACGATCATCCAGATGTTGCCGACCGTCTCCACCGGCAGACGGAAGATCCGCTCCTCCAGATCGGCCATCGAGATGAAACGATCCTGAAAGGGAAACCGTCCCGCGTCGCGGCCGTAATGGTGCACGATCGGGCTCTTGCGGCCGCAGGGGCAGTTGTGGTCCGTCTCCAGCTTCACCCGGTCCGTGATCACGTAGCGGATGAGCGGCATCGCCTCGCGAGTCAGCGTGGTGACGGCCGGCATGCCGATCTCGCCCGGGGGTAGCGGTTTCAGGGTGTTCTCGTCGAGGATCTCGAACAGGAAATGGTCCCACGCCAGGTGCATCTTGCCGGCCGTGCAGTCGGACGCCAGGTTGCCGGTCTCGGTCGTGCCGTAATAGTTGAAGACCTTGCAGTTCCAAAGCTGTTCGATGCGCCGCTTGCGGGCGTTGGTCAAAAGCTCGCCCGCCGTGCCGATCGCTCGCAGGGCGAAGTCCTTGGCCGGGTTCATGCCCATCGCCACGGCGGCGGCGCTCATCAGCGTGGCCTCGGTCGGCAGGCAGGTGAGCACCGTGGCCCGCAGCTTGGCCATCAGGTCCAGCGCCCGTGTATAGGGACAAACCTGCGTCAGCGAGCCGGCGTTGATGACGCAGGCCCCGCGGTTCTGGGCCGCCAGCTTGATGATGTGCGCCGGCACGCTGATCGAATAGGGAAACTTGTTGACCAGCACGTCGTCGTCGCGAAAGTCCAGCGCACACTGGTTGATCTGGTGAGCATACTGTTCGAAGTCGTTCTTGGTGAGCCAACTGCTGACGACGGCCCCGGTTGTGCCGAACGACTCGTGATATTGGAAGAGCTCGCTCGGGGGCACGGCGACGGAGCCCCACGGCGAAGCTTCCCGCAAGTCTTCCTTCGTCGTAGGGGGCAGCTTGGCCAGATCGGCCAGCGAGTTGACCTTGCACCTGGCCAGCCGCTCGGCGAAGAACGATGCCCGCTTGGCCCGCTCGAGCGTTTGCTTGAGCCGGTCGAGTTGATGGGTCTCGATCTCCTGCCGCGAGACGGAGAGCATGCGGTCTTCGCCACTCATGGTTGGATTCTGCCTGGGATAGTCGCGTAAGGGGTCGTCCGGTAGCTGAACTCGCCAGAGCTCAGTCGGCTGAAGTCTGGCGACTTCAGCTACCGGCGGCGGACCGTTGGGCCGCCGACACTGTCGAATGAGTCTATGCTTTTTCGGCCACCAGCCGCAAGTTGCCCGCCGAGGCAGCCGAGGCAGTGGCACGGCCTTCCAGGCCGTGCGAATTGAGCGAGAGAATCCGCACGGCCAAGATGGCCGTGCCACGGCTACTCTCCGCGAGCGCAGCGGCAAATCGCTTGACGACGCCGCGGCCGTCAATCCATGATGATTCTCGGCCCCTTCCTCCTTCTGGGAGACAAATATGCTCAGCCGCGTTCTGCACAGCCGACGTGACCAGGCTTACGGCGGACGATGCCTGCTGGTGCTGGGGGCCTTGCTCGCCGGCTTGACCAATGGAGTAACCACCGCCGACGAACCGACGGCCTACGAGGCGACGCCGGAGAACCTGGTGTTCATTCCCCGCTGCGGTTGGAGCGGGGCCCTGTCGCCCGACGGCAAGCTGGCGGTGGTCGGCTACGGCCATTGGACCGAGGCCGGCGAAGTGCGGCTGTGGGACGTAGCCGCCGGCACGGTGAAGTTCATCTTTGGCGAGCCAGCCGGCGTGCGCAGCGTCGCCTTCTCGCCCGACGGCAAGCTGTTCGCCTCGGGGAATTTCAAGGGCAACATTCGGATGCGCAACGTCTCGACGGGCAAGGTCAAGCATGAGCTAAAAGAGACCGAGGGCTCCGTGGACCATCTGGCCTTCTCCCGCGACGGCAAGCGGCTGGCCACCTCCAGCAACGGCAACCTGGCCCGCGTCTGGGACATCGCCGCCGGCAAGATCGTCAAGACCTTCCTGGGCCACACGCATCACGTCTACTGGGCCGAGTTTTCGCCCGACGGCAAGACCCTGCTGACCGCCAGCGGCGACCGGACCGCCCGCGTGTGGGACATCGAGACGGGCGAAGTCAAACATACGCTCGAGCATCCCACGACGGCGCTCGCCGCCGTGTTCGCGCCTGACGGCAAGCAGTTCGCCACCGCCTGCTTCGACGCCCACGTGCGCGTGTTCGACGCCGCCAGCGGAGAGGTCGTCGCCACCTTGGAGCGCCAATCGGAGGCGCTCACGGCCATCGCCTATTCGCCCGACGGCAAGACGCTGGTCGCCGGCACGCGCAACGGCGACTTCACGCTCTGGAACGCCGCCACGAACGAAATCATCATGAACCTCGCAGGCCACGAGAAAGGCGAGGTTTCCGGGCTGGCCTTCTCGCGCGACAGCAAAAAGCTCGTCAGCACGGGCTGGGACAAGAAGGTCAAGCTGTGGGACCTGGCGTCGCACAAAGAGATCACGACCCTGGCGCCGCCGGAAGGCGAACAAGCCCAGGCGATCCTGTCGGTCGCCCCGTCCCCCGACGGCCGCACCGTGGCCGTGGCGATGCAGCGCTCGATGATCACCTTGCGCGATCTGACCACCGGCGAGCTGCGCAAGGAGTTGACCGGTCACGATATGGCCGTGCTGGGCGTGACGTATTCGTCCGACGGCAAGAAGCTGGTCAGCGCCGGCGAAGACGGCACGGTCCGCGTATGGGACGTTGCGGAAGGCCGCGAGCTGCTGAAGCTCGAGACCGAGGCGGGCAACTGGATGATCGGCGGCGTCTTCTCGCCCTCGGGCAAGCTGCTGGCCGGCTGCGGCTACGACACCGCGGTGCGCCTTTGGGACCTGGAGACCGGCAAACTGGCCGCCAAGCTCGAAGGGCATTCCGCTTCGGTGCGCTGCCTGGTCTTCTCCTCCGACGGCAAGCGGCTGATCTCCGGCAGCAGCGACAGCTCGATCCGGGTTTGGGACGTGGCCGCGCACAAGCAGGAGACGGCTTTTGATGCCCATGACGGCGGCGTTCGCGGCCTGGCCTTGTTGCCCGACGGCAAGACGCTCGTCAGCGCCGGCGAAGACGGTAAGATCAAGCTGTGGGAGACGGGCACCTGGAAAATCCGCGAGACGCTGGCCGGGCACGCGACCAAGATCTGGTCGCTGGCGCTATCGCCCAAGGGCACGACTTTGGCCACGGGAGGGGAGGACGGGGCGATCAAGCTCTGGGACGTAGCCACCGCCAAGGAGCGCGCGACGCTCCGCAGCCACGCCCAAGGCGTCACTTCGCTGGCCTTCACGAAGGATGCTGGTGCGCTGCTCTCCAGCAGCATGGACCAAACCTTGAAGGCGTGGAAGGCCACCGCGCCCGCCGCGAGAAAGTAGCCAAAGTCGCCAGTCTTCGGACGGCTGAACTCTGGCGAGTTCAGCTACTGACTGCTACGTGCTAGCGCTCGCACGCTCGATCCCGCCGAAAAATTCTTCCCCATCGGCATATTCGACCGACTAGACTAGGAGGTCGCTTCCGGCGGCCGGCCCTGGCCGCCTGGTGTTCACGTCTCCCGGTTCGAGGCGACTGCCGATGAGGTTCCTGGTCACTCTATCGCTAGTGGTGCTGGCCCTGCCGGCAGCCGTGCGCGATGTCTATGTCAACAACGCCACGGGCGACGACCGGCTGGACGGCACGGAGCCGCAGCGCGGCGACGGCTACGTCGGCCCGGTGAAGACGATCGATCGGGCGCTCAAGCTGGCCGAAAAATCCAGCCGTATCGTGCTGGCCAAGACCGACCAGCCCTATCGCGAGAGCATCAGCCTCTCCGGGCGTAACCACGTTGGTGACCGGGAGCGGCCCTTCATCATCGAGGGCAACGGCGCCGTGCTCGACGGCACGCGGCTGATCCCGCAGCGGGCGTGGGAGCACTATTCGGGGTACGTGTACCGTTACCGGCCCTACTGGCTCGGCCAGCAGGTGCTGTTTATCGACAATGAGCCAATCACCCGGCGGGCCGGTGGCGTGCCGCGAAAGGGGCTGCCCACGCTCGCGGATCGTGAGTGGGAGGCCGCCGCCGAGTGGGTGTATTTCCGCGTCGAGAAGGGGCGCGTGCCGGAAGACTATGCCGTCTCGCACGCCGTGCTGCCCGTGGGCATCACGCTGTATCACGTGCACGACGTGGTGATCGAGAACCTGACCGTGCAGGGCTTCCGCCTCGACGGCGTCAACTTCAACGACGGCGCAGACAACTGCGGGCTCAGCAAAGTGACGTGCCGCCGCAACGGCCGCGCCGGCATCTTCGTCGGCGGGGCTTCCGAGGGCGTGGTCGTCCAGGCCTGCGAACTGGCGGAGAATGCCGATGCCCAGTTGCTTTTGCGGGGCTACTCCTACACCGTGGTCCGCGACAGCAAACTAGTCGAGTCGCCCGGCGCACCGGCGATCAAGCAAGAAGAGCAGGCGGAGGCGCTGGTGCTACCGGCGGGGAAAGCGGAGTAAGTCCCGCGAGCTCTCGTTCCCAGGCTCTTGTTCATCCACCACCCTGTTGACGGCGCCTACGCTCCATGCCGCGCTGGTGAATCTCGTTCACGTATTCATCATTCCGGCTGGAATCACACTCGACATAGTCTCCCCGATCCAGCTGGCGGCGCCCTTCGTCCAGTGGCGCGAGCAGCGCCTTTCGCTCCTTGAGGAGCGACACCGCCGTATTGAGTGCGTGGTTCCGATCCACAAAACTCCCGGTCGCAATCTCGCCGGCGAGGAAGTGTTCGTTGTCAGGTGTCAGTTCGATGCTCATACGGAACCGTCGTTGGCGTCTCCAGTATTACTAATTCCGCTCCGTCTTGGATTCTACCCCCTTCAGCGCCTCGCTCAACCCGGGCACCTGCTCCGCGCCGGCCGGCACGGTGATGGTCGAGCCCTCGAAGTCGTCGCCGACTCGGCTCGAAGCGGCCGCCGAGGTGCTCGGCCAGGAACGCCTCGGTCACGGCGTTGAACGACATGCGGTTCTCCGGCCGGGCGAAGCCGTGGCCTTCGTCCGGGATAGAGCACGTAGGTGACCGGGATCTTCTTCTCCTGCATCGCCTTGACGATCTGGTCCGCCTCGGCCTGCTTGACGCGCGGGTCGTTGGCGCCCTGGCCGATCAAGCAGCGGCTTCTTGATCTTGTCGACGTGCGTCAGCGGCGAGCGCTCGATCGAGGAACTTCCGGCCTTCCTCGGTCGTCGAGGTCGCCGACGCGGTCCTTCATCACCGGCATGAACGGCGCCCAGTACGGCGGGATCGTCTTCAAGCAGCGTGACGAGGTTCGACGGGCCGACGATGTCGACGCCGCAGGCGAACACGTCGGGCGTGAACGTCAGGCCGACGAGCGTGGCGTAGCCGCCGTAGCTGCCGCCCATGATGGCGACCTTGTCCTTGCTCGGCGATCTTCTGCTCGACGGCCCAGTTGACGGCGTCGATCAGGTCGTCGTGCATCTTGCCGGCCCACTCGCCGTTGGCCGGCGTTGACGAACTTCTTGCCGAAGCCGGTCGAGCCGCGGTAGTTGACGCTGCAGCACCGCGTAGCCGCGGTTGGCCAGCCACTGGTGCTCGGGGTTGAAGCCCCAGCCGTCGCGGGCCCACGGGCCGCCGTGCACGTTGAGCACCATCGGCACGCGGCTTGTCGGGCCGGCCGTCGCCGTCGGGGTCGCGCGCCGTGCGGCAGCGTCAGGTAGCTAGACCAGCTCCAGGCCGTCGCGCGCCTTGATGACCACGCGGGTGCATCTTCACCAGCGGCAGTCCTTCGAGGTCGTCGCGGTTGGTGAACAGGAACTTCGCCTTCTTCGCCGTCGCGGTCGTAGCGGTAGTACCGCACCGGGCCGTCGTCCATGCAGGAAGGCGACGATCCACTGCTTGTCGTCGAGCGTGCGGCTGGTGACGGTGCATCTCGCCGTCGGCGACCGTGCTCGAGGTACTCGAAGTCGGCCTCGATCGCCGGGTCGAGCACCTTCCACTCGCGTGCGGTCGTAGGTGAACGACGACGGCCTGGATGTTCTTCTCGGTCGGGATGGGCCATGACGCCGCCGACGTCGGCCCTGCGCGTCCTCGGCGATCGAGCGTCTGCTTGCCGCGTCTTCAGGTCGATCGTCGTCAGCGCGCCGGTGTTGCGGTCGCGGCTGTCGATCAGGTAGAGCACGTTGCCCGGTCTTGTCGAAGCCGGCGGGGCTGGTGGTCATCGCGTCCTCGCATGGGGATCTTGACGAACTCCTTCCAGCCGCCTCTCCGGCCGTCCGGCTTGCAGACAGCCGTGGCCGCCGTCGGGCCGTAGACTTCATGCGCGAAGCGGACGCGGTAGTCGTCGTCGGTCACGAAGCCGGCGAAGCCGGCGTTCTCCTGCACGAGCTTCCGCTCGCCGGTCGCGATGTTGACGCGATAGATGTCGTGGAGCTGCGCGTCGCGGTCGTTGAGGCCGACGAGGATCTCGTTGGGGAACTGCTGGCTGACGTCCGTCGATCTGGGCGCGCGACCTTCTCGATCGGCGTCAGGTCCTTGGTCTCGCCCGTCTCGAGGTCGACGCCGTAGACGTGCCAGTTCTCGTCGCCGTCCTTGTCCTGCGTGTAGAGGATGTGCTTGCTGGTGTAGGCCCAGATGTAGCTGCGGATGCCGCGCTTCTTGTCCTCGGTGACCGGCTTGGCCTTGTCGAGGTCGTCGACCGGGCCGACCCAGACGTTGAGCACGCCGTTCGACCGGCGCGAGATAGCTGAGCCGCTTGCCGTCGGGGCTGATCCGGGCGCCGGCCTTGTCGGGGTTGCCGAACAGGACTTCTCGCGGGATCAGCGGCGTCGCGGCGACGGCCTTGGCCGCTGTCCTTGGTGCCTGGCCCTCCCCGCCTTCGTCTTCATCCGCCGCGGAATTCGAAGTCCTCACGAGATCATCCTGGGTTGGAGAGGGGTCATTGCCCGAATCGACGGACGTTCCACAGCCGGCCAAGGCGGACAACAACAAACCTGCGAGCATGAGCCGGGTCGGCATATGGATTCTCCCTGGAAGGACAAACGGTCCGCGACAGCGATGCGGACAAGATAGCAGATGGCCGGCGGCCGTGTCTTGACCGGCTTCGCCGGAAAACCACACTAGCCCGACGCGCAAGCGAGGGAGAAGCGGAAAAACGTGTTGCCCGCCTCTCCTCGCTTACGCGTCGGGCTAGTGTCGCTTGCGCGTCGAGCTAATGTCGCTCGCGCGTCGGGCTAGTCCTAAAACACATTGGCCCCTGCGGGCAGCGTGGCTTTGAGGGCCGCCTTGGCCTGTGGGCTGACGCGCGAGCGTAAAAGGGCCACGCCGCGCAAGTTCGGCATGCCGTAGAGCGCTTTCAGGCCTTCGTCGCTCACCGGAGTGTATTGCAGCGTGAGCTGCCTCAGACTCTTGATGGCCGCCACGTGCTTGAGGTTGACCTCCTCGAGGCCCTCGCACTCCAGCAGCGAAAGCTCTTCGAGTTGCGGCAAGTCTTTACAGCGGCTGAGAAAGTCGCCCTTCAGGGGGTTCTCGCCCAGCTCCAGTTTCTTGAGCGAAGTCAGGTGCTGGAGAAACGACAGGTGCTCGTCCGTCAGGTGACAGCGATAGAGACTGAGCGATTCCAAATCCCGCAGGCCACCCAGCGGTTCCAGCGCCGCGGGAGAAAGCCCCGGGCCAAGCCGCAGAATGAGGGTTTTCAAATTGGCCAGCGTGCCCACTCGCCAAAGCTGAGGATCATCTAGCGGAGGGATCCAGACCAGCTCGTGCAACTTGGTGAGCCGACCGAAGTCCACAGGGCTGCCGAGGTATTCCGACTCGTTGAAGTGCAGCGAACGCAGCTCTGCGGCATTCGATAGTTCGCTCAGGTCGAAGGGCGGATCCTGGCCTCCCACGACCACCTGCAGACTGTCGCCCGGAGCGCGGAGATCGACCGCCCCCGTATGAATCGTGGCAAACCAGATGAGCGACGCGTATTCGGCGAGCACGTCGGCGACGGGAATGCCCATCTCGCACAAGCAAAGCCGCTTCAGCGACGGGCAGCGGCGCAGCACGGCCACGGCCGGCCGGTCGATTCGCCCGCTGCGGGCGTCCAGGGCCGCTAGCCCTGCAACACCGGTCAGGGCCTGGGCCTCTTCCTCACGGAGCGTCGTCTCCTCCAACGAGAGCGTCGTCACGCCGCGGAGGCGTCGCAGCTCCTTCAGGCCTGTCAGCGTGACCTTCCGGCAACGCAGCCAGGGATCGCCTTGTTCTGCAAGACGGGCCAGATCGGCCAGGCCGCGATCGTCCAGGGCAAAGCCGAGCCGCAGGGCCTTCATCCGCTTCGCGGGAGCCAGATGCGCCAAGCAGGCCTGCGTACACACCGTCTCGTGAATGTCGAGGGCTTCCAGGTGCCGCATGGCGGCCAGATGCTCGATGCCCGCGTCGGTGAGCTTGGTGCCCCAGAGCGAAAGCCTTCGCAGGCGAGTCAGGCCGGCCAGGTGCCCCATTCCGTGATCCGTGATTTGCGTGCGGGCGAGGTAGAGCCGCTCCAAGTGCGGCAGTTGGCCGACGTGCACGAGATGCTCATCGCGCACCGCGAGCCGCTCCATGTGCAGCGAAACGGCGCGGCGGAGGCGCTTGGCCACCCACGCCGGCAGCCAGGCCGGGCCTGGATCGCTGAACTCGATGCGCGGCGAGAGGTCGCTGAGCGCCGCCAGCGCCGGCCTGCTGCCGCTGGTAAGATCCCTCCACGGTCTGGCGCCACACGGCCAAGGCGACGGCGATCGCGGTCGCCAGGAGCAGCAGCGACCGCAGCCGATAGGTCACGAAGCGGCGCCAACGCGGCGGCTGTCTGATGGTGCTAACCGTCTTCACTCCCTGGATCGAATCGCGAAAGGACTCAGCGCCCAGGGTAGCCGCTACGCGGCAACTCTAGGCTTAAGAGTTCATACGCTCTCAGCGTTGGCGTGAACTACCTCGCAGCTCACGTGCGCACGGGTCGCCTGCGCCTGAGCCCCACGAACACCAATCCCAGCGCGGCCGCCACGCCCAAGCTGATGAAGCCGAGCCGCAAGCCGCTGCCGCGTTTTGCGGGCGGGTCCAGCGCGCCCAGCTTCAGCGTCCCTTCGCGTTTGCCGGCAGGCTTCTTGTCATTGGAGTCATAGAACTCGGCAGAGTTGCGCCGCGTTGGCATGCGATACTCGCCGAAGATCAAGTTCTGCTGCGCCGACCACTTCGCGGGGAAAGTCGCCGTCGATCACCGTCAGGGTCATCGGCTTCACGTCGGCCAGCGCGTCTTTGACAGCCTTCTCACGCTCCTTATCGAGGGCCGCCAGGTTCAGCTTATCGATCTCGGGACCGCGCAGACCGAAGTTCTCGCCGATCCGCAGCAGCATCTTCTCGTCCTCTTCGAAGGCGTGCGACAGCCGGCCCGTCTTCACCGCCAAAAGGTCGGACGCGAACAGCTCTTTGGCGAAGCCGTTGTGCGGCACCGGATCGCGCTGCTGCGGCAGGCCCTGCCGTTGCCAGTCTTGGATATCGGCTTCCGTGCCGCCGATGATCCGCAGCGGCAGCGGCTGCGTGACGTTGCGGAAAAGATCTGCTCCGCTGAGCTGCCGCACGACGTATTCTTCAGGGATCGAGCGGATCTTCCGCGGCCCGTCGGTCAGCAGGTAAACGATGTTGTGCATCGTGCCCTCGTTGTAGGCCGAGAGCCGCATTGGCAGGACCAGCTTATCCGTCTTGAAGCGGAAGGCCATGGCCTGCACGTGCCCGTCGAAGGCCGAGCCGGCGGGGAGCTTCGTATCGACTCCCTTCATCCGTGGCTTGGGATCGACGTTGGCCTTGCCGCCGACACGGGCCTTCTCGGCCACGAAGCACCAGCCCAGTTTGACGTATTCCTCGCACACGGCGTCCATGCCGGCGGGATACTTGTAGCCGTGGTCGTCCATCCACCGCTTGAGCGCGGCGGCGCTGCCGGCCTCCAGCACCGCCACTTCGTACATGCCGACGGCTTCCTGCTTGAGGACGCGCACTTCGCTGGCCGACAGCCTGCAGCGCGTAGGTGTCGAGTGCTTTCTTATCGCGATTGTCGAACGCCCCGAAGCGGGCCCAGCGGCCTTCCTTGCCTTGCCATCGCAGGTCCACGACGACCTCCGGCGGGTCGATCGCCTTGGCGATCTGCGGAAAGATGTCCTCAGAGACCTTGCGCAGGGCTGGCGGACTGGGGAAGGAGATCAGCATGCCGAAATCTTCGACCTTGCCCGAAAAGCCGGGCCGGATGACGAACGTTTCGATGCCGTCCTTATAGAAGACATACGTCTGCTCGTCGCCGACGCGGACGATCGACGTGTTGTCGTTCACGTAGATCGGCGGCACCATGCCGCAGGGGTCGGCCAGCGCCGAGTCGGGCAGCATTGCTGGTGGCCGCGACGGCAAGGACTGCGATGCAAGCTAAGAAGCAGGGGCTGGCGTGCCGCATAGCGAAATCTCCCTGAAAAGTATCTCTGCAATCTGCCCAGTTTGGCCGTCTGCCAGGGCTGCTGGATTGGACGCAGGGAGCCGCCTCGGCGTTCCCCGTCCGCCATCAGGACGCGAATCGTAGGGTGGGTCGAGCGTAAGCGAGACCCACCAAATGCGCTCGGTCCATCAAGTAAGCCCGCTAATCGGAGCGCCACGGTACAGCTCGTGCGGGCGGCCGTCGACGTCGTGCCAGTCGGCAGTGCGGGGGATGCCGAGCGTCTGATAGATCGTAGCGGCCAGGTTTTCCGGCGTGAAGGGGTTGCTCGTCGGGTAGGCCGCGATCTTGTCGGTGGCGCCGATCACGCGGCCGCCGCGGACGCCGCCGCCCGCGAAGAGCATGGTCATCACCGGCCCCCAGTGGTCGCGGCCGGCGTCGCGGTTGATCTTGGGCGTGCGGCCGAACTCGCCGGTCACGATGACCAGCGTCGTCTCCAGCAGGCCGCGCTCGGCCAGGTCGTCGAGCAGCGCCGAGACGGCGCGGTCGAGGTACGGCAGCAGGTTGTCCTTCAGGTTGACGAAGTTCCGCCGGTGCGTGTCCCAGGTCGAGTTCTTGCCGAGGTTCACCTGCACCAGGTTCACGCCCGCCTCGACGAGCCGCGTGGCCATCAGCAGCGACAGACCGAACTTGTTCGCGCCGTAGCGCTCGCGCGTCCGCGGCTCGGCCTGCTCGACATCGAAGGCGGCCCGCACGTCCGGATCGGTCAGCACGGAGAGCGCCTGCTGACGTTGCCGATCATACTGGGCCACGTCGGCAAGCTGCTCCAGCTCGGCCCGCTGCTGTTCGACGTTGGCCAGCAGGCTCATGCGGTTGCGGAACCGCGGCGGGCCGCCGTCGGGCAGCGTGAGCGTCGGCGTGTTGAAGATCGTTTTCGAGCCGTGCTCGAAGGGCGTGCCCTCGAAGCGGAAGCAGTGCGGGCAGGCGCCGTTGCCCAGCGCACACGGTGCGGCAAGATCCAGGTGCCAGGCATCGAAGTCCGGCCCGAGCCGCCCGGCGTACTGGCCGGGCCGCACCTTGCCCGCTTCGTTGACGCTCGGCTGCGGCAGCACGACCGCCGGCGGCAGGGCCTTGCGTCCGCGCGTGGCGTACGTGACCTGGGCGGCCAGCGACGGCCATTCGTTCGGGCTGGGCACGCGGGCCAGGCTGAAACCGGGCGGAAAATCGAGCCGCCCGCTGAGCAGCATGTGGCAGGCCTCTTCGTGCCCGTTGCTGCTGGTGGACATCGAGCGGACGAGGGCAAAGCGCTCGCTGCGCTGGGCCAGCATCGGCAGGTGCTCGCAAGTCTCCAGGCCCGGCGTGCGCGTGGGAATGGGCTGGAACTCGCCCCGCACCGTGTCGGGGGCATCGGGCTTCAGGTCGAAGCTGTCCTGATGCGACAGGCCGCCGGTCAGGAAGACGAAGATTACCGACTTCTCTGGCACGACCGCCGCCGGCGATGACGCCGCGGCCCGCGCCGTAAAGACGTCGCTCAAGGAGAGGCCCAGAACGCCGAGCGAGCCGGCTTGCAGTGCCGCACGACGCGCGACGGTCGGCCCTGGCGCATGGCTACCTTGGCAGCAGTCGGCTTTCGCGGTCACGGGTTGACCTCCTGCAAGTTCGACGTAAGGCAGGCGAACGACACCGTTCACCGGGCCGCGGCGAACGACGTTGATTTCAGACCTTGCGCCGCCCGCGGCTCAACGCCCGAATAGAATACTGGCCGAGTATTGCTTACCTTCCAACGGTGCGGTAACGCACACCGTTGCTTCTCTCATCCGCGACGAGAAGAAGTATGAGCATATGAAATAGTGCAATTCATGCGTACCACTCTTGACAGCGCCAATGCTAACGTTCTTTTCGGTGATGGGTTCACCCCCGCCTGCCGCGATGGTGGCCTTGAGCGCGGCAACAACCCTTTCTTGCAGTGCCTTGTCGTCTAGCAACGGTTCGGCCTCCCAGACGGCGTACCCATATTGCTCATGCGCGCCCCCGAAGCTGGAGATTTGATATTCCGCCCATTTGTCTTGTCCCCCGGCGATTTGCTCGAAGAACTTGTTGGCGTCAAGCGCGCTGACAACCGGATCGCCTTCGGGATCGGATGCCTCAGCGCCGCCCGGCTGCTTCGGGTTGTCTGCGGTGCTGTTCTTGGAATCCTCAGCATCGAACAACCGCATCGCCCCAGCACCGATGCCAATGCCGATCAGTATGCCGAAGATGCCACTAAGAACGCGCTGGCGCATTAACGACCCTCCGCGGCATAACCGCAAGCTCACGGCCCCGAACCGCTCGGTGAGCTACGAATCTCGAAAAGCCGCTGATGCGGGCCAGGTGCAGCGCCTGGTTCGGCCGGATATCGCTCCGCTTGGCGGGTCACTTCTCGGCCGGGAGCCGCTTCCCCGCCCTCCAACTCTCCGGGTCGATGAACTCACCGCGCCAGAGGCCGCGCTGGTTCCCCAAAAACCTGGCAGGAAGATAACCGATCAACGACCGCTGATGCAATGTTCTGCCTTCGACTGGCGGAGGGAGCCGGCGAAAGAAGCCCGGCTTCGTGGAGAAGCCGGGCTTCTCAACGCGTCGGGCTTCTGAAGAGCAGGGCGTTGCTCAGCCTCCGCCGATGGCCGGCAAGAAATGGACCTCTGCGTCCGGCTCCACGCGCTCCAGCAAGCCTCGCGAACCGACCGAGGCTCCGACAGCCACCGTCAGCCCTGCCCGCAGCGACTGGCCGTCGCAAAGGCGCTCCTTGATGCCGGGAAATCGCCGCTCCAGATCGTCGATCACTTCCGAAACGGTGGCGCCGGTGGCCTCGACGACGGCCCGGCCGCCGACGAGCGGCCGCATCAGTGGAGGCACAAAGACCAGGGGCATAGGAAGGATTCAGGTGACAGAGTTCGGGGCTCAATGAGTGCGTTCCAGCGCCAGCAGCGCAACGCCGCGGCCTACGGCGTCTCACGACGGAGCCGCACGAAGTCCAGGCCGAACATGGCACCCGGCAGAGCGTTGGGGTTGGCCCCCACAATTTCCACCGACAGCTTGTGCGCCCGGTGGCCAGTTCGCGCGACGTGAACTTGAGGATGCCCGTCGTGACCACCTCGGTGTACTGCGCCGGGTCGGGCCCCGGGCGGCTATAGAGGTCGATAGGCTCGCCCAGCTTCTGATCATCCAGCCAAAGCTGCACGATCGCGTAGTCGCGCGCCTTGGTCAGCACGACTTGCACCTCGTAGCGTCCGGCCTGCTTGACGGGCAATTCGAGTTCCAGCCGGTCCTTCACCTTCGCGTCCCGCCAGAACAACTGCTCGTTGCCGCTCCAACGTGCGGCGGTGAAGATATCCATCGCTTGCGCAAACGCGTTTCCGCCCGTGCGGCCAACGATCCGCAACGTCTCTCCTTCGAGGGTCACTTCCTGGATCGCTCGGGGCTTGGGCTGGCCGGTGCCGCCCTCGGGAGCTGAGAAGAGCTGCGCCGGCTCCTCGGCCGCGCCCTGGGGAACGCCGCCGTGCGCGGCCAGGTTCCGACGCCGCTCACCAAGCTGCTCGTGATCGAGAATCACGAACTCGCCATTCTCGGCCAGCGTCATGCCCGTGAGCAGCTCGATCCAAGCTCGCACGTGCTCGACGTTGCCACGAACCTCCGGAGCGACGTCCCACAGGTAGGCCGCACCCTGTCCGCCGAAGCCGCCGGTGCACGTCGCCAGCAGCGGCTCAAGAGGATGCACGTCAACGCGACAGACGTAATGAGCGTGTGGCAACGGTGGGCCAATCGGCTTGCCAGTGGCCGCGTCCCAAAGCCGAGCGGTGCTGTCCTCAGAGCCGGTCAGCACGAGCCGGCCGTCCGGATGCATGGCGACGCTCACCGCCCCTTGTTGCGCGAATGGAGAGCTGAGCGGGGCGAAGGTCTCGGCGTCCCACAGGTGCGCGGTGCCGTCGTTGCTGCCGGTCAGCAGCCGCTTACCGTCGCGGGTGAAGCGCAGGTCGGTCACGCTTTCGCGGTGCAGAATCATGGGCTGTCCCAGCGCCTGTCCGGTGCGCCGATCCCAGGCCTGCACGGCGCCGTTCGTGCTGCCCGTGAGCAGTCGGCTGCCGTCGGGTGAAAAGGCCACGCTCTGCGCCGTTTCTCCGTGTTTCACTTCCACCCCGGTGGCCTGGCCGGTGCTGGTCTCGCCAACGCGGACCATTGGGCTCCACGTGCCGCTGGCGAAAAACTGGCCGTCGGGACTGAAACAGACTCGGCTCACGGCCCCGGCGTGGCGCATGGGCGGCGCATGCGGCTCTCCCGTGGCGACGTTCCAAAGATGAGTCACGAAGTCCCCGCCGGCGAGCAGCAGCCTGCCGTCGGGGCTGAAGCCCAACGAAAGGATGCCCAGGCGGAGGCCGCAGGTTGCGCAAGCGTTTGCCCGTCGCGGTGTCCCACAGGCTGACCAGCCCATCCGTTCCGCCGGTGGCCACGAGGGCGCCGTCGGGACTAAAAGCGACGGCCATGCAACCATGATGTGAGAGTTTTCGCCGGGGTAACTTAGGTGGCGCCAACGCCCAAATGCGGGCCGCATGGCCACCGCTGGCCGTCACAATCGCCTGGCCGTTGCGCAGAAAGCCGCCGCCGTAGACTTGCCCTTGGTGCAGGAGCGTTGGGCTGGCTGCGCGGAACGGGAAGCCCGCCGCGAGTCCCATCGCCCAGACACGCGCTTTGCCGCCCCGGCTCGAGACCAGGAGCTGTGTGCCGTCGGGGCTGAAGGTCACGCTGGAATTATTGACGGACTGCGAAACGCCGGCAAAGCGCGAGTAGGCCGCGTTCCAATGTGCCACGCTGTTGGGGAGTGCCGCCGCGAGCCAATTCCCATTGCGAGTGAACGCCAACTCGGAGCAGCTTTCGTTGAGGGCCACGGTCCGCAGCAGCTTGCGGCTGGCGATCTCCCAAACCTGAAAGTGCGGGCCGGAGCCGGTGACGAACGTTTCACCCCGCGGCTGAAAGGCGACGGTCACCACGGGGTCGTCGTGCTGCACGGGATCGCCGCGCAGACGCCCGTCGCGGCGTCCCAGAGTCGGGCGGTCCCGTCCTGGCTGCCGGTCAGCAGCACCCTGCCGTCTGGGCTGATGTCGATGTCATGGATGATGCCGCCGTGCCGCAGAGACTCGCCGATGGGCTGCCGGTCTGCCACGTTCCAGATCCGGCCCAGGCCGCTAAAGCACGCCGTCACCAGGAATTGACCGCCGGGGCTGAACTTCACCGCATGGACGGCGCTGTCGTGCTCCAATTCCCCTGGCAGGGGCTTGCCGGTGGCCGCGTCCCAGAACCGCACCCGGCCGTCCTCGCAGCCGGTAGCGATCACCAAGCCATCAGGGCTGACCGCCACTGCGCGACCTGATCCGGGTGGGGCAGGCTGTAAGCCAGTCGCGGCACGACGCGCGACCATTCGCCGAGGTTGTGGCGGATGGCGCGTTCCAGGTCCGCGTCCTGGCGCGGCTGGCGAAATCCAGCGCCCGCACGAGCCACAGCAGGCCCTTGTGCCCCTCGCTTTCTTCGTCGCACAGCCGCAGCCCTTGCGTCAACGCGAGCTGGGACGACTCGCGATGCGACTGGCGCAGATTCCCTTCGGCTAGAACCAAAGCCGCCGACGTGTTGTCTTGCTCCTTCTCCAGATTGGCGCTGTGCCACTTCTCACGGACGCCAAACGCGATCGCCAGCAGAAAGGCCACCAACAAACCCAGGGCAGCCGCGCCCATGCCGATCGCCAGGCCCCGGTTCCGTTTGCACCAGCGCCAAGCGCGCTCCAGCGAACCGACAGGTCGGGCCACGATCGGTTCATCGCGCAAGTGCCGATCCAGGTCGTCGGCCAACGCTTGAGCCGAGCCATACGCGCTTGGCCGGCTCCTTGCGCAAGCACTTGAGGCAGATCGTGTCGAGGTCCCGCGGGATGTGCGGGTTAAGCTCCCGCGGCGCGACCGGCTCCTGCTCCAGGACTTGCCGCAGCGTGTCCATGGGGCTGGCCGCTTGAAACGGCGGACGGCCAACCAAGAGCGTGTAGAGAATCGCTCCCAGGGCGTAGACGTCCGACAGTGGCCCGACTTCCGCCAGGCGGCTGGCGGCCTGCTCCGGCGGCATGTAGCTGGGCGTGCCCAGGACTTGCCCCGTGCCGGTCAATTGCGAGTCGCGTTGGCGGCTCTTGGCCAGGCCGAAGTCGGTGACGCGGGGGCGCCCCGCCGCGTCGAGCAGCACGTTGCCCGGCTTCAGGTCGCGGTGGATGACGCCGCGCTGGTGGGCATAGTCCACGGCCTCGGCGATCGCGCCACCAGTTCGGCCGCCTGCCCTGGCTTCAGGGGGCCGTCGGCGAGCTTTCGGACCAGGCTGCCGCCCTCGACAAAGCTCCATCGAAGAAGTAGTGCTGCCCGTCATGCCCGCCGACCTCGTAGATCGGGGACGATGCCGGGATGGTCCAGGTTGGCGGCCGCCTCGGCCTCGGCGTGGAACCGCTGGACATCCCCCGGCCCAGCCAACTGCCCGGCCAGGATCATCTTGAGCGCGACGATGCGGTTCAGGCTCACCTGCCGGGCCTTGTAGACCACGCCCATGCCGCCGCGGGCGATCTCCTCCAGCAGCTCGTAGTCGCCAAACCGCCGCCGCGGCGAGGCGGCATGGTGACTTGCACTCTGCCCGGTCGCCTGGCGCACGTGCGTCGCAGGCAGCGTCGGCGCGCCGTCTTCCGCGCTGACCGGTTGAAGTGTCGCATCGGTCCGAGCGGTGTCGGGCGGATTGACCAGCGGCAAGGTCGCGTCGGCGGCCGGGCCTAACGTCTTGTCTTGGTCATAGGCGTCGAAGAACGTCCGCAGGTGAGTCGCCACCTCGGCGTGCTCTTGCAAGAACTGCTCGCGGTCCGGTGGCTGGCCGGCCTCCGCGGCCGACAAGAATGCGGCGATGGCTTCGTCAAGTCGCCGCCGCAGCTCGGGAGACAGACCGTCGGGGGGACGCATCGAGCCAGCCCAAGAGGCACGGTTCGTGAGAGACTGCCGCAGACGCAACGTTCATTCTGGGCGCCCGCGAGTTTCGGATCAACCGGCCTGTGGTTCAGCCCTTCTTGAGAATCTCCGCCAACACCCTCGGCGGCGACATCGGCAGGTGCCGCATCCGCACGCCGATGGCCTGGTAGATCGCGTTGGCAATCGCGGCCGGCGGCGGGCAGATCGGCACTTCGCCCACGCCGCGGACGCCGTACGGATGCTGCGGGTCGGGCACTTCGACGATGATCGTATCGATCATCGGCACGTCGTAGCAGGTGGGGATGCGGTAGTCGAGATAGCGTGGCGTTCCGCATGTCGCCCCGTTCGTCGTACAAGTACTCTTCGTTGAGTGCCCAGCCGATGCCCTGGACGACGCCGCCCTGCATCTGCCCTTCGACGTAGCTGGGGTGGATGGCGGTGCCGCAGTCTTGGGCGATGGTGTAGCGCAGGATTTGCACCTTGCCCGTCTCGGGATCGACCTCGACGTCGACGCAGTGCGTGCCGAACGCGCCGCCCTGCGTGGCCTTGCTGGAGGTGCCGTTGCCGACGATCGGCCCGCCGGTGGCATGAATCTTGGCTGCCAGCTCCTGGAACGTGAGCTGCTTGCCGCTGGGGCCGACGATCGCGCCGTCTTCGTAACGCACCTTGTCGGGCTTCACGTCCCAGAGCATCGCCGCCCGGTCGATCATCTGCCGCTGGATGTCCTTGGCGGCCTCGACGGCGGCGATGCCGGTGGCGAAGGTCACGCGGCTGCCGCCGGTGACGTCGGTGTAGCCGACGCCGTCGGTGTCGGCGACGGTGGGGATCACGTCTTCGGCGGCGATGCCCAGCGTCTCGGCCAACTGCATGGCGATGCTGGTCCGCGTGCCGCCGATGTCGGTCGAGCCTTCGACGAGCGAGACGGTGCCGTCGAAGTTGACCGTGGCCGTGACCGCGGACTTGAGGCCGCAGTTGAACCAGAAACCCGAGGCGATGCCGCGGCCGCGAAGCAAAGTTGCCTCTCGCTCCGCGAGAGGACCGTTGCCGTCTCGCGGAGCGAGAGGCGACATTGCCGTCGAGCTTCGACCGATAGTGCTCACTGTTCTTGATCGCCTCGACCGTCTCGACCATGCCGATCCGCGGGAAGACCGGACCATCGACGCGGCGGGTGCCTTCGCGGGCCGCGTTCTTCAGGCGGAACTCGAGCGGGTCGATGCCGAGCTTCTCGCAGATTTCGTCGACCACGGTTTCGATCGCGAAGGCGACGTGCGTGGAGCCGGGGCGCGGTAGGCATTCGTGCGCGGCTTGTTGACGCACACGTCGTAGCCCTCGACCTTGCCGTGCGGCACGTCGTAGCAGGCAAAGACGCACATGCAGCCCGGTCCAATCGGCGAGCCGGGGTAAGCGCCGGCCTCGAAGGCGATCCAGGCTTCGCCGGCGGTGATCTTGCCCTCCTTCGTCGCCCCCAGCTTCACCCGGATGTACGAGCCGGGCGTCGGTCCGGTGGCCTCGAACACGTCCGCCCGGCTCATGATGAGCTTGACCGGCCGGCCGCACTTCTTGGAAAGGGCCGCCGCCACGGGCGGCAGGTAGACCGAAATCTTGCCGCCGAAGCCGCCGCCGATCTCCATCGGCACGACCTTGACGCTGGAGACCGGAAGGCGCAGCAGCTCGGCCGTCTGCTGCCGGACGGTGAACGAGCCTTGCGTGCTCATCCAGACGGTGACTTTGCCGTCGGCGTTCCACAGCGCGGTGGCGTTGTGCGGCTCGATGTAGCCCTGGTGGACCGTCGCCGTGTCGAACTCGCGCTCGATCACCACGTCGGCTGCGGCGAAGCCCTGGGCGATATCTCCCTTCTCGAACCAGAAGTGTTTGGCGACGTTCGTGGGCTTGGAGCCCTTCTCGGCCGCCGGGTGCGAGCCGAGGGACCGCGTGCGAACGTCGTCGTTGAGGATCGGCGCATCGTCACGCATCGCCTCGCGGACATCGAGCACCGGCGGCAGTAGTTCGTACTCGACCTGGATCAGCTTCACCGCTTCGTTGGCGACGTGGACGTTGTCGGCGGCGACCGCGGCGACGGCGTGCCCCTTGTAGAGCACCTTCTCGCGGGCCAGCACGTTGGCGCTCAGGTGCCGCATGTTGACGGCGCCCTCGCCCAGCTCGACCACTCGGTCGCCCTGCTCGGGCAGATCGGCCGAAGTGACGACGGCCCGCACGCCCGGCACGGCCTCGGCCTTCGAAATGTCGATGCGCTTGATCCGGGCATGGGCATGCGGGCTGCGGAGCATGGCCCCATAGAGCATGCCAGTCAGCTTGAAGTCGGCCCCATACTTCGCCCGGCCGGTGACCTTATCCACGCCGTCGTGGCGGATAGGGCGGGTGCCGATGACTTTGTAGCGCTGCTTGTCGGCCGTGGCCATCGTTTGGACTCCCGTCATCGTGCCGCACGCGGCTCGCGTGCGCGCAGGTTCGCGAAGCCAGCCCTGGACGAACCGCCTCAAAAAAAAGCCGCCCTACGAAGCGGCCCGCCTACATGTCGTAATACAAGCAGAACTCGTACGGATGCGGCCGCAGATCGGTGAAGTGGACGGTCGCCGCCGCGGGGCCTAAGCCTTCGACCGAGTGCGAATAGTCGATCGTCTCCAGGTTCCGCCGCGCTAACTGGCCGGCGGACCGATACGAATCCAGGATCGCCTGGCGGCCGGTCAGCGTCTTCGTACGCGCAGCCCTCGGCCAGCAATTCGCCTGCCGCGCGGTAGTCTTCGGCGTCGAGCGCGGCGGCCCAACGCCGGGCGGTTTGGAGCGGGTCGATCGCGGGCATGAAGGATACACGTGGTACCCTAGACGGCCCGCCGAGAAGAGTCAACAGTTGCGCGGCTCCAGGTCATGGATGTCCTTGTCCAGCGGATTGCTGCGTCAGCCCCGCTTGGTCCTCCTCGTGCGACGATGCCGCCATTGGGACAGCTCTTGCCTCAGGGGTTCCCAGTATGCGCGATCTTTCGCGCGCAGGGCATTTTCCTCGGCCCTGAGCGCGCCCTGGAGCCGCGGTAGGTTCTCGCGCAGGGCCCAGTCCACCGCGCGGCGCGATTTCGCAAGCGAGCGGGCCATGGTCGGATACCTGCGACAGAGTTCCAGGAGCAATGAGGCGGTGCGAGCCTCCCGGAACCAGAGCATGATTTGTGCCCGCGATGGTCGGCGGGGACGATTGTGATAATCGACTTCGATCAAGCGACGGATCATCGGCCAGTCTTTGTCCCGTTGGGTTTTTTTGGCCTGGACGAGGTCGGCCAGCCCGAGCACTGCCACGAGGCCGATGCCGGGCAGCCTTAGCTTCGTTCGCCGCTCCCAGAGCCGCTCAAAGCTCTCGCAACCGTGCATCCTCGACATGATATCGAGCCGCAGTCCCTCGACCTCCGGCAAGTTGAGGCGGAAGTGGCAAGCATGCCCTCGCTGCAGGACATCCAGCGCCAAGGGCGGAAAATACACCGGCTCGGCCCGCAGCTCCGCCAAGGCCCTCTCGAGCCGCTTAATGTTTTGTTCGTCGGCCAAGATGGCTAGATCGACGTCGCGGCTGAACTCGGCCGCGCCGTA
This sequence comes from uncultured Planctomycetia bacterium, assembly GCA_963809785.1. Taxonomy (GTDB): domain Bacteria; phylum Planctomycetota; class Planctomycetia; order Pirellulales; family S012-138; genus JBGQHD01. The sequence continues at coordinate 491,449 of CAWEKV010000006.1, forward strand.
GAGGATGCACGCCTGCCCGCCCATCAACAGCGCGCGGACGCGGTGCCTCTGGATCGTAGAAAGGACTTTGCCAATCGGGCTCTGGGTCAAGCGAACCTCCCAGCGACAGATAGATCGCCCAAAGCTTGCCCGACTCGACAAATCGCTGGGCCGGAGAAAGCGACCACCACTGGAGCGTTTCCGGGTCTTCGTCGGGCTCATACACCGGCGGCGCCATGGCAACGTTCCTTCCAGAAAGGTTGAGTCTATGGTTGCGGCCGGCGCTCGCGAAGGCAAGACTGCTCTGCCTCGGAACGCACTGCCTTGCAGCCACGAGGGCTTACTGTGCCAAACGAAAAAGTGCCAACAACACACCGCCCAGCAGCCCCGCTGCCACGAGCAGTAGGCCAAGCCATCGCCTCCACACGAAGGCGGCGACGAGAAACAATAGACTTGCCGACCCTAGCCCGACAAGAAAAGGCACATCTCCAATGAGCTCAATTAACCGGGCGATCCAGGATCCGACAATAATCATCGCGCCTAAAACAGCGAGAGCGAAAAAGGCCGCTTCTGAGCTAACCACCCCACGTGACCTCGGCGCAGGCGGTCCGCCTCCTTCTTCTTCTGGTGCTTTGTACGGGTTCTCGTCCATCGGGCCCATTCTAAGCCATCTACGCAGGCAGAAAGAGTCCGGCTTGGAAACAAGAAAGCCCGGCTTCTTGCAGAAGCCGGGCTATTGAGAGCTGCGCACACGTCGGGCTGACGCCTCGACGCTCGCCTTGGCGTGCTTACATGTCGTAGTACAAGCAGAACTCGTACGGATGCGGCCGCAGCCGGATGGCGTCGACTTCCTTCTCCCGCTTGTACCAGATCCAGGTGTCGATCACGTCCTCGGTGAACACGTCGCCCTGGAGCAGGAACTCGTGGTCCTTCTCCAGGGCGTCCAGCGCCTCGTCGAGCGAGCCGGGCGTCTTCGGCACCTTGGCCAGCTCCTCCGGCTCCAGGTCGTAGATGTCCTTGTCGAGCGGCTCGCCGGGGTTGATCTTGTTCTGGATGCCGTCGAGCATGGCCATCAGCATCGCCGCGAACGCCAGGTACGGGTTGCAGCTCGGGTCGGGGCAGCGGAACTCGATCCGCTTCGCCTTCGGGCTGGGGCTGTAGACCGGGATGCGGATCGCCGCCGAGCGATTGCGCCGGCTGTAGGCGAGGTTGACCGGCGCCTCGTAGCCGGGCACGAGCCGCTTGTAGCTGTTGGTCGTCGGGTTGGTGAAGGCGCAGAGCGCCGGGGCGTGCTTGCAGCAGGCCGCCGATGGCGTACAGGGCCATGTCGCGACAGGCCCGGCGTAGCCGCTGCCGGCGAACAGCGGCTTGCCGTCCTTCCACAGCGAGATGTGGACGTGCATGCCCGTGCCGTTGTCGCCGAAGAGCGGCTTGGGCATGAACGTGGCCGTCTTGCCGTGCTTGCGGGCGACGTTCTTGACGATGTACTTGTACTTCAGCACGCTTGTCGGCCATCTCGACCAGCGGCGGCGAAGCGCATGTCGATCTCGCCCTGGCCGCCGGTGGCGACCTCGTGGTGCTGGGCCTCGACGTCGATGCCGCACTCGATCATCGTCAGCATCATCTCGGTGCGGAGGTCGTGCAGCGCGTCCGTCGGCGGCACGGGGAAGTAGCCTTCCTTGTAGCGGAGCTTGTAGCCGAGGTTCGGGCTTCTCGTCGCGGCCGCGTGTTCCAGGCGCCCTCGACGCTGTCGACGTAGTAGTAGCCGCGTGCGGCGTCTGGTCGTAGCGGACGTCGTCGAAGACGAAGAACTCGAGCTCCGGGCCGAAGTAGGCGGTGTCGGCGATGCCGGTGCGACTTCATGTAGTTGACGGCCTTGCGGGCGACGTTGCGCGGGTCGCGGGTGTAGTCCTCGCTTGGTGAGCGGGTCCTGGATGTTGCAGATCATCGTCAGCGTGGCGTCCTCGCAGAACGGGTCGATGAAGGCCGTCTCGGGCTGCGGGCACGACGAGCATGTCGCGATCTCGTTGATCGCCTGCCAGCCGCGGATGCTGGAGCCGTCGAAGCCGAGGCCCTCCTCGAAGACGTCCTCGTCGAGCTGCGTCGGCCGGGATGGTGAAGTGCTGCCACAGGCCGGGGAAGTCCATGAAGCGGAGGTCGACGGCCTTGACGCCCCGTTCACGACACAGGGCCAGCACTTCCTGAGGGGTCTTTGCGATACTCACTCTAGAGTTCCTTTCACGCACGAGTCCAGAAGGAGGGAGGAGGGAGGTCAGTCTCTTCCGTGCACACAAACTCGACCACACAAACCCGACGACACTAACGCGACGCGTAAGCGAGGGAGGAGCGGGACTGACGTGGCTCCTCTCGCTCGCTTGCGCCCAAGTTCGTGTGCCGGCTGCTGCTGTTCTAACCGTCGGCGCACATATGCTCGCTGGCTGTGCGCGAGGCAGCCCGGCGAACGCAACCGACATGCCGCCGGGCGGATAAGACGGCCAATATAGCGCACAATCTGGTTTAGGCAATGGGGTTGCGAAGAAACGCGCTGACCCAAGCGCCTTGTCCAACCGCGCTCTCTTGCCTAGTTCCTTAGCAAGATTTGGCTGTAAGGCAGGCAAAAAGGGATTGGCGGCCGAAACACGAGTCGCGTCCTGTTACCGCGGGGCGTAGATTAACCCTGCAAAGCTCGGTTGCCCCAGCGCTGATTGCCGTGCGCGGCCTCACAAGCCGAAGTGAAGGAACCGCGCGCCAGGATGCGGAGCGGGTGAAATCCATTGCGTGACCGTGCCGGGGTTCGCACGACCGCGCATTGGAAAAACGAAGAGTTGAAGGGCAACAACCGCGTAACACGGAGGACGCCGCACCATGTGTGGCATTGCGGGTATCATCGATCTGGGCGGAGAGCGGACATTCCCTCGCCCTGTCATCGAGCGGATGGCCAACGCCATCGCCCACCGCGGCCCCGATGAGGAGGGGTTTTTCGAGGCGCCGGGCATCTCCCTTGCCTCCCGGCGGCTAAGCATCGTCGGCTTGGCCGACGGGCAGCAGCCGATCTTCAACGAGGATCGCTCGGTCGTCGTCGTCTTCAACGGCGAGCTGTTCGACTACGTCGAAAAGCGGGCCATGCTCGAAGCCAAGGGGCACCGCTTCTCGACCCACGCCGATACCGAGGTGCTGGTGCACCTGTGGGAGGAATACGGCGAGGGCATGGTCGATCAGCTCGACGGCCAATACGCCGTGGCCCTGTATGACATTCGCCAGCGCACGCTGCTGCTCCTGCGTGACCGCGTGGGAATTGCCCCCCTGCATTGGGCCCGCCGCGGCAACACGCTGTACTTCGGCTCGGAGATCAAGGCCATCCTGGCATCCGGCGAAGTCGCGCCAGAACCGGACCTTCAGGGGATCGATCACGTCTTCACCTTCTTCGCCATGGGCACGCGCCGGACCGCGTTCAAGGGCATCCAGGCCGTGCATCCGGCCAGCTATTTGAAGGTGCAGTTGCCCCGCAGCGGCGGGCTGGGCGCGATTACGGAGCGGCGTTACTGGGACCTGGAGTTCCCCGATCGCGGCGACGAACGCGACTCGCGCGACGGCCGCGACCTCGAGGCGGAGTTCGCAGCCGTCTTCCGACGCGCCGTCGAGATTCGCCTGCGGGCCGACGTGCCGGTGGTCGGCTATCTCAGCGGCGGCGTGGATTCCACCGCGGTGATGCTCACGGCCAGCCAGGTCAAGGGCGAGCCGATTCCCGCCTTCACGATTCAGATTCCCGCCAAGGGCTTAGATGAGACGGACCGCGCGCTACTTGCCGCGGAGCGAATCGGCAGCCGGCCGACACTCGTCATGTGTGACAGCGAGGCGATTTCCCATGCCTATCCGCAATTGATCCTGGCCGCCGAAGCGCCGGTGATGGACACCGCGTGCAGTGCGCTCTATTGCCTGGCGCGCGAAGTCCGCCGCCAAGGCTACAAAGTCGCGCTCACCGGCGAAGGGGCGGATGACTGGCTGGCGGGCTATCCCTGGTTCAAGGCGGGCAAAGCGCTCGGGTTGCTCGACCGCGGCGGTTTCTCGCCGGGCAACTGCTTGCGCCGGCTGGCCCTCAAGCGCAACAGCCCGCATGCTCGCTGGTCGGAGTTTGCCAGTCTTCAGGACCGGCTAGGCGGCCCCAACGGCGTGGCCGACCTGTATGGAATGGTCAGCCTGACGCGCGGCCGGTTCTACAGCCGATCGATGTGGAGCGACCTCGGCGAGCGCAGTGCGTGGGACGACCTCGATCTCAATCTGGCCGGCCTGAAGCGCTGGCATCCGCTGAATCGTGCGCTGTATCTGGGATACAAGACGATGCTCTCGGGCCTGCTGATGAACCACAAGGGGGACCGGCCGGCGATGCACAACTCGGTCGAGACGCGCTATCCATTCCTGGACTTGAATGTCATCAACTTCTGCGCGGCCTTGCATCCCCGGTGGAAGCTCCGCGGGCTGCGGCGAGACAAGCACTTGTTGCGGAATTACGCGGCGAAGATCTTGCCCGCGTGCATCGCCAACCGGCCCAAGGCGATGTTTCGTGCCCCGTTCGCCAACACGTTCTTCAGCCGGCCGCCATCGTTCGTGGATCAACTGATCAGCGAGGAGTCCCTGCGCAAGACCGGCTATTTCGAGCCGACGCAGGTATGGCACTTCCGCGACATCTACAACCGCTATCGCGCGATCGCTCCCGGGAAGAAGCTGGTCGCCGAGATGGGCCTGACGGGGGTGATGGCCACGCAACTGTGGCACCACACGTTTCTTGGGGGCGGCCTGTGCGACCTGCCCACCTGGTCGGCCGCGGGCACGCACCCAAGCCAACCCGGGACGCGTGGTTTTCACCGTCTCTCCCCGGCTAGCGCCTCCGTCCGAACGACGCGCTGAGGATTCGGCTGAACGTTCTCGGACGAGGCCGCGGTCGCCGCCGGGCCGTTATCATCCGCAAGAACGGTAAAGGCGGACGGAAGGCGGGCAAATCCCGCGCACCAGACCTCTCCGTCCTCACTTCCTGCGGGGCCGATCCCGATTTTCTCCATGATGCGCGATTCTCGTGTCATCGGCGGCAACTACCATGGAAGGAATGACACGTCCTCGCTTTTTCGCGCATCCGATGCCCCCGCGCATCGTGGTCTGGGCACTGCTGCTGGCGGCCGGCTGCGTGCCGGGCGGCTACGTTGGCCGCGAAACGGTGGCCGAGTCGGTTGCCTGCCGCACCGGATACGAGCTGCCCCCCTGTGACGCACCGCTGCCGAATGCCTGGCCGGCGGAGGTCAACCCGGCCGACGGCTTAACCGAAGTTGAAGCCGCCCGGCTGGCGCTTTGGGGCAATCCGCGCTTTCAGGAGCTGCTGGCACAGCTCGGCATTACTTGGGCCGATCTGGTGCAGGCCGGGCAGCTCACCAATCCCCAGCTTTCCGTGCTGTTCCCCGTCAGTGCGAAGGATTTGGAGTTCAGCCTGACGTTCCCGCTGGAGGCGCTGATCCAGCGTCCGCGGCGCGTGGCCATGGCCCAGGCCGAATCGCGCCGCGTCGCCCAGCAGCTTGCTCAAGAGGGGCTCAATACGATCCTCGCCGCGCGGCAGGCCCATGCCGACGTGCTCTTGGCACAGGAGCGCTTGGCGGCGCTGCGGCAAGTGTTCGGCCGCCGGGGCGAAATCGTCCGCCACGCCGAAGCGCGTCTCCGAGCCGGCAACGTCAGCCAACTGGACGTCACCACGGCCACGATCTTTAGCGCTCGGGGCGCCGCCGACCTGCGGCGGGCGGAGCAAGAATGGGAACTGGCCCGAGAACGCCTGGCCATCTTGTTGGGGCTCCCTGTGTTCAGTTGCCCGGCCGTGGTCGGCGAAGCGATGCCGGCCCTCGCGGCGGGGCCTCTGCTCGATCTGCCCTGCGTCATCGAGCAAACCTTGGCTTCGCGTCCCGATCTGTTGGCCGCGGCCGAGGCCGTCGCGGCGGCCGAGGAGCGTGCGCGCCTGGCCCGTTACGACTCTATTGTCTTCCAGGCCATCCTGCCAGACTACAACCAGGAAGGTGAAAAGGGAGACGAGGCCGGCCCCGGAATGAACCTTACGCTGCCGATCTTCCATCAGAACCAGGGGGCCGTGGCCCGGGCGGAAGCGGAAGCGGAGATCGCGCGAAGGCGATTCGCCACGCTCCAGGCCACGGTGACCCAGGAAATCGGCCAAAGCTACGGCCGCATGATCCAAGCCCGCGACGAATGGCTGGCCCTCAGCCGGCAAGTCGAGCCGCACGCGTCCGCGGCCTATCAGTCGGCGACGCGGGCCTACGTCGAGCGCACCACGACGCTGCCGATCCTCTTGGAGCTGGCCCGACAGGCGGATGAGGCCCAGTTGCGGCGCGTGGACGTGTTCAACGACATCCGCCGCGCGGCCGCCGAGCTGGAGCGGAACGTGGGCGGCCGGTTGTGTCTGCCGCCGGCGGCGACAGCCAGCCGAGACGTGCGGCCGGGGGTTCGCCGATGAGAAGACCCCTGTCAGCGCCTCACACTTTCAAGAATTCGAGGGTCAAAGCCATTGGCTGATGTGCAATCCCACCTTGGATCAGCCCCGAATGGGGCGAGACTCGACAGCCCAGGCCGAAGGCCTGGGTGGCGATTGAAGGCCGAACACGAAAGCCCTGAAAGGGCGCGACCGGCGGTCGGACGATCGGTTCCGCCCTTTCAGGGCTGCACGCGGCGGTGCTGCCTCGTGACCCAGGCCTTCGGCCTGGGCTGTCGAGTTCCGGCCTCCTTGTGCCTATGTTCATTCATTCTGTTGACCCTTGGGTGCGGTCCAAGCGCAGCGACGAAGACGCCGCCGGCTCAAGTCTCCACCCCCAACGAACAAAACCTTTCCGTCGTCACGCTCAGCAAAGACGCCTATCGGCAGCTTGACATAGAGGCTGGGCTGGCCAAGGTCGAACAGTCCAACCAGCCGCGCAGGCGCATCCTCGGCGGCGAAGCAATGGTGCCGCCCGGCCGCGGAGCGCGCGTCATGGCGCCCCTGGCGGGCACGGTCACTGCGCCCGATACCGGCATGCCCAAGCCGGGACAGCGAGTCGAGCAAGGCGCCACGATCTTCCAATTCACGCCGCTGCTGACGGCCGAGGCCAAATTCAACCTGGTGACGATCGCCCTGGAGGCGCAGGAGCAGATCAAGTCGTCACGCATCCAATTGCAGTTGGCCGAATCGGCGCTGGAGCGGACGCGCAAGCTGTCCGCCGACAAGACGGTAAGCGAAAAGGTGCTCGAGGAAGCCGTCGCGGCTCGCGACCTGGCCAAGCAGGCCGTTGACACGGCCGTGGTACGGCAAAAGCTGCTCGATGCGATTCTGGCCGACGTCCGAGGCACGAAGGATGCGGCGGGCAAGGAGACCACCATCGCCCTGCGGGCGCCGGTCGCTGGCGCGCTGCAACGGCTGGCCGTGGCTCCCGGCGCCGCGGTGGCGGCCGGCGTGGAGCTTTTCGAAGTCGTGCAAACCGATCCGCTGTGGGTCCGCGTGGGGGTCTATGCCGGCGCGATTGACGAGGTGAATGCGAGCGCGGCCGCCAAAGTCCGGCTGCTGGGCGCCGGGCGCAAGACACGCTTGACGCCGCGCCGGTGCCCGATCCGCCGCTGATCGCCGATGCCCTGGCCACGTCGATCGATTTGTATTACCGCCTGGACAATCGGGCTGGCCGGATTCGGCCCGGCCAGAAGGTGGCCGTAACGCTCGAGCTCCGCGGCCCGGCGTCGGGCCAGAGTCTGGTCGTCCCCTGGTCGGCGGTGGTGCACGACATTCACGGTGGCACCTGGGTGTACGAGCAGCTTGCCGATCAAGAGCGCTCCTTCCGGCGCCGCCGCGTGGAAGTGCAATATGTAGACGGCACCAAAGCGGTTCTCGCCTCCGGGCCGCCGGTCGGCACGCCCGTCGCCACCGGCGGCGCCATCGAGCTATTGGGCACGGAGTTCGGCTTCGGAGCACAGGCCAAGAAGTAGCAGGCACACTCCAAGGTGGGCAACTCGCTTTGCGAGTTGCCGTCCCCGTTCAAACGAGCGTGCCTGAGCGGCACTCCAACTCGCAGAGCGAGTTGGCCACGTCGGTTCGTCACTGCCACATCGATCGTCACCTCCAACTCAAACGGCACACGGAGTGTGCCTACGACTGCCATGCTGCGCTCCATCGTCCGCGCCTCCTTGCAACAGCCCGTGCTGGTGCTCGCCCTGGCCGGCGGCTTGCTGTTCTTGGGCTTTCGCACGCTCCAGGGCACGCCGCTCGACGTGTTCCCCGAGTTCGCCCCGCCGCTCGTCGAGATCCAGACCGAGGCGCCCGGCCTGTCGACCGAGGAGGTCGAGAGCCTGGTCACCGTGCCGCTGGAGAACGCCCTCAACGGCACTCCCGGGCTCAAGACGATCCGCTCGAAGTCGGTGCTCGGGCTGTCGTCGGTCGTGCTGCATCTTCGAGGAGGGCACCGACCTGCATCGCAGGCCCGGCAGCTCGTGCAGGAGCGGCTGGCCGCCGAGGCCGCCGCGGCTGCCGGCCGTCGCCCGCCCGCCGGTCATCCTGCAGCCGCTCTCGTCCACCAGCCGGGTGCTGAAGATCGGCGTCTGGTCCGAAGACGCTGTCGCAGCGCGACCTGACCGATCCTGGCCCTGTGGACGATCCGGCCGCAGCTGATGTCGGTCCCCGGCGTGGCCAACGTCGCCATCTGGGGCCAGCGCGACAAGCAGTTCCAGGTGCTGGTCGATCCCGACCGGCTGCGGGCCCACGGCGTCACGCTCGACGCAGGTGATCGCAGGCGGCGCGGCGACGCCGCCGGCGCTCGACGCCGGCGGCTTCGTCGACACGCCGAACCAGCGGCTGGCCGTCCGGCACCTGTCGCCGATCCGCGACGCCGACGACCTGGCCCGCACCGTCGTCGCCTTCCGCGGCGGCGCGCCGCTCCGGCTGGGCGACGTGGCCGACGTCGACGATCGGCTCGCCGCCGCCGATCGGCGACGCGGTCATCAACGACGGCCCCGGCCTGCTGCTGATCGTCGAGAAGCAGCCCGGGGCAACACGCTGGACGTGACCCGCGAGGTCGAGGCGGCCCTGGAGGCGCTGCGGCCGGGCCTGCACGGACGTCGAGATCGACCCGACCATCTTCCGCCCGGCCACGTTCATCGAGCGGGCCCTCGACAACCTGACCCACGCCCTGCTCGTCGGCTGCGTCCTGGTCGTCGTCATCCTGGTCGCGTTCCTGTTCGACTGGCGGACGGCGCTCATCAGCCTGACGGCCATCCCGCTGTCGCTGGTCGCCGCCGTGCTGGTGCTGACTGCGTGCGGGGCGACGATCAACACGATGGTGCTGGCCGGGCTGGTGATCGCCCTGGGCGAGGTGGTGGACGACGCGATCATCGACGTGGAGAACATCGTCCGCCGGCTGCGGCTCAACCGGCGCGGCCGGCAACCCGCAGTCGGCGTTTCAGCGTCGTGCTCGACGCCTCGCTGGAGGTCCGCAGCGCCGTCGTCTACGCCAGCCTGATCGTCGTCCTGGTGTTCCTGCCGGTCTTCTTCCTCGACGGGCTGGCCGGCGCGTTCTTCCGCCCGCTGGCGCTGGCCTACGTCCTGGCGATCCTCGCCTCGCTGCTCGTCGCGCTGACCGTCACGCCGGCCCTGTCGCTGCATGCTGCTGCCCGGCCGCGGCCGACCGACCGGCCCGAGGCGCCGCTGGCGCGCTGGCTGCAAGCGGCTGTACCGCCGCGTGCTGCCGCCGCTCGTCGCGCCGGCCGTACGCTGGTCGCTGGCGTCGTCCTGGTCGCGCGTTCGTCGCTGACCGGCGCGGCGGCCGCCGCGGCTCGGGCAGGAGTTCCTGCCCGAACTTCCAGGAGACCGACTTCCTGATGCACTTCGTCGAGAAGCCGGGCACGTCGGTCGAGGCGATGGACCGGATCACCGTCGCAGGCCAGCCAGGAGCTGCGGGCCATCCCCGGCGTGCGCAACTTCGGCTCGCACATCGGCCGGGCCGAGGTCGCCGACGAGGTCGTCGGGCCGAACTTCACCGAGCTGTGGATCAGCATCGACCCGGACGTCGACTACGCGGCGACGGTGGCGAAGATCCAGGAGGTCGTCGACGGCTACCCCGGCCTGTACCGCGACGTGCTGACGTACCTGCAGCGAGCGGATCAAGGAGGTGCTGACCGGCGCCAGCGCCAGCATCGTCGTCCGGCTCTACGGCCCCGACCTGGACGTGCTGCGGCGCAAGGCCGAAGGAGGTCGAGGCGGCGATGGCCGCGGTGCCGGGCGTGACCAACCTGAAGGTCGAGCCGCAGGTGCTGGTGCCGCAGGTCGAGGTCCGGCTGCGGCCCGAGGCGGCCGAGCGGTTCGGCCTGACGCCCGGCCACGTCCGCCGGGCCGCGACGACGCTGCGTCACGGGGCACGAAGGTCGGCGAGGTCTATCGAGGGGCAGAAGAAGTTCGACGTGGTCGTCTGGGGCGTGCCCGACGGTGCGCACGCGACCTGGCCGCGCTGCGCGCGCTGCCGATCGACACGCCGGCCGGCGCGCAGGTGCCGCTCGGGCGACGTGGCCGACGTGGCGGTCGTGCCGACGCCCAACGAGATCAAGCGCGAGGACGCCTCGCGCCGGCTCGACATCACCTGCAACGTCGCAGGGCCGCGACCTCGGGCTCGGTGGCCCGCGAGATCGAGGCGAAGGTCGCGGCGCTGCCGTTCGACCGCGAGTACCACCCGGAGTTCCTCGGCGAGTACGCGGCCCGGCAGGAATCGACGCGGCGGCTGTACGCTGCTGGCGGCGCTGGCGCTGCTGCGGCATCGTGCTGCTGCTGTACGTCGACTTCCAGTCGTGGCGGCTGACGCTGCTCGTCGCGCTGACGCTCCCGTTCGCCCTGATCGGCGGCGTGGTCGGCGGCGCTGCTCAGCGGCGGCGTGCTGTCGCTCGGCTCGCTGGTCGGCTTCGTGACCGTGCTGGGCATCGCCGGCCCGCAACGGCATCATGCTGGTCAGCCACTACCGCCACCTGGAGGAGGAGGAAGGCGAGCCGTTCGGCGCCGGCGCTGGTGCTGCGCGGCGCCGAGGAGCGGCTGGCGCCGATCCTGATGACGGCCCTGGCGACGGGCCTGGCCCTGCTGCCGCTGGTCGATCGCCGGCAACAAGCCGGGCCACGAGATCGAGTACCCGCTGGCGGTCGTCATCCTCGGCGGGCTGGTCACCTCGACGCTGCTGAACCTGTTCCTGCTGCCCGCCTTTTATCGGCAGTGGGGACAAGTGAAGATCACCTGAGACGGCCGCAGTCGTCTCGCTTCGCGCGAGGAGATGCAGCCGAAGCCGCCAGACTTCGGAGCAATTGCCGAAGTCTTACGGATTCGGCTACAAAAGATCATGCCGATTGAACCACTCGATCTCTCGCGGCTGAAAGTGCTCCCCTTGGCGGAGCGGGTCAGCCTGACGCGGGCCGATGAGATTCTGCTCGACCCCGACGCGCCGCCGGCCGGTGTTCTGAGCGAAACGCGGCCCTGATTGGGCAAGCGGCGGCGGATATCCGCGCGGCCCGCGAACGGGACGCAGCGGTCATGCTCATCTACGGCGCGCACCTGCTGCGCAACGGCGCGGCACGGATCCTCGAGCGCATGATGGCGGCCGGCTGGCTCACGCACCTGGCCACCAACGGCGCGGGCACGATCCACGACTGGGAGTACGCCTGGTTCGGCGCCAGCACCGAGAGCGTCGAGATGAACGTCGCCGGCGGCACCTTCGGCACCTGGCACGAGACGGCCACGAACATCCACCTGGCCCTCATGGCGGGGCGCTCGACGGCCTGGGCTACGGCCGGTCGCTGGGCCGGCTGATCATCGAGGACGGCGCGACGCTGCCCGCCGCGGAGGAGCTCGCCGAGCGATCGCCGAAAACCCCCTCCCATCCGCTCACGGCCGCCCGGGCCGACCTGCTGCGGGCGATTCGAGAACAGGGCTGGCCCGCCGGGCGCTGGGCGATCGAGCACCGCTGGAAGCACGCCTCGATTCTGGCGCAGGCGTGCCGGCACGGCGTGCCGGTCACGGTCCATCCCGGCATCGGCTACGACATCATCGCCAACCACCCGGTCTTCAACGGCGCGGCGATCGGCCGGGCGGGCGAGTGGGACTTCAAGCTGTTCGGCGGCTCGGTCGAGCGGCTCGATGGCGGCGTCGTGCTCTCGGTCGGCTCGGCCATCATGGGGCCGCAGGTCTTCGAGAAGAGCCTGAGCTGCGTGAACAACCTGCGGCTGCAAGCGGGCCGCCCGGTCGTGCAGCGGCCACACGATCTACGTCGTCGATCTGCAGGACGGCGGCGGCTGGGACTGGACCCAGGGCGAGCCGCCCAAGACGAACCCGGCCTATTACCTCCGCTTCTGCAAGAGCTACTCGCGCATGGGCGGGGCGATGCACTACCTGCAGTGCGACAACGCGGCGTTCATCCACCACCTCTATCACGAGCTGAAGTGAAGCTGACAGGCCGGTCATCTGATGTGGCGCCACTACGCCATTTTGGGCGCGAGGCCGTTAGCTGCCGCCGCGAGACAGCAGGTCGGTGACCAGCTTCTCCACGTCGGCATAGGTGAATTGGTTGTCCGGGTCGTCGCGATCGAACTTCTTCGCGAGTTTGCCGTCGCGATCGAATACCAGCACGATGGGGATGCCCTTGATGTTCCACTTGTCCCACCAGGCGTTGTCGTCCTTGTCCTGGATCAGGTAGTTGGGAAAGGTGGCGCCTTGCTGCTTTAGAAAGTCCACGGCCTCCCCGTACTGCTCCGCCTCATCTACCGAGACCGACATACACACGACGCCGTCCGTGGCGTGCCGGTGGTGCAGGGCGACCAGGTGGGGAAACTCCTCGCGGCACGGATTGCACCACGTGGCCCACGTATCCACGACCACGATCTTGCCCCGATACGCGGCAAGCGCCTCGTCCCACTGGTGGCAGCTCACAAACTCCAGCCGCACGTCGCGGGCTGACTGAGGAGCAGACGAAGGCGTGGAGGGCGGGCCTCCCTCCACGCCGCTCTTGCCACTCTCGCTGTGGGGGCCGCAGCCGTGCAGGACGACTCCGGCGGCCAGCAGCCACGACCATCGACTGCGCCTCAGGATCTGCATCACTTGTTCTCGTACTTCACGCTGCAGCCGCGGGCTCGCGTCTCCGTGGTGGAGATCTTTTCGCCCTTCAGCGCGGCATCGACCGCCGGCGACAGATAGTCGGTCTTGGGATTATTCAAGTTGTCGTCCATGGCGCCCATGTAGACGATCTTGCGCTCCTTATTGAGGACGAAGAACTCCGGCGTCACCGAGGCGCCGAGCGATCGGCCGATGGCTTGGCTCTCGTCGTGCAGGTAGGGGAAGTTGAAGCCTTTCTCCTTGGCCCGCTCCTTCATCTTGGGCAGCTTGTCGGCCTCCAAGTTGTTGACGTTGATGGCCACCAGGCCGACCTTGCTGTCGGAGCCGGAGGCGTACTTCTTCGTGAAGGCGATCAGCCGGTCTTCGTAAGCCACGGCCACGGGGCAGTGGTTGCAAGTCACCACCACGACGAGCACGTCCTTGTCTTTGAAGTCGGCCAGCGAATGAGTCTTGTCATCCACGCCGGGCAGCTCGCTGAATGTCGGCGCGGCATCGCCGATGCTCACCTTCTTGTTGAATTTGCCTGCCGACGCCGGCACCGTCAGGGCCACGACGAGGGCCAACACCGCGAGAGCGCAACGACTCATGGGATTTCTCCAATCTTGGGGACAAGGAACGGCACAATCACCAAGCGGACGACGTTGTCATGCGGCCGCGATGCCTTCTTCGGTATCGCTCGACCGCCGTCCAGGGAAGGAGGCTGCGGCCTTCGGCTGGCCGCGGCAGGAACGCAATGTCGCGTATTGTTGGGCAGGCGTGAGTCGTTGTCAACGTACCGGCGTTGACGTTGCTGATGACGATCACACGAACCCGACGCGCCAGCGAGTGAGAGGCGGGGGCTGCTCTCCCTTGCTGGCGCGTCGGGTTCGTGTGCCGCCCCGCGCGAAGACTCCTATCGCCTTAGATCGAGCGCAGGTAAGCCAACAAATCGCGCATTTCATCCGCCGACAATTCGCCCAAGCCGGTGACGCGTGACGGATTGTGCGGGCCGCTCAGCACCTCCTCCAGGCTCCGGGCACGGCCATCGTGCAGGAGAAGCACGCGGTCGTAGACGCCGCGCAGCGACGGCGCGTTGTAGCCACGATAGGCGTCGCTCGGCGCGCCCAGGCCCACGTCGTGCGTCATGCCGTCGGTGAAGTGCGGCGCCGGGATGGCACTGCGCAGGCCGGCCTTCTCGCTTTGGAACACCGTCTCGCCGCGGGCCGCGGCGGCACTGAGGCGGCCGGCTTCGCGATGGGGATTTGGCGGCGGCGCGAGTGTTTCCAGAAACGCGGCCACGGCTTCGACGTCGTCGATCGGTTGGCTCTCTTGCCGAGCATCGTGTCGGTCATCGATTTTCGCAGCGCGACACGAAAGTCGGTCGCCCAGCCGTGCCAGAACCAAGGGCCCGGTCTGCGACGCGCCGCGCAGGCTGAGCACCGTCTTGAAGTTGCCGAAGCGACCGTCGTTGCGTGTGTCCATCGTCGCCGCATTCGTGTGCCCTTCATAGTGGCAACTGTGGCAACTGTACCATTGATCGAGCGAGCGGCCTGCGTCGTAGAAAATGGCTTCGCCCTGGCGGGCCAACGATGACTGCGCCGAGCCGGGGCTCAGCTCGATGGTTCTGCGTCAGCTTGCGGCTGGCCACATCGACCACCTGGATGGCGTTGAGCAGATAGTTCGCCACGTAGACCTGTCGCCGTGCTTCGAATAACGCACCGCCATCGGCCGACCGCCCAGCGGGATGCGGTCGAACCGCTCGCGGTCCTTCAGCAGCGCTGCGTCGATGTGGTCGCCCGGCCCGCCGTAGTCCTGAAACGGCAGCCCGGGCAGCTTGTAACACCAGCAGCTCGTGCGTTCCCGACGCCGTGCACACGAGCGTCTGCTCGTCCGGGCTGAGGGCCAGCCCGTGCGGATCGCCGACGGCCTGGCCCTGCGGATCGAGCGCGATCGCTTCGCGCCGAGCTTGGCCGTCCAGACGCACCCGCGCAATGCGACTGGCCAGCACCCAGCCGCGGCGAATGTTTTCGGCCGTGATGGGATTCTGTCGATAGACGATCCAGGGAAAGTAAACGTGCGTTCCATCGGCCGAGACCTGCATCTGGCCGAGATTCAGCCCGCTGAAGTCTTCCAGGTAAAGTTGTTTTCGTGGCCGCCGTATCCACGACGGACACGCCGCCGTCGCCGCTGCAGCCGACGGCCAGTCGCGTGCCGTCGGGCGACAGGGCGAGATAGCGCGGCCAGCGGCCGACGGCGATGCGATCCAGCACTCGGCAGCTGCTCGATGTCAACCACCGCGATCGCGGCGGCCGTGGTCAGCGCCACGTAGGCGAGCTTCCCGTCGGGCGAAATCGTCACACCGCGCGGCTCGAAGCCCAGCCGCACGGAGCCGACGCGCGTCAGCCGATCGTCGGCCAGAGCCAGAACGGTCAACTCGCCGGAAAAAGTCGCTGTGACCAGCACATGGCGGCCATCGGGCGTGAGCGCCACGCCGCTGGGCCGATCGCCACAGGGGACCTCGGCGAGCACCTTGCCGGCGGCCAGATCGATCAGGGAGACCGTGTTGGACGTTTGGTTGGCCGTCAACGCCCGCGTTTCGTCCGGCGTAAGGACCAGGTCCACCGGCGAGCGATCTACCGGGGCGCTGGCACTTGCCTCTTCGGCGTTGGCAAGGTTGTGTCTGGCAGGAGCGACGCTCTCTACGAAGCTCCAGCACGAAACGGCGAACGTCAGCACAACAGCTAGGCCGATACCTCGCGTCACGGCCCTACGGCTTGCGGGGAAGCGACGCTGTGCGGAACCGAGCTGTTTCGCTGGGACCATTGTCTGGTAGCCCCGACGGGGCGAGATTCGACAGCCCAGGCCGAAGGCCTGGGGCATGGTTGGAAATAGGGCACGAAGCCCTGAAAGGGCGCAACCCGTTCCGCCCTTTCAGGGCTACGTGCGTCGCGGTGCTTCATACCCAGGCCTTCGGCCTGGGCTGTCGGGTTTCGGCCCAGTTGGGCCTTTGCCCATTGCCAGGCCTTGCTCGACCAAATGAGTCACAACGCCTCACTCCGCGCCAAACGTTTCTCGCAGGAAATCGCGAGCCGTGTCCCACTTCTTGGCCGCGGCGGCGAAGTCTACCTTCATCGGCTTGACGCCGGCCGTTTCCAAGCGGTGCTTGACGTTCGCCTTTGCTCCTAGCGGAATCTGCGCGCTAGGCCCCTCGGCCAGCCGGGTTTCCACTTCCGCCGATAGCAGGTGGTCGATCAACTTCCGGGCCGCTTCGGGGTGCGGGCAGTCCTTCACGATGCCTAGCGTGTTGGGGATGAAGAGTGTGCCCAGGTCGTCGCTCTGGGCATCGCGGTCCAGGTAGATGATTGCCAGCTTGTAGCCTTGGTCCTGAAAGACGACGGCGTCATCCGTGTCGGTCAGGCCGATAACGAGCTTGCCGGTGGCCACTTGCTCGGCCGAGTCTTTATTGCCCCCGACGATCTGCACGTCGTTGGCCTTCAGTGCCCGGAAGAACTCCTTGGCCCGCTCGTCGCCCCAGTGGCCGAACAGGCAGCAGGCGTGGGTGAAGGTGGTGCCGTAAAGCGGCTTGGCCATCGCCAGCCGGCCTCTCCAACGCTCATCGGCCAAATCGAGGATCGACCGCGGCCACTCGGCCTCCGGCACCTTGTCGGGATTGACCACCAGCACACGAGCCCGCGCGGCGAAGCCATACCAATAGCCCTCGGGCGAACGGAAGTGGTCCGGGTAGTTCTTGGCCAGCGGCGAGTCGTAGGCCTGGAGCAACCCCTGCTCTTGAAGCCGGAGCGTGCCCAGGATTTCATTGTTCCAAAAGACATCGCAGCGTGGGCGGTTCTGCTCCTCGACGATGGCCCGGCAGAGGCCGATGGTCTTATAGGCCTCGGTGTCGAACTTGGGCGAGACGTTGAATCCATGATCCTTGCCGAAATCCTTCAGGATCGGCTCGGAGAACTCGCCGTCCAGAGCAGCATACACCACGAGGTCCGGCGCGGGCGGGCCGCCACAGCCAAAACACGCAGCAAGCACAAGGCCCGCGACGGCAAGGAGTACGTTGTCGCCAGATCGCGGAAGAACGCCGCACAAGGCGGTGTCCCCGGCGCGTTTCATGCTTCGACCTCCCGTGCACAGCATAGGATCGTGGCACGGCCATCTGGCCATCTGGCCGTGCCAGATTCACGCGTTCGCGCGGCCAAGATGGCCGTGCCACCGCTATACAGCCTGCGCTTCCATCGGTTCGCCTTCGGGCTTCTGCTCCTCCAGCTTGACCGGCTTGTAACCCCCGATCGACCTGAAGTACAGCAGGAGCACGAGGTAGATCAAAGCCATGGCGGCTGGAATGATGGCGTCGGCCACCAGCGTCCGCCGGTCGCCGGCGATGCTCGCCTCCTGCACGGCCTGCTCGAGCGGTGTCAATTGCGCGAACGCCGCTTTGGGATCCTCCTCGAACGGCTTGGATAATTCCTTGAGCCGATCCACCACGGCCTTTGCCGCCGGGTCGTCCTTGGCCATTTTCTTCAACTGCTCGACGGCCACCTTGGGGCCGCTGGCAAACGCCGCCTGATTCAAGAGGGCGAGGGCCGATTGCGCTTCGCCGTCGCCTTGCTCGGCTAGCTTCTTGAGTTCAACGACGGCCTCCTGGGGTTTCTTGTCGGCCGGCGCGTCCAGCCGCTTCAGCGTGTCGATTGCCGCTTTGGCGCGCTCATCCCCCTGGTCGGCCAGCTTGGTGACTTGCTTGATGGCGATCTTCGGATCGTTATCGCCGCCCAGCGAGACCCCGCGGAGCTTTTGCAGGGCCGCCTGGGCATCGGCATCGCCGGCGTCGGCCAACGCCGTGAGCTTGACGACCGCCGCCCCTTCGGGAGTCAACTGGTATTGCACGGTGCTGAGCAGCTTGCCGTCGAGCCCGCGCCTTCCCTCGAACACCAGATACTTGCTGTCCTTCTCGGCCAGGTAGCCCTTCGCGGCTTCGCCGTGGGCGACCCCTTCGGATGATGCCATCAGCGCCTCGCCGGCAAAGCGGTCCTTGGCGTAACCCAGGC
Source organism: uncultured Planctomycetia bacterium (assembly GCA_963809785.1). Taxonomy (GTDB): domain Bacteria; phylum Planctomycetota; class Planctomycetia; order Pirellulales; family S012-138; genus JBGQHD01. Next base: position 509,602 of record CAWEKV010000006.1, read on the forward strand.
CCGGTGCGCCGATCAAGCCAGCCGACATCATGCCAATGCCGCCCATGATGGAGATTGCCACGGCGCCGGTCCTAGGAAAGCGATCGGACGCCACGGCCAGCATGGTCGGCCAGAAGAAGGTCTTTCCCACGCCGTAGACGCTCAGCGCGACGCAGCGCACCGCCGAACGAAGCGATGTTGCTCGTCAGGAGCAAGCCGATGCAGGCCAAAACGGCGCAGGTCAAAAGAATGCCGATGGGCGATAGACCGAGCCGCTTTTCGATGAAGTCCGCGCAGAAGCGCAGGACGAACATCGTCAGCGACGTGATCACGAACAGCCACTTACCCTGCTCGGAGGTGAGGATGTTGCCGGTGATGTTCTGGATCCAATTGTCCGTTCCAAGCTCGACGGCCCCCACCAGCGCGTGGGCGACAAACAGGGCGAACAGCAGCATCGAGCCGAAGGAGAAGTTCGTGATCTTGGCCACCGCCAGCCATAGCACGGCGCTCAGGCCGCATCCAATCCAGAACGCGATCGAGCCGCCAGAAGTCTCGGCGGCCTTGATTTGTTCCACCGTGGCGTCCGCCGGCGTTATCATCGACGAGATCATCGGGCTGGCCACGCTGCTGAAGAACAGCGTAAGCAACCCGCAGACCACCAAAGCGCCCATCACACCCACGTCCTTGAACATTTCGCCCAGCTTCAGCCCCTGCTTCGAGGCTTCGGACTTGGGCATGTGCTGGGCGAAGAACATCAGGCCGTAGAGAACCGTCGGCACCATGAACAGCGCGAACTGATACTTCCAGTGAATCTGGAAAAGGTCGTCCAGCACCCAACCGGATGCGGCACCCAGCACCAGCCCTGCCGGCCAACTCGCGTGAAGAATGTTGAGGTAGTGCGTGCGGTTCTTGGGGAACAACGTGGCCACGAGCGGATTGGCGACTGCCTCCAGCGTTCCGTTCGCGCCCGCGAATAGGAATGAGCCCCAGAAGAGCAGGCTTCGCACCGTCTCCTTCGACATCTCCGGGCTGGGGCGAAAGTAATCACCGCCGAGAGAATGTGCAGGACAAAGGCCGCGATCACGAGCTTGCCATAGCCGATCCGGTCACAGAGAAGGCCGCCGATGATGATGCCAAAGCAAAAACCAGTGAAGCCCGCCCCCGTGATGTCGCCGATCTCGGTGTCCGTGAAACCGAATTCGCCGCGCCAGTTATCTAAGAACCCTCCGCGGATTGCGAAGCCGACGCCGGCGGCCAGGATCGCGAAGAAGCCTGCCCAGAGGAGGCGCTTTGCATTGGGGGCGATGCCGTTGTCCATGTACAGGTCCCGTAAGCTGTGGATGTGAAGGGAGGTGGAGGAGGCGATTGGGTTCCGGCAGCCGGGTGCCCCCTGTTCCGGGGCCGGCTGCCGGGATCAGACGAGTGGACCGTGAGAGGCGAGAAACACACGACCGACGCCCGAAGGGCCTTGAAGGAGGGCGCCGGGCTGTTCTTTCGAGTATAGCGGGCCAGAATCCGAAGTAAATGCGCCACGCGGCTCATGGCCAGGATGGCCATGCCACGCACCGATTGCGTCTACGCCGCGCGTGGCTCATAGTGGCGAAACACGTGGATGGGCCGACACCCTGCACACTAAGGCGACGCGCAAGCGAGGGAGAGCTACCAGTGACTCGGCGACCAGGACACGGCTCCCTGGCTTGCGCGCTTGCGCGTCGGGTTAGTGTTCAGGTGCGCCTATTGAAACCGCATCATGGGTAAGCAAACCGCCCTCTCCAAATCGTCCTCCTCGCCGGAGGCCGGTCCGCCGAACGGCGGACCTGCCGAGGAACTCCACCTCGGCAACCTCGAATACGTCGAGGCGCTCTACGAAGACTATCTGCGAGACGCCTCGCGAGTGCCGGAGGCCTGGCGGCGGTACTTTGATGAGCTGACCGACGGCCAGAAGGCCGGGGCAGGGCGCCCTTCGTTTCGCGCGGAGCATCTTCAATCCCGGCACCCCGGCGGCTGCCGGCGGCCGACGTGCGTCGAACGGCCGCCCGAGCCAGGCGGCCGTCCAAGCATCATCCGCCGGCGAGTTGGAGCTTTCCCGCCTGCAAGAGCGCGTCGATAAGCTCGTCCGCAGCTACCGCGTCCGGGGCCACATGGCGGCCCGGCTCGATCCGCTAGGCGCGACTCGCCAACGCCATCCCGAGCTGACGCTCAAGTACCACGGCTTTGCCCCCGAGCACCTGGACCTGCCGTTTTCGGCCCGGGCCATCGGCGGCGACAACGTGCAAACGCTGCGGACGATCGTGCGGCGGCTGCGCAACACCTACTGCCGCTCGATCGGCGTGCAGTTCATGCACATCGACGACCTGACGGTGCGCGACTGGCTGCAGGAGCGGATGGAGGGCACGCGAGAACCGCGCTCGACGCTCATCGCGCGAGCGAGCAGCTGCGCATCCTCACGCGGCTGACCGACGCCGTGATCTTCGAGGAGTTCATCCAGAAGAAGTTCGTGGGCGCCAAGAGCTTTTCGCTGGAAGGGGCCGAGAGCCTGATCCCGCTGCTCGACCTGGCGATCGAAACGGCCGGCGAGCAGGGCGTCGACGAGATCGTGCTCGGCATGGCCCACCGCGGCCGGCTCAACGTGCTGGCCAACATCATGGGCAAGAGCCCGCGCGAGATCTTCCGCGAGTTCGACGACGTCGACCCCGAGCTGCACCTGCGGCCGCGGCGACGTGAAGTACCACCTCGGCTACAGCAGCGACTGGACGACCGCCGACCGGCCAGCAAGGTCCACCTGTCGCTGTGCTTCAATCCCAGCCATCTGGAGTTCGTCAACCCGGTGGCGCTCGGCCGCATGCGCGCCAAGCAGGACCGCGCCGGCGACGCCGAGCCGCGCAGCGCGGCATGGCGCTGCTGATCCACGGCGACGCCGCCTTCGCCGGCGAAGGCATCGTGCAGGAGACGCTCAACCTGAGCGAGCTGCCGGGCTACACGATCGGCGGCACGCTCCACGTCGTCGTCAACAACCAGATCGGCTTCACCACGCCGCCCGCCGAAGGCCGCTCGAGCGACGTACGCCACCGACGTGGCCAAGATGCTGCAGATCCCGATCTTCCACGTGAACGGCGAAGACCCCGAGGCCGTCGCCCAGGTGGTGCGGCTGGCGCTCGACTTCCGCCAGCGAGTTCCAGCGCGACGTGGTGATCGACATGTACTGCTACCGCCGCCGCGGGCACAACGAGGGCGACGAGCCGGCGTTCACGCAGCCGCTGCTGTACCAGGCGATCGCGCAGCGCAAGATCGGTCCGCGACGGCTACCTCGACCACCTGCTGAAGCTCGGCGGCGTCACGCGCGAGGAGGCCGATCGAGATCGCCGAGCGAGCGCCGCGAGCAGCTCGAGCAGGAGCTCGTCGCGGCGCCGCAGCAAGGACTACGTGCACGCGCACGACTGCGCTCGGCGGCATCTGGGCGGGCTACCACGGCGGCCGCGAGAGCCGAGGCGCCCGACGTCGACACCGGCGTGCCGAGCGCGAGCGGCTCGCGCGAGCTGCTGCGCAAGCTCGACGCGAGCTGCCCGCCGACTTTCATCCGCACCCCAAGCTCGAACGCGGTGCTCGAGCAGCGCGCGCGCAGATGGCCGCCGGCGAAGCGCCGCTCGACTGGGCGGCGGCCGAGGCGCTGGCCTTCGCCATCGCTGGCCGCCGAGGGCATCCGCGTGCGCCTGACCGGCCAGGACTCCGAGCCGCGGCACGTTCAGCCAGCGGCACGCCGTGCTGCACGACGTCGCAGGACGGCCGCACGCTACATGCCGCTCGCAGCACCTGGCGCCCGACCAGGCGCCGGTCGAGATCATCAACAGCCCGCTGTCCGAAGCGGGCGTGCTGGGCTTCGAGTACGGCTACAGCCTCGACTGCCCCGACGGGCTCGTGCTCTGGGAGGCGCAGTTCGGCGACTTCGTCAACGCCGCCCAGGTGATCATCGACCAGTTCATCGCCAGCGCCGAGGACAAGTGGCGGCGGCTGAGCGGCCTCGTGCTGCTGCTGCCGCACGGCTTCGAGGGGCAGGGCCCGGAGCACTCCAGCGCCCGGCTCGAGCGCTTCCTGACGCTGGCCGCCGAGGACAACATCCAGGTCGTCAACCCCACGCACGCCGGCGCAGTACTTCCACTGCCTGCGGCGGCAGGTGCTGCGGCGCTGGCGCAAGCCGCTGGTGGTGATGACGCCCAAGAGCCTGCTGCGGCATGGCCGGTGCGTGTCGCCGCTGGACGAGCTGTCGGCCGGGCGATTCCAGCGGGTGATCGCAGACGAGCGAGTGAAGCCGCCGAAGCCAGCCGTGTCCTGCTCTGCAGCGGCAAGGTCTACTACGACCTGCTCAAGCGCGTGGAAGAGGAAGCTGCGCGGCGACGTGGCGATCATTCGCATCGAGCAGCTCTATCCGCTGCCTGAGTCACAGCTCGAGGAGGCGTTGCGGCCGCTGGCCGACTCGACGCCGGTCTTCTGGGTGCAGGAGGAGCCGCTCAACATGGGTGCGGCGCGGTACCTGCAAGCCCGCTTCGGCCACCGGCTGCTGGGGCGCTTCGAGTGGTCGATCATTGCGCGCGACGAATCGGCCAGTCCCGCCACGGGCTTCTCCGCCGTACACGCGGAGGAGCAGGAGGAGCTATTGCGCCGAGCGGTGCCGGCAGAGACTGGCAAACGTGAACCGTAGACCATGGATTGGCCCCCACCCGAGCTTGCTCGGTGGAGCCATGATTATGCACAACCCCGAGCATCGTTGAAGAACCGCCCCCACTGAGCTTGCTCAGTGGAGCGAATGATTGCGCCACTAAGCCGCGCAACGTTCTCAATCACTGGCTCCACCGAGCAAGCTCGGCGAGGTCCGACGAGCCCTTCGCGTTTGGCGTAGTGCAGAATCATCGCTCTACCGAGCAAGCTCGGTAGGGGCGAGGCCAATCCTGCTTTCCGCTCATGCGCCTCGCCGTCCTGGGTTCGCCGCAAAGCTGGTATTTGCAAGACCTCCGCCGCGCGGCGGCGGGTCGGCATGAGATCGTTTCGTGCGCGTTCGGCCAGGTCGCCGCTCGCTTAGGGAGCGAACATCCAACGTCCAACGTCCAACGTCCAACGTCCAACAAGACATTCGGTGGCGAAGCCTTCGAGGTTGGGCGTTCGACGTTGGACAGTGGACGTTCAACGCCTTCGGCCGGTCCGGCCGAGTCGTTCTCCTCCGGCGAAATCGACCTGACGGCCGTAGACTGCCTGCTCGTGCGGACGATGCCGCCCGGCTCGCTGGAACAAGTCGTGTTCCGCATGGACGCTTTGGCGCGGCTGGAGGCGTCCGGCGTGCCGGTCGTCAATCCGCCCAAGGCCATCGAGTGCGCCGTCGATAAGTACCTTGCCTCGGCACGGCTACAGGCCGCAGGGCTGCGGATCCCCCGCACCGCCGTGTGCCAGACGCCGGAGGACGCGATGGCGGCTTTCGCGGAGCTGGGCGGCGACGTGGTCGTCAAGCCGGTCTTCGGATCGGAGGGCCGCGGCATTACCCGGCTGGCCGACGAGGCCCTGGCACTGCGGGCGTTCAAGCTGTTGGCCGACCTGCGGGCCGTGATCTACCTGCAAGAGTTCGTGCCGCACGAAGGCTTCGACTACCGCGTGCTGATGATCGGCGACCTGGCCCTGGCCATGCGGCGCCGGAACCCGCTCGACTGGCGCACCAACGTCTCCCGCGGCGCCAAGGCCGAGCCCTGCGAGCTGTCGGACGAGCTAGCGGGCCTGGCCCGCCAGGCCGCCGCCGCCGTGGGCGCCCCCTTGGCCGGCGTCGATCTGCTGCCCGGCCGCGACGGCCGTCTCTATACGATCGAAGTCAACGCGGTGCCCGGCTGGCGAGCCCTGGCGGGGCGCTCGACATCGACGTGGCAGCACACGTGCTGGAGTATCTGGCAATTCTGGGGCCAAAGGCGACGACCTCTGCCGCACGCGAGGCATGATGTCCATCCGCCACTCGTCCTCGTCCTCGTCGTCGTCCTCGTCCTCGAAACAATCGGCTGGCAAGCGAGGACGACAACGACGACGAGGACGAGGACGAACAACGGTTTACGGCGCCATTTGCTCTGGCATTGCCCCCCTGCTTCACCTACGATCCCCGACCATTTCTCAGGCGAGGCGGCGTTCCGCGCCGGCGGCGATAGCTGCTGGCACGACTGCCGCGGGCACGTCAAATCCGACCAAGCGCCAAGGGAGCACGAGCGTGAAGTGGTTCAAGCCGATGTTTCTGACCGCCGCCATGGCCCTGGTGACCTGGGGCGTCTGGCACACGCTGACGCAGCACAAACACCCGCACCCCGCACCCGGCTCGGCCGATGACCCGAACCATATGCGGGGACGCGAGTCACCCCTGGGCAAGCCCGACGGGGGTGGCGAGCCGAGCCGATACGACACCGCGCGAAACGGTGCAACCTCCCCCGGCGGCTTGAATGGCCATGAGGCGGGCGGCCCCGCACGAGACAACTCATCGCCGGGCAGCGGCAATTCCGTCGCCGGCGCATTCGATCCTCCGCCGCTTGGGGCAGCGAAGGAGGCCGTTCGCGACGGCATGGCTCCGCGCGTCGGCGAGCAGGCCCCCTCGGCCGGATCGCCGCACCCGCAGGACAACGCCGCCGCTGCGGTGGCCACGCTGGAATCGCAGCGGCTGGGCGACCAGTTCGAAGCCGCCCTGAAGGCGCCAAGGACGCGAAAGCCGCCGGCCAGCTCGTGGCGGCCTATGAGGAGCTCTCGTCTTGGCATCCGCGGCTGGATCAACTCACGCTAGCCCGTTCCAAGGAGCTGCTGGATGAGCTGGATCGGCTGGCCCTCGAGGTGCTTTATTCGCGAAAGTCTTACTTGTCGCAGCCCTACCAGGTGAGCACCGAGACGTTGGGGGTCATCGCCAAGCCGCTGGGCGTGCCGCCCGAGCTGCTGATGAAGATCAACGGCGTCCAGCGGCCCGACCAGATTCGCGGCCAGCAGCTCAAGGTCGTCGCGGGGCCGTTCCATGCCGAGCTGCGGCGGAGTAAGTTCGAGCTGACGCTCCTCTTGGGCGACAAGCGGCTGTATGCCGGACGGTTCCGCGTCGGCATCGGCCCCGAAGGGGCGCAGCCGGGCACTTACCGGGTCGTGCGGAAGGAGATGTTCCCCGTCTATCATCCCGACCCCAACAACCGCAACGTGAAGGTCCCCGGCAACGACCCCCGCAACGAGCTGGGCTCCCGGCTGATCGTTTTTACGACAGGCGACAAGCCAAGCGATTTGGACGGCGCCTTCCACGGGACGATCGATCAGCTCTCGGTAGGCAAGGCGTGCAAGCAAGGCGGAATCCGCCTGCTGCGCAGCGACGTTGAGGACGTGTATGACATGCTCGTTGAGAACGAATCGCAGGTCATCGTCCGCGAGTGAGCGTCTGCTTCGGAGTGCGTCTTCACCGAGCGACGATCGCAGCGTCGCCACGTCCGAAAGTCTCGATCTCATCTCGCCGCGGCAGCGAGGGCTGTGCGCCCTCCCGCGTAACGGAGAGGGCCGCAGCCAAGTTCGCCCACCGGGCGGCGGCGGCCAGCGGCCGGCCTTCGCAAAGAGCCACCGCCAGGGCTCCGTTGAACGCATCGCCCGCCGCCGTGGCATCGATCGCCTCCACGGCGTGGCCGGAAATCGCGGCCGTCTCGTCGCCCACCACGAGACAGCCGCGGCTGCCCAGCGTGAACACCGTGCTGTGGCAGCCGAGCGTTCGCCAGTGCTCGGCCAGTGATCGCAGGTCGTTATCGCAGGTGGGTGCCCGGCCGGCCAGGAAAGCGGCCTCGCTCTCGTTAGGCGTCAAGACGTTGACGAGCGCCAGGAAATCGGCGGCTGCCGCTTCGGCGACTGCCGGAGCCGGATTGACGATCGTGACGGCGCCGGCCGCTTTGGCTCGCTCCAGCCCGCGACGGACCGCGGGCAGCGATTCCAGGCTGGCCAAAAACACTCCGGCACTCGCGAATACTGCCTCGGGCACGGCGTCAGTATCCCCGGGCAGCAGGTGCGCATTGGCGCCCGAGGCCACGCCGATCAGGTTTTCTCCGCGCTCGTCCACAAGGATCAGCGCCACGCCAGACGGCTCGCCAGCTACCACCTTGAGGTAACGGCAATCGATTCCTTCAGCGCCCAGGCCGCTGCGGGCTGCCTGACCGTAGGCGTCGTCGCCCACGGCCGCCAGGAAGGTGACGCGCGGGCCGCCTTCGGCGGCGGCACGCGCCGCGGCCACCGCCTGGTTGGCCCCCTTGCCGCCGGGCGCCTGATAGAACGAGCCGCCCAGCACCGTCTCGCCAGGCCGCGGCAGGCGCGGGCCACGAATCACCAGATCGGTGTTGATCGAGCCCAGCACAAGGAGATGTTGCGCGGTCATGGCAGGATTGTAGTAGGCACACTCCGTGTGCCGTAGCCTGACTCGCCGAGGCGATCGGCGAGTCGGGCGTGCTAACGCCGCACCGATCCCTCGTTGTTCTACACATTTCAGGGTGACACCGGCGCAAAATAGATGGTCCCCTGCCAGCTTGTCTGGCAGGAAGCCAAGGTTGCCAAGCTAGCTAACGCGCCCGCCCAAACCCCGCCCCCTGCTGGCTTGTCCGGCAGGAGGCGCAGGTTGTGCAGCTAAGCGAATGCAAGCAACCTTCTTAGCGGGGCAACCTCTTTCACCTGCCGGTCAAGCCGGCAGGGGGCAACGCGACTGTGGCCTCCTTCGGCTAGCCGCCAATCTCGTTCACCCGCCGGACAAGCCGGCGGGGGTCGAGGCATGGGTTCGCAACTTCAAAGATGTGTAGAACAACGAGGCGCCAATCCCTGCGTTGCTTCCGGACGGTGCGCGGAGCCTGCCTACTACTTTGAGGCCGCGCTCGACGGTACACTTGTCGCCATCAGGTGAATCCTCGCGCAGCAGCACCATGCTCAAGCCTCTCCGAGTACCGCTCCTCCTGTTGGCAATCATGCAGTCGGCCCACGGACAAGAACTCTCGCCCGCCGCGCTGTTGTCGCGGGCCAAGGCCGTCCTGGCCCAACTCGAAGGCGAAATCAAGCTGCCCGGCCTGAAGGAGCCGGTCGAGGTGCTCCGCGACCGCTGGGGCATCGCGCACATCTACGCCAAGAACCAGGACGACCTGTTCTTCGCCCAGGGCTTCGTCGCCGCCCAGGACCGGCTGTTTCAGATCGACCTGTGGCGGCGCGTCGGCCTGGGCGAGACGGCCGAGGTCTTCGGCGAAGAAGCCATCGAGGCCGACCGCTTCGCCCGGCTGATGCGCTACCGCGGCGACATGCAGGCGGAGTGGACAAGCTATGCCCCCGACACCCAGGCCATCGCCACCGCGTTCACCGCGGCATCAACGCCTGCATCGACTCGCTGGGCCCCGGAGCCAGGCCGATCGAGTTTCAGCTGCTCGGCTATCAGCCGAAGAAGTGGCGGCCCGAGGACATCCTGGCCGCATGTCGGGCATCATCATGTCCAGCAACTGGCAGCGCGAGATCGCCCGGGCCCAGCTCGTCGCCGCGGTCGGCCTGGAAGCGGCCGCCGGCTCGCCCCGACCGATCCGCCGCGGCCCTGGGCGCCCCGCTCCGGACCTCGATCTGGCCGCGATCACCGCCGACATCACTCGCGGCTACGCGGCGGCGACGCGCGTGCTCAAGTTCTCGCCCGTCCCGACCGAGAGCAACAACTGGGTGGTCGACGGCACGCTCTCGGCCTCGGGCAAGCCGCTGCTGGCCAGCGATCCGCACCGGGCGATCGCCCTGCCGTCGCTGCGCTACCTGGTGCATCTGCACGCGCCGGGCTGGAACGTGATCGGCACCGGCGAGCCGGCCCTGCCCGGCGTCGCCCTCGGCCACAACGAGCGCATCGCCTGGGGCTTCACGATCGTCGGCACCGACCAGGCCGATCTCTACGTCGAGGAGACCAGGCCCGGCGATCCGCGGCAATACAAGGTCGGCGACCGCTGGGAGCCGATGCAGGTCATCGAGGAGAAGATCCGCGTGCGCGGCCGCGGCGACCGTGCCGCTCGAGCTGCGGTTCACGCGGCACGGCCCGGTGATCCACCAGGACGAGAAGCAGCAACGTGGCCTTCGCGCTGAAGTGGGCCGGCAGCGAGCCGGGCGGCGCGGCCTATCTGGCCAGCCTGTCGGTCGCCCGGGCCGAGAACCGGCAGGAGTTCCCCGAAGCGCTCGACGCGCTGGAAGGTGCCGAGCCTGAACTTCGTCTACGCCGACGTCGACGGCAACATCGGCTGGGTCGCCGCCGGCGGCCGACGCCGATCCGCAAAGGCTGGGACGGCCTGCTGCCCGTGCCCGGCGCGGCGGGCAAGTACGAGTGGCAGGGCTATCTGCCGGTGCCAGACCTGCCGCAGTCGTTCCACCCGCCGACCCACTGGCTGGCGACGGCCAACCACAACATCCTGCCGCCGGGCTACGTCCACACAATCGCCTACGAGTGGTCGGCGCCGCACCGCTTCCTGCGCATCCAGCAGCGGCTCACGGCCGAGCGGAAGTTCACGCTGGACGACTTTCAGAGCATCCAGCACGACAACACGTCGCTGCCCGCCCAGGCGCTGATCGGCGTGCTCAAGCAGGTGAACGTGCCCGCGCGAGCTGGCGCCATTCGCCACGCCTGCTGACCGCGTGGGACGGCGTTCTGTCGCGCGAGTCGCAGGCCGGGCCGCTCTACGCGGTTTGGCTGCAGGAGCTGCAGGCTGCGCTCTTCAACCCGCGGTTGCCGCCCGAGCTGCGCATCGACCGCGTCGATCTGCGGAGCGTCGCGGTCCTGCTCAAGCAACTTGCCGAGCCGGAAGCGGCCTGGCTCGGCGCCGAGCCGGCCAAGGCGCGCGACGAGCTGCTGCGCAAGACACTGGCCACGGCCGTGACGCGGACGAAGAAGCTGCCTGGGCGACGATCCGCAGCAATGGCGCTGGGGCAAGCTGCACACGGCCACGTTCGCCCATCCGCTGGCCCAGCCTGGGCCCGGCCTACGCGAAGGCCTTCAACCTGGCCCCGTGGCGCGGCCCGGCGACGGCAACACGCCCAACAACACCCGCCACGACGACGACTTTCAGCCAGGTGCACGGGGCCTCCTACCGCCACGTGTTCGACCTGGCCGACTGGGACCGCGGCCTGGCCACCAGCACGCCGGGCCAGTCGGGCCAGCCCGGCAGCCCGCACTACGACGACCTGCTGCCGCTGTGGGCCGAGGGGCAGTACTTCCCGCTGGCCTATTCCCGCCCTAGGGTAGAGGCGGTCGTGCGCCACCGTTTGCGGTTATCACCCTAGCGGTTGGTTATCAATGGCGATAGGTAAGGCAGACAACCACGCACTGATGGCGCAGGGCAGCCCGCGCAGCGGGCGGAAGAAGGTAGCCACGGGCGTCAGCCCGTGGAACTCATGCGACCCTGAGATTCAAGCCCCCGCCGGGGGCGACATACCTGACCGCAGGGCAACTACGTCGCCCGCTGCGCGGGCTCAGCAGACTCCTCCCTTGCAAACCACGGGCTGACGCCCGTGGCTACTGTATTTCGCCCGCTGCGCGGGCTGCCGCGGTTTTAGGATCGTAACACGGCATGCATGCCTTCGAATACGAAGCTCCCACGCAGCTCAAGGATGCCATCGAGCGGCTGGCGGGGCACAACGGCCGCGCGAGGCCGCTGGCCGGCGGGACTGACCTGATCGACCAGATGCGCGTCGGGCGGCTCACGCCGGCCGTGCTGATCGACGTCAAGAAAATCGCCGAGCTGAACGTACTGGCAGTCGATGCCGGCGGGCTGCACGTCGGCGCGGCCGTGCCGTGTTACCGCATCTACCAGCATCCGGCCGTGGGCGAGCAGTACTCGGCATTGGCCGATAGTTGCCGGATCATCGGCGGCATTCAGATTCAGAGCCGCGCCAGCATCGGCGGCAACCTGTGCAACTCCGGGCCTGCCGCCGACTCGACGCCTAGCATGATCGCCCTGGGGGGCGTGTGCGTCATCGCCGGCCCCAAAGGCACGCGCGAAGTGCCGGTCGAGTCCTTTTGCACCGGCCCGGGCAAGAACGTGCTTGGGCCCGGCGAGCTGCTGGTGGAGGTTCGCTTCCCGCCGCGGCCGAAGAACGTGGCATCGTCGCATAGTGGCTCGCACTATCGCCGGCTGATCCCGCGCAATGAGATGGATATCGCCGTCGTCGGCGTCGGGGCCGCCGTCGAGCTGGATGCCAAAGGGCAGCAGTTCGTCGCGGCCCGCATCGCCCTGGGCGCGGTGGCACCCACGCCGCTCTACGCCAAAGCGGCAGGCGACGGTTTAGCCGGGCGATCGATCGATGACGAGTCGATCCAACAAGCTGCCCGCGCTGCGCAGGCTATCGTCGCGCCGATCACCGACATGCGCGGCACGATTGAGTATCGCGTCCACGTGACCGGCGTCTTGGTGGAGCGCGTGCTGCTCGCTGCGGTGGCGCGGGCGCGGGGCGAGAAGGTGGCTTATCAGGCGGGGCACTAGAGACTGCCGAATCAACTATCACATCGTCCTCGTCGTCGTCCTCGTCCTCGTACTCGATGTCTTTTCGAGGACGACGACGAGGACGAGGACGAGTACGAGGCGGACTTGCTGGCGCAAGAAAGCAGGCACCTACTGAGGATCAAGCATGTCCAAACGGCAAGTCGTCACGGCCACGATCAACAGCGATCGGGTAGAGTTCCTTTGCGAGCCGCGGCAGACGCTGCTGGAGGCGCTCCGCGACACTCTGGACATGACCGGCACCAAAGAGGGCTGCTCCAACGGCAACTGCGGCGCCTGCACGGTCATCATGGATGGCCGGCCCGTCGTCAGTTGCCTGGTGCTGGCGGTCGAAGCGGAGGGGAGTGAAATCCGCACGATTGAAGGCGTGGCCTGCGGCTCGCACCTGGATGAAGTGCAGCAGGCCTTCCTCGAAGGGGCGGCCCTCCAATGCGGCATCTGCACGCCCGGCTTCATCGTGCAGACCGAGGCCCTGCTGGAAGAGAACCCCAATCCTTCCGAGGCGGACATCCGCTTCTACCTGGCCGGCAATCTCTGCCGCTGCACGGGCTACGACAAGATCGTCCGTGCCGTGCAGACGGCGGCTGCGAAACGGCGAGCCTGACGAAACCAGTTGACTCTTTTCCGCCGCGGTCTAGGATGGCCAGATACTCCGCGAAGACCGAGCATCAGGTGCCGCTTGTCTCTGCCGCCGATTTCTAAGCCTGCCGATCCGCTGGCCGCGCTGCGCATCGATCGCACCGCCCGTGCTCGTTCGGGATGGTTCGGCAAGGTGGCTGTTGGTCTCGTGCTCGTCGGCTGCCTGGCCGCCGGCGGCTGGGCATGGTTCGTCTACGGGGAAGAGCTGAGGCGGCCGCAAGTCAGAGTCGGCACGGCCGAGGCCCGCGCATCGACTGCCGCGGATTCCGTGCTTTCGGCACAGGGTTATTTGAAGTCGGAGAAGCAGGCGGCGGTGGGGGCCAAGATGGCGGGACGCGTGCTCAAGGTCTACGTCCGCGAAGGCCAGTCGGTCGGGCTCAACGAGGTGCTGGCCGAGCTGGAGCACGCTGACATCGACCAGACGCTCGAAGCGATGAAGGCCTCGCGCAACGCGGCGAACGCCTCCTGCGAGGCAATGCGGCTATCCTGGGACAAGGCCAAGGCCGAGCTGGCGGAAATCGAAGCGATCTTGAATCAGGACGACCGCGACTTCGCGCGGGTCGAGCAGCTCTACAACACCAGCCAGGTGAGCACGGCCGAGTACGAACAGGCCGAGTCGAAGCGGCGGGCATCGCGCAGCCGCCGCGATTCCATGAAGGCGGCCTGCGCCGTCTGCCAGGCCCGTTTGCAGGAAGCGGACGCCCGCTGCCGCGAAGCCGAGGCCCGCTACAAGGAGACCGAGCAGCAGCGCCGCAACCTGTTCGTCCACGCCCCGTTCCAGGGGATCGTGATCTCCAAAGAAGCCGAAGAGGGGGAGTCGATCATGCCCGGCGGCATGGGCGCCGCGTCAGGCCGAGGCTCCGTGGTGACGCTGGCCGACCTCTTGCACCTGGAGGTGGAGACCGACGTCAAGGAAGACTACGTCAGCCGCGTCCGGCGAGACCAGGCGGTCAGCGTGGCGGTCGATGCCGTGCCCAATCGCCGCTTCGGCGGCCGCGTGCGGACCATCATCCCCATGGGCGACCGGGCCAAGGGAACGGTGCGGGTCAAAGTGCAGCTCGACGTGGACGAGGTGAAAGAGGTCAACGATCCGGAGAGCGAGACCTTCACCCTGTTCCCTGAAATGGCGGCCACCGTGCACTTCCTCGGCCAGGGCAAGCCGAACCCCACCGGCCTGGTCGTGCCGCAGGTGACGGCGCCGGCCGCTGCCGTGCAGACCGACGCCGATGGCAACTTCGTCTGGAGGGTCGTCGATGACCGCGTGCAGCGCGCGTGAGGATCGACGCAGGCGACACGAGAGACGGCCGAGTAATCGTGCAAAGCGGCCTCAAGGGAGGCGAACGCCTGGTCCTCGATCCGCCCGCGAACCTGCGGGACGACCTGCGCGTCAAGATCACGCAGTAGATGTAAAATGACGAATGACGAAGCTCGAATGACGAAGGAATGACAAAGGACGAAGCTCGAATGACGAAGCTTCGTTATCGGCTTCATCGTTATTATGTCATTCGTGCTTCGTGCTTCCTTCGTCATTCGTGCTTCGACATTCGTCATTTGTTTGTCAGGAGTTTCCATGGACCAGCCTGGTCAAGGCCCCATCGTCGTCGTTCGCGATCTATGCAAGGAGTTCTATCGCGAACAAATCACGATCCCCGTGCTGACGGGCACGAACCTGGAGGTCCGCTCCGGCGACTTTCTGGCGCTGATGGGGCCGTCCGGTTCGGGCAAGACGACGCTGCTTGAACCTCATCGCCGGGCTGGACCGGCCGACCACCGGCCAGGTGCTGGTTGCGGGTGAAGACTTGGGCCGACTCTCCGAAAGCGCGCTGGCCCGCTGGCGGTCGCGGCACGTCGGCTTCATCTTTCAGCTCTACAACCTGATCCCGGTGCTCACGGCGTTCGAGAACGTCGAGCTGCCGCTGTTGCTGACCCCCCTCTCGCGGCGCGAGCGCGGGAACACGTGCGGACCGCGCTGGAGGTCGTCGGCCTGACCGACCGCGTGGACCACTATCCGCGCCAACTCTCCGGCGGACAGGAGCAGCGCGTGGCCATCGCCCGCGCGATCGTCAACGACCCGGTGCTGCTGGTGGCCGACGAGCCGACGGGCGACCTCGACGCCAAGAGCGCCCGCGAAATCCTCGACCTCTTGAGCCGGCTGAACGCCGAATTCCACAAGACCATCGTCATGGTCACGCACGACCCGCACGCGGCCGAGCGGGCCAGGACGCTCGTGCACCTGGAAAAGGGTGTCCTGGTCGAAGGCACCCCCGTCGCTGCGGCCGGCACCGCGGCAGCGCCGCGCTCGCGGAGGCCGCCTCGTGAAGCTCTTCTCCTATGTCTTCCGCAACGTGCGGCGGCACAAGCTCCGCTCGCTGCTGACGGTAATGGCCATCGGCATCTGTTTGATGCTGATGACGTTTCTCTATGGGTATCTCGCTTCGATGGAGGTTTGGGGCCGAGAGTCGGAAAAGTACAACCGGGTGGTGGTCATGCACCGCCAGGGCTTCTCCGGCATGGTGCCCCTGCACATGCTCGACAAAGTGCGGGATCAGGCAGGCGTGGTGGCCGCATCGCCGTTCTCTTGGTTCGGCGGGAACTACGGGGATGGCACAGAGTTCTTTGCCCAATTCGGCACCGATCCGCACTACCTGTTCGACGTGTGGAGCGAGTTCAAGATACCGCCCGAGCAGCTACAGGAATTCAAGAAGAACAAGCAGGGATGCGTCGTGGATCGCCAACTGGCCAAGCGGCTGGGTCTCCAGATCGGCGATCGCATTCCCCTGAAGGGGACGTTTTATAACGTTCGATCTCGATTTGGAGCTGGTGGGCATTTACGATCCCCCAGAAATGACCGCTAGCCTGTACTTCCATCTGAAGTATCGTGATGAGGTGCTGCGCCAAAAAGCGGGGGGGCGCGGTGCCGACAACTGCGGCATGATCTTCTGCAAGGTCGCCTCCGCCGACATGATTCCCGATCTGTGCCAGAGGATCGACGAGCAATTCGCCAGCTCGTCCAATCCTACGAAGACGCAGACCGAAAAGGCATTTGCCCAGATGTTCGTCAATATGATGGGCAATGTGCAAAACTTCATCCTGTTCATTGCCGTCTTCGTGACGATCTCATTGACGCTCGTGGCCGCTAACGCCATGGCCATGTCGATGCGCGAGCGGACGACCGAGATCGCGGTCCTCAAAGCAATCGGCTTCCCCAACGGTCAGGTGCTGGCCCTGATGCTGGGAGAAGCCGTGCTGATCGCCGCCATCGGCGGCTTGCTGGGCGTGGCAGCCGGTCGCGGCCTCTACGCCCTGGGCCATGCGGCGGCACCGCAGTTCATTCAAACCAGCGTCATGCCGTGGAGCGTCATGGCCTGGGGCATGGCGGTCGCCGGCGGAATCGGCCTGATCAGCGGCATCGTGCCTGCTGTGCTCGCCTCGCGACTATCGGTCGTAAACGGCCTGCGGCGCATCGTCTAGAGGGGTGATCGTCTAGAGGGGTGATCGTCTAGAGGGGTGATCGTCTAGAGGGGTGATCGTCTAGAGGGGTGATCGTCTAGAGGGGTGATCGTCTAGAGGGGTGATCGTCTAGAGGGGTGATCGTCTAGAGGCGTAATCATCTAGAGGACCTAATCGTCTAGACGCTTAAGTGTCTTCGTAACTCCCTTTCCCTCTGGGGAGAGGGGTCGGGTGAGGGGAGAAACACTTTGGTTCCCGTCAAATACAACGTTCGCAACCTCCGTGTCCGCTGGGTGACAACCCTGACCACGGCGCTGTTTACCGGCCTGCTCGTCTTCGCCTCGGTGCTCGTGTTCGGGCTGGTCGATGGCCTGATGCACGCCTTTACGGTTTCTTCCGACGAGTTGAAGCTGTACGTGCTTCAGAAAGGCTCCGACAACGAAATCCAAAGCCAAATCGATGGCCCCACGGCGGCCAAGCTCAAGAACTTCGAGGGCATTGCGACCGATCCTGCCTCGGGGTTGAAGTTGTCGGCGGCCGAGGTGGTGGACATTCAGACGAAGCCTCGTCGTGGCCAGGAACAGCCGGTGAATCTGGTCGTCCGCGGTGTGTCGGGCGAAAGCCGAACCATGCGCCCGGCTTCAAGATCATCGAAGGACGGGATCTGCGTCCCGGCACCCACGAAGCCATCACCAGCCGCAGCATGGCCGAGCGGTTTCAAAACTGTGGACTGGGTGAGACGCTGGAGATCGAAAGCACGGATTTTGCAATCGTCGGCCTGTTCGAGGCCGGCGGAAGCACGGCCGAGTCCGAGGTCTGGACCGACGTCAATGATCTGATGACCGCCCGCAACTTGCCCGCGGAGTCTTACTCGTTGGTTCTGCTGCAAACGCCCGACGCTGAAGCCCGCGACGCGATTGTGTCGCGCATCAGCTCCGACAACGACGAATTCAAGGACTTGGCCGCCAAGAACGAGAAGGAGTACTACGAATCTCAGTCGGAATTCATGCGCACTATCCGGTTTGTGGGATATGCCCTGGCCGTGTTCCTCAGCCTGGGGGCCTCGTTCGGCGCGGCCAACACCATGTATTCCGCGGTGGCCATGCGATCGCGCGAGATCGGCACGCTGAGGGCACTAGGTTTCAGCCGACGCAGTATCCTGACTTCGTTCGTCTTCGAATCGGTCGTCCTGTGTCTGATCGGCGGCGTGCTGGGTTGCTTGGCCACGCTGCCGCTCCACGGCATGTCTTCCGGCACATCGAATGAGATGACGTTCAGCGAAGTGACGTTCTCTTTCCGCTTCGGCCCGCTGGTGTTGCTGCAAGGCATCGCGCTAGCCACGGTGATGGGCCTTCTGGGCGGACTCTTTCCCGCCTGGTGCGCCGTGCGGATGACGGTCGTCCAAGCCTTGCGAGAGCGCTAGCCGTGGCACCCGTGGCACGGCCATCTTGGGCGTGAGATTCACGGGCCGAAAACCATTGCGACAGAAGAGTTCGTTCTAGTCGTTCGGCGTGCGCCGCCGTCCCCCGCTCGCTTCGTGCAGCGCGCACAGCCCGACGCTCAAGAAGCTGCTCACCAGAAAGCCGAACAACCCGCCCAGCACGGCCGCGGAGACCGCCCCCACGAGCACGCCGGTCCACGAGGGGGGCTGCGGCCGATTCAGGACGAAGAGGATGCCCAGCACGCCGCCGACCACGGCGGACAGCCCGGCGGAGATGAACATCGCCCGGCCTAGAATCACGTGATGCCGCAGCCGCGAGGTGGGGGCAAAGACCAGCGGTTTGCCTTCAGGGCGTTCGGCCGTCTGTTCCGGGCTTGTCGGCTGGCGGCCGATCGTCCTGCCCAGCCAATTCCCCAGCACGTGGCCGACGACGAGGATCAGAAACCAGCCGATGACCACCGCCCAGAGGACGCTGACCGTGGTCGCAATGAAGCAGATCACTGCCACGACCGCCACCAGCCCGAACAGCGCCCGCAGCGTGAACTGCGGGGGACGCTGGCGCGGCGGTGGCGTCGGCGGTGATTCGTGAGCGGACATGCAAAGCGTTGGACGATTCGTCGCGGGTGAATTACAAATATAGCGATGTGACCGCGATTCACTAACCCGACGCCGATTCACTAGCCCGACATCACTAACCCGACGCGTAAGCGAGGGAGATTCGCCGCACGAATCCGGAGCGTGTCCCGCCCCCCCTCGCTTGCCGCGCTTGCGCGTCGGGCTAGTGTCCTCAAATCCGAGCTGTGCCTGCCATGCCCATCACCCCGCGCAACTGCTTCTGCGGCCGCACCCGCCGCGAGTTCCTCTGGGAGGCCGGCGCCGGCTTCACCGGCCTCGCCCTGACCGGCCTGCTCTCGCGCGACGGCTTCTTCGCCGGCCAGGCCGTCGCCGCCGACGGCGCCGACGCAGTTCGTCAACCCGCTGGCCCCGAAGCCGCCGCACTTCGCCGCCGAAGGCCAAGAGCGTCATCTTCCTCTTCATGTACGGCGGGCCGAGCCACGTCGACACGTTCGACTACAAGCCGAAGCTCTACCCGCTCGACGGCAAGACGATCCCGGTGAAGACCTTCGGCCGCGGCGGCACGAAGAACGAGGGCCGCGTCGTCGGGCCGAAGTGGAAGTTCAAGCAGTACGGCCAGTGCGGCAAGTGGGTCAGCGACCTGTTCCCGCACCTCGGCCACGTGCGTCGACGACATCGCGTTCCTCCACTCGATGTACGCCGAGTCGCCGATCCACGGCTCGGCCATGCTGCATGATGAACACCGGGCAGATCCTCTCCGGCAGCCCGTGCCTCGGCTCGTGGGTCAACTACGGCCTGGGCAGCGTGAACGAGAACCTGCCCGGCTTCGTCGTCATGCTCGACCCGACCGGCGGGCCGATCAGCGGGCCGAAGAACTGGTCGAGCGGCTACATGCCGGCCGCGTACCAGGGCGACGGTCCTCCGCTCCGGCGGCGACGCCGATCCTCGACCTGCACGCCGCCCGAGGGCATGACCGCGAGCGACGCAGCGGCGAGCTGCTCGACCCGCTCGCGCGAGTAGAACGAGCGAGCACCTCGCCGCGCCGCGCGCGACAACACCGACCTGGCCGCCCGCATCGCCAGCTACGAGCTGGCCTTCAAGATGCAGCAGCACGCCCCGGAGGCCGTCGACTTCGCGCAAGGAGACCGAGGAGACGCCAGGCGCTGTACGGCATCGACGAGCACGCAGACGCGACGACTTCGGCCGCAAGTGCCTGCTCGCCCGCCGGCTGGTCGAGCGCGGCGTGCGCTTCGTCCAGATCTACTCCGGCGGCGCCCACAACGACGACAACTGGGACGCCCACGGCGACCTGGTGAAGAACCACAACAAGCACGCCGGCGACACCGACAAGCCGATCGCCGGCCTGCTCAAGGACCTGAAGCGCCGCGGCCTGCTCGACTAGACGCTCGTCATCTGGGGCGGCGAGTTCGGCCGCCAGCCGACCGCCGAGTACGCCGAGGGCACCGGCCGCGACCACAACGCCTACGGCTTCACCATGTGGCTGGCCGGCGGCGGCATCAAGGGCGGCATCAGCGTCGGCGAGACCGACGAGCTCGGCAGCGCCGCCGTCGAGCGACCGCTTCCACGTCAAGAACCTGCACGCCACGGTCCTGCACCAGCTCGGCCTCGACCCGAACCGGCTGACGCTACTTCTACGGCGGGCTCGACCAGAAGCTGGTCGGCGTCGAGGGGGCGGAGCCGATCAAGCAGATCATCTGAATTACGGGCATCAGCGCGGAAAGTTGCCAAGCCCCACCGCGACGTGCAAAGCAACTGCGAGGATCAGCGGCACGAGCGCGAAAAACCTCGGCAGTACCACGCAGAGCGCGCCCAGCACGGTCACGGCACAAGCGACCGGAATAAGCCACAGGCCTACCCAGGCCGCGTCGTCGTACTGGCCTCTCGCGACCATGATTGAATTGACGCCGCAACAACACGATGCGCTGACGCAAAATGGCACGGCGCCAGCGCGGGCAATCGACCGCGCTACTAATGCAGAATACGTCCTGGTCCCGGCAGCCGTCTATGAGCGACTAAAGGCATTGCTGAGCGATGACCTGCCGGACGCCGCCACGCTGGTGAACGAGGTCATGGCAGAAGACGACGTCAATGACCATCTGGAAAGCTATCAGCGCTACGCTCAGGAATCGCCATGAATCGAGGCGACGTGGTGCTGGCTGATTTTCCTTACCAGGACGTGGCCGGCAGCAAAGTGCGGCCCGCGGTGGTCGTGCAAAACGACGCCGACAATCAGGCATTGCCAAACACCATCCTGGCGATGATTACGGGCAACCTGGCCGACAAAGCACGGACCACCAACGTGCTGATTGATCCAGCGACGCCCGACGGAACCGGCAGCGGGTTTGCGGGGGCCGTCACTGATCAAATGCGGGAATACCGCTTGTGCATGGCTACCCCCTCCTTGGGTCGGAATTCCTTCCGACATTCGAGGGCAGCCACGCGAATCAGTGAACCCCAAAAATCAAAGTTGGCGCCACACTAGGTGACCAGCCCGGGGTTTCGCTCGACGACTGTTGGCATTCCTCTTGGCGTCGGCTAGAATCAGCCCACGCATCAACTGACCTCTATGGGTCCCCGCACCGGAGAATCGGCGATGCCCCCCGCCCCCGCCCCCGCCAAACACTCTCGCCTTTGTGGTTCTCCGCAGCACGAAATCGGCCGCCGCCAGTTCTTGCAGGGAGGCGCCGCGACGGCACTGGGCGTAAGCCTCGGTGGCCTCGGCGCGGCGTACAATCCGGCCTGGGCGGCCGAGCTGCGCCGCACGAACAAACGCGTGCTGCTCCTGTGGCTGGCCGGCGGCGCCAGCCAGCTCGAAACGTTCGATCCCAAGCCGGGCCGGCCGACCGGCGGGCCGTTCAAGGCGATCCCCACGGCGGTCGCGGGCATCCACATCTGCGAGCTGATGCCCAAGATGGCCCGGCTGATGAAGGATTTCGCCATCGTCCGCTCGCTCGACACGAAGATCGGCGACCACGGCCAGGCCGCGAACCTGATGGACGTGGGCCGCACGCCCGAGCCGGGCCTCACCTATCCCGACTGGGGCACGGTGATGAGCAAAGAGCTGGCCCAGCGCGACAGCCACGTGCCCGACTACGTGTCGCTGTACCTGGCCACCGAGGGCCAGCGGCGGCCCACCCCCGGCTTTCTCGGCGGAGCGTATGCGGCAGTGCACCTCAAGGATTCGCTGCGGCCGGAGAACATCGACCTGCCCGAAGGGATCAACACCTCGCAGCACCACGAGCGCGAAGACCTGCGGCGCTGGCTGAGCGACCGCTTCGACCGGGAGCGCAACGCCGCGGCCGTGAAGGGCTACAACAGCACGTATGCCCGCGTGCGCGGGCTGATGCAGTCTGACACGCTGTTCGACCTCAACCGCGAGCCGGAGAGCATGCGCGAGCGCTACGGCCCGACCGAGTTCGGCCAGCACGCGCTGATCGGCCGCCGGCTGTTCGAGGCAGGCGTGCCGATGGTCAAGGTGGCCCGCGCCTGGTGGGACAGCCACCACGACAACTTCGAGAGCCACCGCGAGCTGGTCACCGAGCTGGACCACGTCTACAGCACGCTGCTGACGGACCTGAAGGAGCGCGGCCTGCTGGAGACCACGCTGATCGTCACGCTGAGCGAGTTCGGCCGCACGCCGCAGATCAACCAGGACGTGGGCCGCGACCACTTCGCCAGCGCCTGGTCGTTCTCGCTGGCCGGCTGCGGCATCCGCGGCGGCACGGTCTACGGCAAGACCGACAAGGACGGCAAGACCGTGGCCGAGGGCAAGGCCGACGCCGGCGACGTGCTGGCCACGATCTACAAGGCCGTCGGCATCGATCCCCAGAAGCATTACTACGTCGGTGCCCGGCCGATCCCGCTGTCGCCGGAGAAGAGCAAGCCGATTCAGCGCCGTGCTGGCGTAGTGCTGGCGAGCGTCGAGGCGTAAGCCCGACGTGCACACAGAGCTGGTCTCGCTCTATTGCTTCAACAATGTCGCCGCGCCACAACCGTCGCCAGGACGCCGCGATCAGCCGCCGTCAGGCGCTGCGCCGGGGCACCGTCGGCGGCATGGGCCTCACCCTCCCGTGGTTCCTCCAGGGCCGAGCGGCACAAGCGGCCGGGACAGGCGGAGCACCGCCATCGCGCGTGAATGCCTGCATCGTCCTCTTCTACTACGGCGGGCCGAGCCATCTGGACATGTGGGACATGAAGCCCCACGCCCCGGCCGAAATCCGCGGCGAGTTCCAGTCGATCGCCACCTCCGCGCCGGGCATCCGGCTATGCGAGCACATGCCGCAGATGGCCAAGGTGATGCACCGCGTGACGCTGGTGCGGAGCATGCACCACACGAACCGGCTGCACGATTCGGCCGGCATCGAAACGCTCACCGGCCGGCAGGCCGCGCAAGGGGACCGCGAGGAGTTCGCCCCCATCCCGCAGTTCTATCCCTGTTGGGGCGCGACGTGCAGCTACTTCTGGCGGCAACGGCGGCTCGACGTGCCGCACGCGGCCCTGCCGCACGTGTTCCACAACGTGGTGGACGTGCCCTGCCAGGGAGGCGGCTTTCTGGGCGCTGCCTTCGATCCGCTGCGCATCTCCGTCGATCCCGAGAAGCGCGCCTATCGGGCAGGCGATCTGGACTCACCCGCCGAAGGGGCCGGTTTGCAACTGCCGCGCCGCCGCGCGCTGCTCGAGTCTCTCGATGCCTTCGCCACGGCGGGCAGCGCCGCTTCGATCGTCGGGGACATGCGCCGCTGCTATGACGACGCCTTTCGCCTGCTGGGCTCGCAGAAGGTGCGGCAGGCCCTCGATCTGACGAAAGAGCCGCAGAGAGTCCGCGACCGTTACGGCTATGGGCCGGCCCCCGCCACCGTTGGCGAAGGAGGCGGCGGCGGCAACGGGGCCGAGTTGGCCGTCGCCCGGCAGATGCGCGGACAGAACCTGCTCCTGGCCCGGCGGCTGGTCGAGGCGGGCGTGCCTTTCGTCAACGTCTACGACTTCCGCCAGCAGGGCCAGAACTGGGACGCGCACTTCAAGTGCTTCAACCAGCACCGGGCGCACCTCCTGCCACTCATGGACCAAAGCCTCGCGGCGCTGATCGAAGACCTCTATGAGCGCGGGCTATTGGATACCACGCTGGTCGTGGCCTTGGGCGAGTTCGGCCGCACGCCGCAGATCAACAAGGAAGGGGGCCGCGATCACTGGCCGGACTGCTACACGGTGCTCTTGGCCGGCGGCGGCGTGAAAGGCGGCTTCGTCTACGGGGCCAGCGACAAGCACGGTGCCTACCCTGCGGCTGACCCGGTGAAGCCCGCCGACCTGGCGGCAACCGTCTTCTGGCGGCTGGGCATCGATCCGGCGACTGAAATCCGCGACCACCTGAGCCGCCCGCACAAGGTCGCCGAGGGTTCGCCGATCACGGGGCTCTTCTCGTAGGGTGGGCCAAGCTCGCGCAGCGAGCGCAGGCCCACCAAAGACGCATCGCCCCGGCGCCACACGCATTTGGTGGGCCGGCGGCCGCTGGCGCGGCCTTGGCCCACCCTACCTGCTTCTCACCTTGTCACTTTCGCTACACCGCCCCTTTGCCGCGGGCGCCGTCGTCGAGTTGGATCGCTTCGGCGACCGGCAGGACGAAGATCTTGCCGTCGCCGATCGTGCCCTCGGGGCCAGTGCGGGCCACGCTCTCGATGGCCTCGATCGTCCGGTCCAGGAAATCGTCATTCACCACGATTTGCAGCTCGACCTTGCGCAGCAGGTGCGTGCTGTACTCGTGGCCCCGGTACATGGCCGTCTGGCCGCGCTGCTGGCCGAAGCCCTGGGCGTCGCAGATCGTCATCCGCTCGACCTCGATCTTGTCCAAGGCCTCGTGCACGGCCTTGAGCTTGGTCGGCTGAATGATAGCAATGACGAGCTTCATGCCGCATAGCGTAACACTAGCCCGACGCGCAAGCGAGGGAGAGGCGGAACAGGCTCGCCGTTGCGAGGCCGCTTTCCCTCGCTGCGCGCTGCGCGCCCTGCCAATGTGCCGAGTGAAGCGCTTATCTCCGCGCCGGCTCGCTGGCGAGCAGCCGTTGGGTCAGGGCCTCGGGCGGCGTGCCTGCGGGCGTGTTGCCCAGCGTGTAGTCGGCGTAGGCCAGATGATAGCGCGTCAGCGCGCCGAGAAAGCGCAGCGTCTCGTCGTGTTGCCGCTCGATCCATTGATAGGGCGCGGCGAGGCTCCGCCGGCCGGCTCGAGCGGCGGCCTCCTGGCGCGCGGCGTCGGTCTTGATCACGGCGGCGGCGCGCTCGCTCACCAGCGCGTAGGAACCGGTGATGATCGTCTCCAAGTGCCGTCGCGCAGCGCGGCCTGTGCGGCCACGGCCGAAGCCGGCTGTGCTTGCTGCGGCGCGGGCGGCAAGGCCAGTCGCTCCGCCGGCGGCCGTGTGCCCGGCCACAGCCACGCCCCGGAGGGCGGCTGACGGGCGGCGACCGTGAGCTGATAGCACGCGGTCGAAAGCTCCACGCGCGCCGTGACCTCGTCTGCCTCGGCCGCCGCCCGCATGGCACTGTACAGCAGCGACTCCAGAGAGCGCTCATCGTTAGCCGGCCGCCCGGCGGTGCCGCGCAAATCGTCGATCTGCCGGCCGCGCATCACCGTGGCCTGATAACGTGCCGCCCGTTCGCGAGCGGTCCAGAACGCGCCGATCACCGCCCGCCGGTCGGCCGGCGTGGCGGCCTGACGCAGGCATTCTCGCAGCGGCGTGGGCACGACGTGATTCTCCAGCGGATTCGCCGGCGTCTCGTGCAGCCGCTCGGCCAGCGCTGCCGCCCAGTGCTGCGGCGGCACGCTCGCCACGTCGGCCAGCGACGTGGCCGTCTCAGCCGCCACAGGGCGGAAGACCACTTGCTTGAGCGGCGGGCTGCCAGGGTCCGACCCGCCAGCCGATGAAGTGCTCGCATTATCCTTCGGTGCAGGTTTTTCCTTGGCTGGCCCCGCATCCTTGGCCGGCACCGTCTTGCCGGGCGGCGGGGGATTGGCCGTCTTGGCCGGTGTGGACTTGATCGAGGCGGACGAGGGCGAGCTGCCGGGGGACTTCGCGCCTACGGCCGGCGTGGAGGTCGGCTTCGTGCCTTGCGGCCTGGCGTCCACCGGCCGGAGCTGCGGCTCGTCCCACGGATCGACCTTCCGGAGCGGTTCGACCTTCGGCGATTCGACCTTGGGCGATTCGCCCACGAACGTCTTCTCGACGATCGGCTCATTGGCCAGTGCGGGACGCACGTTGCCATCGCGCACGGCATCGGCCAAGCGCGTGCGCGAACGCAGTATCGATCGATCCCCGGCTTCTGCCGAGTTCGGCGCGGGCGGCAGGGCACTGCCCGGCGGCACGGCGGCCGGCGACGTCCCGCCGGCCTGGGGCCTGGGCGTCAGGATGCTCGAGGGCGTCGCGCTGCGGATCAAGAGCGGCACGAAGTGGTGCAGGTCGCCCCCTTCGCCGGCAATACCTACCGCATAGTCGGCAATCTGACCGTTGTATTGCTCCACGTCGTGGACGAAGCCTTGCCGTGCCGCGCGGTAGAGGTCGAGCTGCAGCAGCACTTCGCGCCCCTCGGCCTGGCCGCGCGTGAAAGCCGTGGTCATGGCGTCGAGCGCCTCGCGGGCGCTCCGCACGGCCTCGGCCCGCAGCTCGATCGAACGTTGCCGCAGCGGCAGCGTGCGGTGGATGAGATGCAACTGGGGGGGCGGCGGCCGGTTGGCGAACAGCCGCTCGAACTCCGTGCGGTAGCCGCCGACGTGCGGCGCATCGGCGCACATCGGCTCGATCTGCGGATCGCCCAGGTACGTGGCCAGGCGATGCCGCGTTTCGGCGGCCACCAGCTCGGCCTCGCGCAGTTGGGCCTGGGCGGAGGCGGCCGCCGCGGCCAGCTCCGCGCTGCCGTGACGCGCCCCTTCGCCGAGCTGGGCAAGCGCCTGCCGGGTATCCAGCCAGATGTAATAGTCGGCCATCGCGGTCGCAGCGGCCCAATAGGCCTTCGTCGTCTCCGCCCGAGGCACGCGGCCAGCCGAGCGGGCCAGGGCGTCGAAGAGCGGGATTCGCTGGCCGGTGAGCGACTCGCCCGGCGGCGGATTGAGGGCTTCCGCCAGCACGCTCTTGGCCAGCTTGCCCGGCTCTTCGTGACGCACGGCCGCCAGCGGCCCGGAGATCGGCGGCTCAGGCGACAGCTCCGGGCGCGGCGGAGCCGCGTCAGGCGTCGGTTCGGAGCCGCGCTGGCCCGGCGCGAAGGGCAGGACATCGTCCTTATTCAGCGGGGAAACAAACCTGCCGCCGCTAGGGCCTGGCGGTTGGCTTTGCCCGGCACGGTTGACGACGGGCATCGATCCACGCTGGAACTCCTGCGAGGCGGTCGGAGCGTTGTCCCTTGCCTGGCCCGCGGGAGAGTTCATCGGAAAGCCGCCCCCCACACCTGGGGCCGACTGCCCGGCATTGAATGGGAAGGGGGTGCGGGAGCTGCCTTCGTTCGTCGGGGCCGCGCCGTCGCGTGGCTGGCGAGCGTCGAGCCGTGAGGCCGACGTGCCTTGTCCCGACGCGCCCTGCGATTCGCCGAACCGCGGCTTGGGGCCGCTGGCGGCTGGAGCACCGGCCGCTTTCGCCTGCGACGGATTCAGCCGGGCCGGAACGCCCTGGGCCGTTCCGGACATCTGGGCCACGATCGCCCACGACAACACGAGTGAGGCAACATCCATCGCTGCGGACCTCTGGAAAACAAGACGTGTCAGCAAAGCTGCCGCCGACCGGCGCAAAAAAGGCGGCGTAGAGTCACAAATCAGCCCTCTCCGGTCAATCGAGAAACCGATGGCGAGCGGGGGGCGTCAGCCCCCTGATCATCGGGCGAACCGCACGTCACCGCGTCAACCGAGTCAGCAGGTCGATCATCAGGGGGCTGACGCGCCCCGCTCACCGGCTTCATCGCCGGTGCCGGCGTCGCTGACGGCGTCGGCGTGCCATGCCAGCAGGCCACATAGTGCGAAGCCTGCCGCTTGCAGCAGGCCGTGGGTCGGCAGCATGGCGGGGATATCGAGCAAAGCGGCCCCCAGGTACTGACCGACGGCGTAGATCAGGGCCAAGGCCATGGCCGTTGCCAGTGCCATCGCCGACGTGCCCATCAGCATCAGCACGGCCGGCCGCCGCGCGGCCATCGCCACCCGCGCCTGCCACCAGCGCCAGCAGCCAGCAGCCCACCGACAGCACGACCACGGCGGCTGCCTCCGGCCCGCGCCAGGCGGTGTGCTTGCCCAGCGTCATGGCACCGGCGATGACGGGAAAGTTCAGCAGGGCGGCAATGCAAAGCCCGCGGGAAACGCCCAGTCCGGCCGCCCAGCGCGTGAACGGGGTTTGGGCAGAAGGCGACGGGCGGGATGCAGCAGCGATCGTCATTCGTCTCTCGATCAAGGGCCTACTACTTATCCGGCCGTCAACTTTGTCGCCGCCTGCATCGCCAGGGGCGACTCGATGGCGAACCTCCGCTGGAGCCGACGAATGCGTGGCGCAGCACAACGGGCAAGCCATCGCTCCGGCCAGGAGAATGACCAGAACGTCGTACCGCACGCTGTCATCGCCGTGGTCCCAGGTCACGCGGAACCGCTCTTCGCCGCGCATCAGGTGGCCTTGCAACGTGCCATAGCCGATGGCCAAGGAATCTACGCCGCCGTCGCGCTGGCCTTCGTTCACGTAGACCACTCGGCAGGTGTTGACGACCCATAGCGTGGCACATCGAGCCACGGTCGCTACCACGTTGCCCGGCGAGACGACGGTCTCGCGGGCATAGGCGCGCAGCCATCCACCCGGGAACATCTGCCAGGCGACCAATGCCTGCCGCGCCCGCCCGAAGACGGCCTCGCCGTACCCCAGCAAGCCGCTCCCTTGATTGACGAAGGCCCCCTGGGGAGCAGCAGCGTCCAGCGACCAACCCACCTGAGCGTAGGAAAGCTGCCGGCGCTCATGGTCGGTCAGCATGCGGTTCAATTGGTCTGGATCGGGGCGTCGCCAGGCGAACATCATGGCGTGGCCTTTTGTCAACGTAGGCGGGCAGTCGGCACGGCGACTCCCTATTGGCAAGACCGCGGTTTGTGCGGCGGATTAACGCTCCGAACACTTGTCCGTGGACGTTGTGCTTCGTATCCATAGTTCTTCGCGTGACGCAAAGGATTTGCGAACCACGGAAAACACGGAATGACACGGAAAAGGTCCGACGCACGGTTTTTTCCGTGTCAGTCTGTGTCTTCCGTGGTTGCGGCTACGCCGCGCTTGGCCACCGTCGTGTCCGCCGTTACGTTTCAGCCGCGCCTGGCCATACCTATTGGTGATATCGTCATGCTGACTATCGACGGATCGTTTGGCGAGGGAGGCGGGCAGATCCTGCGATCCTCTCTGGCCCTGTCGCTCGTGACGGGGCAGCCGTTCCGCTTGGAGAACATCCGCGCGCGCCGCAAGAAGCCCGGCTTGCTGGCTCAGCACCTGACCGCCGTGCGGGCCGCCGCGACGATCGGCGGCGCGGACGCTGAGGGGGCGGCGCTGGGATCACGGTCGCTGACCTTCCGGCCGGGCAAGGTCGCGCCGGGCGAGTACGAATTCTCGATCGGCACTGCGGGCAGCTCTACGCTCGTGCTCCAGGCGGTGTTGCCTGCGCTCATCTCGGCCGGCGGGCCCAGCCGATTGACGCTTTCGGGCGGCACGCACAACCCGCACGCGCCGCCGTATGACTATCTCAGCGAGGTCTTTGTGCCGCTCGTGAACCACCTGGGGCCGCGAATCTCGATGACGCTCGAGCGGCCCGGCTTCTATCCCGCCGGCGGCGGACGATTCGTCGTGGAAATCGAGCCGGCCAGCCATTGGCAGCCGCTGCACTTGCCTGCCGGCGACGAGCCTGCCCGGGTGAGCGCCAGGGCGCTCGTGGCGCGGCTGCCGGCGCACATCGCCGAGCGCGAATTGAGCGTGGTCTCGCGAGAGCTAAGCGTCGCGCCGAGCGACCTGGCGATCGAAGAGATTCGCAACTCGGCGGGACCAGGCAGCGTGCTCCTGGTCCGCATCGAGCGCGGCCGTGCCACCGAAATCTTCACCGGCTTCGGCCAGCGCGGCGTCCCGGCGGAGAAGGTCGCCGGAGCGGCCGTCGCCGAGGCCAAGGCTTTCCTTGCGACGCGCATGCCGGTTGGCCCGCACCTGGCCGATCAGCTCCTCATCCCGTTGGCCCTCGCGGGCGGCGGCTCGTTCGACGCGGCCGAGCTGACGCTGCACGCGACGACGAACATCGAAGTCGTGCAGAAGTTCCTCGACATCGAGGTGCGCGTCGAACCGCGTGCGCTCGCTGGCACGGTTCGTGTCCTGGTCGGACCGTAGCTATGGTGCTTCTGGCCCTAAGCCAGCTTTTCGCGGACGCGCTCCAGCAGCTTCTTCGTCGCCTTGATGCCCTCCGGCTCGCTGAGCTTGCCGCCTTCGTACTCGATGCCGACGTAGCCGCGGTAGCCGGCGTCGAGCACGATCTTCATCATCTGCAGGTAGTCGGTGTGGATCTCGTTGCCCTCGGCGTCGAAGTCGTGGCTCTTGGCGCTGACCCCCTTGGCGAACGGCATCAGCTCCTCGACGCCCTTGTAGCGGTCGTACTGCTTCGCCGTCGCCGAGGCGGAAGTTGCCGAAGTCGGGCAGCGTGCCGCAGTTCTGCTTGTCCACGGCCTTGATGACCTCCGCCAGCCACTCGCCGTTGCGACGACAGGCCGCCGTGGTTCTCGACGATCACGTTGATGCCGTGCTGTGGCGGCGAACTCGGACAGCTGCCGCAGCCCGTCGGCGGCCCGCTTCTGCTGCTCCTCGTAGCTGCCCGCTGCTGCCGGCGTTGACGCGGATCGAGTGGCAGCCGAGGAACTTGGCGGCCTCGACCCACTTGTAGTGGTTCTCGACGGCCTGCTTGCGCTTGGCCTCGTCGGCGTCGCCGAGCTGGCCCTCGCCGTCGCACATGATGAGCAGCATCTTCACGCCGTGCGTCGTCGGCCCGCTTCTTCAGCTCGGCCAGGTACTTGTCGGTCCTTGGCCTTGTCCTTGAAGAACTGGTTGACGTACTCGACGGCGTCGATGCCGAACTTCGCTTGGCGGTCGGGGCGAAGTCGAGATGGTCGAGCTTCTTGCCCCGCAGCGTGCTGGTGCAGCGACCACTCGGCCAGCGAGATCTCGAACAGCGGCTTCTTGTCCTTCTTTTCGTCGCCAGCCTCCGCGGCGGTTGGCAGCGCGATGCCCATGGCGAACGAAGCGGCGGAAGTCTGAAGAAAGCGGCGGCGATGGAGGGCCATGGAAGTTCTCACAGGTTTCGAGATGTGCTGGCGGCGCATCGCGCCCGCCAACGACATCGCGTTCAGCGGCCATCCTAATCAATGTGACAAGCAATGCAATCAATCGACCGGGTGCCGCGCTGGCCCCTGTTCCACGGGGGTGAGAAGGAATACGATGAGCCGTGGGAATCTCTTTTCGGTCTTGGCGGAGTCGGACCATGGCCAGCAATTCTATCCGGGCAGTCATCTTTTCGTCGCGAGAAGGTTTGACCGCAGCGCATGCTCTCAAGGGTCATTTGCAGGCCGAGTTTGAAGTGATCGTTTGGAACGAGAATGCCTTTCCTTTGACAGAGAACTTCTTGGAAGGCGCTTTGCATGTCCTGGATGCGGCTGATTTCGCGATACTCCTTCTCACGCGCGATACTTTCATCCACCAGCGCCAATCAGTGCAACAGGCCCCGCGTGACAACTTGGTATTCGAAGCAGGGTTGTCCCTGGCTCGCTTGGGGAAAAAGAATACGCTTCTCGTCGTCGAGAACGTGGATGAAATACGCCTCCCCGACTACCTGACAGGCATTACCCCTGCATATTTTTGTTCCCAGACGAATTCCGACCTGCATCAAGCGCTCGGGTCCGCAGCCGGAGCGTTGAAGAGACTCGATGCACGACAAGCCGCGGCGAGCCCGACTGCTGCAGGGCATCTGGAACTTGACTCACCGTAGGCCACTGACGTTTTGTCTCTCCAGTTCTGCAGTGGTCCATACCGAGAACTATTGGCGGCCATCGACGGGTATCGGTCAAGTCCAAGGGTTGGCGACCGCCCTGGAAAGCCTCGCCCTGGCCTACGGCGAGATAAACTATGACGTTGTTCTCTCTGACGATGAAATCGGGGAGAAGAGACAAGGTGATCTGGTCATCCTTGGATCGCCAAAAACCAACATCGAGGCTTGGCACTTTCTCCAAAACTTCCAGGAGATTCTCAAGTGGTCGGTGATCGATCGGCACGGCGTGGGTCTGGAATACATCAATATCGAATCGGAGCAGAGACCTCTTGATCCACCAACCGTGGTTCGACTCCACGACCTGAAGGGTGCGCCGTTGCAGACAAGGCCCCAGGCCCGCCCCAAGGCCCCAGGCTCTGCTCAGAGTTCGGCTCGTTTTGGGCAGAAAATCAAGCTTGATACTGGCATTCCCATCCGGCTGGAAGGAGACGACGACGATGTCTGTCTTGTGCGCCGCTATGATCGCGGTGCGGCGAGTTATGCCATTGTTCTCCAATGCGGAGGGGACAGTTCACGGACCATCTTTGCTTCAACGAAGGAGGGAGACGACGTTACCAAGGACTATGGGCTCATCATACGCTGCCCCAGCCCCTATTCGCGGGGGGAGACGATGGCCTTTTTGTTCGCCGGAAACCACACGTGGGGAACGTCGGCGGCAGTACGCTGGTACTGCAAGCAGAAGGAGAAGGAAATGGCTCAATGGGCCGATCGCTCGACGGCGGTCGTAACGGTGATTGAGTGTGGGGTTTTGAACAATCACTACACCACGATAAAAAGGGTTCAGGACTACTCTTTTGACACCAGCGGCTATAAGTGGTGAGGCGCCGATGGAACTGCTGGAGAAGTTCGTGCAATCCAAAACCGGGGCGGTGGAGGACTGCGAAGATGAGGTGTTCGTCGGCCGCGCCTTCGCGGCCGTCATCGATGGCGCGACGAGTCAGAGCGGCCGGCTTTGGAATGGCCGGACGGGTGGTCAGATGGCGGCAGCGAAGATCCGTGAAGCGCTGGCTGAGTTGTCGCCAGCCACGGATGCGTTCGAAGCGGTAGAGACCTTCACCCTCGCCATCCGCGATGAGTATCAGCGCGCTGCGATGCTCCAAGAGACCCAAGCAAATCCCCTAGAACGGGCCACGGCGTGTGCGGTCATCTTCAGTGTGAGTCGGAGAGAGCTTTGGTTCGTGGGAGATTGTCAGGCATTGATCCTGCACGGCCACGGGCATGCGGAGCACCTCGCAAACCCCAAACGAGTGGATGAGATCAACGCCGCCGCGCGGGCACTACTCCTGACGGCGGAGTTGGCCGCCGGCAGGTCGATCGAGGAGCTCCGTGCCAAAGACCTGGGCCGGGAGTTCATTCGACCACTGTTGCGCGCCCAGCGCCAATTTCAGAACTCGGCACGCTTCCGCGAATTCTCTTACTGGGTGATCGATGGCTATCCGGTCTCCTCAGCGGGCGTGCGCATTGCGCCGGTGCCAGAGGCAGCCGACGAATTGGTCCTCGCGTCGGACGGCTATCCCCGGCTTTTCTCCACACTGGCGGAATCCGAGCAGTTCCTCAGCGCGCTGATTGCCAAAGATCCGCTGCTCATCCAGGGCGATTTCAAGTCGACCAAGGGTGTGCAAATCGGGAGCCCCGCGCACGATGATAGGGCCTATTTGCGCCTGGGCATCGGTTGACGTGCGTCAAGGCGGTCCACTCGTGGGCGTTCGGTCGGTCGGGCAAACCGCGCCAACCACAATATGGCAATTTCTGCTTGGAATCCGGCCCGCCGATGGGTACTCTAATCTAGAGAATTCCGGCGGAGGGTAGCGTTCGGGAACCAGAGAAGACCTCTTAGAGGAGGAGAGCCAATGAAGCGGCACGTGTCGTGGCAAGTGTGGGCGGTGGTGGCCTGTTTGGCACCGAGTTTCGCCTGGGCGGCGGACCGCAAGCCCAACATCCGGATCAGCGAGAAGTCGTCGGTTGATCCCTCGGCAGAGTCCATGGAGCTGTTTCCGGCCATGGAGGCCGGCAAGGTGGAAGTGAAGTTGATCATGATGAACTCCAAGCGGGCCACCGTGCTCATCGAGAACAAGACCAAGCAGGGGATCAACGTCCGTCTGCCCGAAGCGTTCGTGGGCGTGCTGGCTCAAGCGGGCGATCCCTTCGGCGGTGGCGGCCAGCAAGGCGGGGGCGGGCAGCAGCAGGGCGGTTTCGGCGGCGGCCAGCAAGGCGGCGGCGGCGGCCAGCAAGGTGGCTTCTTCAACATCCCGGCCGAGCGGGTAGGCGAAGTCCGTCTGGCGGGCGTGTGTCTGGAACACGGCAAGGACGAGCCTCGTCCGACCACCAAGTACGATTTGAAGCCGGTCGAGGCCTTCAGCAAGGACCCGGTGCTGTATCAGATGCTCAAGCTGTTTGGCGATAAGAAGATCAATCAGCGAGTGGCCCAGGCGGCCGCCTGGCACATCTCCAGCAAGATGAGCTGGGAGGAGTTGGCGGCCAAGCAGGTGAAGCGGCTGGGCCAGCCCTCGCAGCCGTATTTCTCGCAGCAAGAGCTGCGCGCTGCCTTCCAATTGGCCCAGGCGGCTAAGACCGCGGCGGATAAGCAACCGCAAAAGGATTCGAAGCCCGCGACGAGCCCCGGCCAAAGCCTGAGCTCTCGGTAAGCGCGCGACGAAGGGACAACTTGAGGAGCGGCCCGTCCGGGCCGCTCTTTTTTTGTTGGTTCGGCGCCACGTGGGGCACGATTCAAAACGTGCCCGGTCTCGCGCATCCGACGTGGCCAGGCACGCTTGTGAACGTGCCGCACCACTACCCGCACGACGGCCTTCTTGCCACCTTGGCGATCACAGGCCATACTCTGGGCACGTTGCGCAAGGAAGACGCCCGCGTCTGGCTGGTGGCGGCGCGGACCCTATCGGGATGCCCTCAAGCAACCGCAGCATCAAGGAAAGCTCCCATGAAATCACGGACCGTCGTGGCGATCGCCGCAACCCTTCTTTTTGCCTGCGCGTGGGCCTCGGCGCCGGCACAGGACAAGACCCCCGAGGCTGCCAAGGAGAGCAAAGTGAAGATCGTGGACGACAAGCAAAACCCCCAAGTGCTGCTGGCAACCAGCCAGGGGGACGTCGTGATCGAGCTGTTTGAGGACGTGGCCCCCAACACCGTGGCCAATTTCGTGAATCTCGTGGAAAAGGGTTTTTATGACGGGCTGAAGTTCCACCGCGTGATCGACGAGTTCATGGCCCAGGGCGGCTGCCCCAAGGGCACGGGCACCGGCGGCCCCGGCTACCACATCAAATGCGAGTGCTACAGCAAGGACGCCAAGAAGCACGACCGCGGCGTGCTCGCCATGGCCCACGCCGGCCGCGACACGGGCGGCTCGCAGTTCTACATCACCTACATCAAAACGGACTGGCTGGACGGCAAACACACGGTCTTCGGCCGCGTGGTCAAGGGGATGGAGAACATCGATAAGCTGGCCAAGACTCAGGTTGGCCGCCGTGAGATTCCCGGCGTCAAGCACGATGTGATCAAAAAAGCCACGATCGCGCAAAAGCGCGACCACGAATACAAGCCGGAGACGCTGAAGGAATAACACTAGAACAGGTGAACGATTAAGCACCTGGCGCGGCGTAGCCGCAACCACGGAAGACACGGAATGACACGGAAAGACGGACGTTCTTCCGTACTACAAGGGTTCGGTTTCTTCGCATGGCGCGAAGATTTAGCGGCCACCGAAGACACGAATGAGCAATCTCCGAGAGGATCGATATCAAGGAAAGTTGAACCACAAAGAGCACCAAGGACACGAAGGAGCATCGGTCCCGAGTTTTTTCTTACCTTCGTGCTCTTCGTGTCCTTTGTGGTTGCTCTTGCTTTCTGGTGTTTGCTGAAGAGTGTAGTCGTATTCCGTGGCCCTCCTGGTTGCGGCGATGCCGCGCTGGGTCATTCCGCGTCTTCCGTGGGATTCCTTGTCACGCGAGGAGAGCGAACGATGTAGTACGACGATTCAAGACCGACTCCGCGCGATCCTTTCTTGGTGTCCTTGGTGCTCTTCGTGGCTCACAACTTTGCTCGAGTCGGGCTCTCAGTCCACCGCTGGTCTCATGCCCACCTGGTCTATCGGTTTCACGGATCGCGAGCGCATCGAAGTGGAGGTCCTTTCACCGCACGAGAACGACTGCGGCCATGATTGGGTGAGAGCGCGCGTGCGGCTCGACCTGGGCGGGTTTCGGGGCGAATTCGAGATGACGCCGCTGGCCTCCGACATGCGCCGTTTTCGGGACGCCTTGGGGCCCGTGTATCGCGATCTTCGCGGCGCCGCGGAGTTCGAGACCATGGAGGACCAGCTTTATCTGAAGGTCGAGGTAGACAAGCTGGAACACGTTACCATGCGCGGACACGCCACGGACGCCGCCGGCCGGGGCAACCGTCTGGCGTTCGAGGTGGTTTTCGACCAGACGCTTTTGCGGCGCACGCTCTCTGAGCTGGACGATGCTTTGGCTCAGCTTCGCGCGTAGAGATTCTCCGAGATCCTTCATGCCTGCATCCACCACGTCGATCGACCAGCTCGCCATCAACACGATCCGCACCCTGTCGATGGATGCGGTCGAGAAAGCCGAACAGCGGCCATCCCGGCACGCCGATGGCCCTGGCCCCGGTGGCCTATCCGCTGTGGAACGAAGTCCTGCGCTACGATCCCGCAGCAGCCGCTTTGGCCCGGCCGCGATCGCTTCGTGCTTTCGTGCGGGCATGCTTCGATGCTGCTCTATTCGCTGCTTCATCTGGCGGGCGTGCGGCAGAAGGGCCAGGAAGGGGACGCCTCGGCACGAGGCGGCCGGCGGCAGCTCGCACGAGCTGGCCGTATCACTGGAAGAGATCAAACGATTCCGCCAGCTTCACAGCCGCACGCCCGGGCATCCCGAGCACGGCGAGACGGCGGGCGTCGAGACCACCACCGGCCCGCTCGGCCAGGGCTGCGGCAACAGCGTCGGCATGGCGATCGCCCAGGCGTGGCTCGCCGCGCGCTACAACCGGCCCGGCTTCGAGCTGTTCGACTACAACGTCTATGTGCATCTGCAGCGACGGCGACCTGATGGAAGGCGTCGCCAACGAGGCCGCCTCGCTCGCCGGGCATCTGCAGGCTCTCGAACCTGTGCTGGATTTACGACGACAACCACATCACGATCGAAGGCGCAACCGCGCTGGCCTTCAGCGAAGACGTGGCGACGCGCTTTCGCGGCCTGGGCTGGAACGTCACGTCGCGTGGCCGACGCCAACGACCTGGCCGTCATGCAGCGTGGCGCTCGACGACTTCAAACGGCCACCGACAAGCCGACGCTGATCATCGTCCGCAGCCTCATCGCCTGGGGCGCGCCGAAGAAGCAGGACACAGCACGACGCCCACGGCGCGCCGCTGGGGGCCGACGAAGTCCAGCGCCACGAAGGCCGTCTACGGCTGGCCGGCCGACCAGCAGTTCTCGTGCCCGAGGAAGTCCGCGAACACTTTCGCGCAACGGCGTCGGCGCAGCGCGGCCGAACGGCCCGCGAGCAGTGGGAAGCCAGCTTCCGCGACTATCAGGCTAAGTATCCCGAGGAGGCCGAGCGAAATCTGGCGGATGCAGCAGCGGCCGAGCTGCCCGACCGGCTGGGACGCCGACATCCCGACGTTCCCCGCCGACGCCAAGGGCATGGCCACGCGGGCTTCGTCGCGGCAAGGTGCTCAACGCCGTCGCCAAGCGCGTGCCCTGGCTGATCGGCGGCTCGGCCGACCTGGCCCCCTCGACCAAGACGCTGCTGACGTATCGCCGGGGCTGGCGACTTCGGCGCCGAGCAACTACGGCGGCCGCAACTTTCACTTCGGCATCCGCGAGCACGGCATGGCCGCCGCCCTCAACGGCATGGCGCTCAGCGGCCTGCGGCCCTACGGCGGCACGTTCTTCGTCTTCAGCGACTACTGCCGGCCGTCGATGCGGCTGGCGGCGCTCATGCGGCAGCCGCGTGATCTACGTCTTCACGCACGATTCGATCGGCCTGGGCGAAGACGGCCCCACGCACCAGCCGGTCGAGCACCTGGCCGCGCTGCGGGCGATCCCCGAACCTGGTCGTCATTCGTCCGGGCGACGCCAACGAAGTGGCCGAGGCCTACCGCGCGATCCTGCCGCTCAAGGACCGCCCGGTGGCCCTGGTGCTCACGCGGCAGAACCTGCCGACGCTCGATCGGACGAAGTACGCCTCGGCCGACGGCCTGCGGCGCGGCGCCTACGTCCTGGCCGAGCCGCCGGCGGCAAGCCGACGCTGATCCTGATCGGCACCGGCAGCGAGCTGTCGCTTTGCGTCGCGGCCTACGAACAGCTGACGGCCGAAGGCGTGGCGGCGCGCGTCGTCAGCATGCCGAGCTGGGAGCTGTTCGACGAGCAGGACGCCGGCCTACCGCGACGAGGTGCTGCCGCCGGCGGTCACCGCCCGCGTGGCCGTCGAGGCCGGCCGTGCGGCAAGGCTGGGAACGCTACCTCGGCCCGCGCGGCCGGTTCGTCGGCATGAGCAGCTTCGGCGCATCGGCGCCGCTCAAAGACGTGATGCGCCACTTCGGCTTCACGGTCGAAAACGTCGTGGCGCAGGCCAAGAAGGCCATGCAAGGGTGATGCCCACGCAGCACTTCGTGTGCGTTTGTCCTCGTCGTGGTCCTCGATGGCGGGCACTTTTCGAGGACGAGGACGAGGACGAGGACGAGGACGAAAGGCGGGGCCCCACCGGCTGCTGCGATTCTCTGCCAACGGCTCTCCCCACTCCGGCTCATGCTACCGCCCGGCATGGCCGATAAAATCGGATGGACCAATCGTTGCTCCGTTCAGGAGTTTGACCATGACCACACGGATGGGTTGGGTCAGCGCGCTGGCATTTCAGCTAGCGGTTTGTACCGCCGCACTGGCCCAGGGGGATATCGTTACCGAAGGCGGCATGCAGTATAGGGTTACGCGGCGCATCGAGCGTCAGCCGGTGACAGACCGCCGTTACGAAGAGCGCCGCAGCACGGTCTATCGCCAGGAGGTCGCCACCGAGACCCGCGATATCGAGCGGGTCGTGCAATTGCCGGTGACCGAGTACGTTTGGGAACCCTATTGGGTGAACCGCTGGAACCTGTTTGCCACGCCGTACATCGCCTATCGCCTGGTCCCGCGCACGCGGCTGGAGCTGCGCAGCGAGACGGTGCGATTGCCGCTGACCTCGTCGCGGCTGGTGCCCGTCGAGCGCACGGAGCGGGTGCCAATCATCTCGCACCGCATGGCCGACGTGGAAGTGACTGAGCGGGTGCCGCTTGGCTCTTCGTCCTCCGCCGTTCCGCCACCGCCGGGCGGCACCGCCACCGCGGAGGGCCGGCACGAGACCGGCGGCCGGCAACTGGGGACCGACCCGCCCAGGCAGACGACGAGCCTGGAATGGCGGCCCGCGGGCGGCACGCGGCACCGGTATTAGCCCGCACCGGTACTAGGCCGTGTGGAGAGAGCGTGAAGAAAGCTCAGGCTCGGCCGCTGCTGCGGCTCACCTGGCCTTGCCGGCCTTGAGCCCGATCTCGACGGGGGTCTTGCGCTTGGTCTTTTGAAACACGCCGGTGGCCCGCACGATGGGGCCTTCGGTCGTGTTGAAGACCAGCGGCCCCTTCAGCATCTGCGGCTGCGAATAGAGCGAGGTCAGCCCCAGCTCGGTCTGCCGGTTCACGTACATGATCACGTCGATCTGGTATTGCCCGTCGGGCAGTTGATGATTGACGGTCTTGAACGTGTTCTTGGGCGAGCCCGCCTCGACGCGCGGCTTCTGCGTCGTGACCGCGCCGGTTCGGGCCGTGATCGCCAGCTCCAATTGCGTGCCGGGCAGCAGGTTCGTCGTGCCTTCCAGGTCGAACATCTGCCCGTTCTCGTCTGGCACGGCCCGCAGGTCGAGCGTCACGGGGCCTTCCACCTTGCCGAAGTCGCCGGCAAGCGTGGAACCGGGCGTTACCGTGCCAGGCGTCGGCAGGCCAGGCGTCGTGGTTGGGATCGTCGAGCCAGGGGTTGGCGTGCTCGGCGTTGACGTGCCGGGGGTTGACGTGCCGGGAGTCGTCGCCGGGGTACCCTTGGGGTCTGGCTCGGCTTCGGTTTTGGCGTCTCCCTCGGCGTGCGACACGATCATCGCCTTGATCTGCGGCCAGTACATCCACCCGCCGACGGCAATCCCCGCCAGAATCACCAGGGCAATCAATTGTCGCATGTTGCTGACTCCTCGAATCGCTGAATGAGCACCTGCCCCCCGCCACGATTGATTATGCGGCGCCGCGGCCGCGCGTCAACGATCCTTCGCCGGATCGCCCAGGGTGGGGTGCATCACCCGGCCTTCGGGTTTACTGGCCCGGGCCGCCCACCGGGCGTTTGCTTTGAAAGCTGTCGATGCGCGACTGGAGCGTGGGGACCAGCTCCGGGCGGCCGGCGCGGGCCAGCGTCAGCGCTCTGCGCTCCAGCTCCAAGGCCTGCTCGAATTCTCCCAGGGCGGCGTGGGCGACGGCGAGCGTGTCGAGCTGCAAGGGCTCTTGGCCCTTGAGAGCTACGCCTTCCTTCGCCAAGCCGAGCGCCGTGCGCGGTTCATACACCGCTGGATCGCGCGACGTGGCCAGGATCCAGGCCAGCATCTGGCGAGATTCCGCGTGCTTGGCGCGAGCTTGACCGCTTCTCGCAAGTGCGGGACGGCCTTGGCTTCGTCGCCCTGAAACGTCATCAGCGCGAAGCCCAGGGCAAATTGGGCCGTGGGCGACTTGGGAGACAGTTCCACGGCTTCGTGCAACGCTTCCAGTGCCGCCTTCGCATCGCCGCGTTGCAGCAGCCGCTGACCGACGGCCAGCACCAGCGCCGGATAGTCCGCCCCCTGACGCAGGTTCGCCTTGTGCTGCGACACGTACTCCCAGGCTTCGGCGACAAAGCCGAGCTGCTCGAGCTTCTGCGCAATTGGCAGCAACTCGCCGGCCCCCGGCCAGGGCGGCGGCCCAGCGGCCCGCAAAGGGCATCGCGGCCGCGCGGCGCTCGTCGCCGGTCAAGGCCAGACGGCCGACGTCTTCCAACAACGTCGCCACGTTCAAGCGGCCCCGATAGATCGCCGCCAGGCGCCCTTCTTTGTCGATCAGAAAGCTGCACGGCAGCCCCAGCGCCTGCTGGCGGTCGAACAGCTCGTCATGAACGAGCTGCAGCATGTCGAGCAGCCCCTTGCCGGCCATGCCCGAGGGCAGTCGGTACCCCGTCCGCTTCACCAGCGCCGCCGCATCGCGGGGGCCGCTGCGATTGTCGTACAGGCCATCGATCGAGAGAGCCAGCGGCATGAGTCCCTTGGCCTTCAAATCGCTACTTCGCTGATCCAGCTCGCCAAGCTCCGCGGCGCACGGCTGGCACCAGCTTGCCCACAAGGAGAGGAGCACCGGCTTGCCGTGCAATTGATCGACGGATTCAGGCGGTCCCGACGGGGCGCCAAACCGTGCGAACTCCAGCCGAGGCAACGGCACCGGCTCGCTGAGGAACACGCGCGGCGGATCGGTCGGGCGTTCCGTTGGCAGGCGCGCCGGCTTCATGGCCGGTGGCGCCGGCGGCGGCGTCCACGGCTGCGCTTGCTGGCCAGCTTGCACCAGGCGATACCAGCGGTCGGCCTCGATTCCGGTAAAGGTCTGCGGCTTGCCGCCGGGCCAGCGGACCACCACGCGAGCGATCCGGCTGGAGCGGTTCAGCCCGAAGTGCAGCCACTTGCTCGACTGCGAAAGGAACCCCTCCCCGGCCCGCAGCGTTCTCACCAGGGGCACCGCCTGGTCCGCCAGGTGCACTTCGACACGAGCGCCAATCGCATCGCGGTTACAGGTGGCGCCCCGGAGCTTGAGGGACAGAAAATGGCGGTCCTCGTCGGGCGGCAGGTCGTTGCGCATGAAGCGGACCTGCGGCCCGCTGCGATTCACCAGCCACAGGTCGAGATCGCCGTCGAAGTCCCAATCGACGATTCCCGTGGCGCGGGCATCGTCGTCGAAGTCCAGGCCGCTGACGGACGAGATATCGGCGAACCGCCGCTGAGCAACGTTCAGGAAACAGCAGTTCGCGCTCCCGGCCGCTGAAGGACTTGCCTTGCTGAATGAAGCCCCGCACGAGCTGGGTGGGCGTGCCGGTCAGCACCTGCGGCAAAACTTGCCGCCAGACGAGGCTTCACAAATCGCTCGAGTCGTCGCCGGTGATGAAGCCATTGGCCACCAGCACGTCGTCCCAGCCGTCGTTGTTGATGTCCATGAACATCGAGCTCCATGCCCAGCGGCCCAGTTCCACGCCGGCATTCTCCATCTCCTGGAACTTGCCGCCGCCGACGTTGCGCATCAGGGTGTTGCCCTTGGCGAACCGTTGATAAATCTCGCGGATGGCCTGGTCCGCCTGGGCCATGTAGGTCGGCTGGAACGCGATGCGGTTGCCGGCCGAGGAGAACATGTTGCCCAGGTAGAGGTCCATCCGGCCGTCGCGGTCATAGTCGCCCCAACTGACGGACATGCCCGAGCCGAAGTCCTGAACGCCGGCTTCGACGGTCACTTCGACGAATCGGCCGCCGTCGTTGCGATACAACTGCTTGGGGCCGTAGTCGTTGGCGATGCACAGGTCCTGGTCTCCGTCGTCGTCGTAGTCTTCCCAGGCGGCGGCCAGCGAGTGGCGGAAGTTGTCCTTGTCCAAGCCCGTTTCCACGGTCACGTTGGTGAACTTCCAAACCCGGTCCAGCGATTCGCTGATCTCGTTGCGGAACAGGGTGTGGGCCCCGCCGTCGCGCGCGTCGTGGAAGACGAAGGTCGCTCGCGGGGGGGTGGGGCCTTTCCGGTCCACGCACACGAACAGGTCCAGATCGCCGTCGTTGTCGTAGTCTGCGGCGCTGAGCGACTGGGTGTCGAAGTCGCTCATCGGCAGGACGGACTGCACCTTGAACTGCCCGTGCGCGTCGTTCTCCATCAGCACCAGGCGCTGTTGCGTGCCGACCACGAGGTCTTGATCGCCGTCATTGTCCAAGTCCACCAGCAAGGCGCTCGTCACGTGATCCAGCCAGTCCACCCCGGCCTCAGACGAACGGTCGATTACCGTGCCGTCCGGGCGATGGATGAACAACCGCTTGGGCTGCCCACCGGGCTGGCACACGTAGACGTTGTCCAGCTCGTCGCCGTCCACGTCGCCCAGCGCCAGGCCGTAGCGGGCGTCCAAGCCGATGTTGTAGATCATTTCGGTGCGCCGCACCCAATGGTCCAGGCCGGGAAGGAGCTGCTGCTCGAAAGACGGGTTCTTGCCCACGGCGGCCAGCGTGCAGTCGGAGAACATCGCATTCTGGCTGCCGGGCGCGGTGTAAACGACTTCCTCATAGTCGTCCACCTCGATCGAAACCAGTTGGGGCGGCGCACCAGACGCCCGGCGCCAGAGGCAGCGCCAGGTGGCGTTTTGCTGGATGGCGCCCGACGGCAGATGCCCGGCGGCTTCGTAATCGACCAGCGTGGCGACGTTGTCGCCCTGCGGCTCGACTCGGTAGAGCTTGAAGTGCACGTGCGCCCCGGAGACGTTGCCCCACGCCTCGCACAGCGCCGAAGCGCCGATGCGAACCCGGAGGCGCCGCGGAGATTCGCTGCGCAAGGCATCGGCTTTGACCGCAACTGCCTGGCCGGGT
Source organism: uncultured Planctomycetia bacterium (assembly GCA_963809785.1). Classification (GTDB taxonomy): domain Bacteria; phylum Planctomycetota; class Planctomycetia; order Pirellulales; family S012-138; genus JBGQHD01. Next base: position 552,949 of record CAWEKV010000006.1, read on the forward strand.
CCGGCCGCCGCATCGGCCTCCTTGCGGCCGCTCTGCCGGCGGACGGCCAGACCGCTGCCCTGCCACACGGTCTCCAGCGCCGCGGGACGCAGCGGAGAAGAGACAAAGTCTTCGACGATCAGCCCCGACACTTCGCGCTGGGGAATCTCTGGCTTGATCGCTTTGCCCGGCGCGTGCTGCGCGGACCTGGTCGTCGCGCCTTCCAGCAGGTCCTCCAGATGGTGGAGCTGTTTCAGCGCCGCTTCGCTGAACACCTCGGTGTCCCAACCGTCGTTGCGGGGGTCCATCTGCTGCTTGGCGGCGGCCAGCCGCTGCCGAACCAACTCCGTGGCGAAGCTCGCTCCGTCGTCTGACCCGCCAAGGGCGGTCTGGCGCGAGGGCGCGATACGCCGACCCGAACCCTCGTCCGGGCTTTTGCCGTTGTGCCCGCTGCCGTTGTGCCGGCTGCCGTTGTGCCCGCGCGGCTGAGACGAAGGCGCAGAGCGCCCGCCGAGGTAGATCAACCCGCACGCGGCCCCCAGAACCGCTACCACGGCAAGAGGCTTGGCCTTCACGTCGCAAAACCCTCACATCGCGCTATTGCTGCGGCTTCGCTTTGGGGACCTTGAGCGGGTTCGGGGTGACCGCGCCCGACTCGCTGATCTCCACGCGCAAGGGTGTGGTTGCAACGGACGTGCATTCCACCGCCGGCCCAGTCCCAGCGCGCGTGACCTCCAGCGCGCCGGCGCCGGTCATCACCGTGACCTTATACTTTCCCGGCGGCGCCCCCTCGAAGGCATCCTGGCCCAAGGTCGTGTTCAAATTGAACTCGCCGTCGGTGGGAATCGAAGCTGCGACGACATACTTTGCATCCGCCGCTTCAGGATGAAACTGCAACATGGCATCCGACCCAATCGGGGTTTCCTCCCCTTTGTCGTCCACATACACCAGCTTGATTTTCGCCTTGACGACCTTAGGACCGGTGCCCGAGGGCCCGCAGCCCGCCAGTGTCACCAGACCCGCACACGACGGTCGCCACCAACGTCCTCGACAAACACTGCCGGCTCATAGTCAATCCCCACAGCACAGGACAAGAATCGAAAAAGACCTCCGCCGGCGGCTGCCGGCGGAGGCACGGAAGAATCCAGACGAAAAGCGAGACAAGGTTTCCCAGCGCTACGTTTCCCGGCGCTACGTTTCCCAGCGCTAGTTCGGCGGGGTCACCTGAACGCCGTCGGCCCGCGCACCGAGATTGGGCAGCACCCGCATCGGGTCCGCGTTGTTGCGGATCGGCCGTACCGCCGCATCTGCCAGCGCGAACAGCGTCACCGTCGGATGATAGCCGCCGAACGACCACACCCACGATTCGTTGTTGATCGTGCGGCCGTCGATGGGGTCGATGTACTGCCACAGGTGAGTGCCGGGAACCGGCAACCGGGGCGGCAAACCTCGGGCATAGTTCTCCGCAGACGGGTTGGCGATGTGCCCCAGAATGCGGGTTTGCCCACCGTACGGATGCCAGGCGCAGCCAAGCGTGGCCGGGGATTCGATATCCAGGTTGCCTAGCCACGCGATGTGCATCAGCTTCTCGCCGAGCATCACCGTGTTGCTGGTGCCGTCAATCACTTGTCCCAACGTGACGGACGACTTGAGCCGTGAGATTACCGTGGGCGGATTCGTAACCGCGGATTGAATGCGCGGCACCTGACATTCGACGATGCAGCCGGTCATCCAGCCGGTGCCTGAGACGCACGCGGCATAGTCGGTCGGCATCCCGCCCAGCATGGCCGCCGTCGTGGGTACCGGCCCGAGGCCCCACCCCTGCCCGCTGCCCACGGTGCACGCCGCCGAGCTCCGGCGAGTCGGGCAAAGCAGATTCGACGTGTTGATCGTCTTGATGGCGTTCGCCTGGTTGTTCGGGCCGTTGGTGAACCGTTCGTTCCAGTTGATCGTGTCCCAGGCGGGCTTCTGTTCGATGTACGGTGCAATCAGCATGATCCACGACCAGCCGGTCCGGATACCGCTAGCGCCAGGGTCCGCGGCGCCAGCCTGCCCCTCGGGGGGATTGCCCAACCAGAAGTACTTTTCACTGCAAGCCGGGGGCAGCTCGCCGCTATTCGTGTCGGCGTACAAGTGGCAGCCCAGGCCCATCTGACGCAGGTTGTTCGAGCATTGGGCTCGACGGCCAGCCTCGCGCGCGGCCTGCACGGCCGGCAGCAAGAGCGCGATCAGCACACCAATGATGGCAATGACCACCAGCAGCTCCACCAGGGTGAAGCCGCGCCGACGTGAAGAGAACATAAAGCCTCCCCGACAAGGAAGAAGAAAGAAAGCGACGCCTCTTGCTCAGCACCACCGCTCTTGCTCAGCACAATCGCCGGCGACCGACGCGCGTAACGAGCGCCTAGGGCCAGCGCCTATCCCAAGTCTGCTTAAAGCCTAAGTAGTTTGTGAGAAACTTGCAAGCATTTGCGCACGTTTTTTCCCCGCGGGGTGCGTGTCAAGCTCGATCGGGTTGGAAACGTCGGACAGCACCAAAAAGAAACCTCCGCCGGCCCGATGCCGGCGGAGGTATGGAAGAATCCGGATGAAACAACAAGCTTCTGGAGCGCTAGTTCGGCGGGGTCACTTGGACGCCGTCGGCCCGCGCACCGAGATTGGGCAACACCCGCATCGGGTCCGCGTTGTTGCGGATCGGCCGTACCGCCGCATCCGCCAGCGCGAACAGCGTCACCGTCGGATGATAGCCGCCGAACGACCACACCCACGATTCGTTGTTGATCGTGCGGCCGTCGATCGGGTCGATGTACTGCCACAGGTGAGTGGGCGGGATCGGCAACCGGGGCGGCAGGCCTCGGGCGTAGTTCTCCGCAGACGGGTTGGCGATGTGGCCCAGAATGCGGACTTGCCCGGAATACGGATGCCAGGCGCAGCCCAGCGTGGCCGGCGTCTCGATGTCCAGGTGGCCCAGCCACGACACGTGCATGTTCTTCTCGCCGAGCATGACCGTGTTGCTGGTGCCGTCGATCACCTGCCCCAACGTGACGGAGGATTTCAGCCGGGAGACCACCGTGGGCGGATTCGTGACCGCGGATTGAATGCGCGGCACCTGGCACTCGACGATGCAACCCGTCATCCAGCCCGTGCCGGAGACGCACGCGGCGTAATCCGTGGGCATCCCCCCCAACATCGCCGCGGTTGAGGGCACTGGCCCCAGGCCGTTGTTCTGCCCGCTGCCCACCGTGCACGCCGCCGAACTTCGGCGCGTCGGGCACAGCAAATTCGAAGTCTTGATCGTCTGGATCGCGTTGGCCTGATTGTTCGGCGCATGCGCGAACCGTTCGTTCCAGTTGATCGTGTCCCAGGCGGGTTTCTGCTCGATGTACGGCGCAATCAGCATGATCCACGACCAGCCGGTGCGCACGCCGCTCGCGCCAGGGTCCGCGGCGCCAGCCTGCCCCTCGGGGGGATTGCCCAACCAGAAGTACTTTTCACTGCAAGCCGGGGGCAGCTCGCCGCTATTCGTGTCGGCGTACAAGTGGCAGCCCAGGCCCATCTGACGCAGGTTGTTCGAGCATTGGGCTCGACGGCCAGCCTCGCGCGCGGCCTGCACGGCCGGCAGCAAGAGCGCGATCAACACACCAATGATGGCAATGACCACCAGCAGCTCCACCAGGGTGAAGCCGCGCCGACGTAAAGAGAACATAAAGCCTCCCCGACAAGGAAGAAGAAAGAAAGCGCCGCCTCTTGCTCAGCACCACCGCTCTTGCTCAGCACAATCGCCGGCGACCGACGCGCGTAACGAGCGCCTAGGGCCAGCGCCTATCCCAAGTCTGCTTAAAGCCTAAGTAGTTTGTGAGAAAGCTGCAAGCATTTGGCCACGTCTCTTTTCCGCGGGGTGCGTGTCAAGCTCGATCGGCGCGGAAATCTCGGACAGCACCAAAAAGAAACCTCCGCCGGCCCGATGCCGGCGGAGGTACGGAAGAATCCGGATGGAACAACAAGCTTCTGGAGCGCTAGTTCGGCGGGGTCACTTGGATACCGTCGGCCCGCGCACCGAGGTTGGGCAGCACGCGCATCGGGTCCGCGTTGTTGCGGATCGGCCGCACCGCTGCATCCGCCAGCGTGAACAGCGTCACCGTCGGATGATAGCCGCCGAATGACCACACCCACGATTCGTTGTTGATCGTGCGGCCGTCGAGCGGATCGGTGTACTGCCACAGGTGCGTCGGCGGAATCGGCAACCGGGGGGGCAAGCCCCGGGCGTAGTTCTCCGTATTGGGGTTAGCAATGTGGCCCAGGATGCGAACGCCCCAGTAGGGATGCCAGGCGCAGCCCAGCGTGGCGGGGTGTTCGATGTCCAGGTGGCCCAGCCACGACACGTGCATGTTCTTCTCGCCGAGCATGACGGTGTTGCTGGTGCCGTCGATGACCTGGCCCAACGTGACGGACGATTTAAGCCGCGAGATCACCGTGGGCGGGTTCGTGATGGACGATTGAATGCGCGGGACCTGGCACTCCACGATGCACCCGGTCATCCAGCCCGTGCCCGAGACGCACGCGGCATAGTCGGTGGGCACGCCGCCGAGCATGCTGGCCGTGCTGGGTTCGCCGCCCAAGCCGGTCTGCCCCGAGCCGACGGTGCACGCCGCCGAGCTGCGTCGCGTCGGGCACAGCAGGTTGGACGTTCTTGATCGTGTTGATCGCGTTGGCCTGGTTGTTCGGGCCGTTGATGAACCGTTCGTTCCAGTTGATCGTGTCCCAAGCAGGCTTCTGCTCGATGTAGGGCGCGATCAGCATGAGCCACGACCAGCCCACGCGGATGCCGGTCGGGTTCGCGGCACCGGGCGCTCCCTCGGGGGGCGAGCCCAGCCAGTTGTACCGCTCGCTGCACGCGGGCGGCAGCTCGCCGGCATTCGTGTCGGCATACAAGTGGCATCCCAGGCCCAACTGACGCAGGTTGTTCGAGCACTGGGCGCGGCGCCCAGCCTCTCTGGCGGCCTGCACCGCCGGCAACAAAAGCGCAATCAAAACGCCGATGATGGCAATCACCACCAGCAGCTCCACCAGCGTGAAGCCGCGCCTACGCGGAGAGAACATAAAACCCTCCTCAAGAAGAGAAAGAAGAAAAAAGAACCTAAAACGCCTCTCACTCAGCCACGATGACCTGTCACAGGCACACCGAGCCTAAGGCCCAGGCCAGTCTGAAGCCTGAGCCTATCCCGAGTACCCCCAAAGCCTAAGCAGTTCGTGAGAAAGTTGCAAGCGTTTTGCGCGACGTTTTTTCGCCGCACGGCGGGGGTTCCGGCCCAGAGTCCGTACCCCGTGGAAATGCCTGACGGTTGGGCCAGAAATGCCTGACGGTTGGGCCAGATCTGCGTGCCAGGTCTTACCGCGGCTTGCGACGCGGCCCCCCCGCGGGGCTGGGCTTCTTGGCTCCCGCTTTGGCGCCGGGGACCGGCCGCGCCGGTCGCGTCTTGGAACGCTCCGCAAGGGAAGCCTTGGACGCTTTCGGCGCCTCGTCAGGCTTTTTGACACGCTTGGGCAAGCGTTCCTTGGACGATGGACTGATCTCCAGCAGGATCTTATGAACGCTGGGGGAGTGGGGATTGGCCACAAAGTCGGCCGAGAGCTGGTGCAGAAGCGAGCCGAACTCGACCCCCCTGTTCTTGGGGATCGTGCGCTCCAACCCGGGCACCGTGCCGCCTTGGGACGTGCCGGCCTGAGGACTCTGCGGGCCCAGCGCGCCCACGATCGCGAACACCTCCATCGCTCCGCGGTCCAAGGGGATCGCGTGTCCTCCCAAGGCCGCTTGCACGACGTACGACACCATGAAGGGACGGGAGCCTTTGAATCGTTCCAATCGCTCGATCGCCTTGCCGAGGTTCTCCTTGCGCAGGTGCTCCAAGTCGAAGGAGAAGGTCGTGTCGAATACCGCTTGCAGCACGTCGCGGAGACTCGCGGCCGTAACGGCCGGGTGGGGAAGCCGCCGGAGCTGTTCGGCCAGATCGGTCACTGCGGCGACGCGCACTTCGTTCCAGTCGAAATACGACTCGCGAAGCGCCGTGAGCACCGCGTCAGCGACGGAGTAGGGAGCATTCTCCAAAAGCAGGCCGTAGATCACGTGCTCCAGCACGGAGCGGCCGGCGTCGGGCAAGACGGGAGCATAGTGCCTTTTCAGGACCTTGGGGAGCTGCGCGAGCAGCGTGGAGCGACTGGGGGGGGCCATGGGCAGGCGTCAAGGAGCGGAATGGCGAGCGTCGAGGCGTCGGCCCGACGTGGGAAACTCAGCAACGCAGAGAAACAGCGAACGTTCAACGTTGAACGTCGTCTAACGTCCAACATCGAACGTCCCACATCCATGCGCTGGATATTCGATGCGGGACGTTCGATGTTCAAGACCACCTGGTCTCAACCGCTGGTTACTCCATTCTTTGCGACGGCAATCGTTCCTCGTGACCGTGCGGGCTGCTGGGGTCGCCATCCGTGTCGTCCGTCGTCGGTTCGTCCCGCGGCAGCACCTCTCGCAGTTGGCGGGCGATCTCCACAGATCGCTTGACGCCCTGGTCCAGCTCGAACGTCAGCCGGGGCGTATAGCGAGTTTCAATTCGCTGGGCCACCTTGGCCTGCAGAAAGCCCGCCGCGCTGCGCAGCCCGCGGAGCGACAGGTTCTGCTGAGTGTCGTTGCCCATCACGGAAACGTGGACCCGCGCCTGCCGCATATCGGGCGAGACCTCGACGGCCGTCACCGTGACGTGGCGCACGCGCGGGTCCTTGATCTCCCGAAGGATGGCCATGCTCACCACCTCGCGAATGGCCTCGGCGGCTTTGAGCGTGCGGCGGGAAGGCATGGGCTTGTCCTTGGTCCTTGTCCCTTGTCCTTTGCCACCGATGAGTCGAGTCGCCTGGAATCATCCCGTGCAAGAAGCAAGGGACAAGGGACAAGGGACAAAGGACAAAGGACAAAAACAAATCAAAGCGTCCGCGCGATTTCCTCGATCTTGTAAGCCTCGAGCACGTCGCCTTCTTTGATGTCGTCGAAGCCGGCCAGCTTGATGCCGCACTCCAGGCCCTCACGGACCTCGCGGGCGTCGTCCTTCTCGCGCTTCAGCGATTCCAGAGGATAGTCGCCGATGATGCGTGTTCTCGCGGATGACGCGGACCCGCACGCCGGACTCGCGGCGGATCGTGCCCCGCATGACGCGGCAGCCGGCAATCGCCGCCCACGCGGCTGATGTGGAACACCTTCTGCACCCAGGCGGCGCCGAGCTCCTTTTCGCGCTCTTCGGGTTTGAGCATGCCCTCCAGGGCGGCCTTCAGGTCCTCGGTGACGCGGTAAATGATGTCGTAGCGGCGGATTTCGACGCCCCGGTCCTGGGCCAGGGTGCGGGCCTTTTCGTCGGGCACCACGTTGAAGGCGATGACGATGGCGTCCGAGGCGTCGGCCAGGTGCACGTCGGCCTCGCTCACGCCCCCGACGATGGACTGGATGATCTTGATCTTCACCTCCGGGTGCTCGAGCTTGGTCAGCTCCTTTTCGATGGCCTCGATCGAGCCGCGGGTGTCGGCCCGCAAGATCAGGTGCAGCGTAGACACCTCGTCGGGAAACAACTGCGACCCTTCCTCGAGTCGCTGCTTGAGCCCCGCCAGCGTGACGTGGGCGGCAAACCCGCGCTGGCCGGCTGCGCGACTGCGGATGAGCCGTGTCTGGGCGATTTCGCGGGCCTTGGTGATGTCCCCCACCACGTAGAATCGCTCGCCGGCGCCCGGCACCTCGTCCAACCCCGTGACGTTGACCGGCGTGGAGGGGAGCGCCTCGTCGTGTTTGAGGCGGGGGTTCATGGTGTCGTACATGGCCTTGACGCGGCCGAAGGCCCCGCCGCAGACCACCGTATCGCCCAGCCGCAGGGTGCCGTTTTGCACCATCAGTTTGGCCACCACGCCACGGCCTTCGTGGTGCTCGGCCTCCAGGCACGTGCCGGTGGCGGCGTGGGCCGGATTTGCCTTGTAGTCGTGCAGCTCGGCGATGGTCAGCAGCGTGCCCAGCAGTTCTTCGATGCCTTCGCCCTTCAGCGCGCTGCACTTGACGACTTCGATGTCGCCGCCCCATTCCGAAGGGAGCAGCCCCTTGGCCGCCAACTGCTGCATCACGCGGTTGATATCGATGCCGTACAAATCGATCTTGTTGAGGGCCACGACGATGGGGACGTTCGCCGCCCGAGCATGGCTCGAGCGCCTCTTCGGTCTGCGGCATCACGCCGTCGTCGGCCGCTACCACCAGCACGGCGATGTCGGTGACGTTGGCCCCGCGGGCCCGCATTTCCGTAAAAGCCTCGTGGCCGGGCGTATCCACAAAGGCGATCGGTTGACCGTCGTTCTCGATGCGGTAGGCGCGGATGCTCTGGGTGATGCCGCCGGCCTCGCCCTCGGCCACTTTGAGGTTCAGAATCCGGTCCAGCAGCGAGGTTTTGCCGTGGTCCACGTGCCCCAGGAAGGTGACCACCGGCGGGCGAGGCTGCAATTGCAGGGCGTCGCCGTTGGTGGACTGGAACTCCTCCAGCAGGACGGTCTCCGCGTCGCGGAACTGCTTGAACTCGACCGTCACGCCCAGCTCGGCGGCCAGCAATTCAGCGGTCTCGCGGTCGATCGCCGCGTTCTTGTTCACCACGCCCACGCCAAGCTGGAGCAGCACGCGGAGCACGTCGCCCACGGAGCGACCGACGGCTTGAGCGAAGCTGGTGACCGTGCAAGGCAGTTCCACTACAAATGCCGTTTTGCGTTCCGCCGCCGTGTTGCGGCCGGTGTGCTTGATTTGCCGACGATCGGGGCGGACCTCGCCCCCCTCATCGTCCGATTTGACGCGGCGCTGCCGTTTGCGGCGGCGACTTTTCCGGTGTGATCGGCTCGGCTTCTTCTTCCCCCCCCACTCGACCGCGTCGCCCGCGCGCGCGCCCGGCCCTTCCTGGCCGAGCGTCAGCTTGCCCAAGAGATTGTCGGTCTTCTTCTTGGTGTCGGTCTTCTTGCGGTTCTCTTCGAGCTGCTTGACGCGCTCACGCAAGGCGCCGCCGCCGCCCGTTTTGGCCGAGCGGATGGCATCCAGCGGCAGCTTGATATCCGGCTTCTGCGGCGTCGGCTCTGAGGGCTGCTTTTGCTTGGCCGGGGGCTGCCTGACCTCCGGCATCGCGGCCACGCGGACAACCGGGCCGCCTTCGCCGCGGCCGTCCGCCGGCCGCTTGCCCGGCTCACGTTTGCGGACGCGTGCCGCCAGATTGCGCAATTGACCCTGATTGGTGGCTGAAAGCAAGGGCGCCCGCGGAGACGACGTGGCCGCCGATGGCGGAGTGCCCGGGGACGTTGTCACCAGGGGGGAGGGGGGCGAATCGACGGTGCCTGCGTCGTCCGCGTTTCCCGCTTCGCCGTCGGTCGCCTCGGCCGGAGGCGGCGGATACGGCGTGGAAGTGATGACATCGCTTTCCAGAGGCGAGGTGTCTTCGGCGACCGCCACGGGCGGTGCGTCTTCGACCGCCACGGCGTCGCCTTCGTCGCGGACCAGGCGCGCCTTGCGCGCTGCCGCCGAGGGAAGCGTTCGCACCGGCTTGAGAGCTTGCACGGCCGGCATCTTCGCGCCGCGCGCCGCGCGGGAGGAGGCGTTATCCAGATACGCTCGCAGCTTCGTCACTTCGTCGTCGGCGAGACTGGCCAGCGCAGACCCCTTCCCCTGAATCCCTGCCTTGGGGCAGAGCTCCACGAGCTCCTTGCTGTCGATATTGAGCTCTTTGGCGAGCGAGTAAATCCGCTGGGCCAAGTTCAGCCCTCCCTTGTGCCCCCGCGCGGGCGACGCCGAGCAAGACGGCTCGGACTGCGTCCGGGCGGGGGGAAGTCGTTAGTTGTGCATTACCGCGGTCTCCTGCGAGGGACAGACCACCAAACCCGATCCGGACTCCAGCAAACCCGATCCGGAATCCAGCAAACCCGATCCGGAATCCAGCAAACCCGAGCCGGAATCCAGGCACCTGGCATTCTTCAGGCACCCCGCATCTGGGCACGTTGCGTCTACGCACCTTGCGTTGACGCATGCTCGATGCGTTTTCCCGCCGGGGACTCATGACGTTTCTCCCGAGGGGCCTTCCTCGGATGCCGCATCCGCCGGACCGGTCGGCGAGCCGGCGGCTGACTTTTCGTGATCTCTCAACTCATGGCCCGACGGCTCGGCAGCGCCGTTCGCGCCGGCAGTCGCCGCACCGTCGATCGCCGCACCGTCGATCGCCGCACCGTCGATCGCCGCAATGTCGATCGCCGCAATGTCGGCTAACGGACTATCGGCTGACGCGGCGTCTCCTGACACACCGTCGGCTGACGCACCGTCGGCTGACGCACCGTCTCCTGACGCGCTGTCGGCCGGTCCTGACGCGCCCTCGGCCGGTGTTGCGCCGGGCGTCGCGTCTGTCGCGGCGCCGCCGGCCGCGCTTTCGATGGCGTGCAACTGGGCGACCTTGCGGCCTTCTTCGGCCGCTTGTTCGCGCTCTTTCCGACGCTGCTCGGCAGCCAGCCGCTCGGCCTCGGCCGCCTTCACCTCGGCCTGCTCGCGCACCGTCTCGACCTGCTCCTCCGTCAACCCGCCCATCTCCATCAACTGGTCGGTTTCGATAATCGAGAGATCATCGTATGACAAAAAGCCTTCGCCGACCAGTGCTTCGGCGACTTCCGGCACAATTCCTTGCATCGCACTGAAGCTGGCCACCGCGCGCTCGATCGACTCGTCGAGCTCGTCGCGCGTCATGATCTCGATGTCCCAGCCGACCAGCTTGGACGCCAGCCGGACGTTCTGCCCGCGCCGGCCGATCGCCAGCGACAGCTGGTCTTCGCTGCACCAGCACGATGGCCCGGCCCAGCCGCGGGTAGAGGAACACCTCGTCGATCTCGGCCGGCTGCAGGGCGTTGGGGATCAGCACCTGCAGCGAGTCGTTCCAGCGGACGATGTCGATGCGCTCGCCGCCCAGCTCGTCGACGATGTTCTTGATGCGGCTGCCGCGGACGCCGACGCAGGCCCCGACGCAGTCCACCTTCAGGTCGATGCTGGTGACGGCGACCTTGGAGCGGTAGCCCGGCCTCGCGGGCCACGGCCCGGATCTCGATGGTGCGGTCCTCGATCTCGGGGATTTCCTGCTCGAACAGCCGCCGGACGAAGTCGGGGTGGGTGCGGCTGAGGATGATCTTGACGCGGTGGCCCGCCTTGCGGACGTCGAGGATCGACGGCCTTGACGCGCTCGCCGACGTGGTGCGTCTCGCCGGGGATCTGCTCGCTGCGGGGCAGGATGGCCTCGGTCTTGCCGAGCGTGACGATGGCGGTGCCGCCCTCGAGCCGCTGGACGGTGCCGGTGACGAGCTCGCCCTTCTTGGCCGCGTACTCGTCGAAGACCGCGTCGCACTCGGCCTCGCGGATCTTCTGGATCATCACCTGCTTGGCCGTCTGGGCGGCGATGCGGCCGACCACCTCGGTCGCTGAGCTGCTCGCCCTTGTGCGCGGCGGTCATCGCGCCGTTGGTGCGGTCGATGGTGACCACGATGTCGGCTTCCTCGCCGTAATGCTTGCGCGGCGCGGAGACCAAGGCCGCTTCGATCCCCTCGAAGATGACCTCCTTGGGGATGTTCTTCTCGCGGTGCATCGCGTCCACGATCCGCAGGACTTCGGTGGAATTCATGATCTTGTTTGGCCGCCCGATGGTTTTGCCGCGATACAAGCCCTTCAGTTACAACGCATTATCCTCTTTGGGGCAAGGTCAGATTCGTCCCGCTATCCGCATCGAACCAGTGCAGCCGACTCGCGTTCAGCGACAGTCGCACGGTCTCCCCCGGTCGGGGCATCTCGGCGGCACTGCACTTGGCCGTCAGGCCGTTCGTCGGCAGGCCGGTCCCGTCGAACCCATTCCCTGTTGACTCGCCGGCGTCCGCCGCCGACTCGGACGCTGGCTCGACGTGGACCCACCCCAGGTCGCCCGCCGACTCTGCCAGCCGAACCACCCCGTCGATCTCTATTGCCATCCCTTCGATCATCGCATCGTTCACGTCGGGCTTGCGTCTCGACGCTCGCCCAAGGGTCACGTCTTCCGGCCGAATTCCCAGCACCAGCGGCTGCCCACCGCGCAGGGGCGTCTGCGGCACCTCCTTGAGTGGCAGCGGCAGCGACCATCCTCCCGCTCGGAACCTCCAATGCCCTTGGGGCCCTTCGTCCAGCTTCCCGTCCAACAGGTTCATCGGCGGGCTGCCGACGAATCCCGCCACAAAGCGGTTGTTGGGATACTCGTATACGTCCCGCGCGGTGCCCACCTGTTGCAAAACTCCTGCGTTCATGACCGCCACCCGGTCGCCCAGCAGCAGGGCCTCGGTCTGGTCGTGCGTCACGTAAACGACCGTTGCACCGCTCCGTTGATGCCACTCCTTCAACTCACGTCGCAACTGACTTCGCAAGGGCGCATCCAAACCCGTGAGCGGCTCATCCATGAGGTAAACCGACGGGCGACGCATCATGGCCCGCCCTAGCGCCACGCGCTGCCGCTGGCCGTCGGAAAGCTGGCTTGGCAGCCGCTCGAGCAAGCCGTCGATGCCCAACTGCCGGGCCACGCCGCGCACTCGCTCATCGCGCTGGGCAACCCGCTCAGCCGCTTTGCCCAGCCATGCCGAGACCGGCCGTGCCGCTTTCAGCCACCTTCCGACCTTCAGCCGCCACAACCGCTCCGCCCACTGCGGGCGATCTCGCATCTGCGCGGCCCATGCCAGGTTCCCGTACACCGTCCAATGCGGGTACAACGCGCCCCGTGGAAAAACCATCGCCACGTCACGCATCTGAGGAGACAACCGCGACACGCTTGCCCCGGCAATCCGCACGTCGCCCGCCGTGGCCCGCTCCAAGCCGGCGATCAGCCGCAACGTGGTCGTCTTGCCGCAGCCGCTGGGCCCCAGCAGCACGAGCAGCTCACCCTCGCCTACGCTCAGGCTCAGGTCACGCACGGCCACCACGTCATCCGCACGCCTGCCGCCCGGAAAGACCTTCGAAAGCGCTTCGAGGTCCAGCCGCGCCATAGGTCGCTCCGCCAGAGGCTCGGGGCTGGGGGCCGAGGGGGCAAGGGCTATGGATTCGAATCTCCAGTCCCGAGCTCCCAGCCCACAATCCCTGGCCCCTGGCCCCAAACCGCGTCACCCAAACGAAACAGCGCCTTGTGGTCGCCGGCCGATGCCGAAAACCACGCAGCGCCGTATCTGCCCGGAAGCGTCGCCGCCCCCGGAAGCTCAGCGTTGTTAACCCATCGGAATTATCCAGCGGCTGCCAGCAGTGTCAAGCCGAATCGAACGCCGGCGAGCACCGCGGCGTCCAGCCCGCGTGTAGCTGGCGAACGTCGCCGTGTTCTTGGCGTGTGTGAGAGTGCAGGTTGCAGGCAATATGCGTTGTGTAGACGCCATTCCATTGGTATCTACACAATTAGCTTAGTCGAGCGGAGGATCGGGAATGGGAGCGGAAGCGGGACCTTGTTCACGAGTTGTTTGAGGTCGTTCAGGTGATGATGGTCGAGGTATTCGAGAATCGTCAACACGCACCAGACGGTTGCCGGAGCATTGGACTCGGCGGGGCCGTTCCGTTGGTGACGTTATTGCTCGCGCTCTGCTGCGGCACACTCTGCTGCGGCACCGCGACAGCGCAGCAAACGTCCATCGACGGCCAGTTCGTGCAGGGCCTGCGGGAAAGGCAGCTCTATCGCCTGGCCGAGAGCTTTTGCCAGAAGCGACTGGCCGATGCCAAACTTCCCCTGCCCGAGCGGGCCGACCTGACGATTCACCTCTCGCAGACCCTCGTCGATCACGCCAGGGCATTGCCGCCCGATCAGACCGACGCCCTGTGGCTCAAGTCCCTCGCGGCGGCGGACGGGTTCGTCAAGGAGTTTCCGCAAAGTAACTGGCGGCTCGTCGTGGGCGTGCAGGGGGCATTGGTGTCTTTGGCGCGCGGTGAGCTATGGCGGCAACGGGCGGAAGTCACCGGCGATCCCAGGCCCCTGATTCTTCAGAGTCAGAGCTCTCTGCGCACGGCGATCAGTTCGCTTCGTACCCAGGGCAATGAAGTCGCCGAAGCCCTGCGGCGCCACCGCGAAACCCGCGGCGAGCCTTCGCGCAGCGAGTTGCTCTCGCTGGAAAGGCACCTGAATTACCACCTGGCCCGCGCCTATCGTAATCAGGGACTCACCTACGCCGACGAAACGGCCGACCGCGACAATGCCCTGCGGCAGGCGCTCGAGCTGCTCGGCGTGCTGGCCGGCCTGTCGGCGGTCGATCCTCTGGTGTGGCATGCCCGCGTGGAAGAGATCACGTGTTTGCGGCTCATGCGTAGGCAGGCGGAGGCGGAGCGGCGCCTGGCCGCTTTGGAAGGCGAGCGCCCGCCGCCGGCCATCGTCTTGGCTGGCTGGGCCGAGCGGATTCGCCTGCACCTGAACCAGGGCCGGCTGGCGGAGGCCTTGAAGCAGGCCGAGGCGGGCCGGCGAATCGACGCCTTCACCGAGCCGGAGCTGGACATGGCGCAGCTCGAAACGCAACTCGCGGCCTGGCGGGCGGCCACGCGCTCGGGCGACAAGACCGCGGCCGACGCCGCGCAGGCCCGCGCCACGGAGGTCGTCCAGACGATCGACCGCGAGCACGCGCCGTATTGGTCCCGCCGGGCGGAGGCCCTTTTGGCCAGCGTCATCTCCGACGCTGGCCTGAGCGGCAACCTGGCCGTGCTGGTCCGCGCCGCCCAAGGATACTATCGCGGCAAGCAGTGGTCCGACGCCGTCCGCACCTACGACGAGGCCGCGAAACTGGCCCTCCAGCAGAAGCAGACCGAGGCGGCGTTCGATTTCGCTTACACCGCGGCCACCATCGAGCACGAGCAACGCCGCCACGCTGAGGCCAAGAGGCGCGATCCGACAAGTGGCGCTCGATCACGCCAGGCACGCCAAGGCGGCCGAGGCCCATCTCCTGGCCGCGTTCAACGCCGGACAAGAGGCCCGAGGCCGGCAGCCGATCAACCTCGACGAGTACACGTCGCTGCTGCGGGAGCACCTGGAAACCTGGCCCAAAGAAGGGACGGCCAACCATGCCCGTTGGCAGTTGGGCCAGTGCCATGAGTTTCAGCGCCGCTGGAGCGATGCCGTCGCGAGTTATCGCGACATCGCTGCCGATCACGAGCGGTTCGCCTCCGCCGTGCCGGCAATCGCCCGCAGCTACGAAGCGCTGCTGGCCGACCTGAAGGCCGAGGGCAAGCCGACGCCCAAGGTGGCCGGCGAAGCAGCCGAATATCTGCTGGGCCTGGTGGATCGCGGCCAGGTCGTGCAGCGCGGCCAGCCGCCACGCTTGCCCGAGCGCTGGAGTCCGGCTCGAGCGCCAGGCCGTGCTGGCCGGCTGCCGCTTGGTCTTGGATTATCCGACGGGCGAGCCGACGGAAGACAGCAACAGGTTGAGCCGTGTGGAAAAGTTCCTGAAGCCGGCCCTGGATGGTCAGCCGCCCCCGCCAGAAGATTGGAAGCCCTCGGCCCAGTGCTTGCTCATCGCCGCCTTGGCCGGCCAGCGACGGTACGACGAGGCGGGCGAGCTGGTGAAGGACATCGCGGCCGCCGCGCCGGCGACCTTGCTCGATCTGCTCCAGCGCTTGGCCGCATTGCCGAAGTCCGATTCGCCCGACGAGCGCCGCAAGCTCGGCAAGCTCTCATCGCCCCTCGCCGAGGCCCTTGCCGGGCGGCGCAGCGAGCTGACAGACGCTCAGCGCCGCCGCTTCGACACGCTGGCAGCGCAGGCCGTGGCCGACGGCGGCGATGCCAAGACGGCGGCCGAGAGGTTCAGCAAGCTTGCCCTGGCGCACCCCAAGGATGGTGACATCCAGGAAGCTTACGGACGGGTGCTGCTGGAGGTTGGCGACCGCACGTCTCTGGCCGGCGCCCTGACCAAGTGGCGCGAGATCGAGCGCAACAGCCGCGAGGGCTCGCCGCGCTGGTTTCGGGCCAGGTACCACGTCGCGCTCTCGCAACACCGCCTGGGCGACCGCCGCCGGGCAGCCCAGACCATCGTGGCCACGCAAACGCTCTACGCCGAGCTAGGCGGCCCGGAGCTGAAAGCCCGGTTCCTCGAGCTGCTCAAGCAGTGCCAGTGAGCGTGGCATGGCGGCACGTGTCAGCCGGCGGCCGGCTGGCGACGCGTTTGTCCAACAGGTTCGCCGATTTCCGATTGTTGTCTCCATTGGCCAATGTTCCTTGTCCATCATCATTCACGCAGCGCGCAGCATCAGCACTGACCGAATCGGCCTACACGAAACGACTCCGATGCCTTGCCTGAAGGACTCGCCGACAAGCGGCGAGGATCAAAGGGGTGTCCAGGAGGCTTCTCGTGGCCAGCCAGCCTAAGGTACTCGCCGGCAAGCCGCGAGGATCAAAGGAACCTGCCGCCCTCGACTCGGCCCCGGCCACCCGTACGCAGGCAGCCTATCATAGGCGCCAAGTATCTTGATGCACGGAATACGGCAGGTTTCATTGTCGAGCGCGCCCTTCACGACGGACGTGGCGTGGACTACTGGGCGCGGAACGTGATCAGCGCCTCGCGACCGTCTTGCGTGGCCTTTTGCAGCTCGGCGAACACCTGGTCGGCGCCGCTAGATCTCGCTGCTTGCCAACGGTCTCCAGCCGCTGGGCATATTCCGCGGCCTTGGTCATGCCCACGGCCTGCAGGCTCGACTTGAGCGTATGCGCAGCGCGCGTGCAGGAGGTCCGCGTCGCCTTTGTCGATCGCTTCCTGGATTTCGGCCAACATCTGCGGGCATTCGCTGAGGAACGTCTGCACGATCTCTCCGAGCAGGTGGCGATCTCCTTCGAGGGCTTCCAGGGCCGCGGAGAAGTCCACGGCCTGGCAAGTGCCCGCCGGCGCGGTGTTGTCGCCGCTTTGAGCGTTGTTGGCCCCGCTTTGCGCGGTGTTGGCCCCGCCGGCGTTCTTCGCCCTGAGGAGCACGCGCTCGAGTGCGTCGAAGAGCTGCTGGGCACGGATCGGCTTGGAGACGTAGTCGTCCATGCCGGCCGCCAGGCAGCGCTCGCGGTCGCCCTTCATGGCGTGGGCCGTCATGGCGATGATCGGAACGTGCGCGCCGGTCCTGGCTTCGTGGGCGCGAATCACGGCGGTCGCCTCCATGCCGTCCATCTCCGGCATCTGCACGTCCATCAGCACCACGTCGAAATCTCCGCGACTCCCAGAGCTGCACGGCCTCTTTGCCGTTGTTGGCCACGGTCACCGTGTGCCCGTGCTTGCCGAGCAAGGCCGACCGCCAGCTTCTGGTTGACCAGGCTGTCTTCGGCCAGCAGGATCCGCAAGCGGCCGGAAGCTCGTCGCGACGCGGCGGCGAGCGGCCGCCGCCTGGTCCTCCGGCATCGTGATGCCCAGGGATGCGCCGATCGCGTCGAACAGCTCGGACTGCTTGATCGGCTTCATCAAGTGGGCGGCGATGCCCAGGTGCTCGCAGCGGGCCAGGTCGCCCGGCCGGCTGCCGGACGTGAGCATGATGACGATCGTGTCGCGGCAGCTTCTCGTCCTGCCGGATCTGCTCGACCAGCGTGAAGCCATCGACGTCCGGCATGTTGACGTCGGCCAGCACGATGCGAAACGGCGAGCGTCGTTCGTGCGCCTGCGCAGCGCGTCGAGGGCTTCGCCGCGCGCTGGCCACGGCCGCGGGCGCCATGCCCCAGTTGCGGACCATCTCTTCCAGGATCAGCCGATTGGTGGCGTTGTCGTCCACGACCAGCACCGGCGTTCCCCGAACGACGACCGCGCTGGGCACCGCTGTTCTCGGGCACCGCCTCGGTGGCCACGGGAAAGCGGGCGGTGAAATGGAACCTGCTGCCGCGTCCCAGCTCGCTTTCGACCCAGATTCGCCCGCCCATCAGCTGCACGAGCCGCGTGGAGATGGCCAGCCCCAGCCCGGTGCCGCCGTACTTGCGGGTCGTCGAAGCGTCGACCTGCTCGAAGGCCTGAAAGAGGGCGCTCAGCTTCTCGTGGGGAATGCCGATGCCCGTGTCGCTGACGGCGAAGTGCAGCGTCGCGTAGCCGTCGGCCTGAGACTCGCACTGCACGTCCAGCACGACTTCCCCCCGCTCGGTGAACTTGATCGCGTTGCCCACCAGGTTGACGACCACCTGCCGCAGCCGGCCCGGATCGCCCACCAGAGCATCGGGCACGTCGGCGTGGATGCGGCAGGCCAGCTCCAGGCCCTTGGCGTGGCGCCGCAAGGCCAGCGCCTTCAGCGCGTCGCCCAGCCGCTCGCGCAGGCCGAACACCGATGTGCTCCAGGTCGAGCTTGCCCGCCTCGATCTTGGAGAAGTCGAGGATGTCGTTGATCAGCGCCAGCAGCGACTCGCCCGACTCCTGCACCATCTTCAGGTATTCGCGCTGCGCGTCGGTCAGGTCGGTGTCGAGCACCAGCTCGGTCATGCCGATGATGGCGTTCATCGGGCGTGCGGATTTCGTGGCTCATGTTGGCCAGGAATTCGCTCTTGGCCCGGTTGGCCGCCTCGGCCGCCTCTTTGGCCCGCTCCAATTCGGCTTCCGCCAGCTTGCGCTCGGTGATGTCGCGGGAGATGCCGAAGGTGCCGATGATCTGCCCCTGGCTGTCGCGGAACGGCATTTTCGTGGTGGAGGCCCAGGTCACCTGGCCGTTGGGCCACGTCTCTTGTTCTTCCTTGCCGATGATGGGCCGGCCGGAGCGGATGACCTCCAGCTCGTCGTGCTGGGCATCCTCAGCGTGCGCCGACGTGAAGAAGTCGCGGTCTCTCTTCCCCACGGCCTGAGCGGGATCGGTGAGGCCGAACCGCCGCGCCAGCGCGTTGTTGATGCGAATAAAGCGGCTCTGGACGTCCTTGAAATAGATCGCGTCGGGAATGTTGTCCGTCAGCGTGTGCAGCAGGTGGCGCTCGTTGAGCAGCGCTTCTTCTGCCCGCCGGCGCTCGCGGTCGTGGCGGTTGAGCGACGCGGCGGCGAACCAGATCATGACCGTGAAGATGACGATGTTCGAGATCACAAACAGCGACGAACCGAACACCGAATCGTAGAGGCCGGCCATCTCGCCCAGCAGCCTGAAGTAGCCCAGCACGGCCGGAATAATCAGGGCCGGCGGCAGCAGGCGACGGGCCATGACGCCACCGGCATGTTCGCTCGTGACCACCGCCATCAGCCCTTGGTCCGGCCGCGCGCACAAGATGCCGGCGGCAAGCACGCCGAAGGCCAGCGCGGTGTTCAGCGCCATGGGAATGTAAGCTTCGCTCAGCCGAGTAAAGGACCAGGCGTGATAGGCATAACCGATGATGGCCAGCAGGGCCAACAGGGCCACGACGAGGATCAAGAGCTGCCCGGGCCGCCGGCCGCGGCGAGTTCTCACGTCCAAGAGCAACAGGCCAGCGCCCAGGAGCACCAGATTGATCGCCGTGTTGGGGGCGATGCGGTTGGGCGGTTGATAGGCGTCCAGCTTGGATCGAAAAAGCGCCTGGTCCAGGATGCCGTGGTCCCACCCGAACAGGTATCCGACCAGTCGGCATAAGCCAACCACCGCCACGATGCCGGCCAAGGCATGCGCCGCGCGACGCCGAGGGCGCGGGACGGCCTCGTGCCGCAGCAACAGGAGTGCGATGCCGGCGAGGATGAGCACAGCGCCGTCGCCGGGTTCATCGCCGTCAGCCCGGGCGCGACACTGCGCAGCCCTTCGACGTCGGTCATCCAGCCCACGAGAACCAGGCCGGCCACGCCGATCACCGCGGTGGCCGTCACGCCAGGCACGCCCCCTGCATACCGGAGAAGTCGGGGGGCAGGGTGGGCGCTCATCGCACGGACTCCGATGCTGGACACCGAAAGAGGTAACTTCTACTTTATCGTTCCAGTCGAAGAACCACGAGAGGCCGCATCCGATGCCGCTCACGTTCCCTCGCTTACGCGTCGGGTTCGTGTCGGATCCCACCGGGGTCTGCGAGCCTAAATGGCTGCTTTCGCGCCCGGCGTGGTGTATCCTGCCTGTTGCCGGTGGCATTCTCTCTTCTCTTCCCCGTTTGAGACTCTCGAGGAGTTCATGAAGCGCCCCTTCGCCCTGCTGTGTTTGGTGGTCGCGTGGGCCGCGGCCAATGCGGAAAGCGCCGAGCTGGTCCGCCTGCACGCCAGGAATTTCGAGGCCTACGCGCCGGCCGGCAAGGAGGCCGACGCCATCTACGGCGACTATCTGCTCCGCAACGATAAGATCGTCTGCGTCGTGGCCGATCCGTTGCCCAGCCGAAACGCCAACATGACCGTCCGCAACGTCGGCGGCTGCGTGATCGATCTGACCAGCCGCAAACAACCCAGCGATCAGCTCGGCTGCTATTATCCCGGCGCGGGCGCGCCGCGCTGCGATTCCATCAGGCGAGCGCCATGGGCAAGGCGTCGGGCACGGCCACCGTCGAGCCACTCGTCGAGCTGGCCGAAAACGGCAGCGAGGTCCGTCTTGAAGTGCGCGCCCCCGGCGAGAAGGGCCAGCCCGAGCTGCGCGTCGTCTACACGCTGCGCGACGGCTGGGAATACGTGCAGATCGAGACGCAATACGTCAACACGGACAGCGTGCCGCTGGAGGTCGCCCTGGTCGATGCCGTGAGGGCGGACCGGACCTTCGAACGCTCGCGCGACGGAGAGCCGACGTTCTTTGTCTACGACAAGTGGTTCCGCCAGGGCTACGGCCTCGCGATCGACGAGTTCTCGACCCAAGTGACGACGCCGGCCGTGCGGGCCGGCGCGCCGCGGTTCGGCCTGTTGTTGACCTTCCTCCATCCGCAATTAGCGGCCGAAGGGGAGGTCATGCTGGCCCCCGGCCGGAGCATCACGCTCCGCCGCCGGCTGCTGGTGGCGGACGACCTGTTCTCGCTGCGGGCATACACGCAGCGGCAAGCGGGCGAAAAGCTGGCGACCGTTCGTGTCCGCGTGGAGGACGCCGCGCAGGGGACGATCCCTGACGTCGCGGTGACGGTGTTCCAGGTATCGGAGCCCAAGCGGCCCTACGGCCACGCCCACACCGGCACGGACGGCACGCTCGAGTTCACCGTGCCGCCGGGCAAGTACCTGCTGGAAGTCGCGCACCAGGCCCGCGAGACGAAGACCATCGACCTCGATACGGCAAAACAAACCGACTACACGTTCACGCTGGCCGACCCCGGCTACGTCGTCGGCCAGATCACCTCAAAAGACGGCGGGCCGATCCCCTGCAAGGTGCAGTTCATCGGCCAGGGCGATACCAAGGACCCCGATTTCTTCGTCGATAGCGGCGACACGGCGGTCAAGAACCTCGTCTATGCCCACAACGGAAAGTTCGAGCAGCAAATCCCGCCCGGCCAGTACGCGCGGTCATCAGCTACGGGCCGGAGTACGACGCCGTGTTCACGGAGATCGAAGTCGAGCGCGGCAAGAAGACGCCGCTCACGGCCAGGCTGCTTCGCACGGTGAACACGGCGGGCTGGGTCAGCGCCGACTTCCACAGCCACTCCAGCCCGTCGGGCGACAACACCTCCAGCCAGTTCGGCCGCGTGCTGAATCTGCTCTGCGAGCACATCGAGTTCGCCCCCTGCACCGAGCACAACCGCATCGACACCTACGTGCCGCACCTCAAGCGGCTGGGCGTCGAGCACCTGATGGCCACGTGCTCCGGCATCGAGCTGACGGGCCAGCCGCTGCCGCTCAACCATCAGAACGCCTTTCCGCTGGTGTTCAAGCCGCACCTGCAAGACGGCGGCGGACCGACGACCGACGACGACCCCGAGACGCAGATCAGCCGGCTGGCCCTGTGGGACGGCAACAGCGAGAAGCTGGTGCAGCAGAACCATCCGGACATCGGCTGGCTGTTCTTCGACCGCGACGGCGACGGCCGACCCGACGGCGGCTTCAAGAAGAGCTTCCGCTTCATGGACGTGATCGAGGTCCACCCGCTGGATGGCCTGCTCAAGGCGCCGATGGTGGATGTCGAAGACTCCGCCAAGAAGACGCGCGTCGAGAACAACCGCATCTTCAACTGGCTACAGCTCCTCAACCAAGGGCACCGCATCCCCGGCGTGGTGAACACCGATTCGCACTACAACTTCCACGAGTCGGGCTTCTGCGGAACTACATCCGCTCGCCCACCGACGACCCGGCCAGGATCGAGACCTTGGACATGGTGCGCGCTGCCGAGCGCGGCAACGTGACCATGACCACCGCGCCGTTCCTGGAGGTGAAGCTGACGGCCGACGCAGCGCCCGATGCCGACCCCGCCAAGACCACGGGCACGGCGGGCGACAGCGTCGCGGCCAGCCTGAGCCGGGCGAAGCTCCAGGTTCGCGTGGAATGCGCCAATTGGTACGACATCGACCGCGTGCAGGTGTATCTCAACGGCCGTCCCGCGACAGAGTACAACTTCTCGCGCTACACGACGCCTCAGCGGTTCAATCGCGACCCGAAAGACCCGGTGAAGTTCGACCAGGCAATCGCACTGGAGTTCAAACAGGACACCCACGTGATCGTGATGGCGGTCGGCGAGAAATCCACGCTGGGCATCGTGCAAGGCCCCCGCTGGGGCAAGATCCAGCCGATCGTCGTCTCGAACCCGATCTGGGTCGATGCCGATGGCGGCGGCTTCAAGGCCAACGGCGACACGCTCGGCTCCCCGCTGCCGGTGAAGGGCGGCTTGCCGGCGAAGAAGAGTGCGGAGGCCAAGCCGGCGGCGAAGGAGGTCGAAGACCCGCCGAAGAAGGCGACTGCGACCAAGGAGCTGGGAGGATCCAAAGCGTCGCCGCAGCCGTAGAGGCCGGCATTTCAATAATCAGCTCGCAGTAGTGCAGAATCACCTGCACCGCCGAGCAAGCTCGGTGGGGTCTTCGTCGCAGCTCGGAGCTGATTGGTTCTCGATCCTTAGCTCATCCGGAGAGCCGCCACGCGCGCCCCATCTTGAAGGGATGTCTTCCGTTTGTGTCGCGCCGTGGGCCATTTTGCGCACGGTTTTATGTATTCCATCATGTCGCGCCCGCGGAGAAAGTGGACTTCCGTAAGAACATTTCCACGGAGCATCAGCCCCGAAGGGGGCGAAACTCGATAGCCCAGGCCCAAGGCCTGGGTCTCGGTCGAATGCAGAGCACGAAAGCCCTGAAAGGGCGCGACCTGAGATTGGGGTGATTCGTTCCGCCCCTTCAGGGCTAAACGCGGTCAGGGTATCTCGGCGCCCAGGCCTTCGGCCTGGGCTATCGAGTTGCGGCCCGTTGGGCCGTGTCACCGTGTCACCGTGTCACCTTGTCACCTTGTCACCTCGTCACCTTGTCACCTTGTCACCCCCTCACCCCCTCATCCCCATGCGGCGCACCAAACTCCAGCGGCAGACGCACCGGCGGACGATCGAAGAGGGCCTCGTCACCGGCCTCGCGCCGCCGCAGATCGTGCGGACGATGGTCGCCCGGTTCGGCCTCACGCTGCGTCAGGCCCGGCACGACCTTCGGCAAGTGCAGGAAGCCTGGCGCCGCCAGGACGACGAGCTGCGTCAGAACCGCTGGAAGCTGGTCGACCTGGCCATCGCCTCGGACCGCTGCGACCGTGAGTTTCACGCTGCCCTGGACGCCGGCGATGCCCGCAGGGCAATGCGCGCCGAGCGGCACCGCTCGAAGCTGCTGGGCATCTACCACGCCGACCGCTGCCGCCTGATGCACATGCCGCGCATCGAGCGCGACGCGATCCAGGAAGAGTTCGCCCGCGACCTGCCGCGGATGTACGACCAGGCGCCGCGCAACCCCGACGGCTCGGTGGTGCTCACGGCCTACTCGCTCAGCCCGCCGACGCTCTACGACGAGCAGTATCGCCTGAACATCGAGCAGCCGCTGCAGCGCGGCCTCTCGCCGCGGCGGCAAGCGCGGATCGACGCCTTGCGGGCATTGCTGGCGGCCGGGCAGCGGATGGACCAGCTCGAGGCGCTGGCCGTCGCGCACTACCGCCTGTCGTCGCGGCAGGTGCGCGACGACGTGCGGCAGCTCCAGTGGCAGCTCGAGTTCGAAGGCTACGCGATGCACCAGGGCACGCACGACGTGCAGCATTTGCCGCTGGCGCTGCGGCGTCGCGAGCGGATCGCCGAGCTGGCCCGCCACGGCCCGCCCCCGCCGCGCGACGAAGCGGCAGAGCAATCCGCGGCGGCAGAGCAACCGGGGGTGGCACGCTCTGAGCATGGATGCGAAGGGCGTGGCACAGAGGAGCATGGTGCAGAGGAGCAGGGGGACGGGGACGGGGATGGGGAGGCACGCGGCTCGTCAGATGGAACACGAGGCAACGGGGAGAACAGAGAGCCGCCCGGTGATTCCACGAGCCGCTCGGTGGCCGCGGTTTCCTCCGCTCCCAAAGAGCCGCCGCGTGCCAAGCGGACCCCTGTCAAAGTGCCGGACCTGCGATTGCTGGCGGACGTGGAGATCGATCGCTGCCGGCTGCTGGGGTTGTCTGCCCGCGAGCGGCCCAAGCCGTCGGACGACACGCTGCGCTGGGCGCCGCATGATTGGCTTTACCCGGAGCGGTGCCGTCCGACACCGCGCTGGGGGGAGCAGCAGCCGGCCGCGGCGCCGTGCGACTGGCCGGAGTGGCGCGACACGCCGCCGTGCAGCTACCAATCGAAGGGCGAGGGGGGTGATGACCGCGGCGGCAGTAACGACGGCGGCGTGGCGGTCGAACGGATTGAAACTCCGTCCTGCTATCCGCCGCGGGTTCAGAAGCGAAAGGACGGGGACCTGGACCGGATGATCGAGGAAGACTTCGCCCGCCGCGACGCGAAGCGCGGCATCCGCCACACGGTGGCCGAGCTCTGGCCCGGCCGTCCGGGCCGCCAACGCTGGAAACCACCGGATGATCCGCCGCCGTGCTGATTGGATATGTGTCCAAGGCTCGAGTATGGCCAATTTGCATTTTGCATTTTGCATTTTGCACTTTTCAATCGGCGGATCGAGTGACCAATGCAAAGTGCAAATTGCAAAGTGCAAATTGAAGAATGCGCAATTCTCAATCGGCGACAAGGCAGTGTTTGACCATTTCTTCTGGCAATTCGAAGAGCCGGAAGCCGACGTAGCCCGCGCAAGCGGGCTGTTTGGTTCTGCGTTCAGGCTCGGAAGGATGGCCAATTGCACTTTGCACTTTGCATTTTGCATTTTGCATTTTTCAATCGGCGGCCAGCGCGACCAATGCAAAATGCAAAGTGCAAATCGCAAAATGAGCTATCGCTCTTGGGCGGGCCGGCCACCGTCGCTATAGTCCGGCCCCTTTTGTCTGCCGACCTTTCCCCATCGGTTCAGCCAGCGTGATGGCAAGGGATTCTAGCGCCGGCGATGCTGCGCGCGGCCGCTGCCGCGGGCCGGCGGCCGCACGCGCGGCGCTGCTGGCTGCCCTCATCATCTGCGCCAGCCAGGCCGGCTGCGTGACGCGGCGGCTGACGATCATCAGCGACCCGCCGGGGGCCTCGGTCTACGTCGATAACGAAGAGGTGGGCGTCACGCCCTGCTCGGTGTCGTACATCTACTACGGCACGCGGCAGGTCACCCTGGTCAAGGACGGCTACGAGACCCGCACGCTGCTGCAAGAGCTGCCGGCCCCGTGGTACGAGTATTTTCCCATCGAGTTCGTGACCGAGAACTTCATCCCCTGGGAGCTGCGAGACGAGCGGACGGTGGAGTACAAGCTGCTGCCGCAGGCATTGACGCCGGCCTCGCAGCTTCTGGGGCGCGGCGAAGAGCTGCGGCAGGGCGTGCAGATTCAGCGGCAGCTCGCCCCGCCTGCGACCGGGCCGGCGGCCTTCGATGCCCCGCCGCTGCCGAGCATGCCACCGCGAGGGCCCGTGATGCCGAGGATCGACCTGGGCGGCCAGGGACTGCCGGCACCGCGATGAGGTCGTGCGTTTGAGGGATCCGTTCGTCCTCGTCCTCGTCGTCGTCCTCGTCCTCGAAGAAGAGCGCTGACATCGAGTACGAAGACGAGCCGAACAATCGACGACGAGTACAACCGAACATCGAGGACGAGGACGAGGACGACGACGAGGACGAGTGACTTCGAGTGACTTCGAGTGACGTGCCAACCGTTACCCCGCCCTCACGGGGTTCCTCAGCACGCCGAGACGCTCGATCTCGACTTCGCCGACGTCGCCCGGCTTGAGGAACACCGGCGGCTTGCGGGCGAAGCCGACGCCCGGCGGCGTGCCGGTGAAGATCAGGTCGCCCGGCTGAGGCTGCACACCTGCGAGACGTAGGCGACCAGCTCATCGACCCTGAAGATGAACTGACTGGTGCTCGATTCCTGCATCGTCTGGCCGTTGAGGCGCAGCGAGATCGCCAGGGCGTTGGGGTCGGGCACTTCGTCGGCCGTGGTCAGGTGCGGCCCGAACGGGGCGAACGTGTCGAAGGTCTTGCCGACGAGCCATTGGCCGCCCGGCTTGTGCAGCTGCCAGTCGCGGGCCGAGACGTCGTGCCCGCAGGTGTAGCCGGCGACGTGCTCGATGGCCCGCTCGCGCGGGATGTTTCGCCCGGGCCGGCCGATGACGACGACCAGCTCGGCCTCGTAGTCCACGCACTTGCTTACGGGCGGCAGGACGATCGCCTGTTCGTGGGCGGCAACGGCCGTGGGGAACTTGCAGAAGATGACCGGCTCGGCCGGAATCGCCGCGCCGCTTTCGTTGGCGTGATCGGCGTAGTTCAGGCCGACGCAGATGACCTTCTGGGGGTCGGGCACTGGCGCGAGAAGCTTCTCAACTTTGATCGGCTGTCCGGCCGCCAGCGCCTTCGCTGCTCGGCGCAGACCTTCGGGGCCTTGGGCTAGCAACTCCTTCATCGCGGCGGGCACCTGCGGATCGGCGTGGTTGAGATCGACGCAAGTAGTGTGGACCGCTCGCTCCGCGAGCGGTTGATCTCGCGGAGCGAGATGACTACTTTCGCGCAGAGCCGCCACGCGCGGCCCTGACGGACTGGCGTACGTCAGCAGTTTCATGCTTTGCTCCGCTGCTCAAGTGGGCACCGAGGAGTGCGTTGGCAAGTCGTATAGCTTGCGCTGCTCAAGGGCGGCGATCAATCGGAAAGGCGTCCCGACGAATGGCGTTTTTGCGGTCCGATTTGGCGGTTCAAGACTGTCCCGGCCTATTGACGTATTCGCTGGCGCCCGCCGGCGCGGTAGAATTGACTAGTCGTAGCTGGATTCTCTCCAACAAGCGTGCAATGTCATGAGCACCGCAGAGCAATCGCTTTTCGACGCGGCGCTTTCGCTGCCCGAGCCGTCGCGAGCCCATTTGGCGGAAGTGCTGCTGGCCAGCCTTCCGGAAGAAACGGCGGATGCGCTCCCTGTTGAAGAGCTTCCTCAAGCGTGGCTAGCGGAAATCCGCCGTCGTCGGCAAGAGATCGATGAAGGGAAGGTGGAGTTGGTTCCTGGCGAAGAAGTCATGGCACGGCTTCGTCAGAGGATAAAGCCATGACGTATCGGTTTCACCCGAGGGCGGAAATCGAGATCCATGAAACCGTCGACTACTACGAGGCCCGGCGAGCCGGTCTGGGCAGCCGCTTTAGCAAGGCCTTCGATGCGGCGCTGAACAAGATTCTCAATCACCCGTCATCTTGGGCTCTTATCGACCCGCCGTGCCGCCTCTGCCGGCTGAAGAAGTTCCCTTACGGCATCGTCTACGAACTTCGTGACGACGAAGTTATCGTCATCGCTGTCATGCATCTGCACCGCGAACCGGGATACTGGAGAAATCGGCGTGGCAAATGACGGCTCGCGACCCGGCTTGCTCCGCGCTCTAGGCCCCGCGACGGCGATCGCCCTGGTGGTGGGCGGCGTGATCGGGTCGGGCATCTTCGCCAAACCCGGCACCATCGCCCAGGAGGGGCTCGGCTTTCCCTGGATCATCTCGGCCTGGGTGCTCGGCGGCATTCTGTGCCTGCTGGGGGCGCTGTGCTTCGCCGAGCTGGGGGCCATGCTGCCACGCGCGGGAGGGCCCTACGTCTATCTGCGCGAGGCCTATGGCCGCGTGCCGGCGTTTCTCTACGGCTGGGGCGAAGTGTTCTTCAACCGGCCCGCAGGCATCGGGGCGCTGGGCACGATGTTCGTCGTGGCCGTGCTGGCCGCGGCGCGCTGGGAAGCTGGCACCTGGACCCAAGTCGCGCTGATCGTGGGACTGATCCTCTTCTTGGGCTGGGTCAACATCCTGGGCGTGATCTGGGGCGGGCGCGTGCAGAACGTCACCACCTGGATCAAGGCCGGCGGCGTGGCGCTGGTGGCGATCGCTCCCTTCGCGCTATCCGCGGCCGGCGGCGTCGGCATCGATGCGGCCAATTATCGCTCGACCCTCACGGCCCCCGGCGAAGACCGCTCGTTCACACTCCAGTTCGGCGCGATCATGCTGGCCGTGATGTGGGCCTATCACGGATGGTCGGGCTTCACACCTGTGGCCGAAGAAATCCGCGAGCCGCAGCGAAACATACCGCTGGCGCTGGTGGGCGGGATGGGCATCGTCATGCTGCTCTACGTCTCGGCGAACGTGGCCTATTACGGCGTGCTGCCGATGGACGAGCTGGCCGCGGCCGGCACGACGGGGGCCCACGCCACGGCCACGCGGCTGGTGGGGCAGTGGGGCGCGGTGCTGATCACGGCGATCATCATGTGCAGCACGCTGGGGGCCATCAACGCCAACCTGCTGCTCTCGCCGCGTGTGGCCTTTGCCATGGGGCGCGACGGCACGTTCTTCCGCGCACTAGGGCAGGTGCACGTCGTCTATCGCACGCCAGCCATCGCCATCGCCGTGCAGTCGCTGATGGCGATTGCCCTGGTGGCCGGCTCAGGGCTTCTGACCGCCTGGGTCAGCGGGGCCGCCAAGGAGCGGATTCGGGAGGCGACAGCCAACGAACCTCCGCTTGTGCAGCGGCAGATCGCCAAGGCCATTGAGGGGAAGGACCGCAGACTGCCCGCGGAGATTGAGAAGGCCCTCCACGAGGAACCCTCAGACGTGCGCTCTCGCGTGATGAGCGCGATCCGCAGCCAGCAGCCGGGCGGCCCCTGGCTCGTGCGGCAGGTCCTCGTGCCGCTGGAAGACAAATCGGTTTTCGACCTGTTGACGAACTTCGTCGTTTTTGCCGGCGGGATTTTCGACGGCCTGTGCGTGCTGGCCGTGATCATCCTGCGGCGCCGGCAGCCGGACCTGCCGCGGCCCTATCGCACGTGGGGATATCCGCTGGTGCCGATCGCCTACCTCGTTTGCTTCGGCGAGTTCCTGGCGGTCGTGTTCGTGGGCGAGCCGTTCGAGGCGATCGCCGGCCTGGTGCTGGTGGGGCTGGGACTGCCGGTGTATTTCCTGGTGCGAGCCCGCGGCGGCGGTGAGTAGGTGAGTAGGTGAGTAGGTGAGTAGGTGAGTGGTGTTATCCAGCACATCCCTCGTTCCCAAGCTCTGCTTGGGAACGCAAGTAACGAAGCTCTGCTTCGAGCACTCGAAGCAGAGCTTCGCAGCAGGGGTTCCCAAGCGGAGCTTGGGAACCAGAGACAGCCAGAGACAGACTGCTCACCTCACCGGCTACGGCACGACGACTTCGCCGCCATTGCGCGTGAGCAGCGCCTTGAGTGTGTCCGGCGCGATGTCTTTCGTGAAGAACCGCGCCGACGCGTCGCAGAGCAGCGCTCCGAACGTGTCGCCCAGCCCCTTGAGAGGGTCCTTGTCGTCCACTTGCCAATCGTCCGGCTTCGTCCAGGGCACGGCGGCTTCGTCCGTGACTTCGACTACGGCAATCGTGTTGGACGTGCCGTCCCGGATGTCGGCGATCTTGGTCCCCTTGTCGGCGCCTAGCACGGAGCCGTCGCAGATCGGGGCCAGGAAGGTCGTCTTGCCGCTGTCGGGCTTGTGCCTGGTGCCGGTGGCGCGGAACACCGGGGGTATGCGGGCCAGCAGCTTCTTATTGTGCTCGCTGTCCCAAGGCTCGTCCTGCCGAAACTCCTTGTAGAGGTCGCCCTGCTCCAAGTAAGGCAGCAACTGCACGCGCCAGCTCAGGAGCGGCTTGCCGGCGGCGTCGAAGTTCGCCCGCGCGGGGAATGCACCGCTGGTGTCGTGGTGGTTGTGCAGGGCCAGGCCGATCTGCTTGAGGTGGCTCGCGGTGACCTCCCGTGCGGCGGCTTTGCGAGCGCCGGTCACGGCGGGGGCCAGCCCGGAGGCCAGGCTCGAGAGGCCCTTGTTCTCCTCGTTCAGCTCGATCAGCACCTGATCGCCGGCCACGCGCAGCGCCAGGGCCTTGGCGATCTTCTCCGCGGCGGGGAGCTGCTTCTTGACTTCGGGCGACTGGGCGAAGAGCTCGAGGCCTTTGGAGATGGTGTCGCCCTGGGCCCGGGCTGCGGCGGCGTCTTTGGCCTGGATCGCCACGCGCAGCGAAAGTTTGGCCGAGACGTTCAGGCCCAGCGCGGCGAAGCGCAGCCCTTCGGAGAACGGCTTCGTCGAGCCGCCGCCCAAGGCCGGCGGCAGGGCCGGGAACATCTCGTCGATCACGCGGCGCTGATCGTCGGAGATGAGCAAGACCGCCTGCACCGTCCCGTTGCCTGCGGCGGACAAGGCGCGGGCCAGCTCGTCGGTCTTGATCGGCTCGCGGCGGTCGGCAGATTTCTTCAGCCGCTCCAGCGTGGCGGCCGGCCCGACGAACACCGCGCCGGCCAACGGCTCGCAGACCATCGCCAGCGATCGCTGGAGCGCCTCGGCCGGCGTGGGCACGGCACCGGGCGGCGCGTCGCGGCCCATCGCGATCAGCGGCCGCAGGGCGCGGGCCAGCGCGCCGCGTCGCCCCCTTTGGCCACGGGGATGATCCCAAAGGGGGCACGGCTGGGCACGTCGGCCAGGCTGACAACGAGATAGGCCTCTTTTCCGCCAGCTCCGAGGAAGCCGGCCTTGGCTATTTCTCCCGCGAGCGTGGCTTTATCCAGCTCGTCGCCCAGCAGATCACCCAAGAGCCGTTTGGCCTGTCGGGACGCGCCTTCCACGTCCAGCCGCGAGGCGTCAAACCGGGCCACGACGATGGTCTGCTCGTCGAGGAACGGGGCCACGGCGGCCGCGCGGGCGGCGTCATCGGCCTTGGCTTTGCCGTCATCAACGGGCTTTCCCTGGGCAACGGCCACGCCGGCCAACAGGCCGAGTGTGAGGATCGTGGAGGCGAGCAGGCGAAACATGGTTAGCCTCATCATGTCGTGTGGATCGGGGGAAGTAGCAGGCACACTCCGTGTGCCGTCAGTCTTTGGAGCACGATTCTTTTGTCAGGAAGGATGCCTGCCGCAAGTTCGTCTCGCGGAGCGAGACGGCCACATTACGGCACACGGAGTGTGCCTACCTACTTTGTGTGCCTGCTACTTGTGTGCCTACCTACTTTGCGGCACGCAGCTTCAGCTCGTATCGCGCGGCGTTCTGGATCGCTTGTCCGGGGGGCACGGCCCCTTCGAGGATCGCGGTGCCGCCTTCGAGACGATACGTAAACGGCTTGCCGGTGAACGGGTTTGCCGGGATCGGCACTTGCTTCACCTCATCGAGCGACTCGGGCCAGCGGCCGTGCTCGGCGGCATAGATCCGCAGCGCCTCGATCGTCCGCAGCTCATCGATGGCCCGCTCCGACCGGCCGGCCGCGCTGATCACCGCATTGACCGCGGGCAGCAGCAGGGCGGAGAGCATGACCATCGGGTCGCCGCGCTGGTGGGCCACCGCCAGTTTGAACCGTTCCTCCGCTCGCTGCACCTCCTCGATGGCCTGGGGCAGCGGCAGGTAGTGGGCCTTGAACATATCGCCCCACAGCTCCTGGTAACGCTCGTGGGCGTGCAGCAGCACCACCTGGGCGACCGGCATGGCCTCGACCTCCTTGCGGTCGCGGCCGCCTTCGATGAGCTTCCGCTTGGCGGGAGGATAGGCCATCATCATCATGGCGGTGACGGCCACGTCGCTTTCCCAAGCGGCCGTCGGCCGCGCGCCCCCTTCCTCGTACGCCATCGTGGCCGCTATCCGCGTATCACGAAAGGCCTGGCGGAGCAGAGACCGCCACTCCTCCGGGGTGCGCTTCTGGTGAGGATCGCGCAAGGCCGGCACCAACTGAAGCAACATCGAGCGCTCCTGCTCGTAGGCGTCGTGCAGGCTGATGAACGGCCGCGGCAGCGCGGTCAGCGCCCAGTACATGTTGGGCGCATCGGCCCGCTGGAGGAGCTGCTGCACGTCGGCGGTGGCCACGCCCTGAATGGCGATGCCCACCAGGCCATTGATCAGCGTCGGCGTTTCAGCGATGTCGCGCGAGAGCTGGAGAGTCGTCTGCAGCGTTTTTGCGCGTCGTCCAGCCGGCCTTCGGCAATCTCCACCCGGCAGCGGAGCGAGAGCACCCGCGCCAGCTCGCGGGAGTTCTGGCACTCGGGCAAGAGCAGCGAGATCACGTCGATGCCTTGCAGCTCCCGCAGGTTCAGGCCCCAGTCGCACCGCTCTCGCCGGGCGCCCATTTCCAGCTCGGCCAGCGCACCGCGGAAGACCGAGATCCGCTGGCTGGCCTGAGCAGGCGACAAACCCTCAGGCAGCAGCGTGGTGCCACCCTGGGTCCAGCGGCTGTAGATATCGTCATAGAACTTCTTCTTGGCCTGGTCTCCGACCTGATCCGCCAGCAGCATCGCCCGGTGATAAAGATCGGCCCGATTGCCCGGCTTGCGGTCGAGATATTCGGGCAGCAGCCGGTAGCGCAGCGCCCCGCGCGGGGCCGCCGCAGGCGAGACGGTCATCCGCACCAGCCGCGGCTGCGGCTTAGGCGCTTCAGCGACCGCGGTCTTCGGCGGCGGCGCGACGGCCTTTTGCTGTGCGGTGACAGGAAGCGCCGCCCCGAACAACAAGACGGCGGCCGGCACCAGGCGTGCAATCCGCAGTCTTCTGGCAAGGATCATCATCGTGAGAACGTTTCTAAGTTGACGGGGAAGTCCTGTTCGTGCACCGCGGAGGAACGAAGGACGCAAAGGCGTACGCACGGACATTCTCTTTGCGTCCTCCGTTCCTTTGCGGTGGGTTGTTCGTATGATGACGCTCGTCGATTCATTCCATCCCATCGACCATGTCGTTCAGCAACTCGCGATAAGCGACCTGTTGCTCGGAGGGACCATTGCCCGATCGCGAGCCCAGGGCTTCGACCCCTAGCGAAAGGGCTACCTGGCGCTTCTGAATGTAGCTCGTCCGCGGCAGTTTCGTGCGCGGCACGATATCCACACGGGCGATATCCACACGGGCGATATCCACACGGGCGATATCGATCCGCGCCGTTTCGGGGGGCGCGGCCACGTCGATCGCACCGGGCATCCCCGTGTCGTCGCTGGCCACTGCATCGGGGAGCAGCCCTCCCTGATACGGCCCGAACTGTCCCGGCGGCATGGTCTGCGGCGGGATCGCGTGCGGCGGGATGGCGTGCGGAACGTGGTGCGGGTGTGTGGCCTCGCGGACAACGAGCGGACGATGGCTGACGGCCAACAGCAGCCCCAGCACCGTGGCGGCAATCGTGGAAACGGCCGTGGCGCTGGGCCAGAGCCACTTCGAGAGCATGATGCCGCCGACGCAGGGCCGCTGGGCGAAGGCCTGATCCGCAATCGCCCTGCCGGCCAGGAACATCAGCCGGTCGCGGTCGATCGGGCCGGCACTGGGCCGCAGCGTGGCCAAGGCCTGCTCCACGTCGTGGCAGGCGTCCTCGCGGGCGGCATCGTTTTCGCGGGCGGCATCGTTTCCGCAGCCGTCGTCACCGGACTCGGCAAAGCGGTCGCCGGATGGCAAATAGGGCGATGGATCGTTCATCAGTCCTGCTCCGATATGGTGACGCCCAGCCGCTCTCGCAGAGCGGTCAGGGCGGCTTGATAGCGACGATGGGCCGTGCTGGAAGACGTTTGCGTGAGGGCCGCGATCTGGTCGAACGACAATCCGCCCCACAGCTTGGCCACGACCGTCTCCCGCTGCTCCAGCGGCAGCGTGGAAAGGGCCTCGGCGGCGGCCTGGGCGTCCAGGCGGCTGTCGTCGGCCGGCACGAACCACGCGGCGGCCTCCGCGGCCGAGCGCTCTTCGTGCTTCCGACGCCGCTGGGCCGAGCGGCTGACGCTGATCGCCCGGTTGCGGACCACCTGGTACAGCCAGGCGGCCGCGCACTGCGGCATCTCCGGCTGACGCACCAACTGCATGAAGGCGTCCTGCACCACGTCTTGCGGAGTGTCACACCAGGTGCGCGCATAGAGCACCAGCGCCGGGGCGTGGTCGTCCAGCAGCCGTCCTAGGAGCTTGTCGTCCACACTGGTGCTCTTGCGGCTCGCCTTGCGTCGAGGTCGTTACTAGAGAGACGCCGGAGGGGAGCGGCCGTCCCGTCGTCTTCTGATGTTTGGTGAGGGGTGACTGGTAACCGGTGGGTAGGAAGTCTCACTTACTCACCAGCTCCCCGGTGCCGGAGAGCATTCGCAATTGAAGGCGATGAAAATCGACCTCGGCCTCCCAGGCGCCCATGCCGAGCAGCCGGAGATTGCCCAAGTCGAAACGCTCGTCCTTCAGGGCCAGTGAGTCCACCTTGCCCGTCCAATGAACCTGGAAGGAGCCGCTGGCGCCGCCGTCGACGCGGGCCGAGACGGCGCCGCCATCGCCGCGCACAAAGACCCCCGCCGAGAAGGCATACAAGCGGCCGTCGATCAAGCGAAAGCCAAGATGTCCTCCGGAATGATCTCCGGCTTCCGGCTCGTTCTGGCCGTCGATCGATTGCAGTCCGCTGAGGCCTTTGCCGCCCCAGCCGTCGATGACAAACAGCACCTGGCGCCGGCCGATCGGCAAAAAGAAATCGACCGCTTCGCCTGAACGTCGAGTAAACGTCCCGACCAGCTCATAGGCACGGTACTCGTCATCGCCGCCGGCCGATACGGGCACCGCCAGTCGGGCGAATTGCTGCTTGGGGCTGCGGTAGCCGTCGGCGGTCTTCGTCCACGGGCCGCCGCCGGCAACCTGGTGCTTCGCCAGGTCAACGGCCGGCAGCACGTCCACCCAGCCATCGGCCGGCGTCGCCTTGCCGCCTTTCATCGGCCGAGTAGGCAAATCCTGCGGGCTGGCGGCCAGCGGAGCACGCTCCGGCACAGGCTTCACCAGCGCGACGCGAAAGCCAAACGCCGAGCCGCGGTCATACCGGTAATGGTTGCGGCTGGCCGATCGGCTCCAAATCCCCGGATAGCCCCAGCCACCGCCGCGCATCACGCGCCACAGGCCCGGCTCGGGCTGCTCAGGATCGATGCCGCCAGGCAAAGTGGGCGCATACCAATCGCGGCACCACTCCCAGACGTTGCCCGCCATATCGTGCAGCCCCCAGGCGTTCGCCGGATATCGCCCGACGGGCTGTGGGCGGCGCAGGTGCGGTCCGGGGGGTACGTCGCCGTAGGGTGCCTGGCCGTTGAAGTTGGCCTGGTCGCTGCTGAGCGAAACGCCAAACGGCGTGGCCGTCGAGGTGCCCGCTCGGCAGGCGTACTCC
This sequence comes from uncultured Planctomycetia bacterium, assembly GCA_963809785.1. Lineage (GTDB taxonomy): Bacteria > Planctomycetota > Planctomycetia > Pirellulales > S012-138 > JBGQHD01. The sequence continues at coordinate 588,471 of CAWEKV010000006.1, forward strand.
CACTGTGCCTCGGTCGGCAGGCGATACTCCCAGCCGTCCGGCAGCCGACCCTCGCGCCGCTCGTCGCGCGTGAGCAAGTCGCAGAACTGCATGGCCTTCGCCCAAGACACGGTCTCAACCGGAAAGTCGTCGGTGTCCAGGCCGGCGATCTCCTCCTTGGATTTGCCTTGCGGTGAAAAGGCGCTGGGATTGTCGGCGATCAGCCGATACCACTGACGCTGGGTGACCTCGTATTTGCCCATCCAAAACCCCGAGGGAAAGGTCACACGGACCTGTTTCTCATCGTCGCGATGATCGGGCTCCGACTCAGGGCTGCCCATGAGGAACTCGCCGGGAGGACACCAGCAAAGGGTCATGCCCAGGCGGTTGTCATTTCGCTCCTCGCCCGACCGCGTACCTTCCTGAAGGACGCCCTGTCGGACGGGCGGCTTCTTCCCTGTCGCATCAGGCAGGCTGCTAGCGTCCGCCTTGGCGGACGCCGAAGGGTGAATCAGCACCTGCGGTCGCTTGAATTCGCAGCGCCAACCGCTCACCGCCAGCGCGATCCAGCCACGTGCCGCGCGAGGCCTGGCCGTTGTGAGGACTTGCTTACCATCGATCGATACCGTCACACGGTCGCCGACGATCGAGAAGGTCAGATCGGCAAACTCGCGATCGATACTATCCGGCGCAGCCGTTCGTGCCGCCGGCACGTCATCCCCGGCGATCACCAGATCGAGCCGCCGGCTCCCGCGCGGTCCCATCAGACGAACCACGTGTTCCGGCTCCGTCTTGAAGACGAGAGTCACGAACCCTTCGTCGGCCGAGGGCGAGATGCGGATTTGAGTGCGGATCGTGACATCGGTGCCGCCCACTTCGTGGAAATCCAGCCAGAGCTGCCGCGAGCGGCCCGGGCGAGCATCCAGGATCAGGACGTTATCCTGGATGGTGACGTCGGCCAGGTTGCCGTCCCCCAAGGCGTCGCCGCTTACGTGCGGGATCAAGTCGATCTGCCTGCCGACGGGCAGATTGTCGTCGCTCACCGCGGCCCGCACGAGTGCCACCCGAAAGCCGATCGCCGGGCCTCGAGTGGTCGGGGGATTGTCCTGTCGATAGCCCGAGCGGCATTTCTCCGGCGTGTAGAGACTGCCTCCGCCTCGCATGACACGACCGACGGGTCTCCCGGCCGGATTCGTGGGCTGGCTGACTTCCGGGTCGCGCTGGCCGGGCAATTGCACGGAATGCCAATCGCGGCACCACTCGTAGACGTTGCCATGCATGTCGTGCAGGCCCCAGGCGTTGGGGCGCTTTTCCCCGACAGCGTGATTCAACCCCTTCGCGTTGGCCTGGTGCCAGGCATAGTCCCCGAGCACAGTGGCATCGTCTCCGAAGCAATAGGCCGTGTCGGTGCCCGCGCGGCAGGCGTATTCCCACTGCGCTTCGGTGGGCAGGTCGTATTGCCAGTCAGGCGGCAGTCGGCCCTCGTCGCGTTCCTGCGCAGTGAACTTGCGGCAGAATTCGGCCGCGTTTTCCCAGCTCACGTATTCCACGGGCAGGATCGACGTATCGACCTCGGTGACCAGGTGCTTGCCCTCTCCGGACTTGGATAAGTAGCTGGGATTGCTTTGCATCAAGCTTTCCCATTGACCCTGCGTGACCTCATAGCGACCGAGCCAGAACCCTTGCGTGAGCGTCACGGGCACTTGACTTTCATCCAGCCGGCGGCCGGGCTCCCCCTTCTTTGACCCCATGACAAAGTCGCCCGGCGGACACCAGCGAAACATCATCTTCAGGCCGTTGTCGCTCCATTCCTGGCCGGGTGCCGTGCCGGCCATGATCTTGGCCGTGGGACCCACCGAGGGGGCCAAGTCGGCGCGATGTTCCTCCCCATCCACCGACTTCAGCGCAGGTTCGCTGTGAATCAGCGCATAGGCCAAAATCGCCAACACGAGCAGCAGCAGCAGCAGCACCACCACCACCGCGATGAGCATCGCCGTCCGCCGCCCGATCATCGAACGGTGGGGCGCGGCGCGCGCCATCTCGTGTGCGGCACGGTTACCGGCGGCTTCCCCGAGCGGAACCAGCGTGGGTTGATCCGCCTGACGAGTCAGGGTGTCGTCGGCCGAAGTTGCTTCAGGAGACGTGCCAGAGGGCGTGAGCGTCGGCTGAAGGGCCACGCGCTCCGGCCGCGCCGCTTCGCGCACCGCTGGAGGAGGAGCGATGCCGCCCTCCCAATCCAGTCTTTCGCCTGCCGGCCCGGCGGGCGGCAGCAGATCACCGGCCAGCGTCGTCTCGTCGAAGCCGCCGGCCCGGGCCAGCACCTCCTCCAAGTCGGCAATCACTTCCGCGGCGGACTGGTAGCGGTCCGCCGGTCGCTTGGCCACCATGCGGTGGTAGACGGCGTTCAGCTCCGCGGGCACGTCGCCGCGGGCCTCGCACAACGAGGGGATCGGCGCCTCGCGATGGGCCAGGATCTTTTTCACCACCGTGTCGCCGTCGTACATCCGCCGGGCGGTGAGCAGGCAATACAGCGTGCAGCCCAGGCTGTAGATGTCGCTCCGCTCGTCGGCGTCGTGCGTATCGACGGCCTGCTCGGGCGCCATGTAATCGACCGTGCCCATCACCGTGCCGGTGCCCGTGAGCTGCTCGCGCGTGGCGTCGTCGGCCGCGGCGGTCTCCTGGGCGAAGCGGGCCAGCCCCATGTCGAGAATCTTGACCGTCCCCTCGCGGTCGATCAGCAGGTTGCCCGGCTTGATGTCGCGATGCACGATGCCCTTGGCGTGGGCATGCTCCAGCCCGCGAGCGGCCTGGAGGATGCAGGCCACGGCTTCGGCACGCCTAGCCGCCCGCGGTCGCGGACGATCGAAGCCAGGTCGCGGCCGTCGACGTACTCCATCACCAGGTAGTGCACGCCGGCGTCTTCGCGGCGTCGTAGGCGATGACGATGTTGGGGTGCGTCAGCCTGGCCGCCGCCCGCACCTCGCGCTCGAAGCGCCGCACGGCGCCTTCGCTTTTTATCAGCTCCGGCGAGATGATCTTGATGGCGACGATCCGGTCCATGCGGCGATGGCGGGCCTTGAAGACCTGGCCCATGCCGCCGGCGCCGAGCTGGTCGAGGATCACGTAGTCGCCCAGCACGAGGCGCTGCCCTTGCCCTTGCAAGATCACCACGGCCTGGTAGCGCGTAAGTCTGCCCGCTCCGACGAGGTGCTGGGCCAGGGTCTGGGCATCGCTCGTTCGGACCGTGTGCGACAGCGACGGGAGAAACGCCTCGACCTCTTTGGCCGTCACGACGCCGCTGGCGATGAGCGCTGCCAGGAACTGGTCGCATGTCGCTGGCGCAACAGGGCCTTTGTCAGGCAGCCCAGCCGCGAAGTTCTCCGCCGGCGTGGGTGGTCCGGCGGTGTTGGTTCGTGCCTTGCCTCGCCACATAAGAATCAGGATCAATGCGGCTACAGCCACAGCCACAGAGACCGCCCAGAAGGCAGGAATGGACACAACATCCGCGACGGCCAGGCCGAAAAGAGTCACGAGCACCGCTCCCGCAGCCAAGAGCGCGAGACTCAGATACGGACTGGGGCCGGACAACGCCTGTTGCGGCTCGCCACGAGCATCGATCCTCCCCGAGCGGCGGCCACGCCAGAAGAAGATCCATAGCAAGGCGGCGATGGCCAGGATCAGAAGTTCTATGAGACCCAATCCGATCATAGGCTCATCTCGCGGGCTTCAGCGGTGGCCGATGACATGCCCAGCACACACGATCTAGCCTACCACCGCCGGACCGCCGCCAAAAGAGAGTGGCGGCTGTGGGGTGAGACGCCGGCCGGCATCGCCGTGGCTGGGGCTTCCAGCCCCAGCGTCAGCCGCGCATGCCTCAGTGAGATACCAGGTGTGCGGGCACATCGTACGCGACGCTTGGGCCGGCACGTTGACTTCGCTCTCGCGCCTGCCGCAGAATGACGGGCATGGACGAGAGCGAAAGCCATCCGCGGGCCGCCGATGCGCCCGAGGCGCTCGCGCGGCCCCCTGCCGCGCGACGGCGGCGATGGCTGCAATTCAGCGTTCGCTCCTTGCTGTTGGTGATCCTGCTCTGCGCCGCGGGCGTGTACGCCGGCCGCGTCTGCTTCGAGGCCTATCGGCGACAGCGACAGGCGATGGCGCTGATCGAAAAGCTGGGTGGCCGATATGAGACGACCGAGGCGACGGGCTGGCTGCGGCGCCTGTTCGCCGGCCATTCGCAAGACGTGATCCTGGCCGATCTGGCCGACTGCAACGACCCATCGGCCTACCTCGATCAGATTGCCGCGCTGCCGGCACTCGAAACGCTGGTCGTGGGCGGGAGGAGCTTCAGCGACGAAGACCTGTCCCCGCTTCGGGGCGTGAAGTCACTGCAAGGCCTCGTGCTCGATAGTACGAGCGTCACGGAGGAAGGGCTGGCGACGTTCAGTGCCGCACTCCCTCACGCGGTGGTCTACCGGAGCCAGCGCCGCGCGATCGCGTCGCTGCGAAAAATGGCCGACGTGAACGTGAAGCCAAGTTCTTCGCACGCTCGCCTCCAGACCCTCGTCGGTGGTGTCTATTTCGACGAGGCCCAGCGGGTCGCCTATTGGCTAAATGAAGGCGATGTGGACCTGGTGCCCCTCGAGCACTTCGACACTCTGCTAACGCTTGATCTCAGCCGGACAGGCGTCAGCGGCGAACCGCTTGTATCCGTCAAGAGCCTGAAAAACCTCCGGAGGCTTGACCTCACCGGAACCCGCGTCGGCGACGCCGGCCTTGCACACGTGGCGCATCTCAGCCACCTTCGCACGCTTCGTCTCTTGGAGCTCAGCAACACGACAGTCACCGATGCCGGCCTGCGACATCTCCAAGGCATGACCAGCCTTTCGTCGCTCTCGCTGAGCGAGACACAGGTGGGCGACGCGGGACTGCTGCATCTCCACGGCATGACCAGCCTGGATTCGCTCTCGCTGAACGACACGCAGGTGGGCGACGTGGGCCTGGCGCAGCTCGAACACTGCGACTTGCGGTATCTCGAGGCTCTCGCAAACGCGGATCAGCGACGCCGGGCTAGCCCATCTGCAACGGATGTCGAACCTCTCTTCCCTTGTGCTCAGCGGCACGCAAGTCAGCGATGCCGGCTTGGCCCATTTGAGCGGCCTGAAGAAGCTAGACCATCTTGGGCTCTACGACACGCGAATCACCGATCTTGGACTAGTGCAGCTTGCGGGAATGAGCAATCTGCAGCGGTTGTTTGTCGGGAAAACGAAGGTTACCGCCGCCGGTATCGAGCGACTCCAACGAGTGCTGCCCAACTGCATCGTCCGAGCGGACGAGTAGCCGCCAAGTCGTAGGCCAACGCTCCGCGTGACGTTGATCTCGTTGTCTCGCTCCGCGTAACGCGACATCTGTGCAGAGATGCTGATCGGAAGGACACGGAGTGCGCCTGCTCCGGTATGAGCCGCTTCCAGCCGGGAGCGCGGCCATTCGATCAACCTGAGCAACAGAAAGCCAGGTGCAAGGACGGCGATCAGGCCCAAAACTGATCGCAGTGTGAACTGGCCGTGCCGCAGCGAACGACGGTGCCAAGCCGCCCATGATCCGAGAGCCAAGAGAACATAGGCCGCAAAAGGGATCGCAGTAACCACCAAAAAGAGATTGTCCAAGCCGCGCCTGCCCTCTGGGTCTTCGGCCAAACCGGCGGCTGCCAAGAACAGATTCATAAGTTCTCGGTGTCAGCGTTCCGAGCCGCTTGCACCCGCAACGTATACACCTCCGGCCCCACGTGGTGCGTCACGACCGCGCCGAACAGCGTGAAGGCGTTGGCATCGTAGATGCGGATCGGCAGGATTTGGCCGATCTGCCTCGGCGTGCCGTCGAAGACCACGATCCGGTCGCACGTCGTGCGGCCGGTGAGCTGGAGGACTTCACTCGTGCCCAGGCTCTGCCTGGGAACGCCCGCCTCGCCAGGCTCTGCCTGGCGCCTTCAACTGCGCGAGGCAGAGCCTCGGGGGCAGCGCGTTCCCAGGCGGAGCCTGGGAACGAGTTCGCGGTCGCCTCATGACCGCTCAGCGACTCGCCGACCTGATGCAGGCCCCGCGCCTGCCGCTTGCTCGGCCCTTCGACCAGCACCTCGACCTCGCGGCCGACGAACGGCTCCGTTGTCCTCCTCGCTGATCGCGTTCTGCACGGCCAGCAGGTCGTTGTTCCGCCGCCGCTTGACCTCCTCCGGCACGTCGTCGGCGTACAGCTCGTGCGCCCTTCGTGCCGGGCCGCGGGCTGTACTTGAAGATGAAGCTGTTCTTGAACCGGCACTCGCGCGACCAGGTCGCACGGTCTGCTCGAACGACTGCCTCCGTCTCGCCGCAGAAGCCGACGATGAAGTCGCTGCGTGACCGCCACGCCCGGCACCGTCTCGCGGCAGCGGGCGAGCATCTCGCGGTAGTCGCTCGACCGTGTAGCCGCCGCTTCATCCGCTTGCAGCACGTCGTCGCAGCCGCGACTGCGCCGGCACGTGCAGGTACGGGCAGCACCTTCGGCAGGTCGCGGACGGCGTCGAGCAGGTCGTCGGTCATGTCCTTGGGAAGTTCGTGACGAACTTGATGCCGCTCGATGCCGGCGATGTCGTGCAGTCGCGTCGAGCAGGTCGCGACAGCCGCGTCGTGCGGCCGTCGCTCGCGCGTAGCTGGTAGCTGTTGACCGTCTGGCCGAGGAGCGTGACCTCCTTGCAGCCCTCGGCCGGCGAGCTGCCGGACCTCGGCGACGATGTGCTCGGGCGGCCGGCTCTGCTCCGGGCCGCGGACGCTCGGCACGATGCAGTAGGTGCAGAACTTGTCGCAGCCGATCATGATGCGGACGTACGCCTGGAACGGCGTCGGCCGCATCGACGGGTCGCGCAGCGGGTCGTAGCTCTCGAAGCTGCGCTCGACCTCGTCGCGCGCCGCCGTCCGTGCGGCCGAGGCTGACGGCGCATCTGCGGCTGCCGGTGCCGCTGCGACCTCGTCGATCAGCTCCGGCAGCTGGCGCGAGCTGGCCCGGTGCCGACAGACGAGGTCGACGTACGGGCGCCCGCTGGCGGATCAGCTCCTGGTCCTTCTGGGCCATGCAGCCGAGGACGCCGATGACCTTGTCGCGGGTGCTGCTGCTTGTGCGTGCGCGCAGCCGGCCGAGGGCGCTGTAGATCTTGTCCTCGGCGTGCTGCGCGGACGCAGCAGGTGTTGAAGAGGATCGACGTCGGCGTCGTGCGGCGTCGTCGGTCAGCTCGTAGCCCTGGCGGCGCAGGCTGCCGACGACCAGCTCGCTGTCGAGCACGTTCATCTGGCAGCCGACGGTTTCGATGTAGAGCTTCTTGGGGTGCATGCGAGGTCAACGAATGGGTGGCACGCCCTGAGCATGGATGCGAAGGGCGTGGCAATCACAGTGCACCCACGCTCAATCGCATCCATGCTCTGGGACATGCCACCCCGTGGATTGTTCGAAGCAGTCTTACTTTGCCGTCACCGGCGACTTGCCCGCCTCGGCCTGGTCGCCGGACTCGATCTTGTGGACCGCTTTCGAGCACATGCCACAGGACCCGACAATTGCCGCAATCACCAGCCCGGCCACGCTCCATTCCAACACGGCGGCCAGCAGCTCATCGCGCACAAACGCTCCGGGGAAGCGGTACCACAGGTAATGCGAGGCACTGATCGACAGCCAACCAAAAACGCCGATCAGCACGACCGTCAGCCAGCGCGTCGCAAACGAGCGCTGGCCGAGCAGGGCCACGATCCAGGCGGCGATCAATGCCCCGGCGATGTTCGAGGCGACCTCGCCGCCCAATTGCACGGGGCCCATCATGTCCTGCCCGGTGGGCCCGATGATCAGAAACCCGTTGGGGCCGGCCTTGTAGCGCTCGTTGATGTCTTTCTCCACGCGCTCTTTCTCCTCGGCTGGCAGATCGTCGAAGTTCGCAGGGGCCTCGGGGAAGCCATAGAGGCCCGGCGCGAGGTTCTGCCCACTCGCGAATTCCACCGTCGCCTTTTCGTCAGGCAACTGGCTCATCGCCCGAGCGCCCCACTTCAGCACCATGTGCTCAAAAGCGCCGCGCAAAAAACGAGCACTCCCGCGACGACGCCGGCCACCAGGACACGAATCCACATGACAGGTCTCCCCAATTGTCGGCCGACCGTGACCTGGTTTGCTCCGTATGAATGAAACGATGAAAGTGGTCAGTGGTCAGTGGTCAGTTGTCAGTGGTCAGTCGTCCGTTGTTGTCGTCTAGCTTGCTTCCTTGGGCTGCGCTGCTTGCTCGGCCCGCTTTTCGCGCCGCAGCTGAGCGAGCACGTTGTTCCGCCGGGCGATCATCAGTCGCACCAGCGTGGTGACGGCGATGAATGCCGCCACTGCTAGCAAGACCCCGTCCCAAACGCTCATGCGGCACCTCCGTGTGGATCGGCCGTAATTCTAATCCATGCCTCCGCGCACGGGCCAGCGGAGATTGCTCGCGCGACCATCCGCCAAAACCGCCAGCGGGGGGCGTAAGCCCCCTGATGACGTCGAAGCGAAAACGCTACGCTCGTTCCTTGCTCCAGGTGATCAGGGGGCTTACGCCCCCCGCTCGCGTATGCAACCGCTCCCTTTCTGTCATGGCAGACGCTATGCTGGTGGCCGTCGCCGGCGCCTATGCGTTGCCGTGAGCCTGCCCCATGACGCCTGAATCGCTTCCTGCACTCTTTGAGCCCTCGCGTCAAACCGGCACTCGCCGGTCGTTCCTGCGAGTTGGAATGCTGGGGGCGTGCGGCCTGGGTTTGTCTGAGCTGATTCACGGACAGGCGCTCGCCCGCGCAGCCGCGGCCAACGGTTCGCCTTCGGCAGACTCCACCTTCGGCCGGGCCAGGCGGTGCGTGCTGCTCTTTCTGACCGGCGGCCCCAGCCAGCATGACACGTGGGACATGAAGCCGGAGGCCCCGGCCGAAGTCCGCGGCGAGCTGCGGCCGATCGATACCGCCGTGCCGGGCATCAAGGTCAGCGAGCTGTTCCCGCTCTTCGCCCGGCAGACGGACAAGGTATGCCTGGTGCGCTCGGTGACGCACGACGACACCGTCCACACCTCGGCCGGCTACACGATGCTGACCGGCCGCCGCCACGCCAAGGCGAATGCCAAGACGGCCGCCGACATCCGCCCCGAGGCCACCGATCACCCGCACGTGGGAGCGATGCTGGCCAGGCTGCGGCCGAGCGCCGGCCCGCCGACCTTCGTGGCATTGCCGGAGATCATCCGCGACGACGTCGTGAACGAATACCCTGGCCTCAGCGGCGGGTTTCTGGGCGATCGCTACGCGCCGCTGCTGATCGAAGGAACGGCCGAGAGCGGCAAGTTCCGCCGGCCGCCGCTGGCGCTGCCCGAGGGCGTGAGTGCTCAGCGTATCGCCGCGCGGCGACGATTGCTGAGCGAACTAGGTGCCACGATCCCTGGACGGATTGAAAATCCGTCCTACGGCGCCGTCGATGACTACCAGCAGCGGGCGTTTGACCTCATCAGCTCGCCGCAGGCGCGGCAGGCGTTCGAGCTGGAGCGCGAGCCGGCCGCGGCCCACGACCGCTACGGCCGGCACCTGTTCGGCCAGGGCTGCCTGTTGGCGCGGCGGCTGCTGGAGGTCGGCGTGTCGCTGGTCACCGTGTATTGGCATTACGACGGTCCCAAGGCCACGCCGGTGTGGGACACGCACGGCAACCATTATCCTCAGCTTCGCGAGCGGCTGGCCCCGCACGCCGACCGGGCGATGGCGGCCATGCTCGCGGACTTGGGCAATCGAGGCCTGTTGGACGATACGCTCTTCATCACGATGGGCGAGTTCGGCCGCACGCCGCGAATTAACCGCGAAGCCGGCCGCGATCACTGGCCGCACGTGCAGACCATCGTGATGGCCGGCGCCGGCATCCGCGCGGGCTGCGTCTACGGGGCCTCTGACCGTCAAGGCGCCTACCCGGCTGACCAGCCGATCTCGCCGGCCGACCTGATCGCGACGATCCTCCACGCCCTGGGCGTCCCCAGCGACGCCGACCTGCACGATCCACTGGGCCGGCCGCACAAAGCCTGCGAGGGCACGGCGGTGCTCGACCTGTTTGCCTAACCACACGAACCCGACGCGTACGGGAGGGAGAGCCGCCGCACAACTCCGAGCATCACTCCGTCCCTCCCTCGCTTACGCGACCGCTTACGCGTCGGGCTAGTGTGCCTGCGTTTGGGACCACTCATCGAACCAATCGACCCTTAGACTCGTATAGCGGACACGCGACGGCTCAAGAGGCCTGAACGTCCAACGTCCAACGTCCAACTTCTAACGACCGACCGTGCTTTTTGCTCGTTGGCTAACCCTGCTGCTCTTCGGCTCGGTGTCCCTGCTCGGGCAGGGCCTGCACCTGCTGGATTGCCGCTGCACGGATCATTCGGGTCTTTCCGGCACAAGCGCGGCGGGTGCCGAGGGTCTTTGCCGCTCATTGCTGCCCGTGTCATGCGGCTCAGACGGCCGCGGACGCCGGGCCAGGCATCCGCTCCGCTGATGGTCATTATCACGGCGAAGATTGCCTGATCTGCCGCTTCTTCGCCCAGGGACAACTTACGGACGACGATGCGGCCCCGCTGGCCAGCCAATTTGCGGCCCCGCACCGTTCGCCGCCGGCCACCAAGGCGCCGTTCCTGGCTCCGCGGGAGCCATACCAGCGCGCGGCCCACCCGCCATTCTCCAGGCTGCGTAGCCTTGAGGTGGAACAAAGCCCGTCGTCTGGCGCCCGCGAGAGACCTTCGCGGTGCGCCGGGGACAGCGGCCCGGGCTTCTTCCCTCGCGGGTTCGTTTCCTCATGCGCTTTTGGCGTGTTCGCCAGCGCTTCGTTTTGTCGGCATTCAACACAGACACGCCACGCGCTGCGCCGTAGGCGTATCTGACTGGAGATACCATTCATGCGTCTCGCATTTCCCCGCGCTCGCCGCCGATCGGCGTTTACGCTGGTCGAGCTGCTGGTGGTCATCGCCATCATCGGACTGATCATCGCGCTGTTACTGCCGGCCGTGCAGGCCGCCCGCGAAGCCGGCCGCCGCACCGTGTGCCGCAGCAACATGCGGCAGCTCGGCCTGGCGCTGCACACCTATCACGATGTACACGATCGCTTGCCGGCCGGCTGGAAGGGCTACGCCGGCATCAACGTTCCCGATCCGCAGGGACCGTCCGGCTGGGGCTGGGCCACCGCTCTCTTTCCGTATCTGGAGCAGTCCAACCTGCACGCCCGGATCAACCAGAACCTCTCGCTGCTGCATCCCAGCCACGACACGGTCCGCCGCACGCCGCTGGAGATCTTTCTCTGCCCCTCGGATAGCTCTCAGCGACCCCTGGTTCGACCTGGATGCCGAAGCCGGCGGGCCGCTGACCACGCTGTCTCGCTCGAACTACGTCGGCGTCTTCGGCACGCGAGAGCTGGACGAGTGCGAGGGCCTGGGGCCGGGCCAGCAGTGCATTAGCGACGGCGTCTTCTTTCACAACAGCATGGTCACGTTTGGGGAGGTGATCGACGGCCTGAGCAACACCTGTTTCGTCGGCGAACGGTCGAGCCGGCACGGCTTCTCGACCTGGGTCGGCGTGGCGGCCGGCGGCGAAGAGGCCTTTGCCCGCATCCTGGGCATCGCCGACCACCAGCCCAACGATCCCTCAGGCCACTTCGACGATTTCAGCAGCTTTCATCCGCTGGGCACGCATTTCACCTTTGGGGACGCGACGGTCCGTCTCATTCCCGCGAGCATCGATCTGGGGGTCTACCAGGCGCTGGTGACGCGTAGCGGCGGAGAGCCGGTGGCCTCGGCCCCGTAGCGGTTGTTGCTACAACCGTTAGATCGTGCACGATCGTCCGCCGCTTTGCGGCGATTGCCGGCCCCGGCACGCGCCCCCGTGGCCTAGAGTCTCATAGGACTGTTGCATCGCGGCATCATCGCGGGGCTGGACGGCCGCGCGCTGCGGCCCGCTCGGACCCGCGCTCCGGGGTTCCCCTCCATGCTGGTGATTGTTGGCTGCCTCGTCGTGATCGGCTGCGTGCTCGGCGGCTTTACCATCGCCGGCGGCAGCGTCGGCGCGCTGATCCATCCCTCGGAGATCTTGACGATCGGCGGCGCGTCGCTGGGAGCCATGATCGTCATGGCCCCGAAGAAGGTGCTGATCGACCTGGTCAAGGGGATCCTGCAAACGCCTCAAGGGCTCGCCGTTCAAGCAGTCCGGCGTTCGAGGAGCTCTTCAAGGCCATGTACGAGCTGTTCCGGCTGGCGCGGCGCGACGGCATGATCGCGCTGGAGCCGCACCTGAACGAGCCGGGCAAGAGCACCATCTTCAGCAAATACGCCAGCATCACGGGCAACCACCACGCGCTGGAGTTCATCTGCGGATCGCTGTCGCCGATCATGGACGGCTCGGTGTCGCCGCAGCAGCTCCCCAAGCTGATGGAGGTGGAGCTCAAGGCGCTGCGAAGACGAGCACCACGCGCCGATCAACGTGCTGGCCAAGGTGGCCGACGCGCTGCCCGGCTTTGGCATCGTGGCGGCCGTGCTGGGCATCGTGATCACGATGGGGGCCATCGACGGCCCGGTGGAAGAGATCGGCCACAAAGTGGGTGCGGCCCTGGTGGGCACGTTCCTGGGGATTCTGCTGTCCTACGGGTTCTTTGCCCCGCTGGTGGTGAACATGGAATTCCTGGGTCACGCGGAGATGGCCTATTTCCGGGCGATTGCCACGGTGGTGCAGGGGTGGGCCAGCGACCTGCCGCCGAAAGTGGCCATCGAGCTGGCCCGCCGCGGCCTGGCCAGCGACGTGCGCCCGTCGCAGGAAGAGCTGGAGAAGATGCTCAAGACGCTGGACGCGGGGTAAGAGGAGGTAAAGAAGGTAGATGGAGGTAAAGAAGGTAGAGAATTGCGATCCCAAATCGCATTGCTTAAAACTCCTTTCTCAACTCTCCTTCCGTTACCTTCCTCTACCTCCTCTACCTTCTTTACCTCCTTTACCTTCTATTCGGACCTCAGATCATGGCCGGCAAAGGCGGCGGCGCTTGGAAGGTGGCCTACGCGGACTTCGTGACCGCCATGATGGCGTTTTTTCTGGTGATGTGGATCACGGCCCAGAACACGAAGATCAAGCAGGCCATCGCCCACTACTTCAACCAGGCGGACGAGGCGCCCGAGCGCCCGTGCGCCGGCCTCGCGACGAGAGCGACGAGCCGCCCAAACACGTGCTGCAGCCGGTCCTGCCGTCGCTGACGATCGACCAGGAAGATCCGCAAACGCGGGTGCCGCGGATGCTCACCATCCGGGAGGGCCACCGCACCAGCGTGGGCTCGTTCGTCTATTTCGCCGACGGCTCGACCGAGCTGGATGAGGTGGCGCGAGGGCGGCTCAAGCGGCTGTTGCCGTGGATCGTGGGCAAGCCGCAGAAGATCGAGGTCCGCGGCCACGCCCCGGATTCGCCGCCCGCCGCCACGGGCCAGGGGACGAGCGCGGCGCCAAACCTTGGCGCCTGGCAGCTTTCCTACGCGCGCTGCCTGGCCGTGTTGAAATTCCTGGAAGCCAGCGGCATTCCCGCCCATCGCCTGCGGCTCAGTCAAGCCGGGCCGCACGAGCCTTTGACCTCACGCACGGAGCCGCTGTGGCAAGCCCGCAATCCGCGCGTCGAGGTCTTCGTGCTCAACGAAAACACCCAGGACTTCATCGGCACGCGCGACGAGCGCGCGGGGCAGGAAGAGACGCACTAAGGCGCTGCGCTCGAGCGTCCAACATCGAACGTCCAACTTCCAACGTCGAACACGGCACTCATTCGACGTTGGACGTTGGACGTTGGAAGTTGGACGTTCGACGTTCGTTTTCTGCTCCTATTCACACCAGCCCTTTGCGTACGGCCCACACGGCGGCTTGGGTACGGTCGGTGACGCCGATCTTTCGCAGGATGTGCTGCACGTGCTCTTTGACGGTCTCGTAGCCGATTTGCAGCGCCTGGGCGATCTCCTTGTTCGAGAGGCCGAAGGCCATTTGACGCAGCACCTCCGACTCGCGACGCGTGAGCGGGGCGTCGATGCCCGCATCGACCCGCGGCGTCGAGAGCGCGCCAGACACCCGCCGCATCTCGTCTCGCGACCAGACCGTCTCGCCCGCCGCTGCCTGCCGGATGGCCGCCAGGAGCTGTTCCCGGTCCGCCCCTTTGAGCAGGTAGCCGGAGGCCTTCAGCGCCACGGCCCGGGCCACGTACGTCGGGTTGTCGTAGGTGGAGAGAATCAGCACCGGCAGGGCGGGCGTTTCGGATTTCATCTGCTCCAGGGCATCGAGCCCGTCGCCGCCGTTCATGCGAATGTCGATCAACGCCACGTCGGGCTGCTGCTCGCGGGCCAGGCGCACGGCGTCGTGGCCGTTGGCGGCCTGGGCCACGACATCCACTTCCGTGCCCTGCATCAAACTCACCAGGCCTGTGCGCACCACCTCATGGTCGTCGGCGATCAGCAAGCGAATCGTCATACGGCATCGCAAGCAAGAGTCAGCAGGGCACGGGCAAGCGGGAATCTCATGGCGATGAGCTGCCATGGGTCCCCCGGCGGACTTGTGGAACAGACCGAGCGAAGTGACGTCCGCCGACGCCGATTATACACCAAACCGCCGGACGCCGTGCAACACTTCCGCGCACGGTAGGCGTGGCACGGCCATCTTGGCCGTGAGTGATTGGCATAACCGCACGGCCAAGAGGAAGGCGCTGGAGGAAAACTCAATGCCTAGTGCATGCATCGATCTGCTGTCGCAACCGGTGGACTACGTCTTTCGGAGATGTGGGTAACTCTGAGCCATCTTGGCCGTGAGTGATTGGCATAACCGCACGGCCAAGATGGCCGTGCCACGATGTATCGGTGCGGCTCGTGGCCTGATTCGCACGTTCCGTGGCCCTCGCGCGTCTTCAATTCCCCGCGTCCCGCTTCGCCACGAACCCTCTGGCGCGATGTTTCAAACGGATCACCACGTGCCACACCCAGGCAGCCCTCGTTTTGGCCGCGGACCAGAGCCACTGCGCCAGCTCGCGCTTCCAACCGGGCTTCCACCCTTTCGCGAACGTGCTCGCGCCGTCGGGATCGCGGAACAGCAGCCGCACGTCCTCCGTCACGTTGACACCGTGGAAATCGGCGCTGAGCCTGCGCACGTAGTCGTAGTCGCTGCGGACGAACGCCGCGGCCAGCGACAGGAACGCTGTTTCGTCGGCATAGGCGTTGGGCAGATACCAGTAAGCCGCGGCCTTGGTCTTTAGCCACGCCTCGAGGTCTTCCAGAGTGGTGCTCTCCAAGGTGTGCTCTTCAGGCTGGCGTCCCTCACTGGCGGTTCACCGCGAAACAGCCCGTTCACATAGAGCAGCCGGATGCGGATGATGTTCCAGGCGATGGCCCAGGAGACCAGCCCGAACGTCATGAACCGCAGCCCCAGCGCCAGGGCGCAGGCACGCCCGTCTCGCGGCCAAGACTCAGGCCCAAGGTGTCGAGGCTGTTGAGCAGCAGCCCGCCGGCCGTGGTGTCCAGCGCGAACAACAGCGCATTCCACAGCCGGCCGTCCCAGGTTTCCGCTTGATCCATCCGCAGGGCAATGGCGATCTGCACGCCCACGAGCACCCCGACCAGCCCCCACAGACCGACCAGCACGCTGGGGTCGAACACGTCGTCCAGGCGCCCCAAACGGAAGCGGTCGTTCTTCCGCTCGCCACCCTGGGCTTGCCGCGCCGGCGAGGCGTCCCCATTCCACGCGGGCGATCGCTCGGGGGGCGCGAAATGCACCGACGTGTCGAACTGCGTGAGCCGCACGACAGCCACCGCCACGATGGCCGCTCCGCCCAGTGCGTAGAGCAGCGGCTCCAGCAAGACGTCCGGGAACACGAACAGCACGACCGACGCCCCCACCGCGGCGATGACCATCCATAGCGCAACGGCCAGCAAGCACCACCATGCCAGCCGCAGCAGGCCGTCGCGGGACCAGCCCTGGAGATGCCGCAGGGTTTGCAGCAGCATCGCCTGCACGCGGGCCTGGTCGGCGGTGACATTGCCCGCGGCTTCGAGGTGCGCGATGAGCCGGCGCGTCTCGTCGGAGAAAGACTCGTCGGCCGACGTCAGCGACAGGCCGGCCTCCGTGTTCTTGACGACCCGAAACGTGACCGCTTTGTCTTGAGGCAGCCGCTGCTTGCCGCCCGACGGGCCGGACGGCTCACGCTCCGCGTAGGGGCCGTCGATCTGCCCGGGATAGATTCGCGTTGCGGCCTTCCTCGCCTCAGGCTCGTCCGGCCTGTCACACCACTCGGCGAGCGGGCTGTCGGCGTCGAACAATCGCGTGCCATAGGACGACCGGACCGCCTGGCCAACTTCGTCCGTGGTGGGCAGGCGGAAGCCGTCGGACGCGGCGTCGCGCCGCACGCCCCAGGGCTTGCGAAAGCCCCAGACGCCGCCCAGGACCTTCTGATAATAAGGGCGGAGGCCCTCCTTTTCGCTCAGCTCATTCGAGAAGTCCACCGCGTCATACCAGGAGACGCCGGCGACCGGGGCACTGCCGTCGCCGCTGAAAGGGCGCGTCGCCGTCAGCTCGTTGTATTGCGCTTCGGTCACCGGGCGCACGCCGACATAGAGCGGCGCGTCGGGCGGATCCAGCCGCACGAACGTCAGCCGTTTGCTGCGCCTGGCTTCCCAGAGCGAGTCGCCGCTGGGCGGAATCGGCAGCATGTGCCGCGCATTGAGCAGAGGCCGCGTAATGCTTGACACGACCCAAAGACATCGCTGAAACATGGCGTTTGATACCTTGTCTGGACTCGATCCGGCAAGGTCGGTTGGCGGGGGTCACCCTGTCTTCCTTACCCGGGGGATATTCTTGGTAACTTCGTATCGGGCCGTGCTCTCGCCTTGTCAGGCCGGCCAATCTAAAATGTCCGGCGCACGTCGGCCGGGGACCAGCCGCCGGGCCGCATGATCCATCTCCCAGGCGGACCGCCGCGTCCGCCTGACGCACAACGTACCACGGAGCGATGCCCATGGAACTTACGGAATCACCCAGCGAGCATGCCTGGCCCGCCGAGGAGGATCGGCGGCTCTCCACGACGCGCATCCTGCCCAAGGTCCTGGGCCAGGGCGACGACGATGACGACTTCGACGACGACGACGACGATGACTTCGATGACGACTTCGACGACGACTTCGAGGCCGAGCTGGACGAGGAGCTGGAGCGCGAGCTCGCGGAGAAGTTCGCCGACGACGGCTTCGAGGAAGTGAAAGAGGAAATGGACGAGGAGCTGGAAGTCTCGGAAGACGCCCTGGGTGACGACGACGACGTGCCCGTCACGGATGGCAGCGACCTGGAACCCGCCGAGGCCGAGGAGGAAGAGCCGGAATAGCAGGAATGACGAATGACGAAGCACGAATGACGAAGGGATGGTGATTTGTTGCTTGTCACGTGCTAATCGATCCGTTCGTCATTCGGTCATTCGTCATTCGGTCATTCGACATTCCTTCGTCATTCGTGCTTCGTCATTCGTCATTGCCTTCCCATGCTCCACATTGCGCCCCAAATCACCGAGGCGGCCGAGACGATTCGCCGCCGCTTTGACCACACGCCACGCGTCGGCATCATCCTCGGCACCGGGCTGGGCGGACTGGCCGAGGAGATCGAGGGGGGCGTCCGCATCCCCTACGAGGACATCCCGCACTTTCCCCGCTCCACGGCCATCAGCCACGCCGGCCAGCTCGTGTGCGGCCGGCTGCAAGGCGCGGCGGTCGTGGCCATGGAGGGGCGGTTCCACTTCTACGAGGGCTACTCGCCTCAGCAGATCACGTTCCCGGTGCGGGTGATGAAGGCCCTGGGGGCCAGTCTGCTGATCGTCACCAACGCCTGCGGCGGGATGAACCCGCAGTTCGCCAGCGGCGACATCATGGTCATCGAGGACCACATCAACCTGATGGGCGACAACCCGCTGATCGGCATCAACGACGACCGGCTCGGCCCGCGCTTCCCCGACATGTGCCGGCCTACGACCCGCGCTGATCGAGCTGGCCCTGGCCATCGCCCGCCGCGAAGACTTCGTCGCCCACCAGGGCGTGTTCGTGGCCGTGACCGGGCCGAACCTGGAGACGCGGGCCGAGTACCGCTTCCTGCGGATGATCGGGGCCGACGTCGTCGGCATGTCCACGGTGCCGGAGGTGATCGTGGCCGTGCACGCGGGCATGCGGGTGCTGGGCCTGTCGTGCGTCACCGACATGTGCCTGCCCGACGCCCTGCACGCGGTGGAAATCTCCGTCATTCTTCAAAATGCGGCCATTGCCGAGCCGAAGCTGCGAAAGATCGTGCGGGGGATCCTAGCCGAAGAGGCGTAGAGCCCAGAAGACAACCACGAATAACACGAATAACACGAATGAAGAGTGGTTGAGAGCTAGCCATCTGCGGCAGGTCCGACCAGCACGAACTCTATTCGTGTTATTCATGTTATTCGTGGTTGCTTCTGCGGTTTGACGACTGCGCAAGTTGATGACGTGATCATTGCTTTGACTCTGCTCCATGACTCTGTCGCTACGATGACGACAACCGCTCGCGAGTTTCGGCTGGGGTGCATTGCCGCGGTGCTCATGGTCGTCTCGGTCTCGGCCGGCGCGGAGGTCGCTAAACCGCAAGCGGGGCCGGCTAGTCCACTGTCGCCGGCCGAGGCGCTGAAACACTTTCAGCTCGATCCGGCCTGCCGCATCGAGCTGGCCGCCGCCGAGCCGGAGGTCATCGATCCGGTCGCTATCCGCTTCGACGAAGACGGCCGCATGTGGGTGGTCGAGATGCGCGACTATCCGCACGGCCCGGCCGAAGGGCGAGCCTGCCCAGTCGCAGATCGCGTGCTGGAAGACCGCGACGGCGACGGCCGCTTCGAAACGGCCACGGTCTTCGCCGACAAGCTGCTCTTCGTCACCGGCCTGCAGCCGTGGAAGGGCGGCGTGTTCGTGACGCTGGCCGGCCGCGTCGCCTACATGAAGGACACCGACGGCGACGGCCGGGCCGACGTCGATGAGACCTGGTTCACCGGCTTTGCCGAGGAGAACTCGCAGCTGCGGGCCAATCATCCCCGGCTGGCGCTCGACAACCACATCTACGTCGCCAACGGCCTGCGCGGCGGCAAGGTCGTCAACGTCCGCAAGCAAGCGGCAAGGGTGGGAAGACAGCCACAAGGGTGACACGTCCTGAGCAAGGACGCGAAGGGCGTGGCAGCGAAGAGCCAGGCGCAGGACGTGATCGACATCAGCGGCATGGATTTCCGCTTCGACCCGCTCACCGGCGAGGCCGAAGCCGTCTCCGGCAACGGCCAGTTCGGCCTGACGTTCGACGACTACGGCAACCGCTTCATCTGCACGAACCGCAACCCGCTGATCCACGTCGTGCTCGAGGACCGCTATCTGAAGCAAAACCCGCCGTGGCCGTGCCGTCGGTGGTGCACGACGTGGCCAAGGCCGGCGACGAGTCGCGCGTCTTCCCCATCAGCCGGGCCTGGACCACGTCGAACCTGCACGCCGGCACAGTTCACCGCCGCCTGCGGCGTGGAAATCTACCGCGGCGACGCGCTGCCCAAGGAGTTCTACGGCAACGCCTTCACCTGCGACCCGACCGGCAACCTGGTCCACCGCGAGATCATGAAGCCGCAAGGGCGCGACGTTCGAGTCGCACGCCGGCCTACAAGGACCGCGAGTTCCTCGCCTCGCCCGACGAATGGTTCCGGCCGGTGAACCTGACGTCGGCCCCGACGGCGCGCTCTACGTCGTCGACATGTACCGGGCCGTGATCGAGCATCCCGACTTCGTGCCGGACGAGCTGAAGAAGCGGCCGGACCTGATGCTGGGCAACGACCGCGGGCGGATTTGGCGGATCGTGGCCAAGGACTCTGGCGACGCCACAAACCCGGCGAGTGGCCGGCGTAAGCCGGCTGATAAGACCCGCCCACCGCTCTCCAAAATGAAGAGCCAAGAGTTGCTCAAAGTCCTCGAACACAAGAATGCGTGGTGGCGAGAGACTGCGCAGCGACTGATCGTGGAGCGGCAAGACACGGCCATCGCACCGCAGCTCGTTGGCATCGTAACTCAAAGACGCGAGAATGTGCGCCTTCGCATCCATGGTCTGTGGATATTGCGGGCTATCGGGCGTCTCCCGAGCGACCTTATCCTGCGGCTGCTCGAACGCGCCGATGAGAACGAGGACCCGCGCGTGTGCGAACAGTTTTTGATCCTGTCTGAATCCGAGATGGGAGATGACACCATTGGCGCCGCCGCAATGTGGCCGCCGTTTCCCAACGACGACTCCCGTTGGCGATTTCAGCAAGAGCTCTCACTGGCGTTTCGCTCGAAGGGGATCGTTGGCGGGTCGATCGGCCCCGAGCGCACCGATCGATGGTTTGTCCTCGCGAAAGCGATCCGAGCGAAAGGCAGAGCGGGCGCGATCATCAGCGACTATTTCGACAGCTTCGCTGACGCACCTGTGATTCTCGACGAGGATTACGATTGGAGAACCGTCGAATTTGTCGAGCTGATGAAACAAGTACGGCCCGACGAAGTGCGCAGCGTACTTGAAAGCTTGGCCCGATTCCCGGCGAAGAGCGAGGTTCGAGCACCGCTATTCACGTTGCTTGACGCATTGGGGAAAACCCTTCGGCGTCATCGCAGTACCTTAGAGCGCAAATCGACAAGCTGTCGCGTAAGGACGCGGCGGACCGCCTGAAAACCGCCCTCTTCGAGGCACGAGCAATCTCCCAAGATCCTGGCCAATCTCTCGCCGCAAGACTTCAAGCGATCGACTTATTGGCGCATTCCTCCGCTGGGGTCGGTGCGCTGACGGGGCTGGCGAAACGCGAGTCAATACCCGAGCTGCGCACACGAGCAATCCTCACCTTGGCGCCTCATAACAAGATCGACGTTTGGAAGGACCTCGTGGGCGACCTCCGGACCGAACCACCTTCTATACGGAGTCTGATCCTCAATGTGACTCTGACCAGGGCCGACTATTCGTCTCTACTCCTCGACGAAATCGCCGCCGGCCGCATCAAACCTTCCGAGCTCGACCGCACCTACGTCGATCGCTTGCTCAAGCACGGCGACGCCAAGATTCGCGAGCGCACCGCCAGGCTCCTGGCCGACGCCATTCCTGCGGACCGGCAGAAGGTACTGGCCGACTATCAGGTCGTGCTCTCGATGTCGGGCGATGCCAAGCGCGGGACCGAAATCTTCAAGAAGAACTGCGCCGCCTGCCATCGCATCGGCGAAATCGGCGTCAACGTCGCTCCGGATATCTCCGACTCACGCGTCAAGACGGCCGCGCAGATTCTCACCGACATTTTGCAGCCTAACCGGGCCATCGACGCCAACTACGTCGGCTACAGCATCCAGACGGCCGACGGCCGGCAGCTCACCGGCATCATCGCCGCCGAAACGGCCACCAGCGTCACCCTCCGGCAGCAAGAGGGCAAGAACGTCACTCTGCTGCGCACCGAGATCGAGCGGATGCAGTCCAGTGGCGTCTCGCTCATGCCTGAAGGGCTGGAGAAAACCATCCCGCCGCAGGAGATGGCCGACTTGATCGCGTTCATCAAGAACTGGCGATATTTAGACGGGAAGACGCCATTGGGTATCAGGGAGTAGGTTTGGGGTCGCTCGCTTCTTGCTTGCCCGACCGGCATGGACGGCAGGGCAGCCGTTGTTGGTGTCGCTCCAGCGGCGCTCGACGATGCGCGAGATCAGCGCCAGGTATTCAGCCCAGCAGCAGCCTTCGCGTATTTGCTTTCCCTCTCCAGGTAATATTCGTGGCCTCGATGACGGCGGCTGAGGCTGCACGAGCCGCGTGAGCCGCGGCCGCTTCGTGTATGCAATAAGCGCGCGCCGTGCCGCGCACGTACGATCTTGCCAGTACGACGATACGATCACCGCGAGACAAGCGATGGGTCTTGGGGCTATCTCTGGGGAATCGATGGCCCGTAGTTAGTCCTCAGCCAATTCGGTGCCGGTCCATTTCCACGAGTATCGGCGCCCGACCAGCGGCAGCACAATTCCCACCTGCTGCTGATACACTCGCGCGATCCGGCCCTCCCGAATGACGATGACCTTTACGCTCGGTGAATCGAAATACTCTGTATCCGGAGCCACAATTCGACCACCGGGATGCACCCGTTTGCCGATGTGGCCATCGGCGTGGAAATCCGATTCCAGTCCGCAACCGTTCTTGTCCATCCATACCGCAATCTCATCACCAGAGCCGTTGCGAACCACGATCGGTCGCGAGCCGCCTTGCGTGACAAGCAGCGCCAGGATTGCCAGGCCTCCGAGAATCAATATGTGCCGCATGATTAATGATCCTCCGTAGCAAGGGTGACGTGGGATACTGGGCGATAGCCCTGCGGTCATGCTACTGGGCGTGTCAAGGGTTTTGGTTACTCCGCGTAACCGTAATTGCGGTCCTATGGCGTCGAGCGATTGGGCTGCCGTTCACCCGCCACGGCTGTTTACCGCCAGTAAACAAAACATTCGACACGGCGCATCTCCACTGTACACTCTGAAGACCGCACAGGCACCTTCCACTTACTTCCCTGCAAGGTGGACTACCGTGGGCGTCCTGGAACTCATGCGCGAGTTTGAAGACGCCGAAGTCCCGGAGGGCTTCGACGACCGGGTCATCGCCTATTTCGGCGGCGCCTACCTAAGAATCTTCGAGAACCAGAAACTACAGTACATCCGGGACGTCCTTAAGGCCCAGCACCGCTCGCACGCGGAGTTGGCAAACCTGCTTGGTTACAGTAATCGAAGCGCCATCAACGCCATCGAGGATGGTCGCATCAGTCTCGACCAGTTCGACAAGTTCCAGGCCATACTCGGTGGCAATGTCCCCTGGCCGTCGCCCACAGAACGCAAAACGCTCGCCTTGATGGAGACCATGGCTTACGTGCGTCACCAGGAGCTTGGCAAGCCCCCAAGCAAGCCGCTCGACCACGAGAGCTTCGACTCCCTCGTCTTCATCCTAAGTTCTAGCGACTGGATACAAGCGGAAATCGACGGCGACGTGAAATCTCTGGCCCGCCTCGCGCACCAATGGCTCACCGTCGTGCATGCCCGCCTCGGCACGAACACCTTGAACGACCTCGCTGATTTGCAAAATGCACTCGCCGTGTGGGGCTTGGCATACTTGCTTAGCAGGGACGCACTACCAAGCACGAAAGGGATGAACGATGGATACTGACCGCCTTCGACAAATCGCAGAAAAGATTCGACGCCTCACTCAAACGGACATTGACCTCCACCAGATCAAGGGGCTTGAGCAGCTTGCTGACTACGAAGACTGTCCGACCAACGAAGCAGGTGAATCCGCACCTTCGAGCGACGCACCTACGTCGCTGGTGCGCGAATCCAGTGCGCCCTCCATACTACCGATGAGCGATGCCAAGAAAGACAGAGAACGACAGAAGCAGCCGCCGTTTCCCCACATCGTGTTGATCAGCCAAAAGGTGCGCGATATCAAGCTTCCGCCAAACGGCGCCTTGGAAACGCATATGGGCACGTTGCGGTCCTTGTTGCGAGAACGCAGCTTCATTCCCGGCGACAAAGTGCCGGCGGAAATCACGCCTACCCGCGTCGCCGACGGGGACGTCATTGCCAATCTCTCGGGGCGATTTCTTTCCAGTGGGCCGGGCACGGAATTGCATATCGCGCAGCATTTTCCGCTTGGTCTTCAAGACTATCGTGGACCCATGGACGTGGAGAGCCTTTTTTCCAGCGTCAAGGGCGCGCGCGTGGACGACGGCGGCAACATCCAGAACATGATCGTGAACATGGCATTGGCTTTGGTGGATTGCGAGGAGTTCCGGGGCAAGATTCACCTGACCGTCGCTAGCAGCAGTGACCCTTTCGCGAGGATGCCGGAGAGCGTCGCCGCTCGCCTTCGCGACGTGTGCAAGGTATACCATTTGCCGTTGCCGGACCGGATCTGCATCCATGCTCCTTGGGAAAGGGACGGGCATTCGGGCACCCTGGCCATCGCTTCGGAGCCGGAGCGCACCGATCGGGCCCTTGAGAAGCTGCTGGAAACTGAGCCGGCGTTTGCTAAAGCGTTTGCGAGGGCGACGTGCTTTGTCTCCTCCGATTGTATCCATCGCCAATTGGAAACGGCTGCCACCCCGCCTTATGTCGAGCTCGTGAATGCCTCGACCGCCTTTCGGTCACTAGTGGCAGCAGAGTCGTACTCGCGCACCGTGTTGTTACCCATGAATAATGGTGAGGCCAGCGACGTGTGCAAGTTGTTGCTTCAAAGAGGCCTTGAGGTCGAGCTAGAGAAGATCGAACGGCCGGCGTTTCCTCCGCCGCTCACGACCTCGGGAGATGAGATCGATTGGGAGGCGTTACAGCAACTCGATGAATCCATTGACAGGTTCGTGAGCTATATTCCGCTTCGTAATCATAGCTATACGTGTCCTATTACGTTTGGAGCGGATGGGGGCTTGCTGATTGGCTCAGGGCAGAACCAAATCGCTTGCTTTGTCTCAACTCCTTCGCTCGAAGGCGAAAAGAGACTTGTGGAAGAGTTTGGCAATTCTGATCAGATCGACTGGGGGCGCGTGCACGAGGTGGGAGCGGGTGATGCTGCTGCGGTGCCGATTGCATTCTTCAACACGATCGACCCACGCGTGATAATTAAGCCCTATTTGGAGGGCCGGGAGCCACGGAATGCCGAGTTATCGGACTTTGCCAGCACGCTTTTTGTGAATTTGGTGGCGAGAATTGCCGGAGCGTTCTTGGTGAGGACGGTAGACACCCATTGGTCCAATGTGCGGTCCGGTGGGTTTCATAGCATTCTGATCGAGGCCGCGCGAGAGGCGGTAAGCGTCGCAAGAGGGAACGTGAAGAGATTGTCGCACCCGGTGCTGTGCGAAGTAAAGCGATGGGGGATGAAGGTCGTGGTATGGCGGCCCGGTAAGGTGGCGTTCCCCAATCGGCGACAACTGTTAGCGACGGCATGACCGGCCACCAGGGGCCGTATCAGGGGTCGAATCGAGCGAATGCAGTCCAGCGGCGTGTCGCTGATGCCCGAAGGCCCGGAGAAGACCATCCCGCCGCAGGAGATGGCCGACCTGATCGCCTTCATCAAGAACCGGCGATATTTGGACGGGAAGACCCCGCTGGGAGGTAGGTGAGTAAGTGAGTAGGTGAGTACATACGGAGCTGAGCATTACTTACTCACTTACTCACTTACTCACTTACTCACTTACTCACTTACTCACCCCTCCGCATTCCGAATTCCTTCCAATCCCTGACGCAGCGCCTGCTGATACAGCCACAGATCGCCGCCATAGGCCAGGATGCGGAAGCCCTCGGCTAGCCGCGTGCGGGCATCGCCCACGGTAGACGGCATGTAGCCGGCCGCTTTGCCGTGCCGGCGCGCGGCGGCAATGACTCGCTTGACCGCCGCGTGGAACTTGGGATGGTCGAACTGGCCGGGGATGCCCAGCGAAGTCGTGAGGTCGAACTGGCCGATCCACAAGCACGTCGATCCCCTCGACGGCGGCGATTCCCTCCACGTGCTCGAGGCCATCGGCCGTTTCGATCTGCGCGATCAAGAGCCCCTCGCGGTTGGCGCTGGCCATCGTTTCCAGGATGTCGCCGCCCCGGTAGTCGTCGTGGGCCACGCCGAAGGCCGTGCCGCGCCGCCCTTGCGGCGGATATTTTGCCGCCGCCACGAGCCGCCGGGCTTGCTCGGCGCTCTGGCACATCGGGACCATGACGCCCAAGACGCCGAGGTCCAGCACACGGGCGATGAAGTGATACTCGGTGGCCGGCACGCGGACCAGCGGAACGGTGCTCGCGGGCGTGGTGGCCACGAGCATGCGGATCGTTTCCAGACTCCAGCCGGTGTGCTCCATGTCGTAGAGCACGAACTCGACCCCCGCGTCGGCCGCCAGCCGGGCGATGCCGGTGGTATTGAACTCAAACACCATCGTCCCCAGGACGACGCCGCCGGAGGAGAGCCGCTGCTTGACGGGATTGGGACGCATGAGGCAAGCGTCGAGCCGTCAGGCCGACGTGTGTGGAGATGACAAGTGAGACAGTAGAGTACGACGAAGCAAAGTCCGTGACAAACAACGATCGCGCCGAACGTCCAACGTCCAACGTCCAACATCGAACGTCCAACCGAGAGATGTTAGAAGTTGGACGTTGGACGTTCAACGTTGGACGTTCAATATTCCGCACACGTCGGCCTGACGGCTCGACGCTCGCCTTCAGGTGCGCAGGAACTGCCGGTCCAGCTCTTCGCGGGTCAACACCAGCGCGGTCGGCCGGCCGTGGGGGCAGTGGTGGGTGTCTTGGGCCAGGTGCCGCTGCTCGAGCAGGGCCTCGATCTCCGCGGGCGTGAGCGCGGTCGCCGGCCTTGACGGCCGCTTTGCAGGACATCATGTGCAACAGCTCATCCACCAGATCGCGTCGCTCCAGGGCCTTGCCGCCGGCCAGCAGCCGCTCGACGATTGCCCTCAGCATCTCCAAGAGGTTGACCTTGGCCAGCATCGCCGGATAGCTCGTGACCAGCACCGTGTCGCCGCCGAAAGGCTCGACCCGCACGCCGAGCCGGGCAAGAAGCTCTTGCTCCTCCAGCACGGCTGCCGCCTCGGCCGGGCTGAGATGCACCGGCTCGGGCACTAGCAGGCTCTGGCACTCCAGCGCCCCGGCCAGCACCTTGGCCCGGAGCTGTTCATAGAGAATCCGCTCGTGCAGCGCGTGCTGGTCGATGACCAGCACCCCTTGGCCCGTTTCGGCAATGAGATAGCGGTTGTGGACTTGCAGCGCCGTTGGGCGGGCAGCGGATGCTGGCGGCAAAGCGTGGCCAGCAAGCGGCAGAGCGTCACCGGCAAGCGGCAGGCCGTGGCCGGCGAGCGGCGGGCGTAAGCCCGCTGATGAAGCGCCGTCTTGCTCGGCCTTCGTCACGGAATCGCCGCGCTGCCCGGCAGGCCAGGCCTCGTCACGCACATCGGCTTCTCGGTCGCTGTGACTGACGCCGAATGCGGCCGCCAGGGCATTGTCGATCTTGTGCAAGCGGAGCAAAGTCCGCCGAGCGGGGGCATCAGGGGACGACGCGAGTTGGGAGGCCTCGTCCAGCGGCGCGTCGTCCCGTGGCGCCTCGTCTAGTGGCGCCGCGTCCAGTGGCATCGCGGCGCGGAGTGATGGCTCGGGTTTGTGTGGTGTTGCGGCGTTATCAGGGGGCTGACGCCCCCCGCTCGCCGGGGCGGTGGTTGGGGCGCTCGTGGCGTCATCGACTTCCCAGGCCGTCAGCTGGCCTTTGGCCCAGGCGACCAGCTCTTGCCGGACTTCGTCGGCCCGGTGCGGATCGTGCGCCGAGCTGGCTCCGCTTTCGTCCTGCGGCGCGCCGGCGGCTTCCAGTGGGCGGTCAGGTCGGTGCTGAGGAACTTCGTGCGCAGCGTGCCCAGGAGCAGACTGTACAGCCGGCCGCCGTCCTGAAAGCGGACCTCGAGCTTGGTGGGGTGGACGTTGACATCGACGGCGTCCGCGGGCACCTCGAAGCAGACGAAGGCGATCGGGTAGCGGCCGGTGAGCAGGAGGCCGCGGTAGGCCTCGGTCAGGGCGTGCTGTAGCGAGCGGTCGCGGATGTAGCGGCCGTTGAGGAAGAAGTACTGCGAGCGGTTGTTGGGCCGGCTATGGGCCGGATTGGCGACGTAGCCCAGCAGCCGGCAGGCCGGCTCACCGGTCGAGCTCGCCTCGCGGCGCTCGATGGCGATCAGGCCGTCGGCCAGCTCCTGGCCGAAGAAGCGAGCGATCCGCTCCCGCCAATCGGCCGTCGGCGGCAGGTCGTGCACTTCGCGGCCGTTGTGCCGCAGCGTGAAGTGGACGCGCGGATGGGCCAGGGCCAGCCGGGCGAC
Organism: uncultured Planctomycetia bacterium; assembly: GCA_963809785.1. Classification (GTDB taxonomy): domain Bacteria; phylum Planctomycetota; class Planctomycetia; order Pirellulales; family S012-138; genus JBGQHD01. The sequence goes on from CAWEKV010000006.1 coordinate 616,391, forward strand.
CGTCTCGCTGATGTGACCGATCTCGGTCGGCGTGCTCTTGAGGAATTTGCGCCGCACCGGCGTGTTGAAGAACAAGTTGCGTACCTCGACCGCCGTCCCCTCCGAGCAGCCGCAGGGCACGACCGACTCCGCCAGGGGGTCGTCACGATCACGGATAGCATCACGGTCAGTCTGAGCGCAGCGAAGGATCTCCGCGTCGGCGAACTGCTCGGGGGTGCCCAAGCTCGACGGCGCGGCGGCCACGCTCAGCAGGCTCGCACCCCCTTCCAGCGTCAACTCCGCGCCGGCCGCCTGCCCGAGGGGACGGCTGCGGATGGAGAACTGGCTGACGGCCGCGATCGAGGCCAGCGCCTCGCCGCGGAAGCCCAGCGTGGCCACGCGAAACAAGTCGTCGGCCGTGCGGATCTTGCTGGTGGCGTGCGGCTCGACGGCCAAGGGCAACTGGTCCGGCGGCATGCCGCGGCCGTTATCGACCACCCGCACCAGATCGAGGCCGCCTTTCTCCACGCTGACGTCGATCCGCGTGGCCCCGGCATCCAGGGAATTCTCGACCAGCTCTTTGACGACGCTGGCCGGCCGCTCGATCACCTCGCCCGCGGCGATCTGGTTGACGACCTGCGGCGGAAGTCGCTGGATTCGGGGCATGGTCATCCGTGGCGGGCCTCAGGGATCACTCGTCGTCCTCGTCCTCGTCCTCGTCGTCGTCCTCGATAGTTCTGATGACAGCAAAGGCGAGGACGAGGACGAGGACGAATGGCTATGACGTCACGCGCGCGCTTCGTCCTAAAAGAACGACTGATACAAGATCATCGCCAGCACGGCCAGCATGGCGGCCACCGCCAGCCAGACGACGATCACCACCGAGCGGGGCAGGGCGTCCTCAGGACGCGGCGGCGGGAAGCCGGCCTGCGAGTCCATGGGCAGGGTCTCTTCGCTGGCTGAGCCGACCGGATACGTCCCTTGAGACCAGTGGCTGCGGCTGTCGCTGCGCTGGGTGTCGCCGATCCGCAGCGGCCGGGCCGACTGCGGCAGCGGCGGCGGCGTGGCCCCCTGGCCGCCGCTGACCTTCGTCGTGCCGCTGGCGACGGTGGCCGGCCAATCGTCGCCCGCCCAGGGACGAAGTCGGGGCACGACTTCCGCCGCGCTCCTGACCCGCTGGGCCGGGTCTTTCATCATCATGTCGGCCAGCACGTCCACGAACGACGTCTCCAGCTCGGTGTTGATCCGCCGCGGATCGACCGGCTGTTCATGACAGTGCCGCTGGGCTTTCTCGCGCGTGGTGCCGCCGGGGAAAGGCACCTTGCCCGTCACCGCGTAGTACAGCGTGCAGCCCAGCGAATAAATGTCGCACGCTGGCGTGAGCTGGTCGGGGGTCATGATCTGCTCGGGCGACAGGTAATCGGCCGTGCCGACCGTCTTGTTGTGCTTGTCGTCCGCCTCCCCCTCGTGGAGAAAGCCGGCCAGGCCCAGGTCGGACACCTTGCACACGCCGTCGGGCGTGACCAGCAGGTTGCCAGGCTTGACGTCGCGGTGGATCAGCCCGCGGCTGTGGGCATGCTCCAGCCCCTTGGCCGCCTGGCAGATGACGGCCGCCGCGGCCGCCATGCCCAAGGGGCCGTGCACCTTGATCAGCCGCCGCAGGTCGAGGCCCGGCACGTACTCGGTCACGAGGAAGTGGACGTTGCCGTCCTGGCCGGCGTCGTAAGCCCGCACGAGGTTCGGGTGATCGAGCTGGGCCTGGGCCTGGACCTCGCGGCGGAAGCGGTCGATGGCGTCCGGCGTGGACTTGTGCTTGGGCAGCACTTTGATGGCCACGATCCGCCGCATGATGGAGTGCTCGGCCTTGAAGACCTGGCCCATGCCGCCCTGTCCGAGCTGGTCGAGAATGCGGTAAGGCCCCAGGGTCCAGCGGGTCTGCCCGACGAGCAGTTGATCGGCCTGCCAGCGGTTGATGCGGCCCAGCTCGACCAGCTTGGCAGCCAGGGCCTCGTCGGCTTGGTCCGTGGCGGGGGGTGCGGCCGGCGTCGCGCCAGTGGCACTACTGGGAGCCACGTCGCCCAGTGCCGAGCGGGCCTGGTCCACGTCGCCCTGGCTCACGAGGCCGCTGGCCAGGGCCGTTTGCACGAAACGCGATTTGTGGGGGGCGGGGGCCGACACGGCGGAGTCCTTCGGTACCTTTGTTCCTCACTAGAATCTACTTCACCCCCTCGGAGTGCGCCAAGGAAAGGATGAAAGGGAGGAGAAGGGCGAGCGGCCAAACAAGAAGAGCCCTGGCAAATCCGGCCGGCGAGCGACGAGGTCGGTTTGGGCCGTCGCGATTTGATGACTTTGAACGCGAGCGGCACCGACATAGAATCGTGGGAGGACCGTTTCACGCTGCGACCAAAGGCGAGGAGGACACCGTGGGCAAGCCAGTCTCTCAAAACCTGCGGATTCCTCTGCGAGTCGTTTTCTATAAGGAAGACGGCAACTGGATCGCGCATTGTCTGGAATTCGACCTGATCGGCGACGGCGCAAGCAAGGCCCAGGCCTTGGCGGCGCTCAACGAAGCCATTCGCGTTCAAGTCGCCTATTCGTTCGAGCACGACAACGTCGATAATCTGTTCTCGCCGGCGGACGGGAAGTACTTTCGCATGTTTGCCGCAGGGAAGGAGTTAGCCGGCAAGACGATCGCGATCGGCCAACTGAAGATTCCCCTGATCGTAGACCATACGGAAGCGCGCGAATACGTAGATGAAGTCCAGGATGCCGATGACGCTCTTGCTCCGACATAGACGCTCGTCTCATGGCACGAAGCTTGAAGCTGCGCGATCTGACTCGCATCCTCAGGAGCTTCGGCGTCGAGCGCAGCGACTTGCGCGGCAAGGGAAGCCACGTTCTGTTCTGGAAGGAATTCCCTGAGGGCAAGTTCTCGTATCCCGTTCCGAAGAAGCCCGATGTGAAGCCGCCCTATGTGAAGGGATGCCGAAGGAAGTTTCGGCTGCTGCCAGAGGATGGTGTCTCGGACGGAGAATTCTTCAGCCGATAACAACGTCACGCCCCATTGCCTGCGGCGCCTGTCCCTAATCGAGGTTCCTTGACGTCGTCTTTGGATGGCGTTGGACGAAAAGCGTGCCACCACCCCAGCGACAAAAGGCTTAACGCGATCGGCAGGGCGACCATGTGCAGGATTACAAAGCGGTTGATTGTCGCTTCTCCGACCGGTCGCGTCTCCAGCTCCTCCCACGGCACGAGGTAGCCGGTGAACGAAGCCAAGAGCATCAGTGAGAAGGTCGCGAGCACGAGCGAACACTTGCCGATGGCCCGCAAGCGCCGCCCTTGGGCCGCGACAACTCCGACGCTGAACCAGGCGCCGATCCAGCCGGCGATGACCATTGCGTGCGCCAGCCAGCGGTGCGATTCGCTGGGCTCTTCGCCGACGCGATGCGCGCCGGTAACCAGCAGACCGATCACCGCAGCGAGCAACGCGAGCGGACAACATCGCGCGAGCCGCCGTGCCAACTCCGGCCGATGGCACCCCAGCAGCACGCCCCCGACGATGAACAGCGCTAGCCACAGTCTGGCGAACATGATTCCCCGGACCCCGGTCAATCAGGTCGTGTAGTCCGCGTTTAACCGCACGTATTCCGCCGTCAGGTCGGTCGTCCAGAACCGCACCTGGCCGCTCCCTTCGGAAAGGGATAGCTCGAACGTGCGTGTCGCGGTTGTCGCGGATCGAGCGCGACACGGCCTTGGCGTCGAAAGGCAGCGGGCCGCCTTTCTCGTAGAGCAGCGTGCCGTTGAGCTTCAGGCTGACGCCGCGCGGATCGAACCGCGGCCCCGCGTAGCCGGCCGCCGAGACGATTCGCCCCCAGTTGGGATCGGCCCCGGCAATGGCCGTTTTCACCAGTGCGCTTTCGCCGATCGTCTTGGCGATCCGATGTGCGTCGCCTCGCGAGGCGCAGCCGGCGACGTCGATGGTGATGAAATGCCCGGCCCCTTCGCCATCGGAGACGATCTGGCGGGCCAGATCCGTGCACACGTCGCGCACGGCGGCCGTCAGCTCGGCCAGGTCGTCGCCGGCCAGCGGATCGGCGCACGCGGCGCCGTTGGCCAAGAGGAGCACCGTGTCGCTGGTGCTCATGTGCCCTTCGACGCTGATGCAATTGAAGCTGTTATCCACGGCGTCGCGCAGCAGGGTCTGGGCGACCTCGGGCGTCAACGCGGCGTCGGAGAGCACGGCGCAGAGCATCGTGGCCATGTTCGGGCCGATCATGGCAGCCCCTTTGGCCAGGCCGCAGACGTGCATCGTGCGGCCGCGGAGGGTCAGCGTGCGGCCCGAGAGCTTGTGGCGCGTGTCGGTGGTCATCATGCCCCGGGCGGCGGAGATCAGCGATGCTTCGTCCGTCCCCACCTTGGCCGCAGCCGCGCTGATGCCCGCGGCGATCTTCTCCATGGGCAAGAACGTGCCGATCACGCCGGTAGACATCACCAGGGCCTGGTTCGGCTGGAGGGGCCGCTTGTCCATGCGTCCTACGGCTTCGGCGGCCAGGCGGGCCATCTCCGCCGCGTCGCGGTCGCCACGCTCGCCCGTGCAGGCGTTGGCCACGCCGGAATTGACGGCAATCACCCGCACATCGCGGGCGGGCGTGCGGCTGCGGTTCCAGCCGACCGGCGCGCCGAAAACCAGGTTCTGCGTGTAGACGCCCGCTGCCGTCGCCGGCAGCTCCGACACGATCAGCGTCAGGTCGTTGTTGTTCGGATTGCGCTTGATGCCGCAATGCACGCCGGCAACGCGATAGCCGAGGGGAACGGTGGGAGTCATCTTTCACGCCGGGTCTACGGTGGTGGGGGGGGCGTAAGGGGCTGGCGGGTGTAAGAGGTCGGGCTATGTCGGAAGAGGGTGGTGGGTCGGTTTGACCGATTGACATCGAACATCGAACATCCAACATCGAACATCCAACATCGAACATCCAACATCGAACATCCAACATCGAACGGTTTTCGTTCGACGTTCGATGTTCGATAGTTCGTTCCGCGCCAACCTGACCCACCCGGAGAAGTCTACACGCGAACAAGCCGCGCAAGCGAGGGGGACTGACCGCCTATGCTGGCGCGCGCGTGCGCGCACGCGCACGTGCGGGCTTCGCGCCTCGATCGGCCGCTTCGAGCAGCTCGATCAATTGCCGCGTGACCGCCTCGGCATCGTTGTGCCAATCCTTGGCCAGCACAAAGGCCGTCCGCCAGCCGAAAGCCCGCAGCAGCCGCGGCCGCAGCAGGTCGCGCTCCAGGATGTCGGCCTGGGCATAGTAATCGTCGCCGTCGAGCAAGATCCCTAGACGGTATTCCGCATCGCCGGGTTCGCGCACGGCCAGGTCGCAGCGGAAGTGGGATTGGCCGACGCGGCGATCGACCTCGTAGCCCTCTTGCGTCAATGCGGCAGCGATCTGCTCGAGCATCACGTCGTCTGCCGCGCCTTCGCCGCGGCGCCCGGCCAGCGGCGGCGCGATGGATCGCAAGCACGCAGCGCAGCGGAGGCCTGGTCTCCGCAGGAGACGGCCTCGGCGTAGCGCAGGTAGTTCTTCAGACAGTTGGCCCCGTCGTTGTAGTCGTTGGTGATGTCGGCGTCCGTGATCGAGCTGACGACCACCATGTGCTGCTTGGCCCGCGAGAAGGCCACGTTCAGCCGCTTCTCGCCGCCGCTCTTGTTGATCGGGCCGAAGTTCATCAGCATCTTGCCGCTCGGTCCGTAGCCGTAGCAGACGCTGAGGATGATGATGTCGCGCTCGTCCCCCTGGATGTTCTCCAGGTTCTTGACCAGCAGGCCGACGAACTGGCCGTCCTCTTCGCGCTCCCACTCGGCGTCCAGCAGCGTGCGGAAGGCCGCGTCTTGCTGGGCGAGCCGCTGCAGGGCGTCTTCGATCTCGCTCCTGCTGGGCCTCGGAGAAGGCGACGATGCCGATGCTGGCGCCGAGCAGGCCACTCGTGTGCCGTCGGCCGTGACACTAGCTGGCGCGAGCGAGGGAGGCGGGCAGACGACGCCTCCCTCGCTTCGCGCTAGTGTGAGCGTGACCGGACGAGCTGCGCGATGTAGTCCGCCTCGGCCCGGTTGCGGCGCTTCTCGTAGACGGCCCGCTCCAGCAGGTGGAAGCTGATCGGCCGCTCGAGCACGGCAGCGGCCGCCGCAGCCGCCTCGTCCGGCTTCTTGACGCGCAGTGGCGGGCGAGCTTGAGACGCAAGCCGCTCTTCGGGGACCGTCAGCAGCCGGCCGTCGTAGAAGGCCCAGTTCGAGAAGCTGATCAGCGACTCGCTGCGGCTGCGGTAGTGCCAGCCGAGCATCGTCGAGGGCAGGTTGCGTGGCCGCGTGATTGAGGAAGCTGTTGCTCTCCAGATCGTACTCGACCAGCTTCGCCGTCCGTCTTCGACCGACGCAGCTCCTTCGTCCTCGTCCGCCGTCGCTTGGCGGAGAAGAAGTCGGTCGGCGGCAGCTGCATCTCGTCGCCGACCACGATCGCCTGCTGGGCGCGGAACAGCGACGGGCACGGCTTCCTCCAGCGTGATCTGGCTGGCCTCGTCGAAGATCACCACGTCGAAATGGTCTGGGTCCAGCGGCAGCGTGTCGGAGACGCTCAGCGGGCTCATCAGCCACACCGGCTTGAGGTCCTTGACCACTTCGCCCGTGTCGCCGGCCACCAGGTCGCGAATCGAGCTTGATAGCGCATCGACTTGCCGAACTCGTGCTCCAGCTCGCGGCGGCCGCGGACGAAGGGCTGGACTCCAGCCTTCAGGCTGCTCACCCCGCCGGCGGAAGCCTGGACTGCGGCGCGGACGTGTTCGACGAACCGCGCGCGCACTCGTTGCCGCACCGTGGCGGCGTTGAGCTTGAGCCACTGATCATAGATTTCTTCCAGGCGCTCCACGTGGCGGGCACGCCGCTCGCCATCGAACCGGCCGACCTGCCGGCGGGCGCGGAATTCCCCCTCGATCGTCCGATCGGCGATGGCCGCCTCGAGCTGCCGCGGCCCCCAGGCGACCGTCCGCAGCACCTGGCTCAGCTCCGAGGGCAACGCGGCCAGGTCGGCCAGGCACTGCAAGTAGTCGGGCAGATCGTCCAGGTGGTTGTTGAGCTGGGCCACGTCGCGGCCCAGCCGCCCCAGCGGCTGATCGCGATAGTCGCAGAAGACGCCGCCCAGCTTTTCCTCCAGCGCGGCGAGGGTCCCCTCGGCAGCCAGCAGCACTTCCACCGCCTCGCCCGAGCAGTCCGATGCCACCAGGCGGCGATGGAACTCCGCGAGCCAGGCGGGATAGCTCTTGGCCTCCTCGCGCACGGCCAGCACGCGGTCGATGGTCTGCCGCGCGTCGCCCGGCAAGCCGTGCTTCTCGCCGAGGGTTTGCACGTACCGGCTTACCTCGACCGCGGCGGTATGCTCGCCGTCGAGCGCTTCGAGGATCGCCGTCCAGTTAGCCGGCTCGCCGTTTGTCGTGCGCGCGTGCGACTTGAAGTCGTAGGCCCGTCGCAAGAGTTGCCGCAGCCGCCACCAGGCCGGCTTCAACCAGGGGAAGAGCGCCCCGTCGAATGCCTGAGCTTGCCGCAGGGCCGCGGCCAGCTCTTCGCGCCCAGCTTGCGCCGCCAATGCCGGGTGTGCTCGGCGGCAGCAGCGACGTGGGCCTCGAGGCGCCGCAAGTGATCCAGGTCGCCCGAGAGCTGCCGCCACCATTGCCCCTCGGGGCCAGCAGGCACATCTGCCGCGACTTGGCCAAGGGCAGCACGCCGCGGGCGTATTCCACCATCCCGCGGGCGGCGGCCAGCGACGTGCAGTGCTCGCTCAGCAGCTTCGAGGGCGCGATGTTCCGCTCGAACGTGGCCAGCAGATTCGTCGCCGCGTCCAGCGACGTAGCCAATTGCTCCAGCGGCCGCGCCGCGTGCAGCAGCTCCACCGACAGCAGCCGCAGCGGATGCGCCGCCAGGATGCTGTGCCCTTGGATTTCCGTCAGGCGATCGGCCAGGGCGGCCAGTCGCTCTCGATGGTCCCACCATTGGCGGTAGGCGGGCAGCCGCTCTTTCTCCACCGCCGAGAGCCGCGGCAATTGCTCGCCGAGCTCGATCGAGCGCCGCAGAAGCTGCCGCAGCGGCACGCCCGCCGCGTCTGGCACGCCTTGCATGGCGGCGCTGAATTGCTCCAGACCCTTGAGCTCATCCTGGAGCCGCTTGAGGATTTCCTTGCGCTGCTTTTCGGCGTCGAGGGCAGGCTGCGACTCGTCGAGGAAGGACTCATAGGTCCGCTTCAGGTCGAGCACGAACGCTTTCTTGTCGATCTGCGAGTCGTGGATCAGGCAGCACAGCTCGTCCAGGCGGCATTGCCGCAGCCGGGCAAACACCACGTCCAGCGCGGCCCGCTTCTCGCAGACGAAGAGCACCCGCTGGCCACGGGCCACGTAGTCGGCGATCAGGTTCGTGATCGTCTGCGATTTGCCGGTGCCGGGCGGCCCTTGGATGATGTAGCTGCGGCTCGTCTGGGCGGCGGCAATGGCCGTGGCTTGCGTGGGATCGCAGGGCACGACGTGGAAGCGATCCTTCGGCGGCGGCGGCGTGGCCGGGCCGTTCTCGGTGTCCCGCGGCGTCTGCGAAAACGCCGCCTCGAACGCCGGGTTCTCCGGCAGATCGCCCAGCAGGGCCTCGTAGTCGCGCACCAGCGACATCTTGCGGTAGTGCAGGTTCGCCAGCGTCACGCTGCACAGGTCCAGCGTCCAGACGTTCGGATTGGCTTCATCGGGGCCAGGCTGCTCAGCCCCGGCGTGCTCGGACGGGCTGCACGCTGTGGACGTGGATGGAACCGGAGTGGGGCTGTCGTCGTCGCCTGGTGAACGTCCAACGTCCAACGTCGAACGTCCAACATCCAACCGTTCGACGTTGGACGTTGGAGGTTGGGCGTTGGACGTTCGGTCAACGGAATAGCCGAGCATCGCCCCGTCGCGCCACGTATCCCTCGGCAGACGCACTTTCGCGTCGAAGAGCTTGATGCCCAAGGGATGGTAGTTTGCCGCATCGTAACTGTAGTCGATCTCACCATAGGCGCGTGGACCGCCGCCCGCGATGCGCGCCTGGCGGCGGTATTGATCGAGCTTGCGGCGGGCACGCTCCTGCAAACCCCGGATCGAGGGCCGCTCGATCTTCCGCAGCGTCACCGTCGCGGCCGAGGTGGCGGTGCTGCGGGCCACCTGCTCCTGGAGGCGGACGAAAAAGGCGTCCAAATCGGTGACCGTCAGGTCCAGCGCTTCCGGCAGGTCGATGTCGTAAAGCTGCTTGAATTGAAAGCGGACGACCGGGTTGACCTCCGCCTCGGGGGAGACGACCTCCAGCGAGTAGGCGTCGCCAATGCCCTTGCGCTTCACCAGTTGCACGGGAATCAGCACCAGCGGCGACTCGTAGCGCTCGACCGGCTGCGCCTTGAGGTTCGTCCATCGCAAGAAGCAGGGCACCAGCCGCAACTGGGCGCAGCCGAACTCCTTCTGATCGCGCCGCGTCTCGGCCAGGATCTTGTCCAAAGCGTCGGGCAGGTACAGCGCCTCGGCGAAGTTCAAGAGCGGCGCCAGCGCGACCCCCTTGCCGGCGGCCACCTGCTGGTGCAGCTCCGGCGTCCAGGTCGTGATCGGCGGCAGGGACTCGGGTGCCGCCAAGGTTGGCCGCGCCCCGGGCTGCGATGAACCCGCCGTGGCCAAGGGGACCGACGCCACCGTCAGGTTCAGCGACTGCTGCGTCGCGCGGAAGTGCAGCAGCCGGTTGCGGCGAGATAGCTCGAACAGCCGCTCGCGCAGTTTGGCGAGGATCCGACGCTGCCGAGGCTCCGTGCCACTGGCCGACGCCGTTTCCAGATCGCGCGAGTCGAATGCACCGTCGGCCTCCGCCTCGTACTGGCGGTAGTTCTCCAGGATGCGGAGGATTGCCGGCAGGTCTTGCAATCGCCGATGCCGGTCCAGCTCGGTCATCCGCGCGATGACCTGCGCCACCACCGGCGGCAGGTCGTGCCTCAAATCGGTCAGCCGTCCACGGTGCGCGCACGAAAGCCCGCAGGTCCTCGGGACTCTCGAGGCTTAGCCTGCAGACCAGGCTCGCGAGGATCAGCCCCAGGCTATAGATGTCGGTCAACGGATCGTGATGCCCGGCGCGGTGTTCCCAGCACACGTAGCCCGGCAGATAGACGGGGCGAGTGACTTCCGCGTGCGCCTCGCCGACCAGGTCCGCAGGCTGCGGCTCTTCGGGCGCGGCATGCTGCTTCGACGCGTCGCAGGGCATCGGCGGCGGTGCGCGGCTGCCGTCGCTGGGCCTCTTCGAACCAGAGGACTTCCCCATCATCGAAGTGCAGGTGCTCGAGCCCCTCCAGGGCGCCACCAGTCCCTCGGCATGCGCGGCCAACACTTCGCGCAGCAGCGGCAGAAAACGGCCCAGCGCCTGGTCGATGGCAGCGTCCTCGCCGGCAAGGCTGCGAGAAGCGTCGGGCTGCTGCAAGTAGTCGGCCAAAGTGCTCACCACTCGAATTTCCCAAAGTCCGGCCGCGCCAACAAGTGGCCTCGCCCGCGAGATGCGCGCGCACCGCCACCCCGTCGGCTACCAGGATATAGCACGCGCGGATGCGCGGATCGAGAAGCGCTACGGCGGGTTATGACGATCGCGCAACTTGTGCCGCCGCACACGTCGATCCTAACGTCTCGACGCTGGGCCTGGCTGGCTCGCTGGCGCTGGAGAAGGCGCCTATTCTTCGATCGGTTCCTTCACCGGCCGCACGAAGTGCGGCGACTTCTGCGATCCCGACAGCTCCTCCGCTTTCTTTTCCGCGGTCGAGCGCTCATGGTAGTCGAAGATCGCCACGCGCTTCAGGCTTTGGTTGAAGACACCCCAGAAAGCCTTGTAGCGAATGATCTTGTCGGCCTTCGCGCGGCTCTTGCGCTTCTTGGCGGGCTTCTTGGCCGGCGCCGCCTTCTTTGCCGCGCCGTCATCGTCTTCTACGGTGGCGGTATCCGTCGCCTCGGCCGCCTCGTTGGCAATCCGTAATTCCCTACGGTTGAGGGTCCTGCGCACCATAGTGCATGCATCCGGAAGGTGAAGAGTCGAACAAGGCAGGCATCATCATAACGCACCGTCCGCGAACCGGCTAGGACGCTTGAGGGCGCCCTGGCGTTCGTTTGCAGCCGGCATGGGACAGGAGTATAGTGCGAAGAGCTAGCTTCATTTCCACGGCGGCCAGTCGTCCGCCGATGCCCTGCCGACGGCCCCGAGGCTCCGATGCAAGTCAAGTTTATCGTCGTGGAGGGGAACGCCCGGCAGCGCGAAGTCGTGCGCGAGCTGCCTCTGGTGATCGGACGCAGCCGCGCGGCCGGCATCACCATCGGCGACCCCAAGGTCAGCCGTCAGCATTGCTTCCTGGAGGAGCTAGGCGGCATGGTGATGCTCCGCGACAACGGCTCCCTCAACGGCACGTTGCTCGACGGACAGCGCGTGGAGGGCGAGGCCGTGATTCGGCCCGGCGCGAAGCTGACGATCGGACCTCTGACGTTCGTGGTGATCTACGAGCCCGCCGGCGAGGGGGTGCAGAGCGACACCGGCCAGATGTCGCCGGCAGCCGCTGGCGCCGAGTTTCGAGGCGCTCGTGGAAGGCGACGACGACTGGGACGAGGACTCGCCAGATGCCGATGACGATGCTCTGGGCGACATGGCAAACGCCGCCACGCCGCAGGGCAACGATGAAGGGACCCTGCAATGGCTGCCGCCCCCCGCGGCAGAGGCCGAATCACCTCCCTTCCTGCCGCCGGCTGCCGCCGGACCCGCATCGCCAGTGTCGCCGAAGCGCACGGCCAAGCCGGATCCGCCGGCCACGCCGCCGCGGACGGAGTTCGATTGGCTTGCGACTCCGCCGGGTGACCAGGCCGCCGCGGCCGCCGACTCGTCCGCAGAAGATGTCTCCCGAGAAGACGCAGAAGACATCGAGGAGACCGATCGCCGGGAGGCGGAGGACGCACTTTCCACCGACCCGACCGACACCGACCCGACCGACACCGACCCGCCCGACACCGATCCGACCGACTTCGGCCGTGCTGCCGCAGGGACGCGCAAGAGGATGACCTCCCAGAGAGCGCCGACGACGACGGCCACGAAGCCGCTGCACGGCGCGGTGAGGTCGCGCCCGCACCCGGCCCGGCCCCCGAAAAGACCTCGAAACGAAAGCGGTCATGGTGGCCGTTCGGCAAGAAACGCAAGCCATCGGAGTCGCCGACAGACTCGGCTGCCAAGCCACGACAGGGAAGGAATGTCGCCGACGTGGCTGGGCCTGCTGTTGAGCCAGACGAGGAAGTGCCGGCTGCGGAGAAGGCGTCCTCCGAAGAAACCGTTGGCCCTTCCGGCGACACGCTCGCGGGTGAGAAGCCACCGCTTTCGTTGCCCCAGCCAGCACCCGACGAGGGCCAGAAAGAAGACCAAGCCAGCAGCGACGAGGGCCGCCAGCAGGGCGATTCGGCGGGCAGCGATGACGAGGATGACTTCAATCAGTTCCTCAAGGGACTGCGCTAGACCACTGGGCAGTCCTGGTCGTCGGGCAAGACTCTTGAGTATCCCCACGACTTCGCCTAACGTAGCAAGCCTCTAGCAGCGGCCGGTGCGCGGACCGCGCCCTGACACCACGTGCGGCCGACCGGCGGCGGTTCCTGATCCATTGCACAGCGGACACACCATGCGCTTTTCCTTGCTCCCCCGCGAGCTGAAGTTCTTCGACATGTTCGACGAGGTGACGGCGATCATGGTCCAGGCGGCCAATGTGTTTTGCGAGCTGGTCGAGCAGTTCGACCACCGCGAGCGGCGAATGAACGACATGCGCGAGCTGGAGCATGCCTGCGACATGGCCGTCGAGAAAATCCTCACTTCGCTGGGCCGCACGTTCATCACGCCGCTGGACCGGGAGGACATCCACACGCTGGCCACCAGCCTGGACGACGTGCTGGACAACATGGAAGACGCCGCCTTTCGGCTGACTGCCTTTCGCATCGAGCGGCCGACGGCCCAGGCGGTGACCATGGCGCTGATCGTGCAGCAAATCGCGGGCTACGTGCAGCGGGCCGTGTCGCTCTGCCGAGGGCAGCTTGGCTCGGAGGAAATGGCCCGCGTGCTGCGCGAGATCAGCCGGCTGGAGAACGACGCCGACGAGGTCTATCGCGACGTGGAGGAGGAGCTGTTCGCCTCGCCGCCGGACATCATGACTTTCATCAAGCAGCGCGAGTTCTTCGCGGCGATGGAGAATACCGTGGACGCCTGCCGCGACGTGGGGCACGTCATCAACGAGATCGTCGTCAAGGGAACGTGAACCCAACGGAGCTTGCCGCGTGGATCGCTTTGTTTCGGACATTGCCGAGATCGGGCAGCATCCCTATGTGCTGCTCATTCTGCTGACGGCGCTGGCCTTCGATTTCATCAACGGCTTTCACGACGCGGCCAACTCCATCGCCACGATCGTCGGCACGCGCGTGCTGCGGCCCATGGCCGCCGTCGTCTGGGCCGCGTGGTGGAACTTCGTGGCGGCCTGGTTCTTCGGCGTGCACGTGGCCAACACCGTCGCCAAGATGGTGCACACCGACTTCGTGAACGAGGACGTGATCTTTGCCGGCCTGATCGGCGCCATTTCCTGGAACCTCTTCACCTGGTTCTTCGGTTTGCCCACCAGCTCGTCGCACGCGCTGCTGGGCGGTTTTGGCGGCGCCGCCATGGCCTATGCGGGCAAAGCGACCGGCGTCTTGCACTACGAGCGATTCATCACCACGGTGCAGTTCATCGTGCTCTCGCCGCTGGTGGGCATGCTGCTTGCCTTGCTCTTCGTGACGATCCTCTTGTGGCTGCTGCGCAAGTCCCTGCCGGCCAAGGTGGATCGCTATTTTCGCATCATGCAGCTCGGCTCGGCGGCGGCTTTCAGCCTGGGGCACGGCACCAACGACGCCCAGAAGACGATGGGCATCATCGCCGCGTTGCTTTACGCCGGCATGTGGAAGAACCAGCAGGGCGAGTTCGAGGCCGGCCACGTGGATTTTCCCTTCTGGATCGTGCTGGCCTGCCATCTGGCGATCGGCCTGGGCACGCTCGCCGGCGGCTGGCGGATCGTGAAGACGATGGGGCTGCGGATCGTCAAGCTCAAGCCTTACAGCGGCGCTCTGCGCCGAAACGGCCGCCGCCGTGGCGCTCTTCACCACGGCCGAGCTGGGCATCCCCGTCAGCACGACGCACACGATCACCGGGGCCATTATCGGCGTGGGGGCCGTGCAGCGGTTTTCGGCCGTCCGCTGGGGCGTGGCACGGCGCGTCGTTTGGGCCTGGGTGATGACGATCCCCCTGTCGGGGATCGTGGCGGCGATTTCGTACGAAGTCATTGCCCTCATCAACGGAGCGTTCTGAACCATGTCCGCAATCACCTGGCAATCGCCACGATGGCTCTTGGGCTTGGTCCTCTCGGCGCCCACGTTTCTGAAGTTCGCGGACCGCTATCTGGCTGGCCCGGGGGCCGGGGCGGTTCCCTAATCGATCTGTCATCTCCGGCCGGATCTGCGGCCGTCGGGCACGAAAGCTGCTCTTGGAGGGCCGGCGGCCGTCGCGTATCGTGGCCGCGCCGTTGCTCCCTGAACGCCGGAGGCTTTCGGATGCGTGCCCTTCGTCTGTGCGGCTGCGTTGGTCTGGCCCTGCTCGGCTTGTGGACGACACCGGGATTGGCCGCCGAGCCGTCGATCGGCTGGCGATTCGATGGTTCGGGCCGCTACACGGCCGCCGAGCCGCCTCGGGACTGGTCTGCCGAGAAGAACGTGCTCTGGAAGTCGGCACCCCTCGGCAGGTCGATCTCGACACCTGTCGTGCTGGGCGACCGCGTGTTCACGACCGCCGATCCGGCCGAGCTCGTCTGCCTGCGAGCGAGCGATGGCCAGCCCCTCTGGCAGCGGCCGCATACCTACGCCGATGCGCTCGGCGCCGAGAAAGCGGCCGAGATCGCCGCCGACCACCGGCAGGCCGAATCGCTTCGCAAGGAGGCCGACGACCTGCGGCGCCAGCGGGAGGAGCGAAAGAAAGCCGGCGAAGACCGCGAAGACTTGAAGTCGCTGGACGACAAGATCGCCGACTTCGACAGCCAGATCAGGGCGCTGCACGCCTATCCGCCGATGCCCGGCGGCGACACGGGCAACTCGGCCAGCACGCCGGCCACTGATGGCCAGGCGATCTACGCCGTGTTTGGCACGGGCATCGTGTCGGCCCATACGCTCGATGGCCAGCGCCGCTGGATGAAGTTCATCGCCGCTCCCTCCGGCAGCCACAGCGCCAGCCCGCTGCTGGTGGACGGCCGATTGATCGTTTCGCTGGGGGAGCTTTTCGCGCTCGACCCGACGACGGGGGACATTGTCTGGCGAGCGAAGGTCCCCGAGCGGCACGGCAGCCCGGTGGCGGCCCGCCTGGCCGACGGCAGCGTGATTGTCACGCCCGACGGGGCCGTCGTCAGGGCGTCCGACGGGCGCGTGTTGGCAAAAGACCAGTTTCGCTTGGGCTATTGCTCGCCCATCGTGTCCGACGGCGTGATCTATGCAGTCCAAGACGGCACGATCAAGGCGCTCAAGCTGCCGGAGAGCTCGGTGGAGCCCTTCGCGTTGGAGAAGCTCTGGGAGAGCAAGGGGGCGCGGACGAATCGCCTGGCCTCGCCGGTCGTCCACGACGGGTTGCTGTACTCAGTCACCGAGCAGGGCATTCTGGAGGTCTTCGATGCCGCGAGCGGGGCCGCCGTATATCAGAAACGGCTCTCGCTTCGTAAGGGCGCACCGACCCCAGCCTGTGCGTGGCCGGCAATTGGCTCTTCGCCAGCTCCAACGACGGCACGACGGTGGTGATCAAGGCAGGTCGCGAGTTCGCCGAGCTGGCCAGCAGCCGCCTGGAAGAATTCGTCGGCACCCCGACATTCGACGGCCCGCGGCTGTTCATCCGCACCAAGCAGCGGCTATTCTGTCTGGGCGAGGGATCGTAGGAAGCGAACGGAGGGGTTCTGGCGGTAACTGTCCGGTGGCGTACAATAGGGCCGTATCGCGATCCGATGAGGACGAACATGACCGCACATTTTACCGCAGTTTTCGAAAGAGGCGTTTTGCGGCCTATTGCCCCCGTCCAATTCACAGAAGGACAGGAAGTCGAGGTGATCGTGATTCAACCGCCCGCAGCCCACGACAGCCGGGAGCCGGCGGAGATTCTCTCGGAGATCGCTGCGTTGCCCCTGGAGCAAGATGGCCGAGTCTTCTCCGGCCGCGACCATGACCGGCTACTCTACGGAGATGAGCGGGCGGCGTGAGCCGACTGATGCTCTTGATAGCACCCCCGAGCCGTCGGAGCGAGCGCGATATGGCCTTGACCTTTGAATGGGACGAGGAGAAGGCGGCGGCCAATCTGCGCAAACACAAGGTGAGCTTCGAGGAAGCCAAAACCATCTTTGGCGACCGGATGTCGCTCACGATATTCGATGAGGCACACTCCGGTGAAGAGCCGCGCTTCATCGATATTGGCGCTTCCGAGCGCGGACGCGTGCTGGTTGTGGCATATACTGAACGCGGGGAAAACATCCGGCTCATCAGCAGTCGAAAGGCGACTCCAGCCGAACGGAGGCAATATGACCAAAGCAGCTAGCACCAAGAAGAACAAGAAGAAGAAAAAGGATGTGATGCGCTCCGAGTATGACTTTCGGCGCGGTGTGCGAGGCAAACATTCCGATGCCTACCGGCAAGGCCACACGGTAAAGATCCAGAGAACCAACGGCACAACGGTCGTGCAACATTTCAAGCTCGCCGAGGGCGCGATCATGCTCGATCCGGACGTGAGCCAGTACTTTCCCACCTCCGAGGCGGTGAATAACGCACTGCGGTCGCTGATCGCACTGGCCCCGAAAAAACCCAACGCGGGAAGTCGGCCATGAACTGAGGCGCTGGTCAGCGGCCACTAACTTCGTACTAACGTCCTTTTTCTTCGAGTGACGCAAAGTTTGCGAACCACGGACGACACGGAATGACACGGAAGAACGGCCGTTTTTTCCGTGTCATTCCGTGTCTTCCGTGGTTGCGGCTTTGCCGCCCTAGGCTCTTGGTGCCCTTGGTGGCTCATTGATCAACATCTTCCGCAATGGCACCGCGCGGTCGCTCCGTGATCCTGCTCATCGACAATTACGACAGCTTTGTCTTCAACCTGGCGCGCTATTTCCGCCGGCTGGGGCACGATGCGCTCGTGGTCCGCAATGATGCGATCGACGTGCCCGGCATTCGGTCGCTGCGGCCGGCGGCCGTAGTCTTGTCGCCGGGGCCTTGTGCGCCGCTCCAGGCGGGCTGCTCGCTGGAGGTGGTTCGGCAACTACACGCCGAACTGCCGCTCTTGGGCGTTTGCCTGGGTCATCAGGCCATCGGCGAAGCGCTCGGCGGACGCGTCGTCCGCGCCCCCGAGCCGGTGCACGGCCGCACGTCGCGCATCCACCACGACGGGCTAGGAATCTTCACCGACCTGCCTAGCCCGCTCGACGCCTGCCGATACCATTCGCTCGTCGTCGAGGCGGCCAGCGTGCCGGATTGTCTGGAAGTCGCTGCGCGGGACGACGACGGGCTCGTGATGGCCCTGCGGCATCGGCAGTATCCCGTCGCCGGCGTGCAGTTCCACCCCGAGTCGATTCTCACCGAGCACGGCTTCGCCATGCTGGCCGGCTTTCTGCGGCTGGCTGGCCTGCCCGCGCGGGATGCGGCGGATCTGGAAAAGGAACTGATCGCGCACGTAGAGACGGTCGCGCACCAGCCGGCGACGCCGGTCACGTTTTGAGCGTTGCCGGG
The DNA here is from genome assembly GCA_963809785.1 of uncultured Planctomycetia bacterium. Lineage (GTDB taxonomy): Bacteria > Planctomycetota > Planctomycetia > Pirellulales > S012-138 > JBGQHD01. The sequence continues at coordinate 634,232 of CAWEKV010000006.1, forward strand.
GATGAAGGCCGTGGCACGGGCTTCCAGCGTTTCCAGCCCGTGATAGTCACACTAGCTTGTACTCTCGCCGCGTCGCCGTCTCGCGCATGGCCAGGATGGCCAGGATGGCCATGCCACGCTCGTGCACCCTACCGAGGCGCTTCCGCCCGCGACGCGACTTCGCGCAGCCGCCGCTCGAGGAACCGCCGCTCGCTGTCATTGGTCACCAGCGCCAGCGCTCTCTCATAGCTCTGGGCCGCTTCGACGGCCGAGCCTAGGCGTCGCAACAGATCGGCCCGCGCGGCGTGCAGCAGGTGATAGCCGTCGAGCTCGCCGCCCGCGGCGAGCCCGTCGATGCACCTCGAGCCCCGCCCGCGGGCCGTCTACCATGGCGACCGCCACGGCCCGGTTCAGCGACACGACGGGCGAAGGCTGCACGCGCTCCAGCAGATCGTAGAGCCGGAGAATCTGCGGCCAGTCAGTATCGTCGGCCTGCGCGGCCCGGCAGTGCTCGGCGGCAATCGCCGCCTGAAGGGCCAGCGGGCCGGCCCGGCCGCGAAACGCCTCCTCCACGAGCGGCAGCGCCTCGGCGATCTGCCGAGCGTCCCAGCGCGTGCGGTCTTGGTCTTCCAGCAGCACCAGATCGCCCTGCTCATCGAGCCGGGCCGGGCGGCGCGAATCGTGCAGCAGCATCAGGGCCACCAGTGCCGTGGCTTCCGCCGGCGGCTCGGGGGCCATCAGCGTCCGCACCAGCCGCGCCAGGCGGATGGCCTCGGCGCACAGATCGGTCCGCACCAGCGACTCGCCGCGGGTGGCCAGATAACCCTCGTTGAAGATCAGATAGATCACCGTCAGCACGGCGTCGAGCCGGGCCGGCATGTCGCCCGTCTGCGGCACCTCATAGGGAATGCCGGCGTCGCGGATCTTCCGCTTGGCCCGGACCAGCCGCTGGGCCATGGTCGCCGTGGGCACGAGAAACGCCCGGGCGATCTCGTCGGTTTCCAGCCCGCCGAGCATGCGCAGCGTGAGGGCCACCTGCGCCTCGGCGGCCAATGCCGGGTGGCAGCAGGTGAAGATCAGCCGCAGGCGGTCGTCGGGAATGTCCTCCGTCTCGTAGGCCGGCTCCACGCTGGCCGCGACCGAGCCGGAGGCGGCATAGGATTCGAGCTTTTCCTCCAGCCGTGCCCGGCGGCGGATGCGGTCGATGGCCTTGTGCCGGGCGGTCTGTATGATCCAGGCTCGTGGAGACTCCGGCACGCCGGACTGGGGCCATTGGTCGACGGCCGCCGCAAAGGCTTCCTGTGCCGCCTCTTCGGCCACGTCGAAGTCGCCGACCAGCCGGATCAGCGTGGCCACGATCCGGCCCCATTCGGAGCGATAGACGGCGTCAAGGGCGTCGCTGGCGCTAGGAACCATGCCCACGATTGTAGACAATTTTTCCAGCGGCGTGTCGATCCGGGCGCTCGCCATTCGACTCACTGATGGAGGCCGACATGAGATACATGCTGCTATGCTACGACGACGAGCAGGCTTGGGCCAAAGCCGGCGACGCCGCGCTGCGGGAGGCAATGCAGGAGGCCGTCGGGCTAACCCACGAGCTTCACGCCAAGGGACAGTACGTGCTCGCCTCGCCGCTGCATCCCGTGCCACGGCCACCAGCGTCCGCGTGCGAGACGGCCGACGGCTGGTGACCGACGGCCCCTTTGCCGAGACGCGGGAGCAGCTCGGCGGCTTCTACCTGATCGAGGCCAAGGACCTCGACGAGGCGATCGGCATCGCCGCCCGGCACCCCGGCGCCCGGCTGGGCACGGTGGAAATCCGGCCGGTCTTCGAGCTCGAGGGCTTACCAGAATAGTTTCCGCTCCTATAATCCCCCCCGCAAACGCGGCTAACCATGGAGGTTTGCGATGAAAGTGATGGTCTTCGTCAAAGCGACCAAGGAATCCGAGGCCGGCGCCATGCCCAGCCAGCAGCTTCTCACCGAAATGGGGAAGTACAACGAAGAGCTGGTGAAGGCGGGCATTATGCTGTCCGGCGAGGGGCTGCACCCCAGCTCCAAGGGCGTCCGCGTTCGATTCGAGGGCAAAGACCGGACCGTGATCGACGGCCCCTTTGCCGAGACCAAGGAGCTGGTGGCCGGATTCTGGATGTGGCAAGTCAAATCGATGCAAGAAGCGATCGACTGGCTCAAGCGCTGTCCCAACCCTCACAACGAGCCGGGCGAGGTCGAGATTCGTCCCGTGTTCGAGCCGGACGATTTCGGTGAAGCGTTGACACCGGAGCTGAGGAAGCAAGAAGAACGCATTCAGGCCCAGGCGAAGAACCTCAGGAAGTCGTAATGTCGTCTTTCGCTCCGCGAAAGACAGTGCCTTTCGCAGAGCGAAAGGCGACAGTCACTGCAAACCTAATCAACCTGGAGAATCCCATGAGCGACCCAATGATGTGCCAGCCGCAGAAAGAACACGAGTGGCTCCAGAAGCTTGTCGGCGAATGGACGTACGAGCACGAGTGCTCGATGGGGCCCGATCAGCCCCCCTCGAAGGCCCAGGGGACCGAGCGCGTCCGGTCGCTCGGCGGCCTGTGGGTGATTGGCGAAGGGCAAGGCGAGATGCCCGGTGGCGGCACCATGACCTCGATCATCACGCTGGGCTACGACCCGCAGGCCGGGCGGTACGTCGGCACGTTCATCGCCTCGATGATGACGTATTTGTGGGTCTACAACGGGTCGCTGGATGCGGCGGGGAAGGTGCTGACGCTGGACGCGGAAGGGCCAAGCATGACCGGCCAGGGAATGGCCAAGTACCAGGACAGGATCGAACTGGTGAGCAACGACCACCGCACGATGAAATCGCGCATCCTGGGCGACGACGGGAAATGGCAGGAATTCATGACCGCGCACTACCGGCGCAAGCAGTAGGAGACCCGAATGCTCACCTACGTTCTGATTGGGATCGCCGTCGTCCTTGTGCTGCTCTTGCTTCTGATCGCGATGCAGCCGGCCACCTTCAGCGTGGCGCGGTCGGCCCGCGTTGCGGCGCCGCCGCCGCGGGTGTTCGCTCACGTGAACGACCTCCGGGCATGGGAGGCCTGGTCTCCCTGGGCCAGGCTCGACCCGGCGATGAAGACCACCTACGAGGGTCCGCCGTCGGGGGCCGGCGCGATCTACACCTGGTCGGGTAACAGCCAGGTGGGCGAAGGTCGGATCACGATCACCGAGAGCCGGCCCAGCGATCTGATCCGCATCAAGCTCCAGTTCGTGCGGCCGTTCGCCTGCACGAACGACGTGGAGTTCACGTTCGTGCCCGAAGGCGGCCAGACCGTGGTCACCTGGAGCATGACCGGCCCCAAGAACTTCATGGCCAAGGCGATGCACCTGGTGATGAACATCGACAAGATGTGCGGCGGCCAGTTCGAGCAAGGGCTGGCACAGCTCAAGGCAGTCGTCGAAGCCGAAGCGTGAAGCAAGATAGGCCACAAAGAACACCAAGAGCTTGGCGCGGCGTAGCCGCAACCACGGAAGACACGGAATACACGGACGAGGAAGTCTTCGCCTCATGAGAAGCTCGATTCGTTTTCGTGTGTTCCGTGTCTTCCGTGGTTCGCAAAAGTTCAGCGCCCCGCTCATCGGAGGCGTCCTGGTTTGGGGAGGACTGTATCTGCGCGACGCCCGCTTGCGAGCGCTGGTTCCCCTGCGAGCCTAGCAGGGCCCACCAGGGCACGGCGCGTCAGGTCAGGCAGCGTGGCCGCGACGGAACCCGCAAGCTATGATGGTGCGCGGGGATGTCGCAGTGCCTCCGCAAACCCGTTGGGGAACCATCATGCGAATTCGCCAGCGGATTCCGGCCTTCGCGGCATCGGCGATGCTGCTGGCTTGCGCGGTCCTGGTCGCAGGTTCCTTCCTGGCCTCTTGGCCCTCGGCGGCGCAGGAGCCGCCCCCCCCGGCTCCCGTCAAAAAGCCGGCCAAAGACAAGCTCCCCCCGGCGCTCACCCATTACAAGGGCCGTGAAATCGCCGAGGTGATGGGCTATCAAGGCGCCGACTGGCTCGTCCGCGAGTCGCGCGAACGCGAGGAGGCCTGCGAGAAGCTGCTCAAAGTCCTCAAGGTCGAGCCGAGTGCCGTGATCTGCGACATGGGCTGCGGCAATGGCTACTACTCGCTGAAGCTATCCAAGCTCCTCGGCGAAAAGGGCCGCGTGCTCGGCGTGGATATCCAGCCCGAGATGCTCAGCCTGCTCAAAAAGCGCACCGCGGCCGAGGGCGTGAAGAACGTCGAGCCGATCCTCGGCACGCTCATCGATCCCAAGCTGCCCAAGGGGGGGGTGGACCTGATTCTGCTGGTAGACGTGTACCACGAGTTCTCGCATCCCGAGCACATGCTCAAGGCCATGCGTGAAAGCCTGAAGCCGGAGGGGCAGATCGTGCTGGTCGAGTTCCGCGCGGAAGACTGGTGGGTGCCGATCCGGCCGCTGCACAAGATGACCAAGAAGCAGATCATGAAAGAGGTTCCCGCCAACGGCTATAAGCTGGTGCGGCAATACGATGACCTGCCCTGGCAGCACGTGATGTTCTTCTGCCGCGACGATGCCAAGACCCCCGAGATCGCGGTGCGGGAAGAGAAGGAAAAGGAGCGGGAGAACGACAAAGAGCGGGAGAAGGAAAAGGAGCGGGAGAAGGAAAAGGAGCGGGAGAAGAACGGTAAGGGACCCCGCAAACCGTGAGGCCGGATCAATCTCGACTCTCCCGGGGGCCTGTGTTATCGTGTAGCTTCCGCCCTAGGGGGCGGGCTCGCCGATAGAATGCGGCGCCGCGCAGTAGCACATAACGTGCGACCTACTCGTTTGGAGGAACGTCTGTGCCGGCTCTGCAAGATCCCGTTGGCGCGATCGTGATACCGAGATGTCGGCCCTCTTGGCCGGCCTGAACGCCGTGAAGAAAGGGAAGCTCGGCGTCCGTCTCCCCTCGGATTGGACCGGCGTCGCCGGCAAGGTGGCCGACGCCTTCAACGACGTGGTCGAGCTGAACGAGCGGATGGCCGAGCGAGCTGGCCCGCCTCAGCCGCGTCGTCGGCAAGGAAGGCAAGCTCAGCCAGCGGCTTTCGCTGGGCGACGTCGGCGGCTTCTGGCAGGAATCGGTCGAGTCGGTCAACGCGCTGATCGACGACCTGGTGCACCCGACCAGCGAAACGGCCCGCGTGATCGGCGCCGTGGCCCAGGGCGACCTGTCGCAGACGATGGCCCTGGAGATCGACGACCGCCCGCTGCAAGGCGAGTTCCTGCGCACCGCCAAGACCGTCAACAGGATGGTCGATCAGCTCGGCTCGTTCGCCTCGGAAGTGACCCGCGTGGCCCGCGAGGTGGGCACCGAAGGCAAGCTCGGCGGCCAGGCCGAGGTGAAGGGCGTGGCCGGCACGTGGAAGGACCTGACCGACAGCGTGAACTCGATGGCCGGCAACCTGACCGGCCAGGTGCGCAACATCGCCGACGTGACGACCGCCGTCGCCAACGGCGACTTGTCGAAGAAGATCACGGTCGACGTCAAGGGCGAGTTCCTCGAGCTGAAGAACACCATCAACACGATGGTCGATCAGCTCCGCTCGTTCGCCTCGGAAGTGACCCGCGTGGCCCGCGAAGTGGGCACCGAAGGCAAGCTCGGCGGCCAGGCCCGCGTCGAAGGCGTGTCCGGCACGTGGAAGGACCTGACCGACAGCGTGAACTCCATGGCCGGCAACCTCACGGCCCAGGTGCGCAACATCGCCGCCGTGACGACGGCCGTCGCCAACGGCGACCTGTCGCAAGAAGATCACGGTCGACGTGAAGGGCGAAATCCTCGAGCTGAAGAACACCATCAACACGATGGTCGATCAGCTCAGCTCGTTCGCCGCCGAAGTGACCCGCGTGGCCCGCGAGGTGGGCACCGAAGGCAAGCTCGGCGGCCAGGCCGACGTGAAGGGCGTCGCCGGCACGTGGAAGGACCTGACCGACAGCGTGAACTTCATGGCCGGCAACCTGACGGCCCAGGTGCGCAACATCGCCGACGTGACGACGGCCGTGGCCACCGGCGACCTGTCGAAGAAGATCACGGTCGACGTGAAGGGCGAAATCCTCGAGCTGAAGAACACGATCAACACGATGGTCGATCAGCTCAGCTCGTTCGCCGCCGAAGTGACCCGCGTGGCCCGCGAGGTGGGCACCGAAGGCAAGCTCGGCGGCCAGGCCGACGTGCCGGGCGTCGCCGGCACGTGGAAGGACCTGACCGACAGCGTGAACTTCATGGCCGGCAACCTGACCGGCCAGGTGCGCAACATCGCCGACGTGACCACGGCCGTCGCCACCGGCGACCTGTCGAAGAAGATCACCGTCGACGTGAAGGGCGAAATCTCTCGAGCTGAAGAACACCATCAACACGATGGTCGATCAGCTCCGCTCGTTCGCCTCGGAAGTGACCCGCGTGGCCCGCGAGGTGGGCACCGAAGGCAAGCTCGGCGGCCAGGCCGACGTGCACGGCGTCGCCGGCACCTGGAAGGACCTGACCGACAGCGTGAACTTCATGGCCGGCAACCTGACCGGCCAGGTCCGCAACATCGCCGACGTGACCACCGCCGTCGCCACCGGCGACCTGTCGCAGAAGATCACGGTCGACGTGAAGGGCGAAATCCTCGAGCTGAAGAACACGATCAACACGATGGTCGATCAGCTCAGCTCGTTCGCCGCCGAAGTGACCCGCGTGGCCCGCGAAGTGGGCACCGAAGGCAAGCTCGGCGGCCAGGCCGACGTGAAAGGCGTCGCCGGCACCTGGAAGGACCTGACCGACACCGTGAACTTCATGGCCAGCAACCTGACCGGCCAGGTGCGCAACATCGCCGACGTGACCACGGCCGTCGCCACCGGCGACCTGTCGCAGAAGATCACCGTCGACGTGAAGGGCGAAATCCTGGAGCTGAAGAACACGATCAACACGATGGTCGATCAGCTCCGCTCGTTCGCCGCCGAAGTGACCCGCGTGGCCCGCGAGGTGGGCACCGAAGGCAAGCTCGGCGGCCAGGCCGACGTGCACGGCGTCGCCGGCACCTGGAAGGACCTGACCGACACCGTGAACTTCATGGCCGGCAACCTGACCGGCCAGGTCCGCAACATCGCCGACGTGACCACGGCCGTCGCCACCGGCGACCTGTCGAAGAAGATCACGGTCGACGTGAAGGGCGAAATCCTCGAGCTGAAGAACACCATCAACACGATGGTCGATCAGCTCCGCTCGTTCGCCTCCGAAGTGACCCGCGTGGCCCGCGAGGTGGGCACCGAAGGCAAGCTCGGCGGCCAGGCCGACGTGCAAGGGCGTCGCCGGCACCTGGAAGGACCTGACCGACACCGTGAACTTCATGGCCGGCAACCTGACCGGCCAGGTGCGCAACATCGCCGACGTGACGACGGCCGTGGCCACCGGCGACTTGTCGCAAGAAGATCACCGTCGACGTGCACGGCGAAATCCTCGAGCTGAAGAACACCATCAACACGATGGTCGATCAGCTCCGCTCGTTCGCCTCCGAAGTGACCCGCGTGGCCCGCGAGGTGGGCACCGAAGGCAAGCTCGGCGGCCAGGCCGACGTGCACGGCGTGGCCGGCACCTGGAAGGACCTGACCGACAGCGTGAACTTCATGGCCGGCAACCTGACCGGCCAGGTGCGCAACATCGCCGACGTGACCAAGGCCGTGGCCACCGGCGACCTGTCGAAGAAGATCACGGTCGACGTGAAGGGCGAGATCCTCGAGCTGAAGAACACCGTCAACACGATGGTCGATCAGCTCCGCTCGTTCGCCGCGGAAGTGACCCGCGTGGCCCGCGAGGTGGGCACCGAAGGCAAGCTCGGCGGCCAGGCCCAGGTGAAGGGCGTCTCCGGCACCTGGAAGGACCTGACCGACTCGCGTGAACTTCGATGGCCGGCAACCTGACCAGCCAGGTGCGCGGCATCGCCAAGGTGGTGACCGCCGTGGCCAACGGCGACCTGAAGCGGAAGCTGACGGTCGAAGCCAAGGGCGAAATCGCCGCGCTGGCCGACACGATCAACGAGCATGATCGACACGCTGGCCACGTTCGCCGACCAGGTGACGACGGTGGCCCGCGAGGTGGGCGTCGAAGGCCAGCTCGGCGGCCAGGCCAAGGTGCCCGGCGCCGCCGGCACCTGGAAGGCCCTCACCGAGAACGTGAACCAGCTCGCCGCCAACCTGACGACGCAGGTGCGCGCCATCGCCGAGGTGGCCACCGCCGTGACCAAGGGCGACCTGACGCGGTCGATCACCGTCGAGGCCCAGGGCGAAGTGGCCGCCCTGAAGGACACGATCAACGAGATGATCCGCAACCTCAAGGACACGACGCTGAAGAACACCGAGCAGGACTGGCTGAAGACGAACCTCGCCAAGTTCAGCCGCATGCTCCAGGGCCAGCGCGACCTGACGAACGTCGGCCGCCTGATCCTCTCCGAGCTGTGCCCCGTGGTCGCCGCCCAGCACGCCGTGTTCTACGTCCTCGACTCGGCGCGACGAAGAGCCGCAGCTGCACGCTGCTGGCCAGCTACGCCTCCGAGGGCCAAGACGCGCTCGGCAAGCGGCTCGACCTGGGCGAAGGGCTGGTCGGCCAGTGCGCCTCGAGAAGCAGAAGATCCTGCTCACCAACGTGCCGCCCGACTACATCCGCATCTCGCTCCGGCCTGGGCGACGCGCCGCCGCGGAACATCCTCGTGCTGCCGCTCATCTTCGAAGGCCAGGTCAAGGGCGTGCTGGAGCTGGCCTCGTTCGAGCGCTTCAACCCGACGCACCAGGCGTTCCTCGACCAGCTGACCGAGTCGATCGGCATCGTGCTCAACACGATCGAAGCCAACATGCGGACGGAGGACCTGCTGAAGCAGTCGCAGTCGCTGGCCCAGCAGCTTGCAGACCCGGCAGGAAGAGCTGCAGAAGACCAACGAGGAGCTGCAGGAGAAGGCCCGCCTGCTGGCCCACCAGAACGAGGAAGTGGAACGCAAGAACCAGGAAGTCGAGCAGGCCCGCCAGGCGCTGGAAGAAAAGGCCAAGCAGCTCGCCCTGACCTCGAAGTACAAGTCCGAGTTCCTCGCGAACATGTCGCACGAGCTGCGGACGCCGCTCAACAGCCTGCTCATCCTCTCCGACCAGCTCTCCAAGAACCCCGACGGCAACCTGACGCGCCAAGCAGACGGAGTTCGCCAAGACGATCCACTCGTCCGGCAACGACCTGCTGATGCTGATCAACGACATTCTCGACCTGTCGAAGATCGAGTCGGGCACGGTCGTGGTCGACGTCGGCGAGCTGCGGCTCGCCGACCTGCAGCAGCTACGTCGAGCGCACCTTCCGCCACGTCGCCGAGGCCGAAGAGCGTCGACTTCACGATCGACTTCGACGCCGCACCTGCCCAAGTCGATGCTCACCGACGCCAAGCGGCTGCAGCAGATCATCAAGAACCTGCTCTCCAACGCGTTCAAGTTCACGCACCACGGCCAGGTGACGCTGACCGTGCGAGCCGGTGCACGGCGGCTGGAACCCCGACAACGACGAGCTCAACCGCGCCGCCGACGTGCTCGCCTTCTCCGTCTCCGACACCGGCATCGGCATCTCGCCCGACAAGCAGCAGATCATCTTCGAGGCCTTCCAGCAGGCCGACGGCTCGCACCAGCCGCAAGTACGGCGGCACGGGCCTGGGCCTGGCGATCAGCCGCGAGCTGTCGCGCCTGCTGGGCGGCGAGATCCGCCTGGCCTCCGCGCCGGGCCAGGCAGCACGTTCACGCTGTACCTGCCGCAGACCTACGTGCCTCGCCGCGCAAGCGCGCCGTCCGAAGCGAGGCCGGCACGGGTCCGTGGCGAGAGCGCGGCCGGCGGCCGAAGCTCCGCTGCCACCGACGTCGCGGCAGCGGCGCCGCTCACCGAGTCCGCGGCGGTCAAGACCTGGCGGCGTGCCAGACGACGCCATCGCGTCGGTCGACGGCTTGGTCAACGAGGTCGGCGACGACCGCGACAACATCGAGCCCGGCGACCGCGTGCTGCTGATCGTCGAGAACGACGTCGCGCTTCGCCCGCTTCCTGCTCGAGGCGGCCCGCGAGAAGGGCTTCAAGGGACTGGTCACTTCGCTGGGCGCCGCCGCCCTGGCCCTGGCCGCGCGATTACAAGCCGCACGCCATCACGCTCGACATCTTCCTGCCCGACATCGACGGCTGGCGCGTGCTGGAGCGGCTGAAGAACGACCTCGCCACGCGGCACATCCCCGTCTGCGTCATCTCCACCGACGACGCCCGCGACCGGGCCTTGTCGGCCGGCGCGATCGCCTTCGTCGCCAAGCCGATCCAGAGCCGCGACGTGCTCGACCAGCTCCTGGATAGCGTCACGGCGTTCATCACGCGGCACGACTCGCCAGTTGCTCGTCGTCGAGCCGGACCCGACGCGCCGCGCAGCGACTGGTGGAGTACCTGAGCTGCCGACGACGTGCAGATCACGGCCGTCGCCGACGGGCGGGCCGTCGCGAAGGCCGTCGGCCAGCGGCAGTTCGACGGCCTGGTGATCGGCGCCTCGGTCGGCGACCTGCTCCGAGAGCATCGCCTTGTGCGCCGAGGAGGCGGCAACGGGAACGGCAATGGCGACTCGCTGCATCGCCGCTCGCCGGTCCTGGTCCTCACGGATGACCAGACCCAGGACGGCGGCCACACCACGACGTCCGGATCGGTGGCCGCGCCTGCCGGCACGCTCGTGCGGCAAGCCTGCTCGCCCGATCGGCTGCTCGACCTGGCCACGTTTTACCTGCACCGTCCCGTGACCAAGCTGCCCGAGCAGCGGCGGCAGCAGCTGCTCGACCTGCACCAGTCCGACAAGGTGCTGGCCGGCAAGAAGGTGCTGATCGTCGACGACGACATGCGCAACATCTTCGCCCTGTCCACCGTGCTGGAAGAGCACGAGATGACGATCATGCTCGGCCGACAACGGCCGCGACGCCATCCGCATCCTGCAAGCGCGAGCCGGACATCGACATCGTGCTGATGGACATCATGATGCCCGAGATGGACGGCATGGAGACGATGCGCGAAATCCGCAAGATTCCGGAGCTGAAGAACCTGCCGATCGTCGCGGTGACGGCCAAGGCCATGAAGGGCGACCGCGAGAAGTGCATCGAGGCCGGCGCCTGGGACTACCTCTCCAAGCCCGTGGACAGCGAGCAGATGCTGGCCGCGCTGCGGGCATGGCTGCACCGGTAAGAAGCGCGGAGCCGGGAATACTTCACTCGTGCTCGTAGTCGTGCTCGTGCTCGTGCTCGATCACGAGGACCTTCGAGCACGAGCACGACTACGAGCACGAGCGCCATTCGCCGCATGATCCCGCCTGCCGAGCCCAAGACCGACATCCTGGTCGTGGATGATCTCCCCGACAATCTCCTGGTCTACCAGTGCGTCTTGGAGGAGCTGGGCCAGAACGTCGTTTTTGCGCGGACGGGTGAGGAAGCGCTGAAGCACCTGCTGGAGCGCGAGTTTGCCGTCGTGCTGCTGGATGTGAACATGCCCGGCATCGATGGCTTCGAGACGGCCTCCCTGATTCGCCAGCGGAAGAAGTCGGCGCGCACGCCGATCATCTTCCTGACGGCTTTTTCGGACGATCTGCCGCCGTCACGGGCCTATGCCAGCGGCGCCGTGGATTACATCTCGACGCCGGTCGTGCCGGAAATCTTGCGGGCTAAGGTCCGCGTCTTTGTCGAGCTGTACCAGTTGCGGCAACAGATGGCCCTTCAGGCCGAAGAGCGCGTGCGGCGGACCGTGGCCGAGGATGCGGCCAGGCGGTCGGCCTTTCTCGCTGAGGCCGGCAATGTGCTGGGATCATCGCTCGACTTTGAGACGCTGGTCGGCGCCTTGACGCGAGCGCCGGTTTCGTTTCTGGCTGATCTCAGCGTCGTTTGCCTGGCCGAGGGCGTGCCGCCTGGGCAATCGGTCGGCATCGAAGGCTGCAAAGTCCACTGGGCCTGGGCTGCACGGGAATCTCCGCAAAGCCTCAGCGCCTCCGCGCCCCTGCCGCCCGCGCTGGTGGAGTGCCTGGAGGCCGTGCTGGGCGGCGGCAAGCCCAGCCGTTTGGAGCGGCCGATCCGCGTGCCCCTGCCCGAGGAGGGTCGTGGCCGCGAGGAGAGCAACGGCCAGGCGACCGATCCGACGGAAATGCCCCTGACCGACGTCTACCTCTTGCCGCTCGTCGTGCGGGGCCGCACGCGCGGCGTCCTCTGCCTGGGGCGGATGCCAACGCGTGCTCGGTTCACCCCGGACGACCTGTGGCTGTGCCAGGAGCTGGCGTCGCGCGCCGGCATGGCGATGGAGAACTCGCTGCTGGTGCAGAGCATCCAGGAAGCGGACCGCCGCAAGGACGAGTTTCTGGCGATGCTGGCGCACGAGCTGCGGAACCCCCTGGCCCCGATCCGCAACGCCGTGCAATGGATGCGGCTGGCCGGGGCCTCTGAGCCCGACCTTCGGCAGGCGCGCGACCTGATCGACCGCCAGGTCACCCACCTGGTGCGGCTGGTGGACGACCTGCTGGACGCCACGCGCATCGCCCGCGGCAAGGTGCTGCTCCGCACGGAGCGCTGCGACCTCAGCCATATCGTCCGCCAGGCCGCCGACGACTATCGGCCGCTTTTTGCGGCGGCCGGCCTCTCGCTGGAGGTTGACGTGCCGCCCGATCCGATCTGGGTAGACGGCGACCCCACGCGGCTGACGCAAGTGCTCAACAATCTGCTCAACAACGCCCGCAAGTTCACCGATCACGGCGGCCACGCCACGGTCGGCCTGGCCGCCGATGCAGACGGCCAGGGCGCCACGCTGCGGGTGCGAGACACCGGCATCGGCATCGAGCCGCAGATGCTCAGCAGCATTTTCGATGTCTTCTTCCAGGCCGACCGCAGCCTCGAGCGCATCCGTGGCGGGCTGGGGCTCGGTCTCTCCCTGGTCAAGGGACTCATCGAGCTGCACGGCGGTCAGGTGTTGGCGACCAGCGCCGGCCCTGGCCACGGCGCGGAGTTCGTCGTCAGGCTGCCGACGCTTTCATCCGCCGACGTGGCCACGCCTGCGACGCCCGTGCCGGCCGGCGGCGAGAAGTCACGTCCGGCAAGCCCGGCGCACCAGGCGGCAGGCGCCACGTCGCCCGATGACATCCAGAGGCCGCCGCTCGCGGCGGCCAGGCACCGCGTGCTGGTCGTGGATGACAATCGCGACGCGGCCCAGACCGCGGCCAGGCTTCTCAAGCTGGCGGGGCACGACGTGCGCACCGCTTATACGGGTGCCGCGGGGCTGGAGCTCGCCCGGCAGTTCCGGCCCGGCGTGATCCTTTGTGACATCGGCCTTCCGGGCGGCATGAGCGGCTACGACGTGGCCCGCGCCGTCCGCCAAGACGCGGAGCTTTCTTCGGCTTATCTGATCGCCGTCACCGGCTACGGGCGCGAGGAAGACCATCGCGAAGCCGCCGCGGCGGGGTTCGCCCTGCACCTGACCAAGCCGGTCGATTGCGACAAGCTCTACGACATCCTGGCCGGCATCGACCCGGAAGGCGTGGCCGCGCCGGCCGCTGCGACGTGAGCGCCGCCGCAGCCGCACTGGGCGACGCGCAAGCGAGGGTGAGGGTCTACCCGTTGCACGAACCGCAATGGGTTGATGACCGATTGAACATCGAACATCGAACATCCAACATCGAACGGGTTTTCGTTCGATGTTGGGTGTTCGATGTTCGGTCTTGGTGGCCCGCCAAACTGACCCACGTTTGCGCGAACCTCTCGCTCGCCTGCGCGTCGGCCTAGGGTGTACAATTGCCTGCTCGGTAGATCGTCGGCAACTACAGAAGGTGCAAGCATGAAACGGATAGGCCTGGTTGGCTGGCGCGGCATGGTAGGCTCGGTGCTCATGCAGCGGATGCAGGCGGAGAAGGACTTTGCCCACATCGAGCCGCATTTCTTTTCCACGTCCCAGGCCGGCGGCCGCGGGCCAAACATCGGCAAGGACGCGCCCCCGGTCAAGGATGCCAAGAGCATCGACGCCCTCAAGGGGATGGAGATCATCGTCACCTGCCAGGGGGGCGACTACACGAACGAGGTCTATCCGCAGCTTCGTGCCGCCGGCTGGAAGGGCTATTGGATCGACGCCGCCTCCGCGCTGCGGATGAAGGACGACGCGGTCATCATTCTCGACCCGGTCAATCTGCACGTCATTCAGGACGCCCTGGCCAAAGGCGTGAAAAACTACATCGGCGGCAACTGCACCGTCAGCCTGATGCTGATGGGTCTGGCACGGCCTGTTCCAGCGCGGGCTGGTCGAGTGGATGACCAGCATGACCTATCAGGCGGCCAGCGGCGCGGGGCGCAGAACATGCGCGAGCTGGTGAAGCAGATGGGCCATACGCCAGCGTTGCCGCGAGCAGCTGGCCGATCCGGCCTCGGCGATTCTCGAAATCGACCGCCGCGTGCCGAGACGCATCCGCCATGGGGAGTTCCCCGACGAGAACTTCGGCGTGCCGCTCGCCGGCAGCCTGATCCCCTGGATCGACAAGGACCTCGGCAACGGCCAGAGCAAGGAAGAATGGAAAGGCCAGGCCGAGACGAACAAGATCCTGGGCCGCGGGCGAGCAGGCCGATCCCGGTCGATGGCGTCTGCGTCCGCGTCGGCGCGATGCGCTGCCACAGCCAGGCGCTGACGATCAAGCTGACCAAGGACGTGCCGCTGGCTGAAATCGAAGGGCTGCTCGCCGCGGCCAACGACTGGGTCAAAGTCGTGCCCAACGAAAAGGACGCTCGATCCGCGAGCTGACGCCGGCCGCGGTCACCGGCACGCTCACGGTGCCCGTCGGCCGGCTTCGCAAGCTCAACATGGGCGGCCGCTACCTGACCGCCTTCACCTGCGGCGACCAGCTCCTGTGGGGCGCCGCCGAGCCGCTGCGGCGGATGCTGCGAATCCTGCTGGAAGGATAACGCAGGGTGGGCTACCTGACCGAGAACAACCGCATCACGACATTTCGACAATCTCGGCAGCGACGTCCCCCAGGGCGGCCGCCCAGGGATGCGTGGGAGACTCCTTGGCCAGCAGCGTGCGGCTGCCCAGCGTGATCAGGGCCTCGTCCAGCGGCAGCATGCCGATCACCTGGTAGTGATAGGCCTGCTCGACCTTCTCGCGCACGCTCTTCCAATCCATCGTGGGCAGCACTTTGTTGACCAGCATCCGCACCTGCGGCACTTGCAGCCGTTTGGCCACCTCCACGAGCAAGGCCGTGCCGTGGTAATCCTGCTTGTCGGGCCGGATCAGCAGCAACAGCAGGTCGGAGACAGATGTCGTCAGCAGCGTCTCGCGGTTGAGGCCCGGGTGCGTATCCAGCAGCAGGAAATCGAGCGACAGCACGTCGATGAGCCGCCGGAACTCTTTATTGAGCTTGTTGACGTTGTAGCCTTCGGCCAGCACGCGGGAGATGTCGTCGATGGCCATGCTGCTGGGCAACAGGCACACGCGGCCCTCGTCCGGGGCCAGCTCCAGCTCCTGCCCCAGGTCGTAAACGGCCTCTTCGATCTCGCACTTGCCCAGGACGGCGTCGGAGAGCGTATAGGTGATCCGGTCTTGATCCAGGCCGAAGATCAGGTGGATGCCGGGGGATTGGATATCGGTATCCAGCACGCCGACGGACCGGCCCCGCTTGGCCAACAGGTAGGACAGGTTGGCGGTGATGTTGCTCTTGCCGGTCCCGCCGCGGAACGAGTGCAGGGAGATGATGCGGCCCATGAGAAGCGAATGACGAATGTCGAATGACGGAATGACGAAGGACGGAATGACCAGGATTGTGATTCATTCCGCCTGGCCGACGAACCACGCAAGCCAACGCTGAAAGCGTTGCACTCCATAGCCCAGGGTTGCCGCGTCAGCGGCTACCCTGGGAGGGAACGCACGGAACCGTCATCAACCCTGAAAGGGTTGCACGCTGGCCGACGGTCCGGGCGCAGACCTTGTGCAACCCTTTCAGGGTTGCGGTTCCTTGTCTTTGCCGCTGACCCAGGGTAGCGGCTGGCGCCGCAACCCTGGGCTATGGAATTCAACCCTTTCAGGGTTGGTGTACGGAACATCGTTTCGTTGCCACCTCCCTTGTTACTTCTTTGCTTCCCGCGCCTTCTTCAGCACCTCGGCGTGCACCTTGGCCACGTCCCACATGTAGTGGCCGATCTTGTGTTTGACCGCCTCGTCCATGTGCTCGGCGGCCAACTTGGTCTCGCCGCCGGCGTCGTAGTACAGGCCGAGGTACAGATGAGCGTAGAAGAGCTGATTGTTCAGCACGGCCGGGCGGGGGTCGCCGGCCTTGGCCGCCGCCAGCACGTCGTCGGGCTTCAGCTTGCCGGCGTACAGGTCGAAGACCTCCATCATCGGCACGCGCGGATCGCGGCGGATTTTCAAGAGATCGTCCCGAGCTTTCTCGATCCCCTTCTTGCCGCCCACGCCCTTGGCCATGCACAAATAGCGCCAGACGGCGTTCTCGACGTCGTTGTCCTCGAAGGTCTGGTAGGCCTCGAACTGTTTTTGCCCCTTGTCGAACTGCCCGGCGTAATAGTGGGCGATGCCGCGTTGCCAATGCTCCCGCTCGCGCCGGGCGCCCAGCTCGATGGCCTTGTCGAAATCCTCAACCGATTCCTTGAACCGCCCCAGCTTGAACCGCTCCTCGCCGCGCTTGTCGTAGGCCCGGCCGTGCTTTGGGTCGAGCTTCAGCAGCTCGTCCAGATCGGCGATCGCCTGCTCGTGCTTCCGCTCTACGGCGGATTGCAGGGCCCGGCGGAAAAGCTCGTCGGCCGTGTCGTCGGCGCACAATTGCATGAGAGGAAGTGTCCAGGCGAGTAGTGCAGCAAGAGGCAGGGATTTGACAGGCATCGGCGTTCGCTGCTCCGAAGGTACTCGATGGTCCGCGTGCCCCTTGGCTCGGTTGGTGGCCAACGACTGCATTGTACGGTATCGTGATGCCGCGAACTATGACCCGGCTCGCCCAGGGGCGAGTCGTCCAATCCACGTGCGAGGTACCAAGTGATGACGCGCCTCGGTTGCCTTTGCGGAATGTTGAGCTTGCTGGCGATTGCCGGCCGTGGCGGCCTTGCCGCCCAGGAGCCCTCCAAATGGCTCCAGGCCACCGCTTACGCCGTGCCCAAGGAGACCACCAACCAGGGGAGCGGCTACTTTTCCATCGTCACCGGCAAGAACAACAAGCTTTACATCGGCACCGCCAAGTACGGCGTGGGCAGCTACCTGGTGGAGTTCGACTCCAAGACCGAAAAGATGAGCGTCGCGGTCGATACGATGAAAGAGATCGGCAGCACGGCCACCGGGTTTGCCGCCCAGTCCAAAATCCACACCCGGAACAACGTCGGCGCCAGCGGCAAGATCTATTTCGGCACCAAGCAGGGCTACCCCGACGAGGCCAAGAAGGAGAAACGCGAAGATTACCTCGGCGGCTACCCGATGGTCTACGACCCGGCCACCGGCAAGACCAAGGTCTACCCGATCCCCATCAAGCACCAGGGTATCATCAGCATCACGCCCGACGAGTCGCGTGGCATCGCCTACATCTCCACCTGCGCCGACCAGCGGCCCGAGAGCGCCCACTTCATGATCCTCGATCTGGAGAAGGGCACCTACAAGGACCTGATCGACACGCACCACATCTTCGGCTTCATCGTCATCGACCATCTCGGCCGGGCGTATCACCCGATCCTCGGCGGCGATATCGCCCGCTACGATCCGCGCTCCGGCAAGCTGGAGCGGCTGAAGCAGACGATTGACGGACAGCCGCCCACGGAGGCATCGCGGCTGGCGCTGGATAACAAGGACTGGTCGAGCCACCCCATCAACTGGGACATCTCGCCCGATGGCAAGACGCTCTATGCCCTGCCGATGAGCACGAACCAGCTTTATGCCTATGACCTGACGGCCGAAGGGAATACGCTGCCCGGCCGCAGCCTGGGCACGCTGCTGCCCAAGGCCAAGAGCACCGACTGCCGGGCGCTGTGCGTCGGCCCCAAGGGCGTGGTCTGGGCGGCGCTGACGGGCGAATATGCATCGGCCCACCGCATTCACCATCTGGTCAGCTACACGCCGGGGGACAAGGCGCCACGCGCCCACGGCCCGGTCGCCGTACGGAACACCGACTACACGCCCTTCAAAGGCGCCGACGGCAAGGACCTGGCGATGCATCACGGCTTCCACACGCTGTCGGGGCATTTCACAGCGAAATACGCCATCCTCGGCGTGGCTCAGGACCACGATGGGAACGTCTACTCGTTAGCCTTGGCGCCTTACACATTGCTGAAAGTGTCACCGGCGCAGTTGAAGTAGTCGTTCGGCCAGAATTTATGAGCACGATCGATTCCCTCGAATCTGCTCCGCGCTCCAAGAACGGCCCCTTGGCGCTCTTGGCATTGCTCCATGTCACGCTGGTGATCGTGGCTGTATCGGCGTGGGGCATTGTAGACCACGATTGGCCGCTGACGACGACGCTTGGGGTGACATCGTCGCAGGCCGCTTTGTGTGCGTACGGTGCGGTGCTTGGTCGTGGCCGACTGGCTTGGCGCTGGACGGCATGGGCCCTGGTCGTGGCCGCCGGGTTGCTTATCTTCGCAACCTTGATCCGTCTGGCGGCCCCCCGCATCGTACCGGAGTACCTGATGATTCTGCTGGCGGCCCCGCTTGGTGTGTGGATCGCAGTCCAAGTGCCACTGTGGATCCGGCGATTGCGCTATCGTTGGTGCATTGACCGTGGCCCGAACGCGCAAACGGCGCGAAGGCCCGAAGACGCGCAATTCGGCATCAAAGATATTCTGACGTGGACGGCGGCCGTCGCCATGTTATGCACCGTCGGACGGCTGGCGTTGGCCGCGACAGACCTGCCACGGACGATTGAGTGGCGCGAGGCGCTGACGTTTCTTTCCCTCGTCGTGGTCTTTAACAGCCTGTTATCGCTTTTGCCACTGAGGGCTTGCCTTGGGCGCGAGTGCCTTCCCGCCTGGTGGGTGCTCACGGTGACGTACAGCTTCGTGCTTGTCGGACTGGAGCCGTATGCCTTTGCGATCGCTTTCGATCAGAATGCGAGCCGCGGGGCTCCGTATCTCCTGTGGCTTAGCGTTGTCCAGATCGTTACTCTCTGCGCTAGCCTGTTATTCTTGCGGGCGGCGGGATACCGCATCTTCCGTACAGCTACGGCGTGCGACGCTTCGCCTGACGACACCCTGAGGAAGATATCACCGGACCAGTCGAGGTAAAGTCCGCAGTGCTGCCCCTTGTCCCTTCCTTCGCGATTGCTGTGCCCCGCTTTCACCACCACACGCCAACTCCAGTTCCGCTAAAGTGAGCGGCGACTCGTTGCGTGACATGGTGTATAATCCTGACAGAGGCGATTCGGGTGAGCGGTGAGCATTCCATGCCTTTGCCATGTCAGTCTTACACATCGATCACGTCCCTGACGACTTGTACCACCGGATCGAGGAACTCGCGATTTCGGGCGGCGTGTCGATCGGGGAACAGACCGTGCAATTGCTTCAGAACGCCGTGAACGGTCAAAAGTCGGCCGCGCCGAATGAAGTGCTGGCGATATTGGCAGAACTGCGCCGCACAGCGATCATACCCGTTCCCGGTACTCCCGACAGCGTCGATCTCTTGCGAGAGGACCGTGCGCGATGAGCGGGTCGCTCGTGTGCGTGGTCGATGCCAGCGTGGCGATCAAGCTGTTTCTGGCCGAGCCACTGTCGAGCGAAGCACACGCGCTCTTTGCCTGCCTCGCGACTTCAAGCAGCACCTTTCACGTGCCCGATTTGTTGTACGCGGAGTGCGGCAACATTCTCTGGAAGCACGTTCAACGTGGCAACGGAACCGCCGCGCGGCTACTGCGCATTTCGCGGCCGTGGCGAAGCTACCGTTACAGCGGACGCCAACTGCCGATCTTGGGGTCGATGCGCGAGCGCTGGCGTTAACGCATGGTATCTCCGTGTACGACGCCTGCTACGTCGCGCTCTCGCAGCGACTCGGGGTTCCGCTGATTACTGCGGACGAGAAGCTCACGAACCGGCTCGCTACGCTGTCGCCACGGGTGGCTTGGCTGGGCGCCTGGACGCCACCTGTCGCCACGTCGCAATTGCCGTAGAGCGTTGGGTGAACGACTACGCGAGTCCGTGATGCCGATGAACCGCACAGAGTTGCGTGGCATCCCTGTTATGCACTGCCGCTTGATGCGTGGGCGGCCTTCGATAAGAATGGGAGGACTTGGCCAGCCGGACTATGCCATGTTGCCGCAACTGCCGCCGTGAAAAGGAGTTGTCGCTCGGGCAAAACGGGCTGGGCGTTGTCGCCGGACGCTGCGGCGAGTCGCATCACGGCTGCGCTTCAGGATTTCCGCGAAACTCTTGCGGCCTGCGCGGGTACAAACAATGGACGGCCGATGGGTGCCGAGGTGAAGGTTGCCTGACGAGTTGCGAGCTCTGGTCCAGCATTGCCTGGCAGGCGACCAGTTCGCTATGCGCGAGCTGGTGGACCGCTTTCACGCTCAGGTTTATGGCCTCTGCGTGCGAATGGTGGGCAGCCGGCACGACGCGGAAGACATCACGCAGGAGGTGTTCCTGCGTGTGTTCCGCAGCTTGCGGCGGTGGGACCCGGAGCGAGAGTTCTGCCCCTGGCTGCTGGCCATTGCCGGCAACCGCTGCCGCAGCCTGCTGGCGACGCGCTCGCGGCGGCCTACGCCGCAGGCCCTATTGGCCGATGACCTGCCCGACGGCACGCCGGACGTTCACGCCGTACGCCAGCTCACCGAGGAGTTGAACCGGGCGCTCCGCAAGTTACGCGAGGAGCACCGCCAGGCCTTCCTGCTGTTCCACGAGCAGGAGCTGAGCTACGCCGAGATCGCGGCAGCGATGGACTGCCCGGTCGGCACGATCAAGACGTGGATTCACCGCGCCCGGGCCGAGGTGGTCCGCGAGCTGCGCGAACGGGGAGTGGTCGAGGAGGCACGACATGAATTGCCAACAGTTCGAAACACGGCTGAATGACCTGCTGGACGAGCGGGCGCCGCTGGAGCTGGATGACGCGCTCCACGGGCACGCGTGCGATTGCGCTGTGTGCCAGGAATTGTGGGCCGGTTACGCTGACCTGGTACAAGCGATGCGGTTTCGGGCTGCCGCCCGAGCCAAGCCGCGACCTGGCCGCGCGAATCGTCGCCACGGCCGTTCCTCACGTGGCGCACGCGGCTCGCGTGCGGGCCGACGGACACGCGAGCCGCGTTTCCCACGCCCTGACCGGTCACGTCGTCGGGTCACTCCGTGACCCGAGTTCCGGTCACGGAGTGACCGGACCACACTCCACCCGCCACATCTGGTGGCGTGCCGCCGTGATCACTGCCGCCGCCGCGGTGCTCGTCGCCGTCTGCTGGCGATTCAATCCGCCGAACAATAACGCGCCTGCCCCCCAGGGCAACGTGGCCCAGACCGGTTCGCCAACGCCCGGGCCGCGGGCCTTTTCGGACCTGGCCCTGGACGCGGCCAACTGCTACGCCGGCCTGGCCCGCGAGACTGCGCAGCGAGCTGTCGGATGTGCTGGCCCTTGTCCCGCGCGTGGATGACACGCCGGCCGTGGTCTTGTGGCCCTCCGGCGAGCCGGGGCCCGCGCCCGAGGTTGCTAGCCACGTGCGCGAAGGGCTGCGACCGCTGGCCCAATCCACCCTGTCGGCGTTGACCTCCTTGTTTGGCGGAACCACACCTGAAAATGGTGATCTGTGATGGCGAGCCGTCCGAACATGCTTCGCTTCTTGCATCGTGATCGCTTGCATCGTGATCGCTGGGATCATGATCGCTTGCATCGGGCCACGGGCCTGGCCGCGGTGCCCCTCCTGGCTGTTTCCATCGTCGTCTTTTCAGCCGCGACGGCTCCTTCGGCATGGGCCGACGAGAAGCCGCTGCCGGCGCTCGTGCCGGCCGACGTGGGCATCTGCCTCGAATCGCGGGGACTCGCCGCGGCGGTGCGGGAGTTTCGCTCCTCGGCCCATTTCGAGCGGCTGGGCGAGTTCCCTCCCTGGCGGCGATGGCGGGAGAAAGACGGCCGCGACCTGGCTGCCGTTTCCGAACAAATGGCCAGCCTCGTCGGCATCGACGCGGGCGAGTTTTGGGAAAGAGTCGTTGGCCATCAGATGCTGCTGGCCATTTGGCCAGACGAGGAAGCGGAGAAACGAACAACGAACCGCGGCGCGGCGAACAGCGGCACGACGAGCGACACGACGAACAGCGTGGCCGCCAGCGGCAAAGCCGCAGCCCTTCGCGCGACGAACGATGGCAGCCACGCCCCGGCCGTGCTGCTGGTGCGCGCTGCCGACGCCGAAGCGCTGCGGAAAGCCGCCGAAGGCTTCACCAAAGCGCAGCAATTCCTGGAGAGGGTCTCCTGGCAAGCCGCCCGTCACGGCGGCATCGACTACCAGCTTGGCTCCCGGCCCGGCAAACGGCCCGCAGTACGGCTGGCCGTCGTGGGCAATACGGCCGTGCTCTCGGATCATGAGCGGTTGTTTCATCGCGTCCTTGATCTCATGCCCACGGCCCCTGCCGCGACAAACCGTTCGCTCGGCAGCCTGGCTGAGCTCCCCGCCTACGCCGCGGCGGTGAAAGACATGCCGCCCGGCGCCGCCGTGAAGCTCTTCGTCAACCCGCGTGCCTGGGAGCCGATCCTTCGTGCCGAGGCGGCCGCCGCGCCGGCCGCCGAGCAGGCGCAGAAGCAATTGCTGTTGAAGTCCTGGCAGGCCGTCGAGTCTTGCTGGGCAAGTTTTGAATTGACGCCCCGCATGCGGCTGCAAGCGGTCATCAAGTACGATCGCCAGGCGCTGCCCGCGCCCGTCGGCGAGTTCATGGCCTGCTTCAGCGGCCCATCGGGCTTCCTGGCCAAGGTGCCGGAGGGCGCGCTTTTGGCGGCGGCGACCCGCGTGGACCCGGATCGATTCATCACCTGGGCCCGTAAGTACGGCGCTCCTGAAAAGCAGCCGCAGCCGGCCGAAGCGGAAGTCATCGTCTCCCTGCTGCGGCTGCTAGGCCCGGACCTGGGCGTGTATCTCAAGCCTCACGAAGAGCGGGAGGGGGACAGCACGCAGTGGCTTCAATGGGTAGGGGCCATCGCCGTACGCCCGCAGATGCCGCCGGAGCGAGAATCGCTGCTGTTGGTCCAGGCCGCGGTGGAGCCCCTCTTGGCCGGGTTTGCCAAATCGTTCAGCGAGTCGGGGTCGTCCCGCCTGGCGGGCATCTTGATGGGCGATGGTTTGCGGACCCTGAGCGACAGCCTGCGGCTCTCTCGCGCCGCCATCTCCAGCGTGACGCTGGCCGACGGCCGCGTTTGGGTCGCCGGCACGCAGCGTGCCTTGCAGGAAGCTCAGGCGGTCGGTGGCGAGAAATCGCTTGCCCGCAGCGCCCGCTGGACGAGTCAGCTCGGCGACGCGATGCGCGAGCCGAGCCACGTGCTCTACGTGGATTGTTCCGCCTGGGGGCGGCTGCTCGGCCGGCATGCGGATGCTTTGGTCGCCACCACAGTCCGCGAGCGGGGCGTGGATGACGCCACGGCCCGGCGAGGGCTTCAGCAGCTGCTCTCCCTGCTGCGGCTGGCCGACACGCTGGTGGCGGCGGTCAAGATCGACGACGGCCGGATCGCCGCTTCGCTGAGCGCAGCGGTCGAGCCGCCTTCTTCGCCTTCTTTACCGCGGGGCGAGCCGGCCGTACGGCCTTAGCTCTGGACCGGCCAGCGGCGGGCTTCGCGGCGCGCCTTGGGCGTGCCGGCGGCTTGGCCTTGGTGCTTTTCGGCGCCCTTCGCGGCTGCGCTCGTAGGCCGTGCACTTTTCTTCGTCGCTTCGGGCCGCGGCGCGAAGTCTCTCAGGATCGGCAGCACCGTCGGTCTGCGGCTCGCCGCCGGTGACGTGGACGCCGCCCGTCGCCGTCGACGAACACGTTGACCTCGCTGCGGACGCCGAACTCCGGCAGGTAGATGCCCGGCTCGATCGAGAAGCACGTCCGCGGCAGCACGCGGCGCTCCTCGCGCGTTTCCAGGTTGTCCATGTTGGCGCCGTTGCCGTGCGTCTCCTGGCCGATGCTGTGGCCGGTGCGGTGGCACGAAGTACTCGCCGTAGCCGGCCTCGCTCGATCACGTCCGCGGGCCGCCTGGTCGACCTGCCAGCCCTGCAGCGGCTCGGCCGGCGGCGAACGCCTCGCGCACGCAGTCGATGGCCGCGTCGCGCGCCGCGGCCACGATGCTGGAAGATCTTCTCGTACTTCTCCGGCACCTCGTCGCCGACGAAGCCGACGCGGGTCAGGTCGCTGTAGACGGCCCGCGGCTGGTCGAGCTTGGCCCACAGGTCGATGAGCACGAAGTCGCCCTCGCGGATCGCGCGCGTCGGCTGCCGGCGCTGCGGCTCGTAGTGCGGGTCGCCGCTGTGCGGGCCGACGCCGACGATCGGCGGATGATCGGTCGACCAGGCCGTTGCGCGGCGAAGTGGTCCATGATCGCCTGCTGCACCTCGGTCTCGCGCACGCTGCCGCGCCGGCGCGACGCGCTCGGCGATGAACCGCCAGGCCACGTCGTACGCCGCGCAGCGTGTGCTTCGCCGCCTCGAGGTGCATCTGCCACTGCTCGTCGTCCCAGGTCGCCTCGAACAGCTGGATCAGGTCGCCCGACGAGACGACCTCGACGCCGAAGCCCGCGACCAGCTCGACGGTGCCGGCGTCGACGCGCGAGACGTACGGGTTGGCGTTGCGCGGCGAGTACTCCATCGCCACGCGCTTCGCGCCCGGCCAGCAGCTCGGCCGACGCCGGCCTCCAGCTCCTGCCAGCGGAGGTAGACCGTCTTGCTCGCCCGGCAGGTGGTCGAGCGCGCCCGGCCTCGATGCGGTGGACGAGCTTCCGCGGCTCGCCCTGGGCCGGGACGAAGTAGAACCACCGCCGCGAGGCGTGCGGCGTCGTCGGCGAATCTCGAGGACCCGCCGGGCCAGGACGTTGCTGCCGCGGAAGTCGTACAGCAGCCAGCCGTCGAAGCCGAATTCGCGCAGGGCGGCTTGAATCGCGGAGAGGTCGAACATGGGAGTGCGCTGATGAAAGGTCATGCGGTCGTTCGCCAACGGCCGCATCACCCTACAACAAGTCGCTCCATCTGGCCAGGATGCAGTCGGTGGCGGTGTTCTGACTCTCCCCTGGGGAGAGAGTGGGGTGAAGGGGCGATTCGAGCACCACTTCATCTACGCTACGGTAGCCGACAAAACGTGAGGCCCTCTACGCAGCCACCGCACCGCGGACAAACTCGGCAATTCCCGTCAGCGAAGCCCCCGGCGTGAAGACCTTGGCCACGCCCATCGCTTCCAGCTTGGGGATGTCCGGCTCGGGGATGATGCCGCCGACGATGACTTTGACGTGCTTAAGCTCGCGGTCTTTCAGCCGGCCGAGCAGGTCGGGCACGAGCGTCATGTGGGCGCCCGAGAGCAGGCTGATGCCCAGCACGTCGGCGTCTTCGTCCTCGACGGCCCGCACGGCGGCGGCCGGCGTCTGCCATAGGCCGGTGTAGATCACCTCCATGCCGGCGTCGCGCAGAGCCCGAGCGACGACCTGAATGCCACGGTCGTGGCCATCGAGGCCGATCTTGGCGAGCACGACGCGGATGGGGCGTTGGTGTGAGCTCATGGGTTCGTAAAGTGGTCATCTCGCTCCGCGAGATGAGTCCGTCTCGCGGAGCGAGACGGCTACTATGGCCGACCGCAAATTCTACCTTACCGTTCCTTCGTATCTTCCCAGCACGTCCGCCAGTGCGTTGACGGTCTCGCCGACGGTCGCGTTGTGCCGCGCCGCGTCGATCAGCGCCGGCATCACGTTCTCATCCGCCTTTGCCGCGCGGCGCACCTCGGCCAGCGCGCGGTCCGTGGCCGCCTGGTCGCGTCTTTGTCTAAAAGCGGCCAAACGCTCCTTTTGTTTCCCTTCGATGTCCGCATCGATCTCCAGCGTGGGGATGCCGAAGCCCGCGTCGTCGGTGAAGGCGTTCACGCCGACGACCAGCTTGCGGCTGGGCGTCGACGTCGCGCTGGTAGACGAACGCGCTGTCGGCGATGCGGCGGCGGAAGTAGCCCTTCTCGATGGCCGCGATCATGCCGCCTTGCTGGTCGATCTCGCGCGAAGATGTCCTCGGCGTCGCGCTCGATCTCATCGGTCAGCTTCTCGAGCATGTAGCTGCCGCCCAGCGGATCGACCGAGTTGGGCACGCCCGTCTCGTGGGCCAGCACCTGCTGCGTGCGCAGGGCGATCGTCACCGCTTCTTCGGTCGGCAGCGACAGCGTCTCGTCGCGGCTGTTGGTGTGCAGCGATCTGGCAGCCGCCCAGCACCGCGGCCATCGCCTGGTAGGCCACGCGGATCACGTTCACCTCCGGCTGCTGGGCCTGCAGGCTCACGCCGGACGTCTGGGCGTGGAACCGCAGCATCCAGCTCCGCGGGTCTGGCCGCGCGGTAGCGGTCGCGCATGTGCCGGGCCCAAATCCGCCGGGCGGCGCGGAACTTGGCGATCTCCTCCAGGAAGTCGTTGTGGCTGTTGAAGAAGAACGACAGCCGCGGGGCGAACTCATCGACCGGCCAGCCCGCGCGCGAGCGTCTGCTTCGACGTAGTGGAAGCCGTCGGCCAGCGTGAAGGCCAGCTCCTCGGCCGCCGTGCTGCCGGCCTCGCGGATGTGGTAGCCGCTGATCGAGACCGGGTTGAACTGCGGCACGTGCCGCGTGCAGAACTCGATCGTGTCGATCACCAGCCGCACGCTTTCGCGCGGCGGGAAGACGAACTCGTTCTGGGCGTGGAACTCCTTGAGGATGTCGTTCTGAATCGTGCCGCGGAGCTTGTCCCACGGCACCCCCTGCCGCTCGGCCACGACCAGGTAAAACGCCAGGATGATCGCCGCCGGGGCGTTGATCGTCATCGAGACCGAAACGTCGCCCAGGTCGATGCCGTCGAACAGCCGCTCGTAAGTCGTCGATGGAAGTCGATCGCCACGCCCAGCCGGCCGACTTCGCCGGCCGCGCGCGGGTGGTCGCTGTCGAGGCCCATCAGCGTCGGCAGATCGAAGGCCGTGCTCAGCCCGGTCTGCCCCTTCTCCAAGCAGGAACTTGAACCGCTGATTCGTCTCGGCCGGCCGTGCCAAAGCCGGCGAACTGCCGCATGGTCCACAGCCGCCCGCGATACAAGTTGGCGTGCACGCCGCGGGTGAAGGGGAACTGGCCGGGATAGCCGATGTTCTCGTCGTGTTGCTCTGACGGCTCGTCCGGCACATAGAGCGGCAGGATGGGGCGGCCGCTGACGGTGGTGAAGGGGACGGGGCGCTCGTGGGCCGCGGCAAGAGCGGCCTCGTAGCCCTCGCGCTCTGTATGGGCGCTGCCTATGGCCATTGCGATATCCCCCCTCTCTTGCTGCTAGTGAGTAGCCAGCAGTGCTAGCCCGTAGGTCAGGCTCCTGCTGACAAATGCCCTTGGCGACCCATCTCGCAGTTTCGGCAGGCAGGAGCCTGCCGTACTCGGGTTCGCCGGTCTGCGCTTGCCGGCTGTAGCAGCGCGCGCTAACTTCACTCCTCAGTCGCCAGCGAATCTCGCCGCCGGATTTTTCGTTGTGTGATGTCAACCCGCTGCACGATGACCCTCAAGGCCTCGTGGGCCTTTGGGTCCTTTACCGCCCCAAACCAGATTGCGCGGTGTGGCAATCGGTTCTTTGGAACTGGATGGTACGACGGAAAGTATCCGCCGTCATAGTTTTCAACAATCTGCTCGATAAAGCAATTGTCGTGTAACCACGCGTATGCCTCGTCATCGAGGTCGCCACAATACCCATAGCTTCGGTCGATTGCCAGATAGTGATTCTTTCCATTAATCTCATATTCAAAGACTGCATACAAACGTTGCGGAGCGTGGAGCTCGGGACTTCCCAGCGGAAACGGGATCACGTTGCCGATGAGATCCCAGTGGTCTACTTCCGCGTTGCAAGGCACGAATGGGACACCATCATGGGAATTGCCATGCCCATGAAGGCGGAGATCATTGACTGCGTACTTGCAATACAGGCGTCTCCCGCCCAGGCCCCCAAAGAGCAGGTCACTGACGCGATTACGGTCGCCGTCGGCCACGATGGTTTCGATCGTGACCTCGGAAAAAGTGGAGGCGGGGGAATACAGGTTCTCGCTCCCCACCAAAAGAACTCCCGACTTCTCGAACAAGATTGCCTTCGAGTGTAGTCTTGGAACGGACCAGACCTCGAACCACGGATATCGCTTGAGAAACTCCAGGGCAGTTGCTTCGTACTTGTGAGCGACGTAGATGACCGAATTTGGTAGGAGCTTCGCCCAGAAACCGAAGTCTCGGTGACTGAAGCTGTAGGTAGCCGCGACAACCCTTCCATCTCGCCAGGGGTCGTAGCGACGGAAGAAATCTGCGAACGACAGGTCCCGATACAGGTGCACGAATGGCACCCGGTGAAGCGTAAGGTCCTTACTCATTGTTATTCTCATTTGGCTCGCAGACAGAGCGTACCCTAGTCTTACTCAACGGCCATTTTCATCTTTGCAAGCTGGCGACACAGAACTCTTCGCAGCGCGTTCTCATTCAAATAGCCACCAACGCGCTTGTCGGTTTCTATGCTAGGGAGAATCCAGCAGACTTCATCGCGCTTGAGGTTCAGTCCATCGAGCAGGATCGTGAACTGTCTTTCCCAGCCGTCCCTTAAACGATCCCCGTAGGTAGTTGACTTGCCCATCTTATCGCACCGAAGGTGTCAGTGAAACGCTACCCCGCCTTCGCGGAGAGGGTGCTTTGCTCCAACCGTCCTTCAAACTCATCGCGATCAACCATCCCCGAATGATGAAGCGTGCCGCGAACGCCAACAAGCTTCGTTGAATGCACGGGTTCGTCGGGTTTGTAGTCTTTGACCACGATACCGGCGCCGGACGCTTTATGCTCAAAGAAGACGTGGCTTCCCTCCGCCCGGTATCGTTTGAACCCCAGCGACAGCAGGAACCGCTCGAGTTGGCCGTAGGTGACGCTTTCAGTCATGACTTCTGGCCCTCTTGGCTTGCCGCCTCAATCTTGGCACGGTGCGCCGTTTCTTCTGCACCAAGCGGTGAACGGCCCCAACGTTGAATACGCTCTCGACGGGCAGATGGACGGTAACACGCGCCGTTCCTGAGCCGACCAACAGCTCACGCCGATCCTCCAAGTATTCCTCAACGAGAATCCAATGCGCTCGTTCAGCACCAGCGTCATAAAGGATGAGCAACACCGGAGTGTGGCTCTCTAACCATGCCCACAAGTCTCTCCTTTCGACCCGTACTGCCACGGCCTTTCGACCGGCGACGAACTTGGGCCGGTCCGTGGCCTTGATTTGGATGCCGATCTCACCTTGCTCTACTTCACCCTGTTCGTCGAAGGAGTGCAGACTCATGTCGATGCCGTAATCATGCCGCTTCAGCTCCACGACGTGACCACACAACAGCACGTGACGCTCGACATGGTTCGCGGCCAGATCGGCGATAACGTGTTGCCGCGTTCGGCGTTTCCGCCGCGCGTCTCGATGGTGTCGTGCTTGATCGGGCATCGGTGACTGCCATCAAGTCTATTCCCTCTCCACCACCATCGCCACGGCGTTGCCGCCGCCGAGGCACAACGCCGCTAGGCCGCGGCGGGCGTTCCGCGCGTGCAGCGCGTGCAGGAGCGTGACCAGCACCCGCGCGCCGCTGGCGCCGATCGGGTGGCCGAGGGCGATGGCGCCGCCGTTGACGTTCGTTTTGGCGGGATCGAGCTTCAGCGGGCGCATGCAGGCCAGGCACATCGCGGCGAACGCTTCGTTCAGCTCTACCAGGTCGATGTCGCCCATGCTCATGTCCGCCTTGCGAAGCACCTTTTGAATGGCCGTAATCGGGGCGATGAAGATCTCCTTAGGCTCCACACCGCTCGTGGCGGTGGCAACGATGCGGGCTTTCAGGGGCGCGGAGATCGCCTGGGCGACGTCTTCGTTCGCCACGACGACCGCGGCCCCGCCATCGCTGAGCTGCGACGAGTTGCCGGCGGTCACGGTAGCGGGGGCATCTTGCCCCCGCGAGGGATTCGAGCCTTCTTTGTCGCACGGGCTAGAAGCCCGTGCCACGGCGAAAGCCGGCCTCAGCTTGGTGAGTGCTTCCACGGTCGACTCCGGCCGTGGGCCTTCGTCGCGGGAGATGACCGTCTCGCCCTTCCGGCCGGCGATGGTCACCGGGACGATCTCCTGGTTGAACGCGCCGGACTGAATCGCCTCCGCGGCCCGGCGGTGGCTCTCGGCGGCGTAGGCGTCCTGGTCGGGCCGGTTGACGCCGCGGCTGGCGGCGATGTAGTCGGCCTGGATGCCCATGATGACGTTATCGAACGGGCACTCCAGGCCATCGACCAGCATATGATCGAGCACCTTCTGGTGGCCGAACTTCCAGCCCTCGCGGGCACCCATCAACAGGTGCGGGGCGCGGCTCATGCTCTCCATGCCGCCGGCCACGATGATCCGCGCGTCGCCGCAGCGGATCGCCTGATCGGCGAGCATCACGGCCTTGAGGCCCGAGCCGCACATCTTGTTCACGGTGACGGCGGCCACGGTCGGAGGCAGCCCCGCTTTGAGTGCGGCTTGGCGAGCTGGGGCCTGGCCCAGCCCGGCGGAGAGGATGTTGCCCATGATGACTTCGTCCACGTCGGCTGGCGCGATGCCGGTGCGGCGGAGGGCTTCTCGGACGGCGATGGCCCCCAGCTCCGGCGCGGGCAGCGAAGCCAGGCCGCCCTGGAACTTGCCGATCGGCGTGCGGCAGCCGGCCAAAACATAGGCGTGAGACATGCAGACCTCCTCTGGGCTGCCGAGCATTATCCCCGCCGCTCTGCCCGGCAAGAAGGCCAGCGTGGGCGAATCGGGCGACCGGCGGGGCACGCCCTATGGGGTATTGCCAAACGGAGGTGCGTCGGTAGAAATCCCCGGGGCAATACCGCGCGATTCCCGCTTCTCCCTCGCTTACGCGTCGGGTTAGTGTGACGTCGTGCGACGAGGATCGTGGACGCCTCCGCTCCGCTAGTATCTTTTTCCGGCACCAATTATGATACGCCCTTCGCGGCTGCCAACGAGGGCACGCGGGACGCGCCCGCGGGGTCACGACTGATTGAGGAAACGCGATGCCGATCGTCAATTTCGTCAACGAGAAGAAGCAGATCGAGGTCCCCGACGGCGCCAACCTTCGCCGCGAAGTGCGTAAGCACGACGTTCAGCTCTATCCGCACGTCCATAAGCTCTTGAATTGCCACGGCTTGGGGTTTTGCGGCTCCTGCCGGGTGCTGATCACCAAGGGCATGGAAAACGCGAGCCCGATGGGTTGGATGGAGAAGTCGCAGTTCAAGCCCGGCATCTGCGCGATGACCAATGGCGGGCTGGCGGCCATGGCCTACGTGGGCCACGAAGAGACGATGCGGCTGGCGTGCAAGACCAAAGTGCATGGCGACATGGACGTGGTCACCCGGCCGCCGATGAACCTGTTCGGCGAGAACTTCTTCAGCTAGAGTGGCTGAAGTCGTGAGATTTCAGCGAGGCTGCTGTAGCTGAAGTCGCCAGACTTCAGGTGCCTGAACTCTGGCGAGTTCAGCTACTCAAAGAGGACCTGCCGTGCAACACGACATCTGGTACGCCTTGCCGCTGCTGGTGACCGTGAGCCTGGTCTACGCAGCGACCCGGCACGAGTCGATGTCGGACATCATCCGCGCCTCGCTGCGCATCGGCACCTGGTTCGGCGGCTTTCTGGCCGTGGCCATGCTGGTGGTCTACTTGCTCGAAGCCTGGGCATACTAAGGGAATGACGAATGACGAAGCCCGAATGACGAAGAGTGGCTGGGGCTGAGCGCACGCAGCCCCAGCCGAGCTACCTACCACGTTGGGCTGATGGCGCTTCGCTGGGGCTTCGCTGACGCTCAGCCCCAGCCACGCCGTCATTCCTTCGTCATTCGAGCTTCGTCATTCGTCATTGTCTCACGCCCGGCGGCACAGGTTCTCCCTGCATCTCGACTGGCGGCCCCGCAGGCACGATCTGCTGCGGCGTCGGCCCCTGACTGACGATCGGGCTGAACATCAAGGTCAGACCGTCCAGTCCCAGCGGCGGCAGGCGACGGTGCTCGCGCTCCGCGGCGTCGCGGTAGGCCTTGCCGGGCCAGGGGCCTTCGGCCAGATAGACCTCGTTGTAGTCCAGCAGCGAGCCCTTGATGTAATGCACCTGGGAGATGCTGCGGGCATACTCCGCCACCGAGGCGTGATAGCGCGTCTCCGCCTCGGCCAGCCGGCGCTGGGCTTCGAGCACCAGGTCCAGCGGGGCGTTGTCGGAGAGATATGCGGCCTCGACCGATTGCAGGTATTGCCGGGCGGCGATGCGGCGATTGAAGTTCGTCTGCATCACCGCGAACGTCTGCTGCGAGCGGGCGATGGCGTCGCTCAGGTCGTAAACCACCTTGCGCTCCTGCTCGTAGAGGACCGCCTTTTCTCGCGTGATCCGCAGCTCGACGTTGCGGACCTTGGCGTGGGCGTGCCGTTGGCCCAGCGGCATGCTGAACTCGGCGAGGAGCGTCCACTCCTGGAAGTCGCCGCCGGTCAGCTCCATATAGGCGTTGTCGAACTGCGGCCGGCCTTCACGGCGTGGGTCGAGCAGGTCGTCGCCCAGGCCGCGCCAGCGATACTTGCCGGTCACATCGAGCTGCGGCAGCAGGAAGTTGCGGGCCGCGATCAGCTCCAGCTCCGTCCGCTGCACTTCCCACTTCTGCCGCCGCAGCTCCTGCCGGCGCGCCAGGGCTTCGATCAGCACCTCGTCCCAATCGAAGCACACTTTCGCCAGCGGCGGATCGTCGATCGGCCGGATCAGGCAGCCATCGTTGATCGGCAGGCCGATGAGATAGCGCAACTGCCGCTCTAGCTCTTGCACGCCGCGCGAGGTCCGCTCGCCCACGACGTTTTCCGGGCTGTCGCCGCCGCCGGCCAGGGCGATCTGCACGGACTCCTCGAAGCGGTAGTATTGTTCGCGCGCCTGGGCTTCCTTTTCGGCCTCGCCGCCGCGGCGGCCGGCCAGGAACAGGGCGTGGATTCTCCGCCAGGTCTCCAGCGAGGCGTTGCGGCCGGCCACCGCCGCATCGAGATTGCGATAGCCGAAGTGCAATGCCCAATAAGCCCGCTCGATGTCGCGCACCAGGTCGCGCACGCCGATCTCCAGGTCCACCAGCTTGATGTCGCCGGCCACGCGGGCAATCAGCACGCCGCTGGGTACCCCGGCGATACCGGCGTTTCCGTTGATGCGATTGAACCGCTCGCCGCCGCCTCGCAGCAGCGGATGGCGGACTTCGGCCTCGACGATCGTCTCCCAGGCGCTGGGGAAGGCGTTGCCCGGCGCATTGTTGGCGTCGTAGGTCGTGGTCTGCCGCAAGGCGTAGTTCGTGCCGGTGACGGCCTTCTTGGAAAGCTGCTTCTGGAAGACCGCCAGGTCCTGCTGCAAGATGCGCGTGCCGCCGCCGAAGAAGATGTTGTTCAGCGGGCGGTCGTTCTTCTCGATGAACACGCTGCCGGCCGCCTGGGCGTCGAACGCCGCCAGGGCCGCCTCAACGCCGATATCGCGCAAGTCGCTCACGCCCGGCCCGGCGTTCATTTCCTGAATTGCCGGGTCGAACCGGGTGGGCGTGCGGCCCGGCTGATCGAGCACGCTCACCCCCAGGCCGGCGGATGACCTGTGAGTTCTTGAGGCCCAGCCGTACGGCCTCTTCCAGGGTGAGGTTGAGGTACTTCGGAGCGGCGTCGTGGATCGTCAGCGGCGGGGCAGCGCCGTAGTGGTGGAGATAGCTGCCCGATTCGATGCGCGGCTCTTCGATCTCCGTGGCCGCGGCGAAGTAGCCCCGCAAGTGCTCGGCCGTGTGGTAGCAATACTGCGGTGCCCCGGTCGAGCAGCCCGTGGCCAGACGCCAGCGCGGTCAAGATCACGGCGCAGCAGCGCGAACCGCTCCGTCCCGCGCGGGGACGTATCGCCGTAGTGCCCCGCGGCCGGATGGCGGCCGGGGCGTCGGGCTGGGTCACGCCGTTTCAAGAGTGTGTCTGTGCGGGGAAACGACTAAGGGCTAGCGCTTGCATTCGCTAGCCGCGACGGAATCGCCGGCGCTATCGGCACCAGCGAATCAATCGCGAAATCCGGCATAAAACGGAGTGTCGCACGGTCTATATCGGCAGCCCGCTGCGCGAGACCGCGTGCATTCCGTCACGATCACACCAGCGCTGACGCGCAAGCGAGGAAGCGCCGCCGCAAGCCTCGGAGCTGGGTGCCCTCCGCTCCCTCGCTGGCGCTAGCGCGTCGGGCTCGTGTCGGTTTTCCATCCACCCTCCCTGCAACCGCTGACAGCATGCGTATAATGGACTGGATACCCGCGGAGCCGTACGCCATTTCTCAGCCGCCGCCAGTTGTCCGCCTCGCTGGAGGAGTCGCTGCTCGACACCGAGCCGCTGCTGGACGAGATTGCGCGCCTGGCGCGCGGCGACTTGCCGCCGCGGGAGTTCTACGGCGGCCTGCTCGATCGGGCCGTGCGGGCGGTGGGCGCCGTCGGCGGGGCCGTTTGGCTGCGGAGCCGAAGGAACGCAATTCCAACTCGAATATCAAGTCAATCTGGCGGCCACGGGCGCGCTGGCCACCGCCGAGAACCAGGCCTATCACGGCCAGCTCTTGGCCGCCGTGGCTGAGTCGCGGCAGACGCGACTCACGCCGCCGCGGGCCGGCATGCCGGGCGAGTCGCAGGCCGCCAACCCCACCGACTATCTGCTGGCCGTCGCCGCCCTGGTGCGCGACGACGAGCCGTTCGGCCTGGTGGAGCTGTTTCTGCGGCCCGGCGGATCGCCCGGCGCGCAGCAGCAAGTACGAGCGGCTGCTGGACGAGCTGGCCGGCATGGCGGTGGCCTACGACGTCCGCCGAGAGCTGTTGGCTCTGCGAGAGCGGGCCGCGCTGTGGGGGCATTTCGATCAATTCGCCCAGCGGGCCCACGGCAGCCTGGACGTGCGCACCGCCGCCTACGCAATCGCCAACGACGGTCGCAACGTGGTCGGCTGCGACCGGCTGTGCGTCGCCGTGCGGCGCGGCCGCAAGTGCAAGCTGGCCGCCGTCAGCGGGCTGGATCGATTCGACCGCCGCTCGCAGGTCATCCGGCGGCTGCAAAGCCTGATCGACTGCGTCGCCCACGCCGGCGAGCCGCTGGTCTATCTCGGCGACCAGCGCGAGTTGCCGCCGCAGGTTGCCGGACCGCTCGAGACCTATCTGGACGCCGCCAACGTCCGGCAACTGGTCATCCTGCCGCTGCGCGAGCCGGTGCTCGAAAAGGCCGGCCCGGTGGGCGAATCGCTTCACGAGTCCCTTCGCGAGGGCGAGTCTCTCCGAGACTCGCATGCGGGTCTCGGAGAGACCGGTCCTCGGGGCGGGCACGGGCGGTTGATCGGCATGCTGGTTGCCGAACGGTTCGACGCCGATCCCTTCCCCGAGACGCTGCGCGAACGCGTGGCCGCGGTCGCCGGACACGGGCAGGCCGCGTTAGCCAACGCGATGAAGTATCAAGACCTGCCGCTGCTGCCGCTGTTGCGGCTGGCCGGTTGGTTCCTGGGGCCGCGGCGACTGTCGTACGGCCTCGTCGTCCTGCTGGCGATCGCGGCGGCGGCCGGGGCGCTGGTCTTTCTGCCCGGAGATTTCAGGATCGAAGCCCGCGGCGAGCTGCAGCCGCAGCGGCGATACGACGTATTCGCTCCGCACGACGGCGTGGTCACTCAGGTGTTGGTCAAGCACGGCCAGAGCGTCGAGGCCGTCCGGCACACTAACCCGACGCGTAAGCGAGCGAGAAACACCAGCCCGACGCGCAAGCGAGGAAACACTAGCCCGACGCGCAAGCGAGGGACACCAGCCGAAGAACGCAGAATCGCCGCCCCGCCCCGGCCTTCTGGCCGTGCTCACCAACACCGAGCTTGATTACGAGCTGAGCCGCCTGAAGGGCGAGATCGGCACGGCCAAGAAGCGGCAAGACACCGCCGGCATCCGCATCTTGCAACTACAAAACGCCCGCACCGTCGCCGAGAGCCAGGAGCGGGACAAGCTCATGGCCGAGGCCGGCGAGCTGGGAGAGAATAGTCGAGTCGCTACGCAAGCAACTTGCGATCCTCGAGCGCCAGCAGAGCGAGATGGCTGTCTACAGCCCGGCGGCCGGACAGGTGGTCACCTGGAACGTCGAGCAAACGCTCGACCGACGCCCCGTGCGCCGAGGGCAACGGCTGATGCAGATCGCCGATCTCCAGGGCCCCTGGGTGCTGGAGCTGCACGTGCCCGACCGGCACGCCGGCCACGTGCTGGCCGCCCAACGCGAGGCCGGCAACGATCTCAACGTGGAGTTCATCCTGGCCACTGACCCCGAGACGACGTTCGCCGGCCGCATCGAGCGGGTGGCCGAAACGACCGGCAACGACGAAGTCCACGGCCCCAGCGTGCTAGTGACCGTGTCGCTCGACGAGCGCGACGAAAGAGCGAATCGCCGGCATGCGCCCCGGCGCGACGGTCATCGGCCGCATCGGCTGTGGCCAGCGGTCGCTGGGCTACACCTGGTTCCACGACCTGATCGACGCGGTGTACACGTGGATCTGGTTTTGAGCAACCACGAATAACCAGCGCGCCATAGCCGCAACCAGGGGACATGGAATACGACTACGCTCCGCAGTAGAGCACCATAAGCAAGATGAACCACAAAGGACACGAAGAGCACGAAGGTGAGAAACAACTCGGGACCGATCTTCCTTCGTGTGCTTGGTGCTCTTTGTGGTTCAACTTTCCTGGATTCCTCCCAAGGCATCGGTTCAGTATTCATTCGTGCTATTCGTGGTTGTCCTCGTCTCTAGCCGCCGACTACGTAGGGATGCTCTCATGACGATTCGTTTCACGGTGCTGACTGCCGCGGCATGCTTGTTAGGGGGCAGCGTGGTTTCCATTGCTTCCGCCGCCGATCCAATCCGGCTCGACTCCGTCTTGCTGACGCTGATCGAGCAGGTCGAAGTGCCTGCCCGCGAGGCGGGCGAACTGTCGGCCATGCACGTTCGCGAGGGACAGTTGGTCAAGGAGGGGACACCGCTGGCCCAGATCGACGACCGCGAGGCCGTGCTGACCGCCCGCAAGGCCCAGTTCGAGCGCGACATCGCCGCCAAGGAGGCCGGCAACGACGTGCACGTGCGGTTCCACAAGAAGTCGCGCGAGGTGGCCGAGGCCGAGCTGCGGCGTGCGATCGAGTCCATCGAGAAATATCGCAAGAGCATCTCGGAGAGCGAGATGGACCGCGTGCGGCTGACGGCCGAGAAGACGGTGCTCGAGGTCGAGCAGGCCGAGCTGGAGCTATCGAAGGCCAAGCTCACCGAGCGGCTCAAGGCCAACAACGTCGAGATCGCCGAGCGAAGCATCGACCGCCGCAAGGTCGTCTCGCCGATCGATGGCATGGTCGTGCAGGTGCTGCGCCGCCGGGGCGAATACGTCGAGGCCGCCCAGACGGTCGTGCGCGTGCTGCGGATCAACCGTCTGCGTGCCGAGGGCCTGCTGAATGCCCGCGACCTGCGGGGCGATCTCGTCGGCCGCCGCGTGACGCTCAGCGTCACCGTGCCCGGCAGTGGCCAAACGCAGTTCACCGGCCAGGTCGTGTTCGTCAGCCCGGAAATCAACCCGGTCAACGGCCAGACGAAGATCTGGGCGGAGATCGAAAATGCCGACCTGCTGCTGCGGCCGGGCTTGAACGGCTCGATGACGATCGAAGCGGAGACCGCCAAGACGAAATAGGACGTGGGGCACGTTTCCCAACGTGCCCGACAACGCGCGTAGAGCTTAGAACGAGGAACTATGCCCGGCACGCTGCTCGCGATGTTCGCCAAGTTCTGGCAGCCGGGCGAAGTGAAGACCCGTTTGGCGGCAGCAATCGGCCCGGGGGCGGCAGTGCAGCTCCACCGGGCATTCGTCGAGACACTGCTGGGGCGCATGCACGGCGTTGCCCAGCGGTGCGTGCTGGCGTATTCGCCCAGCGAGCGACGCAGTGAGTTCGCCGCGCTGGTGCGCGGGGCGACGTTAGGGGGTCGGGAGTCGATTTCGTCGCCGCCGCGTGCCGTGGAAGCGCCAAGCGGGTCGGCGGCGACCAAACCGACTCCCGACCCCTTTGCGCACGCGTCTAGTTGGTCGCTTGCACCACAGTCGCCCGGCGACCTAGGGGCGAGGATGGCGCATTTCTTCCAATCGTCCCTTGCCGGCGGGGCGGAGCGCGTGGTCCTCATCGGCTCTGACAGCCCTACGCTGCCGATCGAACATGTCCGTCAGGCGTTCGATGAATTGCGGCGCCACGAAGTGGTGATGGGGCCAAGTGACGACGGCGGGTACTACCTGATC
The DNA here is from genome assembly GCA_963809785.1 of uncultured Planctomycetia bacterium. Lineage (GTDB taxonomy): Bacteria > Planctomycetota > Planctomycetia > Pirellulales > S012-138 > JBGQHD01. The sequence goes on from CAWEKV010000006.1 coordinate 672,714, forward strand.
GGTCTGGTCCGAGGCGTAGGGTCCGCTGTGCGGACCGGAGTACATGATTCAACCGATTGCGACGCACGTCGGCCTGACGCCTCGATGCTTGCTAATGGTCCGCAGAGCGGACCCTACTGTCTACCGCCGATCTTTGACGGCATGCCTTGGAGCACGCCGCGCGTCTGGCACGAGACGGTCCGCCGGCTCGACGACTCCGGCTGGTCGTATGCCGTACTGCCTGCGTGGTACGATGTGGATGAGCCGGCCGATCTCGAGCGTCTGCGCGGGGATTTGCGCGGTGTTGAAGGCGACGCGGTTTTCAGTCAATTGAAGATCGTGGTTGACGGGATTGTTGGCCAGCAGAATGCCGTTGAGACTTAACCATGTCCGACGATGGGCCCTCGCCGCTGCACGTGGACCCGCAGTCGCACGGCGCGCCGAGGCGATCGTTTCGCGTTCGCCAGGAGTCACGCGAGCGCCTGCGGCTCATCGATCTCTTCGTCTGGACAGCCGTTGTGGCGATGTGCCTGGCAGGCGCGCGCTGGTTCGACCCGTTGGTGGCTTACGATCTGCCGCTGGCCATGCGGCTTTGGATCGCCATAACCTTTGGCACCGCGCTTTGCTCGTGGCCTTGGTATGTCTCGCGGCTACGTGATGCGGCTCGCTTTCCACTGCTTCCCGGCGAGCGATTGTGGTTGTTTATGGTGATCGTGATGTCTTGCAGGCTCTTGTTTGAGGCTGGAGTGATGCAGGGGTTGATCCTCGGGGAGTGGATGGCGTTTCCTGTTCTGGCTTTCTTGGCTGTTGCTCGGCAACCCGTCCATTGGCGTGTCGCCTTTAGTGTTTTGGGTATGTCTTGGCTGATCGCGATACTCGTGCTTCTTGCCAGGTGGGAGTCCCAGGGGTGGTTCGAGTGGTGGCTGGCTGGCAAAGCCATGGCATGGTCGGCCCCAGTCGTCGCGATTGCCCTGGTTGGCGATGTGATTTCTCCTTCCCGTGGCGAGCTTCGATGGAGCCACTGGGTTGGCGGCATCGCATTCTTATCGTGGCTTAGCGCGTGGTATTTCCTGTACGAGCGGGTTCACGCGCACATGATGCAGTACTAGCCATGGAATACCGCCCCCTTGGCAACACCGGTATTCGCGTCTCAACCATCGCCCTGGGCTGCTGGCCGATCTCCGGCATGACGAGCCTCGACGTGAGCGAAACCGAGAGCCTGGCGACCATCCGCTCCTGCTTCGACCTGGGCATCAATTTCCTCGACACGGCCTATGGCTACGGCGGCGAAGGGGAGAGCGAGCGGTTGATTGCCCGAGCGATCGAAGGGCGGCGCGACGAGGTGGTGATCGCCACGAAGGGCGGCATTCATTGGGAGCCAGGTAGCAGGCACGCTCCGCGTGCCGTCAGCAAACCCACCGAGCGAATTGACGGGACGGACGGCACACGGAGTGTGCCTGCTACTACTTTCAAGCAATGCCGCGATGCCTCGCCGGCCACACTCAAACGGCAGTGCGAAGAAAGCCTGCGACGGCTCGGGACCGATCGCGTGGAGCTGCTCTACTTGCACGCGCCGGACCCGAAGCTGCCGATTGCCGAATCGGCCGGCGCCTTGCGGGAGCTGCTGGACAAGGGCAAGGCGCGGGCCATCGGCGTGTCGAACCTGACGCTGGCCCAGCTCGAAGAGTTCGCCCGCGTCTGCCCCATCGCCGCCTATCAGCCGCCCTACAACATGCTGCTGCGGGACATCGAGACGGACACGCTCCCCTGGTGCCAGCGGCACAACGTGGCTGTCGTCGTCTATTGGCCGCTGATGAAGGGTCTTCTGGCCGGCAAGCTGCCGCGTGACCATGTCTTTCCGCCGGGCGACGGCCGGGCCAAGTATCCGATGTTCCAGGGCGAAGAATGGCAGCGGAACCAGGACCTGCTCGACGAGCTGCGATCGATCGCCGCCGAGGTCGGCCGCACCGTCGCCCAGGTCGTGCTCAATTGGACAATCCACCAGCGGGGCATCACCTCGGCCCTGTGCGGCGCGAAACGGCCCTGGCAAAACGAGGAGAACGCTGGGGCCGTGGGCTGGGAGCTGACCGCTGGGCAAACCGCACGGATCGAAGAGGCCCTGTCCCGGCGGGGAAAAGCGACCACTCGCTGGGCCGTGTAGCGCCTGCGTCCCCGACGATCATTGTGGAGTGGGCAGGTTAAGAACGCGTTAACGCCGAACCAAGCGCCACGCCCAAAAGCAAAGGGCTCCGGCGACAAGGCCGATTCCAGGGCCCTCGAGGATCAGCCAGGGCTCAGCAGCGAAGCGCGGCCACTTCTCGATGGTCCACCATAGATGCGCGAGCGCCAGCACGGCAAAGAGCAACCCGGTCGTGATGAGATAGGCCTTCATCGAATTATCGGCCGTTACGCGGATAGCCGTTGCCGTTGCGCGCGCTGCCTCCGGCTTGGGCGGCGCGGTGATCGGCCGAAGGCTGCCGGCGCCCAGGAGCTGCTCGACGCGGCTGCGCAGCTCCGGGTGCAGCTCGACGCGCAGACTCTCGCACTTGATCGGCACCCGGCCGCCGTCGGCCAGCGAGAGCACGAGCTGGAGCTCGCAGTTGCCAGGGTAGTTGCGGACGATCTCGTAGAGGCTATCCACCATCTTGGGCTCGTGCCGCCGCTCATCCAGGCGGATCAGCACGCCCTGCGTATAGCGAGCATCGAGCTGGTCCAGCGGGATCAGCTCGTTGACGATGAGGTTGGCCTCTTCGCCGCCGGGCCGGTCGATCGCGCCGCGGACGACGAGGATGGCGTCGGGCCGCACCAGGTGGCCGAACTCGGCGAACTGCTCGGGCCAGAGGATGCAGCGGATGATGCCGTCCATGTCTTCCAGGTCGAACATGGCGTACTTGCGTGTCGGCTGCCGGGCCGCGGGTTCTTCGTGTGCGAGAACTTGATCGACGAGATCATGCCGCCGAGGAGCACCTCGTCGCGGTGCGCCAGCGCGGCGACGTCGGCTGGTCGTGTGCGAGCAGTAGTGCGCGAGCGTCGGCTCGTGCTCGGCGAGCGGATGGCTGGTGAGGTAGAAGCCGAGCACTTCCTTCTCGTTGGCCGAGCCGCTCGCGGTCGGTCCACTCGGGCACGTCGGGCAGCGAGACGGCGGCCGCTGGCGACGGCGTCGGCTTCGTCGTCGGCCGTCGCCGAACAGGCCCTTCTGGCCGCTGCGGCGGTCGGCCGCGGCGGCGGCGCCGGCTTGCACGGCCCGGTCGAGCACGGCCATGCACTGCGGCGCGACGTGCCGCCGAGCGAATCGAACGCGCCGGCCTTGATGAGCGTTTCGATCGTCGCCCGGTTGCACGCCGGCGGATCGACCCGCTCGCAGAAGTCGAACAGCTCGCGGAACGGCCCGCCTTCTTGCGCGCGCGGCGACGATCGCCTCGGCCGCGCTGCCGCCGCAGCCCTTGATGGCGCGCCAGGCCGAAGTGAATCTTGCCGCTCGGCCACCGTGAAATCGGCGTCGCGAGCGGTTCACGTCCGGCGGCACGCACGTCGATGTCCATCCGCCGGCAGTCTTCCAGGTGCTCGACCAGCGCGTCCTTGCGTCTTGAAGTTGCGGCCCGGAATGTCGCCCGAGAGCAGCGCCGCCATGAACTCGACCGGGATAGTGGGCCTTGAGGTAGGCCGTCATGTAGGCGATCAGGGCGTAGGCCGTGCGGTGCGACTTGTTGAAGCCGTAGCCCGCGAACTTCTCGATCATGCTCCGAACAGCTCGCTCGGCCTCGCTCTTCGCTGAGGCCGTTGGCCTCGGCGCCGGCGACGAACTGCTCGCGGTACTTGGCGATCGATCGGCAGCTTCTTCTTGCTGATCGCCTTGATGCAGGTGTAGGCGTCGGCCAGCGTCGATGCCGCCCAGCGCGGTTGAGAATCCGCATCACCTGCTCCTGGTAGACCATCACGCCGTGCGTCTCGGCGAGGACTTCCTCGCATGACCGGGTGCGATGTACTCGGCCTGCTTGCGGCCGTGCTTGACCTCGACGTAGTCGTCGACCATGCCGCCTTCGAGCGGGCCGGGGCGGTAGAGGGCGTTGGTGGCGATGATGTCGCGGAAGTGGTCGGGCTTCATCCGCTGCAAGCAGGTCGCGGATGCCGCCGCTTTCGAGCTGGAAGATGCCCTTGGTCTCGCCGCGGCAGAGCAGGGCGAACGTCTCCTTGTCGTCGAGCGGGAACTTGTACGGATCGACCCGCTCGCCGCGTCGTCTGCTCGATCAGCTCGACGGCCTTGGACGAGGATCGTCAGGTTCCGCAGGCCGAGGAAGTCCATCTTCAAGAGGCCGGCCGCTTCGACGTCGCCCATCGCCCACTGCGTGATGACTGTCGGTCTTGCCCTTCACGCGGCGCAGCGGCACGTACTCGTCGAGCGGCTGGTCGGCGATGACCACCGCCGCGGCGTGCGTGCCGACGTTGCGGGCCAGCCCTTCGATCTTGCGGGCCAGGTCGAGCAGCTCGCGGACTTCGGCGTCGGTGTCGTAGGCCTGCTTCAGCTCGTCGCTCGTTTCCAGCGCCTCGTCGAGCGTGATGCCCAGCTGCTCGGGCACCATCGCCACGATCTGGTCGACGCGGGCGATCGGCATGCCGAGCGCGCGGCCGACGTCGCGGATCGCCGCCCGGGCGGCCAGCGTGCCGAACGTGCCGATCTGGGCGACGTTCGCCTCGCCGTACTTCTCCTTGACGTAGTCGGATGACCTCGCCGCGGCGGTCCTTGCAGAAGTCGATGTCGATATCGGGCGCTTCCAGCGGCTCTCGTCGAGGAACCGCTCGAACAGCAGGTCGTACTCGAGCGGGCAGACGTGGCTCAGATAGCAGGGCGTAGCAGACGAGCGCCCCGACGCCGCTGCCGCGGGCCGTCGCGGGAATGCCGTGCTCGCGGGCGATAGCGGACGAAGTCCCAGCACGATGAGGAAGTAGTTGCGGAAAGCCGAGCTTGTTGATGACGGCCAGCTCGCGGTCGAGCCGCTCGCAGCACCTCCGGCGACAGCTCGCCGCCGGCGCAGCATCTCGTGCGTCGCCGGCGTACCGCTCCTTGAGGCCCTGCGAGGCACAGCTCGCGCAGGTAGTCGTGCGGCGGTCTTCTCGGCGGGCAGCTTGAAACGCGGGAAAGTGCCGCTTGCCGAGCTCCAGGTCGATGTCGACGCGAGTCGGCGATCTCCTGGCTGCGGGCGACGGCGTCTTCCAGGCCGGGAAATGCGGCGTACATCTCCTCCGGCGCTGCGGAGGAAGAACTGAGTCGCTCTCCATCCGCATGCGGTTGGTGTCGGTGCGGAACTTGCCCGTGTTGATGCACAGCAGCACGTCCTGGGCGTCGGCGTCTTCGCGGTCGACGTAGTGGGCGTCGCTGGTGGCGACCAGCGGAAGGCCCATGCTGCTTGGCGACATCGACCGCCGCTTCCAGCTGCAGCCGCTGGATCTCGACGCCGTTGTTCATGATCTCGATGAAGTAGCGGTCGCCGAACACGCTGTGGAACCAGCGCGGCGATCTCGCGCGCGCTTCGCGCAGGTCCTCGGCCGTCGGCGCCGCTCGCCCTTGAGCAGCGCGCAGGCTGAACTCGCTCGAGACGCAGCCGCGAGAGGCAGATGATCCCCTCGCTGATGCGCGGCGAGCAGCTCCTTGTCGATCCGCGGCTTGTAGTAGAAGCCTTCGAGCGACGCGGCCGACGCGAGCTTGACGAGGTTCTGAAAGCCGGTGCGGTTCTGGGCCAGCAGCGTGAGGTGGTAGCTGGCCTCCTTGCTGCTGGCGGCGTCCTTCTTGCTCGAAGCGGCTGCCGGGGGCGATGTAGGCCTCGTAGCCGAGGATCGGATTGATGCCCGCGTCCTTGGCCGTCTTGTAGAACTCCAGCGCCCCGTAGCAGGTTGCCGTGGTCGGTCAGGGCCAGGGCGTTCATCCCGCTGGCTTTGGCCCGCTCGACGAGCCTGTCGATCTGCGCCGCGCCGTCGAGCAGGCTGTAGTGGCTGTGGCAGTGCAGATGAACGAAGGGAGGCGGGTTTCCGGGAGACATGGTCATCGTGATCCTCGCGTCAACGGGGCAGCTTCCCGTCGCCGAGGCTTCCAGCCCGCCTGCCAGCTTCGAGTTGCAGCCCCGCGTGGTCCGTCAACGGATGCTGTCGCGGATTCTAACAGACACGATGAAGCACGGTAAGTCGCGGCTACTCATCGCCGGAGGGCCCGTACATGCCGGGCACGGGGATGTCGTTCAGGCGTAGGTAGACACACAGGATTGCCCGGTGATGGATCGTGTGGTTCAGCAAGAAGCTGCGGACGACGGCCGAGCGGGGCATCGTGAGAATCGGTTGGCCTCCCTGGAGCAGCGACCACGGCGTCCCCATAGCTTCATCCTTCGCGCCCGCCAACGCCTTGCGGGCCTCGGCGACATTGCGGTCGAACAGCTCCAACACGGCCTGCCGCGTCGTCAGCTTGGGGGACTCGTAGCCTTCGATCTCCCACGAGTCCTTGTTCAGCGTCCCCGCGACCCAACCGGGGATCTCCGCCAAATGGTTGGCATTCCAGCCGATCGTGTTGGACTTGGGATGGGCCTTCCAATCGAACTTACCGGCGGGCACGCGCTCCAGCACCTTCCGGGTACTGGCCATCTCCTGATCGAACTCCGGCAAGATCATTTCGGCGTAACGCATGGTCTCCTCCCCGGCAAACCAATCTCGGAGGCCCTTGTCCCTTGGATGGGTTAGGGCACGTGTGGTCAACATGTTCTCGCCTAAGCGGTCCGTCAGATTGCTCTGGCGAAACTGTATCAGGCGACCGCCAGAGACTGTAGGCGTGACGACCCGCTACGGGAATAACCCGATCTCGATCCAGCGGAGCCTGGCTTCGCGCTGCAAGGCCGAGTTCATAGCCAGACACGAGACCGTGGCGCGTCCGACGTTCGGTCACTCCGTGAATCTCGCCAGTCGCGATGTCAACGCGGAAATGATCAGACCATGTATCTCGGCGAGGATGAAACAGACCGCTGACGACGCCGGACTGCGGATCGGGAGCATGCTGCCGGTCGCTCTTATGGGCGTTGCATGAGCGGCACGCCAAGGCGCGGTTGTCGTCCGATTCCGCGCCGCCTTGAGAGGGCGGCGCCACGTGCTCGACCTCGAAGGGGAAGTTGAAGATAGCTTCCGGCGCCTGGCAATATTCGCACCGGTGCCTGGCCCGTGCCGCAATGCTTGGGTAGTGCCGATTCATGGCCGCAGGCCGCGAGCGATCAACTGGGCTCTCTCCGTGGCGGCACGCAATTCGGCGTCGATGAGTGCATCGAGCTCGGCTTGATCATCAACTGCCAATGTCGTCCCTGCGTCGCGTGTCGAACGCCACCGCTGCATCAATTCCTGCAGTCGCTGTTGCTGCTCCGCGGTGAACAAGTCGTCCGCGGCCCCACGACGCACGACGACGAGCGGATCCGTCTGGCCTGGCGAGAGCTCGGCCGTCACCGCGTCCAACGCCTGGCCAGCCGTCTTCCCGATGCCGCGGCGCTCGCCGGCAACCGCGCAGTACGAAACGACGCCCTCGTCAGACGAGAGCGGGAAAATCGCGATGGTGGTCATGCAGGTCCTCCCCTGACCTCCCATTATCGTCGATGCTTCGGACAAGACAAACTGCTTTTGTCTGCTCGCGTCGCGCCCGCTTGACTTCCCCTCGCCCCCTCGGCATTCTTGCGGCGCGGCGGCGGTTTCAAGCCGGCTTCCGTGCGCCCTAAGTAGGAGGCTCGGCGGCCTCTCCGGGGTTACCCCGGGGCAACGCGTTGGCTGGACATTGCACCGCGTGAGAAATGGTGCGCGAACTGCGCACGTGCTCTCATGCTCGACAGGACAGGTTGAAGCCGCCGCCGTTTTCCCTTCGGTTGCGCCGCCGCAGCGCCGCGTCGGGTGGCCCCCGCGGATAGAGTCCATGTCAAGCGAGTTCGCCAGGAGCTCGCCGGCATCGTCGTCAACCAGCGAACCAACCTTCGCCGCGGCGACTACGATGCCCTCAAGGCCACGCTCTTCAACTGCATCCGCCGCGGGCCGGAGCCCGAGAACCGCGAGGGCCTGCTCGACTTCCGGGCACACCTGGCCGGTCGCGTCGCCTTTGTGGCGCAGCTCAACCCTCAGCGTAGCCGACGGTTACAAGAACTGTTTTCGCGTATCCGGTGGTAATCGCCATCGCGACGTGCTTGACCGACCTGCTTGACTAGCGGGCGAGGCCCGCGCCGAAGCCGAAGCCCTCCAGGAACACGTCGCTGCCCTCGACGAAGTTGTCGCCAAGCCGTGTCGCCAAACCCATGTTAGACCAGTATTGGCCTTCGTAGGTGGCCCGGGCGAAAAGTCGGCTTCCGCACATCTGCCACGACCATTCCACGCCGAGGAGCAGCTCCGCGATATACAGGCCGTCGTCCCGGTCCGTCGTAAAGCTCTCCGCGAACCCGCCGCCGGCATTCAACTCCAAGGCGGTGACTTGCGTAGAGCCAAATGCCACGGAGCCGCGAGCGCTGGCCAGCAGCGCGAGATTGAAACCCAGTTGGCGGCGGGCATCTAAAGCCAGCGTAGGCCCGATCCCTTCAAAATCGAAGTGGACGAACTCCGCCTCGCCCGTCGGCGCCCCGGCGGCACTGAGGATCAACCCCGAAAGGTCCGAATTGGTCCTCACATAGCGCAGACCGCCGGCAAGCGTCAGGGACAGCGGGCAACCGTCGAGCCGCTGCGTGGCTTCCCAATCCCAGGTTTCGAGCTTCAGACTGGTCTGGGCGACCAACGTTTGTCCTGTGTCCGTGTCAAGATCGATGAACAACTCGTCCGCGCTTTCGCCAAGGTCGCGGCCGATGAAGTTGGGATCCACGCCGTTGTCGGTCGCCGATCTGAACGTCGTCGGCGTCATATTGCCAGTAGCGCGCCTGGAACCCGAACCCGGCGCAGTTGACATACCCAAACCAGAACCGCGGGCTGATCTCGTGATCGAATTCGAAGTTCTGGGTCGTCTGAATGTTCGCGGCGCTTTCCGTGTAGAAAGCCCGCAAGCTGGCCGAGTGGGGCTTGATGAAGATCGCCTCGGCGCCCCCGTACCAGCCATAGCTTGGGCAACACTCGCAGCAGGGACAGCACGTGCCGCAACCGCCGTAGCCACTACCGCCCGTGCCGCAACCGCCCGTGCCGCAACCGCCGTAGCCACCTTCGTAGCCGCCCGAGGCGTTGCCGTGCATCTGGCTCCGCAGCTCGGAGAGCTCGGCCCGCAGCGTCGAGACCTCGGACCGCAGCTCGGCGGTCTCGTAGTTGGCGCCCTCGGAGGCGACCGTACCGATCGTGGGCAGGAGCCGGCGCCGCCAGCCCCGCGGCCAGGACCAACGCTCCCAGCAATCCGGACATCCGTGTGCCTGTCATGCGATGCGTTCCTTGTTGAACGTAGCGAGGATTATGGGCCGGCAGGCGGAGCCGACGGTGATGCGTGTGCTAGCTAGCAGCCCGTAGCGCGACACCGGGACTACCGGTCGTGCCTCTTGTATCGACCTGAACCGCAGCAAAGATGAGTCCAGCGTCGGCCGGCTGCAATGCTTGCCCAACCGTGAGATGTTGCCGAGGCACTCCAGCATCATCTAGGCAACGTACACATCGAGCGCCCTGGCCAGCGCCCTGCCACACTGACCTCGTGCTCACCGCGTTACCTCGTGCAGCAGCGGCCTGCCCCCCAAGCCGGCGAGCAGGTTCGCCACCGAGATTTCGGCCATCTTCTGCCGCGTTTGCTCGGTGGCGCTGCCCAGGTGCGGGGCGATCATCACGTTGTCCAGCCACAACAACGGGTGGTCCCGGGGCAACGGCTCCGGGTCGGTCACGTCCAGCGCGGCGGCGTAAATCCACCGTTCCTGGCAGCGCCCGCGTGAGCGCCGCCGTATCGACGACCGGCCCTCGGGAGACGTTGACCAGCGTGGCCGTCGGCTTCATCTTCGTCAGCGCCGCCTCGCCGACTAGCCCGCGGGTTTCGGGCGAGAGCGGCACGCTGAGCACGACGTAGTCGGCGGCGGCCAGCAGCTCGTCGAGCGCGGCATAGCGCACGCCCAGCTCGCGCTCGACTTCTTCGCGTGGCCGACGGTTGTGGTAGAGCACGTTCATGTCGAACCCGGCGGCGCGACGGGCAATCTGCCGGCCGATACGGCCCAGGCCGATGATCCCCAGCGTGCTGCCGTGGACCTCGCGGCCGAGCATGTAGCCTGGATCGTAAAGGGTGAAGGTCGCCGACGCGGGCATAGCGGTCGCCCTCGACCAGGCGGCGGGCCGCCGCCAGCAGCAGCGCGAAGGCCATGTCGGCGGTCGCCCCATCGAGGATGCCCGGCGTGTTGCCGACGGGGATTCCCCGAGCAGCGGCGGCCGCCAGGTCGATGTGATCGACGCCGACGCCATAGTTGCTGATCACTTTGACGCACGGCAGGCGGTCTAGCATCCGCCCATCCACGCGGGGATGGCCATAGGTGAAGATTGCGGCCGCGCCCGGCCGGCTCCCTTCCTCGGCCAGGCTCCACGGGAGCAGCTCGACCCGGCCGGCGAGCAAATCCACGATCGCCGGCGGCAGCGGGCCATCGGCCACGACGCGCGGCAGGCCGTGAGGGGCGGGGTGGTTCATGCACTCGGATAATACCCCTTGGGCCGACGGCATGCTCGCAAAAACACGGGCCTCGATCCTGGGCGCCGAAGGTTCCTTTGTGCCTCGTCGGCAGGTGCCGCTGGGCGACACCTTTGGCGGACCAGGGGGTTTAATGCCTCGGAGCGGAATTAAGGTATCACTAGGCGAATCGCGTCTCGGCTCGCGGTATACTCGTGGCCACGTCGGTCGTTCTCATCTCACCCACCCATAAGGAGTCAGTGATGCGTTGGACAAGAATCTTGTCGTCGCTGCCCGCTGTCGTGGTGCTGTCCGCTTTGCTGGCGGACGACGCTCAGGCACAGCGTCCCGGTGGCATTGGCTTTGGCGGGTTCCAGCAGACGGACCCGATCTCGCTACTGCGGAATGCGGCGATCCGTGAGGAACTGGAGATCGAAGCCGACCAGGCCAAGCAGATCGAAGCCGTGCGGGAGCGAATGACCGCGGACTTGGACAAATCCCGCCGGGAGATTACCGCGAAGTACCAGGGAGAGGTCGATAAGGTACTCCAGCCGCAGCAGGCCGAGCGGCTCCAGCAGATCAGCCTGCAGCTCCGCGGGTTGGCCGCTTTGACCGACCCAGAAGTGTCAAAGAAGCTCAGCTTGTCGGAAGCCCAACTCAAGGAGATTGCCACCAAGCGCGAGGAGGGCCAAAAGAAAAGTCAGGAGGTTCAGGGCTTCGACCGCGAAGCCTTCGATAAGCGCCGCGAAATCCGCGAAGAGACCGACAAGGCGGTGCTGGGCGTTCTGTCAGAGGACCAGCAAAAGCAATACACCGCGCTGAAGGGCAAGGAGTTCGACCGCGCCCTGCTGAACCCCGGCAGGAAGAAGAAGAGCCCGGACACCTAATCGTGCCGACGGCCACGGCCGACGTATCCCTCAACACCCCGGCCTGCTCCAGCGGCCGGGGTGCTTCGTTTTGCGCTGCTGGCAATGCCGCCGTTTTCTCTCCAAGCGCATCGCGGGATTTCAGCGAAGTGACGAGGTTCTTTGCTTCGCTTGGCATGACAATCGCTTGAATGACACGCGGCGGCGGCCATACCTTTTGACTAATCCCTAGAGACGGAAAACGCCGAATCATTGGCGTAATGTCCGCGACCGCGCGTGCATTGTGCCAAGACGTGCATTGTGCCAAGCGTGCATTGTGCCCAGCCTGCATTGTGCGCAGCGAGCATTGTGCTGCCGGGCCGAAGTGGTCGCGCAAGTTCGGGGGCGTGTTTAGGATCAACCGATTCCGGGGGGGGGCTCATCATGAAACGGATACTTTTCGGCTGTGTGGCATTGTCGATCCTCGGTGGCACGGCCGCGGCACAAAACCCTACCGTGCGGCGGCCCGTGGAAAAAGTGCCCGTGCCCGAGGCCACACAGCAGGTGCCCTGGAGCCGGATCACGCCCACAGAGAACATGTGGCTGTACGAGCAGGAAAAGCGCGATTTTCTCGATACGACCTTGGCCGTCCGCCGGCGAGCGGAGTTCACCGCCTGGCAGCGGCGCCACCGCCTGGCTGCCACTCAGTGGTATGGCTATTCCAACTCCCGGCCGAACTGGCACCCGACCCCCTCCATGAGCGGCACGTTTTCTCCCTCGTGGACGGGTAACGATTATCTCGACCGCAACCGATGGTCCACGGCCACGCCGCCGGTCGTCATCCGCCCGTCCAGTGATCCCTTCTATAAGTAGCGCAGGCCTAAGCCTGCAAGAACGGAATCAGCCCTTCCTCCCGCACCGTTTGCCGCGTGCGGAACGATGACCTAGCCTTTGCTAGGCATTCGTTCCACTCTTGAGCGCGCAGCAGCGCAGGGAAAAGGACCATGGCTGAGGCCCTTCGGCTGGATATCGACGCACTTCTCAGCGGCGGCCAATTGCCCGGCCTGCCGCAGAGCGCCATCAACTTGCTTCAGCTTTCCAAGGACCCCAAGGCCGGGCCGGCCGACTTCGCCAAGCCCATCGAGGCCGACCCCGGCCTGACAAGCCAGGTGCTGCGCTTCGTCAACTCGTCGTACTTCGGGTTTTCACGGGAGATTTCCGGGGTGCGGCAGGCCGTGCAGCTCGTGGGCATTCGCACCGTGAAGAACTTCGCGCTGTGGAGCGCGGTCTTCAGCCTGATGCCCAACCCCAAGTGCGGGCCCTTTGACCTCAAGTGCCTGTGGCAGGATTCGCTCCGACGGGCGCTGTTCGCCAAGGCCGCCGCCACGCTGCTGGGCGTGAAGGACGGCGAGGACGCCTTCGTCGCCGCTTTGCTCCAGGACATGGCCGTGCCAATCCTGGCCAAGGCCTATCCGGCGGAGTACGAAAAACTGCTGGCCGGCCGCGACAACGGCCGCCGGCGCCTCTCCGACCTGGAGCGGGAGCGTTTCGGACTGACGCACGCCGAGGCCGCCGGCCGCATGGCCCGGCACTGGAACCTGCCCGAGGCGACCTCGCAGCTTGTGGAGAAGCACGCGGCGCTCGAGGAACTGTCGCCAGGCGCGGCGCGTCCGGAGCAGTTGGCCGTGGCCCTCTCGTCCTTGCTGCCGGCGTGCCGCGACGACTCGTGGCCGGAGCTGGACGCGTTCGAAGAGCGGTATCGCAAGGTGCTGCCTGCCCAGACGGAGCCTGTTCAGATGCTCCGCCGGATCGACGAAGACTTCGCCGGCATGGCGCCGATCCTCAAGATCGCCCTGCCCAAGAAATCGCTGGCCGAGAGCTACGACGAGGTGCGCAGCGTCCCGGCCTAGTGCCAGTGTCCGCATTCGGTGGTCAGCCGTGGTCAGAAGCCCGGCTTCTTCAAGAAGCCGGGCTTCTTCCCGTTTGGTGATTCCGATTGACCATCCAGCATCAAGCTGTTAGCTTCCTTTCGGGATGGATGGGTAGCGACTTCTGCTTTTGAACGTCGCGCCGAAAGACGACCGCGAACCCGCGAAGGGGTCGCAAGGATGCCCTGTGCAGCTTCTTCGATGCCCTGTGCAGCTTCTTCCTCGGCGGTGGGCGTTGGCAGACAGCCACTGCTTCTCACACGCGAGGAAAGGCAGTTTCTATGCCGCAGGGCACTATCAAGCGCCTGGTGCGCGACCGGGGGTTTGGGTTCATCTCCGGCTCTCGTGACGATGTCTTCTTCCATTCTTCGTGCGTCCGCGACACCAGCTTCGAGCAGTTGGAAGAAGGACAAGTAGTCGATTACGAGGTCGAAACAGGCGGCAGGCCGCAAGGCCGCGGCAAGGGTCCGCGCGCCACGTGGGTGAAGCCCTCGGGCTCGTAGTCTCCCGCCCCGTTTTTATCGCGTTCTCTTCAAATCCCGATTGCTGCGGGCCGAAGTGCCAGTACACTATTTGCACCTTCAAATGATGTGCATCGACGCAAACGACCCTCTCCACTTTGAATCGAGCAACCTTGTCCACGATCACGCGGCGCCGTCCCAAGCCAGTCTCGAAACGTTCGTCTCGCAGCCCCGACTTTCTGCCGTCCAAGGTCAGCGCGCCGCAGTCCTCAAGCCAAGGGGCACCGGACACGACGAAGGCGAAGCCCCTGGATTTGGTGGCGATGTCCGCGGTCGTAGCGCTGCCGTTCCTGGGCTGCGTGGCGGCGATCGCGTGGATGTGGTACATCGGCTGGATGGGCTGGCTGTACCTGGTGATGCTGCTCGTGGGCGCGATGCTCACCGAGTGGGGCATCACCGTCGGCTTTCACCGCTTGCTCACGCATCGCTCGTTCGAGACGCACCGCTGGATGCGGGCCCTGTGGACCTGGCTGGGGGCGTTGGCCGTGCAAGGCTCGCCGCTGGTCTGGTGCGCCGTGCACCGCAAGCACCATCAGGCCAGCGACCAGCAGGACGATCCCCACTCGCCGGTCAAGTTCGGCCGCGGCTGGTGGAACGCGCTCCGCGGCTTCGTGCACGCCCACACCGGATGGCTGTTCAGCAGCCACTGGAGCTTTCCGGACCTGAATCGCTACGTGCCGGATTTGCTGAAAGACCGCCTGCTCGTGGGCGTGGACCGGACCTATTACGTCTGGGTGATCCTCAGCCTGGTGTTCCCTGCCGCGCTCGGCGGGCTGCTCACGCTGAGCTGGACGGGGGTGCTGCTGGGCTTTATCTGGGGCGGGCTTGTGCGGATCTTCGTGGTGCAGCACATCACCTTCTCGATCAACTCGCTGTGCCACATGTTCGGCCGCCGCACCTATACCAGCGGCGACGATTCCCGCAATAACGCCCTTTGCGGCTTCCTCGCCCAGGGCGAGGGCTGGCACAACAACCATCACGCCTTTCCGACCTCGGCGCGGCACGGGCTGGAATGGTGGCAGCTCGACACGACCTGGCTCGTGATTCGCGGCATGGAGCTGCTCGGCCTGGCCTGGAACGTGCAGTTACCCAGCCCGGAGTCGATCGCCGCCCGGCGCATCGCCAGCCGGCGGTAAACACGCGCGACGGCCATCGGACGAACGTGGGCCCAGCGAATGCTGAGCACGATCACTTTCGCGCTGGCCTTCTCGGCGTTCGTCGTGCTGGTGTGAGCATCCGCCCATGGGCATCAGCCCCGCGACTTCCTGGCTGATCTACGGGGCCTATGGCTACACCGGCGAGCGCATCGCGCGAGCGGCCGCCGCGCGGGGCCTGCGGCCGATCCTGGCAGGGCGAAACGAGCGCAGGCTGCGCTCGCTGGGCGACGAGCTGAAGTGCCCCGTTCGCGTCTTCGCCTTCAGGCGAGCGTCGAGCCGCCAGGCCGACGTGCGTGGTGTTGCCAACGTCGTGGCCCAGCACCTGGACGGCGTGCGTCTGGTGCTGAACTGCGCGGGCCCGTTCTGGCGCACCGCGCCCCCTTGCATCGAAGCCTGCCTGGCCGCGCGGGCCGCTTACTTAGATATCACGGGCGAGATCGACGTGATCGAGATGGCCGCCACGCACCACGCACGCGCCGTTCAGGCAGGCGTCTGCGTGATCCCTGCCGTCGGTTTCGACGTGGTGCCTAGCGATTGTCTGGCGGCCCGGCTGCATCAGGCGCTACGCGACAACGGCCGGGGGGAAGCGGTGCGGCTGCAGCTCGCCTTTTGGTCGAGCGACACCGTCAGCCCCGGCACGGCACGCACCGCGTGGGAGACCGCATCAGCCGGCGCTCGGGCGCGGGTCGATGGCCGTATTCGCCGCGTGTCGGCGGGCAGGCTGCTGCGCGTGCCGTTTCGCGACCGTCCGCGAGACGCGTTGCTGGTGCCCTGGGGGGACGTGGCCTCGGCCTACTACACGACGGGCATCCCGAACATCGAAGTCTATGCCGCGCTGCCGCGGCCGGTCCTTCGCCTGCGCCGCCTGCAATGGCTGGCCCCGCTGACCGGCCTGCCGATCCTGCGACAGCTCGTGAGCTGGACCATCCGCCGCGCAGTGCGCGGCCCCGGCGATGACGCGCTCGCCCGGAGCCGCGCAGAATTCTGGGGCCAGGCGACCGACGCGCAGGGCCGCAGCGTGCAGGCCACGCTAAGCACGATCGGCGGTTACGCCCTCACCGTGCAGACGGCGCTTGCCGCCGTGGAGCGGGTGCTGCGGGGCCGCGTGCCGCCGGGATTCCACACGCCAGCTCGGGCTTTCGGGTTGCAGTTTGCCGAAGAGGCCGCGCCTGGCAGGATGGAAGTGATGGCTTGAACCCACCCATGCGTCGTAACGAAGTCGCACCGCTCTCCACCGGCCAGCTTGCCGCCCTGGCCTGTCTGCTCGAGGCCTCGGCCTTCAAACCGGGCAACGTGCACCCCCGCGCCAGTTTCGCCGACACGGCGTACGTGGACTTCATCGCCAGCGCCATCGCCATCGTCCCGGCGATGGATGCCGCTGGAAATGCCGGCGTGGGGCAGACGGTGCTCGATGCTGTAAGGGCCACGCGCCAATCGGTGGGCAAGAACACGAACCTTGGCACGTTGCTCCTGTTGGCCCCCCTGGCCAAGGTCCCGCGTGGGGAACCGCTCCGGCAGGGTGTGGCCAAGGTGCTGGCCGCGATGACCGCGGAGGATTCCCGGCTGGTGTACGAGGCCATTCGGCTGGCGCGGCCCGGCGGGCTGGGGTCCGCCCCCTCGGCAGACGTGCACGAGAGCGCACCCGCGGACCTGGTCGCCGCGATGCGACTGGCGGCCGACCGCGATCTGGTCGCCCGGCAATACATCAGCCAGTTCGCCGAAGTTCTGGAATTCGTCGCCCCCCGCTTGCAGCGGGAATGCGCGGGGGGAAGGCTGCTTTTGGACGCGATCGTCCGCGTGCAACTGGAGACGATGCGAGAATTCCCCGACAGCCTGATCGCCCGCAAGTGCGGCGCGGCCGTCGCACAGGAGTCCGCGGCACGGGCCGGCGCCGTGCTGGCCGCTGGGGTGTCGGGCGACGCCGGCTACCAGGCGGCGCTCGCCGAGCTGGATGCCTGGCTGCGGGCCGATGGCCATCGCCGCAATCCCGGGACAACGGCCGATCTCCTGGCCGCCGGATTGTTCGCGGCGTTGCGCGACGGCATGATCGACCTGGCGGATCGAGCGTAAGCAGCTCGGCGAGGTCAACAGGCAGGTTGGAAGCCTGCCTCACACCAGCTCTTCGATCTTCCGCCGGTCGTCGAGCAGGTAGATGGGCCGGCCGCGGTGGTCCGGGAAGGTCGTCTCGGGGTCGATGCCGAGGACGTGATAGAGCGTGGCCAGCACGTTCTGCGGCGTGTAGGGCTCGCCGACGGGCAGCTCGCCGCGGGCGTCGGTGGCGCCGATCACCTGGCCCATCTGCAGGCCGCCGCCGGCCAGCAGGGCGAAGCCGGCCTGCGGCCAGTGGTCGCGGCCGGCGACCGTGCCGCGCTGCGTGCCGACGCGCGGCGTGCGGCCCATCTCGCCCCAGACGACCACGGCCACGTCCTTCTCCAGGCCGCGCTCGTGCAGGTCGGTGACCAGCGCGTGGATCGATTGGTCGAGCTGCGGCAGCACGATCCGCAGGCAGCGGAAGATGTGGTCGTGATGGTCCCACTGGCCGTTGCACTTGGGCGGCACGCCGTGGTTCTGCGGCGTGATCGTCACGACCGGCACGCCGGCCTCGACGAGCCGGCGGGCCTGCAGGTACTCCT
Source organism: uncultured Planctomycetia bacterium (assembly GCA_963809785.1). Classification (GTDB taxonomy): domain Bacteria; phylum Planctomycetota; class Planctomycetia; order Pirellulales; family S012-138; genus JBGQHD01. The sequence goes on from CAWEKV010000006.1 coordinate 690,383, forward strand.
TGCCGTTGCCGTACTTCGCCCGCACGCGCTCCGGCTCCCGGGACACGTCGAAGGCGTCGCGGGCCGCGCGGTGGTGATCATCTCCAGCGCCTGGTCGGTGAAGGCGTCCAGGGCTCGGCGCTGCCGCGCAGGTCGTCGAGCTCGCGGCTCAGCCGGTCGAACGCGCGCAGCAGCTCGCGGCGGTCGGCAAGCCGATCCAGGTTCATGCCGCGCGGCCAGCTCCAGGTTCATCGTCCGCGAGCCGGGGATATAGGCCTCGTGCGCCTTGCCCAGAAAGCCCGGGCGGCCGACGTGGTTGGCGTCGCCGAGGTAGACGTACGGCGGCAAAGCGTCACTGACGCCGGCGTCGCGTCGCAGCTTGCTGACGACCGAGCCGATCGCCGGCCGGTTGCCGCTGAGGAAGCCGGTGATACAGCTCCGGCGCGGTGTGCCCCTGCTGCAGGAACTTCATGTTGCGCACGATCGCCAGCTTGTCGGCGATCTTCGCCTGCAGCGGCATCAGCTCGCAGATGTCCATGCCCGGCACGTTGGTCTGGATCGGCTCGAACTCGCCGCGGTACTCGACCGGGGCCTCCGGCTTCAGGTCGTACATGTCGACGTGGCTCGGGCCGCCGTTGAGGTAGACCATGATGACGGCCTTGTGCGGCGGGCGGGCCGCCCCGCCCGCGGCGCGGCGCTGCGGAGCCGCAGCAGGTCGGCCAACGTCAGGCCGCCGACGCTCAAAGCGCCTACCTTCAGAAAGGAGCGGCGAGTGAGTCCGTCGCAGTGACTTCCGTGAGCCGATCCCCAGAGCGTAAGCATGACGCCGTCCTTCGCAAGAAGACGCGGAACGTATACCACGGCCGGTGGACGCGTATGATAGTGCCACGAATCCGTGGCGACAATTAATTCATGCGGTAAGTGGGGATCGCCGGATGATCCTTCGATCTCCTGAGGGGCCAGCGACTTGCGCCCGGGAGCCTCGAGAATCGTCTTAGAGGCCTTCGACCGTCAGGCGGCACAATGTCGCAACATGCTGAAATTAAAGCACTTGTGCCTTCCACTTGAATTGTGTCCGCCCGGCCGCTTAGGATGGAATGACACGCCTTGCCGGGGGCGAAAAGAGCACACCTCGCCGGCATTCTCTCGAAGGATCGAACCCCAAGGAGCGGCCATTCGACTGGCCATCTGTCAGGGAGCGTTCACGCTGCGCTCGGGCAAAGCGACCCAACGTGCTGCCATGAGTAACCGCAAACAAATCCTCAAAGCCCGCAATCGTTCGCTGGCCCCCGTCGGCCGCCGCCGGTCCCAGGCGCCGCCGCGTGGGCTGCCCCTAGGCAAGGGGCACCGCGCCATCGAGCGCGGCAAGCGCGCCGCATTTATCCCGCCCAAGGACTGGCACGAGCCGCACGGACAAGGCGGCGACTACCAGATCGTCATCCAGCCGCCAGGCCGAGGCTATCGGCACGTGCTGACGCCCGACGACGTGCGGCGCGGCTCGCGCTACTGCCCCCGGAGTTTACCCGCTCGCTGGAAGTCGTCCAGTTCAGCCGGATTACTCGTAAGAAACAGAGCTTCCCTTGCTATGGGATGCAGTGGGGGGCCGCGATCTACTTGTATCCGGTGGAGGAAAGCCTGGTCGAGCACTATCCGCACGCCCCCAAGCCCACCCAACGTATCGAAGCCGACATGTACGGCGGCCGCTGGGAACATACGGGCAGCCAATGGCTGCTGCGCTGGCCGGAAGCCGCAATCCGGGATTTCTATCTCAACAATGTGCTGATCCACGAGCTGGGGCACCTGCTCGATCTGCGCAACGGCGGCTTCGCGGACCGCGAGCGGTACGCCGAGTGGTTCGCCATGCGCTTCGGCTACCTGGCCACCGGCGGACGAGAATCGCGCACCCCCCGCAAGGCGGTGATGCGCCGGCATCATGTGAAGTAACAAGGCGAGCGTCGAGGCGTCAGCCCGACGTACCCGACTGGGTGAGTAGGTGAGTAGGTGAGTAGGTGAGTAGGTGAGTAGGTGAGTAGGTGGAGTAGGTGAGGTAGGCAGAACCGGCGTCTAGGAAACATACTCACCTACTCACTTACTCACTTACTCACTTACTCACTTCCAACTTCCATGCCTTTCTTCCGCAAGCTCCAGCGGCCCTGGTACGCCTTTCTCCAGTTCCTCTGCCGACTGCTCATTACCGTGCTGTTTGGCTATCGGTCACATGGGCAGCAGCACCTTCCGATCGCGGGCGGAGGGCTCGTGCTCTCCAGCCATCAGAGCTTCCTCGATCCCGTGCTGATCGGCGTGCCGACGCTCCGCCCGCTGAATTACCTGGCGCGCGAGACCCTGTTTCGGGTCGCGCCGCTCCGCTGGTTGATCCAGTCGCTCAGCGGTATCCCCATCGACCGCGAAGGACTGGGCATGGCCGGTCTCAAGGAAACGCTGCGGCGGTTGAAGCGAGGGCAGATCGTGGTCATTTTTCCGGAGGGAACGCGCACCCCGAACGGTGACCTCCAGCCGCTGAAACCCGGCTTCGCGGCGCTGGCCCGGCGGGCGGGCGTGCCGCTGCTGCCGGTGGCCATTGTGGGAGCATTCGAGTGCTGGCCGCGCACGCAGCCCTGGCCCGGTCGCGGACAGGTCCGCGTGTACTATGGCCCTCCGATCCGGCCGGAAGAAGTCGCGCAGTACGACGACCGTCAGCTCGTGGTCGAAGTCGAGAGACGCATCGCCCAGTGCGACATGGCGGCCCGTGCGGCCCGCAATGCGTGTCTCAGGAAGGGCAGAAAGGCGTCGTAGCGGGTCTCCGCCGACGGGTGGGGCCGACGGCTGCGACGCGCAGTTCGAGCCTATTGCGATTCTTCTTCGTCGCCGGAGGGTGCCGGAGCTGGGGCCAGGCGGAAGGTGTCACCGCGGGGCGGCTGGGGCAGATCGTCCCGGCGGAAGCCGAGGTTGCCCACCTCCGACCGCAAGGCATAGTCTTGTGGGACGCGCTCGTGCAGCAGGCTTCTGTGGTCTTCGGGCCGTGTCAGCCAGATCAGCCCTTCCTGGCGCCCCCCCTTCTCATTTCGGTCCCAGTGATCGTCCCACATCCGCTCCTTAAGGGTTTCTGGCGCAGCCATCTCCGCTGATTCTCCAGTAGACGAGAATCCGGTCGTAGAAGTTGTTGTCCCCCGACCAGGTGAAGCGATTCTTCAAGTTCACCACCGTGTCGGCGCCCTCTTGCTGAATGAGGGCCGCGTCTGGCGAGCCCGCCAGGATGCAATTCTCCACAGTCGCAGACAGCATGGGGAAGGCGTTTTCCAGCGAGCACAGGCCCTTAGGCAGCCAGGCGGTCACGTGGTTCAGACTGATCTTCGAGCGGCCCCGTGAAGGCATCGGTCGCTGCTGCCCACAAAAAGCGGCTCGCTGATGGCGGCCAGACCGTTGAACCAGTCGAGCTCCACGGGATAGGCCGCGTGCAGGAACCTGGCCCCGCCGCGCGCCACGCAGTCGCGCAACCGCACCGAGACGGGCGACGAACCACCGATCGGCACTTCCATGGCCATCATCATGGCCGCCGAGGGCGAGTCTCCCTCGACTTGAAAGAAGGAGATCTTGTCGGCGAGCTGGCCCGTGCACGTGGAGGTCAAGATACGGCGCTCCAGATCGACGGTGGACCGCTGGAGCGACACCAGCGCCCAGTCGCTGCTGCTGGTCGGCGGCGACCGCAGCTCCAAGGCGATGCCGACCAGCTTCAGTTGGCCATCGCTCAGACTGATGATCCGGCGCGGGTACTCGGTTTCGTTCGCCGACGTAGGCTCAAACTCCAGGATCGGGCTGATATCCGTCCGCGGCCTGGATCGTCACGTTGCCAAACTTCGACAGTTCGAACGGCGCCTCCTTGTCCTTGCGACGCCCGCTGTACCGCAGCTCGATGATCGACCGTTCCTTGCTGAGGTTCTTCACCGCCGCCTTGAGCGTGGCGAACTCGTGGGGCCGGCTGCCATCGGCGGAAGGATCGACGATGAGGACATTGGGCGGGGCCGCCGACGGCGAGGTGACCGGCGGTTTCGATGACCTCTCGGGCCGCCAGCGGCGTGGACGAGGGACCCACCGGCGACAACTTCGAACCACCGCCGAACTTCACCCCGGCGCCGCCCCCTGCGGCAAGTGAGGAGCCTGAAGGGCTTCGCACGGGGGGCTGTTGAGTATCCTCAATCGGCGGCACCAGGCGGCGATCCACGGTTTCCGAAGCGCCGCGCGCGCCTGGCACGACCTCCACGGCCGTCGCGGGTTGTTTGCGTGCCCCTGGATCTTGTGGGGTGTGGTCTTCGTTGCCGCGACGTTCCCCGGCTCCTCAGGGGCCTGCACCGAAGGTGCGGAATTTTCGAACTCCCCCAGCCGGTTCGCCCAGATGCGGTCCAGCACCACCACCGTCACCACCAGCGCCACCGCCGGCACGAGCCAGGGCACCAGACGATCCACGGCCCGACGCCACCGCGGCGTCACGGGCATCAGCAGCGTGACGCCGGCGGAGGGGAACTCGATCCCCAGCTGCACTGCACAAGAGCGAGAGATCGACGATCAACGACCTCGCGTCCTGGTATCGCCGCCGCGGGTCCTTGGCCAGCATCTTGCGAACGATCCGCGAGAGCCCTTCCGGCACGGTCGGGTTGAGCCGCGACAGGTCGGGCGGCTCGTCCCCCTGGTGCTGGAGCAGCTTCTGCATGGCGTTGCCGCTGGGAAACGGCGGCTGGCCGGTCAGCAGGTAATGCAGCGTGCAGCCCAGCGAATAGATGTCGCTCCGCACGTCGGCGCTGCGCGGATCGCGGGCTTGCTCCGGCGAGATGTAGTCGAACGTGCCCAGCGTCACGCCGCTGGCGGTCAGGTCGTCGTCCGACGCCAGCCTCCTGCAGCCGCGACAGGCCCATATCCACGAGCTTGGCGCGCCCCTCGTGGGTGACCAGCACGTTGGAGGGCTTGATGTCGCGGTGCACGATGCTGCGCGACGACGCATGGTCCAGGGCGTGCGCCAATTGCAGGGCGTAGCCCAGCACCTGGTCCACGCGCCAGCGGGCCCTGCGGACGCGACCAGGTCGCGCAGGTTCGTCCCGTCGATGAACTCCAGGACGATATAGTTCAGCGTGCCATCGCTGGGCTGCGGGCCTCGCCCACGTAATAGACGCGGGCGATGTTCTCGTGATCGAGCCGCGCGGCGCTCTGGGCCTCGTTGCGGAAGCGGCGGATCGTCTCTTCGTCCGCCGCGCGATGAGTCGAGAGGATCTTGATGGCCACGATCCGGTCCAGCGCCGTGTCGTCGGCGCGAAACACCAGCCCCATGCCGCCGCCGCCGATCAACTCCAGGATTTCGAAGTGATCGAGGTTCTGGCCCACGAGATTCGCTGGGCCGAGCGGCAAGGCAGGCGTCGCGGCATAAGGCGGCGATTGGGAAACAAACGTGGCATCGTTGGGGCGCGAAGAGCTGCCGGCGGTTGCGCTGGGCGTGCGGGCCTCTGCGCCGTCAACCGGAAGCTGCCCGGCTTGGCTTGCCGCCTCGATCTGCGCAGCATCGCCCAACGACGCATTGTCCGCCTGCGCAGGCTCCGCGGGCGAGCATCGAGCCGTAAGGCCGACGTCCATGCCAGGCGCCGCGGATCGGCGCACTGCCGAGCCGTCGGCGCAGGCGCAAGGTTCGACGGATTCTCTCGGCGCTCGTCATAATGCCGCCAGTAGTCGCCAACCCTCAGCGCCTCCTGCCAGGGTGGTGATCTGGTAACGCCTTGTTCGGGACGATACGTCCCCCACGATTTGAAAGGCTGAGAGAACTCTGCTCCCTCAGACCCCGCCAGTGTAGTTTGCCGCCTGGCGCGTAGTCAACGTTTTTTGACGCTCGCGGACCGAAAGTTACTCCCTCGATCTGACGTTTTTGGTCCGGCACGCCGCCGCAGCGGCCGGTATTGGCGGAGTGCTTCGAGCACCTCGTCCAGGTCTCGCGGCGGCGGGGCGGTGAATTCCAGCATTTCGCCGCTCTTCGGATGCGTCAGCCGCAGCCGCTGCGCGTGGAGCGCCTGGCGATCGAGCAAGACCCGCCCCGGCTCCGCCGCCGCATGCGCCACTTCGCCTAGCGTGAGCTGCGCCTGCCCGCCGTACAGCCGGTCGCACAGCACCGGGCAGCCGATGCTGGCCAGGTGGACGCGAATCTGGTGCGTGCGGCCCGTCTTGGGCAGGCAGCGGACGGCGGCGAAGCCGTCGAACCGCTCGATCGACCTCGTAGAACGTCTCGGCCGGGCGGCTGTCGTGGTCGTCGTCGGATCGGCCATCTTTTCGCGCTGGTGAGGATGGTGCCGATCGGCCGCTCGATCACGTCGCGGTCGCGGTCGGGCTCGCCGGCGGACGATGCGCGAAGTACTCCTTCTCCACCGTCCGCGCCTCGAACTGCTCGGCCAGGTCGCAAGTGCGCCTGGTCGGTCTTGGCGACGACGATCACGCCGCTGGTGTCGCGGTCGAGCCGGTGGACGATGCCCGGCCGGTCGGCCCGCCGACGCGTGCTGAGCTGGTCGAAGTGGAAGGCGCAGGGCGCTGGCCAGCGTGCCCGACCAGTGCCCCTTGGCCGGATGGACGACCATGCCCGGCGGCTTGTTGATGGCCGCCAGCGAGTCGTCTTCGAAGAGGATCTCCAGCGGGATCTCTTCGGGCTGCGGCCCTTCGGCGGCGGCTCGGCCCAAACGATCTCGATGCGCTCGCCTGGCCGCAGGCGGTGACTGGCCTTGCACTCCCGGCCGCCCACGCGGACGCGGCCCGGCATCGATCAGCCGCCGAGGTGTGCCCGGCTGAACTGATCGAATCGCTGCGAGACCACCACGTCCAGGCGCTGGCCCGCATCGTCGTCGGCGACGACGAACTCGTCGCGAGCCCCGGCCGGCCGGGTGCCCGATTGGGGGCACGGCTCGCTCCTGCCGCGCGTCATTCGAGGTTCGCTGCGGAGTGCTCATACGACGTTGTCGCGGGCGTCGATCCAATGCCACTTGCGGCAAGCGGGGCACCGCTCGTACCGCTTCATGCCCGCGTTGAGACCCATCAGCAGCGGCCGGGCATACACTTCGCCGCAGCTTGGGCAGCGGGCCTTGCCCAGCACCAGCCGCCGCAGGTCGGAAAGACCGAAGTGCAGGACGCACAGCACCACGAGCGTGCCGACGAAATACATCGCCAGCCAGACGAGGATCAGCACGTCCCACGTGGCCGGTCCGAGGCTGGCCACATCGCGGTGCTTGAGATAAATCGGGAAGTTCGCCAGGAAGTGCGACACCATGCCGCCCAGCAGCCCCAGCGGAAACCAGAGCCAACCGCGACACAGAGCCCACACCGCAAGCACGGTAAAGCCCGCGTGCGTAATGCACACGATCAGACGTTCGCCGAGGAAGCCGCCGAACATGTAAAACGGCAGTCCGGCCAGCTTCTCGTCCTGCCGCACAAGGTTCGCCACGAGCCAGATTTCGCCGATGCCGAAGCCCAACCCCAGGGCCAGAGCGATCGGCACCACATGGTGCCGAGTGATCGGCCGACGCAGGGCCGGCAAGAGCAGCAGGAAAAGCGGCAGCAGCTTGGCCGGCTCTTCGGTCAGCGGGGCGTAGCAGAGTCGGACCGCGGTGTAGAGCTGCGGCCAGTTGGCCAGCGCTGGTTCGAGGAATGAGTCGAGCGGCAGCCGCACCAGGTAGAAGGCCCCGAGACTAAGCGGGGCGGCGACGATGGCCAGCAGCAGCAACACGCGGCGGTCGGCCGGGTCGCTCAGTTGCCGCAGCAACGTGCCCCAAGTGGCGATGGCCAGGAGGGTCGTGATGCCGGCCGCGATGAGAATGCCGTTCACCGGCGCCTCGCAGTGAGAGTAGGTTCCGTGCCGGAACTCCATCCTAACCTAAGTCGCTCGCCGCGAGATCAAGTAAGCATCAGGCGAGCGGGGGGCGGTAAGCTCCCTGATACCGATCACACCACTCGACGCGATCGCCGGAATCGACACACGGAGAATCTGGTTGGCGTCGTAAACAGCACGAAGATTAAATTGACGGTAGGCAGAGGACCCGAAGCGGTGACGGTGCGCACACGGGTCTGACGGAGCCAGTGGCATGAGCACTTTCGAGACCGCATCGATCTCTCAAGCCTATCGGCGAACGTGCGAGGATCGGTTCGCCGTGATTGAGAGCGCTGACCGGACGATGATCGTAGTGGCGGATGGCGCGGGCGGCATGGGTCAGGGTGGGGAGGCGGCCAGCGCCGTGGTCGCCGAAGTTCGAGCCAGCCACGCCGCGGCGCGGATGCCGACGCCTGGTGCCGGCTGCTTCAACAAACCGATCTGCGGCTGCCCGGCGGCCAGTCCACGGCGGTCGTCGTAGACCTCTCCGCCAATCAGATTTGCGGAGCCAGTGTCGGCGACAGCCAGGCCTGGATCGTGCGACCGGGCGAAATTGATAACCTCACCTCGGGCACGCGCCGCAAGCCGCTGCTGGGCTCCGGTGCGGCGGAGCCGGTCGCGTTTGAGCGAACCGGGTTGACCGGCATTCTGGTGGTGGCCACGGACGGCTTCTGCAATTACGTCAAGTTGCCGGAGTTGATCAAAAAACTGCCGTTCCTCGACTTTCCCATCATTCCCAGGACGCTGGTCGAGATGGTCCGCCTGCGCTCCGGCGAGCTGTGGGACGACGTGACGATTGTCGCCTGCCGGCGCCGGCCGCCCTCGCGGTGCCGCCTTACCGTGAGCAGTACAAGTATGGACGTTTTCCTGCCTCGCCCGAGAAATCAGGGCGGCTGAGCTCGTCGATGATCTCGCCGAGGAGCGCACCGGATTTCTGCGAATCTGACTGCGAGGCATGCGGACGGTTCGTTCCGCCGTTAATCATGGTTATAGTTGAGGTTGTGGACTGCCGGTGGCCTCGTTTCGTCGGCCGCCTAAGGCGTTCGATGAAGATTCTTGGGGATTTCTGAGTACATTCGCTCCGCTTGCGCGTTTCTAGACCATGAAGAGTTCGGCAACCGGTCCCGCACTGGATGCCGCCCGGCTGATCCGTGAGCATCAGGCCGGCGTGTGGCGGTATTTGCGGGTGCTGGGTTGCAATACCGAACTGGCCGAAGACCTGACTCAAGAGACTTTCCTGGCCGTACTCAAGCGCTCGTTCACGGACAATGGCCCCATCGCCACGTCGGCCTACCTGCGGCAAACAGCGAGAAACTTATACATCTCCCACCAGCGCCGGGCCGGAAGATACACGCTGGTTGAGGACGTAGCCGACATCGACGCCACGTGGGACCGTTGGGCGGGCAAAGACGACGGCGAACAGGTACTGGCGACCCTGAAGCAATGCTTGGAAGGATTGAGCGAACGGGCGCGGATGGCACTGGACCTGAGGTTTCGCCAAGAGCGATCACGAGAGCAAATTGCCGCGGCTGTGGAAATGAGCCAGGACGGGGCCAAGAACCTGCTGCAGCGATCCAAACAGTTTCTGCGGGAGTGCATGGAAAGGAAGCTGGACACGTAAGAGATTCAGAGCGTCAGAGTCAGGTGCGTCAGAGTCAGGTGCGTCAGAGTCAGGTGTGGTAATGGGCGAGAACTCGCGAGATCGCATTGTGGATGCCTGCCTGTCCGAGATTCTCGGCGGGCAGACGCCGCCGGATCTCTCCGATCGCATTCTGCGGAATGTCAACCAGCGGCAGGGCCGACGCGACCGCGCCGAACACAACCGCGCGCTGCGAATAATGGCCGCCCTGGCGGCCAGCGTGCTGGTGGCGACGTTTGGGTTGCTTTATGCCCGCTTTCTGCAAAACCGTGGTGAAGCCGACAAAACAAACGACGTGGCGGAACTGCCGCCGCAGGTTCAACCTGGAGATGCTGGGACGCCGGCGGTTGTGGCCCGCAGCTCCGACGCGGAGATTCTCCAGGCGGTGAACGCCTCGATCCGCCGCCGCTGGGAAGAGGCCGGTCTCACGCCGGCCGCCATCGCCAGCGACACCGAATGGTGCCGGCGGGTGTTCCTGGACGTGATCGGCCGCATCCCGACGCACCAGGAGACTTCGGACTTCATCGCCAACCAGGCAGCCGACAAGCGCGAGGCGCTGGTCGATCGGCTGATGGCCTCCGACGTGTACCTCGAGGAGTTTGCCCGCAACTGGAGCAACGTCTGGACGAACCTGCTGCTGGGCCGCGACGACGATACGCGCGGCGGCATCGTGAATCGCCAGGGCTTCCAGCAGTTCGTCCACCGCGCGGTCTTCGAGAACCAGCCCTACGATCGCTTCGTGCACGAGCTCGTTACCGCGACCGGCAGCAACCAGGCGGGCGCTGACGACTACAACGGCGCCGTCAGCTTCATGCTGCAAAACCTGTCGGACAAGGCGGTGCCCGCCACAGCCAAGACGGCCCGCGTGTTCCTGGGCGTGCAGGTGCAGTGCACCCAGTGCCACAACCATCCCTTCAACGACTCCAAGCAGAGCCAGTTCTGGCAGCTCAACGCCTTCTTCCGGCAAGCCCAGCCGAAGCAGCAGGCCGATGCAGGAGTTGTGGGCGGAATGCGGCTGGTGAACGAGACCTTCGCCGGTGAGGTCTCCCGCGACCCGCACGAGGCCGAGGTTTACTACGAAGCGAGCAACGAAGCGCATGACGGGCATTTGAAGGTCGCCTTCCCCGCCTTCGTGGATGGCACGAAGATCGACCCCTCGGGCGAGATCACCCAGGTCGATCGCCGTGAAGAGCTGGCGCGGCTGATCGTCAAGTCGGAGTTCTTCAGCCAGGCGATCGTCAACCGGACGTGGGCCCACTTCCTGGGCTACGGCTTCACGCGGCCGATCGATGACATGGGGCCGCACAACCCGCCGTCGCACGCCGACGTGCTGGAGCGGCTGGCGCGCGAGTTCACGGCCCACAACTACGACCTGCGGAAGCTGTACCGCTGGATCGCGCTGTCGGAGCCTTACTCACTGTCATCGAAGGCCGGGGACGTGGCCAAGCCGGTGGGGGGCAAGGCCCGTGGTGGTCTGGCCCGTGGTGGTCTGGCCGTGGATGACCCCGATTCCGGGACAGCGCCACTCTTCAGCCGCTTTTACTTGCGGCAGATGCGGCCCGAGGAGCTGTTCGAATCGCTGCGCGTCATGACGCACGCAGAGGGGACGCCCGCGGAAGACAAGGCGGAGATCGAGCGGCGAAAGGCGCAGTGGATGCAGCAGTTCACGATCTCCTACGAGACCGACGAGTTGGACGAAACGACCGTCTATCAAGGGAGCGTGGCGTTGACGCTCGACATGTGGAACGGCGAGCTGGTGAACCGAGCGGTGAGCCTGGAGAAGGGAACGCTGCTCGCAGAGGTCGCTCGCGACGCCAAGATCAAGGACAAGATCGGCTATTTGTATCTGGCCGCCCTGGGCCGTCAGCCGACGGCCGCGGAAAAGAGTGTGCTGACCACGGCGTGGAAGAATCACGGCGGCAACACGGCCGCCGCATTGCAGGACGTATTTTGGGTCGTGCTGAACTCCAACGAGTTCGTCATGAACCGCTAGCAGAGTGGCTTTCCTCGCGAAACCCGGAGCAATGGGACCGCAACAGGAGAGCAGAGCCGTAGGGTGGGCATTGCCCACCATGATGTGGCGGTGCCCACCCTACCTCGAAACGAAGCACTGAAACGAAGCACTGAAACGAAGCAATGTGGCAGAGCACCGGAGCAAAGCAGAGTCGCAAGTGCGTGAATCGCAAGTGCGTGGCTCGCACAAGTACGTGCTGCGCGAGAAGTGGTTTCGTCGAGGAGCGCCTTCCCTGACGCTCCTCGCGAAACCCGGAGCAGAGTTTCCAGAACTTCCAGAGAACGTAGCCGTCGCAGGCCGTTTCCAGGAAGGAGGTTTTCGGTAGCAAAGGTATTGTACCACCGGGCCATAGTCAATAGCGAGGGCTTACAAACCCTCTCGAACGAGAAATCTCCGAGGTAATCCGGCCCGCAGGCGGGTCGGCTGAAGCTAAGTCACCTGAAACCGGACACCAGAAACCAAGTCACCTGTAACAAGGATCGTCAGCATGAGTTTCCCCACTCCCCGCGGCATGTCGCGTCGGCATTTCATGCAGCACCTGGCCGGCGCCAGCGCCATGGCCGGCACCGCCCTCTCGTTCGCCGACACCATGTGGGCCAACGCGGCCGAGCTGAAGAAGAGCGGCAAAGGCGCCATCCTGATGTGGATGGGCGGCGGCCCCAGCACGATGGATATCTGGGACCTCAAGCCAGACGCCCCGACCGGCGGCGAGTTCAAGCCCATCAGCACCAAGGTCACCGGCGTGCAGATTTCCCAGCACATGCCGCAGACGGCCAAGATCATGGACAAGCTGGCCATCATCCGCTCCATGAACACCCGTGAGGCGGACCATAACCGCGGCCGGTACTACATGCACACCGGCTACCCGCCCAATCCCAACATGACCCACCCCAGCTACGGCGCGGTGCTCAGCCACGAGCTGACCCCCAAGGGGCTGGAAATCCCGCCCTTTATCTCCGTGGGCGGCGCCAGCGAAGGGCCGGGCTTCCTCGGCATGGCCTATGCCCCCTTCGTCGTGGATTCCAACGGCAACGTGCGTAACCTCCAAATGAACGTGGAGAACAACCGTCTCGCGCAGCGGATGTCGATGCTCGATTCGCTGGAGAAGAGCTTCGTCGATCAGCGCCGCGGCCAGGCGGCTGAAGACCACGCCAAAGTGCTGCAAAAGACCCTGGCCCTGATGAACAGCCAGCAGATGGAAGCCTTCAAGGTCGATAAGGAGCCCGACTCGGTCAAGCAGCTCTACGGCCTGACGGGCAACAACCCGGCCCCCGGCATGATGCGCCGCGGCGGCGGGGCCTTTGCCCGCGGCCTGCTCATGGCCCGCCGGCTGCGTCAGGTGGGCGTGCCGTTCATCGAGGTGGATGTCGGCGGCTGGGACAACCACCAGAACATCTTCCCCACGCTGCGCGACACGAAGCTGCCGGAGATCGACCAGGGGATCAGCGCGCTGGTGACCGACCTGGACCAGCAGGGCCTGCTCAAGGACACGGCGGTGATCTGGATGGGCGAGTTCAGCCGCACGCCGCGGATCAACGGCAACGCGGGGCGCGACCACTGGGCCCGAGGCTGGAGCGTGGTGGTGGGCGGCGCCGGCATGAAGACCGGCCAGGCCATCGGCGCCACCAACGAAGATGGCACCGACGTGGCCACGGAGCCTTACAAGAGCGAAGACGTGCTGGCCAGCGTGTGCCACGCGTTGGGCATCTCGCTGACCACGAACTTCACCAGCACCAGCGGCCGCCCGATGAAGATCGCCAACAGCGGCAAGCTGGTCAAGGAGCTGTTCTCGGCATAAGCGAGCGCAGGCGAGCGCGAAAGGCGAGCGTCGAGGCGTAAGCCCGACGTGCGTACGGCGTTAAGCTGCCAAACACAACCCGCGGATGGCGCGAGCCCTCCGCGGGTTTCTTTTTTGAAGCCTGAGTGGTTTAGGAAAGACCTTCCCATTGGATTCCGCATCGCTCTGGCCGATAATGTTGGCATCTCGATGCGCACGCTCCCGTGCGGCCTCTTCGTGCGACAGCCGAAAAATTGGCTACCCTCACCTGCTCACGCTGTGGACGCAAACTGAGAGCCAGCGACGAGCTGGCCGGCAGCCAGGCTCGCTGCCCGTCCTGTCAAGCGCCGCTGACGATCCCACTGCCGACAGAGCACGATCCTCGCGCAGGCGACGAGCAAACGCGTCCTTCCTCCGATACCTCCGCAAAACCTGTCGCCGATCCGGCCACGCTGGGGTCCGAAGCGGCGGCCTATCTGCCGACGATTTCGGGCGAAAGCGCAGGTGGAGCGGCCTCCGACCACAAATCCGCTGCGCCTGACCGGCGTTACGTGGTGGCGGATGAAATCGGCCGCGGCGGTATGGGGGCCGTGCGGCGGGCCATCGACCGCGACATCCATCGCGAGGTGGCCATCAAATACCTGCTGGACCAGGAGGACGAGGGGAAAAAGGCCCGTTTTGTTGAAGAAGCTCAGGTCACCGGGCAATTGGAGCACCCCAACATCGTGCCCGTACACGAGCTGGGGGTCGATGCCGAAGGCCGGCTTTACTTCACGATGAAACTGGTCCGCGGGCGCAGTCTGCGCGCCGTCCTGGACGAGCTGCGCGAGAATCCCGAGGGGACCACGTGGACCCTGGGGCGACTGCTGAACGTGCTGGTGAACATCTGCCATGCGTTGGCTTACGCCCACGCCCGCGGCGTGGTGCACCGCGACCTGAAGCCGGCCAACATCATGATCGGCGACTTCGGCGAGGTGTACGTGATGGACTGGGGCCTGGCCAAGCTGCTCCCCTCGCCCGCTCACCCCCGGCAGCGGCCGTCGCCGGACGACCCCGCGTCGGACTCGTCGCGCAGCGGCGTGGTGACCGACCGGACGCCGGACATCGCCCTGACGATGGAAGGCTCGGTGGTCGGCACGCCCGTCTATATGTCGCCCGAGCAGGCGGCCGGCGGCCAGATCGACCAGCGCAGCGATATCTACGGGCTGGGGGCGATCCTTTACGAGCTGCTGACGCTCTGCCCGCCCATCAGCCGTGAGGGCGACTACGTGGCCGTGCTGCGGCGGGTAGTCCGCGGCGAGATCGAGCCGCCGGAGCGGTGCCCGCGGTTGCACGCGCGGCAGGCGCCGATCGCCGGTGAGCTTTCGGCCATCGCCATGAAGGCGCTGGCCCTGCGGCCGGACGACCGGTACCAAACGGCCGAGGCTTTGCGGCGCGACATCGAGCTGCACCTGGAAGGTCGGGCGGTCAGCGCCAAGGAAGACACGTTTTGGGAGATGTTCGTCAAGCTCGTGCGGCGCAACCGCGGGGTGAGCCTGGCCACCGGCGTGGCGCTGGGCGTGCTCAGCATGGTGCTGGCGGCAAGCTGGTGGATCAACTACGACGCCCGGCGACGGGCGGAAACCAGCTACGCCGCTTATCTGGAGGAACAAGAAGATAAGCGGCGGCAGGGCCGGGAATCGGTGCCGGCCTTCGTCCGCGCGGCCCGGCTGTCGATCGACCACCGCCGCTTCGACGACGCGCTGGCTCAAGCCAACGTCGCCGTGGACTTCGACCCGGACCACGCCGAAGCGCGGCTGCTGCGCGGCCAGCTTCTCATCGTGCGAGGCGACTATTCGGAGGCCCAGGACGAGCTGGAGGTTTTCCTCCAGCTCGAACCGGGCCATCAGGGCGCCAGGCGGCTGGCCGAGCTGTGCCAGGATGTCCAGCCCGACGACGACGAGCGCCTCATGGCCTTCGCCCAGGCGTTCACCGACCAGACGGCTTTTGCTCTGGCCGACGCCATGACGCCCGGCTTCGGCCCCAACACCCCCGAGGGGCAAAAGCGCCTGCTGGCGCTGTACCGCAAGCGCCTCGAGCTCGCATGGCCTGGCTATCAGAAGAACCTGAGCATCGATGCCGGCGGGGAGTTCGCCTTGTTTCTCGGGGACAATCCCCTTTCAGACCTTGGCCCGCTGCGCGGCTTGCCGCTGGGCGTGCTCAGCCTGTCGAGGTGCCCACAACTGCGGGACCTATCGCCTCTCGAGGGCATGAAGCTCCGCTCGTTGGACCTGTCGCACTGTGTTCTGGTTCAGGATCTCGCGCCGCTGCGGGGCATGCCGCTGACCCAACTGACGCTCAACGCTTGCAGCCAGGTCAAAGACCTGACGCCCCTGGCGGGTATGCCGCTGACGCGCCTCTACCTGTTCGATTGCAAGCTGGTTGCCGACTTGACGCCGCTGAAGCAAGCGAAGCTCGAAATCCTGGACCTGATGCAGTGCGTCCAAGTGCGGGACCTCGCCCCGCTGGAGGGCATGCCGCTGGGCTATTTGCGGCTGGTCGGCTGCGAGAGCTTGAGCGATCTTTCGGCCCTCCGCGGGATGCCGCTGACGTCGTTGGACCTCGCCGGTTGCACGCGAATCGCCGATCTGACGCCGCTTCGCGGCATGCCCTTGAAGACTCTCACGCTGGCGTCTTGCCCGGTCGCAGACCTTTCGCCGCTGCGCGGAATGAAGCTCACGACGTTGAACTTGAACCTCTGCCGTCAGCTCCGCAACTTGACGGCTTTGGAGAACATGCCCTTGGAACGGCTCTACGTCGGCGGGTGCACGATGGACAGCCTGGCCCCGCTCCGCGGCATGAAGCTCGCCCATCTCTCCCTTACTGGTTGCGAGCAGGTGCGTGACCTGACGCCTCTGGAAGGCATGCCGCTGAAGGGCCTGGAGCTCGAAGCCTGCTCCGTCACCGACATCACCCCGCTGAAGGACCTGCCGCTGGAGCTGCTGGGATTCACTCCTCAGCAGATCACGCGGGGCCTCGAAGTCCTCCGCGGGATGCCGACGTTGAAGACGATCCGGCCGAATGGAGTCGAAATGCCCGCCCAGGCGTTCTGGAAGCGCTACGACGCGGGCGAGTTCAAGCAATAGGCGCTCTCTGGGAAACGACGGCGACGTTGACGCTCGCTCCCTGCATCCTCGGCCGCGTCAGGGATCGTGCCGGCCGCGTGCCTTGCGGTGAACCTTCTCGGGCGCTCGAGAGTCTGTGTCTTAGCCGAGGTTACCGCCGCGGGCGATAGACGATAAGCTGTCTGGTCCCCTTTCCGCGATTCGCCCAGGCCGTGCGCGGAACGCCGGCCGGCTTTCGGCCGGCAACTCGCTCGCGAGCGGCGTTTGTCGCGGAATCTTCGACAGGAACACGGAAGCATGCTCGCTCGCATACGAACCTGGTGGAACCAGCCGGCCGGCGGGCGGGAAGTGCTCCGGATCGCGCTGCCGATGATCGTCTCCACGCTCTCCTGGGCGGTGATGATGTTCATCGACCGCGTCTTTCTGCTGTGGGACTCGCAGCCGGCCGTGGCGGCCTCGCTGCCGGCGGCCATGGTGTTCTTCGCCGTGGTCTGCCTGCCGCTGGGCATCTGCGGGTACACGAACGCCTTCGTCTCGCAGTATTTCGGGGCGGGCCGGCCGGAGCGCATCGGCCCGGCCGTCTGGCAAGGGGTGTGGGTGGCGCTGGCCGCCACGCCGTTCATGCTGGCCGTCGTGCCCTTGGCGCCCACGATCTTCGCGGTGGCGGACCACGCCGCGGACGTGCAGGCGCTGGAGGTCGAATACTTCGTGATCCTCATGTATGGGGCCGGCTTCATGCTCGTCGGCGAGGCCCTGCAAGGCTTCTTCACCGGCCGCGGGCTGACGAAAACCGTGATGGTCGTCACCGCCTTGGCCGCCGGAGTGAACATCGTCCTGGATTACCTGTGGATCTTCGGGTACGGCGGCTTTCCCGCCATGCACATCGCCGGCGCGGCTTGGGCGACCAACGTGGCCTACGCGTTCAAGGCCGTGGCGCTGCTGGTGCTGATGCTGCGGCACGACGTGCGCGAGCGCTATGCCACGACGCGCTGCCGCTGGGACGGCGCGCTGGCCGCGCGGCTGCTGCGCTTCGGCACGCCCAGCGGCCTGCAGATGGTGTGCGAGGTGATGGGCTTCACGATCTTCATGCTCTACCTGGGCCGCCTGGGCGAGAGCGAGCTGGCGGCCACGAACCTGGCCTTCAACATCAGCTCGTTTGCCTTCATGCCGGTCTTCGGACTGGGCATCGCCACCGTGACCTTGGTGGGCCAGCGGCTGGGCCAGGACCGCGACGACCTGGCCGCGCGGGCCACGTGGTCGGCCTGCGTGCTGGCCGTGATCTATATGGCGATCCTTTCGACGTTCTACGTCGTGGTGCCCGACGTGCTCTTGTTCTTGTATTTCCACGGTCGCACGGTGGAGAACGAGGCCGAGCTGCGCGAGATGGCCGTCGTGCTGCTGCGCTACGTGGCGGCGTACAACCTGCTCGATGCCCTGGGCATCGTGCTGATCAGCGCCCTGAAAGGCGCCGGCGACACGCGGTTCGTGCTCTACGTCACGCTGCTCATGGCCGGATTGCTGACCGTCGGCTCGTGGCTGGCGGTCGGCCCGCTGCGCGCTGGCTTGCACGGCTGCTGGTGGCTGGTGGTGGCCTGGGTGTGGATCGTGGGCGTGGTCTACTTCGCCCGCTTCCGCCAAGGCCGCTGGCGGCAGATGCGCGTGATCGAGCCGGCGGTGGATGCGGCATAAGCAAAAAAACCCGGCTTCTTCAAGAAGCCGGGCTTTTTGTCAAGCCAAGAGTACTGGGGCGACGTGTGCCGAGCGAGTTTGGCGTATAATCACACAGCAGCCGAACCGCCTTAGCGACCGCGTCGCGGGAGTTAGCATCCATGTCCGCCATCATCTCGGCACCCGTCAAGTGGGTCGAATCCGTGAGCGCCTTGCGCTTGCCGCGGAAAGCGGATCGACGACTGCAGAAACTGATGGACCGCCACAACGACGGCCAGCTTTCTGCGCAAGAGCGCGAGGAACTGGAGAGCCTGGTTGATCTGAGTGAAAAGCTCTCCCTGGTGCGCACGAAGCGCTTCGCCTCTTGGGGCAGACTCCCCGATGAGGCGCCGGACTGCGCTGGAGATGCGAGTCGAAGACCGCGCCGGCGGGCGCTGCGAGTACTGCCGGATGCATCAATCGCTTCAAGGGGCCACGTTTCACCTTGAGCACGTCGTGCCGCGGTCCCGCGGCGGCCGCACCGTGCTGGCCAACCTGGCTTGGGCGTGTCCGCGGTGCAACCTGCAAAAGTCGGATCGCGTGCTGGTCAAAGACCCAGCGACAGAGCGCCCCGTGGCACTGTTCAATCCACGAACGGATGCCTGGGCCGACCACTTCCGCTTCTGGGGCTACCGCCCAAGGGGATGCCTCGTGCTTCTAGATGCGCTTCGTAATCTTCAAGCACTGCAAGAGACCCCGCGTCACCGATCATGTGCAGCCACTCCTTCATCTCGGAATACCACGCGAAATGGTGGTCGCAAAGAAAGAAGTGGTCCCAGCCTTCCATCTCCATCAGGATGTCGAACTCCTGAAGGATGAACACAAGCCGTTCTGTACGCTTCAGAGAAGAAGCGTCGCGAAGGCCTCGCTCGAACACCTCTTTAGGGTCCAAGACCATCCGGGTTCGCCGAACTTGTCATTTACGGCTCGCAAGAAGCTCGCGGATCGCGGGCAGCAAGTCATCCGGGACCGTAATCACCGTATGTCCACCGTTCGCGCTCGCCGCTTGCTCGTCCTCGGCCATTTGCTCTTCCTCAGAAAGCTGCTCGTAGCGCAAGCACCCGCTTCACGCGCTTGGCGTTCCGTCCTGGCGGGTGAGTTCTCTTCTTCTTGCTCATCTCGGTTTCTAGTCCTGCGGCTCGCTCCAGACGCGGAATTGGCCCTCTTCGTCTACCTCCACGTGAATCACGTTGGGATTACAGCAGACCGGGCAATCCTCGAGATACTCCTGGCTCGAACCCTCCGAGAGGTCGACGGGGATCACGATCTCCTCGCCGCAGGATTCGCAGACGTAGCTGGCTTCGTCCACGACAACTCACAACGGACAACTGACAACGGACAACGGACCACAGACTAATACCGATAATGCTCCGGCTTGTACGGGCCCTCGACCGGGATGCCGAGGTAGTCGGCCTGCTTCTGCGTGAGCTTGGTCAGCTTCACGCCGAGGTGGTCGAGGTGCAGCCGGGCGACTTCTTCGTCGAGCTTCTTGGGCAGCACGTGGACGCCGATCGTCGTAGCTTGTCGGTGTTCTGCCAGAGCTCGAGCTGGGCCAGCACCTGGTTGCGTGAAGGAGTTGCGACATCACGAACGACGGATGGCCGGTCGCGCAGCCGAGGTTCACCAGCCGGCCTTCGGCCAGCAGGAGGATCGCGTGCCCGTCGGTGAACGTGTAGCGATCGACCGGCCGGCTTGATGTTGCAGTCTTCTTGACCTGCTCGCGCTTCATGTCCTTGCGGCTTTCGAGCCAGGCCACGTCGATCTCGATGTCGAAGTGGCCGATGTTGCAGACGATGGCGTCGTTCTTCATCTCCTCCATGTGCTCGCCGCGGATGATGTCGCAGCAGCCGGTGGTGGTGACGAAGATGTGCGCCTTGCGGGGCGGCTTCTTCCATCGTCGTGACTTCGAAGCCTTCCATCGCGGCCTGCAGGGCGTTGATCGGATCGATCTCGGTGACGATCACGCGGGCGCCGAGGCCGCGCATCGACGTGGGCGCAGCCCTTGCCGACGTCGCCATAGCCGGCGACGACGACGACCTTGCCGGCGACCATCACGTCGGTGGCCCGCTTGATGCCGTCGGCCAGCGACTCGCGGCAGCCGTAGAGGTTGTCGAACTTGCTCTTGGTGACCGAGTCGTTGACGTTGATCGCCGGCACCTTCAGCTCGCCGCGCTGCGTGCATCTGATACGAGGCGATGCACGCCGGTGGTCGTCTCTTCGGAGAGGCCGCGGATGCCCGCCGAGCAGCTCGGGGAACTTGCTCGTGGACCATGCGGTCAGGTCGCCGCCGTCGTCGAGGATCATGTTCAGCGGCTGGCCGTCGGGGAAGAACAGCGTCTGCTCGATGCACCAGTCGAACTCCTCGTCGGTCTCGCCCTTCCAGGCATAGACCGGCACGCCCGTCTCGGCGATCGCGGCGGCGGCGTCGTCCTGCGTGCGAGAAGATGTTGCAACTGCTCCAGGTGACCTCGGCGCCCAGCTCGCGTGAGCGTCTCGATCAGCACGGCCGTCTGCGATCGTCATGTGCAGGCAGCCGGCGATGCGGGCGCCGGTCAGCGGCTTCGTCTGTGCCGTACTTCTTCCGCAGGGCCATCAGGCCGGGCATCTCGTTCTCGGCCAGCATGATCTGCTTGCGGCCCAGCTCGGCCAGCGACAGGTCCTTGACCTTGTAGGGCAGCTTCTTTTCCGCAACCTGGGGCACGGGTGGCTCCTTGAATGAGAGTCGATTTGCTCCAGCTGAGGGGTCCGGCGGGAGCACGTTGATGTTTTTCGGGGCTTGTCCGTTAGCGGCTTTGAGCGTCCTTAAGATAGGCCCGCAGGTCATTACGGACAAGGCGGAATGGGGGCACCATCGCAAACGTCAGTCGGCTTCCAGCCGACTCCCCGTCTGCCACCCGTTTCAACGGGTGGACCGCGCAGTCAATCATCTCTGTCGCTTGAGCCGCCTTCAGCCGGACTTCTCGTCAAGTCTTTAGACGTTCCATTGCACGAGGGTTGAAACCTGGTGGGGAAGCCGGCTGGAAGCCGGCTGTCGACGACAAGGAGCTTGGCCTTCGCACCACCAGCTAAAGCTGGTGGCAGACGGGGAGTCGGCTGGAAGCCGACTGAAAAGGCCGGGCGGTTGGCAACGCTCGCCCACAGAAACCGTCGGCCAGTCTCTTGATCTGAGCGGCCCGCGCGGGCCTAATCTGGGGACAAGTCAACAATCGCCAAAGGACACCGCCTATGCGACTCGGCCTCATCAACTCCGCCTGGGTGCAAGCCAATCAGCCGACCGTGTTATGGCCTGCGAAAGACCAAGGAGATCGGCTTCGACACGGTCGATATCTTCGTCGATCCGCTCGATATCGACGTCCGCGAGCGGCGGCTGATCAAGGACGAGTGCGACCGGCTCGAGCTGCCGATCGTCTCGATCGCCTGCGTGGCCGTGGGGCTGATCGACTTCAATCCGCAGCGTGCAGCGGTTCCACATCGAGCGCGTGAAGAAGTATCTCGACCTGGCCTATGAGTACGAGGCCAAGAACGTGCTGCTGGTGCTCGGCGAGTACATCTGGAACCAGGAAGTGATTCCGCCCGCCGAGCAGTGGAAGACGGGCGTCGAGAACTGCCGCCTGCTGGGCGACTACGCGGCCGAGCTGGGCGTGCAGATCGCCCTGGAGCTGGAGCCGTTTCACTCTGTCGCTGGTCAACTCCGTCGATACGATGGTCCGCTTCCTCGACGACTGCAACCACCCGGCGGTGCAAGGCGAACATCGACGTCTCGCACCTGCTGCTTGGCGAAGGTGAAGCCCGAGGAGCTGCGGCGGCTGAAGGGCAAGGCGATCCACGTCCACATCTGCGACTGCGACGGCAAGAAGCACGGCGACCTGCCGCCGGGCCGCGGCGTCGTGCCCTTCGAGCCGTACCTGCGCGAGATCAAGGCCCTGGACATCGACGGCGCGATTTCGATCGAGCTGGAATACTCGCCCGAGCCCGACAAGATCGCCGAGTGGGTCGACGGAGGCCTACTCGGCCACCGACCGGCTGATGCAGGCCGTAGGGCTGCGCGACCGCTGAGGCAGGGGTCCGTTGTCAGTGGTCAGTGGTCAGTGGGCATCCTCGTTCCCAAGCTCCGCTTGGGAACGCACGTCACGAAGCTCTGCTTCGAGTTGCGGGGCAAGGCCATCCCCCCACGCCGCACCGGCCCGGCCCATCTTCGCCGCCTGTCACTGCATGCAAGTTCAGTTCGTGCAATTACTTCCGCTGATTGCCTGCTCTCTACCACCTCTCAAAAAGTGACACATACGGAAGACCGACGACCGAAACGCAGCGACAAATGCCACTCGGCCGAGACTGGTTCAACCGTCACGGGTCTTCCAGCAGTTCCCGCAAGTCCAGCTCGCGCCGCACGCGGTTGGCCTCCTCAAGCGTGACGTGATAGATGTAAATCGAATAGCCTGCCGTCGCCACGGGCTCGAATCGCAGGAAATACGTGTAGCAGCCGAGCGTGAGGCGCTTCAGGTTGCCGTCGCCGTCGGCGATGAGACACGGCATTCCGCGCAGCGCCTGGACGCTGACCGCGTGCCAGCCTGGCCGCAGACCGGATGTTTCGTCCAACGCGGCTCGGCCTTGCGGCGGAAGCTCCGGCGGCAGCGTGAAGTCGATACCTGCAATCCGCGGGTCGGTGTAGCCGTAATAGGCCAGGTGAAAGGGCTGCGCTTCGGGATGCTCATCGCACCAGGTCTTGAGATACAGCAGGTCCTGGCTCCAGTCGATGTTGCTGTGCAGCAGGTGGTTGTGCCCGCCGCGGGGGCCGCCGGCCAGCTCGTTGAAATACGAGATGCTGTGCGGATAGACGGACAGACTGCTGGCGAGCGACCAGACGAGCGCCGCGCCCCCCAGCGAGGCCACGACCCACTGCCGCAGCTCGATGCTGCGCGCCAACCTGGAGATCCAGATCATCGCGTAGGGAAAGATCGGCAGCACATATCGCAAATGATGCCCGAAGCCAGTTTCGGCGCTCACGAATACCAGGACCACGATCAAAGGCGCCAGCAGCACCGCTTCGTCGCGCCAGTGGGCCGCATATTGCGGCCCGCGGCCGACTAGCAGAATCCCCGCCAACAAGATCAACGCCCACGCGCCCAGCGGCACCTTGACGGCCAGCGCATAGAGATAGTAATACCACCAGCCACCACGGCGAATCTCGCCGCGCAGGTACGAGTGCCGCAGTTGCTCGAAGTCTTCCTTCTGCTCATCGATGCCGGCGACATAGTCCTTGGGTAGCGGGACCGCTAGAGCTCCCACCCACGTGCCGGCGAAACGGTTGCCCCGCGCACGGTGTCCTTCCGGCGTGCCTTCGCCGCGCAGCGTTTGGCTCACGAAGCGGTAGTCTCCCAGCCGCGTGAACGTCCCATCGAACGCATACCAGGCATTCAGCACGTACAGTCCCAGCAGCCACATCGAGGCCAACTGGCCGCCCTGCCGGCGCCACTCGCTCCAGGGTTGTCGCTCCCGCGCGCGCTAGCCGCCAGACGATCCATAGCGCGGGCCAAAGCGGCAACAGCACCAGCCAGGTCAGCTTGGTCAGCTCCGCCACGCCGAGCGCCGCGCCCGCCAAGACAGCGGCCGGCCAGCTCGGCGCTTTCAGCCATCGCCAAAAGAGATACGCCGCCGCCAGGCCCAGCGACGTGGCCGCCAGGTCCGGCGTAATCACGTGCCCGTAGGCGAGAATGTTCGGTGAGAAGCACCACAGGACGACGGCCAGCAGCCCGGCACGCTGGCCGAATAGCTCCCTGGCCCAGCGATAACAGACGTAGCCGCCGATCAGGCTGAAGGGAATGCACGCCCAGCGAGCCAGCGCAAAAAGCCAGAACGACCGGCTGCCGTTCGCCGCCAGAAAATCGCGGCCCACTTCGAACTCCGACCTGGTGCCGGGCAGCGGTCGAAAGCTGGCCATTCCGTTTCGCTCCCCGCGGCCAGCACGGGCAGGGCGGCCACCATCCGCACCAGCGGCGGATTCACGCGATAAAGCTCATAGCGTCCGAACTGCCAGTGGCTGACGCCGGCGGGCAAATGCACCGCCTCATCATAGGTGGGGCTGTCCCGGAAGGCCGCGTAGGCCAGCAGCGCGACGTGCACGCCCATCAGCGCCACGACGACCAGAGCGGCGCCGCATAGCCTAGACAACAAAAGACGCGCTCCGCACCACCGCGGCGTAGTCGCATCGGAACAGAGACAACCACGAATAGTACGAATAACACGAATAAGACGAAAGGAATTGAAGCTGTTGTTTACCGAGGATCCGACAGGTGGATCATCGCTCGGCTCGCTCTTCGTATTATTCGTAATACTAACGTTCGCTTTCTTCGCGTGACGCCCCTGCCAGCTTGTCTGGCAGGGAGCCAAGGTTGAAGCCTAGCGGCGAGCGGTCCACACACCCACCCTTGCCGGCTCGGCCGGCAAGTGAAGAAGGTTTCGGCCGGCTGGGCTTGCACCTCCAGACTTAGCCACTCAACCTTGTCCACCTGCCGAACAATCCGGCAGGGGCGAGTGGAATCGTTGGTCGTCTGAACTAGCCTCCCAATCTCGCTCACCCGCCGGGCAAGCCGGCGGGGGTCTCAAGGCGCCTGAACGCTTTGGACAATGCCTTCCCACAGGTGTACGAGCGAAGGAGTCGGCGCGATCCAGCGATATTGCCGGTCGAGCGTCGCACAGGCAGCGGCGTCGTCATCGCAGCCTTCGATGTCTGCCGGGTCAAGGTTGACAATCAAGAGTCGCTTCCCCGCTGTCGCGTGCGGCATGTCCCGTAGTCTCTCAAGCACCGCAGCGCACTTCCGGCAATCGCTGCGGACGAGAAGCAAGGTCCAGTCTCCGCGCTCGACGTTCTCCTTGGTGATCAAATAATCGCGCAGCGGCAGACGGCCGCCGGGCCAATGGGTGGGGTCGACGGCGACAATGCGGCCATCGCCGACAATCCGGCCTTCCCCGTCCAGCGTCGCCTGGCGGCTGGCGGCCATGAGCCAAAGGCCGAAACTGCCGATCATCAGAAACGAGCCGGCGGCGATCGAGCGGCGAACCAGAGGAAATCGTCGCACGGGCGGAGCAGCGTGCCGCGGCGACGCAAGGGGCCGAAACGCGGCAAGTGCGAGCAACGCCGCGCAAGCTAAGCCGAGCGTGACTTGCGGCGGGACGCTGATCGCGCCGAAGCACCCGCACGTTTCAGCTCCCGCCATAGACTGCCTCAGCGAGACCCCGAAGAACACGGCAAAGCATAAGCCGGCGAGCCAATGGCTTACCCTCGGCGCGAATCCGGAAAAGAGCCAGACGGCCAGCAGCAGCTTACCTTGCGCTTGCAAAACGGCAAGAAGTGGGGACTGAGTCCAGCTTGACTCGACGACCCCCGACGCCCACAGGCTGTGGCTCTGGAGCACTCCGGAGCCGGCCAGCAAACAGGCCGACGCCGCCCGAGTGAGGTAGTCGGCAGAGAACTGCATGTCCTTCTACCAGTGCGCCCCAGAACAAGTGCGTTCGTTCGATTCAGGATGCGAGCGCGCAATCGGCGCGCGTTTCGGCCTGCTATGCCCAACGAGCCTACGGCCTTCGTAGCCGCCATAGCGCGAAGCCACCAAGCACCGCCAGCACAATAAGGATCCCGAGGATGCTGAACAGCGCTCTTCTGCTGCTTCCCTGCATGGGCGGGTCGGTTCGCAGCAAGTGCTCGTAGCCTTCCTTGGTTCCATCCCACTCGCCCGGCAGTACAGGGCGTCTCTCTCCATTCTGTGCAGCAAGTACGACTCGTCTGTAACATAATTCCTAACCCACGTGCCATCCGGCGACCGGATTTCGAACACCTTGTCGTTGACCACGCCATTAAGCGTATACTCCGTGACTTTAAGGACGACAGATTCGCGCACGGTGCCATCCCTAAGAAGCGACACGCTATTCCAAGCCGACGGAACCCAGCCATGACTCGTGTTGTCGATGTAATCGAGTGATATTTCCCTCACGACTCTGCCCTGCCTCATTTCCGTATAGC
Organism: uncultured Planctomycetia bacterium; assembly: GCA_963809785.1. Lineage (GTDB taxonomy): Bacteria > Planctomycetota > Planctomycetia > Pirellulales > S012-138 > JBGQHD01. Next base: position 716,502 of record CAWEKV010000006.1, read on the forward strand.
GCGTTGGAATATATTCCCTTCCGACATCCACTACAACGGTCCCGTATTCATGGCGACAAAAGCATTTCGCTATCTCTCAAATTTGGTTCTCTTGCATCATTCAATGAAAGACAGCTTCGAGCCTAAAGACTCCACACTCGCTATCGAATGGGCGAAACACTATCATTAGCGGCAACAGACGCGCATCCAAGCGGTGATCGGCTTTAGCCGACTGAATATGCAGGTTCGCAAACGGAACAACACCCGGCTCAAATTGCGACCTGAATTCGCCGTCTGCCGTAACTTCAATAACATTATTGGAAACTAGCTCGTCTGTGTCGGGCGAGATACGCTTCCCCGATGCGTCATACCTCAACCGACCACGTTCATCAAGAACAATCCGCACCACGAGAGGAAACGAGATAGTTCCGCCCATGTCAGCCGGGAAATGACGTCGATTGGGACTATCGAGCGCGACTCGTTTTGCCTGAGCAGATTCTCCGTGACAGTGGTAGTCCAGTGATCGCGTGCGTTCCTGACGGTGCCTCCAGGCCTTTACAATTGCCGCGACTCCCGACTGATCCCGCCCGAGCGCCGGATTGCATGGCGCATGCATTGTGAAAAAGGCCCCGCAAACAAGAATTCCAACCAATGTGGAGCGAATAATCGCAAGACCGCAAAATGGAGGGTGTAAATGGGGACCGGGGTCGAAATGGGGCTCATGCACCATGCGCCGCCTCCGTAGTTTCAATGGCATTGGGCACTCACGACCACACTGGCAACGTTCCGCCAAGTGGCGACGAGCCAAGCGCGTGGGATTGCGTACAAATGAAAACGAACAAAGCGGTGGCCCTGGGAGCAGGAAGATTCTCCGCCGCTCTTCTAGTGGTCATGGGGAGTTACTCGACAGTGCGTGAAGACGCTATCTGAACCAGTGGAGTCTTTCTTGCCGGCCTTAACGCCATAGGTGAAGTCCATCGCACATGCTCGGCTTTCGACATCATCCGAAGGAGCTCATAAGCAATACTGACTATGTTGTCGGGATACTTAGCAAATTGAGGGCTGGGTACGCATCCGTTCGATGGGTATACCGCGGTTGCATATAGATAGGTAGAGAGTAGGGTAACCCACTGCCCAGTTTACATGCACTCCTTGCGACAACCCTCCGTAATACATACTGCCGTTGCTGACCGTGTCATGCGACCAGCATACACTCCCGCAAAAGCGACTAACAGGAGGAGCGTTGAATGCGAGAGCCCGCGTAGCGCTGAGTGCGAGAGCAAGAGTTTCATGGTAAGCACCTCAAGGGGGCAACGGTTTGGGAGTGGATACGTGCATCGGTCGTCTTTAAGGGGTGTGAAGTGAGGCTGGCGAGTCAGTCGATGAACCGAAGACGTGCGTATGAACGGGCAATAGAAGCCGGACCTGCTCGCCAGAGAGGCCTTGTACACGAATGACAGCAGTGTGCTGGTGACTGCCGGGATTAGCGAAGGCCTGCATCACGGCAAAGTGTGCCGCGATGCGGCTCTCAATGTACCCGGCGCACGCAGGGGCAAGATTGTGAGTGAGCTACAAGACGGCTCTATGGATAGGACCTCGAAAGGCTCGTCGGTGGTCGAGACAAGCATTACCGATTGCGCCGCCTCAGTCCCGAGAATGCGGTGCCCAAATTCGATACGAGCCGGGAGCGTTTGCACATTAGGAACGACCGAGCCGATAACGTGCAAACGGGCTGGGGGAATTGGCACTCCGTCGGCCTCCGACGCAGTAACCGTGACAAAGAAGTCAAGAGGTCCGTCAGGAATCAGTGTACTTGGCGTGATTGTCAGCGCGACTTTGGATTGATCCGACTCAAGTCGGAACGTCGGCCAATGATCGGTCGCAGGCAACGGTCAGGTCTTTGAGCGAAAAATGACGGCGGAGGGTCACCGTTCGCGAAGGGAACGAAAGCCCTTTGTGTAGCGATTGCTCAAAATCGACCACTGCCGGCTCGAAGGAAACGGCGTTGCGGACTTGACCGCGGACTTCCCAGTGGAGGGGCGGCTGCACCTGACCGCCGAGTCTCGGGAAGAATGGCAAGGAGAAGGCGAAGGTCGGCTTCTTGGCTTCCTCTCGCGACGGCAGCAGTTTGAGAGTGATTTTGACTTTCCGCGTCTGATCGGGCTGAACGAGCAGAGTCTTGGGATCGAACTCGGCAGTGCAGCAGGATGACGGTTTGAATTCGACGATCTCGATGTCGTCGTCCGATGAGTTGTGGATCGGTAGCTCGCAGACGAACTTCTCTTGAGCCCAAACCTCGCCGAAGTCGAGGTAAGCTTCGTCAATTTGCAGGCCTGGGGTCGCCGCCTTCGCGGGCGCGTGTCGTGGTCCGCTCCAGATCATGCCGGCCACGGCGGCGATAACGAAGACGGACAAAGAGAAGGCCATGCGAAGAGCGCGCCCGCGACGGGCTGACGCGACCGGCGGAGACGCTTCGCTGCACTCAGGGTGAGAGAACGGCTCAGCGTGACAAATCGCCCCTTCGCTGCCCTGAGAGTCAGATGCCTCGGACTCGCGGAGCGAGTCGGCCACATGGGCCACATTGTCTTGTCGCATTGCCCGTCTCCTCCAAAGAAAGAGGATTTGGGTGAAGCTGCGGCACACGAAAAACGATTGTCGTTGCCCAAAAGGCAGCGTCAATAAGAAATCCGGTACCAACTCGGTACTCTGAATCAACGGTCGTTGATGGATAGTTCCAGCGTGGCATAGGCCCGCCGCATGGCCCGGCCGCGGTAGTGCTCCGGCAGGTCGCTGGTGAAGAAGCTGCGGTCCAGGGCGATCTGGGCTTTGATCAGCATCAGCTCGTAGTGTCCCTTGGTCGTCGGCTCCACGAGCGACGGCTTGCGGCTGGTGCACGGCGGCTCGCCGAACGCTCGGCGGATCAGCAGGACGTCTTGTTTACGGATGCGAACTGATGCCGGTCCCTTGGCTGTCGCTTTGACGTACGCGAGCTCGCACAAGATCACGAAAAGCCTGCGGGCCAGCGAGACTTCCTTGCCCTTGACGATCAGGGCGTACGAACGGCCGCGGCACTGGCCGGTGAGGACCAGCAGGTAGCGGCGGCCGTTGGAAGCGGATTGCTTCGAGGTTGCCATGGGATGCCTTTTGGAAGCGGGTTTTGTGGGCCGCCATGGGATTCAAGCAGCTCCCACACACGGCATCAGCGGCACCACCGAGCTTGCTCGGTGGACCGCATGATTCTGCACTACTTGCGAAGCAACCACTGATCCGCCCCCGCCGAGCTTGCTCGGTGGAGCGAGTGATTGCGCCACGAGGCGCGCGCAGACAAGCATGCGCTCCACCGAGCAAGCTCGGTGGGGGCGATCCTATATGATTCCGCTTGCAGTAGTGCAGAATCACATTCACCACCGAGCAAAGCTCGGTGGGGTCTTCGCCGAGCGGCGGAAGAATGCCAATGCCGAATGACGAATGACGAATGACGAATGACGAATGACGAATGACAAATGACGAATGGCCAAGGCCTTCGTCATTCGTGCTTCGTCCTTCGTCATTCTCCTTCACACCGGCCCTAGGATCCCGCCGCCAATACATCGCCCATGCCGGTCGTGATCGCGCCGGGCATCTGCGGGGCGGGAGGCGCCGGCTCGGAGTCGTCCAGGCGAAGGGGTACGGCGGCCGCCGCTCGGCTGACGAAGTTGATGATCACGCCCGTCTCGTCGCGCGTCTCGGCGAGGACGGCCGGATCATAGCCGGCTTCGATGAATAGTCGCCGGCAGTCGGGTTCAGTCCGCTGGAAGAAATACCAGTCTACGAGCCACTGGTAGACGGACTTGTCATACAGCTGGGCATCCTTGAAGGCCACGTAGACGGCCCCCTTGGGGCTTATCGTCTCGCGCCAGCGCGCAGCATGGGAACCAGATACTTGTCGGGAATGTAATCGCAGAGGCCGACGCTATAGAGGATGTCCGGCCGGCCGAACCGCTTCACGTTCTGCTCCGGCGAGACCATTCGCAGCGCGTTGTAGCGCACGAAGCCCAGGTTTACGTGGCCGGGAAGCTGCGGCGCCACGCAGTCGCGCACGAAATCGAGCGCCTCCGTGTCGTTGTCGATGCACGTCACCTCGACGCGCCGGGAGTTCGTCGGCTGAAAGTCGAGCGTGTACTCGCGGCAGGCGCCGCTGGCCACGTTCAGCACGTGCACGTCGCCGGGGCGAGCGGCCAGCTCTTCGAGGAGAAACTCCCGCACGGCGTACAGCCGTGCCACGACCGCCCTGGCCAGCGTCGTGCTCAAGAAGTACCGGTCGAAGTAGCCGCCCAGGCCCAGCGACTTCGCGCGGCCGTCGTAGATGGCCGTGAGCAGCTCGAAGTCTCCCGGATATCCGCGTGGCTTCGCCAATGCCCGCCCCATGAACCAGCTCTGGCCGAACCAGGGCCAGATCGCCTCTCGATAGCGCCGCTGCACGCCTTTGAGCAGGTCGGCTTCGTCGGCGATCTCTTTTTCGAGCTGCGTGCAGTCGGAGAGCGAATCGCCGATGCGCTCCGTCAGCTCGTTGAGGAGGGCCTCATTCCGGGGGGGTGCGCCCGGCGCGGCCCTTTGCTCCAGCTCAGCCAGCGCGGTGGTGAATCGCGGGACACTGTCGCGGAAGAAGTCGTTGATGGCGTCGTGCATCACTGCACCTCAAGGGAACGAGGAGCGGGAGGGGGGAAACGAGAACGACGGCCTTGCCGGCTAAAACGGCCTTGCCGACTAATCCAGTCGAGATCCAGTCGCGGGCCGGACAAGAATTCCGGAAAAATCTGGACGGCCGGCTGGTAGATCCCGGCGCCCGTCCCCCCAGGCATTCGTGCCCGCCATCGTCGATTCTGCCGACAACGGCACAGCGGTCACAAGCGTTTTTGGCGCAAAGCTCGACAGTTTAAGGGTTTTCGTGACGAGCGGTACGGAATAATCAGAACATCCGTTACAGCTTGCACGCGGCTTTGCGCTCGGCGCCCGCCCATACGCTTCACCGGCTCCCTAAAGCGGAGGACCAGGGGGCGAGCTAAATTTGCCCAGACGCCGCTGCTGAGTGCAACACTTCCGATTGTCGCCAACGTCACTCCAATGAGCCCCTCCCTGGGGGGGTCTCACCTTGCATTGCCGCTCACTTGCAGTTCGGGGTCCGCATCATGCCCGCGGCGGGCGACATACGAGCCAGAGACGAATCGCCATCCGGCGAGCTAATCGCGGGCAAGTTTCTGCGCGGCGCGGCGCGGGGCATGGTGTCTACGACGGCACCCAGTTCCATGACGGGCGCCCGGTCGTCATCAGGCAGACTGACGCGCAGGCGGTGTCTCCGGGCAGGCTCACCCGGATGGAGTACGAGGCCGCACTGCTCCAGCGGCTCGATAGCCCGTGGCTCGCCAGCCCGCTGCACGTCGGCCGGGAGGGCCAGCGGCTGGTGATCGTTCTGCCGCGGGTGGACGGTGTGCCTCTCCAGGAGCGTTTAGAGCGCGGGCGACTGAGCGTGGCAGAGGCGCTCGTTGTCGGCCGGGCCCTGTTCTCGGCCCTGCGCGACTTGCACGGGCAACGATTGCTGCATCGGGCGGTGCGGCCGAGCAACGTCATCCTGTCGCCAGGGCTTACGGCGACCGTGGTGGACTATGGTCCGATCGGCACGGTAGCCCCGCAGGACACGCCGTCGAGCACCGATCTGGAAGCCGCGCACTATCTCTCGCCAGAGCAGGCCGGTTCGATCGCTCAGGACGTGGGCGACGTGTCGGACCTGTACTCCGCTGGCGCGACGCTATTTCATTGCCTTGGCGGTTGCCCGCCGTTCGCGGGGAGCGACGTGGGAACGCTGCTCTTCGAGCAAATGACGCTGCCGGTCCCCGAGCTGCGGAGCTTGGGAGTGGCGGTGCCGCGAGCGCTGGATGAAGTGGTCGGGCGGCTGCTGCGGAAAGACCCGCGGGACCGCTATCAGTCGGCCGAAGCCGTGCTGGCGGACCTGGAGGCGATCGCCGGTGCGCTGGCGCATGGCCAGCGAGATCCCGCGGTCGTCGTCGGCTCGCACGACAAGCGTCAGACGCTTTCGGAACCCGCCTTCGTGGGGCGTGCAAGCGAGCTGGCCGAGCTCGACCGCCGGCTGGACGAGGCCTGGATCGGCCGCGGCGGCCTGGTGATGCTGGAGGGCGAATCGGGCGGCGGAAAGACACGGCTGCTGACCGAAGCCTCCCAGCGCGCGGCCTGTCGGGGTTGTTGGGTCTTGTGGGGTCAAGGCACCAGCGACGTCGCACCGCAGCCGTTTTCGCTGCTGGGGGGCGTCGTGCAGGGCTTCCTGTCCGCAGCGCGGTCTCAACCGCTCTTGGCCGAGACCGTCCGCCACCGGCTGGGCGACCAGCTTCCCGCGTTGGTGGCCGCCCTACCCGGTCTGGCCGAAGTGCTCGGCGGAGAAAGCTCCTACACTACGGCCCCAGAAGCCGCCGGCGAAATACGAACGCTCAATGCGCTGGGGGGCTTCTTGAGCGCGCTGGGCACGGCCGATCGCCCTGCCCTGGTGATCCTCGACGACTGCCAGTGGGCCGACGAGCTGAGCTATCGGCTGTTCCGCCGCTGGCAATCGCCGGGAGAGAACGAGGCGCCAGGCCGCTTCGTGCAATTGATCGCCGCCTTCCGCGCGGAGGAGGCGGCCGACGATCATCCGCTCCGCCGTCTTCGTCCGGACGCGCACCTGCGGCTCTCCGGCATGACCCGCGACGAGCTGCAGCAGCTTGTCGAATCGATGGCCGGGCAACTGCCGCCCGAGGCGGTCGATACAGTCGCCCAGTTGGCCGGCGATAGTCCGTTCATGGCCTCCGCGGTCTTGCGGGGCTTGGTCGAAACCGGGCGTCTGGTCTGCGAAGGTCAGGCATGGCGCTTGGTATCCAGCGAGCTCGATGACGTGCAATCGTCGAGCCGGGCGGCCAAGGTGCTGGCGTGCCGCCTCGATCTGTTGCCCGACGACACGCGCCGCCTGCTGTGCACGGGGGCCGTGCTGGGCAAGGAATTCGATCTGGACATGGCCGTCGAGCTGGCGGAGCTGGACCCCGCGGGGGCCCTGATGCTGCTGGATGTGGCGCGCCGCAGGCAGCTTGTCTGGCTGCGCTCCGACGGCACGGAGTGCGTGTTCGTGCACGATATCATCCGTTCGGCGCTGCTCGAAAGACTGCCGTCGGCGGAGCGGCAATGGTTCCACGCGCGGGCCGCTCACTTTCTTCGGCAGCGGGAAGGCGAGCACGACGCGGAGATCGCCTATCACTTTGATGCCGCCGGCGACTCGCCATCCGCACTCGCGTATGCGCTGCGGGCTGCCGACCAGGCCCGCGCCCGCTATGCCCTCGAGGCGGCCCTGCAACAGTACCGAATCGCCCAGCGTGGCACGCTCCTCGGCCGATTCGGACACACAGTATCGCGTCGCCGTGGGCGAGGGCGACGTGCTGATGCTGCGCGGCTGCTACGACGAAGCAGGGACCCGGTACGAAGCAGCGGCGGCCGTTGCCGAAGGGACGCACGCGCGAGCAGAGATCGGCGGAAAACTCGGTGAGCTGGCCTTCAAGCGCGGCAACATGGAGCAGGCCATCGCCTGCTTCGAGGATGCGCTCCGCTCGCTCGGCCGCTTCGTCCCCAAGCGTTGGCCGACCCTGCTGGTCCTTGTCGCCTGGCAGGCCGTGAAGCAGGTGCTGCACACGCTCTTTCCCACCTGGCTGCTGCATCGCTTGGGCCGGCTGCCGACGCCGCGCGAGCGGCTCACGCTCCGCCTGCTCAGCAACCTGGCGCACGGTTACTGGTATTGCCGCAGCCTGATCCACGTGCTCTCGGCCCATCTGCGCGGCATGAACCTGGCCGAGCGCTTCCTGCCTACCGCGGAGCTGGCCCAATGCTACGCGGAACACGCCCCGGGCCTGACGTTGGTGGGCTACCTGAGCCGGGCCGAACGATACGCCCAGAAATCGCTGGCCATTCGCCGCGACCTGAACGATTGGTGGGGCCAGGGGCAGTCGCTGCACTATTGGGGCGTTGTCCTTTACGCCCGCTCCAAGTACCAACCGTGCATCGAGAAGTGCCGGGAAGGCATTCGCCTGCTGGAGCGAACTGGCGACTATTGGCAGGTGCACATCGCGCGGTATCAGATCGCCGCCTCGTATTACCGGCTGGGTGAGCTGGCGCGCTCGCTCGAGGAGTCGCAGCAGAATTATCGCTCCGGCATCGAGCTGGGGGACGAGCAGGCCTCCGGCATCATCCTCGACGTGTGGGTGCGTGCCGGCCGCGGCAACGTCCCCGAGAACATCTTCCAGCAAGAGCTCGAGCGTCCGCGGAACGACGCACAGGGTCGAGCCCAGGTCCTGTTTGCGGAAGGCGTCCGCCGGTTCACTCGCGGCGACCTGGAGCCAGCGGAAGACTGCCTGCTGCGGGCGATCGACACAGCCGATCGCGCCGGCGTCCGCAATGCCTACACGCTGCCACTGCGTCCCTGGCTGGCGACGGTGCTGCGGGTACGGGCCACCCAGGTGGCCGACATGACGCCCAGCCGTCGTGAGGCCCTGTTGCGGCGTGCGCGGGCCGCTGCGCTGCGCGCCATCGGCGATCGCCGGTTGTGTGCCAACGACTTGCCTCATGCACTGCGGGAGCTGGCCTTGGTCGTCGCCATGTGGGGCCGCGTAGGGCGGGCCCGCCGACTGCTCGGCCGCAGCCTGAAATTCGCCCGGCGGCACGACGCGCGGCATGAGATCGCTCAGACCCTGCTGGCTCGTGCCGACCTTGGCCGGGAGGCCGGCTGGCAGACCGCGGCCGAAGACCAGGCCGAAGCCGAGGCCATTTTCACGGAGCTGCAAGCGTCATTTCAGGAGCAAGATGCGTCCGAGCCCGTGGCCACGCTCTCCCTGGCCGACCGTTTCGACGGCGTATTGCAGTGGGGTCGCCGGATTGCGTCCGCCCTCTCGCCACAGTCGATTTACGAAGAGGCCCGCGCGGCCGCTCTGCGGCTGCTCCGCGCCGAGCATTGCGTGGTGCTGCGCGTGGAGATGAACCACAATCCGCCGCAGTTCACGCCCCTGGCCGGGGCCGTGCCGGGAAGCTGGAACGCCGATCGGCTGCGCGAGGCGATCGCCGCCAAGCAGGCTTCGGCGTTCCCCGAGAGGTCGCCCGAGGGCGCGGCGCCGACGGCGGCGAGCGTTCGGCGCTCTGCGTGCCGCTGTACGTCCGCGGCGACCTGACGGCGTGTCTGTATGCCACGCACGAACAGATCCGCGGATTGTTCGGCCCCGTCGAGGAGCGGCTGGCCGAGTTCATCGTCACGATCGCCGGGGCCGCGCTGGAAAATGCCGCCGGCTTTGCCGAGCTGCAATCGCTCAATCAAACGCTGGAGCGGCGGGTCGCCGAGCGCACCGCGTCGGCGGAGTCGCGCGCGCGCGAGCTGGCAATTTCCAACGAGCAGCTCGAGAAGACGACCGCTGAGCTGCTCGTGGCGCAGGGCGAGGCGATGGTCGCCAAGCAAGCGGCCGAGGCCGCCAGCGACGCCAAGAGCCGGTTCCTGGCCACGATGAGCCACGAAATCCGCACGCCGCTCAACGGCGTCATCGGCACCACCGAGCTGACGCTGGCCACGCCGCTGACGCCGCAGCAGCGCAACTATCTGACCACGGCCAAGGACTCTGCCAATTCTCTGTTGTCGCTGCTCAACGACGTGCTGGATTTTTCCAAGATCGAGGCCGGCCGGATGGAGCTGGAGACGATCCCCTTCAGCGTCCGCGAGGTCGTGGAAGACGCAGCCCGCATGCTCTCGGCCAATGCGGCGCGCAAGCGGCTCGAACTGATCTGCCACGTCGATGCCGCCGTGCCGCCGCGCGTGCTGGGCGACCCCAACCGGCTGCGGCAGGTGCTGATCAACTTGATCGGCAACGCCATCAAGTTCACGTCCGAAGGCGAGGTGTGCGTGCGCGTGGAGCGGGCTTCGGGCTTCGGGCTTCAGGCTTCGGCAAACGGCGACGCCGAACATCGAACATCCAACATCCAACATCGAACATCGAAGGAGACAGACACGATGCCTTCGTTCGACGTTGGATGTTCGACGTTGGATGTTCGATGTTCGGCACGTCCAGACTCGCAGCCCGAAGCCGAAGGCACGGTACTTCGCTTTGCCGTCCAGGACACCGGCATCGGCATCCCCGCTGACAAGCACGCCAGTATCTTCGAGGCCTTCCGTCAGAGCGACAGCTCCATGACTCGGCGTTTCGGCGGCACCGGGCTGGGGTTGGCCATCACCTCGCAATTGGTATCGCTGATGGGCGGCCGCATTCAGGTGCAGAGCCAACTGGGGGCGGGCAGCACCTTCCATTTCGATCTTTCCCTGCAACGAGAGCAGGCAGATCCGCAAGCAATCGCCGCGGCGCCCGGGGGTGGTGGCCGACGCCGCCCTCGGATCTTGCTCTGGTCCGCTAGCCGAAATCATCGACAGGCCTGCGTTTCATTGCTGACCCAACTGGGGTCGCCGGTAGACCTCTTGCCGCCGGATCCGCTGGAGGCGATCGATGCTTCCGAGCTTACATCGCGTCGGACATCGAACATCCAACATCCAACATCGAACCTCGAAGGCCGAGGCTCGACGCGTGCCGGCGATCCGCGTCCGGCCGATGGGGGAGGTTCGGTTTTGGATGTTGAGCCTCTCGGCAGCCGACCTGCTGCTGGTCATCGACGTGCCTGCGGCCGGCAGCGTGCCTTTTGATCTCGATGAGCTGCGGAAACGCCTGGGCCTGGCCATCTCGCAAGTGGTCGTGCTGCTCCCCGCCGGGCAAACCGAGGCGGTGGAAGCCTGCAACCGCCTGAACCTGACGCAATGCGTCATCAAGCCGCCGCGAGCGCAGCGAGCTGGCGGCGCTGCTCGTCGCTCCGGAGTCACCCGGTGCAGGCCGGCGATCCTCGGATGGCACCCGGCCGCCGCTTGCGGCTGCTCGTGGCCGATGATAGCCCCGTGAATCAGGAAGTGGCCGCGGGACTTCTGGAACTTTGCGGGCATACGGTCGTCGCCGTCAGCACGGGCCGAGAGGCCGTAGCGGCGTGGGAACAGGCGACGTTCGACGCCATCTTCATGGACCTGGAGATGCCCGACATGGACGGCCTGGAGGCCACCAGGTACATCCGTCAAGAGGAAGTCGCCAGCGGCCGACGGACGCCGATCATCGCGCTGACGGCCCATGCCCTGAAGAGCGTTCACGACCGCTGCCTGGCGGCCGGCATGGACCGCTGTATCACCAAGCCGCTTCAACCGGCGGAATTAATGCCGCTCGTGGCATCGCTCGCGGCTGCGAGCGAAGGGCACGCCGTCCTTCAGGATCTGGCCCCGGTCCGGGCTTCGTCGGATACACATTAACCCGACGCGTCAGCGAGGGAGAGGCGGGCACACGCCCGGCGTCGCGCGGCGGCCCTCCCTCGCTGACGCGTCGGGCTAGTGATCGGATTCGTGGCCGGAAGAGACGCTGCCGAGCAGGAAATCCGGTTGCCCCTCCGCGGGCCAGCCGTTATAGATGCTGGCGTTGCGATCTTCCAGCGCCCAGGCGAGATGATGCCGACAAAGCGGACAACGCGCCTTCAGACGCACGCCCACGCCTTTGCTGATTGGCATGGCCGCGAGCCGGAGGGGCTCGTGCTGCACTCGCGGCGGAACCTGCTCAAGGCCGGCGTGCCGGGCATGGCGGGGCTGAGCCTGCCGACGCTGCTTCGCTCACGCGCCGAGGCGGCCGAGCGGCCATACCGCCCCGCGCCGCAAGAGCGTCATCCTGCTCTGGATGGCCGGCGGGCCGAGCCACATCGACACCTGGGACCCCAAGCCCGACCGGCCGCTCGAGAATCGCGGCCCGTTCGGCGTCACGCCGACGAAGCTGCCCGGCGTCGTGCATCTGCGAGCACCTGCCGAAGCAGGCGGCGATGCTCGACAAGTTCACGATCATCCGCTCGGTCGATGCCCGCCACAGCAATCACGAGCCGAACAAGGTCTTCCAGACCGGCAACCTGGAGGCCGAGCCGCGGATCAACCCCGAAGGCGACATGTACCCGGCCATCGGCTCGATCGTCGCCAAGCATCACGGCGCGAACCATCCGGCGATGCCGCCCTACGTGGCGTTCATGAAGTCGCGCATCGCACCTCGCCTTCGCCGGCTACCTGGGCAAGCAGTACGACCCGTTCATCGCCAACCAGGCGGCGCAGCTGCCGGTCTACACCGACGTCGGCGTCGACACCGGCCAGACGACGCGGCGCCGAGCTGTTCCGCTTCGCGGCCGGGCTGTCGCACGAGCGCCTCCACGACCGCCGGGCGCTGCTGGCAGACTTCGACCGGCTGCGCAGCGACCTCGACCAGGCCGGCTCGATGGCGGCGCTGGACCGCTATCGGCAGCAGGCGGTCGAGATGCTGGTCGGCCGGCGCGCGCAGCGAGGCGTTCGACCTGTCGCAGCGAGCCGGACGCGATCCGCGACCGCTACGGCAAGCACCTCTGGTGCCAGCAGGCGCTGCTGGCCCGGCGGCTGGTCGAGGCGGGCGTGGCGTTCGTGACGCTCGACCTGAGCTACCACACCGCCTCCGGCACCTGGGACACGCACGGCGACAACATCCCGCCCTACGGCGGCATCACGCAAGGGCCTCGGGCCGCTGCTGCCGCTGTTCGATCATCTGCATCACGACGCTGGTCGGCGACCTCGAGGAGCGCGGCCTGCTCGACGACGTGCTGGTGATCGCGATGGGCGAGTTCGGCCGCACGCCGCAGATGGGCACGCAAGGCAGCACCGACGGCCGCAACCACTGGCCGCGTGGTGATGTCGATGTCCCTGGCCGGCGGCGGCCTGCGGCACGGCCAGGTGATCGGCGCGACCGAGAACGACGGCGGCCAGATCAAGGAGCGCCCCGTCACGCCCGGCGACCTGGCCGCCACGATCTACCACCACATGGGCGTGCCGCTCGACACGACCTATCCCGACCCCCACGGCCGGCCGCGCTACATCGTCGAGCACGGCCAGCCGATCCGGGAGCTTGTCGGCTGACGCGGAGCGAAGCGCGCCAAGGTGAGCGTCGAGGCGTCAGCCCGACGTGCTCCGAAAGCAAGCCTTCCCCGCTTGCCTCGCAGGCAGCGCCCTCTATGATTCCCTTGCTCGCGCTCGCCCCCCCCCGCGACGCGCCGGAGCCGCGCAGTCGAACCGGCGCGAGAGTCAAGCCGCGATCGCGATCGCGATGCGGTGCCGTGCTTGATGTGCGCACCGAGTTCGGCGGGCTCCCTTCCCGCCCGCCCGCGGCGAACGGAATTCGCCTTGCCGGGCGAAGCTGGCCGCAAGAAAATCGCCGCCCCGGTAACCACCTGAATGACAAGTCCCTGCTGGCAGCGGCGGTCATGCTAGCCGGCAAATCGCACCTCGATGGTTGTGAGCACGTCCGGGGCGCCACTTGGCCTCACGCCGGCCAGACGAGCTGCTTCCGTTGGGCGATTGCGCCAGGTCCGCGGCGGCTTTTCGTCGCGCCGTATTCCAAGTTTTTGCCACACATCAAATGGAGGATGTACGCATGAGTGTTTCGTCGAATCCTTTTACCCCTCGGCGCTGGCTGCCGTGGACCAGCTTGCTGGTCGTTCTGCTGGTGATCCTGGGCATCGTGGCGACTTCCCCGATTTGGCGGTCGCAGGCCATCGCACAGCAAGCGTCTCCACAGCAAACGTCTCCACAGCAAGCGTTTGTTCAGCAAGGCACGGCTCAGGCCCCTGCCATCAACGGCGCTCCGCAGCGTCACGCCGAAGGATTATCGACGGCGTTCCGTCAGGCGTCCGAAGTGGCCACGCCGCCCGTCGTGCGGATCGAAGCGCACGCCAAGGCCAAGGCCGTGCGCCGCGGGCGGCCGGAAACCCGGCCGTTCCCCGGTGGCGAGAACCCCTTCAAGGGGACGCCGTTCGAGGACCTCTTCAAGGACGAGCAGTTCGAGTTTCGCTTTGAAGACCCCCGCCGCAGCCGCGGCAAGGGACCGGCTCGGGCGTCGTCATCGATCGCTCCGGCGTGATCCTCACCAACAACCACGTGGTGGACGGGGCTGACGACGTGATCGTCCACTTCCAGGACGGCCAGCAGGTCAAGGCCACCAAGGTCCGCCGCGACAGCCGCACGGACCTGGCCCTGGTGTGGATCGATCCGGCCAAGGTGTCCGGCTCGCTACCCGTGGCCAGGCTCGGCGACTCGGACCAGCTTCAGGTCGGCGACTGGGTGCTGGCCATCGGCACGCCCTTCGGCCTCGAGGCCACGGTCAGCGCCGGCATCATCAGCGCCAAGGGCCGCAACCTGGGCAAAGCGAGTAACACCAGCTTCCTCCAGACCGACGCGGCGATCAATCCGGGCAACTCCGGCGGGCCGCTCGTGAATCTCGACGGCGAAGTCGTCGGGGTCAACACGGCCATCTTCACGGAGACCGGCACCTTCGCCGGCATCGGCTTCGCCGTCCCCTCGAACACCGCCAAGTGGGTCGTGGCCGGGCTAATGAAGGGGGACACCGTCCGCCGGGCGTACCTCGGCGTGGGCATCGGCGAAATCGACGCCCGGCTCGCCGAGCTGAAGGGTGTGAAGCCTCACCAGGGCGTGCTCGTGCAGGAGGTCCGGCCTGACAGCCCGGCGAAGAAGGCCGGCTTGCAGGACGGGGACGTGATCCTGGAGTTCGCCGGCCAGCGCGTGGGCACGCCCAACGAGCTGCAGCGAGTCGTGGAGCGTTCCACAATCGGCCGCCGGCACGACGCGCGAATCCTGCGTGACGGCAAGGCGATGAACGTGAGCATCGAGCTGGAAGCGCTGCCGGAGAAGACGGCCGCCGCCGCCGAGCGCGACGACGAGGATGCCTCGGATGCGGACGGCGCCAAGTCTTCGGCCAGCAGCGAGCTGGGCGTGGAAGTTACGGAGCTGACCGGCCAGTTGGCGAAGCGCTACGGTTATGACGGCCACGCGGGCGTGCTGATCAGCCGCGTCGAGGCCGATAGCGTGGCCCAGCGCGAGGGGCTTCGCGTCGGCATGCTCATCTCCCGCGTCGGCAACCAGGCTGTCGCCACCGTGGAGGAGTTCGAGGCGGCCGTCAAAGGCGTCTCGCTGAAGAAAGGCGTGCTGGTGCAGGTCCGCACGCCCACCGGGGCGCGGTTCCTGGTGCTGAAGGAACTGTAAGCGGGCTCATCTCGCTAGGGAACCAGCACCCCGGCTGCCAGCAGCCGGGGTGCTTCTTTTTGCCCAGGAGATGCAGACATCGTCTACCGCATGCGTTTCGACGAAGCCAGCGCCCGCTATGCGATCTTCGGCCCCTACACCAGCTACATCGCCGGAGAAGATGCTGGACCACTGCCGGGTGGGGGTGACCAGGATTAGGGTTCGCCTTGCAGGCCAACGTTCCGCGCAGCGGAGTCATTCAACAGAAAAATGCTCCTGGTCCCCCACGAGTCTCACCTTCATCCCCAGCAGTCCTTGTTCTTCTAGAGCTCGCACGCCCGTCTTGATGATCTCGCCCGAAAGGTCGCCGAGCTGATCCCTCCCGAGCTTCGCGAGTTCGTATGCCTCATCAAAAGGAAGTCGCAAGAGCGATGGCGGCTGGCCCTGCTGTGAGAGGTAGGCTCGCGCGGCATCGATGATGCTGTGCAATAGCTCGACGCCACCTGGCCTCGCTGCATCGTACCACGCACTCACGGATGCGACGATCTCGTTAACCGCATTTGTGTCGAGATCGGTGAACGACGCGGTCGTGTGAGGCTCAAGCAGCGGGCCTTGTTCTGTAACCAATGGCTCGACGACCCAAGTAAAGAAACCACGGTCGTTCTCCATTCGAAAGAGGAATAGAGTGACCGGATAGGAAAACTCACGGCGGCTGAGCGTTTCCAACGTCGATTCGACTGACGCGTTGGCGCGGGTCACCGTGAGGTCGGCTTTTCTCCCCTCCAAGACAATCCCGAAACGCCGCTCGGGTCGGCCTTTGCTTGTCTTGATGATAGCGTGCAGATCAACGCCCGCCCCTCGTGGGGCGTCCGTGATCAGCACATCGTCACGGCGGGTCAGGTACACGCTTGCCAACGAGCGGGCACGGTCCTCAATGAACCGATCCAGTAACGACTTAGCCATACGCCGATGATCTCCCTAATTCGCGAAGCGCAGACTCATGCCGCCGCATATCGCGTGACTTCCAATAATCCCTGACTTCCGCCCAGAGCAGCCTAAGCGTCTTGCAATTAAGTTGATGTTCCGTGGACATCGATGTGACGGCCTTCTTCATCTTGCCAAACACCGCAATCAAGTAGGCCCGCTCGCCGGGTTCATCTACTCCGACAACGTATGTTGGAGCTTGAAACAGCACCATCCGTCGCACATCTTGCTTCGACACCCGTACTCGCAATCTCAGCGGACTTGTTGCAGTGAAGCCGTGGCGAGTTGCCTTGACTTGCACGAAGAAGTAGGGTCGCTTTTTGCCTGCTCCGATCAGCTCTACTAGGAAATCAAAGGTTGGGCACTTGTCTCCAAGAAAGTGTGCTTGGAAGTACGGCAGTCCATTAGCACGGCACATCTCGGTCAGTCGGGCATACGCGATAGATTGCCCTCGATTCCCGATGAAGTCTTGCTTGCCCATAGTGGTCAGCGTCTTGCGCGACCTCGTTTCTTCGTGCCTGTATCGTATCCCCCAACGCTGTCCCGGTCACGATCCGACCACGCCTGGGCTACTGGAGATCGCATCACGACAACCGAAACAGCGCCTTGGCATTGTCGTAGAACACCGCTTGGTGATGCTCCCTGGGGATGATCTCTCGGATGAAATCCCGATAGACGGCCATGGGCGCCAAGGGCCAGTCGCTGCCGTAGAGGATGCGGTCGTAGCGCTCCGCGAAATCCAGCGCCTGATAGACCGTATCCCTCACGGTTTTCAGCGTGCCCCGCTCACGATACTTCTCGAAATCGGCCGCCGAGCCAACGACTAAGCCAGAGATATCCGCCCAGACGTTCTCGTGAACACCGGCCTTGTTGTTCTTGTAGATGACTTCGGCCGCGTCGGTCAGCCAGGGGTTGCCCAGGTGGGCGATGACGAACCTGGTGTCGGGGAAGTCCACCGCCACTTCGTCAATGTTCAGCGGATGGGCGTACTTCACCTTGGCCAGGTGCGAGAAGGTGTCTCCGCAGTTAAAGATCACGGGGATTCCGTGCTTGGCGGCCAGGCGATAGTACGGCCGGTAGCCCGGACTATCCGGGCCGTGGTGCAGGTAGCCGAGATAGGCCTTCAAGGCGACGACGTCGCCGCGCTTTAGCACTTCCTCGACGCGACGCAGGTGATTGGCGTCGAACCGCTCGGGGTCCGCCAGGCCGATCGGGTGCAGACCGGGGACGATCTCCGCGAGCCGCCGCGTGCCCGCCACGCCTAGTGGGTCGCTGGCCCCGAGTTCACGATTGGGCATGCACAGCGCATGCTCGACGCTGGCCCGCTTCATTTCAGCCTGAACGCACCGGGCCAACTCCTCCAGGGGCGCGTCGAACCGCGTCCCGTCGGGCGCTTGCGCCTTGGGCACGCCGGGGAGCTGCACGTTGACGACGTGGAGGTGCGTGTCGATGGCCTTGAGCGCTTCGCCATCACCTGGCTTGTCATCATCACCTGGCTTGTCATCGCCGGCGGCGGCCTGACCCGTGTCAGCGCGGTCCGTTGTGCCCAGGAACCGGCAAGCCTGCCAGCCGCCGAGCGCCCCAGCGGCCGCCGCGGCGCCGATGGACAGCAGCATCGTCCTGCGCGAAGGATTCCTTGCCATGCGTTGCTCTCCGTGGCCATCGTAGCCGACCTGCTGACAGAACGCGAACGCCCGTGAGCTGGCATTGCGATGCGGCGCGTTTCGCGGGGCGCTGCCGCCATCACTGCTGCCGGCCGGCGGCCGGAATCGATTAACGCGCAAGCTCCAGGCCGCCGATAACCTTCTCTTGCTTCCCGCGCAGCGTGCGGGTAGACGGTGGCCCCATTTTCACGCCTCATGGCCGGGTGAACGATGCAGCGCCGGGTGTTCGTTTCCTATGTGCTCGAGCGGGGCTTCGTCGTTGCCCTCGGTGGCGCTGCTTGCTCTGCATCGGGCTGCGGCGCGCTCATCCATCCGGAACGCTGCGGGCAGCCGCACAGCAACCAGATCGACTGGAAGATCGCGGCCCTCGACGGCCTTGGCTTGCTTCTGTTCTTCGTCCCCGGCGTCATTGCCTTCGCGGTGGATTTCTGCACGGGGGCCATTTACTTGCCCCTTCACGAGGCCCATCCGTGCTACGGGGCCTACGGGCCGCTGCCGCCGGGCAGCGTGGTGCTGCCGCCTCAGTATTCCGCGATGCCGGCTGCCACAATGCCGGCTGCCGCGATGCCGGATGTCACAATACCGGGGCCGACGCCCGCCGCGGCCTCGTCAGCCCCCGCGCTCCGCCAGCCGAGCGGACAAGAACTCGGCTTAAGACGCCTGGCCGTTCCGCGAGCAACTCGACCGAGGGCGTATCGAACGGGTCGTCGCCCAGCACGTCGGCCAGAGGGTATCGCTGGATGACCGCCAGGCCCGCGTCAGCGCGCTGGCCCAGATCGATCAGTTCGATCAGCAAGCCCGCCGCCACCGGGCCGACAGCGGCTTTGGAGTCTCGGTCAGCACGTTCTTCGACCGGCTCATGGGGGCTTAAACACCGTGGCACGCGCTTGCCGGCCTTGAACGCAGGGCCAGGACGGCCGTGCCACGCCTGAGGTCGCCGAGCGCTCGACGGCGAGCGCTTCAGTTGCTGGGCAATCTCCAGCAGACTCGCGTTGATTTGCCGGAGCGTGGCCCGGCGGGACGAAGAAATCAGCACCACCGAAAAAAGCGTGGCGCCGGCGAGCGCAAGCACGGACAGGCCGGTGAGCACGGCCATCATTTTGAAGCCGGCGTCGGCGTCGCGTTCGAGCTGCGCCAGGTCGAGCTTGCGGCCTTCGTGCACGTAAACGTCGCCCGCCGGCACGGTGCCCGCCTTTTGGTCCTGCCGAACTCTCGTGAGCTTGGCCTGTAACGGGAAGAGCAGCCCCAGGTTCACCAGCACGGCCAGGATGCAAAGCACGGCCGGCAGCCAGGCGAGGATTGTCAGCACCGTCCACCACCGCAAACGCCGCCGGTCGCGCTGGAGGACTCGCTCGGCTTGCTGCTTCGCGTCGGGTGCCGCCGCCAGTGCGGCAGCATCCAACTTGAGCAGCGCGTCGCCTAGTTCACGTTCATTCTTCGACATGATTGCGCTCTCCCGTAATTCGTCTTCGCAGCGATTGCTTGCCGTAATAGAGCCGCGACCTCACCGTGCCCAGCGGGGCGCACGTGGCTGCGGCGATTTCCTCGTAACTCATGCCTTCCACGAATCGCAGCACGAGCGCTTCGCGCTGCTCACAGGGCAGTTCGGCCAGCCCGGCGTGCACGGCGGCGATCTCGTCTTCACCGAAGGCCGCGTCGTCCGGCGCGGCGGCCACTTGCTGCTCTTGATCGAGCGCCTGCGGCAGGCGGCGCTCCTTTCGCAACTGGCCATACACGCGGTCGCGGGCGATGCGGTATAGCCAGGTCTTGAACGCCTCGGCGGCGGTCAGCCTGGGCAGGGCGCGGACCACGTCGAGCCAGAACGTCCTGCACGATATCGTCAACCCCCGCGGCGCACGCCAGCATGCGCCCGGCCAGGTACCGCAGCCTGGGCGAGTAGCGCACCACCAGCTCGGCCAGGGCGGACTGGTCGCCAAGCTGGCTGCGGACCACAAGCACCTGCTCGTAAAGCGGATCGGTCTGGTCGGTCACAGCCTCTCCCGGAGGGCGGTCGCGACGAGGATAGAGAGCAAGTTGCGCGAGCCGCAGAAAAGTTCAATGGCTTACTCTCGAAATCGTCACGTGCTCGACGGCTCAGTCGCAGCCGGCCGGTGCTGAGAGCGCCTGATGCGGTAGAGCACATGCCGGCGGAGCGGATGTCCTACGGGGAGCAGCGGGTGATCGAAATCGTCGCTCTCCCGCTGGGTCATGCCCAGCTTCTCCATCACGCGGCGTGAGCGCACGTTGGCTGGCACGGTGAACGAGACGATGTCTTCCAGCCGCAAGGTTTCGAAGCCGAACTCCAGCGCGGCCCGCGCGCCCTCGGTGGCAAAGCCCTGGCCCCAATACTCCGCCGCCAACCGCCAGCCGATCTCGATGCACGGCGTAAAGTGGGCCTCGAAGCGGGGAACGGACAGGCCGACAAAACCGGCGAACTCCGCGACGCTGTCGATCTCCACCGCCCAGACACCGAACCCGTGCCGTTCGAAATGGGCCTCGATGCGATCAACAGACGCGTCACTCTCTTCGCGCGACAGCGGAGCTGGAAAGTGCTCCATCGCGCGGATCGGCGTTCAGGGCCGCGAAGGGCTCACGGTCGGCAGGCCGCCACCGCCGCAAGCGCAATCGGTCCGTACGCAGCTCTCGGGGCAGATTAGATGCCATACAACTCACCGTACTTGTGCTCGAGCGCTTCGACGAGTGGCCTGTGATCCAGCGGCCTGCCCGTGGCCGATTCGATCAGATCGGCCGCCAAATAGCGCTGGCCATGCCGATAAATATGCTCGTGCAGCCAGGCATTGAGCCCGGCAAAGTCGCCCCCCGCGAATTGCTCATCGAGATCGGGTAACGCGGAGCGAACGCGGGCGAACAACTGGGCCGCGTACACGTTCCCCAGCGTGTACGTGGGGAAGTAGCCAAACTGTCCGGCGCTCCAGTGGCTGTCTTGCAGGCAGCCCTCGGCGTCGCTGGCGGGCGTGACGCCGAGGTAGTCGCGGAACTTCTCGTTCCAGGCGCCCGGCAAATCGGCGGGCGGCAGGTCGCCCGAGAGCATGGCCTGTTCCAGCTCGAAGCGCACCAGGATATGGAGGTCGTAGGTTGCCTCATCGGCCCGCACGCGGTTCAGGCCTGGCTGCACGTGGTTGATGGCCACGTAGAACTCATCAACGTCCACGTCGTGCAGCGCCTGATGGAAGACCTCGCGGGCTTGCGGGAAAAAGTGCTGCCAGAACGGCAGGCCGCGACCGACGGCGTTTTCCCACAGCCGGGCCAGGGCCTCGTGCACTCCCAGTGATGACGACTCGCCCAGCGGCGTGCCGTAATGCTGGGCATCCAGGCCTTGCTCATAGAGGCCGTGCCCCAGCTCGTGCAGCAGGCCTAGAAAGGCCTCGGCGAAATCGTTCTGCCGATAGCGCGTGGTGACCCGCGAATCGCCGGGCCCAATGGGGCTGAAGAACGGATGCGTGGTCGTATCGAGCCGGCCACGGTCAAAGTCGAAGCCCAAAGCCGCCGCCACGCTCTCGCCGAAGAGTCTCTGACGATCGACGGGATAGTCGCGTCGCAGAATGGCGCTGGAGGTTCGCCGAGCGGCGCCGCGGATGCCATCAAGCAGCGCGGCCAGCTCGAGCCTCAGTGCAGCGAAAAGCTGCCGCAATTGCCCGGCCGAGCCGCCAGGCTCGTAGTCCTGCAGCAGGGCGTCGTAGAGCGAATCGGAGGCCGACGACACGTAGGACGACGTCACGTAGGACGGATTTCCAATCCGTCCGGCCAAAGCCCTGTCGGACGGATTGGAAATCCGTCCTACGTTCTTCGCGCCTCGCAGGCACTCGCCTTGCTCGCGAACCAACCGCACGACTTTTTCCAGCCACGGCCGGAATTGGTCAAAGTCTTCATCCTGCCGCGCGGTTGCCCACGCCTGCTGGGCCGCGGTGGTGACGCTGGCCAGCTCTTCGACGAGCGCCCTGGGCTGCCGCGACATGCGCTCGTGCACGCGGCGCCACTGCCGCACGTTGACCGCCGGCGCGGCCAGCGGATCGGTCACCAGCGGCGAAGCGGCCACGATGCCCAACAGCTCCCCCTCGCGCAGATCGGCCACCGCGTCGTGATACAAGCCGGCCAGATAGGCCATCTGGCGGCTGCGGTTCTCGACGCCGCCGCGCGGCATGTAGGTCAGCTCGTCCCAGCCGGCCAGTTCGATGCAAGAGACCAGCAAGCTGCGCTCGCGGGAACGGCGGACGAGCTCGTCGTAAGCAGCCTGGGGAGTCATGGGCGGACCCGATGCAAAGTCGAAGACGTGGTTGCACAGGATGCAGGATAAGCCCGGAGCAGTGCAAGATGAAGATTGCTCGGCTGGGGCTTCGCTTCGCTCAGACCCAGCCACCCAACTGGTTCACGTCCGGTCCGACATTCTGTATCTTGCATGGTAGACATCGTGTGCTACCTCGTTCCGGAGCGGCCAGCCATGCTCACACCCGCGGAAGAAATGGGCCTGGGCGGCATGTATCTGGCCGGCCGCGTGCTCAAGGCGTTTCACACGCTGGATGAACCCACACTGGCCACGCTGGGGCAACGCATTCGCGATGAATCGCTCCGCCGGCACGTGGTCTACCTGCGCGAGGGCGTGGGCGAGACGATCCGCCTGCTCCCCTGCCCGCTGCCGATGCTGCCCGACCAGCTCGTCTATCTGCACTACGTCTCGCTGACGATGCAGAACGCGCTCAAGCGGCTGCCGGAGCTGTACCTGCAGGACTTCGCCGTCCGCGAGGTGCTGCGGCTCACGCCCGCCGAAGAGGAGTGGCTGCTGGAATGCTGGGGGCCGAGCCAGCAGCGAGAACAACCCGATCTTCGGCCGGCTCGACGCCGTGATCGAACTTCACCAGCCCGATGTGGAAGGACTCGCTCAAGCTTCGTGGAGCCGAACCTGAGCGGCATCGGCGGGCTGCACCTCGTGCCGACGTGCGAGGCGATCATCGCCGAGGTCGTCCTGCCGCTGCTGCAAGGAGCACGACCCGGCCTTGCAGCTGGAGATCGGCCAGGACATCCGCGAGCTGCTGATGCAGGAAGTGCTCGACCACCTGGAGGCGATCGGCCGCCCGGCGCACAACATCTGCTTCGTCGAGCCGAAGTACGCCGGCAGCGGCATCGACGAGCAGGAGGACGTGGCCCGCTACTTCCACGACCGCTACGGCCTGAAGGTCATGCACGCCGACCCGGCCGAGCTGACGCTGCGCGGCGACGAGGTCTACTACGACGGCGAGCGCGTCGACCTCGCCTATCGCGACTACCCGGTCGCCGACCTCTCGAGCCTGGAGAAGCAGCGGCACGAACGTCGAGCCGATGCGGCTCCTGTTCCAGCAGAACCGCGTCATCTCGTCGATCGCCGCCGAGCTGGACCAGAAGAGCTGCTGGGAGGTGCTCACCGACCCGCGCTTCCCGAGAGTACTTCAGCCCCGACGAGCGGCAGGTCTTCCGCCGGCACGTCCTCTGGACGCGGATCCTCTCCGACCGCCAGCACGCTGCTGCCCGACGGGCAAACGGGCGACCTGCTTGCCGTACGTGCGCGACGAGCGCGAGACGCTGGTGCTCAAGCCCAACCGCTCCTACGGCGGCGAAGGCGTGCTGATCGGCCTGGCGACTGACGCAGGCGGAGTGGGAAGCGGCCATCGAGCAGGCCCTCGCGCGGCCCGGACCGCTGGGTCGTGCAGCAGCTGGCCAGCATTCCGGTCAGCGAGTTCCCGGTGGTCGGCGCCGACGGCCAGGTGCACGATCGAGCCGTTCTACGTGGTGATGGGCTTCGCCCCGACGCAGTACGGCCTGTCCGATCCTGGGCCGGGCCTCGCAGAAGCAGGTGGTCAACGTCGCCCAGCGCGGCGGCATGTGCGTGATCGCCACGGGGCACCCGCCGGGCCGGCTCGTGGGACCGGATTAGGGTGCGGCCGTCTGCGCAGCCCGACGAGTCGGCCGTCAGTAGACCGATCCGTACTACCTACGGCGTCCCTTCGTCGCCCCCGCCGAGCTTGCTCGGTGAGCGCATGATTGTCCAACTCGCTCGCCGGGAGGTAGTGCAGAATCATTCGGTCCACCGAGCAAAAGCTCGGCGGGGCCGTTACGGACGGATTGGAAATCCGTCCTACCTTTCCTTATGTCACGATCAGATCCTCGCCGCGCTGGCTGAGCAGCGCCGCCAGCTCCGGCATCAAGCCGTAGGCCAGGGCCAGCAGCTTGAGCGGATGGATGGTCGGCTTTGTCGTGCCCTGCTCCATCTGCATTTTGCAGGCGCTGCACTCGGTCGCTCCGGCCTGGAAGTCGGTTTGCCGCAGGCTGGAGATCACGCCCCAGCCGGCCCGCAGGCTGCTCCGATAGTTCTCGCGCTTCAGGCCGAACGTGCCGGCCATGCCGGAGCAACCGTCCTGCGTCATCCGCACGGAGAGGCCGGGAATGAGCTTCAGCAAGCTCAGGCCCGGCGAGCCGACCTCCAGCGCCTTGAGATGGCACGGCATATGGTACGCCAGCGAGGCGTTCACCGGCTTGAAGTCGAGCTGCAGGTTGCCCGCCTGGTGCATTCGCCACAGATACGTGCAGGCCTCGCTGGTGTTCTCGGCCACCAGGCGCGAGTCGTCGTCGTCGATCAGCATCAGGTACTCGCGCGTCAGGCACATGGCGGCCGACGGCTCGGTAGTCACGACGTGATAGCCCTGCCGCACGGCGTCGGCCAGCAGGGCCAGGTTCCGCGCGGCGAGCTTGCGGGCCGGATCGAGCGCCCCCAGGGCGATCATCGTCATGCCCGATTGCCGCTGCTCCTCGGGCACGTAGACCGACACGCCGTTGTGCTCCAGGACAGCCACTAGGGCGTCGCCCAACTGCGGATCGTAGTAGTTGACGTAGTTATCGACGAAGAACAGCACCTTGCGGCCGGAGCGCCGCGAGGGGCGCGACAGCCGGCGGCGGCGAGCGCGGCGGAGGAAGCGGCCGGACGCGAAGCGCGGCAGCTTGCGCCCTGGGCGATGCCGAGCGCCTTTTCGATCATCCACCGCGACGAGCGATGGCTGATGGCCCAGTTGAAAAACGGCCGCAGATACCAGCGCGTGCCCAGCTCGCCCAGGATGTCGATCCGCGTCAGCAGCCAATCGGAGAACGACAGGCCCTTGGCCCGCAGGTGCTGCCGCCTTGGCCTCGATCATCAGCTTGGGGATATCGACGTTGGCCGGGCACTCCAGGCGGCACATCTGGCAGTTGACGCACAGGTCGGCCACGGCCTTGAACTCGTCGCTGGCCAGCGTCGAGCGGTCGAGCTGGCCGGTGAGCACGCCGCGCATCAGGTTGGCCTTGGCCCGCGGCGACGCCTCTTCGGCCGGCGCGAAGCGAAAGATCGGGCACATCCGCGAGCCGGCCGACTGCGTCCGGCAGGCGCCGCAGCCGTTGCAGGTGCGGGCCATGTAGGCGATGTCCGGCGGCGTCCAGTTCAGTTGCAGCTCGACAAGCTCGGGGATTGGCGGCTGGCGGCTGGCGACTGGAGGCTGGGGGCTCGGCACAGGCAGTTGGGACCGACGTCGGGGGCAGCGGCCACCTTGGGCGACGGCGTTGGCGTGCCAGGTTGCACCGGTACCGAGCTCGAACTCGACTCCCCAGCCCCCAGCCCCCAGCCCCCAGTCTCCGAAGCCAGCAGCACCGGCCGCAGATTGCGCGTCATCAGATCCTCGTCGCCGCCCACGATCTTGCCGGGGTTGAGCAGGTTGGCCGGATCGAACAGCCGCTTCACCTCCTCGAACACGGCGATACAGGGCGCCATATTGCCGGGGGACGAAAGCCGTGCGGCTGAGGCCGTCGCCGTGCTCGCCGCTGATCGTGCCGCCGATCTCCCACACGGCCTCGTACACGTCGCCGGCCAGGCGGCTGCAGGCGGCGCACGTCTTCCGGATCGCCCAGGTCGAGGAACGGCCGCACGTGAAGCTGTCCGTGCCCGGCGTGCCCGAACAGCGACGCGGTCACCTGGTGCATCTTGAAGACGTTTTGCAGACGGATGAGAAACCGCGGCAGGGCCTCCGGCGGGATGGCCAGGTCTTCCATGAAGGGCAAGGCCCGCGTCGAGCCGTGCAGGCGGTGCAGCGTGGGCACCACCTTGAGGGCGAGCTGCCAGTACAGCTCCACCTCCTCACGGGAAAAGGCCGCGCTGGACCCGAAGGCCAGCTTCTTCTTGCGCAGCACGCGCTCGACGATGTCGTGCAGCCGGTCGTGGACCTCGCTGGCGTCGTCTCCTTCGACTTCGACCAGCAGCATCGCTTCGGCGGCGGGCGGGATGATCGGCTGGAATTGAGGGTTCGTCTCGCGGGCCAGGCCCAGATGGCGGCGGTCCATCAGGTCGCAAGCGCTGGCGCCCAGGGGCGCCGTCTCGAGCGCCCCGCGGGCTGCCTTGTCCAACTGATCGAAGAAGAGCAGCACCACCGCCCGGTGCTTGGGCAGCGGTTGCGTGGCCAGCGTGGCCTCGGTGATCAGGGCCAGCGTCCCCTCCGAGCCGGCGAGCAGCTTGGCCGCGTCCAAATGCCCACCCTGCAGCACGCCCAAGTGATAGCCACTCGTGTTGACCTGCGTCTTGGGATGGTGCTTCTGGATCAGTTTCTGCTCGCGCCGCAGCACCACGCCCAGGCTGGCAAGTAACTCCTCCTTGCGCGACGGCAGATGGCCGTCGGCGTCCGTAGCAATCTTCGTCACCGAGGAGACCGGCTCGTTGCCCAGCTCGAGCACCGAGCCGTCGGCCAAGACGACCTGCAGACTGAGGACGTGCCGCCGCACCGAGCCGTACTTCAGCCCGTGGCTGCCGCCGCTATCGACCGCGATGCAGCCGCCCAGCGTGGTCACGCCGCTGAGCGTGGGATCGGGCCCGAACTGCCGCCCGAATTGCCGCAGGTGCTGGTTCAGCCGTTCGTGAACGACGCCGGGCTGCACGCGCACCGTATCGGGGCCGGTGTGCAGGATGCGGCGGAAGTGCCGCGAGAAGTCGATGACCAGCCCCGGCCCCAGGCATTGCCCGGCGATGCCCGACCCGGCGCCGCGAGCGTGCAGCGGCAGGCCGTTCTCGGCAGCGTACTTGACGCAAGTGACGAGGTCTTCCGTGCCGCGCGGCAGCACGACCCCCAGCGGCTTGATCTCGTAGATACTGGCGTCGCAGGCATAGAGCTGCACGAAGACATCGTCGCAGCGGACGTCGCCGGCGATCAGGCCGCGGAGGTCTTCTTGGATTCGCGTCCGCTGCGGGTCCATGTGTTGGTGGGTGGTGAGTGGTGAGTGGTGAGTGGTACGGAGGTCATTACGACTCACCACTCACCACTCACCACTTACCCAATCCGGGCTGCTTGTTGCCGGTGCCGTTCATGCACGTCGAGGCTGAAGGGGGCATGCTCGCCGATGCCTGGCACGTCGCGATAGATCGCGCCGCATCGGTAGCACTGTAGCGCGTCGCCGCAGACCACGTACAGCAGCACGTCCACCAAGGCGGTGGCGAACAGGATCGCGAACGTCCAAAACAGCGCGTAGTAGTGCCAGGCCACGCAGCTCGCCGCAAAGCCTATCACCACCAGCGTGACGCCGAGCCGCTGCGGGAAGTCCTTGCGAACGTACAGATCGCTGCTGGGGCACACGACGCAACGCCGAAGCTGCCCGCTCTCGATGGCGCCGCTGGGCACCGCCACGCGCGCCTGGCAATGCGGACAGGCCACCGTGCCGGCTTCGGCCGGCAAGGCCGCCGTGGCCGTTTGCTCGCATTGGGGACAGCCGAAGGCTACCTGCATGGATTCATCATAGATCGCGCCGCGCGATCCGTCGATAACGCCTTCGCGGCCGCCGTTCAGCCCGCAGAAGAATGGCTCGAGCGAGTCGCGGCCCCGCTAACCGGGCCGCCAATAGCCGTTCAACACGTCTTGAATGTTTGCTCGCATTCCAGACCAGCGAGAGCTACATTCGAGCGTCCATCCTACGGCCCTCCGGTCGTGCCTTTGATAGCGCCATCCACGCCGACTTTGCCACGAAACCTGGGTTTTCCGTCAGTCCTCTGGCCGCCCGACAAAGTGAGGCCTCATGCGACCCACAACCAGGTTCTGGACGATCGCGGCCCTCATCGTGGTCGGCGCGGGAGGCTTCCTGCCCAGTCGCGGACCGCTGGCGAGAGGCCGCCGCTGGAGGCGCCGCCAACGCGGACGCCGGCCGCCGACGAAGGCCAGGTCGCCCAGCTCATTCAGCAATTGGGGGCCAAAGACAAGATCGCCGTTCAAGCCGCCGCGCGGGGGCTGGGCCAGATCGGGCCGGCGGCGATCCCCGCCCTGGCCGCGGCGGTGAAGAAGCAGCCGGGCCTCACGCCGCACGTCGGCCAGGCGTTCACCGAGATGGGGGCCGACGCAATCCCTAAGTTGCTCGAGGCCGTACGCCGCGACAAAGACGAGCGGCTCCGCCAGGCGATTGCCCGGGGACTGGGCGGCATGGGGCCGGCGGCGGCCGAAGCGCTGGTCGCCGCCGTCAAGGACCAGGACGTGTACGCCCGCCTGACCGCCCTGGAGGCGCTGGACCATCTCACGGCGCAGCCAGAGCTGCCGGTGCCGCACGGGGTCGTCACCGCGCTGATCGAATCGCTTGTAGACAAGTCACACGCTCACCGGCAGCTTGCGGCTCAGTCGCTCTCTCGGCTTGGCCCGAAAAGCGACGAGGCAGTCGCGGCCTTGTTGCGAGCCCTGAAGGACGACGACGACGCTCGCGTGTCGCCGGACGGCGGCAGCAGGGCTGATGACGGTAGTTCGCCGCGGCCATTGCACGGAGGCGATCGTGGAGGGACTGTCCGGCGCGGCCACGAGCGATGACGAGGCTTCGACCCGCGCTGCGGCGGTAACTGCGATTGGCTTCGTCGATCGGCACCAGGATAAGGCCGCCAAAGCGCTCGCGGCCGCGCTCGCCGACCGGTATGGCACCGTGCGCCAATCGGCGGCCCAAGCGCTGCTGCAACTCGGGGAGGGGGCCAAGGGAGCCGTTGCGCCCTTGGTCGCCGCGCTGGACTCAGACACTTATCCGAAGGTCGCCTGGTATGCGGCCGGCGCCCTGGGCGCGATCGGCCCTGCCGCGGCGGAGGGCGTGCCGGCGCTCGTCAAGGCCCTGGGGGACAAGGACGGCAGCGTGCGCGCTACGGCGGCCGAAGCTCTGGGTAAGATCGGTCCGGCGGCGATCAAGGCCGCACCGCCGCTCGTGAAGGCGCGCTCACCGACAAGGCCCCGCTGGTGCGCGAAACGGCAGCCCGCTCGCTGGTCAGCGTGCAGGCGCCGGCCGAGGATTTGGCCGCCGCCCTCACCGGGCTGCTGGAGGACGAGTCGCCCCGCGTGAGGTCGGTGGCCAAGGAGCTGCTGGCCAAACTGGTTCCGACCAAGAAGAGCGCGTCCCAAAAGCCGGGCCCGAAACACTAGCCCGACGCGCAAGCGAGAGAGAGTCGGCGAGGACGCCGGGCCATCCGCACTCCTCCTTCACCCGCGTAGCTGAACTCGCCAGAGTTCAGTCGGCTTGCCCAATCGCCAGGAGTCGTGCGTCGCGAATGAAGGGTCGGGGCACGAATCGGTGAATCGCGCAAAGGCCCAACGGGCCGAAGCTCGACAGCCCAGGCCGAAGCCCTGGGTAAGCGAGATGCCTAACGGTGCCTAGCCCTGAAAGGGCGGAACCAAGGGCAGGTTGCGCCCTT
This sequence comes from uncultured Planctomycetia bacterium, assembly GCA_963809785.1. Classification (GTDB taxonomy): domain Bacteria; phylum Planctomycetota; class Planctomycetia; order Pirellulales; family S012-138; genus JBGQHD01. The sequence continues at coordinate 745,996 of CAWEKV010000006.1, forward strand.
TCAGGGCTCTCGTGTTCTGTATTCGATCCGCGGCCCAGGCCTTCGGCCTGGGCTGTCGAGTCTTGCCCCGTTGGGGCTCATCTTGTGCAGGCCGCAGCCAGCCAATTCCCTTCACAAGCTCTGACCCTGACCCTGTCTCAGCGTCTGTCGGGCTGAAGTTTGGCGACTTCAGCTACCAAAAAAACCTCACACAGGCACCGCACCCACGATGTCTGCCACGGCGTCGCCGATCATTTCGATATCGGCCGGCCGCAGCCCGACGTACATCGGCAGGGAGAGGATTTCTCCCGCCAGCGCTTCGGTCACTCTCAGGCTGCCCGGCCCGTAGCCCAGGTCGGCATAGGCCGGCTGCCGGTGCACGGGAACGGGATAGTGAATCAGCGTGCCGATGCCGCGCGATTCCAGCTCCGAGCGGAGACGGTCCCGCTCGTCGTGCCGGACCACGTATAGATGATAGACGTGCCGCACGGGCGGTCCGCCGTTCCCCTCCACGGGCAGCCGCACGCCAGTCAGGTGACGCCGATAACACTCGGCCAGCGACCGGCGCGCGTCGTTATGCTCGTCGAGATGAGCCAGTTTGACCGTGAGGATCGCGGCTTGCAGCTCGTCCAGGCGGCTGTTGACGCCCCGCTCGGCGTGGTGATAGCGCTCGCTTTGGCCGTAGTTGCGTAAGCGGCGCAGCCGTGCGGCCAACTGACGATCGTTGGTGATCACCGCGCCCCCATCGCCACAAGCTCCCAGGTTCTTCGTGGGATAGAAGCTGAATGCGCCCGCCGCTCCCAGCGTGCCCACCAGGCGGCCGTCGTATCGCGCCCCGTGGGCCTGGGCACAGTCCTCCAGCAGAAACAGCCCGTGCCGCCGGGCCAGGTCGGCCAGCTCGCGCATGGCCGCTGGGTGGCCGTAAAGGTGCACTGGCAGCAAAGCGCGGGTCCTGGGCGTGACCGCGGCGCGGGCCGCGGCGGGGTCCATCGTGCAGGTGGCCGAATCGACATCCACGAGTACGGGTCTGGCGCCGGCTCGCTCTACCGCGCAGACGGTGGCCACGGCCGTATGCGAGACAGTAATCACCTCGTCGCCCTGGCCGATGCCCGCTGCGGCGCAGTGCCAGCTCGATAGCGTCGGTGCCGTTGGCGACCGCCACCGCTTCGAGGGCGCCGTGATAGCGGGCGAAGGCCTGTTCGAAGGCCTCGACCTCCGGCCCCAAGATGAACCGGTCGCTGCGCAGCACGCGCTGGGTCGCCGTGGCGATCTCGTCGGCCAGCGCGTCGTGTACGCCGGCGAGCGTATTGAACGTGATCATGCGGTTCCTCGACTTTGGCCGCAAAGCAGTGAGGGCAACGGATCGTCACCGTCGCCGCGGGCCGCCGAAGCGTCAAGACGAGGTTCTTCGCTCGCCGGCAAGCCTTGCGACGGATCGGGCCGGGCTGTAGCATCCCGGGCCTTTTTCTGCAGAGGGTCGCTCGCCTCCACGTAGCTGAGGCCGCCAGGTAGCTGAAGTCGTCAGACTTCAGCCCTCAGACTCGGATCAGCCGGCTGAAGTCTGGCGACTTCAGCTACCATGAAAGCTCATCGATCAGCCGATGCCGCACGATTCCCTCGACGCCAAGACCCCTTGGTACGCCACGCGCCGCTTTCGGGTCGTGGCACTATGGACGGTCATCGCCGTCGCCGCGGTCGAAGGCTATTTTGCCATCGTCGTGCGCGATAACGACTTCGGATACCATCGCAACACGGGGGCATTCCTCTGGGAAGGCGACCCCCTTCGTGCGACGACCAACTGCTATCCGCCGGGCCGCGTGCTGATGAATGTGCCGCTGGCGGTTGTCAACGTCTACGTGGCCCGCACGGTGTGCTATCTGCTGGCGCTGGCCGCGCTATGGGGTTGCTGGCGGCTCTGGGGCCGCCTGGCCGATGCGCACACGGCCAAGCCCTGGGCGATCACCTGCGCCGTGGGCGCTGGCCGCAGCGCTCGTCTTTCCTTACGTCCTGCGCGACCTGGACGAGTGCGGCTTGCAGATCTTCATGCTTTTCATGCTGACGGCGGCCGGCTACGCGGTCCACCGCGGCCGCAGCGCCTCGGCCGGCTTCTGGCTGGGAACGGCCATCACCTACAAGATGACGCCCGTTCTGTGCCTGCCGCTGCTGGTGTGGAAGCGCCAATGGCGTGCCGTGGGCTGGAGCCTGCTGGTGGTCGCGGTGTGGGCCGCGCTGCCGGCGTGTATGCTCGGCTGGGAATCGACGCTCGACTGGCACCAGGAATGGTGGAAGCGCACGTCCAGCGTCGCCTCAGGCGAAGGGGCCTATCCCGCGGTGCAGGGATTCCAGCCCGGTCAGGGGACGATCGAACCCGCCAAGCCACAGAACCTGAGCTTGCAAGCCGCCCTCGCGCGGTATCTGGAGACCTATCCCCCGGGGCATCCGCTGCACCTCGATCATCCGGCGTTCTTCCAGTTCGGCGCGCTGGGCCCGCGTGCCGCCCAGCTTACGGTGAAGGGCACGCTGGTCGCGCTGGCCTGCGTGTTGGCCTGGCGGTTCCGGCGGCGATGGGCGGCCCATGACGCGGATTTGCCGGCCGAGTGGGCGGCCGCGTGCCTGCTGTGTGCGATCGTGTCGCCTTTCTGCTGGAAACAGCACCTGGTGATGGTGCTGCCGGCGCTGTTTCTCACGATACGCAGCCTGCTGGGCTCCGCGACGATGCCGCGATGGCGGATCGCCACGCTGGCCCTGATCGGCGCCATCGTCCTCTTGTCGCGGCGCGGGGTCGTCGGCCACGAGCTGTCCATCGTACTGCTCTCTTACAAGGCCGATACGCTGGCGATGATGGTGGCCTTGTTGCTCGTGTTGACGCTTCCGGCTCCGGTGCTCCGTCCGGAATCAACGACCGGCCGGAGCCTTGCCGTGCCAGAGCGGCGTCGTGGGGCACGTTTCAAAACGTGCCCGTCCAGTAACGCCGCGGCAACTCGGGCACGTTTGTAAACGTGCCCCACGACGGCCCTCACGGCGGCCCGCAGGCGGCACGCGGAGTGTGCCTGCTGCGAACCTTGACGGGCCGCATGCTGCGGCCTAGGCTCGCCTCTTGCGGCCATCTCGTTTCGAGGTGTCCGTTCCCGCCTTCCGCCCCGGACCCCTCGCGTGATCATCGTCCTCAAGCCCGGCGTCAGCGAAGAGCAGCTCAACTACGTCGTCGAGCGGATCGAGTCGCTTGGCCTCAAGGCTCATCTCAGCCGCGGCACGTACCGCACGATCATCGGCGTCATCGGCGACGAAACCAAGCTCCAGGCCGAGCCGCTGCGGGCTATCCCCGGCGTGGCCGACGTGGTGCCGATTCTGCCCCCCTACAAGCTCGCCAGCATCGAGGCCCAACCCAAGCCGAGCATCGTCGAGGTGGGCGGCGGAAATGGGAAAACGACCAAGGGCGTCGTGAAGATCGGCGGCGGTCACCTCGGCATGATCGCCGGGCCGTGTGCTGTCGAGAGCCACGAGCGGCTCGATGCCATCGCCGCCGTCGGTGCGCGAGTCCGGGGCCAACATCCTTCGCGGCGGGGCCTACAAGCCGCGGACCAGCCCTTATTCGTTCCAAGGGCTGGGTGAGGACGGCCTCAAAATGCTCCGCGACGTAGGCCAGAAGCACGGCATGCCCGTCGTCACCGAAGTCATGGACGTGCGCCGCGTGGACCTGGTGGCCGATTACGCCGACATGCTGCAAATCGGCGCGCGGAACATGCAGAACTTCTCTCTCTTGACCGAAGTCGGCCGCGTGCGCAAGCCCGTGCTGCTCAAGCGCGGGCTGAGCGCCACGATCGAAGACCTGCTTGATGAGCGCCGAGTACATCCTCTCGCAAGGCAATTCACAGGTCGTGCTGGTCGAGCGCGGAGTCAAGGGTTTCGACACCTTCACGCGGAACCTCTTCGACGTGGCCGCCGTGCCGGCGGTGCGTTCGCTCTCGCATCTGCCGATCATCGTCGATCCCAGCCACGCAACCGGCAAGCCGGCCCTCATCCCCTCGTGCGCCCTGGCCGGGCTGGCTGCCGGGGCCGACGGCGTGCACATCGAGGTGCACAACTGCCCCGAAAAGGCCCTCTCCGACGGCGCCCAGGCCCTGCGGCCGGAGCAGTATGCCGAGCTGGCCCGGCAAATGCGAAAGCTGGCCGAGCTGCTGGGCAAGCGGTACGGGTAAAACACTAGCCCGACGCGCAAGTCGCGCAAGCGAGGGGTGCGACCAACGACTCGGCGCCTGCGGCGACGCTCCCTCGCTTGCGCGTCTTGCGCGTCGGGCTAGTGTTGCTCCGGCCGAATGATTGGCCTCTTGCTTCTCAATGGTGCGCGGCTTGTGCATAATCTGTTCGTTCCCGCCTCGTGATCGAATCAGGGAACGATACCTCGGGTTGCGCTCATGCACGGCCTCCGGCTTCCACTCGTTGTCGCCTTCGTGTTTCTGCCCTGGCTCTCCGCCCGGGCCGCCGACTTCAACCGCGACGTTGCGCCGGTCCTCGTCAAACGTTGCCTGGAATGCCACAGCGGCGCCGAGGCATCGGGCAACCTCAACCTCACGTCGGCCAAGGCAATCGGCGAGGGCGGCGATTCCGGGCCGCCAATTGCCGCCGGGAAGCCGGGCGATAGCTTGCTCTTTCGGCGCATCGAAGCCGGCGAGATGCCGCCGGCCAAGCAAGGCAAGTCGCAACGGCTCAGCCGCGAAGAGGTTGCCACACTGCGAGAGTGGATCGCCAGCGGCGCCGCGTGGCCGCAGGGCCGCGTGCTCGATCCTTACGAAATGACCACCGACAAGCGCGGCGGACGCGACTGGTGGTCGCTCCAGGGGGTGCGGCGGCCGAAGATCCCGGCCGCAGCCCGGCGAGCGTCGAGGCGTCAGCCCGACGTGCGTGATGTCGGCAATCCGATCGACGCCAACCCGATCGACGCCTTCGTGCTGCACGAGCTGGAAACGCGCGGCTGGACGCCGGCGCCGCCGGCCGACAAGCGGACCCTCATCCGCCGCGTCTACTTCGACCTCATCGGCCTGCCGCCGACGTTCGAGGAGGTCGAGGCGTTCGTCCGCGACGACTCGCCGGATGCCTACGAGCAGCTGATCGATCGAGCTGCTCGCGTCGCCGCACTACGGCGAGCGCTGGGGCCGTCACTGGCTCGACGTCGTCCGCTACGCCGAGACGTGCGGCTACGAGCGCGACCAGGTGAAGCCGAACGTCTGGAAGTACCGCGACTGGGTCATCGGACGCCTTCAACGACGACCTGCCGTACGACCGCTTCGTCCTCGAGCAGCTCGCCGGCGACGAGCTGCCGGACCGCAGCGAGCAGACCGTCATCGCCACGGGCTTCCTCCGGCTGGGCACCTGGAACGACGAGCCGAACGACCCGAACGAGTACAAGTACGACCGGCTCGAAGACCTGGTGCACGGCGACCGAGCACGGCGTTCCTCGGGCTGACGGTGAAGTGCGCCCGCTGCCACGACCACAAGTTCGACCCGATCCGCAGACCGACTACTACCGCATGGCCAGCGCGTTCTGGGCCGGGCTTCGTCGAGCCGCGGCCGCGCGACCTGCTCGGCGGGCCGGACGCGAGGAAGCTCGGCTTCGACGTGCTCGGCTGGACCGACCGCGGCCGCGACGTGCCGCCGCTGCAGCTGCTTGAAGAAGGGCGACCCGAACCGGCCGGGGCCGGTGGTCGAGCCTCGGCCACCTGTCGCTGCTGCCGGCGCTCGACCGGCCGCTGACGCCGCCGCCACCGGCGCGACGACGACGCACCGCCGGCTGCAACTTGCCGAGTGGATCGTCGACCCGCGCGAACCCGCTGACCGCCGCGCGTGTGGGTGAATCGGCTCTGGCAGCACCACTTCGGCCACGGGCTGGTCCGCACGCCGGACAACTTCGGCTTCACCGGCGAGAAGCCGACGCACCCCGAGCTGCTCGACTGGCTGGCCGCCGAGCTGGTCCGCTCCGGCTGGAGCACGAAGCACCTGCACCGGCTGATGCTGCTCTCGGACACGTACCGGCAGTCGTCGCTCCACCCGCAGCAGCGACGAGTACGCCGAAACGGACGCCGGCAACCGCCTGTGGTGGCGGGCCGAGCGACGGCGGCTCGACGCCGAGGCGCTCCGCGATGCCCTGCTGGCCGCCGGCGGCAACCTCGACCGCTCGCCGGCTCGGCGGCCCGAGCTTCGCCCCGACCATCGCAGCCGACGCCCTGGAAGGGCTGTCGATGAAGGGGAACGCGTGGACGCCGTCGCCGCCGGCCGAGCAGGGCCGGCGGAGCGTGTACATGTTCACCAAGCGCGGCCTGCTCCCGCCGCTGCTGACGACGTTCGACTTCCCCGACACGACGCTGCCGTGCTGCCAGCGCGACGTGACGACCGTGGCCCCGCAGGCGCTGGCGCTGCTTGAACAACCCGTTCGTCCACGAGCAGAGCGAGTCGCTAGCCCGGGGGATGATTGCCATGACACGCGAGGATGGAGCACGGATCGACGCGGCATGGCAACGGGCGCTGTCGCGAAACCCAGCGACGCAGAGAAGTCCGCCGCGAAGCAGCACACCGAGTCACAGCGCCGACACTTCGTTGCCGCCGGGCACAAACCGGCGGATGCCGAGTTGTGGGCATGGACGTCGCTTTGCCACGTGCTGCTGAACACGAACGAGTTCATGTACGTCGATTAGCTCTTGCGCACGGCTCTTTCCAAGCGGCCGAACACCTCTCCAAGCAGTTGAACTCAGGGCACGAAGGCGAGGAATAGAAACGCCGCAAACAGCAGCAGATGCACTGCCCCTTGCTTCACTTGCCGGGCAAGCCGGCAAGGGTCGAAGTCGTGGCAAACGGGCGTCCTTACGCATGCACCAATTCCTTGAAGCCGCCGTAGGCCATTCGCTGATAATCGAAGAGCGGCTTGTCATGGTCGATCATCTCCTTGAGTCGGGGATCGGCCATGATTTTCTCGTTGGCCTGGTCTCGATGTTCGCGGGATTCAAAAACCACCCAGGCAAAGACCACGGTTTCATCCGGGCCCGCTTGAGCGATCTGCGAAAACGAAACCATGTCCTTCACCGCCAGGTCATCACCGATGCATTCCCAGTAATCCAGCGCGCCGTGTTCTTTCCAAACCAGCGCGGCCTTCTCGGCCACACGTCGATAGTCGTCGATGCGAGCCTTTGGCACAGGAATCACGAAACCGTCGATGTACCGACCCATGGGTTACTCCTATCAATGCCGGAAACAGTTTTTGATCTCGTTGAGAGGCGAACCCGACCGCGCGCATGCCCGCAAGCCACTGGAACACAACGCGACCGATGACCGATGATAGCCCTCTAACCCTCGCGGGTGAAGGACTGGCGCCAACCAGTACTCGACGCGCGTGTTGCCGCCAGGCTGCCCGTAGTGTAGGAAGGTGGCGGCGGATCGAGTTCTGAGTCCTTACCTTTGGGGCCGCGGCTCCTGATGACAGCTTCGCGCATTTATCCCTGCGGCCAGACCCGCCGCGAGTTCGTCTGGGAGATGGGCGGCGGCTTCGCCGGCCTGGCGCTCACGAGCTTGCTGGCGGCCGACGGCTTCTTCGCTCGCCATGCCCGCGCCGCGGAAGCACGGCGGGCGGCGTCAGCCAACATCGCAGGTCCGCTAGCCCCCAAGCCGCCGCACTTCCCGACCAAGGCCGCAGCGTGCATCTTCCTGATGATGAACGGCGGGCCGCGCCAGGTCGATACGTTCGACCCCAAGCCGGCGCTGGAGAAGTACGCCGGGCAGCCGCTGCCCGCCGGACAAGAAGTTCATCAACTCCGGCGGCCGCAAGATCGGCTTCCTCACGCCGGCGTTCCGCAAGTTCCGGCCCGGCGGCAAGAGCGGGCTGCTCGATCTCCGACTACTTCCCGAAGCGTCCGCGAGCACGCCGACAAGCTGGCCGTGATCCGCTCGTGCCACACCGACAGCCACGCCCACGGCTCGGCCCTGGTGGCGATGAACACCGGCAAGACGTTCATCGGCCGGCCGTCGCTGGGGAGCTGGGCCGTGTACGGGCTGGGCACGCGAGAACCAGAACCTGCCCGGCTACGTCGTGATCCTCATGGACAAGCGCGGCGGGCCGATCAGCGGGCAGCCGAACTGGTCCAGCGGGTTCATGTCGGCGGCGTACTCAGGGCACGCTGTTCCGCCCCGCCGGCGACCCGATCCTCGACCTGCGCGGGCCGGCGCACCTCGACCGCGCGGCCCAGCGCGACGCAGCTCGACCTGCTGGCGAAGCTGAACCAGGAGCACCTCGACGCGCGGCCCGGCGGGCGGGAGCTGGCCGCCCGCGATCGCCAGCTACGAGCTGGCCTTCCGCATGCAGGCCGCGGCGCCCGGAGGCGGTCGACCTGTCGCAAGGAGACGCAGCGAGACGCTGGACGCTGTACGGCGTCGGCACGCCAGCCGACCGACGAGTTCGGCCGCAACTGCCTGATCGCCCGGCGGCTGGTCGAGCGCGGCGTGCGGTTCGTGCAGCTCTACTCCGGCGGCGGCCACCTGGAAGACACCTGGGACGCCCACGCAGAGCATCGAGACGAACCACGGCCAGCACGCCGCCGAGGTCGATCAGCCGATCGCCGCGCTGCTGACCGACCTGGAGCGCCGCGGCCTGCTCGACGAGCACGCTGGTCGTCTGGGGCGGCGAGTTCGGGCGGATGCCGTTCAGCGAGGGCAAGGGCGAGCCGGGCCGCAACCACAACCCCTACGGCTTCTCGATGTGGCTGGCCGGCGGCGGCGTGAAGGGCGGCACCGCCTACGGCGCGACCGACGAGTTCGGCTTCGAGGCGGTCGAGAACAAGGTCCACCTGCACGACCTGCACGCCACGATCCTGCACCTGCTGGGCCTCGACCACGAGACAGCTGACGTACTTCCACCAGGGCCGCGACGAGCGGCTGACCGACGTGTACGGCCGGGTGATCAAGGAAGTGCTGGCATAAGACAACTCCGGAGCGGAGCCACAAAGGACACGAAGAGTTAATTGCGGCGCATACAAGACTCTTAGTGTCCTTGGTGTCCTTTGTGGCTATCAAATGGGATTATTTTGACCCAATCGCATGAGATCACTTCACGCGGCCCTGTCGCTAATCGCCTTGGGCATCTCTTCGGTCGCGCCGGCCGATGACACCGTGTTGGCCCCGGACGCCAAGCCACGCCTCCTCCAAGAGAGGGGCGCCGGCGAAGGACCCGCCTGGCATCCTGAGCTGGGACTCCTCACGAGCGGCGACGGACATACCTATCGCCGCGACCGCGACGGCAAGGTCACGATCCACCGCAAGAATACCGGCTCCAACGGCCTGATGTTCGATCGCCAGGGGCGGCTCGTGATGTGCGAGGCCGAGGCGCGGCGCGTGACCCGGCTGGAAAAGGACGGCAAGCTAACCGTGCTGGCCGAGCGCTACGAGGGCAAGCGCTTCAACCAGCCCAACGACCTGACGATGGACACGAAGGGCCGCGTCTACTTCTCCGACCCCAAGTATGGTGGCCGCGACAACATGGAGATCGTCGATCATCGCGGCCGCAAGATCGAAGGGGTCTACCGGATCGACGAGCCGGGCCGCGTGACACGGGTCATCGCGCACGAGGTCGATCGCCCAAACGGCCTGGTGATCACAGCCGACGACAAGTATCTCTTCGTGGCCGATAACAATAATGACACCCTCGGGGGAGCACGCAAGCTGTTCCGATTCGATCTGAAGGCCGACGGCGCCGTGGATTTCGAATCGCAGAAGCTGATCCACGATTGGAAAAAGACCCGCGGCCCCGACGGCATGAAGCTCGATGCCGAAGGCCGGCTCTACGTCGCCGCCGGACTCAACAAGCAAAACCCGCCCTACGAGACACAAGACAAGCCGACGGCCGGCGTGTATGTCTTTTCGCCCGAGGGTAAGCTCCTAGAATTCATCCCCATCCCGCGCGATGAGACCACGAACTGCGCCTTCGGCGGCGATGACCTGCGGACGCTGTTCGTCACCGCCGGCGGTAGCCTGTGGAGCATCGAGGTCGTGACGCCGGGCCGCCCCGTGTGGCCGGCAGCGAGCGCACCCATGAAATAGGCCCGACGTTGCCGGAGCAATGCACGCGAGCCGCGTGCACCACGGCTACGCCTCGAAGAATCGCCGCTTACAGCCCCTCCGGTGCCATCCGCTCCATGAACCCGGCCAGCGTCGCGGCCCGCATGGGCTGCTGCAGCTTGCGGACGGCCTTGGTTTCGATCTGCCGCACGCGCTCGCGGGTGACGGAGAAGATCTTGCCGACTTCTTCGAGCGTGTAGGCGTAGCCGTCGGCCAGGCCGTAACGCAGGCGGAGGATCTCCCGCTCGCGGTAGTTGAGGCTGCTGCAGCACCTCGTCGATGCCGGCTCTTGAGCATCTGCTGGTTGCATGTCGTAGAGCGGGTCGTCGTCGCGGTGGTCTTCCAGGAACTCGCCGAAGTAGCTGTCGTCGTGGTCGCCCACCGGCTGATCGAGCGACAGCGGCTGCCGCGCCATCTTCATGATGCAGCGGGCGTCGTCGAGCGACAGGCCGGCCGCCTCGGCGGTTTCCTCGACGCTCGGCTCGCGGCCGAGTCTCCTGCACGAGGTCGCGCGGTCACGTCGCGCACCTTGCTCATCGTGTCGATCATGTGCACCGGCACGCGAATCGTGCGGCTCTGGTCGGCGATGGCCCGCGTGATCGCCTGGCGAATCCACCACGTGGCGTAGGTGCTGAACTTGTAGCCGCGGGCATGCTCGAACTTATCGACGGCCCGCATCAGGCCGGTGTTGCCTTCCTGGATCAGGTCGAGGAAGCTCAGGCCGCGGTTGCGATACTTCTTGGCGATCGAGACGACCAGCCGCAGGTTGCCGGCCGAGAGGACCCGCTTGGCGGCGTCGTACTGCTTGCTGGCAGGTCGCCGGTGCGGGCGATGCGGCGGCGCGAGCGTGGCGGGGCTTTCGAGCGTGATCCGCATCAGGTACCGCAGCTCGCGGCGCAGCTCGGCGTCGTTCAGCGGCAACGGGCACGCCGCGGGCCAGCTCGCGCATCTGCTGCACGAGCGTGTCCATGCGGCGGCGAGATCTCGCCCAGCTTGTCGAACAGCGGCTGCAGGCGCTGCGTGCGCAGGTTCATCTCCTCGACCAGGCGGACGGCCTTGTTGCGGCGGCGGACCAGCCGCCGCCAGGCCGGCCGGCGCTCGGCCATCGGCTGCGCGCTTGCTGACCGCGATGCGGAAGTCGCGGCGATTTCGCTGCAGCAGGTGCTCCAGCGTCTCCAGGTTGGGCCGGCAGCAGGCGCCAGGATCTTGCTTCTTCTCGGCGGTGTTGGTCACCGAGACTTCGATCGTGCGGTCGAGCCGCAGCTGGCCGTCGCGCACTTTTCTCAGCAGCGCCACGGCCCCTTGCAGCACGTAGTCGGTGGCCAGCATGCTGTGGCGGAAGCGGATGCGGTGCCGCTCGATCTCCTTGGCGGCGCCGATCTCCTGCGGCCGCGTCGAGCAGCGGAATCTCGCCCATCTGCATCAGGTACATGCGGACCGGGTCGTCGATTGGCTGGTCGTCCACATCGTAGGCCTCGGCGCTGGACGCCTCGGCCTCGAGCACGTCGCCTTCCTCGGGCGCCTCGTCCAGTTCTGGCGCCTCGACATCGGCGGCCGCGACTTCCACGTCGTGAGCCGCGCCGTTGGCGAACTCCTCCTCGGGGAAACGCTGCGGCAGTCTCGCTCCCCTCGTGCCGCGGGAGCGATCCGTTCGGCCGGCTGGGCCGGCGCAACTTGGGATGAGGGAGCGTGCCGTTGCGGTGCGTCAGCTTCTTGGCCGGTTTACTCAAGGTGCGTTCCTCGGGAGCCAGGCGGGCGGATGAACTGGAGCCGGCGATCCCAAAGCACCTCCGATGCCAAGAGGACGGGCAATGTCAAGCGTCAACCGGAAACACCTGCTTAAGAACGACTTGTGGCGGTAATCGGGACGTCCGTCCCTCGCCGCGCCTGACCTCAATGTTCTCAATTTGCAGCGTGATTGACAACTGCTAGTTGCCACTTGGCAACACGGGAGGATTGGGGCGACCGTAGGGCTAGCGCGCGTGTGGCCTGCCGCAGGGCGCGTTGCTACGATAAGGACCGATCTAAAGTGACCTGACCGAACGAGGGGTCGTATCATGCCATTTCGCCATTCCACGGTTGTTCTTCCCCTGGTTGCGCTTGTCGCCATGACCTTAGCCACGTCCCGGGCCGAAGAAGCCGCCAAGGCGCCCGGAACCCGGCCGCTCAAGGCCGGCATCATCGGCTGCGACACGTCGCACGTGATCGCGTTCACCAAGGTGCTCAACGACCCCAAGGCCGCCGGCGACGTGGCCGGGGTGCGCGTCGTGGCGGCCTTTCCCGGCGGCAGCCGGGACGTGGAGGCCAGCTACAGCCGCGTCGAGGGGTACGTCAAGCAGCTTCGCGATCGGGGCGTCGAGATCGTCCCGTCGATCGACGAACTGCTGAAGAAGGTGGACGTGGTCCTGCTCGAAAGCGTGGACGGCCGGCCGCACCTGGAGCAGGTCCGGCCGGTGCTGGCCGCCGGCAAGCCGGTGTTCATCGACAAGCCGGTCGCCGCCTCGCTGGCCGACGCCGTGGAGATCTATCGTCTGGCCGAAGAGCGCAAGGTGCCCGTCTTCTCCTCCAGCTCGCTGCGCTTCAGCTCCGGCATCCTGGGCATGCGGAACGACCCCAAGATCGGCGACGTGCTCGGCTGCGAGGCTCATAGCCCTTGCTCGCTGGAAGAGCACCACCCCGATCTGTTCTGGTACGGCATCCACGGCGTCGAGACGCTGTTCACGGTCATGGGCCCCGGCTGCGACTCGGTCTCGCGAACGCACACGGCCGATACCGACGTGGTGGTCGGCGTCTGGAAAGACGACCGCATCGGCACCTACCGCGGCTTCCGCAAAGGGAGCCAAGGCTACGGCGGCCTGGTGTTCGGCGAAAAGGCAATTGCGCCCATCGGGAAGTACGACGGCTACAAGCCGCTGGTGGCCGAGATCTGCAAGTTCTTCCGCACGGGCAAGCCGCCCGTGGCCGCCGAGGAAACGCTCGAGATCTTCGCCTTCATGGAAGCCGCCGATGAAAGCAAGCGCCAAGGCGGCAAGGTCGTGACGATCGAGAGCGTGATGGAGAAGGTGCGCGGGGGGAAGAGGTGACGAGGTGACAAGGTGATCAGGCGCTGCTCCAAGCGTCGAGCGCTGGCCATCGAAACGTCCAACGTCCAACGCTTAACGTCCAACGTCCAACGTGCTGACACTTCGACGTTGGACGTTGGACGTTCGATGTTGGACGAATCCACCGTCGGGCTTGCCCCGACGGCTCCCTGACTGGTCAGCTACACACCGAATCAGGAAGCTGGCATAAGCCCCGTTCGGGCTTGCCCCGACGGATGGATGACTCGCGTGGGGATCGATAATGCTAAGCCGTCAAGTCAATGAAACCGTCGGGGCAAGCCCGACGGGGACTTGGACAGCCCTCTTTCTGACGGTAGCTGACCAGTCAGCTCGCCGTCGGGACAAGCCCGACGGGGCGTTGTCACCTTGTCACCTTGTCACCTTGTCACCTTGTCACCTTGTCACCTTGTCACCTTGTCACCTTGTCACCTTGTCACCTTGTCACCTTGTCACCTTGTCACCTTGTCACCTTGTCACCTTTTCCGTCCCACGTCGAGGCACTTCAGGGCATCCGGCCCGCGCACGTACAGCCGGCCATTGGCCAGTGCCGGCAGGGCGAAGCTCTTGGGGCCGGTGACCGCTGCGCTGGCCAGCTCGCGATAGCCGTCGGGTGAAGCTGCGGCCAGGTGCAGTTTGCCGGCCGTGGTTTGGATCAGGAGCTTGCCATCGGCCAAGAGAAGCGATCCCTTGCCAAAGCCGTCTTTGCTCCAGATGATCTTGCCGGTCTTGGGATCGACGCACCGCAGGTGGGCCTCGCCGAGGTCTTCGCGGCCGTCGATGCCGTAGAGATAGCCGTCCTTGGCGACGCAGGTGGTGAACTGGCTGGAGATCACCTCGTCGCTCTTCCAGACCACTTCCGGCCCGCGGTCGGTCAGTCTGGCGTACACGGCCCCGATGTTGTAGCTGGCCGACAAGAACAGGTGGCCGTCGATCACCAGCGGATTGGCCGCGTTGACCGTCGGCCCCGTGGCGCCAAACCGCATCGACCAATAGACTTTGCCGGTATCGGGGTTGATGGCCAGCGTTTGCAGACGGGTGACGAAGATCACCTGCTCCGCGCCGTCCCGCTGGATCAGAATCGGCGAGGAATAGCTGGCGGCGTTGGCCGTGGCCTTCCACAGGGTCTCGCCTTTATCGAGCGAAAAGGCGACGATGCCTGCCCCCTGGCGGTCGCCGCCCACGTTGACGAGCACTTTCTCGCCCACAACGATCGGCGAGCTGCCGGCGCCGAAGTAGCCGTTGGGGGCGCCGAAGTCCTTGAAGGCGGCCCGTGACCAGAGCTTCTTTCCGTCGGCCAGAGCGAGGCAGTGCAAATTGCCTCCGGCGCCGTAGACGATCACCCGGTCCTTGTGGATCACGGGCACGCACCGCGGCCCATGGTCGGAAGAGAAATCGCTGCGAAACGTCGTGGGGAAGGGCGCCTTCCAGAGCGGTTTGCCGCTCGCCGCATCCAGGCACTCGGCGATCTCCTCGTCCTCCACACGATGGAAGAGCACGGTCTTGCCTGCCGCGACCGCCGCGCCGGCATAGCCACTGCCCGTCTCGCGCTCCCAAAGGAGCTTCGGGCCGGTGTCCGGCCAGCTATCGGCCAGCTTCTCGTCGGCGGCCGCAATGCCGCTGCGGTTGGGGCCGAGAATGTGCGGCCACTCGCCGGCAGCACAGGGGCGGGGCAACAGGGGGGCGCCGGCGATGAGACCCAGGCCGATGGTCAGCAAACATGTGGGCCGGGCGGTCGGTGTCGTCATGTCATCCCTTCGCGGCACGATGCTTGGGTAACGAGGCCGTCGCCTCGGCAGGGGCGCATCAATCTAACCGACTGCCGCCACGTTCCCAAGCTCTGCTCGGCTGTCGGTCAATCGTCGCCTTTCGCTCCGCGAAAGGACGTTCTTTCGCGGAGCGAAAGACGACAGACCTTGCCATCGCCCCGCGGGCCCGCTCTTGCCTAGGGGGCGGCGGTGGCCTAAACTCCACCGATTCAAGCGGTTTCCGCCCACCCGCTGCCGGCAAGGATGCCAGGGCAGCCATCACGGCCCAGCGAACCCATCGGCTCATCAAACCGCCATGGCACAGGTCATTCATCAGCAGGGTGTGACGATCGTCGAGCTGGATGCCAGCTACGAGTCCATCGCCTTGGATCCGCTGGAACAATTGGCCGATCTGCTCTTCGGCGAGATCGCCGCCATGTCGCCTCCGCGCCTCGTGCTCGACATGGCCAACACGCGCTACATCGATTCGATGTTCATCGAAACGGTGTTCCGGGCCTGGAAGCGGATTCAGGAGCGCAAGGGCAAGATGGCCCTCTGCTGCCCCAACGAGATGTGCGCCCAGGTGCTGACGATCACCAACCTCAACAAGCTGTGGCCGGTGTGCGCCACGCGCGAAGAGGCCATCCGGGTGGCTCGTGGGTAGGCGCCGTTGCCTGGTGCCCTAAGTGAGTAGGTGAGTAGGTGAGTAGGTGAGTAGGTGAGTAGGTGAGTAGGTGAGTAGGTGAGTAGGTGAGTAGGTAGGCAACGTCCGCCTTGCTTACTCACCTACTCACCTACTCACCTGCCCTCGCTGGGCCCGCTAGCGGTAAATCAGATCGTGCACCCGGTCGGTGATCGAGCGATCCTTGGGCGCCACGTCTTGCCCTTGCGCGAACGAGCGCCAGGCGTTTACGTCGTCGCCATAGTATCTTCCCGTGGTGCTTTCCAGCTCTGCCATCGCGCGATGCTGAATCGCCACGTCGGCGTCTTCCAGCGCAATGGCCAGCGCTTTGACCGTGCTGGCGTCGTTCATGGCGCTCAGCGCGAGCACCGCCTCTCGCCGCACGTCGGCGCTCTTCTCGCTGCGCAGCACGACGGACAGTTGCTGCAGGGCATCCGGTCCGCCCCGCCGCGCCCAAGCAACGCAAGCGGCCTTGCGCACGAATTCGTGGCCGTCGGCCAGCGATTGCTTCAGCGTGGCTGCGGCCGTCGCCGTCGGATAGACGGCCAGCGTCCGCACGATCTGGGCACGCACCAGGGGATCCTGCTCGCTGGCAAACACGGCGGCCAGCTCCTGCGCGGTCTGCTCCTGTTCCACCGGCGTCTTCTGCCGGGCCGCCTCAGCCAGTTGCTGATAACGCTTCACGCGGTTGTGCGGCGTTTCAACGTCCTGGTCGGGATACCCGTGCCAGGCGTAATACCACGACGCGGGCAAATGATGGCAGCCCGTGGCGGCCAAAAGCCACACGGTCGCTAGCGCCAGCAGTCTGAGGCGGATGGCTTCCATGCCCGAGCGCCGCCCGGCAGGGCGGTTTTCAGGGAATCTCAAGGTAGAAAGGCGGAGGACTATACCGGGCCTCGCGCAGCCTGGCCAGAGGAGTCGCGGACAAGAGAAAGGAATGACGAAATGCATCACGATTATCGGCTGACGCCAGCAGGGTGCTGCAACCTCTTTCGGGCAATGAGCCGAGCGCACTAACCCGACGCGTAAGCGAGGGAGAAGCGAGTACCAGCCACGCCCTCGCTTACGCGTCGGGTTAGTGTCTCGCTCCATTGTGAAAAGTGATCAGCTCTGCTGCGTCTTGTTCGGCCTCTTGACGGCGCCAGCATGCCCGCTTAAGCTGTCATGCTCTTTTTGAATATTGAGTTGGCCCCTGTATTAGAAATGCGAATAATCGATGCATCTCAAGTCCCTGCGGGTGTTTTGCGACGTGGTGCGGCGGAGGAGTTTCTCGCGCCAGCCAGTGAAAACGGCATCTCGCAGTCGGCGGCTAGCCAGATGGTCCATCACCTCGAAGAGCATCTGGGGGTCAAGCTGATCGATCGCTCCAAGCGTCCGTTCGTGTTGACCAGCGAGGGGTCCGAATTCTTCGATGGCTGCCGCGGCATCGTCCGCCGCTATTACGCCCTGGAAGAGAAGGTCCGCAGCCTGCGGCAGGAAGTTGCCGGCCGGGTGCGCGTGGCCTCGATCTATTCGATCGGCCTGCACCACATGAATCAGTATCTCCAGCGGTTCCTGGGGCAGTATCCCAAGGCCAACGTCCGCCTGGAATACCTGCACCCGCATCGCGTCTATCAGTGCGTGGATCGCGATTTAGCCGACCTGGGGCTGGTGAGCTATCCCCGCGCATCGCGCTCCATCGACGCCATTCCTTGGCGCCAGGAGCCGATGATGCTGGTGTGCGCGCCGAGCAACGCCCTGGCCGGCCGCCGCGAGATCGACCTGCGGCAGCTTGCCGGCCGCAAGCTGATCAGCTTCGACAAAGACCTGACGATCCGCAAGGAGATCGACCGCGTCCTCAATTCTCAGGGGATCGAGGTCGAGATCGCCATGGAGTTCGACAACATTGAGACCATCAAACGGGCGATCGAGATCGATCTGGGCGTGGCCCTGCTGCCCGAGCCGACGGTCGCGCCGGAAGTGCAGGCCGGCACGCTAGTGGCCGTACCGCTGACGACCGACGAGCTGGTCCGGCCCATCGGCATCATCCATCGCCGGGGGCGGGAGTTGAGCCCGACAGCAGAGCGATTCATTGAACTGTTGCGCGGCGAGCAGCCAGACACGTCGGAGGGCGATGCATCTGAGCATCGGCAAGATCATCGCGGAGATGATCGCGGAGATGATCACGAGAATCACGAACCGCCGCGGCGTACGGCGAAATCGGCCCTGGCGGCGGCCAGCCCTTAGGGCGCCGCCACGACCTCGGCGCCCGATAAGTCAAGGCTTCTCGCGCGAGCAGGCTTCCTGTTCGAGATCGACGAGGCGCACGGACCACGGATGACCCAGCGCGGCGGAGCCGCAACCGACCGTTTGAACAGAAGGTAACGACGGAAACGAAGAAGGCGTCCCGGGTCTTGTCCTTCGTTGCCTTCGTTTCCTTCTGGTTCAAGAATCTTCGCGCCATGCGAAGAAATCGAACGTTTGTAGTGGATGAGAAGGAAGGTGATCCGATGGACGCGGCAGACCCAGGCCACACACACGCCACCAACGAGCGGGCCGACCCTTGCCAGGTCGATGCGTTCGTCGGCTACCCGCCCAAACACGGGCTCTACGATCCGGCCTTCGAGCACGATTCGTGCGGCGTGGGCTTCGTCGCCCATATCAAGGGCGACGCGGGACCACCAGATCATCGTCGATGCCGACACGGTGCTGCGCAACATGACCACCGCGGCGCCTGCGGCTGCGAGCCGAACACGGGCGACGGCGCCGGCATCCTCACCGCCCTGCCGCACGAGTTCCTCGCGCAAGGTGGCCCAGGCCGACCTGGGCGCCGAGCTGCCCGAGCCGGGCCGCTACGCCGCGGGCGTGGTGTTCCTGCCGCGGATCGACAGCGAGCGCGAATTCTGCAAGGCGGCCGTGGAACGGATCGTCGCCGAGCAAGGGCAGCGGCTCATCGGCTGGCGACGCGTGCCGACGGATGCCAAGAAGGCCAACATCGGCCCTTCGGCCGCCGCCACTGAGCCGGTCATCGAGCAGCTTTCGTCGCCGCGGGAGACGGTAGGCCGATTTCCGATCCGGCCGACATGCGGCCATCGGCGACGCGATCTCGCAGACGCTTCGAGCGGCAGCTCTATCTCATTCGCAAGCGGGCCAGCCATCTGCTTCGCGGCGACGAGAGCGCTCAAGCAGCGGCAGATGTTCTACGTCTGCAGCCTGTCGACGAAGGTCATCATCTACAAGGGCAGCTCACGTCCGAGCAGGTCGTGCCGTACTTTCCCGACCTGGCCGACCCGCGACTACACCAGCCACCTGGCGATGGTCCATTCGCGGTTCACGCACGAACACGTTCCCCTCGTGGGACCGGGCCCAGCCGATGCGGTTCATGTGCCACAACGGCGAGATCAACACGCTCCGCGGCAACATCAACTGGATGGCCGCCCGCGAAGGGCATGCTCGAAGAGCGAGCTGTTCGGCGACGACCTGCAAAAGCTGTTCCCGATCACCGAGCCTGACTGACCAGCGACTCGGGCATCTTCGACAACGTGCTGGAGCTGCTGCTGCTGGGCGGCCGCTCGCTGCCCGAAGCGGTGATGATGATGATTCCCGAGGCGTGGCAGAACCACGAGATCGATGCCCGAGTACAAGCGGGCGTTCTACGAGTACCACTCGCTGCCTGATGGAGCCGTGGGACGGCCCGGCGTCGGTCGTCTTCACCGACGGCCACTACATCGGCGCGGTGCTCGACCGCAACGGCCTGCGCCCCAGCCGCTATTACCTGACGCACGACGACCGCGTGATCATGGCCAGCGAGGTCGGCGTGCTGCCGCGTCGATCCGAAGATCGTGAAGGACAAGGGCCGCCTGCAGCCGGGCCGCATGTTCCTCGTCGATTTCGAGCAGGGCCGGCTGATTCCCGACGAGGAGCTGAAGCAGCGACGTCGCCACGCAGCCGGCCCTACGCCGAGTGGCTCGCGCAACCAGCGGATCGAGCTGAACGACCTGCCGCCCTCGCGACCAGCCGCACGGCTTCGACGCCGGACACGCTGCTGGCGCGGATGCAGGCCTTCGGCTACACCGACCGAGACGATGCAGTTCATGCTGCTGCCGCTGGTGCAGGCGAGAAGCGCGACCCGATCGGCTCGATGGGCAACGACTCGGCGCTGGCCGTGCCTCAGCGACTCAGCCGCGGATGCTCTACGACTATTTCAAGCAGCTCTTCGCCCAGGTGACGAACCCGCCGATCGATTCGATCCGCGAGGAGGTCATCATGTCGCTGGAGTGCTACATCGGCCCCGAGGGGAACCTGCTGGAGACGACCGAGCAGCACGCCCACCGCCTGCTGCGTGCCGCACCCGATCCTCACGAACGAGGAGCTGGCCGCGCTCAAGCACCTGAACCACCGCGGCTGGCAGACGCAAGACGATCGACATCACCTGGCCCGCGAGCGAAGGCGAGGCGGGCCTGGTCAAGCGCGCTCGACCGCATCTGCCGCGAGGCCGAGCAGGCGATCGACGACGGCTATTCGCTGGTCGTCCTCTCCGATCGCGGCGTATCGGCCGACCGCGTGCCGGTCAGCTCGCTGCTGGCCGTGCGGCGCCGTGCATCATCACCTCGATCCGCCAGGCCAAGCGGACGCGGATCGGCATCATGCTCGAAACGGGCGAAGCCCGCGAGGTGCATCACCACTGCCTGCTGGTCGGCTACGGCGCCGACGCGATCAATCCCGTACCTGGCGTTCGAGGCGCTCTGGCAGGCCCAGCGCGACGGCCTGCTGCCGGCCGAATACAGCGACGACGAAGATCGTCGCACGCCTATCACAAGGCGGTCGCCAAGGGCATGCTCAAGGTGATGGCGCAAGATGGGCATCTCGACGCTGCAGTCGCTACAAGGGCGCCCAGATCTTCGAGGCGGTCGGCCTCGACGACGACGTGATCGACCGCTGCTTCGCCGGCACGGCCAGCCGCATCCAGGGCGTCGAGCTTCGACGTGCTGGCCAAGGAAGCGCTGCGCCGCCACGAGATCGGCTATCCCGACGCGCGAGCGAGCAGCGCCTGCCGGTGCTGCCGAACCCCGGCGAGTTCCACTGGCGGGCCGAAGGCGAGCGGCACATGTGGGACCCGCAGGCGATCGCCGACCTGCAGGTCGCCGCCCGCGAGAACAACGCCGACGCCTACTGGCGGTTCGCCAAGCACGCCAACGACGACGCCACGCGCAAGCTGCGCAGCTCCGCGGCCTGCTGAAGTTCAAGGAGCGGCGTCAACCGGCCGATTCCGCTCGCCGAAGTCGAGCCGGCCAGCGAGATCGTCAAGCGGTTCTGCACCGGCGCGATGAGCTTCGGCTCGATCTCGGCCGAGGCCCACGAGACGCTGGCCATCGCCATGAACCGCATCGGCGGCAAGAGCAACACGGGCGAAGGGGGCGAAGACCCCGAGCGGTTCAAGCCGCTGCCCAACGGCGACTAGCAAGCGCTCGGCGATCAAGCAGGTCGCCTCCGGCCGCTTCGGCGTGACGATCAACTACCTGACCAACGCCGACGAGCTGCAGATCAAGATGGCCCAGGGCGCCAAGCCGGGCGAAGGGGGCGAGCTGCCCGGCCACAAGGTCGACGACAACATCGCCCGCATCCGCTACAGCACGCCGGGCGTCGGCCTGATCAGCCCGCCGCCGCACCACGACATCTACTCGATCGAGGACCTCAAGCAGCTCATCCACGACCTGAAGAACAGCCAACCCCTCGGCCCGCGTCAGCGTGAAGCTGGTCTCGCGAAGTCGGCGTCGGCACGATCGCCGCCGGCGTGGCCAAGGCGCTACGCCGACCACATCCTCATCTCCGGCGACACGCGGCGGCACCGGCGCCTCGCCGCTCACGAGCATCAAGCACGCCGGCCTGCCGTGGGAGCTGGGCATCGCCGAGACGCACCAGACGCTGGTGATGAACGACCTGCGCAGCCGCGTCGTCCTGCAGACCGACGGCCAGACTCAAGACCGGCCGCGACGTGGTGATCGCCGCGATGCTCGGCGCCGAGGAGTTCGGCTTCTCCACCGCGCCGCTCGATCACGCTCGGCTGCATCATGATGCGGAAGTGCCACCTCAACACCTGCCCGGTCGGCATCGCCACGCAGGACCCCGTGCTGCGGCAGAAGTTCACCGGCCAGCCCGAGCACGTCGATCAACTACCTGTTCATGGTCGCCGAGGAAGCCCGCGCAGATCATGGCCGAGCTCGGCTTCCGCACGTTCAACGAGATGATCGGCCGCGTCGATTGCCTGCGAGACCGAACGACGCGATCCGCCACTGGAAGGCCGACGGGCATCGACCTGACGCCGCTGCTCACGCCGGCCAAGAAGCCGCATCCGGACGTCGAAGTCTATTGCACCACGCAAGCAGGACCACGGCCTGGAGCACGCCCTCGACAACGAGCTGATCGAGCTACGTGCCAGCAGGCGATCGAGCGCGGCGAGCGCGTCGCGCTCGAGCTGCCGATCGTCAACACCAACCGCACCGTCGGCACGATGCTCAGCCACGAGATCGCCAAGCGCTGGGGCGACGACCTGCTGCCCGACGACACGATCCACATCAAGTTCACCGGCTCGGCCGGGCAGAGCTTCGGCGCGTTCCTGGCCAAGGGCGTGACGCTGGAGCTGGAAGGCGACGCCAACGACTACGTCGGCAAGGGGCTCTCCGGCGGCCGCATGGTCGATCTACCCGCCGCAAGGCTCGCACGTTCGCCGCCGGAAGAGAACATCATCATCGGCAACGTCGCCCTGTACGGCGCGACCAGCGGCAAGGCGTTCTTCCGCGGCCGGGCCGCCGAGCGGTTCGCCGTCCGCAACAGCGGCGCCCACGCGGTGATCGAAGGCGTCGGCGACCACGGCTGCGAGTACATGACCGGCGGCCGCGTCGTCGTCCTCGGCCCCACCGGCCGCAACTTCGCCGCCGGCATGAGCGGCGGCATCGCCTACGTCTGGGACGCCGCAGGGCGATTTCAGATGAACTGCAACCTCGGCATCGTCGAGCTGGAGCCGGTCGTCATCCCCGAAAACGTCTACGAGCTGAAGAACCTCGTCACGCTGCACGAACAATACACCGGCTCCACCGTGGCCCGGCAGATCCTCGACAATTGGGACGCCTGCCTGCCGCAATTCGTCAAGGTCATGCCAACGGATTATAAGCGCGTGCTGCATGAGCGAATGGACCACGACGAAGAGATCCACGCGCACGTGCAGGGGGCGGAGGAGAATGGGAATGGAGAGGTGTTGCAGGAGAAGGGGAGTGAGCTGGTGGAGAAAAGGTGAAACAACAGCGCGGCGAGTCAAAAGGCAAACCGTCACTCTGCTGTAGGGAGTGCAAAGGCCGTCCCCAAGAACCGCGAGCGAGGAGGTTAGCCCAACAGAAACCTTGAAGACCACGGTTGGCAACCGGAATCAGGGATGGCGGGGCAGCGCGGATTCAGAGTCAGCAGATCAGTCGGCTTCAGCCGACTCCCCGTCTGCCACCAGCTTTAGCTGGTGGTAATGGCCATCCATATCCCTTGTTTCAGCCGGCTTCCAGCCGGCTTCCCAGGAGCCAACCATGTCGAGCCATGTGTTTCATGAGATTTATCTCCACTTGAATTGGCATGTCAAAGACGACCGGCCAACCCTCAAACCAGAGATCGAATCACTTGTTTGGGACCTGATCGAGCAGCGGTGCCGCAAGACTAACGGCGTGTACTTCCACGGAATCGGCGGGACCGAGACGCATATTCACCTCGCCATCAACATCGAACCCCATGTCACGATCAGCGAGCTGGTAAAGAACCTCAAAGGCGGTACCTCACACGATGCCAATGAGCACGTCCGACAGAAGCTGCTTTATTGGCAGCGCGGCTACGGCGTAGTGAGCTTTGGAAAGAAGAATTTGCCTTGGGTTCTGGACTACATCCACAACCAGAAAGAACATCATGCCGCGGGGCGGATACAGGACCGGCTGGAGCGAACTGGCTTTGATGAGGAAGAGCCGGAGAATGTCTGAAGACGGATGGCTCGCGAAGCCGGCTGAAGCCGGCTGAGAGAGCATTATTAGGTCCCGATTTCCACCAGCTAAAGCTGGTGGCAGACGGGGAGTCGGCTGAAGCCGACTGACGAATCACCCGCAGCGGCGACGAGGTAAGGCGAATGAAGAGACTCGTGCTTTTACGTGACGCAGAAACATCGCTGACCTCGGCTCAAATCATCGATTTGTTGGAAGACGCTTTTGGCCCGTGCGGGTGCGCCATTGTCCCAGCCGATGAGTACCAAGTCGTGATGCTGCATCGTGACGACCTCACCAATGCAAGAAAGGCTGTTCAGCAGGAGTTTAGCGGAGATGTGGAGCGGCTAGAGTCGGAGATATGCAAACTTCGCGAAGTGCTCGACAACCTGATGTCGAGTCGCTAAGCGGACCAGGACAAAGTCAGTCAGCGTAAGGCGGAGTGCGTCGCAGAATGGGCAAGCCCACCGGTTTCAAAGAGTTCACGCGCCAGACCGTCCCCTATGCCGATCCGGGGGAGCGGATCGGGAACTTTGACGAGTTCCTGACCATCGTGCCCGATGAGCATCTCAAGACTCAGGGCGCGCGGTGCATGGATTGCGGGGTGCCGTTCTGCCAGTCGGAGAGCGGGTGTCCGATCGACAACCTGATCCCCGAATGGAACGATCTGGTCTATCGCGGCCGCTGGCGCGAGGCGCTCGATCGGCTGCACAAGACGAACAACTTTCCGGAATTCACCGGGCGAGTCTGCCCCGCACCGTGCGAAGGGGCCTGCGTGCTGGGGATCATTGACCCGCCGGTGACGATCAAGAACATCGAGAACGCCATCGTCGATCGCGGCTTCGCCGAAGGCTGGATCACCCCGCAGGTTCCTGAGAAGCGCACGGGCAAGTCGGTGGCCGTCGTCGGCTCTGGACCGGCCGGACTGGCGGCGGCGGCGCAGCTCAATAAGGCCGGGCATACCGTCACCGTCTATGAGCGAGCCGACCGGATCGGCGGGCTCCTCATGTACGGCATCCCCAACATGAAGCTCGATAAGCGGATCGTCGAGCGGCGGGTCGATCTGCTGCGGGCCGAGGGGGTGAAGTTTGTCACTTGTGCCCACGTCGGCCGTCGCGAGGATTTCGAGCGCGGCCACATGACGCAGATCATGGAAGAGCGCGGCTGCCGCGTGACGTACCGGGATCCGGCCGAGCTGATGGAGAAGAACCATGCCGTCCTGCTGGCCACTGGCGCCACGCGGCCGCGCGATCTGCCGATCTCCGGGCGGCCGTTGCGGGGAATCCACTACGCGATGGATTTTCTGACGCGGGCATACAAGACGTTCCTCGATAACGGACGCAGCCTGAACGGCGAGGTTCGGCGTCAGGAGACGCCTCCCACCGAGATGGTGGCCACAGCCCACCCCACGTACATCACGGCCAAAGATAAGGATGTGATCGTCATCGGCGGCGGCGATACGGGCGCCGACTGCATCGGCACCTCGCTTCGGCAGGGCTGCCGGAGCATGACGAACTTCGAGCTGCTGCCTCAGCCGCCGGCCGGCCGGGCGCCGGACAACCCCTGGCCGCAGTGGCCGCGCATCTTCCGCGTCGATTACTCGCACGCCGAGAGCGCCGCCCGCTTCGGCCGCGACCCGCGCGAGTTCTGCATCCTCAGCAAGGAATTCCTTGACGACGGCCAGGGCAACGTGGCCGGCATCAAGGCCGTCCGCGTCGAGTGGGCCAAGGACCCCGCCACCAGCCGCTTCGGCATGAAGGAGGTGCCGGGTAGCGAGCAGACGTTCAAGGCCGACCTGGTGCTCTTGGCCATGGGCTTCATCGGCCCGGAGCTTACCGTCGGCGAGCAGCTCGGACTGGCCGTCAACGAGATGCCCAACGGTTGGACGATCTTCAAAGCCGATTACGGCAAGTATGCCACGAGCATTCCCAAGCTCTTCGCGGCGGGCGACTGCCGTCGAGGGCAGTCGCTGGTCGTCTGGGCGATCAACGAAGGGCGCGAGGCGGCCCGCGAGATCGACCGCTTCTTGATGGGGAGCACCACGCTACCGTAAGTTGAACGTTGGAGTTCAGGCTTCAGCCTGCTCGGCAGGCTGAAGTCGCTAGACTTCAGGGGTTCAGGGGACCCTACGCCTTCCCGCTTCGCGCGAACTCCACCATAAAGTCTCGCAGCGCCTCGACGCCTTCCACCGGCATCGCGTTATAGATCGACGCGCGGATGCCGCCCACGGAGCGGTGGCCTTTCAGCTCGCACAGCCGCCGGGCGGAGGCTTCTTTCACGAACCGGGCCGTCGCTTCCTCGCTGGGCAGGCGGAACGTGACGTTCATGACCGATCGGCTGCCCCGTTCAGCGTGTCCCTGGTAAAGGTCCGGGTATTTGTCGAGCAGCTCGTAGAGCATCTCCGCTTTCCGGCGGTTGATGGCCTGCATCCTGACCAGGCCGCCGATATCGTCCAGCAGCCAGCGCGTCACCAGCAGCACCACGTAGACGGCAAACACCGGCGGCGTGTTGGCACGCGATTCTTCTTTGGCGTAGCTCCGGTAGTCGAGCATCGTGTGCAAGCCCTCCGGCACGCGCTCCAGCAAGTCGTTCCGGACGATGACGACGGTGACACCCGCCGGGCCGAGGTTCTTCTCGGCGCACGCGTAGACCAGCCCGTAACGGGCCATGTCGAGCGGCCGGGAGAGAAAATCGCTCGAGGTATCGCAGACGAGCGGCACGGCATCGGCCTCCGCGATGCCCGCCTCCCCGATGCCCGCCTCCCCGATGCCCGCCTCCCCGATGCCCGCCTCCCGGGTGCCCGCCTCCCCGGTGCCCGCCTCCGGTTCTCTGGCAAACTGCACGCCCGCGATCGTCTCGTTCGAGCAATAGTAGAGATACGCCGCGTTGGGGCTGGGCTTCCATTCGTCCGGCTGCGGCAGACGGCGATAGTTCTCGTCTTTGTTGTCGAAGAGCACGCGCACGTCGCCTTCGCGGCGGGCTTCCGCCAGGGCCGTCTTGCTCCAGCTTCCGGTGACGAGATAGTCGGCTGCTCGGCCGCTGCCGCGGAGGAAGTTCATCGGAATCGTCGAGAACTGGAGCCGCGAGCCGCCCTGCATGTAGAGCACGCTGAACTGCTCGCCGAGCTTGCCCTCCAGCCCCAGCAGCTTGCGGAGGTTGGCCGTCGTCTCTTCCAGCACGCCGTCGAACCACTTCGAGCGGTGGCTGATTTCCAGTGCCGAGATGCCCAGTCCGGGCAGTGCCAACAGGTCGCGCTGCGCCTCTTCGAGCACCTTGAGCGGCAGCACGGCCGGGCCGGGCGAGAAGTTGTAGACGCGGTCGGCCATTGACGGGACCTCGGTACGGCGCAGGATGCTCTGACAGCCGACCGATTGTAGAAATCTGCCCCGCGACTGAACAGGCGGGCCGATTCTCACACTCTCACACTAACCCGACGCGTAAGCGAGGGAGAGGTGCCAAGCACCTCGGCGCGCTCATGGACCCTCGCTTGTAGGCGCCGCGGCTCGTGGCAGCTCTCCCTCGCTTACGCGTCGGGTTAGTGTGCTGGGCGCAAAAAGCACGGGGCCGCGCTGCGGCGTTCCGCGGCGCGGCCCCAAAGACTGTTGGCCTGCTCGTCCTACACGCTCAGTGCCGGCGCGGCGGCGGCGCGGCGGGCGGGACGCGGCTTGAAATCGTCTTCCAGGTCGGAGATCGCTTGCGAGACCATCTGCTGCGCGGCGTTGACCACCTGGTCGGACGTGGCCCCTTGGCACACGCCCAGGTGCTTGCTGCGGTCGCCCAGCAGCGTGACCTTGGCGCCATACGGATGGCTGCCGCAGAACAGCGACTCGCCAACTTCGATCGTGAACACGTACTCCGACTTGGAGCGGAGAATCAGTGTTTGCGTGAGGCGGTACGCTCCTTCGAGTTGTGCCGCCAGATGGGTGTTAATGTGCACTGCCATGTCTCGTTCCTTTCGTATCGGATGGTGGTGGTCGATGGGAGGGGGGTTATGCAAAGGCCATTCCGGAGTCGCCCGAGGCCACTTGCCAGCGTCGAAGGGGCAGCAGGGTAGTCAACCCAACGTGCATGGGCAAGGCGAGTTGGGCGGCCGCACGCCGGACCGGGAGGGGCGCAACGATGCAGGGCTTGTTTCTAACCATCGGTCGCTGCCCTGGAAGTCCTTACAAGACTCGTGCAGGGGGGCATGGGCGGCCTTGGCCGAGCGGCAGTCATTGACGGAATCGCATGCACGCCCGGCGGCGGGCGCAGACTCTTCGACAGCATCGTAGCGCACAGAGCGCCGTGGTGCCGTGTCGAGGTGCCGTGTGCCGCGCGACGGCCTTCATCCTGGCACGGCCCGGTTAAGAACGAACCAAGGATCCGACGGCATTGCAAGAACTGCCGGCGCCGTCGGTGCGGAGCGATCATCTCGGGCGTGGCGGCGCAGCTCGACGTGCCGGTCGAGGAGAAGCGCCGAATTCCTCAAGTTGCCGAGCCGTTCCGCCGAAAATCGTGCTGGCCCGTGGCGCTTTCGCGCCGGCGGGGTCCACGGGGGGGCCCGTGACCCGGCGACCGGCAATATGCCGTACGGCCTGTATATTTCGGCCGAAGGGGCCAAGGCCCAGACGACCCGTCTGGAGACCATCTCGCACAACCTGGCCAACGCCGACACGGTCGGCTTCAAGCAAGACCTGGCACGCTTGCAAGCCAGGCACGCCGAGGCCATCCAGCGCGGCGCGGACTTCGCCGGCTCCCAGTCGATCAACGACGTCGGCGGCGGCGTGCAGGTCCGCGATACGGTGACCAATTTCGCGCCGGGCAACTACGAGCGCACCGGCCGCCCGCTGGACATGGCCGTCAACGGCGAGGGGTTCTTCGTCGTCCTCAAGGACAATCAGCAGTTCCTCACTCGGGCGGGCGACTTCCAGCTCGATGCCCAAGGCCGGCTGGCCACGCCGGGCGGCCACGCCGTGCTGGGGCGCGACGGCTCGCCAATCGTGCTCGATCCGCAGCGGCCTTACAACGTCTCGGCCAATGGGGTGATCCAGCAGGACGGCGAGGGGCGCGAGCCGGCAGTCGTCCGCCCGCAGTCGCTGGGCGACCTGGCGCGGGCCGGCGAAAACCTGTTCTTCCCCTTGGCCGCGACCTCGCCCGTGCCGGCCGAACAGTCGCGCGTACAGTCGGGAACCCTCGAGCGGTCGGCCGTCAAGCCGGTGCAGATGATGACCGACATGATCGCCGCCTCGCGGGCCTTCGAGGCCAACATGCGCCTCATCCAGAATCAGGACCACATGTTGGGAACGCTCATCAGCCGTGTGCTGAGCAGTGGTCGCTAAACCGCAAGCGGATTTCGCGCGAGTTGGCTCTACGACCGCTGACAACTCACTACTGACCACTGACCACTGACCACTGACCACTGACCAATGGCCATTCAAACACTCTACACGGCCGCGACCGGCATGGAGTCGATGCAATTCCGCCTCGACACCATCGCCAACAATCTGGCCAACGTGAACACGACCGGCTTCAAGCGAGACCGGGCCAACTTCGAGGACATGTTCTACGTCAACCACAAACTGCCAGGGGCCGAAGACGCCGACGGCCAGCGCACGCCCACCGGCATTCACGTCGGCCTCGGCTCGCGGCCTACCAGCACCCAGTCCGACTTTCGCCAGGGGACGTTTGACACGACAACCAAGGACCTCGACCTGGCGATCGAAGGCCCCGGCTTCTTCCAAGTCAGAGACCCCATCAGCCAACAGATCCTCTACACCCGGGCCGGCAACTTCAGCCTGAACGCGGAAGGCTCGATCGTCATGGCCTCCGCCGGCATTGGCCGGCTGCTGGAGCCGCAGATTCAGATTCCGCAGGAGGCGGTCAAAATCCAGATCAGCCCGCAGGGCATCGTCACCTATGTCACCCAGAACAGCCCCGATCAGCAGCAGGCCGGCAACATCGAGCTGGCCAACTTCATCAATCCCGAAGGCATGCTCAAGCTCGGCGAAAACCTGTATTCGCAGACCGATGCCTCGGGCCAGCCGATCACCGGCGCACCGGGCAGCCAGGAGGGGCTGGGACAAGTTCGCCAAGGCGCCCTGGAGCAATCCAACGTCGAGCCGGTGCGCGAGCTGATCGACCTGATCACCACGCAGCGGGCGTTCGAGATGAATTCGCAGGTCGTGCAAGCCGCCGACCAGATGCTGCAAGTGGTCTCGAACCTGCGGCGGTTCTAGTAGCAGGCACACGCCGTGTGCCGTCGAACGGAATTCATTCCGTTCGAGGACGCGACGAAGCCTGGCGAACGGGATGAATTCTGTTCTAGACACAACGGGTTACAGGAGCGTTGCATGTCCTGCCTCCGCCAAACGGCCCTCTTTGCCGGCGCGATCCTTTGGTTGGCGCCGCCGCGCCGGCGGCCGACATTCACCTCCGAGCGCGGGCGACGCTCCAAGGCCCGTCGGTGCATCTGGCCGACCTGGCCGAGATTCACGGCTGTCCCGCCGGACGAAGCCCGGCAACTCGCCCAGATCGAGCTGATGGCGGTCCCCTCCCAAGGGCAATACCTTACGGCGCGTCAGGTGCGCGAGGCGCTGCTGGCCCGCGGCGTGGACCTGCGGCAGCACACCATCTCCGGTGCCAGCATGATCGAACTGGGGCCTGGTGCTCGCGCGGCCGTTCCGGGCGTCTTCGCGCGGCCGGCCGTCGTTGGAGATGACGTCAGCGCTTATCGCGCGAATGATCCGGCTTCGGGCGCCATCGGGCGGTTCTTGAAGTCGCAGGTCGATGCCGAGCTGCCTTGGCAGGTTCAGCTCCTGCCCGGCGAGCGCATGGCCGACGAAATCTCGGGTCTCAGGCCGGCAGTCGGTGTGCCCGCCGCCGGCGCCACCGACGTCGCCGTGATCCAAACGCGGCAGCGCCCGCAGCGCGGACATGTCCGGCCCTGGCTGGGCAAGCAGCAGTTTGTGATGCGGTGGACCGCCGGGGGCAAGCCGCGAGAAGGGCTCGTGGCAGCTGAAATCAAGCTGCCCTCGACGATCGTCGTCGCCGCCCGCGATTTGCCGCGCGGCACGATTCTCCGGCCGGACGATCTGGCGATGAGAGCGGCCGTCGAGCAAGACCGGCGGTCACGCGGTTTCGAGTTCAGCGAGGATGCGATCGGGCAGGAGGTCGGGCGGCCATTTCGCGCCGGCCAGGTGATCGACGCGGAGAACGTCGAATCGCCCGAATTGGTGCGACGCGGCGAGCGCGTCAGCATTGTCGTCAACCACGGCGGCGTCCGGATCCGCACGGAGGGGCGCGCACGCGACTCCGGCCGGCGCGGCGACGCAGTGATCGTCGAGTCGGCGACCAGTCGTAATACGCTGCAGGCCGTCGTCACGGGAGTCAATGAAGTCGAAGTCGGCGTGGGCGCCACCGCCGTGGCGACCCGACGTCGTGAGGGCCCAAGTGGCGAGCGACGTTAGGCTCGATCGTCGTTCGGGCCCTCGTACAATCGCTCGTTCCCAAGCTCCGCTTGGGACACACGTCGCCAGGCTCCGCTTGGCAAACCGCTCGCGTAGATGACTCGAAGCAGAGCTTCGCCAACTGCGTTCCCAAGCCGAGCTTGGGAACGAGAACGGGAGTATCGTATGCGCTGTAAGCTGCTGTTCCTCGTCTTCACGCTTGCTCTCCTCGCTGGCTCGGCGGCGCTTGCCCAGAGCGGCGCGTTGCCCTATCCGGGCGAGGGGGAGATGCCGTTTCGGTTGCCGCAGAGGTCGTGGTGCTATCAGCAGTTGCCCCCGGCGCGCAACTGAAGAAGCACGATATCATCACCGTCGTCGTGAACGTGCGGGCACAGGTGCTCAGCGAAGGGGACCTGCAGCGCGCGCAAGCGGGCCAACCTGGACGCGGTGCTATCGAACTGGATTCGCCTGGACGGACTGGCCCTCAAGCCGGCCCCGCAGAGCAGCGGAGACCCGCGCGTGACCGGCTCGCTCAACAGCCAGTATCGAGCGGAGGGTGAGCTGGAGACGCGCGACCGCATGCAGTTCACGATCGCCGCCAAAGTGGCCGACGTGCTGCCCAACGGCCATCTCGTGGTCGAGGCGCAGCAGACCATCACCAACAACGAAGAGGTCTGGAAGCAGACGCTGCGGGGCTACGTGCGGCCGGAAGACGTGCTCCCCAACAACAAGGTGCTCAGTGAGAACATCGCCGAGCTCAATATCTGCAAGGAGGAGATGGGGAGCATCCGCGACTCTTACCGCCGCGGCTGGCTGACGAAATTTTATGACTATGTCTCGCCGTTTTAGGCAAGTTGCGGCGCTTAGATGCCGATAATCCGCCCGTCACACTAGCTGGGCGCGCGAGCGAGGGAGAGGCGGCAAACAACTTGGTGTCACTGCCAGTGCCACCAGTTGACTCCCGACACCGACAGCCCGCGCGGCGCTGCTCCCTCGCTTGCGCGTCGCTTGCGCGTCTGGCTAGTGTGACGGCGATGCGACCATCCTTGGGGCCTGCCGGCCGAGGGGACGGCGGGCCCCTTCCCACTATTTGAGGTTGTCATGGCCCGCCAGCGTCTCCCCCATGCGCTACTGTTCGTGCTGGCTCTCTCAGCGGCGGCCCACGGCCAGGTGCGGTTGGCCGACATTTCGCGCCTCAAGGGGCAGGAAGACAACGAGCTCATCGGGACGGGGCTCGTCGTCGGTCTGCCGGGCACGGGCGACGGCGGCAGCGTGCTGCCGAGCATCCGCGCGCTGGCGAACATGCTCGATCGCATGGGTCATCCACTGCCGGCCGGCCTGGCCGAGCTGAAGCAGTGCAAGAACATCGCCCTGGTCGAGGTGCGAGCGGTCGTGCCGGCCAGCGGCTCGCGCGAGGGCAACCGCATCGATTGCGAGGTCAGCTCAACGATCTCGGCCAAATCGCTCTCGGGCGGGACGCTGCTGCCCACGCCGCTGGTGGACGCCCGACGCGGCAGCGACATCGTCTATGCCGTCGCCCAGGGGCCGCTGCGCGTCAAGGATCTGGCCGCGCGGACGGGGCGCGTGCTGCAAGGCTGCCGGCTGGAACGCGACATTTTCACGCCGTTCGTCAAGGACGGCAAATTGACGGTCATCCTGGACCGCGACATGGCCGACTTCCGCCTGGCCCACGAAGTCGAGTATCGCATCAACGAGCAGTTCCGGCTGGACAGCCAGTACGGCGGCGCGCGTGCCGGCCAAAGCCCGCGACCAGGTGAACGTCGAGGTCTTCATTCCGCCGCAATACCTCCAGCACCCGGCCGATTTCGTGGCCCAGATCAGCAATCTGCCGATCGACAACGTGCCCGAGACGGCCCGCGTGTATATCGATCAGCAATCGGGCCTGGTGGTCGTGGGCGGCGAAGTGGAGATCGGTGCGGTGGCGATCACGCACAAGGACATTCTGGTGGAGGTGGGGGCGCCGGGCGACCGCTTCGTCAGCGTCGATCCGGGTGGCAACAACACGCGGCTCAAAGCGCTGGTCGAGGCGCTCAACGCCATCAAGGTGCCGGCCGAAGACATTATCGAGATCGTCCGCGGGCTCCAGCGAAACCGTAAGCTGCTGGGCAAAGTCGTGGTCGAGTGACTGGAATGCGGAGTGCGGAATGCGGAGTTTGCAGTGTTGTCTCCCTGCGCTCCGCATCCTGATTCCGGCAATCCGAATTCCGCATTGAACCCCCATGCTCCCCGGTGTTCTTCCGACATTGCCGACGGTCACTTCCCTGCTGCCGGCAGCCGGAGCGTTGGGGAGCGCCGTGCCGGGAGCGTTCGCTCAAGTACTGGGCGGACTTTCATCGCTCGCTGCCTCCTCGATGGCACCCTCGCCCGCTAAGGATGATACTGCGGCGGACTTGCTGGCCGAATTCGCCAGCCGTCACGGCGTGAACGATGCCAAGGCGCCGCTCGGGCGGGCCGGGCTGCCGCAACGCGTGAGTGATGGCGAGTTCACCGTCCACGTCCGCCGCACCTTCGGCGCAGACGACAGCCAAGTCAGCCATGAAGAGCGCCGCATCCGCGTGACCTGGCCAGACGAACGCGATGGCACGTCGCTTCAGGATATCGCTTCGGCGATCAACGAGATTCCGGGTCTCAAGGCCAAGATCGCCGACGATGGCCGGCTGGTCGTCACCGCCACCGACCAATCAGTCCGCTTCCGCTTCGGCGACGACTCCAGTGGGCTGCTCGAGGCCATGGGGTCGGACAGTTCG
The DNA here is from genome assembly GCA_963809785.1 of uncultured Planctomycetia bacterium. GTDB lineage: Bacteria > Planctomycetota > Planctomycetia > Pirellulales > S012-138 > JBGQHD01. The sequence continues at coordinate 779,778 of CAWEKV010000006.1, forward strand.
CCGTTGCGGCAGGCTTTCGATGGCTTCGTCGGCAACGCGCTGTACGGCCAGATGCTGGCCTCGATGCGAAAGAGCCAAGGCAAGCCGGCCTACTTCCACGGCGGCCGCACCGAGGAGATCTTCCAGGGCCAGCTCGACCAGGAACTGGTCAAACGGCTGACCTCAGCCCAAGGAGGCGAGCTCTCGCAGGCCATGTACGAGCAGCAGTTTAGCGCGCTTCGGCAGTAACTGGGCGGGGACGCGACCCCTTAACGAGGAGCTCCTTGACGAGGCGTCACCGATGAGCGAACAATCCACCATCGCCGCCTGGCCCGATGCCGCCGAGGAATTCCTCAGCGACCTCCTAGCCGTCCAGAAGGATCTCTTGGCGGCGCTGGATCAGCGCCGGCGACCCCCGGCTGCCGCGGCTGCCGGCGACAGTCCGTCGGCCATCGTCACGTCCACCGTCGCCAGTTCTATCGAGCCATCGCTCCTCGAGCGGCTGCGGCAATGCCATTTCCGCCGGGCCGACCTCCTGAAGGCGGCAGCTCGGACGGGACTGCCCGCCCAGACGCTGCGCGGAGCCGTGGCCGCCCTTGCCGATTCAGGCACGCGCCGCTCCTTGCAAGCATTGCTGGACGAAGCAGAGTCCGCTGGCCGCCGCGTGCGACTGGCCGGGCTGACGCAGTGGATGCTGGCACAACGCTCGCTGGCGCACGTCGGCCAACTGCTGGAGATTCTTGCCACCGGCGCCCCCCAACCGCCGACATATGGAAATGGGGCAATCTCGGCCCCCCGCGGCGGGCTTCTCGACGAGGCGGCGTAAGGCACGGCCGTCGGCCAGCTTCGTCTCAAGGCGCTGCCTCGAGAAGCTGCACTGGCACGCGAGGCAGAGCCTCGCTGGCAATGCGTTCCCAGGCGGAGCCTGGGAACGAGACTTGGGGGCGTTCGGCATGACCATCTACAGCTCCATCCAGATGGCCAACAACGCCCTGCGGGCCAATGCCATTGGCCTGCAGGTCGTCGGGCAGAACATCGCCAACGCCAATACGCCCGGCTACATCCGCGAGGAGGCCGTCTTCACGCCGGCCGGCACGCAGCGGCTGGGCGACCTGCTGCTTCGGCCTGGGCGTGCGGGTCGATGCCATCATTCAGAAGATCGATCGCTTCCTCCAGGAGCGCCTGCGCGGCGCCGGCCAGCGACCGGGCCTCCAGCGAAACGCAGGAGCAGGCCTATCTCGATCTCGAGCAGCTCATCGGCGAGCTGAGCGACACCGACCTCAGCACGGCGCTCAACAGCTTCTTCGGCAGCATCCACGAGGTGCTCAACCAGCCGGAGAGCGAATCGGTCCGCAACCTGGCCGTGTTGCAGGGGCAGACGCTGGCCGCCGACATCTCCCGCCTGTCGACCCGGACGATCGGAGCTGCGCCGAAACGTCAACGACCGCATCCGCGGCATCGCCGACGAGATCAACCAGTTGACCGAGGAAGTTCGCCGCCTGAATCTTCAGATCGCCGAGGTCGAAGGGGGCGACGTCTCCAAGAGCGACGCCGTCGGCCTGCGCGACCAGCGCGGCCTGGCGCTCGACCGGCTGTCGGAGCTGATCGACGTCCGCGTGGACGAGCAGCCCAGCGGCACGGTGAACGTCTCACTGCAACGGCATCGTTCCTGGTCTTCGACGGCATCCGCACCGAGGTCGAGCTTGCCACGTCATCGGACCGTGGCGCTGGCGGTTCATCAAATACAGTTCGCCGACACCGACGCCGCCGCTGCAGCCCTTCGGGCGGCGAGCTGGCCGGGCTGATCGTCAGCCGCGACGAGATGCTCGGCGGCTTTCTGGACCAATTGAACGACTTTGCCGGCACGCTGATCTTCGAGTTCAACAAGGCTCCACTCGTCGGGCCAGGGGCTGCGCGGCTTTCAGCAGCTCACGAGCGAGTTCTCGGTCGACGCCAGACCGCGCCGCTCGACGCCGCCGGCCTGGCGTTCACGCCGGTCAACGGCTCGTTCCAGGTGCTGGTGCACAACAAGCAGACCGGGCTCACGCAGACCACCGACGTGTTCGTGGACCTGGACGGCCTGGACGACGACGACACGACGCTGGACGACCTGGCCGCGGCGCTCGATGCCATCGACGGCATCTCGGCCAGCGTGTCGGCGACCCGCGGGCTGACGATCGCCAGCGATTCGTCCCGACGAGGAGTTCGCCTTCGCCAGCGACACGAGCGGCGTCCTGGCCGCCTGGGCCTCAACACGTTCTTCACCGGCACGGTCGGCCAGCGAACATCGGAGTGAACCAGGCGCTGCTCGCCGACCCGGCGAAGTTCGCGGCCAGCCGCGGCGGCATCGGCGCCGACACCGACAACGCGGTCGATCTGGCGGCGTTTTTCGATCGAGGCCTGGAGTCCACCGGCGGCACTTCGCTGCCGGTCTGCACGACCGCCTGGTCGGCGACGTGACCCAAGGGCGCCAGCGTCTCGCGGAGCGTCACCGAGGGCTTCCGCGTGTTCGAGGAAAACCTCAAGGGCCAGCACCTGGCCATCAGCGGCGTGAGCCTCGACGAGGAAGCGGTCAAGCTGATCTCGTATCAACGGGCCTTCCAGGCGACCGCCAAGTACATCGCCACGCTGAACGAGCTGCTGGGGGTGCTGGTGAACTTGTGACGACTCTTAGGACGGATTTCCATTCCGTCCGACAAGAACGTGTTTGGAATTTGCAGTGGACTCAGGCGGACGGACTGGGAAGTCCGTCCTACGATACATGGCCGGCATCATTCCCATTTCGTCCACGCGCATCAGCGACAGCTTCGTGCGCGAGCGGCTGATGGCCCAAGTGCAGTTCGATCAGCGAGAGCTGTTCCGATTGCAGGCGGCGATCAGCACGGGCCACAAGTTCCAGCTTCCCAGCGAGAATGCCCCGGCTGCCCTGCGGTCGATGAGCTTGCAAAGCCTGCTGGAGCGCAAGGAGCAAGTCCGCGCCAACCTGAGGACCAGCCAGTCGTTTCTGGCGGCGACCGACACGACCGTGACCTCCGCCGCCGGCATTCTGGCCGACGTGCGCGGATTGGCCGTGTCGGTGGTCGAGACGGTCACCGGCGCCCAGGCCAAGCAAGCCGCGGCCCAGCAAGTGAAGAGCGCTCTGGAGCAACTGGTCGATACCGCCAACCAGCAGTTCCGCGACCGTTACCTGTTCGCCGGCTCGCGGCCGGCCGTGCGGCCGTACACACTTGCCGGCGGGACGGTGCGCTACGACGGCAATCACAGCGACCTTCGCAGCTACTCCGACGTGGACCTGCTGCTGGAGACCAACGTCCGCGGCGACCTGATTTTCGGGGGCGTTTCTCAGGCCGTCCAAGGCACCGCGGACCTCAACCCCGTATTGCGGCACAAGACGCGGCTGGCCGACCTTCGCGACGGCTTGGGCATCTCACGGGGCAGCATCGCCGTCTCCAACGGAACCAGCACCAGGATCATCGATATCAGCGGGGCCGAAACGATCGGCGACGTGGCGCGATTGCTGGAGAATAACCCGCCCGACGGCAGCCAGATGACCGCGCTGGTCACGGCACGCGGCTTGGAGGTGCAGCTTAGCGCCGGCAACCTGACGATCCGGGAGGTTGGTGGCGGCACCACGGCCAGCGAACTGGGAATCCTCACCGAAGTGGGCGTCGGCACCGGGCTTGTCGTCGGGGAGGACCTCGATCCGGTCCTCACGCTGACCACGAAGCTGGCCGACATTCTGGGCGTGCACGCCGGCGCGCGGGTCACGTCCTTGTCACCCGGCGGCACCTTCGCGGTCGAGGCGCTCCGCAATGGCGTCGCCTACAATGGCTATACGATCGACCTGGTGGCGGGCGGCACTCTGGGGGCCGAAACCGTGACCTACAACCCGGGTGTCCAGACCATCACCGTAGCCGTCGAGGAGGGGCTGTCTACCGCCAACCACGTCATCGCCGCCATCAATGCCTCGGCGGCGGCGGCCGATTTTCGCGCCCTGCCCGTGGCCGGACAGAATGGCAGCGGTCCCGTAGACCTGGGCACGTTCGTCACGGCCGGCGGCAGCGGCACCGACTTGGATCAAAGCTCAGGGGTTCGCATCGCGACGGGCGATCAAAGCTATAACATCCCCTTGGCCTCGGCCGAGACCGTCGAGGACATGCTCAATCTCTTCAACGGTTCACCGGCCGGCGTCCTGGCCCGCATCAACGCCTCGGGCCGGGGCATCGACGTCGTGTCGCGCGTGAGCGGCGCGAGCTTCGCCATCGGCGAAAACGGCGGTACCACGGCCGCTCAGTTGGGAATTCGCAGCTTCACCGGGAACACGAGGCTCGATGCGCTCAACTTCGGCCGGGGCGTGGCGACCCAGACCGGGACCGACTTCATCGTGCGGCGCAAGGATGGTGTGCAACTGGCAATCGAGCTGGATTCCCCCACTCCGGCCCTGACGATCGACGACGTGCTCGATCGCATCAACAACCACGTCGATAACGTCGGCGCTGCCGTGACCGCTCACCTGGCTCGCGGCGGCAACGGCATCGAGCTGGTGGACGACAACTTGAACGGAGCGGGGACCTTGGCGGTCCTCGCCGTGGCAGGCGCTCATACGGCCGAAGATCTGGGGCTGGTGGGCTTTCAGCAACCGGCCAGTCCTGCGCCCACGGCCGGCACCTTCGCCGTCGCCACGCTCAACGGCGCCGGCGCGAACGACGCCCTGCGGTTCCGGACCAGGATCGTGGGCGAGGCGGGCAATGCCTACCAGGTGGAGATTGTCGATAGCGGTCCGGGGGGCGGCGACGCCGTGGCGCTGGTCGGCAACACCCTGCAATTCAGCGTGGACGTTGCGGCAGGATTCACGGCCCAGGAAGCGATCACTCTGCTTCAGGCCAGCGGCCCGCTCGATGCCCAGTTCGAGGCCGTGCTCGATACGGCGGCCGACCCCGGGAACGATGGCAGCGGAAACCTGGCCGTCACGACCGCCGTGGCCTTCAGCGGCGGCTCCTCCGAGACGCTTACGGGCCGGGACGTCAATCCCAGCGAAGCCCCCGGCATCTTCACTGCGCTGATTCGTTTGCGAGACGCTTTGCTGGCGGACGACGTGCTGGGCATCGGCCGAGCCGTGGAGATTCTGGACGAAGCAGCCACCACGATGAACTTCGCGCGGGCGGAGCTGGGTGCCCGCGAGCAAGGTTTGGATGTGCTCTCCAACCGCTTGGACGACGAGGAGATCGAGCTCCGCGATAAGCTCTCGCAGGAATGGGACTCCGATCTGGTGGAGGCCGTCTCCGAGCTGACGGCGCGCCAGGCGGCCGTCGAAGCGGCGATGCGGACGTTGGCACAGACCGTAAACCTCACGCTGTTGAACTTCCTCTAATCTCAGCGCTTTCGCTAAGCGGCAAGGTTCACGCAGTCCGATAGCTCCACTAGCATCGCTGAGTTCGCAAGCGCACGGTCGCTTGCAAGGCCGCGGTGGCCAGGACGGTGACGCAGAACTTGCCGGGCGGTCCCCTGGGGACACTCGGCGGCCTCGGACAAGGAAGGCAGGGCCGCAACCGTGCAGATTTCCACCACCCGATTCGGTCTCGTGAGCATTGAGCCGGAGGACATCCTCCGCTTCCCCGGAGGGCTGCTGGGTCTGGGGAACTGTCACGACTGGGTCCTCTTGGCCGATGGGGAGAACGCGGCGCTGGCCTGGCTGCAAAGCACGTCGCAGCCGGACGTGGCGTTGGCCGTCGTGCACCCCCAGCAGTTTGTGCCGCAGTATCAACTGCGCGTCGGCGCGGCGCGACCTGGAGCCGTTGGCCCTCAGCAGCCTGGCCGATGCGGAAGTGCTGGCCATTGTCGGCCAGCACGACGGCGAGCTGACGCTGAACCTGAAGGCCCCGCTGGTCATCAACGTGCCGTGCCGCCTGGGCCGGCAGGTGATTACCGAGAGCGATGCCGCCGTGCACCACGTGATCGTGCATCAGGCCACCGTGTCACGCACGCTGGCCTGGACCGACCCCGCGCTCATTCCCGCGACGACGGGCCTGAAGCGCGTCGCCTGATCGCGCCGCTTCACCGCACCCGTTCGGACACCCTTTGATATTTGGCGAAGGTTCGCGGCGGCCCGCGCTCACCCCCTTGCGACTGGCCCCGCAAAGTTTGCGGCCCCTACGGACCATTTCGCTCCCGACCAGTCTCCGCACGCGCGGAGGGTCCTCCTGCCGATAACTAGACTCGTGCCCAACGTCGAGACTGCCGGACCGACGCAGCAAGGAAGGAACCGTCGATGCTTGTTCTGTCGCGACAACGTGACGAGAGTATCATCATTGGCGATAACATCGTCGTGACGATTGTGGATATCCGTGGCGATAAGGTCCGCCTGGGCATCAACGCCCCCACCGAGATTCCCGTGCACCGCCAGGAAGTCTACGAGGCAATCCAGCGGGAAAACCTCAAGGCGGCGCGCCTGCAACCCAAAGAAACCAAGGGCCTTTTCCGCACGCGCCGCCCCGATGCCGAGGCGGAATAGGTCGTCTCTCAGGGCGGCGGGGCTCGCTGCCGCCGGGCGGGGGCGCCGAGCGGGTGTGTCCACTCGGGTCAGGTGGTGACCGCCGGCGCGGATCGTGACGAGCGTGCCGCGCAGTTCGCCAGCGGGCGCCGCCGTGGGGCCTGTCGCCGGTCCCGCGGCCACGGGCCGTTTTCTTTTATCTCAGCCGGCCGGGATTGCTGCCTGCGCCGTGCGCGCTTCCGCCGCGAGCCGGCCAGCCCCTGTTTCCGGCATATTTTCACTTGCCCTGCGGTTCTCCGTAACCCACGTTTTCTCGACCCGGCAACTTGGCGGGATTCGACGGCTAGGCAAGTTGTTGTGAAGCCGGCAGTGCCCGCACGACGATGAAGGCGCTAGATGCGACGCAACCATCTGGCCGATTCGTCGAATCCGCGAGTGCCAAGAGCCACGACGTTTACGTAAACCTTTTCCATCAAGGAAGCAACGTCTTCCTCGGAGCGAAGTGGCTCGAGCTCGCAGCTCTCGTTCTCCGGCAAAACAAGGGGTAAAGTGGCATGACCCGGATCAACACGAACGTTAGCTCGCTGGTTGCTCAACAGCGGTTGCAGCGGTCCAACAACGACTTGAACCTCGCCTTGCAACGGTTGAGCACCGGTTTGCGGATCAACACCGGCAAGGACGACCCGGCCGGTTTGATCGCCAGCGAAAACCTCCGCAGCGACATCACCAGCATCAGCAAGGCCATCAGCAACACCGATCGCGCCAACCAGGTGATCGCCACCGCCGACAGCGCCCTCGGCCAGGTCAGCTCGCTGCTCAACGACATCCGCGGCCTGGTGACCGAAGCGGCCAACACCGGCGCCCTCAGCGACGAGCAGATCGCGGCCAATCAGCTGCAGATCGACTCGTCGCTGGAAGCCTTCAACCGGATCGCCCAGACGACGACGCTTCCAGGGCCGCAAGCTGCTCGACGGCAGCCTCGACTTCATCACGAACGGCGGCACGAACTTCGGCCAGCTCGACGACCTGCAGATCGACCAGGCCAACCTCGGCACCACCGGCACGCTCGCGGTCGCCATCGACGTCACCACCGCCGCCACGCAGGCCCAGGTCGATATCACCAACATTCCGGCCGCCACGGCCGCCGTCAACGCCACGACCAGCCTGACGCTGACCAACGCGGAACGCCAGGCGCGTCTTCACGCTGTCGTTCGACACAACGACGACGTCCAGCGTCACGGTCACCGCGGTCAACGGCGGTGCGGCCGAAGATGCCGACGGCAACGGCATCACGGTCGTCCTGGTTCAAGACGCGACAGTCGCCGGCGGCGTCAACGCGTGCTGCGTCCGCTACGACGACGGCACGAACACGCTGACCATCACCGCCGACTTCGCCTCGGGCACGCTCGACCGACACGGAAGTTGCCGCCGGCATTCAAGCCATCAACGGCGCCGGCATCGACCTTCACCGCCGTCGCAGCGCCGGCGTGCGAACCTGGCGGCGGCCGACGTCGGCACCTACGCGACCGGCACGGCATCGACTACACGACCAGCGGTCGCGACGCTGGCAGCCACGCCTTCACCGTCACGGCCGACACGGCCGGCACCGCCGCCAACGGCGTGACGGTGACGATTCAGGAATCGGTCGCGATCCCCAACAACACCGTGTCGGCCTCGATCACCGGCGGCAACATCGTCGTGGACGTCCGCGGCACCGTCACCAAGGCCGCGATCGCTCGCGGCCATCAACGGTCTGACCGGCTACAGCGCCAGCAGCACGTCGGCCACGGGCGACGCCAACTACATTGACTCGGCGGACACGCCTCCGGGCGTGGCGACGCTGGCCGGCGGCATCACGCCAGCGGCGGCCTGGCCCAGGACGTGGTGTTCGAGCTGTCGGGGCTCAGCGGCTCGGAGGTCTTCACCTTCGAGGCCGGCACCGGCATCAGCCAGTTGGAAACCGCCATCAACGCCGTCAGCGACGCGACCGGCGTCGCGGCGACCGTCAACGGCACGACGCTGCAGTCGGTCTCGTCGGCCTACGGCTCCGAGGCGTTCGTCGACATCCGCATCGTCAGCGAAGCCGCCGGCGGCACGTTCACCACGGCCATCGGCACCGGCGACCGCGACAAGGCACCGACGTGGTCGCCACGGTCAACGGCATCACGGCCCTCGGCCGCGGCAACTCGCTGAGCCTCAACACCGCGACGTTGGACCTGAGCACGACGGTCGAGGCCGGCTTCACCGGCACGGCGAACTTCACATCACCGGCGGCGGCGCCTTGTTCCAGCTCGGTCCGGACGTGGTCACCAACCAGCAGGCCCGCATCGGCATCAGAGCGTGAACACCGCCCGCCTGGGCGGCGTCAGCGGCAAGCTGTACCAGCTCGGCTCCGGCGGCACTGCGGCCCTGGACGACCGACGCCAACTGGCGGCCACGATCGTCGACGAGGCGATCAACCAGGTCACCAGGCTCCGCGGTCGGCTCGGCGCCTTCCAGACGACGACGCTGGAGACGAACAAGAACGCCCTCAACGACACGCTGGTCAACCTGACCGACGCCGAGAGCCAGATTCGCGACGCCGACTTCGCCGCCGAAACGGCCGCCCTCACGCGGGCCCAGATTCTGGTGCAGTCCGGCACGCCGGTGCTGGCGATCGCCAACCAGAACCCGCAGAACGTGCTGGCCCTGCTGCGGTAGAGTAAGAAACAGCGACACCAGCCCGGCTGCTCCCAAAGCAGCCGGGCTGCTTTTTTTCGCAGGCTCGCGGCGAGCGGGGGGCGTAAGCCCCCTGATAACGCGGCGACGGCCCTTCGACCCATCATCCGGCTGACGCCGGCCGCTCGCCGGGGACTTGCCACCCCAGCGACCGCTCCACCGCCTTCTGCCAGAGCGCGTAGAGCGAGTCGCGCCGCTCGGCCGGCATCGACGGCGTGAACTCCCGGTCGAGCGCCCAGTTGCGGGCGACGTCGGCCGTGTCCTTCCAGTAGCCGACGGCCAGGCCGGCCAGATAGGCCGCGCCCAGGGCGGTCGTTTCCGCGACGACGGGCCGCGACGACCGGTACGTCCAGCATGTCGGCCTGGAATTGCATCAGGCCGTTGTTCACGGCCGCGCCGCCATCGACCTTCAGCTCGGCCAGCGGCAGCCCGCGTCGCGCTGCATCGCCTCGAGCAGGTCGCGCGTCTGATAGGCCATCGATTCGACGGCGGCCCGGGCGATGTGCGCCGCGCGTCGTGCCGCGCGTCGAGGCCGAAGATCGCCCCGCGGGCGTAGGGATCCCAGTACGGCGCACCCAGGCCGACGAAGGCCGGCACGAAGTACACGCCGCCGGCATCGGGCACGCTGGCGGCCAGCGCTTCGACGTCGCCCGACGCTCTGATCACTCCCAGCCCATCGCGCAGCCACTGCACGACCGCGCCGGCGATGAACACCGAGCCTTCCAGGCAGTACGTCATCTTGCCGCCGAGTCCCCAGCCGATGGTGGTCAGCAGCTTGTTCTGCGAGGCGACCGGCTTCTCGCCCGTGTTCAGCAGCATGAAGCAGCCGGTGCCGTAGGTGTTCTTCGCGCTGCCCGGCTCGAAGCAGGCCTGGCCGAACGTGGCCGCCTGCTGGTCGCCCGCGCCGCCGGCGATCGGGAATCGGCGCCGCCGAAGCACTCGGCTCGCGTTTCGCCGTAGACTTCGCTCGACGGCCGCACCTCGGGCAGCATGGCCCGCGGGATATCGAGCAGATCGCAGCAGCTCGTCGTCCCAGTCGAGCGTGTGAATGTTGAAGAGCAGCGTGCGGCTGGCGTTGCTGAAGTCGGTGACGTGCCGCTTGCCGCCGGTCAGCCGCCAGATGAGAAACGAATCGACCGTGCCGAACAGGATTTCGCCGCGCTCGGCCGCGCGGCCGCAGGCCGGCGATCGTGTCGAGCAGGTGCTTGATCTTCGTGCCGGAGAAATAGGCATCGACCACCAGCCCGGTCTTCTCGGCGAACAGGTCGGCTCGTGCCCGTCCGCCTTGAGCCGCTCGCAGATCGGCGCACTGATGCGGCTTTGCCAGACGATGGCGTTGGCGACCGGCTTGCCGGTGTCGCGCTCCCAGAGGATCGTCGTCTCGCGCTGGTTGGTGACGCCGATCGCGGCGATGTCGGCCGCCGTGAGCTTGGCCTTCGCCAGCGCCTCGCGGGCGACGGCCAGCTGCGATCGACCAGATGGCCTCCGGATCGTGCTCGACGTGCCCCGGCGCCGGCAGGATCTGCGGGAACTCCTGCTGCGCCGATGGCCACCGCGCCGGCCGTCGCGGCCGAACACGATCGCCCGGCTGGAGGTGGTGCCTTGGTCGAGGGCGAGGATGTATTGGGCCATCACAGCAGCGTAAGTTTGCGACTCCTAAGACGCTAGTTCTGGCTGAAAGAAATAGACGACCCAGAACCACCAAAACAGGCTCGTCCCCTCGTCCACCGCCAACAGCAAGACCCCTAGCCCATGCGTCCAGGGCAATGCCGCGAAGGATGCACGTCGCGGAGCGAGGCGATGACCAGACAGAAGGAACACCGATGCAGCTGCCGTACAGGAACACATTCAATTCGTACACGCCCAAGACGTTGCGGGAGAGAATCGCCAGGGCCCAGAGAAAGAAGAGCCACCGCCAGGCGGCCCGGCGGTCGCCTCGCCGGAACGAAAGACCGCACAGCGCGATCACGATCACCAGATGACCCAGACGAACCGCCAACGGCAACAGCAAGTCGCCGGCTTCCAGGTAGCGCGTTACGGCGCGAACCATCCCCAAAAGGACGAGCCAGCCATTGAGCCAGAGCAGCCATTCGCCCGGATGCACCGGGAAGCGATATCCGCGCGACCGCCAAACAGGTCGCAGCACCAGGGATGCCAGCGCGGGCCCTGCCGCCACGGCATAGAGCGTGACAAAGCCCAAGAACGTTGCCGACTTGTCGCTGGTCCCCAATTCCGACAGCCACAGCCGCTGGACCGTCAGGATCGCCGCGGAACTGGCCGTGAAGAGCATCACATGGGCAATGCTCAGCGGCGGGGCCGAGGCTCGCTTCGGCTCGGCCGTCGATCGGTCGATCCGAATCGAGGGCAAAGACGCCGAGGAGCCGTCGCCCGGTTCCTCCGCGCTGGGCGGTCGAGATGACGCCGACGGATCCTGCGGAAAACTCATGAATCGGCTCTTCTGCACGGCGGATGTGATTCTACTTTGTGGGTGACTGACCCGATAGAATCACGCCTGCCGCCGAGTCTCCGGCCTCGAGGCCCCGACCAGAGAACGGCGCATAAAGGACAGTCAATTTCCATGCTTCCAGCCAACTATCGCATCCGTCTCGTGGAGCCCTCGGATTACGAGGCCATCATCGACATTTGCAGGCGGGTTTACCCGACGGAGACGCCGTACACCGCGGAGGAACTCGATGACCACCGGCAGGTGTTTCCGCAGGGCCAGTTCGTTGCCTTCGAGGTCAACACGCTGAGCGGTGGCCGGAGTGCATTTCACGCTTCGGCTGCGCATGGTCGATTTTCACATCGACGACCCGTGGGATGTCCTCACCGCCGGCGGCTCGTTCCTCGACCACAATCCCGAAGGACCGACGCTCTACGGTGCGGACATCATGGTGCATCCGAGCACCAGCACCACGGAATCGCTCACGCATTGACGGATCAGGCCCGCTTCCTCGTGCAGGAAGAGCAACTCTGGCGAATGGTGGGAGCCAGCCGTTTGCCCGGCTATGGCAAGCACGCCTCGACCATGAGCATCGAGCAATATGTCGATGCGGTCCTGAGCGGGAAGCTGTTCGATCCCGTGCTGAGCATTCACCTCAAGGACGGATGGACGGTGGTGAAACCGATCCACGGCTATCTGCAACATGACGAGGACAGCGCCGGATGGGCCGAGGTCATCCAGTGGGTGAACCCCGACTGCCCACCGCCGCCGGAATTCGATTTGAGAAAACTGCCCTCCGCCACTCACCTTTCAGCCCGTGATCGGGACAGGTTTCTTGCGGCCCTCGACCGCGGATGCCAGGCCAAACAAGCCCCTTTCCAGGGCTGCCCGGCAATACAAGAAACGGTACTGGGTCAGTTTGGGTTGTTGACGGCAGGTCGGCAGCCCCGCTGGGGCGATTTGCACTAGCCGGCGGCGTACGCCGCCGGTCAGCGAAACCCAATACCGCTGAAGGCCCGAAGGGCCGACACAAGCTCCTTATGTACCGCCCTTTGGGGCTTCGCTCTTTGACCTAGCGGTCGGAAGGTGCCCATCAAGCCGATCAGGCGGTACAGGCTTGGCCAGCTCGATGCCCCGCTGCCGAATACGTGATCGGTCGAGAGGACGGTCACTGCCCGGTATGTTCAGTCGATGGGCGACACGGTATTTGGTCCATTCGTCGTGTAAGGCGAAGATGGTTTGGAAATGGGAGTCGTACTCGCTTGCGTAAAGAATCTGGTTTTGAGCATGCTTGTTGTTTGCGGCGACGAAAAAACGGTACGAGTACAGCACATCGAGAGTCGGCAGGTCGAGGGTCTGGCTTTGCAAAAGGAAAAAGAGCTTCTCGAAAAAGTTGAGATATCCCGTGAGTTCGACCTTTTCGTCGTGAGTAGTTGGACCTGATTGACTTGAGGCCCATACGCCTCCGGCATCAAGTCGCCCGTAGGTTTCGCGGTGTGACCGAAAATCCGTTTCCAGTTCTGTAATGAACCGTGCCCGGACGACCTTCCGATTCTCACGGATTTGTTGCACGATCAATAAGAAACCGACGAGCGAGACGATGACCCCAGACGCCGCGCTCAAGGCAGAAATCATTGGCCAGTTCATTCATTTCTCCAGTGGATCACAAGACTCGGAGACTTCTATGCGTACGCTGGCTACCGGCTAGGCCGATCGGCCACTTGATAGACGCATAAGCTCAAGGGCTAACAAGCGTCAACGTTGGCGCAGGTCTTCGCGCCCGGTCCAAAGAACGTCGCGGACATTCATCCAATACGTCCCCTTGATGATCGTGCCGGTCTTGTAGACCCCGGTTTGGACCGCCACGATCTTCACGTTGTGCACGCTCCACGAGTCGGGCGATTGGCCCTCATACGTCGCCTGCCACACACTGCATCCGCTGATTCCCTTCAACGACGGGCAGCCCTCGCTATTGGCGTGTGAAAGTGAGAACAGCACGTGTTGGTCATGGTAGTAGTCTTCCAGCCTTTCGGGACGACCATCGTACAGACTAGCCCAATGCGTGAAGTCTTTGAGTGTAATCCGTTCGCGCTCCGGCTCTGTAATCGCCAAACAAGTCGGATATCCATGTACGACAAACATGCCCTTGCGGCGCGACACCTCTTGAACGGTCAGTTTGTCGCACTCTAAGAAAGCGGCAGTTCGGCAAACGGGCTACGATATCACCGCTCAGTTCTAACACGGCAACGTCGAAGTCTCTCTTGACTTCACAACATACGCGGCCGTCTAGACAGACCAGCGGAGTTCCTTGCACATTATCGCCCACAAAGAGCTTAAGCCCATTTTCCTGAGCCGTTGCAATGACGTGCGCCGCGGTGACAAGAAAAGATGAATCCGCCACTTGGAAAAGAGTGCCGGTCGCATACTGCCAATAGCGACAATCAGCAGGATTCCCCGCGATAATTGGCCGAACCGACGCTAGAAGCACGTCGGTCATGTCGCGCTGAATCCTCTCGACGAATGTGGCATCCGTGTTTGGCGGCAGCATACGCCCACTCTCATTTCGCCCGACGGGATGGGGTTGATTCCGGAATGTACTTCAAATGAGGCGGCACGTCGGATCGCAGTTGGCGAACGTGCTCGACCACCGCATCAAAATCGGCGGGGGCAATCTCGATAATGAGCGCCCGGCGACACGCTGTTTGACGCACCGAAGTTCACCGGGGGCAGTTGGCGGCTCGTGTCCGTTATCGTTTGCGACCACGGCCCATTTGCCTCGCGCAGAATGATCGGCGCTGGCTGAGCAAATGTCGTTGTCGTTGACGAGCTTCCAAGCGAGTTGCATTTGATCGGCTCCTAGTGAGACAGGCCCATTGCTTGGTGCAGGCGGAGACGTCGCGAGCGGAGTAGCCCGCAATGCCTGTAGCCGGATTCTGACCAGCGAATCGTCGCTCGGCGGGGCCTGAAAATGGCACCAGACAAGGAACAGTCCGGCGTCTAGCGCCGCCCCATCCTAAATCGCGCGTCCCCGCGGCCGTGCCGGTGGGCGGTCCAATCGAGGAACGCCCTCCAGTCTTCGGCACCGTAAGCGTCGTCCGTAGCGACCCCGAAGAGACCGCCGAGATACTCCCGGCGGGCAAGCCGACGAAAGAACCGGGCCGCGTAGGCGTCAATGCGCTCCGCCGTGTCGGTTCGGGAAGCCGTCTCGTTATCCGAGTCTTTGGCGTCGAGGCAGGCGAGATACCTGCCGCACGCGCTGGCGCGATGTACGTCAGGCTGAATGTCGTGGTCGCCCACCGGAAAGATCGGCCGCGAGTAGCCGAGATAGGCGGCGTAGCCAGACAGCCGCTTCCAGAGGCGGTCGTGTTTTGAGAGTTTGCATTCGTGCATTTTGCCGGGACTCCGTGATGGCTGGCAGAATCATCTCTGCCGGGTCGATCCGTCACCCCCTAATTCTTGCGGTCAAGTCGCACAAGGCAAGGCATAAATAATCGCTAATGGGTGCTTTCCTCCCCCGACCACTCGCCGTCTGGATTTGACCCGGGCGCCACATGGCCGAAAGTCCGCGCTCCCAAAAGAGCGTCGCCTGCCCGTCGATGCTGGCCACGTTCGGCTTGCAGGCGTTGATCGTGGGCGTGGCGGAGTGGCCCGGCCGGTGAATCGGCGAAGTGGTGCGGAAAGTGCTCGACCGATTGGCCGTTTAGATGGCGACGCGGAGCAATTGGGCAGCCCTTCGGGAAATCCGTGCGGCCGTTGCCTCTAATAATCGGCGGTTAGCTGTTGGCGATGATCCACTCTTCAAGTCGGAGGCCAAGCTGCTCGACTTCAAGTCGCATGGACACCAGCCAACCCTTCTTGTCCTCAAGTGGTTGCAGGTGGGCGGCAAGCTGCCGTCGCGCAGCGTCTTGGCTGAGGGTATCGAGTTGCCGCAGTACCCGGCCTATCTTCCCAAGGCCGGGGATTTTGGAACCGCGGCGTCTCGTGGCGTCCGTGTAAGCGGCACGGACTTGTGCATTTGCTCGTTGACTTGCTTGATCCACAAGTTGATCTGCTTCTTTAGGGCCCGCAGTTCTTTGAGCGCCATCTTATCTTCTGCGATGGAATGGACCTCGACAAGCACCTGGCCGTCTCGGTGACAGTGACCAGTGCTCTCGCCTCGACCGGAGCAACGCGGAGCGGTGGCGGCAGTGCGCCAGAAGACTGGGCCGCTGGCAACTCGATTCGCCATCGCAATACGGGCAGTTGACGACTTGGCCAGAGAGAGACGCATCGGCCTCTAGTAGCCTCTTGCAGAACGGGCAGTTGAACTGCATCACGGTGCCGTTGTTCGGCTAGGTGAACTTGTGTCCCAACAGTCCCATCCCCGTGAGCACCGCCCCTATCGCGGCGCAAGCGGCAGTCGCCCCGATCACGAGAGCCGGTTCAGCCAGTCCGACAAACTCAAGGGCGTGTTTCACCTGAAATGCTAACGTGCCCACGATTCCACCCGACGCGGAGACGAACTCCCATCGCTTCCACCACGGCGGTTGGGTGACGCCATAGCGCATGATCGTCTTGAACGCATCATCGACGTGGGCGGGCGCGACCCGATCACCCTTGGCCTTACGGCCATAGAGGCACAGCGAGCCGGAAATCTCTTCTAGGCTCACCTCAAATCTGTCGCGCAGCTCCCTGATGCGGTCTTTTGCGCCTTGGCTGTATTGGAGCGGCCGTTCACCGGATTCGCTTGGAGACATCTCGCCATCTCGTCGAGCAGAGGGGTAATTGCCGTTTGAAGATCGTCCGACTGGTGCGAAACATCCTGAACCGCCTGGCGGCACAAGACGACCGCTTGGCGAATGTCAGGGGCGTGAATCTCGACGCAGCCATCAGCGGCGATGGAACCGCGCTTCGCGGCAATTTGCTTGGCCAATTCGTAGAGAATCTCGTCGAACTGGCTCGACGCCTGCCGCAAGATCGAAAGGGCTTCGTCGGAGATACTGCTGGTCATTCGCCCACCGGATCGGAAAGCGGAAAGAGCTACGTGAATTGAGCCTAGCGGGCGGAAAGGACGAAGTAAAGCGCCTCATGGCGGGGGTGGCCCGTCCATACCAATCGCCCGCTTCGCTAGGCCAACAAGAACCTCTTGCAATAACCCGATGGTTACTGCGCCGGCCTTCTCTTTCACGACGGCAACTGCTTTTCTCCGGCGCGATTCCTCGCGCGCGGCGTCGAGGAACTCATGCCCCCGCCACGAAAGATGAGAGATGATGATTGAAGGCGGTCCAGCGTCGTTGGCGGAAAACTGCGCACCGATGAATCCCGCCTCGAAGAGCAAGCGCACGTGGTACGCAACGTCAAGAGGCTCGTAGCCACCTACCTCGGGTGGGCCGTAAACGAATTGGAACGGCTCAACTTCCTCAAGCTTCAAGAGGATTAGCCTGAGCAGCTCCATGTCACGTTTCATGCTCGCCTCACCGCATTGAGTCTGATCCCGGTCGTCTTGCTCCCAAGCCGGTTAGCAGCCGAGTCATACCAAGCTATTCGTCCTACGCTTCCCGCACGGCCCCCGATGCGTCAAACTGGCGGCATCCAACCGGAGGCCCAGCCATGCGCCGATTCTTCCGCTTCTCCATCCGTGACTTGCTGTGGCTGACGCTCGTGGTGGCCGTGGGGCTGGGGTGGTTGGTCCATCACCGCCAAGTTGCGCACAGCAGCATCCGCCACAGAGTTGGCTTGGAAGTCTCGCCAGGAACTACTAGAGCATGCAATCGGCCACTACTTCCTCGCCTCGGTAGAATGGAGGATGAGTTGTCAGCAAGTCGTCATCTCCCAGACGCTGTGGGACGGCGCGACGAATGCACCCCCACCCCCCCTCGTGTGGCCTCTCAGGCCAGATACGACCACGCCTAGCCAAGAATAGCCATAAACACAAGCGCTACCCTCATGTTCCGCTTCACGATCCGTGACTTGTTCTGGCTGACGTTCGTGGTGGCGCTGGGGCTGGCCTGGTGGCTGGACCGCCAACATGTGCGTGCCGAAGTGGATCAAGTAAGAGCGGCGGGTGACGCGCGAGCAAAAAAGTGGCGGGGCCGAACTGGAGCGCTCGAAAATGCGCTGACGACGGACGGGTGGCAGGTGTGGTGGGAGGCAACAAAAGTGTGGATTGCAAAACCTCCGGGTAGTGGTGGCACCGGCTACCACACCAATACGTTCGAGCCCACCTTTCAAGACGACTAACCATCAACGCACTCGCACCACTACCCGATGGACTTCCGGTCTCAATCCCCTAGCCCGCTGCGACTCGTGAGGCCCCGCGAGGCGGCCCTGCTGCTCGGTGTCTGCATCCGCACGCTGCGGGGAATCGCCCGACGCCAGCGCGGCGCGGAAAAGCCCCTGCATTGCAAGGGCTTAGGCGAGGTCACGCGACTTGCGGCGCGTCAGTGCTAGAAACGGCCGAAAGCCGGGTAGTGGAGGATAGGGGACTTGAACCCCTGACCTCTTGCATGCCATGCAATGCTCTCCCAACTGAGCTAATCCCCCGACGTTTTTTTGGGCAGATGGCGAAAGCTATCAGTCGCCCAGAATACTGTCAAGGCGACGCGCGAGGTGGCAATTCTGAGCGGAGCGAAGAAGCCCAGGGCGCCACGTAGATCCTTCGCTTCCTCAGGATGACAGCGGGCGTGTCATGGCGGAAATCCCCCGCTGGCCTTGCGAAAACTGCACGCTTCGCCCAATCTGGCGGAGAATCGTTCGCGCGGCCAAGGATTGCTAGCTTTGAAGTGCCTACTTCTCAATTCGCTCAAGGTCGCCTTGTCGGCGGCCATCCTCGTCTACCTGGCTATCCAGGCGCGCGGGTCGCTCCCCGATCTCCAGGGGCAACCGCCCGATTGGGGCCTCCTGTCGCTCTCTGCGCTGCTCTGCCTGGCGATGGTCATCGTCACTTTCGTCCGTTGGCACTTGCTGGTCCGCGCCCTGGAGCTGCGGTTCCGGCTGCGCGACGCTTTTCGGCTGGGCTTTCTGGGCTACATGTTCAACTTCGTTTCGCTGGGCAGCGTCGGAGGCGATCTGTTTCGGGCAATCTTCATCGCCCGCGAGCAGCCCGGCCGCCGCGCCGAAGCCGTGGCCACGGTGGTTATCGATCGCATCATCGGACTGTATGCGCTGTTCATCGTGGCCTCCGTCGCCGTGCTTGCCGGCGGCCTGTTGGACCATTCCCACGAGGCGGTGCGGCTGCTTGGCCATCTCACGCTATTTAGCACGGCAGCCAGCACGCTGGGCGGATTTCTCGTCCTCACGCCGGGCTTTACCCACGGCCGGCTGTCGCAGTGGCTGGGCAATCTGCCTCGCGTCGGCCGCGTTGTCCGGCGATTGCTCGGTGCCGTGCGCATGTACCGCGAGAAACTGCCCGTGCTGATCGTGACGCTCATCATGAGCCTGGCCGTGCACGGCTTCTCGACCGTCGGCATCTACGTTGCGGCCAGCGGCCTGCCGGGCAATGCGCCGACTTGATCTCGCACTTCGTGATCGTCCCTCTGGCCATGCTGGCGGCGGCCATCCCGATCTCCGTGAGCGGCCTGGGGGTCTTCGAAGGCGTGCTCAACGTGCTGTACGTGCAGCTCGGCGAGGGGGCCAACGTCGTCGCCGGCACGGGCACGGTCGTGGGCCTGGCCTACCGGGTGATCACCATCGGCATCGCCATCATCGGCTTTGGATATTATCTGGCCAATCGGGCCATCGTGCGGCAGGTGATGAAACAAGCAGACAAATCGGCGGAGCTGGATGCCATCGAGACACCCGACGTGGCAACTCCCCCCGACCATCGCCGCGCGGCAGGTCCGGTGCTCCCTGCGTCAAAACCCGTACACACGGGCCGCGACCGGCGTTAGGCACGCCTGGTTCCAAGAGGGAACGGAATGAATTCCGTTCTACTGCCGAGCTACAAGCGAAGTCCGCTGATCGGGCTGCCGCCGCCGGGGAACCAAGGTATCTTCTGCGGGCGCTCGATGAGCAGGTTCACGGCGAACCGACGGAGCGGCTGGCTGGCGTCTACGACGTGCGCCGGCTGGACTCGCAGCTCGCTGACCACGCGGCCGCTCCAGCGGACCACGTAGCGCTGCACGGCGGCGTCGGCCGCGGAGTCGATCCGGAAGGCGAATTTCTGCGTGGCCAACTGCACCACCGGCTTGGGATCGCCAGAGGTGCCGTGGAACACGATCCGTTGAAGCTGCTGATCGTTGTTGAAGAAGTACGTCAGCGAGCCGGCCAGGCTGTCGGCACGGCCGCCCGTGACGAGCGGCACGCGATAGCCCCTCAAGTCCGGCTGGTTCGTCGTGGTCGTGACCACTGGCCAGGTGTGCAAGACCTGGTCGGCCGTCAGGTCGAAGCGGAAGATCTCTTCCAAGCGGGTGGGCGCACGGCCGGGCGACAGCGGTGCCAGACCCGGCGCCCGGCGGCCGGCCCAGCCGACGACGTCGGAGCGACCGGCAACCGCTGTGGAACGCCAAACTGCGAAGAGGCCGCCGTCGAAGGGGCCGTCCCCATCAAGCCTTCCGGCAAAGCCAAATCCGGCTGTGGCTGCTCCCCTTTTTGCGTAGACAACACGTAGGGCAAGCCGACCAGCCCCAGAAGCGCGGCGCCGAGCAACGTGCGGTGGACCATGGCGGTGGCCGGAGGGACGAGGAAAGGCGAGCGTCGAGCCGTCAGGCCGACGTGCAAGCGAGCGTCGAGCCGTCAGGCCGACGTGCACGCGGACCGCACTGGCTCGTCCTTCTGTTGATCGTCGCGGAACGCGGTGGTTCTTCGCGCTGCGCAGTCGGTAGGGCTTTCGCGCTCTTTGCGGCGGCGACAAGTCCGAGCATGCCGGATAGAATGTCGTTACGCGCCGCGTCAGGGTTGATTGAATATTCCCCGCGGAAATGGTAAAGAATCCTGGTGCCGCTGCCGAAGGTGTTGGGGGCCACTGCCGCACCTCGTCATTCTGATCGCCGCGAAGAATCTCGGTGACACCGATCCGTGCCCGGGTGAGCGTATGGACTTTTATCAGTACGAATCGCGCCTCAACCGGCCGCTGATGATGAAGCTGGCCGAGTTTCAGAGCAACCAGCGGCTCAAGCACCTGATCTTCACCGCCCAGCTCGACCTGGAGCTGCTCGAGCACCTGGGCAACGTGGCCGACATGGTCCGCAACTTCGCCGAAAGGAAAGACGGATGTGAGTTTCTGGCCAGCCTCTTGCACCACAAGCGGGCGATGCTGTACTTCACGCAGCCTTCCACGCGCACGTTCTTGTCGTTCCTGGCGGCGTGCCAGCTCCTGGGGCTGCGGTTCGCCGAGGTGCGCGATCCGTCGGTCTCCTCCGAGGCCAAGGGGGAATCCCCCTACGACTCGATCCGCATGTTCTCCAGCTACTTCGACCTGATCGTGGTCCGCAGCGTGATCTCGAACTTCGCCGAGTGCTGCGCCTACCTGATGAACGACCTGGAGGACTTCAACCACCGCAACGTGCCGATCATCAACGGCGGGTCCGGCTCCGACGAGCACCCCACGCAGGCCCTGCTCGACGTCTACACGATCCAGCGGACGTTCCAGTTCTCGCACCCGCGCGATTCGTCCCGCCGGACGCGCTTCGACGAGCTGCGGCAGAAGCACCCGGACCTGACCAAGGGGCTCGACCGCAAGATCTACGGCTTCTGCGGCGACATCGGCCGCGGCCGCACCGTGCGGTCGCTGGCCAGCCTGCTGGCCCTCTACGACGACGTGACGATGTGCTTCATCGCCCCGGAGCATCCCAAGCTGAAGCTAAGCCAGGACGTTCGGGCACGGCTTACCGACCGTGGCGTGAGGGTCGTCGAGGTCGATTCGTTCGAGGAGGTCGTGGATGGGCGGCCCGTCATCGAGCAGCTCGATTGCCTGTACATGACACGCATCCAGCACGAGCACGATTTGCCGGAGGACAAGGCCGCACTGGCCAACATCGACCTCAAGAAATACTGCCTGACCACGGAGCTTGTTGCACGGATGAAGGAGCACGCGCCCCATTCTGCATCCCTTCCCGCGCGACAGCCGGCTGTGGGAGATCCCCACCGAGATCGACAGCGACCCGCGGGCGATGTACTTCCGCCAGGCGCGCAACGGCATGTGGGTCCGGGCCGCGCTCTTGGCCTATCTGTTCGACGTCGATGGCCGCATCGCCAGCCAGTATCACAAGGATTTTGGCGTGTTCCACGACTACAACGCCGGCCCGGTGTCCGTGGCGTAGCTGGGCAATGACGCTCGCCTTCCGGCTCGGCTCGCCGGAACTACTCTTCTACCGGCAACAGCAAGTCGGCCTGCCAGCGGTCCTTGAGCGCCCGCACGGTGGCCAGGAACTTCGACCACTCGACCGGCTTGCCGATGTAGCCGTCCACGCCCAGCGATTCGGCCTGCGCCCGCAGCTCCTCATCGGTCGAGCCGGTCAGCACTACGACGGGAATCTCTTGCAGCTTCTCGTCCTGCGCGCACGGCGGCCAGCACCTCCAGGCCGCTGACTTTAGGCAGCAGGAGGTCCAACAGGATCAGGTCGGGACGCGGTGCGCAGGGCGAAGACCCCCTCGCGCCGCAGGAAGATCAGCGCTTCTTCGCCGTCGCGGACCAGCGTCAGCCGATGGCGGATGTCGCCGCTCCGCAGGGAATTCATGGTGAACCGCGCGTCCACGAGGCTGTCTTCGACAAGCAGAATCTCCATAGGCCGGCCAATTGTCTTGCCGTTCATCGGTAGCTCGATCGCGGGAGTAGAACACCCTGGGCGCGCGATGCGATCTGGAGAAGTGGCACTTCCATTCTTCAGGATTTTGGGCCTGTGTCCAGGCTTCAGATTCAGACTTCGGGCTTCGGGCTTCGGGCTTCAGCAGAGAGTTCTGTCTCGTCAGCGGCTGAAGCCTGAAGTCCGAAGCCTGAAGCCTGAAGCCCGAAGCCTTCTGCCGTCCCACCCGTTGCGACCGTCAATGGCGGAAAGGTCGTTGTCTTTCGCCCTAGGCGGCGCGGCCGCCACCGGGCGTGACCTAGATTTCAATGGGTAACTGCGGCCGGTGGTTCGCGCAGCCCATTTTGCAGCGAGCGTCATTGCATCGTGCGCTCGCTGTTGTCGCAATTCGCAAACAGACGAGACGGCGCGGACGGGGCGTCAAACCGTCTGCGAGGAACTGCCGGCTCGCTTGGAAGGGAAAACGGCTATGTCGGTCGCTGAAGCGCACAACACGTCAGGGTTCCTCCTGGCCAGCTTGCTGGGCGAGGAAAGCTTCTACCCCGCCGAGCCGCGCTCGCTGGCCGAGACGGGCCTTCCCGAGTCGCTCGTCGAAGGGCTGATCTGCAAGTACCTGGCGGTGGTCGGCACGGCCAGCGGGCGAGGAGTGGCCAAGAACCTCTGCCTGCCGTTCGGCATCCTGGAAGAGATCTTCCGCGTGCTGCGGGCCCGGCAGATCGTCGTGCACACCGGCTCGGCGCCGCTCAACGACTACAACTACACCCTGACCGACCAGGGCCGCGACCGGGCCAAGTCTACTCGCAGAGCTGCGCCTACGTCGGCCCGCGCCGGTGCCGCTCGACGACTACATCGTCTCGGTCGAGGCCCAGACGATCCGGGCCGAGTCGCCCAAGCGGCAGCAGCTGGCGAAGGCCTTCGCCGACATCTCGGTCGAGCCCGCAACTGTTCGAGATGCTCGGCCCGGCGGTGAACACCGGCGCCGGCCTGTTCCTGTACGGCGCGCCGGGCAACGGCAAGACGACGCTCGCCACGCGGATCACGATGTGCTTCGGCCAGCGCGATCTGGATCCCCCAGACGCATCATCGAGGACGGCCAGTTCATCAAGCTGTTCGACGCCGCCTGCCACGAGCCGATGCGAAGACGCCAGACCGGCCTGCTGCAAGACCGCCGAGCACGACCGCCGCTGGGTCAAGATCCGCCGGCCGACGGTCGTCGTCGGCGGCGAGCTGACGCATCGACACCCTGGAAATCCGCCACGACCCGCGCAGCAACGTCAGCGAGGCCCCGCTGCAGCTGAAGAGCAACTGCGGCTGCCTGCTGATCGACGACTTCGGCCGCCAGCGGATCGCGCCCGCCGAGCTGCTCAACCGCTGGATCGTCCCGCTGGAGAACCGGCACGACTTCCTGACGCTGGCCACCGGCAAGAAGATCCAGGTGCCCTTCGAGCAGCTCATCATCTTCTCGACGAACCTGGAGCCGAACGACCTGGTCGACGAGGCCTTCCTGCGCCGCATTCCCGTACAAGATCGAGGTCGGCGATCCGGACGAGCGCGAGTTCCACACGCCTGTTCGAGCTGTATGCCCGGCAGTTCGACTGCGAGTACCGGCCGGAAGTGGTCGACAACCTGATGACCAAGCACTACCGGCCGCACGGCCGCCCGCTGCGCCGCTGCCACCCCCGCGACCTGTTGAGCCAGGTCCGCAACTACTGCCGTTACAACGACCTGCCGGTCGAGATGCGGCCCGAGTACTTCGACCGCGTCGTGCCGCAGCTACTTCACGGTGCTGACCGGAGAGAAAGGGGTCGGCCCGACGAAGGTCGGCGACAGGGAGCGTTGGCCGATGAGTCTCACGACGAAGGCTATCGCCGAGTGGGCGGCGACCCCCGAAACCGCCTGGTGCCTGGTGGCCGGCGCAGGACAGGCGGGGCGCCTCAGCGCGTGCGCGTGCACACCACGCCTTACACGATCGGCCGCCGGCCGGAGATGAACCTGTCGCTCTCGTGCGCGAGCGTCTCGGGCCGTCACGCGGAATTGGTGTCCGACGGCGACGTGCTCGTGGGTCCGCGACCTGGACAGCACCAACGGCACGTTCGTCAACGGCAACGCCGTCCGCTCGGCGACCGAGCTTAAGCCAGGCGACTACCTGCACTTCGCCAAGATCGTCTTTCGCGTCGGGCAAGAGACGGTAGCCATCAAGCAGCCGCACTCAGCTCGGCGACGCCTGCGACGAAGCGCTGGCCTTGATCCAGTTCGACAAGCTGATCAGCCAGCGCAACGTCGTTTCCTTTTTCCAGCCGATCGTCCATGTGACCGATGGCACGCGGATCGGCTTCGAGATCCTGGCCCGCAGCCGTTTGTTCGGCCTGCAAACGCCTGCGGCCATGTTCTCGGCCGCCCACATGCTCGAAGCCGAAGGGGAGCTCAGCCGCATCTGCCGCGCCGAAGGGCTGCTGGCGGCGAGCCGAATCCCCAATCCCCAAATCCTGTTCCTCAATACGCACCCCTGCGAGCTGGCCGACGTGCCCCAACTGGGCCGCTCGCTGGCCCAATTGCGGGCGACGTACCCCACCCGGCAGATTGCCCTGGAGATTCACGAAAGCGCCGTCACCGACGGCAAAGCCATGCACGAGCTGCGCGCCCTGCTGACGCAGCTCGACATCTTGCTGGCCTACGACGATTTCGGCGCCGGGCAGGCACGGCTCATCGAGCTGGTGGAAGTGCCGCCACACTACCTGAAGTTCGACATGAAGCTCATCCAGGGCATCCACAGCGCCTCGCTGGCTCGGCAGCAGATGCTGGCCGCCTTGGTGCAGATGGCCCGCGACCTGGGTATTCAGCCGTTGGCCGAAGGCGTGGAATGCCAGGAGGAGAGCATCATTTGCCGACAATTGGGCTTCGAGCTGGGGCAAGGCTTTCACTTCGGCCGCCCCGCGCCGGCCGCGAGTTTCGCCGACTCCGCCGGCAGCCGCGCCGCGACCCCTAACGCCGCAGCAACGCAGGCCACAGACTGTCGCTGACGTACAGCCCCTGGCGCGTGAGGCGCAGCCGGCCGACCTCTTCGCAGAGCAGCCCACGGTCGATGAACTGACGAATCTCGCCGCCTGCCAGGGCGTCGATCGTGAAGCCGGTCCGGGCCGCGAAGGCCTCGCGGTCCACCCCTTCCATTCGCCGCAGGCCGAGCACCAGGGCCTCGCGCGCCCGGTCCTCGGGCGGCAGCTCTTCCCACTCGGCGACCGGTGAATCGCCGGAGAGCACTCGCCGCAGGTAGGTCGTCGTGCTGCGGTGATTGATCTCGCGCCGCCCGTTGACATATCGCGCCGCGCCAGGGCCGGCCGCATAATAGGCCTGGCCTGCCCAATAGACTTCGTTGTGCCGGCAACGGTGCTCCGGGCGGGCGAAGTTCGACACCTCGTAGTGCTCGAAGCCTTCGGCGGCCAGACGGTCGATCGCCAGGGCATACATCGCCCGCTGCGATTCTTCGTCCACCTCGGCCAGGTCACGCCGTTGCAAGCGGCCCCAGAACGACGTGCCTCGCTCGAAGGTCAGGCCGTAGTTCGAAAGATGGTCCGGCCGCAAGGCCAAGGCGATCTCCAGGTCGGCCTGCCAAGCAGCCAGCGTCTCACCCGGCGAGCCGAAGATGAGGTCCAGCGAGATGGAGCGGAAGCGGCCGTGGGCCAGCGCCACGGCCCGCTGGATATCGGCCGCCCGATGATCTCGCTCCAGCAGCCGAAGTTTGGCTTCAGCAAACGACTGCACGCCCAGGCTGAGGCGGTTGACGCCTCCTGCGACGAGCACGTCCAGGCGATCCTTATCCACGTCGATGGGGTTGGCCTCGACGCTGAACTCGCCGTCAGCAGCGAGTGGAAACCACTGCCGCGCGATCGACAGCAGCCGGCCGCAATTGGGGCGGCGAGAGGTGCGTCGGCGTGCCGCCGCCCAGGAACAGCGTATCGACCTCCCGCGGCGTCTCCAGCCAGCCCAGTTCCCGCTCGATGGCCGTCAGGTAGTCGCCGATCAAGTCGTCGCGCCCCGCCACGAGCGTGAAATTGCAATACCCGCATCGATGAGCGCAAAACGGCACGTGGATATACGCGGCGCGCGCAGGCACGAGATGGCAAGGCGCCGCGGACACGTCAACTTCCCTGGGAGCAGCGATGCTAGTGCTGGTTGCTGACACAAGTGGAGGTGCCCGTACGGCCAATCTGGCAAGCAGCTGGGCGACTCTCGCCAGACGGAAAACTCGCCGCGACCCGCGACGCCAGCGGCGCTCCAAAGGGCTCCAGCGAGGAGTTCACCGCAGCTAGCGGCGCCCCGATGTGCCGATGAACGCCTTGGGGGACCGCCGGCAAACACAGCCAAGTCGTCGCCATGCAGGATACCAGCCAGATCGGCCTCGCGGGAACCGTTCTTCGCGGCACCGCCTCGGCGGGCGACGAGGCGCGGTCATCTGACGACGACATCCGCTCAGAGCTGGATTCTCGGCAGGATGAGGTCTTGCGCCTTCTGGATGAGCTCAATGCGCAGATCGAAGCGGTGATCCGCGAGTTCGTGCCGGCCTCGCCCCGCGAGGATCGTTTGGCGGCCGCGTAGTGAGGCGATGAGCGGTGCCCGGGCCGCGTCGGGTCGCGGCTCGGCGGACCTAGCCGACGCCCAGCATGTCGAGCAGGGCCCGCGTCGCGGTCTGCGAATGGCTCACCCATTGGTAGCCCATCACGACCAGCATGGCCGCCGCCAGCACGACCATGCCCAGCCCGTAGCCACTGGGCGGCACGCGCGCTTCGGCCACCTGGCGGCGGAGGGCCAGCTCCAATTGCCGCCAGAAGGCCGGGGCCGGCACTTCTCCCACGGCCACGACCGACACGTTGCACAGCACCGAGAAATTCTCCAGGGCCAATTGCGCCTGCCAAGTGGGCAGCAGCAGCGTTTGCCCCGCCCAGTGCGCCTGGGCGTCGAGCTGCCGGGCCGCCTGTTCGAGCGCGGGGGCCAGCTCCTCCTGGCTGACGTTGTACACCACGAGCCGCGGCCGGACGTACATCGTCAGCAGCACCCAGCCCGAAGCATAGAGCCCCAACACCAGGCGCCCAGTACGTCGGCCCCAGCGCGATCACCAGCGCCGTCGAGGTGAGTAGCTCGATCGGGCCAATCACCGCAAGCCCGCTGACGCCGACCGCCAATGCCAGGAGATCGCGGGTGCCGGTGGTGACGAAGGGCCGCCGCCACAGGTTCACCAGCCCGATGACGATCAAATAAACTGCCAGCGGGCCTAGCGCGATGCAAAGACGTGCGGGCTCGATCAAAGTCAGCTCCTCAGTCAGCGGCGATGCCAGATGGCCGGCCGCGTTCGGGCAATCTGTCGCACTTGACCATTCTAGCTCGCATCGCTCGCCGACAAAAGAACGGGTCGCGCCGCGCGCTGACCCGCTGACCGCGTTGGCGAGCACGGAGCCGTCCAAGAGACGAAGCCCGGCTTTCTCCCGAGGTGGCTGCTGCTCGGATCCGCCGAACTTTGCAGGTTCCGGCACCACGGATATCGTGGCGGATTCCCAGTGGGGGGGCAGGGCTACCGAGTCTGGTTGCCCTGTGCCCAGTCTTGAGCAAGCCGCACGGCCTTGGCCAGCAATCCGTTCAACGTCGCCCCGGCGCCTAAAATGACGATCGCTACGGTGACCGGTTCCTTCGCCGCGCCGCCTAGCATCAACAGTTGGTACACGAGGATGCCACCGAGCGGCGAGAAAAAGACAAACGCCTGATGTTCGAGTATCACTGCGTGCCTTTTCCGCAGTTCCGTCGTCTCGGCATCGCCTAGATTCTCCAACTTAGGTGGATTTGAAAAGCCTTGAACGACGAGCACCAGGGTCAAGAGGGCCGCCCCGAGGACCGAAACAAATACCACCCAGATCGGCGCCCCCAAGCCTCGCGCGATGGGGTTTCGTCCCTGGTCAACCAGCGCACCGTCAGAGGCTGCCGGTTGGGCTCCATTTGCAGCCGGTTGCGCTGCATTTCCCGCGGGTGACTTTGCGCTCGGAGGCGACGGTACGACGTCGGCGGTCGGCGGCGCAGTGAGGGACATCAGCCATTCCGGCGCCGCGTCTTCAATGTATGTGCCTTCAAAGAAGCTGACAAACCCCATCGTCCGAAACTGTCCGTGTAGGACGGAAGTGTTAAAAGTACGAATGCCATTTCCTACGAAGACAGCAAGCGACAGCGCCAGGGTGAGCCACAGGGCGCCGTAATAGCCATGCTTGGAAAACGAGGACACGCACAACAAGGTGGCAACAAAACATGCTAGCGGAATGAGATGCCAGAAAGATATGTTCATTTCGCTCAGCAGGAGCGCCGTTGAGTCGCGCACTACAGACAACGTGGCTTCACCCTCCCGCGGCGCCAGGCCTCGAAACGCGGGTTCCTGACGAGCAAATACCTTGATGCTCCGAATAAACCGCGCCGGAGTACGAAGCGTCAACGCGCTGGGAATTGGATCAAAGGCAAACTCGCCCTCGGCGTTCGTGTTCTTGGCCGCCGGCGAATAGGTGTTGCCCGCTTCGTCATATGCGACCGCCCATACGACGACGTCTTCAACCGGTGCGCCGGCGTCGAGGACACGGCCTGTTATTCGCCAAAAGAAATGGGTTCCATCACTTTGGCCTTTCTTGGCGCTTTCGGTGTCAGTGGGCGAGGCAGACCCACCGCCGTCGCCAGTGACACTTGCGTCTTTCGTCTCCTGCGCCGAGGCGAGCACCTCGAGAGACCGCGTGAGGCTGAAATGAATGACGCCCGTAAACAGGCACACGCTTGCCACAAAGATGAGGAAGTTGCCGACTGATGCCGATGTCAGAATCCTGCCGAAGAAGTGCTTCAGATTCTGTACTGCGCTGTCAGCTGCGTCAGGCGCTGGATGCTCCTCAGGATTCGCCGGCCGCTCATTGTCTTCACGCTCTTCACGCGGCGTGAGCAGCGCGTTCGGGTCGGCGCAGGATTCTGCGGGTTTGAGCCGGCCGTGGGATGATGCTGGTCGGTCATAGCACACCCATGGAGAGTGGGATGTGGAGTCTTGCGCAGAGAGCATGAACGCACTAACGAAAAACAGGATACCAGCACTGCCAAGGGAAGCAACGATTTCGTTTCACTTTTGTGTGCACGATCGCCTTGCCGGCGAGTCGGCTCGGTGGACCATTGAACGAGAGCTAGCTGCCACTGGTTGAGATCCCTGAAGGGACGCCAGACGCCTCGGACAACCGGGAGAAGGCCAGCCGGCCTCACCTGCGTGCACGACGCTACCTCGCCGTGCCGCAACCCTTCCGCCACGTCAGAGCAGCACCAGGAAAACGGGCCGGCAGCGCGGCCCATACCCGAACTTTCAAGATTCTCGCCACACCGATATAGTGTCGGATTGCCGTTCCCCGATAAAAACCCGCATCATGCCCCGCGACATTCGCACCCTCCGCAACATCGGCATCATCGCCCACATCGACGCCGGCAAGACGACCGACGACCGAGCAGATGCTCTTCTACGCCGGCGCCAAGCACCGCTCGGCGACGTCGACAAGGGCACCACCGAGACCGACTACGACCCCGAGGAGCAGGAGCGCGGCATCACCATCTACTGCGCCTGCGTCCCGTTCCAGTGGCAGGACGTGCACCGTCAACCTGATCGACACGCCCGGCCACGTCGATTTCACGGCCGAGGTCGAGCGCTGCCTGCGCGTGCTCGACGGCGGCGTCGTCGTCTTCAACGCCCGCGAAGGGCGTCGAGGCCCAGAGCGAGACGGTCTGGCGGCAGGCCGACAAGTACAGCGTGCCGCGGATCGTCTTCATCAACAAGATGGACCGCGACGGGGCCAACTTCGACGGCGTCGCTCGAGGAGATCCGCGAGCGGCTCGGCGCGCCACCCGGTCGCCGATCCAGATTCCCGTCGGCGCGGGCCCGCCGCACGTGACCAACCCGTTCCGCGGCATCATCGACCTGATCGAGATGAAGCTGCTCACCTTTCCGACCGACGAGCGACGGCCGCGAAGATCGACGCGAGCGACGATCCCCGCCGAGATCTGCGCGACGACGCCGCAGCTCTGGCGCGAGCAGCATGCTCGACGAGCTCTACGACTTCAGCAACGAGCTGATGGAGCTGGCCCTGGCCGAAGCAGCCGATTCCGCGCCGAGCTGATCCGCAAGGTGCTCCGCGAGCGACGCGTGCACATGCAGCATCCAGCCGGTGCTGTGCGGCTCGGCCGCTGCACGACATCGGCATCCAGCCGCTGCTCGACGCCGTGCACGTACTACCTGCCCAGCCCGCTCGACCTGCCGCCGGTCGACGGCGCGAACTCCGCGAGAAGAAAGACAAGAAGCTCAAGCGCGCAAGCCCGACCCGAGGAGCCGTTCTGCGGCCTGGTGTTCAAGATCGCTGGCCGACAAGCACGGCGACCTGTACTTCGTCCGCGTCTACTCCGGCGACGCTCAAGGCCAACAGCCGCGTGCTCAACCCCGGCAAGGACGTGAAGGAGAACGTCGCCCAGCTCTGGCACATCCACGCCGACCGCAGAACGACGAGCAGGTGCCGACAGCGTCGAGGCCGGCGACATCGTCGGCATCATCGGCCTGCGGCACTCGATCACCGGCGACACGCTCTGCGACACCCAGCGACCCGATCCTGCTGGAGTCGATCACGTTCCCCGAGACGGTCATCTCGATGGCCATCGAGCCGGAGACGCTCGGCCGAGCGCAAGAAGCTGGCCGACACGCTGGAGATGCTCAAGCGGCAGGACCCGACGCTTCCGCGCCAGCGAGAACAGCGAGACGGGCCAGACGCTGATCAGCGGCATGGGCAAGCTGCACCTGGAGATCATGAAGAACCGCCTGCTGCGCGACTTCAACCTGAAGGTCAAGGTCCACAAGCCGCGCGTCAGCTACCGCGAGACCGATCGAGCAGGCCGGTCGAAGTCGTCGGCGAGTGCCACCGCAATCATCGGCGGGCAGAACCTGTTCGCCAAGGTGCAGGATCCGCCTGGAGCCGTTCGCCAAGCGGCGAGGTCGTCACGCTCGGCGACAAGTGCCGCCCGACCGAGCTGCCGCGGCGAATATCTCGACGCCACGCTCGAGGCCGCTGGGCGAGCAGCTGCCACGGCGGCGGCCAGCTCGGCTTCCCGCTGATGAAGGTCAAGGTCACGGTGCTCGGCGGCGAGGTACACGCCACGGAATCCGACCGACGTGGCCTTCCACATCGCCGCGGCCGACGCCTTCGACAAGGCGCTGCAAGAGGCCGGCAAGGTGCTGCTGGAGCCGATCATGAAGCTCGACATCATCACGCCGGACGATTACCTCGGCGACTTCGTCGGCGACCTGCAGCAGCGTCGAGCCATGATCACCGGCACCGACCATCCGCGGCCGCCAAACGGTCATCGAGGCCCACGCTCCGCTAGCCAAGCTCTTCGGCTATTCGAGCGCCATGCGCAGCCTGAGCCAGGGCATGGCCACGAGCACGATGGAGCCGAGCCACTATGGGCCGGCGCCGCAGGAGGTGTTGCAGAGTTTTCTGTAGGCGTGGCTGGGGCTTCCAGCCCCAGCGACCGTAGGGTGGGCCAAGGCTGCGTCAGCAGCCGCCGGCCCACCAAATGCGCGTGGAACTAGACGGACCGAGGCTTGATGAATGCCGCCCGTCGATACAATCTGGGACTTGCCCGACGATCCGCAGGGTAACGTACAGCACATCGCCGAGCACGGTCTCACGCCGATCGACGTGGAACACGCGCTGAATAATCCGAAGCAACGTCAGAAGAGCCGATCGAGCGGACTGCCGATCGTGTTCGGACACACGCCCAGCGGTGAATACATCGCCGTAGTTTACGAACAGATCGACGACACGACCGTCTATCCGGTCACTGCTTACGCGGTCGAGGAATAACCAATGGAAAAGAAGAGTTATCGCGGTGTTTCACGAGACCGTCGTCTGACGAAGGCGGAAGCGGCTAGGTACCGAAAGATTCGCGAACAAGTCGAGGCGGAGATACCGCCGCTTAGGCCCGCCCCCTTGAAAGTCGCGATTGCCAAGCTGCGCGCCTTGCGCGAAGCAAAAGGTATCAGCCTGGCCGAATTGGCCGATCGAACGGGCATTCTTCGCGGCACGCTGGAAAGAGTTGAGACACAAAAGAGCGACTCGATGAAAACGTTACAACGCTATGCCAAGGGATTGGACTGCCAACTGGAAATCAACGTCGTATCGGCCAACATCAAGAATCGGGAGCGCGGAGCGGTCGGCAGATGAATGGTCTTCGTGCTAGGGCAGGCAGCTCGAAGCGAGCTGGCTGCAAGGACGGCAGAAAACGCAGCGGAGTAGCACATGCTCGCGGACGAAATGATCGTCGTTGGCGTCGATGACCTCGGCGGTATGACAGTGTCCGTTGTCAACAATCGCACGAGTTCAGAGCTCGGGCAAATCTTTCTTCCCTGTCCCAGCCACGGATACGGCGGTCATGAGCTCGTCGTGTCACCACACGGGTTATACCTGGCGCTCTTCCTCTATTCGGGGCAGAGCGAGGTCGGTTACGAGCTCTTCGCCCTGCAGCCGACGCTGCAACATCTCGGCGGGCTACCCTATGTCTTCGGAGAAGGTGAGGCTCCCGTGTTCTCCGCGGATGATCGCTGGCTTGCCATGATGTGGGAGACGTACAACGACTGGTCGTCTGACGATACGAACGTCCGGCTCAAGTCCAGAACGGATCATCGATTGGGGCGAGTTGGCAGTGCAAGAGATTCCGCATGGTAAAGTCCGATTTGTACCCATTCGCGCCCGAGTCCCTGCAAATTGGCAGCCCGAGCGCGCGTGGACTGCACCCACGGGCCTTCGCTTTGAGTCCGCCCACGAGCTGCGTGTACGGACACCCTGGGGCTCGGAGTCGAGTATTCCGTTCCCACCACCGAATGATCCAGTCGAGATAGGTTGAGCGGACGGATTGCAGATTCGCCTCAACGGTGGGTAGCGCTTCGCATCCCGCTCAGTGGGTGCCACGCCTCAGGCCATAAAGTCCCGGACATCGAACGTCGGGGACCAAAAGTACGCGGCTCCGCCGACCTGCTGTCCTTGCGCGGGCGGATGCCGCAAGTCTCCTTCGCCTGGCTCGCCAGCGATTCGATGATCGGGCAGCGCACGACGGGCGTGGTGCCGGGGCACGCAGTCAGGAGCTTCGTGCGGGCGGCGCGCATGGCCCGCAGGTCGCTAATCTTCGCGTCGATGTCCGCAACCTTCCGCTGCGCGAGGGCCACGAACGTCGCCGCAGGTCGCCCCCGGCACCTCCTGAAGGTCCAGGAGTTCCTTGACCTCCTTGAGCGAAAAGCCGAGCTCTTCGCGCGCTGCACGAACTGGATCAGGTGGACGGCCTCCGGCGAGTACTCACGATACCCAGAGGCCCGCCGCGGCGGCACGGGAAGCAAGCCCTTCCGCTCGTAGAAACGAAGGGTCTCGACGTTCACGTCAGCAAGCCGGGCGAGCTCGCCCGTGCGAAGCGAGGGCATGAGGTTCCTTTCCTTTGTCATTGCGAATTCTAACCCCGTATCAAAGTACGGAGTCAAGCGGATAGCTGCTGGACTTCGAGGGCTCGTCGGCAAGGTCAGGGATGGTGATACCCCCCCACGCCGAGTCAGCATCCATCGCAGCGCGCCAGCGGCCAGAGGGCGCATGATTCGCGCAGCCGGAGCGCTCTGCCTGGACGCGCACCTCAGTCTAGCTAGCGGCGTGACACGAGACGAATCGTGTTTTGCTCGGACTGCTCGGTGGGTGCCTTGCCGGCAGTGCACTGTGAAAGATCGGCACGGCACGGCATTCTACGGCCCGCCGAACCTACGTAACGCTCGCTGCAACAAGCACTTGCAAGCGGCAGCGATGGCGGCGCGGTCTCGCAACCGTGACATATACGGAAGACTCAGACCACAAAGTGGTCCGCTTCGTGACACAAGCGGCGTGTGGCACACGGCACGCGGGGCGCTAGCGCGCGCATGCGACTGGCGTCGAGGTTCTTGCCGGGACTACCGCTCGGACGGATTGAAAATCCGTCCTACGCATGGCACGGCGGCCGCCGCCCAGACGAACGTCAGTGGCTCGATCGGCAGCCGGAATCGGGCCGAGACGATCGTCAGCGTGTGGAACAGCGTCACCGCAGCGACGATCGCGTACAGCGGCCACATCGCTCGCCAGCTCCTGCGCGTCAGCACCAGGCCGACGACGGCGAGCACCAGCCAGCCGATGGTCGTGAGGCGATAGATTCGGTTGGCCGTTTTGGGATTGGTCTCGTCGAAGAGCAGGAAATACCGCAGCCGCTGCGCGCACAGCCGAGCGTACTCGGCCGGGTTGTCGCGGATGAAATGCCAGGCGCACGCCCGAGCAGCCGGCAGCGCTCCGGCTCGGTCAGGCCGGCGAACTCGGCGTAGCCTGTGGGCTTGAGCAGCACGTCGTCGATGTACAGCGTTTCGTGCCGGGCTTCCCAGGCCGCGCGGTGCTGGTCGGCCAACGAAAGGGCCGGGGAAAGGGGTCGGGAGTCAGTCGAGGCTTCGGGCTTCAGGCTACCGACTTCAGGCTGCCCTTCCTGAAGCCCGAAGTCCGGAGCCTGAAGGCTGCTTTGACGGGCCGACAGCTTCGGCACCTTATCGGTGCCCCAACTAATCGGGTTGTTGCCTTGCCAAAAGGCATAGCCGAACGTCGATTTCACGAACACCAGCTCGCCGTGCACGCGATAGTTACGCCACAGCCAAGGCGCGGTAGCAAGCATGGTCACCGCCGTCATGGCCGCCACCTGAAGGGTGGGCTGTGCCCACCAAAACCGCGCGGCGGCGTCCGCACTCCCGGCCTCACCCGGTCGGGCGGCGCACGAACGCAACAGACCCGCACTCGATGCACGGAAGCCTGCATTACGAACCCAATACGCGCCCGCCACGATCGGCATCACGACGGCGAAGATCGGCTCCACCAGCAGCAGGGCGCCGCCGAGGCCGCCGATCAGGATCGCGCCCCGCCAGCCGCGAACGCGCGGCGAGAGCGTCAGGGCCGCGAGCATCGTCAGCAGCATCGTGGCCCAGGCCGCGACCTGCAGGTGCGTGACCGCGTAGACCTGCGCCGGGTGCAGGGCGGCCAAGAGTCCGGCGATCCAGCCGACGGCCCGGCGGCCCGGCAACACGGCCCAGGCAATCCAAATCGTACAAAGACAGGTGACGCCGCCGGCCAGGCATTGCAGCAATTCAACGATCAGAAAGGCCGCCGTGCTGCGCTCGCCCCACAGCCCATAGGCCGATGCGAGCAGGGCCGGATAGAACGGCGCTTGCTGCGAGGTCGGCCCCCAGCCGCCGAGAAAGGTAACGGAGAAGCCCCGGCCGGCAAGCAGGTTTTCGGCGATCTCGCCGTGCTCGTAGGTGAATGGATCGCGGTACGACTCGAGATACAGCACGGCGGCGACGCGCAAGCCGACCGCCAACGCGGCCAGAAGGCAGAGGCCAAGGGTCGTCCGTGACCGATTCATGCGCGTGCTTTCGTACTCGTTATCGTACTCGTGCTCGTGCTCGAATCCGCGCGTTTTCGAGCACGAGCACGACTACGAGCACGAGCGAGGTGCGAGAAGGATTCTAGCCGGCATGGTTCACGGCGACGTAGAGAGATTCGTCCCTGCGTTGCTGGCGTTGCTGTCGCCTTGCTGCTCACCCGCCACTCACGGGTGGAATGCACGCCACGCGGGCATCGGGCGGGATGCGCAACGGGTCGGGCGCATATTCTTCGTTCACGGCGAAGCGGAGCTGGGCCGCCATGCCAGAGAGTGCCGGAACGGCGGCCACCAGCGCCTGACGCAGCTCCGCTACCGTAGCGTCGGAGGAGATTTCGAGATCGACCGTCGCCCCGACCGGCCAACTGCTTGGCCACGGCGAAAAGCTGGACGCTGATTTCGGCCTTCTTCGCCATGCTCAGGCGGGCATCGGTTCCAGTTCGATAAACTCGCTTGCGGCTGCCGGGCGGGGGACACGCAGCCCGCGACGCCTCAGGTCTTGAATATGCAACGCCATCGCCTCGCGGATCAGCCGCTTGACCCGCGGCACGGTCTTGGCAACAGCCACGCATCCGGGAAGGTCGGGCACGAATGCCCCATAGCTGCGAACCCCTCTCTCGATGACGACCAGATACTTCATCGATGCCCTCAGGATTCAAGACTCATTCTTGAGGCCAGCTTGACGGAGAATGCTATTTAGCGTTCCCGGCGGAATGTCCTCCGATAAAATGTCCTCCGATAACTTGCCAGCGACGGTTACGGTACCCGGCTTCACCTCGTGGTGGAATTGCCGGTGATCGCCTCTTGTGCGTACATGAAACCAGCCATCCTGCTTGAGCAGCTTGATCACCTCTCGGACCTTCATCGTCGCCGCCGGATGGCAGGTACGGAGCGTTAACTCAACGCCGCTCGAATGCGCTTCACCAACGCGTTGTCCCGGTCCTCCGAGCTGCGCAAGTTGAACACGCTGGCGGCCAGGAACCGGTCGCGCCAGGCGGGCGAGACGTGGTAGTAGTCCTCCAGCACGGCCGAGCTGAACTTGTAGTCGTGCGAGTCGTTGCCCTTGAGGAAGACCAGCACGCGGCCGGCGTCGATCAGCGCCTTCGGCCGTGGCTGCCTGGCTCTGGAGTAGGCCAGCGCCTTGCGGGCGGCGAGCTGCCGGTCCTTGCCTACCTCGGCGAAGATCTTCGTCGACCGGCAGCTGGCTGCTCGTTCGCGTCCGCCGGAACGGGCGTCGAGCTCGTCGATCTTGACGTCGGCCACCTTGCCGCGGCCCTGCATCGCCTCGCGGAACAGCGGCAGGAACGCGGCGTTCTGCAAGCAGCAGCAGCCGCCGCGTCTCGTCGTCGCCGCTCGTCTGGTAGGCGTAGCGCAGGGCGTTGGTCGTCGTGACCGCGTGCAGCGCGACGATGCCCGGCTGGCGCATCAGCAGCTCGCCGGCGCCGACGAACAGCGCGTCCCAGACCGACTGCGGGCGCGACGCCGCGGTTGAGCAGCTCGACGACCTGGTCGCAGGCCTCGTCGGCCGAGCCGGTGCCGCAGCGTGGCGAGCAGGTCGGCTGGTCGCCGCCGCGTCGGGCTTGCCGTCGCTGCCAGTCGTCGCGGATCTTCTTGGCCAGCTCCGGCGTTGCGCCGGCCGGGGCGGTCGGCCGGCGTCGTCGCTGCTGGCCGGGTTGCTCGCCCTCGTGCGTCAGCAGGGCGTACGCCAGCGACCGCAGCACCGGCTCGGCGTGCTGCCAGCCGATGCACTGGAGCGTGCGGCAGGCTGTTGGCGACGTAGATCGCCTTGTGGCCGATGAGCGGAAGTCGCGCGCGCCGTAGCGGAAGAACAGCTCGAACGACCTCGTTCGGCCCCGGCCGTGCGGGCCAGGCCGGCGACCGCCGCGTCGGCCGCCGCCTCGTCCCAGTTGTCCATCGCCTCGGCGAACGCCGCGCGGGCCTTGTCGGGCGGCGGCACGGCGCGCCTCGTCGACCGGCGCCCATCGTCCAGTCGCCCTCGCGCACGTCCTGGGCCTGCGACGCTCTTGAAGTGGTCGAGCGCCCAGAAGATCGGCAGCCAGCGGTCGCTCGTCGGGCGAGGCGAGGCTGGCCAGGTGGGCCGAGTTGACGACCAGCACCGCGTGGAACTTGAAGCCGACGCTCGGCCGCGGCTGCACGTTGCGCACGCCCGGCCAGCAGCAGCGCCGCCAGCACCTCGCGGTAGCTCGTGCCCGCCGCGAATCCGGCCGGCGACCTCCTCCAGCAGCTCGCTCGCGCGGCGTCTCCTCGAGCAGCCGGACCAGCGGCTCGATCTCCGGGCGAAGCTGCACGACCTTCGGGTTCGGCCGGGTCTCTTCGGCCGCGCACGGCGGGCAGCTGGGCCAGGAAGCCCAGGTCGCCCAGCCCGTAGGCGGCGCCGCCCACGGCGGCGGTTTGCAAGAACGAACGGCGAGAAGTCGGCGCGAACATGGGAATGCCTCCATGGAAGGGATTGGGGGCTGGGGGCTGGGGGCTGGGGGCTGGGGGCTGGGGATTGCAGCTTGCGTTAGCCTCAGCCGCCAGTCCCCAGCCCCTCGTCCCCAGCCTCCTCGCTCAGCAAATCCTCGAGCATCTTCTCTCGTCGCGACAAGAAGGCCTTGGTGACCTTGTAGTGCTCGGTCTCTTCGTAGGCCACCGGGGCGATCCCCGTCTCGCTGAACCAGTATATCAGCGCGGCGGGGTACGCCATAATGATCGGCGAGTGGGTGGCGATGAGGAACTGCGATCCGCGCCGCGCCAGGTCGTGCAGCGCCGTCAGAAACGCCAACTGCCGCTGCGGCGAGAGGGCCGCCTCCGGCTCATCGAGCAGATACAGCCCGTTGCCGCTGAAGCGCTCGGTGAACATGGTGAGGAACGCCTCGCCGTGCGACTGGTCGTGCAGCGAGAGGGGGCCGTAAGGGCTTGTCGCCGGGTCGAAGCCCAGCCGATCGACGTACGAGGCGACGTTGTAGAAGCTCTCGGCCCGTAGAAAGAAGCTGTCGCTGCGATCGCGCCGCCGCACGGTGCGGACAAGCTGTAAGGCCTCGTACAGCTTGGAGTGCGACTCGCGGGTGGCCAGGCGGAAGTTCCGCGTGCCGCCTTCCGCGTTCATGCCGTCGGCGACGGCGATGGCCTCCAGCAGCGTAGACTTGCCCGTGCCGTTTTCGCCGACGAAGAATGTGACGCGCGGATGCAGTTCCAGCGACGTGAGGTGCCGCACGGCAGGGATCGAGTAGGGATAGACGTCGAATGACGGCACGCGCTCGCGGCGCAGCGCGACCGAGGCGAGGAAAGGATCGTCGGGGATCGTGCGCGGCGGCTTTTTCATCGGCCACGTTCAGCCGAGGTGGAGACGGGATGGGGCAATTATTCCGCTGCAACGCACACGCAGCAAGCGGCGCCCAAGAGTCGCGCTTCGCCACCGTCGGTGCAAGTCTCAAAAAAAGAAGCCCAGCCTCAGGAGGCCGGGCTTCTTACTCGCTGCGGTTGGGCTCGCGCGGCGTGGTTCTATCGCGAGGGGGCAAATCGCGGCGCCACCGCGGGCAGCACGACGCTCGGATCGACCTTGATCTCGCCTAAGGCCGACGTGCGGGAGAACCCCAGCCCTTCGGCCTCGTTCGCCAGCACCTTCATCTGAAGCTGGATGATGTCGGCCTTGGCCTTCTGGCGGCGGTCCAACTGGTCCTTCAGCTTCTTCAGGCGCTCCTCCAGCCTGGTCAGCTCGGTTTCGCGGGCCTTCATGTCCTCGTCGAATGACTTGGTGACGGCTTTTTCGAGCTGTTTGGTCAGTTCCGCTTTCTTGGCCGCCTCCGTCGCTTCGCGCAATTGGGCCATGATGCGGCCGATCTCTGACTGAGTCCCACTGCCGCCGCCGATAACTCGCAGGGTGCGGCCTGTGCCCGGCACCCCTTCGATCTGCACCGTGGCAGTGGGTGCCTCCTGGCCATGGCTCGGGACAAAGCAGACCAGGCCGGCAAACAACATGAGTGATGCCAGGACAACGAGACGGTTCTTCATCGCTCTCTCCCCGTGACAAGTTTGTTAAGAAGTAACTCCTACCCGAGCAAAAGTGGTTCACGTCGAGCTGCCTGTTAGGGCCGCGCGGCCGGCGGTACGGCGATCGGTGCAGCCGGCGTGGGCGTCAGGCGCCTACCGGGTAGGCGTGGGTCTGCCAGCCAACGCCGCCGCCCGCGCCCATCATGCCGCCGTGGTCGAAGGACGACGTGCCAGAGAACCCCAGCCCCTCCGCTTCGTTCACCAGCACCTTGAGCTGAAGCTGGATGATGTCGGCTTTGGCCTTGCTGCGACGGTCCAACTGGGCGCGCAGCTTCTTCAGCCGTTCTTCCAGTTTGGCCAGTTCCGTCTCGCGGACCTTCTGGTCCTCGTCGAAGAACTTCGTCACGGCGGCTTCCAGCTTCTTGGTGATCTCGGCCTTCTTGGCTTCTTCGGTCGTCTCGCCCAGCTCTTTCACCAAACGGCCGATCTCCGAGCGGCCCCGGACGATCATGGGCGCCGCGACGCCGAAACCTGTGCCGCCGGGACCAAGTCCGGGGGCGCCTGTGCCGCTTGGACCACCAAATCGTCCGACGGCGATTGTCCTAGACTTGCGCTCAGCCAGAGAATTCCCGCGAGCAGTGCCAGCGGCACCACGACCAAAAGGCATCTCTTCATGACTAATCTCCGCGAAGGGATCGGGGGAACGAACGGTCCGCCGGTTCGGCGGGCCACGACTTTTCAAAACCTGCCACTTGGGCGCTGACGGCCCGCAGTTCTTTCTTCCACGGATCGCCGAACTGTTGAAGCAACACGCTTTCCGGGTGTGGCTTCGCCGCGAATCGGCCCAGCACCTGGCCGAGGGCTGCCAGCTCTGGGTTGAAGTCTACGGACTCGGCGTGCAGCTCAGCGGCAGCGCTCGCGGCGCTCTCGGCGGTGGAACTCGCCGACTCGGGCGACGGAGCGGCGGCTGACGCAGATGCTGAGCCGCTCGAGGAACGCTCGCCGCGATCACGCTGGCTCTTCAGGGCGAACCCGGTGATCGCTGCCGCGGCTGCCGCAATGCCCAGCACGGCGGCTACTTTGCCACGGTGTCGGCGCAACCTGCGCAGCCACCGACCGTCGCGCCACGATCGCGGTTGCTGCAGCCGGCTGAGCGCGCCGGCCAGGGCTTGCTGCACGTCGCTCGCCGTGGCGAAGCGCCGGCCTGGCTTCTTCTCCAGCAGGCGGTCGATCACGTACGCCAACTCGTCGGGGATGCCGGGGTTCGCCTCGCACACGGGGCGGTGGCGGCTTTGGCAGATGCGATGGAGCACTGCCATGGCCTGTTCGGCGCGGAATGGCGGATGGCCGGTCGCCATGAAGTACAGCACCGACCCCAGGCTGAACAGGTCGCTCCGGGCATCGGCCGGCTCTCCACGCGCCTGCTCGGGCGACATGTAGTGCGGCGTGCCAGCGATGATCCCGCTGCGCGTCAGGCTGGCGTCCTCGGCCGCGCGAGCCAGCCCGAAGTCGGTCAGCAGCACGCGTTCGACGTCGTTCTCCAACAGGATGTTCGCCGGTTTGACGTCGCGGTGGATCACGCCCTGTGCGTGGGCGGCGGCCAGGCCGGCAGCCGCCTGGCTGCCAATGCGGAGTATCTCTTCAGGCTCCAGCGGCCCGTCCTGATTCACGCGCTCTTCCAGCGACCGGCCGGGCACGTACTGCATCACCAGGAACGGCACATCGCGAGGGGAATCTCCGCCCGCGACACCCCCCTCCTGGACGCCGCCGGACTCAACGCCGTCGGACTCGACATTGTGAATCGCCACCACGTGCTCGTGGACGACGGCAGCCGCCGCGCGGGCCTCGCGGGCGAAGCGCTGCCGGGCCGCGCCGCTGTGGGCCAGGTGCGGCGCCAGCACTTTGACCGCCACGGGGCGGTTCAGCTCGGTATCGAAGCCTTTGAGCACGATGCCCATGCCGCCGGCGCCGATCGTCTGCTCGATCTCATAGCGGCCGAGCCTGCCGAGCATCTCGGGGTGCGAAGGCGGAGCGAGGAAATCGAGCCGCGGCGGCCGTGAGGAGCGAAGAAGCGAAGGAGCGGAGGAGCGAAGAAGCGAAGCAGGGCTCCTCGCTTCTTCACTCCCGGCTTCTCCGCTGCCGGCTTCTCCGCTCCTCGCTTCTCCGCTCCTTCGCTCCTCGTCTTCTCCGCTCCTTGCTTCTCCGCTCCTTCGCTTCTCGATCAACGCCCGGTCCAGCTCATCTTGCCGCAAGACGCTGCGAACTTCGGACCAGTCGTCGTCGCTGCCGGCCAGAATGGCCAGACGGTCTCGACAGGCACCGCACGATTCCACGTGGGTGGCGGTATCGGCGAACTCGGCGCTGTCCTCCTCGCCAAAGAGCAGCACGTCTAGCCGCACGTCCGCACACGAGGATGGTCTTTTTGCAACCTGCATATTGGCACCGCGTTATCGAGCTGTGTGTGACGCCGGTTCCTCGGCCGCCTGGAGCTTCTGCACTTCCTCGCGCAGGTGTGCCATGATCCGGCTGCGGGCGATGTAGACGCTGCCGACGGACATGCCCAACCGCCGTGCGACGTCCCCCACCGGCAGGTCGTCCACCGTGCTGAGCCAGAACGCCTGCCATGTCCGTTCATGGACCGCAGCTTGGACGCGGGCCGCCGCGGCCCGGAACACCTCGCGGCGGTATTCCGTCTCGAACATCGCCGAGACGTCGGCCTCCGCATCGCACTTCGGCTGACTCTCGGCCAGGGCGAGCAGCCGCAGGGTGTCCGAATCGCCAGTACCCCAAACCTGGTGCTTTCGCCGGGTGAGGAAGTTCACCGCCAGGTTCCTGGCGATCCGCAGCAGCCAATTGCGAAACCTGCCCCGCCGGGGATCGGGCACCCAGGCATGCACCGCCCGGGCCACCGCCAGCAGCGCCTCCTGAACCAGTTCTTCCGCATCGGCATGCTGCAAGCCACGCCGCCGCGCCAGCCGATAGACGACGGGCTGATAAATGCGCGTAAACTCTTCCCAGGCAGCGACATCCTGCGCGTCGGCCAGCCTGAGGATGAGGCTGGCGCGGGTGTCGGGAACGTCCGCCATCGGGTGTCTTTGCGCT
Source organism: uncultured Planctomycetia bacterium (assembly GCA_963809785.1). Lineage (GTDB taxonomy): Bacteria > Planctomycetota > Planctomycetia > Pirellulales > S012-138 > JBGQHD01. Next base: position 822,742 of record CAWEKV010000006.1, read on the forward strand.
GCTCAGCCGGCGACCATTCAAGCGAGCGTCGAGGCGTAAGCCCGACGTGTGCTGAACGTCCGCCATCGGATCTGCGCCACGGCCGCCAGGCTGACACTATAAAGCACACGGGGCGCAGCAAAATCTTTCACGCGAATCATGAAATCCGACCTATGATTGTAATGCGGTGGGTGTGTCACTCGCACCGTGGGGGGGGGCACGTGCGGTCTCAATTGCCGATTCTGGCTGGCATTCTCGTCCTTGCCACCTTGTTGCTGGCGTTCTCCCTCTCGGGCGCCGTTTCGGAGGAGATCCTCCGGGGGCAAGCACGAAACTGCGGCGTCGTCGGCTTCATCTCTTTCGTCGGACTGTGTCTGGTAGCCGGGGCCCGGCAGGGAATCGCGACCCTGCCATGTCAGCAGGCCGATGTCCCGAGTCCGCCCCACTCGGCGGCCCGACAGTCGCTCTACGAAGCCCTGCGCGAGATCGGCCTGCCCACGGATCGTTAGGATCGCTCGCTCGGCCGTTGCAGTTCCTGCCTTCGCTCCGGTAGAATGCCGGGCACTCTTGGGAACGAGAGCGCACCGGCAAGGGAAGGAGGCGACCATGCGACGTTGGCATCTCACGGCGGCCGCGGCGATCTGGCTGCTGAGCGGAGCGGCGGCTTATTGTCAGCAGCAACACCGGCCCGCTACGGCCGTGCAGTTGCCGAGCTTTTCCTTCTTCACCGTCAGCACGACCGTGTCGGCGCCCGACAGCGCGCGGGGCTACGGCCGCGTCTTTGCCGGCGGCACGAAGAACGCCGCCGACGGGCTGAGCGAGTTCGGCTCGCCCTTGCGCCCGGCAACCGGGGCAGCGGCACGGAGCGAGCCGCGCGCGGCGCTTTCGTCTCGGCACAGATTCACGATCTGGAGGAGATGGACTCGATCCTGCTCAGCCCTGAGGTCCGCGAGGCGCGGACGAAGCGGCGCACGGATGCCGTCGCGGCCGCAGCGGCGGCCGCCAAAACGGAGACCCCGACCGCGGCCGATCAGGCGCTGCGCGGGCAAGCTCAATCATCGGCCGAGCCGATCCGCAGTCTGGCCGATATCCGCCGCCAACGCCAAGGAGCAGCCCAGGCCAAAGAACAAGAGGCGCTGGCGCTCGTCCGGCGCGGGGAGCAGGCCCAGGCCGAAGGCAAACCCGGCGTGGCGCGCATCTTCTATGAAATGGCCGCGCGCCGCCTGGCAGAAGTGCCGCAAGCCGACGGCGATCTGAAGTCGCGAGTGCGCTCCCTGCTGGAGGCGATCGAGCCGACGGACAAGCGGCCGTAACGCGCAGCCGTGGCACGGGCATCCTGCCCGTGCGTCCAACCTCGGCCGACAAGCCGATTGCCGTGTTGCCAGCGAGCACAGAACTCTTTTGACAGCCCGACGGGCCGACGGGTAACATGTGGCGTTGGTGACCCACGCCGTCGCGGCGACCTGGCGCGACCGACTTCCCACCTACGCACTCCCGCCGCATGTCACGAAGCATGTTGCAACTGTTTCCCCGCTTGCCCTCGGCGGTGCGCGGCCTCGTCTCCACGGGCGCCTGCTGGATCGCTGTTGTCGGCGCTGCTGCCGCCCAGGCTCCCAATATCACGCACGTGACGCCCGACGGCCTGACGCCTGGAAAGCCGGCGGACATCACGCTCTTCGGGGCCAATTTGGCGGGGGCCACCAGCCTGTGGAGCAGCCTGCCCGGCCAGGTGGAGCTGACGCCCGGCATCGCCAACAACGGCAAGGAAGCGGGCAAAGTCACCTACCGCATCACCGTGCCCGCGGGCACGCCGGCCGGCATCGGCATGATTCACTTTTCCACGGATAAGGGCGTATCGAACCCGCGCTTGCTGCTGGTCGATGACTTGGAGACGGCCACCGACAACGGCGCGAACAAATCCGTGGCGACAGCCCAGGAGATCAAGCTACCCGTGGCGGTCGAGGGAGCGTGCGAGGCGGAGAGCTTCGACTTCTACAAGTTCACCGCCAAGGCAGGTCAGCGCGTGGCCATCGACGTGTATGCCAAGCGGCTCGGCTCGGCGCTCGATCCGACCATCCGTCTGCTCGATTCGGCCGGCCGCACGCTGGCCACTTGCGACGACGACCCGGGCATCGCCCCCGATTGCCGCCTGGCCCATACCATTGCTACCGAGGGCGCGTATTTCATCGAGGTGCGAGACATCACCTACACCGGCAGCGCCGCGCATCGCTATCGACTGCGGGCCGGCGACCTGCCGCTCGCCAGCACGGCCCTTCCATTGGCCGTGAAAAAAGGGACGACCGCCCAGGTGCAAGTCGCCGGACCCAGCGCGGCCGGCGCGCCGTCGGTCTCCGTGGCCGTGCCCGCCGATGCGCAAGGTGCGGTGTGGGCCGGTGCCAAGATGGCATCCGGTCAAGGCTCGACCCCCATGGCCGTGCTGGCCAGCGACATCAACGAGGCCGTGGAGACCGAGCCCAACGATTCGCTCCAGCAGCCGACCGCCGTCGCGCTCCCCTCCGGCCTCAACGGGCGCTTCGATCCGGGCAAAGACCCGTTGGCCCGCGACGTCGATCATTACCGCTTCGAAGCCAAGAAAGGTGACAAGCTCCGCTTCCGCGCCCAGACCCGCACGCTTGGCTCGCCAGCGATGCTCAACGTGCGCGTGCTGAACCCGCAAGGGCAGGCGCTGGCCGAGATGGATGACCCGGTAACGTCAGAGGTCTCGCTCGACTTTACGCCGCCGGCCGACGGCCCCTATCTGCTGGCGGTGCGGGAATGGAACGGCTTCTCGGGGCCGGCGTATACCTATCGGATCGACACTCGATCGATCGATCCGAGCTTCACGCTGGTGACCGATGTCGAGCAGATCAACGTGCCCCACGGCGGGGTCTTCGTGGCCAAGGTAACGGCCGTGCGAAATGGCTATCCCGGCGTGATCAATCTCGAGCTGCGCGGGCTGCCGCCGAATTGCCAGGTTGCGGCCGCGGCGATTGGCGAGAAGGCCAATGAGACCACCCTGCGCGTGACGCTGCCGGCCGACGTGGTCGCCGGCAAGCTCTTCCCGCTCCAGATTGTCGGCAAGGGGAAGATGGACGGCCGCGAGCTGACCGCCACCGCCGATACGCTGATCGGCTTGCGGAAGGTGCTGCCCGGTCTGACCTTTCCGCCGCCGCAACTGCTGAGCTCGCTCGCCCTGGGTGTGGGCCAGCCGTTTCCGGAGTTCTTCCAGTTGGCCGCCGGCCCAATCGAGTATCCGCCGCTCTTCGGGCAGGCGACGTTCAAAGTCACCGCCAAGCGGCTGAACAACTTCCCCGACGCGATCACTTTGGCTGTCGAAGGCCTGCCGCAGGGTTTTCAGGCGAAGGTGCAGCCCGTCGCCCAGGGCAAAGCCGACGCGGATATCACGCTGACCGGCCCGGCCGAGTTGCCCGCCGGAGAGCACAAGATCACGATCAAAGGCTCCGGCACGTTTCAGAACCAGCCCAAGACGGTCACGCTGAGCAATATCGTGCTGAAGATCGTGGCGCCGCTGGACGTGGCGGTGGCAGCCCCCGTCGTGATCCCGCCGGGCGGCAAGCAAAAGATCAAGGTCACGGCGGTGCGCCGGGGAGGCGAGCAAGGAGAGATCGCCATCGAGCTGACGAATCTGCCCGCGGGCGTCACCGCGCCGCCGGGCCAGAAGATTCCCCAGGGCAAGGCGGACGTAGAAATTGAGCTGACGGCCGCCGCGACCGCCGCGCCGGCCAAGGCCGACAAGGTGACAGCGGTTGCCAAGGCCAAGATCAAAGGTAAAGATATCAGCGTCAACAGCCCGCCGGCGGTGGTGGAAGTAAGGAAAGTCGAAGAGAAGAAGGCTGCTGAGAAAAAGGTGGAGGAGAAGAAACCCGAGGCAAAGAAGCCGGAAGCGAAGAAGGGCTGAGCGGATGGAGTGAAAAGGGGTCCGGATGTCGTGACGCGATTGACGTGGGATTACCCCAAGTGGTTTTTATCACGAAATTGACTCCCGACCCCGTGACTCGGCTTATTCGACAGACAACGAACGGAATTGCTTCCGTTTTACTCTCAAGGAGACGCGCATCGTGATGACCTCAACCTTGCGTGCGGGCGTGAAGCTGGCCCTGTTGGCAGTGTTCGCCGCAGCGGGTGCTGCTGCCGCCGCGGAGCCGGCGAAGGGCGTCGCCGATCAGCCGCAGCTCCTGCCCGTCGATGTTGGACAGCCGCAGCGCCTGGAGGTGTATCCGCCAGCGGTCAAGCTGAGCACGTTGCGCAGCCGCATCAATCTGGTCGTCACGGCGTTCTACGCCGATGGCCGATCGCAGGACGTGACGCGGGTGGCCACCTATGCGTCGGCCAACGACAAGGTGGCCCGGCTCGGCGGCCCGGAGATTGCCCCAGTCGCCGACGGCAAGACGGAGGTCGTCGTCTCGGCCGGCGGCCAGCAGGTGAGGGTGCCCGTCGAGGTCGTCAATCAAACGAAGCCCGATCCGGTTTCGTTTCAGTTCGGCACGCTCGTGGCCCTCTCCAAGCAGGGCTGCAATTCCGGCGCTTGCCACGGTTCGCCCAGCGGCAAGGGGGGCTTTCGGCTTTCGCTGCGGGCCTATGACGCGCCGCTGGATGAGCTGACGCTGATCCGCGAGTCGTATAACCGCCGCACCAATGTGCAAGACCCCGATCAGAGCCTGCTCTTGCGCAAGCCGCTGATGGAGGTCGCCCACGGCGGCGGCCGGCGGATGAAGGCCGGCGACCCGGCCCACCAGCTTCTACGGCAGTGGATCGCCGAGGGCCTCGCTGTCGATCCGCCCACGGCCCCGCAGTGCACGAAGGTCGATGTCTTCCCCCGCGAGCGCGTGCTCAAGCACCCGGCCCACACGCAGCAGCTCAGCGTGCTGGCCCACTTTTCCGACGGCACGATCCGCGACATCACCAATGTGGCCGTGTTCACCTCCTCCGATGAGGCCGTGGCCAGCGTGAACGAGCGCGGCTTCGTCGTCAGCCACGACCGCGGCGAGACGGCCATCCTGGTCCGCTACCTGGAGAAGATGGAGACCAGCCACCTGATGTTCCTCAAAGAGGTGCCCGGCTTCGCCTGGAGCAACCCGCCGGAGAACAACTACGTCGATACGCACGTCTTCGCCAAGCTGAAGCAGATGCAGATTCTGCCCTCGGACGTGTGCACCGACGACGAGTTCATCCGCCGCGCGTATCTCGACGTGATCGGCGTGCTGCCGACCGTCGAGGAGACGAGGCGCTTCCTGGCCGACCAGTCGCCGGACAAGCGGGCCAAGCTGATCGACGAGCTGCTGGAACGCCCCGAGTATGCCGACTTCTGGACGCTCAAGTGGGGCGATCTCTTGCGGCTGAACACCAAGAAGGTCACGCCGGGCGGCGTACACAAGTTCCACCGCTGGATTCACGAGTCGGTCCGGCAGAACAAGCCCTACGACGAGTTCGTGGCCGAGCTGCTGACGGCCCGCGGCAGCACGATGCACAATCCGGCGGCCAACTACTACCGCACGGCGGCCGACACGAAGACTGCGCCGAGACAACGGCCCAGCTGTTCCTCGGCATGCGCATGCAGTGCGCCAAGTGCCACAACCATCCCTTCGAGCGCTGGACGCAGGACAACTATTACGGCATCGCCGCGTTCTTCAACCGCATCCAGCGCGGGGCCGGGCTCGATCCCAACGAAATGCTGATCACCGTGGCCCGCGCCGGCGAGGTCACGCAGCCGCGCACCGGGCAACTGATGAAGCCTTGGCTGCCGCTGACCGGCAGCATCGACCCGGCCGCCGACGCCGACCGCCGCGAGGCGCTCGTCGCCTGGCTCAGCCGCAAGGACAACCCGTTCTTCCCGCAGGCCGGAGTGAACCGCATCTGGTGCCACCTCATCGGCCGCGGCATCGTCGATCCGGTGGATGACTTCCGCGAATCCAACCCGCCGTCGAACGACGCCCTGCTCGACGCCCTGGCGAAGGACTTCGTCGAAAGCGGCTTCGATCAGAAGCACATCATCCGCACGATCCTGAACAGCCGCACGTATCAGCTCAGCGCCCGCACGAACGACTCGAACAAGGACGACGAGAAGTACTTCTCGCACGCCGTCACGCGGCTGCTGTCGGCCGAGCCGCTGCTCGACGCGATCTGCGCCGTGACCGACGTGCCGGAGAAGTTCGCCGGCTTGCCGGCGGGCACCAAGGCGATCGCCCTGCCCAGCCCGGACGTCAACCACCCGTTCCTCAAGATCTTCGGCCAGCCGGCCCGCGAGATGGCCTGCGAGTGCGAGCGTTCGACCGAGTCGAACCTGTCGCAGGCTCTCCAGATGATCAACGGCCCGCTGGTCCACGACAAGCTGCGCGACGCCAACAACCGCCTGCGGAAACTGGTGGCCGCCAAGAAGACCGACGAGGAGATCGTTGACGAGTTGTATCTGGCGGCCCTGTCGCGCCAGCCCTCGCCGCAAGAGCTAGGCAAAGCCGTCAGCCACATCCGGGCACAGAAAGAGCGCCTGGAGGGGCTGGAAGACGTGTGCTGGGCGCTCTTGAACGCCAAAGAGTTCCTGTTTCAGCACTAAGCAATCCGGCCAAGCGCGACCGAGAAAGAGGCAGTCGCAGCGTCTCTCGTTCCAGCTAGAGCGGTACGTTAACGAATTGAATCGCCGGAGCGAGGAACTTCAGATAGGCCAAATAGCAAACGCCGAAGATCGGGCGAGGTTCGAAGTCCCGACGACCGGGGGTTGCTCTCGTCGGGCGCGACCGATAGGCTGAATTCGTTGGCCTTCTGCAAGGCCCGCCTTGGGCCGCTCTTCGTTCGCCACCACAAGAACGGAAAACTTGTGCTGTATACGAATTCGCACGTCTTGAAGTTGGGCAAGTTGGCTGGGGCGGATGTTGACGATCGTCCTGAGGTCGCAAAGTATCAGATTACTGTGACGTTCCCAAGTGGTAAGCGCCGTTCGGTCACCCGGATGGCCGAAAGCAACACCAACTCCGCGGTGGATATGGCGCACCTTGAGCTGCCTGACACGGACTTGGTGGAGGGAAAGGACTACCATGTCATTCCTTATGATCCGAGTTTCGTCGTACAAGTAGGGACGACGTTGTCGCTGTTGGCAGCCCGTTAGGCCTGCAGTACGCGGGCACCCACACGAAGGGCATTGTTAGTGAGATGCGGCCGCATCCTTCGTTCCGCCAGCTCTCGGTAATCCAACACTCCGCGCCGATCAATCCTGGCAACAGCGGTGGACCGCTGTTTTGCGAACGTAATGGGTCAATGTATTGGGTGGGAGTTAACACTTGGCTGGAAAGGGATGCCCAAGGGATATTCTTCGCGATTCCCGCACGCGAATTTGAGACCAACACGTTTTCGTGGGCATCGTGCGACCCTGAAGGAGCGGTGGAATTCCTGTGGAGCATGTATGGCACGCGAGCTATCGTTGAGCAATGATGCCTCGAGGACGCGTCAATCGACAGGGCGACGGGGTGCCAAAATCGGCCAATCTGTGTGATAATTGTTAGCAATCGATACTCGACAAGGAGTGCGGCACATGAATCCAATCAAGGCGACTTGGCAGGACGGCCAAATACTGCCTCGGGAGCCGATAAATTGGCCGGAGGGCTGTGATCTGTTGGTCGAGCCCTTGCCCTCGGTCGCGCGGAAGATCGGCCTGGACGAATCCGAGTGGCGGGACGATGCGGCGAGCCTAGCCGACTGGGAAGCGTGGCTGCCGACCATTGAACCGCTCGAATTGACAGCGGAGGAAGAGGCGAGCTTCGTCCGCTTTCGGGACGAGATACGACGGCACAACATTGAAGCCGTACGCCGACAAATGGAGCAAGGGCCGCTTCCATGAAGCGCTACATCCTCGACACGGGCGTTGCTCAGGATTTCATCAATTATCGCCACAGCGTGCGCGAACGTGCGGATGAGGAGCGCCACCATGGGCACCGAATCGGAATCTGCGTTCCGGTCCCAGGAGAACTCTGGGCGGGGATCGAGGGGAGTGCCTCGCGCGAACGCAACGAAGCGAGGCTGCGCCATGCTTTGTCTCGGCTCGTGATTTGGCCGTACACCAACGAAGCCGCCTCCGAGTACGGCCGTCTCTTCGCCGAATTGCGTCGGATCGGCCGTCCAATGCAGCAAATCGACATTCAGATCGCGGCGATTGCGTTCAGCCTGGGCAAATGCGCCGTGGTCTCGGCCGACACCGACCTGGCTGCCGTCCCGGCACTGAACGTCGAGAATTGGGCTTCATAGCGTGGATCGCGGTCGCGGGGGCGAGTCGGCCCCACTACACCTCGTCGCTCGCCCTCATCCACTGCGTGAGCGTCGGCTGATAGCCGATCACTTCGCCGGGCGAGAAGTACAGCTCGATCTCGCGCCGGGCGGCGTCCGGACCGTCTGAGGCGTGCACCAGGTTCATCTGCCGGCTCGTGCTGAAGTCGCCGCGGATCGTGCCCGGCGCGGCCTTCAGACCACTGGTCGCGCCGAGCATCTCGCGCACCACACGGATCGCCTCGGGTCCTTCGAGCACGGCGGCCACGATCGGGGCCGAGGTGATATAGGCCTCCAGGCCGGGATAGAACGGCTTGTGCACGTGCTCTGCATAGTGCTTCTTGGCCAGCTCCGGCGCGACGCGCAGTAGCTTCATGGCCACGACGTTGAAGCCCTTGTCCTCGAACCGGGTCAGAATCCGGCCCACCAGCCGCCGCTGCACGCAATCGGGCTTGAAGAGGATGAGCGAGCGTTCCATGACTTTCACTCCGGTTTCTAGTCGTCGCGGATCGAGTTGGCGAGCGGGGGATTCTACCTGACCCTAGGCAAAGTCGCCAGACTTCGGAGGCCGAACCGGTCGCGGTGCGCACCTTTCCCACCTGCCCGTTGGGCCGATACGATGTGGCCATGAGCATCGACCTCAGATACGGCCGAAATGCTTCGGTCCGCTTCGACCTGCCGCCGCAGACGCCGATGGCGCACTGCGACGCCCCGCGCGGCAAGCCGATCAGCGACGTGGGCGGCGCCGTTTCGGCGGCACTGGCCGAGCCGCTCGGCTATCCGCCGCTGGCGAAGGCCGTGGTGCCGGACGACCACGTGGTGATCGCGGTGGGTGCCGGACTGCCGCACGCGCAGACCGTCGTGGACATGGCGGTCAGGGTCCTTGTCGATGCTGGCGTAGAACCTGCCGATGTCACGCTGCTGGGCCAGGCCGAGGCGACCGTAACCACCTTGGGCGCTCAGTGGCCGGATGCCCGGCACTTGGTGCACGACCCGGCCGATCGGCGGCAGATGGCCTTTCTGGGACGCACCGGCGACCAGATGCAGATCGTGCTCAACCGGGCGCTGGTCGATGCAGACGTGGTGATCTCGGTCGGTTGCTTGCGCCCTTCGCAGACCCTTGGCTACAATGGTCCGGCCGGTGGGCTGAGTCCGGCGTTTGCCGACGAGCCGACCCAAAGGCGCTTCCGGGCCTTCCATTGCACGCCTTTGCCGCGGCAGCACGCCGAGCGGCGCGCGAAAAGGCCGCCGAGATCGCCTGGCTGCTCGGGTCGCGGTTTACCGTCCAAGTCGTGCCTGGCCGTGGCGAGGATATCTTGCACGTGCTCGCCGGCGACCTGGCGGCGGTGGCCGAGCGCGGAACGCAGCGCTGCGATGAGGCCTGGCAGTTCGACGATCTTGCGCCCGCCGACCTGGTCGTGGTCGCCGTCGAGGGCGGCGGAACAGCAAACCTGGGACAATGTGTGCCTGGCCCTGAGTGCGGCCGCCGACGTGACCCAGCCGGACGGCGCGATCGCCATCTGCTCTGAGCTGGCTACGCCCGCGGGCGAAGCCCTGCAGATGCTCGCCGGCGCCGACAGTCTCGCCGAAGCCGAGCACGCGATCCGCAAGTCGCCGCCGGCCGATGCCCTGGCCGCGCTGGAGCTGGCCCGCGCGCTGGCCGATCACCACGTCTACCTGCTCAGCCGGCTGCCGAGCCGCGACGTGGAAGAGCTAGGCATGGTGGCCGTGTCGCATCCCGGCGAGCTGGCGCATCTGGCCCGCTCGAGGCCGTTGTGCCTGCTGCTCTCCGGCGGCCAGCACGTGCAGACGAGCCGGTGTCTGGAGAAGGTGACAAGGTGAACTACGATGAACGTCCAACATCGAACATCCAACATCGAACATTGAAGGAAATCTCGTTCGATGTTCGATGTTCGATGTTCGATGTTCAATGTTCGATGTTCAATGTTCACGACCTCACCATGTCACCTTGTCACCTTGTCACCTTGTCATTCCTCCCCCCTCACCTCTCTCCCCGATACACCCTCTGCCGCAGCGCATTACTCCGCGACGTTAACGGTCCTTCCGTCGTATCGCCGGCCAGCGCCTCGTGCATCATCTGGAACTTGGCGTCCATGTCGTCGGCGTAATGGACCAAGAGCGCCTCGGGCGTCATCGGCGGCTTGGGCGAGCCCCACTCGGGCAAGCGCTGGTGCGAGACGATGATGTGCTCCAGCCGCAGCAGCGTCTCGGCGTCCACCGCGCGGTCGCCGGAGGCCGAAAGCTCGGCCGCCGCCTCGCGCAGCATGTCGCGTCCTTGCAGCACGTGGCCGATGAGCTGTCCCTCGGGCGTGTGATCGGCCCCCATCGGGCCGACGGATAGCTCGCGCAGCTTGCCGATGTCGTGCAGCACGCCGCCGGCCACGACCAGGTCCTTATCCAGCGGCGGCCGCAGGTGGGGATAGGCCTCCGTGTACTTATCGGCCAGGTAGATGCACGTCCGCACGACACTGAGCACGTGCTCCAGCCAACCGCCGTGGTAGGCATGATGGTTCTGCGCGGCCGCCGGCAGCCTCAGCAGCTCCTGGCGGTGCGTCATCAGGAGGTGCAACACCAGCGCCCGCAACTCGGGCTGGGCGATCTTCTCGGCCACCAGCCCGGTCAGCTCGTCGAACATCTCCTGCGAGTCGAAACGCGAGCGAGGCTGAAACTCGGCGGGGTCGAAGCCGTCGCTCCGATCGGCGTCGTTCACCAGGCGAATCTTGCGAATCTCGAGCTGCGGCCCATAGCTCGTCTCGCGGTACACGCCGCGGATCTTGTAGAACTCGCCGACCTGCCAGCCCTGGCACTCCTCGGCCAGCGGCGCATCGCGCCAGATGGGAAAGGCCACTTCCCGCCCCGCGTCGCGAAAGGCCACCCGCACGTACGGCTTGCCGTCGCGCGTCTTGAGCTGCTCCTTGAGCGACATGAGCACGAAAAAGTCGGCCTCCTGGCCGTCGCTCAATTCGGAGAGCCGGGCAATCGTGGAGAACAGCATACCCGTGGCCATGGAACGATCTCGAAGGATGCGTGGAGAGCAGCAAGCAACGCCACGCACTTCATTTTGACCGTTCCGCATCCGCGGTCAACGAGATCGCCTTGGGAGTGCGGCGACTCGTCGCCGCTTTGGGATTTTTGGAGACGTACCGCGCACGGTCGTCCGAACCGTTGCGCGAAGAAGCCGAAAGCGGCGACGAGTCGCCGCACTCCAAGAGACGCGCGCCGCCGGCCGCTCGCGTAGGAGGGCCGCCGAGGCACCCGAGCCTATTGCTTCTTCGTCTGCGCCCCACCCGGCGAGGGCCTGGCCGCGGTCTCTGCCGTCGTCGGCTGCTGCTCGGAGCCGGGCGCCCTGGCCTGGGGCGTGTTGGCGACGATGAAGCTGCGGACTTGCTGTTCGTCCTCGAAATCCAGCGCGATGGCCTGCGAGCCCGGTCCCGGCGGCCGCATGATCACGCCCACGATCCGCCAGCCGGGCGCATCCTCGCGCATGACGAAGAGTATGGTCGCGACCTTCGCGGCCGATCCTTCGCCCATGGTCCAAGTGGTCTGGACGTGCGCGCCGCCAGAGATCATCTCCAGCGCGCACCACTTCATAGCGCATCGAGCCGTCGGGGGGGATCGTCACGATGCTCAGCTCCACGCGCCGCGTGATCTCACAGGCCTTCTCGGAAAGCAGCTTGTCGGACTCGAGGTGGTTGCCCTGCCGTTTCAGATCGAGAAAGTCGCTGACCACCTGTTGGGGGTCGCGCCCGTCCTTCGCCCCCTGACCGACCGCCGTGGCGTCTACCGAAGGCTCCGACGAGCCGCAGCCGGCCGCCCACGGCAGGGCAGCCAGAAAGCCCAGCAATGCCAAGCAATGCATCCGTTGCATGCGATGTCTCCGAGAATCGTGCCGATGGCGGGTTTGCAGCCAGCAGACGGCCAGCGCCGTCCACGCGCGCCTGGCGCGGGGCGGAAATGTCGCAACTTCGCGCGGAGGCGTCAAGGGGAGTGGCGCGGCACGGCCATCCTGGCTGTGCGGGTCTTGTGCGCTCGGTCAGCACGGCCAGGATTGCCAGGATGGCCGTGGCACGAGCGCGGTAACGCTGCCACGTTCTACGCCCCCGTGGTCGCGCCGACGACGCTGCTGCGCCGCTCCGTGAGGATCGTGTCGCGCCAGACGCCTTGCTGCTGGGCAATCCGCTCGCGGCGGCCGACGATGCGGAAGCCGCAGCCCAACTGTAGCGCGATGCTGGCCGCGTTCTCCGGAAACGTGGCCCCGCAGAGCGTCCAGATACCGTGCCGCTCTGACGACTCGATCAAGGCCGCCAGCAGCCGGCGGCCAATGCCCCGGCTAGGAGAGTCGGCGGCCACGTACAAGCTCGCCTCGGCCACGCCGGCATAGCAGCGGCGGTGAGAAACGCCTGAGAGTGCCGCCCAGGCCACCACGCACCCGTTTTCCCGGGCGACCAGCCGGCTGTGCTGATGATGGGCCGCATCCCAGACTTCCCAGGCCGGCGCCTCCTCTTCAAAGCTGGCCTGCCCCGTGGCCAGACCCGCCAGATAAATCGCCCGGACAGCGTCCCAGTCGCCAGGCTGCATCGCGTCGATGAGGAGGTCGGCGGTCATATAAGATTGCCCGTGGGGGCGCTCGTGGGCGGAATGCTGCGGTGCTCTGCGCGTCGTGCGCACCGAGAGATACTTTGCATTTTTTTCCGCGTGATCGCCAGTTGTGGAGCGAAGTATTCTACAGAAGCCCGCGGACGTGCGGTTCCCAGCACGGCGGGTGCGTAGAAGATTGCGAAGAAGATTGCCAAGAGGATTGCTTGTGCAAGACTCCGAACTGCTTCGCCTCATTGCGGTACGGGACCGGGCGGCGCTGGAGACACTCTACCAGCGCTGTCTGCCGTTGGTGTGGCGCTTCGTCTCCGCGCGGACGATCGATTTGCCGCCGGCCGCTTCGCGGATCGCTGCTCCGCTACGCTCCGCAGCGAACCGCGAAGCGGATTTTACCCTCTTACGTACTGAGTTACTCTTGGTTTGGAACATACAAGGACACCAAGAGCACCAAGGTGAGTGGCTGCGCCACGCTCGTAGCCGGCACGGGCCAGTTGCGTCCAGGCATCGGCGCTGGCGTTCCAGAAGCGGCCGGCTTCGTGGTGGTTCATGGCCCTTCACGCTCGTCTGGTGCGGCGTAGTCTTCGCTGGAGTTCGCGGTCCATTGGCCCCACAGAGCGAGGCGCAAATTTGGCCAAGGCGTTGGGCAAGGCGGGTTGTATCATGACGCCAGCCACGCACAAATAGCCCGCCAAGGCAGCTCGTTCTATGCCGTCGGTCTGCGATCCCTCGTCCATCCGCCGTCTCCTCGAGACCGATCGCGCCTGGGCCGTGTATGCGCTGGGCGACCTCTCGCCTCCGCTCTTTGGGCATTGCGACTGGTTCTGCACCGCGGAAGGCGGCCCGGCACTGGTCCTGCTGTGCCGCGCTTTCGCGACGCCGGTGCTCTTTGCTTTAGGCGAAGCCCCGCTCGTAGCGAGCTTGCTGGATGAAATGGGAGAGCCACGTATGCTCTACCTGCACGTGCGTCCGGAAATCGTGCCCCGGATCCGAGGCCGCTATCGATTGACTCAAGAAAAGCCGATGTGGCGAATGGTCTTGGGCGAGAAGCACCGCCCGTTGGCCACTAGCGAGAAAGCCGACGAGAAAGCCGCCCGCCTTGGCCCGACCGACCTGGCGGCCCTGCAACAGCTCTATGCGGACGGCGACGCGGCCGAAGAAGCGCCCGACTTCTTCGCTCCGTGGATGGTGGAAGAGGGCGTCTACTTTGGCGTCGGGGAAGGTGATCGCCTGATCGCGGCGGCGGGCACACACCTGGTCGTGCCAGCCGAAGGCGTGGCCACGATCGGCAACGTCTACACGCGGCGCGACCGGCGCGGGCGCGGCCTGGGCGAGGCGGTGATGAGGGCCGTGGCGAGTGAGCTGCTGCACCTTAACGTGCCGACGATCGCGCTGAACGTCGAGCAACGCAACGCTTCCGCGATCCGGCTCTACGAGCGCCTCGGCTTTGTGCGCTACTGTGCCTTTCATGAGGCGCTGGCGGTTCTTTTTGATCCGTGAGCCAGCGAGGGTCGCGTGGCCCTGGCCTTGCGGGAACCCGCGCATCGATTCAGCGTTGCGCGCGAATCTTCCGCCATTGAGGGAGAGCCACTGCCAGCGACGGCACGCAAGTTGGCCCCGGTACCGGGTTTGGACGGGCCCAATCGTAGGCAGTTTTGGCCGCCTGAGTCATTTCTGCCTTGGTTAGCTTTCTGCGACCCTTGCAGTCATCATCCTCCGTGACCGAGTCGCCGAGAAGTGAGCAGATCCAAGTCTCGATGTGACGGCGAGGAATCAGCAACGCAGCCACCGGGTCGTCCGCCTTCAGTTCTTCGTAGCCAGCCCGCTTGAGTTCCCGGTTCAGTTGTCGCCAGCGCTCATCCACTCCGTGCCTGTCTGCATCCGCAAGAACAACGAGCAGCGTTTCGGCCTTGGCACTGCGCTGGCGGCTTGCATGGAGCAGCCGTGGAAACTCGCGCAGAACCCAGGCAACGTTGCCGCCATGCTGCATCCGGCTAGCGATCGAGGGAGTGACGACTCGATCCGTGTTGATGTCGCATTGTTGCATGTAGCGAATGGCAAGGCGGTGTTGCGCATCATCTTCACACAGCAGCTCGATGCGGGAGATGCGGTCACTCACGCTCCCACCCTCGCGCGACCAGCTCAGAAGGTGACAAGCCAGTCTGAGAAGGGTCCTCGAACGGCCGTACACGGACGTGGCGCCCGCCGGGGCGGTCGAGCACGAGGCCGCCGTCGAACGCCATCTGGTTGATGACCTCGGGGTGGTGTGAAACGATCATCACCTGAGGATGAGGCTCTTGGTTGTCAACGCGATTGAGCACTTTCGTCAACCAGGGTTGAAGTTCGCGCAGGGCGATGAAGTTATCCGGCTCGTCGAAACAGACGGTCGCGCCTGGCTTGAGCGCGAAGTGCAAAATGGTATAGAGTCCGATCAGAACCCGTTGTCCATCCGAAAGCTCGTTGAAAAAGTAGGGCGCTGTCTTTCTAGCCGCTGCCAGCCCTTCCTCGGAAGACAGCGTGAGCATCAGAACGCGGTTGCCGAGCCCAGCCTCTTTGAGGTCCATGCTTTCGAAACCTTCAATCGCCTCCCGGAGGTCGGCTAGCAGGGCCCGGTCGTCGGCCTCCAAACGGAGATGCCGATACCACTTGGCGAAGTCACTCAGATCTACCGACGGCACACCGATCTCCCCCTCTGCGAGAGGGGACATTCTCCAGGGGTCCGGGCGAATGAACAGAAGGCCGTCGAGCCACCGCTTGAACCACGAGAGCTTTGTATTGTCGTTGCGCTCGACAATCGTCGCCAAGGCCGAACGGTGCCAGTCGAAGGGGTACTGCACCTTGTCCTCATGGCGGTCGTTGAGAAGGTGTACCTCCCCCTTGGCAAACTTGAAGATGGGTCGGCTGTCGAACTCCACTTCCTCTTTCACGACGCGCGGTCGAGCTGGATTTCCCCACGAATCGATGACCAGGCGAAACGTGTACTTGCCGTCGTTCCCGGCCACGTCGAGCTCAAACGTCTGCTCAGGAACCGATTGCCAGCGTGTTCTCGTGATGCCAAGAACTCGGTCGTCAACGGGAAGGCCGTACGAACAGAAGTCTCTCAGCAGCGCCAAGACATGGAACAATGTTGTCTTGCCCGCGCCATTTGGGCCAAGGATCAACTGCTTGGCCGCAAGACGGCACTCGAAGTTGACCAGGCAGCGGTAGTTGTCTACGTAAAGTCGTTCGAGCATGATCGCATTGACATTCAAAGTTGCCGTCGGAGCACTCGCCAGACGAGCGCTACGTATCCGTCAACTACCTGACTATTCTACCCTCGATCGCTGGTCGGCGAACGCCGCAGTTGCGTCGCCTAGCTCTTGCCCTCCCACCTCCCGCTCCACGGCATCCCAAACGTCTCCGCCACCGCCCGGTTCGTCACTTCGCGTCCCATCATATTGATCGCCGTGGCAATCGGCCGCAGCTCCTTGGCGGCCCGCTCGATGCCGCGCCTGGCGATCTCCAGCGCCCAGGGGAGCGTCACGTTGCACAGGGCATAGGTGCTCGTGCGGCCCACCGCGCCGGGCATGTTGGTCACGCAGTAGTGCAGCACGTCGTCGACGATGTAGGTCGGCTCGCTGTGCGTCGTCGGCCGGCTCGTCTCCACGCAGCCGCCCTGGTCGATGGCCACGTCGATGATCACGCTGCCGGGCTTCATCAGCCGCAGGTCTTCGCCGCTCGATCAGCCGCGGGGCCTTCGCGCCGGGGATCAGCACCGCCCCGATCACCAGGTCGGCCAGCTTGAGCTGCTCGCGGATCGATGTGGCGGTCGCTGAACAGGCAATCGACGTTGGGCGGCATGACGTCGTCGAGATAGCGCAGCCGGTCCATGTTGATGTCCAGCAGGCCGATGTCGGCCCCGAAGCCGGCGGCCACCTTGGCGGCGTTGGCCCCCACCACGCCGCCGCCCAGGATCGTGATGTGGGCCGGGGCCACGCCCGGCACGCCGCCCAGCAGGATGCCGCGGCCCATGCTGCGGCCGCTCCAGGTACTTGGCCCCTTCCTGAATGCTCATGCGGCCGGCGACTTCGCTCATCGGCGTCAGCAGCGGCAGGCGGCCGCGGTCGTCCTCGCAGCGTTTCGTAGGCCACGGCCGTGATGCCGGTGGCCAGCACCTGCTTCGGTCAGATTCTCGTCGGCCGCAAAGTGAAAATACGTGAACACGATCTGCCCGTCGCGGAGCAGCGGCGATCTCCTCGGCCTGCGGCTCCTTGACCTTGACGATCATGTCGGCGCGGCGAAGACGTCGGCGGCGCCGCTGACCATTTCGGCCCCCGCCCGCAGGTATTCATGGTCGGCCAGGCCGGAGCCTAGCCCGGCCCCAGCCTGCGACGATGACCTGGTGCCCGGCCCGCGTCAGCTCCTCGACACCGACGGGCAACATGGCGACGCGATATTCGTCACGCTTGATTTCGTTGGGAACGCCGACAATCACGGGATGGTCCTTCGTTGTGGATTTCGAGCGCACACGGCTTCGCAATCGGCCATTCTAGCCGTCATGGACCAGAACCGACTATCGAGATCGCTGCCGCACGCCCGGTCGGCATTGCCCGGACGGAAGGGGGGGCATACTTTGCTCGCGCCCCCGCGTTTGCTATATAAGCGCAGCACGTAAGCACTGCCGTTTCCACGATGGTCCGCCGACGCGATGCCGCACCCGCCGACCGTGTTTGTCGTAAACGATCATGACGCGCTGCGAAAGTCATTCGTCTCGCTGCTTCGCTCGGCCGGGCTGCGCGCGAGGCGTTTCCCTCCCCCCGTGAGTTTCTTGCCGAGTATGATCCAAACCAGCCGGGGTGCCTGTTGGCCGAGGTGTCGATGCCGGGCATGGACGCTCTGGAGCTGCAGGCGGACGTGCCGCCGGAAGAGACTGCGTTTGCCCATCGTTTTCGTTGCCGGCAAGGGCGATGTGCCGATGGCCGTTCAAGCGCTGCAAGGCGGGGCCTTGAACTTCCTCGAGAAGCCCGTCCGCCACGACGTGCTGATAACGTGGGTGCAACGCGCCCTGGAGGCCGATTCGCAGACTCGCCACGCGCTGCAGCAACGAGAAAACGTGGAGCACTACGCCAGGCTGACACCACGAGAGCGCGAGGTGCTCCACCTGATCATCAAGGGTCGCATCAACAAGGTGATTGCCTCGCGACTCAAGGTGACGGTCAAGACCGTCGAGTTTCACCGCAAGAACATCATGCGAAAGATGGAGGCAGACAACCTGGCCACACTGCTGGGCGTGCTGCACGCGAGCGAACGTGTGCGCAGGGTTGAGAAAGCCGCTGGCCTAGGGTAAACCCTAGTTGCAGACCGCCCCCCGTTCGATAAAGTGCGAGTTCCCAAAGCGTGGGCTGCGCAAGGACAGGGGCAGCAGCATCACGCGCCGGAGCGAGTATCCCCCCCCAAGCGGCATGCAGGTCTAGGCGTCATCGTGGACGCAAGGCTGACCTTGCGCGTCGTTCACCTCTGAGCAGAGCAAAATGCCAATTCTTCGTACGGAGACGGACCTATTTCCCGGAGACCTCCTCGACGATGAGGGATCTTTGGCCACGACGACCAACGATCTATGGCGCGTGGCGTATACCAAACCGCGCCACGAGAAGTCCGTGGCACGCGAACTTGAGGCCAGAGGAGTGCCTTTCTTTCTCCCGCTGCAGAGAAAGACCTCCTACATGCGCGGGAGGCGAATCACCTCGCTCCTGCCGGTCTTCCCGTCGTACGTCTTCTTGTGCGTTTCGGATGACGAACGGGACATCGCCTTCAAGACCAACCGCGTCGTCAGCGTCACGGACGTCTATGATGGTGAGCGCCTGCGTCGCGAGCTCAAGCAGATTCGCAGGCTGATCGAGTCCGACGTCCCGATCACCATCGAGAGCCAGATCCAGCCCGGCCAACGGGTGCGCGTGCGCCGGGGCCCCTTCGCGGGACTCGAAGGCACGGTGCTCTTGCGCCGCAACGAGATGCGCCTGCTCGTGAGCATCGACTTCTTGCAGCGGGGCGCCTCGTTCGCGATCGAAGACTACATGCTGGAACCGCTGGGGCCAGCCAGGCCACGGTTCGTGGTCGCACAGGTCTAGGTGGCCACGCTGCCGCCCAAAGAGCGTGCTTGCATCGCCAGCAGGCGATCCGGCGCGGCTTTCCGTGGATTGTCGGCCCGTGATTGACGATGAACTGTGGCCAATGGGCTGCGACGCGGGCTGGCGGCGATGGTCCGGACCGTGGAACGTGGCCGGCAGAGGAGACGAAGATGCCTGGGCTCAACTCGCGGAATTGTTTGGCCGCCTCATTCGCCCTCGTGCTCACGCTCGGGCCGGCGGCGTGGGCCCAGTATCCCAATCCCAAGAAGGCGCCGCCGCCGCAGCGGCCGACGATCAGCCCGTACGTGAATCTCTTGCGGCGAGGCAATTCGACCGCCTTCAACTATTACACGCTGGTCCGGCCAGAGCTGGAGTTCCGCAGCCAGTTCGCGCAGCAGGGCGCTGCGATTTACCAGCTCCGCGGCGACGTTCAGGCGCAGGCCAATGCCGCCAGCGCGACAAACGAACAGCGACCGACGGGCCACGCAACGTCCTTTCTCAACTACTCTCACTATTTTCCCGGCTTATCGGGACGCGGCGGTCGTCGCTGATGGAGTTCGCCAGGACCGCTGTGGCAGCTTGATTCTTTGCTGCGATAGCGGAGAAGTTTTCCAATCTCGGTGAGCCTGGCGAAGGAAACACCCGATATTACGGACGCTCGAACCCTAGGGGCAGGGTACGGGCGTGCGGGGGCCGTAGTTAGCGGTTGCGTAGTTAGCGGTTGCGCTGTGCAGTCGCCTCGCGGACGCTGTGTTTCAGCGCCGCGACGGCCTTCGAGACGAGTAAGGACACTCGCATGCCTGTCTCAAAGCCCCGAGCGAAGCGCCGGTTGCCGGGAGTGCTCACCGCTTGCCTCGCGATCTGGTCGGGCTGCTCCATTCCCGGGGGGCACAGGATCGAGCACGACATCAATCGAGCCGACGTGCCGCGCAAGCTGCAAAAGGTCACGCTCCCCCCCTACGTCGTCGAGCCCCCCGACATCTTGCTGATCAACGTGGTTCGCGCCCTGCCGCGGCCGCCCTATCGCATTCAAACGCTGGACGTGGTCTACGTCGAGGACAGTTTCCCGCCGCCGCCGGCGGGCCTGCCGGGCGACCCGATGCCCAAGGACAACTACGCCAATATCCGCTTTACGGGGAATTACTCCGTCGAGCCGGGCGGCACGATCGACCTGGGCCCGTTCTATGGCCGCGTCCGGGTAGGCAATCTCACCCTCGAGGAAGCTCAGCTCGCGATCCAGCGCCGGCTCGAGGAGCGCCAGCTCAAGACGGCCCGCGTGCGGCGCCTCAGCCTCGTCCAGATTTCCAGCGTTCAGCAGCAGGTCGCCGGCGAGCATTTGGTATCGCCCGACGGCACCGTCTTCCTGGGCACGTATGGCCGCGTGCCCGTTACGGGCATGACGTTGGACGAGGTTCGCTTCGCCATCGAAGCCCAGTTGTCGGCCTTCCTGGAAAGCCCTCAGGTGTCCGTGGATGTCTTTGCCTACAACAGCAAGGTCTACTACGTGATTACGCAGGGCACGGTGGTGGGCGACGGCGTCTATCGTCTGCCCGTCACCGGCAACGAGACGGTGCTGGACGCCATCTCCCAGATTCAGGGGCTGCAACCGCATTCGTCGAAGAACGTGTGGGTGGCCCGCCCGGCGCCCCCGGGCGCCGCTTGCACCGACCAGGTCCTGCCTGTGGATTGGCTGGCCGTCACCAAGCTGGGGGCGACGGCGACGAACTATCAGATCTTGCCGGGCGACCGCATCTACGTGTCGGAAGACCCCTGGATCACCGTGGACGGCGCCATCGCCAAAGTCATCTCGCCCTTTGAGCGGATGATGGGCTTCACCATCCTGGGCACCGGCATGGTGCGGGGCCTCAGAAACTTCAACCAGAACGGCGGGGACGGCGGCGGATTCAACGGCGGGTTGAACGGCGGGTTCTAAGCCTTGCCGCACTTCGCCGCACTCGGGGAGGGCACGATGCGATTCTTGCTTGGGATAGCGGCGGGCCTGGCCTGCCTGGCACCGATGATGATTCAGGCCGCAGATCGGGACGGCATGATCGCCGAACGAATCGCCCGCCGCCTGAAAGACAACGACCGGCTCAAGGGATGCGATCTCTCGGTGAGTGTTTCGAATGGCACGGCCAGACTCAAGGGAACGGTGAAGGATCAGGAGCAAGCGCGCATCGCCGTAGCGGCTGCCCGAGCGGTTGGCGGCGTTCGCCAGGTCAGCGACGGCCTTGGTGTCGCGAAACAGCGAGTGTTGCGGCCGCCTTTGCAGCGAAGAGGGCCATCGCCTGTGAAGCAGGCCGCCTATCAGATCAGCCAGGAGATGCCGCCTCAAGCCGAGAGCCCTCCGTACGAGGTGCCGACGCAGCCGATGTCGCCAGGCCCGTTTGGAGAGAATCACCTGGATCACCGATGGTCTGCTGCGCCCTCTCCGTATTATGGGCCACAGCCGGGTCCCGGCCCTCGCGATGGCCGGGGCATCCCGAAGCATCGATTGCTGCACAAGATCCAATGGTGGCCCGCCCGGCCGGCGTGCCCGATCAGCCGCATGACCCACCTGGGATCGAGCTGGGGATACTATCCTACCTGTTGGCGGCAATGGCCTCCCTGCGCGCCCAGTTGCCCGCCACCGATCCCCCCGGAGGCCTATCTCCCCGCCGACATGGAAGAGACGCGAGGCCAGAGTGACCGCTCGACGTCCCCGGAGCTGCTGCCGGCACCCGAACCGCCAATGCCCGACGACCAACCGCCGGCCGTCAAAGAGCACTCCAAGAAGGGACCCGCGTAGCAAACCGCAGTAGCGGTTTGGGCAACCCACGCCAATTCCTCGGCGAATCGGGAAGGATCGCCGGGCACGCGCAAGAGAGACCCGCGCCGGCCGGATGGTCTCGCCGGCCGTTAGCTGGTGCTAACCGACGCGACAGACTCGACAACGCCCGTCACGACTCCGATGACCGGAATCGGCACCTCGGCGCTTATCCAGACGACATTTCTGGGTGGCGCGCTTTCTTGCGGCAAGTAATCCAAGGCGGCCTGAACCGCCTCGTCCACGGTTTGATACGCGCAGTTGCCGGCCGCTGACCAATAGCCGTTGCGGTCGATTGCCACAGCGATCTTCACCGTAATGCGCTGCAATTTCTCATTCATGCACGCCCCTCGCGTGGATCTGCGAAGCCCACAGCCCATCGTCGGCGGTTCCACCTTGGGCGATTCGCCGCTGCCCACCCACATCCTGACCGGCCCAGCATCGCCAGAAAGGCCGCCGTGGTCAGCCGTCAGAAAGACTGCCCCATGCGACGCTTCCCACGAAAACGCCTGACTTCCTCTCAGAAAACAGCTCCAGTAGGCCGGTGAAGTGTAACCCCCCGCACGTCCTGGAGCAATACAATCCAGCGTACCTTCTAGCGCGCACCGATAGGGGGACACACAGTCGAGGAAAAGGAGAGCGACTTTTGGACGAGCGATTGCCTTCCTCGCTCGCCACATCCTGCACGAGCGCCACCACGAGCGCCACCACGAGCGCCACCGCGGCGCCCGCTATCCATTCCCGCTAGGCGGACTCGTCTCGCTAGGCGATCTTTCTGGAACGCCTGCGGCAGGCCGTGACGGTCGCCCCAACCACCAGTAGTCCTCCCCACACCAACAGCGACCCTGGCTCGGGCGCGCCGTGCGAGGCAATCGAGCCGGTTGCTGTCGCTCCGTCCCGCAGCTGACCGGTCGCATAGATCGGCCCCAGGTTCGATGTTACGAAAAGAATCGTTGAGTACGCGCCGGTGGGAATCTCGGGGACAAAGTTGAACCGAACGAAATCCGTCGGAGCGGCACTTATGCTGCTGGGGTTCATCGCATTGTCATCCGGGATAAACGCTGAGCTTTGAGCGTTCAGGTCGCGTCCGTCGTCCAGTCCCGTATTGGTGGTGCCGTTCACTCCCGTGCCACCGTCGTCGAATACCATTTCGTCCAGGTAGCCCATCGAAGAATACTCGCTGCCATTCTTTGGAGTGAGGAATGCGGCGAGGGGATCGTCCGGAGTAAGCGGATTGTCGTTGACTACCTGATAGAAATAGACATACGGCGCGGTCTCGTCGATCGAGGTTCCCTGGGGATCCACGCCAAGATCGGTTGCCCAGTTATCGCCTGGGTCGTTCTGATAGACCGAGAAACTAACGGTACCGTCGGCGATCGCAGCGCCATTGAAGGGCGTATTGCCGGTGAAGCCAGTCAGGAACAGCCCTGCCTGGGCTTGGCTCAACGATAGGGCCACAAATCCGATGGCCAACAAGACCCGTGTGACAACGCGCATGAGGCTTCCCCTTTGAGTCGAGATATCCATTTCACTGGCATATTGGCCGCCGCGGCGGCAATCCTGACAAGGAATCGAGAAAACGCAAATCATTTTTGGTGTGTGAGTTAGGGTCATCTTGACGAGTGCGACTGGAGCCACTTTGTTTGATGTTCGAAGAGTCTGTCAAATCAGAGCTTGGCTTCTGTGAACGCCGACAACTTGCGGCGAATTCGGCTTCGCAACTGCCAATCGTTAGTCGATGTATAGTGGGCCTTGCCGTTCTCACGGCTCAGAAGGACCCCCAGGCAAAACTCCCTCTCACGGGGGGTAAGACATTGAAGGAATTCTCCAACCCGCCACGCCTCTTGGTATTGGCTGGGTTCGGCGCCTTGTCGCTCGTGCCGTGAGGCGACCGCTTCGCGTCGTCGCCGGCGGCGGTCTGAGCGGAACATCTCGACCGCGGAGCCGCGGGCCAGCGTGCTCAGATAGGTACTGAGGCGGCAGCCCTGCGTGACATCGAATTCGTCCAACAGGTGCTTGTCCGAGCCCAGGACTTGAAGCCAGACGCGGGCGGCGATTTCTTCGGCCTGGTTGGCATCGCTGACGGCCGGGCCGAACATGCTGCGGATCGAGGCCAGGAGGCGGTGGTGCTGCTGGTCGAAAAGCTCGCGCCAGGCCTCGGCATCGCCGGCCAGGCAGCGGTCCACCAGGCGACGGTCGGCGGCCGGCCCGTCGGACCCTCCGTAGTCGTGGCCGTTGCTGGCAGGCCCCGCGACTTCCGTTGCGGCGGCGCCGCGCGCGGCGCCGTTTTGCCTGGCGGCGGACGCTCTTCTTGGCCGGCGGCGCGTGGCAGCGCCCCCTTCGCGACTCCGTGAGTTGCGGCGCCGTTGCCCCGAGCGTCGGTGGCAACGGGCAGACCGTTCTTCTTGGCAAGCAGTTTTTTCAAAATCGGCAATTCAACATCCGTAACGACATTCAGGACAAGAGGCTCGAGAGCGCGGCAGCGTTGGCGACCTCCGCGCCGCGGCTGATCGCGCACTCCGGGGCAGGTGAAAAGGCGGCGGCGCCGACGGCCCAGGCGACGTATTGTTTCAAACCCTCCTCGAAGGACACTCGCGGCTCATAGTTCAAATGCCGCCTGGCTTTCGCCAAATCCGCGTGCGTGGTTTCGAGATCGCCTTGACTGGCCGGCCGTCGAATCACACGCGCCGGGCGCCCCAGCTCGCACTCGAGCATTTCGATGAGGCGGGTCATGGCAATCGGCCGGTCGCTGCCCAGGTTGATCGCCTGGCCGACGACCGCCGGCGCGGTCAACGCGGCCATCAGGCCTCGGCGAACGTCGTCCACGTGCGTGAAGTCGCGGCAGATCGAGCCGTCACCGAACAGCGGCAACGGCGTCCCGCTGGCGATCCGCTCCGTGAAGATCGACAGGGCCAGATCGGGCCGCAGCCGAGGCCCATACACGCTGAACAGCCGCAGCAGGACGACTGGCAGGCCGTGCACCTCGTGATACATCTGCGCCAGAGAGCTCCGCGGCGCGCTTACTGGCCCCATACGGACTGGCGGGCACCCCCAGCGGGGCGTCTTCTTGGAAGGGCACGGCCGCCCCGCGCCCGTAGACGGTCGAAGAGGAGGCCAGCAAGAACCGCTCGACCGGGTATCGCCGGGCGGCCTCCAGCAGGTTGGCCGTGCCGCAAACGTTGACCTGTTGGTAGATCGTGGGATGGTCCATGCTGTCGCGCACGCCGGCATAAGCCCCCAGGTGGACGACGAACTCGATCTCGTGGTCCTGGAACAACCGCAGCACGAAGGCCAAGTCGCAGAAGTCGGCTTCCAGCAACGTCACGCGAGGATCGGCGGCGTAAAGGGCAGCGTTGGCCCGCTTGCGGGCCGGGTCGTAGTAGTCGTTGAAGTTATCGACGGCCACGATCGCTGCGTCGGTCTCTCGCAGCAGGCACTCGGTAAAGTGACTGCCGATGAACCCTGCCGCGCCTGTCACCAAGATCGCCATGTGAGTGCTTC
Source organism: uncultured Planctomycetia bacterium (assembly GCA_963809785.1). Classification (GTDB taxonomy): domain Bacteria; phylum Planctomycetota; class Planctomycetia; order Pirellulales; family S012-138; genus JBGQHD01. The sequence continues at coordinate 848,020 of CAWEKV010000006.1, forward strand.
GCCTTAGGGAATGCCGCGAACGATGTGCGGGCCAAGCAAGCGGGTGATGCTCAGGGGAAGCCGCCGCCACAGCCGGATCGCCATTCCATACTTGCCGTTGTCAGGCCGCATAGCGTCCGCTCGGCCCTTGCGGACGAAGTATTGCCACGAGGCCCTCTCCGGCACGGCGCCCCATTGCTCTTTGAAGCGGTACGTGCTGCTCCCTGCGCTGCTGCGCCGAAGTCGAACGCCGCCTGGCCCCGGTCGATCGCCCGGCACAGCAGGTGCCAGTACATCAGCATGTTTGCGCTGGTGTAGTTGAACGACCGCAAAGAGCTGGCGCTGGGCACCTGCGTTATGCCAGCGGCCGGCACACCAGCGGCGGGCAGGCCTTCTTCATGCACCAAGAGGGCCGCCGCGATCGCTCGTCGGCCAAGCCGTACGACGCCGATCTCGGCTGACTCCGCGAAGCGAGCCAGCACGCTGGCGAACAGTCTGCGGCCATAGACCGGCGTGCCCAGGTCGCGCATGTTGCGGCTGAAGACCGCATAAAAGTCGCCCAGCAGTTCTTCGCGGCCCCAATCGACGGTCAGGTCCTGGCCCTGGGCCTTGCGGACCTGGTTGCGCACCTTGGAGTGGAGCCGCTTCCAAAGGTCGTCGGCCGTCTGGGGTAGCGCCAGCCGCATGTGCACTTTGCCGGTAAGGCAGTGCGAGAGCGCGGCGTGGGTACACGGCGCCTCGTGGCGGAGTTCCAGGTAGCGAACGTTCAGCTCGTTGGCCAGGGTAACGGCGCCCTCGATGAGCGGGGTTGCGGTCGAAGCGTCCTCGGCGACGACGCCCGCGGAGTTCACGTACGGCAAACTGACGAGAAACCGCCCGAACAAAACGCTGCGCACCAGGGCCAACGGCAATACTCCGAGCAGCTGCTGCCCCCGCCCCCGCCGCGCTTCGAGCAGATAAGGCTCGTGCCCGAGGCCTTCGCACACCGCGTGCATCCAGTTGATGGCGCGGTCGAACCGCGAACCCTCAGGCGCCGCGCCGCGCGGCCCGGTAAGCATCGCCCCGCATCGAACCTGCAGCGAGATGGCGCTACGCTGGATCATGCGGCGCGGCTTGACTCTTGGCACGAATCTTGCTCTGAACGACGCCGAGTTGCGGGGATCGCTGGCATCAAGTAACCATTAGTCTTAGCGTGCTCCATGAGCTTGCTCTTCGCGGCAACCCTGACGATGCGACGCGCGGCCAGGCGTCCGGCGCCGCGTAGGTTGGGCGTGACTGACATGGTGTATGAAGGCGCGAAGCACCGACTGCGGCATGCCCTGACGGACGATCAGCGCCGCGAGGCGATCCAAAGCGCCCTGGGCTTGGGCATGCCGCTGTGCGAACTCGAGCTGTATCTCGACTGGCTGGATGCGAATCAACGGGCGCTCGATGAACCGCCTGGACAATCGCGAGACCATCAATCGCGCGATGATCAATCGCGCGATGATCAATCGGCAAGTGGTCAATCGCCGCCCTACAGGCCATAGCGCTTCAAAGCTGCCTTCAGGGCTTCGCGTCTCTGGTCTATCCCGCCCCCGCGGCGCCAGTGCGCCACGTGCAGGAACTTCATGCCCGCCCGCCGCGCGGCTTCACCGTCCGCATCATCGCGGTCGCCCAGCACGAGGCACGTCGAGCTGGCCACGCCTAGGCGCTGGGCCGCAAGCAGCAAGCCGTCGGGGTGCGGCTTCAGCCGCCCAGGGCCGCCGGGCTCACCGGAGGCGACGACGATGTCGAATAAGTTCGCGGCCCCCATCGCCGCCAGCTTGTCGGCGGCCGGGTAATCGCTGACCAGCGCGGTTCGGCCGCCCTTTGCACGAAACTCTCGAATCTCCGCCAGCAGCGCTCGACGGCGGAAGAGCTTCAGCCAACGACCGGGCCGGCGGAACATCCAGCGCCGGACCACGCATTCGACGTCCCACGGACTCTTGCCCAGGCGGCGGGCCGTGCGCAAAGCTGCAGACGGTACGGCTCTCGATCGCCGTTTTCCGGGTCGTGACGCAGCCGTTCGTGCTCCTGCCGAAAAGCGCGTAAGATCCGAATGCTCGACCACGCACCGGTCAGTAATTCAGCGGCCATCGCCAGGCGCACCCAGCGGGCATCGTACAGCGTGCCATCCAGATCGATCAGCCACACGGGGTAACACGACGCCGGATCATCGCCGCGGTACGGCCGCGTGGAATCGAGCTGCGACGGCTTTGGGCCGAGCGACACGGAGCGCGCCAACCCTTGCTGTTCAGGCATGCAATAGTTCGTCATACACGCGACGAATTTTCTCCATGCGACGCGCAAAGCTATAGCGTGCTTCGATCGTCTGCCGTGCCGCCGCGCCGAGCCGCTGCTGCAACGGGACATCGGTCGCCAGACGCCGCAGCCCGCCGGCCAGCGATGCCACATCGCCCGGGGAAACGAGCAGGCCGCTGACGTTGTCCTCAACGACGGTCGGCACACCCGCGATTCGCGTCGCCACCACGGGCAGCCGCCAGGCCATGGCTTCCAGCACGACGTTGGGCAACCCCTCGCGCAGGCTGCTGAGGGCGAAGACGTCCAGCGCCTGATACCACGGACCAAGATCGGCCTGGTAGCCAACCAGACGGATGCGGTCGCCCCGGCCCAAGCGGTCGATCAATGCTTGCAGCTTCGGCCGCTCGTCGCCTTCACCGAGGATGACGAGCCGTGCGTCGATCCCTTCACCCAGCAGCGTGTCCACCGCGAGGATCAGGTGCTCGAAGCCCTTCTCCGCCGACAGACGGCCGCAAGCGCCAATCAGGACGCCCGTCTCCGGCAAATCGAGCCGTCGCCTGGCATCCGCCGTGCTGAGCCGCCGCTGACATTGATCGACGTCGATGGCGTTTTCGATCAACACACAGCGCTCGTCCGCAACGCCGGCCTTCAAGCACGCCTGCCGCAAGTCGCCGGAGACGCAAATCACCTTTTCGTAGCGCCGCAGGCAGATGCGATCGACGGCATAGTACATCCGCAATTTGCGGCTTGTCTGCACCCAGCCGTGGACCGTGGTCACGAGACGCATGGGATGGAACCGCCGCAGCAGCAGCCCCAGGGCATTGCTCTTGTAGTCGTGAGCGTGCCAAATGGAGACCCGCTCTACCCGGCAAGCGCGCAGCAGCCTGCGCGCCACGCCGAGGTCCCACAGCCCGCGGTCGGGAACCGAGATGAGCGGCGCTGCCAATTCCCCTGCCCGTTCGCGCAACACGTCGAACCCCGGATCGTTCGGCGGGTGCATGAACGCGCACATCGCGCGATAGCCGAGGCCCGTGAGGAACCGCGGAGAGTTCAGCACGGTCTTCTCCGGTCCTCCGCCCTGGGCAGTTACCACGCGCGTATGGAGCACAAGGGGTTCGGTCGCGCCGACAGTCGGGGCGTTTCCGCGAAGCGCTCCCTCGCGGCCCTGCCAGCGAGCGCCGTTATCGTGGGCAACGATGCCTCGAATCATGACAACAGGAGTCGTTGGAACTCTTCGGCTTTGGCCGTCCAGCTCTCGCTTTCCAATCGCTCTCGGGCACGGAGCTGATCCAGCGAGGGCCCCGTCTGTGCGCGGATGCGGACGAGCGATGAGAATTCCTCGGGCGACCGGGCGATATCCAGGCAATCTTGCCATGGCCGCGTCGCCGGCAGGTCGCTGACAACGACCGCCTTGCCTGTGGCCAGATACTCCTTCAGCTTGAGCGGCTGCATCGCGCGGGTAACCAGCGACTGTCCATATGGCATCGCCAGCACGTCCGCTTGTGCGGCCACGGAAGGCAGCATCTCCAGCGGCACGGCCGGAACATGAGCCACGCGCGGAAGGGAGAGCAGCGCAGGGTCGGGATCCTGCATGGGCCCAACCAAAACGATCTGTCCGGCCGCCATCTCTCCCGCCAGCCGACGCATGAACGCCGTGTCGAGTCGTTTGTCGATCACGCCCCAAAAGACCACGCGCGGGTGCGGATAGTTTGCGAGCAACCCTTCCGGAGCAACCCGTCCCTCGGAGCGCCAAAGGTCGAGATCAACCCCATGCGTGAGCAGATGCACGTTCGGCCGCCGCCGCTCGAGCTTGGCTTGCAGCGTTTCGCTTACCGCGATGAGCAAATCGGCCCTTTCGACCAGCTCGTTCTCCAGCCGGTCGATGGGCTTATGGTCCAAGCCGGGCCAGGCCCCGAAGTCGTCCACGCAGTAATAAGCCCAGCGGTCTAACGGCAACCGTCCCAGGAGGTCGGCCACAATCGGAATCGTCGTGACCGCGATGCGAGGGCCGGGCATCGCATCGACGACCCGCTCCAGCGAGCGCCGCAGCAGCTTGCGATTGATCCAACGATCGTGCGGCCGACGCATCCAGGGCCACATGTGGGGATTGACCACGGTCAGATTCTTCGTCTCAGCCTCGTGGCTGTGTTGACGGCCCAACCATTGGCGTATCTTTTCGCACCCCCGGCTGACCGTCGCACGATTCAGGCGTGGCGGCCGCATGCCGATCGTGTTGACCCACCAAACAGGGTGCGACGCCAGCAGCCGCTGCACGAGGTGTTGGCAGCTCGAAGGATGCCGTCCCCAATCATCGGAAAAAACCAGCAGCGAGGCCGCGGAATTAAACATGGCGGACGGGGATCATCTCCTCATACAAGCGGGCATACTCTTCGTGCATCCGCCGCTGCGAAAAGAGCCGCGCCGCGCGCGCGTAGCCTGCCTCTCCCAGGCGCCGGCCCAAAGCAGGATCGGCTGCCAAGCTGGTCACATGGGTCGCCAGCGCCTCGTCGTAGCGAGCTGGCGCCAAGAGTCCCGTGGCGCCGTGATCCACGACTTCTCCCACGCCGCCGACATTCGTGGCCACGACCGGCAGCCGAGCCGCCATGGCTTCGATCAGCGTCAGGGGGATTCCTTCGCTGATGCTGGTCAGCAGGAATATATCCGCAGCGGCCAGCAGACGCGGCACATCGGTTCGCAGCCCCAAGAGACGGACGAACGGCTCCAGCCCATATCGGCCGATTTCCTCTTCAATCGGCCTCTGCTCCGGCCCTTCGCCGACCAGCAGCAGCCGAGCTTCCGGACGCTCGCGGACCACGCGGCTTATCGTTCGGACGGCCGTCACATGATCTTTGAGATGATCCAGCCGAGCGACCTGGACGATGGCCAGATCGTTCTCTCGCAGCCCGAGCTCGCGACGCACTTCATCACGGCCCGTGGCATGCTCCGCGACGCGCTCCAGATTCACTCCGTTATAGATTACGCCCACACGGTTGGCGGGAATCCCTTCGTTGTCAAGCAGCGCTTGACGCACCGATTGGCCCACGCCAACCACGCGGTCGCCGCGCCGCAGCGACAGGCGATTGAAGACCACGCGCTTCCAACGGCGGTAGTCGGGAAACCAGCGGCCGTGCTCGGTGAACAGCACGGGCGGACGACGTTTCAAGACCACTGGCGCCAGCGAATAGAAGAACGGCGTATATTGGTGAGCGTGGATGAGCGAGGAACCAGACTCCCTTGCAAAAGCCGCCAGTCGGCGCACGCAGCCTGTGTCGAAACCAGCTTTCCGGCCCAAGTGAACGACGCGAAAGCCCTTTTGCCGCAGATCGCTTCCCAGCGGGCCGATCTCATCCAGACAAGCGAAGACGAATTGGAATCGCTCGCTCAGGTCCATGGCCAACTGGCAGGCGAGCATCTCGGCGCCGCCCACCATCAAGCTGTGCAGCACCTGGCACACCGTCGGCCGCTCTGGCTGCGCCGCTTCTCGTTGAACGCGTGCGGCCGGTTGCTTCTCGGTCAATGGTGCGGTGATCGTTGACACTAGCTGGCCACTGACAATTCGACGAAGGAATTCACATCGGCCACTTGACCATCGGTCAGATAGCGTTGGCCGACTTCAAAGATCATCATCGCCAGCAGCAGATACGTGTGGTTCCGGCCCGCCAGATGTTGAGTGACCACGTGCCGCACGCCGTCGGGATCGAACACGCCCCGCTCGAGGCAGCGAGGGCCCAGCAACACCTCTTTGAGCAGCGGCGCCAGCTCGGTTCGCAGCCACAGGCCGAGCCGCTCGTAGGGCTGGTAGCCCGGCACGCCGAGCTTGGCGAATGCCTTCATGCGCAGCGTCGCGCAGCGGCGCCACCAGGCCGGGGCGCCAAGCCTGGCCCCCGTGTTGGTGTTCGTGACCTTGAGGAAGCTGGGCCGCCGCTTCGCCAGAATGTGAACATGGATCGCTTCATCCAGCTTCATGTCCGCCGGCAGGGAGAGCAGCAATGGCACGAGGTCGTTATCCAGGTACGGGAGCCGCGGCTCGACGACCTGGCGGAACTTCATCATCGAAAGCACCGTTTCGCGCCGCAGCCGCTGATGCACGAACAGCCGCCAGACTTGCTGGAGCGCAGGTCCCTCGTCGGCGGTTTCTTCGATATCCGCACGCAGCGCGGCGCGGGCCAAGGCCGCCACGTCCGCGGCGCGAGGCCCGGCGAATAACGGTCGCTCGATCCCTTTCAACAGGTAGGACTGCAGATGCCGCCACAGCCAGTCGTCTAGCTGCACACGGCTGCCGATGGCAAGCCCATCTTCGTCGAGCGAATAGTTGTAGGCCTTGCGCAGGTGCATCAGCTCGCCGGCATGGCCGCGCAGCAGCACCTCGATGCCCAGCTCGCGATAGAGCCGCAGCGTGGGCATCACAATGCACTGCGACAGATACTGGCCATCGGTCAGCCGCACCATCTCGTGGAGATGGCGGGGGAAATCGGCCAGGAACCTCCCGCCCAACACGTGATTGTGGTGCCGGCAACCCGCCAACGCCGCCAGCTTTGCCGAAGCCCGATGATCCAGGCTGCCCGGCATGCCTAAACAGAGCGTCTGCAAATCTCGGCATTCGCCGCCCATCACACCGAGTATCGTCCGCGCATCCAGTCCGCCGGATAGCGACAGCCCTAGGTTACCGGTTCCGACGACGCGCCGCTGGACCGCCTGCTGGAAAGTCTGGTCAACGCGCGCGAGCGCTTCCGCTCGGCTGGTGGGAGCATCGGGGCCACGGTCCGTCAGCCGCCAGTAGCGCCCGGCCGTGAAGCGATCGTCGGCCGCGTCGTAAACGGCCCAGGCGGCCGCAGGCAGGACGCGCACTGCTTCAACCGACGTCTCATTGCCCAGATAGTGACCGAAGGTGAAGAACTGAGCGACGCCGCTCCAATTCGGCTCGCGCGAGACCTCGGCATCGGTCAACAGCGGCTTGATGTGCGACGCAAAGCACAGCCGCCCTGGCACCTTGGCACAGTATAGCGGCCGCGAACCGAAGCGATCGGTGACGAGTGTGAGCCGGCGCTCCACGCGCTCCCAAACCGCCGCCGTAAACGAGCCGTGAAGCTCGGCGATGGCAGACCGGCCGCCGAGTCGATAGATCTCCAGGAAGATCTCGGCATGGTTGTCCACACGTGCACGGATACCCCGTGAAGCCAGTTGCCGCATCAACAGGTCGACTTCGTACAACTCACCGTCCAAAACGACTGTCAGTTCGCCGCTGCGAGCGATCTGCTGGGAGCGTGCGTGCGGCAGGGCCAGGCGCGCCAGACCACACCCCCCGGCGTCGTCCACCTCACTGCGCACTCTCCATTCAGCGTCTTGTGGCATCGAGGCCAACATGCCCTCGAGCCTTGCCGCCATGTCTACGTTGCGGAAGCTACCGACGATGCCGCACAAGCCTGGCACGACGAAATCGACTCCTATCCGAAAATGCCTGTGACCTGAGCCAAATCCACCACGATGAGTTCGCGCAGCCAGCTCGCTGCCAGAATCGCGCAGCTAACGCTGGCTGCCCAAAATGCCGCACCTTTTCGCTCCGCGACGATCTGTCGCCAACCGAGGCCGGCCGACACCGCGTACATCATGATGATCGGCATGATGGGCAGGTGATACCGCGAGTGTGCGAAGATGAGTGTATGAATAAAACACGGGAAGACGACCGTCGCCAGCAGCAACAGGTGCACTCGCCGGTCCGCCGGCTGTGCCAAGAAAAGCCCGAAGATTCCCGCGAACATGGCCAACGCATACGCTCCGCAGACCGCGGCAGCCGCGCCGAGAAGAACGACCTTCGACAGGTTGCCGAAAAACCCCTGTCGCGCACCGGCCACAAGCTCGCGGTCCAACTGCCAGAAATTGAAGAACTTGACCACGTCGCGTTGAAGCGTCAGCCAGGGGTGGTCGAGCACAAACCGCAGGGCATGACGCAGTGCTCGCTTATCGAGCAGACCTTGAGTTTCCGCCGTCGGGGGCGCTTCGCGCGCCAGCACGTGGTGCCAGGCCTGCTCGCCCGTGGCAATGTTGATGGTCGCCCAGGACCGCTCCATCGGCGTATGCTCGTAGTTGCCCATCATGGCGTTCCGGCCGCCCATGACGTCGATGGCCACGAACGTTCCTTGGAGCTTGCTGTTTCGGTAGGACCAGGGACCTACGACGCCGATGAAGGCGATCATTGGCAATAGAGCCGCCGTCACCCTTCGGCCCACCGTGCCTTTCCAACTGCACAGCACCATGATTGCCAAGAGCGGCATGAACAGCATTGTGATGCTTCGCGTCAATGCCGAGAGCGCCAACAGAAGCCCCGTCACGAGAAGCAGCACTAGCGATTGACGCTGGATCGCCTCGACGGCGGCCCAGGTCGCGCCGCAGAGCAGCAGCGTGAATAGCGTCTCGCTCAATAGCAGGTTGTTGTAACCAAGGAATGAGGGGTAGAGACAAACGCACGCTGCGGTCCAGATTGCCACGCGGCGAGAGAAGACAACGACCGCGAGTCGATAGGCCACGACGGCCGTGACGAGGCTCAGCAGGGCCTGCATCGCGCGGACGGCCGCGTAGTTACCCGGACCAGTTACTCCGTAGATGCCCGCCACGACCAGCGGATAGAGCGGCGGCCTCAGCGACGTGGGATAGCCGCGCTCATCGACGTATCCCCCCGTTTCTAATAGCCCGTGCGCCAACTGATCGTAGCTTTGCTCATCGTCAATGCGGATCGGCAGCTCAGCCCAATAGAGCCACAAGGCGGCGCGGATGGCCAGCCCGGTCAGCAGGATCAGCACCAGTGGACGCCGTAACGCGCACCAGCGGCCCGGCTGTCCGGCCGAGCCGGCATCGCGCTGCCGCTTGTGCCCGTCGATTTCAGTAAGCGTACTTAAAACCGCCATAGCGCCGCGCCTGGGACGGCGCGACGTTCAACAAGTCGTACAAGGCAGGTATTTCCACAAACATCAGGCCCACGAACGCCGTAAGGCAAATCATCAGGTAAACCATCAGCCCCGTCTCGCGATACAAGCGCTCCGGGTGCTGCACGGCGCTCTCGTCCTTGAAGGCCACGTGCAGGTAATAGGCGAAGAACCCGGCGATCAGTGGGACAGCTAGTATCAGCTCCAGGTGATACCGAATAATGAACACGCCCAAGAAGAGTGCCGCCCCGGCAACGTAGAAGAACATGCTCACCAGCAACCGCTCGTCGTTATAGAAGGCGAATGACTTGCGATAGGCGGCTGCAGTGGCGGGGTTGTCCAGCGACCGATACTCCGCGAAGCGTTTGCTGGCCATGAAGAACGCGCCCACCATCCAGTACGACACGAGCAGCGACACCGGCGGGATGCTGGTGGGAATCACCACGAACCAGCCCAAGAGGAGGCGGATGGGATTATTGACCGACTCCGAAAGCACGTCCAAGTAGGGTATGTCCTTCAGCCGCACCGGACGCACGTTGTAAACCAGCCCCATGAAGAGCAGCGAAGCCGCGGCCAGACACACGGGCGAGTTGACGGCCCGCGTGGCCAAAAGCCCCAGAGCGGCGAGCAACAGCCACTCCAGATACGCCAGTGGCTGATTCACGCGGCCGGAGGGAATAGGTCGGTGGCGCTTCAGCGGATGAGCCAGGTCGCTGGGGGCATCCAGCAGCTCGTTGAGCACGTAGTTGCTCGACGCGATCAAGCACGTTCCCAGCACGGCCAATAGGAACCGGCCCCAGCCAAACTCCTCCAGTGCGCTGGGATAGTAGAACAGGGCCAGCAGCACGCCCAAGAGCATGAAGACGTTCTTGAACCAATGATCGGGCCGGGCGATGGCAATGTACGCCGACAGCGCGGACCAGGTGTCTCGCGCCGCGGGTGCCAATGCCACCGGAACAATCGCTTCCGACGGCCTGCTATAGGTGGGAGCCAGTTCCGAGGAGTCTGTGCGTTTCATAGCTGTATAAAAGTGCGTCGGCTATTAGGAGACGGCAGCAGTATCGGCCGTATGACTGAACGTGAAATGCCTCGTGTGGTCGCGAGACGGCGCCGACCCATCCCTGGCCAAATACCGCTCCATCCACGACCCGAGCACCAACAGCGACCAGAGCACCGCGCCATGCCGGCCACGGCCGCTCATGTGCCGCCGATAGAGGCGAGTCACCTTGTGACTGTCCAGGTAGTTGGCCAGGGGGCCGCGCGAGTCTACTACCATGGCTTCGAGTCGCTGGCGAAGCGGCCCTCGCAGCCACCGGTCGATCGGGATCTCAAACCCCTGCTTGCGCCGGTAGATCACTTCCGCCGGCAAGCGGTCTACGCACAGTCGTTTGAAGATCCACTTCGTCTCGCCGCCAGCCACCTTGAAACGCGAAGGGACTCGCGCGGCCAGCTCAAGAAACTCGTGATCCACGAGCGGCGGGCGAACCTCCAGGCCCACCGCCATGCTCGCCCGATCTACTTTGGTGAGGAAGTCGTCGGGCAACAGCGTCGCGACGTCGGCCGCGATCATGCCACGGAGCGGATCGTCGGCCGTCGTGTGAAACGCTCCGGCCACGGCCGCTTCGGGCCGATAGCCGTTCAGCATGCGACGCACGTCTCCGTTTAGCAGCCCGCGCCGCATTGCCGGCCGGCAGAGCGAAACCGTGTTGGCGTAAGCGTCGGCCGGATCTAACGAGAGATTGGCAAGCGCCGTCTGGGCTCGCAGCGGCCGCGGCAGCCAATCGGCCTTCGGCCAACATCGCGCAGCGCCGCGGACAACCGTCCGCCTCAACCACCGGGGAATGCGAGATCGCCAGGCCGCCTCCCGCAAGTCGTGGGCATAGCGCGCGTATCCGCCGAAGGCCTCATCGCCGCCGTCGCCCGACAACGCCACCTTCACGTGCTGGCGGGCCACGCGGGCCAGGCACATCGTCGGTATCGCGGAGGTGTCGGCGAACGGCTCGTCGAAATAGTGCACCAGGTCATCCAGGCTCTCTGCCGCGTGCGGCGAAACCACTTCCTCCGTGTGCCGCGTGCCAAACCGCTTCGCCACCAGCCGCGCATACGGCAGCTCGCCGTACCGCTCGTCTTCAAAGCCGACGGAAAATGTATGGAGAGGCCCACCGCCGCACGCCGCCGCCGTGGCGACGACGGCACTGGAATCCAGTCCGCCGCTCAAAAACGCGCCGACCGGCACATCCGCGATCAGATGCGCTCGCACCGTTTCCTCGAGCTTTGCCCGCAGCGCGTCCAGCCAATCGTCGAGCGACCGCGCCAGGTCCGGCGTGGTGTCCAGCTGCCAGTACTGCTTAGGCGCTGCGCCCAGTGGCGCTCGTCAATCGTCAGGAGATGGCCTGGCGGGAGCTTGCGGATGTCGCGAAAGATCGAGTGCTCGCCCGTGATGACGCCGAGAGCGAGATAGTCTTCGAGTGCCTCGATGTCGATCTCGCGGGGAACGTCTGGATGCGCCAGAATCGCCTTCAGCTCGGAGCCAAATAGCAACTTCTCGCGATCATGATAGTAATACAGCGGCTTGAGTCCCAGGCGGTCGCGCGCGAGCAAACATCGGCGCTGGACGCCGTCCCAAAGGGCAAACGCGAACATCCCTCTCAGCTTGTGCACCAACGCTTCGCCGTGCTCCTCGTACAGATGAACCAGCACTTCCGTATCGCTGTGCGTCCTGAAGTGGTGCCCTTTCGCGGTCAACTCCCGGCGAAGCTCGGCGTGGTTGTAGATCTCGCCGTTGAACGTAATTTGGACGGAGCCGTCCTCATTGCCCATCGGCTGGCTGCCGCCCTCGAGGTCGATGATCGAGAGTCGCCGATGCGCCAGAGCCACGCCCGGGCTGCTCCACTTGCTCTCGGCATCCGGCCCGCGGTGCGCGAGAGCGCGGATCGAGCGACCTACGCCCTCGCGGTCGATCGCCCTATCGACGCCGGCCTTGTCGGCGGTGAGCCGGACGGCTCCTGCAATGCCACACATGCTCAGGGCTGCGTTTCTACAGGGAGGACGCTTGTCACACTCTCTCGTTCTTGCCGAGAGCCGATTACCCGCGCCGGGTTGCCCACGGCGATGGCGTAATCCGGGACCGGCCTGGTTACCACGGAGCCAGCTCCGATCACGCAGTGCTTGCCCACATCAGCCAGCACGATCGCGCGGTCGCCAATCCAGGTGTCGCGGCCGATGGTGATGTGCGGCCACTCGCCGGGCTGCTCGCGGACTGGGATATCCAAGCGCTCGATGCCATGCTGGCGCCCGCCGTTGGCGATCGAAACGTGCGAGCCAACGAGCACGTCGTCCTCCAGCGTCACATCGCCCAACGAGCAGAACACCCCGACATAGGCCTTGTGGCCGACTCGCGCCGTGGGATGCGAAAACACCGATCCGAAGCTGATGCACGCATCCGGCCTGCACGACGGCAGAACGAGACGATAAAAGGCTCTTCGCAGGTAGGTGCCTAACAGGCCCGGAACGAGACTGAACGTTTGCGACCAACCGGGGAAGGCCTTCTCCCTTCCCAGCACCACCGTCATCAGCCAATACCCTCCGACGGCGGGCAGGACCAATATCAGGGCCAGCGCGTTGGCGAGCGCTTTGCCGGCCGATGTCACGCGATGACCTCCGGTCGCTGCCGTATCATGATGCTCGCGCAGGTCCTAGGTGCCACAACCCCCCACTCGAAGTTTTCCACGATCCAGGCTCGTGCCTCACCGGCCATGAGGCGGCGCGACTCGGTATCGCAAAGGAAACGTATCGCCAACTCGCCCAAGGCGTCCGGACGGCTGCAATCGACGATATGGCCTGTGCGGCCGGGGCTGATCGTCTCCGGTGTGCCGCCGGAGGCCCCTGCCACGACTGGCTTGCCGCAAGCCTGAGCTTCCAAAAGCACGATCCCAAAGCCTTCGAAATCGCCGTCAACCTCGCGGTTGGGCAATGCGAAAAGATCGCACTGCTGATAGGTCCGCAGCGCCACGTCGTCTCCTGGCGATCCGTGGAAGCGAACGTGTTCTCCCAAACGCAGCTCATCCACCAGACGTTGCAAAGCGGCCCGCTCGTCGCCATCGCCGACGATCGCATAGAGCACGCGCGGCACCTGCTGGCGAATGGCCGGCAGTGCCCGAATCAGCATGTCGTGCCCCTTCCGCTTCTGCAGCCGGCCAACCGTGAGGATCACCGGACGATCATGCCAACCGAGCTGCCCGCGAACTTCGGCGTCCGGCGGCGACGGGCGAAAGTAGGTCGTATCGACGCCCGGGTGAAGCACTCGCAGGCGCTCGGCCGACACAGGCCACGACTCCCGCAGCAACCCGGCCGTGTTGTGGCTGTTGGCGATCACCAGATCGGCGTGCCGATAAACGCGGCGAGCCATCCAGGTGAGCTCGCGGCTGGATTGAAAAACGCGCAGCTCCTCGCCATGCACGTACACGGCATACGGCAGCCCGAGCCGGCGCTTACACCGCAGCGCCAGCCAGCCCTCCGGCAGTGCGCAGCCGGCATGGAGCGTCGTCGCCCCGTGTCGCCGAATCATTCGCCGCAGCCGCCATGCGGCACGCGAGTAGTTGGCCAGCGACGTGGGAGCCAACGTGCCCCACGAGCGAAAGTCGAGCGGCATTCTCTCGATCCGCAAGTCGTGCGTGCGATCGAACTCGTCCGCGCCAGGATGCTCGCCGGCCGCGATCACATACTCCTGGCGCGGCAAACGGCGATAGAGTTCCCAGAACCATCGCCCGCTGCCGCCGACTTGCGGTGGGAAAACGCGCGTTAACATCAAGGTGGTCATGCGCCAGCCCCTGCCAGCTCGCGAGGCCGTCCCTGTCGCTGCTGTGGGCTCAGGGCCCGATAGTGCCGCACGACTTCCGCCACGTGGGCTTTCAGGCTGAAGTTCTCTTCGCATCGTTCGCGGCCTGCAGCGCCGAGTTCTCGTCGCCAGGCAGGCTCCGATAACAAGCGCTCGAGCGCCGCAGCCAACTCCTGCGGAGCATGAGGTGCAACCAGCAGGCCGGTTGCTTCGTGGACGATCATCTCCGGAATGCCCCCGACGCGGCTGCCGATGACAGGCACCCGGTAGGCCATCGCTTCTAGCGTGGCGTTGCCCAGCGGCTCGGCGTGCGAGGGGACCACGGCGATGTCGGCGGCCGTAAGCCAATCCGGCACGTTCTTTTGGAAGCCGACGAAACGCACCGGGCAGCCCAACTCGCCGACCAGCGACTCCATCTGCCGCCGATACTCTCCTCGCTGCTCGAGATCGTCCCCGACAATCACCAGCGCGGCCCGGTCCTCCCATCGCGGGGCGAGCGATGCCCAGGCGCGAAGCAAGTCGGCGACTCCCTTGCGCTCGATGATCTGGCCGGCGAAGAGGACCATCGCTCGGTCTTGAGGCAACTCGAGCCGGCGTCTGGCGGCGGCCTTGTCGGCCTCGGTCGGCGGCAGCGGCAGTGGCAATCCGTCGTAGACCACGTGCCGGGCTGCCTCGGCCAGCTTCGCCGAAGCCCCGCTCAGCTCGTCCATCAGATAGCGCGAAACGAAGAGATGCCGCTCCGCGCCGTACTTGTTCAGCCAGTCGATCGCCTGGCGGTCGAAGATCCAGCGATGATGACAAACTCGCGGAATGCCCAGCCGCCGGGCCGCGTCTGAGACAATCTGATGCGTCGGCAAGTCGTTGCTGTGCACGAGGTCCGGTTGCAGCTCACGCAGCACGGCGATCCAGCCGTTGCGCGCCGATCGATAGGAAAGCCATTTCAGTTTATCGGTAAACCGCACGGGCACGTATCGGCAGTCCAGGCCCACGGAGCGCATCCGCTCGAGCGTGGCACCCTCGCTGCCCAAGACCACTACCACGTCGTGCCCGGCCTCGGCCAGCCCGAGCGCCAACCGCTCGGCGGCCACTTCGGCGCCGGCGAGGAAGGGAGCCCACGATGCGAGCACGATTCGCAGGCCTCTCTCATGGTGGATGGTAACTGACATCGAACTCACAATGCCGCCCTTGTCGTGCGCGCCGGACGTGTCCGGCGCTCTTCGAGCACGGCTTGATACTCGTCCCAGAGCTGCAACGAGACAGCCCGGCTGTCGAATTCGTTTTGGACGCGCCGCCGCGCGCCCTCCTTACCGGCCGCCAGTTTGCCTGGATCGCCCAGCCAGCTCCGCAGCGCCGGCACTAACTGATCCACGCGGTCTTGCTCGACCATCTCGCCGCCGCCCGGCAGGACCTGCGTGTCCACCGACTTGCTGGGATATCCGACCACCGGGCAGCCGCAGGCCATTGCCTCGAGCACGCTGATGCTGCAGGCCTCTTCGCGGCTGGTATTCACGAACAGGTCCAGCGCGTTGTAAAAGCCGCGCAGCTCGTCCAGGTGGCCGACGTGAACGAGCCGGTCGCCCAGCTCTCGCTTGCCGCGCTCGATGAGCGCTTCGGCATACTGCCGCTCGTCCGGCACCGAACCGCCCGCAACCACGACTTTGACGCCAGGGGGCAGCGACCTGGCCGCCTCGAACAGATGCTCCAATTGCTTCCGCTCCCGCAGCGCACAGGCGACGCCGATGAGCGGCACGTCTCCCAGGCCGTACGCATCGCGAAATTGACGGCGGCGGTCCGCGTCGGGCCGGAAATGGTCCGCATCCAGCCCGTTGTGCAGCAGCCCCCATCGGGCAGAGTCGATGATCCCCTCAACGCCCGGCCGGCAGGCTTCGAGGTTCCCTCGGCTGATAAAGAAAATGCGGTCCGGCTGTCTCCGGCCTCCGAAGGCCCACGCGCAAAACGGCCGTCCCATCGTAAAGTGCACGCTCACGACGACGGGCAGCCCACACAGCCTCGCGAGATAGCTGCTGATCGGGTACACATCCTGTTCGTTGCTGTGGATCAGCTCTATGCGATGCCGCCTGACAATCTGCCGCAGCTTCCAGATCGAACGCAGGAACGACCACGGCCTCGTCTTGCTGGGGAATGGCAGGGCGACCTGATACGCGGCGCCGTCCCTCTGCGTGGTCCACTCCGAAAACTCCCCCGTGAGTGGCGACGCCAACACCGGCCGTAGCCCCGAGGGCATCAAGTGCTGAAACCAGCCTTGGGTTGGCACGGTTGTGCTCGCCTTGCCGGCGTTGTTTGTCAAATACAGGACGTTCATAGACGCTCGCCTACCTCGCCGACACCACAACTCGACACAGCCATCTCAGGCACCTTCCGTTGCATCCACAGCCAGAGCTCGCGCCTCCCCGGAACTCGTCCATCGCCACACGGGCAAGGTCGTCATCCAGGCTGACGCCTGCTGGCACGTCCGAACCGCTTCGCACGGCGGTGGGAATGACCTGAACATGATGCGTGGGACTGAAACGCTTTACTAACAGGTCTGTCACGCCAGGCTTGATGAGGTCGTGGGTTTCGATCACCAGATCACACTGGCTGAGGCTCGGGAATCGCCCGCGGGTCGAGCAGCTCCTCCTCGCCTCCGTCGATGTCGCAAAAGACAAAGGCGCCCCCATCGCGACCAAGTATGCGGCGCAGCGACTCTGCCCCGCACTCTCCGCGGAGTTCTACGTTTCGAATGCCATTACTCGCCGCGAGCTCCAGAGCAAGCTCTCGTTTCGCAGGCTCCGACTCGAACGCGACCACGTGCGCCTGAGGTTGCCGCATGGCCAGGCCGCAGGCGTAGTATCCTTCCGCGGCGCCAACGTCAACGATGGTTGAGTATCCGCGCCGGCAGACATTGTCCACGATCGCGTGCAATTCCTTCTCATACGTTCCCAGCAGCACGTGGGCACAATAGGAGTTCCGATGGCAGGGCGTATAGCAAAGCCCTCGGAACGGTCCGGCCAGGATGCGGTCTCCCTTCTGCTTCACGATCTGTCCGACGGCGCGACGTTGGCTGGAGCGAAACGCGGAGATGCGCCGCCGATTGGCAACGACCTTCCGTCGGTAGTCGGCATCGGTCAGGAACCACCACGGCCGTTTCAGGGCTTCGGGAACGGCAGTTCGAGTTCTCGCCAGGGCGTAGGTCTTCCAGCAGCGCCAATCCCAGGGCCACCAGGCGAGGCCCCGCCGGAACGATCGCAGTGCCTCATCGCGGCGCCCGTGCTGCCAGAAAAGGCTGTATCCCAACTTCCAAAAGAAATCGTGCTGCAAGCGTCGTCGGAGGGCACGCTGGTCGATTCGTCCCAGCGGCAACTTTCCTGCCAGCCGCTCATAGCCTTCGGCTTCGCCTCGAATGACGCGCACCCGCTGGTCCAATTCTCCGTTCACTGCCGACGCCGACGAATTCGCGCCATGGATCCGATACACGACGTGCACGTCATCCAGATAGCCGAGGCGATATCGCTCCGCGAGCGCTCGCACGACGGCCAATTGATCTTCTGCCTCGTTTCGCGTGGCGGCCTCGAACCGGTAGCCGTCGAAGAACTCCCGGCGGAGGAGGGAGTTCTGTAAGCCACTATAGGTGCCCTGAAGAAACATGCACCGCAGCGCGCCATCGTCGTCGATGATTTTCAATCTGCCTGCTGCACGAGCCTTCAGCATCATGAATGGCCGCGGCCGGCCGTTCACATAAAACGTGCTCGGTTCGACAACCTCGCCCGTCGCATGGTCTACGATTCGGCATGCGCCATAGACCCAGTCCACGTCGGGGTTGGCGTCCAGCGCCTCCGCGCAGTTCTTCAAATGGTGCGGCAGCCATTGGTCGTCGCTGTCGAAGAACGCAATGTATCTCCCCCGCGCATGGTCCAGGCCCGTGTTCCGCGCCCCGTAGGCTCCCTGGTTCTCTTGATAGAGATAGCGCACCCTCTGCGGCCATCCCGCGGTCTGCGTCGGCACCATTTCGCGCGTGTCGTCCGTGCTGCCGTCGTCAACGACGATCAGCTCCCAATCGGTGAACGTCTGAGCGCGGATCGACGCCAAGGCGTCGGGAAGGAAGCTCTCCCGGTTGTATGTCGGCAGGATGATGCTGACGGACGGTCGGTGGGTGTTTTCAGGCAAGCCTGGCATGTTCGACCCATTCCAGCGTCAGACGGAGCACTCTTCCCGTGACACGGGAGGATGGTAACGCATGAGCCGCTGGGCTTTTTCGATGCTGAGCACCGCGCCGGCGGAGCCCATTTCCACCACATCGGCCGCCGCGGCTTCCGGCGGCCGGTGGACCGGCAAGGATTCGTCGGCCCCGACGAGCCGCCGCACGCCGCGCTCCAGGCGAGGGAACCGCCCCAGCGCCAGCGCGGCAGCGTGCCCACCGGATCGGTCTGGAGCACGCGGCGGCCGAGCGACTTGAACTCCGGCGAAGTCACGATCTGGCCTGCGGCGCGCAGCCAGGAGATCGGCGAGACCCACGAGGGAATGCCTGCGCGATGAGACCCGTTCTGACCATGGTGAGGCAACCCCACGGGCACGCCGGTCAAATCCAGACCCAACTGCTCAGCGAACGAGGCGTAGAACTGCCGCCAGGTCATCTCGTGCCCGTCGCTGACGTTGAACGCCTGGCCGGCCACGGCATCGGCCGGCGTGCGTAGCGAGCACAAGATCGCCTCGACGACGTTATCGACGTAGACCATGTCGCATGGCACGTCGGGAGAGCCCAGCCAGCGGAATCGCCCGGCGGCGATGGCCTGAATCGGCCGGCTCACGAAAATCCGCGAGAACGGCCCGAAGACCCTGGCCGGGCGCAGGACCACGGCCGGCAATCCCCGCCTCGCCAGCCGCAGCACGGCCTGCTCCGCGGCCGCCTTGCTCTGGCCGTAAACGCTGCCACGAGGGGGGCGCGCGGGCAGGCGTTCATCGAGCAGGCCCACCAGCGCCTCCGTCGTCGCCGTACACCGACATGGTGCTCAAGTGCACGAAACGGCCGATGCCGGCCTGCATCGCGGCCTGGGCGAGTCGGCGCGTGCCGTCCACGGTGACTTTGAAGATCTTGCGAGGCTCGCCCCAATCGGTGCCAATCGCGCAGTGGATGATGGCGTCGCAGCCTTCCACCAGCCGCCGCGCGTCGCCGGGCGAAGCCAGATCGGCCTGCACCATCTCAACGTCGAGCCGAGCGAGCCGGCTGGCATTGCCCGGGTTGTGCACCACGGCCCGCACTTCGCACTGTTCCCCCAGCCGCAGGATTTCCGCCACGCGGCAACCGATAAACCCGCTGGCGCCCGTCACCAGCACGCGCCGGTAGGCACCCCCCAGCGGCCGCCGCTCAGGCTCCGCGGCCGCATGCTTGGCGTGCCCGTTGCGCGACGGCGAATGGCCGGACGATGTAGAACGCAGTTCATTCCGCTCGTGCGTAGAACGGAATTCATTCCGTTCCAGCCCCGACTGAGCAGTCCGCCCGCCCTGGCCCTCGTCGCTCGTTGAGGAGCCCTTGGGCTGCACCCACGGTTCGCGCATCAGTTGCCGTGCGGCATAGCAATCTTCGATGAACTTCACGGTCCGCAAGGCGCTGCGGCCCGACAGGACCGGCGTGCTGTCGCCTCGGATCGCGTGCAGCCAGTCGTCGAACTGCCGGCCGAAGGTGGCGTACCACGATTCGTCTTCCGCCGTGCCTTGCCAGAGGGCTTCGAGCGACCAGCCTACGGTGCCCGCGCCGTCGTCCGTCTGACGCTCGGGCCGGCCCGCCATGCCAAGCGGCAAATGCTCTGCTTGCAGCGGATCGACCAGTCGGACATCGCGCGGGACGATGCGGATGCGATGCCGATGGCCGACGTGAAACTCCAGGACGGCTCGCTCGCAGACGACGCGGATGAAGCTGCCCAGCTCGCGGGTGCGGGCAAGCTCGATCGTGCCTTCGATCGGCGTGCCGGCATGTTCCAGCCGCGCACGGATCCAGCAATCGGCCTCGACGCCGCCCAGGCAGTTGTCGCGATACTCCAGCACCTCGGCCGGCTCGTCCAGCAGGGCGAACAGCAAGTCGATCATGTGCGAGCCGAAGTCGATCAGCACGCCGCCGCCCGCCAGGTCTTTTTTCATGTTTCCCAGCGTTGCCGCGGCCCAACTGTACATGCCGCCGCCTTCGACGTGGAAACTCTCCACCGGGCCGGCCCAAGCGCTATCGAGCAGCGCCTTGAGCAATCGGATGCTGGGGTTCAGCCGGCGGAAGAAGCCCACCGACAGGACCGCACCCGCCGCGTCGGCCGCTTCGACCATCGCCAGCGCGTCGGCATAGCAGGTGGCCATCGGCTTTTCCACCAGCACGTGAATGCCGCGCCGCAGCAGCCCGAGGGCACAGGGAGCGTGATGGAAGGGGGGCGTTGCGATGATCGCGGCATCCACCAGGTCACGGGAAAGTTCCGCTGCGTCGGTCAGCACGTGCTGGGCGCCGTAGCCCTTGGCAAATCGCGCGGTGCGCTGGATATCCCGATCGACCAGCGCGGTCAGCTTCAAACCCTCATGCCCGGCTAGCACGGGCAAGTGCATCTGCTCGGCAATGGCCCCGCAGCCGATGAGGGCCACGCGAACGGGCGACAGTTTGCCCGGGCGGGCATTCCGATCTGCCCTATCCGCCTTGGATACGGCCGAGGTGGCGAGTGTTTCCGAGATGACGTGCACTATTGCGACACTTCCTTAGCCTGCTCTGAAGTCTGCGCTTGTATGCCTTCGGATATGACTCACGCGCGAACGGTGCCCATTTCGTCCGGTGTCTGCTGCGCGGGCTGGGCACACGAAACGTCGTGCGGACGGAAACGGATCAAATCGTCGTCGGCACGAGGGGGTTCATCGCGGACAACCAGGTTCCGCAGGCCCTCTGCCCACCGAATGCCCAGCCGTCGCACCAAACGGGGAAAGCGGCTGCGCTCGAGAGACTTCGGCCCGCGGCGAACGAGGGCGTCGAGTTGTGCCCCCAGCTCGGCAAGCTGGTTCCATGTTGCGCGGCGCCGCGGCACGCGTGCAGGGCGGTCCACCCGCCCCAGAAGGCGTCCAGCCCGTGCGCTTCGAGCAGCTCGCGGCGCTTCAGCATGCCCGCCAGGAGTCGCTCCATGACCTTGGCGAAACCCAAACGTCGAGCGAGCGTGGGCGCCTGATAGCTCTGGGCAGCCGAGTGCCGCCGGTAATACGCCCCGACGAAGTCCACGGGCACAAGCCGTGCGCCCGTCAGGCCGATTTGGCACCACAAGTCCCAATCCTCGAAGTATTGCAAGGGTTCGCAAAACCCGCCGACCTGGCGTATCAACGAGGTCGGAGTGAGCCAGGCGTGGGGCACTCCGGGGTTTTCCCCGATGATCCTGGGAAAGAACTGCGAGACGGCCGGCTGGTGCACGAGAAACGGCGCCTGGGGGTCTACCGTAAACGAGGCTGTGCCCATGAGGGCCACCGCCTTCGGATCGCCTGCCACCGCACCGACGAGCTGCTCGAGTGCGCCGGGATGGAGCAGGTCATCGGCATCGAGGAATAATGTGTGAGTGCCGGCTGCAACCGCCAAAGCGCGGTTGCGGGCAACGGATTCCCCCTGGTTGGGCTGGCGGATAACGCGCACCCCTTCGCCAAACGACGCCGCAATGGCCGCGGAGTCATCGGTCGAGCCGTCGTCAACGACGATGACCTCCAGGGGCGGCCGCGTTTGGCTCAGCGCAGATTCCAGCGCCTGCCGCAAGTACGCGGCGCCGTTGAAGCACGGAATGATCACGGAAACGGTATCAGGCGCTTTCATTCGACTGCTTACACCGCTCTTTCGCCGGTGTCTTGTCGGGGCTGGTTCATTGGCCTCGCGATGTTCACGAGCGAGCAACTACGGCATCGAGACGATCCTTGACGGCGAACATCCACGCCGGCATTCGCCGCCGGCGGCGAATCGTGCGCAAGCGATCGTCGTCGATCGCCAGCTCGCGCCAGGGCCAGCAGGGCGTCCACCGCCTCCCATCTCCTGGACCAATAGAGGTCCGTCAGCAACTGACCCACCATGGCCTCCGGCGTGGGGTCCGCGTCGAACAGCCGAATCCCTCGATCGCCACACCACCGCAGGGCATCCAAGCGCACGCGGACACTCTCCACGGCATGCAGCGCCAGGTTGCTCGACATCGAGCCAGTCCGTACGCGGTACTGGAAGACGATCCGATCCGCGTATTTGAATTCCGCCATCGCTCCGCAGCGAATCCAGAAATGCCGATCAGCACAGGTCGAAAAGCGGCAATCAAAACCGCCGATCCGCGTCGCCAGCTCCCGGGGCACGATGGCGCTGCCAGGCGAAAAGGCCGCCGCACCGAAGTTCGCCCGCGCGGCGGCCGGCGCCGGCCCCGTGCAGTCTCTGGATTGCCAATTGCAAAGCCACGCTCCACTCTCCGCGATCTCCGACCGATTGCCGTAGACGACGCAATCCGGGCGTCGAACGGCGATCAGCAGCATTGCCTCCATTGCGTCGGACGGCAGCAGATCGTCCGCGTCCAGGAAACAGACCCAATCGCCCCTGGCCACCGCCAAACCACGATTCCGGGCGGCGGATACGCCACAGTTCACTTGATGAATGACCGCGATTCGATCACCAAATTCTCGAAGGACCGCTGCCGTGTCGTCCGTGCTTCCGTCATCGACGACCAGCACCTCCTTCGGCGGAACCGTCTGATCCAGCGCGCTTCGCACCGCCCCCCTCACAAACTCGGCCGAGTTGTAGGACGGAATGATGATCGAAACGGATCGCAACGGTACCGGCAACGCCATCATGACACCTTTATCGACTGTTCCTCTGATGCTCTAGCCCGACCATGCTAAATCCCTATTCGATTTCGGACTGCTCGAATGCACGCGCTCAAGAACGCACGCATCAAGCCGCCTGGGTACGTCATGCGGATCAGCACGTGACGATTTACGTATTCCAACGGACAACGGGCGGTGTACTCTCGCTCGGCAGCCAAGAAGGGCGACGCCTTTAGCGCCTGCTCTGATGCATAGAGCACCACGTTCTGTCGATACCAAGGCGCCACTCGATCGTCATGGACTATGTGGCGCCGCACGGGGTCGAGGCGCACGTACCGCATTTCCGCAAACAGTCTTTCCCAATACGCGGGCCATTGTTCGTTGATATGATGTCTTCCGCCTTGCCCCGGAATCGCAGCCGAAAAAAGTACAAGGGGCGCGGCGCGCGTCAAGCTGCCAACCAACGGCCGGGCTGCCGATCGAGGCAGGTGTTCAGCCACCTCCAAACACACTGCCAAGTCGAAGGTCTCGCGCAACTCAAGAGGTTTCGATAGATCTGCTGAGCGAAACGAAGCATGATCGATCAGCAGCTCGGCAGGCGGCACATAGTCGCCATCAACGCCTAGTACTCGCTGGACGCCATTCTCCTTGAAAACCCGCAGCCACGCTCCGCGGCCGCACCCTACATCGACAACACTGTTTACGTTACCCAGTCTGCACACCAGTGGCACGATGATCCGTGCCGACTCGACGGTAGCCTCCTGCAGCGCATCGAAGAACTCGCGAGTGTACGGCGTTTCAGACTGTAGGGCCGCGCTCAACCTGTTGTCTCTCCCGTCCTAGTCATAGTGCGCACTCGGCTTGCCTCACCGCTTGTCAACATCGCGTCTCTCGATCAAGGCCCGGCACTATCTGATGCAGGCAAAGAGCGTGCGCCCAAAATTGCCGGCAAAGGGCGCTCGATTATCCTCGTCACGACCGAGAACGACAACGTCCCGAAAAGTCGTGTGTTTCTTTATCCACTCGGCGATAAATGCGTCTGTCCACGCGGCCAATGGCCGCTCAAACCACTGCTCGTGCACCTGACCCGTTTCTAAAAACAAAACCTTTCCAGTAGCTCGGTCCAGCAGCCGCACGAACTCGACCGGAGAGATGCGGCCCGGGTCCAACACGTAATGGTGAAGGACGCTTAGGCATGATACGATGTCGCTCGGGATGGTTCGATTCGCTAGGTAGGTGGCGCAGTCCTCCTGCACCACCTGATTCTCGGGAAGCCCGTGGTATGCCCGGGCGACCGCGCAGTAGTAGGGATCGCGATCCACACCCTGCGCGACGAAGCCCAAGTCTGCAAAGCGCCGCGCAAACCAGCCGCAGTTAGCCCCAACGTCAAGAAACGACGTGGCCGTGGGGGGCAAAAGAGCCCTGCGCGCAGAAAGTCCGTCATGAGGGCCAGCCTGTCGTGGCATTTCCGGACTACAACCCAGCCGTCTTCCAATTCGGGCAAATCCATCGGCTGGTATAGTTGCCGGCGGGCGCCCCCCACGTGCCGTTCAAGAGTAAGGCCTGGATGGGGGTGAGCGCATCGGGTTCCTCAATAATCGCTTTTAACCACTTTCTGCCCGAGACGCAGGCAATCGATGCCCGATGGTGGCCATCAATGACCTGGTAATATGACGAGAATCGCAGGCGACGTACACGTACTGGCATATCGCGCGGGCTTTGACCGGCATAACCCGTTGAGGAGGTATTGTAGTCGCCGTTGAAACGATCAATAAACCGCGAGGCGGCCCGACGGACACCTTCCAGGTTGCGCATCGAAGAATTTGCCAATTCGATTGACGTTGGTCAGTCCATACCGACAGTAGTTTGTCGCGCTGAAACTCGGTTCGGCGAGGACGCGGTCGCCTTCTCGCAGATAGGCTCGCAGCAATTTTACGTGGGGCCAGTTTTCGATTGGAGTTGATGGATGCAGAATGTCCCCTGTCACGGTGGCGTATTGGGCCGCGGTTAGCCCGCTCGCATCTCCCAGCAGGAGGCGATCGACCGGCACGGCACGACGCCGCCAATGAAGGTGCCAGCGCTTGCACCGCTGCTGGACCCTCCAGGGCACGAGACCTGAAAGGCGGGCGGCGAAAGCGGCCAGGCGAGACGTGCGAGCGCTGAGGAGGGGAACGTCGGTGGCTACTACAATGGACATGGGCGTGACTCTGTCAGCGGCGGAGTATGTTGTGCAGCGTCGGCTGCGAAAATCCACTTATGCGGCATGACGCTGAGGCCGCGCGTGCAGACGTCACCGGGCGACCGTCCACGACAGCGTCCTGAACATCGAATAGAAAAGCGCCTTCCACGTAGTCCAAAGCGCCGTTGTGGTTGCTGAGGAAGGCGTTAATGCGGTAGCGGCCCGGAGTCAGCAGCAGCCTGTCGATGACGCAAACAAGGCTGTCGGAGTAGGGAGGTCGGGGTGAATCGTGACAACTGGGCACGTAAGTAGTGAAATCCGCCACCAGCGTACCAGCCGTGTCATAAATGGCGAAAACGAGAGATGGCCTGTTAATGCGTGTTGCGAAACAAAACTTCAATGTCGCAGGCTGGCCGACATACAGTGTTGTTGTCTTATCGCCTGAGGCATCATAGAGGCGGATATCGTGTATTCGGCTGTCTCCCCTTCCGCCGCTTCCGCCTCGATCCGTACGGAGGGATAGCGGCTGCGCGCTCACATCCGCAAACCGGGAAAGATATGACGCGACGGTTTCAGAGGTCTGTCCGTCGCGTTGGATCACCCCGTTCGAAAAATGGACAGCGCAACTGCAGAGCCTCTGTATGGCAGTCATGTTATGGCTTACGAATAGAACGGTGCGCCCAAAATGAGCCACATCCTGCATCTTTCTCAGACATTTGGCCTGAAACTCGGCGTCGCCGACGGCTAGCACTTCGTCGACGATCAGAATCTCCGGTTCCAAATGGGCCGCTACGGCGAATGCCAGGCGCACCTGCATGCCAGACGAGTAGCGCTTGATCGGCGTGTCGAGGAACCTCTCGACGCCGGAGAAATCGACGATCTCGTCGAACTTGCGGTCGATCTCGCGCTTGGTCATGCCAAGGATCGTGCCGTTCATGTAGACGTTCTCGCGGCCGGTCAGCTCGGGATGGAAGCCGGTGCCGACTTCCAAGCAGGCTGGAGACGCGGCCGCGAATGACGGCGCGGCCGCTGGTAGGCTCGGTGATGCGGGAGAGGATCTTGAGCAGCGTGCTTTTGCCGGCCCCGTTGCGGCCGATGATGCCGACCACTTCGCCCTCTGGCCACTTCGAAGGAGACGTCGCGGAGGGCCCAGAGGATATCGGCTTGGTCCTTTGTCCTTTGTCCTTTGTCCCTTGTCACTTGGCCGTTGTGGCAGTTGGTCTCCGGTTCGCCCTCACCCCGGCCCTCTCCCGGAGGGAGAGGGTGGCCGTTCAGCCCGCTCGCTTCAGTCGGACGACCATTCGATGTTGGATGTTCGATGTTGGATGTTCGATGTTCGGCTCGTTGCGCCGCGATATCAGGGGGCTGACGCCCCCCGCTCGCCAGGGCGGCGGACGTGTCCAGCCGGCGCAGGCGGCGCCAATTCCGCAGCGGGGCCTTGAGGCATGACGTAATGGCGCCCATCAGGGTGTCGGGAATCTCCTCTCTGAGGCCGATACGGTAGGCCTTGGAGAGGTTCTCAACGGAGATGACTGGCCGGGACACGATCTTCACTCGTCAATCGCGATCACAAGGGGCATACAAGTAGTCGCGGTGGGTAAACTGGTCGATACAGCGGTACGTCCCGCGCAGGAACTGGTCCATCGAGTCCTTGGCCTGGCCTGTGAGACACTCGATGAGCATGTAGCGCGGTCGATGAACCCTTAAGTCCAGCCCCCGCAGGACCTCGATTTCAAAGCCCTCCACGTCGAGGCTCAATAGATCAATCCTGCTCGGACGCACTTCCTCGACGATCGACCCCAGGGTCCTTGCGGGAACGTCCATCAGCGGTCTCGTCGCGCCGGTTTCGCGACCGCTTAAGACGATCGTGGACATCGCGTGTGCCGGAGAAATCGTCACCGAGCGGTGCGGATAATTGGAGGCAACCAGTGCGCAATGGTAATGGATCGCCTTCGGCCGATTGGTTCTCAAGCGAGCATACATTTCCGGCACGGGCTCGATGAGGATCCCTTTCCAAGATTCAAAACGCTCGAGGTAGTACGTGTTGCTTTCAAAGAACCCGTCAACTGCCCCCGCCTCGATGAAAAACCCGGGCGACTGGAGGTATTTGTGGAGGCCACGAAGGATCGATTGCGGGCAAGCGATCGAATAGCGGCTGCTTCCCACGGCTTCCCACAACTTGCGCCGCCAGGTGCGCAGTCGCCATAAGGGCAGCTTCATGGCACTTTCACGCTGACGCAACCGAGTAAATCCGGCTCATGTCGCGGTTTCTGCGTTCGAAGGAGAAATGAGTCTGAGCGCGTTGTCGAGCAGCCTCGCCGAGGCGCGTCCGCAAATCCGGCGACTCGGCAAGGCGTCGCAGCGCAACGACGAGCAGGTGCGTCATCCGCTCCTTGAAGTCTCCCGGGATATGTTTCACGACATAGCCCTTGCAAATGGACTTCAAATCGAACTCGCGAGTGTCGATCAGGATTCCGCTGATGCCGTCTTCGATGATCTCTGGTATGGCAAAGACATCCGTGGCAACCACCGGGATGGCATACGACATCGCCTCCAGGATCGCGAACCCGAATGCTTCGGCGTAGGTAGGCAACAGATACATATCAGTCTGCGGCAGGGTCTCCTCGAGCATCGCCTCGCGGCTGGCCCTGCCAAAAATGATCCCGTCATTGCGCGAAATCTTGTGCAGATATTCGTGTCGCAGCTCTTGGTTGGGTGTGTTGAAGTCAATTCTCTCATCGCAGCAGAGCCGAAGCGTCGCAGCGGGAAAGTCTCTTTGGAGGATTTCGAACGCATCCACGACGTTGGCGCCCCCTTTTCGGAAGAAGTCGCCGCTGAAGAGCAGACGAAGACCCTCAGCCGGGGCCGGTCGCGAGCGCCGGGGCGCCTCACGAACTGCCGGGTACACGACGGTTGATTTGCGAAGGGGCTCTTCGTTCTCCACCTCGCCGTATCCGGTCAGCGATTCCTTTGCGGCCTTGCTCCAGAAGATCAGTTGTTTGAAGTTGTCGCGGAGGAAGAGCCGTTCGAGATAACGGCGCCGAACGGATTTCGGCAGCGGGAAGCCCAGGAGCGAGAACGCCATCGCCGCTTCGAAGCAGTCGAGCGAACAGATCCAGGGACGATCGGTGATTGCGGGGCCGAGGATCGCCTCGACGATGTCAACGTGGGCATCATCGTACCGTCGCAGCGAACACTTGATGGGCGTGCGAAGGAGACCATGATGCCGGGCCGTTACTTTGAGAAACTCATAGCAGACTCCCTCAGGCGGCACACGACTGGCCTCATGCGCCATCCCGTGAGCCTCGGTCAAGCCGATCCGCAGCTTCTTATCTCCCATGACGTTACAGGAATGATCTGCAGGTGCGGGCTCAGGCGACATCTGCGAACAACCGCTCCTTCGATCGGAAATACAGACAACCCGTGATCGTGATGACGCATGTGCTGGCGGCACCAATGGCCAGCAGGTCCCACGGCATCGGGCGCGTGCCCAGCAGGGCAGCGCGGAAGCCCTCGATGACGCCGACCATCGGGTTGACGGCATAAAGCCATTGATAGCGGCCGGGGATCAGGCTGGCCGGATAGACGACCGGGGCGGCATACATCAAAAGCTGCACGACAAACGTCATGGCGTGTTTCACGTCGCGGTATTGAATGGCCAGGGCAGTGAGCCACATGCCCAGGCCCGCGGCGGCCAGCATCATCAAGGCCACCAGGCCGGGCAGCAGCAGCACGCCCCAGGTCGGGCCGGCGGCGGTGCCGGCCTCCGAAGTGAGGCGAAACCAGATCATCAGCCCGGCCAGGATGAGCATGGCGATGGCGAAATCCACCAGCTTGGCCACGACGGACGACAGCGGCAGCAAGAGGCGGGGGAAATAGACCTTGCTCAGCATGTTGGCGTTGCTCACCAGGCTGGCGGTGCCTTCGGTCAGAGCGTTGGCGAAGTAGGTCCAGGGCACCAGGCCGGCCAGACTGAACAGGGCGTAGGGGGCGCCGTCGGAGGATACGCCGGCTAGCCGCCCGAAGACGATGGTGAAGACGAGCATCGAAAACACGGGCTGGATGATCGCCCAGCCGATGCCGATCGTGCTCTGGGCATAGCGGACCTTGATCTCGCGCCACACCAGAAAGCGAAACAGGTCGCGGTATTGATAGAGCTCGCGCCAATCGACCAGCCGCCAGCCAGACCGAGGCTGAATGATGGTGATATGCGAGCCGGCAATCTCGTCGATGGGTATGGATGCAGGCGACAAGATGGCTGGGCGGGGAGTGTCGACGACGGTCGTCATCCGGCGCCCCCTGAGAATCGGAGAGGCGCGTAGACCACGTCGCCTGGACGCGTGCGCGGATCGGCCGCCCGCTGAGCCGCGGCGGCGGCGCGCGATTCGACCACCAGCCCCGCCAGGCCGCACATGACGACGTAATAGGGGACCTCCAGCCCTTCCAGCGAGACGAACTGAGAAGCCACGAGATAGCCCGCCGTGGAGGCGATGACCGCTCGCGCCAGTCCGCGGTGCCAAGGTGCCGCGAGGGGGCGGTTCTTTCTCGAGAGGCGCCGGAGCTGACGCATCGAGAGCAGGTAATAGGCCGCCAGCAGGCCGACGCCGACGAAGCCCAGCTCGGCCCCTTGTTGAAACCAGACGCTGTGAGCTTCTTTGCCTTTCGGCCAGCCGTAGTCGGAGGCGATGAGGGGCCAATGATTCGGGCCGGCGCCAAAGAGGGGGTTCTTGGTCATGACGTCCAGGCAGTCGCGCCAGAGGTCCAGCCGGCTGGTGGCGGAATAGTCGCGCACTTCTTCGTCGAGAAACGCGGTGGAGAATCGCTCGCGGACCTCTTTACCGGCCATCGTGAGGGCCAACATGATCCCGACGGCGAACCAGACGTAGTGCTTGGGCCGCTTCTCGATGAGCAGGAACGAGACGACGCCCGTGACGATGAGCGCCAACATTCCGCCGCGCGAGAAGGAAAAGAAGACGGCATGAGCCATGAAGGCCGCCGCGCCGAAAGCGATCAGCTTCCGCCACCAGGCGCGCTCTTCAAGTCCCAGGAAGAACGCGAAACCGATGCCCGTGACCAGGGCGATGGCATAGGAATTGTTGTCCATGCCTCCGAAGCCCAC
Organism: uncultured Planctomycetia bacterium; assembly: GCA_963809785.1. Taxonomy (GTDB): domain Bacteria; phylum Planctomycetota; class Planctomycetia; order Pirellulales; family S012-138; genus JBGQHD01. The sequence goes on from CAWEKV010000006.1 coordinate 878,127, forward strand.
CATTTGCAAGCGGTTGAAACCGCTGAAGTAGCTCATGTTCAGATCGAAGGCGACATATCCCTGGCTGAGCGTGATCACCCAGGCGAGCTGACGCACTTGCTTCAGGGACGTAATCGTGGTCACTCCCACCAGGACCGGCAGCACGATCTTGGCCAGGGCCTCCACGAACCCCCAGCCGACGGTTGCATTTGGGGCGAGCGCGGCACTCATGGCCGCCCAGACCAGATAGCCCAGCAAGGCCCAGACAGCGCCAGTCGCCCGGCCGAGATTCCAATTGCCGAACCCCCGCGCGGCCCAGCCCAGCAGCATGGCGATGGCCAGGATGCGGCTGAAGTTCTGTCCCGGCGGCACCGACCAGAACCAGAGCGCCTCGGGACGGAGCACGGCGAAACAGACGTAGGCCAGGAGGCCGTAGAACGGGTTGATGAGCGCGGCAACCGCGCCTCCATAAGCTACGCCATAGGTAAAGAGCAGGCCTTTCATTCAACGACTAGACAGCGATCGCCGCGAGCGAACGCCTCCTGGAGTCTCCCTCAGCGCCCGGTTCGTCGGCGATGGCCAGCAATTCCTCGAGCGGAGCCAAGGACGTGCGCCAGTTGTGATGACGCCGGGCGTACCGATTGCGCGCGCCTCCCGAACTGTTCTTGCAGGTCGCGATCGGACAGCGCTTCGGCGAGTGCATCTACCCACTCTGCGGCCGATGCTGCTTGAATCACTTCTTCGCCCGGCCTCACCTTCAGACCGGCGATGGCTCCGGGGCTGGCGACGACCAGGCGGCCCATGGCCATCGCTTCCAGGACCTTGTTCTGGATGCCGCGAGCGATTTGGAGCGGCGCGACGACGGCCGCCGCACGCGCGAGATAGGGCCGCACGTCGGGGACCGAGCCGGTGACGACGATCCCCGGCTCGTCGGCCAACCGCAGGATGGCGGGCGTGGGGCGGTGGCCGACGATGTAGAACGTTGCCTGTGGATGCCGCTGGCGGACCTTCGGCCACACGTGGCGGGCGAACCACAACACGCCCTCCACGTTGGGGCGATAGTCCATCGCCCCCACGAAGACGCAAGCGGGCTCGCGGGGCGGCGGGCTCGTCGCCGTTGTCGGCTTCGTCGTTGTCGGCATCGTCGTTGTCGGCATCGTCGTTGTCGGCATCGTCGTTGTCGGCATCGTCGTTGTCGGCATCGCTGGAGCGAAGTAATCCAGATCGACCCCATTGCCCACGGCATGAACGGGGCCCTGGCCGCACATTCGGCGATAGAGATCGGCCTCGGCCTGGCTCACGAGCGTGACGGCGTCGGCAAAGCCGAGCAGCGATCGCTCCAGCCGCCGCAGGCGCTGCCCTTCCGCGCGATACAGCCAGCGTTTTGGCGGGCGGCTGCCGGCTGCGTATTGGAGCCACTTCTCGCTATCCACGTCCACCAGATCGACGACCTTGCGAGCGCCCTTCAATTCCGGCAGGCGCAGATAGGGAACCATGCTGGATGCTGAGGCCATCACGGCTTGGAATCGGTCTTCGCCACACCACGCGCGAACGACGTGGCAAAGGCCTCGCGACGCGAATGCGCCCTCGGTGATCGTGCGGCCGATGGCAAAGGAGCACAGCGCCCTGCTCCAGCGACCTAGCCGGCGCAGGGGAACGACGGCCAGCCGTCTGCAATAACCCCGCAAATGGGCGACGTCCGCATCCTGGAGCGGTTCGTCGGCGAGCGTCGCCACGGACAAATCGCAGTGCTGTGAAAGATGTCGAATGATATGAAACGCCCGAATACGGTCGCCTTTGTCCGGCGGGTAGGGAAAGCGGTGGACCAGGTAGAGCACCTGGGGTCTGTCACTGCCCGGTTTCGAAATAGCGCCTTTCAAGGACCAGTTTCTCAACGCGGCCTCCTGGGACGCCGGCCGCCCACACGCTGGGCGGCCGTGTGGCCATTGGAGTGCCCGTTCGATGCGGCTTTCCCGTTGCCGTTCACACTGAGTCGTTTGCCGTTCACTGCGAGCCCGTCCTCTCCTCCGAGATCGCCCTCGTGTGGCGCTGGGTCTTCCAGGTGCACTTCACGCTGCAGGCCGAAGAGCCTCATCGCCCAGTCACCCGGCAGTCCGCACAAGCGCACCAGCGTGCACAAGAACATCCGCGCGTCGAATGCCACGCCTGCGTGCTGGACGTATTCCAGGTCGAGCACCAGCTTCTTGCGGACGCTATCCACGTTCGTGTCGGGCGGCAGGTTGATTTGGGCTAAGCCCGTAATGCCCGGCCGGACCAGCAGGCGATCGGAATAGCCGTCGATCTCGCCGGCCAGAATTTCCACGAACTCGGGGCGCTCGGGACGCGGGCCAATCAGCGACATGTCCCCCTTGAGCACGTTGAACAACTGAGGGAACTCGTCCAAATGGAGTTTTCGCAGTGCTCGCCCAAGCATGGTTACGCGCGGATCGCCGGGCTGCGTCCATACGGCGCCACAGCCGCCCTCCGCGTCGCTGACCATCGTGCGGATCTTGTACATCATGAACGTCTTGCCATCCTTGCCGACACGGACCTGCCGATAGATGCTCTTGCCGCGCGAGGTGAGACGCACGAGCAACGACAGAGCGATCAGGATCGGAATGCCTGGCAGCAGCAGGACCGCAGCGGCGGCGCGGTCCAGAACGCCTTTCCAGCGAAAATAGCGAGCAACGCGGATCGGGCCCTCCGCGGACACTGGAAGGCCAGTCGCCTGGCCGTTGCTGCCGACGTGGGCTGCGCCGTGGCATCGGCCATTGGTGGGCGCGCCGCTGAGAGGACGATCGACCGACACGCCCCGGCTCGCTGGGAGATTTGCCGCTTTGTTCAAGCTGCTGGCCATAGACCCGTTGACCTGGTGGATGAAAACGTCCGTATTCGCGCGTCGCAGAGGGCGACTCGCTATGGGCTCAGGGGAGAAAGCGTTGAGAGAGCATGACTGGCGGAGGTCCGCCGCTATTCCGCCGTGTTTTGGCTGGATGCCGTGGTCGGCCGGCTTGAGCTGAGGCGGCTAAGCACGGGCAAGAAATCACCCACGAATTGTCGGCCGGCGTCAGCGTGTTCCTCGGTGTCCTTCGGCTCGACGTAGGAAGACACCTGGACCTTGTACAGCATAGGCTCGCGTCCCAGCGACAGCCGCGGATGCTCCGGCGCCTCGTACCGATCGCCACGGGCCCAGCCGTAGTAGACCATGACTCGGCGACCCGCGGTCCCCGCGGCGAACGTCGTTTGAAACAACTCATGAGTCGATTGCTCGCCCCCATCGAAGTCTACGCGGCGCGGGCCGGCCACGAGGCGGAAGCCTTGGCCGTCCATGCAGACTTCCGGCCGATGGGCGACCAGCGGCCCCGAGGGCCCGACCAGCACCACGAGATTCACCGTGCGGCCCGTCGTGCGATTCTGGTAGGTCCGGCACACATGTCCGCGGCATTCGAGCACGTCGATGGTCTGCCTGGGGAGCGGGGTCTCCGATTCCATTTGCCAGTCGCCGATCTCCGCGGGAAGCTGCTCGAGGTGCGCCGCCGCAGCGATCAGCAGGGCTTCCCTTTGCGCGTGGAACGCCCGCTCTCCGATGAAAAGCTCACTGGAGATCGTGGCGGTCACGATGATCGCGAGAACGACTAGAGTCTTGATGAACCGCACTGTCGATTTCGGGGGAAGGAAGGAGGGATTACGGGTGGCCTAATCGATCGACGCGCCGTTGCGCCTGGCTTCTCCAGGTCGCGTTCCAGTCGCGTCATGAGTTGGCGTTCGCTGGGGGTGAGCACTTCCTCAGCGAGGCTGAGGTTCTTGGCCTGTGAAAACGCCCGCCGTGCCGCTTCCACGTCGCCCAGCCGGTAATTGGCGACGGCCAGATGGAACAGATAGCGGCGATTGGCCTTCCGCTTGCCCACTACCTGATGCAAGACTTCCTGGGCCTTGTCGGCTTGCCCGAGGTTGAGCAGCACCAGGCCGAGTGAGTCGCGCAGCTCGAGCGACTGCGGCGCCTGCCCCAGCGCTTGGTGGATGCATTGGAGGGCCTGGTCGCTGTTCTCGGGCTGCTCGGAGAGAATCAGGGCCAGGTTGTTCAAGCCGGCCGGGTCGTTGGCTCGCAGTGCGACGACGCGTCGATAGAGCGATTCGGCTTCCGTCTTGCGATTCTGCACGTGCCGTAAGGCGCGAACGGCGAAGAGAAGCGGGCGGTCGTTGGGCTCTTTCTTCAGCATCGCATCGATGCGTTCTTCCGCCGCCTTGACGTCTGCCTCGGATAGCTCTTGCCCTTTCTTGGGCGGCGAGGCGCGGCCCTGCGCGGCTGCAACCACGTTCGCCAAAAGCGCCGCGTTGACGGCTGACGCGTCCGTGGCCTCGTATTGGGAACAGACACGAAGCGCGTCGGCAAAGCGGCCCTTCTGTGCCAGCCACGCCGCGTAAGGCCGATAGGCGTGCTGGACGAGCTGCTGGTCGATGACTTCTTGAAAGGCTCGCTCGGCATGCTCTTCCAGGGCATGCTGATCGTAGAGGGCCGCCACGTGGCCGAGCACCCGGGCCTTTTGCTGCTTGTCCTTGGCCTGCGCCAGGCCTGCCTTGCGGTACTCCTCGACGACGGGCGGGATGTCGCTCTGGCGGTTTTCTTGCTGATACCAGGTGGTCTTGAGCCGCGCGACGCGGAGGCTGTTTTTCTCGGAAGCCAGGGCCTCCAGCCGCGTCATTTGCCGCTGAAATTCGGCCCGCATTCGCTGACGCAGGAGAAAGTAGAGGTACGCCTCCAAGTGGGCGGGCTGCGGCGCATCGACTTTGACGAGGTACTCGTATTGCCTCTGCGCTTCGGGGAGCTTCTCTTGCCGCTCGTGCAACTGGGCCAGCAACAGCCGGTCGATGACGGCAGGCGTATTGGCTTCTTCGACCAGCTCGCTGAGCAGGCGGATGGCTTCCGCGTCGTCCTGCTTCCCTCCGCGCTGCATCAACAAGATCGCCTGAAGGCGGCGATTGGCCAATCGTTCAGCGGCGGCGCCGCCTGCGTCTTTCGACAGCAGCTCCATCGCGCGCTGAAAATCCCCTTCCTCGCCGCTGGTCGCCAGCAGCGAGGCCAGAAAGAAGCGGTAGCCGGTCTGGCCGGGCTTCAGGGCGATCAGCTTCTCGAAAACTTCCTGGGCCTTGGCCGGATCGGTGGCAAAGTAGAACCGCGCTTGTCGCTCCAGCACGTCGGTGTTTTGCGGCGAAAGCTTGACGGCCTCGTCGTAGAATCGCGCCGCCGCGGGGATGTCGCCGACCATCTGATAGCCTTGGGCCAGCGCCAGATTGCGATTCAGCGCGTCCAGCTTGGCCGCTTGCTCCATTTGCTGGAGCGCCGCGCGGGCCTGGGCCAACTGGCGCCGCTGCGCATGGTACCAAACCAGGCCGGCCCAGGTGCGAAAGTCCTCTTTGCCCTCGCCGGAGGTCGCTTCGCGAAAGGCCTCTTCGGCCTTTTGATACCAGTGCTGCTGCTTGGTCGAGTCTTCTTCATTCTGCGCCGCCAGGGTACGGGCATGCCCCAACCAGACCTGGCCGATCTTGTCCTTGCGAAACTGACTCGCGCGCTGGGCCGACTCCGCCAGCTCGACGAACCGGCCCGCCTTGGCCAGCGAGGTTCGCTCCACGGACCACAGCAGGTTGGAGCTGTAGAGCGAGTCTTGGAGGCGGTCGAGACAGCGGAAGGCCTCTTCGGCCCGGTTGCGCATAGAGCAGCGAAACGAGCCGTTCGTAGAGCGTCGCGTTTTGCGAGCCCAACTCCGTGGCGTGATGGTAGGCCGTCGCTGCGTCGTCCAACTGTCCCAAGCGTTCCGCGACGAGACCGGCGAGAATGTGCGTGGCCGGCCAGGTGTTTCGGCGTCGGCGAAGGTACTTTTCGTGTTGTCGCACCTGGGCGAAGACTGTGTCGGCCGATCCGGCTTCTTGGGCAGCTCCCTTGCCGGCCTCGGGATGCTCCAACAGCAAGCGAACCGCCTGAAAGTACCGCCACAGGCTGCTGTCATTCCCCTCGATTTCTTTGAGCTTGTCCTCGCAGAGCTTCAGATCGGCAAGGTCACGGACCTGGATGGCCAAGTCGCCCAGGCGCTGCAAGGAGCCCGGAATCGTCGGCTGGGCCTGGTGACTGTCGCGAAGCCGGCGGCGGGCCGCATCGAGATTGCCCAGGCTGAGCTCCAGATCGGCGATTTTCGCTTGCAGTTGGGCCACTTCCGCGGGGGCAGCTTCGGCGGCCGCAATCCGCTTCTCCAACAATTGCCGAGCGGCGTCAGGCTGTTTACGGCGGGCGAGCAGCTCGGCCTCGATGGCCACGACTTCCGCCGTGGACTTCGGCCCCTGGGATTTCAGCGCGTCCAGCGAGGACTCGGCTTGCTGAGGGTCGCCCCAGCGTTCGTATCGGAGGATCGCCAAGGGCAAGATTCGCGCAGGATCGGCCTCGACCGCCTTGGCGAGGACCTTGACGGCTTCCTGGTTTGACCCCTGCGCCGCGATGCCCTCCGCCTCGACGAGCAGCACCTCGGCCGACGGCCCCAGCGCCCGCTTGGCATCCGCCAGCGCGCGATGGAAGGCCGCCCAGTCGCGCAGGTGGCGGTTTCGCAGTTGCCGCTGGAGCTCGGCCTGGGCCAGCAGATGCCAGGTTTCCGGGGGCACGTTCTCCGATTGCGTCGCTCGGCGATAGCGATCGATCGCTTGCGGCAAACGGCCCGCATGATGCAGCGCGATGGCCACGGCCAGCTCGGCCTTGCCGGAGGTCGCCTTGTTCTTGGTCACGTGTTGAAAGGCACCTGCCGCCAGGTCCCACTGCTGGAGGGCCATATAGGCCTCGCCGAGCAATCCCCAGCGGCGAAGCGCCTCGGTTTGGTCGTCGTGGAAGTTGGCGCTGCGGCGGGAGGTTTCGGCCACTCTGGCCAGCAGAGGGGCCGCCCTCGCCGGCCGCCTGGCGGCCAGCCAATACTCCGCCTCCATCGTGTCCACGGCGTCTGCAATGCGGCCGTACTGATTCTCCGTCAGGTCGGCCGCCATCCGACCCAGCAGCTCGCGAGCTTCTTTCAACGACTCTTCCACGCGCCGCTGGTTGTTGCTGGTGGGCTTGTCCTTGACGTCTTCGACCAGGCTATGGACTTCGAGCAGCCGGAACGCCACGTCGCCCTGGCCAAGCTTCTCGATGCCTTTTCGCCAGACTTCGAGCGCCTGGGGTCGATCGCCCATGGCTGAGTAGGCTCGCCCCAGGCCGATGTAGCCGGCGCGGTGGTTGGGGGCGACAGTATCCACGATGCGGGTGAACGTCTCGACTGCCGCGGGATATTTCTTGGCGGCCAGCTGGGCGTCGCCCTGAGCGAGAAGCACCTCCAAGTCGTCGGGCGCCAGCTCCACGGCTTTCTGCAGGTCGGTGTCGGCTCCGGGCAGTTTGTACTGCACGCGATAGCGGTGGCGTGCCAGATAAGCTGCCGCGCTGGAAGGGGCCCGCCTGAGCATTTCGTCCATCACCGCGTCGGCCTCCGTGTCGCGCGGGGGGTCGGAAACGTCGCGATACAGCTCCGCTAGCGCCGGTGCCAGCTCGGTGTGCCCGGGGTTGGCGTCGAGCGCCGCCACGAGCGCGGCCGCGGCATCCCCCATGGATGTGCTCGTCTTGGACTGCCGTTGTTGCCGGTACAGCCCGAGGGCTTTCACGTAGTGTGCCCGGCTGCCGTCGGCCTTGCCCAGCGCCGTCGTGAGCTGTGCTGCCTCGGTTACGGCCTCCTCGTATTGGCCTGTCTCGAGCAAGAGCTCTGCCTTTCGCAGTCGCAGGTCGGCTCGGCTGGGGAATAGCCCGATGGCCACGTTGAATTGCGCGATCGCTTGAGCTTTGGCCAGGGGCGTCGTCGCCGCGCGGTCCACGGCGTAGGCCAGTCGGCCGCGCGCTTCCTGGTCGTCGGGCCGGAGCTGAATGTACTGCACGAGCCACTGGACCGCCTGGGCGTGATCGTTCTTGGTGGTCGCTTCTTCAGCGCGCTGGAGCAACGCGTCGGCGTTGTGACGCACGTGCCGCCGATGGATCAGAAACGCGGCCGTGCCGCCGACGGTCAGCACCACCAGCGTCACGAGCAACAGCCGCACGTTAAGGATCGCGCGGCCGCGTTGAGAACTATGCGAGCGATGACGAGTCATGGATCGATCCCTGAATTCTTCCCTGAAGTCCTCAGAACACTTTACTTCGAGTAATAGCCGCCGCTCACGCCCACAAACACGCAGCCCAGGATGTGGGCCCCGGATAGTTCCAGGCGGTGGCAGGCCATCCGAACTTGGGGCACGCGACTGACATCCTTGCGGGCGCAGAACAGGACGCCGTCGGCTTCCTTGGCGATGTGCAACGACTCGCCCGCCGCCAGCACCGGAGGAACGTCAATCACGATGCGATCATATTCCTGGCGCAGCGTAACCATGAGCTCGTGGAACGCCCCGTTGGAAAACAGGCGGTGGGGGCTCATGGTCAGTCCGCCGGCCGGCAGCACGTGCAAGCCGTGCCCCCAATCGACGATCACTTCTTCCGGCCGTTTTTCTCCCAGCAGCGCTTCGCCCAGGCCGGGGTCACCCTCGATTTCAAAGAACTTGTGTTGGTCCGGGGCCCGCAGGTCGCCGTCGATCAAAAGCACCTTCTCGCCGGCCCCGCGGGCACAACTGAATGCCAGCCGGGCCGCCAGCGTGGACTTGCCTTCGCCGCTGACGGCGCTGGCGACGACCAGCACTTGGGAGTTGCCGACTTCGTCGCAGAGCGCCAGCGTCACGCGGAGCGAATCGACGCTCTCCTCATAGGCGATCCGCTCTTGTTGATAGCGCCGCGTGGCGCCCGGCCGGGGGATGCGCGGCCGGCTGGGGATCGTCGCCACTTCGCCCAGCAGCGGCAGGTGGGCTTCCTGCGTCAGTTGCTCGGACTTGAACAACCGCCTGGCGAAGAACTCGCGCACCACGCACAGGCCGAACGGCAGAAACAAGCCCACCAACGAGAAGGCGGCCATCTTCTTGTACGGAACGGCCTCCACCGGCACCTTGGGAACGTCGGCCTGAGGCTGCACCTTTTTCACCGGCGAGGGGCGTTCGGGCCCTAGCTCCACGGTCACGCGCCAGATTTCGTCGTCTACCTTCGACAACCGCGCCTTGGCCCGCTCGAGGTCCACCTGTCCCAGCGCCAGCTCCAGCCGCGCACCCAGTTTGCTGTCCAGGATCAGCAGGTCGTCTTGGACTTGCTGCCGCAAGCTGGCAATCTCGGCGTCCAGAATCTTGAGCTGCTTGCGGAACGCTTCGACCCTTTGCGCCCGGGGACCGGCCTCTTTTTGGCGCATCGCCTCGGGCAAGTCCTTGACCAGTCTCTCGCGGAATTGTTTCAGCTCGGTTTGCAGCCTGCTGGATCGAAGCCTGCTGCTGTCGATACGGCGCCGAGCCGGTCGTGAACTCCTTCAGGACATCCTGCGCCAGCCGGATGTCGTACTGAAGCTTCCGCACGTAGAGGTGGTTGTCGATTTCCGCGTCGATCGCCAGTTGGGTGATCTCGATCGGGTTCTTGGCGATCTCCACCTCCGCCTTCAACTGCACGTCGGCGGAGGTGCGCTCCACCTGCTTGGTGACGAGCTGGCTGAACAGGGCCTGCGTTCTGGGACTCACGCCAAGCTGAGCCGACCGCAGCGGATCGACGATGTCGGAGCCCTCGGGCAACCCCTTCTTCACCAGGTCATTGACCGTCTCCTGAAAGGTGCCCACTTCAGCGCGCTGATACTTCGCTTCGCGTTTCAGAATCGCCAGCAGCGCCTCGTACTCTTCCGAGGCCCTGTTTTGATAGTAGTTGAAGTATTCTGCGATGAGCGCATCGAGCATCGCCGCCGCCGCCGTGGGGCTGGAGGCCTCACACGTTACCTTGAACATATCCGAGCCTGCTTCCTGGCGAACTTCGACGCGCTGTTGCAGCACCGCGGCGGGATCGATCTGACCGGCCAGGTCCGGCTGATTGGCAACCTCCGCATTTTGAAGGACCAGATTGAGCATCACGTTGCTGCGGAGCAGGACGCGTTGGTTCAGCACGAAGGACTCGGTCTGCTGGATCGTACTGAGGATGCCCTTGGTCTTGTCGGTGATCTTCACCAGGAAGCTGGACCGGTAGGCGGGCACGTGCAGGTACCAAACCAAGGCGGAGATACCCGCCGCCAAGACGAGGCCGCAAGAGATGGCCAGGCGCGACCATTTACGAAACACGTCCCAGAAGAAGCCGGGATCGACCGACGGCTTTTCTTCTCTCGCCGCAGACATGGGCGGCAAGAGGCGCTTGCCGTTGTGACCGTTGGTCGAGGCGAATTGCTCGACCGCGGTCTCGTGAGCGGCGCCCGGTGATAGACGACGGCTTGTCATGGCATGTTCCTCCAGCAGGTTGCCGAGCTAGAAAGCATCGGTCGGCTCGCGCATGAGTTCACTCTCACGCAGCAGTTGGGCCGGTGAGGGCGGCTCCAGGGGAATCACCAGTCGCCGCCAAAAGGCCATCACCAGCCAGAGCATGGCTGCGGCGACCGGGATGACGACCCAGCCGGAGAAGTCGTGCGCGAGCCGCTGCGCCTCCTCGTCGGGAAAATACACGCAGGACAGCCCCGTCCCCACGATGCGCACACAGTTCGCCGCGAGGGCGACCGGCACGACGCACAGGAAGAGCATGCCCTTTTCCAGCCACGAGCTGCGGGAGACGATGGCATAGGCGAAGGCCAGCGCTCCCACTCCCAACAGCATCCGCAGCCCCGAGCACGCCCTTTCGATCTCGAAACGCTGCGCCTCGATCAGGATCGTGTTGCCCTGGGCAATCGCCGGCAGGCCGATCAGTTGAAAGACCCAGGTGCTGGCCTTGGTGGACATTCGCTGGAGCGGATAGCTGAGCCAGCTCTCGGCGCGAAACGGCAGCGGCACCATGAAGAAGAGGAAGGCCAGGCTCGGCGAAATCCACAGGAAGCACCGCGCCCCGCACAAGGCCCAGCAGGCGCCGCCGATCCAGAGGATCATCGCCCAGCCTTGCAGGGGTGACAGAAACAGCCACTGGCCGGCCAGGCGAACCGCGAGCACCACTGCCAGCAGCAGCAGGCCGGCCAGCGCAGGCCCCCGCAAGCCCGGATATGTTTGGCGCCGCGCCGAAAGCAGCAGCAGCGCCAAGGGCGGAACGAGATATCCGTGCGAATAGTCCGGCTGGCTCTCCCAAGTCCGAACGAGGTCCCACAGGTCGGCTTCAAAGGTCCAGAAGAAAACGGCGGTCAGGACAAACAGCGCCGCGACGGTTTCCCAGGCGCGAGGCGAGCTTGCCTTGGACCGCTGGGCCGCGGCCCGCTGCAAGGAAACTTCGAGCGTCTCCTCAGGCGTGAAGCGCACCGTCAGTTTCGTACTGGGCTGGCGAAGTCATTGCCGAGGACATTGCTGAAGACATCGCGGACGACATCGCCGAACGCAGTGTGTCGAAGCGAAAACGCCCCAGCAGACGGTCGAGTTTTGCGTGCGTCGAACGCAGATTCACGTAGTGCCTGAAACGGCCCTGGAGCGATCCGAGCCGCAGCCGCGGCTGTTCAGGATCGAGTTCCCAAGGGTGAACGTAGAACACGAACGGCTGCCCGCGGCGGTTCAGCCGCGCTAGCCCATGGCTCGTCAGGCGGAAGGGATAGAGCCTGAAATAGCCGCCACCCGCGATGGGCAAGTTCCAGCGTCCTACCGGCACGGTAGACAAGGGGAACTCCCACAGTTCTCCGCGGGCCGTGCCAATTCGATGGGGCAGCCGCTCTCCGCCAGGCCAGCCATAACGATCGTGGTGGATGGGAAAAATGCTGGAATCGTAACGAATGCCTTCCTCGGCCAAGATCTCCAAGGCCCAGGCGCTGCGGCGGGTGATGGAAAAACTCGGGGCCCGATAGCAGGAGACCCTTTCGCCCAGGATGTCTTCCAGCACGGCCTTCGAGTCGCGCAGGTCGCGGCGAAACTCCTCGGGAGTCTGCTCGTAGACGAGCCGATGCCAGTAGCTGTGCGTGCCCACGTCGTGGCCCGCGGCCCGGATCTGGCGAACGAGCCCGGCAAACCGCCGGGCCACCCAGCCCAGGACAAAGAACGTGCCTCGGACGGCGTGCTGGTCGAGCAGGGCGAGCAACCGATGCGTGTTGGGAACAACTCGGCTTTGGAAGTCCGGCCAGCTCGCACGCTGAATGTGCCGCTCGAACGCTTGAACTTGGAAGTAATCTTCGACGTCTACGGTGAAGGCGTTAACCAATGCCGCTCAACAAAAGCGCCGAATCCGACTGAAATTGTGTCGGGACGCCTTGCGGGGAATGAATGAAGATTCTTGCGAACGAAGACAAACAAAGAAGAGCACTCTTTGCGGTGGCGCGGGTGTATCCGGTGCGCACTCCGTTCCCGTGGGTTGCGCGAGAGCAACCGAAGGGCGCTCAAAGCTGGGTTGCCCGCCCGCGGCGTCAGCTTCCTCACTTTGGCCAATTGAGGGTAACGCGACCCGCGGTGGATTGTCAAGCACCCGTTTCAGGGGTAGTGATCCGTTTGGCTGGCAACGAACATCGAACCCCGACATCGAACATCGAACGAAAGCCCGTTCGATGTTGGATGTCCACCGCGTCGCTTGGGTTTGCAACCGGCAGTGGGGCGGGATATAGAGAAGACACATTCAATGGACACAGCCGGAGACGGCCATGAAGGGCGTACAGTTCCTGGTCGATGAGCGAGGCAACAAGACCGCCGTACTGATCGACCTGAAGAAAAACGCGGAGTTGTGGGAGGACTTCTACGACCGCGCCCTGGCGCACGACCGCGAGGACGAGCCACGCGAGACCCTGAACTCGGTCAAGGGCCGGCTTCAACGGAAGAGCAAACGCGACCGAGCCGCATCCCGCAGGATGCCGAAAACTGGCGGCCAGTGACAACCTGTAGCGTATTCGGATCGGCGAATACCGCGTCGTCTACACGGTGGAGAGCAACTCATGCGGACCCAGGCTTTCATCTCCTGCATGGGTCTGGCGGTTTGCATGGTCTTCGGCAGCGCGGCTGCTCAGCCCAGTGGCCCTGAGGCATCGCACGATGCAAAAGCCAAAGCTGAGGGCCCCAAGAAAGTCGTCCTCCTCGCCGGCAAGAAAAGCCACGGCCCTGGCGTGCACGAGTACGAAAAGTCCGTCCGGCTGCTCAAGGTGCTGCTCGACACGGCGCCGAACCTTACCGGCATCAAGGCCGAGTATCACCTGAATGGCTGGCCGGAGGACGAGCGGACACTCGATGACGCCGACACGATCATGACCATCTCCGACGGCCAGGACGGCGACAAGTTTTCGCCCGTGCCGTTCATGACGCCCGAGCGGATGGCCGTCATGGAGCGGCAGATGAAGCGCGGCTGCGGGTTCATCACGTTCCACTTCTCGACCTTCACGCCCGACAAGTACGCCCCGCAAATCCTCGACTGGGGCGGCGGCTATTTCGACTGGCAGAACGACAAGGGGGACCGCGAGTGGTATTCGGCCATCCGCACGCTGGAGGCCGACGTCAAGCTGGGCACGCCGGAGCACCCGTTGCTGCGCGGCGTGAAGCCGTTTCGCATTCGCGAGGAGTTCTACTATCGCAACCGCTTCCGCGACGACGACAAGCGGCTGCGGCCGATCTTGCTCGTGCCGGAGTTGGCCAAATTCACGCCCGAGCAGATCGTGGCCTGGGCCGTGGAGCGCAAAGACGCGGCGGGCAAGCCGGCCGGCCGCGGCTTTGGCACCACGATGGGGCACTTCTTCGACAACTGGCAGAACGAGGGCTTCCGCCGGGTGATCCTCAATGCCATCGTCTGGACCGCCGGGGCCGAGGTCCCCAAGGACGGCGTGGAGTCGCGGTACTATGCCGAGCCGGAGGTCGAGCTGGCCCTGAAGAGCGAGCCGATCCGCTCGACGATCGTCACCGGCCATCAGCACCCCGCCCACGACTGGCGCGGCACGACGAAGGTGCTGGCCGAAACGCTGCGGGCCGATCCGCGGCTGCGCGTTTCGGTGGCCACCGATCCCGACGAGTTTCTTCGCGGCGACGCGCTGCGGCAGCAGCAGCTCATCGTCTTCAACTATTGCAACTGGCAGCGGCCCGGCCTGAGCGCGGCGGCCCAAGCGGCTTTCGTCAAATTCCTCGAAGGCGGCGGTGGGCTGGTGCTCGTGCACTTCTCCAACGGGGCCTTTCATTTCTCCCTGCCGGAGGTCGGCAAGGAGTCCGACTGGCCCGAGTACCGCAAGATCTGCCGCCGCGTCTGGGACCACACGCCCGGCAAGAGCGGCCACGACGCCTTCGGCAAGTTCCGCGTCGAGATCACCAAGGCCGATCATCCGATCACCAAGGGCCTGGCGGCGTTCGAGGCCACCGACGAGCTGTACTTCCGCCAGCAAGGGACCGAGCCGATCGAGGTGCTGGCCACTGCCCGCAGCAAGGTCACCGGGCAGGACGAGCCGATGGTCTTCGTTTACGATTATGGAAAGGGCCGGGTGTTTCAGACCGTGCTGGGCCACTCGGCCGACTCGCTCCGCACGCCGGCCGTGACCGCGCTCATTCGCCGCGCCGCCGCCTGGACTGCCGGCAAAGAGCCGGTGAAGCTCAGTGAGGAGAAGTAGCCCCGGCGTCGTGCGAATGTCGTCTTTCGCTCCGCGAAAGATCGTCCTTTCGCGGAGCGAAAGGCGACGCAGCAACGTATGTCAGGAGCCGCTCCATGAACGAGCCAGCGCAAGGGCCGCCGCGATTCACGCTGATGCAGCTGATGGTCGCGGTGGCCGTCATCAGTGTCTTGCTGGGCATCGGAGCGCGGCTCATCCCAAGGTGGCGGGAAGATGGCCGACGCGCTCAGTGCCGCAATAATCTGCACCAGTTGGCACTGGGCGTGCATCTCTACCATGACGTAGACAATGAACTGCCGCCGCTGGCCACCGCTGCCGATGGCTGGACGTGGCAGTGTTTGACGGGGCCCTTTATCGAGGGCAAGGGGATGTGGTCGCGGTTGGATTGGGCGAAGCCGGCCCGATCGGGTGTCAACCTGCCCGTCGTACAGCAGAATGGTCGGTCCACTTTGTACCTCTGTCCGACGCGTCGCAGCGAAGGCAGTCGCGAATCGGGCACCTATGCGGGCGGTCAGCCAATGGACTACGTGGCGGTATCCACGTCGAATTCCACGTCTTGGGATCCCCAGGGCGACGGCATGATCGTCTATCGCGCGTCCGTGACGATTCGTCCAGACGGAAGTGCGCGTTTCAACTCCGCCACGACGTTCAAGTCGGTCACCGACGGCCTGGGGAACACCTTGATGATCGGCGAGAAGCACATGCGCCCTTCCTGGCTGGGCGGCCAGTACGACGAGCCGGCGCTGGTGGCCGTCGAAGGCCCCAGCACCATTCGCGTGGCGACCGACGCGCTGGGCGGCAAGCCATTGGCCCAGCGGCGCGAGGATGACGACCCCTGGAAGTTCGGCAGTTGGCACAACGGTGTAACGCTCTTCGCCGTGGGCGATGCCTCGGTCCGGCCGATCTCCAGCGGCACCGATCCAGGGATTCTGCGTCTGCTCAGTTGCCGCCACGATGGCGAAACAGCCCGGTTGAATTTTGCAGGCCAGCGGCTGATAATCCCCTGAACAGCATTTCTGTCTTCGTTTGCCGCACTCTCATCCCTTGCTCAGTTCATGGCCGAACCCTTCGACGCCTATCACAAGTGGCTTGGCATCCCGCCCAAGGACCAGCCTCCCCATCACTACCGGTTGCTCGGCATCGAGCTGTTCGAGCCGGACGCCGACGTGATCGACGCGGCCGCCAACCGGGTCAGTGCATATCTCGAAGGCTGCAACCAGGGGGCGCACTCAGCCCATCTGCAGAAGCTGCTCGAGGAAGTGGCCGCCGCCCGGCGGTGCCTGCTGGATGCGGCGCGAAAAGCCCTCTACGACGATGAGCTGCGGCGGAAAACGGGCCAGCCAAAGAACCCGCGGGGCCAACGCGGCCAGCGGCAGGGGGCGCCTGCCGCGAGCCAGGCATCCGCCGACACGGAGGCCCCGTTTTCTCTGAACTTCGCCGATGCCCCGGCGCCGGCTAAGCGCGCCCGATCCGCAGCCCGCTCGGCCAGCGAGGAAGAGCGCGAAGGCCCGGAGCTGGAAGGAATACGCGCTGTGGCTCTCCCCGGCGCTGGTCCTTCTGGTGATTGCGGGCCTTTACCTTGCCCTGCGCCGCGCCGAGGCAGCCGACGATCATCAGGCAACAGCAGAAGCGGCCGGTCTTCGACAGCGAGCAAGACGCCAGGGCCGGCATGGAACCGGTGAGCGCGCGAAGCCTGAGCGGCACCGTGCTAGACGACAACGCAGCCGATCTCGAAGGCAATTGGGCCCCGCAACAAGACCTCCGCGACAAATACGTCGGCCGCTATTACCAGTTGGCCCAGAGCGGCGAGCACGTGGCGCGATTCCCTGTGCGTGTCTCGGGTGCGTTCGAGGTGCGGATGTCGTACGTGCCTGCCCCGAACCGGGCGACGAACGTCAAGGTCCAGGTCGTGCCGGCCGACGGCAAGGCGGTGACGGTCACGGTCAACCAGCGCACGGCGCCGACGATCGACGGGCTGTTTCACTCGCTGGGCACGTTCACCTTCCAAGGCGGCCCGGACGAACGGATCGAAATCAGTGCCCAAGGGGCTGACGGCAGCGTGGTGGCCGATGCCGTGCAGTTCATCGCCGGGGGTGGGAAGAAGTAGCGAGCCTGGCGTCTGGATTGTCGTCTTTCGCTCCGCGAAAGAACGCCCTTTCGCGGAGCGAAAGGCGACTTTCAAGGAAAAGCCGCGCGTCAGCCGTTGAATCGCCGGTAGTGATACTCGCCAGGCTTCAAATGGGCCTTGCGCGGGTTATTGGCAATGTACTGCCTCAGGTACTCATACTGCTCGAGGTTGCGGACGAGGTGGTCAAACGGCTCTTGCTGCCAAAACTTGCCTTTTTCGCCGATGGCCTGATTGATCCGAAACGCGGTGTAATGGAGCCACGAATCGCACTGTTCCTTCATCGCTTCCGCCGACGGGAACACGGCCAGCAAATGCACGTGGTTCGGCATCACGATGAAATCACCCATCCGGTAACGTTGGCCGTCGAAGTGCAGGAGCGAGTCGGCAACGATCCGCGACAGCTCAGGCCGCTTCAGCAGGCACCGTCCATGGCACGTATCCAGGAATTCTTCGCGGCAGCGGTTAAACGTCTTGTGGAAGTCCGCCCGGTCCTTGTCGGAAAGCGTCTGAACGAGCAGCGACCAATGCGCACCCGTCTTGCCGCGTTGACGCAGCCAATCCTGTTTTTCCCGCTCCCAGCGTTCAATGACCTCGCGCGGAATGGAATCATGTGTTCGAAAGGTGATGAAGACCACCGCTCCCGCTTGCGACCAGTGGGGACGGCAGTGTTCGTGGATGAGCAGGTCGCCTTTGGGATCGAAGACTTCACCGAGCATCGTGGTGATCTCCGTGCTGCTGTTGTGTCGTCTTCTGTGTCGTCTTTCGCTCCGCGAAAGAACGCCCTTTCGCGGAGCGAAAGGCGACTATGGAGCGAAAGGCGACTCTCATTCGATGCAGATGAAGCACTCCGGCAGCGCCGTTTGTAGCTTGTCTTTCGCCGCCTGGGTAATGCGATTGCCGCGGGCGAAGACGCCCCCGAGCGCAGGAAAGTGGCCCAGCTCGATCAAGCCGGCATCCGTCACGCGGGTCGAGTCGAGTCTCAGCATGCCAAGGCTGGGCAAGCTTCGCAGGTGCTCGAGCCCCGCATCCGTAACGCTCGTGCCGATGAGATCGAGTCGCACGAGGTTAGTCAGGTTAGCCAGGTGCGTCAGTCCGGCATCCGTGATGCTCGTGCCGTCGAGGTAGAGATGCTTGAGCGTGCGGAGGTTGCCGATCACGGCGAGCCCGGCATCGGAGACGCCGCTCCGGCAAAGGCCCAACACCTCCAGTTGCGCGAGTCCGCGAAGCTGACCCAGCCCGCTATCGTCGATCGGGAGGTCGCTGAGATCGAGCGTCTCGAGATGAGTCAAGCATGCGATGTAAGGCAGGGCCTTGTCGGCAGTCGTGCCTGAATCGCCCCAAACCATAATGGCTCGATGATAGAAATCGTCGATCAAGCCATCGGGCACACGCTGGCCGCTGTCGGGGACGTTGCGATGGATAACGTTGAAGCCGAGCTGTTTCAGCGACACGATGGCCCGGCCTTCACTTTCGAAGACGCGAACATCCGGTCTCTCTCTCTGCCAAGCCGCCAGATCATCGGCCCGCACTGAGGTCGAATCCAACATCAGGACCTCGAGCGACCGGCATCGACGCAGCTCGCGGAGGTGCGCGGCCGTGAACGCCAGGCCGCCAACGGCCAGCGCCCTCAACCGCGGCAGCTCGGCAATCGGCCGGAGGTACCGATCGACCTCGTCGGAGTCGGCCAGGTTCACGAAGGTGATGTCCTGAGCGTCGTCGCCAAAGAGGGCCCGCTGCCAGGCGGCGGCTTCGGCCGTTTGAAACTCTCCGCCGAGGTCTTGCACGAGCTTCATCGTCCCTCGCTGCCGGCGGTACGGTTCCCCCAGTTGCCGCCAGGCCACGAGCAGCCCCACGACGAGCGTCGTGAAAACCAGCAAGGTGCGGAGGCGGAACTGATACCACCGCAGGCGGCGCTTGTGCGATGCGGGCGAATCGGGCGAGTTGCTTGGCTCGGTCATGCGGGTATTCTCTGGCTTTTTGTCGGAAGCGGTCAAGGAATCTTGGTGGCCCGCCACTCGCCGGCTTTGTTGCCGACGCTTGAAGGCGCGAAGCGTGTCGGCTAGAACGAACGGACTGCTTGCCACCGTTGGCAAAATTACCTCAGGCTCCTTCTGGAGGCGAAGCCGTGTCGGTTGGTTTGAACGAGTTTTGCTTAGTGCAGATTTGTACGTATCAGCGGGATCCGTGGGCCGACGAAGAAAGACCCCAGAAACATTTGGCCGCGGCATTGGCCGCCGTTCAAGACGCCATCAAACGGGAAGACAATCAAGCATGGCCCAGTGCCAAGGGAGCCGCGGCCGTCACGACTGAAGTCCGGGCCTTTGCCAAGCGATTGCTATGCCTGCGCACGATTCGATTCTCGCAGACCGTCGAGCCCGAGACTCTCGCAGCCTTGTTCGACGCCCTTCATCCCCTCTGGGGCGAAGCGCGGTTTCACTTACCGACGGCAGAACATGGCACGATTTCAAGGTGGACGACCACCTTTGCGGTCGGCCGCTGCGCTGCCGATTTGGCCGAGCATTTTGCTAAGACGGCGATCCATGTATTGTCCAAGAGTCAAGACGGCGATTCCGAGGCACTTTGGCATCCCGTGCGGCTGGTAGCCATTGAACCTGATCAAGGCAGGCATGTCATCTGGAGCAATCATCACAGCGATCGGTTGCTCGTCTTTGGTGACGAACCGGTCCAACCGATTGTCGCGGCACTCGCGGAGGATGAGTATTGCTGCGCCGAAGGCCATTGGCAGAACGCCAGCGCTCACCGGCAGGAGTTCGTCGAAGGTGTGCAACAGCGTCTTGTGGAGGCTTACCAGTCGTTGAAGCTGGTGACCCGCGAGTTGCTCTCGGATGGGGGCGAGGTGCCCGGCCAATCATTGGCGAACGCCGCGACCTTCGGCCGCGTGTACGACACGATCGCGGAGCTGCACTTTACGCGACACGCTCTCGAGGACTGCCGCGAGCGATTACAATCGGCGGTCGAGCGGTTGTCGTCGGCGCCGCTCAAGGCGATCATGACTGCCCGGTGTCGCGCGCTGGCGGGCGCGGCGGCTGACGCTCGTCGAAGCGCGGAGCTTTATCCCAGTCTGGCGACGCCGGCTATCGAGAATGCCAAGTGGGCCGCGCAACAGCGAGAGATCAAGGCGTCCGAAAGAGTCTCCAAGAACCTTTTGGTCCTCCAGATCATCCTGGTCCTCGCGGCGATCTGGCCGCAGACCGCGGCCACGTTCATCGACAAGGAGACGGGCGATATCCCGGTCTGGGCAACGTCGATGCGGGCCTTCTTCCTGGTGATGTTCGTCCCGTTCCTCGTGATGTGCTTTGCGGCTTATTTTGTCGTTCGACCTGCTTTCGAGCGCTACGTCAGCGGCCCCGTCTTACACCTGCTGGGCCGACTGGGATCAGTGCTCAAGCGACCACGCGGCCCAATGGGTTCTGAATGAGAGGAGTTGATATGCCTGATCAGAAATTTGAGTGGCGTGTGAAGAAAGAGGGCAAGGAAATAAACCATATCGGCACCGCAGCCGAGCTGCGGAAGTGGTATCGCAACGGACAACTGCCCTCCGACGTGATCGTGAAGCGCGTGGGGCAACAGAAAGCGCTCACCAGGGAGGAGTTGAGGAAGATCTTGAGCCCGCAGGTGGATTGAGGATGCCGTGCACTTGACCACGATCCGCTGATCCGCTCCTTTTGCCGCGAGCTACCGGCCATGCGATCCATGTCATCTCGGATGGGACTGCTTGTGGCGATCCTGGTGAGCGGCGCAGCTTGCCTGTGCGCTGTCCTCCAGGCCGGCTATCCGCTGGGCGAGCGGTCGCGTAAGGACGTTGGGGGGGCCTCGCCGGCCCGCGAAAGAATCGCATACCCTGCCGCGCGCCAGGCCGACCAGGCGGACGATTACCACGGCGTCCGCGTGCCCGATCCCTATCGCTGGCTCGAAGAGCCGCGAAGCAGGGAGACGCGGGCTTGGATCGACGCGCAAGTGAAGCTCACCAGCGGATACTTGGAGAAGATTCCCCAGCGCCCGGCGATCAAGGAGCGGCTCACGAAGCTGTGGAACTTCGAGCGCTACGGCGATCCGCAGCGGCACGGCGGGCGGTATTTCTACGAGCGCAACGACGGCCTTCAGCAGCAGAGCGTCCTTTACACGGCCCGTTCGCTCGCGGCCGACGCCAAACAGGCTGATCTGCGTGTCCTGCTCGATCCCAATGCGCTTTCCAAAGATGGCACGGTTTCGCTCGGCGGGACCGAGGTCAGCGAGGATGGCAAGTATCTGGCCTACGGGCTGTCGCAAGGCGGCAGCGATTGGCGCGAGTGGAAGGTCCGCGAGGTGTCCACCGGCCGCGACACGAACGCCGACAAAGAGATCGATCATCTCAAGTGGATCAAATTCTCCGGCGTGTCGTGGCTGCCCGACGGGACCGGCTTCTACTACAGCCGGTACGATGAGCCGAAGGAGGAGACCAAGCTCGAAGATCAGGTCAAGTTCCAGAAGCTGTTCTTCCACCGCCTGGGCACGCCGCAATCGGACGACAAGCTGATCTACGAGCGCAAGGACCAGGAGAAGTGGATCTTCGACGGCCACGTCACTGAGGACGGGCAGTATCTCGTCATTACGATTCGCAGCGGCACGGAGCGAAACAACGCCGTCTTCTATCAAAAACTCGGCGGCGAGCGGCAGCGGACCGTCGAGCTGCTCAAGGACTTTGATGCCCGCCATGTTTTCATCGGCAACACAGGCCCCGTGTTCTGGTTCTTCACCGATTCGGCGCACCGCGCGGCCGCGTGGTGGCCATCGACGTGGAGCGTCCAGACCGCTCGGCTTGGAAGGAGCTGATTTCCCAGAGCGATAGCACGCTGCTCTCGGTCACGCTGGTGGGCGAGCGGTTCATTGCCGCGTATCTCAAGGACGCCCAGAGCCTGGTCCGCGTACACGACCTGACCGGCAAGCACGTGCGCGACGTCGATTTGCCCGGCATCGGCACGGCGGCCGGCTTCGAGGGCAAGCGCGGCGACGGCGAGACGTTCTACACCTTCAGCAGCTACACGACGCCGCCGACCGTGTATCGCTACGATGTGGCGGCTGGCAAGAGCACGGTCTTCCGCCAGCCGAAGGCAGACTTCACGCCCGCCGACTACGTGACCAGGCAAGTCTTCTATCGGAGCAAGGACGGCACGCAGGTCCCGATGTTCATCAGCCATCGCAAGGACCTTAGGGCCACCAGCGACACGCCCTGCCTGCTCTATGGCTACGGCGGGTTCAACATCGCGATCACGCCGCAGTTCTCGCCCACCAGCCTGGTGTGGATGGAGATGGGCGGGGTGTACGCCGTGGCCAACCTCCGCGGCGGCGGCGAATACGGCCGTTCCTGGCACAGCGCCGGCAAGCTCGATAAGAAGCAGAACGTCTTCGACGACTTCATCGCCGCGGCCGAGTGGCTGATCGACAACCGCCACACGTCGCGCAAGAAGCTGGCCATTCTCGGCCGCAGCAACGGCGGCCTCCTGGTGGGGGCCTGCATGAACCAGCGGCCCGACCTCTTCGGGGCCTGCGTGCCGGGCGTCGGCGTGATGGACATGCTCCGCTTCCACCGCTTCACGATCGGCTGGGCCTGGGTCAGCGACTACGGCAGCGCCGAGGCCAGCCTGGAAGAGTTCAAGACGCTGCGGGCCTACTCGCCGCTGCACAACCTCAAGCCCGGCACGCGCTACCCGCCGACGCTGATCATCACGGCCGACCACGACGACCGCGTGGTGCCGGCCCACAGCTTCAAATACGCCGCCACCCTGCAAGCCGCCCAAGCCGGCGACGCCCCGACCCTGATCCGCATCGAGACCTCCGCCGGTCACGGCGCGGGCACGCCGACGAGCAAGCGGATCGAGGAGGCGACGGACATATTGGCGTTTCTGACGAGAGAGTTAGGTGGCCTGAAGGTGGCGAAGTAGGATCGTCCGTGGCATGGGCATCTTGCCCATGCGTCCATGCGTCATCGGAGGCAACACGCGCAAAGTATGATTCGATGGGTGCGCAAACGGAGCGACGCGTGCGCATCACAGTCTCAGTGGAGTCGCCGTCGTGGAAACCGATGCGGGTGTGAACATCACGCATGATGAGTTTCTGTTCTCCTTAGATGGCGATTGGCTGCAGGTCCGCGCGTCGGATTCAGAGCAGTTTCTGTTCGAGTCAAAGCAAAAACAAACAAGCGTCGTCCTCTCGCTGCAATACGTCAGCATCCCGCAGGGCAGCTCGTCGAGGTGGCCAAGAAACTTGCTCAGATTCGTGAGGAGGAGGAGTGCGCGGCCCGTAAGGGCGAGCACCTTCGGTTCGGAGACAAATGGGTGAAGCTGTCGCCGACAGAGGACGTAGCCGAGGTTGCGTATGCGGGTTGCGCCGTGCGCGGCACGATTTTCCGCTTCTTTGGGTTTGTGACGACGCGCAAGGTGTTGAGTTTTTGGGTTTCTACTTCGACGACGGACAATGAATTCTCGAAACTTATCTTCGCTGAAGTGTTTGGCGGCTTGAAGTTCTATGTACCCTAGGAGGCGGCGGCGCCAGGCCCAGCACATCCATGTTCTGGGCGTGCCACCCCGCCCGTGGTACCGCGACGGCACACGGAGTGTGCCTACTACAGGACGCGACCGATGACCGAACCTGAACGTTTTCTCGTCGAGCACGCCCGTCTCACGCGTCGCTATTTCCTTCGGCTCGGGTCATACGGAGCGGCCGCCGTCGGCATCACTGGCGCATGGTCGCGGCTCGCTCACGGTGAAACACCCTCGCCGGCCCTGGCCGAAGCCATCGCCAAGCTCGAGCCGTACTTCACGCCACCAGACAAGTTCCGCGACGTGTCACGCGGCAAGCCGATGCCGCACAAGCTGCCGGATGACAAGAAGCGCGAGGTCGGCCTGGCTCGCGAGACGTGGCGGCTGGAGGTCATCTCCGATCCCGAGAAGCCCGCCAAGATTCGTAAGCCGCTGACCAAGGCCGACGGCACGGCGCTCGACTTCGCCGGCCTGATGGAGCTGGCCGAGAAGCACGCCGTACGGTTCGCCAAGGTGATGACCTGTCTGAACATCGGCTGCCCGCTGGGCATGGGCATCTGGGAAGGCGTGCCGCTGCGCGAGCTGGTGTGGCTGCACGGAGCCGCGCGAGGACCTGCGGCGCGTCTTCTACTACGGCTACCACAACGACGACCCCAAGCAGATGTTCCGCAGCTCGCTGCCGATCGGCCGCGTGCTGGAAGACTCCGGCGACCTGCCGCCGGTGATCCTCTGCTACAAGCTCAACGGCCAGTGGCTCACGGCCGAGCGCGGCGGGCCGGTGCGGATCGTCGTGCCCGAGGGCTACGGCTTCAAGTCGATCAAATGGCTGACCGCACGTCGTGCTCACCAACCAGCCGCACGCCAACGACACCTATGCCGACGGCAACAACGACGTCGATAGCCCGCTGAAGACGTTTTGCTGCCACGCTTTCGGTGCCGCAGGACGCCAAGGCGGGAGAGCCGTTGGCGGTCACCGGTTATGCCCAGTCGGGCATCTCCGGCGTGAGGAAGGTGCAAGTCTGGGTCCGCCCGAGCAAGGGGGATTGGCCTGCCGACGATCCGTACTATGCCAAAGCGCCGTGGCGCGACGCGGAGATTCTGCCGCCGCCCGTAGCAGGCACACTCCGTGTGCCGTCCTCTCGCGGAGCGAGAGGGCCACTTTCGGACGGCACACGGAGTGTGCCTGCTAGCAGCGTGCCCGCGGCGAACTGGGGCGGCGACCTGCCCGAGGGCAAGATCCCCGCCGAGACGCTCGGCTTCGATGCCGCCGGCCGGCCGCGAGCCTGGCCGATGCGGTTGGCCAAGGTCCACTGGGCGGCGCTGCTGCCCGGACTGCCGCGGGGCGATTACGTGCTGCTATCGCGCACGATCGACGAGAAGGGCCAGGCCCAGCCGCTGCCGCGACCGTTCCGCAAGTCGGGCCACGCGGGAATCGAGGAAGTGCCGCTGCGGATCGCGTAGCGCGGCTCGTAACGCTGGCGTGATTCGTTGGTTGGCCACAAAGAGCACCAAGAGCACGAAGGTTGTGTAAGGTTCTTCGTGCTCATCGTGTCCTTTGTGGCTATTCGACTGCCGATTTGTTGCGACCATGCGGTGCGCACGCCATCCACTTCATGAACCTTTGAGCGAGGCCGTTGTAATGACATGATCGTGTCCTATAATGACCCGATCATGTCGTCCGCCAAACCACGCAACCGCGTCAAGGCGCTCCGCAGCGAGCGCGGCTGGTCGCAGGCCGAATTGGCCGCGCGAGCCGGCGTTTCGCGAACCGCCGTCAGCGCGATCGAGATCGGCCGGCTTGTGCCGTCCGTGGCCGCCGCCTTGGCGCTGGCCAAGGTGCTGAGCTGCTCGGTAGAGGACTTGTTTGGCGCCCCCCGGCCGGCCCAGCAGGCCGACGACTGGGCCTGGCCACCGTCCCAAGACTCGTCCCAGGGCTCGGCCCGCTACTGGCAGGCGGAAATCGACGGGCGACGCCTGCGATATCCCGCCGAGCCGACGGCCGCCGGCGAAGCGGCCCACGACGGCGTTCACCGCGACGGCGCCTTCCATGAGCATCCGCAGTCGGCCGCGGAGCAGACCCTGGTGCTGGCCTGTTGCGATCCGGCGGCGGCGCTGCTGGCGGCGGAATATGCCCGCGCCTCGCACTTTCGGTTGATCGTGCTCAATCGCTCCAGCGGCGAGTCGCTGCGCCTGCTGGCCCAGGGCCTCGTGCACGCGGCGGGCATCCACCTCTCGGCGGCCGACGAGCCCGGCGGCAACCGCTCGGCGGTTCGTGCGCGGCTTCGCCAGGACTTCCGCCTGCTGCGGATCGCGCAGTGGCAGGAGGGCCTGGCACTGGCCCCCAGTGCCCGCGTCCGTTCGGTTCGCCGGGCGTTGCGGTCGAAGCTCGTCTGGGTTGGCCGGGAGCCGGGCTCCGGGGCGCGGCAATGCCTGGACGAGCTTTCGGGCAATCGCCTCCGGCCGCGGCGCACGGCGCGCGACCACCGCGGCGTGGCCGAGGCGGTCCGCTGCGGTTGGGCCGAAGCCGGCGTGTGCCTTCAACTGACCAGCGAAGAGGCGGGCCTCGACTTCTTGCCCGTGCGGCAGGAGGCCTACGACCTGTGTTATTCGGCCGCGTGCGAGGCGGACCCGCGAATCGCCGCGCTGGTGCGAGTGGTGCGCTCGGCGACCTATCGAAGGCTGCTGGGCGACCTGCCTGGCTACGACACGACTCATGCCGGCGAGCTGCAACGGGAGGCAGGAATGTCATGAGCGAAATCCGAGCTTTTCTGTTCCTGAGCCTGGCACTCGTCGTCGGCTGTGACAGCAGCGTCTCGAAGACGGATGCCCCCGAGGACAATCCCGTCGTGCTTCTCGCGGCGGCCAGCACGGCCGAGGCCGTGGAAGAGATCGCCCGCGAGTTTCAGGAGGAGACCGGCATCAGGGTCACCGTCAGCACCGGTGGCTCCAATGCGCTGGCCAATCAGATCATCGCCGGGGCGCCGGCGGACGTCTTCTTGTCGGCCAGTCAGGAGTGGGCCGACGCGGTCGCGGCGAAGCAGCTTGCCGAGAAGTCGCAGCCGCTGTTGACCAATCGCCTGGTGCTCATCGTGCCACGCGGAAACCCCGACAAGGTGAACAGTCCGGACGATCTCAAATCCCCGCGGCTGACCAAGCTGGCGCTGGCCGGGGAAAGCGTGCCCGCCGGCAAATATGCCGATCAGGCCCTGCGGTCGCTCGGCCTGCTGGAGGACCTGGCGCGGGAGAACAAGATCGCGCGCGGCCAAGACGTGCGTGGCGCGCTGACCTACGTCGAGCTAGGCGAAGCCTCGGCCGGCATCGTGTACGCCACGGATGCGAAGATCTCGCAGCGTGTGGAAGTTGTGTACACGTTTCTCGCCGACACGCATGACGAAGTCGTCTACCCGGCTGTGCTGCTCAAGCGCGGCGCGGAGAACGCTTCCGCGCGGCGGTTCTTCGATTACCTATGTGGCACCAAGGCGATGGAGGTCTTCCAGCGGCAAGGGTTCGAGCCGCGGTGAACAGAAGTTGACGAAGCAAACGAGATGGCGTTACCCGTCCTTTTCTTCGTTGCATTCCCTTAGCCACAAAGGACACCAAGAGCACGAAGCAGATGACGCAAGGACCTCGTACCTTCGTGCTCTTCGTGGCCAAAAAAAGTCTGTTGAATCTTCGCGCCACGCGTGGAAGCCACACGTAGCACGGATGTTGTGTACTAAGACCGAGACAAAAGCATGCCCTGGTTGACCTCCGCCGAGTGGCAAGCCGTCTGGCTCAGCGCGCAGGTTGCGCTGACGGCCGTGGCAGTCAGCTTGCCTGCGGGGATCGCCCTGGGATGGCTCCTGGCCCGCCGCGGCTTCCGCGGCAAGAGCGCCGTCGAGACGGTGCTCAACCTGCCGCTGGTCTTGCCGCCGGTGGTGACCGGCTATTTGCTGCTGGTGACGTTCGGCCGCAACGGCTGGCTGGGGCGCTATCTCGACGAGTGGTTCGGCCTGCGGCTGGTCTTCGATTGGAAGGGGGCGGCCTTGGCCTCGGCGGTGATCGCCTTTCCGCTGATGGTGCGGGCCATCCGCCTGGCGTTCGCCGGGCTGGACGAGCGGCTGGAGCAGGCGGCGCGGACGCTGGGGGCCAGCCGCTGGGACGCCTTCGTGACGGTCAGTCTGCCGCTCGCCCGCAACGGCATCATCGCCGGCTCGGTGCTGGCCTTTGCCCGCAGCATGGGCGAGTTCGGCGCCACGATCGTGATCGCCGGCAGCATCCCCGGCCTGACGCGCACGGTGCCGCTCTATATCTACAACCTGCTGGAGACGCCCGGCGGCATGGAGGCGGCGCAGCGGATCGTGATCGTCTCGGTGCTGATTGCGGCCGCGGCACTCGTGGCCGGCGAATACCTGGAGCGGCGCGGCGCGCTACCTGGCGACATAGTGACGACGATGGCCCTGCTCAGCTTCCAATGCCGACATCAGTATGCCGATGGCTTCGCGCTGGATGCGGCGCTGGAAGCCGATGAGGGCGTGACGGCCTTGCTCGGGCCATCGGGCAGCGGCAAGACAACGATCCTGATGCTGATCGCCGGACTGCTGCACCCGCGGCAAGGGCGGATTCAGCTCGGCGACCAAGTCCTGATCGATACGGACCAAGGGATCGGGCTGCCCCCCGAGCAGCGCGGCGTCGGCGTCGTGTTTCAGGAGCACCGGCTATTTCCGCACCTCACGGTCGAACGCAACCTGCGCTACGGGCTAGCGCGGCGGCCGGCCCGACAGACCGACTTTGCCGAAGTGATCGAAACGCTGGAGCTAGGCGACTTGCTGCGCCGCTACCCGGCGACGCTCAGCGGCGGCCAGCGGCAGCGCGTGGCCCTCGGCCGGGCGCTCTTGCGGGGGCCGGAGCTGCTGCTGCTGGACGAACCGCTGGTGGCGCTGGAGCGCGAGCTGCAAGACCGCATCGTCGCCTACCTCCAGCGCGTGTTGGAGACGTTTCGCATCCCTACGCTGCTGGTGAGCCACGACGAGCAGATGGCCCGCCGACTTGCACAGAAGATCGTGCTCGTCGCGCGCGGACGGGTTGTGCCGGCGGCTGTCCAATCGGCCAAAACTGAGGAAGCGGTGGCGGACGCACCGCCGCGCAGGGGTCCCCCAAGGAGAATCGCCATGAAGCATTCGTCAATATTCATCGCGGCAGCCGTCGGCTGGTCGATGCTTGCACTTTGCGGCCGCGCCGCCGACCCGGCGCAAACGGCCGCGCTCAAAGGGCACAAGCACACGATCGCTTGCCTGGCCTATGCTCCGCGCGGAGACGTGCTTGCCTCGGGCGGCAAGGACGGCAACGTGATCCTCTGGGACACGGCCGCCGGCCGCGCGAAGTTCACGCTGCCGGGCCACGCCGACATGGTGACCGCCGTGGCCTTCTCGCCCGACGGCAAGTGCCTGGCCTCGGCCAGCCACGACAAGCAAATTCGTCTCTGGGACACCGCGACGGGCAAGCCGCGGGGCACGCTCTTGGGCCACGAGAAAGACATCCGCGGGCTGGCCTTCCATCCCGACGGCCGGACGCTGGCCTCCGCCGGCGTGGATCGGACCGTGCGGCTCTGGGATTGGGTTGCCGGGAAGGAGAAGCGCAAGCTCGCCGGCCACACCGCCGAAGTCAATTGCGTGCGCTTCTCGCCCGACGGCAAGATCCTCGCCTCCGGCGGCTGGGACGAAAACGTGCTGATTTGGGAGGCCGACTCCGGCAAGCTCCGCGCGACGCTCAAGGGGCACACGGCCTTCGTCCGCGATCTGGTCTTCGCCGAGGGGGGCAAGTCGCTTGTCTCCAGCGGCAAGGACGGGGCCATCAAGCTCTGGGACATCGAGCAAGGCAAGCCGTGGGCGGCGCTGGAGGGGCACGACGGCCTGGTCCGCTCGCTGGCCCTCTCGGCCGACGGCCGCCTGCTGGCCTCGGCCGGCCGCGACGGCACGCTGCACCTCTGGCACTCTGCCGAGCGCAAGGTGCTGGCCACCATGCACGAAGGCGTGATGGGCTTCCAGGTCGTCGCTTTCTCCCCCGACGGCAAGACGCTGGCCACGGGCGGCATCGACCGCAACGTCACGCTGTGGAGCGTGGACAAGGTCTTGTCGCACCATCGGCCGAAGTGATCGGCGGCCGATTACGGATCAGACGCATTCGTCGCGACGGATTTCGTTGTGGCGCACCCAGGAGACTTCATCATGAGACGACGCTCCGCTTTCACGCTCGTCGAGCTGCTGGTGGTCATCGCGATCATCGGCGTGCTCGTCGCGCTGCTGTTGCCCGCCGTACAGGCGGCTCGGGCTGCGGGCCACCGGGCGCAGTGCAGCAGCAACCTTCGCCAATTGGGCTTGGCGGCCCATCTCTATCACGACACGCACAACAAATTTCCGCCGGGCGTGTATCAAATGTCCTTCTCCGGCGCGCCCAGGTTCCGGGGCCTCACGTTGTTCGTGCATTTGCTGCCCTATCTGGAGCAGCGCAACCTGGCGCAGAGCTGGGACCGGGTCAATCCGCTCACGAACACGGCCGGAGGATTCAAGTCGAACACGGCCACGGTGCTGCCCACGCTCATTTGTCCGGCTGACGTAATCCTGGAAAACCCGGTGGACTCGGGCAGCGGCCGTTGGTACGGCCTGACCAGCTACGGCGGCAACGGCGGCTCGCGTTCCTACGATCCCCAGTTCGCCACGAACGACGGCATCTTCTTCGTGATCGGACCGGGCTCGCAGACGGCCCCCGGCGGCGCAGCCGGTGACGATGGGCGAAGTGACTGACGGCCTGTCGCAGACGGTGCTCTTCGGCGAGCGCAGCCACTTCGATCCCAACCACGACACGTTTGCCGCCAACATCAGTGCGCCGATGGGGCAGTTCCTGAACGCCATGCGGCTGGTCGGCTGGTGGGCCAATTCGGGCGGTCGCTTGGCCGCGGGCGACGTCACCATGAGCGCGTACGCGCCGATCAACTTTCGCGTGCTGGCGCCGTTCTCGCAGGGCGGGACCATGGTGCCGCCGGCCACCAACTTCAACAGCTATCAGTATTACTACGAGCGGCGCCTGTGCGCATTTGGCAGCCTGCACCCCGGCCGCGGCGCGAACTTCGCGATGGGTGATGCCTCCGTGCGGTTCGTGCTCGACTCACTGCCCCTCGCCCGTCGAAGCCCGTAAGAAGGTCGGCGAGAAAATCACCGTCGAGATGACGGTCCGATCGGCCAAGGACCGCCTGGAGAAGCGGGGCGAAATCTATCTGGACTCGGAGACCGATTTCCGCGACGCCAAGAACTTCGCGGTCGTCATCACCAAGGCGGGGGCCGCGTCGCTGAAGAAGGCCCGCATCGAAGACCCCGCCGGGCACTTCAGAGACAAGACGATCCGCGTGACGGGCACGGTCAAGAAAGTGCAAGACGTGCCGCGGATCGAAATCGACGACGCCGTGCAGATTCGACTGGTCGATAGCGACCCCGCCGACTAGCGATCAGACGGAAGGGATCAGACGGATTCGACCACGGGTTTCATTGTGGCGCACCCCCTGGAGGCCCCTGAAGGGTTACATCGCGTTGCGGTGCCAGATCCCCCGCAGCGGCGTGAGCAGCAGGATTTTCAGGTCGAGCCACGGCGTCCAGTGCGTGATGTAGTACAGGTCGTACTGCACCCGTTTGCGGAGCGACGTGTTGCCGCGCCAGCCGTTGACCTGTGCCCAGCCGGTGATGCCGGCCTTGACGCGTGGCGGGCGCATGTAGTTGGGGATCGTCTTGCGGAACTGCTCGATGAACACCGGCCGCTCCGGCCGCGGGCCGACCAGGCTCATGTCGCCTTTCAGCACGTTGAGGAGCTGCGGCAGCTCGTCCAGGCTCGCTGCGGCGCAAGAGCCGGCCCAGCGGCGTGCAGCGGCGTCGTCCTCGCACCGCCCACACCGGGCCGGTCTGCCTGCTCGGCGTCGATCCGCATGCTGCGGAACTTGAGCATCTGGAACGTGCTCGCCGTTGCAGCCCGCAGCGCTCCTGGCGATAGAAGATCGGGCCGCGGCTGGTCAGCTTGATCGAGAGCGCGATCAGGAGCATCAGCGGCGAGAGCACCACCAGGGCGACGGCGCCCAGCGCCAAGTCGATGGCCCGCTTGACGCCAGGCGGTGCCAGGCCGAAGTGCGGGTTTTCGCGCAGGCCGACGATCGGCACGCCGTCCAGCTCCAGCGTGCGGAAGCTCATGCCCGATACGCCTGGCACGTCGGCCACGAGGTGCACCTCGACGAGCACGTCGGACAAGGCGGCATAGACCTGCGGCAGCTCGCCATAGCGCTCCAGCGGCAGGGCCACGAAGACGTATTCCGCCCCGTGGCGAGCGATCACTTGCGGCAGCTCTTCGATCTCGCCCAGGCGAGGCAGCGAACCGACGCCGCGCTGCGCGATGGTCCGCGAGGAGGGGGCTCGCAGGCTGGCGCGATCGACATAGCCGATGATCTGGGTGCCGGCCCAGCGGTTCGTGGTCAGCGTCTCCAGCGCCAGGCGAGCCATGCGGCCCGAGCCCACGAGCACCGCCCGGCCCTGGCAATAACCGCGCCGCCCCAACGTGTTGAAGAACCACCACAGGCGCGCGCGAAGCGGCTAGCGCCGCCGCATTCAGCAAGAGGAACAGCCCCAGTGCCAGCCGCGATTCGTACAGCTCGCGGAAATAAAACGTGACGGTGGTCGTCAGCAGGAAAAGGAGGCCGCTGGCCATGGCCACGGTGCCGGCCTCGGCCCAGAAGCGCCGCAGCCGGTGCACCTGGTACATGCCGCAGACCCGATACGCCACCACCGCCAGCAGCAGCACCTGCGGCAGCGCCACGGCCACTAGCTCAGGCCCCGGCACGCCCGCGGGCGCCGGCCAGCAAGCGAACCGCAGCGCATAGGCCGCGAACCACACCAGGGCGGTCACCACCAGGTCGCTGGCCAGGAGCGCCAGCGCCATCAGTTGCCGTTGACGGCGAGACATGGGATCGAGAGAGCGTGCTGTCGCGGAGAAGGCAGAAATGACAGCGGCCCTTTGGCTTCTCATCGGGCCGCGCGTGCGATACCTAACGCATGGCCGGAGCGCTGGTCAATGGCGAACGTGCTGAAAGAAGGGGAAAGGAAGGGGTCGGGAGTCGTTTTCGCGACGCTTGCGGCTGGCCATTGCCTCAACGCGTGGTCGTCGCGAAATCGACTCCCGACCCCGTCACGTGGCCGCGACTGTGGCGCAAGCTTGCCGCCTGGCGCTCAACGGCATAAGCTCAATGGCATAAGCTCAATGGCATAAGCTCAGTGGAGCAGTGGCTCCGGCGTGCTCGTCCAAGTGCCAACGGCTATGCAGACCAGCGACTTTCTTCAGCGATTCGCCCTTCACGGCGGCCATCCCCGCGTGGGGAAGATCGCCTTGCTGGAGGAAATCGGCCGGGGCGGCATGGGCACCGTCTACGCCGGCTGGCATGTGGAGCTGGACATCCCCGTGGCAGTCAAGTTCCTCACCGGCTGCCAGGGCGACGAGCAGCGCATCGGCCGCTTTCGCCGCGAAGCCAGGCTGTGCGCGGAGCTGGACGACCCGAATCTGCTGCGCGTTTTGGATTTTGGCATCGAGCAAGACGTGCCCTACCTCGTCATGGAGTGGGTGCCGGGCAAGGGCCTGGACCGCGTCGTGGCGTCGGCCGGCCCGTTGACCGAAGAGGAAGTGGTGACGGTGCTGCGCGACGTGGGGCAGGCGCTTTTGACGATGCACCGCCGCGGCATCGTGCACCGCGACATCAAGCCGGCCAACCTGCTGCTCCGCTCCACCGACGGGCGGATCAAGATCGCCGACCTGGGCATCGCCAAAGAGCTTCAGGCGAAAGACGCAGTGCAAACGCAGCAGATCGTCGGCACGCCGGCTTTCGTCAGCCCCGAGCAAATCCGCGATCCTGTCGGCGTGGGCGCCGCGTGCGATTTCTTCTCGCTGGGGGCCACCGCGTATTTCCTGCTGACGGGCAAGCTGCCCTTCGAGGGGCGCAGCGTGATGGACGTCTTCGACCGGGTGCTCCATCAGCCGCTGCCCGATCCGGCGGCCGGCGGCGCGACGGTTTCCGATCACCTGGCCGAAGTGCTCGGGCGGCTGACCGCCAAGGAGGTGAGCGAGCGGATCGGCGCTGCCCAGCAACTGCTGGAGCTGCTCCCAAGCGTGTCGTTCCCCTTCCGCGCGGCGGTCCTCGAGGCCGCGCGGCCCGACTACACCGTGCGGCGGCCGGATGCCGGCCCGCAGGCTCGCCCATCGGCCCAGGCGGGCGATTTCGCGCACACCGAGACCGTCGCGTACGTGCCTGGCGCCCCGACCACGGTGGCGAGCACTGCGCCCCGGGCGGCGACTCGCTCGCTGCTCTTTTGTCAGTGTTTGCAGAACGACTTTCTGGCCCCGCTCGGCGAGGGGCAGCCTCCGCCCAACAAGCTGCACATCGGCTGGGAGGAGGCCACGCGCGTCGTCGGCGCCGATCCGGCCCACGGCCCGCTGGTGCGGGCCGTGTCGGCGTGCGCCGAGGCCGAGAACGTTCGCATCGTTCACATTCGCGACTGGCACGACCCGGACGATCCCAGGCAGCAGCCGGAGCTGAAGTTCTTCGGACCTCACTGCCTGGTCGGCCATGAGGGCGCCCGCTTCATCGATGTCTTGGAAGCCTACAGCCGCGACCGACGCCGCGCGGCCATCGTCGATTCCACGGGCATCAACGATTTCGAGGACACTCCGCTGGCGGAGATCATCGACGCCCAGTTGGGCGACGCCGATCGCTACACCATTCCCGTCGGCGTAATCGGCGTGTGGACGAACGTCAAGGTGCAATACCTGCTCTACGATCTCAAGACGCGTGCCCGGCTGCACAACCTGGCAACGTGCTCCAAGCTGGTGGCTTCGCCCGATCGGGTGGCCCACCGCCACGCGCTGCGGCACCTGGAGGAGGTGCTGAACGTGCTGGTGTTTCACGAGATCGAGCCGTTTCTGGAGTTCCTGGGCGTCCGCGTGGCGGCGAAGGCACGCTAACTCGCGCCCCTGAGCGAGGGAGCGTAACGGCGGACTGCGAGTCGCGCGGCCCCTGCGCTGGGAAGCGAGATGTGCCGTCGGCCGCGCTCCTGACCTGCGGATGGCTTTCCTTCGCCCAGGCGTGGTTTTCCTGCGGAAATGCTTGCCTTTTCTGCTAGTGTACTTCAGTTCACAAACACCCTTATCTCGTCGTTGTGAAAACCGGCCCAATCCGCTAAAATCCCAGCACAATTTGCCGCATCCGACGCATGACGACGCGTGACGAAAAGTAGCCGAAGTCGCCAGACGTTGGGAGATGCCGCCAAAGCCCCGAATTCTGGCGAATTCGGCTACGGGAACCATTCACACTCCCACTCACCAACCAAGCACGGTTGCGAGGTAACTCACTGTGGCTGACGAACCTTCTGATCTGCCTTCCACGCCCGAGGAACCCTCCGGCGACGAGAACACTTCCGGCAACGGCGCAGGCGCCACGAGCGGCAACGGCCAGGGCCACGTCGTCACGCTCTCTATCGAGGACGAGCTGAAGGACAGCTACCTGACGTACGCCATGAGCGTCATCGTCAGCCGGGCGCT
Source organism: uncultured Planctomycetia bacterium (assembly GCA_963809785.1). Lineage (GTDB taxonomy): Bacteria > Planctomycetota > Planctomycetia > Pirellulales > S012-138 > JBGQHD01. The sequence goes on from CAWEKV010000006.1 coordinate 912,992, forward strand.
GCCCGACGTCCGCGACGGGCTCAAGCCGTCGCAGCGCCGCATCCTGGTCGCGATGAACGACCTGAACCTCACGCCCGGCGCCGGCCGCGTGAAGTGCGCCAAGATCTCCGGCGACACCAGCGGCAACTACCACCCGCACGGCGAAGCGGTCATCTACCCCACGCTCGTCCGCATGGCCCAGGACTGGAACATGCGGCACGTGCTGATCGACAAGCAGGGCAACTTCGGCTCGATCGCCGGCCTGCCGCCCGCCGCCATGCGGTACACCGAGGCCCGCCTGTCGCCGTCGCCGCCGAGATGCTGGCCGACCTCGAAGCTCGACACCGTCGACTTCATCCCCAACTACGACGAGCGCCGCACCGGAGCCGATCGTCCTGCCGTCGCAAGTTCCCCAACCTGCTGGTCAACGGCTCGCGACGGCATCGCCGTCGGCATGGCGACCAGCATCCCGCCGCACAACCTGCGCGAGGTCTGCGACGCGCTCATCCGCGTGATCGACGACCCCGACGTCTCGCTCGACGAGCTGCTGGAGATCGTCCCCGGCCCCGACTTCCCCACCGGCGGCATCATCTGCGGCCGCGCCGGCATCCGCCGCGGCTACCGCACCGGCCGCGGCAACGATCACGCTCCGCGCCCGGGCGCGAGATCGAGGAAGCGCAAGAAGGACCGCACCGCATCGTCATCAGCGAGATCCCCTACCAGCAGACCCGCAACCGCGTCGATGGAGCGGATCGCCGAGCTGGTCGAACGACGAGCGGATCAAGGGCATCTCCGACGTCCGCGACGACAGCGACCTGCAAGGAGCCGGTGCCGCATCGTCATCGACCTGAAGCGCGACGCCGACCCCGACGTCGTGCTCAACCAGCTCTACCAGTTCTCGCCGCTGCAAGACACGTTCTCGATCATCCTGCTGGCCCTGGTCGACGGCAAGCCGCGGACGCTGCACGCTCAAGGAGATGCTCGAGGAGTTCCTCCGGCACCGCGTGACGGTCATCCGCCGCCGCACGCAGTTCCTGCTCGCGCAAGGCCCGCAGCGGCAAGCACACCGTCGAAGGCCTGCTCCTCGCCCGTCGCCAACATCGACGAGGTCATCCGCATCATCCGCGCCTCGCCGACGCAGGCCGAGGCCAAGGAGCGGCTGCATGGACGATCGCGGCGCCCGGCCGCCATGCTGCAGCGGGCCCTGGGCGCCGAAGGCTTCGCGCAGTCTTCAGCGCGGAGCTCGGCGTGCGCCGAGGCCTACTCGCTGACCGCCGGTGCAGGCCGACGCGATCCTCCGCATGCCGCTCGGCCAGCTCGTCACCCTCGAGCACGAGAAGCTCGTCGACGAGTACCGCGAGCTGCTCGAGGAGATCGCCGAGCTACGAGCGGCTCCTCGTCCGACGAGGCGAACATCCTGCGCCATCATCCGCGACGACCTGCTCGAGCTGCGCAAGAAGTACGGCGACGACCGCCGCACCGAGATCACCGGCGAGGAGATCGGCGACGATCGACCTGGAGGACCTGATCGCCGAGGAGACGATGGTCGTCACCGCTCAGCCACAACGGCTACATCAAGCGGACGCCCGCCGAGCACCTACCGCGCCCAGCGCCGCGGCGGCAAGGGCATCAAGGGCGCCGAAGACCGAGGACGACGACTTCGATCGAGCACTTGTTCGTCGCCAGCACGCACGCCTACCTGCTGTTCTTCACCAACCGCGGCCAGGTCTACTGGCTGAAGGTCTACGACCTGCCGCAGCTGAGCCGCGACAGCCGCGGCCGGGCGATCGCCAACCTGCTGAACCTCGCCGAGGGCGAGAAGATCGCCGACTGCCGCGCCGATCCGCGACTTCGACGCTGCCGGACCACTTCCTGCTGATGGCCACCCGCAACGGCCTGGTGAAGAAGACGCCGCTCGAGGCCTACAGCCGGCCGCTGAAGGGCGGCATCATCGCCATCAAGCTCCAGCGAGGGCGACGCGCTGATCGACGTCGCCATCACCAAGCCCGGCGACGAGGTCGTCCTCGCCACCGCCGCGCGGCATGGCGATCCGCTTCGGCGAGGCCGACGCCCGGCCGATGGGCCGCAACACCAGCGGCGTCAAGGGCATCAACCTCGCGCAAGGGCGACGCGGTCGTCGGCATGGTCGTCGCCGACCCCGACGCCACGCTGCTGACCGTCTGCGAGAACGGCTACGGCAAGCGCACGCCGTTCGGCCCGAACGAGGCCGCTGCCGCGGGACGAAGCCGACGCGCCGGCGAGCGACGTCGCGGCGAGCGTCCGGCAGCGGAGCGAGCCGCCGATGAGCCGCCAGCGACACGAGTCCGCCAGACATCGCCACCGAAGGCGACGAGCCGCCGACGCCGAAGGCGCCGGCGATCCTCTGGCCAGCGCTACCGCACGCAGCGCCGCGGCGGCAAGGGCCTGCGCGACATCAAGACCACCGACCGCAACGGCCCGGTGGTCGGCATCGTCGCGCGTCGACGACGACGACGAGCTGCTGATGATGACCGCCCGCGGCAAGATCCAGCGGATCACGGCCAGCGACATCAGCGTCATCGGCCGCAACACGCAGGGCGTGCGGATCATGACCCTCGACGAAGGCGACACGCTGGCCGCCGTCGTGCGCGTGCCGAGAGTGGATACGAACGGCGAGGAGCCGGCAGCGGAGTAGCGCACAACTCCCCCTCTCCCCTCTGGGGAGAGGGCCGGGGTGAGGGGGGACTAGCTGAAAGGTGGAGTGGGTCTCGGCTAGCCTTCCCCTAAGACGCTGCACTGCTCATCATGAAAGTTCGCGAGGTCTTAAAGCTGCTTAGCAAAGATGGCTGGTGCCGAGTGCCCAGCAAAGGCGGACATCGCCAATTCAAGCATCCAACCAAGAAGGGCCGGGTAACCGTCTCCGGCAAGGGGAGCGACGATCTGCCACCAGGCACGCTCGCCAGCATTCTCAAGCAGGCTGGTCTGAAGGAGTGAGGAACGGATGAAGCGCTATGCTATTGTGGTCGAGAAAGCGGAATCGAACTACGCCGCTTACGTCCCCGACCTCCCCGGCTGCGTGGCCACGGGAGCGACCGTCGAGGCCACCGAAAAGCGGCTCCGCGAAGCCATCAAGCTGCACATCCGCGGCATGATCGAAGACGGGCTGCCGGTGCCGGAGCCTTCCAGCGTCGTGGACTATGTTGAGCTCCCCGCGTAATGGCGAATCGTCCAACCAGCGTTACCGCACGCAGCGCCGCGGCGGCAAGGGCCTGCGCGACATCAAGACCACGACCCGCAACGGCCCGGTAGTCGGCGTAGTCGCGGTCAAGGGCGACGACGAGCTAATGATGATCTCCGCCCGCGGCAAGATCCAGCGGATCAAAACCAACGACGTCAGCGTCATCGGCCGCAACACGCAAGGCGTGCGAATCATGGGGCTGGAGTCGAGCGCCTCGGACCGACCGACGCCCTTCGTTTTATCAAGCACTACCAGTCGGGCCGCGGCGACTACACTAAGGAGCGGCGGCGGCTGTTCCCGGGCGAAACGGTGGCCACCTTGGTGGCCAAGATTCGGCAGGAGCGGAAGCCCCGGACGAGAAAACCGCAGTCAGGCTGAACTCTCTCCTGATCATTCGGCTAGTCGTATCATTGCCTGGTTCACCTCATCAATCGCGGCCATGCGCGCCTGATCGCAGTTCATTCCCTTCCGCTCCAGCAACTCGTCAAACTGCTCGTCAAATCGCTGCAATGCGGCAAGCACTTGAGGTGCCCGCCAATCAAATACGGTCTCCGAATAGCCACCCACTCCGGGAGAACGAGACTCTGCGCAGAACCAGTCGCCCACAAGAAGGGAATTGCCACGGTCACGGGCGTCGCGGTTGTATGTCACGATTTGCAATTTGCTGTGTTCCACCGTAGTCAAGAATTCCCAAAGCGTCTCTAAGCGTGCTCGTGTTTCGCCCGCTTCCCCGCCATTGAAAGGGAATTGAGGATCAACGATCAGCTTGCACCCCTTTTCGCGCACGTGGCGTTCAAGCTGCCGTCGTTCTTCTCGCAGAAGTTCTCGATAGAATTCGCTGCTGCGCCGGTCTATTTCCTTCGCATCCCACCGTTGATCGCGAACATCTACATCGTGAATCGAGAATGAGGAAAATGCGCTCTTCTGGCGTATCGTCCCATAGTCTCCAGCCGCGGCGAGTTCTCGAGCAGATTGCCCGATCAGGCTCGTTCGCTTCTCGGGCCGGTCAACCACCTCTAGCCGGTTCGGCAAAAATGATGAAGTCGTCGCAACTAGTTTTGCAAGCCGCGCCGCCAGAAGCTTCTCATGAAAGTCAGAAAGGTCTTCCCTAACAGTCATCGCCTGAACCTGCGCTAGAAACTCCGACGAATCGCAGCCAACTGTGACTGGGACAACAGGGATTTGCAGTGCGAGCGCGTATCCGATTTCCTGTTGTACCCAGGCACGGTTTTTTGAGTCATTAGTAATGATAGGCATTACGATGTGAGCCTTTGCCATGAGACGTTTGATCTCGTCCGGAAAAGGCGTGCCCGGCATAATGTGTCTGTCCCAAAGCGGTATAGCCCCCCATTCTTGCAGCAACCCATCGATTTGCGAGGCAAGCGCACGGTCACCATGGCTATAGATAAGGAAGATGCGGTACGGGTAAACGTCTGCGCTGGCAGAGCTTAGCTGGCGGCCAAGAAACACCTGTTTGCCGGACATGGCCAGTCCTTCCCGCTGTTTCAGAAAACCAAGCGTCACAAATCAGTATCTCGTAGAGGCGAGGCAAGTCAAGCTCGCCGCGGATGACGATGGGTGCACGGGAGATGCTCCCTCAGTGACTCCGGACTGAAGTTGGCGTGCTGCGGTGACTCGTCGGTCAGCCAGAACTGGGCTCTCTGGACACTCAGCCGAGCGACCCCGCGCCGTCGGGCGGCGAGCGTCGGGCCGTAAGCCCGACGCGTGATTCTCCGCTGGTCACGCACGTCGGCTGGGTGGCACGCCCAGAGCATGGATGCGATGGGCGTGGAAGCACCACGGACGACGCTCTGGACCGATACGCCACCACTCGCGCACGCCACTCCCTTCACGTCCATGTTCAGGGAGTGCCATCCGCCCGCGGGCGGCGGGGTGGCATGCCCTCGCGTAGCGTGGGCATGCTCACTCTGCGCGAGAGCATGCCACCCACCGCCGCCGAAACGTGCCGTTCATGTCGCTCGGCCCAAGCATCGAAAACATCCATCGCGTTGGGATACAGCCGTCGGTAGGCTATTGGGAAGCAATGCCAAAGGCGCTGCTGCCGCGTGCTTTTGGTCACACGGGTGGAGTGGCGGCCACTGAGCGACGTACCGCCAGCATTGGAAATCCGAAGATCTGTAGGGCAAAACTCGCCGCCCGTTGCCTGGCAGGCTTTGGAAGAATCGCGAATCCGTAGGGCAAAAGCGCCGACGGCGGAGGGGCGAGGCGCCCTGAAGAATCGTCTGGCGGGGCGTGTTTGATTGTCGTCGAATCGTCGGGTGATATTCCCGGGAGATTCTCGCCCGGATGAAGCAGGCCCGTCCTCGAAGTGCGCATCCTTGATCGGCTCATGGCAATCTCTCTCTCCTGCCCGTCTTGTCGGCGCAAGTTGAGCGTGAGTGAGCACGCCGGCCACAGGCTGTCGTGCCCGGCGTGTGGCACGCTACTCTCAATTCCAGAACCGGTGCAGGCGCCAAGAGAACCGGTGCAAGCGCCAATCGATGAGCATCCGGCGACGAAACGCCGCGCTTCCAAGGGGCGCGTGGAAGGACCTGCACGCAAACCCCGCCCTTCGCCAGGCATGCGGTTCGTCTGGCGAGCGGCCTTGCTGCTCGTGGCAACCGCGTGTGCTGCGGCCGCACTGACGGCGTTTGTGGTTGTCCGCGGAGGGGCGCTCGAATTGCCGGCGTGGATGAGAATCGTCGCCGTGCCGATTGCGTTCTTGGCGGCAGGACTGGCATTTCAGCTCGTGCGCCGCGTTCGGCGCAGTTCCTTAGAGCGCACTCCGGAAGCGGCGGAATACGATGCGAGCAAGCCTTTGGTGTTGTACCTGCGATCCTTCGACGATGACGAAGCCGCCGCCCAAGCCACGAGTGGGCTGAACATCGCGGTTCTGCCGGCCTACACGACGGAAGAGGAAGCGATCGTGGAGGCGTTCAAGCCGCTGGGGCAGGTGATCGCCATCGGCCGACCCGGCGAGCCGATGCCGGAGCTTGGCGCCGTCCGGTTCTATGTCAAGGATCACGAATGGCAGGCGGTCGTTCGCAACTGGATCGCCAAGGCGGAGTTGGTGGTGCTGCGTTATGGAACGAGCGGGGGCCTCAACTGGGAACTGGAGCAGTGCATTCGCATGCTACGGCCCGAGCAGCTCGTCGTGCTCGTGCCGCGTGGGGCGGAGCACGGATCGCCGCTGCCGAGCACCCTGGCCCGGCTCACCGGACAGCCGGCGCCCGAGCTCCCGAAGACGCCGGGAATGTTGAGCGCGTTCGGGCACTGTTCGTTCGCCGGCTATTTGCAGTTCGGGCCGGGCTGGACCATCACGCCGCGGCAACTTCATTTGGGCGGAGTTCGCGAGCGGCTGTCGTCGCTCGCGTCGCTGGATTTGTGGCAGCCGATGGTACACGCGTTCGCGGTGGCCTTCCGCCCGGTGTATGAAAGCCTAGGCCGACGCTGGGTGCCGCCGAGATCGCATTGGCTTCGCAATGCTCTCATCTTCGCCGGGATCATGGCGGCAGTCACTACGGCCGTGATTCTGCTCTCCAGCTTCTGGGAACCCGAGTCTGTGCGGATCGAGCGCGAGAAGAATGCCGAGTTTCAGCGCAGTAACAACGAGATGCTCGAGCGTCTCAAACAGCTTCAAGAGAATCTGAAAAAGTCGAAGCTCGAACACTGACTTCCAGCCGTTAACCCTGATTGAGCTTTGCCCGCTGGAGCACGCCGTCCGCGGCATCGTACTCGAAGCGGACGTGCGGATGGACGAAGGCGTCGGCCGCGAGGCTCCGCAAACGCGGATCGAGCACCTTGACGGGGACGCTGCCGCTGGGGCCGCGGATTTCTGCTCGGCAGTACGGGGAATCGATGCCCTGGGCGAGCTTGGCGACCACGGCGTGGTCGGCGCGGGCGTCCGTTTCCACCTGAACGCCGGTGAGCCACTTGGGATCGTCGCCTTCGTAATGGACGATCGTGCGCGGGGATCGCGTCAGCAAGCCGGCGATCGCCAGGCAGATCAGTCCTTCGTCGGCGGTCCGGGCCACCAGCGTATCGCCTTGGCCGCGGACGAGCACCTGGCACCACCCTAGCCGTGCGATGAAATCCACGTCGTAGACCTGGCCCGTGTACCTTGGCATCGCGGTCACCTCCTGAGTACGGATTCTGGCGGTCAGGGCAGCGTTCTGCCGCACCACCTTATGACCGTAATCCGCCGAGAGGAACCGATGCGCAAAAGGAGATTTTTCTTATCCCAGCCAATACGCACAGGTGCTGTTGGCCGCGTCAGCCCGCGGCCTGACAAAGGCGCTGCACGAGTGGCAACCGTGAAACGGCCTGGATCGAGGTAGTCCGGGAGGGATTCGAACCCCCGACCAAGGGATTATGAGTCCCCTGCTCTAACCGCTGAGCTACGGGCCCAAATAGCCAAAAACAAGCTATTAGTGACTAATCCCGGAATACCCATAGAATCTCTTGTGACGCCTCTTGTTCGAGTGGGGCTATTCTCGGGAGTCCACTACTCATGGTGGTCCAAGCTAACAGAAAAGCCAAGGCCGGCAAGCGGCGCAAGCCTTTCCGGACCTCCCTCTGTAGGCCCATCGTGCGGGCCGGTGACGGCGGTTGAAAACGGCGGCGCGGGGCGGCCGAATTTGGTGGCGTGGGTGAGGAAAAGTCTCCGGGGTTAGCTGAGTGCGTCTTGCCGGTCCCGCTCGGGCCGACCGGCAGCACGTGGCGGCCTGATCTTCGCGGAGCAGGTCGCTCTTTGGGGGGCAGCTTTGGAGCGGAGGGGCCTTCGGGAGCGAGACCCACTGGGATGCCCACACGAGCGTGCCCAGCCACCACCGCCGCGAGGCGGAGAAGATCGACCTGCCGGTCGCCGGCCTGCTGGCCGACCTGCGCCAGCGGGGGATGCTCGATGACACGCTGGTGATCTTCAACACCGAGTTCGGCCGCACGCCCTACGCGGAAAGCGCTGGGGATCGGGCCGGCTCGGGTCGCGACCACAATGCCAACGTCTTCAGCGTTTGGCTCGCCGGCGCAGGCCTCGAGCGCGGCATCGCTTACGGATCATCGGACGACATCGGCTGGAAGGTGGGGGACAAGCCCGATCGCTGTGAAGTAGAGCGGCTCCAAAAACACAACAGAATGTTTGCCTGAAGCATCCTCAAAGCGATAGGGCCGCGTGACTCCGCCGAACCGCGTGAAGCTCTCTGCGAGCATTGCTCGCGGACGCTTCACAACTAAATAACCCGGAGTTCCCTTGGCATTCGGCGTCTCGAACAGTTGATACCCGTCGTAATGCACTTCTACTGGGACCGCCATCATCACCTTGCCGACCATCATCGGAACTACCGCGCGCTGGGTCTGGCGATTGTAGAATCGCGGATAGCCCTCCACGACAACCAGTTGACCCGCCTTCTCGCTAGTCATCTCGGACGCCTTGAGCCGGCGCGGGCCGTGCGACTTGTAGCGTTTGGCTAGCGGCGGATCGAGCAAGGAGACGACTTCGGCCCGCTGACTCTCCGTCAGGTCGACCAGTGCCATGTGCAGGAAGAGAAATGCCCTCTGCTGGCTGCGAAACACGCCGGCGGCCTTGTTCAGTTCGGCCTTACTGATGCGGTTGTCGTCGGCCATGGCCAACAGGTTGTAAAATCGGCCGCCATTGTCGAGCGCCGCCTTAGCACCTGCCACGGTTCGGTAAGGTTTCAGTTCGCGCACGGAGATTTACTCTCAGAAGCTCGGCGGTATGTGAATCAGTAGTCCGCGACCGAGCCGTCCTTCAGCTTCGCGCCCGGCCAGCGGTAGGTCTGCGGCTTCTTCGCTTCGTCGGCCAGCTTCCTCGTCCACCTCCACGCCCAGGCCCGGCCCGGGCGGCAGGCCGATGTAGCCGTCCTTGTCCGAGCTCGATAGGCCATCCGCGTCAGCCCGGGCGGGTTGAAGCCGGCGTTGTCCGGGTAGAACTCGTGGATCAGGAACAGCGGGATCGACGACGACGACGTGCAGGCTGGCGGCGATGCCCAGGAACGTGGCCGTGCAGTGCGGCGCCAGCGGCACGAAGTACGCCTCGGCCAGCGTGGCGATCTTCTTCATCTGGCTGATGCCGCCGGTGTGGCAGCAGTCGGGCTGCAGGATGTCGATGCAGCGCTCCTGCAGGTACGGCAGCATGCCCCAGATCGTGCGGTCGCGCTCGCCGGTCGCCAGCGGGATCGCGATCTGCTGCTTGAGCCGCTTGAAGACCTCGATGTTGCCCGGCACGGCCGGCTCTTCGATGAACAGCACGTCGTACGGCTTGATGCGCCGCGGCGAGCTGGATCAGCGTGGCCGGCGGCACGGCGCAGTGGGCGTCGAACATCACCGCGCCGTCGGGGCCGACCTTCTCGCGGGCCGCCTGGATGGCGCTGCACCATGCGCTCGATGTCGGCCGGGGTGCCGGAGTGCTCGTAGATGCCGTGCGGCGGCACCTTCAGGGCCTTCGGCGTGTGGTAGACGCGAATGCGGTCGCGCGTCGGCCCGCCGAGCAGCCGATAGACCGGCACGCCCCACAGCTTGCCGGCGATGTCCCACAGGGCCATGTCGATGCCGGCGATGCGTGTGGACCATGAACGGCCCGCCGCGCATGTCGCGATGGGCCCGGAAGAGCTTCTGCCAGAGGTGCTCGATGCGCGTCGGGTTCTCGCCGTCGAGCAGCTCGAACAGCGACTCGACCAGCGCCTTGGCCGGCCGCGGATCGACGCCCTTGATGTCGCCCCAGCCGCTGATGCCGTGGTTGGTCTCGATCTTGACGTACACGACCGGCCCGACCCAGTACGTCTTCAGCGCCGTGATGCGGATGCTCGACGAGCGGTCGATTGTCTGGGCACCGGGAGTCTGGTCCGCCGCGGACACGGCGCGGTTGAGCAGCGTCATGCCGGCCGCGGCGATGCCCAGACTGCGCAAGGCATGACGACGATCCGGTTTAGCGGGTGGCTGGAGGTCTGTCATGAAGCTTCTCGCTGGTGGATTGCAGCGGGCCGAAAGAACGCGCTGCATGCTCGGAATCTGACCAGATCGCCTTTACGGAAATGAGCTTCAGGCATGGTCTGTCCTCCCTCGCAATCGCCGATCTGCAAATCCTCGCCGCTCGCCGGCGAGTGTTTAGGTTAGCTGGCCACGAAGATTCCTCAAAGTTCTACCAACGATCCCCGACGCTTGCCGTCGGGAGATTCAGGCTGGTTGGCCGCGTTGCCGACTAGCCTAACGCACTCGCCGACAAGCGGCGAGGATCGCGCCGATTCCGAGCCTCCCTCCCATGGCCATTTAGCCTGATGCACTCGACGGCAAGCGTCGAGGATAACTCAGAATCCCCCCGTGGCGTCGTCTCGCCGAGAATGATAGCGTGGACTCGATGGGGGGGGCGTGGCGTGCGCGAGTGATCGGCACCTGCCTAAGGATCGTCCTTCACAACGACTCCACGCCGATCGCATCCATGCTCTGGGCGTACCACCCTCCCGCGGCCCGCTACTTCCCTCGCTTCCGGAGTTCCCCCTCCCACTCCTCCAGCGTCCGGAATTCGGCAACCTGCGTCAGGCCGAAGCGACGCGCCTCTGCGAGAAACCTGTCGAGCTCCGCGCCGGGCACCTTCGCTCGGTCGAGCTTCACATACCGTAGCGCGAGCCGCGCCTTCGCAACCGCGTCGCGCCGCAGAGCGGAGTCGGCGAGCTTCTCGGCCTTGTCGAAGAGTTCGTCCCCAACCGCCACGAGGCCCTCCGGGAACGCCGTCGGCGCGTCCTGCAGATAGAGGTGCCGCGACGCCCCGAGCGCCTCGGCCTGCTGACGGTCGAACCACGCGCGCATCGGCTCCCACGCGGCGCCGTACACCCCCTTCATCCACTCGGTCACGAGCGCGTCCGCGTCGAGCTCGGGATTCCATAGAAGCCTCGCCTGCACCCAGGCGCGAAGCTCCGCGTCGCTCGCGCCGCCCCCCGGCACGAATGTCCCCTGCATGAAGACGCTCCGGACGCCGTGCTTCCTGTAGAGGCGCAGGTCGGCGGGAAAGCCGGCGAAGTCATGCGTCGGCATGAGAAAGTTCGTGAAGCAGTCGTAATGCCACATCGCGAGGTTGTCGGTGAGCGCGTCCCATCCCTTGAGTCGCGCGAGAAAGGCAACCGACGCGGGCGATGCGCAACGCTCGAGCGGGTGCGCGTGGCAGACATGGATCGGACAAAGTCGTACACGGACGTTCTTGCGCGGCGAAATCCCCTTCGGCGGCGCCTCCGTCTCGCCGTACGCGAGCGTGTCGATCGTCTTGTCCGGATGCTCCTTCTCGATCGCCGCGGCCACCTCGTTCACGAAGGCGATGAGCACCCCCGACCGCGCGCCGTAGCTTGTCGACGACCTTGCGGCACGACGGACACTCGCACCACCCGTCGCCGTCGTTCTGCGACACCGAGATCACCGCCGCGTCGGGGACCTCGCGGATCCACTCCCGCACCTTCGCCACCGCGAGCTTCACCACCGCCGGGTTCGTCAGGCAGCGCTGCACGCCGGCCCACGTGTGCTTGGCATCCGTGGCGACGAAGCGCTTCCCGTCGATCATCGGGAAGTACTCCGGGTGCTTCGCGGCGAGCTCGCCGGGCACGATCGCGTCGAGCGAGTGGACGAAGGGATGGATCAGCAGCGAGCCGCCGTACGAGGGGTCGAGCTTCTTGGAGGCGCCGTTCAGCCGGTTGCGCGCCGCCCAGTCCGGGTCGTCGGCCTCCGTCATCATGACGTGCCGGTTCTCGAACGCCGGCGCGCCGCGCTCGTCCAGCGGCGGCAGCGACACGGTCGCGCGCTTCGGCACGACGGTCGCCGTCGGGCGTGAACCACCGCACGCCGAGGCGGTCGAGAAGCGCCGTGCAGCCGTAGAGGACGCCACGCGGCCGGCCCCCCGTGATGCTCAGGCGGCGGCCTTCCGTCTTCAGCCGGTACTCCTCCGGGCCGAGCGACGCGTCGTACGCGATCCGCACCTCGACGCCGCCGGCCGGGACCTCGGCGCCGAGCTCCGCCCCGCTCATTTCCTTGAGATGATCCCGCAGCTCCCGCGCCCCGCGCTCCTCCGCCGCCGTCGCCCCTTTCGCCAGCACGATCGCCGCTTCCGCCTTGCCTTCGCGCACGAGCACGATGTCCTGCGCCGAAGCGACGGCGGAGAAGCAAAGGACCAGCGCGACACATCGCCAGCTTCTAGCCATTGGGCCACCTCCTGAGGAACGCCGATCGGCGAAGGCTCCAGATGCTCGCGACGGCAGTACGCGTGAACGATCCCCCCGGACACGGTCGCGTGCGGGCGCTGGCTCGTCCCACGTCGACGGCGTCGCACAGCCCATCCCAGTATAACAACCTAAAGGTGGCAGTTGATCCTGGCGTGGCATGCGCGTCGGTCACATCGACCGACGCCGATTGCGGAAAGGCGCAGGACGGAACGACATCACATCCAACGGGGCCGTTGGGCTTGCCATCCGCAGATCGCGTGAAGACACCCGGTGGTGGTGCATCCGCAGATTCATGATCAATATCGCAGACATCAGGACGAGCGGCTATTCTCGGGAATGCTCGTATCGGGTCCTGGTAGTGCATGACAACGCCTCCGCGGCCGAGCGGCCCCCGGCCGGAGATAGTGCGGCGACCCCGCTTGGTGGCCCCATTCCGCGCCGCGGAGATTGGCTGGAGTCAACGCGATGCCCCAGAGCGATGTCCCCTCAGGTTTCCGTTCTTCCGCCTGGGCCTCGGGCCCCGGCCTGGTGGCAATTGGTCCGCTTCGCGGGCGACCCGCTCGGACTGCTCGACGAGTGCCACCGCCGCTACGGCGACGCCTTCACGCTGCGACGTCGCCGGCAACGGCCGGTTCGTGATGCTGTCCGACCCGGAGGCCGTCCGCGAGGTCTTCCGGGGCGACCCGGAGGTGCTCCACTCGGGCGAGGCCAACTCCCTCTTCACCGCTACCGTCGGCCGGCACTCGGTCCTGGTGCTCGACGGGGCCCCGCACGCCAGGCAGCGCCGCGTCGTGGTCCCGCCCTTGAAGGGCGAGCGGATGCGGGCGTTCTTCGACGCGATGCGGCTGGAGACGCTCGAGGCCGTGCGGGCGTGGCCGGTCGGGACAGCCCTTCCCCACCCTGCCGACGATGCGGCGGATCACCCTGCGGGTCATCCTCCGGACGGGGCTGGGCCTCGCCCCCGGCCCGGAGATGGACCGCTTCGAGCAGAAGATGGAGACGTTCCTGTCCAACGGCCGGCAGCGGCTACGCCCTGGTGCTGATGACGATCGTCCCGATCCAGCGGCTGAGCGGGTCGCGGTGGGTCCCGCTGTTCCGGCAGTTGAGCGACCTCGACGACGACCTCTTCGCCTTCATCGCGGCCAGGCGGCGGGGCGACGCACCGCCCGACCGGCCAGAACGTGCTCGACGACCTGCTCGCCGCGACGCACGAGGACGGCACGCCGCTGGGGGATCGCGAGGTGCGCGACGCGCTCATCACGATCCTGATCGCCGGCCACGAGACGACGGCCCTGGCCCTCTCCTGGGCGCTGGGCGAGATCGCACAGCACCCGGAGGTCGTCGACCGCCTCTGCGACGAGCTGGCCCGCGTCACCGGCGGCGGGCCGCCCGAGGCCGAGCACCTGCCGGCCCTGGAGTACCTCGACGGGGCGATCCGCGAGAGCCTGCGGCTCCGCCCGGTCGCGCCGTTCGTCGTGCGGAAGACCGTGCGGCCGTTCGCGGCGGACGGCCGGGAGTACCCGGCCGGGGTGGTCCTCTGCCCGTGCTCGTACCTGGTCCACCGCCGCGAGGAGCTCTACCCCGACCCCGGCCGATTCCGGCCCGAGCGGTTCCTGGAGCGGAAGTTCGGGCCGCACGAGTGGTTCCCGTTCGGCGGCGGCAACCGCGTCTGCCTCGGGATGCCGTTCGCGCTGTACGAGATGAAGGTCCTGCTCGCCACGCTCCTGAGCCAGGTCCGGCCGAGCCGCCCGGCCGGGGCGCGCTCCAGGGCGCGGCGGTACGGGATCGTCCTGGGGCCGGACGACGGCGGAAGAATCGTCGTGCAACCAACGGCCAACCATAGCTAGCCAGCGTGCAGCGCGTCGGTCACATCGACCGCGGTGTGTCGGGTTCATGAGAGGCCGGTGCGAACGGGCCAACCGAACAAGGCGCTGCAGCAGACCGGGGCCGCATCACGGTTGTTCGGAGTTCAAAGCGTTCTGCCGCCGGAACCGGCCGTGCACCTGTACGCGCTCGGTGACCTGGACGATTTCTTCTGGCCGCATACGGTTCTTTGACGAGGCGTGGTGGTTGAATACGATATCGTCCAGTTCGTGGTGATAATCAATAGTTCGGCGGCTTGGTGAGGGGTGATCCTGATGTTGGCTCCAGAGACGATCACGGCCCTGATCGCCGGTGCCGTCGGCATCGCCGTGGCAATCATCGCAGTCCTTGCCCTTGACCGAATCTGGCCACCGCTGCTCCGGCGAGAGTTCACGGTGGAATTGCCCGTTGAGCAGGCATGGCGCCACTTGGCCCGCGTCGAGCAGTGGCCGAGTTGGGCCAAGCACATCAAAAGAGTAGAAGTGCAGCCGCCAGGCGAACTCGGACTGAAATCAACGGGCCGTATGCTCCTGACTAACGGCCTTAAGCCCGAGTGGACGGTGACCGAGTTCGATCCTTATCGCAATTGGAAATGGATCGGCGGCTTCCTCTGGCTCACGATCTACTACGACCATCGCTTTGAGGAGCTGAACCCGACACAGACCAAGATCACGTTCGAGCTGGAAGCGAGTGGATTCGGCAAGTCGGTCCTCGGGAGACTCTTTGCCAAGATCTACAGTAAGACTCTGGACCGGGCGATTGCATTACTGGTCCAGGAGATGAACGCTGGGGCTGGTGAAGGGTGGTGAAGGGTCGGTGAGAAATCTGGGTTCCGTTGCTATTCTAGAGTCCGCAGACCGGCAACGCGGCTTGAACAAGGGCTGTGCTCTCAGTCGCGGCTTGCCGTTCGATGAAACCAACGAAAGCCTTGATTCCCGATCCAAGGCGACGAGTTGCCTCCGCCCGAAATCGTCCTTTGGGATTTGAAGACCATGCAGCGGCGGGCAACGCTCACCGGCCATCGCGGGCAGATCAATCACATCGCCCTCAGCCGCGACGGACGGACGCTGGTTTCCGGCGGCACGGATGGCACGATCCGCTTCTGGAGCACCGCCGCTCTACAAAGGCGGTAGGAGTTAGGTGAGCTGAGCGGAACCTGCAACAGCTCCGCGGCTGACCAGGAGCTACAGCAGACGGTGTGGCCAGTCTTTGAGCAGGCTTTCCAGCCGTTCCATCACCTGGTCCAACCGTGGAACGGCATTCGGTGGTGCGCGTGGTCCCTGACGAGTGCTTCAAGCTTCTTCCTTCGGATGATGGCATTGTCCTACACTTGCGATATGATCGTGCACAGGCGACAGGCACTCGGCCGACGTGAAGGAGCAAGCCATGACGAAAGTATGGCGGAGAGCATGGAGGTTGGTGCTCGGCGTTATCATTTCGTTGGGCGCGACACATGCTGGCGAGCTGCATGCCGGCGAGCGGGTTGACTTGACAAAGGTTGACCGTGCCATCGCCAAAGAGCCCAAGTACCAAGACCAGCCGCGCTATGCCTTGCTCGTATTTGGGCCGAAAGCCGATCGGCGCGCCTGGCTGGTCATGGACGGCGAAGATGTTCTTTACATTGACCGTAACGGCAATGGCGATCTGACCGAGGAAGGCGAGCGCGCCAAGTGGACGCCGAGGAGACCAAGAAGGTCAAAGTCGCTCCGGGCGCTTACAAGGGCATGAACGTGTTCGACATCGGCGCGGTGGGCGGGCACCGACTAAGACTCGATTTTTGGGTGCGCAACAAGGACTACGTACCCACGGACGATTTCGACAAGACGATCCTGAAAGAGCGGCGGGAGAATGACTGGGAGAATGCGTCGCTTTTTCGCATTGGCACGGACGGCAGCGCGGCTCAGAACCCCACCATCTTCGCCCCTCGTGCGGCCGATGCCCAGGTCATCAACCTCGGCGGCCTTCTGACCATCCGCCCCAAATGGAACGATCGGCAGCGGATCAAGTCCGAAGGGGAGAGCGATTTTGACGTTAACATCGGCTCGATCTGCTTGCCGCCCCGCAACTGCAAGCATCCGCTCTTCTCTCCGCTGACGACCAGCGAAGTTCCCAAGGACCTCCATCCGCGTGCCGTCTTCGAGTTTCCGAACAAGGAAGCCGGTAAGCCTCCCACCACCGTCGAAGTGGTCCTCAACCAACGCTGCTGAGGCGATACGTTCCACGGCCCCGTGTGGGCCCCTCAGAATATCGGGCGGGCAAGATCAAGGTCACCGTAACGTTCTCCGATTGGAGGGACGGGAAGGTAATCCCCGCGACGTTTGAGGTGGAACAGGGGCCGAACAATCCGGCGCCCTACGAGTTCGCGAAAGACAAGGAGAACAAAGACAAGCAGAACAAAGACAAGGAGAACAAAGACAAGCAGAACAAAGACAAGGAGAACAAAGACAAGGAGAACAAAGACAAGGAGAACAAAGACAAGGAGAACGACGCGCGGCCGCGATGACCATCGGCAATCTCGGCGGGGTGTCTGCCAGGCGAAGAGGACGGCTCGTAGACGACAATCAACGGCAGCCATGGCCCTCGCTGGTTGCGTCTAGCCCTGGCCCGCGATCGCGCTCCGGTCACATCGACTTCGGCGTGTCGGATCGCCGGTTAAGCTGCGTCCTATCCATTCCTGTGAAGGAGGAACGTCATGTTCCCAACGAAGCGATGCTTGTGCCTCAGCCATGGTCCGGCCGGCGGTGGCGCCGTCAGCGCCTGGGACTTCACCGAGGCAGTGAAGTTCTGGCTGGATGGGAAACACGCCAACCACGGGTTCTTCCTGCATGGTGACTCCAACGATTACATGCGAATGTACACGCCAAGAGTCAAGGGCCTCAAGCAGCGCCCAGCATTGATGGTGATTTACGAGCCGAGGCCATAACGGCGACTCGGAACCGACAGCCTGCTCCCCCTTCGGAGTGGCGGATCGAGACCACGCATCAGGACAGGGAGCCATGCATGGCTGAAGACACCCACGAAGATAAACCCGCTCGTCGGAGTCGATCCTGGCTGCAAGTGAGCCTGAGCACGTTGCTCGCGTTCGTCCTGGGCATTGGGGTCGGCCTGGCCGTGCGGTACCAGTTTGCGGTGCCCGAGCCTAGCCGATTGCCCGATCCCTCCAACATTCGGCCCGGCCAAAGAGTGACGGTCGAGGTCAAGGGCAACGTGCAGGACTTCTCTTTCAAGCGCACGGCTTTGGTGCTGGCGGATGGGACAATCAGCCTGCCGGGCCTGCGCCAAGTGCCGGCGGCCGGGCTTTCCCTAGACCAACTGACGGATGACCTGACGGAGCGCTACCTGGCTTTCTATCGCCAATACACGCAGTACCCGAACGTGCACGTCTTCGTCTCGTTCGAGGATGCATCCGTAACGGATTGACCCATGCAGCCGACAGACTCCAGCAGCGACACGCCAAAGCCCCCGCGCCCTGTCTGCCCGGCCTGCGGTGGCGAGCTGGTGGAAGTCCGCGCCAAGGTCCAGTGCTCGCGCTGCCACACGATCTGCGAGACGTGCTGCGAAGGCGGACGGAGCGTGTTCTCGCCGAAGCAATGACGCGGAGTCCGTCACGCACGCTTCGTCTTTTCGATGCATCACCGCGAGCACGCTGCTAGACTGAGCTGCGACGACGCGGAAGCCGAGGTTCCGGTACCCCGGCCCGTTGCCGATGCGGCACGCCGACCGGCAGAACACGCCGGTGTGGAACCAACTCCCGCCGGCTCACGGGCCAAGCTGGCCAACTCCATACAAGCCAAACGATCCACGATGGAATCAACCGCCCACAAAACGGCAAGCCTGGCGTCCCGCCGCTTCTCGCGAACCCTCTTGGGAGGCGTCGTGGTGCTGACCATCGCAGCCGCTGGCGCGCCACGAGCCCTGGCCCAAGTACCGGTCGGCGATGCCGAGTGGCTCCGGGTGACCGAAGACGACCTGGGCATCAAGATCGAGACGGACAAGCTCGAAGCCGTCATCCCCAAGAAAAAGAACAAGCAATGGATGACCGGCATCGAGAAGCAGTCGTTTCGGGACAAAGCGACCGCTTTCCGCGAGGTTGGTGACGGGCTGATGGTCGTTGATTGGCTCATGGAGGCGGGCAGTGATGAGGCACATCAGGACCAAATTCTTGCGAGCCAGAGCACGCCGGGCATCGGCCGCTACTTGTGGCACACCAACGAAACGTCCCCAGAAGCCAAAGCCCGCGCGATCAGTCTGCACGGCAGCAGTCATCGCAAGCGCATGATCGAGGGCCCTCAGCTCTGCCCATGGATGAAGCCGGTGCAGCCGGAGGTCATTCGGGGCAAGGAATTCGTTGCCGTCAAAACGACCTACAAATACGAATTCGCCGCGCCGGGCCGAAAGCCTGGATCGCGATGGACGCAGCTCGTCGTGTTTCCCAAGGGCGCGCGATACTTTCTGCTCATGGACAAGATCGACAGCGTCAACGATTCGGAGGAGATGTTTCTCCGCAACGACACGCCCGGCTGCGTCCGCCATGACAAGGGGGACACGTTCAGCGAGATGTATCTCAGCTATCTGAGCGGCCCCAAAGGGGTGCGCATCCCGTCCAGCGAGTTCTTCACCCCGTTTCCGCCGGACAGGAAATTCAATTACCGACGCGACAGGAACAGGACGCCGGACCACTTCATCCGCGCCTATCATTTGCGGGACAAGCAGACCGGCAAGGACGGCCCCTGGCTGGCGGGGATGACGCTTGAACCCTCTGTCGTCTACGAGGCCTGGTGCGCCCAGTGGCCCGGCAACTTCCTCATCATGATCGAGGAAATCCATGGCCGTCCGGTGAAAGCGGGCGAGTCGTTCAGCGCCGCCCATCTTGTGGGCTACTTCGACACGATCGAGGAGATGCACAAGGTGTACGATCGCTACAAAGGCTATACCGCACTCGCGGCCGACTCATCTGGCTGGCGGCTGCTGAAGTAGTCGCTTTGCAGACTTTTGTTCCGTACGTGTTTTGTGGCCGCACTGCCCCACGCAGGCAGGTGCGCTAAATCCAGCGTTCGGCGAGAATCACAAAAGTATCCCGACAGGATTCGAACGTGTGGGCCTTCCGCTTCGGCGAACATCAATGATTATTCGATATCACGCACTCCGCCGGCTCGTTTGCTGAGTGGGGTCGGTAGCTGGACAAGGGACAGTGATGAGCACGGTATTTGTTCTCCAGCATGAGTACGAGCAGTGGGGGCGAGATGAGTGCAAATTCATCGGAGTCTACAAGACCCGTGAGGATGCCGAATTGGCCGTCACGCGTCTGAAGGTGCTGCCGGGATTCCGCAATTGGCCGGACGCGTTCTGCATCTCTGAGTATTCCTTGGGTCAAGACCATTGGACAGAGGGCTTCTCGACAATCGTGCCGATCCATGTCGAGGTTCTCGGAGATGATCACGACCGATGGGAATGCCTTCACGCCGAATGGTTGCCAGGAGGTATTTATCGGTTGATCGAAACCCAAGGAGATTCCCCGGGAAAACACTTAGCGTTCAAGCCAGGGCAGATCGTGAGGTGCGTAGAAAGAACGTTAAATGGTACGCCGGGTTGTCTCGTGGCGGTCGAAGTCGCCGACAATGCCGGCTAATAAGCCGATGGCCGCGGGGTGAAGGCGGGCGAGTCGTTCAGCGCCGCCCATCTTGTGGGCTACTTCGACACGATCGAGGAGATGCACAAGGTGTAGGAGCGCGAAGTGTTCGGCACGTCCCCGGTGCATCGAACGAGGCAATCCTCAGGCAGGAGAAGAGCCATGGGCGCTGATCTGAGTACGCCGATGGCCGTCCGGTGAAGGCAGGCGAGTCGTTCAGCGCCGCCTACGATGCGTGCCAGAGCGTGATCTCTGCGGCTACAGCTTACCCGAACAATTCCATCACCGGTTTGCCCGTGGTGATCGGGAGCGAAATGCCGCTGTTGTTCTGCGGCTCGTTGAGGGGAATGTCGAGGGCGTGGTAGATCGTCGCCGCGAATTCCTCGGGGCGAATGGGGTTGCTGGTGACGTACGCGCCGTGCTTGTCGGACTTGCCATACACCTGGCCGCCGGCGATGCCCGCGCCGGCCAGGATCGACGGAGAAACAACTGGGCCAGTGCTGGCGGCCGGGCGGGAGCTGGGTCAGCACGTTCGGCGTGCGGCCGAACTCGCCCGTCACCACCACGCAGCGTGTTCTTCATCATGCCGCGCTCTTTCAGGTCGGTGAGCAGCGCGGACAGCGCCTGGTCCAGCCGCGGCAGGCAGAATCCCATGCCGTAGGAGCCGTCGCCGAAGGCGTCGCCCATGCCCATGTTGCCGCCGTGCATGTCCCAACTGCTGCTGGGCGGGCCCGCCGTATCGTGCGGCGCCTGGCCGGTCCAGCCGTTGACGGTGACGAACCGCACGCCGGCCTCGACCATGCGGCGGGCCAGCAGCAGGTTCTGCCCCAGCGGATGGCGGCCGTAGCGGTCGCGCACCTTCGCCGGCTCGCGGTCCAGCTTGAACGCATCCCGGCCCTCGGGACGCGTCATGGCGTCGTAGCCCTTCTCGCGCAGGTCCGCCCAGTCCGCGCCGCGAGCGTCCTTGGCCAGCACGTTGCTCTCGATGCTTGCCGAGCAACTCGCGGCGCTGGTCGAGCCGATCCTGGTCGCCCAGGTCGTAGATTTCCGGCGGCTTGAAATTGTCCATCGCCGGATGATTCTTCTCCGAGCCGACGAACACCGGCGCGTAGGCCGAGCCGAGGTAGCCGCCGATGCCGATGTTCGGCGCACAAAAGACCGGCGGCCCGACGCACTTGATGAGCCAGGCGTTGGAGACGATGTTGCGTTTGCTCGGCCTGTGCTTGGCGACGAACGAGCCGAGGTAAGGCTGGTCGTCCGTCACGCCCTCTTGCACGCGCTTCGTGGATTGGCCGCTGAGCAGGTTGTGCATCGCATCGAAGTGATTGCTGATGGCGCCCGGATGCGTCATCGAGTTGATGAGCGTGAACTGGTCGGTCAGCTTCGCCAGCTCCGTGTGCATCTCGTTGATGCGCATGCCGGGCACTTTGGTGGCGATCGGCTGGTACGGCCCGCGGATCGTGTCGGGCGCATCGGGCTTCATGTCCCAGGTATCGATGTGGCTCGGTCCGCCGCAGAGCAACACAAAGATGCACGACTTCTCGGCCGCGACGGCCTTGCCGCTGGCGTCGAGCTTGTCGCTGCCCATCACCATGCCGGGCATGCCCAGCGAAAGCGCGCCCATGCCGCCCACGATGAGAGCCTGCCGTCGGTTCAGTTCAAGTGTGTTCATGGCAATTCGTGAAGGAGTTGTAGCCGGAAGATGATGTCGGGGCTTACCCGCCTCGTTTTTGACTTCGCCGATCCTCGAGTTTCCCGGGTTCGGCATTTTGTCCTGCGGGCTGCCGCGACATTCTACACATTTCTACACGGTTTTCGCCATCTTTCCTGGCCAGACCCGTTTCTTCGGCGGCGCGATCGACCTCATCAGCCGAAAGGCCGTGGGCGCCTTCAATCTTGAATCAGAAGGCAGCCTCGATGCGCGGTCGATGTGACCTCTGACGACACATCTCGTGGAATCGGCAATCGCCGGACAGTCAGGTCAAGGAACAGTCACGTTGAGATCCACAGGAAGACGCGGTCGCTCGGCTCGGGGCCGATCTTTCCCAAACGCGGGCTGCGGCCCCGCAGTGAGTCTCACTGGGGGGTCATTTCCCCGCGCTACTCGGATCAATCTGCTTCAAGGCCTCTGCCGCGGCCTCGCGGACCCCTTCGTTTTCATCCTGGAGCAGGGTTTTGAGGGCGGGCACGGCAGCTTTCGCATCCGGGCCGATCTTGCCGAGCAACCTGGCGACGCGCCTTCGGTAATATTCGGCGTCCCACTTCAGCAATTCCGTCAGTTCCGGGACCGCGGCTTTCGCCGCGGCGCCGAGCTTTTCCAAGGCCGCCAGCGAGCGGAGACGCGTTTCCTCGACCTTGAGCCCCTTGCGCAAGTACGCTACCGCCGCGTCCGAAGTCGGATCCACTTTCGCCAGCGCGAGGGCCACGTCGTCGCCGGAACGAGCGCTCGCCGCCGGGTCCTCGAGGAGCGCCCGCAGGGCCGGGGCCGCCGACTTGGCAGCGGGCCCGAGCCGTTCCAAGGCGCGGAAGACAACGGCCGGATCCTGCACGGCTTTGTCCTTCAGCGCGGCCAAGACGACGGGCACGGCGACCTCGGCCTGCGTGGGGTCGATAGAAACGACTGCCACGGCCGTGTCCACACGTTGAAAGACATTCTCGTGCTTGAGCAGGGGCAGCAGATCGGGCAGCAGCGCATGCGGCGGACGGACCAAGCCGACCCGCAAGGGACACGGCCGTACTGCGGTAAGCGTCTTGTTTCAACGCTTCGGCCAGGACCGGCACCGTGGCCGCGGCGTGCTTGGGACTGATGCGGATGAGCGTCTCGGCCGTTGCAAAACGCAACTTCGGGCTGGCGTCCTTGAGCAAGGGAAGAAGCGCTGGGACAGCCGATTCGGCAATCGGCCCAAGCCTGCGCAGGGCATCCATGGCGCGGCTGCGAAACTGAGGATCATCGTCGCCGAGGAAGGCGATCAACGTTGCTACCGCCGGCTGCACCCGCTTCTTATCGATGTTCATCAAGGCCAGAGCGGCTTGCATCCGTACCTCGCGCTCGGGATCACTCAAAGCGGCGATTAGGTCTGGACGCGCAGCCGCGGCGGAAGCGCCTAGGATGCGGAGGGTCTGGGCAGCCCCCTTACGGACGCGCGCTCGGGTCGCGCAGCGCCTTGATCAGCGCCGGACCGGTGCGTTCGTGCCCGAAGCGTACCAGCGCCGAGACAGCGCGGTAGTGGACGGTTTCATCCTTCTGGTCGAGCATCTGAATGAACCGGGGCGTCGCCTCGGCAGCCACGGAACCCAGCACGTCAGGCCCCCACGTGTAATCGGTGATCCCATCGCCAATCACGCCGTCCGTACGGCTTAGCAACTCGATGACCACGGGAATGGCCGCCTTCATCTGCGTTGCATCCACGCTGTGCAGGGCCTCGACGACTCGCCGACGGACCTTTGCATCCTTGTCCGTCAAGCTCTCCAGCAAGGCCGGCACCGCGGCTTTGGCTTTCGCCCCCATTTTGCCAATGGCCGCGGCTGCACGCCGCGCGTGTCCGCGTCCATGTCCTTTAGCGCCTCGACCCATTGACTCAGGGGTTTGCCTTCCTGCGTGGGCTCAGGCGTCGCCTGCTGCGCCAACATGGGCGCAGCGAGCAGAAGACAAGCCAACGGCGTGAGAGAGAATCGCGGCATGTGACGAGGTCCTTGGGCACCGCGGCCGCGCTCGGGATAAGCGATTAGCGGCAGGGGAAGCTCTTCGGCGGGGCCGCGCAGCAGACGGGTCTTCGACGTTTTCTCGCCCGGGGCCGTCTCCTTGACGCCGCCGTCGTCTTTGCCTTCCTTGCCTTCGAGGAAGATGTCGCCGACGAGGAGGGTGACCGGCGTTTCGCTCGCGACATACCAGCGGCGCACCTCGGCAAGCTTGGCGGGCGAGCCGTTGGTGTTCTTGAGATCTTTGACGGCGATGCGGACTTCGTTCTTGCCCGGCTTGAGGACGAACGGCGCCACGACGCGGGTGGCGAAGGCCTTGGTGCCGGAGTGGAAGAGGTTGAACTCGACCTCGAGCTCCTTCGCGCCTTGGTTGACGATGTCCAGACGCAGCGTGTGGAAGGGGGTCCAGTCTTCGACCTTCGCTTTGCTTTGGCCGAAGGTATCGATCAACTCGATCTGGACCGCCGTGCCGCCCAGCTCCTTCGACGCGACCTTGGTCATCTTGGTGTTGTCGTCTCCCACCTCGGAGGGAAGCTCTCCGGCGGTGCCGCGCAG
This sequence comes from uncultured Planctomycetia bacterium, assembly GCA_963809785.1. GTDB lineage: Bacteria > Planctomycetota > Planctomycetia > Pirellulales > S012-138 > JBGQHD01. The sequence goes on from CAWEKV010000006.1 coordinate 937,152, forward strand.
CAGATAGGTCTTCGACGTTTTCTCGCCCGGCTCCGTCTCCTTGACGCCGCCGTCTTCTCGTCCGGCCTCGTCTCCTTGACGCCGCCGTCGCCTTTGCCTGCCTTGCTGGCCTGCGCCGTGTTGCCGTCGGCGCCCAGATTGGCCCGGCCGCCATTCGGGGCCGGCTCAAGATTGAAAGGCGATGCTGGGTCGGCGGCATCGATGGCGGGGCTGTTCTGAGCGCAGACGGTAGTCGTGGCCCGCAGGATTGGCGAACAGCGGATCCTTGGAGAGGTTGCCGGTCCCTTTCATCGTCTTCTGGGAAAGGGTGTAGGTGACGGTCGCCTTGCTCCTCTCATCCACTTCGACGTCATCGCCACCGTTGTTCCACAGAATGCTGTTCTTGACGATGACCTTGGAGTTCCCCGTCACCTTGATGGCGTTGCCTGTGACCGGCCGGCTTGAACGTGTGGTCGGCAATCGTGACGTGGTTCAGGGTGAGGGTGGAGCCGATACCGTTTTCGTCACCGTCGACGTAGACCGTGCGCCTCCCTCGCCAGCCGGGTTACACTCGTTGCCGTAGACGAGATCGTGATCCATAGAGGCCGCTGGCGCCCTCGTCGACGAAGAATGCGCTGCCCAGCGGAAGGGGCGAAGTTGCCCGTGAAGACATTGTGGGAGAGCTTGTAATTGCCGCCCTTGTTGACAACGATGATCCCGCCGCCCCAGCCGTAGCCCAGGTCCCGCCCAATTTCGTTGCCTTCGATCCGGTTGTGAGAGATCTCGGCGTTGGGCGAGAAAATGAAAATCCCGCCCCCGTGGTCGCTGACACCAATGTTGTTCTGCACGGTGTTGCCGCGAATGACCATTTTCGGTCCGTCCGCCTAGATGCCGGCTCCACGTCCCGAGACGTTGTTGCGGATGACGTTATTCAGGATCGAGATGTTCGCGCCGGTGGCATAGATGCCGCCGCCGAGCTTCTCCTGGTCTTGCTTGACGGGGGGACACGTCTGGTTTTTCTCGATCACATTGTTCGAGATCGTCGGCGAGCCCTGGTAGATATAGAACCCACCGCCCAGCCACGAAGGCGCCGCCACCGAGCTGCGCCCTCCGCCGGTGATCAGGAAGCCGTCGACGATGCTGGCGCCGGCCTCGTACATCGTCACGACCGAGTCCTTGCCGTTGCCCTTGAGGTGCGAGGGGTTGGCAGCAGGGTCGCGCACGGTGAAGTTGCCCGCGGTCCCACCGGCGTAGCTGGCCTTGGTGCCGCCTACGTACCCGCCATAGAGGCGGACTGCCTTCTCCTGCACGCGGATGTTCTGCGGATAGGTCCCTCCAGCCACCGCGATGACGGCGTTGTCCTTGGCGGCGTTGATGGCCTGCTGCACGGTCCTGTACGGACGGAGAGCGCTGCCGTCCTGGGCGCCGGCGTTGTCGTCGTCCACGAAGAGGTCGGCCGGGATCACGGTCCGGGGGCCGTCCGGCGCCGGGCCCGAGGCAGATGCCTGGTGGCCGGTCGCGGGTTGAGCCAGCAGTCGTCCCGCCCACAGGGTCAGCAGTATTCCCGTGAGAACCAACAGACTTTGAAAGCCTCGTCGTCGTTGCATCTTATCCAGCCCTTTCCGGGAGTTGACGTGAATGATTGGCGCAAGGGCACAAGCCCTGGCGCTGCCGCTCTTGTCGCCGCCGCCAATGCGGTCAATCCGAGCTGCGTGTGTCGGCCCGGCAGAAACGTAACGCCATTGCAGCTCGTTCGTCCTTGGTCATGGGATGTATCCGCTGCTCTTTCACCCATTCAATTCCCATTCGCCCCATACCTGTTGTGAGCTCTAGCTGCGATCTGCCGGGGACAATCGACTGATACTCTTCCGACGACACCTTAAAGTCGCAAGTATCTCCCGCGCCGTCCCAGGCCGATACGGTGACGTAATACGACGTCGAGTAGCGGCTCTTGCTGGTCCGCTTGTTCGAGACGGTGATGTTGCGCACTTGGGGTGGGGATTGATCCGCCAAGGCGTTCACCGCGGCCAATCCCCCGGCGCTGCCCAGGGGAATCGAGAGCAAGCCCGCCAGCATCAGACGACCCCAGCGATCGTGGGAGGTAGACCTGCCGCTGAGAAGGAACGCTGCCACCCAGGCGAACAGAATGTACGTAACGAGCAGAATTGGAACGGCCCGTACCCACAGCTCTGTCCAGCGGATCGGCGGGTACCAAAACGCCAGCGCCAGCAGCGTGGCAAAGGCGATGACCAGGACCCAGAGCCGGGCGTGCCAGGTGCCGTGCCGGTCGGACCCAGCAAATGCCGTTTCCTCTGTTCTCTCCCGGTCGTTCCGCGGCAGGTTTTCATCCAGCACGGAAAGTGCCTGTGAGGCCTCCGCCATCAGCCCGGGCCGGTCATTGTTCAGGGGGTCAAACCCACTCCAGATCGCCTCCGCCATCTGGCCCGTCAGGCGCACGTTTTGGAAGCCGTGCGTCTTCAAGATGAGCACAGCCGCCCGCTTCTGGCGGTCCTCGAGATACTGCCCCATTCGCTGGTCCGAAGGGCCCCGGACATAGACGGCCCGATCGAACTCGGCGTCTCCGGTTTGGTGCTCGCGAGCAATGCCGATGTGCTTGCACAGCCGGTCGAACCAGTTCTCTGCGCCCAACTGCATGATCGGCGTGACGGCCGGCACGCGAACGGTCAGCGACGATGGCCGGCCGTTCTTGCCCTTCACGGGTGTCTGGTAGAGGACTTCGTACCTGGTCGCTTCGCACTGCCGAGAGTCGGTTATGTTGCAGAGATAGTCTCCCACCCGGCCGCCAATGAGCTGCGTCGCGCTTTTCGTGGCCCCGCTACGCAGCCTCCGAAGGTTCATCCAAAAAAGCACGGCGCCCAGGACGCCCATTGCCAAGGCCACGAGGGCGACCCCTCCTCCGCCCATAGGAATGCTAAGGATCGCCAGCATCACACTCAGCAAAACCAGGACGACGCCGATGCTCAACAACAACATGGCTAGGAAGCGTGGCATTTATTGCACCCATTCTGCGCTATTTCGGCATAGGCTGATAGACCTTGTAGTCGCCACTCTTCATCCACTTGACGTCAAGCTCGAACCTCCGGACGCGCGAGTTTTTAGTCCTCGGTTCAAAGTCAAAGTCCTGGTGCAAAAGCGTCACCTTGGTGCCCCAGGCCTTCTCCACGATGGCCGTATGGTTGGGGTGGCCAAACTGCCATTCGCCCGTGCTGTTCTTGAACCCGGCGCTTTTGAACTGAATGATGTCTCCTGGGTACAGCGCGGAGCCACCGGGAGTTCCCCAGACGGTTTTGCTGCCAGGCTTCCCACCCGCGAAGACCAGGGCTTGCTCAACCAATTTCGAGGAACGGCCGTCGGCAACTTTGTGATCGACCTGCGAGGCCGCGAAGCTCACGATCTTGGGCCCAAGTTCCGCCCATTGGGGCGCATTCACAGGTTTATATAACTGGTATTTGCCGCTCTTTTTCCACCTGAGGTCAAGTTCTAGCCTCTGGACGCGCGCGTTTTCACTCACGGGAGAACCGTCCCCGTTCTGGTACAAGATCGTCACCTTGTTGCCCCCGCTGAGCTTCTCCACGACGGCCGGATAGCCGGTCAGGTTCCAGGTGGCCCCGTTGCTGGGGTTCGTGAACACGCAACTTTCAACCTTAAATGTTTTACTATCGGTTCTAGTTTTGAACTGAATGATGTATCCTGGGTGCAGTGCGCTGATTCGTTCGGTGCTTCCCCACTGGAGGTCTCGGCCAGGCTTCGCGCCCGCGGCGTACAGGGCTTGCTCAACCAATCGCGTGGAATGGCCGTCGCCAACTTTTTGGCCGACCCGCGCGGCCGCAAACTTGGCGATCTTGTCGTCAATTTCGTCCGCAAGCGCCGGATTCACACTGCCCAGCAGGGTCGCCACCGCAACGCCGCGAATTGCCGACCACATCTTGCTTCTCATCGTCAAACTTCCTGCTGCATTCGCAGCGATTGAAACTCGTGTTGATCGACCGTCATAGTTCGGCTCATCCACGCCTATTCGGGCTGCTGCACCACCTCGAAAGCCGAGCCTTTGATCTTTCGCAGCTCTTCAAAGCTCTTCATGCAGGTCGTCGGCTTCCTAATGAGCCTGGCTGGAAGCCGAGAAAGACGCCGAACTCCGGCGACTCCGCGAAGAACCAAAAAGGACCCCGCTCGACGCCGGTGTGACGTCGAGTGGGGCAACGAGCGGTTGGATCGTCGAAGTTTCATCTTGCGTTGGCTAAGAGCCTACCGAGGCTTCGCGAACACCTGGCAATAATAAGTCTTGCCGGACTTGCTCGTGGCTGACCCGACGCCCATTTCCGTAAACCCGGCATTGAGGATGTTCTCGCGGTGTCCCTTTGTCGAATTCTTCCACAATTCGAACGCGGCCAGGTTCGCGTCGTTTTGGTCCGTGGTCGCGGCAACGTTTTCCGCCCAAGCCGCGAAAGTGTAGCCGGCCTTCTTGATCCGCTCTTCGGCTTTCGTGCCGTCCACCGAGTGGCCCTGCTCGTCCTTTTCCGCCATGACTTTCGCGTAACGCTCGGCGACTCCGCTCAGCACATTTGACAGCTTCACGGCGGCCACGCTGTTCTGGGCGCGAAGCTCGTTCGTCAGCCCCAGGATGCTCGTTTTCAGCACGGGGCGATAGACGATGAAGCTGCCGCTCACTTTCTTGGCGAAGTTATATCCAAGGATGCGGACGAGTGGCCGCGTGCGGAGGTCGAGACCAATACCCCCGGGGGGTGGGGGCACGCCGAGAGGGTTGATGATCAGGTGCACGACAAGCACCTTGCCGTCTTTTTCCTCCATGAAGATCGCCGTGTGGTTAGGAGCGCCCAGAGTCTGCGTGTCGCCACCGTCCTTGATCACGAAGCTCTTGAATTGGATGATGTCGCCCATCTGCATCGGCTCGCCGCGTTTCAGTGCCCGGCCCCACACGTAGTCTTTGCCGGGCTTGCAGCCGAGGGTGCCCAGGGCTGCATGGACTAGTTGGCTGCTGTCGCCTGAGCCTCCAAATTCCTTGAAAGCGAACTGGGCCGCCCAGTTCACGATAAGCCCCCCCATTTTGTCCTGCGTTACGGCGGGTTCAGTGGCGGCCGATGCCGGATTCAGTTGGCACAGCAGGCTCGCCACAACAACGCCACTAATTACCGACCACATCTTGCTTCTCATCGTAAACTCCTTGCTTGCATTCGAAGGATTGAAACTCGTGTTGATCGACCGTCATAGTTCGGCTCGTCCACCCCTATTCGGAGAACTGAGCCGCCGCCTACTGAGTGGGCACGCGTAGGAACCCGGCCAACCTTGCTCCGAGCCCCCTAGTGCTTTTCGTCGGAAAATTCGCCGTGCGTTTTCCCGCTATAGACAAGATTTCCGGCGGATGCGTACGCGTGACTTGAATTTTGCCGTCATGTTCGCCGGACAGATAACGTACCATCTGAAGGGAGTTGTCCCCATACTGCTGGATCTCGATCGTGTCGACTTGCTTGGTGGATAGGATCTCGACCGTCCCTTGGAATTTCCTATTTGCGATTTGTTTCGTGATGACGAACTCGGCTTTGGAACCACACCAATTGCCTTTGAAGGTGCCGAGCCGCATGTCAGTGTCTGCCGCCTCGCAGGTTCCTGCTGCCAGCGACACGCCCAGGCCTACCGCGACCAGGACGACGTTGATAATGAACCGTTTCACGATTGTTCTCCTGCCGCCTTCGCGGCGATTGATTGCTTGGAACATTGTTGGCTGTTGTTAGCGGAGCCGTTCAGATACAGGGCTCATCGATCATGGCGGTCTCTGCCGGAACGGACTCGAAATGGTAAGAATCGCGTCGCAAACTCCATGCTGCGTTTTGCAGCGATTGAGACTCGTGTTGGTGCCCCCGGTTCGCACGGCGCAGCGGCGCCCTACTCGGGCTGTTGGACTACCTCGAAGGCGGAGCCGTTGATCTTCCGCAGCTCTTCATGGAGGTCGTCGATCCGCTCGTCGGGGGCCACCGAGATGGCCCACTCGATGCCGTTGTCGGCCACGAACATGCCGTACTTCTTCAGCGCCTTCAGGATGGCCCGAACGGGCGGCGAAAATTCGGAGATGTCAAAGTCGGCCTTGAGCCGGATTCGCTCACCCATGCGGGGCAGGTTTTCGTCGGTGAGCTGGCTGGCGTAGTGCCGCGCGGGATAGACATATGCCTTCCGGGTGCGGCGGACGGTGACGCGCAGGGCGTGCTCGATCGCGCCCCGCTTGATCTCGTCATAGCGGACTACGGCGGGAAAGATCGGCAGCCCCGCCGCGTCGGCCGAGGTCCAGCCAGCGGGCCGCAGCTTGTTGGTCTTGAGATCGAACACCGCCGCCCCAGAGGCTTCCCAGCCGCCGTCGGTCAGTTTCGTTTGGTAGAACTCGTACAACAAGCGATTGACCGGGTCCACCACGATGGCGTGGCGGTCTTCCCCTTCTTCCAATTTGTCGCGCTGCACATCTTCGAGCGTCGCGTCTTTCTTGTCCTCGGATCGCTTGTAAACAGCGGGCCAACCCTCGATCGGCACATTATCAGGCACCGGGTACGGGCCCTTGTCCGATTCCTCGGCGTTTCCACGAGCTTGACCTCGACCTTCTTCTGATCGGGCGGGACCAGAATGAAGCTCATGTCGGTGTTGTAGCGCAAAGGCTTGTCGGCACCGATCGAGGCGATGATGTTCTTCGACTTCGGATGGACCGGCCACTTGGAGACGACCAGGTTCCAGGGGTTGTCCTCCGGGAATATTTGCAGGGCCTCCAGGATGCTGTCCGCCTCCTCCGTATCGAACATCACCGGCTTGGTGATCGGTGGCATCTTGGGACGACCACCGGAATTCCGCTTGGGCTCGGGGCCTTCCGCGGTCGCCTCGTGAAGCAGCAGTGCCAGACCAGCGAGCCACGTGCAAGCGAACAAGCAAATCAGGAAGTATCGTCTCATGGAAAGCTCCTCGGCTGGAGAATCGTCGCAGCTGCGCCGCAGCGACACTAAACACTCGTTCGATATAGGCGCGCCCCGACAGCCACGATGGAATTGTGGGGTGTCCGGCGCTCGCCGTGGACGGTCAGATTCCCGCTCAAATATCTAATTGCGGTTTGCGGCGGGAACGGACAGAAAGATGGAAAATCTAGAAGGGTTTTCCCAGGCCATGGCCAGATCGGCTCTTACGACGACTCAGGGCGAGTCGCTACGCTGAGACTTGATCCCATCGGTGGCCGATAAAGGCCCGGCATCAAGGGTGACCTGTAGCGGCCCGTCGTCGGGCGAAGCCGATGGCGGGGGAAACTCGGGCCAGTCCCAATCCAGGCCGAGTTCCGCCAGCTCTTGCCGAAGAAGCCGCAGGTCCCAGACATGAATCGCCTTCTGCGAGGTGGAGGTGGCGATCAGCTTCGTCCCATCCGGCGTGAAGCAGGCGGGCGAATACCACGGCTCCGGGCCGGTCAGGCGAGCGATCTCGCGATTCGTCTCGGTTTCCGCAAGACGGATGACGCCGAACGTGTCGGACAGGGCCAACAACTTCCCGTCGGGGTTGAAGGCGCAGCTCCCGACCTCTGGGACGCGCCGCTCCTCGCGCCACGTGCCCACCTCGAACAGCCGCAGGCCTTCGCCGGTCGTGATCGTGGCGAGCCAGCGGCCATCGGGGCTAAAGGCGGCCGTGGTCGAACCTTCCACAGGCAGGTCGAAGATGTGCCGACCCGTGTCGGCTTCCCAGACGCGGGCCGACTTGAAACGGCTGTCTTTCCAGTGACTGCAGGTGACCACATAGCGACCATCGGGGCTGACATAGCTCCAGCGCACGTCCGATTGCGGCTCGAGCAGCAGCGGCCGATCGCTTCGGTCCCGGTGAAAAAGCAGCGTGCGGTAGCCCACCGGCACCGCCACGACGGAGCCGTCGAGGCTGACCCTGGCACCGTTGGTGAACACGCTGGTGGTGGGGACCGCGGGCTGCGGGGGGCCGATCCGCACGGCATTGGGCCGATTGGGACTCGCCGCCGTCGGCCAAGCCAAAAGACCGCTCTTACCGCCCGTCAACAGACCGTCGCGCGGCCCGAAGCCAATGGTATTGACCCCGTCCTCGCGCTCGAGCGGCACCGACGCCAGTTCCTCGCCGCTGCGCAAGTCGAAGGCCGTCAGCCGCTGTCGGCCGTGGGCCACGAGGAGGCGGCCGTTGGGATGTACGACGGGTGCGAGGATCTGCTCATGTTCTTGGGCGTTGCGTCGCCGCAGCACCTGCAGCGCCCGAGCGTCGGCTACACGATAGAGGCGCACTTTGGCGCCGGCTCGCTCCCAGCCCAGCAAACGATCGTCGCGGCTGATTTGGATACCGCAGTCGAAGGGAGTGGTCAGCAGCAACTGGCCGGTGGCGACGCTCCACAACTTTGCGTTTCGCCGACCAATCGCGACTCAGCAGACAATCGCCCGCATGGTTGAACATGAGGGTAATGCCGTCATTCGGGTGTCCCCTCCAGGGGTCCATTAGCTCGCGGGCGGTCTGGGCATCCCACAGGTGGATCGTGCGACCGGTGCATCCGGTCGCGAGTCGTTTGCCATCGGGGTGCCACGCCAAGTAGTGCATATTCCCTTGGTGCACCAGCATCTGAAGCTCGCGCCGATCCGCCAGCTCGAACAAGCGCACGGTTTTGCCGGCCGCGACGGCCAGGCGGTCGCCGCGCGGGTCAAACGCCAGGTGCATCGGGGCGTCGTTCACCTCAAGTCGGCGTTTGCGGTCGCCGGTTTCCAGGTCGTAGATGTCAACCGTGGCATCAGCATATCCCACGGCGAGCTGGCGACCATCCGGCCGAAAGCCGATCGCGTATTCAGACGCGCCTCTTCTTCTCGTCCAGCACCACCGTGGCCGCCGACCCGTCGATCTTCCACACGCTAAACTTGTTCGATTTGGGGGCGCCACCCACGGTGCTGGCGAGGAACAAGTACCGGCCGTCCGGGCTGAACAGCGGCATGGAAAACGGTGGCTGGCCATCGGTGGGCAATCGTAGAACGACCTGCTCACCGCTCTCGGTCCATCGGCAAATCACCAGCTCGCCTTGCTTGTTGACGCGAGCGTAGCGCTCGAAATCTGCATCGAAGCCCAGCGCTTCGGTGTCTTCGGGATACGCTTCCCACTCGCGCGCGATCTCGACGTCGGGCAGCACGAGAGCGGCGGCGGCCTCGTCTCGCAATTCCTTCGTCACGGCGATCTGGGCTGCTTGTCGAATGGCATCGAGCGCCTTGAACCGCTGGCCGACCCGCCCGCTGACCCGCTCGGCGCGCGCCCTGTCGAGGTGCGATTGCCAGAGTTTGTCGGTCTTCTCTCGCAGGGCGCTTTGCAGTTGAAGATTCAGAAGCGTGCCGCCGACGGCCAGCAGCAGCAGTAGTCCCAGGGCCATGGCCAGCGTCGCCGACCAGCCCGGGTTGCGGAGCATCCACCGCCAGGCGTGCTCGCGCCACGAGGTCCGCCGGGCAACGATCGGGCGGCCTTCCAAGTAGCGATCCAGGTCTTCGGCCAGGTCCTTGGCCGAAGGGTAACGCCGAGCGGGCTGTTTTTCCAAGCACTTGAGACAGATCGTCTCCAAGTCGCGGGCCACGGCGGCGTTGAGCTGCCGCGGGGGGACTGGCTCCTGGTCGATGACCTGTCTCAAAGTCTCCGTCGCGGTCGCCGCCTGAAACGGAGGACGCCCCGTGAGCAGAAAATACAACGTCGCGCCGAGGGAATAGACATCGACCGATGGCCCGATCTCACTGGCCCGCCCGGCGGCCTGCTCCGGCGGCATGAAGCTGGGCGTGCCCAGCACGCCCCCTTCGCCCGTGAGGTGCGATTCCCACTGGGTTCGTTTGGCCAGGCCGAAATCGGCGATCTTGGGAGTCCCGTCCGCCGTTAGCAGAATATTGGCCGGCTTCAGGTCACGATGCACGATGCCCTGCTCGTGCCCGAAGTGGACGGCTCGAGCCACCTTTCCCATGATCTCGGCCGCCTGGCGGGCCGGCAAAGGCACCCCGTTGAGCCTTTCCGCCAAGTTGCCGCCGTCCACAAACTCCAAGGCCAAGTACGTGCAACCCTCATGCTCGCCAATGTCATAGATCTGGACGATGTGCGAGTGCTGCAATTGGGCCACGGCCTCCGCTTCGCTTTGGAATCGCAGCAGCTCTTGTGAGCTGGCCCGCGCGCTATCCAGGATGGTTTTCAAAGCGACCAGCCGATTCAGCCCCGCGTGCCGCGCCTTGTACACCACACCCATGCCGCCGCGGCCCAATTCCTCCGTGATGGCATAGCCTGGAATGGCGGGCCAGCCATTCGTGGGCTTTGCGTCCGTTGGCGTCGCTGCCGGCGGTTCTCCGGCTCGCTGCCCGTCGGCCAGAGCCAACTCTCGATGCAGGTCGATCTGCATCCCCAGCAGCTCCGCGACTTGCGGGAACCTCTTTTGGAATTCCTCGGCAGGGGGCGTCTCGCCCGATTCCTCGCGGAGCAGGAACTCTTGGTAGGCCAGATCGACTGCCGTTTCTGCGGTCAACCCATATTCGCGCCGCCAGTAGTCTTCTGCGGTCACGCGCTCGCCGGCTTGCCATCGCTCGCGTTGATCGATGCAGAGGATCGCCGAGATGTCAGCGTCGCTGAGTTTGCCCACCTGAGCGAAGAACTGCTGAAGATCCGGACGCTGACCCTGGCGCCAGAGCTGGCGGAACCGGCCAACGGGTCCATCCGGCGCGGCTTGCTCGACTGAGCTATCAGGAGTCTTATCCAAGGTGTTCATCGCGGCGGTTAGCTACTCATTCAGCTTTAACTGCTGGGTCACGCGATCGAGCGCCCGCGTGAGCTGATGCCGACGGGCCTCGGCCGTTCCGCCCATCTCCGAAGCGATTCTTGTCCAGTCTTCTCCCCGGGCGCGCCGCTCGGCCAACTGGCGTTCTTCTTCGCTGAATCGCTCCCGGACGACGCGCAGCAGCTCTTGTCCCGCCACGATCTGGCTGGGAGTGTCGGCCGTCGCGTCCGCTGGATTCAACTCGTCAACCCCGATGGCGTCCAGCCGGCGCACGTCCCGTCGCTTCGCCCGCTCTCTGCGCACCGCGAAGGCGAGTTTGTTGCGCGCCATCCCGATCAGCAGCCTGATCACTTGTCCTGGCTCATCGAGATCGTACCGACCGCAGGCTGCCTGGACAAAGAAGCTGGCCATGACGGACTGGCAAATGTCCATCGAGTCGAACGCCCGACGGAGAGCCGGCTCGGTCAGTCCCAGCCGAATCTCGCGGCGGATAAGCGGCTCGTACTGCCGAACCAATTCCGCGGCAGCTTGTTCATCGCCTGCCCGGATGCGACTCACGAACTCGGCAAAACGTGCATCCGACATTCAAATTGATCCTGGTGCTCGGCCGCGCATTATCTTAATGGGCCGAACAGGCAGACAGGAAGGCGGTGCCACGAACATGCTCGTGGGATTCTCCCCATCAACACCTCGCGTCAAGTAATCCATCGGCCGGCTCGATCGTGTCCCGGACCCTCGGCACCCATCGTCCCGGCGTGCCTCCGTATGTCGCCGTTCCCTATGCGTCGTCTACCGGCGCGGCAACGTGGTCGGTGCCACGAATTCCAAAGGGAATACGCGACGGAAGACCGCACCACACCTGCCGACGTGCTGGCCACGATCTACCACCTGATGGGCATCGACCTTTCGGCGAGTCTCACGAATCACTCCGGCCGCCCTATCCCGATCGCCAACGACGGCCAAGTCATCAGAGAATTGCTTTTATATGCTTGAGTCGTGGGCTTCGCCTGCTTGTGCTGGCCGCCAGTTCGCAAACTCACTTTCACCGTTTGTATCTGCAATCGGCCGCGGGTAGAGTTACTTTCCCCGTGACAATGTCGTCACCAACACGCCAACCCCACCGCAACACACCCAAAGGAATGATGGATGTTGACTGAGCGCAGCACGCGATTCATTGCCATGGCCATTGGACTCGTCGGCTGGAGCGTAAGCGCTCCCAGGACGTTGGCGGACGAGCCGCGCCATAACTTTATCAGCGGGAGCAAGGCCGATCTGACGCCGCAGACAGCCGCCAAGCTGCACGCGCTCATCGGGCCGCACGACAACGAGTGGCGGCACCTGAAAGTGCAGTGGCTGACCGATGTCGTGGCCGCGCGAAAGAAAGCGGCGGCCGAGGACAAGCCGATCGTCATCCTCTACACGGGCGGGGCAGGATACAACGAGCCGCTCGGGGTTTGCTGAAGCGCCGCGTCTTACCACCTGGCAGGTGGTTCCGCCGTCTACACCGACGAGGCCATCAAGCTCCTGAATGAGAGCTTCGCCTGTTTCGCACCGGGCTGGTACATCAACAGCAAGGACTCGGTCTATCAAGAAGCGTGGAAGCGGTTCTACAGCGGCAAGCCGCGGCCGACAGAAGGCAATGGTTGGCTCCAAGGCAGCCAACTCATCCTGATGACGTCCAACGGCCGCTTGCTGGCTGGCTCGATGAAGTACGGAGACCGCAACAGCCTGGCAGGCGCCCTGCGCGAAGTGCTGGACGCCTATGCCAAGCTGCCCGAAGAGGAACGACGGCCCAAGACCGTCGAGGGCGACGTGATTCCGGTGCCGGCACCTCCGGCCGGAGGCCTGGTGCTGACGATTTGCGACCGGCCGATCGCACGCACCGCGGACGGCGCCTACCGGCTGCCGGAAGGCAAGGACTTCGGCGGCTTGCGCACTCACGCGCCCCACGGCCAGCGCAGCTCCCTGTGGCTCACCGAGGACGAATGCCGGTCGCTGATTCCGCAGAACCCGGCAAAAGGACAGACTCACAAAGGACAGACTCACGTCGTGCCCGCCAAGCTGGCCAGGCGGATCGCGCTTTTTGGGCTGGCGCCGCAAACACTATGGGTTGTGTCGCACAACTGGCAGCCGGATTCGCTGCGCGAGGGTGAGCTCAAGCTTACCGTGGTCGAGACCTCACCGGAGATCGTGCGACTGCGGCTTCACGGCTCGGTGCTCCTGACGGGCAAGGCCCCTCACTTCCTTTACCCCACCGGCAAGGTCATCAAGGATGTGGAGAATCGGTATGACGCGAACTTGGAAGGCGTGCTGGTGTACGACCGCTCACAAAAGCGGATCACCAAGTGGGACATGACCGCACTGGGTGATTATCACGGGACCTGGTTTGCGGGCAACGACGGCTGGAAGGAAGCCGCGCCTCTCCCCCTGGGATTTGCGCTGGAGGTCGATGCGAGCGCCTATCAGCTGCCGCCGGAACGCCGCCGCCCGCGCTCGTTCATCCATGCTTACACCTTCAATGGCCGCGAACAATTCTACTGGGACCCCGCCATGTGGGAGGAGGACTGGAAGAAGCGGCAGCGGCGCTGACTTTGGCTTGGCTCGAACAGCAGCCAACACGAGGCTCGCGCCTCCTCCATACTTCTTGAGCGCTTCGTTGATCTCCTTACTGGCCGCCGTCATGGCGCGCTCAGAGGGCCTTGGGGATTTTGGGCCATCCGCGGCGGCGGAACGCGCAGACGCGCTCAGCGTTTCCTGTCGCGCCATCGGGCCGCAACGTCGTCGCCCCCCCGGGGCGGGCGCTCCTACAATAACGGATCGCGGTGCACGTTCTACGCTGCCGTGAGGAAAGATGGACAGCCGACCGTAACCTTAGACTGCGTTTGCCTGCGCTATCGCGTGTATTCGATCTGACGCCCGTCGTGCTGTGAGTAGCCCTTCATGCTCTTGCCATCCGGCGCAATGCGCAGAACCTCCGCTTGCTGCACCTCTCCCGCTTTCCGGCCAGCAGCCGCAACCTTGGCAAGCCCTGGGCGGCAGCGCGAGACCGCCTCTGGAGTCGCGTCGAACGCGGAGCAATCACAAGCTGCCGCCGCTTCATCGCACCTTATTTCAGAGGCCGGCCCTGATGCGTTGGTCATTGTCGGCGCGTCGGAGGCCAGAGACGCCCATCGCGCCGGAAGACGCCGGTGATCCGGTCGGTTTGACCGGAGGCGTGGTCGTTGTCAGACTCAGCCTGGCGAATGAAATACCGCACGATGCTCGATGCCGAACGCTGTACTCTTGGAGCAACCCATGAATCTTCCAGGCGCCTCCCGATTGTCGGCGTGGTCGGCTCTCACGCCGACGCTCATCAGGAACGTGCCGCCGCGCTCGGTTGTTGGCTCGCGGGGCAAGGGGTTCACCTCCTCACCGGTGCGGGACCAGGCGTAATGGGCGCGGTCAGCAAGGCGTTCTACGAAGCACCTGGCCGTCGGGGTCTTGTAATCGGAATCGTCCCGTGTAAAGATGAAAGGTTGCGGACCCTGTCCAAAGACAACTACCCCAATGATTGGGTAGAAGTCCCAATTCGTACCCATCTCCACCTCAGCGGGAAAGAGGGGGAGTCGGATCTCTCTCGAAATCACATTGTGGCGTTGAACTCCACCGTTGTCGTCGCACTGCCTGGCGGTCCGGGCACGGCGTGCGAAGTCCGACTTGCGAGGCGATACGAGCGCCCCGTAATCGCCTATCTGAGAGACGACCAGGAGATTGAGGGAGACTTGAACGGGGCACAAGTAGAAGAGGACCTGGATAAGGTCAAGTCGTTCGTCTTGAAGGCACTTGGCAGGTGAGCTACCGCCGAACCTCCATATTGGGCGCACCGTGACACTTCCGTTTTGACGTCCTTTCTTTCTTGGCTCCTCGAAAGGTCGCGAGGGTCCGTCGCCTGCTCAAGCACCGCAGACCTATCCGGCAGTGTGGGGACAGGATTCAACTACGAACGCTGCCCGAATCCTGTGCTCGGCTGGAACCTCTCCGCCACTACACATCGCCATTCGCCAAGAGGAAGCAGGGCTGCCTTGTAAATCGCACTGTGTGCGGCCGGAGTTCGTGGCCCAAATCCGCTTCACGGCCTGGCCCCAAGACGGGTCTGCCAAGGGTCGCGAGACGACAAGCCGGCATCCGCTGTTGCGGCGAGAAGAAGCGATACCCGAAGGCAAGGCGGTTGCGGCGAAGCGACCGACGATCAAGAGCGCAAGGCGAAAAACAAGCCTGACAAGTCGTTGCGGACGCTGCCAGAATTGGCGCAGAATAGCGTGGGTCCGCGGCGGAACGGGAATGAGCTTCTGCCCCGCAGTAGGACTCCGGGAAAGCCACGGGCCGCTTGCTTCTTCCTCACGGTGAATTCGATGGCCAGACGAAGAGCAGAGCACCAGCGAGCTGCTGCCCCTGACTACGATCCCGCAACAAGTCATGGCCTACGTCATCAAAGATCTGGCCTACGACAACTACGGCAACTGCTGCAGCGTCGGAGATCTGCAGAGCGTTTCTGGCGGAGGGTTCGGCCTCGTTCATGTCTACCTTGTGAAGGCTGTAGGCACCAGATTCACGTTTTTGAACAGCACCGTGTCGGTGTCACGGGAAGGTTGATTATGTCGGAAATGGTCTGCGTAGTTCGCGTATTTGTTTCATGCCCCGGAGACGTCCATCCCGAGGTCCAAGTCCTCAAGAAGGTCGTGGAACGCATCAACAAGGTTGAAGGACCGCGCAGTGGCGTTCGACTGGATTTGTGGCAATGGGTAGACAACGTGGCGCGCACGGATCGGCCCTGGACCGCAGGAGGAGATCGACGCTCAATTACCGGCATACGACATTTATTTGGGCATCATGTGGGCACGCTTTGGCACGCCGACTGGGCGATTCGCATCCGGCACCGTAGCGGAATACGTCGATGCAATGGAACGCCAAAAGGCCACGGGACGCCCAAAAGCGGTCCTGTTCTTTTTCAACGAGCTTCCTCCGCCCTCCAACAAGCCAGAAGATGTCAAACAATGGCTGAAAGTGCGGGAATTTCGGGAGCAACTGTGCGGCCTCAAATGCGACTATAACGGGATTCAGGGATTCGCTGAGTTGGTAGATGATCAACTGCGCATGTGGTGCCATCGAATAGCGGTGAAGCTCATCACCCCGCGAGTGGCTCCCAGCCGGCTTCCGCAAGCGACCAACTACCTTGTTGGCCGCGACGCAGAATTACAGCACTTGGATGAAGCATGGGCGTCTGCTGGCCGCACGCGCATCACTTCCATTGTGGCTTGGGGAGGTGTTGGCAAGACAGCGCTAGTCAGACATTGGCGTGACCGGATGTCGCTGGATGCATATCGCGGAGCTGAGGCAGTTTTTGACTGGTCATTTTACAGCCAAGGGGCTAGCGACAAGGCAGCTAGTGCAGACGACTTCGTTGTCCAGGCTCTCCAGTTCTTTGATGGCATTGGAAGGCCACAAACGCAAGATGCCGGGCGTACTGAAAACTCCCGCCGATCCGAGCAGCCGCACTGGGCTGCACTATCACCTTGGGAGCGTGGTGCGCTGTTGGCGGACATTATCGGCCGGAAACGAACGCTTTTGATCATGGATGGGTTAGAACCACTGCAATATCCACCGGGACCGATGGCCGGTCAGCTCAAAGACCCAGCATTAGAGGCACTATTCGAGGGCTTGGCCGGATGGAATTCAGGACTATGCGTGATCACAACCCGTGAGCCACTTTCTGGATTGGCTGAGCGTTCGGTGGTGGAGAGGATCAATCTGGCTCATTTAACTAATGAGGCAGGGGCTCAGTTACTAGCCAGACGTGGCGTTGTCGGCACCAACGAAGAACTAGAGGAAGCCGCCTCTTGCTTTGGTGGCCACGCACTTGCACTTAATCTGCTAGGTAGCTATCTCTACGAAGCCTTTGATGACCACGATGTGCGGCACTGGCGCAACGTGGCACTCATGGAAGAAGACGCCGAGCAGGGTGGCCACGCTCGTGGTGTGATGCGCTCCTACGAACGATGGCTTGGTGAAGACAGTCGTGAATGGGCAGTCCTGCATCTGATGGGGCTCTTTGATCGTCCGGCCGACTCGCGATGCCTGGCAAGTCTACGTCGTGAACCGGAGATTCCGGGTTTGACCGAGCCGATTGTCCGGCTGACTGACAGGCAATGGAGTCGCACGATCACGCGACTGGAGAGGCTGTTTTTGCTTTCTCGGTCGGCCAGGGGCGCGCAACAGAACACGAGAGAATGACACCCACCGATTTCCTCGATGCTCACCCACTGATTCGTGAGTATTTTGAGTCAGAACTGCGGTCGAAACATCCGGCAGCATGGTCTGAAGGGCACAATCGGCTCTATCAATACCTTAAGGCCGATGCGAAGGAGTACCCCGAAACACTTACCGACATGATGCCACTCTTTGCGGCGGTCACCCACGGCTGTCACGCCGGCCGCCATCAAGAAGTCTTCGACGATGTCTACATGCGGCGAATTCAGAGAGGGGCCGATTCGTACAGCGTGATGCAGCTCGGTGCGTTTGGGGCCAACCTGAGCGCGCTCGCGTGCTTTTTCGACACACCATGGCGTCAGCCTGTGGGCGGCATTGATCAAAGAAGCAGAGCACTTGTGCTCGGCAGAGCCGGCTTTTATCTCCGGACGCTTGGCCGTATGCGGGATGGCCATCATTTGATGGAGGCAGGTCTCAAGGCTAGCGTCGCAGAGGAGGACTGGCCTTCGGCGGAACGATGCGCCCGACACCTTAGTGGTTACTTTCGCATAAGCGGTGACCTTGGAAGCGCACTGGCGTATGCAGACCAAAGCATAGTTCTTGCTGATCGTTCGGGTGATCTGTTCGCTCGTATTGCAGCTCGCACCACACGCGCCTACGTTTTACACCATTGTGGGGACATGAATGCAGCAGAAGAGGGGTTTCGTGGCGCAGAAGAGCTACAGAAGCAAC
Organism: uncultured Planctomycetia bacterium; assembly: GCA_963809785.1. Lineage (GTDB taxonomy): Bacteria > Planctomycetota > Planctomycetia > Pirellulales > S012-138 > JBGQHD01. Next base: position 954,895 of record CAWEKV010000006.1, read on the forward strand.
ATGATGCTCAGTCGCGAATACTTTACTCGTATCCCGGCTTTCGATATTGCGAACTGCTCCTTGCGATGGGGCGGTTTGCCGAGGTATTGGACCGTGCGAAGCAGAACCTTAAACGCGAAAAGAAAGCGTATCCTCTTTACGACGTGGCGAATGATAATTTGGCAATGGGCCTTGGGCTGCTGCAAAAGGCTCAGAAGGAGAGCACAAGTGATTGCGTGCTGGCGAGATACCATCTTGAAAAGGCGGTCGAGGCTCAACGGCAGGCTGGATATCGCGACGAGTTACCTCGTGGCCTCATGGCACGAGCTGCGCTTCGGCGGCTGGAAGGAAATGCGGAGTTGGCGACCAGGGATCTCTTCGAAGCCATCGAGATTGCAACACGTAGCGGAATGAAACTGCACGAGGCCGATTGCCAACTGGAGTTGTCCCGCCTGTACCTGGCGCAGCATCGCTTAGCACCGGATGCCGGGTATGCGGCCAAGGCTCGCCAAAGCCTCGTAATCGCCAAGTCCATGATTCACCAGATGGGCTACCATCGTCGGGACGTCAACGTGCGGGAGTTGGAACAAGGGCTGGCGTGATGTCAGAAAGCCACTGAATATGTCTGCGACGATTTCCAGGATCGCTGCCGATGCATGGGAGGGTACGAACATGCTGCGCCGAACCATCGGGATCATTGTCGCACTTCCTGAGGAGTTCGACGCGGTCAGGGCGATGATCGATAACGAGCAGAGGTATCGGGCAGCTGGACCAGGTGGGGGACGTGAGTACCTGCTGGGCGACATCCCGTCAGTGCGTAATGGCATTCACCGGGTCGTCATTGCCCAGGCGACGGATATGGGGAACACGTCCGCCGGTTCCCGGGCATCAAAGATGGTCACGGAATTCGATGGCCTCGAGCACATCATCATGTGCGGGATTGCTGGCGGTGTGCCGAATCCTAAAGAGCCGCAAGAGCATGTCCGGCTCGGGGACATTGTAGTCTCGAACCGGAAGGGCGTGATTCAATATGACTTCGGGAAGCAGAAAGGGAAAGTCTTCGAGGAGCGGTTTGCGCCGCGGCCGCCCAGCGCGAGCCTGCTCGAGGCTGTTCAGAGTCTCGAGCAAGACAAGCTGGCGGGGCAGAGGCCGTGGGAGGCTCACTTGCGCAGAGGACTAGTAGCAAGATCACTGGTAGTTCCCGACGCTGCCACCGACGTCGTTCTCGACGACAAGGGTGAGCCGATTGAACATCCGGTAGTCTTGGAGGTTGGACCTCGCGTCTTCCTCGCGCCGATCGCTTCTGCGAACGTCGTCCAAGCAGATCCGAGCAAGCGCGACCGCTTGCGCGATTGGCACAAGGTCAAGGCCGTCGAGATGGAAGGGTCCGGCGTCGCGGACGCCACTTGGGAGTACGAGAAGGTTGGGTACTTGGTGGTGCGCGGCATCTGCGATTACTGTGACTACAGAACCAAACCCATCCAGACGGATATCTGGAAGCGCTACGCCGCGATGGTGGCTGCTGCTTACGTGCGTGCCCTGATCGAGGCCATGCCCAGCATGCAGCGCCAGGGGGCAGGTAGTCAGCCGGTCGCGCGATCCGACGCGAGGGAAGAAACCGCTGAGCCAATTCCTGGTGACACGTTAGGTAACTCAGACATCGGACGAGCGGCCGGGCGCCCCCACGAATGCCCCCTTTTGCCCCCGAGGCTCAGGCCTCGCGCGAGGCCTATGCGGGTTTGGCAAGCGGCTCATTGGGTGCGGAAAACGCTCCCCCAACGGCATCCGCCGTGCTCGCCCCTGCTGTGCGCGCCGGAGTCGTTGCAATCGACTGCATCTGCTCGGCGCTGTCGTGCGACGGACGGATTGTCTTGATCCTTCCAAGCGCCGACAGTAAGCCGAACATTGAGGCTGTGGGGCGCAGCGCCCTCATCCTCAACCTCTTGGGCGTCAGGCCTCCCTATACTCGCCTTCTGGGCCGACTTCACGAAAACACCGCGTTTTCTGAGCTCGAGCCTCTAAACTTCGTGGCGCCCTCCGGCTGGAAACTACTGGCAGCCGACATGGCCTACCTCTGCGTGGACATGGATCGGTTGGCGGTGATCCCCATCAAGGGTGAGCGCATGAACTTTTTATGGGATCTGTCGCGGCATCTTTTCCGATCGACTGACCTTACGCACACCTTCGGCGCTCATCGAACCGACGCGCACAAGAGGCAGCGGTTGATCGATCTCTTCCACAGCCTAAGGTCCGTGGGAGTGGAAGACCTTTACACGGCCGCCCGATCCACGCAACCGATAGACGAGATCATCGTTCTCCGTCGGCAGACAGGGACAGCTGCCAGCGTCGGTTTGAGAACGCTGGATAAAGCGGAAGTTCGAGGAATGATCGAAGAGGGAATGCTGCTCAGCTCGGATCGGCACGGCTCACCTTTCTGGAAGCGTCCTCACAAGGAAATGAGAGCAGCAGTCCGTCATGTCTTGGGGCAAATTCCCACGACCCGTTTGCCAACAACACGGGAGCTTGTGATTACCTCGAACTTGAATGACGGAGACTGTCCTGCCTTTCTCTACGACTCGGCGGTCCGTGTCATCAAGGCCGGCTCACTCTCTGCTCTCCGCGAAATAGGTGAAAGTCAGCTTGGTAACATCCTGCTTGGAATAGACCGCTATAACGAGATATTGTTTCGGCTGCTCTCGACCGTCGCTAAGCTGAAGATGGTGGTGACGTTAGGAGAAAAGGTCTTCCAAGACGGAGCCTTTTGGCGCTATCTAGTAAACCGGGAAACCGCCTTTGAACTCGAAGTCCAGATGCTCTCACCCACCTCAGGGGACGTTAAGAGACTCGAAAAGGAAAGTTATTCGGACAAGCCCGCCGGGTTCCTACGACAGGAGATCGAGGCGAACCTAGAGGTTATCCAGGCCGTTAGCCGGTACCTAATGAGCAAGCGGTCGCCAGTGACCGTTCGGGGTTGGCTTTATCCCAAGAGAACGGCGGTGCGGACAACGTTCGCGGGCGAGGACCGTGCCATCTTCGCGCTGTACAGCCGAGGGTTGCGAACCGGATCTGATACAGTGTTCGTTGACGTGCAAGGCCCCCAGGTGGGAACACTCCTTGAAGGATTAAGGGCGGACTACGAAGCACTCAAAAGAGCCGCCAAGCCGTTTACCCCGCTTTCCTGAGCCGCTGTCCAGCCAACTTGGCACGTCCCTTCGCTCGGTAGTTGATGAATGCACCGAATGGCACACGAGAGCGAGAACAGGGGCCATAAGCAGCTGGCCGCCTGGCGTGCGAGCCGTGGACGGATGAGCTCGCACGTCGCTGCCCCCTTTTGAGGTTGCGCGGCGCAGGGGCGGTCCTTGGTGAGGTTGTCGATGATGCCCGTGTCGGCGGCGGCATGGCTATTCGCGCGGGTAGAACCAGACCGATCCGCTCCGCGTCACGATCAGACCGGGCCGCCCGTCGCCGCTCCAGTCGCAGACGCAGAACCCCCCGACCCGGGCGTCCGGCTTGATCTCGAGGAGGAGTCTCCCCTCGGCGAGCTTGGTCAGGCCGGCTCCGCCGAGGTTCTGGTACCAGTAGATGCCCGCTTTGCCGGTCTCGGGTTTCTCCTGGCGAACCAGCAAGTCCGGCTTGCGGTCGCGGTCCCAGTCGGCCACGGCAAAGCTCTCCACATACTCTTTGGGCGTGAAATCGATCTCCCGCGATACCGCGATCGGTCCCTCCTCCTTAAGCGGCCCGAGGGCGACCAAGATGCCTTTGCCATCGGACGCCCGACAGAGCAAGTCGGCTACGCCGTCGCCGTTCCAGTCCGCGGCCGACACAAAGGTTGGCACGGAGTCCAGGATCGGAGGCGTCAGTTCGCGCCGCTGAATGGGTGCCCACGAGCCGTCCGCCTTTCGACGGAAAAGGTGAAAGGCCGACGGGTCGCAGCAGTTCGAGCCGGAGAGGAGGTCTAATCGGCCGTCGCCGTCGAAGTCCACCAACTGGGGACGGAAATAGACGTTGCCTCATCCCTTGGGGATGCGCCCCGTCGGCACGGTGTCGTCGAACCACTGCGGCCCGCTGAGCCGCGGCTCGGTCTTGGTCGCGACATTCTTGGTCCCGACGTTTCGGTAAATGGCCAACCGCCCCTGGTTGCCGGCCCCCAGGAGCAGGTCGTGGCGGCCGTCACCATCGAAGTCGCCGACGAAGAGGCTGGGATTGCCCCAGGGTGCCAGCGGCTTGCCGTCCACTTCCACCACGACGGGCTTGCCGAGGCGGTCGCCTTTCGGGCGGCCATCGGCCGGCTCGGCCGCCTTCAGGGCCACGCTCGCTGTGGGCCCCGAGGAAACGTCCGCCCGGTTGCAGACGACCAGCAGCGCCGCGGCGAGTAAGCCAAGGAGCGCGGTTCGATGAGTCATGCCTCACGTCTCCGGTTGCCAACGACCCTGGCGGAGCAGCGTATCGAGACCCGCGGTACGCTCGAACTCCGAGCCACATCAGCGGCCTTTCTTCATTTCGACGAAGTCCTTCACCCGAAGCTCGGAAATCGATTGAGTCCGCACTACTTCTTTGCGCTGCTCTGGCGCGCCACACTTTGACGCTTTTGTCCAGGCTGGCGGAGAGGAGGTGGCTGCCGTCGGGGGCGAAGGCGAGCGAGGGAATCGGCGCCGAGTGCCCTACCTCCACGGTCATCTCCTTGCCCGCGGCCAGCGTGGCGACCTCCTTGGCGACCTCCTTGCCGGGGGCCACGTCCCAAACCTTGATGAGCTTGTCTGCGCCGGCGGTAACTAGCGTCTTGCCGCTGGGAGAGAAGGCGAGGCACCAGACCCCTTCCGTGTGCCCCGAGAGCGTCGTGCGCACTTTGCGGCTCTCCATGTCCCAGAGTTTCACCGTCTTGTCTTCCGCTGCGGCCGCCAGCGACTCGTGCGCGGCTGCATCCCATAAGCGAATCGTGCCGACGTAGTCCCCCGAGACGACGCGGCTGCCATCGGGCGAGAAGGTCACGGCCGTCAGGGGGTTCTCGTGCCCGACAAGCGTCGCCAAAAGCTCGCCGCTGGCCGTCTCAAACAGGCGCAACTGCCGGTCGAAGCAGGCAGTGGCCACCTTTTTGCCGTCGGGGGAATAGACAGCGGCGAGGACCGTCGCGGGATGGGTCAGCACGTGCTTAACTTCCGCGGTTTTCAGGTCCCAGATGCGGGCGGTATTGTCGCCGCTGCTGCTCAAAAGGTTCTTGCCGTCGGGCGAGAAGTCCACCCAATACGCCAAGGCCGTGTGACCTTCATACGATTTGACGACCTTGCCCGACTCAATGTCCCGAACGTTCACCACGCTGCCGTTGCTGGTCGTGGCCAGGAGCTTGCCGTCCTTGGAAAACGTCATGCGGTTCCCGCCGGCGGGCTCCTTGAATTCCCGCCGGATCTTGCCGGTCTTGACGTTGCGAAGCTTCACTTCGCCCACGAAATTGCTCGAGGCGAACAGCTTGCCATCGGGCGAGAAGCCGACGCTGCGCACTCCGCCGCGCTCCGGAAACTCGAAGCGCATCTTGCCGCTTTCGACTTCAAACACACGGACTTCGCCCGCCTCGGTCCAATGCCCGTAGCCGACCACGAGCAGTTTCTCGTCCGGCGAGAGCGCGCCTTGCCACGCGCAACGTGAAACGAAGAGGAAGTTCGTCGGCTGCGGCTCGAAGTCGAGCGGCTCCGCAAGGTGCGTTTTGCCTGTGGACGTTTTGCCCGGGGGCGACTGCGGAGCGGCGGGCTGGGCCGATGCCCGCCGCAGCTCGGTGGTCAGCGCCAGGGCCATCCAGAGAGAGAGACTCGCTGCGATGCATGAGGTCCTCATGGCCGTCGCCCCCCGCGAATGTGAGAGTGCAAGAATCAGCACCAGAGATCGCCATGATCTTCCTCTCGTGCGGAGGCGTGGTCAATGGCGGGGCTTACACGCCTCCTTTTGATTCACACGATCGGTTCGATGACTCTGCCACGGGAGAGGCTCAAGGAGCGGGATTGGAGGTCGTGGTTTCCGGGCCGTGGCCAAGGCAGTGGAAGATGGTGGCGATGAGGTCTTTCGTTCGGCCAGTTCTTTCACCGGTTCCGCGCCGTGTTTGTCGGAGGCCATGATGCGCTCTTCGTCTAACGCGGCCGCGTCAACGTTGTTTCGCATCGCCGACAGAGAACGTCCGTTCGATGCGGCTGACGTTGCCCTGCCTGTCCTCGATCGAGATGGTTAGCGTCCCCTTGGCCAGACGAGAGTGAGGCTCACCGAGTTTCAGCTCCCAAACTCCTGTGGCCTTCGCCTTGAACCGTGGCGCGAGGTTGTCGCCCGCCCGCATGCCATCGAGCGGGAAGTCGGCGACGACCCGCAGGCTGCCGGAGTCCAGGCCGGTGCCGTAGTCGTGCATGCCGATCAGGATGCGCGTCAGCTCGGTGTTGACGCGTGCCGGGGGTAGGTCAGGGTCAACGTGGGACGATTGTCGTCCAGCAGCCAACCGTGGCCGCGCTCCTGCGGCGACTGGTAGTCCAGGTCCAGAGGGCATCCAGGTCAATCCACCGGACCAGCGTGAGCCGGTCTTCATCGGTTAGCGGCCGCGACCTTGATCTTGGTCCCGTTGGGACCAGGGTAATTGCCGGCAACGGCCTCGGGCGGGGGCATGATGCTCCCCGTGTAGTCCAGGTCGGCAAAAGGGGTGCCGCCGCTTCGCGGCTCCTATTCGGTTATGCTGCGGCCACCCACCTCTTGACAACCTGAGCCACTACCCGCGGTTGGCGTCTCTCTACGGCTTATCCGCCGCCGCGTCTCTTCTTTGCTGCGCGGCCCGACGACTCGTTCAGGCTCACGGCCGCGCGGATCAACGCCCTGAACGCGTCCTCGTCGATCGCTTCGCCCTCATGGAAGTCGATGGCGCGCCGGGTGTTGCCTTCGAGGCTGGAGTTGAAGAGGCCTGAAGGGTCCGGGAGCGAGGCGCCCTTGGCGAAGGTCAGCTTCACGACATTCTTGTACGCCTCACCGGTGCAGATGATTCCGTCGTGCGACCACACCGGGACCCCTAGCATCGAGTTCGACGGCTTTCTCCATTTCACCTCCTCGACTACTTCGGGATCGGCCTCTCGGATGAGATTTCGCACCCGAGCAAGCATCTCGCCCCGCCAATCACCGAGCTCCTTTCTCGCATCGATCCGCCGAGAGGGAGAGTCTCCTCCTTTTTCCTCCGTCGCGGCACTCTTTGTCTTGAGGATTGTTGTCGCTTTCTTCATGGTTGTTGGCGCTCGCCTGTCACTTGGGTATTCTGCCGATTACGCCACGAAGCGGCGAATTCTCGAAATCGTCTGTTCGGACTGCCGGCTGGAAGCCCTCAACGCGGCGCGATGTTCGGCCTGCGCCCGCGTCGATGGTCCGCTGGTGCCACAGAAAGGCTAAAGCCCTTCCTCCGGCATGTCCATCCCCAGGCATGTCGGAGCCGTTATCCCTTGATGTTCCCAACGACCGAGCAAACTTTTGGGAGATTGACCATGTACCGGCGAATCATCACCCCTGCCATTCTCAGGGCCATCACGCCGCCATCGCCCCCGCCGACAGCGACGATTGCGGGAGCGGCCGCCGCCTGGACCGCCGGGCGGTCCAGCACCGGATGACTTTCTCGCGAAGCTGGTCAAGCTGCTTCCGACCGAAACCGTCACCGTGTACGTCATCATTGATGGTGCGCTGCGGTCCGTCCCAGGCAACGTACCGCTCCTCCTGTTCTGGCTCTCGTTCGGCGTGCTCTTGGTCCTGACGTACCCATATATCGAAAGGCGAACAACCGTACCAGGACTGCCGCCCGCGACTTCACAGACCCTCGTGACGACGTTCGGGTTCGCCGTCTGGGTCTTCGCGCTCGGTGGCCCGTTCGCTGCCACATGGCCGACGGTGTATCAGCCCTATTACGGCACGGTTGTGCTCGCCCTGTATTCTGTGGCAGCTCCCTTGGCATTCAAGTAAGGGATGGGCCCGATGTGGAAAGACGAGCGCGACATAGACGAGTTTGTCTTTGGGATTGAGCTGGACTTCGCCACGCGATGGCCGCGGCTCTTCGGCCGGCCCCCTTTGCCGCCGTCCGACGAGGTCTGGCAGGAGTTCTGCTGGAAGAACTCCCGAGAGCACTGGATTGCGCAGCTCGGATCGGAAGAGAAGGCGCGCGCCTATTGCCGCACACTGAAGGTTGCAGACGCAGGGTTTGAGTCACACCCATTCCTTGAGTGGGCATTAAGGCTGGCCCCAACGCTGCTCGCCGACGATTGGTCCCGTGTCTCCGTGGTACCAGTCCGTCCTTCCTATGCCGTGCGATTCAACAGCCTTGCTTGCCGGCGCATCGCGGACAATGCCTTCGTTATTCTCATCTTCCTCGCCCTTGCTTGGGGAGCGGTCGATCTGAACCAACACATGCTCCACTGGCTGCTCGACTTCGATCCCCGAGATTCGCGGTCGCCCAAGGGCCTACGCCATTTCATCGCGTTCTTCAAGTCGAGGCAACGGATGATGAGGTGTGCCCATCACATGGCGCTCCGCTCGGACCCCCCGCCCTCGCGGTGGCGAGTTACGCGTCATCATGGCGTCGCGAGCGCCTCAGCTCAGCTCCAAGTGCTCTTCGTCCTTCTCCACGAGCTCGCACACGTGTTTCATGGCCATCTTGGAAAGCTTCAAAGCATCGCTGCGTCAAGCAACGGCGTCCCCGGCGAACTCAAGGTCGCATCAGCCCCCGAGCTGGAGTTTGAGGCTGATCAAACCGCGTTCCACTGGTTGCTTCGACTTGTCGAGCACCCGTCACTCGTCGAAGGAACCGGCTTAAAGCCCGATTCTGGAGCAATCAGATTCGCGATTGAACTGGCTACGCAGATCTTGTTCGCGAACATGGCCGCCGTCGGCCGGTGGGAGCACGCTGGATTCGGGACACATCCCCCGCCTATGGAGAGGGCGAGAGCGCTGACTGGCGTTCCATCTCCGATGCGGAATCGAAGTCCGCAAGAGACGATGGCGGCCCTCGTCACCTTGATGCGTCTGGAGATGTGGGCATTGCCATCGGACCGCAGGCGCGCGCAGCGCGGATGAAAGAGATTGCGCTGTTTGTAGCTGGTGGCAGTGCTCCGCGGTGATGGCGCGCGGAGCCTCTTCCTGCACTCGCGCGCGAAAGAGCGCCTGCTGTTCGGTCGCCCATGCCGCTGTGTGGGGGGGGGTGGCGACGGGGACTTCTACATTTTCGTTAACGGATCGCGCCTTTGGTCTTGAGAACGACGGCGACTCGAAGTTCACAGTCGTCAGGCCTTCGCGTAGGCTCGCCCACGTACGCACCTCACGCTGGGCGCTCACATTTCTTCGCCGGGCAATTGGCTGGCTTGCTTCACCCAAGCGGCGAATTGAGCTTCGTCGAGCTGGTCGTTCTCGTGGATGTCGAGGTAGCGCACTTCTTTCTGCTTGGACTCGCCGGGGGGAGGGGACGCAGCGACGTGCCGCGGAAGAAGGCCACCTTGATGTACTTCGTAAAGCAATGGATGCCGAGGAACCAGCCCTGGCCCTCGAATCCGTACAGCGGCGAGTTCCATTTGACCGCCTTGTACACTCCGGGGACGGTGCCCTCGATGATCGCGTCGAGGCGGCGGCCGACGCCCTGTTTCCAGCCCGGCATGGCCGCGATGTAGGCCTGCACCGGGGCGTCGCCGTAGGCCTTCGCGATTTGCGGGTTGCCGCCCGAAAGGAGCTTCGGCTTAGCGACCTTGCGGGACTGCGACTTCGGCGCCGTCTTACGGTGTTTGGCCGGTTTCGCAGCAGCCCGCTTGGCGGTGGCCTTGTCGCCGCGGCGACCGACCTTCGCCGACTTCTTGGACATCTTGCCGGCCATGGTGTTCACTCCAGGAGGCCATCTAACGAAAGGGTCGGCGTCCCTTCACTGGTTGAACGTGCCTAGACGTGGTTGCAACCCTCTCCCCTTTGGGGAGAGGGCAGGGTGAGGGAGGTTTTTCGGCGATTTCCCCTCACCCCTACCCTCTCCCCAGAGGGGAGAGGGGGAGTGATGAAACCGGCTCTACTCACTCTTGAACAGGAGGGCACGGAGGCCACAGAGAGTGCCCTGGATTGCCACCGATCTCTCTGTGGCCTCTGTGCCCTCCTGTTCGATTGGGCCCTCCTGTTGGATGGGTATGTCGCGTCGATTCGCGCAATCTACGGGCAAGTAGTCCTCGTTGCGGCTCGGCCGCGCTGGGTATACCGGTAGGCCTGTAGATCAAGGCTTTCGTGGGTTTCCACGAATGGCCATCATCCTTTTCGCAACAGCGGCGAGCTATCAGGAGCGCAGCGACAGTATACTTTGATGCTGCGCGGTGTCCATTTCGCCGCCAACTCGTTTGCGGGGGGGCGTTGCCCGCGCAGATGGCGGTACAATGCCGCCGCTGGGAACGAAGGGCGTGCCCCAAGCGTCCAAATCAGCGGTCCCATGCCCTCTGGAGGACACGATCATGCTTCACAAGAACTCTACCGGCATTGTTGCCCTGCTCGCAATTTTCGCGGTGCTTTCCTCCGCGAACCGAGCTTTCGCCGATCCCTGCGGGATGGTGCCGCCGATCTACGTGACCGACAACACGTCGATCGTCCGCGTCGGCGACGAGCAGACCTACGTGTTCTACAAGGACGGGATCGAGACCTTCGTGATCCGGCCCGGCTTCTCCGGCAAGGTCGAGGACTTCGGGATGCTGATCTCATTCCCGACGCCGCCGGCGCTTCGAAAGGTCTCCGAGGACATCTTCCCGCAGATCGCCAAGGCGATCGATCCGCCGGAGGTTGTGCTGGACCTGCGGCCGCGGCTACGCGAGCTAAGCAGACGGTCTGGCGCGAACCGGCCGCAGAGCAACGAAAGGAAAGACAGCGGACTCGCACTCAAGGAGGACGAAGTCCGCGTGCTCAAGCAGGAAGCCGTCGGCATGTACGAAGTCGCCGTGCTCGAAGCCGGCAGCGCGGCCGCCCTGAAGCGGTGGATGGACGATCATGGCTACAAGTACCCCGCCGGCATGGACGCGGTCTGCGAGGAGTACGTGAAGCTCGGCTGGTGCTTCGTGGCCGAGAAGGCCAAGGTCGGCGGCAAGGCGAACGTCGATCCCAAGCCGCGGATGAAGGGCGTGGACACGAAGCTGCCCGCCGGCTCCGCCTTCGACGGCCACGTCCAGGCGATGGCGTTCCGCTTCAAGACCGACACGCTGATCCTGCCCATGCGGCTCTCCGCCTACAACGAAGGCACGATGCACAACGTCGTGTATCTCCTGACCGATGGCCCGCGGAAGATTCGCAGCATTCCCGAAGAGTACGTCGTGCGGCAGCTCACCGGCGAGGACCTCTTCCGAAACGTCACGCAGCCGCTGCCGCTGCGGATCATCGGCGGCACCGAGGCCGATATCCAGGACTGGCAGCGCCAGGGCCTGCCGCAGCAGCGCGATCCGACGCCGCACAATGGCTTTGCCAAGGAACTCTTTGCCGGCGACCTGCTGGCGGTGAAGAATGGCCGGCTGTCGCATCAGTTCGAGGAGGACGAGAAGATGCTGCTGCGGATCGGCGAGCACTTCGGCCTTCGCGGACCGGAGATCGACAGGCTGAACCTGGCCGCGCTCGACAAGGAGCGGGAGAAGGCCGTCAAGGACGCGCTGGCCGACCTCAAGAAGATGACCATGACGGTGATCGACGGCGACTTTCCTCGCGAGGTCGTGGGTGCCCAGAACCTGATCTTTGGTGAGTACCGCATGCCCGCCCGGCGGAACGCGGCGGAGTTCTACGACGCCAAGGACAAGAAGCCGGCCGGCAAGCGCGAAGGAACGCTGAAGCTCGGCGCGGTGGAATCGCCGGCCCAACGCGGGGGCGCTTTCCGACTTGGGTTGGTCGTGCTCGGGGCGCTGGTCAGCGTGGGCTTGGTGGTACTAGGGGTGCGGCGATACAGCGCCCATGCTTGATCCACGGCCTCGGGTCTATGTCATGTCTTGCGTAGCGATACGTATCTGTATTGCATCGGCAAGAAATGACCGGCTGGCTGACGCGTTGTCGCTTGGGTCTTTCTGCTTCCGGCTCGACATCAAAGTGAACGCCTTCTCGACGTTGTTCCGACCATGCTGGCCGCTCGTCGCAAGCAACCCTCAGCCTGCCCCTCTGGGGGAGGAGAAGCTCTCCACAACCAGCTTCGTTGTAGAGAGCTGTTGACCGCGTTTCTTACTCGATCTTGATCGTGTAGCTGAGTGCGCCGATGGCTTCGCCCGGCTTGGCATCCTTGTAGTGCTCGTGGCACATCGTGCACTTCTTGAGGACCACCGGGATCGGGGTGGCGGCCCGCAGATAGCGATCTTTGCCGCGCTCGACGATTTGCTCGTGGTAGTCCTTGCCTTGCCGAAGCTGAGCGACGGCGGCTTTCTCGAAGTCGTCGCGCGGCGAGTTCTTGGCCTCGTAGGGGTTGCCCGTCGCATCGAGCAGGCGGACTTCGTGCCAGCCCTTTTTCTTCATGGCGTCGAAGAGTGCGACGAAGGCTGAACCGGCTGGAAGACTGTCTTTGCCGTTGACGTAGTGTTCAGTAATCAGCACCACGGCCGTCTTGTACAGATCGTCGAGCATGCGGACCGTCTTCCGCGTGTGCTCTACGGCGGGGTCGGCCTTCGTCGCCTTGCCGGTGCTCGTATCACCGGCAGAGCTGCGGTCATGGAGCAGCCATGCGCCGGCAACCATCAAGACAACCAGAATTACGGGCGGGAGCAGCTTGCGAGGCTTCGTCATCGGAAAACTCCTTTGGCGGTGAAGAGAAACCAGGGAGGGATGGCCAGCCGCTTAGCCCGTGGGCGAAGCGCGCTTTGGCCGTCGTGCGGCGGGAGGCAGGAGATCGACCAATTGTCCGGCCGGCCGCACGACGTTGCTCAGCCGGACACGGTTGAGGTAGTCCATCTGAATCTGCTCCGCGCGGGCCAGCACGCCGCGCAGCTTGCAAGCGGGCTGGATCACGCAGACGTTCTCGGTGCCCACGCATTCGAGCAAATGCATTTTGCCTTCGGACGCCTGCACGATTTCACCGACGCGAATGTCCTCGGGCCGCCGCGCCAGCTCGATACCGCCGCCGACGCCGCGCACGCTGCGCACATAGCCCCAGCGCGCGAGCTGGTTGGCCACCTTCGCCACGTGATGCGTCGAGATGGCATAGAAGCTCGCCACCTGGCCGATTTGGTTCCGCCCGGGGCGGCCGGCCAGGTACATCAGGATTCGCAGGGCGTAATCGGTTTGCAGCGAGAGTGGCACGACGGCAAAGGCGAAGCGGAACCGAGCAGCGTCAGCAAAACGATCGCGGTACTCGCGGCCGCTAAAGATGTATAACACGTACATCTTTTGCGACAATGTACCCGGCGAGCGCGGGTTTGCAAGCCCTCAACCGTACAGCCGGATAATTGGCCCGTTGTGAAGCTGCTCGATTCGCCCGGCTCTGGCGCCGATGCTGGCGAGCTATAGCGCTGAGTACCAACACGCTGGCAAGACGTTCAGGCCGTCCGAAGACGTTTCAGCGGCCAAAAAACGTCCTGAGCCAGGCGGGTATGGCGATTAGCCGGAAGCCGTCACCGGTCCCGACCATCGTGCGCCTGCAGAGGCAGAAGCTCTCGCGCACGCTTTGCCCGCCACGCGATGCTCGCCAATCGCAGAGTCATTCGGCTTAGAAAGCGGCGGCTTCATAGAAACCCATTGCACGGCGCGGCGGGCGGCGGCCGGGAACATTTCTGGCTCACGGGCGTCCAATCAGCGCAATGCCTCGGTCCGCAGGAAACCTCACGTGTTCGCCAAGAGGTCTAACCACCTGTCGCCAAACCATTAAGGGAGGATCGGTATGAAGGCCCAGTCGAACGCTTGTTGCGGGGGGATCTGGTTGCGGGTCTTGATGGGGGGTGTGCTAGCATGCCTGGGGCTGGCGGCGGTCTTGGCGGCCGTCATGGCGGCGCCCGGCGGGGATCGCTCGCCGGGGGCACCGAGCGTGACTGAGGTCGCGGCAAAGCCCGTCAGCGCGATGCCGGATGGGAAGGAGCTCTTCGCGCGCGAATGGATCCCTCACGATCCGCGCAGCCCACGTGGTGACGGGCTCGGGCCGGTGTTCAACGATACCTCGTGCGTCGCCTGCCATAACCAAGGGGGCGCCGGCGGCGGCGGACCGGCTAGCAAGAATGTCCACATCCTGACCACGACCAACCTCGCGCAGGTTCAACAACTTACCGACGCGATCCCGGCTGTTCTGGGGCCGGCTGCTCCTCAGGCCGCGACGCCCGGGCAAACGGCCGCGACGAACCTATCAGGACGAGTGCAGCAGCCGGCCGTGACGTTCGCAGAGCTTTGTGCTCCACCACTTCGGCACCGATGCGGAGTTCGCGACGTGGCGGGCCAAAATGGCGCAGTCCGCGGCGGCCGTTGGCGGGGGGCTAATCCTCTCCGGGCCAATGCCGGCAGTCATATTCTCTGTGCCTGGTGCCGGGCCGGGCGCGCCCAGCGTGCCGCCTCCAACGGCGCCGACTACTGGGCCGCCGGCCGCAGGGTCTTCCGCCGCGGGGGCGCCGGACAAAAGATCGCCGGAGAAGGCGCCGGATGCAGGGTCCGGCGGGCGGCCACAGGCTGCGCCTATCGGGCCGCCTGCCGCAGGGCCGGGGGCGGCGCCCATTACGTTCGAGCAGGTTGCACGGCAGGAATTGGTGGTCGCCAGCGGCGACGTGATTCAGGGATTCCTCGTCGGCAATAGCTCGATCTCGCAGCGGAACGCGACCGCGCTGTTTGGGGCCGGAAAGATCGACTCCATCCCCGAGCGCGTGCTCGAGGAAGCGGCGGCGAAGAAGTTCGCCGACTTCCCCAAGGTCGTGGGGCGCGTCGCGCGCGACGATAAGGGCCGCGTCGGCCGGTTCGGCTGGAAAGCCCAGAAGGCCAGCCTTGACGACTTCGTACTCACCGCGTGCGCCGTCGAGCTGGGGCTGGACGTGCCGGGCCACCCGCAGCCGCCGCTGCCGCATAAGGCCGACTACAAGGCGCCGGGCCTGGACCTCACTCAGGAGCAGTGCAATGCGCTCGTGAAATATGTCGCCGCCCTGCCGGCGCCCGTCGAGCTGAAGGCTGAGCATCCTAAGCACGCGGAGTTCATCGCCTCGGGCAAGGCGCTCTTTGCCAGCGTGGGCTGTGCCGCCTGCCACACGCCCAAACTGGGCGACGTGGACGGCATCTACAGCGACCTCTTGCTGCACGACATGGGACCGGGCTTGACCGACGCCGGCTCGTCGTACGGTATCTTCCAGCCCAACCCACCCCCCAGTACGCCGGCCCCGGAAAAGCCGCGAGAGATCGTCAAGAAGCCGGCGAAAACGCAGCCCACCGTCGTGGCCACCGCCCAGGAATGGCGCACGCCGCCGTTGTGGGGAGTGCGCGACTCCGGTCCATACCTGCACGACGGCCGGGCCGCGACGCTGGAGCAAGCCGTCGCTCTTCACGGGGGTCAAGCCGAGGAATCGACCAAGAAGTTCAACGCCCTGTCGCTGCCGGAGAAGCAAAAGCTGCTGGCGTTCCTCAAGTCGCTGGTGGCGCCGGAGCAGTTGGCCGCCCGCTAGTGCAAGTGCGGAGATTATTGAGCCCCCACTGCAATATTATCCTCAGGAGGCGGAGCGGCAGCTTCTCGCGGCCCAAGAGCGGTATCGTGGACTTCAGCAGGAAATGATCGCCAAGACCGTATTTGGTGTACGCCGCAAAGTGGGCGGGTTTGAGTTCTACGTCGTGGATCAAATCCGCCGCCGCTGAGGCCCTAGTCGGGGCCAGCCTCCTTAGGCTCGACGCGGCATTCGCCTTTGTCTTTCTTCGCCCGGCACTCCTCGCACATTCTGCCCGCCAGGGGCAGGCGATGTTCTTCGTCGTAGTCCTTCGTCGGCCAATTAGAACAGTTCGTGCAAAAATGCCACGGATGCTGATTTCCGCTGCGGCGTCTCCAGATCATTGCTCCGGTCTCGACCCTAGAAGTCTGCATTCTTGCGTCTGGCCCACGCCATCGAATTGTGTCGAGGGCGTTGAGGGAGCTTCTCGCAAACTTCCTTGAGGGTGGCTCCAGGCGACCCACCCTCTTCCTTGGCCGTGCTGCGCGGCGTGCCCCTCTTGAGTTCGATACGTTACTCACCGGGCCCCGCGGTCCGCAAGCCCTGGAATGATGGAGACTTCTCACGAGATTCGGCAAAGCCGCTAAGCGATGCCGAAAATAATCGGTGCAATCTGCACAAGCGGTCAGGAAGTCGGCGGGGATGCCCAGGTCGAGCTAAGCTTGCTATTGCGGCCGGCGTTCTCTCGGCGTCGTCGGTTTTCGCGCCCCGCACTCGCTTTTTGGGGAGCTGCCATGCTTGTTTTTCAGTGCCAAGGCGATGAGTTGGTCCATCCACCGGAAGCCATCGCGGAGTTCGTCCAGCGGCTCGTCAGCCGGCTCACGCACTATCGCGGCAAAGAGCGCCGCGCGATACGCCGGCATCGACTGGCGATTCCGGTCCTGGCTGCGCCGCTGGACGACGACCTTCAGCCGGCCGGGGACAGTTTCGCGGCGGTCACGCGGGACATCTCCGCGCGCGGCCTGGCCCTCTACCACAGTCGCCCTCTGGAATCTCCTTATCTAGCCGTCGAGCTGGCGGACCACGACGGCCAGAAGCTGGAAGCGGCGCTGGAGGTCCTCCGCTGCGAGCCGGTGGACTCGTTCTACGAGATCGCCGGCAAATTTGTTACAAAGGTCTACTTGCCGCCCGTGGCGACCTGCTAGGCGGCTCATCCGCCCTGGGACACTCATGCGCACCGCGGACCAGATCATCGACCTGTGCCGCGTGCCCGCCGGCAAGCCGTGGCGGCTGAAGGACCACGACCCCGCCTGGGCCGGCGACAAGGACATCCCCAAAGCGGAGCGCAAGGAGATCGCGGAAAAGCACCTCACCCAGGATACTGCCGCGCTGGCCGCCTCGCAGGAGCTGCTCTACGCGTCTGACACGTGGGCGGTGCTGGTGATCTTTCAGGCCATGGACGCCGCCGGCAAGGACAGCACGATCAAGCACGTGATGTCGGGCGTCAATCCGCAGGGCTGCCAGGTGTTCAGCTTCAAGCACCCGTCGACCGAGGAGCTGGACCACGATTTTCTCTGGCGGTGCGCGAAGCGTCTGCCGGAGCGGGGCCGCATCGGCATCTTCAACCGCTCGTATTACGAGGAGGTGCTGATCGTCAAGGTGCACCCGGAGCTGCTGGCCGCGCAGCGGATTCCCGACGTGAAGGCGGACAAGGCGTTCTGGAAGGCACCGCTACGAAGACATCAATGACTTCGAGCGGCACCTGACGCGCAACGGCACGGCGATCGTCAAGTTCTTTCTGAACGTCTCCAAGGAGGAGCAGCGAAAGCGGTTTCTCGACCGGATCGACGAGCCCTCGAAAGCACTGGAAGTTTTCGGCCAACGACCTCGCCGAGCGGGCCTACTGGGACGACTACATGGTGGCCTACGAAGACGCTCTGTCGGCCACCAGCACCGAGTGGGCGCCGTGGTACGTGATCCCGGCCGATCACAAGTGGGTCACACGGGCACTGGTGGCCAAGATCCTCGTGCGGACGATCGAATCGCTCGATCTGAAGTATCCCGAAGTGACGGCCGAGATGCGGCAGGAGATCGAGGCGGCACGAAAGGACCTGAAAGACCAGTCGAAGTAGCAGGCACACTCCGTGTGCCGTGACGGCACGTGGAGCGTCACGGCCCGGCGCAGCGCGAGAATCGCCTGGGGTGCTGAGAATGACCCGGCTGGAATAAGCTATGTTTCTCATGTCGCCGCCTCGTTTGGCGACAGGGTGTGCCGCCGACGGCGACCACCCGCGATCGTCCGCCGCACGAGCGGCCTGGTCCTGAAGACGGTCGCATCCCGGGCAGGCTTGGCGATTCCCCGGATGGGTCCAAGTTTTCCACGGGTAGCGATTTCGCGTGTCCTGCCGAGCGGTTCGCCGGGGCCTGGAGGTGACTTGCCGATGACGTGCCAAGAACTTGCCGGCCGCATTCAAGAGCTTCAGGCGGACGCCTCGCCGCGAGACGTTGCCCGGTTGTGTCTGCTGCTGGCCAACTTCGTGGGCGACATCGACACGCTGGGCAGCGAGCAGTCGCTGTGCCAGGCGTGGCGCGAGATGGGCATCCGTCTCCAGGCGGCGACCGACCAGCACGCGGCCATGACCGAAGAGCTGGAGGTGATCGCCAACTGCGATCCGCGCGACTTCACGGCCGAGCAAGTCTGGGTGCTGATCCGGGCGATCAAGGTGCAGAGCCAGGTGCTCCAGCTCTACGTGGGGCAGTTGGGCGCCGACGGCGGCAACTCGCGCGGCGAGCGGCGGCCGGCCGAGGGCGCTTGAGCTACCGACGAATTGAACATCGAACGTCCAACGTCCAACATCGAACGTTGGACGCAGGTTCGATGCTGGGCGTTCTAGCGCTCAGCGCGTCCCGATGCGAGACGTATTCTCGCGAGATCGCAATGACGTGGCCGTCGCGAGAAACGCTGAGCAAGTTGCGTGCGCACCCGTGGGCCGGGAGGGCGCACGCAACCTGGCCGTCCGCAGCGTGGCGGTAGCTTCGGTGTCTTGCCGCGGGCATCGCCTCGCGTCATGCTGGCAGGCCAGCCAGATCGCTTCGCGAGGAAAACGGTCATGCCACGAGAGCATTGGACGCATCTCAGCAGCGGCCCGCCGGCCGACTACGACATCTTTCGCATCCAGCGACATCGCTACCGCCTCGAGCCACACGGGCGGAAGCGCGATTTTGTGGTGATTGACGCCAACGATTGGATCAACGTCGTGGCCGTCACGCCGGACCGGCAGGTGGTGCTGATTCGCCAGTTCCGCCACGGCGTCCGGGACGTGACCTGGGAAGTGCCCGGCGGCATTATCGAGACGGGCGAGCCGCCCGAAGAGGCCGCACTGCGAGAGCTGCGGGAAGAGACCGGCTATGCCGGCGAGTCGGCGCGTCTCTTGGGGACCATGTGGCCCAACCCGGCGATGCAGAACAATCGGCTGTTCACCTATCTGGTGGAGAATGCGCGGCGCGTGGGCGAGCCGCAGCCCGATCCCTTCGAGCAGATCGTCGTCGAGCTGAAGCCCCTGGCGGAGATTCCCACGATGATCGGCACCGGCGTGATCCGGCACTCGCTGGTCATCGCATCGCTAGCGCTGTACGGCGTCGCCGCCGCGCCGCCCTCTGGCGAGCGGGGGGCGTAAGCCCCCTGATAACGCGGCGTCGAGAATCGCTCCAAGCAATCAGGGGGCTTACGCCCCCCGCTCGCCGGAGGGGAGCGTGGCAGCGGTTGGCAACTTGCCGCGTCGCGTGCCCCGCGTTACCCTGCACCTTGTCAACCACTCCCGCGTGACAGAACGTTGAATGCTCAATATCGACCTCCGTAGCGATACCGTTACCAGGCCCACGCCAGCGATGCGGGCGGCGATTGCCGCCGCGGAAGTCGGCGACGATGTCTTTGGCGACGACCCCATCCTGGGCGAAGACCCCACGGTCAATGAGCTCCAGCAGACCATCGCCGACCTGCTGGGCAAGGAGGCCGCGCTGTTCGTCCCCTCGGGCACGATGTCCAACCAGATCGCCGTCCGCGTGCACTGCCGGCCGGGGGACGAATTCATCTGCGAAGCCGGCTGCCACATTTTCAACTACGAGCAAGGCGCCTATGCCCAGCTCAGCGGCCTGTGTGCCAGGCCGCTGCAAGGCGAATACGGTGTGCTGCGGATCGAGCAGTTCGCCGCCGGGCTGATCCGGGCCGATAACGAGCACCTCGTCCGCACGCGGCTGGTCTGCCTGGAGAACACTCACAACCGTGGCGGCGGGCGCGTGCAGCCGCCGGAGACGGTCGAGGCAATCTGCGGTTGGGCACGGAAGAACGGCCTGGCCACGCACCTGGATGGTGCGCGGCTCTTCAACGCCGTCGTGGCCACCGGCATCCCGGCCCGCGACTGGGCCAGGCACTTCGACACGGTAAGCGTCTGCTTCAGCAAGGGGCTGGGTGCACCCGTCGGCTCCGCTCTCTGCGGCCCGAGCAATTGATCGCCCAGGCCCGGCGGCACCGCAAGCTCTTCGGCGGCGGCATGCGGCAGGTCGGCATCATCGCCGCCGGGGCCCTCTATGCTCTGCGGAACCACGTCGAGCGGTTGGCCGAGGACCACGAGAACGCGCGACTGCTAGGCGACACGATCCGCGAGCTGGACGGCCTGACGCTGCGGCCCGACGAGATCGACACCAACATCGTGATCTTCCAGGTCGATCCGGCCCTGGGCAGCGCCGCCCACTTCGTCGGCCGCCTGGCCAAACACGGCGTGAAGATGATCGCGTTCGGCCCGCAGCTCATCCGCGCGGTGACGCACCTGGATGTGAACGCCCGAGACATCGAGCGGGCATGCCAGGTGCTCGGCGCCGTGGTGCGCGAGTGCTCGGGCGGCAAGCATCAGCCCAGCGCCATGGACTCGGCGTATGTGTAACCATTCTCGTTCCCAGGCTCTGCCTGGGAACGCGCTGGACGCAAGGCCCTGCCTTGCCTGCCGCGGTGAACTTGATGTCGCGCGTAGATGACGGCCCCCGCGAGGCAGCGCCTCGCGAGCAGTGCGTTCCCAGGCAGAGCCTGGGAACGAGAGGTAACGTCGCCGCGCGGCTGGTCGAGTCGGCCGAACAGTGGCCCGACGTGCCGGCTGTGATAGTGCCCATCAACCACCGCGCCCGCCGGACGGATTGGAAATCCGTCCTACAGAACCGCGATGGGTCGCGGCACTACCGACAATACTCCTTCCGCGATCTGAACGACGACAGCGATTGCCTGGCCCGCGGCCTGCAAGACATCGGCGTTACGCCCGGCACGCGGCTGGCGCTGATGGTGCGGCCTGGCTTCGACTTCATTTCGCTCGTCTTCGCCCTGTTCAAGGTCGGCGCGGTGTCCATCTTGATCGATCCGGGCATGGGGCGGCGCAACGTGCTGCGATGCCTGGACGAGGTCGAGCCGCAAGGTTTCGTCGCGATTCCTCTCGTCCACGCGATCCGCACGCTCCTGCGGCGGCGATATCCGCTGGCTCGGTTCAACGTCACGGCCGGCCGTCGCTGGTTTTGGGGCGGGGCCACGTTGCGGCAGTTTCGCGAAGAGGGGTCGGGAGTCGATTTCGCGGCGAATGAGGCCCAGGCTGACCTCCGCACGTTATCCGCCGCGGAATCGACTCCCGACCCCTTCACCGTGACCGCGCCGAATGACCCCGCGGCGATCATCTTCACCTCCGGCAGCACCGGCCCGCCCAAGGGGGTGCTCTACACGCACGGCAACTTCGCCCATCAGGTGGACGAAATCCGCGACTTCTACGGCATCCAGCCCCACGAGATCGACGTGGCCTGCTTTCCGCTGTTCGCGCTGTTCAATTGCGCGATGGGCGTGACGACCGTCGTGCCCGAGATGGATTTCTCTCGGCCCGCCTCGGTCGATCCGCGGAACATCATCGGGCCAATCAACGATCTGGGTGCCACGCAGGCCTTCGCATCGCCGGCCGTGTGGGACCGCGTGGGGCGATACTGCCAGCGGCACAGCATTCGCCTGCCGTCGCTGCGGCGGGTGCTCTCGGCCGGGGCGCCGGTTCCGGCCGAGGTGCTGCGGCGGATGAAGACGTGCACTCATCCTGAGGGAGAGGTTCACACGCCTTATGGCGCCACGGAGGCATTGCCCGTCGCGTCGATCGCCGCCAGCGACGTGCTGGCCGAGACCGCCGCGCGTACGCGGACGGGCGGCGGAGTGTGCGTGGGGCGGCGATTCCCCGGCATCGAGTGGAAGATCATCCCGATCATCGATGGCCCGATCGGCTCGCTGACCGAGGCGCAGGAGCTGCCGCGTAGTAGCAGGCACACTCCGTGTGCCGTCTCCGTGGACGGCCCGCTCCGCGAGTCGAGCGTCAACCCGCAGAGCGAGTTGACCACACGCGACGGCACACGGAGTGTGCCTGCTACTTTGACAAAAATCGGCGAATTGATCGTTCGCGGACCGGTCGTGACGCGCGAATACTACGGCCGGCCGCAGGCCAATTCCCTAGGCAAGATCGCTGGCGAAGGAACGGTCTGGCATCGCATGGGCGACGTGGGCTACCTGGACGAGTTGGGCCGATTCTGGTTCTGTGGTCGGCTGTCCCATCGCGTGCTGACCGCCCACGGTCCGATGTACACGATCCCCTGTGAAGCGATCTTCAACTGCCATGCCGACGTCTATCGCTCGGCACTGGTCGGCATCGACCCGCCGGGCACGTCTCCCGCCGCCGACACGCCCACCGCCGACAACCCTGGTGCGCGGCGGCCGCAATTGCCGGTGCTCATCGTCCAGCCGGAGGAAGGACGGTTTCCGCGAAGGCGTAGCGACCGCCAGCGGCTGGTTGCCGAACTAGCGGAGCTCGCTGCGGGAAATGAACTGACCCGCCAGATCAAGCACTTCTTGATTCACCCGCACTTCCCCGTCGATGTCCGGCACAATGCCAAGATCTTCCGCGAGAAGCTGGCCGTCTGGGCCGCCCGACAGCAGCTGGATTGAACACCGAACAACCAACATCGAACGGGTTTTCGTTCGATGTTCGATGTTGGGTGTCGATGTTCGATGGTCGTTGCCCGCCAGAGCGACCCACTACCGTTGCTCCGCTGCTAGCGGCTGCTTGACAGCCCCGCGCACCCCACCTAGGATCAACCTAGGGGCATAATCGCCTGTCCCTACACACGTCTCGCACACGGGTTACGTCGATGAGCACTCTCGGCAAGGTCTTGCTGGTGTTGGTCTTTCTGGCGTCGCTGGGCTTTTTGTACGTTGCCGCGCGGGCGGTGAAGACGCATCACGCCTTCCGCACGCATCACACCGAGCACGAAGACGCCCTGAAAGAGCGCGACAAGCGGATCAAGCTCCTGGAGGGAGCCACGAAGGAAGAGAACCCGCTGGACACCACGGTCGCCGAGGGGCTGCTTCAGGTTACCCGGAAGCTCGATCTGCTGACGGCCAGCCAGGGGCGCATGTGGCGCGATTGCACGCTGGCCGGCCGCAATGCCAACGTGCTCACGCTCCAGGTGCCCAACCCCAATCACGGCCTCACCGACAAGAACGTGCTGTACGTTTTCGAGCAGCACCCCCACCCGGCCACCTACGAGGATGGCATCTACAGCAACGACCGCCCGGCCGTCTTCCTGGGTGAGTTCAAGATCACGCAAGTGGCCGGCGCCGCGGTGAACATCCAGCCCACGCGGGCGCTGACCCCCTCGCAGACCCAGGCCCTGGCTAATTCGCAGGGGCCGTTCGCCTGCTACGAGCAGCTGCTGGTCGATCAGCACGCGGCCTGGGCGGAGCTGAAGCGTTATCTCGCGGAACGCAACCGCGGTGAGGCCTTGGCGCGGTGGTTCGACGTGGCGCTGGTGGACGCCGCCACGATCAAGGACTTCCAGCGCGACGGCGAACCGGCCGCCGACACCGACCTGGCCGAGCGAATCCTGGTCGAAGTCAAGTTCCTCAAGGACTATGCCGATCTCGACCAGGCCCAGCAGACGGAGCTGCAGAAGATGAACTTTAACATCATCAACCTGCGCACGCCCGCGGGGGACGATGCCAAAGACGCCGAGGGCAAGGTCATCGCGGTCGATATCACCAAGCTGGTCCAGAAGGACGCCATCGCCTACCTGATGCTAGGTCTGCCGGGCGGCGCCGACGGCCCGGCCAAGAAGCTGGTGGAGACGATGAAGATTGCCCAGGAGCAGCGGCGGATCTACGTGCGGCAGTTGCGGGACTATGGCCTGCTATTCCGCCAGGTGCTGGCCGATCTGCCCGTGCTGGACAACCGCCGGCAGGACCTGGTGACGAACATCGCCACGAAGAACGACGAGAAGAGCAAGCTGGACGCCGACCAGAAGATCGAGCTGGCCCTTCAGGACCTGCTGAAGAACGAGAACGGCACTCTGAAGCGAGAGCGCGGCGCGGTCTCCAGCTCGGTGGCCGAAGTGGAGGCTGAGCTGGCCGAGATCCGAAAGCTGGCCGCCAAACTGGAGGTCGAGAACCGGCGGCTGGCCCAGATGCTCAAACAGAAGCAATTGGAAGAAGCCGATCGCATCAACCGGGAAGCCCGCGAAAAAGTCTCCAAGGGGGAATGACGAATGAAGAAGCACGAATGACGAAGGAATGACGAAGGTGTAAGCTCGAATGACGGATCCTGGTCGCCTGCTTCGTCATTAGTCATTAGGATTTCCTTCGTCATTCGAGCTTCGACATTCGTCATTTCCTCAACGTCTGGTCGAGGAACGCATAGGCCTCGCGGCGCACGTCGTCGGGGAAGTCGTGGCCGACTTCCGGGTACACGGCCTTGAGCGCCTCTTTGGCACCACGGAGCGCGTACACCTCCTGGGCCGCGGCCACCACTTTCTTCACCCCGCTCACCTCGAAGTTGCCGTCCGACACCGGGGCATTGATGAAGAACGGCCGCGGCGCGATCGCCGCCACGAGCTCGTAGAAGTCGAACGGCACCTTGCCCGGGTCGTTGCCGTAGGCCGTGCGAATGCGGGGCATGTACCGGTCGCTCGTCCAGCCGGCCAGGTTGCCCTTGTAGTAGTGGTGAAAGGCCGTGAACCCGCAGCTCGAGACCATCGCCTTGATCCGCTGGTCGAAGACGGCGGTGAAGATCGTGTTGTGCCCGCCCAGCGAATGGCCGATGCAGCCGATCCGCTCGCCGTCGACCTGAGCCAGCCCGTCCAGGAGATCGACGGCACGGACGTTGTTCCAGATGGCCTTCATCGATCCGCTGGGCAGCCGGCCCGGCGCGGCAAAGTTGAAGTCGTAGTCGCCGAACGAGGGGTAGTCCGGCACCAGGCAGACGTAACCGCGGCTAGCCAGCTCGTGGGCGTAGTGCAGGTTCTTGAGGCCGCCCAGCCCGGCCGGCTCTCCCTTTCCGATCCGCGTGGTCTGGTGCAGGCAGAGCATCGCCGGAGCGCGGCCAGTCAAGTCGTGTGGGATGAGCAGATAGGCCGGCACTCGATCGCCGGGCTCGGTCGCAAACGTGATCGACTGCCGCAGGTAGCGCTCGGTGCGCTCTTCCTTCAGCACTTTGACGTCGAGCGGCACGCGCACGTGCGGCCCTGGCAATTCGCCCATCACGCGCACGGCGTTGGCCAGGATGTGTGCCCGGCGCAGCCCCCAGTCGAGCGGCGTCTTGACCGGCCGCGCGGGGCCGTCGGCGTTGGCCCCGGCCTCGTCCTTGACCACCAGCAGCTTCGCATGGTCGGCATAAGCCGGGGCCGAGGGCGGCGCGATTGGTGGCCAGCGCCTTATCGCCCTTGACGGTGAGGTTCTCGAACCAGCAGAGGCCGCTGCGGTCGGCGGCCACCAGGTCTACGTCGCCGTCGCCATCGACGTCGGCCGCCTTGGGATCGAGGCCGAAAGCTGCCCGGCCCCCCGCGGAGATCAACTGTCGCCGCCAGGTCCGCGTCTCTCTTTGAAACGTGTAGGCGTAGGCCGCGAGCGGATCGTATTCACCCGGATCGCGGCCGTCGTGCCCCAGGTAGCGCTTGCCGGCGACGACTTCACTCTGACCGTCGCCATCCAGGTCCGCCAGCAGTAGCGAGTGGGCCTGGGACCACGAAGTGTCGATCGCATGGCGGACCCAGGTGGCCGTGAGGGCCCGATTCTCCGAGAAGCCCGGCTTCTTGGAGAGGCCGGGCTTCTTCGCGGTCTTGGCGGCGCTTCTGACCTGCTCGACCCAATACAGGCCGATGTTGTGGCCGCGGCCGTAGACGATGTCGCTGTCGCCGTCGCCGTCTACGTCGAACACTAGTATCGGGATGCCGCAGTCGCGGTGCAGCTCGAAGTCGGCGTGCCACAGCCAGCGGCCGGTCCGACGGTCGGCCGGGGCCTCGAGCCAGCCGCGCGGGCCAACGAGATCGCCTCGGCCATCGCCGTTGATGTCGCCGAATCCGACGCCGTGGCCGCCCAGCTCTTTGGGCAGCTCGTGCCGCAGCCACCGCGGTCTGGTCTTTTCACCCTTGGCGGCTTCGCCCGGCGCCACCTCCCACCAGGCGGCGAACTCCACGCCGTTGGGCAGCACGTCCAGCCGCCCGTCGCCGTCGATGTCCGCCAGGCGGGCGGTCTCCATGGGGCCGGGCGTATCGACGACCCGCGGCGTCCAGGCCCCCAGTGACTTGCCGGGGTGCTCGATCCAATACAGCTTGCGGCTGCGATAGTTGACGCTGACCAGGTCGAGCAACCCGTCACCGTTGACATCCAGCGGCAGGTTCGAGTAATCGTCGTACCGCCCGCCGATGATCTCCACGTCGCGGAGGAAGTGCCGCCGCCAGGCGGGGGCCTCGTACCAGAAGCCGCCGCAGACGATGTCCGGCTTGCCGTCGCGGTTGACGTCGAAAACGGCGCAAGAGGGAAAGGCGGAGTCGGGATTGAGGTCGTGGCGACGGAACGCCAGGTCAGCGGCATCGGCTACCTGGCACGTCGCGCCGATCAGGCAACACGCCAGCGCGACGGACGCCATCCGCCCACACCGCGCCCGCAAGCATCCTTCGCCTCCATGGCCGGTCTCCTTCGTCAGACGCTGAGTCCGCGGGTCCTTTCTGGTGAGATGACTGTACTGCGGCCAGCCATGCGGGGAAAGCAGAATCGCGGCCGCGCGACGGGGTCGGCTGCGCGACGGCGTTGGCCGCGAAATCGACTCCCGACCCCCTTTACTTGGTCCTGCTCCAGAACGAGCGAATGTCGTAGAACTCGACGACGGGGTGATCGTCGGTCACGCGGTGGCGCGACGTCCAATCGAGCCGCGGCGCGTCGAGCCCGGCCAAAAAGCCCTCCCAGGAGACCTGCTCGATGTGCCGCGACAGCTCCGTCGCCATCCGGCCGCCTTGCGCGAGCCGGCGCTCGACGGCCGCCCGCGAGAAGCGGATCGGCGAGTCGGAGGCGATGATCGCATAGCCGCCGTAGAAGCTCTCGCAATGCGGAAAGACCTCGGCAGCCGTCCGCCGGACGATGGCGGCCAGCGTGTCGTCCTGCATCGCATTGCAATAGCAGCAAAAGATGCCCCGCGGCTTCAGCCGCGAGCGGACGAGCTGCATGTATTCCCGCGAGAGCAGCATGCCGCTGCCGGCCTGCCTGAGGTACAGCGGCTGCTGCGTGATCAGGTCGTACTGCTGGTCGCGCAGGCGCAAGCCGCTGCGGCCGTCTTGCCAGAGAATGCGGACCCTGGGGTCTTCGGCGGCGTGCAGCGTGCCGACGGGATGGTCGCGAAGGACGGGCTTCAACGTATGGTTGATCTCGTACACATCCACCTGCCGCACTGCCGGGCTGGCGGCCAGCGAGGCCGCGGTGATGCCCGTCCCCAGGCCGACCACCAGCGTGTCGTTCAGCACCTCATCGGGATGGCAGATGAGCGGCGCGACGGCCAGGCTCCAGTTGGCCGTGCCGACGTGGTTTTGCCCGTCGGAGAGCTGCGAGTGCCACAGGCCGCTCCAGATCATGTCGCCGTCGTCGTCGATCTCCACCACGCCGTCCTTGCCGAAGTAGGCGGCCAGTTGCGGCTGCCGCTCATGGCGCGGGCCATCCTGGTGACGCACGAACAACCAAGCGCCGGCTACGGCTACAGCGCCGGCGATGAGCGTCGCCATCACAGGACGGGCCAACCAGGAGCCCTCTGCTGACAGCGCCGGCCGGCAATAGAGCAAGAGCGCCAGGTAGCCCAGGCCAATCCCCCAGGCCGTGTGTTGATGGTCGAACTCCAGGCCAACCAGCGTCATGAGCAGAATACCCAGGCAACTGCCGATGGTGTTGTATCCGTAGAAGCGGCCCACGTCGCGGCCCCACTGCCGCGCTGAACGGCTGAGAAACTGTCCGAAGGCCAGCCCGAAGAATAAGCACGGCAAGCAGTACACGGCCGCCGAGGCAATGACGACGGCCCGGCCGTACTCGTCCTTCAGCACCCAGCGATCCAGATCGTGAAAGGCCGGCACGATTGCCACGGAGAGCCCGCACAGGGCCAATACGGCGATCGAGGCGCCGTGCCAGTGCCTGGCCAGCACCGCGCCGATCGACCAGAGCAGCAAATAGCAGCAGAGGATGATCGAGAAGTTGTAGGGCCGCGGCTCGTGCGACAGCGAGATCAGGCGGAAGATGTACATCTCGTACGCCAGGGCCAGGAGGCCCAAGAGAAAAGCCACCACCAGCTCGCGGCGGCCGCCGGCAGTAGCAGGCACACTCCGTGTGCCGTCAACGTGGTCAACTCGCTCTGCGAGTTGACGCGACTCGAGAAGCGAGTCGTCCACGCTCACGGCACGCGGAGCGTGCCTACTACTATCCCTTCGCCTGGCCGCCGCTCGCAGGGCCAACGTGACGATGCCCGCCACGCCATTGCAAATCGCTCCCAAGACCAGGCTCCAGGTCTGGCCGACGAGCGGCATCAACACGAAGCCGCTCGCCGCCGCTCCCAACACCGCTCCGGCCGTGTTCGCAAAGACGAACAGCGGCAACTGCCGGCGGTTGCTCTCGCCGAGTTGTCGCTGGCAGCCGTCGGACGCCAAGGGGAAAGTCATTCCCATCAAAAAACACGGCCCGAGCAGCACGGCCATGGCGCTCACGCCATAGATGACGCGCAGCGGCAGCCCCAGCGAAACAGCAAGCCGCTGCGAGGCATAGACGCTCTCGCTGATGTCGCGCCGCAAGAGCGCGGCCAGACCGAGGTTGAGGACCAGCAGCAGCAGCTCGACGATCGCCAGCCACAAGAGCGGATCGCGGATCTGCCGGCTGCGCAGCCCGACGTAGAACGAGCCCAGGCCCAGCCCGAGCATGAACACCAGCACGACGACCATCGCGCTGATCGCCTCGCAGCCGGCCAGGTAGATGTTCAGCGACCGCTGCCAGACCGACTGGTTGACCAGGGCCGCGGTGCCGGACAGGAAGAGCGCCGTAGCCAGCACGAGCTCGCCCAAGCCAAAACGGTGATTCGTCATATCGTGGGGTAGCAGAATTGGGTCGAACCCAGGCGTGCGCTCGCCAGCCGAACTGCAAAGGCTCAAACTCGATGTGGCGATTTCCCACACCTCGCCGACATCACTCCTGCTCGGCCAACACTTCGTCCGGCGCGTTGAAGTTCGACGACACACTCTGTACGTCGTCGTGGTTGTCGAGCGTCTCGATTAGCTTCAGTGCCTTGCGGGCCAGATCGGCCTCCAGATCGACGGTGTTCTTGGGGATGCGGCTGATCCGGCTCACTTCCGGAGTGAGGCCGGCGGCCGTCAGCGCCGCCGCGACGTTGGTCCACTGGGCCGGGTCACAGGTCAGCTCGAAGCGGTCGCCGGCCGACTTCACGTCGTCGGCGCCGGCCTCCAGGGCCACCTCCATCAGGCGGTCTTCGCTTACCTGGTCCGTGGGGATCACGAAGATTCCCTTGCGGTCGAACATCCAGGCCACGGCGTTGGCCCCGGCCAGCTTGCCGTCGTGGACGTCGAAGATCTTGCGGATTTCCGGGGCCGTGCGGTTGCGGTTGTCGGTCATGATTTCGGCCAGCACGGCCACGCCGCCCGGGCCGTAGCCCTCGTACAGCACCTCCTCGATCTGCTGGGCGTCAGCCAGCTCGCCGGTGCCTTTCTTGATGGCCCGCTCGATGGTGTCCTTGGGCATGTTGGCGGCGCGAGCGTCATCGACGGCCAGTCGCAGGCGAGGGTTGGAGTCCGGGTCGCCGCCGCCGATCCGCGCGGCCACGGTGATGGCCTTGGAGCACTTGCCCCAGACCTTGCCCCGCTTGCTATCGACGAGGGCCTTCTTGTGCTTGATATTGGCCGAGTGCGAATGGCCAGCCATGGGTGGACTCCGTCAGGCTTCAGACTTCGGACTTCAGGCTTCGGACTTGGCTTCAGCAGACCCCGCGTGTGGGCTCAGATACTTCCTGCTGAAGCCCGAAGTCCGAAGCCTGAAGCCTGTTACTTCAACTTCTCCAGCTTATCCTCCACCGCCTTCATCTTCTCGCCGTCTTGCTTTTTGTCGAAGCTCTTCAGCGCTCGCTCGAACGCATCGCGGGCCTTCGCCGTCTGGTTTGCCTTCAAGTAGGCGTCGCCCAGGTGATCGAGGATCGTGGCGTCAGGAGTGTCGTCCGCCTTGACGGCCTTCTCCAACTCCGCCACGGCGTCCTCAAACCGTCCCAGCCGGTAGTAAACCCACCCCAGGCTGTCGAGATAGGCGGCGTTCGTCGGTTCCGCGGCCACGGCCTTGCTGATCATCCGCAGCGAGCGGCGAAGGTACTTGTTCTGGTCGGCCCATAGATAGCCCAGGTCGTTCTGGGCCGAAGTATTGTCGGGGTCTTCATCGAGCACCTGCTCGATCCATTCCTCGGCGGTCGGCAGATCGTGGTCCATGACGGCGATGTTCGAGAGGATGAGTCGCGCCTGCCGAAGCTGCGAGCGGACAGAGGGCAGCTCGCGGAGGCGGGCGTCGGCCTCGAACTTCTTGATGAGCGACTGGTAAGCGGTCTTGGCCTCGCCGTACTTCTTCGCGTGGTAATGGACCCAGGCGGCACGGAACTGCATCGGCGCGTCGTTGGGGGCCAGCGAAACCCCCTCGCGGACGACCTTCATCGCCTCGTCGGTCTTGCCGGCCAGCTCCAGCGCAAAGGCCAGCCAATAGTGCATCTCCGCCGGATCTTCGGCGGGGGCCAGCCGCTCGTCGATGCCGCGCTGGAACACCTTGACCGCCTCGGCCATCTGGTCGGCCCGCAGCAGGGCCACGCCCCAGGTCTGCACGATCTCGGCCGTCTTGCTGGGATCGGCATCGGTGGCGGCGTCGAACAGGTCGCCCGCCGCCTTGTAGTCCTTGGCGTCCATCGCCACCAGCGCTCCGGCGAGCCGCCAGCCGAAGTCCAGCTCGCCCTTGCGAGTCTGGGCCGACTTCACCACGGCCAACAGCAGGTCTTTGTCTTTGGTCAGCGTCGCGAAATCCTCACCCAGCGCCCCCAGGCCGCCCGCCTGGCCGGCGACCCAGCCCAGCACGTCCAGCAACTTGTCGGCGTTCTTCGCGGCCAGATGCAGCTTGAACAGGCTCAATTGGGCCGCCACGACGGCAGCCCGGTACCGCCGCTTGTCGCCCGCGGCCTTGACGGCCTCCTGAAAGAGCGGCTCAGCCCGGTCCGGTTTGGCCGCCTTGCGATACTGCTCCGCCAAGGCATAGGCCAGGTAGGGATCTATCTTGTCGGCGTCGGCTTTGGCTTTGTGAAGCTTTTCGAGGGCCGCGAGCCCCGCCTCCGGCTTCTTTTCCTTGGCATAGGTCTCGGCCAGCAGCTCGTAGGGGGCGATGCCCTGGCTTTCGGCGGCAGCGTCGAAATATTCCTGAAGCCGTTTGCGGGCCTCCTCGATCCGGCCGGCCTCGAGGTGGATGCGAGCCATCTGGAAGGCCTCGCCCGGCTTATCGCGGTTCACGCGATGGGCGGTTTGCAGCGCTTCCTCGGCTTCCTTAAGCCGGCCGGCGCGGAGGAACGCCTCGCCCATCACCAGATAGGTTGGCCCCGCCTCGCCGAGGACATCGCGTTTGTCGGCCTCCGACAGCCCGAACTCGCGGGCATTGTCCAGCGCGGAGAGTGCCTCGGCGAAGCGCTCGGCTGCCAGGGCGAAACTGCCCGCCGCCACGTGCACGCGGCCGGCCAGCATGATGCGCGCGACGTGGCCGGGCGTCTTCTTGTCGGCCTCTTTCTCCAGGCGCAGCAGCCGCTCCAAGGCGTCGGCCGAGGAGGCGAAATCGCCGCGCCGGTTGAAGCGGTCCGAGAGCAGCGCCAGCATCGACGGGTTCTTGGGGTCGGAGGCCAGCGCCGCCTCGGCATAGCTGTCGATGACCGAGCCGCGCTTCAAGCTGTCGGCCAGCACGATGATCTCTTGCACGATCGCGGCCCGGCCCGGCTCACGGCGATAAGCCCGCTGACACAGCCGGAGCGCCTCTTCGGGCTGCCGCTCTTGCTTCTTGCGCGCGGCGGCGAACAGGGCCTGGGCCTCCAGGCGATCTTCTTCCTCTTCCGTGCGCGGCGCCGGCTTGACGAACTCCGGCCGGTCTTCTACGGCGGTCGGCTTGCGGGCCGGTTCGGCGGGCTTCGTTTGCGCCCGCGTCGCCCCATGCCCGCCCGCCGTGACGATGCAGCCGACGGCCATGATGAAAATGCTGGTTCGCACGGGAAATCTCCTACTTTTGAGACGGTTCAGCCGGTGAATTCTAGCAGAGAGGCCATTCCGCATCCACGCCGCGCAGACCGGTGCAGCGGGCGGTGTTAGAATTCAGCTCGCGGGCGCAAGTGCCGTCCGGACGGCTTCTGCACTACGCTGGCAGTGGTTTGACAAGCAGTTCGCCGTGACAATGAGCGGCTATGGCGCCTCGCGGCCGAAC
The DNA here is from genome assembly GCA_963809785.1 of uncultured Planctomycetia bacterium. Classification (GTDB taxonomy): domain Bacteria; phylum Planctomycetota; class Planctomycetia; order Pirellulales; family S012-138; genus JBGQHD01. Next base: position 987,298 of record CAWEKV010000006.1, read on the forward strand.
GTCTCGAAAACGAACGAAGATCGAGTGGACGGTCTTCGTTAGTCATGCCGGCGCGGACACCTGGATTGCCCGGCAAATTGCCAAGCATTTGCAGGACGCCGGAGCCAAGCCGTTCCTGATGAATCGCATATCGCCGTTGGCGAGGACTTCGAGGAGAGAATCCTGACGGCTTTGGATCAGTCGCACGAACTGCTAGTGCTGTTGACGCCGTGGGCGCTGCAACGGCCGTACGTCTGGGGCGGAAATCGGTGCTGCGTGGGTTCGGCGCATCCCTATTGTCGGCGTGCTTCATGGCCTGACTCCGGAATCGCTGCACGCCCAGGCAAGCATTCCCGTATTACTCAAGAAGCGAAATCTGATCGATATCAATCGCTTGGATGACTACCTGCGCCAACTCAGGCTGCGGCTCGCGCGGGCCAAAAAGGAGCGATAACATGCCCCAGACCTATGACGTCTTTCTCTCTTATCCACCGAAGGGTCGTGACTGGGCGCGGCAGGTGGCGGAGCGGCTACAGAAGCAGGGCTTTACGGTCTGGTTTGACGAGGAACAGATCAAGCCCGGCGACGAATGGGGGCCGAAGACTCTGGAAGGCCTCACGCACAGCACCAACATCGTGTTCTTAGTCGATGCCGACGCCGCGAAGTCGAACAACATGGGGTTGGAACTGGGCGTTGCTCTGGGGCAAGGGAAACGGATTATCCCGGTGGTGGACGAAGGAGTGTCCCTCGAGCAGATCCCCGGGCCATTACGTCGCCGGCAGCACCTCCTTCGCGGTGAGCCTGTCGCCAACGTGAAGGAGATCGCCGAAACGATTGGCACGGGGCGGAATTAGCTTGCTATGTCCGAAGTCTACCTCAGCACCGACGTGGAGACCGACGGCCCGATCCCCGGCCCGCATTCGATGCTCAGCTTCGCCTCGGCCGCATATCGGGCCGACAAGCAGTTGATCGGGACGTTCAGCGCGAATCTCGTGACGCTGCCGGGGGCTGAAGGTCATCCCAAGACGATGGCCTGGTGGCAAGAGCAACCTGAGGCGTGGGAGGCAGCCCGCCGTGACCCGCAAGACCCCACCGACGCCATGCGGCGCTATGTGGCATGGATCAAGGAATTGCCGGGCAGGCCGGTGTTCGTGGCCTATCCGGCGGGCTTCGACTTCCTGTTCGTCTATTGGTATCTGATCCGTTTCGTCGGGGAGAGTCCCTTCTCGCACTCGGCCCTGGATATCAAGACCTACGCCATGGCGATGCTGGGGACCGAGTACCGCGAGTCGGTGAAGCGCAACATGCCGCCCCACTGGTTCGATCCGCTGCCGCACACGCATCAAGCGCTCGACGACGCCATCGAGCAAGGGGCGCTCTTCTGCAACATGCTGGCGGAGAACCGCAGGGGCCGCTCTGCGGACCAACAGGACGCCTAACGGCCGATGCATTAGAGCGCTGGCCAGGTCACGCCCTCTTCGTTCGTGGTCAGGAGCTTGCCGCCGGCCAAGATGGGCGACGAGCTGGAGTTGCCACCGAGCCGTGGGGCACGTTTCCAAACGTGCCCGACGCGGGTCGCCGTGTTGCGGCTTGGATGCCGGCTCGATACCTTGGCACGGTCGAGCCGCGCGTTTGTTCTGCCGAGCTGAGACGTTCGCCATTGAGCTGAAAACGAAATGCCACTCCCCCAGGAAAAGAACCTCGCCGGCCGCCGCATCCTGATCCTCGTCGGCGACGTCTACGAAGACCTCGAACTGTGGTACCCCAAGCTGCGCCTGATCGAGGCCGGCGCCAAAGCCGTTGTCGCCGGGCAAGAGGCCGGCCGCCAGTACCCCGGCAAGCACGGCTATCCGTGTACATCTGACGCCGCACTCGCCCAGATGCGGGCCGCGGATTTCGAGGGCCTCGTCGTGCCCGGCGGTTTCATGCCCGATAAGCTGCGGCGCGATCCGCAGGTGCTTCAGCTCGTCCGCGACTTCGCCGGGGCCGGCAAGCTCGTGGCCGCTATCTGCCACGGAGGCTGGATTCCCATCTCGGCCGGCGTGTATCGGGGCGTGAGGGTGACCGGCTCGCCGGGCATCAAAGACGACCTGGTCAATGCGGGAGCGCTTTGGGAGGATGCCGCGGTTGTGGTGGACCGCCACTTCGTCTCCAGCCGTAAACCGGACGACTTGCCCGATTTCTGCCGCGGGATCTTGGCGGTGCTGACCGGCGGCAAGTAGGCACACGTCATCCTTTGACGCCGATCCGCTCCAGCACGTTCTTCCGCCACAAGGCATCATGCGCCGACGCATCCAGCAGCTTGATCTTCTCCAGCTCGACCTTGGGATGCGACAGCGGAAACTCTGAGCCGAAGATCAGCTTTCCGGGCCCGGCCTTGGCCAGGGCATCGCGCATGATTAAGAAGTTGCCCAGCGACGTCTCCAGGTAGAAGTTCGGCAGCCGGGCGGCGAACTCAATGGCGTCTACGTCGCCCGGGCCGAAGCCCATGTGACCCAGGATGAACGACGTGCCCGGGTGGCGCTGGGCCAGCGCGGCGAAGTCGCCGGTCGTGGCGCCCGGCTGAGGGACGACGTGCGTGTAAACCGGGAAGCCGCGGCGGCCGCACTCTTCGGCGACCTCGGCCAGCACCGGCTCGCTGAAGGCGAAGCGGTGCACGGTCGGCGCCAGCTTCACGCCGCGGCAGCCGCGGTCGAAGCCGTCGCGCATCATGTCGGCCGCCTTGGCGTCCTTGGGATTGATGCACACGAAGCCGTACAGCCGGTCGGCGTGCCGGGCAATGGCCTCGAAGACGAGGTGGTTGGGAATGTTCGGGTCCGGTTGCAGCCGGCCGCTGAGATACCGGCTGAATTGCCTCACGTCGATCATGCCGCCGGGCACGCAGACGGCCTTGTCGATGCCGGCCTGGTCTAACTGGCGGAGCAGCTCATCGGCCGACCCGAAATCGGTGGCCGAAACGTGGGCATGGCCGTCGATGATCATTGGACTTTCTCCGATTTGGGCGAGCGTCGAGGCCGAAGCTGGCGAGCGTCGAGGCGTAAGCCCGACGTGTTTGATTCGTGGCCGCGCGACCACGCATGTCGGGCTTACGCCTCGACGCTCGCTGCTGGCTCATCAAATTACCGGCCGGCCCAAACCGGGGCCAGGGACCGCCAAGGTTTTCCCCTACTTCGACCCGGCCGGCGGTTGACTCTCGCCGGGCGGTCGAAAGAATAGCAGAGTCGGTTGCCTGGCCGTTGCCGCCTGCCACCTTGTCGAGGGTCGCAGCCGTCACGGCTGGTCTGATCGACACGGCTGGCGCGAACGGCGCGGCGTAAGCGCTTCGCGGGCGAGCAACTTCCGCCGCCGCCGCTTGACAATCTTGCCCCCTGGCTGCGACCATGAAGTTGTTGGTGGTGGAGACAAACATCAACAAACTGCTGGAATCTCCGCCCTGTGGTTCCTACAATAAACATGTTGGTCTCGACCCGCCCAAAAGACATCTCGCCGGCAGGTCACAACTCGTTTTTTTGAGGTTTTGAGTCATGGCCGAAAGCATCGGAGCCTGGTTCGCAAAGCCAGAAGCCTGGGTCATCGTGGGGATCGGCTTCGTGTTCCTGTGTTGGCTGGTGTGGCACCGGCTGTCGGAACGCGGAGAATCGCGGCAGGATGGCATGTCCGGCGAGTTCCCGTTCATGACGTCGCAGACCAACTACGCCGGCGGCAACCCACTTCAGGGCTTGCAGGACCGCATGAACCAGCTCGAAGACATCCTGCGGCAGGTGTACAAGAAGCTCAACGACCGTAACCGTGAGCTGGAGCAAACGGTTACGTCGATCGAGGCCGCCATGGCCTCGTTGGAGAAGCCCTTCAAGGCGGTGGCCGAGCGCTGCGCCTATGGCAGCCGGTTGCTGAATGCCCAGAGCAATCAGCAGGCCATCTCGCCCCCGCCCCCGCCGCAGCCCGCAATGGCCGGTGGGCCGACCGGCTTTGGCGGTCCGCAGCCGGGCTACGACACTCCGCCGGGCTATGGCCCGCCGCCGACTGCCTCTGGGCCGCGGTACGAGCCGATCGGCGACCAAGGCGGGCGCGACGAGAGCTACGGCTTCCGGAATTACCCCAAGTAATCAATCACAAGTCCACGCAGCAGCGACAACAGGCTGACGATGGAAACGGCCTTTGGCGGACGCACGACGTGCATCAAGGCGGCGCTCGAAGCGCCGCCGAGGCGGAGCGTTCGAGCCGCGTTCACGTTCGCACTCCACATTCGTTTATCTGCCGTTTTGCCGCCGCTGGTCATCGGCCGCGGCAAACAACATCCTGGACAATAAACATTCTGACTCCGCGGTTCTCTAGAGGTTGAGCAATGTCGATGGTGAGTGACTTCTTTACCCGGCTGAGTGATCCAGCCAGCCACCCGGATGCGCGGAACTTTTTGATCTGCGCCGGCGTGCTGGTCGTGGTATTGGTCATCGGCGTGATGACGCTCATGTCACGTAAGCGGCGACATCGTCATCAGATCGGCCGCCTGCAAGGCCGCATCGCCGAGCTGGAGGAGGCCGTGCGCCAGCGCAATGCGTGGATCGACACGATCAAGCGCGAACAAGGCGACATCAACCAGCAGCGCCAACAGGCGCTGGGCGAGGTCGCGCGCCTGCGAGAGATCGTGCAGGCGCTCACCAACCGCATGGAGAGCGACCGCAACGACCACTCGGGCGAGATGGAGCGGCTCAAAAAGATCGAGGAAGCCCTCAACGACCAACTGCGGCAAGCGGCCGATACGCGGGCCTCGCTCCAGCACTCCATCACCAACAAAGACGGTGAGGTGCAGTCGCTCCGCGGCCGCGAGCAGGAATTCACCAAGCGCCTGGAGCAGGCGGCCGAAGAGTTCGTCGGACTGCAAACCCGCTACAAGACCACCGAGCAGCGGATGCAGCGCGTGGCCCGGGCCGACGGCCGCATCTGGGAAACGCCCGTCGATGCCGGCGTGCCGGGCTTCCGGCCGTTCGATTCGAAAGCCTGCCCGATCATCTGCGTGATGAACCTCAAGGGTGGCGTCGGTAAGTCCACCATCGCCGCCAATCTGGGCTGCACGCTCTGGAAGCAGGGCAAGAAAGTGCTGCTGATCGACTTGGACTTCCAGGGCTCGCTCAGCTCGCTGTGCATGCGGCCCGACGTGGTGATGCGGCTGCGGCAGGACCAGCGGCTCACCCAGACCATGTTCCAAGACCAGCCGGTGAACGTAGGCCGGTTCCGAAGCTGCTTCGAGCGGGTCGAGCCTAACGGCAACGGCATGCTGGTGGCCACCGACGACGGCCTGGCCGAGTGCGAAGAGCGGCTGATGGCCCAATGGCTGATCGGCAACACGGGCGACGTGCGGTTCCGCCTGCGGGAGCTGGTGCACGACGACCGCGTTCAGCAGGAATTCGACTACATCCTCATCGACTGCCCGCCGCGGCGGACCACGGCCTCGGTCAACGCCCTGGCGGCCAGCGATTTCGCCCTGATCCCGGTGATCCTCGATGCGACCAGCACCGAGGCCGCCCCGCGGCTCTTGGCCAGCCTGCTGCACATGAAGCACGACACGCAGGTTTGCCCGAACCTATCGATCCTGGGCTGCATCGCCAACATGGTGAGCCAGGCCAGCGGCCTGAACGCCACGGAGAAGGATCGCTGGAACCGCCTCCAGGTCCGCTGCCAGGACCGCTGGGGCCAGCCGGTCTATCACTTCGAGAATGCGATTCCCCACCGGGCCGACTTCGGCCATGCGGCGGAAAGCAATCAGTTCGCCGTGAACTACAACGAACAGATCATCGGCGGCGTGTTCCGGAACCTGGCCCAGGAAGTCGAGTGGAGGATCTCCGCCTATGCAGGTAGCGGCGTTAAGGTCTTTGCTTAAGAGCATTGCGGAGACCGTCTCCGCCGCGGGCGGCCGGCAGGCTGCCGTGGACATCGAGCGGATGTGCGAGGCCCTGGACACGTTCGAGTCCCTCTCGGTCTCGCAGTTCGCCGACTTTCTGGCGAAGGCCGATCATTACGTGAAGGCGGGCAAGTTCCGCTTGCCCGGCCAGAATGCCCGCAAGCCGGCTCAGGTCGATGGCGACCGCGTGAAGCAGTTCGCGCAGTTGATCCACGAGCTCTCTGAGCGGTCGATCACCGACGAAGTCTCTTACGAGATGATCCACGTCGAGGTGGGCAAGCTTGGCTCGCTGAGCAGGGACGAAGTGCTGGGCGTCGCCCGCGAGGTCGGCATCTTCCGCCGCCTGCCCAGCAAGGCCGCGGCGCTCGATGAAATCCGCCAGATGATCGAGCAGCGAAAAGAAAGCTTCCAGCGGACGGCGTTCTAGGCGGTGGCAGGAATCGAAACACTAACCCGACGCGCAAGCGAGGGAGTAGTGCCGTTCACCGCGGCTTGTCGTGCTTGTCCCTCGCTTGCGCGTCGGGCTAGTATGCCTGCCGACCCTTCTTGATCGGCCAGCTGACTTCATTGGAGGATCGACCTGGTCTAAGCGATATCGGGGACTGCGAAACCCGGTTAGACTGGTGCTCCGAATCTAGCCAAACCTGGGGGGATAAGACCGTGGCTCAGACTACCGATCGACCGCGCGTCCACCCCACCAATGGCCACGTGCCGTTGGAAGCGGTGAACGTGACGGCCGAGTTGGGCCGCCGCGCAACGCGGTCTCCGGACTACGAGGCCGAGAACCGCGCCTTGGCGTCCCTCTTGGAAGAGATGGCCCGCCCGGACGGCAACGTCCTGCAAAAGCTGGCCGAGACCGCACTTGACTTGTGCGGGGCGCACTCGGCGGGCATCAGCATTCTGGAAGAGGACGGCGGGCGAAAGGGCTTCCGCTGGCACGCCGTGGCGGGGCGATGGTCTCCTTTTCTCGGCGGCACGATGCCGCGCGAGATCAGCCCTTGTGGCACGGTGCTCGATCGCAACAGCGTGCTCTTGCTCTCGCAGCCGCAGCGTCATTACCCGGTTCCTCCCGAAGTCACTCCGCCGATTGCGGAGGTCCTGCTCGCGCCCTTCCACGTCGCGGCCGAGCCGGTCGGGACGGTCTGGGTGATCGCGCACGACGAGGGCCGTGAGTTCGACCGGGAGGATGAGCGGCTGCTGACCAGCCTGGGGCGCTTTGCTTCTACGGCACACCAGGTGTTGGTCACGAACCGTCAGAAGGCCCAGGTGGTCGATCAATTGATGACGGAGCTGGCCGCCGCGAGGCAATTGCAGCAGATCAGCGCGCAGATGATCCAGGAGGGCGAGACGGACGCCCTCTATCGGAAAATCCTGGATGCGGCCGTAGCCCTCATGCGCTCCGAGATGGCGAGCCTGCAAATGCTCCACGCCGATCGGGGAGCGCTGCTGCTGCTGGCGCACCATGGGTTTGACTCGGCGAGCGCCGAGGCCTTCCAGTGGGTACACGCCGGCAGCGGCTGTTCCTGCGGCATGGCCCTGCAGACCGGCACGCGCGTGATCGTCGCGGATGTGGAGACGTGTGACTTCATCGTGGGCACCCCAGGCCTCGAGGGCTATCGCGATTCAGGCATCCGCGCCGTGCAGTCCACGCCGCTGTTCTCGCGCTGGGCGGTTGCTGGGAATGATCTCCACACACTGGCGCAATCCCCACGAGCCCGTGGAGCGTGATCTGCGCCTGCTGGACATCCTGGCGCGCCAGGCTGCCGACCTCATCGAGCGCGCTCAGACCGAACAGGCGTTGCGCGAAAACGAGCGCCGTTTCCGTGAGATGATCGACGCCCTGCCCGCGGCGATCTATACGACGGACGCCCAGGGCCGCCTGACGCACTTCAACCCGGCCGCCGTGGAGTTCTCCGGCCGCGTGCCGGAGCTGGGCACCGACCAGTGGTGCGTCAGCTTCAAGCTTTTCCGTCCCGATGGCACGCCGCTGGCGCACGATGAGTGTCCGATGGCCGTGGCCCTGAAAGAGGGCCGCGTGGTCCGCGGAGCGGAAGCCATCGCCGAGCGCCCCGACGGCACGCGGGTGTGGTTCGAGCCTTATCCGACGCCGCTGCTCGATACAGAAGGCCGCGTCATCGGCGGCATCAACATGCTGGTCGATATCACCGCGCACAAGCGAGCCGAAGCGGTGCTGAGGGAGAGCGAAGAGCGGCTGCGCGAGAGCGAGGCGCAGTATCGACTGCTCTTCGAGTCGAACCCGCATCCGATGTGGGTGTTTGATCGCCAGACGCTCGGCTTCCTGGCGGTGAATGAGGCGGCCGTGCGGCAGTACGGCTATTCGCGCGATGAGTTTCTGGCCATGACGCTTCGGGACATCCGCCCTGCTGATGAGGTGGCGGAGATGGTCCGTTATTACGAGTCCGTCGGCAAACATGTTCCGGCCGGCCAGATCGATCATGCGGGGGTCTGGCGGCACCGCCGCAAGGATGGCAGCCTCTTCGAGGTTGAGGTCACAGGAAGCCCGATTCACTTCAGCGGCCGCGAGGCAGCGCTGGTTTTGGGCGTGGACGTCACGCAACGGCAGGCGCCGAGGAGGCGCTGAAGGACGCCGACCGGCGTAAGGACGAGTTCCTGGCGACCCTGGCCCACGAGCTTCGAAATCCCTTGGCCCCCATCTGCAATGCGGTGGAGTCTCATGCCGCGCGCGCGAACGGCGACGCGGAAGTCGTCCAAGACGCCCGCACCGTGCTGGAAAGGCAATTGCAGCACGTCGTCCGGCTCATCGACGACCTGCTGGATGTCTCCCGCATTTCCCGGGGCAAGCTGCAGCTCCGGAAGGAGCCCGTGGAATTGGCGGCGGTGCTGCACAGCGCCGTGGAATCCAGCTCCCCGCTCATCGAAGCATCCCGCCACGAATTGACCCTGACGGTGCCGCAAGGGGTTTACGTGGACGCCGACCCGATCCGGCTTTCGCAAGTGTTCTCCAACTTGCTCAACAACGCCGCGAAGTACACGGAGCGGGGCGGCCATCTCTGGCTGAATGCCCAGCGGAGTGAGAGAGGGGTCGTCGTGTCGGTGCGCGACACCGGCATCGGCATCGCCCCCGAGCACCTGCCGCGCCTCTTTGAGATGTTTTCGCAGTTGACGCCGGCGCTCGAACGCTCGCAGGGTGGATTGGGGATCGGGCTCTCGCTGGTGCGCGGACTGGTCGAGCTTCACGGCGGCCGTGTCGAGGCGCGTAGCGACGGACCGGGCATGGGCAGCGAGTTCGTCGTGCACCTGCCGGTCCGAGATGCGGAAACCCAGTCACACGACGACGGGGAAACCAAGGCCGATCAGACCGCTGCCACGTCGCGCCGCTGCGTCCTGGTCGTGGACGACAATCGTGACGCTGCCGACAGCCTGGCCATGATGCTGCGCGTCATGGGGCACGATGTCGCACACCGCTTACAACGGACTGGAGGCCCTGCAATCAGCGGCGACCTTCCGGCCCGACGTGATGCTGCTGGATATCGGCCTGCCGAAGCTGAACGGCTACGAAGTGGCACGCCACGTCCGCCGCCAGCCGGGCGGCGGCCACATCACGCTGATCGCCCTGACCGGCTGGGGACAGGAAGAAGACAAGCGGCGGGCCACGGAGGCGGGATTCGACCACCACATGACGAAACCCGTGGACGTCGAGGCGCTCGAAAAGCTGCTCCTGCCGGCAATCGTATGATCGCCGCGCGGTGGCCCTCTTCCCTGAGGGCGGCAACAACATCTTGATCTTGCGCGACCCCACGCCACGGCGCGTGCCTAGGGAGCGGTGCTTAGGTGCAGCCCCGCAGTAGGAACAGGAGGAGCAGCACGGGGATTGGTATCCCCAACAACCACAGAATCACCCAGCCGATTTTTCCACTGCGCTTTTGATCGGTCGTCATGGCTTACCTTGGGTTGAAGGGTTGAAGGGTTGAAGGAGTTGTCGCCGCGAGAGACGCACATTGCGTGCCAAGAACTCTCAGCGCGGCGCGAGATTTGCGGCCTCGGCTTCTCTGATTCCTCTGATCCGCCGAGGGATATCGCCCATGATTCCGCAGCACACTTCGGTCTGGAAGCGGCTCCGCCTACCTCGGTTCGGCCGCTTGACCTCATCCCGTCATTTCGACATCGTCGTCGTCGGCGCCGGCATCACCGGGCTGACGGCGGCCTACCTGCTCAAGCGGGCCGGAAAAAAGGTTTGCGTCTTGGAGCGGGAGCGCATCGGAGGCGTGGACACCGGGAACACGACCGCCCACCTCACGGTGGTCACCGACTTACGGCTCAAGCAGTTGGTCAGCCACTTCGGCAAGAACGCAGCCCGGCTCGCCTGGGAGGGCGGGGCTGCGGCCATCGATACGATCGAGCAGGTTGCGCGGACGCTCCAGATCGACTGCCAGTTCAAGCGAATCCCCGGCTACCTGCACGCCTCGCTGGACAGTGACCGCGACGAAAGCGCCGAGCTGCGGAAGGAAGCGTCGCTCGCCCGAGACCTCGGTTTCGAGGCCCGCTTCCTGGATGCGGTCCCCTATCTCGAGAAGCCGGGCATTTGCCTTGCCGACCAGGCGAAGTTTCACCCCTTGGCCTATCTGGCGGGGCTGGCGCGAGCCGTGTCCGGCGACGGCTCGGCGATCTTCGAAGAGGCCGGCGTCGAGGAAGTGAAAGACGAGCCGCTGGCAGCGGTCGTCGGAGGCAGGACGGTCCAGTGCGATCACCTGGTCATCGCCACGCACGTGCCGCTGATGGGAAAGACCGGCCTCGTGAGCGCCACCCTGTTTCAGACCAAACTGGCGCCGTACTCCTCCTATGTCGTGGGGGCGGCTGTCCCCAAAGGCCGCCTTCCCGAGGCCAGTTTCTGGGACACCAGCGATCCCTATTACTATCTGCGGGTCGATGCCGGCGCGAAAGCCGACTATGTCATTTTCGGCGGCAAAGACCACAAGACCGGCCAGCAAACCGATACTGAGCTTCCCTTCCGAGAGCTGGAGGCAAAGCTCTTGGAATTGGTGCCCGAAGCCAAGATCGACTCCCGATGGTCCGGGCAGGTGATCGAGACCAACGACGGATTGCCCTACATCGGCGAGACGGCGGAGCGGCAGTTCGTGGCCACCGGCTTTGCGGGCAACGGCATGACGTTCGGCACGCTCGGCGGGATGATGGCCTGCGATGCCGTGCTCGGCAGGGACAACCCTTGGCAGGACCTCTTGTCCGTCAATCGCAAGAAGCTGCGCGGCGGCACGTGGGACTACGTCAAGGAGAACCTCGATTATCCGTACTACCTGGTGCGCGATCGCCTCGCGCCGGCCGAAGGCAAGTCGCCTCGCTCGGTGAAACGCGGCCAGGGCAAGATCCTCAAGCTCGACGGCCAGCGAGTCGCGTGCTACCGCGACGACGAGGGCAAGCTGACGACCGTCTCGGCGGTCTGCACGCACATGGGCTGCCTCGTCCGTTGGAACGGCGCGGAGCGGACCTGGGATTGCCCATGCCACGGCTCGCGTTTCCATGCCACGGGTGAAGTGCTGGCCGGACCGGCGGAATCGGCCCTCGAGCCGCCTAAGAAAAAGAAGCCGGCGAAGAAGCCCGCAGCGAAGTCTGCGGCAAAGTCCGCGGCTAACGGTCGAAAGAAAACACGGCCGCGTCCGCGTTCGGCCGCCCAAGGTAAAGGTCGGCAATCAGCCGTGCCGCGATCGCGCTCGAAGGTGATGCCGTTGCCGCCGTAGCCCAGCGCGAAGTAGGTGCTGGTCCGGCCAGGCGGCTTACCGATGTAGGCCATTCCGTCCTTGGTTTCGGCGAAGGTGCCTGCCCAGGCATAGGCAGGTTCGAAGGCCGCGTCGGGGAAGAGCTGACTGAACCGCTCGGCTAAGTCGCGGGTCTTGCGCAATCAGCTCTTCGCGCTGGTGGTCATCGGAGAAAGCGGTGTCCCCGCCGCCGATGATGGCCCGGCCGTCGTCGGTCCGCCGGCCGTAGAAGTACGGCCGCGCGGTCTCCCAAATCAAGCATCGTGCCGGCCAGCCCGGCAGCTCGTTCATGGGGGCGCTGGCGACCGCATACGTGCTGTGCAGCGTTCCCGGCGGCGACTTGAGCTGCTCGTGAGCCGCGTATCCGGTGGCGATGACCGCCGCGCCGAGCGGCAATGCGCCCCGTGGCCGTCCGCAGGGCCATGCCGCGCGAGTCTTCTTCCACGGAGATGACTTCGGTGTCAGCGAATGCTCGCAGGCCCTGCCGCGTGGCACGCTGCAAGAGGCGCGTGGTGAACGCGTAGGGATCAATTTGCCCGTCCCCTTCCGTGAGCATGCGCAGGGTGCGCGGATCGTCGTGATATCGGCCAGCTCGCGGCGCGAGAGATAACGCAGGGCAAAACCGTGCTCGCGCCGGCATTCGTATTCCCTGCGGAGCCGGCGGGCATGCCAGGCACGGCTGGCGAAGTACAGGCTCTGGCAACGCGAGAAGCCGCAGCCGTCGCCCAGCTCTCCCGCGAGCCGCTCGATCTCGTCGATAGCCCACAAGCCGCGGCGGTAGGCGTAGACGGCCCGCTCGACGCCCACCGTTTTGACGAGATCGCTGAGGGGCGTGTCGATCTCGTATTGCAAGAGACCCGTGCTAGCCGCGGTGCTCCCTCTCGCCGGCTGGGCCTTATCCACGAGAAGCGTGTCTACACCTTCCCGCGTCAGGTAATAGGCCACCAGGGCGCCGCTGACGCCGCCACCGAGCACGGCGACTTCACAGTCGAGATCGCCGTGAGCAGGCCCATAGGGGACCTCGGGCGGAGCCAGGTCTCGCCAGAGCGGCACACCGGTGTGAAGATCCATCGCTGATGCAAGCTGGGTCCACGCCCCGAAAGGACAGGCAACCACGAATAACACGAATAGCACGAATGGAAGAGCGGGAACGCTAATAATCGCTGATCTCCGCTAATGATCGATTCGATATTCCTCCTCGCGGTCCTCTATAGCCCAGGAGAGATCCATCGCGCATGATTAGCGCCTATTAGCGATTATTAGCGTTCCGAAATCCATCTCCAAACGCAACAGGGGTGTCATGCGCATTATTCGTGTTATTCGTGTGATTCGTGGTTGTCCTTCTTCGATCCTGGTCTAACTCCGGCGGTCTATCAAGAGGTCAATTACACGCGGCTGCCTCCTGCAACAGAGTCTCTATTCTTGGATGGAAGCGTCCATTCGAAGTCGCGCAGTGCCTCGTACGCTTCCTGCCGAATGACGATCGAGGGCCGGACGCCGCGAAGCCGCTGGACGGCTGCGTCCGCCGTGGCCGCCTGGCCGCTGGCGAGGAGATACGCGCCGACGACAGCCGCGCTGCGGGAGTAGCCGATCTTGCAATGCACGTACACCTTGCCTCGCGCGGCCTCCGCGGCGATGAATGCTGCCGCCTCGTGCAGCTGTCCTGCGTCGGCGCCGTCAGGTCGAGGATCGGCAGGTTGCGGTAGGTGACGCCAGGAACGGCGCCGCCTCCGAGAACTCCGCCGTCAGATCCAGCACGGCCGTCACGCCTTCGCCGACCGCGCGTGCGGCCTCCGCATCGGTGAGTTGGCGGCCGATCAACACGCCGGGCGCAACCTCGTCCCACGGGCGACACTGCCGGCGATAGTAGGCCAGCGACAGGTACTGCCCCAGAAGACCGGGCCAAGCACGAATCGCGTGCTCAGCGGCAGCCGGCCGTCGGCCTTGCGGTAGATGCCCGGCCCGAGTCCGAAGTAGGCGGCCGCCACCATCCCCAGCCCGGCCGCCGGCCAGAGCGAACCACCGCCCCAGGGCCAGGCGAGAACGGCGAGGGTCATCGCGGCAAGCGCGCCCAGCCGTAGTAGCGCCGACCCGGGGATTCCTGACCACCGGCAGGCGGAAGCGGTTTCGCGGACCGCGTAGAAGCAAACGCCGCCAGCACGAACCCGCCCGCGACGTCCACCAGGTGATGCTGCTAGGTCAGGACCGTGGAGAAGCCGATCAGGCCGAACCAGACGTTCGATGCACCGCGCAGCAGGCCGCGCGTGTGCCGTGCGTAGATGTCCGCCAGGATCGTCCACAGCGTGATGTGCAGCGACGGGAACAGGTTGTGCGGCAGTCGAAGCTCGCGAAAGGCCTGTCGAAGATCGCGCCGAGCCAGCCCGCCGACTCCGGCCGTTCGCAGCACCAGCCGCAGCGGCATGGCCAGGAAGAAGGCCCCGGCCACGAGGATCGACAACGTCACGCGCCGGGCGAAGATGCCGCAGCTCCCGCTCGTCGCGGCACAGGAACGGCGCGGCGACGAAGAAGAGGTCGATCGACATGTACGGCACGATCATCAGCGGCACGAACGGGATCGACTCCAGCTCCCACTCGAAATACCACGTGCCGACGTCGCTGCGCTGCGACGTGAACCAGTTCGTGCTGCCGTAGACGACGAGGAAGAGCACAGGACAGCAGCACGCGAGGTCGACGGCGGCCCTGACCATCAGGCGCCGACGCGCCGGGCCACCGACACGGTGAAGATCCCCCACGGGTCGATCTCCTGCGAGAGCTTCTCGAAGCCCGGCCGCGCGCACCAGCTCGTCCATCTCCGCCCTGCGTGCGGCGGCGCATGATCCACGGCTGGCCTTCGCGGTTGGTCAGCACGCGGGCGATGAACTCGACCTGCGGGTGCCAGGGCTGGTTCGTGTAGATCAGGTGACCGCCCGGCTCGACCGCGTCGGCCAGGCCGCGCAGCGAGCGGCGCACCGGCTCGTTGTCCGGGAACAGCTCGTACAGCCCGGAGACGATGGCGATCGTCGGCCGCGGCGGGACGGCCGCCAGCGAAGCGCGATCGAAGGCATCGCCGTGCACGACGTCACGTTCGCCAGGCCCAGTTCCTGCGCACAGCCGGCGAGCGGCGTCGAGGTTCTCCTGCTTGTAGTCGCGCAGCGTCGCGGTAATCGGCAGATGCACGAAGCTCGCGCATCGTCTCCAGGACGTAGCGGCCCGGCCCGGCGGCGATGTCGAGCAGCCGCACGGCGCGGCCCGCGGCGTGCGTCTGCTCGATGGTCTCGCGCAGCAGCCGCTCGAGATGCACTCGCCGCTGCCGGATGCCGCGCCAGCCGATGCTGTTCAGGTAGGAGCGGTCGATGAGCCGGCCCAGCGGCGTGATGCCCTGCGGCCGGTTCTCGTAGACGTAGTCGAGCATGACGCCGGAATCGAAGCCGCTCTCCCAGCCGAGTCGATGCCGCGGCTCAGCCGGCCCAGCGTCTTCATGCCCCAGCGCGTCGGGGCATAAGAAAGGCCGCCCGCGCGACGCAGCCGGTCGTATTCCGCCTTGGTGTAGCCGCGCTGGTCGGCGTCGAGCAGCGGACGGCTGGTCGGCCGGCTTCGCAAACCGCTCGCGGACGAACTCCCGCACCTTGGCGATCAGCCGCGGCGGTCCTTCTCGTGGAAGATCGCATGGTAGAAGCCGGGCAACACCTCCATCCGCTTCACCGGCGACGAGAGCCCCTCGAAGAACTCCCGCTGGGCCGAGACTTTCACGACCCAGTCCGCGCCGGCGGCGAGCACCAGCGTCGGCACGGTGATCGCGCCGGCGTCGGCGAGCAGCCGCGTCGAGGTGTCGTGCAGGTCGAGCAGCATGTTGACGGCGATCTGGCGGAAGATCAGCGGATCGGCGTGGTAGAGCCGCGCCTGCTCCGCGTCGTGCGTGAGCATCTTGGCCTTGACGTAGCTCTTGACGTAGCCCGGCCCAAGCAGCTTCTGCTTCAGCCGCAAGAGCGGCACGGCGAACGGCACGTACAGCTTCACGCGGAAGGCCGGCGTGGCCAGGATCAGCCCGCGGATCGGCGGCGCATAATCGTGGACCCAGGCGGCCACGGTCACCGCGCCGACGCTGTGGGCCAGGACGATCATCTCGGGCAGTGCGATGCCGTGCGCTCGCTGACGTGGCGCACGAACTCGTCGACGTCTCGGATGACCACGGCCAGGTTCTCCGCCGAGCCGCGCTCGCCGGGCGAGCGGCCGTGCCCGCGCGCGTCCCAGGCGAAGACGGCCACGTCGTCCAGCCCCAGGGCCTCGACCGTTTCCTGCCAGCGGCCCGAGTGCTCGTGCCCGCGGTGAAACAGGAGCAGCGCCTTCTTGGCGGGGTTCGCCGGCAGCCAGGCGCGGTAGAACAGCTCGCGTGCCGTCGGGCATCGTCGCGGTGTGCTCGGTGGCTTGGCGGGTTGAGAGAGTTCGACTCATGGTCGTCAGGTCGAGAAGCGGAACACGGCGGTGCAGGTTAAGGAGTATCGCCAGGATACCACCTCCGGCGGGTTGGGCGGAGACGGTTGCGCGGCCCGTTGGGACTGATTCCCAAGTCGGGCTTGTCCCGACGGTGGTTTCGGCGGCTGACGTTCAGCGCGAGCGGCAACGATCTGCGGATTGCTGATTACACGCTCCTGATCAATCGACCATAATTCGGCCAACCCATCCCGCTAGCTGATGCCGCTGGCCAAGAGCTTGGCGCCAAGCCGACGATGATTAGCATCTACAACCTCAAGCCGCGGTTTCAGCGCCTTGTCCGCGGCGTGGCGGGCAATTGGATGACGCCGGACATGGCTATCGGTTTGGGCGTCGCCGCTGCGGGAGCAGTGGGGGCGAGCTTTGCCTGGGGCCTTGCGGTCGAGCGCTGGTTTCTGCTCGCGGTGCCGCCGCTGCTCTTCGCGCGGATGGGCTTCAATGCGCTGGATGGCATGCTGGCCCGCGAAAAGGGCCTGGCCGACCGCCGCGGCGAAGTGCTCAACGAGATCACGGACGTCGGCGGCGACTGCGCCAGTTATCTGCCAGCGGCCTTCTTCGCGCCCACGGAAGGTATCCGCACGATGGTATTCTCTGTCGTCGTAGCTACCCTGTTGGCCGAATTCACGGGCATTCTCGGCAAAGCGACCACCGGCACGCGCCGCTACGAAGGGCCGCTGGGCGGCAAGAGCGATCGGGCGTTCTGGTTCGGCCTGGGCGCGCTGGCCGCCGCGTTCTTTCCCCGCGCCGTCACCGAGTACGGCCCGCCGTATCTGGCCGTCGTGCTGGCCTTCGTGGTCCTGACCTGGCTGAACCGTCTTCGCCTGCTCTGGAAGAGCGTATGAGATGGATTGTGCTGACGGCGATCTACGTCTTCGGGCTGACGCGGTTCGCGCTGGACGAGCGTTGGAACGAGCTGGTGCTCAGTAGTGGGGTCCTGGTCGTCCTGGCGGTGTTCCTGGCCGCATCGCTGCCGCTGAAGCACACGAAAACCGGCCGCGACATCGCCGTCCGCACGGAAACCTGGTGCTGGATGATCGGCGTCTTTCTTGTGGCCTCGTCGTTGCACGCGGCCGTGGTCTACGTGTTGTTGGCGCTGGTGAGCTTCGTCGCGCTGCGAGTTCTTCTCGCTGCTGCCGATGTATCACCGCGGCACGTTCCTCCGGGCGGAGGACCGCTCGGCCATCGCGCTGGCGTATCTGATGGTGCCCGCCACCTATGCCCTGGCTTATTCGGGCTGGTACGGGCTGTACATCGTGCTGGTGCCGGTGTTCGCCACGCTGGTGCTGCCGATTGCGCTGGTGGCCGCGAACAATCCGCGGGGACTCGTTGGTCTCGCTGGGCACGATCCTCTGCGGCTTGCTGCTGTTCGTGTTCCTCTTCAGCCACGCTGCACTCCTGGCCGGGCTGGAGCCCTTCCTACTCTTCTACGCACTGCTGGTGACCGAGCTGCGCGACGTGTTGGCCTATTGCTTCGGCAAGCTGTTGGGGCCAGTGAACTGGAAATGGCTGCACGTGCCAGTTGCCGCGCGGATCAATCCGCGAAAGACGTGGGTCGGCTCCGCCCTGGCAACCCTGGGCTGCGCGGCCGCGAGCGCCGCGATGGCGCCCCTGATGCCTCCGCTGTCCGGCGGAAGGCCATCGGCGATGTTCCTCTTCTGGATCGGCTTCTTGACCGGCTGGCTCGGGCTGGTGGGCGACCTGGCGACCGGCGCGATCAAGCGCGACCTGCGGAGTCAAGGACACCGGTCATCTGCTGCCGGGCCACGGGGGCGTGATCGACCGCATCAACGGCGTGATCTTCACCGTTCCGGTGATCTTTCACCTGATCTGGCACGTGTACTACCCCGGAACGCTGCGCCTATGATCAAGTAGCCGAATTCGCCAGAATTCGGGCTTCGACGAGACCCCCGAAGTCTGGCGACTTCGGCTACGTCAGGAATCCGGTCCAGACGCTATGATCAAGACGGTGCTGCTGCTGGCGATTCGGGCCGTGCTGCGCGTGGCCCTGGGCCTGTATCGCACTCCAAAGCTGGCCACGCCCTGCATCGTCGTTTCCAACCACAACACGATGCTCGATGTCTACGTGCTCTCGATGCTCTTTCGGCGGCGGGCGCTGCCGCGCGTCCGCTGCGCGGCGGCCGAAGACACCTTCGGCGGCGGCCTGGTCGGCTGGTTCTGCCGGGTCACGCTCAATCCGATCCTCGTCAACCGCAAGGCCCGCACGCGCGACCCGTTGGCCGAAGTCCGCGCAGCCCTGGAACAGGGCGACTCGCTGATCATCTTCCCGGAGGGCACCCGGGGCGATCCGGGCGTGATCGTCCCCTTCAAGCCGGGCGTGGGCGAAATTGCCCGCAGCTTTCCAGATTTGCCGATCTATCCTTGCTTCATCGCCGGCATCGAGCGCGTCTGGCCGCGCGGCACGTGGCTGCCGCTGCCGTTCAACGTGGAAATCCTGGTCGGCGAGCCTTATCGCACCGACGCCAACTTGCACCGCCGCGAGATCGCCGAGCAGTTAGAAGCCCAGGTGCGCGCGCTGTCCGACCGCTACGAAGAATCGCGTCGGGGCCTGGCAACGTAGAGCGGGCACTCTTTTCCGCCTGCCGGAGCCGCGCACCGCGGGGCCGCTCGCGAGTCCGATTGTCACCCAAGTCTTCCGTATGTGTCGCGCCCACGGCCTGCCTGTCCGTGCCTCGACAGGGCGTAAACCACAGCCGTAGTTTGTCTTACGATTTTTTTCACGCGGTAGTAGGCACACTCCGGTGCCGTCTGCGTGACGGCACGCGGAGCGTGCCTACTGCTTCGAACAAATATGGTTCGCCACGTGTCCGGTTGGGCGGGTAAACTGGTCGCGTCCACCGAGACACAGCGCTTGGGATGCGCCTGGCGCTAGGCAGCGACTCCTTTGCTGCGCCAAGCCGCCTTTGATATAATGCGAGCCGCCGAATCGGCGTGAGTGCCTGCCTTCCGATATCCCGCCTCGGAGAATTGTGCATGCGGTTTTCGGCTCCGTGCCGTGCGCGGCTGTTTGTCCTGCCGGTAGTTGGTCTCGCTTTACTCAGGGCGCCAGCGGCTGCCGAGCCGCTCAGCGCCCGGATCGATCAGCTCATCGAGCGCGGCGCCAAGACGCCTCTTCCGCCACTGGCCGACGATGCGGAGTTTCTCCGCCGGGCCTGCCTCGACCTGCGCGGCAGCATCCCGAGTCCCCGAGGCGCGGGAGTTCCTGGCCGACAAATCGCCCGACAAGCGGGCCAGGCTCATCGACCGCCTGCTGGCCGCGCCGGAGTATGCCCGGCGAATGCGCGAGCTGTTCAACGTCATGCTCATGGAACGGCTCGGCGCCGACACCGTGTGGGACAAATACTTGGAGGACTCGTTCCAAGCCAATAAGCCGTGGGATGTGCTGGTGCGAGAAATCCTCCGCGGCGACGAGGGCCAGAGCGCCGCCCTGGCCGGCTCGGCCTTCTTCTACACCAAGCGGCTGGAGAACTATGGGCAAAACCCGGTCGATAAGGACGGGTTGGCCCGCGACGTGGGCCGGTTGTTCCTGGGCGTGGACCTGCAATGCGCAGGCCTGCCACAACCACCTGTTTATCAAAGACTACAAGCAGCAGGACTACCAGGGCCTGTTCGCCTTCATCGAGGGCATAAACCTCCAGCCCGGCAGCCGGCCGAGCCTGACAGAGGCCATGCTCACCAAGAAGCGCGAGTTCAATTCGGTCTTCGATCCGGACAAGAAAAATGCAACGGGCCCGCGGCTGCCCGGCGGCGAGGAAATCGCGATCCCCGTCTTCAAGAAGGGGGAAGAGTTCAGTGTGCCACCCGATGCGAAGAAGCGCACGCCAGGCGTGCCGAAGTTCAGCCCGCGGCGCGAGCTGGCCGAGCGCCTGCCGCGGCCGGACAACGGGGCCTTCAAGCGGAATATCGCCAACCGACTATGGTGGATGATGATGGGGCGCGGCCTGGTCGAGCCGCTGGATCAGCACCACAGCGAAAACCCGTCGTCGCACCCGGAAGTGCTCGCGCTGGTGGCCGATGACTTCGCGGCCGGCAAGTTCGACATGAAGCTGCTGCTGCGGGAACTGGCATTAAGCCGCACGTATCAGCGATCGAGCGCCGTGCCGGCCAGCCAGAAGGTGCCGCGAGAGAGCTTCCTCGTGGCCAACGAAAAGGCCCTCTCGGCCGAACAACTCGCCCGCAGCGTGATGCAGGCGACCGGCCCCGTGGGGCACGCGGCTCGCGTGCCAGCCGGCGGACAGGGGAGCCGCGTGTCCCACGACGCGCAGTTCGCCAAGCCTTTGGCCGATTTCCTCAAGGCCTTCGCCAACCCGCCGCGCGAGCCGGAGACCGAGTTCCGCTCGTCGGTCAAAGCGGCCCTCTTCATGTCCAACAGCGACCTGGTCGTTTCCTGGCTGGAGCCGAAAGAGGGCAATGTGACCGACCGGCTGACGAAGCTGGGCGACGCCAAGCAGCTGGCAGACGAGTTGTACCTGAGCGTGTTGACGCGGCTGCCGAGCGAAGAAGAGTCATCCGCCGTCGCTGCGTATTTGGCGAAGCGGGCCGACAATCGCGCAGGCAATCAAGAACCTGGCGTGGTCGCTGCTGGCTTCGACGGAGTTCTGCGTGAATCACTGACGTTTCGCCATGTATCCGTGCCCGTGTTGCGGTCATCTAGCGTTTGATGCACCGCCTGGCTCATATGCGATTTGCCCGATTTGCTATTGGGAAGACGACGCGGTTCAACTTGCGTTTCCTGCTCTTGCCGGGGGTGCAAATGCGTGCTCGTTGATTGATGGTCAGATGAATTATGCCGCATCGGGGGCCTGGGAGGATGTCATGGCGGCGCGCTGCCGCCAGCCAACTGAACATGACCTACGCGATCCCGACTGGAGGCGACTCGATCCTTCTCGCGACCCGTACTTAGATTGGAACTCCACGCGGGACCACGAGCTTTGGCAGTCCGCGAGAATCGCGGAGATCTGCCTTTACTATTGGATGCCCAATTATTGGCTGAGAGAACCGGTGTCATGACCTCGAAACTTTGCAAACCGTGGGAACACCGCCTCTCCCGCCGCCAGCTTCTGGGCACAGCGGCCGGCGCGGCCGCGGGTGCGCTCACCGTCGGTGGCTTGGGCGGCCTCGTGCAGCCGGCAGTGGCGGCCCAGATGAAGCGCAAGCACAAGCAAGTGCTCTTCATCTGGCTCGACGGTGGCCTCAGCCAGCTCGAGAGCTGGGACCCTAAGCCGAACACGCAGTTCGGCGGGCCGTTCCGCTCGATCGCTACCAGCATCCCCGGCGTGCAGGTCAGCGAACTCATGCCGCGGATGGCCACGAAGATGCACCAGGTCGCTCTGGTGCGCAGCGTATGCACCAAGGACAACTCCCACTCGGCCGGCGTGGCCCGCATCCAGCGCGGCGATCCCAAGAACCGCGGCGTCACGTACCCCTACTTCGGCTCGGCCGTCGCCAAGCTGCTCGGGCCCGGCGACAGCGGGCTGCCGCCCTACGTGTGGGTCAAGCCCGGCAGCGGCGGGTTCATCCATCAGGATGCCGGCTTCCTGGGGGCCAGGTACGGCTCGCTGGCCTTCGGCGACGGCAAACCGCCGGAGAACCTGCTGCGGCACAAGTCGGTCTCCGCAGAAGAACGACGAGGAGCGCAACGCCCTGCGGGCGGCGGCCAACAAACGCTTTGCCGAGAAGCACCGGCCCGAAGCCAACGACGCCAACAGCTATGTCTACGACGTAGCCCAGGCGCTGATGCGGCGGCAAGACCTGTTCGACGAGAGCAAGGTGCCCGCCAAGGATTGGGACCGCTACGGCCGCACCGAGTTCGGCCGGCATTTGCTCATCGGCCGGCGGATGCTCGAAGCCGGCATCACCTTCGTGAAAGTCAACTCCTACGGCTGGGACACGCACGGCGACAACTTCAACGGCCACCGCAGCCTGGTGCCGAAGGTCGATCAGGCGGTGGCGTCGCTGGTGGAAGACCTCATCGACCGGGGCCTCTACGAGAGCACGCTCCTCATCATGATGTCGGAGTTCGGCCGCACGCCGCGGATCAACGGGCACGTCGGCCGCGACCATTGGCCGGAGGCCTGGAGCGTGATGCTGGGCGGCTGCGGATTGAAAGCCGGCGTCGTGGTCGGCAAGACCAACGAGCTAGGCACGTTCGTCTCCGGGCAGGAGCACGACATCGGCCACTTGTTCCACACCTGGTTTGCCGCCCTGGGCATCGACTCCAAGCACGAGCAGTACGACAACGCCGGCCAGCCGCTGCCGATCGCTCACGACGACTGCCACGCGATCAAGGAGTTGCTTGCCTAGCGTAAGGCCTGCAAGTGCGGATGCCAGCGACGATTAGCACGTGGTCTGCCGGGTGCTTTAGCGCATTCCTTGCCGCTTGGCTCGTTGTCTCGTAGAATTCCAGGGCAATTCGGGCCAGTCGGCCGTCGCGACTGTTTTGCTTGATACGCCGTACCAACGGATTCCCAGCCATGGTTGAGCGGAAGCCGATCTTCCCGCACGTGATCGAGATGAACCACCAGGCGGGCGAGCGGCTCGGCTGCAACGTGTATCTGGTCTACGACGGCCCGGAGTGGCTGCTGATCGACATCGGCTTCGACGACACGGTCGACGAGATCGTCGAGCTGATCCGCCAGCTGGACTTCCCGCTCTCCAACTGCAAGACGATCATCGCCACCCACGCCGACGTCGACCACATCCAGGGGCTGGCCAAGGCCAAGACGCTGCTCAAGACCACCGCCAGCGGCCACCCGCTCACGGCCGCCACGCTCGCCACCGGCGACCCGATCAAGACCTACGCCGAGATCCCGGCCCAGGACATCCACCTGGAGATGCCGACCGTCAAGATCGACGGATGATCAACGACGGCGACGTGATCCAGGTCGGCGACCTGAAGCTGGAAGTCTGGCACACGCCCGGCCACACGGACGGCCAGCTCTCGTTCCGGTTGGGGAACCTGCTCTTCAGCGGCGACAACATCTATCGCGACGGCTGCGTGGGCGTGATCGACGCCCATCACGGCAGCAACATCGAGCACTTCGTCAAGTCGCTCGAGCGCATCCGCGCCAGCGACGTGGAATGGCTGCTGCCGAGCCACGGCCCGATCTTCCGCAAGGACAACGCGCTGCTCGACCGGACGATCGCCCGCGTCGAGAGCTATCTGCACATGGCCGACTTCGGCACCTGCGCCACCGACTGGCCGCTGATGGACGAGTGGGACAAAGAACTGGCCACCGGCGTGATGCCGAAGTAGGCGTCACTCGTAGTGCTGCGGGCTGGGTGGCTGGGTCTGAGCGAAGCGAAGCCCCAGCAGAGCTGCCAACGCACTTCTATGCCGCGCGGCGCTCGGACGGACGAGGCACCACCCCAGCACGTAGCGTCCGAAGCACGTATTCGGCCGCGTTGCCGGCCGCGCCCGGGTGGCAGACGCGGGCTTTCAGCTCTGCCAGGCGGGCGACCAGCTCCTCGCGCTCTGCGTCGTTCGTAAGCCAGTCGATGACGTGCGCCGCGAGCTGCTGCGAGCGGTCCTCGCACGTTGGGTATTCGGGAAACAGCACCTGCTCCGCGCCAGGCTGCGCTGGATCGTAGGGCGACGGATCCTCGGAGAATCGGTCGTCGGCCGTGATCAAGTTCACCAGCGTGATGTACTTGACCTTGATCAGCCGCTTGGCGAGCCAGACGCCCGGCGTGTGACCCAATAGAGGATCACCGTGGGTTTCGTGTGGTACAGCAGCTCGAGCGAGACGGACCCCGAGACCGCCAGGCAGCAGTCGGCGGCTTGGATTAGCTCGGGCGTCTTGCCGGTGTGAATCTCCATCTCGAGCCCGGCGGCCGCGGCCTCGCGGGCCACCATCTGGGCATGCGCCGGTTTGAACGCGGCCACGGCGAACCGCACGCTGGGCACCGCTTCCCCGATGCGCTGGGCCGCCTTGAGCAACCAGCGAAGGTTGTTGGCCAGCTCCAGAGAGCGTGAGCCGGGCAGGATGGTCACGAGCGGCCCCGCCGCCAAGCCTGCCGCAAAGGGGTCGCCCCGCCGTACACGTTCAACGAACGAGCGATCTAGCCGATGCTGCCTCACTTCGTCAAAGAAAGGGTGCCCGACCAGCGTGGCGCGGCATCCTTGTGCGGCATACCACTCCTGCTCGAAGGGCAACGTGCACAGCACGTGATCGACCAGCCGGCGCATCTTCTTCACGCGCCAGCGAGCCCAGGCCCAAATCTGCGGCGGCACGTAGTAGAAGACCGGCACGCCGTGCCGCTTGGCCGCCCGCGCGATCCACCAGTTGAAGCCGGGGTAGTCGATGAGCACGACCGCGTCGGGCCGATGGTCGCGGAAGTACGCCCGCGCACGGCGATATAGCCGCCAGAACTTGTGGAGGTTCAGGATCGCCTGCACGAACCACATCACCGCCAGCGCCGTGAGGTCGGCGTGCAGCCGGCAACCAGCCTCGGCCATTCGTGGGCCGCCGTAGCCGACGGTCTGGATGTCCGGCGAGCGCTGGCGCAACGCGTGAATCAGGTTCGCGCCGTGGACGTCTCCGCTGGGTTCGCCGACGGAGAAGAAGATCGTCAACGGGCGGGCAACTGCGGACAGCGACATCGATGCGGCCTGGCGATGTGAGGTGTTGCGGCGCGAGGTGGCGAAGTATGCCAGATTCCGTGGGCCGGCAGAAGTGCGCTTGGTTGGATCGACCGAGCGACGCGCGCAGTGCTAGCAAGACGGGGGCGGGAGTCGATTTCGTGACGGCAAGGTTCGCAGGAATCCGAGCGTGTTCGTCACGAAATCGACTCCCGACCCCTTTACCGCCCTTCACCCGACGCGCACGCAACGGCGACCTAGGATTCAGAGAGTTGCCGCGTTGCGCCGAAACCGGCTCAGCGGCAGATTCGCGACAACCGCTACCCTCAGCACCACCATGAGCCCTACATCCGATTCCGCCACGCGTCCCTCGCCCTTGGCCGCCGTGCTGCGCATCGTGTTCGCCTGCGGCCTGGGTTTGGCCCTGTTTGCCAGCGGGGCCGCGGCACTCGTGAACCAGGTTGTCTGGCAGCGGTCGCTCGGCCGGGTGCTCGGAGGGAGCGAAACGCTGGCCTCGATGACCGTCGTGCTGGTGTTCATGGCCGGGCTGGGTATCGGGTCGCTGTGGATGGGCCGCCGCTCGACGCGGATGCGCGACCCGCTGCTGATCCTGGGCCTCGTCGAGGCCCTTCTGGCACTTGGCGAACCTCGGCGTGGCCGGCCTGCTGCAGCTCGAACTGGATTCGACCGTTTTCGCCGCGCAGAAGATGGCCGCTACAGCAGGCGTTCCGCTGTTGGCGTTTTACGCCGTGGCCGCTACCGCCGTGCTGATGATCCCCTGCCTGCTGATGGGCGCCACGATGCCGCTGGCCGCCGAAGTGTGCCAGCGGCGACTGGGCTGGGTCGACTGCCCGGCACTGGGCTGGTTGATGTTCCTCAACACGATCGGCAGCGTCGGGGCGCACTGGTCAGCGGCGGGTTCATGTTGCCGCGCTTCGGACAGACGTTCTCCCTGCTGGCCGCCGTGGCAGGCAATGCGACGGCCGGCGTCGTGCTGGTGCTGTTCGCCTGGCGGCTCCGTCACGCTGGACGAGTCTCTCCGAGACGCCAGGAAGTCGCGGCAGATGATTCTGCGGCTGCCGCAGCCCACCGGGCCTGGTGGCGGCCATCGATCTACGAGACGCTTGCCCTGGGGCTGGGCTTCTGCTCGCTCGGCTACGAGATGTTCCTGCTTCGTCTGTTCGCGCTGCTGCACGAGCCGCTGCCGTTCACGTTCGCGGCGGTGATCACCGGGTTTCCTGCTGTTCTGGAGCATCGGCGCGGCCCTCAGCTCGCATCCCCGCACTCACGCCTGTCCGCCGGCATGCGAGCTGTGCGCGTTCAGCATTCGTCGTGACGCTGATCTGCATGCGCATCGACCCGCACGGGCGCGATCGGCGACTTGCCGACGCTGGGCTGGTTCATCGCCACGCGGTGCTTCTACTTCGTGCCGTGCCTGGCGTTCGGCTATCTGTTCGGCCTGGTGACGGCCCAGGCGGCCAAATCGTGGGGACGCGACGTCGGCCGCCTCTACGGCTGGAACACCTGCGGCTCGTGCCTGGGCGTGCTGCTGATGACGCTCGTCGGCTACGAGATGCCGTACTTCATGATGGCCTTCGCCCTGGTGCCGCTGCTATTTGCCCTGGAAGAATTCCGCCAGGCGACGGAGCGCGGCAGATGGGCCTGGGTTCGCGGCAGCCTGGCCCTGACGGCTTGCGGCGCCGCGGTGGCCGTCGGCCTGAGCGGTCGATCTGTCGTTCCTTGTCGCCCCACGTGAAGGTCTACTACGGCCGCGACGGCGTCATCGGCGTGCACCAGGCGTCGCGCGACATGTTCTGGGACGGCCTCTGGCATTCGGCCGCTCACCGACGGCCAACGACCACATCGGCACCAACAACTGGTTCCTGGCCACTTGCCCGGTCATGGCCCACGCTACCGGCGAGATCGAAGACGCCTGCGTCATCGGCCTGGGCCTGGGCATCACCGCCGGCACGCTGGCCAAGCTCGACAGCGTCCGCACGGTGGACGCCTACGAGTTCAACCACACGCTCAAGGACATCTACGCCGAATACCGCCAGGGCACGCTGGGCCTGGCGGACAATCCGAAGATCAACATCCTCTGGGAAGACGCCCGCAGCGGCCTGTCGCTTCGCGAGAAGCAGTACGACGTGATCCAGACGCAGCCGCTGTACCTGAAGCAGGCCGGCAGCTCGCTGCTCAACTCCGAGGAGTTCTTCCAGCTTGTCGAGCCGCCGGCTCAAGCCCGGTACGGCGTGTTCTGCCTGTACTCCAACGGCGAGCCGCAGCAGGCCTTCGCCGTGCGACAGACGGCGGCCGAGGTGTTCGCCGGCCGCGAGACGTTCATGAACGGCTACCTGCTCGTGCTTTCCAACGAGCCGATACGCATCGAGGAGACGGCGTTGGCCCGCCGGCTGGCCCAGCGGATCGCATTCGCCGATCCCCTGTGGCGCGAGATCGCCGGCTACGAGCGGACGCGCGACGCGGCCGCCATCCTCGACGTGCTGGATCGCCCGCCACTCCCCTGGGGCGACGGCCGTCTCGTGGTGACCGACGACCGGCCGCTCGTTGAATATCCCGCTTTCCTGCGAGGCGAGGTCAACCGTCTGGGCTACGAGGTCGCTCTGCCGGCGCCGGAATTCACAACCGGGTGCGCACGGTATCCGGCGAGCGTGACTAAGGGGGGTGTCGCTTGACAGGCAGGGGGAGCTGCACAACAATCGACCGACGCCTGGGGATCACCGTCTCTTCTGCCGCCCGCGCCCGATGGCCGCTAGCCTGGAAGCGAAGCGCCATGCCGCCCGCATTGCCCGGCGATTGGCCGTGGATTACGCCGATGCGCACTGCGCGCTGGATTTCAAGAACCCCCTCGAGCTGCTGGTGGCGACGATCCTCTCGGCGCAGTGCACGGACACGCGGGTGAACATCGTCACGGCTTCGCTGTTCAAAAAGTATCGCACGGCCGCCGATTACGCCGCTGCCCCGCAAGCGCGGTTCGAGAAAGAGATTCAGAGCACGGGCTTCTTTCGCAACAAGGCCAAGAGCATCAAGGCCTGCTGCCGCAAGCTGGTCGGACGAGCACGGCGGCGAGGTCCCGCGCACGCTCGAAGCGCTCGTCGAGCTGCCGGGCGTCGGCCGCAAGACGGCCAACGTCGTGCTGGGCACGGCCTTCGGCATCGCCACCGGCGTGGTCGTCGATACGCACGTGACGCGTCTCTCGAGCCGGCTTGGGCTGACCCGCGAGACCGACCCGGTAAAGATCGAGCGCGACCTGATGGATCAGCTTGCCGCGGGCAGTGGATCGACTTTTCGCACCGCATGATTCACCACGGCCGGCGGGTTTGCCAGGCCCGCAATCCCAAGTGCGAGGAGTGTGGCCTGTCGCGCTGGTGTCCGCGAATCGGCGTCAAGGCGCCAGTGACATCCGCCTGACGGATGGATTGCAGCAGCAAGACTTCTTTGGGAGTGCGGCGACTGGTCGCCGCTTGGACTTTGGCGGAAGCCAAGAGGACCGGGTGCACGCCCGTGTAGCGGCAGGACAATGATCCTAAAGCGATGACGAGTCATCGCACTCCAAATTGGATAGCGCCATGATCCTCTCCGGCCACGAAATCCGCGCCCGCCTCGGCAGCGACATCGTCATCGACCCGTTCCGACGAGGCGCAGCTCAATCCCAACAGCTACAACCTCACGCTGCACGACGAGCTGATGATCTACGAAGAGGTCGTGCTCGACATGGCGAAGGCCAACCGCGTGCGGCGGATCGCGATCCCGCCGGAAGGCCTGGTGCTCAGCCCGAACCAGCTCTACCTGGGCCGCACGGCCGAGCGCACCGAGACGCACAACCTCGTGCCGATGATCGAGGGCCGCTCGTCGGTCGGCCGGCTGGGCCTGTTCGTGCACGTCACCGCCGGCTTCGGCGACGTCGGCTTCTGCGGCTACTGGACGCTGGAGATGTTCGCCGTGCAGCCGGTGCGCATCTATCGCCGGCGTGCCCATCTGCCAGATCTTCTACCACGAGATCTGCGGGCGACGATCGACCGAGTACGACAGCAACAAGTACCAGCACAACCGCGACATCCAGCCGAGCCTGCTGTTCAAGGAGCTGAACCCCGACTGCGAAAAAGACCCGCAGCTCAAGCTGAGCTTCGCCGAGTCATCGCGCGCGCGCTGGCCAAGGCCAAGTAGCTGCATTCGCTAAACCGCAAGCGATCCGCCAAGGCAGATGCAACGCTTGCGCCTTAGCGAGTCGGTGACCGCGGATCAGACTCTACTTACCTCGCTCCGGCAACTCGACCACACGCAGATTGCGGAACGACAGGTTCGTCGTCGGGTCGTGGCCTTGGATCGATAGCGAGCCCTTGGCCAGCCGCAGGCCGTTGCGGGGGTTGTCGTTTTTGGCCCGCGTGTCGGTCCAGTCGCTCACGGGATAGCCGTTCACCCAGGCGGCCATGTGGGGGCCCGTGGCGATGACCGTCTTATGGAACCACTCGCCGTCGTCGGCCAGAACCTTCCGGGCGGGCTGCCGGCGATAGAAGCCGCCGGTGCCGAAATCGGCTGGCCTGGTGCGGTCGCCGTCCTTGTAGCCGTTATGAATCTGGCTCTCGTAGCCCTGCCAGAACTCGCCCGGGATGTTGCGGAAGAAGACGCCGGAATTCAGTCCCTTGCCGCCGCAGAAGACCTCGAGTTGCAAGGCGAAATCGGCCCATTGGCCCTCGCTTTCCAGTTGCCCCGGCCCGTTGCGGACGTTGAGCCAGCCTTCGGGAGTGACAGAGTAGACGCTCTTGTTCTTCTCGCCGGGATGGACCTTCCAGCCCGTCAGGTCTTTGCCGTTGAAGATGCTCGTCAGGCCCAGCGGGCGCAGCTTGACGTTGCGGAAGGCGACCTTGCCTTTGTTGAACTGCAAGCTGACGAAGCCACGGCCCAGTGGCCGGGGGTCTAGGTAATCGAGCACGGTTTGCCCGTCGAGGCGGACCTCGAACTGCCCGCCGCGGGCGGTTACGTCGAAGGTCTGCCAATCGGCTTTGCCGGCGTACGGGTCGCACTTCTTCCGGCCGACGAAGCTGCCAGTAGGAAACGGGCTGACCTCGGGGGCCGCGATATTCAGCTCGTAGCAATCCTTCGTGGGATCTTTGGGCAGCGGGCTGGTTCGCAAAAAGACGCCGCTATTCGTCTCAGCTTCTGCGCGAAAATCGACCCGCAGGGCGAAATCGGCAAACTGCGTCGTGTGATACAAGAAGCCCGGCTCGCCTTCACTCACTGAGACGGCGCCCCCCTCCACCTTCCAATTGGCCTTGCTGGTGGCCTTCCAGCCAAAATCGCTATGGCCATCGAACAGCAGAATCCAGCCATCTTGCAGTTCTTCTTGGCTGAGCGTGTTGTGCTCAGCGGCTCGGGCGGCGGACAGGCCAAGGATGACCCAGATGCCGCCCATGGCAAGGCGAAGCGCGTGCGTTGGCATGATCGCGGAGGGGATTGGAGGGAATTGGATATCGGTCCTCTGCTGAAACGCCTCAGCCATTCGTCGCGACTAATGTACTGGCGGTCGTCGGCGCCGACCAGATGCGGCTGAACGGCCGCCGCGCAGGCGGCTTGCGGGCTTTTGCTTGCGGGGCAAACTTGCTAGACTTTTTGCCTGTCCCAGCCGCCGCTTCCGGAAGTCCCGCCAGCGAACCTGCGATACTTTTCCAGGGCTCCGCTCGGATCGGTCCAAGGCCCGCAGCAACGGAACCGGCTTTGCCAGCGTAGCTACAATCGGCAGAGCACCGCATTCGTAATGCGGGGGTTGTGGGTTCGACTCCCACCGCTGGCTTGTGCTTTTGTCAGTTGTCAGTTGTCAGTTGTCATTGGTTGGTCGGTCAGTTGCCTTCGCACAACGGGCAACTGACAACTGACAACTGACCACGAACAAAATCCGGAGTTCGCTCGATGAAGACGGCCGCCACGCCCGCGCAAACGCCATCCGGCCCGCTTGATGTCAAGGAATTGGTGCTTTCCAACGCCACGTTCGGCCCCTCGGACGTCGAGCGGATGATGGCCGGCATCGCCGAGGATTTCAGCCATTTTACGGCCCTCCGCGACGCCGCAGCCCAGCTCGAGGCCAAGGGGGACCATACGCCGGCCATGAAGGTCCGGCTGGGCGTGTGTTTCTATCTGTTGGGCCGTTACGACAAGGCGGTGAACTATCTCGGCCGCGCGGATGGCGGCGCATTGGCCCGGTTCTATCTGGCCAGGTCGCACTTCGCGCTGGGGCAGTACGACCAGGCGCTGGAGAACTACCAAACGGCCGCCAAGGCCGGTTACGACAAGGACGCCTGCACGCTGGGGCGCGCCGAAGCCCTGCGGTATCGAGGCGACGCCCGGGGCGCCCTGAAGGAGCTGGACTCGCTTTCCGGCGCCGTGGAGCAAACCGCCGAATACCTCTACCAGCGCGGGGCCACGGTCGCCGCGCTGGCCGGCAAGCCCGACGGCGGCGGCAGCCCGCAAGAAGTCGTGCGGCTGTTCGAGCGCGCCGTGCAGCTCGATCCGCAGCACCCCGGTGCCCTTTTCGGCCTGGCGGTCGAAAACGACCGTCACGGCAACGATCACGAAGCGCTCGATCTGTATCAGCGGGCGGTCAACCGGCTGCCGGCCCACGTCGGTTCGCTGATCAACCTGGGGGTCCTCTACGAGGACCGCAACGAGTACGACAAGGCGGCCCAGTGCTATCGGCGCATGCTCGAGGTCTACCCCGACCATCCGCGGGCGCGGCTGTATCTCAAGGACTCGATGGCCTCCTCGGACCAAAGCTACGACGAGGACGCCCAGCGCAAGCAAGACCGCCTGGCGCAGGTGCTGGGCATTCCGGTCACCGATTTCGAGCTTTCGGTCCGCAGCCGCAACTGCCTGCAGCGGATGGGCATCACGTCGCTGGGCGACCTGACGCGCGTCACCGTGCAGCAGCTTCTGGGCAGCAAGAACTTCGGCGAGACGTCGCTGGTCGAAATCCAGGAAATGATGTCCGCCAAGGGGCTGGACATCGGCCAGTTCGCCCACGAGCGCGCTCCGGGTGACCTGGGGCTCGATCTTCAGACGCTCAGCCCCGACGAGCAAGCGTTGCTCGGCCGGCCGGTGGCCGACCTCAACCTGTCGGTGCGTGCCCGCAAGTGCATGATTCGGCTGAACATCGTCACGGTCGGCGAGCTGATCCGTAAGACGGGCGACGAGCTGCTGGAGTGCAAGAACTTCGGCGTCACCAGCCTCAACGAAGTGCGCGAAAAACTCACGGCGCACAGCCTGAAGCTACGCGGGGACTGACCCCTGAATTCTGACCCCTGAATTCTGACCCCTGACCCCTGACTCCTGACCAACCATGGGCATCGAACGCATGCGGGAGCTGCGGCGCCGCCGGCATCGCCGCCAGAAGCTGATCAAGCTCAACCACAAGTTCCGCAAGAGCAACGCCGCCGAACACGCGGCGATTGCGGAGAAAATCCGCCGGCTCACCCCCGGGGCGGAGGTGGTCATCCAGAACTGGGGCATCCGCGGCGTGTAGAACGGAATTCATTCCGCGGTGCGCGCGGACAGACGCCAAATCGACGTCCTTGAGAGCGGAATGAATTCCGTTCTACTTGGTGACGCGGCGAATGATCTCTCGGTCGAAATAGTTCGCCGCCATGCCGGCATCGACGACGAGTTGTTGAGCGTTGATGCCGCTGGAGCGTGGACTCAAGAGAAACGCCACCGCGTTGGCGACTTCCTCCGTCTGCACGGCCTGCCGCCGCAGGGTCGCCTGCTCGGCATACAGATACGCATCCACGTAGCCGGGAATGCCCGCGGAAGAGGCCGTCTTCAGGAGGCCCGGTGCCACGGCGTTGAACCGCACTCGCGAAAACTGGCTGAACGACTTGGCCAGGAACACGAGCGCCGAGTCGAGCGCCGCCTTGACGGGGGCCATGAAGCCGTAGCTTTCGCTGGCCATGCGCGTGGTGGAGATGGAGACCGTGACGACGGCGGCATCCTCGGCCAGCAGATCGCGAAAGGCGTTAGCCACGGCGATCAACGAATAACACGAGACATCGATCGCGCGGAGGAAAGCCGCCTTGGGAGTTTCGTGAAAGGGACGCATGCCGCCCGAATAATCGCCAAACGCGATTGAGTGCACGATGCCGTGCAGCTTGGGATGTCTGGAAGCCACGGCGTCGCGCAGGGCGGCAATCTGGTCCTCCTGCTCCACGTCGCAAACCTGAATCTCCGCGCCCGGCACAAGCGTGGCCGCGCTCTGCCGCCGCTCGGGCGTATGCACCGAATACACGACGGCGGCCCCGGCGGAGGTGAGCGTCTGCCCAACGTGGTACGCGACGCTCTTGCGGTTCGCCAGCCCGAAGACGAGCACCGACTTGCCGGAAAGCTGAAGGAAGTCGGTCATGGGGTGTCAGTGGTCAGTGGTTTGTGGTCCGTGGTGAGTTTCGGTCGCAGGATGTTTCAGGCAACGGACGACTGACGACGGACGATTGACAACAACGCAATTGTTCCCGCAGTTCGGCGATGCGGTCGGCATCGAGCTCTCCCGTGCGGCCGCCGCGGCATGCCGCACCGCGGACGGCCACGTAATCGGGACCAAGGGCCGCCGCGCGGCCTGCGGTGGCCGCGGTCAGCGATCCGGCAAGCACGGCTCGCATTCCGAGCCGGCGCGCCTCGGTAATCCACTCGGCCACTTCCTTATCGCGACAATGATCGAAGAGGCCACCGGCGTGCTTCTGGCAGGTGTCCAAGAGCGCCGCGCCGCAGCCTAGTCGCTCGCCCTGGCTCAGCACATCCTGCGGCGAAGGTGCGCCACAGGCTCGCCAATCGGCGTAGGCCGCAGCCACGCGGACGACGCCCAAGGGAAGTTGAGCCATTGCTGCCGCCCAGCGCTGCGGCCAATCGGTCCAGCGGTCGCAATCGGCCAATCCGAGCTTGGCGAAGGCCACCCCCTGCGGCATGGCGGTCAGCGAGGGCACGTCGCGCAGCTCTCCCAAGGCGGCGCTGACCGGCACTCGCCCCGCGACGCGATGCGCCACGGCGGCGATCACCGGCCAGTCTGCTCGTCCCAGAGGGCCGCGCGACGGCTCTTTGACATCCAGCAAGTCTACTCCGGCACGCAGGGCGAAAACCGCCTCGGCCGCGCTGCGGACACTGACGAGCAACCCGGTCGCCGCGCGTGGCCGCGTCGTTCCGAGCCCCGGTCCCGCTTCTCGGAGAGGCTCGTCCACGTGGACGGTGCGCGGAGCACGCCTGCTGCCTGGGCCGCTCATGGGTCTTCTCCCGCGCGGCACGCTTTTTGTGCTTGAGCCAGCCTGGCGTTGAGCCGGCGAATGACGTCAACGTTCAGCGGCTCGCACCAGGTGCCGCGCACAATGAAATGGCTGTCGCGCCATTGGCCGAGCCGAGGATCGACGTCGCCGCGGACCCAGTCAGCGGCTTGCGGGCACAAGCGGATCAGCACGGTGGATGTCTTGAGTTTCCGGCCTTTGGAGGGCAAAAGACTATCGGCCTGGCCGAGAAGAAAGCACTCGATCACCTCGACGGGCACACGAATCGGCCCGCGACGCAAGAACACCGCCAGGTGGCCATCGGCGTAGGCCAATCGCGGCTGCCGTAATTGCCACGCCAAGGCCGCCAACGACACGGCAGCAAGGACCATCAAGCCGATGCCCAGGATGCGGCCCCAACCGCCCAGAAGCAGATCGGGAGCGGTACGGCCATACGGGGCCGCGAGCAAGCCGCCGGCCAGGGCCAGCGCGGCCGGGGGCACCATCCCCCAGAGAATTGCTCTTCGATTCGTGCGCAACCAGACCTCGGCCATGAAGGTCCGTTGTGCCGCTCCGGCAGGCGTTTGTCAATCGATACCGGCTTACACTAACCGAAGACTCAAGCAACGGCATGCGCGTGCGCCGCAATATCTCCCTCGCTGACGCGTCGAGTTAGTATGACGGCGATTGGATGACGGGCCGGCGCGAGTGCGCTTCGCCGCGGCGCTCCATCAGGCGACGGGGTGTCCGTTCATAGACCTCCGTGACGGCTTCTTGCCGCGCAGGCCCGTCGCCGGCCCCGCATCCACATTGCCAAGAGAAGAAATCAGACCACGCCCGGCCGAAGGACAAGTTGCTGTCCTAGCTGCGCGATAGCCGATCCCTGGCCGCTTGTCCCCAATGGGTGACGTTTGGGGAGCCCGCAGGCTGCCTTCGGACCGGACGTGGCAAATTCGCAGATACGAAGTCCTCCGGAGTCGTGGCATTGGGAAACGACGCTGCCGCGGAGAGAACGATGGAGACCAAGCAGGAGCGCCATCCGTGGCGCTCGCATGCCAGGAAGGTGGCCGGGGACAAAACGGACTGTGGTTCGATGACGAAGCTGAAAACGCGGGCCATCCGCTAGCCGGACAGCTTGTCGAACAGTTTGCGGAAGGCAGGCATGCGGCGGTCGAGATACTCGACCCAGGCGGTAGGCTGCCAAATCTCGATGCACACGGCCGCGCCCACCACCATCACGTCGCCCCCCGGCTCCACCCGCAGGAACTCGCGAAAACCCTCGGGCACCAGCAACCGGCCGCGGCCGGCGATCTGCACCTGCTTGTGGCGTGTGGAAAGCAGCCGCCCCAGCAACTGCAGCTCGCCGAGCTGATCTTGCAGCTTGCCTGCCCGCACCTTGCTGCGGACGATGTCCGTTCCGTCCGCAAGTTTCTTCTTCCAGGTTTCATCCAGCCATAAGCTCAAGCAACCCGGCCGCTCCTTGGCCAAGGTGAACTCGGCCTCTTCACCGTCACCAGGCTCCATCCCGCTTTGAGCAATCCCCAGCTGATCCATCAGCTCACCAGGGATCGAGAGACGATACCGCTCGTCCAGCGAGCGGCGAAACTCCCCAAAGACTAGTCGCTCCGGTTCCGGCATTTCCGCACCCAACCGACGGACGATTTCATTTGGCAATCCGTTCGGGAAAACGCTCCGACGACTCTTTGCGTCGCTTCAAGGGGACGCGTCATTGTACTTTCTTGGGCTGATTTCCCACAATCTTGCGATGAATTTGCTGTGATTGGGTGTATTTCCCACAAAGGTGAGGAATGTAGCAACAATCACACATATTGCAAGCACCCGGAAGCACGATTTTTGGCCCAGCCCAGGACGCTGCCATAAAGAATGGCCAGAGAATGACTTCGGTCGCTGTCCTACGCTGCAGAGCGTCGTGGCAATGGCTGCCCCTTGGAATCCAGACATATTGCCTGAAGGTAGCCCACCAGCTCGCGCTCGAAGCGGGCCGTGGCGAACCGCTCGGCTTGCTGACGTGCCAGGGCGGGGTCGAAGCGCCGCGGCTGTCGTTCCAACGAGGTAATCGCGGTGGCGAGCGACTCTCCTGACGGCTCGGCAAAGAAGACGCCCGTCCCTGCTTCTAGCGGCGAGCACGGCAGCACCGTTTCCGTGGCGCCCCCAAGCGCTCGGGCGATAACGGGCGTGCCGCAGGCCGCGGCCTCCAGCGGCACGATGCCATAATCCTCGACGCCGGGAAACAAGAGCGCGCGGCACCGCTGTAGATGGTCGCGGATCACCTCGTTGGATTGCCAGCCGAGCATTTGCACCTCGGGGCCGGCGATTCGCTCGAGCCGGCGGCGCTCCGGTCCCTCGCCGATGATGACCAGGCGGCGGCCGAGTCGCCGGCAGCCGTCGATGGCCAGGTCGATCCGCTTGTAAGGCGAGAGCGCCGAGACGCACAGATAGAAATCCTGGCGCGCCACCCCGGCCGGCGTGTAGAACTCCGTATCGACCGGGGGATAGATCACCGTGCTGGGCCGCCCATAGCATTCTTCGATCCGCCGCGCGACCGTTCGGCTGATGGCCACGAAATGCGTCACGCGCTCGCTGGCGTGGCGGTCCCAATCTCGAAGACGATTGAGGATCGCGTCGCGCGCCGCAGCAAGCGGAGCGCGGGCCAGGCGTCGAAGTCCACGTTTTAGCCTGCCGACGATGGGGGACCATGATCCGGCTGCCCGCGCGTGGCCAGGCTGAAACCTGAACTCCAGCTCGC
The DNA here is from genome assembly GCA_963809785.1 of uncultured Planctomycetia bacterium. Classification (GTDB taxonomy): domain Bacteria; phylum Planctomycetota; class Planctomycetia; order Pirellulales; family S012-138; genus JBGQHD01. Next base: position 1,024,055 of record CAWEKV010000006.1, read on the forward strand.
GGCCAAAGTACTCTTCACGCAGGTGCCATGCGTAGCGCATCGGCGTGAAGCAATAGCAGACGTGCGGCACCCCGGGCGGCGGTCGCACGCCCTTGGCCACGGCATGACTCAGACTCACCACTGCGTCGATGTCGCCAGGCAGCCGCAGGCCCTCGATTGCCCGCGGCATCAGCGGCAGAAGATACCGATAGTGTCGCCCTGCCCCGGGAATGTGCTGCAGGAAGCTGGTGCGAATCCGCATCCGCTCGATGGCCGGCGACGTGCGGCCCGGCACGTGAAGCAGCGTATAGAGGTCCGCATCGGGAAACGCCCGGCAGAGGACCTCGAGGCATTTCTCTCCGCCACGCATGCCGGTCAGCCAGTCGTGCACCAGCGCGAGCTTCATGGCAGTCCGTTTTCTGCGAGCGCGGTTCGTGCTAGCATCGTGCCAGTCGCAAGGGGCCGGCGCGATTGGTGCGTCTCGCGCGGATAGTGAGCATCTCCGCAGTGCCGGTCAAGAGCGACCACTGCTGGCGCTGCTGGTGGGCCGCTAACCGCAAGCGTCCAGCGGCGATGGCTGGTAGGACACCGCGTTTCTGCACTTCTGGAAACCGATCTCCCGACTCCTGACCCCTGATTCCTGACCCCGGACCCCTGACCCCCGACCCATGTCTGATCGATCGATCTGTTTTCTCACCGCCACCGAGTTGGTCCGCCGGATCCGGGCGAGAGAGCTATCCTCGCGCGAAGTCATGGACGCACATCTGGAGCAGATCGACCGCGTGAATCCTAAAGTGAACGCCATCGTCACCCTGGTCGCCGACGAGGCGCGGCGGCAGGCCAGGCTGGCCGACGAGCGACTGGCTCGCGGCGAAGCCATCGGCCCGCTGCACGGGTTGCCGATCGCCCACAAGGACCTGGTTCCGACCAAGGGAATCCGCACCACCTACGGCTCGCCGATCTATCGCGATCACGTGCCGGACGAAGACGGGCTGATCGTCGAGCGCATCCGCGCGGCCGGAGCGATTACGATTGGCAAGACGAACACGCCGGAGTTCGGCGCCGGCTCGCAGACGTACAACGAGGTCTTCGGCGAGACGCCCAACCCCTACGACGTGACCAAAACGTGCGGGGGCAGCAGCGGCGGCGCGGCGGTGGCGCTGGCCTGCCGCATGCTGCCGCTGGCCGATGGCAGCGACACGGGCGGCTCGCTGCGTAACCCGGCCAGCTTCTGCAACGTCGTCGGCTTCCGCACGTCGCCGGGCCGCGTGCCGGTCTGGCCCACCGAGACGGCGTGGTTCCCCATTTCGGTGCAAGGCCCCATGGCCCGGACCGTGCAGGACACCGCCTTGCTGCTCTCGGTGATGGCTGGGCCTGACGACCGCTCGCCGATCGCCATCGCCGAGCCTGGCGAGCGGTTCCGCCGGCCGCTGGAACGCGACTTCCGCGGCGTGCGAATTGCCTGGGGCCGCGATTTCGGGGGCATTCCGGTCGATCGCCGCGTCACGGCCGTGCTCGAAGCCCAACGCAAGACGTTCGAATCGCTTGGCTGCCGCGTCGAGGACACACAGCCAGACTTCACCGACGCCGACGAAATCTTCAAGGTTTGGCGGGCCTGGAAGTTCGAGCTGAAGTTCCGCGATCTGCTCCGCACGCACCGCGGGCAGCTCAAGGAGACGATCCTTTGGAACGCCGAAGAAGGGGCGAGGCTCACCGGCCCGCAGGTCGGCCGCGCCGAGCTGAAGCGGACAGAGCTGTATCATCGCATGCGCCGCTTCATGGCCACGCACGAGTTCATGATCTTCCCGGCCACCCAGGTGCCCCCCTTCGACATCCGGGAGCGGTACCTCAAAGAGATCAACGGCGTCGAGCTTCCCACCTACATCGACTGGATGAAGTCGTGCTATTACATCACGGTGACCGGCCTGCCGGCGATCTCGGTGCCGTGCGGTTTCACGCCGGAGGGGTTGCCGGTAGGCGTTCAGATCGTGGGCCGGCACCAGGACGACTTTGGCGTGCTGCAACTGGCCCACGCCTTCGAGAACGCGACTGGCTTCTGGAAGAGAGTGCCGGCAATCGCTCAGTAACGCGGAGCAAACCATGCGACCGTCGGCCGCTTGCAACGACTTGGTGTTCCGCGGATGATAGTCGCTCCGATTGCCCGCGGCACGTCCGCGCGAGACCTGACCGAGGACCGAAACCGTTCGGAGATTATCCATGAAATCTGCGATCCAAGCGCTGGCCGTTCTCCTGTCCTCGACGTTCTCACTGGCAGGCGCTTTGGCCCCTGTGGCGGCCGCGGAGAAATGGCTCCCCTCGATGGCCTATTGCGTGCCCAAGGAAACCGCCACCGAAGGCGAAGGTTACTTCGCCATTATCGAAGGCAAGAACGGCCGGCTCTACGTCGGCACGCACGCCAATGCCGTGAACTCCTGGCTCGTGGAGTTCGACCCCAAGACATCGAAGATGGCCATCGTGGTCGATGCCCATAAGGCCATCGGCATCGACGTCAAGGGCTTTGCCTCCCAGTCGAAGATTCACACCCGAAACAACGTCGGTCCCAGCGGCAAGGTGTATTTCGGCACCAAGCAAGGCTACCCGGACGAGAAGAAGGAAAAGCGAACCGACTATCCGGGCGGTTATCCCATGGTCTACGACCCGGCGACGGGCCAGACGAAGGTCTACCCGATCCCCGTTCCGCACCAGGGCGTCATCAGCGTCACGCCGGATGAATCGCGCGACCTGGCCTACATCTCCACCTGCTCCGACGAACGGCCGGTGGAAAGCTCCCACTTCCTGGTGCTGGACCTGAAGACCGGGAAGTACCGCGATTTGATCGATACACGGCACATGTACGCCTTTATCGTGGTCGATCATCTCGGCCGGGCATACCACCCGATCCAGGGCGGCGATATCGCCCGCTTCACCCCGCCCGAGAAAGGCGGCCTGGAAGGCGGCAAGCTCGACCGGCTCAAGCAAACGATCGATGGCAAAGCGCCAGCGGAGGCCTCGCACCTGGCCGACCCGGACACCCATCCGCTGAACTGGGACATTTCGCCCGACGGCAAGACGCTGTACTGTTTGCCGATGAGCACCAACGAGCTCTTCGCGTACGACCTGACCGCCAGCGGTGACACGCTTCCCGGCCGCAGCCTGGGCACGCTCATCCCCGGCGGCAAGGGCACCGATTGCCGCGGCATGTGCTGCGGCCCCAGCGGCACCGTCTGGGCCTCGGTCACCGAGCAGAAGCACGGCATCAATTTCCACCACCTCATCAGTTGGCGGCCGGGCAGCAAGCTGCCGCAAGACCACGGGGCGATCGCCGTCACGAACCCCAACTTCACCGAGTTCAACGGCAAGGACGGCAAGCAGCTTCCCTTCCACGGCGGGCTCTATAAGATGCCCGACGGCACCATCACCACCCGCTACGCCACGATGGGAGTCTGCGAGGCACGGGACGGCGACCTGTACATCCTGGCGCTGCACCCCTACATGGTGTTGAAGGTGCGGAAACAGGACTTGGGGAAGTAGCGTTCGCCCACCTCGCATGAATCCTTCGTCCCTGGCATTGCCCACCGAAAAGCACGTCGTGCTCGTCGGCTCGGGGAATGCCCATCTGGTGTTCGCCAGGCGCTGGGGAATGCGTCCCGTGCCAGGCGTGGCGGTGACGCTGGTGAACCCGTCGTCCGTGATCCCCTACTCGGCGATGGTGCCGGGCCACGTCGCCGGAGACTACACGTGGGACGAGGTCACGATCGACCTGGTGCGGCTCTGCCAGAGCGTGAAGATTCGGTTCGTCGCTGACAGGGTCGCAGCCATCGAACCGACGGGCCGCCAGGTCCTCTTCGCCGGCCGCCCCCCGTTGTCTTACGACGTGCTTTCGCTGGGCGTGGGGTCATTGCCGGCGCGCCCCGCGAACCAGGCCGATCGCGAGCCCTCGCTGATCATGCGGCCCATGGGCCGATTCGTGCAGCAAATCGAGCGGCTGGACGAATCGCTCGCGGCGGCGCCCCGCCCATTTCACCTGGTCGTGGTAGGCGGCGGCGCGAGCGGCTGCGAGCTGGCGCTGGCGATTCACAAGCGGCTGGGTCGCCATGCCGGCTTTCGCTTGACGCTGTGCCAGGCCAACGCCCGGCTGCTACCCCACTTTGGGGAGAAGGCAGCCGCCTTGTTCGAGGAGTCTTTTCGCCAAAGAGGCATTGCTTGCCGGGTCAATTCGCGGGTGACTGACGCAGCGGACGGCGGCCTCGTGCTGGCAGGAGGCGAGCGCGTCGCCTGCGACGCCGTCCTCTGGGCCACCCAAGGGACCCCGCCGCCGCTTCTACGCGAAAGCCGGCTGGTCGTGGACGCCGACGGCTTTCTGCGCGTCAAAGAAACGCTGCAATCGGTCAGCGACCCGGCCGTGTTCGGCACCGGCGACTGCGTGGCCTTCGACGCCTACCCCGAGCTGCCGCGCAACGGCGTGTATGCCGTCCGGCAGGGGGCGATCCTGTTCGACAACGTCGCCGCCGCCCTGCGCGAGCAGCCGCTGCGGCCGTTCCGTCCTCAGGCCAGATACCTTTCCCTGCTCAACACGGCCGATCGCCAGGCCGTCTTCACCTACGGCTCGCTGACCTGGAAGGGCCGCTGGGCAAGGCGGTTGAAGGACCGCATCGATCGGGCTTGGATCGACAAGTTCACGCGGCTATCGGCCATGGCAAGCGATGACGGGCAAACCGAGCCGCACAGCATGCGGTGCGGCGGCTGCGGCTCGAAGATCTCTACGGACGTGCTGTCGGCCGTGCTCAAGCGGCTCGACATCCCCGACGACCCGCGCGTGCTGCTAGGGTGCTCGGCCGGCGAAGACGCCGCGGTGCACCGCGTGCGGCCGGAGTTGTTCGGCCCGCGGCCGGACCAGCTCGTCGAGGTGCAGACGGTCGATTACTTCAAGGCGTTCGTCGACGATCCCTATCTGTTCGGCCGCATCGCGGCGCTCAACTCCGTGAGCGACCTGTACGCGATGAACGCCCGGCCGTTTTCGGCCCTGGCCATCGCCACGCTGCCCTACGCGCGCGGGCCGATGCAGGAGGCGCAGCTCTTCGAGCTGCTCTCCGGTGCCGTCGAGTCGCTCCGCGAGGCGGGCGTCGTGCTCACGGGCGGGCACACGACGGAAGGCAGCGAGCTGGCGCTGGGCTTTGCGGTCACCGGCTTCGCCGAGGAGGACAGGCTGTTTCAGAAGCGCCATCTGCGGCCCGGCGACAAGCTGGTGCTGACCAAGCCGCTGGGCAGCGGGGCGCTGCTGGCGGCGTGGATGCGAGGGCAGTGCCAGGCCACCTGGTTCGAGCCGCTGATCGCCGAGATGCTCATCTCCAACGGCCCGGCGGCCGTCATTTTCGCCGAGGCAGGCGTCACGGCCTGCACCGACATCACCGGCTTCGGCCTGGCCGGCCATCTGCTGGAGATGCTCGACGCCAGCCGCGTTTCGGCTCGGCTCGACGCCGAAAGCGTTCCGTGCTACGCCGGGTTCGACGAGGTCGTCTCCCGCGGCATCGTGAGCACGCTACACCGCGACAACGCCAAGCTGGCCTGTCGGATCACACTCAGCACCCCGGCCGCTGGCAGCAGTCGCGGCGCTTCGCCCACGGAGCCGCCAGCCTGGCTGTTCGATCCTCAAACCTCCGGCGGCCTGCTGGGCGCGGTGAGGCAGGAGCAGGCGGACGAGACCATCGCACGGCTGCGTCAGGCCGGCTATCAATGCGCGGCGGTGATTGGCGATGTTGTGACATCGCCGGGCGATCAACGGCCAGTGATCTGTCTCCAAACCTGAGAACTAGGCGGGCACCGGGGGCACCGCACAATGCTTTCCCTGCCAGGTGTCGCGCCGGCCAAATTCCGCCTCCAGCGCGCGCCGCAGGCCGTCCTTGTCCAGACACCAGGCGGGTGCGACAAGATAGTCCGGAGGTGCCTCTCCGCTCACGCGCTCCACGACGCAGTCCGGCGGCAGCAGCTCCAGGAAATCGACCACTGCCTCCAGGTACTCGTCTCGGTCCAGCAGCTTCACCCGGCCGGCGGCATACTGCTCGGCCAGCGGCGTCTCGCGCACCACGTAGAGGTTGTGCAGCTTGACGGCGTCCAGCCGCAGTCTCGCCACTTCGCGCGCCGTGGCCAGCATGTCGGCCCGGGACTCGCCAGGCAGGCCCAACATCACATGGGCGCAAACCTCGAAACCCCGGCCTCGGCTGCGCTCGACCGCGTCCACAAAGGCGTCGTAGTGATGCCCGCGATTCATCCAGTCCAGCGTGCGGTCGTGGATCGTCTGCAAGCCGTACTCGATCGACAAATACGTGCGGCGGGCAAGTTCGGCCATCAAGTCGAGCACGTCGTCGGGCACGCAATCAGGCCGAGTGCCGATCGCCAGGCCTACCACCTTCGGGTGAGCCAATGCCGCCTCGTACAGCGGCCGCAGCCTGGCCACCGGCGCATAGGTGTTCGTCGCCGGCTGGAAGTAGGCCAGAAACCGATCCACGTCGTACCGCCATTTGAGGCGGCGGATGCCTTCGGCCATCTGCCCGGCGATGCTCGTGCGCGGCAAACGGCGGCTGGGGCTGAAGCTGCGGTTGTCGCAGAAGACGCAACCTCCTTGGGCCACGGTGCCGTCCACGTTCGGGCAGGTGAAGCCGCCATCGAGGCTCACTTTCTGCACCCGCTCGCCAAACCGGCTCCGCAGATAGTAGTTGTAGGCGTAATAGCGCAGACCGGCCGCCCGCCACGGTGGTGAAGGTTCGGTGCAGGGCTTTGATGAAAGCGTTGACGCCACGGCGGCACGTGCCTAAATTGAGGACAGGGCCAGCATTTCGGGGGTGTTCCGGCGTTCCTGCCCGCTCCAATCGTGTCTTATCCGGATCATACCGGTCATGGCGCGCCGGAAACAAGACAGCCAGGTCCATTGCCCATGTACGGCGAACTCGTGCCACTAGGCGGCGGCGATCCCATCCCGCTGCTCAAGAAGAAGCTCGTTGTCGGCCGCCGGGAGAACTGCGACATCGTGCTGCGGTTCCCCAATGTCTCGTCGCGCCATTGCGAGCTGACGCTCCAGTCCGGTTACTGGTACATCCAGGACCTCGACAGCCGCAACGGCATCCGGGTCAACGGCCTCCGCGTGCAAGCGGGCGAAAAGCGGGTCGATCCGGGCGACACGATCGCCTTTGCCAGGCACAAATACGAAATGCGCTACGACCCCGCCAAGCTGGGGGCCGTCGGCGCTCCGCCGCCGGACCACGACGCCAAGCAGATCTTCGGGAAGTCGCTGCTCGAGCGGGCCGGCCTGACCGGCCGCAGAATCGAGGAGGAGATGCCGGAAGAATACCGGCAAGCGCGCGGCGACGACGAGGCGGATGACGACGGCAAGCGGGGCCGCCGCCGCCCGTAGGGGAAGTCGTCAGCATCGTCGCCTTTCGCTCCGCGAAAGGACGTTCTTTCGCGGAGCGAAAGACGACGATGCCCGCCACCGCTCAGGACCTTCGGAATCGAGACATTGCCGCTTCTTTGGGCAAGTCTTTTGTCGGCCTCTTGATCCCTCCTGAACAGACGTAAAGAAGTGAACGTGCGCTCTTGACATCCGTGTACAGCAGTATATTATCAGCGCCATTGGCTCGGGCCGCTAGCATCGCCTTCGCCTACGGGCGGCTTGCAGCTTGGCCGTCCCCACACCGAGGAAACGCCAATGGCTGATATGGAACAGCTCACCGACCGCCAGCGTGAGGTCTACTGTTTCATTCGCGAGAAGATTCGTGGCCGGGGCTACGGCCCCACGGTCCGAGAGATCGGCGCTCGAGTTCGGCATCGCCTCGCCCAACGGCGTGATGTGCCATTTGCGGGCCCTGGAGCGCAAGGGCCTCGTGGACCGCGAGCCGAACCTGTCGCGGGCAATCACGCTGGCCACGGAGGAGCCGTTCCGGCGCGGGCTGCCGCTGGCCGGGCGAATTGCCGCCGGCGTTTTGCACGAGGCGATCGAACAGAACGAGCGGATCGACTTCGGCGAGCTGTTCGACTCCGACGACCTGTTCGTGCTGGAGGTGCACGGCGACTCGATGATCGAAGAGCAGATCGCCGACGGCGACTACGTGGTGATCCGCAAGCAGCCCAAAGCCCGTTCGGGCCAGATCGTCGTGGCCCTGACCGACGAAAACGAGGCCACGCTCAAACGCTGGTACCCGGAGAAAAACCGCATCCGTCTGGAACCGGCCAACGCCACGATGAAGCCCATCTACGTGAAGAATGCCAAGGTGCTGGGCATCGTCGTGGGCGTCGTGCGCAAGGTGTAAACACAGCGCCCAGGTGCAACGTGGGCACGTTTCCAAACGTGCCCGATATCTTGAACGAAGTCCGGGCACGTTCAGAAACGTGCCCCACGCGGCTCTTCCGGTTGAACTTCGATGCGCAGCTTGCCGCGCGTCGTCTCCGTGGCGGTGGTGACGGCAACCTCAACCTCGCGAGAACCGATTCGGTCGCGCGGTGTGCCGCGGATCAGGCCGGTTTTCTTGTCCAGCTCCAGTCCGGCGGGCAGCGTGCCTGCGGCGATCGAGAACCGCAAGGGGGCCAGGCCTCCGGTCCCCGTGACGTCGCACGTCGCCGTCCCGTGGCGGACGACCAGCGGTGACGACCGGAAGGCGAATCGCGGTTGAAAGCACAAGACGCGGTAACGCGGCGAATCGGCCACATAGACCGTGCCCGTGCGAGAATTGACGGCCAATGCGTTGACCGCGCCGCCGAAGCGATGGCAAGAGCCGACCGAGTAGCCCAGCAGATTCGGCAGATGTCCGCTGTGGGTGTCCTGTTCCTTCGGGGCGTCGGCGTGACCTCCCAGTCCCAACCAGCCGATCATGGGCATACGCCGCCGAACGTCGCCCGAAAGGCTGAGGGCAAACAGTCCGCACCACAAGCGGCGGTTCTTCTCGTCGATGGCCAACAGCGGCTCGATCCGCGGCAGGTCGCTGGCCACCGTGGCGTGCGGCCCTCCGATCCGCAGCGCCGGCTCCATGCCGTTGATCACCTTTCCTGAGAGGTCGAACGCCACGATCTCGCGGTCATGCCCTTCGTCGCTGGTGACGAACAGCATCTTCTTGACTGGTCGTAGGCCATGCCGGACGGGAACGCCAGGCCGCGGGGATGCCAGCCCTTCTGCCCCCACCGCGGCGCGTTGCGGTCGAAGTCGGGCTGACCGAGTACGGCCATGGCCGGCATGTAGGTCTCGACGCCCTTGCGGACATCGACGATCAGCACCCGATGATTGAGCTTCTCCGCGACGAACAGCCAGCCGCGCTCCGGGTCGTAGGCCAGGCCGCTGATTTCCTTGCCCATTTGCCGCTGCGAAGCGACGTTGCGCAGGCCGGTGTAAAAGTCTACTTGCCCCAGCACGTGCAGGGCCGGCACGCCGCTTTCGACGCTACGGAACTCGAAGTCCTCGCGCGGCAGGGGGCGGCGGTCTTTCGGCGGCACGAACGGCCGCAGCGGCTCTAGCGCTCCGCGGCCCGTCGTGTTGACCAGGTCGGGCAGCTCGAAGTAGAGGATTCGCGATCCTTGAAAGTCGGAGGCGAACAGCCGCCCCTCTGCCGTCAGCACCGTGTGGCCGGGCCGATTGAAGCGGCCCGCTCCGTAGCCGTTCGCGCGAGCGTCGAGCGTGGGAACTCCGAGGGCCAGCCGGGCCGACCGATCCAGCGGAAGCCCATCCGTGCCCAAGGGAAAGAACAGCAACCGCCCGCCGATCGCGTCCGAGACCAGCAGCCACTGGCCGTCGGCGGTGACCGAAAGCGCCGGCTGGCCGTCGCTGAAGTCGAAGCCGTAGGGGTCTGGCCCGTTGTTGGGGCCATACTTGTGATAGTTGGGCCGCGTCAGATCGTTGCCATAGAACTGGCCCAGCAGGTTGATCGCCCGGCGCTCCGGATCGGTCGCGTCGAAGCACAGCACGCGGTTGCCGCGGGGCTCGGCCACATAGAGGTAGTCGCCCGCCACGGCCAGGCCCGTGGGGCCGCCGTAGCCCGGCTTCATCTGCCACAGGTCGGTGCTCATTTCGAACCGGCCGATGGCGGACGTCGGCTCGGTCTTTCCCGCCAGAATGTCCGCCAGGCGATATGCGGCCACGCGCATGCCGCCGCGGTCGGAGACGTAGACGTTGCCCCGGCCGTCCACGGCCACGGCCAGCGCTCCGATGAGCTTGCGCTCGAAGGGTGGGTTGGGCTGATCCGAGGGCTTGAAGCCCGGTAGCGGCACTTCGGCCACCGCCGCGGCGCCGTTGGTGATTGGCCCGGCGACGTCGAACACCAGCAAGCGGTGATTGAAGCTGTCGGCGACGAGCAGGTGGCGGCTGGATTCGTCGATGGCCAGCCCGCCGGGAAAGCACATCGTCTGCCGCGTCGGCTGCGTGCCGCCCCGGTTAGGGCGATACCCGGCGAAATCCTCTTGCCCCAGCACGGCCACGGCCTCCGGCCCGTTCTCGGACCCCGCGAGATCGAAGACCAGCACCCGGTGATTGTCGCAGTCGGCGACGAACAGCCGCCGGCCATCGGCAGCGACGCCACGCGGCAAGAACATGCCCCGGCGGTTCGGGGCACGGACCAGCTTGGGGCCTCGCACGTCTTCCCGCGTGGAATCCCAGATCAGGTCGCCTCGCGTGGCGTCGATTCCCCAGGAGTCGAAGTCTCGCTGCCCGTACACGCAGAGGGCGCGGCGGGGGTGAGAGGCCTCGAATTGCAAGACCCGATGGTTGTATTCGTCGGCCACAAACAGGTATTTGCCGGCCGGGTCGAAGGCGCACGCGGAGGGATAATGGAAACGCGCGGGGCCTTGGCCGATCTCCATCTGGTCGAAGCGATCTTGCCCGATCAGGCCGCTGGCGCTGCGTCCCGACAGCGAGCCATCCGCCCGCAGGTCGAACAGCAGCACCCGGTGATTCCAATAGTCGGGCACGGCAAGCTTGCCGGCGCCCCGATGGGCAGCCAGGCCGCCCACCACCTGATAGCGCCCGGCGTTGAAGGCGAAGAAGGAGAACGCGTGCGGCTTCGGCCCGCCATAGGGACCATAGCTGCCAAACGACGGCCGGGCCGGATCGCCGTCTGCGAACTGGCCGAGCACGTCGCTGGCCAACGTCGCTCCGTGCGGCCGATTCCGCCATCCCCAGCCGATGGTCTGCCGAGCGATGGCGCCATCGTCTTGCTCGGCCGCCGGGGCGAACGAGGTCAGCAGCACACTAAGGATCGGGGGCAAGAGAGCAGCCAAGTATCTTCCGAGAAATCGCATGTGAGCCCTTTTCCCAGCGAGCGGTCAGGCCGCGCAAACGGTCGCCCATTATGAAGCCTCGAGCCTTGGGAAGCGAGACTTCGGAGGTAGCGGCGTTGCTTCGCGTCAAGTTCGACGTGGGGCACGTTCTAAGGGTGCCCGGCTCTTCTCAGCAAACGACAGGCACGTTTGGAAACGTGCCCCACGTGGCTAGAGCAATCCCTTCCGCTTGCGCAGCACCCATTCGGCCGCCAGCACCGCCAACAGCAGCAAGACCACCGGCGGCCAATTCCAGAGCGGGAAGGGTTCGAGCCGTTCGACGACCACTTGTTCCCCTTCGGGCAGGTCGTCCAGCAGTTGATGGGCCGTCGTCAGCGTGTAGTAGCGGCCGGCCTTCATCACGGCGGCTGCCCGCCGCAGCTCGGCGGCGTTCATTTGCGTGAGAGCGGCCTCGCCGGGCGGGGATTCCACCAGAAAATCGACCGTGGGCGAGGCGCCGGCGATGGTCGGTGCGGCAATCCAGGCGTGGTACTTGCCGGTGGGAGCATTTTGCAGCGATCCTTCGAAGATGCCTCGCTGCGCTTGCTGGGCGGCGCGGCGAAGCTGAAGGCGGTGGCTCTCGTTCCCCTCGCGCTCGACCATCAGCGTCACGCCGTCGTCGGCCACCGGCGCGCGGCTGTCGTCGCGGAAGCGGACGCGGAAGCGGACCGTCTCGCCCCGCTGAAATAGCCGGGCGTCGCGATCCACCGTCAGCTCGGCCGACGATTCGTCGCCGGCCAGCTTCGCCCGGCTGAGATAACGCAGCGTCTGCACCCAGTAGCGGCGGAACAGCAGGTCGTCGGGCAGGCGAATGCGCCAGCGGCACGTTTCGTCGGTGGCATGAAACAGCACCCGGCCCGAGCCGTAGAACTGCTCAATGAACACGGGGAACCGCTCGCCGCCGGCCGTGCCGCGCGACGGGTGCTCGGCCAGCACGCGGGCCGCCGGCGAGAGATTGTGGATTTCCAGCAGCCAATACAGCTCGTGAAGCTGGGTCTGCCAATAGTCGGCCGTCTTGGCCAGGTTGTCGGCAAGCTGCATGTGCGGGCTGGCCAGGCCCAGCGGCGTCGGCCGGACGCGGAAGCCGTCTTTGGCCACTTGCTGTGGATCGGGTGTCGTCGCCGTGCTCAGGTCGAAGGGGAACAGCGGCGCCAGCGGCGTGTTCCGGTATTCCAGCGGCGTGTGCCGTTGCCCGGCGATGAACACGATACTGCGGCCCTTTTCCTTGACGAATTCGGCGAGGTGATTCATCACCGCGTTGTCGAGGAACTCGGGGTTCACGTCGCCGAACACGATCACGTCGAAGCGGTTCAGTTCTTCGGATCGCACCGGGAAGACGTGCTCGCGGCGGGCCGACTTGTCGGTCTTCACCCAATCGGGATCGGCCTCTTGCAGCACCGTCGTGACTTCGATCGATTCCTCGCGCTCCAGCAGCGACTTGAGGTACTTGAACTCGAAGTTCGGATACGACTGCACCAGCAGCACGCGGATCTTCTCATCGACGACCTTCACCGGTCTGGAAAAGACCACGTTGTCGTGCGGGTTCTTCTCCTCCTTGAGCGCTTCGACTTCGATCTGAAACTCGTAGCTGACATAGTTCTCCTCCGGCTTGCGGCGGGCCTGCCATTCCTCGCGCGTGGGCCTGAACCGCAGCCGGACCTTCTTGGGCTGGCCGTCGGCAGGGATTTCCTCAGTCACGACGGCCAGCTTCTTGGGCTTGTCCTTTTCGCGCAGAGTCACTTCGACCTGCCGGCCGGCGAAGCCCGGCCCGGTGAGCTGGCACTCCAGCGTGACGATGTCGTCCACATACACGACTTCGTCCACGGTCAAGTCGCTGAGCCTGAGGTTCCGCAGCGGCTCTTCGCTGCCGATCCCGATGGCCACCAGCGGCACATTCTTGTCCCGGGCGAAGGCCGCCGCGTCGTACAGTGATTCGCCCTCGGTGTTGATGCCGTCGGTCAAGACGATGACGGCCGAAGGCAAGGTGCCGCGGAGATCGGTGAGGGCCGAACGCACGGCGCGGCCCAGGTGCGTGGCCGGCCCTTCGGCCTTGACGTTGCGGATCTTCTCGAGCAGCTCCTCGGCCGTGCCGGCCTGGTGCGTGGCCGAATCGGCGAAGGTGTAGAACTTCAGCTTGTAGCGCGTTTCGAGCTGCCGCAGCAGGTTGCCGTCGTCTTCCAGTAGCAGCGTCTTGGCCAGGTTGGCTCGTGATGGCTCGTCGAGCTGCACGGCGGCCAGCCGCTCTTTCAGCTCGGCGGCCAGCGCCTCATCCGAAAAATTGTCGGCGTTGGCCATGCTGGCCGAGACGTCCATCATCACCACCATGTAGGGCAGTCCGGTGCGGGCCGGGATCAGCAGCACACCGGCGATCATGAACAGCACCAGCGCCAGCGCCAGCATTCGCAAGCCGGCCAGCGTCACGATGTGCCAGCGCCCGGCCGACCGCCGCTCGCGGTAGTAGCAGTAGGCCACGTAGCCGATGCAGAAGACGACGAGCAGCAGCGTTAGCCAATAGGGCCACGTCCAGCGGGTGGCAAGGCCCCACTGGGTGCCCTCGCCTGATTCGGCGGGGGCGACCCCGAAGAGCCGCTGGAGCCAGGTTGGTAGCGCAAAAGCGATCATGTTCCGTGACGTTCCGAACCACCAGGCCAGAAGAGTCTCCAGCAGCAATAACCCCAATACCGCCGACAGCACCCACGCATCCACGAACCAACGCTGCACGCTGACGACCGCCGGCCCCTTTTGCAGTCCCTGCCAACTGGTGAGGATCGGCACGCCGGCGGGCAACTGCTCCCGCAGCTCATCGTGGCCGACCTTTGCCAGGTCGCTCTCGGCCGTGTTGACGTTCGCGGTAAAGAGCGCGTCGGCCGTGGCCGCGCCGCCCGACCCCGGCACACGCGCTTCGTAGACACCGCTCTCGTCGGTCTCGGCGAAGCTCCAGCGGCCGTGGTCATCTAGCGCGCGGACCGGCACCTGGTCCGTAGCGTTCCAGGGCGTTTTGATCGTGACGCGGGCATCGGCGTCCAGCAGTCCCGTGGCGCCCGACAGCGGCTCGCCGACCGTCAGGTTTCGCTTTTCAAAATTCCCGACCACGGCCGCCGCGAGCAGCTCTCGCACCAGCGGCAAGAAGTTCTGCAGCGAGGGCATGTAGTTCCAGCGATCGTTCTCCGGCCCCAGGTCGGCGCTCGTGGCGACAAGGATCGACCGCCCGCGGCCGATGCGCTCGGCGACGATCGCCGGGTCTTTATTGATGAACCGCAGAGCCACTTCGGCGCCGGAATTAGCCGACGCGTAGGACGGCGTGCTGCTGGGTAGTGCACCCTCGCTAGGGGACGGCTCGGGGGTTGCCAATTCCAGCCGGAACCACTTGGTGATCGGCGTGGTGGCGAACAGCACCTCCGGATTGCGCTCGAAGACGCGCACGATCTCGTGGTCGAACGGCGGCAGGAAGGTATCTTCGCCCAGCTTCGCCCGATTGCGGTCAAACACGCTGCCCAGCCGTGCCGGCAAAACCCGCGGCACCGCCTGCTGGTCCTGGCCGCCGAGCCACTGGTTGTAGCTTTCGGGGCGGACCTTCTCACCGAGGAATACGACGAGTCCGCCGCCGCGCGAGACATACCGGTGCAGCGCGGACGCCTCTTCCTGATTGAACTGGGCTACGTTCGAGAGAAAGACGGCGTCGTAGGCCGACAGGTCGCGGTCGCGCAGGGCGCGCTCGGTCTCCACCTCGGGAAGGAACTGGCCGTCCCCCTTTTCCTGGCCGTCGCGGAGGGCCTGCACGAGGAAACCCGTGCCGCTCTGCCGGAAGTCCCGCGACGGCTTGCCGTCGATGCACAGCACGCGAAGCTGCTGCTTGACGGGCACCGAGAGCCAGCGGCTGTTGTCCACCGTCAGGGCGTCACTGGCCAGGCGGATTTCGACGACGTGCTCGCCGGAAGTCTCGAAGCGATAGGGGCCGAACCTTCCGGAGGCCTGGCCGTGGCCGGGCACGTCGATGGTCGTGGAATCGACGCGTTGCCGATCGACCCATAGCTCGACGACTTGCTGCGTTTGCTCCTGGCTGCCGAAGTTGCGGACATCGAACTTGAGGTTCACCCCCGCTGCACGGTGGCGAACTTGACCTCGGCGTCGCCCGTCAGTCGCACCAGCGTGGAGTGGGTGACCGCCAGGTTTGGGGCCTCCGGCTGGCCGACGTCGTAGACCATCAGCCCGGCCAGCTCGTTGATCTTCGCAGTCTGCTTTTGCAGCGACTCTTGGGCAGCCGAGCTATCGAGCTGCCAGCTGGTCTTGCCCAGGTCGGAGATCAGGTGCACCTCGTGTCGCACGAGCTTGGGCTGGTCTGCGCCGGGCGGTTTGAAGCACTTCTTCGGCGGCATGGAGCGTCGCCGCCAAGTCGCCGCCGCCGTGCGGTGGCCGCAGGCCGTTGATCTCGTCGATGAAGTCGGCCTTGTCCAGCACGGGCGTGCCGACGACCACGCGTGGCGGCTGGCTCATGAGGATCAGAGTGTAGCCGTCGCCCAGCAGACTTTCCTGAGCGATCCGCCGGGCGATTTCCCGTGCCCGCTCGAAGCGGCTTTCGTCCCCCTGCTGGTAAGTCATGGAGAACGAGCCGTCGAGGATGATCAGCCGGTGGGTGCGCCGGCCGCCTCCGCCAGGATTGCCAAACGGGTTGAGCGCCGAAAAATCGACGAACGCCAGCGGCAGGGCGGCCGCGAGCAGCAGTCCGGCCACGCCCGCCGCGCGCTGCCATCGCGGCCGACCGGAGAAGAGCCCCCACCATAGTGCTCCCGTTACGGCCACGATGACAATCGCTGCCGGCCAGAGGACGCCGCCGAGCCCCTCCTGGGCATTGAGGAACGGCTCGGCGATAGCGAAGGCCAAGAGCACCACGACGAGCGTGCGGATCAAGAGCAGGATGAGCTGCTCGATGGTGATCCGCCGCGAGTTGTTGCGAATCGCCGCCAGCAAGTATTCCATGGCGGCCCAGCGGATTTCGCGGTGCCGACGCTTGTTCCACAGATGGATGATGACCGGCGCCGCCGCCGCGGTCAAAAACCACAAGAGCCACCCGCTGCCGAAGCCGAAGGCCAGGGGGGAAGGAGGGGGATCAGGTGATTGAAGGCGTCAACCGGCATTATTCGGCGATGATGATCAATTCATGTAGCGTCGGCGTTGCTCGACAATGCTCATCCCACCCTCCGCATCCGCGACGACAAAAAGCTGCTCAGCGCCACGTCCAGCGGCTGGTCGGTCCGCAGCAGCACGTAGTCGAATTGTTCGCCCGGCAGCCCTTGCGGACCTCGCGCAGGAACTTGTCGAACTCGCCAAGTACGCCTTCCGCAGCGAGCGCGGCTCGGTCAGCACCTCGGGCAGCCCCTCCAGCCCCTTGAACAGCGTCGTGTTGCGGAAGGGAAAATCGAGCTCGGCCGGGTCGAGGACGTGGAACACGATGACCTCGTGCCGGCGGTGGCGAAAGTGCTTCAGGCCCGCCAGCATCGCCGCGCACGTCGTCGAACAGGTCGCTGAGGACGACCACCACGCCCCGCTTCTTGAGCCGCTCGGCCAGGTCGTGGAAGATCGGCCCGGTGGCCGTCTTCCGCTCGCCGGCGCGACTGCTCCATCACGTGCAGCAGCTGCTTCAGGTGCGACGGGTTGCCGCTGGGCCGCACGAAGCGCTCGGAGCTGGCTGTCGAACGTCGCCAGGCCGACGCGTCCTGCTGCTGCAGGACCAGGTAGGCCAGCGACGCCGCGACGCACTGGGCGTATTCGAGCTTCGATAGCGGCCGTCGCGTCGCTCTGGTACGCCATGCTCTCGCTGGTGTCGAGCACCAGGTACGCCAGACGAGGTTCGTCTCCTCCTCGTACTGCTTGAGGTAGATCTTGTCGGTCTTGCCGAAGACCTTCCAGTCGACGTACCGCAGGTCGTCGCCCGGCACGTACTCGCGGTGCTCGGCGAACTCGATCGGAGAAGCCGTGGTACGGGCTGCGGTGCAGCCCGGCGACGTAGCCCTCGACGATCAGTGCGGGCCCGCAGCTCGAGCCCCTGGAGCTTAGCCAGCGTCTGCGGATCTAAATACTTCTGGGAGTTTTCCACGGTCGGTCGGTCTCGTCGTCGTCGTCGGGAATGATCTCGATCAGCCGCCGGACGATGTCGTCGGGCTTGACGCCTTCGGCCTCGGCGTTGAAGTTGGTGATGATGCGGTGCCGCAGCACGGGCGCGGCGACGGCGCGGATGTCCTCGCTGCGTGACGTAGTACCGGCCGTGCAGCACGGCCCGCGCCTTGGCCCCCAGGACCAGGTACTGGCTGGCCCGCGGGCCGGCCCCCCAGCTCACGTAGTCGCGGACGAAGTCGGGCACGTCCGGCCTTCTCGCTGCGCGTGAGCCGCGCGAACTGCAGCGCGTAGCGGACGACGTGGTCGGCCACCGGCACCTTGCGGACGATCTCCTGCAGCGCGAGGATCTCGTCGGCGGTGAGCGTCGGCGTGAGCTTGCGCGTCGACGTCGGCCGTCGTCCGCCGGACGATCTCGCAGCTCCTCGTCCTCGCTCGGGATAGTCGACGAGGACGTTGAACATGAACCGGTCGAGCTGCGCCTCGGGCAGCGGATAGGTCCCTTCCTGCTCGATCGGGTTCTGCGTGGCCAGCACGAAGAACGGCTCGGGCAGCCGGTGCCGCGTGCCGCCGACCGTGACCTGGTGCTCCTGCATCGCCTCGAGCAGCGCGGCCTGCGTCTTGGGCGGCGTGCGGTTGATCTCGTCGGCCAGGATGACGTTGGCGAAGATCGGGCCCGGGCAGGAACTTGAACTCGCGCGTGCCGCGTCGCGCTTGTCCTCCTGGATGACCTCGGTGCCGGTGATGTCCGAGGGCATCAGGTCGGGCGTGAACTGGATGCGGCTGAACGTCAGCGACAGCGCGTCGGCCAGCGTGCGGATCATCAGCGTCTTGGCCAGCCCCGGCACGCCGACCAGCAGGCAGTGCCCGCGGGCGAAGATGGCGATCAGCAGCTGCTTCGATCACGTGCCTGCTGGCCGACGATCACCTTGCGCCAGCTCGTGCGGTGATCTGGCGATAGGCCTCGTTGAGCTTGTGGACGGCTTGAACGTCGTCGTCTTTCAGCATACGAGATCGTTCTGTGCGAGAGGTGATTAGCAGGCACGCTCCGCGTGCCGTCTTACGGCACACGGAGTGTGCCGGTTACGTCTATTCTATGCCGTTGCAGCCGGCCAGGTCAGTGGGAACCCGCGGCCGCTTTGGCAGGTCGCGGCCGATAACTGCTAAGCGGCCGTGATAGCTCGAATCCCCAGATCGCCTCCGTGCCGACCACTAGCAGGTGCGAGTCGCACACGACCAAATGTCCGCCCGTCATGCCGGCGTGCAGGGCCGAAAGCGCAATGGGGTGGGGGGCCTTCTGGCCCGGACGCCGCGCATCGAAGGCTTCGATACGGTCGCGGAACGGAAGATAGACGCTGTTGCTAACGACAACGCCCCGTCCATAGGCTCCCTCCAAACCGACTTCGGCGGCCACACGAGGGCCGGCCTTCAGCGCATCGCGAATATCGAACCACCACAGCATATCGCCGCTGGCAATCAGATAGTCGCCTACGGCGCCCAGCAGATGCACGGCCGTGGCCCCTTTCTGTTGCCCGGCCGAGTTCTCTGCCGAGTCTTGCAGCATGGCGCCGACGATTTGCCCCGTGGCCGCACGAATTGCCAGAATGCCGTCGTGGTCCGAAGGTGCGACGTACAGCATGCCGTTGTGGTACAGGCACGGATTCAGGTCGCGGTAGAAGAAGGCCGGGGCACTATTGGCCTTGGGCTTAGCGCGGGCATAGGCGGTGAGCCATTGGATAGTGCCGTCCTGAGCATCCAGGGCCGCCACGACGCCGAGATTCGTGTTGTAGTACAGCGTTCCCTGGTGCAGCGTGAGCAAGTTGTGCGTGCATTCGCTCCGCTCGCCGCCGGCCGGCGTATTCGCCGCGCAAATGAATCGCTGCCAGCGCAGCACCGGCTCTTGTCCCTTGAGCGTTTCGGCGTCGTAGCACACCACGCGCGTGCGGGCCGTGGCGCCGCGGCGGCGCTGCGCCGCGTAGACCCTCGCTCCGTCTGTCACCGGCGGGCCCTCGAACGCCCACTCGTCGCCGGCCACTTGCTCCCAGACGACGCGGCCGGGGTCCGACAGGTCCAAGCACACCAGCTTTGTCTCGGTGTGCTGACCAAACGGCGTGTCGAGCACTGCCGTCAGCGGAGTGCCGATGCGGGCGAACACTTTGTTCCCCGACACCGTGAGCGTGAAACGCGGCGTGCCCAGGAACGAATCACGCGGCATGGCACTGGGAACTTCTTCGGTGCCGTCGTCCCGCTTCGCGCTGACGGGAAAGATCATTCCCCGTTTGGAGATGGGCGAGGCCGACGTGCCGTCCCTCAAATGATAGGCAAACACCGCCGAATCAGCGGCCACGAGCAGCTTGTCTTTCGCCACCACGGGCACGAAGCTCAGCGGCAGTTCCTGGGCTGCCCCAGCACCGGGGGAAGGGCCTTCCGCCACCCGCCGCGGGCGGAACTTGGTGTTGAGCGGCTCGTTGTGCCACTGAGCGGGAAGCACCAGCTTGGGCAGGTCAATCTTCCAAGGCTTGCCCTGCACGTCGATTTCTCCGGCCCGGATGCCGTTGCGGTCGGCTGCGCCGGCGAACGTCGGCCAGTCGGCCGCCGTTGCGCCTTGGGGCCAGGCTGCGCTTTCGCGCAATAGTCCAGTCAGCGCGGTCGCCAGATGCACGCGCTTGCCGCCCAGCAAGCCCTGGGCCTGGCCGTGGTGTTTGGCAAAACTCTCCAGCTCTCGCGCCTGCGCGGTCGGCCGAGCCTTCCATGATCGAGGCCAGCACCAGCCGGGCATCCACGTCGGCCAGCTCAACCTGTGCGTCGGGGTATTTCAGCGTCGCGATCAGCCCATGCCAGGCCCAGATCCGGCTGAGCCGTCGCTCTGCGTCGGCCGGCAAAGGCTTATCCGCGCTGAGCACATAGTTATCCTTCGCGGGGTCGGCGGCGATGCGCCGCGTGCGATACCACTCGTCCAGCAGGGTCACATCGCTGGCATACGGGCCGGGGGCCTGGCGGACCTTCTCGAAGACGGGCCGGGGGACCGTCTCAAAGTTGCCTTGGAACTTGACGGGGGTCATTCGTTCCCAGGCCTCTCGGGCCGCTGCGTAGTCACCTGCTTCCAGGCTCAGGTCACCCAAGAGCAAGAGCGCGTCGTCGCCCACGCTGGAACAGAAGAAATCGGCCAGCACCTGCCGCAGTGCCCGCCGATCGCGCGATCGCGATGCCGCTTCGAGCGCGGCGCGGGCCGTGTCGTCCACTTGCTCGCGGTAGAGCCGGAGGGCATCCGGTGGCAAGGCGGCCAGCCGCAATTGGCAATAGTGCCGGATGCTGACATAGCGACCCACCGTGAGCTGGTTTTGCCCGTGGACGCTGCGGTCCTCGACCTTCACCAGGCCATCGCCGTACTGCTCGCCCACTTTGCGAAGCGTGCCGACGGCATTGTCCCATTGCTGGTTAGCAAGATACTCGCCCGCTCGATTGAGGTGGTTCAGCGCCGCACTGTCCACCAGTTCGATCGACGTGGCCTCGGAGAGCTTGTCGCGGCCGGGCTCTTCGAACGGCTGTGCTTTGGCTACGGTCAGCGGCGCAATGAGCAAGCTGGTCCAAAGCAGCCCGAGTTGGTGCGCGGTGACCATGCGGTGGATGACCGGCTAGAGTCGCGTGGGAAACCCACTTCCGCGCGCTAGTATAGGCGGGGCCGCGAATGGGCGGAAGAAGAACTGCTGTAACCCGCGGCGCTGCTAGCACCACGTAGCTGAACTCGCCCGAGCCTACGCCGTAACTGGCCTCGCCCGAGTTCAGTCTGACATGACACGGTCACTTGCGGCGTGTGAAGCGGTTTCGCGGTGCCTCACGCCAGTCGCCGCCGCCGGCAAGCCTCCTGGTAGGTGCCCGCGAAATCGACCGGCACGAATAAGTCGCTCGTCAGCCCCAGCGGCATCAGCGGCAGCTCCTGGCCTACGTCGAACGTGGCCGTCCACAAGTCCACCTCGGGCCGGTCCCCGCGGAGCACGGGCCGATAGGCAGCCGCGTAGAGCTGGGCTTCCGCCGGCAACTCGAGCTTCTCGTCCAATTCCAAAGCGTGCAGCAGCTCGTTGTGGAAATTGGCGCGGCGATTCGTAACGATGTCGATGATCGCCAGGCTGACGCCTTGATGCAGATAGCTCGCGCACTTGATGGCAAACGCGCGGTGCTCTTCGTGGCGGTCTTTGTTGCCGGGGCTGATCAGCTCGACGGCCGCCACCAGCTTCATCCCAGCGATCGTCGAGAAGATCTGCACCTCGAAACGGTCCGGAAAGACACCGGCAATCGTCTGCATCGGCGCCGGTGGCGACCAGGTTGCCCGGCGGACCGTTGCCACGCCGGAGTCGCGGCTGTCGGCTTGAACTTCCTCCGCCGGCCGCTCGAAGGTGGCGACGTTCATCTCCACCCGCGCACCGGCGTGGGTCGATTCTTCCGCGATGAAATCGGGCGGCAGCCAGTGCTCGTTGAGGCTGTCGGCGATCCGCGTGGCCCAGTTGGAGTGGAACGACTCCCAATGATGCTGCGGGTGAAGCGGGGGATGGAAATGGTCGAGCAGTGGCATGGCAGCCTTCCCGACACCGGATCGGCCAGGACACTAACCCGACGCGCAGTGCGCAAGCGAGGGAGAAGCGGCCTGGAACTTCGCGCCGTAAACCGCCTCTCCCTCGCTTGCGCGTCGGGCCAACGTGGTTCTCGCACAGAGCCTAGCGCTTCACGATCAGCCCTTCGGCGATCGCATTGGCCAGCACCTTGGCGGTGGTCTCGATTTCGGTGTTGTCTTCGAGGGCCAACACGACTGGCGTCACGGAGGCGATCTCGCCCGCCACCCAGTTGGCGCCCGACTTGTACTTGATCTTCGTGCCGGTCGCAAAACCCGCGGGCAGACCGTTGCCGGCGGCCTGGCCGTTGGCCTTGGCCGGGCGGCCTTCGCGGCAGCGACCACGTCGGTGGCGCCCTTGCCGGCCGGTTTGGCTTCGCCCTTGGCCGGCTTGCTGCCGCGGAGGCCGGCCAGTTCCTGCAGCAGGTGCCAGTTCTCCAGCCGGTCCTGCTTGGCGCGCATCAGCGTCGGGGACGGGTTGCCGTCCTTGTCGAAGTGCTTGGCGAACCGGCCCTCGCTGCGGGCGAAGTCGATGAACGTCACCTCCTCGTTCGTCTTCGGGTTGACGAACCAGTCGTCCTTCACGTTCGGGTTGCCCTGCAGCGACAGCCGCTTCTTGATCGTGTCGCCCTTGCGCGGATCGTAGATCAGCAGCGGGAACGCCCGGGTGTCGACCGCCAGGCGGGCCTGCTCGCCGGCCATGTTGTCGGCCACGCCGTGCTCCGGCTGGCAGGTCGTGTAGCAGACGACGATGGCCGGGCCGTCGAACTCCAGCGCCCCGAGCACCGACTTGTAGAAGTGGTTGATGTGGGCGCAGGTCGTCTGGGCGACGTAGGTCCGCGGGTGCATCATGGCGATCTGGGCGATCTCCTTGCGCCGCTCCTGCTTGCCGCCGAACGCCTTGCCGTGGACGCTCATCTTGGTGTTCTGGCCGGTGAAGCTCGCGGTCGACGCCTGCCCGCCGGTGTTCGAGTACACCTGCGTGTCGAGCACGAACACCTTGATGTTCATGCCGCTGGCGAACATGCGCGACAGCGCCTGGAAGCCGATGTCGAACATGGCCCCGTCGCCGCCGATGCACCAGATCGGCTTGTCCTGCCAGCCCATCTGGTCCCAGCGCATCCGCACGCCGATGGCGTCGGTCGGGGCGTTCTCGAACAGCGAGTTCGTCCACGGCACCAGGTACGGGTTGTACGGATACGTCGAGGTGTACACCGTGTTGCAGCCGGTGGCGGCGACGATGCCCCACTGGTCGCCGTACTTCGAGCCGGTGGCCGCGCACAGCATGCGCAGGGCGGTGCCCTCGCCGCAGCCGGCGCACGAGCCGGCCCCGCCGGTGTAGATGTGCGTCTGCTCCTTGAGCATCATGTCGATGAGCAGGTTGTCGCTGATGTACTTCTCGTTGCGACGGGCCGATGTTCTTGAAGATAGCGATGGCTCTTGCGGGACTTGGTCATGACCTCGTCGGTCTTGGCGATCATCTTCAGGGCGTCGTCGTCGCAGACGGTGACGCACTCGGCGCAGCCCTTGCACTTGCGACGGGTCGATGATGATCTGGAACATGCCGCCGGCGCCGGCCTTCTTCTTGCCGGCGTCGTAGTACTTCTTGGTCTTGCGACCACTGCTCGCGGTACATCTCCCGGTCGGCCTCGGGGATCGCCTGCGAGCTTCTGCTCCCACTCGTCCTCGGCGAGCACCTTGCCGAGGATGGCGGTGTCCGGGCACTCGGTGACGCAGTCCATGCAGCCGGTGCAGTTCTCGGGGATGTACTCGGGGATCTCCGGGGCGATGTAGCTGAAGTCGCGCAGCGACGCGGTGCCGGCCGGGATCAGCGAGCGGGCCACGCGACAGGTCGGCCGGCAGGTCCTTCTCGCCGTAGCCCTCCTCGTAGCCGCGGATGATGCGCTCGTTGAAGTCGTGCACGTCGAGCACCGGCAGGCTGACGAGCTTGTACTCGCTGTCGACGAGGGTGCCGTAGCAGTTGTTGTTGAACGGGTCGCGCTCGCTGGCCTCGTTCATCGAGGGGAGGTCTTTGATGTCGGCAGTCATGGTTATTCCTAGGTCGATGGACCAGCAAGGCATCTGAATGCAATCTCGGTAATCAATCCGGCGATTCGTCTTCACGGATGCTCGCCGGAGCTTCTCCACGAACTTCGCGTGTTCGGGAGGCAAGTCCGCGTTGAGCGTCTCGGCCACCGGCTTGCGTCCTGGCGAACAGGGCCGGCACATCGAGCCACAACCGGGGAAGCGCGAACGGATACCGGCTGGTCCGCCTGAGCCGACGGCCGCGCTTGAAGTCGAACCAACACACTTCTCCTCTTCGGCACACGACGACATACTCGACAACGCCAGTCTGCCGGTAGTTGTCCTTTTTCGCGTTCAAGTCGATCGATACGGAGCTGTGGGAGACCTCCGTGAGCAGTTCCGGCGGCCCGACGATCCACTCATTCTCGTCAATGCGGGATTGTCCACCGCACCCTTCCACGATGCGCAATCCCTTATCGGGTTGTGGCTCGTTCTCGGCGTCCAAGATGACCGTGGCGTTCTCCACTCCCTCTACGCCCGGACTCCTGGCCTCGTAATCGTTTAAGACCCCGCCGACGAGGAAACTGTAGCGCCCATGGGGATTCCGCGCTGGCGAGGCCATGAGACAATTCCTCCGACCAGCTCGATCTTCACGTCCTCTGGATAGGCCTCATACCGCCGATGAAACTCGGGCTGCGTCAGCCGATCGCCGTTCTCCAGCACCGGCGACGACCAATTGGGCGCACTGTGTGACGGTCGATGGGAACGCACATCGTTCATCCAATCTCCCTGACACGGTCTACAGTCACTCACCCTTGCTTGCCTTGGCCGCGCTTTGCTCGATGCTTCGATAGGTGTTCGCCCACGCCGCATGCTCTGTGGAGACATCTGCTGTCCCGGCACCCTCGACATCGAAGGTTTACGCAGGTAGAGAAGTCGCGGCGGACAGCACAGGAAACCTGCTGTCACTGGCCCGGCTGGCTTTCCCGAAGAGGACAACTCCCCTGCGCCTAACGTCGCGATAATTGCGCTAATGGCGAGACATACACTCCAATGCGAGTTGCCACATTCGTGGAGTGAACGAATGCGAAACAGCCAAAACACAAAGGAGCAAATAGCCAGGACGAATTACCAGACAAAAACCTCATCTTGACCCACCTTGCGATACCTTTACCCCATCATCACCCGCGGCACTTCCTTCATCTCGCTGTAGCCGCGCTTGACGCAGTTCAGGTTGTCCTGCACCACCTGGTCGCCGCGCTTGCCGAAGTACTTGCGCAGCGCCTTCTCGACGCCGGCGTACACCTGCTCGTCGGTCATGTCGCTCTCCTTGGCGTACGGCGTCAGCTTCAGGAACGCCCCCAGCAGCACGATGCCCTGCATGCGCATCTGCAGGTCCGCCTCGCGACGCCACCTCGCGGGCGATCTTGCACCATGTCGCAGAAGTACAGCGCGGATCTTCTTCTCGCGGATCGATCTTGCTGGTTCTCGGCCGGGATGCGCTTCCACACCTCGGCCGGGTCGGCGTACGGCGACTGCATGAAGATCGCCCCGCCGGGCACCAGGCCCTTGCAGCGTCAGCGGGCTGAGCATCGCCGTCGGGTCGTTGATGCACAGCAGGTCGACGTGCTCCAGCTCGCAGTGCATGTTGATGTGCGTGTCGGCGATGGTCAGGTAGTACGTCGTCGGCAGGCCCTTCTTCTCGGAGCCGTACTTCGGGTACGCCTGCACGTCCTTGCCGAAGACGTTGCCGGCGATGGTGGCGATGACCTTGTTGGTCGTCACCGAGCCGAAGCCGCCGACCGAGTGGCCGCGCATCGAGAAGCCGCCGGTGCGGCCGCAGGTCCGGGTCTTCGCTCGCGCTTCAGGGCCAGCGGGTGGTCGATGCCGACGCAGAAGTAGTCCGGCCCGTCGTCGATCATGTTGTGGAACGCGGCGATGATGTCGCCGGGCCGCACGTCGCGGCTGCCCAGGCCGGCCGCGCCGTGGTAGATCCGCGGCACGCGGTCGATCTTCTCCTGGCCGTTCTGCCCGGTCACGGCGTCGCAGAACGCGGCCTTGATCTCGCGCGTCAGGTGGTTGCCGGTCGTCGAGAGCGGGTCGTCCATCCGCTCGAAGACGGTGAACGCGCGTGCAGTCCTTGAGCGCCTCGACGATCTGCCGCGCCGGGAACGGGCGGAAGCACGAACACGGTCAGGCAGCCGGCCGCGATGCCCTTCTTCTCGCGCAGGTAATCGACCGTGACCTTGGCCGTCTCCATGTAGCAGCCCATGCCGACGAGGATGTACTCGGCGTCCTCGCAGCGGTACGGCTCGACGAAGCCGTACTGCCGGCCGGTCTTGCGGCAGAACTCCTCGAACGCCTCTTCCAGGGCCGGCTCGACGCGGTCGTAGTACCAGCGCTGGGCGATCTTGCCCTTCATGTACGAGTCCTGGTTCTGCACCACGCCCGACATCATCGGGTTGGCCGGGTCCATCAGGTTGATCAGCTTCTCCTTCGGGTCGCCGATGTACTCCTTCATGAACTCCGGCTCGGGCAGCCGGACCGTCTCGACGGTGTGCGTGGTGAGGAAGCCGTCCTGCACGTTGAAGAACGGCGTCTGGCGTGGCCTCGGCGGCGCGGCGGGCGATCAGGCAGAAGTCGCCGGCCTCCTGGGCGTTGCGGGCGAAGAGCATGCCCCAGCCGCAGTCGGCGACGCTCATCACGTCGTCGTGCCCGGCGTGGACGTTGAGGCCCTGGCTGGTCAGCGCCCGGGCGCCGATGTTCATGACGACCGGCAGGCGCTTGCCGGAGATCGTGTACAGCACCTCCTTCATCAGCACGAGGCCCTGGCCGGAGGTGAAGTTGGTGACGCGGCCGCCGGCGACGGCGAAGCCCTCGCAGACGGTGGCGGCGGAGTGCTCGCTCTCCGGCTCGAAGAACATGAGCGTGTCGCCCCACAGGTTCTTGTCGCCGTTCATGACGGCGGCGTTGAAGCCGCCGCCCATCGTGGTCGAGCTGGTGATCGGGTAGGCCCCGGCCGCCTGGCGACGTGGATCTCGACGTGGACGACGGCCTCGGCGCCGTCGCAGGTGGTCGGGATGCCGGGGTATTCGAACTTCTGCTCGACTGACTCGGGCAGTACCGCCGGTGGGCGATCGTTCAACGTGCGGGCGCCAGTCGTGTCTATCGTGCCTTGGCTCATGGACGGTTCTTGAAAGGCTCTGGTGGTAGTCGGGGATGGTCTCGACCGCGCGCTCCGCTAGACGCAGCCCGTGCTGGCGCGACGTGCTAGCACGCGCATCCATTCGGCGGCCGTTCGCCATTCTACCCAAAACGGCCCGTTGCCGAAGCGCGAGCCATGCATTGAACGAGATAATCGACCGCGCGGTCAAGCCGGCATTGGACAACTTAACTCCCACGACGGGCTTTTACCAATGTCCGCCCGGAGGATTCGTTGACCGCCGAGGCCATTGCTGGCCCAGCGCGCCGCCGGCGCACCATGCGGCTGGCCTCGCGCACGTCGGGCCCACGCCTCGACGCTCGCCGGCTCGCGGGTCCTATTGCAATTCCCGCAACTGATCGAGCCCCGCCTGGGTGCCGACCACAAGCAGGATGTGGTCCTCCGACAGCCGGAAGTCGGCATCGGGAAAGATCGTCAGCTTGCCGGTCAGGGCGTCTTTCACCCCCAGCACCCACACGCCGTACCGTTTGCGGAGGTCGGCGTCGCGCAGGGTCTGGCCCGCCAGCGATTCGGCCACGGCGATCTCCACCAGGCTGTACTCCGGGTCGATGGGCAGGAAGTCCAGCACGTTGGGCCAGGTGAGGCGGTCGGCCGCCTCGCGGGCGATCTCTTCGTCGGGAAAGATCACCCGCTCCACGCCCATCTGCTTGAGGATTTTGCCGTGATCGACGCTGACCCCCTTGACGATGATCCGCCTGGCCCCCAGCTCCTTGGCGTGCAGCGTGGCCAGGAGCGACTTGGAGATGTTCTGGTCCAGGGCGATGACCACGGCGTCGGCGTCTTTGAGGGAGAGCTGTTCGAGGAACTCCCGCTCGGTCACGTCGGCGACCACGGCCTCGTAGAGGCTGTTCTTCAGGTCGTCGATGCGCTCGCGGTCTTCGTCCACGCCGGTGACGCGGCAGCCGTTTTCGTGCAGCTTCGCGGCCAGGGCGCCGCCGAACGAGCCCAGCCCCAGTACCACAAAGTGTCTCGCTTTTTTAGCCAATGAGCGGCTCCTCTTGCGGGTGTTCGATGGGCCGGTCGCGGCCGACGCCTGCCAGCGCGGCGAACGCCGTGATCGGGCCCAGCCGGCCCACGAACATCAGCAGCATGATCACGATTTTGCCCAGCGGGCTCAACAGCGGGGTCAAGCCGGTGCTCAACCCCACGGTGCCCAGGGCGGAATAGACTTCGAATAGCGCCTCGAGGAACAATCCACGGTATTCGTTTTCGCCGCGATAGGAGGACTGCTCGATCGACAAGAGCAGCGTGAGTCCGGCACCGCCCACAATCGTGTAGAGCAGCACGGTGACGCCTGCCCGCTCGATGGCCACGGCGGGAATGGTGCGGCGAAACACGTTCACCACGCGAGTGCCGCGAAAAGACGCCCAGGCGCGGCAGACCAGCGTCATCAGCGTGGAGACCTTGAACCCGCCGGCCGTCGAGCACGGCCCGGCCCCGATCATCATCAGCAGAATCATCACGAACAAGCTGGCGTTGGTCAGCACGCCGATCGGCACCGTGTTGAAGCCGGCGGTGCGGCAGGAGACGGAGTGGAATGCGCTGACCATCACCTTCTTCCACCAGGGCATGCCGTCCATGACCTGCTCGTCCCACTCGAAGACCAGGAGGATGAGCGTGCCCAACGTCAGCAGGATGGCCGTGCCCAGGAACATCAGCTTGCTGTGGAGGTGCAGCCGCTCCCACAAAGCCTGCCAGCCGCCGCGGCGTCGTTGTCGCCGCAAGTCGAGCATCACGGGAAAGCCGATGCCGCCGCAGACGATCAGGCTCATCACGGTGAGGTTGACGGCGACGTTGCTTTGATCGCCCGTGAGGTTGCCCTCGGGCAAGGCAAAGCCGGCGTTGCAGAAAGCCGAGACGGCATGGAACAAGCCGTGCCACACGCGGGCCAGAACGCCATACCGGCCGCCAGGGCACTTCCAGTCAGGATCACCCAACCGACTGCCTCGAAGCCCAGCGTCGCCAGGAAAACGTTGCGGACGACCCAGCGCAGGTCCGTCTCGTTGCCGGCGCCCATGGTCTCGGCCAGCACGGCCCGTTCGCGGAGGCGCAGTGCGGCCGCCGAGCCGAAAGGTGATCAGCGTGGTGATCGTCATGATGCCCACGCCGCCGATCTGGATCAGCAGTACGATCACTGCCTGCCCAAACCAGGTGAAGTCTTCGCCGGTGATCTGCCGCGGCGTGGAATAGAGGCCTGTCACGCAGGTGGCGCTGGTGGCCGTGAACAGGCAGTCGAGAAAGCCCACGTCGTTGTGGCACTGCGCACCGGGCAGCCACAGCATGAAGCCACCCAGAAAGATCACGCCCAAATACCACAGGACGGACGCCCGAGCGGGATACTTGGCGATCCGTCCGCTGATGGTGATCATGCCGCGTTATCCTGCACGGGAACGCAAACCGAGTCGCGGCAGTCTATCGTACCGCTGCGGACTTCGGGAAGCGTAGCAGGCACACTCCGTGTGCCGTCTCCGCGACGGCACATGGAGCGTGCCTGCTACTTTACGCCGGCCAGCTCGTGGCCGGGGCGCAGGGTGCCGTCGGCGGCGGCGATCCAGGGGACCCAGACGACGGAAACGCCCTCGACCTTCACGTCGCTCTTGCGAGCCCGCACCGTCACCTCTTCGAGGGTCAGCGCCTCGGCCTGGTAGGCCTCCTTGATCTTGTCGATCTCCCCTTCCAGCTCTGGCTCGAGTTCGGCAAGCTGCTGCTGAAGGCCCTCGACTTTTTCGCCGGCGCGGGCCGCCTCGCCCCGCTCCTTCACCGTGCGGCCGGCACGGGAGACGCCCGTCGAGGCCTTTTGCAGGTTCCTGACGCTGGCCACCTTCCGCCCGAAGAGCGCGCCGAGCACCGAGCCGCCGAAGGACAGGGCCGTGTCGAGCATCGACTGCTGATATTGCGCTTTTTCGCGGGCCACCCGTTCCTCGGCCGTTCCGATCCGGCTTTCGAGCGAGGCCATTTTCGCGGCGTACTTCTTCCGCAGCTCCTCGACCTCTGCGTCACGCAGCTCCTTGGCCTGCTGCGAAATGCGGATGCGGAAGTCGCCCTCGGATTCGTTCGGGGCGGATACCTGCTTGAGCACCGCGCACCGCCATAGCGTCAACGTCTGGGCTGCGTACAAGTGGTCCTTGAGCGCAGCGGACCAGCTCTTATAGCTGGTGGCCCGGCGCAGTGCGTCGGGCACGGCGTCGAACCTGGCGCCGCTCTGGGGCTGCTCCTCGAACTCCAGGTCCGTTTCGTTGACCGCCGGGGCTTGTTCCCATACGCCCCCATCGTCGGCCGTCTCGAGCGGGGCCAGCAGCCAGCGATCGCCCCACACATCCACCTTGGCCGGTGCGCTGACAAAGTGCAGATTCGCCTGGCCCAATAGCGCGGGTCGATAGACGAGCTGGCCGTCTTTGGCGGAGCGCTGGAGCGGCAGGTATCTCTGCCGCACGCCTGCAGGCAAGGCGGGCGCTTCTTCCGAGGCACTGCCGGCGGGCGAAGTCGCGGGCAGCGAGTCGGCCGGCCTCGCTGCACGAGACGGCTCCCTCGTCGGCCCATGGGCACCAGCAGCGTCGGTGTCGGCCGCGGCGGCTTGCCTTCTGCGCGGCGCCATCAGGGTCTGGATTTGTTCTCGCGTCAGCGGGCCGCGGAGATACGACAGCGCCCAGCGCGTTTGGAAGACGACCGGCTCGTCTTCGTGCACGTTGTTCATCAGGAACACGCGGTTGCCCAGGCCGGCCAGCGTCTGCTCCATCGCTCCGCGGTCGAACGCCGCGCCGGCCTGCGGCCGAGGCCCCTTCCAGGCCTTCGAGCACGCGGGCCTTGTCGCGCTCGGTTTGCAGCCGGCCGAGGAACCACGTGCCGGCGTTGGAGAGGCCCTTGTAGTCGAGATCGACCGGGTTCTGCGTGGCCAGCACGACGCCCAGGCCGAACGCCCGCGCCTGCTTGAGCAGCGTGAGCATCGGCGTCTTGGACGGCGGATTGGCCGTCGGCGGAAAGTAGCCGAACACCTCGTCCATGTAGAGGATCGCCCGCAGGCTGGAGGTGCCCGGCTGCGTGCGCATCCAGGCGAGCACCTCGTTGAGCAGGATCGTGACGAAGAACATCCGCTCGGCGTCGGACAGGTGGGCGATCGAGAGGATCGACAGCCGCGGCTTGCCCTCGGCCGTGTACAGCAGCCGCTGCACATCGAGCGGCTCGCCCTCCATCCAGGCGGCGAACGACGGCGAGGCGAGCAGGTTGTTGAGCTGCATCGCCAGCGCCGACGCGGTCCTTCGCCGGGAAGAAGCTTTCCAGGTCCATGACGCCGACCTTGTCGAACGGGGGCGTCTGGATGTCGCGGATCAGGCCGGCCAGGTCGAGGTCGCGGCCGTCGCGCCAGGCGTGCGTCGAAGATGTTGGAGAGCAGGATGTGCTCGCGGCTGCGGAGCGGATCGGCGTCGATGCCCAGGAGCGCCAAGCAGGCCCGAGGCGGCCGACATCACGCGGTCGCGCAAGGCCTCGGCGTCCGCCACGAGCGCCGGCGGCGGGGCGGCGAACGATTGCAGCACGGTCAGCGGCAGGCCGGCCGATGCTGCCCGGCGTGTAGATCGCCATGTCGACCGCGTCGCGAAAGCGGCGCAATCCGCTCGGGCTCCTGCCCCCACTCGGCCAGCCCTTCGCGCCACTGCTTGGCCGTCTTGCCGGCAGAGTATTGCTCGAGCGGCTCTGGCCGCGCTGCGCGGCGGCGCTCGGATCGACCCAGGGCAGAAAGTCTTCCGGCCGCAGCTCGGGGAACGTCAAGCAGCAGGTTGCCCAAGTCGCCCTTGGGATCGATGGCGATCGCCGGGATGCCGTCGATGGCCGCTTCTTCCAGCAGCGCCAGGCACAGGCCCGTCTTGCCGCTGCCGGTCATGCCCACGCACACGGCGTGCGTCGTGAGGTCCTTGGAGTCGTAGAGCATCAGCTCATCCAGCACCTGGCGGCGGGCCGGATCGAACCGGCGGCCGAGATAGAAGACGCCCAGCTTTTCGAAGTCTTGCATGACGTCACACGCTGGTGCTCTGGGTTGATACTCGTCCTCGTCCTCGTCTTCCTCGGCTTCAATCCGCGTCCTTTATTCGAGGACGAGGACGACGACGAGGACGAGGACGACGATATGAAGATTATTGTGTGTCGCATCGCCAAGCCACAACAACGAAGAAGCCCGGCTTCGGGAAGAAGCCGGGCTTCTTGGCTCAGGTTGGACCGCTGCGCGGCGAGAATCAGCGGCCGCCGCCGCGGGGCAGGCGTCCGCCCCCGCCCCCGCCCCCGCCGGGGCCACTCGTGCCGGTGCCTCCGCCGCCAGGACCGAAACCGCGATTAGGAAAGCCGCCGCCAGGAAAGCCGCCGCCGGGGAAGCCGCCGCCCTGCCCGCGGCCGCGGCCGATGCCCTGCTGCATTTGGAAGATCCGCTGTGCATCAAACGGCGATCCCGCGGGGAACGTGCCGGGCTGCGTCGTCGTGCCGGGTGTGCCAGGCGTGCCCGGCGTTGTGGCGGGCGTGGGCGTCGTGGTCTGTACTTTGGGGCCGCCGATGGCCTGTAAGGCCTTGGACAAGGCGTCGGCGTTGAGGCCACTCATCTTCACCACTCGGCGCACGTCGTTGCTCGGCTCCTCCGAGGCGCGGTCGAGCACTCCCACCAGGTGTTCGACCTGGTCGAATAGCGGCTTGGGGGCGACGACGATCAGCGCGTTGAAGCGCGCGTCCACGCTGACCGACATCTTGTCGAGGTCCTCGTTGCGCCGCTGGTTCCGCTGGTTGCGGTTGCCGCCGCCCGCATTGCGAGCAATGGCCTCGAAGAACTGCTGCTGCGGGTTGGCCTGAGCCGCTCCGCGGCCGCCGATCAACCGGTCTTGATACAACTCCTTGACGATGGCGGCGATCTCGTCGGCGCTGGTGAAGTAGACCGGGATCATGCCCGGCTTGCGTTCCACTTTCGTGTCTGGGCCGTCCTCCGCGTCGATGTGCTGGAGCACTTGCTCGATCAAGGTTTGCTCGGCGGGGCTGGCCTGCACAATCAGGGCGTTGAGCCGCTCGTCGGGCACGATCAAGGCCGTGCCACTCACCAGCGAGCCGACTCCGCCGGACTGCCCGGCGCCGAGCAAGCCCGAGACCATCGAGCCGCCGAGGCCGCCAAACATGCTGCTCGCCACGTCGCCGACCAGGTTGCCCGCGGCGCTGGTGCCGCCGCTTTCGGTCGTATCGCCGGTGAGGATCTGGTCCAGCTCCTGCTTGGCGGTGGCGGCCGGGATGTGCTTGAGGTAGTAGATCTTGAAGTTCCCGCTGGCCACCGGGTCGGGAGGCAGCAGGGCCAACAGCTCTTCCACGGCGGCGATGGCCTCGGGGTCTTCGCTGGAAACGATGATGCCTTTCTCGGTGATGGTGATCTTGACCGGCTTGTCGGGCGAGCCGGGCAGCTCGCCCGGTTTGGCCGCCGGCTCCGCCGCGGGTTGCGGCTTGGCCGCCTTGGGTTCCACGGCGGGTGTCTCGACCGTCGGATTGGGCTTCGTGGTGGGACTATCATTGCCCACCGGCGCGGTGCGCGGCTCGGGCAGCGGGTCGCGCTCGATGAATGCCGACTTGCGTTTCATCTTCATCGGCTTGCCCTCTTTAGTTGCCGGCGGCGCTCGCTCGGCGTCGCTGCCGGCGGGCTCTTGAACGGCCAGCCGGGCCACGGCGTAGGTCGCCAGCGCGGGGCGAGCGAATCGCATCGTCGAGCGGTCACCGGCGCGGCCCGGCGCCGCGGGCGTGGTGGGCGCTGCCGTCGGCTTCTGGCTGCCGTTCCTGTCGGCGTCGCTGCCCCCCTTGGGCAGGACACTTGGCGCGTGCATCAGCGACTTGCCGCGGTTCGAATCGATGGTCTCCGGCTGCACGCTGCCGCGCTGCGCGGAGGGCACCACGATCTCGATCGGGTTGCGCCGCACGCTGGAGAAATGCTGCCTGAGCAGTTCCGCCGCATCGCGATGGAAGGCGAACACGCGGACCTTGGAGGGGTTGGACTTCACGCCCTCTTTCGCCGCCACGGCGGACCACTTCTGTACGCCCAGCAAATCGTCGATCTGGTTGAGCTGCGCGTCGGTGCCGAAGGCCAGCATGGTGCGGTTGTTGGTGTTGATGATCACCTTGGGGGCGCTGGCGTTGACCGCCGCGACCTTGGTCCGCGAGTCGGGGCTGGTCGAGGCGGAAGGCGCCGAGCCGCCCACCCCGAGGATTTCGTTGACCGTGGCCAGCACGATGGCCGCGTCGGCGCTGGCGGCCAACTCCCAGACCCTGAACTTCTTGAGCCCTTCCCCCTCCAACTTCTTGATGGTCTCCTTGATCACCGCGTGCTGCTCCGCCAGGCAGAGGGCCACGATGGTGTTGTTCGAGGCGTCGCGATGCAGCCGCACGCTGCCTGCGTTGCCGCTGAGCATGGTCTGCAGCACCTGAAAGATCGTCTGGGAGTCCCCCGCGGTGGAGTAGATTCGCAATTCCGGACGGACGGGCGGCGGAGCCCCGGTATCGGTCACCGGCTTGACGTCGATCTTCTCGATGATCGACTCGATGCTCTTGAGCACGTCCGGCTTGGCCGTCACCAGCAAGGTGTTGGTCGCTCCCCACGGGGAAAGCTTCACCGAGCCGTCGGGCGTTTGGTTCAGGTCGGCCGGGATGCCCACCAGCGGCTTGATCACCACCAGTGCCTCGTCGAGTGAAATATGCTGCAGTTTGAACGCCTTCACGCCGTCGCCGGCCAGCCCGCGCATGAGCTGGTCGATGCTCCGCAGGTGGCCGCCGGTCTCCGTCACCATCAGCGCCTTGGACGCGGTCAGAGCAATCACCCTTCCGGGCAGTTTCACCTCGATCGACGGGTCGGCGGCGGCCGTGGTGCCCGGCTGGGTGCTGGGCCGCTCGACGATGTTACGGACTTCCTTCTCGACAACGTCGAAATCGGTCCGGTCCACGTTGAACACCATCCGTCGCAGCTCGAACTCACCCAACTCGCCCACGTCCACGCGGTCGGCCAGCGGCACCCAGAACGTCCGGCACAGCGCCGTCCTTCAGGTTATGCAGCAGGAGCATCCGGTCGCGCCGCACGAGGACGAATCCCTTCGTCAGTAGCACGACGTTCATCAAGTCCATCTGCTGCTTGCGGTCCAGGCGACGAGGGTCGGTGTAGCTGAACGTGCCGGCCGGCCAGGACTGGGCGAACAGGGCCAGGCCCCAGTAGTCGGCGAAATCGCGAATGACGGGTTCCCATCGTTCGTTGGCGACGTTCCAGCGCAGCTTCTCGTTCGGGTCCGGGGGGTCCTCCTCGGTGCTCTGGGCGTTTGCCTCGGCGGGGGCCACCTTCGAAGGGTTGGCCTTTGAGGCGTCGGCTTTTGAGGTATCGGCTTTTGAAGGGTCTGCCTTCGCGGCATTGGCCTTCGCCGGCTCGCTCTTGGCGGCTTCGCCGGACTTCGATTGGGACGCCTCGGCTTTCTCGCCAGAGGCGGCTTGGGTGGGCGCGGACGCTTTGGCAGCCTTGTCTTTGGCCGGCTCGTCCGCCTTTTCCACCGGTGCAGCTTGGGCGGCTTTCGCCTCTGGCTGCTTGTCGCTCTGGCCCATCGCCGGGGATGTCGCCAGCGGGACGGCCACGGCGGCCACAATCGCCGCCAGTACCAGATACCTCGACCATGAGAGCGAGCGATACGAGAGCGAGCGATACATGAGATGAGTCCTCAAGTCCCGGAATGGACGATCGAACGGATTTCGTTCTGCCAGAACTACTTGCGCCGAAAGCACTCGTCCCCGGCTCCGAGAAGGGCGGTGGCAGGCTATATCCTAACCAGATAAACCCCGCTCGCCAAGAAAAAGCTCGCCCAAGAACGTTTCTCGGGCGGGAGTTACGCGCGTTCTGGGGGCGGGCGGCCTGCGAACAAAGACTGGCACGTTTAGAAACGTGCCCCACGTGCTCACGCACGGCGGCCGCCGCGCGCGCGCATGCACCAGCGACGGCACAGCCCGTCGCGCAGCTCGTGCAGCCGCCGCCTTTGGCGTCTTCGGTGCCGCAGCCGGTGCCGCAGCCCTCTTCGACCGTTTTGGCGAACTCCCGGAACCTGGCCTGGGCGTCGTACAGCTCGGCCAACTCGCCGGTGATCGCTTCGACCTCGGGGCCAATCTCGCCCAGAAAGTAGAAGACGAGCGATTGCCCGTCAAAGAGATGCTCGAACGTCGAGTAAGACGGTGGGCAGGCCAAGCTCGGCGATGCGCCCGGCGCAGGCCTCGTAGGCTTGCTCGCGGTTCTTGGTCAAGCGGGCCTCCAGCAGCTCGTCTTCGACCGTCATCGCCCGCAGCAACGTTCCATCCGTTAGCTCCGGCGGCGCCTCCGCGGACCGGCTGAGCACTTCGCCACGTTCCAGCCCCCGTGGCGTGCGGACGACGACCCTGGCCCCGCGCGGATAGTGCACGGCATCGGGCGAAGCGAATCGCCCGACGTCCCCCATCATGCCGACGCGAACCAGGTGCGAACAGTACATGCTCGACTCAGGGACGGAAGAGGTCTCCGTAGCTATTCTGGACCGCCCACGGCGGGTTGCCAAGCTCGATTGCTGGTAGTGGCTCAGTTTGGCGGGCGATGTTCAGGCCCCAAAATGCGACACGCCGCCGGAAGGTGGTTTCCAGCGGCGTGCGCGGCGGAGGGAGGTATTTGCTTTTTGCAGCCTATGCTTGCCCTTCGACCTGACGGCGGTATTCGTCGCGCTCGCGGCGGGTGGCTTCCAGGTCGAACATCAGGTATTTGAGATCGAGGCGGAGCTGGCTGAGGGCCTCTTGCACCATCGCCAGGATGCGGCGGCGGCGCTT
The DNA here is from genome assembly GCA_963809785.1 of uncultured Planctomycetia bacterium. Lineage (GTDB taxonomy): Bacteria > Planctomycetota > Planctomycetia > Pirellulales > S012-138 > JBGQHD01. Next base: position 1,061,113 of record CAWEKV010000006.1, read on the forward strand.
GGTGCTGTCGATCACCTTGCTCAGCAGCGGCTCGACGCGAGCCCAGTGTTCCGCCGGCAGCTCTTGCAGGACCGCCTGGAGCTGGGCGACTTCGGCGGGCAACTCTTCCACGTTCGGGTGCACGAGTCGCGAGGCAGTGGTCATCTCGGTGTCCTTGGTGTCGTTGGCGTCGGTGCTGGCTCAGGTGGTGAGGCTTGCCCTTGCATGCTGTGTGCCGCCGGGCGGCTTGGCCTAAGGCCTAAGCGCAAACCCAATGCAGAAAAGCACTTCGTTTCCGCGGCGCGGCCACCGCCCCACGGGATGCGTTGCCGGAACGCCTCGCGCCGCCGGCCGCTTGATCTGGCGAAGCGACACAACCGCCGATACAAGACACCTTTACGCCGACGTTGTCGAAAGGCTTCAGGCTCCAGCACACTAGGGCAACGCGCAAGCGAGGGAGCGGCACCAGGAGACGCCGTGTCTGTTAGTGCTCTCCCTCGCTTACGCGTCGGGCTACTGTGCGAAGACTCTGCACGCTGAAGCCTGAAGTCTGAAGCCTGAAGCCTGCTCTATGTCTCGTGCTGGGCTAGTCTTTCTGCCACTGGCTTTGGCCTGCGCCGTCTCGGCGCTTGGCCAGGAGGCGCCGCGCGATGGAGGCTGGCGAGAAGGCTTCGAAGGCCCTCGTCCCCGCTTGGGATTCCTCGAATGCGACGGGCCCTACCGCATCGACTCGCAGGAATGCGTTCCCGGCGCGCACTCCGGGTATCAGTGCGAGCAGCTTCGGCTACAGCTTGGAGAGGGAGCGAAGTGCTACTTCGGTCTTCCGGTCGCACCCGCGCGGGTGATCGACGAGTTGGTCGCCGGCATTTGGGTGAAGTGCGACCGCGCCGGCCCGCAGCTCCTGGCGCGCGTGGTGCTGCCCAACACGACCGATCCGCGGACGGGAAAACCGGCCACCGTGCTGGTGGCCGGCGACACCTACCAAGACACCGGCCGCTGGCAGGTGCTGCGCCTGAGCGGCCTGCCCGACCAGATGGCTCGCGCCGCACGCGGCTTGCAAGGGCAGCTCGGCCCGCAGGCGCTGATCGATACGCGAGAGGCCTGCCTCGATTACATCGTGCTCAACGTGCACGGCGGCCCGGGTCGCATCACCGTGTGGGTGGACGACCTGGAGCTCACCGGCATTGTCACCACCGACGTGGCCGGCGACATCGCCGGCGCACCGCCCGAACCGCCGCGCTCGGCCGAGCCGTCGCGAGCGGCCGCGGCCTCGCGCCGCGCAGAGGTTCGCTGTCAGGGGTCGCAATTGGTCGTGGGCGGGCGGGCGGTCTTCGTGCGGGCGATCCAGTATCAGGGAGAGCCGCTGGAGTTCCTCGGCCGGCTGGGCTTCAACGCCGTGCAGTTCGACGGAAACGCCCGCCGCAGAGTTGCTAGGCGAGGCCGCGCAGGCCGGGCTGTGGGTCATCGGCCCGCCACCGGACCTGGGCGCCGCGCCCCAGAGCGGTCCCTTCGGGCCGATCGGACCGCAGTGGGACGGCGTGCTGGCCTGGGACCTGGGCCAAGGGCTGTGCGGTCCGCAGTTCGATTGGTTTTGTCAGCAGGCCAGGCTGCTGCGGCAGACCGATCGCGGCCCGCAGCAGCATGCGCGGCCGATCCTCTGCGATCCGCTCACCGATTGCCGGGCGTTCAGCCGCCATGCAGATATCCTGCGGCCCTCGCGCCGGCCGCTAGGCTCCACGTTGGAGCTGGCCGACTACGGCCTGTGGCTGCGCGAGCGTCCGCGGCTGACGCGCCCCGGCGTGCCGCTGTGGACGACGATCCAGACGCAGCCCTTGCCTGAATACGTCGCCCAGGCGCAGGCGCTGGTGCCCGGCACGGTGCCGCGCGCCGGAGTATCGCTGGAGCAGCTTCGGCTGCTGGCCTACCTGGGCGTTGCCTCCGGCTCGCGGGGCCTGTTGTTCGAGTCGCGATCGCGGCTCGATGCTCAGGACCTCGAGACCCGGCGGCGGGCCATGTCGCTCGAGCTGGTGAATCTCGAGCTGGGGCTGATGGAGCCTTGGGCGGCCGCCGGCTCGCTGGTGGCGACGATTCCCGGCGGCGAGATGGCGCACGCCGCGCCGCACGTAGTCGCCGGCCTGCTGCAAACCCCCAAGGCCCGCCTGCTGCTGCCCGTGTGGCTGTCTCGCGGTGCGCAGTTCGTGGCGGGCCAATCGGCGGCGACGAACCTGGCCTTTGTCGTGCCGGGCGTGCCTCCCGCTCACGACGGCTACGAGCTCACTCCCGCCGGCCTGCAGCGGATCGATCAGCGGCGCGTCGCCCGCGGCGTGCGGGTGACGCTCCCCGATTTCGGCGTGGCTTCGATGATCGTCTTTACCGCCGAGCCGGTGGTCCTCCGGTCGCTCCACGAGGGGGTCGCCCGCACGGCGGAGCGGGCGGCCAGGCTCCAGCAGGACCTGGCCCAGATGAAGCTGATGCGAATCGAGCAGCTTCAGCAGCAGATGACGGCGATCCAGGCGGCCCATGCGCATGGGCGCAGTACGTGGCGCTGGCTCGCCAGGCGCTGCAACAAGCGGAAGCAGCCTTGCGTGCCGGCCAGTTCGAAAAGGCCTACCGCGGGGCCGAACACGGCATGCGGCCGCTGCGCTTGCTGGAGCGCGCCTATTGGGAGCAAGCCGTGGCAGGCCAGTCGCCGACTGCCAGCCCCCTGAGCGTCGATGAGGGAACGCTGCCGCAGCACGCCTGGCTGATCGAGCGGCTGCGCGGCGCGACGTGGAGTGCCAATGCGCTGGCCGCCGGAGACTGCGAGGACGTCGAGAAGATGCGCGCGGCCGGCTGGCGGCTGTCGCAGCATCCCGCCGAGGGCGTGAAAGTCAGCGGCGAAGTGGTGCCCGGCAACACCCATTCGGGGACCTACAGCTTGCGGATGGCGGCCCAGGGCGCCGAACCGCGCTCCCCGCCCGATCTGCTGGAAAGCCCCGGCATCTGGCTGACGACACCCGCGATAGAGGTGCCCATCGGCGCCGTGGTGCGGGTGCACGGATGGGTGCGCGTGCCGGCGCCGATCACCGGCAGCGTGGACGGCCTCATGATCTTCGACTCGCTGGCGGGTCCGGGGCTCGCCGCGCGGCTCGATGTGCCGCACACGGCCGACGGCGGCCTTCCCGGCAGCGGCACCTGGCAAGAGTTCACGCTCTACCGGGCCGTGCGGCCTGAGGCCTCGCTCAACGGCCGCACGGGGACCTTGGTCGTGAACTTCGTGCTCACCGGCCTGGGCGAGGCCTGGGTGGACGACGTGACGATCGAGTGGACGAGATTGGCGAGGTGAGGGGTGATGCTCTCGTTCCGAGGCTCTGCCTCGGAACGCGCTGCCTGGCAGGCTGCCTGCCGGCCCATGTGTGCGCCGTGCCCGGACGCACCGGTCCGCGAGGCAGAGCCTCGCTTACGCTGCGTTCCGAGGCAGAGCCTCGGAACGAGACGCTGCGCTACGGCAGCAGATGCTGCTGCGTCAGCAGCGGGCCGTGGGTCTTGCGTAATTCCGCGTAGATTTGTTCGTCGGTCAGGCCCTTGTCGATCAGCTTGGCCACGTCGCTCCGCATTCGCCGGGGCATGCCGCAGTTGTGGGCGCTGCAACTGGCCAGCGTATAGAACATCCCCGTGCAGCCGTCGCCGCCGATCCGGCACGTGCAATAGACGCTGCTGAGGAACCACTCGAGCCGCTCGGCCCGGCTGCGCGGGCGGCCGATGTCGGTCGGCAGCTCAGAGTCTTGCACGGCCGTGGGCGGCTCGGGCAGCTTGACGTGCAGGCGCTGGCCGACGGCCAGCAGCCCTTGATCGAAACCGCTGACGACCAGCCGCACCGTGGTCCGCTCTCGCCAGGGCGTAACTTGCCGGACGGAGCCGCGGATCGGCTCATCGGCGGCCTCGTCACGCCCTTTGGCTAGAGCCGCGGAGGGGCTAGAGGTTATCAGTGTGACTTCGTCGCCGGCCTTGAGATAGCGGCCCCAGCGGATCGCCTCGTGGTCGAGGATGACGTCCATCTCGCCCCCCAGCCGGTGCAGAAAACTCACCATGCCGGCCAAACCGTGCTGCCGCCAGCGCTCGCGGAGCCAAAGGTCTTGGCGGCGCCGGGCGGCCTTGAGTCCATCGGCATCCAGCACCGCCAGTGCCGAGTCTCCGGCCGACTGCACGTAGACGGCATCGCCGGCCTCGACGCGCATAGCAGGCACACTCTGTGTGCGGTCGTCAACACGCGGAGCGTGCCTGCTGCTTTCGGTGGCCGCGAACTCGAAGCCCTCTCCCTGCTCGCGGACGCCGACGGTGCCGGCCAGCTTCAGCGTGCGTTTCTCGCCTTTGGCCGGTTTGAGCGTGATCGTGTGCTTGGCTGGGTCTACCGCGTCGAGCGTGGGCGGCCGCCCATGCAGGTCTTGCTCGGAGATTTCGTCGGCCAGCATCAGCACGGCCGTCGGCTTTTTCTGGCGATCCAGGTCGAACCACGCCCAGACCCGCTGGCCCGGCTGAAACTGCTCGAGGCGGCCCCACCAGCCATGCCGCTTGATCTCTGCGTCGGGGGCCAGCCGCCAGGTCTTCTCGGCCGCTTCGCCTTCCACGTGCAGCGTGACTTGCGACTTCGTGGAGTCGCCGGCCACAAAGCGGGCGAACTTCTTGGGCAACTGACGCAGCAGCTCGGCCTTGCCGGCCGGGTCCTTCTCGGCAACGTCCTTCTTGGCAACGTCCTTCTCGGCAACGTCCTTCTCGGCAACGTCCTTCTCGGCAACGTCCTTCTTGGCAACGTCCTTCTTGGCAACGTCCTTCTCGGCAACGTCCTTCTTGGCAGCTTTCTTCTCCGGCCCTTGCGCAGCCACAGGCCGGCCGCCGCTGCGGAGGTGACCACCGAGGAGCACAATCGACACTAGGCCGATGAGGGCCGCCAGCGGCCTTCGGACCGTGAGGACATTGGCGCGTTGCATCGTTGACTCCCAGGAGTGGCGTTGGACGCTCAATTGTGGGACTGGAGCAGACGCGAAGCAAGGCCCAGATCGGCCGCACAGCGCACTGTGGGCGTGCGATTGAGATGGTTGGGGGCACGTGTTATCCTCAACCTACGCGGTACAAACATTGCTGGACCGCTCGATTCGGGCAGATGCTGCATGGTCACACCTTCAACAACCCCTTCAGCAAACACGGGCGAAGAGTCCAGCCTGGCGATTCTCGAGCAATCGCGGCGCGAAAAGCTCGCCCGCATGGCCGAGCGGTTCGACGAAGTGGACCGCCGGCTAGCCGAGCTGGAAGCTCGCCTGGAGAAGGCCGAAGAAGAGTTCCGGCCCAAGCAGCCGCGGTGAGCATCACCGAGTTCTTGTCTTGGAAACCGTGCTCTGGGCTTTGCGGCGGCCTTTTTGCTTGCTTGCTGATTGCTTCTTAGAACCTGTCTTGAGCTGTCGTTTCAGGGCGGCCAATGGGATCGCGTTTCCCGAACCCCGGCGCGATTCGATCATTCGCCAGAACTCGGGCGACCGAGCCAGAACTCGGGCGACCGAGCCAGACGCAGGTCTTCGTCGTCGTAAGCCATAGTTCGTCTACGGTCAGTTCATCAGCCGGTTCACCGCGCCCGAGCAGCGCCTTGATTGCCGCTTTGGTCGTATTGCGGTCGATGCCGACGCCGAACCGCGATTGACCGTCCAGCTCGGCCTGCACGTAGGCCACGGCCTCGGCGGTGGCCCCCGACGTGCGGGCGTGCTCTTCATAGCTGGTGACGTTGAGCGCCGCCAGGTTGGCCGCTTGCAGGCGCCTTGACGCAGGCATCGATGGGGCCGTTGCCCGTGCCCTGCAGCTCTTGCCGTTGGCCGTCGAACTGGACGGTGAGCGTGCAAGCCAGCTTGCCCGGCCCCTCGCCCAGCGGATAGGAGTGGAAGCCGACCAGGGTGTAGGGCCGGTCTTGCTCCAGGTACTCGCTGGCGAACAGCCCCCAAATGAAGCTGGAGGGTAGCTGCGCGTCGGGCTCCACGGCGGCGCGGATCACGTCGCGCACTTCAGCGTACATTGGCTCGGGCAGCTCGCAGCCGAAATCGGCTTGCAGCACGTGGATCGCTTCCGTCGGTGCATAGGTCCTCTTAGCCAACAAGCGATTGGCCGCGCTCACCAGGCGCCTTGACCAGCGCCCGCGAGGTGCTGCGGTCGATGCCCGCGCCGAACTTCTGCACGCCGTCGATCCCGAGCTGCACGAAGGCGATGGCCTCGGCGTCGGCCCCCGAGCCGCGCGAATGCTCGTGAAAATCGATGATCGCCAGCGGTGCGCAGCCGGCGGCCTCCAGCGCTTGACACGCCGCTTCGAGCGGGTCTTCGCCTTGGCCGCGAACGTCGTGCACCTGGCCTGAGCAGCCGAGCCGCAGCGAGACTTCGACGGACTTGCCGTCGGCCGCCGTGCCCACGCTGGCTGACTGAAGGTCGTAGGCGCCGCCCACGGCAGCCGAGTCGGGCTCCAGGTATTGCGCGGCGAACGTATTCCAGACCGCGGCGGCAGAGACCTTCGCGCCGGGATTCACGTCGAGCTGCTGCATCACCGCCTGGAACTCGCGGTGCATCTCCTCGGGCAGCTCGACCTTGAACTCGCTCCGCATCAGGTCGATGAACTCATCGTGGCCGTAGGTCTTCCGCTCGCTAGCGCGGTTCATCGCGCTGAGCAGCGCCTTGACCGCCGCGTGGCTGGTCTTGCGGTCGATGCCGACGCCGAACTTCTTCACGCCGGTAGCAAGCTCGATCTGGACATAGGCGATGGCGTCGCCGTCGCCCGTAGGGTGGGTCGAGGAACGAGACCCACCAAAACCGCCCTCAACACCCAGCGAGTCTTCGTGGAAGTCCACTACGTCAAACCGTAGCGGCCCGGCGGCCAAGAGGGCCTGCACGCACGCATTCACCGGGCCGTTCCCTTGGCCTTGCAGCTCGAGCTCGCGGCCGTCAATCGTCAGCCGCAGCCGGCAATCCTCCACGTCGGCCTTGTCGGCCGACGACGCCGAGCGGAAGCCGACGAACTGGTACGGTCCCGCCGGCCGCAGATAGTCTTGCGTCAACACGTCCCACAGCTCCGCGGCCGTCGGTCCGCATCCGTCGGCGCAGGCATGCTGCACCGTGCTCGTGAACTCGGCCTGCATCTCGGCCGGCAAACGGCAGCCGAACTCGTCGCGCATCGCCTGCACGTACTGCTCGGCGGCGTATCGCGTGGGGCCCAGGCCCGTCTCATTCGATTTCTTGCGGGAAAGCAGGCCGCGGTTGAGCGCGCTGAGCAGCGCCTTGAGCGAAGCCGTCACCGTGTTGGGGTCGATGGCCGCTCCATAGCGGCGCACGCCCCCTTGCAGCTCGACTTGGATGTAGGCGATGGCTTCAGCATCCGAGCCGGCCCCCCGGGCGTGCTCGCGGTAGTCCAGGATTTCGAAATACGGACACCCGCCGGAGAGCAGCGCCTGCTTGGCGGCTGCGATCGGCCCGTTGCCGATGCCGGACAGCTCCCGCCGCTCGCCGTTCACCTCGACCACCAGCAGCCCCTCGACCACGTCGGAGTGGCCCACGGTGGACCAGGTGCGGAAATCGACATAGCGGAACGGCGCGTCCTGAGCCAGGTACTCCTTCGAGAACAAGGTGGCGATCATCTGCGGCGAGACTTCGGCCCCGGTCTCCTCCGAGTGCCGCTGGATCACCGCGGCGAACTCCGGGTGCATGGGCTTGGGCAGCCGGCGCTGGAAGCCGATGTCCATCACGTAGGCCACGCCCCCTTTGCCCGACTGGCTGTTGATCTGGATGATCTTCTCGTAGCTGCGGCCAACGTCTTGCGGGTCGATCGGCAGATAGGGCACCTCCCAGCGCTCGGCTTGCGATTGCTGGCTGGCGCATGCCTTTGCTGATGGCGTCCTGGTGTGAGCCGGAGAAGGCCGTGAACACCAGGTCCCCGACGTAGGGATGCCGCGGGTGCACGGGTAGTTTCGTGCAACGCTCCGTGACGCGGCGGATGGCGTTGATGTCGCGGAAGCTGAGCTTGGGATCGACGCCCTGGCTGAACAGATTGAGGGCCATGGTCACCAGATCGACGTTGCCCGTCCGCTCGCCGTTGCCGAACAGCGTGCCCTCCACGCGGTCGGCCCCGGCCATCAGGGCCAGCTCGGCCGCGGCTACGGCGGTGCCGCGGTCGTTGTGTGGGTGCAGGCTGATGAGCACGCTCTGCCGGTTCTTCACGTGCCGGCAGAACCACTCGATCTGGTCGGCGTAGACGTTCGGCGTAGCCATCTCCACGGTGGCCGGCAGGTTGAGGATGATCTTCCGCTGCGGCGTCGGCTCCCAAACGTCCATCACCGCCTCGCACACCTCCAGGGCATATTCCAGCTCGGTGCCGGTGAAGCTCTCGGGCGAGTATTCCAGGTTGATCTCGGTGCCGCACTTCTCGGCCAGCTTACGGACCAGCTCGGCACCGCGGACGGCGATCGTCTTGATCTCGGCGCGGTTCATGTGGAACACGACGCGCCGCTGCAGCTCGGAGGTGGAGTTATAGATATGGACGATGGCCTGCTTGGCCCCTTCGAGCGCCTCGAACGTGCGCTCGATTAGTTGCGCCCGGCATTGGATGAGCACTTGCGGCCAGAACGTCGCTGGGGATCAGGTTCCCGTCGATGAGCGCGCGGCAGAAGTCGAATTCCACCTGGGCGGCCGAGGGGAAGCCGATCTCGATCTGTTGGAAGCCGATCTCGGTGAGCGTGCGGAACAGCTCGAGCTTCTGCTCGATGTTCATGGGGTGGATCAGCGCCTGGTTGCCGTCGCGCAAATCGACACTGCACCAGATGGGGGCCGTGGTGATCCGCTTGCCCGGCCAGGTGCGGTCCGGCAGGTTGACCTGGAAGGAGTCCAGGTACTGGGCGTACTTGTTGCCCGGCGGCATGACCGGCTTGTCGTCGGCGCGATTGGCCTGCGCGTTGGCCTGTGCGGTGGGCGGCCGCGCCGCGGGCTGCTTGGCCGGCGGCACGCGGCGGGTCTCGACCAGACTATCGGCCTTCTTGACGGTCTCGGCCAATGTGTCCGGGGTAGTGTCGATAGGCATTCGGGTTACTCCAGGCGACCAACCGCGCCAGCGCAGCCGCCGCCGATTTGTTACATCCTTGTTCCCACGCTCTGCGTGCGGAACACAACCCTTGCGCTCTGCGGCGAGTGCGCCAGGTACGTGGGATCATCGACAAACGATCGCTTCTCCGGGTTCACGCGAGTGTATTCTATCTTCTGCCACTTGATCTCGTCGCCGGTGATTTGCCGACGAATGGCATCAAAGCCTCGATTTGACATGTCACGAAGATGGCCTACGTTTAAGGTGGAAGACCCCGAACGGTCATTTCACCCTCGCCCACCATCGAGCTTGCCGTGGTCTACGGCGAGCCATTTCCCCAGCGTCGTGTTGTGAAGCAGGGACCCTCCAGGGGTTCCTCGACAAAGGCAAACCGATCGTGAGGTCGGGACGCAAAGCCATGGGTCTGCTTCGGGCAGATCGCCAGGCTGCCGAAAGGTCCTTTCTTCAAAGGGGGTTCCTATGTCTCGTACGAGAGCCGCTGAGCGTACGCGCACCGTGGAGCGGTTGTGGTCTGCCGTGCTGGTCACCGTCGTGTGGGGTTCTGGGACCAGCGTGTATGGTCAATGCCCGTCTACCTATCGCGAAGCGTTCCGCGAGGCTTCCGTAACCGGCAAGCCGCTTTTGCTCCTGGTGGGCGCGGATTGGTGTCACCATTGCGTCGTGGTCAAACAGGAGCTGCTGCCCAAGCTCGAGAAGAGCGGGCTGCTGGACCGCGTGGCGTTCGCCTACGTGGACTATGACCGCGATAGCCGGCTGGCCGGCCAGCTCATGAGCGGCCGGTTCCTTCCGGAGATGGTCATGTTCACCAAGGGCCCCGACGGCTGGGAAGTCACCCGCTTGAGCGGTGGCACCAGCCTGGGCCAGCTCGAGAGGTTCGTCAAGGCGGGATTGCACAAGTCGATCCTGGTCGCGACCGCGCCTTGATCATTCTTTGGCACGCACGCTCCGCGCAGGCGCAAGAGGCGCACGCAGAGCGCGTCTTTCTGCCAAGGGATCAATCGCCGTCGGACTCCGACGGTGGCGAACGTAAGGCAATTTCGAGGTCCCTTAGCGGCGGCTGCCGCCACAGCCACGCGCTACCGACGGCGGCAAACGTGACGAACTCCTCGTCGCTCAATTGCGGGAGTGGAATGGGGGCGATCATTATCTCGGCCTGCGCCAATTGCCTCCGCAGCCCCTTGCCAAAGCGCTCTCCGCGCACCGTTTGATGGCACTGTCCGAGGCCAGCCAAGGCGATAATCAAAGCCAGCGCCAGTGCCACCAGGATTCCCACGGCGACGCCTTCCAATCGTCGCGAACCGCCTGATTCCGCCAGCTTGATGAGACAGACCATCAGGCCGATCACACACGTGACAGACAGACCCAGCGGAAGGTCCCAGGCGGCTTCGAGCTGCGAGCCGGACAGCACCAACCGCGATTCCACCAGCCGATCATGAAGCGCGAGCGTGCCTGGCGATTGTCTCAGCACCTGTTCGGCAAACCGCGGCTCCAGCGCACCGGGCCTGAAGGACTCTTCCACGCTGCGGCCTGGTTGGGCCGCGACGGCGTCGTACACTTCGCGCTCCACTTGTGGGGCCTCGGCTGGGAGCGGGCCACCCACCGTAAGCGTCGAGTCACCGCAATGGTTTCGTATGTGCAGCACGAGCACGGAGCGCCGCAGCAGATTGCCGAGTGCCACGTGAAACACCCGCTCTGCCCCTCCGGCGAAGTACGCCAGCTCATAGGGGGATAAACGCACGTCGTCGATCGGCCCGGCGTACGGCCAACGCAGCAATCGGCGCAGCCCCCGGGCAGCGACGAGCTGCAGGACGATGACCGCGGCCGCCGCGCCAAGCAATTCGGCATCGGAGGCCGTGTTCCAGAAGCCGCACAGGGCCGACCACGTGTCGCTGAACATACGGACTCCGCACGGCAGTTTTCCATTCACGTCCTTGTTCCCACGCTCCGCGTGGGAACGATAGCATGGCTGCTCTGCGGCCAGTTCGGTGTTGCCTGCCGCTGTCTCGGTTACTCCAGCGCGTGCCGCCTCGCGCCGCAGGAGCGGCAATGCTCGCGTTCCCACGCGGAGCGTGGGAACGAGGAGTTATGGTTTCACGACGAAATTTACCATCCGCCCCGGCACCACGACGACTTTGGCGATCGTCTTGCCGTCAAGCTGCGAAGCCACCCGCACATCGGCCCGAGCGGCGGCTTCCAAGTCGTCCTTGCTGGCGCCGGCGGGCACCTGACTTGTATTGCGCAGCTTGCCGTTGATCTGCACCGGCACCTCGATCGCGTCGGCCTTGCGTCAGCGCCTCGTCGTACGTCGGCCACGGCTCGTAGGCCAGCGTCTTCGCGTGGCCCAGCAGCCTGCCACAGCTCCTCCGCGACGTGCGGCGCGAACGGCGACGAGCAGCAGCACGAACGGCTCCAGCACCGCCCGCGGCCGCACGTCTAGCTTGCGTCAGGTGGTTGGTGAACTCCATCATCGCGCGCGATGGCGGTGTTGAAGCGCATGCCGTCGAGGTCTTCGGTCACCGCCTTGATCGTCTGGTGCAGCACGCGCAGCGTCTCGTCGGTCGCGGCTCGACGTCCTGCACCGCGGCGTTCAGCTCCAGCTCCTCGGCCCGGTCGTCGACGACCAGCCGCCAGACGCGGCTCAGGAAGCGGTACACGCCTTCGACGCCGCGCATGCTCCACGGCTTGGTCGCCTCCAGCGGGCCCATGAACATCTCGTAGAGCCGCAGGCTGTCGGCCCCGTACTCGTCGACGACCTCGTCCGGGTTGATGACGTTGCCGCGGCTCTTGGACATCTTGTACGCCCGGCTGTCGACGCGAATCGCCGGGCTCGGCCTTGAGCACGAAGCTGTCGCCCTGCTTCTCGACCTCGGTCCTCGGCGACGCTGCACGGCCTTCACCGGCTCGCGCGTCTTCTTGTGCACCGGGCGGTCTTCGTCGTCGGACTGGCCACGTCGGCGGCGCTGACCCACTCGCCCGTCGTCGTTCTGGTAGCCGGTGATACTCCATCTCGCCCAGGATCATGCCCTGGTTGACCAGCCGCTGGAACGGCTCCGGCGTGCTGACGTGGCCGCGGTCGAACAGCACCTTGTGCCAGAAGCGCGAGTAGAGCAGGTGCAGCACGGCGTGCTCGGCGCCGCCGACGTACAGATCGACCGGCATCCAGTGCTCGCTTCTGGCCGGGTCGCCGAAGCGCCTGGTCGTTCGCGGGTCGAGGTAGCGCAGGTAGTACCAGCACGAGCCGGCCCACTGCGGCATCGTGTTCGTCTCGCGCCTGTAGCGTCTTGCCGTCGATGCGTCGACGTTCACCCAGTCGCGTGCGCCTTGCCCAGCGGCGGCTCGGGCCGGCCGGTCGGCTTGAAGTCCTCCAGCTCCGGCAGCTCGACCGGCAGCTCGTCGTCCGGCACGGCTCGTACGCACGCCGGTCGGCTTGCCGTCTGCGTCCAGCTCGTGCAGGATCGGGAACGGCTCGCCCCAGTAGCGCTGCCGGCTGAAGAGCCAGTCGCGCAGCTTGTAGTTGACCTGGCCGCACGCCGAGCCCTTGCTCCTCCAGCCAGTCGGTGATCTTCTCCTTGGCCTCGGCGACGTGCAGGCCGTTGAGGAAGCCGCTGTTGATCGCCGGCCCGTCGCCCGACGATACGCCTTGCCCTGCCAATCCGTCCGGCGGCTGCGACCGTGCGGATGATCGGCAGATCCGAAGATCTCGGCGAACTCCCAGTCGCGCTCGTCCTGCCCCGGCACGGCCATGATCGCGCCGGTGCCGTAGCTGGCCAGCACGTAGTCGGCGATCCAGATGGGGATCGCGCTCGCCGTTGACCGGGTTGATCGCGTACGCGCCGGTGAAGACGCCGGTCTTCTTCTTGGCCAGCTCGGTGCGCTCCAGGTCGCTCTTGCGGGCGGCCTCTTCGCGGTACGCCTCGACCGCGGCTGCGTGCTCCGGCGTCGTGATCCGCTCGACCAGCGGATGCTCCGGCGCGAGCACCATGTAGGTGGCGCCGAACAGCGTGTCGGGCCGCGTGGTGAAGACGCGCAGCACGTCGTCGCCGGGCTTGCGGGGAAGCCGGATCGCGAGCAGCCGATCTTCCGGCGACGGCTGCTGCGTTCGCTACGACGCTGGATCGGCGATCAGCTTCGTCGCCGTGCTGCGGCGCCGATGTCGAAATCGACCTCGGCCCCCTCGCTCCGGCCGATCCAGTTGCGCTGCATCTTCTTGATGCTCTCGGACCAGTCGAGCCCCTCCAGGTCGTCGACCAGCCGCTCGGCGTAGGCGGTGATGCGCAGCATCCACTGCCGCAGCGGCATGCGCACGACGGGATGGCCGCCGCGCTCGCTTGCCGTCGATGACTTCTTCGTTGGCCAGCACCGTGCCCAGCGCCGGGCACCAGTTGACCGGCACCTCGGCCTGGTACGCCAGCCGCTGCTCGTCCTGATAGCGCGCGGACGGCGTCTCGCCCTGCAGCTCGCACGTCCGTCGGGGATCGGCAGCTCGCTGATCGGCCGGCCCCTCTTCTGCTCGTGCGTCGTACCAGGTGTCGTAGAGCAGCAGGAAGATCCACTGCGTCCACTTGAAGTACTCGGGGTCGGTCGTATCGACCTCGCGGTCCCAGTCGTAGCTGAAGCCGAGCATCTTGATCTGCCGGCGGAAGGTGTCGATGTTCTTCTCGGTTTGATGCGCGGGTGCGTGCCGGTCTCGATGGCGTACTGCTCGGCCGGCAGGCCGAAGGCGTCCCAGCCCATCGGGTGCAGGACGTTGAAGCCCCGCATCCGCCGGTAGCGGCACAGGATGTCGGTGGCGGTGTAGCCCTTCGGGATGGCCGACGTGCAGGCCGGCGCCGCTGGGGTAGGGGAACATGTCGAGCACGTAGTTCTTCTCGACCGCGTTTTTCCGGCTGGCCGCGCCCGAGCTCTTCCCTGCTGGGTCGGACGGATTGGAAATCCGTCCTACGTCGGGCAGGCGCGGCGTGGCGAAGGTCCGGTTTTCCTCCCAGAACTTCTGCCATTTTGGCTCGATCGTGGCGGGCGAATAGCGGGGCATGCTGTCCCATGCGGAATGCGGAGTGCGGAATGCGGAGTTGGGCTGGCCGCATTCGGCGTGGCTGCCGTGCATGTCGGTTAGACACGCGCTGGCAGAGAATTGTTCATCTTACTGAGGGCCCACCAGGAGGCCAAACCGAGTTCGCGCGGAAATGCCAACGCAACAAGCGCGTGGCACGTACCCGCTATGCCGTCTCTTCTTCCGCGAACGGGCTGCGGCGGCTCGGCAGGTAGCGGCACAGCCCGATGCCGAGGAAATAGAGAAACACCAGCGGGATCGACATCAGCAGCATGCTGTAAGGATCGGCCGGCGTCAGAATGGCCGAGGCCACGAAGATCACCATCACCGAGATGCGCCATTTCGACAGATAGCCCGAAACGGTCATCACGCCGATTCGCTCCAGGAACAGCATCACCAGCGGCAACTGGAAGGCGATGCCGAAGCCCAGCGGCAGCAGCAGGGCGAAGCCGAACCACTCGCTGATCCGCATGTCGGGATCGACGTTCATCCAGTCGTTGAACAGGAACAAGAAGTCGAGCACGTACTGGAGCACGTAGAAGAAGCACAGCGCGCAGCCGCCCAGGAACAAGCCCAGGCTGAACGGCAGATAGAGGTAGACGTATCCCTTCTCATGCGGATACAGCCCCGCGGCCACGAACGACCAGATAAAGAAGAAAACGAAGGGGCTGGCGATGACCAGCGACAGCACGATGGCGGCCTTGATCCAGACCATGAACATTTCCTGCACGTTCAGGCTCTTGGGGTTCAGTCGCGGGTCGTCGGAGATGTTGGCGAAGATCGGCAGGGCGACCATGTTCGCCCGCCGAGGCCCCGCCGGCACCGCTTCGGGATACAGCAGGGCCAAGAGCTGCCGATTGAGGATCTTGAGCTGCTGCGCGCGCTTGGCGCGATCTTCCGCACTGGGATCGGTCTCCTCTTCGGTCTCCTCGTCGGTTACCTTGGGCAGCTTCTTCAGGATTCTCTCCAACCGCTCGGCCCGTTTGGTTTGCCGCGTGTATTCGCCAGTCACCTTGTCCTTCCAGAGGCTGGGGTCGTACCACGAGCGCTCGCGCAGCGCCGTGAGGTCATCGAACGACGACTTCGTCTCCTCGTAGAACTCGGGATCGGTGAGCACGTGCTCATCGAGGTCCTGGGCAAGCTGGCGACGCTGGTCCCTGCTGACGCCGTCGGCGTTCTTTGCCCCCTGCTCGACGATCTCGCGCGCGGCGGGCTCGAGCCGCTGCCAGATGAAGTGAGCCGGCGTTCCTTCGGTTTCGCGGTGGGTGATGATTTCGTCGCAGAACTCCCCGAGATTCAGGAAGTCGCCTTGGATCAGCGCGGGCGTGCCGGTGATCTCGACCTGAAAGCCGGCGCTGGCCAGAGCCTCCACGACCATGCGAGGGTCAAGGAACCAGAGGTGCATGGCCAGGCGGTCTCTTTCTACCGCGTCCTGCACTTGGTCGATCGAAGGGATGGGCAGCTCGTCCGCCTCGAAGGCCTCGATCCGCTTCTTCGCCTGCTTCAACGAGTGGTTCGCGTAGAACTTCTCCAGCGCATCGGTCAGCGGGATTTGGATGAACACCACGGCCTTGTCGGCCCAGCCGAGCGCCAGCACGAGGATGAAGGCCAGCACGGTGAACAAGAGCGACTTGAAGAGCGCGGCCCTCAGCTCCTCGAGGTGCTCGCCGAAAGTCATCGTCGAGTCTTTGAACAGGTCCTCGTCCCGATATTTGGTTTTCTTGGCCATGAGGAGAGCGGAGACGAAGCGGGGGGCGGGCGTGGGGGGGGCGGGTGACGGAGAATCCGGTTTCCGGCACGAGGACATCGTCCACGGGCCGCGATCCGGGGCAGGTTCTCACCCGCGAAGCATCAGGAAGGTCGCCGGTCCAACTCGGCTGGCGTCGCCGCGAGTCACGGTGCGCAAACGTGGCATCTTGCCACGGACTTGGGCCCAAAGGCCACTGCCGATACTATCATCGCCGCACAGAAGCGGCAAGTTGCGTGGTCCGTGGTGGGGTCCGTAGTGCACGCGGCTCGCGTGCACTTTGCGAAGCCGGGCGGCCTGAACTCTGGCGAGTTCAGCGACGGTGCACGCGAGCCGCGTGCACCATTAGGGATCGATCGGCGTGGCGCCCGGCGGCGGCGTGCCGCGCCCCTCGCGGACGTACTGCGACCGGCCGCGGGCGTAGTCCTCCTTGCTGACTGCGTCGGCCCGCGATTCGCCGCTGGCGCCGCATCTCGTCGAAGTAGCGCTGGAGCGTCGGCCGGCACCAGCCACAACCGGTGCCCGCCCCGAAACACTCGCTGACCTGGCTCACGCGGCGCGGCTGCTCCACGCGGAGGAAGTTGACGATCTTCCGCTTGCTGACGTGAAAACAAAGGCAGATTTCGTCGTCGAGATCCATGGGGGGGCAGGCTTCGGGCTTCAGACTTCAGGCTTCAGGGTCCGGATTTCGGCTTCGACAGCAATTTGCTGAAGCCTGAAGTCCGAAACCTGAATCCTGCCTAAAACAGTTTCGTATGCGTCCGCTTCACGTCCTCGATGCCGCGGCGCACCGCGGCCACGTCGAAGGTCGGCGAGACCATCCGGCAGCCCAGCTCCAAGGCCCGCTCGCCGAACTCCGGCGTGGCGGCCACGGTGCCCCAGTGTTTGCCGTGTTTGCGGCAGGCAGCGGCCACGCGGCGGTAGCCCTCCCAGACCTTCTCGTGATTGAGCTGGCCGAGCACCCCCAGCGCCTGCGACAGGTCGGAGGGGCCGACGAACAAGAGATCGACGCCGTCGATGGCTGCGATCTGGTCGGCCTCATCGAGCGCCCGGGCCGTCTCGATCTGGATGGCCACGAGCTGCTCGCGGTTGGAGTCTGTGGCGAATTGGGCCGGCGACTTGTGCGTGTAATGGGCGTCGCGGCCGCCCGTGTTCATGCCGCGATTACCGCGCGGGGCGAACTTGGCCCACTGGACGAACTCTTCGGCGTGCGCGGCCGACTCGATCCGGGCGGCCATGATGCCGCCGGCCCCGGCCTCGAGGTTCTGCGTTACCAGCGCGTAATTGGTCGGCGCCATGCGGACAAAGCAATCCATGTCGTTGGCCCGCGCCGCCAGCGCCAGACTCTGGACGTGTTCGTACGGCAGTCCGGTGTGCTCCTGGTCGATCCAGAACCCATCGAACCCGCCGGCTAGGCCAAACAGGTCCACGATCACGACGGAGGGAATGCGGCCAACGGCGAAGATCTTCACCAACTGATCGGCGGCGAGTTTTTCTTTGAACGAGCTAGGCATGAGCGTCAGGGCAGGTGATTCAAACGTGGCACGACCATCTTGGCGCCATCTTGGCCGTGACTCATGTGGTTCACGAAAATCCCAAAGCGGCGACGAGTCGTCGCACTCCATAGGCCACGCGCCAGTCTGGTTTACCCCGTGGCTGGGGTCAAGCATGGAAAAGCGTGTTAACTCAAGCCGTATAGCAGTCGGGCGCCGTGTGAAAGGGCGCTTGACTTTAGCGGTTGCTCGCGGCTTTACTCATGACAGGCGCTACGGCGCAACGCGACTTTTGAGATCATCCTATGCTCAGAATCCTCGGCTCCTCCCGGCGGCTTTGCGACTCGCTCACGCGCCGCGAGATGTTGCGCGTCGGGGGCCTTGGTATGCTCGGCGCCGCTGGTTTGGCTGGCGCGGGCGATCTGCGCCGCCCCCTCGGCGGACCGGAGAAGCGCGGTCGCGTCGCTGGGCCGCGCCAAGCGGATCATCCTGCTCTATCTCTACGGCGCGGCCGCCCAGCACGAGACTTACGACCCCAAGCCGGATGCTCCGGCCGAAATCCGCGGCAAGTTCCGGCCCATCGAGACGGCCGTGCCCGGCGTGCAAATCTGCGAGCACCTGCCGCGGCTGGCCAAGATGGCCGACCGGGTGAGCTTCATCCGCTCGATGTCGCACCCCTACAACATCCACTCGGCCGCGTACACGATGACCGGTGTGGAGACGGTCGATATCCCGATGGAGCTCGACCCGTACGATACGCGCCATTGGCCGTTCTTCGGCAGCGTGCTGGACTATCTGGCGAGCATCAGGCCGGCGAGCGGCCGGCGTAAGCCGGCTGATGCGTCGGGTGATGGCGCGGTCCATCACGGGGCTGACGCCCCCCGCTCGCCATTGGGCAGGATGGAAATCCCCCGCAACGTCGCCTTGCCGTTCCTCTTCAGCAGCCGATGCCCGCAGTTCGACCGCGGCGGGCCTTACGGCGGGTTCCTGGGCCAGGGCTACAACCCGGTGTGGACCGAGTTCGAAGGCCAGGCTGCACGGCACGTCGATGCAATGGACCGGCAGCGCCGACGAGAAGGTCGAAGACCCCTTCGTGGCCATCACGCCGCAGGGCCGCTTCGTTGTGCGCCGGCGAGAACCAATCGGCCACCGACGTGACGCTCGACCGGCTGAACCGCCGCCGCAGCCTGCTCTCGCAGCTCGATGAGGGCGTGCGGCGGCTCGACAGCATCGCTGGCCGTCACCGGCCTCGACCGCTTCCACGCGATGGCCTATCGACCTCCTGACCTCGCCCAAGCTTCGCGAGGCCCTGGATATCAGCCGCGAGCCGATGCCGCGGCGCGAGGCGTACGGCATGACGCTCTTCGGCCAGGCCACGCTGGCCGGCCGCCGGCTGCTCGAGGCCGGCGCTCAGGTGGTGACGGTCATCTGGGACGAATACGGCCCGGCCAACTCGGCCTGGGACACGCATTTCTATCATTACGAGCGGCTGCAAAGACGAGCTCTTGCCCGGCCTCGACTCGGCGCTCACCGCCCTGCTGACTCGACCTCGAAGAGCGCGGCATGCTCGACGACACGCTCGTGATGTGCCTGACCGAGCACGGCCGCACGCCGCAGCTCTTCGACAAGCCGCGCGGCGTGGGCCGCGAACACTGGTCGGACGTTTACTGCAACCTCTTGGCCGGCGGCGGCATCGCCCGCGGCCGCGTCGTCGGCAGCTCCGACAAGCACGGCGCCTACGTGAAAGACCGCCCGGTCAGTCCCAAGGACGTGCTGTGCACGATGTACCACCTGATGGGGGTCGATCTGCACCAGACGATCCCCGATCGGCTGGGGCGGCCGCTGCCGCTGGTCTCCGGCGGCGAGGTGCTGGGGGAATTGCTGGGCTAGTATGGTCTATAATGTGGTCAACTCGCTCCGCGAGTTGACGCACTAACCCGACGCCCAAGCGAGGGAACAGTGGCCAAAACGCGCTCGATTGGCGCTTCTCCCTCGCTTGCGCGTCGGGCTAGTGTATCGGCTTCCTCCGCCTACCGACCGCTCCACCTTGCTCCCCCTCCTGGCCATCACGATGGGCGATCCGGGCGGCATTGGCCCGGAGACGATTGCCGGCGCTTGGCACTCGGCGGCAGTGCACGAGTGTTGCCGGCCGCTGGTCGTGGGGCATCCCGAGATCATGCGCCGCGCGGCGCGGCTGCTCGGCGCAGGCGTGCGAGTGGCCGAGATCGCCTCGCCCGAGCAGGCTGAGCCGTCGGCGGAGGTCATGCCTTGCTTGCCCTGCGGATCGAACGATGCACTGGCCGCGCCGGCCGGCGCAATCGATGCGCGCGGCGGCCAGGCCGCCTACGAAGCCGTGATGCTGGCGGCCGAGCTGGCGCTGGCCGGCCGCGTGCACGGCATGGTCACCGCCCCACTCAACAAGACGGCGCTCTGGGCCGCCGGGCACAAGTATCCCGGGCACACGGAGCTCTTGGCCGAGCGCTGCGGTGTGAGCGACTTTGCGATGATGCTGTATCTTGCTCCCTCTCCCCGCTGGAGAGAGGGCCGGGGCGAGGGGCCATCGACCACGAATATCCCCCTCACCCAGCCTCTCCCCAGCGGGGAGAGGAGCCTTGCGAGCGAGTGGCACGCTCTGAGCAAGGATGCGAAGGGCGTGGGAAGCGAGGCAAGCCACGGCCTCGGCGTCGTCCACGTCACGCTCCACATGGCCCTGCGCGATGTCTTCGCAAATCTCACGACCGATGCCGTGCTGGCCAAGTGCCGCCTGGCCGACGGCGTGATGCGGCGCATCAACGGCCGGCCGCCTCGAATCGCCGTCTGCGCACTCAATCCGCACGCCGGCGAGCAAGGGCTGTTCGGCGACGAGGAACAGCGAATCATCGCGCCGGCCGTCGGGCTGGCCCGCTCCGCCGGCCTTGAGGTGACTGGCCCGCTGCCCACTGATACCTTGATGGTCAAGGCCCGCGATGGCGACTTCGACGCGGTGGTCGCCATGTACCACGACCAGGGGCACATCGCGCTGAAGCTCCTGGGCATGCACCGGGCGGTGAACGTCACGCTTGGCCTGCCCATCGTCCGCACCAGCGTCGCCCACGGCACGGCCTACGACATCGCCTGGCAAGGCCGGGCCGACAGCGGCGGCATGGTCGAGGCGGTGCGCGTGGCCGCGCGGCTGGTGGCGGCTTCGTGCCTTGACCCCGCCGGCTCGTCCGACGAGTGAACCAGATTGGCGGCTAGCCGGAGGACGCGGCACCTGCGACACCTGCGTTAACGAGGGCGTCAGCCCGTGGGAAACGCGGACCGCCAACGCATGGATTTCAACGCGCTCCGCCGCTAGAGTTAAGCGTGACTTCTGCGCCAGGCACGGGCGCGTCTGATGTGTCTTTGTAATACAAGGGGTCAGAATTCGCGCAGCCTGCGCGAATTTCATGGCGCAAAGGTTTTTGCGAACCACGGAAGACACGAAACAAACGGAAGGCACGAAAACGAATCGAAGCTTCTCATGAGGCGAAGACTTCCTCGTCCGTGTATTCCGTGTCTTCCGTGGTTGCGGCTACGCCGCGCCAAGCCCTTGCGGTCCTTTGTGGCTAAGAGAACGACGAGGTTGATTCGCCATGATCTCTCCACACGACTGCTCCTGCCGCCTGCACCGCCGCTCCTTCCTCTCGACCGGCACCGCCGGCATCGGCTCGGCCGTCTTGGCCTCGCTGGTCGGGCCCGAGCTGTTTCGTGGAGCCGCCGCTGAGGCTGCTGACCCCAGTTCCGCTGCCAAGCCCAAGCTCGACGATTGGCCCGGCGTCGTCCACCCGCTGCACCACGCCGCCAAGGCCAAGCGGGTCATCTAGCTCTGCATGGCCGGCGGGCCGTCGCACCTGGAGACGTTCGACTACAAGCCCAAGCTGGCCGAGATGCACGGCAAGCCGATGCCCGAGTCGTTCACCAAGGGCCAGCCGATCGCCCAGCTCCAGGGGCAGAAGCTCAACTGCTTCGGCCCGCAGCACCCGTTCAGCAAGCTTCGGCAAGTCCGGCCAGGAGATCTGCGAGCTCTTCCCGCACATCGGCAGCGTCGCCGACGACATCTGCATCATCCGCTCGCTGCGACCGAGGCGATCAACCACGACCCGGCCCACACGTTCATGAACACCGGCACGACGATCTCCGGCCGGCCGAGCATGGGCTCGTGGCTCTGGTACGGCCTGGGCAGCGACTGCGACAACCTGCCCGGCTTCGTCGTGCTCACCTCGACCGGCCGCAGCGGCCAGCAGCAGCCGATCGCCGCGCGGCAGTGGCACAGCGGCTTCCTGCCGAGCCGCTTCCAGGGCGTCCACTTCCGCACCAAGGGCGACCCGGTGCTCTACGTCACCAGCCCCGCCGGCGTGACGGCCGATCGCCAGCGCGACGTCGTCGACGCCGTGCAGCAGCTCAACCGGCCTGCACAACCGCGTCGTCGACGACCCCGAGATCGCCACGCGCATCAGCCCAGTACGAGATGGCCTTCCGCATGCAGGCCGAGCGTGCCCGACCTGATGGACATCTCCGAGCGAGCCGCAGCACGTGCTCGACCTGTACGGCACGCAGGGCCGGCGACGGCTCCTTCGCCGCCAACTGCCTGCTGGCCCGCCGGCTGGCCGAGCGCGGCGTGCGCTTCATCCAGCTCTACCACCGCGACTGGGACCACCACGGCAACATCAAGGACGACATCGCCGTCGCAGGCCGAGGAGGTCGACCAGGCCTGCCGCCGCCCTGATCACGGACCTGAAGCAGCGCGGCATGCTCGACGACACGCTCGTCGTCTGGGGCGGCGAGTTCGGCCGCACGCCGATGGCCCAGGGCAACGGCCGCGACCACCACATCAAGGGCTTCTCCATCTGGCTCGCCGGCGGCGGCATCAAGGGCGGCATCACCCACGGCGCCACCGACGAGCTCGGCTACAACGCCGTCGAAAACATCGTCCACGTCCACGACCTGCACGCCACGATGCTGCACCTGCTGGGCATCGACCACAAGCGGCTGACCTACAAGTTCCAGGGCCGCGACTTCCGCCTGACCGACGTGGCGGGGAAGGTGGTGAAGGAGATCCTGGCGTAGGGTCGCTCCGCTGGCGCGGCGCCTCGCTGACGCGTCGGGTTAATGGGTCAGCCCGCCGAAGCGGCGGTCGCGGGCGGCGTAGTCGGCGAGCGCCTGGTGCAGCACCATTTCGGTGAAGTCGGGCCAGCAGGCGTCGGTCACCCACAGCTCCGCGTAGCTGATCTGCCACAAGAGAAAGTTGCTGATCCGCATTTCGCCGGCCGTGCGAATCAAGAGGTCGGGGTCGGGCATGTCGGCCGTGTAGAGGTATTGCGCGATCGTTTCTTCGCTCGACGTCGGGCGGGTCCAGCCGGCCGGATCGCACCTCCAGGCAGATGCGGCGAACGGCCTCGACCAGCTCCGAGCGGCCGCCGTAATTGATCGCCAGGCACAGCCGTGATGCCGGTATTGGCACCGCTCAGCTCGATGGTCTTGTCCATTTCGCGCAGCACGGCGGCGGGGATGCCGTCGCGGCGGCCGATGACGGCCAGGCGGATGTTCTGGTCCATGATCGTGGCCCGCTCCTCGATGAGATACTGCTCCAGGAGCTGCATCAGAAAGTCGAGCTCGAGCTGCGGCCGCTTCCAGTTCTCGCTGGACAGGCAATAGAGCGTGAGCTGCTCGAGCCCGAGCCGGGCGCATTCCTCGATGGTGCGGCGGACGCTGGCCACGCCCTGGCGATGCCCCTCGATGCGCGGCAGGCCGCGCCGCTGCGCCCAGCGGCCGTTGCCGTCCATGATGATGGCCACGTGCCGCGGCAGCCGCTCGGGCGGAATGCCTCGGTCCAGTGGGAGAATCTCGCTCGCAGGCTGAGGCACGGGAAGGCCCTTGGTGTTCGTCCCACACTTTGCACTTTGCATTTTGCACTTTGCACTTTGCACTTTGCACTTTGCATTCTTCGGCGCTGTCGGCCGACTTGATTGCATTGCGCAAAATGCAAAGTGCAAAATGCAAAAAAATGGACGTGAGAACGACGGTCCTTTGTCCCTTGTCCTTTGTCCCTTGTCCTTTGTCCCTTGTCCTTTGTCCCTTGTCCTTTGTCCCTTGTCCTTTGCACAAATGACAAATGACAAGTGACAAATGACGACTAACAAAACACGGTTTGTTCCCGGTCCGGGCCAATGGAGACGATGCTCACGGGGCGGCCGACAAGCTCGCTCAGGCGCTCTACATAGCGGCTGCGCCTGCGGTGGAAAATCTTCCAGCCGCCGCAAGTGGCTGATCTCCTGCCGCCAGCCCGGCAGGGTTTCATAGACCGGCACGACGCGGGCGAGGTCCTCGACGTGGCTGGGGAAGCCCTTGACCCGGTGGCCGCCCATCTCATAGTGCGTGCAGATCTTGATCTCGTCCAGCTCGCTCAGCACGTCCAGCAAGGCGACGGCCAGCGTATCTACGCCGCCCAGCCGGGCCGTATAGCGCACGGCCACAGCGTCGAACCAGCCGCAGCGGCGCGGCCGGCGGGTGACGGTGCCGTACTCGTCGCCGCGCTCGCGAATGTGTTGGCCGATGGCGTTGTCCTGTTCGGTCGGGAAAGGCCCGCCGCCGACCCGTGTGCTGTAGGCCTTGACCACGCCGATCATCTCGGTGAGGAATCGCCCCGGCACGCCCGCGCCGCTGGTGATGCCGACCCCCGATGAATTGCTGCTGGTGACGAAGGGGTAGGTGCCGTGGTCCACGTCCAGCAGCGACCCCTGGGCCCCCTCGAAGAGCACCTTGCGCCCCGCTTCCAGGGCGGCGAGCAGGTATTCGGTGGTGTCGCCGACGTGAGGCCGCAGGCGCTCCGCGTAGCCGCGGTATTGCTGGTAGATTGCGCCGGCGTCCAGCGGGGTGAACTTCTCGCTGGCATGGGCCCGAAGCGTGGTGTTCTTGATGGCCGCGATCCGCTCGATGCGGTCGCGGAAGTTATCGCGGTACATGTCGCCCATGCGAACGTAGGCGTGCCGGGCTGCCTTGTCGCTGTAGCAGGGACCGATGCCGCGCATCGTGGTGCCGATGGCCTCCGCGCTGCTGGCCCCCAGCCGAAAGACGCGCTCTTCCTCCACGTGCCAAGGAAAGATGACGTGCGCCCGGTCGCTAAGCATCAGGTTGTCGCCCACGGGGACGCCGCGGCCGGCCAGCTCGTCGATTTCCTCGAGAATCCGGGCCGGGTTGACCACCACGCCGGCTGTGACCACGCACTTGACGCCGGGAGAGAGAATTCCGCTGGGAATCAGCGACAGCTTGTACTTCTGGCCCCCCTTGACGACGGTGTGCCCGGCGTTGGCCCCGCCCTGGTAACGGGCGACGATCTCGTGCCGCGGCGTGAGCAGGTCTACGACCTTGCCCTTGGCCTCATCTCCCCATTGCAGACCGATCACGCAAGTGCCAGGCACAGACAGACCCTTAATGAAGCGGTTTGTAGCAGGGAGGCTTTCACGTAGTGCGGGCTTCAGCCATCAATCGCCGGTGCGCAATGTCAACCCTTCGGCAATCGCGGTGGGGCCAGAGGCGAACCCTCTGAGTCTTTGGGGCGCGGCTTCCGCAGGCGAAGGGCCACAGGCGAGCAAGCCAAGTCTATTTAGGGCCTTCCGGTCAGGTCAAGCGGGAGGGGGAGACGGAGGTGGTTGTCACGTGCTGCCGGCGCGGTATGATAATTATCATACTCCTGGAAGGATGTACCGCATGGCCACCGAAAAGATCGCCGTTACGATCGATAAGCACTTGCTGGAACGGCTCGACGATTGGGTCGCCCGCCTGGGAAACCACAGTCGCAGCCGGGTCGTCCAGGAGGCGATTGCCGAGAAACTCGAGCGGGTGGAGAAGGGCCGCTTGGCACGCGAGTGCGAGAAGCTCGATCCAGCGGGCGAGCGCGAGCTGGCCGAATTGGGATTAGCCGAAGACCTGAAGCAATGGCCAAAATACTAAGAGGCGAAGTCCGCTGGGCTGAACTGGATCCCGGGGTCGGCCATGAACAGGGCGGTCATCGGCCCGTCGTAGTCATCAGCGCCGACGTTTTCAACGCCAAGTCCGGCACGGTGATCGCCATGGCGATCACGAGCCAGGAGCCGCGAGCCGGGTTTCCACTGTTCCTCGAGCTGACGAGTATCCGCCTGCCTAAGCGGTCGTGGGTCAGCGTGAGCCAGATTCGAACGCTGTCGGTAGATCGGATCCAGCGGCGCATCGGTCGCGTCTCCAACCAACAATTGAACGCCCTCGTTGACGGTTTGAATGAAATCGTTGGCGGGTAGCGCATGACCGTTGCCGTCGTTTGATTACAATTCACCATCATGACCACCGACGCCACGCGAACCGAAGCCAAGACCGAGGTCGGCAGTTACTTCATCGCCAACTATCCGCCGTTCTCGCAGTGGACGGCCGAGGCAGTGGCGGACGTGCTGCGCCGCGTTCGATGCGCCGCCCGCGCGACGTGCCGCTGGGGCTGTACCTGCACATCCCCTTCTGCCGCAAGCGCTGCAAGTTCTGCTACTTCCGCGTCTACACGGACAAGAACGCCGGCGACGTCGAGACGTATGTCTCGGCCCTGTCGCGGGAGATCGAGCTGGTGAGCCGGCTGCCCGTCATGGGCGGGCGGCCGTTTCGCTTCGTCTACTTCGGCGGCGGCACGCCGTCGTTCCTCAGCGGCCGGCAGCTCACGTCGCTGGTCGATCGGCTGCGAGCCAACATCAACTGGGACCACGCCGAGGAAGTGACCTTCGAGTGCGAGCCGGGCACGCTCAGCGAGTCGAAGATCCAGACGCTCCGCGAGCTGGGCGTCACGCGCCTCAGCCTGGGCGTGGAGAACTTCAGCGACGCGATCCTGGAGGAAAACGGCCGGGCCCATCTGTCGGGCGAAATCTATCGCTGCTGGGACTGGATCACCGCCGCCGGCTTCCCCAACGTCAACATCGACCTCATCGCCGGCATGGTCGGCGAGACCTGGGACAACTGGCGCGACAGCGTCCGCCGCACGATCGACCTGTCGCCCGAGAGCGTGACCATCTACCAGATGGAGCTGCCGTTCAACACGGTCTACTCGCAGGACATTCTGGGCCAGCACGTCGACATCGCCGGTGGCCGACTGGCCGACGAAGCGGGCCTGGGTCGATTACGCCTTCGACGAGTTCCTGGCCGCACGGCTACGCCGTCTCCAGCGCCTACACGGTGGTCAAGGACACGTCGAAGGTCAATTTCAGCTACCGCGACAACCTGTGGCGCGGCAGCGACCTGTTGGCCACCGGCGTTGCCAGCTTCGGCCACGTCTCCGGCGTGCACTATCAGAACCACCCGGACTGGGGCGAGTACGTGACGCCGCTGCTGGAAGAGGGCCGGCTGCCCGTGGCCCGCGGCATGCGGCCCACGCCGCATCAACTGCTGATCCGCGAGATGATCCTGCAGCTCAAGACGGGCCGGCTGGATGCAGGCTATTTCCGCGACAAATTCGGCGCCGAGATTCTCGCCGAGTGGGAGAGTGTCTGGCGGCAATACGCCGCCGACGGAGCTGCTGGAGATCAACGGCGACGAAATCCGGCTGACGCGCGAGGGGCTGCTGCGGGCCGACAGCCTGTTGCCGGCCTTTTTCGAGCCGGAACATCAAGGGGTGCGGTACACCTGACCGTGGGGCACGCGGCTCGCGTGGCCTAGACGGCTGCGCATGGCGGAACGCCTCCGAGATGTTCGAGGGGAGAGTCCCATGAGAAGTCCCTTTCCTGGCATGGATCCATATCTCGAGGAGCATTGGCGGGACGTACATCATAGCTTTCTGACGTACGCAAGAGACGCGATGCAGGATCACTTGCCCACGAACCTGCGCGCTCGGCTTGAGGAGCGCGTCTTCGTCGAGCCGGAGGAAGGCCCCGGCCGTGGCATCTATCCCGACGTGCGCGTAGTCGAATACCCACCTCGCGGTGGCGCAGCTCCTGGTGCCGCAGCGCAGCCTAGGGATGTGGAAGGCGAAACCTCCGTCGCGCTCGCCGATTCCATCGTCATCCAGGGCGAAAGCGAGCCGGCCACCGAGGGATTCATCGAGATCATCGATGTCTCTTCAGGCAACCGCGTGGTCACGGTGATCGAGCTACTCAGCGTCTCGAACAAATTTGCCGGCGAAGGGCAGGAAAAGTACCTCCAGAAGCAACGGGAGTACCGTCAAGGCCAGGTCAGTCTGGTGGAAATCGACTTGCTGCGCGGCGGACAGCGGGTGTTGGCGGTGCCACGCGGCCGCGTGCCCCCGAACTACCGGACAACCTACCAGTTCTGCGTCACTCGCGGCTGGCGGCCAAGCGAGTGGCAGGTCTACGCCGTCCCGCTGCGTCGGGCGCTGCCGCCCATCACGATCCCCCTACGACAAACCGATGAGGAGATCTCCTTGGATCTGCAGGCGCTCATCGACCGTTGCTACCACAACGGCCGCTACGACGACATCGACTACCGCGCCGACCCCCGCCCCCCGCTGGAATCGGAAGATGCCGCCTGGGCCGACGAACTGTTGAAAGGCCGCGGCTTGCGTTAGTCAACGCGATCCCGACGGGACACCGGTCTTGGGGGTCGCCGCGCCAGCATCGCCAGGCCCCCCACCCTTGACAGATCGTTTGGCGTGACGTAGCGTGAAATTCATCGGCAGGCGAGCGCTTTCGGCCGCGCACGCGCGGGATGATCGGGGCCACGACGACGGCGGATTGAGCATCGGCGGTTGCCAGGACCGCCCGTGCGAGTTGCTCCTGGCGGGAATTCTTCCGCCAGCGGTGATGGCAACCGGGTCTACGCTTTCAGCGTTCAGCCAGATTCTCCCTCGCGATTGGCAATGCCAGAACTGTTGAGGCGCTTATTGCCGGAGCGGCCTTTGTGCTGCACAATGGGTAATACGGTCGAGGATATGGTCGTCGATTCCCGCGCCTCAGCGCCCAAGCTCAGGACAAGTCTATCAGTCAACAGGCGGCGACGGTCCGCCGCGCACCCCTGCAAACCGTGAGAGCAGTCATGAACCTCCCGAAGCTGTCCCTGCGACGCCCCTCGCTGCCACGCCTGTCTCTGCGGGACCCATCGCTGCGGCGCTGCGTCCGCGCGTGCCTGCTCCTGATGATCGGCGTGACCGTCGCCTGCCTGGTGCTGCAGTCCGGCGTGGCGCTGGCGCAAGGGGATGAAGGGTCCGGTGAAGGCGAGGCGCAGGGCGGCAGCTTGTTATGGTGGATCATCAGGGTCTCCGGCGTGATCGGGGCCTTCATCTTCCTGCTTTCGTTCTACTTCGTGGCCGTGACCATCCAGCAGTTCCTCGAGCTGCGGCAGTCCGTGGCCGCCCCGCCGGAAATCCTGGAGGAGTGCGAGAAGCTCATCGGCCAGCGCAACATCCAGCAGCTTTACGACACGCTGCGGGCGGACGATTCCTACTTCAGCCGCGCCCTGGTCGCCGGGGTGGTCGAGCTGCAGCACGGCATCGACGAGGCCCGCGAAAAGCTCGACCGCCAGGCCGACGCCATGACCGTCGAGATGGAAAAGAAGATCAGCATGCTGGCCGTGCTGGGCACGCTGGGGCCGATGATCGGGCTGTTGGGCACGCTCAAGGGCATGATCGGCGGCTTCAGCGCGATCGCCATGGCCGGCCAGGCAGCTCAAAGCCAGCCAGGTGGCCGAGGACATCTCGGAAGCCCTGCTGCTGACGTTCGAAGGGGTGGCGTTGTCCGTGCCGGCGATCTACTTCTACGCCGTGTTTCGCAATCGCGTGGCCACGATCAGCGCCAAGACGACGCTGCTGGCCGACGACCAACTGCGTGCCATCGCCCGTCTGGCCAAGCCGCGGACCGGCCCAGCCGCCACGTAAGCCAGCCGCACCGGAGCTGCCTTGAGCTGCCACCTTTCGTGGGAATGAACGATGACGCTCCCTACACAGCGCGGATCGCGCCGAACCGAACCTGGTGCCGATCCTGGACATGGTCTTCCAGTTGATCACGTTCTTCATGCTCGTGATCAACTTCAAGGCCGCGGAAACGGACACCAGCCTCAAGCTGCCGGTGATCGGCTCGGCGCGCCCGGTAGAAGCCCAGGGACAAGGGGAGCTGCTGGTCCTCAACCTGACCTCCGACCGCAAGCTGACGGCCCGCGGCAAAGAAGAGGCGAACATCGAGGCCTTCATCAAGAAGGAAGTCGATTATCTGAAGCTGGTCACGAAGGACTTCAAGGCGGACGACCTGCCGATCACGGTCGTGATCCGCGCCGACCGCACCGTGCTGGTGGAGTTCCTGATGCGGATCGTCAAGGCCTGCCAGGCGGTGGGCTGCCGGAAGTTCGACTTCATGGTGATGCGCGAGGCCCGAGAGGCAGGCGCAGGGGGGGGGCAACTGGCATGGGGCGATACAAGAAAAAAGCGCCCGCAGGGCGAGGTCGAGCTGAATATGGCCGCCATGCTCGACATGGCGTTCCAGCTCCTGGCGTTTTTCATCCTCACCTTCCGTCCCTCGGCGGTCGAGGCGCAGGTCTCGCTGCGGATGCCGCCCGCCAAGGCCACGAGCGACGGCCAGTCCGGCACGTTCGAGCTCGATAAGGCGCCGGATGAGGACGTGACCAACTATCTCACGGTCCGGGTGATTTCCCGGGAGGGCGGGGAGATTGGCCGCATCGAGATCGGCGGCGAAGGCATGCCCGGAGACGGGGACCCCAGGCAGGTCATGGCGTCGCTCAACGCCAGGCTGGCCCAGAAGATCGCGCCGTTCGAGGGCATTACCTTGCAAGCATCGCGCGATCTGGTGTACGAACGCTTGATGCAAGTCGTCGATATATGCACCCGGCAAACGCTGTCCAACGGCCAGCCGCTGACCCAGATTTCCATCAGCGAAATCGGCCCCGGGCAGTAAGGGGGGCGTTACAGGCTTCGGGCTTCAGGCTACAGGCTTCGGCAGCCTGAAGTCCCGCGTCCGACTGCTGACTGCTGACTGCTGACTGCTGACTGCTGACCGCTGAAGCCTGAAGTCCGAAGCCTGAAGCCTGCTTTCCATGCCCAAGGGTCGAACTCGCGAGGTCCACGTCGTGCGTCGTCATCGCTCCGAGCGCCGTCTGTTTCGCGGTTCGGAGCGGTCGCGGCTGGCGACGATGGTCTTGCTGATGCTGATGCTGTTCGTCCTGATTCCGCTGGTGCGGCAACGGACGGACTGGTTCGCTTTCTTTGTCGCTCCGGCCGAGGAAGGCGATCCGCCTGACCGTGCTCAGGATGACCGGCGACCCGCCGCTGGGGGCGAGGAGAAATCGACCACCCCCAAGACGGCCTCTGCCAAGACCGCCGCTGCCAAGACATCCGCCGCCGACACCTCCGCTGCCCCCGCTGCCCGGTCGCCGGTTGAGGCCCCCTCGTCCGAGTCGCCCGAATCAGCCTCCCCCGGCAGCTCCACGGACGATTCCCCGCGGCCTAAGTCTCTGGCCGAGCTGCCGCCCGAGCCGCCGCTCAGCGACGACGAGCTGGAGCGTCAGCGGCTCAAGGAGCTGCTGAGCGTCGTCGTTGACGGACGTGAAATCATGGCCGCTCGCGAGATGCCCGCCTACTTTCATCTGCTCAAAAAGGTGCGGGACGAGTCGCCGGAGTCGTTGAAGAAGCGTGCCCGCTTCAATCCCAAGTTCAACGATTTCTATCAGTACGCGTCCAAGCACCGCGGCGAAGTGGTGCAGGTGGAGTTGAACATTCGCCGCATCGATCGCATCCTCTGGGAGGAAGAGAACGTCGCCGACCTCAAGGAGGTCTACGAGCTGTGGGGTTGGACCAAGGAGGCCAAGGCCTGGCTCTACGTGGGCATCACGCCCGAGCTGCCCGAGGGCATGAAGGTGGGCGAGGTCGAAGAGCGCGCCACGCTGGTGGGCTATTTCTTCAAGCTGCAAGGCTACCAGGCGGGCGACGCCAAGGCAGGGGCCCGGCCGCTGCTGGCGCCGGCAATTATCGGGCGCATCGTCTGGAAGCCGCAGGCGCCGCCGCCGCAAGAGCCGTGGTGGATGTGGGCGGTGGTGGGCGGAGTCATCGTCGTGGTGCTGGGCTTCCTGGCCGTGCGAATCCTCGGATCGAGACGCCCGCGGCCCCTCGGAAAGCTCTCCACCGATGCGCCCGCCAGCGCGCCCGATTGGTTGCGTCCCGCGCCAACACCCGACGAGCCGCGCGAGCAGACCTAGCGGCTAGTGGCGTCTAGCCGTGCGTCGAGGAGGTGTCCTGCGCAGGCGTTCGTTCTGCGCACTGGCACGCCGGATGGCCACAACCGGCCCCGTCAGCGCAAGACTCGGCGCAAAACACCTGCCCGTCGCGCTCGACCTTGGCTCCGTTCTCCACGACGACGCACGAGCAACCGCTGTGGGCGCATACGCGATTTGCAGTTGGGATGTGACTGTTAGACATTTCGCACCTCTTCGATCATTCCTCAAGGCGCCGTCCCCAATGCCCGGACCAGCCCCCCATGCCCGCTGGGCAATCAGCAACAACGAAGGATGCGCTCCGGTTGTTGTTCCGCAGCGCATCCTTCGCGGTTTAGGCGGCGGCACCCGAACCCGCCCGAAAATGATCACGGGGGGCACCGCCTAGGAAGGCGCTGTACCAAGAGAGCAACTCGGGTGCCAAAGAGCGGTTTTGCTGGCCCTCTTCACGGTGCGGTGTCGAATACACTAACCCGACGCGTAAGCGAGGGAGGACGCGAGTACCAGCCACGCCCTCGCTTACGCGTCGGGTTAGTGTCTCGGACCATGGAAAAGTGACCAGCCCTGACGTGCGGTGTGCCGGCTTGTCGATCCGCTTGCTTTTCGCTAAGGTAGGCGTGGCCACGCAGAGTCAGGCCCTGAGCACCCGTAGCTCAATTGGATAGAGCATCGGTCTACGGAACCGAAGGTTACAGGTTCGAGTCCTGTCGGGTGTACTTACTCGTCGGAACGCCAAACCCGACACGTAAGCGAGGGAGGCGCTGACCGACTCCGAGCGTGTGCCGCATCTCCCTCGCTTACGCGTCGGGTTAGTGTGCGGGATCTGCGGCGGTATTCCCACGGCTTTCTTGACTCTCTCGCTGGCGAGCTGCACATTCTTGACAGCGCCGGTAAGCTATCGATCGCTGACCTGGATCTCGGCGACAACGCGGTAGCCCATGCCGAGCTCCAGGCAAAGCGGCTACGAAGCCGGGCCCCACCCGAGTCGGATGAGAAGATGGACGAGAACCCGTACAAAGCGCCGCACGCCGAAGGGGGTCGGCCGCCAGTTCGCTGCAAGGGGCAAATCCGCGTTGCCGTTTGGTTCGCTTTGACCCTGCTGACATTTGTCGCGCTGTGGTTCGCGACCGCCGTCGGCCTAACGGCTTTGTGGTGGTGAGGTTCCCTCGACGCCCGACTGAAGGCCGAGCGAAAGGCCCGCGACCTGCCGGCCCCCCGGCCCCCCGGCCCTTTTCCTTGTCATCGCCGGATGCGGCGGCTAGAACGGGCAGAATCGTGGAAGCGAGTAACTGCCCGATCGAAGGAGCCAACGCACCATGAGCGTGATTCGACCAAGAGCCGCCGCGATGATGCTGGCCGTCGCCGCACTGCTGGCCGGAGGGCGCCTGGCCCATTGGGAAGCGTCGGCAGCCGAGAAGGACCGTCGCCCGGCCCAGTTCGATCTGACGCCGGAGAGCTTCACCAGGCTGCACGCCCTCATCCGGCCGCACGACGACGAATGGCGGCACCTCAAGGTCCAGTGGCTGACCGACGTGGTCGCCGCGCGGAAGAAGGCGGCCGCCGAGGACAAGCCGATCATCATCTGCTACACCGGCGGCGCGGGCTACAACGAGCCGCTGGGCGTCTGCTGAAGCGCCGCTTCGCACCACCTGGCAGGTGGTTCGGCCATCTATACCGACGAAGCGATCAAGCTGCTCAACGAGAAGTTCGCCTGCTTCGCTCCCGGCTGGTTCATCAACTCCAAGGACGAGGTCTATCAGGCGGCCTGGAAGCGGTTCTACGTCGCCAAGCCGCGACCCACCGAAGGCAACGGCTGGCTGACGGGCACGCAACCTGGTGCTGATGACCTCGGCCGGCCGGCTGCTCTCCGGGTCGATGAAGTACGGCGACCGAAACAGCCTGGCACCGGCCCTGCGGGACGTGCTGGACGCGTACGCGAAGCTCCCGGAGGAAGAGCGGCGGCCCAAGGCCGTCGACGGCGAGGAAAAGCCGTGCCCGCGCCGCCGCCGGGCGGGCTGGTGCTGACGATCTACGACCGGCCGCTGGGGCGCAGCCGCGCAAGGCGAGTATCGCCTGCCCGAGGGGAGCGATTGGGCCGGCTTCCGCACGCATGCCCCGCACGGGCAGCGCAGCTCGCTGTGGCTGACGAAGGAGGAGTGGCAGTCGCTCATTCCGCCCGAGCCGCGGAAGGGCAAGACCCACAAGGTCTCCGCGAAGCTGGCCCAGCGCATCTGCCTGTATGGCTTGTGGCCACAGACGCTGTGGGTCGTGGAGCAGACGTGGCAGCCCGACTCCGTCCGCCAGGCGGAGCTCAAGCTCACCGTCGAGGAGGTCTCCGCCGCAGACTGTTCGCATGCGCGTTCACGGCGTCGCGTGCTGCTGTCGGGCACCGGCCCGCTCAAGCTCTACCCCACCGGCAAGGTGCTCAAGACCGTGGAGAACCGCTACGACGCACGGCTGGAGGGCGTGCTCGTCTACGACCGAACCGACAGGCGAGATCACCCGGTGGGACATGGCCACGCTGGGCGACTACAGCGGCTGCTGGTTCGCCGGCAACGACGGCTGGAAGGAGGCCGACGCCCGAGGCCCCGTCGAGCCTGGGCTTCGCCTTCGAGCTGGACCAGACCGCGTATCAAGTCCCGCCGGAGCGCCGGCGGCCCGCGGTCGTTCGTGCACGCCTACATCTTCCGCGACCGCGAGCACTTCTACTGGGACCCCGAGAAGTGGGAGGACGACTGGAAGAAGCGGCAACGACGGTAGAGCTCGCTCGATGGTCGAGTAGAATGGCGAAATCGGTGTTGGTCGAAACCACGTCATCCACAGCTGGAATGCCAGATGAGCATGTGCAACGATATCCTGACCCAGGCACTAGGCCTGCCCGTGGAAGACAGAGCGCTCTTGGCGCGTGATCTCTTGATCAGCTTGGACTCCGCGGAGATCGACGACGATATCGAGGCCACGTGGGCTGGCGAGATCGAGGCCCGGTCCAATGCAGTGGCCAGAGGCGAGTTCACCGCCACGGAATGGCGCGAGTCTTTGGATCGCATTCGTCAGGAACTCGCGAAGAGACGATCGCCATGAAAGTCCGCCTGCTTGCCGAGGCGCAGGCCGAAGCCAGCGAAGCGGCGTGCTGGTACGACGATCGGCAGGTCGGCTTAGGCGAAGAGTTTGTCGAGGCTCTCGCCAAGAGACTTGCAGAAATCGAGGAACATCCGGACCGGTTCTCCCGATTGGAGACGATAAGAACGACGCGGGAGATTCGCCGCACGCTTGTTCGCCGCTTTCCATACAACGTCATTTACGAAGTCCTTCCCGATGAGGTGATCGTGCTTGCGATCGCGCACACGAGCCGACGGCCGAGATACTGGATCAAGCGACAGGCATGAGGACCGCGATTGCGTCGCATGGAATCCAAGTCGCTTCGCATGGACGTTGCCTACTGCCGTGCCCAGTTCCCCGCGCTCGCGACCGGCAAGACGGCCGGCCGGTCGTGTTCTTCGACGGCCCGGCAGGCAGCCAGACGCCGCAGCGGGTGATCGACGCCGTGGCGCACTACCTGGCGCACACCAACGCCAATACGCACGGGGAGTTCGCGACCAGCCGCGAGAGCGATGAGCTGCTGGCCGAAGCGCATCGCGGCGTGGCCGACTTCCTCGGGGCCGACGACCCCGATTGCGTCATCTTCGGCGCGAACATGACCACCTTGACGTTCGCGCTCAGCCGGGCGGTGGGCCGGACGTGGCGGCCCGGCGACGAAGTGCTGGTCACACGTAGCGATCACGACGCCAACGTCACGCCCTGGGTGCTCGCCGCGCGCGATGCCGGTGCGATCGTGCACCACGTCAATATCCGCCGAGAAGACGCACGCTCGACCTGGATGACCTGCGCCGCAAGCTCTCGCCGCGCACGCGGCTGGTGGCGGTCGGCGCGGCCTCGAACGCCACGGGCACCATTCACGGGGTGCGCACCATCGGCGATTTGGTCCACGAGGTGGGGGCCGAGGTCTTCGTGGATGCGGTGCACTACGCTCCGCATCTCTTGATCGACGTGCAGGCCCTGGGCTGCGACTTTCTGGCCTGCTCGGCCTATAAGTTCTTCGGCCCGCACGTGGGCGTGCTATGGGGCCGCCGCGAGCTGCTCGAAGCCCTGCCGGCCTACAAGGTGCGGCCGGCGCCGGACGACTTGCCCGGCCGCTGGATGACCGGCACGCAGAACCACGAAGGGATCGCGGGCACGCTGGCGGCGGTCGAGTATCTGGCCGACCTGGGCCGACGCCGCGACACGGGCGCAGTGAAACGCCAGGCGGCCCTACGCGCCGCCTATGAGGGGATCGAGAAGCACGAGCGGCAACTGCTCGTGCGGCTGCTCGCGGGGTTGCGCGAGATGCCCGAGATCACCGTGCATGGGATCACCGATCCGGCGCGGCTCGCGGAGCGCGTGCCGACGATCTGCTGCACGCACGCCCGGCTCGCGCCGAGCGAAGTTGCCCGGCGGCTGGCGGCCGACGGCATCTATGTCTGGCATGGTAACTACTACGCCCTGCCGCTCACCGAGGCGCTGGGCCTCGAGCCGGATGGCGCCGTCCGCATTGGCCTATTGCACTACAACACGGCAGACGAAGTCGATCGGCTGCTGGCGGCGCTCAAGGCGCACGCTTAATACGCCAACCATGCTAAACAGGTGCCTCAGAGGGAAGCCCCCAGCTTCATCCTGAGGGAGCTTCACCTTCAGCCTAGGTTGAAAGGTGAAGCTCCCCTGCGTAAAACGCGGGGGCTTCCGAACAACAGCGGTTGAATAAACAAAGCGGCCGAGCAGGACAACCACGAATAACACGAATAACACGAATGAGACAGAGTGTTCGACCACCCGAGCACGCATCGCTCGGCTTGCTGCCTCTGATTCGTCTTATTCGTACAATTCGTGGTTGTCTTCCTTCCGTGAGGCATGGACGCAGCTTGCCCATGCGAAAAACAGCAGGCTTACCAATGGTTTCGTTTGGTTGCAGCCATGGCGCATCAAGGTATCCGTCGTCGCTCAAAATATCGGCTCAAGGCGCACGTGCGCGACACCTGATACGCAACGACGCAGCCGCATAGCAGCAGGCTGACGAAGAAATAGATATGCCGATCCGGGTGGTCATCGAACGGCCGCTGGCTCTTGGCCGCGCCCAGCGCGAGCAGGTTGTAGTACTTTGCCACCAGCACGCCGTACGCCGCCACGCACGTCGCGGTCACGAACCAGACCAGGCGGACCTGCGACCATAAGCCAGCGGCTACGATCAGGAGCGGCAAGCCGATCACCATCGGGCTGGCCACACCGTCGCCGCACAGCAGCACGGCCAAGAGGAACACCGTATCGACGATGCCCCACAGGAACCGGGCCGCCGTCTCCCAGCGGCGGCGCGTGAGCATCCACTGGAACACGAGCGACGCCGCGGCCCACAGGGCGACGATCAACGTCACCTGGAGGAAGAACTCGTTCTGGTTTACCAGTTTCAGGTCGATCGTCGCGAACAAGATGGCCAACACTCCCCAGAACAAGCCCAGCGCTCCCAGCCGAGTGGCCAGCGCCGGCTCGCGCCGTGCCCATCGCCACGCGCGTTGCACCAG
This sequence comes from uncultured Planctomycetia bacterium, assembly GCA_963809785.1. Classification (GTDB taxonomy): domain Bacteria; phylum Planctomycetota; class Planctomycetia; order Pirellulales; family S012-138; genus JBGQHD01. The sequence continues at coordinate 1,098,287 of CAWEKV010000006.1, forward strand.
GCTGGGGGGTGCGGCCTCGATGGTCTCGTGACGCAGGAAGCGCTCCAGGTCTTCGGCCAGTGCCGCGGCCGACGGGTACCGCTCGGCGGGCGACTTCTCCAGGCACGTCAAGCAGATCAGCTCCAGGTCGTGTGGCAGCCGCGGGTTGAGCTGCCGCGGCAGCGCCGGCTCGCGCTCTTTCACCTGCAATAGCACGTCCACGGGGTTGTCGCCGCGGAACGGCGCACGCCCCGTCAACAGCTCGTACAAGATCGCGCCCAGGCTGTAGACATCGCTGGCCGGGCCGATTTGATTCACGCGGCCGGCCGCTTGTTCCGGCGACATGTACGGCGGCGTGCCCGCGATCACGCCATTGACATCATCGCGCGAGCCTTGTCCGGTCGGCATGGCCAGGCCGAAGTCGGTCACTTTCGGCTTGCCTTCGGCGTCCAGCAGGATGTTCGACGGCTTCAAGTCGCGGTGCACGATGCCGTGGCGGTGCAGGCAATCGACCGCGCGGGCAACCGCGGCAATCAGGCTGGCGGCCTCCTCGAAGCTCAGTCGCTCCTGCATGGGAACCTGCCGCTCGGCCTCCAGCCGCTTGGCCAGCGTGGTCCCGGAGACGTACTCCATGGCGAAATAGTGCTGGCCGTAGATTTCGCCGACTTCGTAGATCTGCACGACGTGCGGATGATTGATGCCGGCGGCGGCCTTGGCTTCGGCCTGGAACCGCCGCACCTGGTCGCGCGAAGCCAGCAGGCTGGCGATCATCTTTACGGCGACCGTGCGGTCGAGGCTCCGCTGCCGGGCCTTGTAGACCACGCCCATGCCGCCGCGGCCGATTTCCTCCTCCAGCTCATAGTCGCCGAAATCGGCGGGCCGGCGAAACAGCTCGACAGCTTTTTTGCCGCCCGAGGGCGTGCCGTCGGCGCCGGCCTCGATGGTCTCCGTGAGGGCGTCGATGGAGGACGCGGGAGTGGCCGGGGCCAGGGCCTCCAGGGCATCCAGGCACTTGAGCGCCGGTGCCAGCTCCGGGTGCTCGGCCAGCAACCTCTGGCGGTCGGGATAATCCCCCTGCTGCAACCGCTCGAGGTAGCGATTCAATAGCTCGAACGCCGGATCGTCGGTCGATTCGCTGAATTCCGCCACGTAGTCACCCTGTCACCTTGTCACCTTGTCACCTTGTCACCGGGTCACCTTGTCACTCTCGCGTCACCCTCAGCTCCGGCAGCGCCTCTTCTAATCGCGCGATGCCCTCGTCGGTGACGGCGCGGTTGCCGCCCAATCGCAGGTATCGCAGTGCCGTCGCGCTTTCCAGCCGCCGCAGCGCTTCGTCGGTAATCGGCGTGCCATCGAGATACAACGTGCGCAGCCCCGGCAACGCCGCCAGGAATTCTACGCCAGCGTCGTCCACCTGGGTTTTGGACAATGCGACACTGCTGAGCGCCGGACACCGGGCCAGCACACTGAGGCCGCCGCCGGTGACCTGCGTGCCACTGAGCATGAGGTTTTTGATGCCCAGGCCGCTCACGTGAGCCAGCCCTTCGTCGGTGATCGCCGTGCCTGCCAGGTCCAGGTCCACCAGCCTCGGGAAGTGCCACCACCAGGGTGTGAAGCTCTCAAGCTGCGCGTCGTCCAGCCCGGTGCGGGCAAACGACAGCACGATGACGTGGCGATCCGATCGTCCGTCGCTCCAAGTCACTCGGCCGCCCAATTGCTCGACGCGCGCCGCCGCCTTGGCTTCCGCTCCTCGGTAGGCCCTCCAGGCCACGAACCCTGCGACGAGCGGCAGCAGCAGCACGGCAGCCAGGCCGAGCCAGAGCCGCAATCCTCTCCGCGAGCGGCGCTCGAGGTGTCGGCGGAGCCGGTCGGCGGACGGGCTATGTTCGTGGCTGGCGGAAGACATGGCGAGATCAGTAGGGTGGGCTACGCCCACCAAAACCACAGGACGAGCTGATGGAACGGCGATTAGAAGACGAATGGACGACGTGACCGTAGTTTCAGCCTATCAAGTCGAAGCGGTGCGAATCAATCGCCAATGCCGTCGAAAGTCGGCGCGGCTGGCACTACAATCGAGCGGTGGTGCGTTCAATCCGACGTGAGTGCGGCCAACGCGACCCCGTAACCCGACCGCCGACCGACCAGCGACAGCCGATGCGTGGTGTTGCCTCATTTCCCCAGTCTCCCGCGCCGCGGTTCGTCGATGTGCCGGAACCAGCCGAACCCGGCGAGAGGGAGGTGCTGTGCCGCACGCTGGAGCTGGGAATCTGCGGCACGGACCGCGACATCCTCGCCGCAGCCCAACCGTGGACGGCGCCGGGCGAAGAGTTTCTCGTGCTGGGGCACGAATGCCTAGCGCGGGTTGAGACTGTCGGCGAGGGCGTCGCGAGCTTGCGGCCCGGCGAACTGGTCGTGCCGCTCGTGCGGCGCGCCTCGTTCCGAGGCTCTGCCTCGCAGCGCACTGCCCGCGAGGCTCTGCCTCGCAGTCAGCGAGAGCCGGCGCCGACCCCCGCACGAGATCGCAGTGACCCCGCCGCAAGGCAGAGCCTTGCGAGCAGTGCGTTCCCAGGCAGAGCCTGGGAACGAGGACGGCGGGTGGACATGCTGCCGCTGGGCCGCTACGTCGAACGTGGCATTATCATCGAGCATGGGTTCTCGCTGCCGTATTGGTTGGATGAGCCGCAATACCTCATCTCCGTCGAGCCGGAGTTTCGCCCGCTGGCCGTGTTCACCGAGCCGCAGGCCGTGGCCGAAAAAGCGGTCAACGAGGCCCTGCGGCTCCAGCAAGCCCGGCTGGGCCACGAGGCTTGGACCGAGCCGCCGCCGCGCGTCCTGGTGACGGGGCTGGGGCCGATTGCTTTCGCGGCGGTGATCGCCGCCGTGAGCCGCGGCTGGCCGACGGCGGTCTGTGGCCGCGACGACGAGGGCTCGGGCCGGGCGCGGGCCGTGGTCGGACTGGGGGCCACGTACCTGCCGCCGAGCGCCGCGAACTTTGACCCGCTCGACGTGGAACGTGACGGCTTCGATCTGGTGCTGGAATGCACCGGCAGCGAAGAGGTCGTGCTGCTCGCGGCCCAGCCGATGGCCTCCTGCGCGGTGATGGTCTGGCTGGGCAGCTCCCGCCTGCAAACGGCCGCCCCGATGAACGTCGCGCGGCTGATCCGCGACGGCCTGCTGCGCAATCAGATCTTCCTCGGCTCGGTGAATGCCGCGGTGCGGGACTTTCACGACGCCATCGCCCACCTGCGGCAGATGCAGGCCACGATGCCGCAGGCCGTGGAGGCCGTCATCACGGCGCGCATCGGCCCGGCGGACGCCCTCTGGCACTTCGAGCACCGGCAGCCGCAGGGCATCAAGACGGTTGTTGCTTACGAGTAATGACTGAAGTGGGGGAGCGGCGATGGGTGGATTTCATTTGGGTAAGCGTTGGAATTGCGGTGGGCATTCTTACGATGATTCTGACCGTCGTCGTGGTTTCGATGCTCGGTGAGATGCTCAGTCAGTAGGATTTCTCTTGACACCCTCCCGCGAGCCGACCAAGAGACCCCACTACCGTAGCTCGCCGGCGCATGCGACCCTTTCGATGGATATACTATCGCAATCCACTCCCACAGGATCCCCCATGTCCACCGTCCGCAATCCCTCCCCTGTCGCTGCCGACAAGACGCAGACTTCCTCCAACGGCGACGGCGACCCTTCCTCGCTGCCCGGCGACATTACCGCCGCGCAGACCACGGAGGAAGAATTCCTCCGGCAGATCTTCGTCCGCGACCAGATGGCCGAGTGGTCCGCGACCCGCTCATCATGGCCCGGGCCGACGGCGTCCACTACTGGGACGTCCACGGCAAGCGCTACCTCGACGCCCTGTCGGGCATCTACGTCGTCTCGGTCGGCCACAACAACCGCCGCGTCATCGAGGCCATCCGCAGCAGCTCGACACGCTGCACTTCTCGCCGCCGATGCACGGCACCAACCCGGTCGCCGTGCAGCTGGCCAACCTGCTCGCCGAGCTGGCGCCCGGCGACCTGTCGACGCGGTCAAGTTCCAGTGCGGCGGCTCCGAGGTCACCGAGGCGGCCATCAAGCTGGCCCGGCAGTACCACAAGCTCACCGGCAACGCCCGGCAAGTACAAGATCATCAGCCGCTACCTGTCGTGGCACGGCTCGACGCTCGGCTCGCTGTCGGCCTCCGGCCTGAAGGTCGCGCAAGACGGTCAACGAGCCGCTCGCCGCCCGGCTTCCTGCACGTCTTCCCGCCGACGTGCTACCGCTGCCCGTTCGGCAAGACGCTACCCCGACGTGCGGCATCACCTGCGCCACGCTCGTCGGCGACGTGATCGAGATGGAAGACCCCGCGACGGTGGCCGCCGTCATGGTCGAGCCGATCGGCCACACCGGCGGCATCATCGACCCGCCGCGCGGAATACCTGCCGATCCTGCGCGAGATCTGCGACCGGCACAACGTCCTGCTGATCTTCGACGAGATCATCACCGGCATCGGCCGCACCGGGCAGATGTTCGCCGCCGAGACGTTCGGCGTGATGCCCGACGTGCTCTGCACGGCCAAGGGGCTGAGCGGCGGCTACGCGCCGCTGTCGGCGATGATCTGCCGGCAGCCGATCGCCGACGCCTTCTGGGGGCCGATCGGCGAGAACCCCGGCTTCGTCGAGGGGCACACGTTCGAGGGCAACCCGATCTCCTGCGCCGCCGGCATCGCCGTGCTGCGCGAGATCCTCGAGCGCGACCTGTGCGGCAACGCCCGCCGGCAGGGCGAGCGCCTGCGCGGCCGGCTTCGAGCGGCTGGCGACGAAGTACGGCGTCATCGGCGACATCCGCGGCAAGGGGCTGTTCCAGGGCATCGAGTTCGTCGGCGACCCGGCGACGAAGGAGCCAGTTCCCCGACGCGCTTCGGCGTGCGAGATCGGCCGCCGGGCCCTGGCGAACGGCCTGCTTGCCGCGTTCGACCCGCACTGGATCGCCTTCGGCCCGCCGCTGGCGGTCACCGCGGAGCAGATCGACGAGATGCTGGCGATGCTGGACCGGAGCATCGGCGAGGTCTTGGCCAACAAGTAAGGCCGGCGATGCATCGCCGGCAGCCGGTCGTGGGGCACGTTTACGAACGTGCCCGCCTTGCAACTCCGGCACGCTCACCCACGTGCCCCGTGGTCTCGCGAAGGGAACATGAACATGATGGGCACCTTGCGAGCCGCAGCGACCGTCATCCCGTTGCTCTTCTGGACGGCGCCCGTTCTCGGCGACGAAATCACGGTCCGCGACACAGGCGAACTCCGCAGCGAGCTGGCTCGGGCCAAGCCCGGCACCAGTATCTTGCTGGCCCCGGGCCGGTACGGCCCCGGGATCCAGCTCCGAAAGCTTCAAGGCACGAAGGACAAGCCGATCGTCATTGCCGCCGTCGATGAGCGGGATCCGCCAGTGTTTGCCGGCGGCAGCCTCGGCTTTCACTTCGCCGGCTGTAGCTATGTGACGCTCCGCAATGTGAAGGTCTCCGGTTGCACCGGCAACGGCATCAATGCCGACGACGGCGGCACCGCCGAGGAGCCATCGCAGGGGATGGTGTTTGAGAACATTACCATCGAGGATATCGGCCCCAAGGGCAACCGCGATGCCCTGAAGCTGTCGGGCCTCGATCACTTCGTTGTCCGCGGCTGCACGTTCTCCGGCTGGGGCGGCTCGGCGATCGACATGGTCGGCTGCCACGATGGCGTCGTGGAAAACTGCCGCTTCATCGGCAAGTCCGGCTTCTCGCAAGACCACGGCGTACAGACCAAGGGCGGCTCCGAGCGCATCGTGATCAAGCGGAACTTCTTCAAGCAGGGCGGCGGGCGGGCGGTCAATCTCGGCGGCAGCACGGGCCTGGCCTACTTCCGGCCCAAGGTGCGAGACTACGAGGCCAAGGACATCGAGGTCGCCGGCAACCACTTCGTCGGCAGCCTGGCGCCGGTCGTTTTCGCCTCGTCGATTGAGTGCTCGGTCCGCTACAATACGATCTTCAACCCGGAGAAATGGGTGCTGCGCATCCTGCAAGAACAGCCGACCGACAAGTTCCTGCCCTGCCAGAAGGGGCGCTTCGAGGCCAATCTCGTCGTGTTCGACCGCCGTGTCCAGGTGTTCGCCAACGTCGGGGCGAACACCAAGCCCGAGACCTTCTCGTTCTCCGGCAATGCCTGGTTCTGCTCCGACGGCGACCGCCGTCCGTCGCTGCCTGCGAGAGAGACCGATGGCATCTACCAGACCGATCCGATGTTGGAGAGCGCCGAGACGCCCGAGCTGAAGGTAAAATCGAAGGACGTTCGGCTCCTGAAGGTTGGCGCGCACGCCTTCGGAAAGTAGCCTGCGGAGGGCGTGTGCGGCGCGGCGTCAGCCGCGCGGCAAAAGAAGGGAAGCCTGCATGCGATACCAGCGGCTTTGGCTCGGATTGGCTCTCATCGCGGTGCTCTTCGCGGGGGCCGTGGCGTATGTCATTTGGCCCAAGGCGCCTCCCGCCCCTCCGCCGCTGCCTACCCCCAATGGGTACGACGATTTCCTGAGGGCGGCCGACGCGATCTCCTGGAAGGACGGGTTGGATGCCGCCAAGGTGAGTGGAGGCGAGCTGCGCGAGTTCATCGAGTCGAACCGCCTGACGCTCGAGTTGGTCCGTCAAGGGCTGGACGCGAGTGCGGCGTGCCGCTGGAGTACTCGCAGCGGCAGGTCGAGGTCGGCGTCAAGCGAGCGCAGGAAATGCGATCGCTGGGCCGCCTGCTCGCGGCCGAAGGGCGGCTGGCCGAGCAGGAAGGGCGTTTCCCGGACGCCGTGCGGAGTTATCTCGACGCCATCCGGCTAGGCCAGGAAATGTGCCGTGGGGGCCTGGTCATCGACCGCACGCTGGGGAACGTGCTGGAAGGCAGTTACGGGATCGCGCCTCTTGCCGCCCTTCGCTCCCGGCTCGAGCCGGCGACTTGCCGTGAGCTCATCGGCGAGCTGGAATCGTTGGACGAGCGGCGCGAACCCTTCGACGACGTGGCGGCTCGCGAGCATACCTTGCAAGATGCCCTGATCGCCCAAATGGGCTTCAGCGGCATGCGGAACCGCGGGACGTTGAAGAAGCTCGCCCAGCCGGCCGAAGCCCAGGCCGGGCAGAGATACGTCGGCGTCCAAACGGACCTGCGGCTGCTGGTGATCGAGCTGGCCATCCAGTGCCACGTCGCGGAGCGAGGATCACCGCCGGAGCGCCTCGACGAGCTGGTGCCGAGGTATTTTGCCGCGGTCCCCGCCGATCCGCAGACTAGCCGCTCGTTCCAGTATCAGCGCGACCCCAGCGGCTTTTACGTCCTGGGTCCCGATCAGGCCGCTCGCGAGGCCAGCCAGACCAACAGCCCATAGCGGTTGGAAGCTAGAGCAAGCTTTGGCCACAAAGAGCACCAAGAGCTACGCAGCCGCAGATTCTTTGCGTCACGCGAAGAAAACGAGCGTTAGGGGTAGTACGAGTGCGCAGCGCTCGGCGGCTCTCGTTCATCGATTCCATGGAGACGGGAGAATGAAGACAGGAAGATTGAGGACAGGAAGATTCACTCTTGTGGGCGTCCAACATATTCCTGTCCTTCATCTTCCTGTCCGATCTTGTTTGCGGCTACGCCGCGCCAAGGCTTTGGTGCTCTCGGTGGCCAATACTGATCCGTTCCCGTCTTGGCGTATTCCGCTTGTGCCTTAACCACGGGGAAAAAGGAACTCGGCTATTGACAATCATAAATCTATATTAGTAGATTTATCGCAGTAATTGTCCGACGGACGGGGCAGCGAGGTTCGCGCAGCAAAAGAGACGGGAGCTTGAGCCATGGCGCAGACGAGGGTTGGCCGCGTGCAGTTACGCATCCTGCGCGTGCTCTGGGAGCGCGGGCGAGCCAACGCGCGGGAGATCACCGATGCGCTCAACGCTGAAACGCCGATCGCCCACAGCACGGTGCAGACGCTGCTGCGGCAATTGGAAGAGAAAGGCTCCGTGACCCACGACGTTGTGGAGCGCAGCTTCGTCTACTATCCGCTGGTCCAAGAAGAGAGCGTCACCCACAGCGCCACGCGGGAGCTGATCGACCGCGTCTTCGGCGGAGACGCAGCGGGCCTGGTGGCCTATCTGCTGCGCGAAGAACGGATTCCGCGGAAGGAACTCCAGGCGCTGCGGAAGCTCATTGAGGATAAGTCGTCTGGCGGGGCAGCCAGGGATTAGCGAGAGCTTTGCATCAATCGGGGGAGTCGTCAGTCATGCCGAACATTCTGCCTCCTCACGTCGTCGATATGTCCGCCACCGCAGCAACGCTGGCCGCGAATCTGCTGGTGCAATCGACGCTCGTGCTTACCGTGGGCCTGGCCGCGACCGGGCTCCTGCGGCGCCGCGGAGCGGCCGTGCAGTCGTCGGTGCTCCGCGCCACGCTGCTGGCGGCCTTGGCTTGTCCGGCGATCTCCTGGCTGCTGGCTGCGACCGGCGTTTCGGGTCTGCGGATCGAATTGCCGGCAGTGGCAGCCGCGGACGATACGATGCAGTCCTCCCACCTGGCTGAGGCCAGCGCAGAGGGCAATGTTTCGCCAGTCCCAGCAGACGCCGCCGGGCCGCCTCTGACTGGCCCTCTCGAGCGACGGGCATCTCTTCCGGGCGACGCGCTGACTCGAGCTTCAGCGGAGCAACTACCTCCCCTGGCAGCGCCGAGCCCCCGCGACGAAAGCACTCTGGTGGCAACGCCGACGCCCGATAGAACGGATGCCATGCCGCCCCCAGCCGTCAGCGGCGGATACAGTGCAGCGAGCTGGGTCTATGTGGCCTTCAGCGCCGTCTGGCTGGCCGTCATGGGAATGCTCGTGGGGCGGCTGATCGTGGCCAACGTGCTCGTGATGCGGCTTCGTCGCTCAGCCCGGCCTGCTCCCCCTGAGACGATGCGGCTCTGTGCGTCGGTCGCCCGGGCGCTCGGCGTGCGCTCGCCGAAGGTGCTGGTCAGCTCGAAGGTCAAAAGCCCATGCCTGGCCGGCTGTTGGCGGCCCGTGGTGCTGCTGCCGGCGGAAATGGCGTCGCCTGACCGTGACGTGCTCGTGCACGAGCTGGCCCACTTGGGGCGCCGCGACTGCTGGTGGCAGCTTGCCGGCCGAGGGCTAGCGGCCGTGCTTTGGTTTCAGCCCTTGGCTTGGGTGCTGTCGCGGCGGCTGGAGCAAGCGGCTGACGAGGTCTGCGACGACTGCGTCGTGGCGCAGGGGAACGACCGCAGCGCCTACGCCCTGCGGCTCGTGAATATCGCCGAGCGGTACCAGCCGAACTGGTCGGAGGCGTGCGTCGGCGCCGGCATCGTGTCGTTCCGCTCGTCGCTCGGCCAGCGCGTGGTGCGGATCCTCGATACGTCACGGTCGCTTTCCGTGAAGACCGGCCTCAAGACGCTCCTGGCGATCCTGCCCTGCGCGGCGGCTGCTGTCCTGCTGGCCGGACTCGTCGGCACGGGCCACGCCAATGCCGATCCATCACAAGACGAACCAGCCCAGAGCACCGTGGCTGTGGATCAGCCGGACGAGCAGCCAGGCGGGACCGCCGACGGGCAAGCCAATGGCAGAAAGACGAACGAGGAAGCCGTCGGTGGCGCCCCGGAGACCGCGGAGCAACGCGTGCCCGGCCGCGTGGTCGATGCGGCCGGCAAACCGGTCGCGAAGGCCAGGGTATATGCCATCCGGCAAACGGTCCGAAATCACAGGGCGCGCGTGGCTATCGAAATCGCGGCCGAGATCGCAAGCGACGAGGATGGCCGCTTTCAATTGCCGGTTTCCGCCTCTTCCGCGCGGATGTTCGGCCGCAACCATCAGGTCGAAAAGACGTCGATTGTCGTTGCCGTTGCCGATGGGTATGGCCCGGATTGGCACCACCTCGGCGAGGGACCGCTGCCGCAGGAGCTTGGCTTCCGCCTGGTCAAGGATACCGTGCCGCTCGCCGGACGAATCCTCGATCTGGAAGGCCGTCCGATCGCCGGCGTACGGGTGCGCGTGCGGTCGATGGCCGCGGCCGCCTCGGGTCTCGAGGAATGGATCGCCAAAGCCCGCAATAACCCGGCTCGGATCAGCGATGACGCTTGGACCCGCATGGATCGCGAGGCCGGTCCCAAAGTGGCATATTTCCCGTCGTCGAAGGCCCTCACCGAGGGGCTGCCGATGTACCCCACGGCCGTCAGCGACAAGAACGGCCGGTTCCAGATCACCGGTCTAGGGCCGGATCGGCACGTGACGCTCGAGCTGGTCGGACCCACGATCGCCACGGCATGGGTGAGCGCCGTCACGCGAGAGATGGCACCCGTGCCCGAACCTTCGATGGACCCGCGCATCCGTCAGCAAGTCTGCTACGGCGCGAAGTTCGACTATTCGGCCGAGCCGATGCAGGTGATTACCGGAGTCGTGCGCGACGCCGATACCAAGGAGCCGCTCGTGGGCGCGGCGATGATCGTGCTGCAATACGCGGGCGCCCTGCTGGATGTCAGCGACCTTCAAGGCTCCCCCTCGGCCACGACCGACGAGAAGGGGCGCTATCGAATTGTCGGCATGCCTAAGCCGCCGGACGGGGCGCGGGCCATCCGGCTGATCGTCGCTCCGCCCGCCGACCAGCCGTACTTCCGCACGGACGTCAGCGTGCCCAAGGCGGCCGGCCTCGAGCCGGTCGAGCTGAATGTCGATCTCAAGCGGGCCGTGTGGGTGACCGGCCGCGTGACGGACAAAGCGACGGGCAAAGGCGTGCAGTCTCAAGTCAGCTACTATCCGTATCTGGACAACCCGGCGGCGCCGAAGTACGCGAACTTTATCCCCGGCCTGTTGTCGGTCGGCTGGGGCGACGATTACGCCACGGGGCCGGACGGCACGTTCCGGCTGCCGGCCATCGTCGGTCGCGGCGTGGTCCTGGCGGTCGGGCTGGACGGCGGGCGATATCAGGTCGCCGCCGGCGCCGACGAAATCCCCTGGAAGTCGGACCCAGCGGCCGAACGAAGGCTCGTCTACCATATCCATGGCCCGGAGCTAGCCAACACGGTGCGGGCAGTCGAGATCGCCGCGGACCAGAACGAGGCCAGGTGCGATCTGGAGCTTGTTCCGCTCGATCGCCAGGTGATTCGCCTGCTCGATCCGCAGGGCCGAGGGGTCAAGGGCGTGAAGGTCGTAGGCGATTTCCCCCGGTCGGCCGTTGGTCAGTGGCAGAGCTTCTATCACGTCAAGCCGCAAGAGACCGACGCCGTAGAGGTGTTCGGCCTGGCGATGGACGGGCGGCGATTAATCCTGCTGCACCACGCCGACCGGCAGCTCGGTCGGGCCGTCGTCGCGAACCCGGCCACGACGACCGCCGTTACGCTCGAGCCGTTTGCCACGATCAGCGGTCGGATCCTGGACAGCCACGGCAAAGCGGTGGCCAACGTCGAACGTCTATGCGACGATCCCTGTCTCGCAATTTCCCGGCCCCAAACGGCCGCGGGCTTGGGGGAACTCCGACCACTCGCTGGTGGGCGCCAAGACCGACGGGACCGGTCGTTTCCGCATCGAAGCCGTGCTACCAGGCGTGAAGTACCGCGTCGGGTTGGGGGAAAGGACGAGCGTGGATACGGCGGTCATCGAGCCGGGAGCCAAGCTCGACGTGGGGGACATCAAGGCCGGCGAAAGCGATCAAGGGAAGACTCCGCCGCGGGACAACAAGGACGGCGAGAAATCCGTGCCTGCGCCTGCAAGCAAGACAACATCGTCAAAGTCAGCCGCTAAGAGCCAAGAGATCGCGGTCCGCGGCCGCGTGTTGGGGCCTGACGGCAATCCGCTCGCGGGCGTTTCGTTGTACTGGCCGCGCATCACAGGCGAGTGGCCCGTCGGCGTTGGCCAGACGCGATGGCAACGCCTGGCTCAATCCGATGCCGCGGGCCGCTTCGCGCTCACCTTGTCGATTCGGGACTTTGCCGACCGCGCTCGCGAGCTTCCGCTCGTGGCGGAGCGTGAGGGGTTTGCCCTGGATTGGGTCCAGATCGAGCGGGAAAGTGCCGTTCAAGAAGTCTCGCTGCGGTTGCCGGCGGAGGGCCGCATTCGTGGGCGCCTCCTCACCACGGAGGGTAAGCCGGTCGCCGCAGCGGCGGTCGAGGTGACTGGCATTCTCGCCTCGCCCGACGGCCGTCTCGATGCGTTCTTGATCGCTTGCAAACGGGAATGGAATACGGCGGCAGCGATGAAGCTGAGCCGACAGCTTAACACGTGGGCGATCGGCCCGCTGTCATTCTTCACCGGCTCGACCACGGACGCCGAAGGCCGGTTCGAAATCCGTGGCATCGCGGCCGAGCAGTTGGCCACCTTGGAGATCACGGAAGCCAGCATCGCCAAGACCAACCTCTACGTAATCAATCGCCAGGGCATTAACGTCAAGCCGATCATGGCCGCGATTGTGGCCTCCCGGCCGGCGGCACTGCGCGATGGCGTGTCCTTTCCACAATTGGTCGGTCCGACGTTCGCACACGTTGTCGAACCGGGTTTGATGGTGACCGGCAGCATCTATGTAGGTGAAAAACGAGAGCCTGTGCCCGGCGCCCGCGTTTGGGTTGTGACGGGCCACGGCTCGATCGTGTCGGCCACAGCGGATACACGCGGCCGTTTTGTACTGACGGGTTTGCAGCGAGGACGCCAATTTGGCATGACCATCACTCCAACCGGCAAAGACACCGATCTGCTGCAGCACGCTTGGTGCGGCTGAACTCGAAGGCGAGCGAGTCGTCCCTCACGCTCGATGTCGAACTCCGGCGTGGCATCGTCATTACCGGCCGCGTGATCGATTCCGCTACGGGAAAGGGCATCAACAGCGGCATCCGCTTTGACCCGCTGCCGGGCAACAAATATGCCAATGAACCGGGCTACGACTTCCATCGGCACTCAGGTGTGATGGAAAGCACGGATGCCGAAGCCCGATTCCGAATCGTCGAGATCCCAGGACCGGGCGTGTTGATCGTGCAGGCATCCCATATGGAGACCATCGGTGAGCACGAGTTGAAGCCGTTTCGCCAAGCATCGTTCAGCAAGGAAGATCGTGAACGCGTCTTTGCGGAAGTCGGCAAGTCCATCTGGTTATACGAAACCGAAAACGCGGTGAAGTACCTGGACCTGGACCTGGATCCCAAAGGCGGCGCGGTCCAATGCGACCTCGTGCTCGACCGAGGCACTACGGTTAACGTGGAAATTCAAGACAATGCCGGGCAGCCGCTCACAGGCGTTATGGCTGCCGGCCTGGCCGAGTCCTGGCCCTACACGTTCACACTGACCAAGAGCCGATGCACGGTCTGTGCACTTGGCCCAGACCGGCCTCGCAAGGTCTTCTTCCTGCATCCGACTCGCCGGCTGGCCGGGTCGCTATTGCTGACGGGCCAGGAGAAGTCGCCGGTCACGGTACGGTTGCGCCCCGCTGGAGCAATCAAGGGCCGTGCGGTGGACGAAGCGGGCGCATCGCTGGATGGCCTGAAGGTGGCCCTGAATATTGCCTTCGAGGAACGAACGGCCCGTGAGCTGTATCGCTTCCTGGACATGGATCAGCCCCTGGCGCGGACACGAACGTCGAGGGACGATTCCACGTCGATATTCTCATCCCCGACGAGAAGTTCGCCTTGGACTTTAGCGACAGCGACAGCGGCTACTACCGCGCCGACTTGCCCCGCGACCAGCGGGCGACCAGCGGACAAACGCGAGACTACGGCGACGTGAAGTTGCAAAAGGTGCGATGAGCAATATGTTCGAGGAGATAGTAATACGACTTCACCCCGGAGGTCATTAGTAGCACCCAACGGAACTCGCTCGCTAGTGAACTCAATTCGTTTTCGTGTTTTCAGTCGGCTTCAGCCGACTCCCCCGTCTGCCACCAGCTTTTAGCTGGTGGTATCGAGGGCGATATCCCCTCTGGGCAGTCGGCTTCCAGCCGGCTTTCCATCTGGTTTTCAACCCTCGCGAGGCAACGCGAGGCAATTCGTCTAAAGACCTGACGAGAAGTCCGGCTGGAAGCCGGCTCAACAATGACATGGAGATTGCCGCCGGTCCACCCGTTGAAACGGGTGGCAGACGGGGAGTCGGCTGGAAGCCGACTGAGTTCCCCTGCTCCGATAAACCTCTCCGGAGCCGCAAGCCGAGGCGTGCGACACAGCCAGCCGGTAAGCAACCACCGATGACCGAACCAACCGCCAGCACCTCTCCCTGGTCCGAGTGGCGCCCCAGCGCCGGTGAGCCGTGGGACCTGCGCCGCGCCCAGCATCTGCACCGCCGGGCGGGCTTCGCCGCCATGTGGGACGAGCTGCAGCGCAATTTGAAGGATGGTCCGCGGGCTGCCATCGATCGGCTGCTGAAAGGCAAGTCCTGCACCAGCGGCGTGCCCGCCGACTTCGATGCCCTTTCGCGGCTGATCGGCGATGCGGCCGTGGCGGCGGGCAACGCCAACCGGCTCAAGGCCTGGTGGCTCTACCAGATGATCTTTTCGCCCGATCCGCTCCGCGAGCGCCTGGCGCTCCTGTGGCACAATCACTTCGCCACCAGCAACTTGAAGGTGGAAAGCACGGCTGCCATGCGGCGGCAAAATGAGCTGCTTCGCAAGTTCGGCCGGGCACGCTTCGCACAGCTGCTGCCGAGCGTCGTGAAGGACCCGGCGATACTCGTCTGGCTCGATGCCGCGGCCAACCGCAAAGAGCATCCCAATGAAAACCTGGCCCGCGAATTGATGGAGCTCTTCACGCTCGGCGAAGGCAACTTCAGCGAGGGTGACGTCCGTGACGCCGCACGCGCCCTGACTGGCTGGACGGTCAAAGACGACGCCTTTCGCGACCGGCCCGCCGAACACGACGAGGGGGAGAAGACCATCCTGGGCCGCCGAGGCCGCTGGCGGGGCGACGACCTGCTGGGGATTCTGCTCGAACACCCGGCCACGCCGCAGCGGCTCGCTGCCCGGCTTTGCGGCGAGTTCTTCGGCGAAGTGGCCGCGGCCGATAAGGCCGCTCACGACAAGGCGGTTGGGCTGCTCGCCGACGGTCTCGGCGAGCGCGAGCTGGACATCGGCTGGGCCGTCGAAACGGTGATCCGCTCGGAGGCCTTCTTTGCCGAGCGAAATATCGGCACGCGCGTCCGCTGCCCGGTCGGCTTCGTCGTCGGCTCCCTGCGGGCATTGGAGCTGGTCGATCCGCCGCCCAGCACGCTGGTGCTCAGCGAATGGACCGCTCGGCTGGGGCAAGACCTCTTTTATCCGCCGAGCGTCTTCGGCTGGTCCGGCGGCCGCTCCTGGCTCACCACGCGGACCATGATCGGCCGGGCGAACTATGGCGCGGTGCTCGTGGCCGGCTCGCTTCGCAATCCCTCGGTTCCGCTCGATGCATTGGCACTCGCCGATCAGCACGGCGCCGCGGCCACGCTCGAGACGCTGGCAGAGTTCTTTAGCAGCTTGCTGCTGGGCGACCCGCGACCGGTGGATGCCGTGAAAGCGGCCCTGAAAGGCTTGGATACGAAACACAAACCGACTTCGGCTGTCGCCAACCGCCTGGTGGCCGCGCTGTTGGCGTCGCCGGAATACCAATTGGCGTGACGTAACGGGGTGGGGAGTCAATTTCGCGGCCAATACGCGAATTCTGCTAACGACGTTTACTGGCCGAGAAAAATTGACTCCTGACCCCTTTCCTCGACGGAGTCTGACCATGTCTACTCGTCGCGACTTTCTGAAGAACTCGACGTTGATTGCGCTGGCCCCCAGTGTGCCGGCATTTCTGGCCCGAGCGGCCCGCGCGGGCAAGGCCGAGCGGGACGAGCGTGTGCTCGTCGTGATCCAGCTCGACGGCGGCAACGACGGGATCAATACGGTCGTGCCGTTCGCGGACGAAGGCTACGCCACCCACCGTGACAAGCTCCGCCTCCCGGCGGACCGGCTGCTGAAGCTGAATCGCGAAGTCGCCCTGCACCCGGCCATGCGCGGCGCTGGAGCTCTATGAGAGCGGCCGGCTGGCGATCGTGCAGGGCGTCGGCTATCCCAACCCCAATCGTTCGCACGACGTGAGCATGGCCATCTGGCACACGGCCCGCTTGGACCGTGAGGAGCACAAGACCTACGGCTGGATCGGCCGGGCCATGGACCAGGCTGCGTCGGGCGGAAAGGGCGTGCCAGCCGGCAGCTCGCCGTCCGTGCTCTTAGCGGGGGACGAGAGTCCGCCCGTGGCGGTTCGCGGGCGGCGGGCGACGAGTGTGGCCCTGAACGGCCTGGAGGAGCTGCGGCTCGAGCCCGGGGCCGCGGTCGGCGGTGCGTCGTCTCGTTCTCCAGTGGAGGCGGGCAGCCTGGTCAACTTCGTCCGCCGCTCGGCCCTCGACTCCCTCACCACCGCCGCGCAGCTCGAGACGGTCGCCCGACGAGCCAAAGAGGGCGCTCGCTATCCGCGCACGAAGCTGGCCGGCCGGCTGAACCTCATGGCGCAATTGATCAAGGCCGACTTCGGCGCCCGCGTCTACTATGCGATGCAGCCCGGCTACGACACGCACGCCGTGCAGCTTCCGGCACACGCCGAGCTGCTGGCCGAGCTGTCCGCGCGCTGAAGGCCTTCCTCGATGACCTGTCGGCGGCGGGTTGTGCCGATCGAGTGGCTGTGCTTTGCTTCAGCGAATTCGGCCGCCGCGTTCAGGAGAACGGCTCGCAGGGCACGGACCACGGCACCGCCGGCCCGGTGATCCTGGCGGGCACCAGGCTGAAAGCCGGCCTTCACGGCAGCTACCCCAGCCTCACCAAGCTGGCCGGCGGCGACCTCAAGTGGTCGGTCGATTTCCGCCGCGTCTACGCGAGCGCCTTGGAGCAATGGCTCACGATCGACTCGCGCCAACCGCTGCACGGCCCCTTCGAGCCACTGGCGCTCTTCGCCAGCGCGTGAGCCTCTTCGACGAAAACCAAAAAAAAGAGCTGAACCACAAAGGACACGAAGAGCACGAAGGATTCCAGAACCTCTACAGCTTCAGCTCTTCGTGGTTCAAACTTTCCTCATGGAAAGGCTCGTAAGCCGAAGGATTCGGAACGCTAAACGCTGATAAACGCTAATAAGGTAGTCGTTCGCAGAGGGCACTGGCCGCCACCAACAGCTCTCGGCGGTTATCGGACAGAGCGCGGCACTTCGCGGCGAGGTTTTCCCCAGCGTGCACGCCCTCAAAGGGGAAGCGGGGCGGGCCCTTTCGGTTATAATGAGCGAGTCCAGCGGACCGAGCCGAAGCGCTTTGGATGCGCTACTTCGTTGAGGGCTGATGCCGTGTCGATTGCCGCCACAAAGGGAATGACGGTGGGAATGACGGTCCAGGAGTTCTTGGAATTCGTCCACCGCCCCGAGAACCGCGACCGCTTCTTCGAGCTGGATCGTGGAGAGATTGTCGAGATGCCGCCGCCGACCAAGTTTCACGGTTTTGTGTGCGGGAACATCGCGGCGTTTTTTTGGAACTACTCCCAGGGCCGGGGCCACGGCTACGTTTGCACGAACGATTCGGGCGTCATCGTCGAGGAAGAACCAGACACGGTACGCGGACCGGATCTATCGTACTACGATGATGTTCAATCGGCCGACGACGTGGAGCGCGGATATGCATCGCTTCCACCGCTGGTCACTGTGGACGTGCTCTCGCCGCACGATCGCCCGGTGCGCGTGGCCGTCCGGGTGGCCCAATTGCTCAATCGCGGCGTGCAGCTCGTGTGGATTGTCGATCCGGAAGCCCGCGAGGTGTGCGTGCATCGCCGCGGCCGCGACCCGTATATCGTCAAGGGGGATGAGGAAATCACCGGCGAAGACGTGTTGCCGGGCTTTCACTGCCCCGTGAGCGAGTTCTTCCGAATGCCGGGGCGACCGCCGGCACCCCCCGACAACCCACCAGCCAAGACAGGTTGAGCGGTGCTGCCACACTCGGCCGCTTCCAACCATGACCGCTTCCTCCCTTACCTGGTTGCTTGAGTCCGAGGCGTTTCCCAACGGTGACTGCATTCGTCCCGCCGCCTTGAGGGCGGGACATCGAGTAGCCGATTGGTCCGACGAATGGTGGGCGAGCTCAAGGTGGCCGGAACTGAGCGGCCCGGTTCTCTTTCACGGCAGCCTTGGGAACGCTGATCGAATTGCCCGGGAGCGTCTCTGGGACCCTGGTGCTTATTGCAGCACGGACAAGTTTCACTGCTCCACTTGGTATCCAGCCGCCGCGGAGTGGCTCTTGCACGAGCGCTGGGAAATACTCCCCGCGTCGCGGTTCGTTGTTGAGCCCGACGCGGTATTGCGAAGTATCGGCGCCCGCGATGAAGTCTTCGTGCGCCCAGACAGCCCTCTTAAGCCTTTCAGTGGTCGCGTCTTGCGATGCGACCAGATATCGCTGGCGGCACTCGACCACGGTTTCTATTACGACGACCCTGAGATCGAAGTCGTCGTGGCACCCGTGCGGCGAATCGATAGGGAGTGGCGTTTCGTCATCGTGGGGAGAGATGTCGTAGCGGGCAGCGGCTACATCGCCGATGGCCGGCTTGCTACGGAAGAAGACGCGGAGGGCCGCTCGTGGCGTTTCGCCGCTGAGATTGCCGCACAGCTTCCGTCTCCCGATCCCGCGTATGTTATCGACGTGTGCGACTGCGATGGCGGACTTCGACTGCTCGAACTGAACCCGTTCAGTGGCGCGGACCTGTATGCATGCGACGGGACCGAGATCGTTCGACGGGTAGCAGCGATCGCGTAGGGGGCCATTTAGCACGCCGTTCCAATTGACCGGGCCGCAGCGTCAGCCCGTCAATCGCCACATTGGCTCGGAGCCCGGCGCACGGCCCCAACCGAGTCCCCGATCGACGAGATTCAGCGGATAGAAGATCACGACGCAGGCAAAGTTCTTCCAGCGCCAGACGCGCGACTCCTCGGGCGTGAAGTAATAGAAGCCCTCCATCTCGTCTCGCTCAGCCTCCGCGTATCCGCGCCGCGAGAGCAGCACATACGTTGCCACGTAAGCCAGTAGGAGTACGAGACACCACAGGAGCGTTCGCCTCGGCTTCCGCGCCGACGGCCTGGCTTTGGGAGCGCCTCGCCGTTTCATTGTGGCTCCTTGGGCCCGCCGCCGAATTGCTTCCAGTACAGTGCTTTGAACGGGTTCACCTTCGGCCCCACCGCGGCTTCGTTCACCAGTTGCGGCTGCACGGAGTCCCACCATTGATCGTAGGCGGCCCTCAACTCGGCGACGACTGCGGGATGCTTGGCGGCCACGTCGGTCTGCTCGCCCGGGTCGGCCTGCACGTCGAAGAGCTGCCAGCGCTGCTCGGTGTCTGTGACTTTGGCCTTGCTTGTGGCCTTCGCGCTGGCTTTCTTCGGCTGCGTCTCCGGCGGCCGCCAGTCGCTCACCAGATGCCAGCGCGGACTGCGGACGCTGCACTGGGCGTACTTGTATGCCTGCGGCGACGCGCCCTTCGGCCAGCGGCCGACGTGGGTGAACAGCGTGCGGTCCGGCCACGTCGGCCTTCGGGTCGCTGCAGCAGCGGCACCAGGCTGCGGCCCTCGACCTGCTCTTGGACCTCGTCGGTCAGCTTCGCGCCGGCCAGCTCGGCGAGCGTCGGGAAGAAGTCGATGTGGGCCGGCGAGCTGGTCGCACGTCGGCCGGCTTGAGCGTGCCCGGCCAGCGCCAGAACGACGACGCCCGCGTGCCGCCCAGCCACGGCGTGACCTTCTGGCCCGCGCATGCCGGCGTTGAAGACTCTGCACGCCGGCGGTGCCGCCGTTGTCGTTCATGAAGATGACCAGCGTGTCTCGCTCGAGGTCCCACTCCGTCAGCTTGGCCAGCAGCCGGCCGACGTTGTCGTCGATGTTGGCGATCATGCCGAAGAACTTGGCCACGTTCGGGTCGTTCACCTTGCCCGCGTAGCGCTGCCTCGTCCTCCGGCCGGCACGTCGCAGCGGGGCGTGCGGGGCGTTGGTGGCGATGTGGCAGAAGAACGGCTGCTTGCCCTTCACCGACTCGATCCACTTCAGTCGCCTGGGCGAAGAAGACGTCGGTGCAGTAGCCCTTGCGTCTTCTCGAACGTGCCGTTGTGCAGGATGGCCGGGTCGAAGTAGGTGTTGCCCGGCGCGTCGCCGCAGCTGCCGGGGTAGGTCTGGCCGATGCCGCCGGCGCCGTGGATGAACATCTCGTCGAAGCCGCGTCGGCTCGGGCCGGTAGTCCGGCTTCGTCGCCGAGGTGCCACTTGCCGAAGATGCCGGTCGTGTAGCCGGCCGTCTTCAGCACCTGCGGCCAGCGTGGTGGCCTTGGGCGTCAGCCGCTCGCGCTCGAGGATGGTGTGCGTGACGCCGTTCTTGAACTCGTGCCGGCCGGTCAGCAGGGCCGAGCGCGTCGGCGCGCAGGTCGGGCTGACGTGGAAGTCGGTGAAGCGGACGCCCTCGGCGTGCAGCCGGTCGAGGTTCGGCGTCTTGAGGACCGGGTTGCCGTGGCACGACAGGTCGCCGTAGCCCTGGTCGTCGGTGAGGATGAAGACGATGTTCGGGCGAGACGGCGGCTCTGCGCCGTGGACATGCGCGGCCGGCCCCGCGAGTGCCACGGCCAAGCAAAGCGAGAGCATCACACGGCGGGCTGAGGCCTTGACGCTCGCCCGTCGCGACGACCCCTCGACGCTCGCCGGGGACGACACCCTGACACTCTTCGCCGAGACAGCCATGTTAACGGCTCCTTCGAGCCATGACGGCATAGCCCGCGAGTTCTCCACGGACCCAGATTCTTGTTCGGGAGCGGTGCGGATTGCAAGCGGCAAGTCAGTCTGTCAGTCGGGCAGTCGCGCCGCGGCAGGGCGCGCGCGGCGCTCCTCTGCGAGAAGGGCGTGTTGACAGGGAAAAAAAGGAAAGACTGGTCTCCCTACTTCAGGAGGCCAGTCTTCAAAATCGTGCGGAGGACGATTCACCAGGCGGATGCCCGGGTTACCAGCGCTGGCCCAAGGTAACGATGCCTTCCACTTCTCGTACGTCACCCGACGTGAGCGGGATGGAGGCGGCGACGCTCAGCCAATGGCTGCCCGACATCAGCACCTGCACGCCGGCCGTCATATCGACCACGTTGCGGTCTTCTTCGAAGATCAGGCCCGGCACGCCAAAGACGTTCTCGATCCGGTTGTCGCCCAGCACGTGCTTGCCGAAGAATTCGACCTGAGCGATGGCGCCCAGAATCGACGGCTGGCAGCAGCAGTGGCAGCAGCGCGAGCTGCAATTGAGCATCGGATGGCGATAGATCCAATTCCCGAACGAGACGGCCCAGTCCAACGTGGTGATCTGGTTGGACTCGGTGGGGATCCCGACCTGGACGCCGTTCTGCATGAACCAGCCGAGGCCCAAGTCGTGGAAACAAAGCAGTCCGGGGTACACGCGGCTGCTCGTCTCGTTGATGCCTGGCGCATCGAGGAGCACCAAACTTTCGGTGCGGGAGAAGCCGAACTCGGCCTCGGTATCGACTTCCGGCTGAAAGCCCAGCGTCGCCGACACAATGGAGCAGCAGTCACAAGCCAGGACGGCCTTGAGCATGATCTGGGGATTGGTGAACACGTCGTCGTAGCCGCCTTCATTGCCATTGATGACGGAGTATTGGCCTTGGAAGGCGACGCTCACACCCGGGTGGACGATCAGCTCGGCTCCGAAACGGTACAGGGTCTGTGAGAGCCGCTCTTGCTCCAGCGGAAGCAAGTCGCTGTCCACGGACTCGGAAAGGAACTCCACGGGGTTGTGGTAGCGCTTCATCGGCATGTAGGTGACCCACCAGCGATTCATCGGCAGGGCACTCATCGAATCGAACAGGTTGAGCCGGTTGTTCTGATCGACGCGGCCCAGGATCGTGGAATTGCTGGCCGTGTAGCCGCCGGCCTGCGCCACGCTGGGGGAAGTGTCCACGTCCTGCGGCGCCTGCTGCGCCTGATCGGGACGATCGTCATCGCGCCGGTCGTCGGCCTTTTGCTTGCCATCCTTCGGTTCGATCTCGGGCAAGTCGCCGGGCTGCCGCGGAGCGTGCGAAGGCTGATGCGGATGGTAGGGCTGGCAGGGCTGACACGGCGGCTGATAGCCGCGGCAGTTGGAACGCCACTGGGCCGTGGCAGCCTGCGACGCCAAGAGCAGGATCGCTGCCGCGAACAACGTCCCCTGGACGCTTCGCACGAGTCGGTTTCGAGACATCTGGCACTCCTTTGCGAGATCTTCTGTAAGGGCAGCGAAGGACAGGCGCGGGCGATCGGCGGCACTAGCCGCGGAGTCAGCAACGCCCGTCGCAGGGGGTCGCCAACGCTACCATTCCTATCTTCGCGTATAGGAGAACCTTCGGCGGCGAATAACCGCCTCCTTGATTACTGTTCGATCCCGTGGCAAAAGCTCGCTGGTCAGCAAGGTTTGCGCAGGTTGCCCATTCCTGAGAACCACCCGGGCCCGACGCCTGCGGGCGCAGTGTCGGCGTGATTGAACAACAAAAAGACCTGAGCCGCGGCTGCGTCAGCCACGGCTCAGGCCGGCGAGAGAGACTGTTTCGACTCGAGGGGCCTACGGCGGCAAATCGGGGGGTAGATCGTCCGGTCGCGAGTAACGAACGCTGACCTGCGCTCGCGCGACACCGAAGATCTTCGGACCGTCGGCCGCACGGAACCCTCGGGAGTCTGGGTCGCGCTCGCCGACGGCCGTCCCCTTGCCGCCTCGCGAGAACTGCTTTTCGTCCGCCGGCGGCTCCTCTTCCGGGGCCCAGGCGGCGCAGAACCGCACGGTCACGACCCCGACCGAGCTTCTCGGCCGGCCCAACTGACGGTGGAGGCTGTCCTCCTCGTTGACCACTTTGAATTTCCGCGTCTCGTTGCGAGGGAAATACCAGCCGGTGATCGTATACGCCTGACCCGGCTTGAAGTAGATCTTGCCCTCCTTCTTCCATTCGGGAACATCGCAGAAGTTGAACAGGTTGATGCCGTCGATCGCAATCTCCACGCCTGCACCGCGCTCGCTTGTATTGATGACGCGAACGGCATAATTGTCGCCCGGCTTGAGATCGACAACCGGCTGCCCGCCGATGACGCCCTCCTGGGGCTGTCCCTCGGCGACCACCGGCGGCAACGGCTGGTACTCGCCCACGCCGTCGCGCTGGACGAGAAGCTCGATCTTGTATTGGGGCGTCCCCACCGCCGAGAAGACCGACGCCGCGGAAGCGTTCGAGGCGATCTTCACCGTGTCCTTGGCGTCCGGCGCCTTGTCGCGCTTCTCGGCGTTGAACTTGGGGTTCTCCAGGTCTTCCGGCAGCTTCTTGCTCTGATCTTCCTGGGTGCCGACGGGGATCGTGCCCGTGATCCCGCTCATCTTGCGGATGTCTTCGGGGCTCGTGACGGCGTAACGGACGATCTTGCGCACGGCCAGGCCCAGCGGGGGTCTCAGCTTGCACTCGATCACCACGTGAACGGTGCCGTCGGTGAGCTTTTCGGCACCGCCTCACCGCTGATGCGCCATTTGCCGGCGGCCGCGGCTTCCGGAACGATCTTGATCTTCTGGGCTTCAAGCGACTTGGCCAGAGGGAGGGCAACCGTGTTCTCGACCCCGGTGAGCTCGATCCGGCCGAGCACCACCTCCGACTGGGCATGCGCTTTGAGCGATTTGGCCAGGTCGGCGGCGATGCCGCTGGTGGCATCTTCGAGGGTTTCCTTGGCGACGATCTCCGTCTCCTGCGCGGGGGTCATGTTGGCCGGCGCCACCAGGCAGGCGCCCAGCGCCAGCACCGCCAACCCACAGCGGAGGCGGCATTTTGCGGTCATGCGAATCATTGCGAATCTCCGAGCTTAGGGGTTGGAGGCAGCCTTGGCGTCTTTCGCGTCCTTGGCATCTTTGGCATCTTTGGCGTCGGCCTTCGGCGGTGTGGCCTTGGAGGAGCTGATGGTAATAGGCTCCAGGGCAATACCGGCCTTGACTGCCGCTTCCTGATAAACCGAGTTCGTCACTTCATCTTGCAGTTTCGACTCCCAGAACTCGCGCTTGATGCTGCGGCCCTGCCGCAGCGTGCCGATGAGCCGCTTCAGGCTGGCCGTGAGCAGGCCTTTCAGGTCGCCGGGGTCCATGCCCAGCTCCAGGGCCGCGTCCTCCAGCGTCAGGTCGGCCTGATACGCGCTGCGCGAGCTGGGAGACCGGCTCGGGGAACTTGTACACGTCGTCGGCCGTCTTCAGGCCCAGGAAGCCTCGCGTGGCGCGAAAGACCGCGTTCTTGTAGCGGGCCTCGTCCTCGTCCAGCAGCCCGTTCATCGCTTCGGCGGGAGGATAAAGCTCCTTGACCTTGTCCTTCTCCGCCGCGGCAATGCCTTGGAACCCCTCGCGCACCGCGTCCTTGAAACGGTGCATGCCGCGTTGATGGCAGGCGATGCACGACAGGCCGTTCACCACCACCGGATTGCCGGCACTTTCCAACCGATCGCGCACGACTTCCACCGGGCCGGCGTTGATCCGCTTGCCCTTGTCGTCCGTGAGAAAATAAGCCTGCATACCGTTGGGCAGGTTGTAGATCATCTCGCCACCGTCGTGCTTGAAGGCGAACTCTTCGAAGGACTTCAGCCCGGCCAGCTTGGGTCCCAGCGGCCGCAGGAAGAGGTTCTTCTCGCCGCTGCTCTCCTTGAAGTCGTAGCTCTTCCAGTAGGCGCCCACGCTCAGCACGTGCCGCTCGACCATGCGGTTGTTGACCGACACCCCGCTCTCGGAGAAGCCGGCCCGGGCCACGTCTTGCCCATTGGTGAGGTTCGCCTCGACCGTCACGCCGAGCTGCTTTTCCAGCTCGGCGTCGGTGCTGGGCGAGCCCAGCAGGTGATAATACAGTTCGGGCAGCGAGGCGCGGGCGACGAACCAGTCGGCCCGCACGTAGGGAATCGGGTTGGAGGCGGTGCGCGTGAAGCGGGCCTTGATCCGCTCGTGGCTCTCGCGGACGCGGTCGTCGTTGTATTCGATGCCGTAGGGGTACCGCTTCAAGACCTCGACCCAGTCGGCTGGCGTCCAGCCAAAGGAGCGCAGATCGAAGCGAAAGATCGTCTGCTGCTCCGGATCGACGGCCGTGGGCACGAAGATCTCCCCCGACTTCCTGCGCGTCATGCTGTTGAGCAGTTTGGAGATCGCCGCCCGATAGATGCGCAGCTCGTCACTGGTGACGCCGCGTTGGTTGTTGTGCAAGTTGACCAGCGTCAGGTAGCGCTGATGCCGCATGTCCTCGGCCCGGGCGCCCCTCATTTCCAGCGCCACCAGGTCGCGCTCGATCGCATGGCACAGATCGAGCTCGGTGATCTGCGGCCGCGGCTTCTCGTCGTCGAAGAAGGGCGCCCCCAACGAGATCCATTTCTCGACCAACCGCAGCTCACGCACGTTCAGCTTGTCGTTGGCCGGCGGCGGCATGACTTCCGTGTACAGCATGCTGAACAGCTTCGACGTGCGAGGGCTCTTGACGTTGGAGATCCGCTGCAAGACGCCAGCGCGGTCCCATTCAAACTCGCTGACTTCGGAGTTCTTGTGACACTTCGAGCACTTGGTCTGGAGCAGGGCGAAGGCTTCCCTCGCCACCGCTTCGTCCTCGGGCTTCAGGGCGAGCGGCGGGGCCGGCTTGCCTGCGGGGCTGTCTTCTTTCGCCGCGGCTTTCTTGGGCTGCGCCTGAGCGTCCTCCTGGCTCCAGGCGCGGGGCATTTCCTGCACTGCAAGCGCGATCGAAAGGCCGAAAGCGACCAGGGCGGTTTTTCGCATCGTGAAACCTCGAATAGTGGCCTGCTTGCCGAGCGGAGAACGATCTAGCTTCCCTACTCCCTACAAAGGAGATACGGAATTCCATCAATCAGCGGCCAGGGATTGCCTCTGGGCCGGTCGGGGCACCCCTGGCCAGGGTTGCCTATTGGCCGGCAAGTCCTACGCGCAGAATCTTCGACAACGTTACTCTAGCGTAAAGCTCTCGAACCCCAGAAACGTCCGGGAGGGCACGATCTGCGGCGATTGCCTCTCGTTGGGCCGCAGATACTTCTTGCGCAGCACTTCGCACTGGGTGGGCACTGCCCGCAACCATTCGCCGAGCGTCAGCCGAGGGTTGCTTTTCCTCAGCTCCCACGCACTAATCATCGCGGCCGTGAAGAGGCCACCCCCCAAGTCCTTATGAGCAAAGGACTTTTCGTTTCTGCCACAGGCCGCGACCACGATCGGCCCGATGCTCAGGCTTGCTTGATCGTCCAGTTGTTGGGCCGTCGGTGCAGCGCCGCTGTGGCAGGTGTCCAAGACCAGGCATGTGCGGCAGTTAAGCTCTGCTAACCACGATGCCAACTCCTCGCCGGTGATGCCAGTGCAGATGCCGTCCTTATCGCGGGCCGGCACCAGCGCGCCCCCCGGTTCGACCAAGGCGTCGTAGGCCAGGTATGTAAAGGCCGCGGGGGCCAACGGGCCCGGTGCTTTGTCCAGGCAACCATGTCCGGCCAGCATGATCACCGCCAGGTCGTCGGGCCGAACGTGCGACGCCAGCTCTTTCATGCTCTTTTGAAACGCCGCCTTGACGGCGCTCTTGTCACGGTCAAGCAGGCATTTGCGGTAGGTTATCCCCGCCACGGCTGGCAGGATGGCATCGAGCGCCTTGCTGATTTTCTCCACGTCGCCGGCACAGTCGGGCAGTGCGTGCCCCGGGACCTTGGCTCTCTTTCCATCCTTGATTTCGAAGACAAACCCGTTCCCGATGCCCAGGAAGTGCACGGTCGGCTTCCGCTGCGGGGTGCCGGCGGACAGCGGCAGTCGATAGAAATCGGGAAACTGGTAGCGGCGCTCCCTTTTCGTGCCGGGATCGCGGGAAGTGATCGTGGCGACGGCAATCAGCTCGTTGGCGCCGGTGCTTCGCAGCAGGTCGGGCGTCACGAGGGCCTCTACCCCCGTCGTGCCCAGCCGCTTCTGACTCGCGAGGCGCCAACCGTTGAGCCGCAGCTCCAGCGGACTCAGCTTGTCCGTGCCGGCGTCAGCCGACACCTGGACGGCGATCGCACCCTTTCCCTCTTGACGGACGCTGTACCGGAAGACCGGCCGGCTCGGCCGGCCCGCCAGGGGATTGGGGAGGCTTTGGGTAGCCAGAAACGCATCAATGGAAGTCCCACTTGCCAGGAAATCGGCCACCAGGGTGGGCCGCCCGCGCTCGCCGTCGGCTCCCTCGGCGGTATCGGCCAGACGGTCGAGGCTCAGGGTCTCCCGAAAGATCACCTCCGGCTGAAGCAGAGACGCGCCCAAGCGACGATCGAGCGCGCCGCCGCGCTCCTGCTCGATATCCTGTGAGCCGGATTGATTCACCAGCCAGCCGATCTCGACGGCCGGAGTGCTCTTGGCATAGAAGCCCTCAGGCGTGTGGGCATACCACTCGCCGTTGCGCAGCGGATAGAACGTCCACAAGGGATCGCGCGAGCAGCGGCTCATCAAGCGCTGCGACGGCTGGCCGGCGCGGCGGCATCGACTTCTACCGCATCGCCCGGGGGGGTCTTGAAGCGATAACGATTCCCGCCCAGCGGCTCGAGAACGCCGTCCAGCGAAGCCATCGCCTTACCGCGAACGATGAATCGCCGGATCTCCTGGTCCTTGGCGAAGCCGGCCTCGAGGGCGGGCGAGCCGGGCGAGGGCTCGGCCTCGACGAGATACCTGCGGCCGTCCCAACGCAGCACGACGCCCATTTCGCCGCCCGAGGTTTCCCGGCGCAGGTCCTTCAGGCTCCAAGCGCAGATCGTGCCGTCCTGCGAGCCGGAGACCAGCCACGAGCCGTCGGGCGCGGCCGCCAGGCAGTTCACCTGCTGCGTGTGGCCGTAGAAGCTGCGGAGAATGGCGGACGAAGTGTCCTTGGGAGGAAGCGCGGTCAGCTTTTTCAGTTGGTCCCAGTCCCAGACGAGAATGCCGCGGTCATAGCCGACGGCCAGCAAATATCTGTCCCCGTGGGGCACCCACGTGTAGCACCGCCAGGAACCCTTGTCGAACCCGTCGATGGGTCCGGCCCACTCGCTTCCGTCTCGCCTTTGCAGCACGTTGAAGACGAGGCCGTCCGACGTTCGCTTGCCTTGGATCTTCCAGTCTTCGTTCTTCGGCTGGTCGAGCGTCCAGGGGATTATGGCACCGGCTGCGAGGTTGTAGCCGCGCTTGATCTGCCGTTCGGGTCGCCGGTCCCAGGTGCCCCAGGTGAAGCCAATGAGCGTCTGTTTTGCCTCGTCGAGGCCCACGGCCACCTTGGCAATGGGCGCGACGATCTGCTGGGCATCTCTGCCGTCAGGAATCGTGGCCACGCGGCCGTAGGTCCCTCCGGTCCTCTTCCACAGGCCGATTTGAAGGATCGGAACCGCGGGCTCACCCTCGGCAAGCGCCTCGCGGACCAATCCGGTGGCCGCAACCCACTGGCCATCGGCTGAGGCCGACACGGCGGTGACCGCTTCGATGAACGGCAGGTCGCTGCTGAGAAGCTGCGCGGCACCGGTGCGTACATTGAGCACGCGGACGTTGTGCCCCGCCTCGGGGTTCGTTTGGCTCAGGCTGGAGCTGGCCACGACGACCGAATCGCCGCCGAGCGGAGCCAAGGCGAACACGCGCTCTCCGAGAAGACGCTCAGGGCCGTCAAGCCGGGACGCATCCCCCAGCACGGAGACTCCTCGATCCGTCCCCACCGCCAGCGCGCCTCCGCACCACGCCATGGCGAGGATCGCGCTCGAGTCCTGCTGGGTGACGAGGCGAGCGCGAGAGAGGTCCGTTTTGTCGCTGACGTTGAAGATCGACACCGCGAACCCGTTTCCCGTCGCTCGCGGCCCGGCGATCGCCAGACGCGAGCCACCGGGCTCAAATGCCACCTGCGTCACGCCTCGGAGAGCAGGCCATTGGATCTTTCCGGCCGGGGCCTTGGTGGATGCTTCACTATCGCCGCGCGAGACCCTCCAAATCGGCACATAGTTCTTCCCCTCGTGGGCAACCGCGAGCCAGCAGCAGCCCTCGGCGCGGTCGTAGTGCAGGTCGAGCGATTTCACCACCTGGGACGGGTCGAGCAGATCTCGATCGAGCAGGCTGAGGGCCTGATCGGGATCTTCTGCATACAGCAGATTCACTTGCGACGCCTTGCGGCCAAATCCGCCGAAGGCCAGCCTGGTGCGCTCTCCGTCGCCCACGACGTCCATGGCATTGATGGCGCCGACTTGCTCGCGGTAGACGCTCCAGGAAATCTTGCCCGCTTCCGCGAGCCGGACCCTCCCGCCGACCTCTTCGATCGCCCATGCCCGGACGAACTTGTCGGCCCCGGCCGCGAAAAGCACCGGGCGGCCGTTGACCTCGGCGAACCGTAGCTGCCACACGGTCGCCGTGGGTGCCGAGGCGCCGGAAACGAGCATCGGCCGCGACCGCTCGCGGCGATCGGCGTGAGCCTCTTCCGGTCAACCCCGCGATGCAGCACAGCACCGTCAGCGCAACCAGGCGGGGCAGCAAGACCCCACCGGCGTGCGCACCTGCTTTTTCCTTGCGGCACATTGCCGCGGAGAGACAAATCCGTTCGCGCACTCATCGGTTTCCTCGTCTCACACTGAGTTGCGGTCGTTCACTCCGTCGCGTCCTGGAAGCCGTGCTCCATCAGCAGCTCTCGCAGCGACTCGTCCTCGAGATGAATCTCGAACGAGTCTTTCACCTGGCCGGCATCTTTGAGCTTGATCTCCAGGTCCAAAGCCGGCTTGTCCTGATCTTCGCTCACGTAGAAATCGCCCGACACGCGCCAACGGGCCCAAGGTGATACCTTCAGGGGCAGCGGCGCATCCTGGAGGGATTTCCCGATTTGTTGTTGCTCCAAAGCGATCTTGAGACGGTGTTGGATCAGAGGGCCGAGCAAGGGCCCGTCGATGGCGCCCAGCGCCACTTCGGTTTGGCTCTCGCGGCTCAGTTTGCTGGCGATATCTACCGCGAGCGTGCGAATCGCCTCGTCGAAACCAGGCGCCGGGGACGAAGGAATCGGAGGGGCCTCTTCCGGCTTGAACCAGGCCCGGACCAAGGGTGCCGCCGCGAAAACGGCGACCAGCACCAGCACCACCAACGAAAGGCCGATGCCTGCCGCGATGAGCTTCTTGGGCCGCTTGTGCGAGCTGCCGGGCAAGGGAGCGGGCGAGGGCCGCAACGGCTTGCCCGCAACAAAATCGGCCAGCGCCGCCGCCAACTCGTGGGCTGTCTGGAAACGCTGCCCAGGAGTTTTGGCCAGGCACTTGAGGCAGATCGCCCGCAGGTCGGCCGGCAGTCGGGCACACTCCTCCGCCGAAAAAGCTGGGGGCGTGCTCACCGCGTGATAGAGCAGCGTGGGGACGTTGCCCTCGAACGGGCGGCGCCCCGTGAGCGTCTCGTAGAGGATCACGCCCAAGGAGTAAATGTCGGCCCGTCCGTCCGTGTCGATCGCTTTCCCTTTGGCCTGTTCGGGCGGAATATACGCGGCGGTGCCCAGGATTTGGCCTTCCAGCGTGGCGGCCGATCCCTGGAGCTTCGCCAGGCCAAAGTCGGTGAGTCGGGGCTGCCCCTGCCGATCGACGAGGATGTTGCGCGGCTTGAGATCGCGGTGGATGATGCCGTGCTGGTGGGCATGGGCCAGCGCGTCGGCGACCTTGCGGCACAGGTCTGCGGCATCCGCCGTCGGCAACGGCCCCTGGGCCACCAACACGTCCAGGCTGTCGCCCGCGATCAACTCGCTGACGATGTAGGTCGGCACGTCGTCGCGATCGTGGTGGCCGACCTCGTAGACGCGCACGATGTGTTCATGGGAAAGCTGCGCGGCGGCGATCGCCTCCTTTTGGAAGCGCTCCAGCTCCTCGTCGGAGAGCCCGCGGTGCCGCGGAATCTTGATGGCCACCTCACGGCGGAGCTTCGTGTCGTGTGCCCGCCAGACTTCTCCGAAAGCGCCCTGCCCGATTCGCTCGAGCAGCTCAAACCGGCCGAGACGCGAGCGGTCTCGCCCGTGATCGCGAGGGACGTTGTTGGCGTGCGCTGCGCAACGTGACCACGGTCACCGCGCCGCAAGCAGAGCAAGTCAGCTCCTCAGACGGTTGCGCCCGCGAGGAGTCGATCGGCTCACGGCAGTTCCAGCAGACAACGATCTTCGGGGTGAACTCGTCCAGCACCAGGGTCCGCGAGGCGACGGCATCGTCCTGCGTGCCCGTCTGCAGGTCGGTGTCGATTTGCCGCAGTGCCTCGAACAGTTCAGTCCGCGATCCAAAACGGGCCACATACGCGTCCTGGCTGGGAGCATCTCCCCACTTCCTGCGGACCAGGTATTCCTCGGCAACGAGGTCCGCCGGCGCGGCCTCTAGCGGGCCAAGCTCGGGAAAACGTGCGGCATAATCCTCCAGGAGCCACCGCTCGGTGGAGTGTCCGGAGGCGCCATTGCCGATGGCCCCAGAATTGGCACCCCGATCGTGAGAGACGGCGGGATGATGGTTCGTTCGAGGCGAGCCGGATTTCCAGCGGTACTCCAAGTCGATCCGGACCAGCTCCAGCAGCGCGTCGCGCCGCTGTGCAGGATCCAGTCCGCGCAAGTACTCGTCGATGTCCGGAGGCCCACTCGCACGCCAGTTGCAGTCGAACCGTTCAAAGAGCGCTTCGAGGTCGGTTGCCGAGCATTCGTGCTGACTGGCCATCGCTGGGCTGTGCTGCGCGGTTTGGAGAAGTTGGCATTATCGTCCCGTCTGGCCGCCCATGCAATCAAATACGAAAAAAGGGGGCAAACGTGACACTGCTTGCGGCAGTTTTTGGCGCAGACTAGACTACTGCGGAACCCAAGAGCCGTGACCGTTTCAAGCAAATATAGCCCCCGAAATACGTTAGGCGAATGCTCTTGAGATTCGCTGGTACTCCATGAGCGAAGACACGTTGCGGCTTATCGAGGGGCTCAAAGCGGGTGACGAGGACGCCGCGCGCGATCTGTTCGCCCGATTCGCCGGCCAGTTGGTGGCCTGCGTTCAGCGGAGGCTGGCGGGGCAGTTCGCGCGGCGGTTCGATCCCGAGGATGTCGTTCAGTCCGCGTGCGGCTCGTTCTTCGCCGCGGCGCGGGCCGACCGGTTCACGCTGCGGGACGGCCATGATCTGTGGAACCTGTTGCTGGCCATCACCTTAAATAAGCTGCGGAACAAGATAGAGTTCCACTCTGCCGCAAAACGAGGGGTCGAT
Organism: uncultured Planctomycetia bacterium; assembly: GCA_963809785.1. Classification (GTDB taxonomy): domain Bacteria; phylum Planctomycetota; class Planctomycetia; order Pirellulales; family S012-138; genus JBGQHD01. Next base: position 1,130,424 of record CAWEKV010000006.1, read on the forward strand.
CACGAGGACAGTCTTGGTGGCGATCCGGGCATCGTTGCCGCCGCTCGCACGGCGGCCCCCTCCGAGGAAACCGCGCTCTGGGACGAAGTCGAAATCCTGACGCGGAATCTTGACGCCGTGAAACGCCAGATTGTCGAGCTTCGCCTTCAAGGCTGGCTCTTGGAAGAGATCGCCACGAAGATCAACCGCTCCGAGCGGATGGTCCGACGGGTATTGGACCAGATCAAGCAAGAGATGCTTTTGCGGTTGGCGCAGGCCTGAATTTTGCCGGGCGATGAATCGTCCGCAAGCTGTTTCGGAATAACAAGTTACGTCGGATGCCTGCGACTTGCCGAGCGGCTTTCGTGGCTTCGATGTCCGGTCTGCCGCCCGCTTTCTGATTATTGTGGTAGGGAGAGCCTTTGTTCGCAGGACGGCTGAGATTGATTCCTCTGTTTCAGGAGTTGCTTATGGAACGTCGTGGTCTGCTGCTCGCTGCCGTGGTGGCCATTGCCGCGAGCCCCTGGTTCAGCTCGCCGGCACAGGCCCAATACGGCCGGCAGTATTACTCCAGTTGGAGCTACTACCCGGAGAGGACGTACTACTATCAGTACTACTCTTACAAGCCCTACGCGTCTTACTCGGGCTACTCGTACCACTACTGCATCTACTACCCCAAGTACCCGCGCTACGTCTACTATTACAACCCGTACAAGCGCGTTTATTGGGGACGGTACGATTGCGAGGAGAAAGGCTACTCGCTCTTGGCAGAGAAGGACCGCAAGCCCAACCTGAAGGACATCGCCGAAGAAGCGTTCCCCAAGCCGGCGAAGATGCCGCCGATCCCCGACTCGACGGACGGTGAGACGATCACGCCGCCAGGCCCTCCGGCGCCTGCCGATAAGGAGAAAGAGAAAGGTCCAGACAAGGCCAAAGGCCCCAAAGAGGCGCCTTGATCCGGACGAGCTGATCCGGGCGAGCGTCGAGCCGCTAGCGGAATCCAGGGGGCACGGAAGCCTTTTCCGTCATTCACCACACACCATTCCCCCTTCGCGGCACACTGCTCTTGAGCGGGAAGGACGGGTTGGCTACAAGCCCAGCCTCTACCTTTCTCGACATTCTGCGCTCCGAGCCTGCGATGCTAGCGCCGCTGCCAATCGGGGTGGCGATGCTTGGTCAATCGTGCGCTCCAGCGCGGACGGAACGATTCCGGAGCGACCGCATGCCGTGGCGATTGGGTCTGGCGGTGTTGAGCTGTGCGCTGCTAACGGGCTGGTGGATCGGCGGCGCGAGAGGTGAGCCGATGCCGGTGTCGGCGCCGGCCAGCGCCGAGAATCGCGCAGAGCGTGCCGCCCCAGCCAAAGCGGCCGGCGAGACGTTCCCCTACCGAGCGGCCATCTCGCTGGAGCCAGCCCAGGTGCGCAGCGGGCCAGGCGACGAGTTCTACGAAACCGGCCGCCTGCGGCTCGGCGACGAGGTCGAGGTCCATCGCCACGATTCGGGCGGCTGGTGCGCGATTCGTCCGCCGCCGGGCAGCTTCAGCTACATGCCGGCCGAATACCTCAAGCCGCTGGACGAAGGCCTGGCCGAAACCACGGTGGCCGGGGTCAAGTCCTTCGTCGGCAGCAGCGTGGGGAGCCAGCACAATCGGTCGCACGTCTCACTTCGCCGCGGCGAGCAGGTGGAGCTGCTGGAGAAGCCGCCGACCGAGGGCTTGTGCAGGATCGCGCCGCCCGCGGGCGAGTTTCGCTGGGTCCGCCAGGAGTGTCTGGAGCGGCTGGGCCCGTTCGGCGAAAGCGAACCATCTTCCGCGGGCGCGATCGAGCGAGGCGACGAGAAGCCAGCGACGCGCTCGGAGAAGTGGCGAGCCGCCCCTCGGACCACGGCTTTTCAGGCCAACGACTCCGATCCCGCGGACGCCGAGCGAACCGGTGCGCCGCGCGGCGGCGGCACGGACCAATGGCTTGCTGCCAGAGGAAGCCCAGCCACCGATGGTGCAGCTCACCCCGGCGCAGCGCCCAGCCCTCGCCTGGCGCGGCGGCCGACCGTGCCGCAACGCGGCTGGATTCGACCGTCGCCTGCCGCCGCGCAAGAGGATGATCGAGAGCCGGCCGTCGAGTCCACCACGCCATCGCCAGCTCCCTCGGTTTCGAAGGTCGAAGGGATTGCGCCGGGAGAGACTGAGCGGGGCGGCGATCGCCTGATCGGGGCCACGCTCGACGAGATCGACCTGGAGCTGGCGAAGGTCGTGTGCCAACCCAAGGATCGCTGGGCATTCGACCAGGTTCGGGATGTCACCAAGGAGGTGCTTCGTCACGCCGAAACGGCGGGCGACCGCGCCCGCGCACGTCGTTTGCTCGACCGCATCGGGCAGTTCGAAGAGGTCCGCCGGCAAACCCTGGGGCTGCCGGCGACGATCCTTGACGAGCCGTCCTTCAAAGTGGCGACGACCGCAGCCCGGCATCTCTCTATGGCCGAGCGATCAAGGTTGCCGTCATCGGCTGCTTTGGCCGCGGGTGGGACGCCGTCCAGGCAGGCCGAGGAGGCATCGTCCACGGCGCCGTTGCCGCCCGCGGCGCCCTTGCCGCCCAATTGGGAGGACCCTCGCTTCGACGGCAGCGGCCGGCTCGTGCCGCTGGAGAAACGTGGCGACGGCGATCCACAGTTCTTGCTCGTCGATGACCAGGGCGTGGCGCGATACTTCGTCACCGCCGCGCCGGGCGTGAACCTCCGCGGTTATCGCGACCGCATCGTCGGCATCACCGGCTCGCGCTCCCAAGACGCGGCGCGTGGCAAGCCGCATCTCACAGCCCAGCGCGTGACGCTGCTGGGCGATGTGCCGCCGCGGCGGTGAGGGTGAGTGGGTGAGTGGGTGAGTGCGCATCTCATCGTCACGCGATCATCCCTCTCACCCCCTCACCCCCTCACCCCTCATCCTCATCCTCCACGCGCCACCAGCCGCCTTCAAAAACGACGTGACAACCCTCCGGCGGTTGATACCAGGCGGCGAACTCGCGCTCGGCGGCCCCTTGCGAGAGGGACCGCCAAATCGTCACCGCCGCCAAGAGCGGCGCCACGGCCGCCATGGTCGCCAGATAGGACGAGCCGATCAGGAGGCAAGCCTCGGCCGGCAGCCAGCACGAAAGGAGCCCTTGGAGGAGCGCCGCTGCGCCGACTAGATTCATCATCACGTGCGTCTCGCACGTCTTGCGGGCAACCCAAGCGGCTGCGGCAGTGGGCTGGCGCGGCATCGTGGCCGGCGGACCGGGTCGTCCGCCGCCTCCGCCGATCACACGCAGTTGCCCATCGACGCGTTTGAGCCGCTTGATGAATGCCTTGTAGCGCACGTCGTTCACCAGGCCCAAGAGCAATAAACCGACGCCCCAGGCCAATCCTGCGAGCAGCCACCGGCGCTCGCCGCCCACGGCGGCACCCCAGCCAATGCCGATCGGCACGAGCAGGTTCACCGTGTGGTGCATCAAGTAATCTAGCGCCGCACCGTCGAGCGATTCGGTCCCACGATATCGGGCAAGCTGCCCATCCACGTGGTCGAGCAGATACCAGAGCTGCAGCAGGGCCGCCCCGAGCAGCCAACTGCCGACCGTTCCCCAGCCAAACGAGACTGCCGCGCCCATCGCCGTGGCCCACGCGGCCAGGGTCGCCGCATGCGCCGAAACCCCAAGCGGCATCACGACGCGCGTCACGCGCAGCGCTAGGGGCCGCGTGATGCGCCGCGCCATCCAGTTGCCGACCCGCCGGTGATCGGGCTTCTGGCAGCGGGCTTCCAAATCTGGCAATGTCGTAAGAGGCATAGCTTTTCTTATTGCCACAAAAAACACCAAGGACCTAGCGCAGCGTAGCCGCAACCAAGAGAAGACAGGAAGATGGAGGACAGGAAGATGATTGACGCACCACGAGAGTGAATCTTCCTGTCCTCCATCTTCCTGTCCTCACTCTCCCTGTCTGCATGGAATCGGTGGACTCTGTCGGATCGTGGCAAGAAATTCGCGCAGGCTGCGCGAATTTTCCCTTTGGTTGCGGCCGAAGGCCGCGCCAAGTCCTTGGTGCTCTTTGGGCCGCCTTTTTCGTCTTTGACATCGTGTCGGCCTCCTCCGCAAACCGCTTGTGCTAGGACTTCCAATGCCGCTTCCAGCCGCCACGTTTCCAGGCGACGAGCACCACGGCCAACCAGAGCGCGACCAGGCATCCGGCTAAGCCCATCGCCGCGGCCGGGTTGGAGATCGGCGTTTTGCCGCCGATGGGCAAGGCCCCCGCCAATGCCGCGACGGCACCCATCGCCAGGGTGAGGCACAGCAAATAGCGCCGCCGTTCTCCTCTCGCCAGCTGTGGCCAGATCGACACGTAGACCATGAGCGCGAGGTACACGAGATTGCCCAGCGATGTGGCAACCGCCACGCCGCAAAGGCCGCCGCCTTGCGTCAGGGCCACGTGATTTCCGACTCCCGAGACGACGATCGATGCCAAGAGCACGCGCAGCTCGGTCCGACCACGGTTGACGGCCACCAGATATCCGCTGGCGGGCAGGGCCAACGACACGGCCAGGATGCCGGGCATGAGCCATATGAGCGGTTCCAATCCCGTTCGATACTTCGGCAGCAACCAGTCCAGCATGGGCGGCGCGACGGCCACTGCCAGGATCGCCGGCAGCGCCAAGGCGGCGGCTAACGGCTCGGTCGCTCGAGCGGCCAGCCGAGCCACGGCGTCTCGGCTGCCGATGCGGCCATAGAGCTCGCTGTAGCGCGGCGCCATCACGGCCGCAAGCATGTTCGCCAAGCCGTAGAGTTGGGTCGTCACCATCAATGCCAGCGAATAACAGCCGAGCTGGAATTCGCCGTCATCGAGGTAGCCCAGCACCATTATCTTGTCGAGTGAGCGGAACAGCGACGACGCCACGCCAGCCGCCAGCAGCGGGCTGCCGATCCGTATCAGGCGCTGGACTTCAATCCGGTCCCAAGCCAGATGCAGCCGGCCGATACGTCCCTGCAAGAAGACGAGCGAGGCCAAGAGCACCACCAGCGCGGACACGAGCAACCCGAGCACTCCCCATAACCAAACAGCCGCCGCACTCACTGCCAAAGTGAGCACGGCCTCCTGCACGGTGAGCCAGGAGGATGCCGCAAAACCTTGCCGCGCCCGCAGGATCGAGATCTGGTACGTGACGTAGCGGTGGAGCACGGCCAGGGCGGCCAGCACGGCCAGTCCCACGGCCCAGACGTGCGTCAGCGAGTTCGTGCCGTCATCGCGTCGCCACATCCAGGCCGCCGCCGCCAGCAGCACGGCGGCGTAGGCGCCGCTGGTCAGCGTGTTCACGGTGAAGCCGAGGTTCATCGCCCGCCGGGCGGCGGCTGTCTCCCCGCTGCCCGCTGCCAGACTGACCTCGCGCGACGCCGCCTTGCTGACGCCCAGGCCAGCGTAGTTGCCGTAGCTGAGCAGCAGCTTCAGTCCCTGCCATACGCCCATGTGCGCCGGGTCCAGCAGCCAGCGCAAGAGCAGGCTCGTCACGGCTCCCAACGCGTGCCCGACTAGTGTGGCCCCCGTGACGAGCGCCGAATCGCCCAGCGCTCGCCGCCAGCCGGTGAGCGGCGCACAAGAGTCGGCGGGCTGGGGAAGGGACAAGCTCACGATGCTCGATTCGTTGCTGTGTGGTGTTGTTCGTTGGTCGTCCTCGTCCTCGACGGCAAAACAGACATTTTCGAGGACGAGGACGACGACGAGGACGATGGGATCGTGGACTCAATGCGAACGGATGAGATCATCACCAGCTCATTCACGACGCGCCGCGCCGCCTCATCGCCGACCGCGGCGAAGACGCTCTTCGGATTGTCCAGGCCCCCAGTTCTCTCAGTGCCCACGTCGTTCAGCGCGACGTGCAGCAGTCTCCTCAATTCCGGTTCGGTGGCGGCGGTGCCCAAGGTGTTCCACTCGTGCGCCGGCAGCAGATCGAGCGAGCCTGCGGGGACCAGCTCGATCACGCTGGCCCCCAGAGCGGCGGCCTCGATACCGGCACTCGAAGTGCAATTGATGACGCACGCGGCTCGCCGCACGAGCCGCGCGATGCTGCCGCGGCGAACGATGCGGCTGGGCAGATGTGGAAACTCGGCCGCCGCCGTGCGATACGCCTCCGTGTCGCGGCAACGCGGGTGGAGCTTGATGGTCAACCGTGCGCCACGATCGACGCGACCGCCGCGAAAGCCATCCACAGCATTTGCCGATGCGTGCGGGCGTTGAGGTGGAACGCAGCGGCGTCAGGGCGGTCATCCCGTGGCGGCGTCGTGCCGAAAAGCAGAATCTCCGGCTGGCGCAGACATTTCGCACGAGCTGGCCTTCGCGGTTGGACGTTGGGCGTGGGACGTTCGACGCTGGACGTTCGATCGGTGCCGCCCGGCCAGCCAACGACGCGGATGCGCTCCGGCGGCACTCCCCAGCGCAAGAGCTGTCGGCGCGATGAATCACCCCAGGCGAAAAGGTAGTCCGCCGCCAGGGGAGCGAAGCCGAACCTCACCCGCGGCACGCCATGCTGCACCACCACCGAAGGCACTGCGTGCCGCCTGGCCGCGGCCACGGCCACCCGCGCCATCGGCGTAGCATCCTCGTCGAGCACCAGCGCCGTCGGCCGCAGGCGGGCGAAATGTTCATCGATGGCTCGCCAGAGCCTGGCCTGCTGCTCGCCGCGCTCGTGCTCGGTCCAAGTCAGCCAGCGGATGATCGATGGCGAAAGGTCGATCCCGCGGCACCCCATCGGCGCTGCGAGAAGTCTGGCGCACGTCGCTGTGGGAACGGCTTGGCGATCCGTCCGGCCTGGTTCGGTATGGTTATTCGAGGCGTTGCACACCAGTTGTGCCACGCCGGCCATCCGCCAGCGCAGCCACGTATGCAACGCGAAGCGGTCGTAGAGCCACGCCACGCGTGCGCCGCGGCCGATCAGCTCGTCGCAGACACTCGCCAGCACGCGGCGGCTGCCGCACAAGACGACTCGCGGAGCGTCATCCAGCCGCCAAGACGGGTTGGTGCACGAGCTGATGGCTGCTGCGGCGCGCCGCCACCACCGGTTGGCCGGCGACGAAGCCGAGCGCGTTTTGTCCGCGTCACGCCAGGTCACGACGAGCCGGCAGCCGCGCGCGAGGCTGATCGCCCCCAGCAGCTCGGCGTAATCTTCATCGCGGCCTCGCGTGGCGACCAGCTCGATTCCAGCGTGTGTCAGCGGGCCATCCTTTCGCGGCCAGCCAGCCGACGCGGGGGTTTGCCCCTTCTCGAAGAACGCCACCACCCGGAGCAGCTTCACCAGGTAATAACGCAGCTTCAGCTGGTAGAGATAAGCCGGGCCGGGGATGGGGATCGAACGTCCAACGTCCAACGTCCAACGTCCAACGTTCAACGAGAGATGTCCACGTCTGCTGTTGGAAGTTGGACGTTGGACGTTGGACGTTGGACGTTCGTCTGCAGGCGCACCGTCACCACAATCGGCAATGGCCAATTCATGTGCCAGCCGCGAGGCTTCCTCATCGATCCAGGCGTACGAAGCGTCGATCGAGTCATCAAGCGAGCGGCGCAGCGGCGAGGTGCCGCCCGGCCAAGAGCCTTCCAGCAAAAGCGCCGGCTCGTCGGCCCGCAGGCGCACATCAACCAACGCGCCGCGCGCATAGATTTTTAGAACGGCCGAAGTGGCCATGGTTGCGGAGCATCCTTTCTCGCGCACCGAACTGGAGGGCCAGTCACATCGGCCTGCGTCGCCGCCAGCAGTCGCTGGCCTTACAGGCTCGCAGGGTGACCCTGCGATCTTTGGTTCAGCGCGGCCATGCGCTGGCTCATTGCCGGGTGGTTGTCGAGGAGATCGGCCACGCGCTGCCAGTCCATGCCCTCAGGACCCAGCGCGTCGTAAATGGCCTGCGTGTGTTCCCAGTCTTCTTCCGAGGCGATGGTCAGCCGCAGGTCGCGGCGATCGAGCGCCCTGGGCGCTTCGATCAAACGCAGCGCGAATTGCTCGGGATGCGATGAGACGAAGCGTGTCGGGTGCCGCCGGTCGAGCGGGTCGGTCGCTTCGCGAGCGGCTCTCAGCAGGGCATCGCCGCGACACCATTCGGCGAAGATGCCCAGAGGCGAGAAGATGGCCGACCGGCCGCCGCCCAGCACGTAGCCGATGTAGTCGCACTCCCCGTGGTCGTCGGCGGTGCGAATCAGCCGGTCGATCAGCACGGGGTCAATGAACGGCGTATCCGCGCAGACACGGATGACGCCATCGACGCAGTGTTGCCGGAGCAGCCGGGCATACGTGCCGAGCACGTCGCCGCCGCCACTGGCGAAGAAAGCAATGTCCGGCGGGGCCAGCTCGGCCAGCGCGTCGCTCTCGGTGTCGCACGACACGACGGCGACACGATCCAGCCGTGTCGAATCGGTCACCTGGCGGACGATCCATTCCAGCAGCGATTTGCCGCCGAGCTTGCGGGCGATCTTGCCCTTCAGCCCGTCGGTCACGGCCGCCTCGACAATGCCCAGAGTGGTCAACATCCGGTCCGCCAGTCGCTCCATCTGCCGCGATGTCCCGCTTGTGCGGGCAATCCATGAGTTTGGCGGAGTCTAGCAAGACGGGGAGAAAAGCGTCAAGACGAAGCTGCCGCTGGCTGTTCAATCGATCTTCTCCCTGGCGTTCCAAATCTTGATCGACTTGTCCAGTCCGCCGGTGGCCACGTAGCGAGCCCCCGGGGACACGGCCAACGACGTTAGGGCGTCGCTGTGTGCGGCAAAGCGCTGACGCTGCTCCTTGCTCTCTTGATCCCAGAGAATGAGCAGCCCGTCGGCGCCGCCGGAGACAAGCGTATCTTTGCCGACGAAGGCCAAGGTCCAGACCATGTCGCGATGCGCCTCAAGGCGCTCTCGTGCCGTGCCGTCCGCGTCCCAGAAGCGAATCTTGCCGTCCTCCGCGCCGCTGACGAGTCTGCCGTCAGGGCCGAAGGCGACGCTGCGAACGGCGCCGGTATGACCTTCGAGCGTGGCGATCTCGGTCTTCGTCTCCAGGTTCCAGAGCTTGATCGTATTATCGCCGCTGCCGGAGGCCAGCCGCTTGCCGTTGGCCGAGAAGGCGATGGCGCGCACGGCGGCGCCGTGTCCCGTGAGGACGGCCAACTCCTTGCCGTCAACGGGATTGAAGAGGCGTGCCGTCTTGTCGTAGCCGCCCGTGGCGAGGATCTTGCCGTCCGGCGAGAAAGCCACGGCCGCCACCCAACCCGTCGCGGCCGGCAGCGCCAACTTCTCGGCCCCCTTGACGGTGTCGAAGAGCTTCACGCGACGATCCATCGACGCCGCGGCCAGCAGGCTGCCGTCGGGGCTGAATGCCAGTGAAGTGACAGTCTCCTTGAAGCCCTTGAGCGTCTGCTGGACGCGGCCCGCGCCCGGCTCGCGAAGCTGGATCTGGCCGTCGTCGCCCGCGGTGGCGAGCGTCTTGCCGTCGGGCGAAAAGGCCACGGCCCGCACGACCGCGGGCGGCTCCGCCACGTCCAACGTCCGCTTGAGCGTGGCGATCTCCTCGCCGGTCGCCGCCTCATAGAGGCGAACTTCATTTTGGCGGCAGGCCGCGGCCAGCAGCTTGCCGTCGCGCGAAAACCGCGCGGACTGGAACTGGATCGGCGGCCGCACCGTCCACCGCTCATCGCCATCGGGCAGGTCCCACACCGAGAGCTGCCGATTGCGACATGACGCCAGCAATTTGCCGTCGGGCGAGAACACGACGGCGGTCTCGCCAGCTTCTTCCTTGTGCAGAACTTCCTCTCCCGTGGCTGCATCCCAAAGCCGAACCTCCTGCGTCCAACTGGCCGTGGCCAACGTGCGGCTGTCGGGAGAAAACGCGACCGCTTCCACGATCTTGGCGTGCGAAAGTGAATGCAAGACTTTGCCCGATTCCGCGTCCCAGATCTGAGCGTTGAAGGGCGCCTCCCAATCGCCGGTGGCCAGCTTCTTACCGTCGGGCGAGAACGCGACGTGGGTGATCTTCGGACATTCGGTGTGGAAAACCTTCAGCGGCTTACCGCTCGCCACGTCCCACAGCCGCAGGGCCTGGTCGAAGCCGCACGACACCAGCGTCTTGCCGTCGGGCGAGAAGCAGACGGCGTTGGCCATAGCCTTGTGGCGGCCCAGCACCTTCACGACCTTGCCCGCCGCCACGTCCACGAGCTTCACCTTGCCGTCGAAGAGGCAATAGGCCAGCAGCTTGCCATTGGGGGAAAAAGCAGCCGAGCGAACCGTATTGGCTTCAGGCAGAGCATAGAGCGGCTCTCGCTTGGACAAGTCCCACATCACCAACTCGCCGTTTTCGACCTGGATCGAGGGGCCAAAGGGGGTGCTGGCCTGGTGCCAACCTGCCGTGGTCGCCAAGAGCTTCCCGTCCGGGGAGAACTCGGCCAACCAGATGCGGGGCACGTCTTGCGGCACGATGCGCGGCGGGTCTTCCAAGGAGTACGGCTCGGCAAGTTGTGGCGTCGCCGCAGGCCCATCGCCCGATGCCGAGGAGAAATGAGAGGCGACGACAGCGAACAGTGCGCACGTCGTGACGATCCAGACGCGCCGGCACACGGTCAAAGCGGCCATCGAGGTAACCATGGGACTTGCTCCGAATCGAAACTCCTCGCGGCCGAGCGCTCATGGAGACAACAGCTCTCGCCTTGCGAGAGCCGCACTCCAAATCGACCGCGCTGCCCCAGACCAGGGAACGAGACGCACGATCAGGTTAGCGGCCCCCACCGCCTCGGCAAAGCGAATTCCCCAGGCGCTGCGTCCGAGGCCGTTAGCCAGGAGCCGCATCAAGCAGCGTGCGCGCCGCGGAAAACACCTGGTCGAACATCGGCTCGGTCAACCGGCCGGTGAAGGTGTTTTGCTGACTCGGGTGCCCAGCAGCCATCGCCCGTCGGCCAAGGCCTACCGGTTCTTCGGGTTGATCAGCCGGTCCAGGCCGTTGTCGATGCCGCGGATGACGTCCTGGGTGCCCCCTTCGATCCCTTTGCGAATGTGCTCGTTGGAGGGCGCGGTGCGCAGCAGGTCTTGCAGGGCCGCGCTCTTCAGCGCACCCATGTCGATCTTCGGCCGATCGAGCGTGCCCACGATCGGGATCGAGACTTCGGCCTGCCCCGCGCCCGCCAAGGGCACGCGCGAGGTCAGCCCGGGTGCCGCCACCTTGGCGAGAATGTTGATGGATTGATCGATGGCCACCCAGCCGGCGGTCCGAATCGTCAGGCCGTCGAACTCCAGCTCCAGGTTCTGGTGATACACCTTGCCGTCCCGCATGACGTACTCGACCACCGATTCTCGCTTCAGCTTGGCGATGCGGAGCTGCGAAGCGGTATCGGGCTTCTTGCCCGAGGCCAGCCGGGCGGCATCGATGACGTTGGCAATGGCGGTCAGCATCGGGCCTGGCGCGAGCTGGATCTCGTGCACCACGAACTCTCCGGCGCGCTCGCCGCGGAACGGATCGTCCAGCGGGATTTCACAGCCCTTCATCCGTACCGAGAACTGGCCCTGCGCCTCGGTGACTCCATACAGGAGCGGCAAGGCATACTTCAGGCCGCGGTTGCACATCTCCGGCGTGATTTGCACGCGCTCTACCAGCGTGAAGGGCTTGCCCCGGCCGGCCTGCCCGTCGGGTGGCTCCAGGACCACCCGCGGCGGATTGCTCACCAGGTCGATGCGCGGGCTGGCCAGCAGACGGCCGCCGTTCATCGACAGGCTCAGCGGCTGGAAATAGACCTGGCCGTCGCGCATCTCGGCGCGGATCTCGCCGGCTGCGAAGCGGAAGCCATAGATATTGGCCGCCGTCCAGTCCACCTGCGAACCGGTCGTCATGCGTGCCCACAAGGGTCTCGCCGCCTGCTGCGGGTTGCGGGCGAAGGGATCGCTGGCTTTGACTTCGCCAAGCATGCCTCGGATGGAGAAGGGGTGCTCCTTGGAGGGGCCGGGCTGGATGACGATGTCCTTGGCGGCCGCGGGGAAGAGCACGTTGGCAACCTCCTGCGCGCTGTACGACAGATAGCCGCGCAGCTCCAGGTCGCAGGCGCCGCGAAGCTGCATCAGCTTGCCTTCGCCGCGGCTGAAGCTGAAGGTGTTGGTGGTCGTGTTCACGTTGAGATCGCTGACGTGCAGCACGTCGGAGAGCTGATCGTAGCGCAGGTTGGCTTGCAGATGGGCCCGCGGGTCGCGCCAGGCGGCCTGGGTGCCCGTCGCCGCCACGCTGAGCTTGTCGGCCCAGACCTCGACCGTGCCGGCGGCGCTTTGCCCGGTGCGCTCGAACTTGAATCGGCCCGCCGCGTCACCGCCGAGGCGATATGCGGGCGCGATTTTGCCGCGCGGGGCGTTCAGGCTCCATCGCTGCACTTCGCCGAGGTCCACGTTGAACGTGATTTCGCCTGCCAGAGTGGGCCAGCCCTCGCCACGGCGCGGCAGCGACCAGGAGAGCTTCGTGGCATTGAAGGCGACCGAAGAGCCCTGGATCAGCGCCTGGGTAATCTCTCCCCGCCGTTCTTGAGGCTGCCAATGAGCCGACACGGACATCTCCAGCGTCGGCTCATCGATTTGCCAGCCGGCAATCGCGGCCCGCACGCCGCGCACCCGGCAGTTACTCTGGTGGATGTGAATTCCGCCTCGCGACATGTCCAGGTGGGCCGTCACCTGGGCGTCGCCCTCCACGCGCCAATCGGCGGGCAGACTGATGAACGGTTGCAGGCGATTCCGCCACCGCGAGACGTTACCCCGAAGGTCGATTTCCAGCGGCCACAGCGCTTCGCTCCCCGGCGAGAGCGGCACCGGAGATGCCCCGCCAAGCGGCGCCGCGGGACGTGACAAGTCGATCGAGGGTGTGAACGGATCGCGGCCCGCTGAGCCGGCCGATCCCAGGCTGGGCATCGCCGGGATGCCGGCCGATCCGCTGCTGGTTGACGTGAAGCTCGTGGGCGCCCAGGCGGCGGGGCTGGCGACGATCGCAGCGAACTCCACCGGTCCGGCCAGCTTCGCGTACAATCGGTCGGCGCCCGAGGTGACGGTCAGCGTGCCGGCCTCTACGCGTTGGAGTCGCCGAGTTTGCGGGTCGGCCTGGAGCGCGGCCTGAAGCAGCAGGGCGAGCTTGTCTTCGGCCAGCAGTTGTTGCTTGCCCAGACGGACGGCGAAACGATTGAGCTCCGTCTCGCACCGCAGGCCGATCTGGCCATCGACCTGCCGCTTCCATTGGAGCTTCGACCAGCCGTCGCCGCTCAAGGCGACGTTCGACAGGTCGAAGAAGTCGCTGAGTCGCGTGGCCAGCTTGTCCAGGTGGTACTCGGCCAGGATGTTCAGGTTGCTTGGCTCGCCGCTGGCAGTCAGATTCACAAAGTCAGAGCGGCACTCGAGCTGCTGGATGTTCATGCCGCGAGGCGTTTCCTGGGCAGCGAATTTCACCTGGATCGGCTGGTCCCACGTCACCTGCTGCCCGTCGTTGTCGGCCCGCAGGCTGGTCGTGACCAGTTGCCCCTTCCACGCCGGACCGGCGGCCTGGTTCTTCTCAGCGACACGCGAGAGTTCGACCTTCAGCCTGCCCTGCGTGATGTGCGTGCCATCCCTGACGGAGAGCGTATCGGGCATGATCTTCGCCAGTTTGGCCAGGTCCACTTCGCCCTTGAAGTCATACGTGTTCGTCCGCAGCGCCTTGTTCAGCCCCTTGGCCAGGCCGTGGGTAAGGTTGACGGCTAAGCCGCTCAGGTTCACGTGTCCCACGTCGCAAGCGATGCCCAATTGGTCGATGCGGATGTGCTTGCCTTGCCAGACCACGCGGCAAGGCACCTGCAATTGGTCGAGGTGCAGCGTGTCGGTCCCCAGGGCCGGGCCGCGGATGTGGACGGCCTCGCCCGTGAGATTCGCCTCGAGCGTCACCGGCCGGCCGTCGCGCGTGTCGTGCTCCCATTGATAGACCGCATCGCCGTTGAGCCAGCCGGACACTTGCGTCCCAGGCTCGAAGCGCGACAGCCCTCCTTGCAGCAGGGCCAGCGGAAACTGGCTGGCCGAGCACTTGATCGTGCCGGTGCTGTCCACGAAGCCGTCGGCCTGCCGGCTCTTGGTCATGTCCACGCGCACGTCGAACTGGCCGCCGCGGCCGGGCTGCGCCACCTTGCCGGCCAACTGTAGCGACAGCGGGCCGGACCAATCGCGCGGCAGCACCAGCTTGGCCCCCAGCCCCTCCATCTGCCAGCGGCCCCGCGCGTCGAGATCTTCGACCGTGGCGGAGCCATCGACGACTTCCACATCGAGCTTGGGGCTGGTCATCGACGGCTCGCGGCTGCCGAGAATCTTCGACAGCAGGCGTTCCACGTTGCTGCCATTCTTTTCGAGCACCACGTGCAACTGCGGCTTGTGGAGCTGGATGTAGCCGACGTTCGCCGAATCGAAGATGATCTGCCGCAGCGTGCGGCTGGTCTTCACGGTCGGCACCTTGAGCACCAGATCTCCACGGTCGTCGCGGACTTCGATGTCGTGCAGTTGAACCGGCGAGAACCAGCCGAACGAGGCGGACGAAGCCGTCACCGTGCCGTTGAGCTCGCTGCCCAGCGACGATAGCGCGAGGTTCCGCAGCGGCGTGTGCCCGGCGATGATCGGCGCCAGCCACACGGTGAGGAGGATCACGCCGGCAATGATGCCGTAACGGGCCATCTGCCGGCGGTTCCAGTTCCGGCCGGCCCAGCCCGTGGCGTTTGTCGGCTCGCTGCCCGACGGAACTTCCTGAGTCTTTACTTCCTGAGTCTTTGTGCGGCGGATCGCTGCCTCCGAGCGCTGGATGGTTCCCTCTCCGCGCGAAGTGGTTTCCGGCGTGCCGACGCGCTTCACTCCCGCGGCAGGCAGGTCCACCCGCTTGGACGTGCGCGGCGGTGTCAGCCGCGTCGAGGTCCGCGGCGCCACCGGCGGGGACGATTCCCGTTCCGGGGCGTCTGGAGTCGGCTCGAGCGGCTGTTCCTCCGTTTCCTCGATCTGCTCCAGGTCGTCTTGCGCCTGCTGCAGCTCCTCGTTCACGTGCCGCAAGTCATCGCGCCGGTGGCCGGTGCGATGCTGTTGTTGCTGACGGCGCTCGTCCTGGGGTTGCCCGGGCCGCTGCGAGATGGGCAGCGTGCGGCGCGGGCGATCACCGGAAGAGGAAGACGTGGACATTGGTCGCGACCTCGTGGGCGATGCGAGTGGATGCAGTGACTGCAAGGGAGGCGCGGGGGGCACCCCCGGAAGAAAGGGCGGGCATCTTAATGACGCCCCCCGCGGCTGACCAGAGCACCGCGCTGCCTGCAACGGCTGCGGCCAGTCGTCCGCGGCGGCCACCCCTTGACAATTTAGCTATCCAAAATTATGTTTTTGATAAATGAAAATCTCTCCGCGCTCCTGGTAGTCGTCTGGCTGCTCCCAGTGCGCGCCTCTCCAAGGGACCAATCACATGTTCAAGGTTTCGCGTAGTGCCGCCTCATGGGCGATAGCCGCTCTCTTAGGCCTGGCTGGCTGTGGCGAGGAAATCCGCGTCGCCGATGTCGTTACCACGACGGCGATGGTGGGCGACATCGTGCGGGAGGTCGCCGGCGATCGGCTGTCGGTAGAGAGCATCATGGGCCAGCGGTCCGATCCGCACGACTACCAGCCCACGCGCGACGACGCCTACAAGCTGAAAAAGGCGAAGGTCGTGTTCTACTCTGGCTTGATGCTGGAGGGCCGCATGACCGACATGTTCGAGAACGTGCGGAAACAGGGCCGGCCGATTCACGCGGTCACCGAAAAGCTCGACAAGGTGTATGAAATCCTGCACCCGGCCGAGGGGCACCCCGACCCGCACGTATGGATGGACGTTCCGGGCCTGGAGCCATGGCGTGGGCTTCGTCGCCGATGCGCTGGCAGAGTATGACCCGGACCACGCCGAAGAATACCGGGCCAATGCCACGAAGTACCGCGAGAGGCTGAAGCTGTTGGACGAGTATGCGCGGGAAGTGATCCAGTCGATCCCCGAGGAGAAGCGGGTGCTGGTCACTGCCCACGACGCGTTTGAGTACTTCGCGCGGGCCTACGGCATCGAGGTCCGCGCCCGCAGGGCGTGGATACGACGCAAGAGGCCAGCATCGGCGATATCAACAAGCTCGTGGACTTTCTCGTCGATCGAAAGATCCCCGTGCTGTTCACCGAAGAGTCGGTCAACGACAAAAACCTGTCGGCGATCATCTCCGGCGCTGCCGACAAGGGCTGGAAGGTCCGCAAGGCCGACGGCCAGCTCTTCTCAGATTCCATGGGAGAGGCCGGCACCCACGAAGGGACCTACATCGGCATGATCGACTTCAACGTCACGCTGGTTGCCCGCGAGCTGGGCGGCAATCCACCGAAGGGCGGCTTCCGAGAATGGCTGGAGATGCGAGAAGCGAAGTAGGTGAGTCGTCTTTCGCTCCGCGAAAGAACGCCCTTTCGCGGGAGCGAAAGGCGACTTTCTCACCACTCACCACTCACCACTCACCACTCACCACTCATGGTCGGCCAGCTCGACCAACGCGATCATCCCGCCGACGCCCCCATGTCGATCCACGACATGACGGTGGCCTACCACCGCAAGCCGGTGCTCTGGAACGTCGATTACATCGCCCCCCGCGGCCGGCTGATCGCCATCGTCGGCCCCAACGGCGCGGGCAAGACCACGCTCATCAAGGCCGTGCTGGATCTCGTGCCCAAGGTCTCCGGCTCCGTGCGATTCTTCGGCGCGCCTACCGCAAGCAGCGGGCACGCGTCGGTTACGTGCCGCAGCGCGAGAGCGTGGACTGGGACTTCCCGATCGATGCCCTGCACGTGGTGGCGATGGGCCTCTATCGCAAGATCGGCTGGTTCCGACCGGTGACGCGGCCCTATCGCCAGATGGCCTGGGAGGCGCTGCGGCGCGTCGGCATGGGCGACTATGCCCACCGGCAGATCAGCCAGCTTTCGGGCGGGCAGCAGCAGCGCGTCTTCCTCGCACGGGCCCTGGCCCAGGATGCCGACGTCTATCTGATGGACGAGCCGTTCGCCGGCGTGGATGCAGCGACCGAGCGGGCGATCGTCGATATCCTTCGCGAGCTGCGGAGCGGCGGCCAGACGGTGCTCGTGGTGCATCACGACCTGCAGACGGTGCAGGAGTATTTCGACGACGTGATCCTGATGAACATGCGGATCGTGGCCGCCGGCCCGGCCAGCCAGGTTTTCACGCCCGACAACCTCCGCAAGACCTACGGCGGCAAGCTGGCCCTGCTCGAGCAGGTGGGCCAGCAGATGAAGCTGGGGGGCGGGCCATGAGCGAGCTGTGGGAGCAAGTCATCCGGGTCTTCCCCTATAACACGCGGGTCTGCCTGGCCGGAGTGGCTGTGCTGGGGATTAGCGGCGGAATCGTCGGCACCTTCATGCTGCTGCGGAAGCGGTCGCTCGTGGGTGACGTGGTGGGACACTCGGCCCTGCCGGGCGTGTGCCTGGCGTTTCTCGTGATGGAGCTGTTCGCGCCGGGCACCGGCAAGTTCGTGCCGGGCCTGATCGCGGGGGCCGCGCTGACCGGCGCGCTGGGCGTGGTCTGCGCCCTGGCGATCCGCAGCCTGACGCGCATCCGCGAGGACGCGGCGCTAGCGATCGTGCTCTCGGTCTTCTACGGGGCCGGCATCGTGCTCTTGTCGATCGTCCGCAAGGCGGCGGAGCGGCCCGGCTCCGGCAGCCCGGCCGGGCTCAAGAACTACATCTTCGGCATGGCCTCGGCCATCGACTTGCCCGACGTGAAATTGATGCTGGGCGCGGGCCTGGTGGCGCTGGCGCTTTGCGCGCTGCTGTTCAAGGAGTTCAAGGTCCTGTGCTTCGACGAGCAGTTTGCCGCCACGCAAGGTTGGCCGGTCACGCTGCTGGACCTCCTGCTCATGGGCCTGGTCGTGCTGGTGGCCGTGGCCGGCATGCCGGGGGCCGGCCTGCTGTTGGTGGTGGCCATGCTGATCGTGCCCGCCGCCGCGGCCAGGTTTTGGAGCAACGACCTGCGGCGGATGACGCTCGTGGCCGCCGCTGCCGGCTGCATCAGCGGCGCGCTGGCGGTGATCGTGAGTTCCACCTATTCGCAGCTACCCACCGGGCCGCTGATCGTGCTGATGGGGAGCGCATTCTTTGTCGTCAGCCTGCTCATGGGCACGCGGCGCGGCGTGTTGCGCCATTGGCTGCTCCAGTGGCGGCTGCGGCGCCGCATCGGTCGCCACGACTTGCTGCGGGCGATGTATGAGATCGTCGAACATGAGCTGACGGCCAGCAAGCTGCCGCGCGGTCTGGCAGCGCCGACGGAGGCGATCCTGGCCGAGGCCGTTTCGCCGCAGCGCCTGCTGACCAAGCGCTCGTGGACGCCCGGGCAGTTGCGGCGGCTGTCAGCCTCCGCAGAGCGCGCCGGGCTATTGCACCGCCGTCCTGATGGCCGCGCGCAGCTCACGGCCGGCGGCCTTACGGAAGCGCGGCAGATCATTCGCAATCATCGGCTGTGGGAGATGTACTTGATCACCTACGCCAACGTCGCCCCCGGCCACGTGGACCGCAGCGCCGACCGCATCGAGCACGTGCTGGACGCCGATACCATCCTGGAGCTGGAGAACCGCCTGTCGGAGCAATACGAGCAACTGCGCCTGCCGCCAAGCCCGCACGTGATCGCGCCGAGTGGCACGCCCTGAACATGGATGCGAACGAATCGCTATGTGGTCCGAGTTCCTCAGCCGACTGGGCACATGGACGCCCGACGATACGTGGACCGTCGCTACGGCGGCCCTGGCGGCGATGGCCTGCGCGCTGCCGGGCAACTTTCTCTTGCTGCGGCGCCAGAGCATGCTGGGCGACGCCCTGAGCCATACGGCGCTGCTGGGCATCGTGCTGGCGTTCTTCGCCGCCCACGCCGTGCTCGACCTGGGATGGGCGCCAGCCGGGGCGAGCTCGGCCGCCTTTCGCGCCTTTCAGCAAGTCCTCATCTTTGGCGGGGCCGTGCTGATAGGCGTCGCCACGGCCTGGCTGACCGAGTGGATCGGCCGGCTGGGGCGGGTCGAATCGAGCGCGGCGCTGGGCGTCGTGTTCGTGTCGCTTTTCGCGCTCGCGCTCTTGCTCATCGGCATTTTCGGCCGCCAGGTGCACCTGGACACCGACTGCGTGCTGATGGGCGAGCTGCAAAGCGAGGTCGGCAAGATCGTCCGCATCGGCAGGCTGGAAGTGCCCGAGCCGGCCTTGGTCAACGGCTCGGTGTTGCTCGTGAACCTGCTGCTCACCATCGTCTTCTTCAAGGAGCTGCGGATCGCCGCCTTCGATCCGCACCTGGCCACGTCGCAGGGCATTCCCGCCCGGCTGGTTCACTATGCCCTGATGGCTGCCACGGCGGTGACCATCGTGGCCGCGTTCCGCAGCGTCGGGAGCATCCTGGTGATCGCCATGCTCATCACGCCGGCCGCGACGGCCCGTTTGCTCACCGACCGGCTGGCCGGCATGCTCGCGATCAGCCTCGTCGTCGCCGCGCTCTCGGGCGTGCTGGGGCACGTGCTGGCCATCGCCGCGCCGCCGCCGGTCCTGGGCCTTCTGGGCTTTTCAGGCATCAGTGCGGTCAGCACGACCGGCATGATGGGCGTCACCGTGGGCCTGCTCTTTCTCGCGGCGCTGCTGCTTGCGCCCCGCTATGGCCTGTTGAGCAAGCTGGTCCACCGCGCGGTGCTGGGGCTGCGGATCGCCGCCGAGGACATTCTGGGCGTGCTCTACCGCATCGAGGAAACCGCCTTCCAGCCCCTCACCCCTACGTCTCTCCCTGCGGGGAAGAGGGGCAGGGGTGAGGGGGACACGCGCTCGGACCCGCGCTTTGTCCAACGAGTCCGCGGATTGGGCCCGCTCATGACGTTGGCCGCGTTGACATGGCTGCGCTGGTCCGGCAAGGTCCAATCTGGCGCGGCCGGCCTGCGGCTGACCACCAAAGGGCGCCAGCAGGCGGAAAACCTGGTCCGTTCGCACCGGCTGTGGGAGAGCTTTCTGGCCAGCGAGTTCGGGCTGCCGGAGGACCACCTGCACGAGGCCGCCGAGCGCGTGGAGCATTTCGTCGGCCCGCAAATCCGCGAGGAGCTGCAAAGCGAGCTGGGCGGCGCGGCCGTCGATCCCCACGGCAAGGCCATTCCGCCGGAAGCGGCGGGTAAGGCCTGAGCCTTGTTTGATCGTCCTCGTCCTCGTCCTCGAATCGACTCAGCGGACGATTCGAACATCGAGTACGAGGACGACGACGAGGACGAGGACGATGTCAGGACTAACGCGCGATTGAGCCAGGACCGCTGGGCCAAGGGTTTCTTGCCTGCCCGGCGCTTGTTAGTCTCACGTCCATGCCCTTGGACATTCATCCCGCCTCCGAGGCCGAGCGGCTGGCGGCCTATCGCAACGTGCACGACGTGTGGTCGCACGGCCTGCTCATGGAGGAGCACCTCGCCCGGCGGCTGCCCTCGGTACAGCACAACCGCGCGGAGTGGTTCGTCGGCTGCCGGAGGGGCGAGGTCGTCACGTCGCTGGGCGCCTACCCACTTCACTTTCATTGGCACGGCGAGATCGTCCGCGGCATGGCCATCGGCTCGGTCCACACGCCGGCCGCCCATCGCGGGCAGGGCTTCGCGCCGCGGCTCATCGCCTGGGTCGAAGACCACCTGCGGCGGCGCGACGGAGCAGCGCTCTGCCTGCTCTATTCCGACATCCCGCCGGCGTACTACGCGCGGCAAGCGTACGTCGTGTGCCCGGCGCACGAGGGCCGGCGAGCGTCGAGGCGTCAGCCCGACGTGCAAGGTCCCCCACGGCGCGCGGGATTTACGCTAATCCCGCTCGACGTCGAGCAACACTCGTCGAGCATGGCGGACATGTACACCGCCTACCACGGTTCGTTACCGCTGGCAATCGCCCGCCCGGCCGATTACTGGCAGTATCTCCTGCGCAAGGGGCCGGCCGACGAACGATTCTGGCTGCGGGACGCCGGCGGCCAGCGGCAGGGCTATGTCTGCCTGACCCGCACTGACGACGCATGGAAGATCGCCGATTATGCGCTATCGCGGCACGATGACGAGCTGCTGGAACAACTCTACGAGAGCGTGATTCAATTGGCCGCCCAACGTGGGATCGCCCACCTCGGCGGCTGGCTGCCGGATGTTGCCGCCGCTCGACGATGCTTCGCGGTGCAGCCGCGGGCCAAGGAGATTACGATGTTGAAGCCACTGGACCGTGCCATCCAACTCGACGCCGCGGCCATCGCCGCCGCCGATTGGTGTTGCGAGATCGATCACGTGTAATGTCGCCTTTCGCTCCGCGAAAGGGCGTTCTTTCGCGGAGCGAAAGACGACTATATTGAGCCAAATATAGAGCCGACGTGGCACACGCGGCTCGCGTGTGAGCCGGGCAGTGAATGCACGCGAGCCACATGCACCACGAGCTACTTTCCGGCTAACTTTGCCTGCTGCGCGAAGGCGATATCCTGCTTCAGCCGCTCGACAAGCTGCTGCGTGGCGGTCGTCACGGCTGCGGCTGCGTCGCTCTTGGCTTTGGCGGCAGCGGCCGCGTCTTGGGCCGGTTTGACGGCGGCGGTAACGGCCACGACTTTCTGCTGAGCCGGCGGCAGGGCGGCCGCCGCGGCGGCGGCTTGCTTGTCGGCTTCGGCCGAGACCGGCTTGGCTTTCTCCAGGGCCGCGGTCTTGTCGGCAACCACCTTGCGGGCCGCTTCGAGCTGCGCGGTCTTGACCTCCAACTCCGTCTTCAGTTTCGTCGCCTGATCGGCAAGGTTCTTATCCTGCGGCGCCTTGGTGGCGGCGTCTTGGGCCTTGGCGGCGGCGTCTTTGGCAGTGTTGAACAGGGCTTCGAAGTCGGTCGTCGCTTTCGCGGCCGCCGCCTGGATTGCGGTCGTCTGAGCCAACACGGCTTTGGCCGCATTGGCGGCATTCGTCGTATTCGTGACGAGCGTTTGCGCGTCCGCCGCGGCCTTTTGAGCGGCCGCCAGATCGGCAGCCGCTTTCTCGGCCGCCGATTGCGCGGCCTGATAGGCCACGGTGAGCTTTTGCTGCTCGGCTTGCTGGGCGGCGAGCGTCTTAGTCGCGCCGTCTAGCTGCACGGCCAGGGGCGGCGGGTTCATGGCCAGGTTGGCAACACGCTTGCCGTCAGCCGCGTCCCAGAGGCGGATTTCGCCGGTCCAGTCGCCGCCGACGACGCGCTTGCCGTCGTGGGTGAAGGCCGACCTTGAGGCCGATGTCGCCGAGGGCCTCGAATGCCCGCTGCTTGGCGCCGTTCTGGTCCCAGACCTTGGCTAACGCGGTCGCGGCCGGTGGAGACGAGCCGGCCGTCGTGCGTGAACTGGACCGAGGCGGCCCCGCCGCCGTGGGCCGTCCAGGCGCGGACCTGGCCGCCGTTCTCCATTCCCACAGCCGGACGGCGCCGTCTTCGCCGCCGCTGGCCAGCACGTTCGAATCGAGCCGCCAGCTGACGTCGGTGATCGCGCCGGTGTGGCCGCGCAAGGTCGAGGTACTCGCGGCCGTCTCCGACTCCCAGACGAACAGGCCGCCGTTGCGGTCGCCCGTGGCCAGCAGCACGCCGTCGGGGCTGAACTCGATGGCCGTGATCCAGTCGGTGTGCTTCTTGATCTCGTGGACCAGCGACGCCGTCTTGGCCGTGCATAGACGCGGACCACCTTGCGCGGCCCGCCCAGGGCGATCATCGTGTGGTCGGCGCTGATGTCGGCCGCCAGCACGACGTCGAGCTCGTCGCCGACTTCGGCGACGCGCTTGCCGGTCTTCACGTCGAAGACCACGACCTTGCCCGAGCTGGCCGCCCGGCCGCCGCCGGCCAGGAGCAGCGTGCCGTTGCGGCTGAACTTCAGGACGTGGGCCTGCCCCTCGGGGAACGGCAGCACGCCGAGCAGCTCGGCGCTGTCGGTGTTGTAGAGCAGGACCTGCTTCTGCCCGGCCACGGCCACGAGGGGCGCCCAGGGGCTGGCGGCCAGGGCGGTCACCGCGCCGGGCCGTTCGGCCACCGTCGACTGGCTCCTTGACCATCCGATCGGGCATCGGCGGCGGGCCCGGTCGGGCTTGCCGAGCCGGCGCTGGCACGAGCAGATCGACCATCGGTCTTGGTGACGCGCCGGCAGCTGCCGGCGTTCTCCAGGGCACCCGCCTTCGATCCACGACTTGATGGTCGCCAGCTCCGCCGTCCGGCAGCTTGTCCTGCTCGGGCGGCATCTTCGGCTCGTCTTCGTGCGTTCACAAGCTGCCAGAGCCGCGACTTCTCCAGGTCGCCGGCCGACCACGGACTTGCCGCCGGCACCGCCTTGCATCGCCGTGTTATAGGCGTCCAGCGCCAGGTCGCTTTTGGCCTGGTCCTGGTTGTGGCAGCTAAAGCAGCGGTTGCGGAAGATCGGCCGGACGTGCGTCGTCGTAGGTGATCTTCTTCGCCGCGCCGTCGGCCGGCTTCTTCTCCTGGGCGAACCCACGGTCAGCCGCGACGGGCACAGCGCGACGCCGCAAAGCAACAACCATCCATGCCGCCTGGTCGAGACAAGTCTCATACGGAAACTCAAGAAGGTTTTCGGAACGCTAATAAACGCTAATATGCGAATAGACGCTCGGGCAGCGATCTGTGCTCTCCATTGATCATTAGCGTTAATTAGCGATTATTAGCGTTCCCTCTTAGTTCACAAAGACGGAAGGACAACCACGAATAGTCGAATAACACGAATGATTCAGTCTGGCTCCCTGTTTCCAATTCCATTCGTGTCATTCGTACTATTCGTGGTTGCCAATCTTCTGTTGTCAATGGTTGAACATGAACTCCCGCGAGTTCAGCACCGCCCAGAAGACGTCTTCCAGGCCCGCCTGCGGGTTCGCGGCCGCTTTGACCACGGCCGTCAGCTTCGCCATCTCCTCCGGGCTCGGCTTGCGGCTCAGGCAGCGGACGTAGAGCGTCTCGATGACCTGCTCGGGCGTCTTCTTCCCGGCCATCAGCTTGCCGACGAGCCCGCCGCTGCGGATCTTGCCCTCGATCGTCGTCGCCGTTGAGCAGGTGCAGCGCCTGCGACAGCGTCGGCTCCATCTTCACCTCGCACGAGCAGACCGTCTCGCGGCGTCGCCCGGCCGAAGGTCGTCAGGAAGTAGGTGCTGGCGTCGCCGTCGGCGATCTGCACCGCCCGGGCGCCGAGCGGCAGCCCGGGGAACTTGTTCTTCGTCTCGGTCACCTGGCTGATGCAGTCGAGCAGCGTCTCGGCCCGGATGCGGCGGACGCGGCCGCGGGCGAAGTTCCGCGCGTCGGTCTCGTTCGTCTGTCGTTCGCGCTCGCGTCGAGCGCTGGTAGGCGTCGCGAGCGTGCAGATGTCGCGGACCAGCTTCTTGAAGTCGTACTTGTACTCGGTGAACTTCTTGCCCAGCTCGTCGAGCAGCTCGGGGTTCGTCGCCGGGTTGCTGACGCGGACGTCGTCGACCGGCTCGATGATGCCCGAGCCGAAGAAGTGGGCCCAGACGATGTTCGCGAGGTTGGTGGCGAAGTACGGGTTCTCCGGCGAGGCCAGCCACTCGGCCAGCACCTCGCGGCGGTCCTTGCCGGCCACGTCCGGCGCGGCGCCGCCGAGGAACTTCGGCGTCATCGCCCGGCCGCCGACCGGGTGCGGCACCTCGCCGCCGCCGCGAGTTGAAGACGATCGATCTCGCGGAGTCCTCGCCTGCCTTGCGGCCGATCTGCGTGAAGAACGCGGCGAAGCCGTAGTAGTCGTCCATCGTCCAGCGGTCGAACGGATGGTTGTGGCACTGGGCGCACTGGATGCGCATGCCCATGAACACCTGGGCGACGTTCTCCGCCACCTTCAGCGTGTCGCGCTCGATCTGGTAGTAGTTCGTCGGCCGGGTTCTTGAACGTGCCGCCGTTGGCCGCCGAGCAGCTCCTGCACCATCTCGTCGATCGGCACGTTGCTTGGCGATCTTGTCCTGAGCCAGTTGTAGTACAGGAGCATCGCCTTGTAGCTGACCTGCTGCGACGGACCTGATCTGCAGCAGCTCGGCCCACTTCATCACCCACAGCTCGGCGAACTCCTTGCGGTCCGAGCAGCTCGTCGACGAGCTTCTCGCGCTTGTCCGGGTCGGCTTGTCGGCCATGAACGGCGCGTACTCCTCGGCCGTCGGCAGCACGCCGATGATGTCGAGGTAGACGCGGCGGAGGAACGCCTCGTCGGTGCAGACGCCCGACGGGCACGATCCGCAGCTTCTTGAGCTTGGCGTCGACGAGCGCGTCGATGTAGTTGTCTCGGCCGCTCGTTCGGCGACGTGAACTGCAGGCCCTTCGGCAGCACGATGACCTGGCCGCCGACGGTGAACGTGGCGAAGCGGGCCATGACGAACGCCTCGCCGCGCTCGCCGGCGGTGACCACGCCGTCGGTCGTGATCGGCGGCCGAGTTGTCGTTGTTGCTCAGGAACAGCGGCCAGGCTGCGTCACGTCGCGGTCGGTGCCGTCGGAGTACTTCGCCCGGACGGTCATCTGCTGCGTTCGCGCCCTTGCCGTCGAGCACGGCCGTCGGCGGATAGAGCTCGACGCCGACGGACCTTGGCGACTGTCGGCCGGCGTCGTTCGGCGGCGCCGGCCTCGAGCCAGCGGACCAGCGTCTCGTAGTACTCGCTCGCCTTGCTCGAACCGCTTGCCGCCGGTGTGCGGCACCTCGCCGGTCGCCTTCTCGATCAGCAGGCTCTCGTCCGGCGACGGCGAGGTTGATGCGCCGGCCGCCGATCTCGCGGGTGAGGCGGTAGTGGTCGCCGTCGGGGTCGAAGCCGAACAGCGACAGGCGGAAGCCGTCCTTGCCGCGGGCCGCGCCGTGGCAGCTGCCGGTGTTGCAGCCGGCCCGCATGAAGACCGGCATCACGTCGAGCTTGAAGCTGATCGGCCGGTCGGCCGCGGCGTCCTTGACCGTCACCGGCACCGTGACCGTCTGGCCGCCGATACGCGACCGTCAGCTCCGTCGCGCCGTCGGCCACCGGGTAGAGACGTTGGCCGTCGAGCTTCACGAGCGCCGGGTTGGCGAGCGGCGACCTTCGCCTGCGGCGGTGACGTCGCGCGTGACGCCGTCGGCGCTGCGTGGCCGGACGACGAACGCTCTGCCGGTCGCGGCTGGTGTCGAGGTTGACGTCCGGCGGGATAGACCTCGAGCTTGGCGACGGCGGATGCTCGGCGCTGGGCCAGGGCAGTCGCCGGGACTGCCGTGACGAGCGCCAAGGCGATGGCGATAAGTCGATGGCTCATGGAGTCAATCATCGGGTGCGATGTGCAGTCTCTGTAGCCGCAGTCGCGCAGACTTCGGGCGTTGGCGACGACACTCCGAATTCTGGCGAATTCGGCTACACTTCGGCTATTGCTTCGGGGGCGTAGCCGGCTTGGCCTTCGCCTTCTCGGCTTCTTCGGCCGCCTTGCGCGCTTGCTCGCGCTCCAGCCGCAGCTGCTCCAGCCGCGTCAGCCGCTTCTCGGGCGGCTTCGTCGGGCTGCTTCGGCACGGGCGCCGGCATGGGCATCGGCGGCGGCGTGGGCGCGTTGCCTTCGGCGGCAGCGGCACGTCGATCCGCAGCTCGCCGGCGCCGAGCGTTGTGCACGATCGGCTCGCCGTTCTGCGTGACCACCACCTGGCAGAACAGGTTGCGGTGGTTGCCCGGCCGGCGCGGTCTTGTCGGTCGTCACCTTGAAGACGAGCTCCTTCGTCGTCCTTGGTGATCTCCACGGCTCGGCGTCGTCACCTCGTCGGCAGGCCGACCAGCTTCACCTTGGCCTTGCCGTCGAACGGCGTCGTTCTGCGTCACCTTGACGAACACGTCGGTCTCCTTGCCCTGCTCGACGGCCGCCGTCTCGATGGCGAACGTCGACGAACGGCGCGGCGATCGTCCAGCGTCGGCGAGCTGCGACGAGCACCCAGACCGGCCCGTTGCCGACGTCGGCCGCCGCCGATCACGGCGGTCTTCCACTTCTGCGACTCGGCGCGCCGCCGTTGGCGTTCATCGGCAGCAGCGACCTCGTTCTGGCCTTCGCGGGATCGTCGACCGCGCCGGCCGAGCCGACGCCCGGCGGGTTGTAGAGCATGCGGACGGTGATCGGCGCCTTGAAGCCCGGCTTGCGCTTGGCGACGACCTTCAGGTTCATCGAGCCGTTCTGCACCAGCGGCACCTTCGGCTCGACGATCTCGATCGTGAACGGCGCCTCCTCGGTCACGCGCCACGCGCCATGCGGTCGGCCGTGTAGCCCCAGAACATGGCTGTTGTTCTGGCCCGATGACCAGCCAGGTCGAGCTGCGACGAGATCGCCCGTCGATCGGCCGTCTTGGGGTCGGCCGTGCTTGCCCGTGAGGTCGGCCAGCGCGCCGGCCGGCGGCGGCGTCCGGCGGCGGCCTCGAACACGACCGGGCACCTGCGACTCGTTCGCCGGCCATCGGCGATCGGTGCTCGATGCGTCACGCCCGGCGGGCAGGCCGCCGACCTCGACGTTCACGTCGCCGCCGAAGTTCGCCGCGGCGCGGCGCTGACCAGCGTCGCCATGCGGTTGCCCTTGCGGCACGGCGATCGTCTGCCGGTCCTGCGAGTACTGCTGCGACCTTCGGGATGCGCCATCGTCGAGCGTCGGCTGCGACCGGCGTGACCTCGACGCGGTAGACGTAGTCCGGCGCCGCCCTTGCCGAGGTGGTCGGTGACGCTGAGCGACGTACTCGCCGTCGTCCGGGACGGTGAAGCGGAAGTAGCTGTCCGGCCCGCCGCTGTCGTCGTTGCCGACGACGCCGCCGCCGCTCGGCGTTGCCGAGCGTACAGGACCGGGTCGAGCGGCGAGCGGAGCCGCGCGGGCGTAGCACGTGGACGTCGAACACCTGCCCCTTCTTCGCCGCGAACTTGAAGTAGTCGACGTCGCCCGGCCTTCTCGATGACGCCGTTGAACGCGCCGGGGGCCGCGGCCGCGGCCGTGGCCTTGGCGACGTCGTCGTTCGGCTCGGCCTCGATCGACGTTGGCGCAGGTCGCTGACGCGGAACGGCATGCGCGACGGGGCGATGCCGCCGGCGTCCTTGGCGTACGACGCCGAAGCTTCGCGGTCGGCGTCGGCGGGCAGCTGTCACCTTCTGCTTGATCTCGCCGGCCGGGTCGCCGAGGAAGCGTGACCTCGACGTCCTCGCCCGGCTTGCCGCCGGCGGGGACGACGGCCGTCGGCCGCGGGAACGTGCCGACGTGCAGCCGGTACGTGGCAGGCGCCGTTGCCGCCGTAGGCGCTCTCGCGGACCTGGACGATGTACTTGCCGTCGGCCGGGGCGACGACCGAGGCGCACGCCGTCCTGCCCGACCAGCGCCGCGTCGTCGCTGGCCGCCAGCTCGAAGCGGCTTCGCGTCGAGGATGGCGACGTACGGGTCGAAGAACGTGTTGCCCAGCCGCATGCCCTCGACCTCGGCCGTGATGCCGCTGGCCCTTCTTGGCCTCGACGACGAAGTAATCGACGTCCTCGTTGTCGACGACGCCGTTGACGGTGACGTTGAGCGCGATCGTCTGCGGCTGTGGCGAACTCGCTGTTCGGCTCCTTCTCGTCGACGTCCGGCAGGGCGCCGACGCCAGAACGTCCGCAGCTCGCTGACGCCGGTCGCCGTGCGGACGCGGACGGCGTGCTCGCCGAGCCGGCAGTCGGCGGCGATCGTCGACCGTCGCCTTCACCGTGGCCGTCGTTGACGACCTCGAGCTTCGTGACGGTGATGCCGGGCGTAGTAGAACAGGATCTCCTGGGCGTCGGCGAGCCGGCCGCCGCTGAAGGTGACGTCGACCTCGGTGCCGCGCTGCCCGCCGCGCGGCGATGATCGCGCCCAGCGAGGGCTCGGCGGCGATGCGCTCGCGGCCAGCAGGAGCACAGCGAGGGCAGGCAGCGAAAGCGAATGCGCAGCACATAGGTGCGATCTCAGGAGTGAAGGTCTTGTCCCACGCTCTGCGTGGGAACACGAGCATCGCGGCTCTGCGGCGAGGATCGCGACTAGCCAGTCGCGGGCAGACTCGCCGCGGAGCGGCGCTCCGTTCCGCACGCGAGCTGGGACGAGATGCCCGACTCGCGAGCGATGGTCACTTACGCCAGCAGCTCCTTGACGCACCTTGCCGCCGTCGACGATCTCGATCGGCCGGTCGCCCGGGGCCATCAGCTCCTTGTCGGCGTCGATGCCGAGCCGGTGGTAGACGGTCGTGGCCAGGTCCTCGACGGCCGAGCGGGTCGTCCTCCGGCTCGCTGGCGGTCGCGTCCGACGTGCCGTAGATCGAGCCCTTCTTGATGCCGCCGCCGGCCAGCACGACGCTGAACACCTTCGGCCAGTGGTCGCGGCCGGCCGTCGCCGTTGATCTTCGGCGTGCGGCCGAACTCGCTGCGAGACCATGACCAGCGTCGTGTCGAGCAGGCCCGCGCGGTCCAGGTCGCGGATCAGCGCGGCGAACGCCTGGTCGAACGGCGGCATCTGGCCGCGCATGCCGCCGGTGATGCTGGCGTGCATGTCCCAGCCGCCGTAGGTCAGCGAGACGAACCGCACGCCCGCCTCGACGAGCCGGCGGGCCATCAGCATCCGCTGGCCGGCCGCGTTGCGGCCGTACTCGTCGCGGAGCGCGGCCGGCTCGGCGTCGATGTTGAACGCCTCGCGGGCCTTCTGCGAGCTGATCAGGCTGTAGGCCCGCTCGTAGAACGTGTCCATCGCCGCGACGTTGTCCGCCTTCTCCTTGCTTGGCGAAGTGGTCGTTGACCGCGTCGAGCATCGTGCGGCGGCGTGGCGAACCGCGTCGTCGTCGACGCCGCCGGGCAGGTTCAGGTCCTGCACCTGGAAGCCGCCGTTGGCCGGGTCGCTGCCGAGGCTGAACGGGCGCGAACGACGAGCTGCAGGTAGCCGCTGCCGGCGAACTCGTTCGGCATGCTCGGGATGCAGACGTACGGCGGCAGGTTGTTCCGCGGGCCGAACTCGTGGCTGACGACGCTGCCCATGCTCGGGAAGCTGCAGCGCCGGGCTGGGCCGGTAGCCGGTGAACATGTTGTGCGTGCCGCGCTCGTGGGCCGCCTCGCCGTGCGTCATCGAGCGGCAGACGGTGATCTTGTCGGCGACCTGCGGCCGTCTTCGTCAGGCACTCGCTGAAGACGTCGCCGTCGAGCTTCGTCTGGATCGTGCCCATCTCGCCGCGGTACTCGATCGGGGCGTAGCGGCTTCGGGTCGAACGATTCCTGGTGGGCCATGCCGCCGGGCAGGAAGATGTGGATGACGCTCTCGGCCTTGGCCTCGATGCTGTCGTAGTGCTTCTGCTCGGCCCGGGCCTGCACGCGGAAGAAATCGGCCAGCGTCAGGCCGAGGCCGGCCACGGCGCCGACGGTCAGGAAGCCACGACGGTCGGTACTCATGGGCAATCGCTTCGTCATGTGGGGCAATCTCCTAGGGGGGATTGTCAGTTGTCAGTCGTCAGTGGTCAGTTGCAAAAGGCGAGCGGCGGGGCGTCAGGCCCCGGTGCCGCGGCGTCTGTTCAGTCACCAACGAATCAGGCGGCTCACGCCCCCCGTTCGCCAGTACCGCAACGCTACTTAGGCGGGAACCGGCTCGCTCGCCGGTCAGGTGTGGTGGGTGGCACGTGATTGCAAATCCAACGCCGAGTCATACCCTGCTTGGACGACCCCCCACTTGTGGGGGGCATCACATGCCTTCGAATCGTGGTCGAAGATAGCCCAGGCATCAACGACTGTCAATAAGCCGAGCGGTTTGACGTTGCCTAGATTAACACGGTCTCGACTTCGTCCGTAGGCGGTTGCACCGTTCTCTCACGTCGCAGGCGACGACCAAGAAGAAGCCGACCAACGCAGAAGGCGCTTTTGGAATGGCGGACCAGTCCCGCTATAATCAGCGGTCGAAGGTCGACCGCAGTTCTGCCGCTTTGCCCGATGGAGTCTTTGCCGCTCTTGGAGCGTCCAATACGCAACCCGTATCCCATCCATTCCGTAGCCGCTGGAGGTGCGACATGTCCGCGAATTCCAAGCGTTGGAGCCACGAACCGCGAAGGGACCTGGGGTGGGTGACGTGGATCGTCGCGCCGGTCGCGCTGGGCATCGCGGCGGCGTTGGCCGCGATCACCGTGGCCCGCAGCCTGGCCAAGGAACCAGAGGAGACGGCCCAGCCGGCGGCTCCGGCTGCCGCGAACACGACTGCGGGGGCACAGGCGGCCTCGCCAACTCGCCAGCCGCTGAACGGCAAGGAACTGTTCACCCGTGAGTGGCAGCCCCGCGACCCGCGGGCACACGGGGGCGACGGACTTGGGCCGCTCTTCAACGACACTTCCTGTGTGGCCTGCCACAATCAAGGCGGCGTGGGGGGCGGCGGGTCCAAAGGACGGAACGTGAACATCGTGACCGCCCATCGCGTGGTCGCGGCAAACCCCTCTGGGCCTGGAAGCGCACCTGGCGCCGGAGGCGCACCTGGCCCCGGCACGTTCGCCGCGGCCGGCACGACGAGCTTTGTCCTGCACCACTCCGGCACGGACGGCGAGTTCGCCAAATGGCGGCAGACGCT
This sequence comes from uncultured Planctomycetia bacterium, assembly GCA_963809785.1. Taxonomy (GTDB): domain Bacteria; phylum Planctomycetota; class Planctomycetia; order Pirellulales; family S012-138; genus JBGQHD01. The sequence continues at coordinate 1,161,967 of CAWEKV010000006.1, forward strand.
CGTGCAATCCGGCGCTGGGCATCGGACCGGGCGGGGGTGGGTTCGGGATGGGTGGCGGCGTGTTTGGCCCGGGCGCCTCCGCTCCGGCAATTGAAGGGGCCTTGAGCAATATCTTCATCTTCCCCAGTGGACCGGGTTCCACGCCGCCGGGCGGAGCGCCGGGCATTGGACAGCCGGCACCCTTCACCGTCGATATTGCCGAGAGCGGCGCGCAGCCTGCCATGCCCGGCTTGACGCTGATCACCCAGCGCAACGGCACGGCGCTCTTCGGGGCGGGCAAGATCGACGGCATCGACGAGCGAACGCTGGAGGCCGCCGCCGCGCGGAAATTCAATGAATTCCCCGAAGTCACCGGCCGCGTCAGCCGCACCAAGGAGGGCCGTGTCGGACGCTTCGGCTGGAAGGCCCAGATCACCGGGCTGGACGACTTCGTGCTCACGGCCTGCGCCGTCGAGCTGGGCCTGCAAGTGCCCGGCCACGAGCAACCGCCGCTGCCCTACAAGAAAGAGTACAAAGCACCAGGGCTGGACATGGACCAGGCCGAGTGCAACGAGCTGGTGTCGTTCGTCTCGCGCCTGCCGGTGCCGGTGAGGCAGAAGGCCGAGCATACGGCCGCCGCAAAATACGTCCGCGAGGGAGAGAGTCTCTTCGCCTCAGTCGGCTGCGCGACCTGCCACGTGCCGAAGCTGGCCGACGTGGACGGCCTCTACAGCGACCTCTTGCTGCACGACATGGGCGACGGGCTCAACGACGCCGCCACGTCGTATGGCGTGCTGCGGCCCGAGAGCCTGAATCCCAGCGCGCCGACCGATCTGGTGAACGGCCGGACGAAGCAGCCCGTCGAGCCGGCCACGGCGCGCGAATGGCGGACGCCGCCCCTGTGGGGCGTGCGCGACTCGGCCCCGTATCTGCACGACGGCCGCGCCGAAACGCTGGAGGCGGCGATCGCGGCGCACGGCGGCGAGGCGGACCGCTCTCGCGTTTGTTTCGCCGCATTGAGCGGAGAGGATCAGCAGAAACTCGTGGGGTTCCTCAAGACGCTGGTTGCGCCCGTGCAGTAACTGCTGCACGATTACTCCACGACTCGACAATCTACTCGACAATCTATTCGGTGGCACGCCACCGCGCCGGACGGGCCGTTACTTGGCTTTGGCTTTCGCCTCCATCTCAGCCAAGAGCTTCTGGAAGTCCTCGCGCTTGCGCAGCGGGTCGAGCTCCGCGTCGCCTTTCATCGCCGCGGCGTCCCGCCAGCCCTTGGCGACAGCGTCGCGGAGCATGGCCATCGACTGGTCGGCGAAGAATCGCATCCGTTGCTGGCGAACTTCCTTCTTGAGTCGCTCGTCCCCCTCGACGATCACAACGCAGGCCGCCAACACGTGCGCGGCATCGTGCGCATTACTCGGCGCGTCCCAGCCGACATCGCGCAGGGTAGCCGCGGCTTGCACGGCCGCGGACTGGTCCCCCTGGGCGGCGCAGGTCTGCATCAAGACCGCCAGATAGTCTCGATAATTCTGTCGATACGTCAGGTTCTCCGGATCGGCTCGGAGCGCCTCCTGACAATGGGGCAGCGCTTCCTGGAGGCGGCGCCGCGAAGCGGCATTGTCGAAACGCTCGAATCTTAGAATGGCCAGATAGACCAGCGTCTTGGCTAGGTCGTTGCGGTAGTTCGGCACCTTGGGAAATTCGGTGGCCAGTTCCTTCTGGACCTCCAGACCATCAACGTAGGCCGCTTCCGCTTCGTTCGAGAGGGCCATCGACATTAGCAAGGAGCCAAGGTTGACGAGGCTTCCGGCCAGTTCCTGACGGAACTCGGGGCGTGTAGGAAAGTCGGCGGCCAATTGCCGGTAGATCGCTCTGGCGTCGGCGTGGGCTGTCTCCGCTTCCTTCGAGCGGCCCATCGAATAGAGCAGGGTCCCGAGATTGTTTTGGCTCACCGCCAGCTCCCGGCGGAACTCGGGTCGCGCGGGATAATCCGCGACCAATCGCTTCTGGATCACCAGGGCTTCGCCGAAAGCCGCGTGAGCCTCCTTGAAAGCGCCCGTGTTCGTGAGCAGCAAGCCCAAGTTGCTGTGCCCACCCGCCAGGTTCTGCCGATACTGCGGTTGTGTGGGAAACTCGGCGGCCAATTGCCGGTAGATCGCCAGGGCTTCGCCATAGACCGGCCTGGCCTCCTTCGGCCGACCCGTCTCGACCAGCAGGATCGCCCGGTTGTTGAGCCTTTGGGCCAGCGCGATGCGAAACTCGCTACGGTCGGAAAAGTCACGGACCAGTTGCTTGAGCGTCTCGACGGCACCGGCGCTTGCCGCGTGGGCATCGTTCAGCCGTCTCGTGCCGCGGAAGACCGCCGCCAGGCGATCCTGGGTCAGGGCCACGTCGTGACGAAACTCCGGCGCGCCGGAAATGCGTCCGCCAGTTGCCGCTGAATGACCAGCGCGTCGCCATGAGCCCGCTCCGCTTCCTCGGGCCGTCCGGTGTCGAAAAGCAGAGCACCCAGACTGCCGTGGCTGCGGGCCAGCTTCCAGCGGAAGTCCGGCAGCTCCGGGAAGGCGGTGACCAAGGGCTGCTGGATGCGAATGGCCTCGCCATAGGCCGTCTCGGCCTCTCGGAGTCGCCCCGTGCGGGCATAGACGATGCCCAGGTTCAAGTGGATGCCGCCCAAGAATTGGCGAAACTCGGGGCGCTCGGGAGCTTCGGCCACGAGCGGCCCGTACAACGAGGCCGCTTGAAGATACGAGGCTTCGGCTTGCGCGTCCTCGCTCAGATGATCGCGGATGATGCCGACGCGCAGATGCCCCTCGGCGCGGATGCGCGCCGTTCGAGACCGTCCCCCGGCAGCTCGGCAAACTCCTCGTACTGCTGCTGAATCTCCCGCAAGAAACGGCGGTCATCGTCCGTCAGTCCCTCGGTCCGCCGGGCCAATTGCCGCTCGACCACGGCGTCGGTCATCTTTCGCAAAGCGCCCATCGTTAGCGTGCGAGCCGCGGTCTCCGCTTCGCGCGCCTTGGTCTCGGCTTGCAGAGCGATGCCCTTCTGATCGCGCTCATACTCAGCTTCGACGCGGCGCTGTTCGGCTCGCACCATACCCGTGCTGGTGCCCGCGAGCCCGCCGACGAGAGCCAACAGCAGCGCGCCGCTGAGGACAGCCACGCGCGGGTTTCGACGACACCAGCGAGCGAGCCGGGCGACTCGCGAAATGGGCCGCGCGCTGATCGGCCGACCGTCGAGATATCGCGACAAGTCGTCGGCCAGCTCAGTCGCCGAGGCGTAGCGACGCCCCGCTTCTTTCTCCAGGCACTTCAGGCAGATCGTTTCCAGATCGCGATCCACCGCGCCGTTTAATTGCCGCGGCGAGGCCGGCTCTTGCTCGATGACCTGCTTGAGCGTCTCGACCGGGGAGGCCGCTTGAAACGGCGGCCGGCCGGTCAGGAGACAGTACAGCATCGCGCCCAGTGCATAGACGTCGGCCAGCGGCCCGACGTCTTCGGTGCGGCCGGCCGCCTGCTCCGGCGGCATGTAGCTGGGCGTGCCCATCACGCCGCCGCTGGCCGTCAGCTCGGCGTCCCCCTCCAACTGCTTGGCCAGGCCGAAGTCGGTCACTCGCGGCTGGCCGTGCGCGTCGAGCAGGATGTTCGACGGCTTCAGGTCGCGGTGGATCACGCCGCGCTGGTGGGCATAGGCCACGGCCAGCGCCGTCTCTCTCAGAAGCTCGGCCGCTTCGCGCGGCGGCAGCGGGCCAGCCGCCAGGCGGCTGCTGAGGCTGGCGCCTTCGATGAAGCCCATCGAGAAGAAGTGCTGCCCGTCGTGCTGGCCGACTTCGTAGATCGGCACGATGCCCGGATGATCGAGCCTGGCCGCCGCCTCGGCCTCGACGTAGAACCGCCGGACGTTCCTCGGAGGCAAGCTGCCCGCCAAGAATCATCTTCAGGGCGACGAGGCGATTGAGCTTCACCTGTCGGGCCTTGAAGACAACGCCCATCCCGCCGCGGGCGATCTCCGCGATGATCTCGTAGTCGCCGAAGCGCGTGCCGGGGGCGAAGCTCGTGGCGGGAGCGGGGGATCTGCCTTCGTCGGCCCGCGAGAGGGTTTCCTCGTCCAAAAACTCGGCCGTGGTTTCCAGCGCTGCGGCGATCGGCATTTCCGGCGCGGGGAGAGGCGCGGCGGACGTGATCGTCAACGCGTGCGCTCCGCCGTCGTGCGGAATGCTGACCACGTGAGAGCACGTCGAGCACACAATCAGCGTCAGCCGCTCCGTGGCCGTGGCCTGAAGCGGTTTTCCGCAGGCGGGGCAGGACAGATCCAAGTTGCGTCTCCAGAGAGTGCCCGCATGCTGCAAGGCAGAACGCCGAAGCCCCTCGGGGCAGGCATGCTTCATTCCTTTCTAGCTACGGGGCATCGGGCGAGCAACGAGTTTGGCGAAGTCATGCCTGTCCCGCTGACTCCTGGCACCAAGATGACTTGCTGGCGACACACCGAGAGGTGGCAAGAAAATCTCCTTGTGTGCGCCCGCCGCGATTCGTATCATTCTCTCCCGTTTTGCTGATCCCCGTTCCTCTCACCCGTCTTCCCGGAGGTGATCACGTCCAGTTGCCGACGCTCAACACCAACATCCCGCGCTTCTACTGTCTGTTGCGAAAAGAGTTCCTCTACAACGGCCAGGCCCACCAGGGCGAGTTCGTGAAGGTGTGCGTGTTCGCGGTGGCCTCGATCCAGGGACGGGCGATCGGCTTTCACGTGCTCACGGAAAACGGGGCCACCTTCTGGCGGCTGCCGATCCACGCCCTCTGCCATCGGGCCGACGCCCCGGAGATGCCGCTGGAGCTGCTCGAGGTGTGGGACTGCTTCAGCTGCGAGGTCAGCGCGATCTCCTTCGATCGGCTGTACGAGGCCCGCGTCCGGGCGCGGCTGCCGGACAAAGCATGGTACGCCGGCACGTACCTCTTCACGCTCGACTGGCATGGCAACGCCGACGCGGAAGACGCGGGGGACGGCGGCCACAAGTGTGCCCACGTCGTCGCGCTGGACAACGGCAACTACGCGGCGCTGCCGAACAACTGCCTGCAATGGCACTGCCCGTGCTTCATCACGCCGTTCAAAGAGAAGCCCGACTACCGCACCAACACGCGGACCTGGAAGGTCGAGCGCGACTGCACGACGAGCGACGCGTACTTCTACGATTTCGAGTTCACGCCGCCGCTGACGGCGGTGCCCGCGGCGACGGCGTAACGGCGCCGGAGAACGGGCGCCGCGGCAACTGGGGCGAAGGCTGCCTGCCTGCTCGTCTGGCGGTTCGGATTAGGGCAGCAAGCCCAGCGGATCGACGATCTCGCGCAGCCGGTCGCGCCAGGTCGCCGGGGCCGTCGTGCGTCCGACGGCCTCGGGCATCTCCATGCCAGCGGGCGTGACAAACCTGTCGGTCATCTGGCCGCGGCGCAGGTAGGGATACTCGCGGACCGTCACGGAAGGGAGCGGAGAGAGCCTCTTGGGCTCGATGCCCTCGGGGAACGACGGCCGGTAAAGCCCCAAGTTCTGCGGTGCTTTGGGCGCTGGGTTCGGCGAGACATAGGCGGCCGGAGTATTGCCGGCTGGCCCGGCGTGGGGAAACTCTGGTTGCGCGCGCCGGGGGGCGGAGGCAACGGTGCGCCGCCTGGCAGACCGTTGCCCGGCATGTCCAACCTAGGGCCCGCGAAACCAGGGCCACTGGGAACTGCTGGCATTGCCTGAGGGGGAAGCGGTGCCATGCGGATCGCCGCGGGCGGTGGCATCGGCGTGCTGGGCGCCGCGGCGCGGTGAATGCTGTGCGCCCGGTAGCTCGGCCGCCGGTGCCGGCCCGACGGGTCCGAGCTGGCCCAAGGCCGGGGAGGTGCAAGCGCAGGCCAACGCCGCCATGAGACCCAGGATCGCGACACGGTCCATCTCACCCTCCTGTAGTATTGCTGGCTTGAACGAGCTGACCGATCGCGCAAACTTTGCCGACCGGCACAGGCAGTAGCGAATATGTCGGCTGGACGGGTGCTGCGACTTAAGCCGAATCTTCGGCGAGCGTCGAGCCGCCAGGCCGACGTGCATTCGGGAATGGTTGACGGGCACGTTTTGAAACGTGCCTCACGTGCGGCACGTGCGGCGGGTCCGCTTGCGGACAAACCGCACCGGCCTATAATCCACGAATTGCCGCGGCCCCGTAGGTCGTGCCCAAGGAAAGCGGCGGCGCACACGCCGCCGCCTGAGATTTAACGTGGGTTTGAAGCCCTCCCAAAGGTTGACAACCGGATGAGTGCCCTGCGCGGGTTTGCGAATTGGTGCGGCGACATCAAAGACGCCGTCGTGACGGTGGCCCAGGGAATGTGGGTCACCATGCGGTATTGGCTGCGGACTTACGATCCGAAGCGCAAGACGTTCACCGAGCTCTACGAATACCCGGAGCTGCCGGTGCCGGTCGCCCCGCGGTATCGCGGGTTCCATCGGTTCGATCTGACAACGTGCATCGCCTGCGATCAGTGCGCCAGCGCCTGCCCGGTCGATTGCATCTACATCGGCAAGGAGCGCGTCGAGCAAGGGCAAGGGCTTCAAGGTCACCGATTTCACGATCGACTACTCGAAGTGCATGTTTTGCGCGCTGTGCGTGGAGCCGTGCCCGGTGGATTGCATCTTCATGGGCGCGACGCACGACCTGAGCTGCTACAGCCGAGACGGGTGCATCGTGGATTTCTCGCGTCTGCCTTTGGACGTGGCTTGGGGCCGGGCGACGCTGAACCCCACCGCGGTGGCCAACAGCAAAGTGATCGTCGAGCCGGTGCATGGAGGGCCCAATCCGTGATTCCAGGAGTCAGGTGGCAGTAGTCAGGAGTCAGACCAAGGACGTAAGCTGATCGCTGACCCCTCGCCCCTGACTCCCGACCCCGACCCCTGACTTCTGCCCCCTGACTCCTGCCCTCCACTATGCCCAGCCACGCCCCCGAACGAGCCAAGCTATTTACGCCCGAGCAGGCGAACGCCACGTTGCCGCTGGTGCGGGCGATCGTCACCGACATGGTGCGGCTGTGCGCGCGACGTCGAGGAGCGGCGGCAGCGGCTGACGCTGCTCATGGCTGGCCGGCAGGGCGCTTCGTCCAATCCGCTGTACAACGAAGAACTGGAGCAGGTAGAGACAGAATTGGAGAAGGACCACGACCAGCTCCGCGAGTACGTCCGCGAGCTGCAAGACCTTGGGGTCGAGACGAAGGACCCGTTTGTCGGCCTGGTGGACTTCCCTTGCCTGAAGGACGGCCACGTCGTGTACTTGTGCTGGAAGCTGGGCGAGCCGCGGATCGACTACTGGCACGAGATCGAGGCCGGCTTCGCCGGCCGTCAACCGCTGGCCGGTGGGGGCCAGGTGGCGGAGAATAACTGACTTGGTCAGTTGTCAGTGGTCAGTGGTCAGTTGTGTCGAGGATCCGTGCCTGACCACTGACCATTGACCACTGACCACTGACCACTGACGACTGACAGCATGAACTCCATCGCCATCGTCGCCTATCTGGCCCTGTTCGTGACGGCGGGCCTGCTCTTCGTGTTCGTGAACCTGCTGATCGGCCGGTTCCTGCGGCCCAACGATCCGCACACCGAGAAGCGCGAGATTTACGAGTGCGGCGAGCCGACGATCGGCAGCAGCTACGTGCAGTTCGACCTGCGGTTCTACGTCGTGGCGCTCTTGTTCTTGATCTTCGACGTGGAAGTGGCCTTTTTCTTTCCCTGGGCCACGGTGTTCGGCAAAGCCACGCACCTGAAGGACCCTGCCCTGAAAGACCCCGCGGCGATCGTCAGCGTCTACGACGAGCTGGGCGTTCCCCGAGCGGCCCAGCCCGATCCGGCAAATCAGGCCGCGATCATTGACAGCGCCCAGCAGCTCGCCTGGTTTTCCTTCGTAGACATCCTGGTGTTCTTCGGCGTGATCCTGGTGGGCTTCGCCTACGTGTGGATGCGGGGAGACCTGGACTGGGTGCGCGCCGTGAGCCGGGAGCGGACCGCCTCACCTGGCCGGGCGGCCGTGCGCGGGCCGCTCGTCCACAAGCAAGCGGCCTTGATCGAAAACCGATAACGGCAAGCCAGCCAGGCGGCCGCGCCGTGCGCCTGCCGCCGGGCGCCACGATGCCGGGAACGTCCATCCATGCTCCCTTCTGCCATGACCGCACAGCTCTTTCTCGACCGGCTCAAGTCCACCTTTGCCGAGCGCATCACCGGTTCCAACCTGGAGGCGATCGACCCCTGGATCGAGGTCGCGCCTTCCGGCCTGGTCGATGTTTGCCGATATCTGCGCGATGAGCCGGACCTGCGGTTCAATCTGCTATGCTGCGTCACGGGCGTCGATTACTGCGAGCCGGACCCCAAGAAGGCCGCCAAGGCCGGCTTCGAGCCGCACCTGGAGGTGGTCTACCACCTGTGGAGCCTGCCGTTCAAACGCAGCTTGGTGATCAAGGTGATGCTGCCGCGCTGGAAAGAGGGCATGGAAAGCAACGGCATCCGAGCGCCACGGCGGCGAAGATGCCCGGTTGCCCGAAGTGCCCACGGTCAGCGGCGTGTGGAGCACCGCCGACTGGCACGAGCGCGAGGTCTACGACCTCTCCGGCGTGTACTTCACCGGCCACCCGAACCTGCGGCGGATTCTCTGCCCGGAAGATTGGGTGGGCTACCCGCTGCGAAAGGATTACGAGATACCGCTGGAGTATCACGGAATACGGTGCCGGTAGGGCGTAGGATGAGCCCGGGAGGTCGGGGCAGGTTGAGCAGAAATTGTCATGACGTTAGTCGCCTTGAGGCTCTGGAGCACGGATCGACTGCCAAAGTTAGACGACATCGAGGCATCCCACGCGGCACTGGGTGGCACGGCGCCTGGCCGACGGTATGCGACTACGCAGATCAATCACGCCTATGCCGTCATGGTTTCGTCTCAATTCCAAGGGTTCTGCCGAGACTTGCATGATGAGTGCGTGGCGCATTTGATGCCCGCTGTTCAGCCAGTGGTTTTACGCAGTACTGTTGAGCGGTTGTTGACTCAGGACCGCAAACTGGATCGCGGCAATCCAAACCCGGACAACTTGGGCAGTGACTTCAATCGGTTTGGCCTGCAGTTTTGGCCCACCATGCGGGCCAAGGACAAGCGAGCCCAGGAATGGCAGGCCCGCCTCGCTATACTCACCGATTGGAGAAACGCGATCGCACACCAGGACTTCGATCCTCAGAAGCTACACGGAATCACGACGCTCACCTTGGAGCACGTCAGGCTGTGGCGTCGAGCCTGTCAGGGGCTTGCGCGGGCCTTTGATGCCGTCATGCGGGATCACTTGAGACAGACAACGGGCTCGCCGCCGTGGTAGTGGAGCAAAGCAATGGCCCATGCACCTGCCGCAACATTCAAAGTGGGTGACAAAGTCTGGATTCCCCTTGCCGTAGGCCGCGCTTGCGGCACGATTATTGAGGACCGTGGCCCGTTGGGCGTATCGGGGCAACGATCGTTTCGAGTCTCGGTGCCCAATGATCCCTACGTGGCGGATGAATTCCTAGTGCAAGAAGGTGAGATCCAACATCTTGACGACAAGGATCAAGCCCAAATGCGGGTAAAGCTGTCGGCTGATGCAATTGAGGATTTCTTGATTAGCGGCGGCCTGATTTCGATCCTTCATCACAACTCACCAGAACGTGTGTGGTTACGGCCCGACTCTCAGGGCAACCTGACCTATACCTTCATTGAAGGCTACAGCGCCACGGGGGGCCAGCCGGCGCCACGATGGGCGTTGCACGGCGAGAAAGTGTTTGCCGCCGATGCAACAGCAAGTCACCCAATTCATTAAGTCCTTTGGACTCGACTCCACGCAAGCACGACGCGTCGTGTCGGCTGTTGGAACAGCACCCTAACCTCCGCTTTCTCTCGCACTTCGCCATCGCATGTCCACCGCCACCGACGACCCGCGCATCGTCGAGTTCGACGTCCGCACCGACGAGATGCTCGTCAACATGGGGCCGCAGCACCCCAGCACGCACGGCGTGCTGCGGCTCGTGCTGCGCACCGACGGCGAGATCATCTCCGAGGTCGACGCCGCACCTCGGCTACCTGCACCGCTGCGCCGAGAAGATCGGCGAGAACGTCACGCCCGATCCAGTTCATCCCGTACACCGACCGCATGGACTACCTGGCCGGCGATGAACATGAACCTCGGCTACTCGCTGGCCGTCGAGAAGCTGCTGCGGCATGAAGATGCCCGAGAAGGCCCAGGTCATCCGCGTCATCATCGCCGAGCTGAACCGCATCGCCAGCCACCTCGTCGGCATGGGGGCCTACGGCCTCGACCTGGGCACGTTCAGCCCGTTCCTCTACGCCTTCCGCGAGCGCGAGAAGATCCTCGACCTGTTCGAGGAGGTCTGCGGCGCCCGGCTGACCTACAGCTACATCACCATCGGCGGCGCCACGACGACCTGCCCGCACGGCTGGCTGCGAACGCTGCCAGGCAGTTCCTCGACTACTTCAAGCCGCGCATCGCCGAGTACCACGCGCTGCTGACGACCAACCACATCTTCGTCAAGCGCACGGCCAGCATCGGCGTCCTGTCGAAGGAGATGGCCCTCGACTACGGCTGCACCGGCCCGATGCTCCGCGGCAGCGGCGTCGATCACGACCTGCGCCGCGACGGCGACGAGCGCTACACCGAGCCGTACGACGGCTACGCCTTCGAGGTCATCGTGCGAGCAGCAACGGCCACTATCCCAAGGACCACGACTACCCGCCGGTGCCGCAGCGAGGCGGTGCTCGGCGACTGCTGGCACCGGTTCTACGTGCGGATGCTCGAGGTGGTGCAGGGCGATCGAGCTCGTCGGCAGGCGATCGACCGCTACCGCACGGCCACGGGCAACTGGGGCGAGCCGATCAAGCTGACCGCCAAGCTGCCCACGGGCGAGGCCTACCTCGAGACCGAATGCCCCGCGCGGCCAGATGGGCTTCTACGTCGTCGGCGCCGGCAGCATCGATCCCCTGCGCGCTGCGGGCCCGCAGCAGCTCGCTTCTGCAACCTCACCGTCACCCACGAGCTCTGCCGCGGCTGCCTGATCGCCGACGTGCCGGCCATCGTCGGCTCGCTCGACATCGTCATGGGCGAGATCGACCGGTAGGCCAAGATTGATCGTGCCAGATGACACCGCCGATTGAGGCTGAGTTCGTGCAGACGGATGGGCAGCCAGAGGCCGCGAAGCGGCTGTTCCTTCGCGCCGTGCTTCTCGCCGAGCACCTCGTATTTCTGGCCGCGGGAAGCTATTCCTTGTGGACCGAAGAAGAGTGGAAAGCCTTCGTGCTGGGACGCGTCGGGGCCACCCTCATGTTGAGTTGCGGAGTGGCGATATCTTTCTTGATCGCTATGGTGCTGGCCGCCGCAACGCTGCAATGGATGTCGAAGGCATGGGTCGCGACGCTGGCCGGTGGCGTGCTCGGGCCGCTGATCGCCGCTGCGGCAATCCTCGCGGCTCTCCACCTCCTGTGAAAACGAGACGCAGCAGGCAATCAGCGAGAGGCTCATCATGCAGGGACCAGAAGCCGGCCTTGTCGTGCAGAAAGTCAACCTGCTCGACAAGTTTGCCCTGTTCAGCGACCAGTGGTCGCCGAAGGTCGTGGGGGAGCTGAATGGCCAGCAGGTCAAGCTCGTCAAATTCCAGGGGCCGTTCGTTTGGCACCACCACGAGAACGAGGACGAGCTGTTCCTTGTCGTCAAAGGGCGGTTTCGGATGGAGTTTCGCGATCGAGACGTTTGGCTCGAAGAGGGCGAATTTCTCGTCGTCCCTCGTCGCGTCGAACATCGGCCCGTGGCTGAGGAGGAGGCGCACGTGCTTTTGTTTGAGCCAGGCTCGACGCTCAACACCGGCAACGTGCGGCAATGAGCGAACGGTAGAACAACTTGACAGGATTTAACTTGATCAGGCCGTCTTCGGACGCTGCGCGAAGCATGCCTCAGAGTCTGTGCGAGACGTGCCGGAGCATGCGGGAGGTAGCCACGCCCAAGGGATCGCGGTTTCTGCTGTGCCAATTGTCGCTTAGCGACCCCGATTACCCGAAGTACCCACCCCAACCGGTGGTGCGTTGCGAAGGACATCAGCCGGCTCACGGAGCTTCGCACGAGAAGCAATAGGCTGAGACGATTTCTCGAGGAAGAGCTTCCGGCGACGGCTGCGCCCGCGCGTAGCCGCCGGCGATCGCACCGACGATGCAAAACGGCTCTTTCCCGGAGGCAACGGCCTCGGGCAGCGGCACATCGGGCGACTTGTGCGACAGGTCTTGCTGGCAGGCGAAGAACCGCAAGAATGCCCGGCGCTTGAGCGTGCCGTGGTCGCGGATCGTGCCCCGGAGCATTGGGTAGCGGGCTTCGAGCGCATCCAGCACCGAGCGCTGCGTGACGGGCGGCTCTACCTCGAGGCTCACCTCGCCGTCGATGTGCGCCAGCGTTCGCAGATGGAACGGTAGAACGACACGGACCATACCTGTTTGCCCTCGTGATACGGCTCAGCGCTGCTTTTCAGCGCGGCTTTTCGCAGTTCACCATCCACGGCACGCCGAATTGATCGCTCAGCATGCCGAAGCGCACGGCCCAGAACGTCTCTTCCAGTGGCATTTGCACGGTGCCATTCTCCGACAGCGCTTGGAAGACGCGCTCCGCTTCGTCCGGCGTATCGACTTGAATCGCGACACAGCAGCCTTTGATGCCTTCGTAAGGCGCTCCGGGATGGGCGTCGCCGCCCATCAGCACCTGGTCGCCGGCCACCAGCCGGGCATGCATGATCTTGCCGCGGTGATCGGCCGGCACGTGCTCCGCCGCTGGCGTGTCGCCGTAGGGAATCATCGCCGTGACCTTCCCGCGAAGACACCGCTCGTAGAACTTGAACGCAGCCGCACATTGCCCGTTGAACGCCAGGTAAGGATTCCACTGCAAGGAGTCTTCCTTTCGAGTTCATTGGTTTCGCTGGTCGATCATCCGTCGTAGGCCTGCTTCAACCGTGCGATGTCGAGCTTGACCATTCTGCAGCATGGCCTGCATCACGCGTTTGGATTTCGCAGCATCTTTGTCTTGCAGCAGCTTGTGCAGGATCGTGGGCACGATCTGCCACGAGACGCCGTATTTATCGGTCACCCAGCCGCACTGGACTTCGGCGCCTCCTTGCGAAAGCTTCTCCCAGTAGTAATCGACTTCCTCCTGCGTCTCGCAGTTGACGGCAAACGAGATGGCCGGCGTGAACTTGTAGATCGGGCCGCCGTTGAGGGCGACGAATTCCTGCCCCTCAAGCTGGAAGGTGGCCGTCATCACCGAGCCTTTGGGCCCCGGCCCAGCGTCGCCATAGCGGGCAATCGTGCCGATCTTGGAGTTCTTGAAGATCGACGTGTAGAACTTCACGGCCTCTTCGGCCTGGTTGTCGAACCAGAGAAAGGTGGTGATCTTTTGCATGGCACGTAGCGGCGGCTAGCCGCCGCGTTAGTGGCGTTTCGGGACAACCTCGGCGGCCGGCAAGCCGCCGCTACGTAAGTGTCTGCACTTCGACCGAGAGCACGTCCGGCAAATCGCGGACGATCGGCTGCCCAGCTGTCGCCGCCGTCGGGCGAGCAGTAGACCTGCCCGCCGGTCGTGCCGAAGTAAATGCCGCACTCGTCGAGCGAATCGACCGCCATCGCGTCGCGCAGCACGTTGACGTAGCAGTTCTCTTGCGGCAGGCCCTTGCGTGAGCGGCTCCCACTCGTTGCCGCCCGCTGCGGCTGCGATAGACGCGCAGCTTTCCTTCGGGCGGAACGCGCATGTTGGGGTCCATCGGCACGGCATAGATCGTGTCTGGCTCGTGCGCGTGAACGTCGATGGGGAAGCCGAAATCGGTCGGCAGGTTTCCGTTGACCTCCTGCCACGAGTCGCCGGCGTTGTCGCTGCGGTAGACGCCGCCCCCCTGATGCAACTGCATGAACACGACGTCGGGCCGCGACGGGTGCATCGCGATGCGATGGACGCAGAAGCCGACCTCCGGCGTCGGCTCGGGCAGGTACGGCGACTTCAGCCCGCGGTTGATCGCCTTCCAGGTCTTGCCGCCGTCGTCGGTGCGGAAGGCGCCCGCCGCGGAGATGGCGATGTACATGCGCTTGGGGTTGGTCGGATCGAGGACGATCGTGTGCAGGCCCATGCCGCCGGCGCCCGGCGACCACTTGGGCCCGGTGCCGTGGCCGCGCAGGCCGGCCAGCTCGTGCCACGTCTTGCCGCCGTCGGTCGAGCGGAACAGCGCCGCGTCTTCCACGCCGGCATAGACGGTGTCCGGGTCGTTCAGCGACGGCTCCACGTGCCAGACGCGCTTGAATTCCCAGGGGTGCTGCGTGCCGTCGTACCACTGGTGCGTCGTGAGCGGCTTGCCGGTCTCGGGCGGATCGTGTCATAGACGAACTTGTTGCTCTCGCCCTTGGGCATGCCGTCCGGCGACTGTCAGCTCCTCCGGCTTGCTGCCCGGCGTGGTCCACGTCTTGCCGCCGTCGTCGGAGCGCTGAATGACCTGCCCGAACCAGCCGCTGGTCTGCGAGGCATAGATGCGGTTCGGGATCGACCGGCGAGCCCTTCATGTGATAAATCTCCCAGCCGCCAAAGAGCGGCCCGCTGACGTCCCACTTCTTGCGCTTGCCGTCGGAGGTGAGGATGAAGCCGCCCTTTTGGGTGCCGACGAGGACTCGTACGCTGCTCATGGTTACACCTCCAAGTAACGACGGCTTCTAGCCGCCGTAGAATCGCTCGTGTGCCCGAGTCTACTTTCGTACCGGGGCGGTGGGAAGCCGGCGTACAAGAGGGACTATCGTGCCCAGAGCGCCGATTCCCTTTCGCGGCTTGACGAGCGAGGCGACGTGCGACCCTGAGGGATTGCGGCATCTCTGGTCTCCAACGGCGCGGATGCGTCACGGCCCATTGGGCCTTGACGTGCTTCGGCGCTATCGCGCTCCCAGGCCTTCGGCCTGGGCTGCCGAGTTTCGCCCCGTGGGGGCGGACGAGCACCGCTGCGTGGTGCGCCTACCTCCTGCGATCTAATTGTCACGACTCATGAGGCCGAAGGCCGCTGACCCGATAGCCCAGGCCGAAGGCCTGGGACCTTCGCACCCCGCACGTCGGCGCAAGGCCCAAAAGGGCCGCGACTCGATCAATCCCAGACGTAGCGCTCATCGTATTCGATCCCATGCTTCTCCAGCAGCAGGCGAAATTCTTCCTGGAACGTCCTCGTCCGGTGGTGCTCCTCCTGATTCTCCACGTACTGCTTCACCTGCGGCGCATTGGACTGGCTCACCGAGAACGCTCCATAGCCATTCTGCCAGTGGAAGTCCTGCAACGCGGGCCCCTGTTCCTTGATCCGCGCGGACGACAACGTCTTGATCTCTTCGACCAATTGGGCGATCGATATCGTCCGCGACAGATTACAGAGGATATGAACGTGGTCCGCGACCACACCCACCGCCAACGAGGGACATTTGATGTTCCTAAGCGTGCCGATCAGATAAGTCATCGCATCGCGATCAGCGGACTTGCTTAGGAACGGCTGGCGATGCTTCGTGCTGAAGACGAGGTGAAGCAAGACGTTTGCGAGGGATTGCGGCATTGTGGCCTCTCGCGTCGCTAGTTGCGGCCCGTTGGGCCTTACGTTGCCTCGGCGAATGCCGACCCAGGCCTTCGGCCTGGGCTGTCGAGTTTCGCCCCGTTGGGGCTGAAAGGCAACGAGCCACCGTTCAACGCTACCGTCAGACGGCAACGCCAACTGAGGTGAAAGTCGCGAAATGTACCGGCTGCACGCGCGTCCAATGGTGCAAGGGCATCGTATTCTCCCGAAGTGAGCTATGCTCTTCGTCGGTGGCCCGACTGTGGATCCAATACGTATATTGGAGTTGCAGCATCCAAGGGCTCTCGAGAATGGACCTTATGACCGGGGTTCGCCAGCGCGTGCCGAATCACGTCAACGGCTTGCTCCACCGACCGGAATTGATGGCGTGCCTTCTCGTCATTCACCCACCTTCGCCCACACGTCTCCTGGTCAAACGACTCGAAGTCCTCGGCGCCATTCACATAGCGGTCCATATCCTTCGCTTCCGAAAAGCCCAGGTAATACGGTACCCATAGGCCATCTTCTTGGCATATCTCGAAGCAGGCTGCCATCACTCCTCCCGTGATTCCTAGATCCCGGAACGCAAGCCGTTGCGTTGTGTGTGCCGCTACTTCACCTCAAACTCCGCATCAATTGGCTCATCCGCCCCGCCCTTGCCGTCGGTCTTGGCACCGGCTCCCGCGCCTGTCCCCGCACCGGCTTGCCCGCCCGGCCGCGCGCCGGCTTCGTACAGCGTCTTACTCAGCGCGTGCGAGGCTTGCTCCAGCTCGCTGACGGCGGTCTTGATCCGCGCCGGGTCGTCCCCCTTGGCGGCCTCGCGGACCTTTTCGATGCTCTTGGTCACGGCATCCTTGTCCGCGTCGCGCAGCTTCTCGGCGTGCTCCTTGAGCAGCTTTTCCATGGCAAAGGCCCGGGCTTCGGCCTCGTTGCGGGCATCGACCAGGTCTTTCTTCTTCTTGTCCTCTTCGGCGTGGGCTTCGGCATCCTTGCGCATCCGCTGGATTTCTTCTTCGCTCAAGCCGCTCGATTGCTCGATGCGGACCGTTTGCTGCTTGCCGGTGCCTTTGTCCTTGGCCGAGACGTTGAGGATGCCGTTGGCGTCGATGTCGAAGGTGACTTCGATCTGCGGCATGCCGCGCGGGGCCGGCGGGATGCCTTCCAGGTTGAACTGGCCCAGCAGGCGGTTGTCGGCCGCCATCTTCCGCTCGCCCTGATAGACGCTGATCGTCACGGCCGGCTGGTTGTCGGCGGCCGTGCTGAAGGTCTGCGTCTTCGTGGTGGGGATCGTCGTGTTGCGCTCGACCAGCGGAGTGAGCACGCCGCCCAGGGTCTCGATGCCCAGCGTCAGCGGCGTCACGTCGAGCAGCAGCACGTCGTGCACTTCGCCCGCCAGCACGCCGGCCTGAATCGCGGCGCCGACGGCCACGACTTCATCGGGGTTGACGCCCTTGTGCGGCTCCTTGTTGAACATCTTGCGGACCAGCTCTTGCACCTTGGGCACGCGCGTCGAGCCGCCGACCAGCACCACCTCGTCGATGTCGCCGTAGGCGAGCTTGCTGTCGCGCATGGCCTGCTCGACCGGCTTGCGGCAGCGCTCGATCAGCCCATCGACCAACTGCTCGAACTTGGCGCGAGTGACCGTCATCTGAAGATGCTTAGGCCCGTTGGCGTCGGCCGTGATGAACGGCAGGTTGATATCAGTGGACGTCGCTGACGAAAGTTCCTTCTTGGCCTTTTCGCAGGCTTCCTGCAGCCGCTGCAGCGCCTGGACGTCCTTCCGCAGGTCGATCCCGTTGGACTTCTTGAACTCATCGGCCACGTAGTTGATCAGGCACTGGTCGAAGTCGTCGCCGCCCAGGTGCGTGTCGCCGTTCGTGGCGATGACGCGGAAAACCCCTTCGGCCACTTCCAGCACCGAGACGTCGAACGTGCCGCCGCCCAGGTCGAAGACCACGATCTTCTCGTTCGTCTTCTTATCGAGGCCGTAGGCCATGGCCGCGGCCGTCGGCTCGTTGATGATGCGGACGACTTCCAGCCCGGCGATCTCACCGGCGTCCTTGGTGGCTTGCCGCTGGGCGTCGTTGAAGTAGGCCGGCGTGGTGATCACTGCCTTGTTGACGCGGTGGCCCAGATAGGCCTCGGCCGATTCTTTGAGCTTGCGGAGGATCTTGGCGGAGATCTCCGGCGGAGTGTGATCCTTGCTCGCCACGCGGACCTTGACGTATTCCTCGGGACCGCCCACCACCTCATAGGGCACGATCTTCTCTTCCGACGCCACTTCGCTGTGACGCCGGCCCATGAAGCGCTTGATCGAGTAGACGGTGCGTTTGGGATTGATCACCGCCTGCCGGCGGGCCGGGTCGCCAACCAGAACATCACCCTTGTCGGTGAAGGAGACCACGCTGGGGGTCAGCCGGCCGCCCTCGGCGTTCTCGATCACCTTAGGCTCTTTGCCCTCCATGACGGCCACGACGGAGTTCGTCGTGCCCAGGTCGATGCCGATGATCTTTTCGCCGGAAGCCATGTTGAGTTCTCCTTCGATTTCTCGCCGAAAGCGCCGCAGGCCTGGTGCGCTGGCGGGGTCAATGAGGCGATGCCGCCAATGACGTTAGCCTAGGCGCGCGCGGAATTTGGATGTGGGAATGGTTGTTCTCAAAATTAGCAAACAATGTGCCGACCAAAACCTGCTGGGGGTAGAGAGTCGTAAGTCTCGTCGATATGGTGATTTCCGTTTCACGCCGACCTTGCACGACTCGCGGTCCAGCCAAAGCTGAATCGCTTCGGATCCTGCCAATTTGGCATGATGGGAGGACCTCGCCATCAAGAACGTGCGTAACCCGCTAATCATCAATGATTTACATCGCAAGGGCCTGACCCCTTCCATTTACGCGACGAGGTTCTTCGGCCAGTTCTCCGCTGAAATACGGGTGATTTGCTGCTTCTACCTGCTTGACACTGGAAATTCGCCCAAATACAAAAGAACTCAATTCGTCCCAAGCACTTACGCGCGGTCCCGCCACTCTTTCGCGGCGGGACTTGAGGTCGCCGATGGCCAAGGGAAAGCCCGCCCACAAACCCAGCAAGAGTCGCGGCGAGAGTCCTACCCAGTTGCGCAAAGTGGAGCGACTCGACCGAGAGCTCGTCAAGCTCATCAACGAACGAGCGGAGCTGGCCGCACGACACGACAGCGCCGAGGAAACCGGCAACGGCCTGACGCGCGACGAAAAGAGTCTGGACCATTTGGTGGAGACGAACAAGGGCCCGCTGGCGCCGCGGTGTGTGCGGGCCATTCTGCGAGAGCTGTATAGCGGATCGCGCGAGTTGACGAAGAAGGTCCGCGTCGCATACCTCGGGCCGCCCTACAGTTACAGTCATATCGCCGCGATCACTCGCTTCGGCGACACCACGGAACTCGTGCCGGTGGGCTGCATCGCTGCCGTGTTCGAGGAGGTGCAGCGTGGCCACGTGAAATATGGCCTGGTGCCGCTGGAGAACTCGACGGATGGCCGCGTGGCCGACACGCTGGACATGTTCACGCGGCTGCCGATTCGCATTTGCGGCGAGGTCGTGATCGAAATCCACCACAACCTGATGGCCAAGTGTCCGCGCGAGCAGGTGCAAGAGGTTTACTCGCGGCCGCAGGCGATCTCGCAATGCCGCAACTGGCTCTCCAAGCACATGCCGGCAGCGCGGGTCATCGAGATGACGAGCACCTCCACTGCCGCGGAGCTGGCGCAGAAGAAGATCGGCGCCGCGGCCATCGCCAGCATTCAGGCCGCCGTGCACTACGGGCTGAACGTTCTGGCGGAGAACATCGAAGACCACGCGGCCAACGTGACGCGGTTCGCCGTGATCGGCCAGGAATCGTCGCCCAAGAGCGGCAGCGACAAGACGGCCGTCCTGTTCGAGGTGGACCACAAAGTGGGAGCCCTGGCCGATGCCACCACGGTGCTCAAGCGCAACCGGCTGAACATGACTTGGATCGAGTCGTTCCCGGTGCCCGACCGGCCGGGAACCTATCTTTTCTTCGTGGAAGTCGAAGGGCACGAAAGCGAGCCGCGGCTGAAGCGGGCCATGTCGCAGCTTGGCCGCAAGGCGCTGCGGCTGGAGGTGATCGGCTCGTATCGCCGCGCGGTCTTGCCGGCATGAGCGACGCCCGGCCGTGGGAATTCGCCGTTGGCCTTGACGCAGTGCAAGCGGCCTTCGTATTCTTCCGCGTCACGCCGAAGCTGCCGCGATTCTCAGAAAGACCGCGGAGGGCAACGGTGACAAGTCCAAGGATGGCGATAGCTTACGAACCGCTCTGACGAACGCACGCTAGACGAGGATCGCCATGGGACTTCGCCCCCGTACCCCTCGGGGTAAGAGAATGAAAGACCGCCGCTGCCCCAAGTGCGGCAAACACATCAACCGCCTGCGCAAGCGTTGCAAGACCTGCCACCAGGCGACGCCGCTGAAGGTCTGACGGTCGTCGGCGAGCCACATCCGACGTGGCTGCCCGTCACCCGAGGATCGTCGGCATGATGTCACAGCAAGGAGGCCGTGATGTCCGTTTTCTCGTCGTGCCTCGAGGCCCTGGTCCGCGCACCCTGGGTGGGTGTGCTTGGCGCCGCCGTTTTCCTCGCCGGCTGCGGGCAATCCGAGCCGGTGCACGAGGGCAAGAAGCTCAGCCAGTGGATTCGGCCGCTGAAGATGAAGGCCGGCTTGCCTGAGTTTCAGGCCAACGTGGACGGGATCGTGGCCTTCGGCGAGGCAGCGGTGCCCACCCTGATCGGAATACTCGATCACGTGGATGCCGATAAGCGCTGTGGATGCGCCGCGGCGCTGCTGCGGATCAATCGCGAAATCGGGCTGGCCAAGGTACGGCCGCGGATCGAGAGCGGCTCGTCGCGCATGCAGATCAGCATGGCCTACGGCATGGTGTGGGCCAACGTCGAGCCGGGCCTGGCCGTCACGACGATGGCCCGCAACTTCAAGGACCCCGACTATTACGTCCGCAACGAGTCGATCAAGGTCTTCGGCGAGCTAGGTCCGCAATCCACGGAGGCCGTGCCGGCCCTGGCGACACTGCTGCGCAACGACGATGTCGAGGTCCGCTGGCGAGCGGCCTATGCCCTGGTGCGCGTGGGCAGCGGGGCCGTGGCGGCCGTGCCCGCGCTGCGCCTCGCCCTGGGCGACACCGACGCCAAAGTGCGTGAAGGAGCGGCCTTCGCGCTGGGGGCCGTTGGTCCAGCGGCCAAGGAAGCATTCGAGGATCTTCAAGTGGCGGCCAACGACAACGATCCAAAAGTACGTTTCCGCGCCTCCAAGGCGCTGGAAAAGCTGTAGCACTTCCGGCGGCCGACGGCATCCCGCGCCGCGGCTGCTTTCCTGTTTTCTCGTTCGCAAGGAAGCGACCCATGACCGAGAAGCCCGATTCCACGAGGCCGTCGTCTGCGCCGCCGACGGCGCAACTGGCTAAGACCCGTGCGCCCTCGTCCTCCAGCATCCTGGGCGCATTGCCCCGCCCAGCGCGACCAGGCCCCGAACCGAGGGACGACCCACCGTCCGGGACCACGAAGCGCAGCGCGCCCACGGGCGACCAGCCTGCACAACGCGAATGGGTCGTCATGTCGCTCGTTCTGGCGGCGGTGCTGTTGGCGATCAAAGCGCGCCTGCTGCCCTACGACGTGACCTCGCTGGGCGAGCTGGTCCGCTGGATCGCCCGGCTGGGGATCGTCAGCGCCAATGACCTGCTATTGGTCGGCATCCTGGCGGCCGTCTGTGGATTGGTCACGGCGGCCTTGCGCCGCTGGCCGCGGCTGACCGTGGCGTGGCGCGCGGTGCAGTTCACGCTCTTTCTCAGCATGGCCGCCTACGCGGTGTTCGCGATGGCCCTTTTCCGCGTGACCATGCAGCCCTTCAGCATCCGCATGATGACGCTGGTCGAAGGGCCGATGACCATGCTCGACTCGATCCAGCGCTACCTGACGTGGTATTGGCTCGGCGCTCTGGTCGGTGCGCCCCTGGCCGTGACGCTGGCCCCCTGGCTGCTGCGCCGCGCGTGGTGGTTCCGCCGCGGAGCGCCGCTGGGCTGGAAGGCGGCCCTAGCGGGTGTGCTCCTGCTGGCGGGCTACGTCGCGGGCAGCCAGCACTACGTCCACACCCGCTGGACCGAGCCGATGCGGTGGGAACGCCGCATCGCCTGCAATCCGCACCTGGCGTTCCTCACTTCGTGCGCTGAGGAGTTTCTGCTGAAGGACGAGTCTTGGACGCTCACCTATCATGGCGAAGCCGATTACCAGGACTTTGTCTCCCGCCAGCGGCCGGAAGACCAGGAGACGTTCAACCTGGAGGGCTTCGAGGTCAGCCCCCGGCCCAAGAACGTCGTGGTGTTCTTCCTGGAATCGATCGGGGCGGAGTATCTCAGCCTGTATGGCTCGAAACACCCCACCACGCCGAACCTCGAAAAGCTGGCGGCTGAAAACGGCGTGGTCTTCGAGAACCTCTACGTCACCGTGCCCTACAGTTGCAAAAGCATCGTGGCCCTCTCCGGCAGCGTGTACGAGCGTCTGGACTGGAAGCTGGCCGTCATGGATTCGCCCGACTTCCGCGTGCCGACGGTCACCGAGGTGCTGCACAAGCAGGGATACCGCACGTGCTACGCGCACTCGGGCTATTGGAGCTGGCGCAACCGCGACCGCTTCTTCAAGGACCGCGTGGAGACGCTGATCGACGCGGAGCAAATGCCCGAAGCCAAGATCAGCTCGTGGGGCGTGAAGGACAAGGCCATGCTCCAGTCCACGCTGGACTGGATCGACACCGATCCGACGAAGCCGTTTTTCCTCTTGGCTTATACGCTGGAGACGCACCACCCCTACTGCACACCGGCCGAGCCGATGAAGTTCGACGTCGAGGACCCGGAGCACCACGACTACCTGAACGCTATCCGGGCCATGGACGAGTACATCGCCTGGTACGTCAAGGAGCTGGAGCAGCGGAAGCTGCTGGACGACACGCTGATCGTGATCACCTCGGACCACGGGGAGGCGTTCGGCCAGCACAACCAGCGAAGCCACAATTTCGGCATCTACGAGCCTAACGTGCACATCCCGATGGTGATGTTGCACAAGAGCCTGAAAGACATGCCCCGCAGGGTCTCGCTTCCCCGCGAGCAGATCGACCTGGCGCCGACCGTGCTGGACATGCTGGGCTATAAGTCGCCCGGCGTCTGGCAGGGGCGCAACTTGTTCCGCCCCGACGACGGCCGCCCGGCCTATTTCTACTGCGTGGGCAATTTCGTCGTGCTCGGGCTGCGCGACGGGGCCTACAAGTACCACTTCTACGTAGACAGCGGCCAGGAAGAGCTATTTGACCTCGCGTCCGACCCGCGGGAGACGAAGAACATCGCCGCAGAGCACCCCGACCGCTGCCGCGGCTACCAGCGGCGCGTCGGCGGCCTGGCGCGATACCAGCGCAGCTTTTTGGCCGACCACGGCAGCCCGTAGTGAGCGCGGGTCGCCGGACTCTCTGAGCTCTCTGCGTCGGGCGCCCGACGCAGAGAGTCAGATTAGGAATGCAAACGGCCCGCCGCGCACTGGCGGGGCGGGCCGTGACTCTGAGGCTCCTATCTCAGCGAGCTATTTCAGCAGCTTGCCGTCCACGTCTTCCAGGATCTTGCCGATGGCCTTTTCGGTCAGGCCGTCCTTATCCAAGGCGTGATTGGCCACCACCTTGCCCCCCTTGGCGATGATGATGGTGGTTTCCACCTTGGGGTTCACGCCGTAGTCCTTGGGGCCGCTCTCGTACTCGACCGGCACGACGACCGGCACGTTCTTGCTCTCTTTGCCGAAGGTCTTGGCGACTTCTTCCAGCTTTTCTCGGTCTTCGCCCACGATGTTGATGAAGGCCTTGAGCTGCTTGTCGCTGTTCTTGCCCACCACGTCGTTGAGCTTGCCCATGAATTGGGCCAGGCTCTTGTCGGCGTTGCGGGAGAAGACCATGACCATCGGCCGGCCGCCGTACTTGCAGCGGTAGCAGAGCTGATCGCCGACTTTCACGCCATCCTCCAGGGCACCGGCACATTTCACCACGTCGAACGCGCCGATCGATTTGCCGACCTCCAAGCCGCTCTTCACTTCCTTATCTTCCGCAAATGCGAAAGGAGCGACGGCCAGCGCCACCAGAGCCAAAACGCAAGTCAAATACTTCATGGTGAGCCTCCAACGGAAAGGAAAGGGAACAACACACGAATGTGGCAACTCGCTCTGCGAGTTGCCGCGTGGGGCAGAATTCTTGTTTGCCCCTCGATCAGGCAGGCAGGAATGCAGCCGCACCTGCGTCTCGCGGAGCGAGACGGCTACATTCACACTTCGAGCTCGGGATTTACACTTCGAGTTCCGGGAACATCTCCTCCAGGGCCGCGGTGAGCTGCCCCTCGGTGGCCTTTTCGACGCACCGCCAGGGCAGGCCGCGCGATTTGGCCAGGCCGCGGGCCAGCTCCATGATGTTGTGGCTGGCCATGCCGGTGATGATGATCGCCGCGTCGGCTGAGGTCGAGCGCGTCGGCGATCAAGCCGCGGTCGGCCGAGTCGCCTTGCCGTCGCTCGCAGACCCGCCAACGCAGCTCGAAAGGCCCTGCCTCGAATAGTGGGGCCAGCCGGCTCTCGTCGCGCGGATGGCCGCCAAAAATCACCACTCGGGCCGCCTTCGCCAGAGGACCTTGCGTCTGCCAGCCCGCCAACAAACCTTCGAACTGCTGCCGCAGGGCATCGCCGCGCAGCTCCTGGACGAACTCGCGGGCCAGTTGCCAGCCGTCGTCGTGCTCGTCGGTCAATAGCTCCAGCAAAAGGTCCTCCGGCGAGAATTGCCCGAGCAGCGATTCGCACGGCGACGCCGCGCCCGCGACGGACAAATGCATGAGCTGCGTGGCCGCGACTACGTCGCCGTGTGCGGCTCGCCAGGCCCGGCGGATACGGCCTTGTAACGCCTCGCACTCGCCTGCACGCCGCAGCAGCTCGCGCCGCACACGGGGAAGGGCCGACAGCTCCCCGTCCTTCCCGGCGCCGTGCGCCGACGCCAACTCGGCCAGGGCGTCACCCGGCAGCGACCTCAGCAGGCGCGCACCCAGAGCTGTGGTCCAGGCCGTCATCGGAGCTGACACTGCGGTGGATGACATCAACGGACTCTCGAAGAAACCTCGCGCCGAACCGCAACGCGGCTGCGGCCGGTGGGCACTACTTGTCGGCCAGGCCTTCCACGAACTTGAGGATCGCCTGGCTGTCCTTGTCGGCCACGACCTTGGTGTTCTTCAGTGCGATCTTGCCATCGCGATCGATCACGAACGTCCACCGCGCGGCCGTGACCCCACGCTTGAGGATGTGCTCCTGACCATCTATCTCACGCTTGATCTCGCCCCCTTTGCTCAGCGGAACGCCGAACTTCTTGGCCACGGCCCCGTCGGTGTCGGCCAGCAGGGGGAAATTGAGCGAGTGGGCCTTCTTGAACAGCTTCAGCCCGGCCACTTCGTCGCCGCTGACGCCGACGACCTCCACGCCCTTGTCGGCCAGTTTCGCAAAGTCGTCCCGGAAGGCGCAGCTTTGCCTGGTGCAGCCGCCGGTCATGGCCGCGGGATAGAAATAGACCACCACGATCTTCTTGCCGTAGTGATCGGCCGACTTCCAGGTGTTGCCCGCGTCGTCGGCAACGTCAAAGGCGGGGGCTTTGTCCCCGGCCTTCAGATCGACCTTGGCGTCTTCGGCCATCGTGGGAAGCGTCCAGACTATCAACAGCGCCGCGAAGGCCGGCGACACAGCGGCCCACAATCGTTTCATGGCAAGACTCCGACTCAGGTGGGAATGCTGGCTCGTGAGGCACACGTCGCAAGGCGCAGGGCAGGACAGTGGCCGTCACTAAGCCGGGGATCTTCCAGGATGGAACTCAGCGGCCCCGCCGCCGAAAACACACCCTAGGCTCAGCCAAAACCGAACTGAGACTTCGACACGCGCAGAAGAACCAACCGCCCGGCGAGGGCAGACTCGCAACACAAAGCAGCGGTGGAGAGTGGCTGAAGCACCGGCGCGTTTCCTCAAACCTCGAATACCCGGCAATCAGCGGCAGTATAGACGGCAAGAGGCCAATGTCAACCGGCTGGGGCTGCGCGCAGCAGTTCCGCAACCGCGGCCGTTTGACGGGGTTTGGCGTCGCCGGAGAGGTTGAGATTCGTGAGAGTTGCGGCGGAGAGGCCGGCGTGGCGCTGGTGGCGAGCGTTTTCGCGAGGTGCGAAGGGGGCGATTCCCGCTAGGGGCAAGGGATTCTCGAGCGGTGGGTGCCGCGCGAGACGACCGTAGGTCTGCCGACTCAAGGGCGGTCACGGCGGCTGGGCTAACTGTGGATACCACGGCGCGCGGCAGGTCGGGCCCAGGCTGTGGCGCAGTTCTTCAGCCAGGCCGATTAGCGTGGAGATCGCCTTGCGAAGCGCCGGTTTGACGTTTCGCTGCCAAAAGCATTGCAGCAGCACGTAGGCCAAGAAGAGCGTCAGCACGAAGTTGACGATGGCCAACGGCGCGTGCTTATAACAATGGTCCAGGCCAAAGTGGGTATTCAGGGTGTTGAAGCAATCGTTCTCCACATCCCAGCGCGCGTGACCGCCGCGCCACAACTCGGGCGTCGAGAACTGGTTTTTGGACAGCGTGGTGGCCCAATACCAGCGGGAAGTCTCCTCCGCGATCTGCCATTGGCCGGCGATGCGATGCCGACGCTGCACCGTCTCCTGGGTATGGAGCACGCGGAGCGGCCGCTGCACGCCCTCGCAGGAGGTGAAGCCTTCTTCGTCCCAAGCTTGAACGGTGCAGCGTCCCAGGTTCCACGGTTGGGGTGCGCGCTGGGCGAACAGGCCTTGGGCATCCTGCAACAGCAGCCGCTGGTCTCCTTTCACGACCACGATCGCGTGCTTGTGGTGCGCCAGACAGAAGTTAATGAAGGGGGCGTCCAGGTACAGCGCGTCGCCCACCACCACATCGAAGAAGCGCGGATAGTTGGCAAACACCCGCTCCAGCAGCCGCTTGGCGGCCGTTTCCTCCCCCTCGCCGGGCCGCAGCAACTCCAGGTCCAGCGGCAGCGCCAGCTCGTGCCCCACCAGATGGCAGATCACGCCGGGGTGATAATACTCAGTGACCTCTTGGTCGTGGACCTTGATGGTGCGGGTCAAGCACTCGGGGCAACAGCGCTTTCTACTGGGAAAAAAATTCGTGGCCATCCACGGCCGCGATCTTCCAGGGGCCGCCATCGCGCAGCGCTTCGTTGCGCCTCAGGCGATGATGCACCGAACGCAGCATCTGCCGCAGCGGCTCAGGATCCATGGCCGCAAACACCCGGCCGATCGTGTCGGAACTGGGGGCGTGCGGCCCCACGATCCCTCGCAACCGCGCGGGAATCCGCACCAGGTCCTTCTCCATCCGATGCAAACTGCACCGCGCCGTGGCGAACATGGCAAACGCGCTGGTGAAGATCGACCCGATGGGAATCAGCGGGATGCGGCGCGGCTCGTGCAGCGTCTTCAGCAGGCTGCTGAAGTGGAACACTTTATCTACGTACGCGCAAAACCGAGCCATCATGGCGAGTGGCGCTTCTTGGATGCGGTGCGAGGCGACTTCCGCGAACTTCCCAGCACGTGCGTTTTCTTCTCCAGGAGTTCCTGATAGGAGTGCGCCGAGATGAGGTCGAGTAGTTTGTCCAAGTCTTGCGCATTCTTTACCCAGGCGCGGACCGTCTCTTCCAGCGCGGGCGGGATGTAGACCATGCGGCGTTTTCCCTGGTCGCGCAGCGCGAGGTACAGAGCCGGGTGCTTCTCTCCTTGTTGGCAGTGACAGCCTTCCTTGCCGCAGCGGCGGTGCATCTGGACAAGGCTACCGCGCAGCAGCGGCTCGCTGGCCACGCGTCGCACGGCGCGCAGCGGACGTCTCGTTCCTGAGCAGAACGTTGCGAGCGCGGCTTCATGGGCGCCCCTGTCAAGTTATCTGATATATCACACTATATCAGATTACTTGCGGCCGTCAAGCACTTTTCCGAATGCGAATCTGCTCCGCCGCTGCCGAATCGAGCTAAGATGGGCCATCATGGCCCGTTACCGCGTCAGGACGCCCACGGTTGCGGAAGCGCTGGGCTGCGCGGCTGCGCGAGGCGGCTCGTCTTCGGCGGGTGACATGCGAACCTACGCTTGCCCGGCGTAGTCCCCTTCCATGGATGGGAGCCACCGCGTGTTCATATCTGAAACTCCTTCGCCCGTTCCCCGCGCACGAAGTGCCGCTCCACCGCCGCGGCGACGAAGCCGGCGAACAGCGGATGCGCCGCCGTCGGCTTCGACTTGAACTCCGGATGGAACTGCACGGCCACGAACCAGGGATGGTCCGGCAGCTCGATGATCTCGACCAGCTTGCCGTCGGGGCTGGTGCCGGCGAACTGCAGGCCGTGGGCCGCGAACTGCTGGCGGTAGACGTTGTTGAACTCGTAGCGGTGGCGGTGCCGCTCGGCGATCTGCGTCGCGCGCCGTAGCAGTCGCGCGGCCTTGCTGTCCGGCGTCGAGCTGCGCCGGCTGCGCGCCCAGCCGCATCGTGCCGCCCTTGTCGGTGATCGTTCTTCTGCTCGTCGAGCAGGCAGATCACCGGGTGCGGCGTGTCCTTGTCGAACTCGGTCGAGTGGGCGCCGCTCCAGGCCGACCACGTTGCGGGCGAACTCGATCACCGCGCACTGCATGCCCAGGCAGATGCCGAAGAACGGAATGCCGCGCTCGCGGGCGAAGCGGATCGCCTCGATCTTGCCCTCGATGCCGCGCTCGCCGAAGCCGCCGGGCACGAGGATGCCGTCGTAGCCCGGCGAGCAGCCGCTCGGGCCCTTCGCGCTCGATCTCCTCGCTCTGAATCGCGCTGAATGCGCACCTGGGCGTCGTTGGCGATGCCGGCGTGGTCGAGCGCTTCGTAGATCGACTTGTAGGCGTCGCGGTGCTCGGCGTACTTGCCGACGACGGCGATGCTGATCTCGTGCTCGCGGATTGCGCAGCCGGTGCAGCAGCTCGCGCCAGTCGTCGAGCTCGAGCGTCCGGCGCTTGCAGGCCGCAGCTTGCTCGCACGATCAGCTCATCGAGCCCGTTCTCGACCAGGCTCAGCGGCACTTCGTAGATCGAAAAGTCCTTGTCCTTCTCCTCGATCACCGCCTCGATCGGCACGTTGCAGAACAGGGCGATCTTCTCGCGGTCCTCGCGGCTGATCGGCCGCTCGGTGCGGCAGATGAGAATGTCGGGCTGAATACCGATCTGCCGCAGCTGGCCGACGGAGTGCTGCGTCGGCTTGGTCTTCAGCTCGCCGGCCGCCTTCAGATACGGCACGAGCGTGAGGTGGATGTACAGGCAGTTCTCCTTGCCGACGTCGAGCGCGAACTGGCGAATGGCTTCGAGGAACGGCAGGCTCTCGATGTCGCCGACCGTGCCGCCGATCTCGGTGATGACCACGTCGACGTCCGGCTCGGCCAGCTTGTGGATGCACGCCTTGATCTCGTTGGTGATGTGCGGAATCACCTGCACCGTCTTGCCGAGGAACTCGCCGCGGCGCTCCTTGTTGATCACCGACAGGTAGATCTGGCCGGTCGTGTAGTTCGAGTCGCGCGTCAGCGGGCTGTTGGTGAACCGCTCGTAGTGGCCCAGGTCGAGGTCGGTCTCGCTGCCGTCGTCCAGCACGTAGACTTCGCCGTGCTGGTAGGGGCTCATCGTGCCCGGGATCGACGTTGATGTACGGATCGAGCTTCTGCATCCGCACGCGCAGGCCGCGGCGCTTCGAGCAGCATGCCGATCGAGGCGCTGGTGAGCCCCTTGCCGAGGGAGCTGACGACGCCGCCGGTGACGAAGATGTGTTTGGCCAAAGGGTGCTCCTTGCTTGACGCGGGATGCAGGCGCAAAGCGTCCTTCCTGTTTTCGACTTAGCGATTGTGCAATTCTACCCGCGCGCGGCGACGGCGGAAGATGGCCACCATATGGCCGGCAACGATCGCGGCAGCCCGGCGGCTACGGCTGGAGACTACTGCCCCCTGGCATCAGTCTTTGGCCTTCGCCGGCTCCGCTTTGTCCTTGGGCGAATCGGGCTTGCCCTGCTTAGGCTCGACGACCTCCGGCTTTTCGGACAGGTGCTTGGCGAGCAACTTTTCCAGCTCGTCGCCGCGTGCCTGCATCGAGACGACCTTGCCTTCCCCGTCCACGAGGATGGCCGTGGGGATCGCCCGCACGCCGTACTTGGTGGCCATCGGATGGGCACCCTTGGCTTCGTCGTCGAAGAGATTGATCCAGGGGATGCTCTCGTCCGCGACGTACTTCTCCAGCTTGTCCCGCTCGCTGTCCAGGCTGATGCCGACCACCTCGAAGCCCAGCTTGTGGTACTTCTCGTAGGCCGCCTTGACGTTCGGCAGCTCAGCCCGGCAGGGGCCGCACCAGGTGGCCCAGAAGTCCACTAGCACGACCTTGCCTTTGAGGCTCTCCAGCTTGAAGTCTTCGCCAGCGAGCGTCTTGCCGACGATCTCCAGCTTCTTGCCGACCAGCGGGCTATCTCCGCCGCTGCTGGGCTTTTTCAGCACCTGCTGGCCGTAGAAGGCCAGGTCTTTGTCCTCGCTCTTGACGTAGAGCTTGCCGAAGTCATCGAACAGCTCGCCGGCCCGCTTCTTGTCCTTGATCGACTGATTGATGACGCCGATGGTCTCCGAGCACAGCCGCAGGTGCTTGCGCTCCAGCGTGCCCTTGGAGAGATAGGTCTTCAGCTCGACCAGCAGCTTCTCGGCTTCTTCGGCCTCCAGGCCCTTGGTGCGGGCGTCCATGACGCGCTTTTCCAGCACGTGCAGTCCGGCCGCGTCGGCGATCTCCGGCACGGGGTCTTTGGCCAGCTTCGCCGCCCAGTGCATGAGCTTCACGTCGGCCTCGGGGTTGTCGAGCACGGCGGCCGCGTGCAGCAGTTCGAACATCGTCACGGCCGCCACTTTCCGGTGCGCGTCCTTCGGCTCCTTTTGCAGGATGCGCTCCGCCGTGTCGCCCACCGCCTCCACGAACTGGGGCCGCAGGCGGATCGTCTTGGGCTTGCGCTGCACGCGCCTCGAGGTAAGCGGCCAGTTCGTCCACGTTGAGGTCTTTGGGCGCCAGGTACGGGTTCTCTTCGGCCTCCTCCTTTGCCGGCTCTTTGTCTGCCGCAGCCTTGTCCGCGGCAGCCTTGTCTCCCGCGGCCCTATCTTGGGCCGACACGCCCACCGCGATGCAAAGAGCGGCCACGAAGACCGACAGCCCCACGACCGCGGCAGCACGCCAAACCAGCCCCTGGCGAATTCGACGCAACATAGTGGTCACTCCCTTCAAAGGTGGTCGCTGCGCGGCTAAACCGCGGCATGAGACGTGGTATTCTGAGACGGTGTGATGGAGAACAACGGGTCTTCCAAGTCCGCTTCTGGATCGTTTACCAAAGTACCGCGCCGGTGGGCCAAGCCGCAAGAAAGAACGCTACGTGGCATGGCCATCCTGGCCATGCGCAGCCGGTCGTCACCCCCTGGAAGCGCGCACCAGCGCTGTTTGATCGACGCTCGGCCGCCGTGCCAAGTTCCGCAAACCACCAGCCGGAGGGGCGGGGGGTGGTCGCGATTTCCCTCGCGACGATTGGCGACGGTCCAATGGATTTGGTATCTTACGCGGCGCGGCGTCACATCTCACGTCTTTTGGAACAGGAGGCGCTACATGTCTGCCATTTATGTTGCCACGTTGCTGTTGGCGGCCCCCGCCGAGGCTGCCGCTCGTGCTCCCGTGTATGCTCCGCCGGCAGTGATGATGCCCAGCGAGCCGCTTTCGGCCGCGGCGCTGCGGCAAGCGCACGCCGCGGCCATTCGGCATTCGCATCGCGCAGATGTCTGGGAAGCCGTGCCGGAGCTGGTGAGGGTATTTCGCCTGCTTGAGCAAGACGGGCGGCTGAAGAGCGCGGAGCGGGCCGACCTTCGATTCAAGGTCCGCAGCCGCCTCCTAGCGCTGGGCGACCAGATCGTCAGCGACGTTCGCCGCGAGCGGGCCAGGCAACGCCGACATGATGCCGCAGTCAAGCGCGGATGGCGCGAGCCGGTCGAGGCGCCTCCGGCCACGGCGCCCGCCGTGGCCGCGTCGCCCGGCGCTGGCAGGCCGTCGGACTACGCCGCGGCAACCGATTCGCAAGGTCGCACCGGCGGCTTGGGCGAAGCCGAAGGCGAGGCGCTGGTCGAGCTGATCCGCTCGACGATCGCCCCAAACACCTGGGACACTGCCGGCGGCCCCGGCACGATCGTCTACTACAAGCAGTGGCAAGCCCTGGTGGTCCGCCAGACCCAGGAGGTTCACTGGCTGATTGGCGGCATGCGCGGGGCGCTGGGGAAGTAACCCGTCGGCTGAGTCGAGGATAAAGGAAGAAGCCTCTCGCAGAAGCTGGGCTTCTTTTGCTTAATGAAGGACCCGTCGGCTTAACGGCTCGACACTCGCCAGATGACGCTCCCAGGCTCGTGGCGCGCCTTCGTGGCCCGTTCCTTGGCTCAAACGTGCAAGCCTGAGTTTGCCGTTCTCTCGACCAGTCAATAGAAGTGATTCAACGCCCTACTTCGCGGCGCGTTCCTGCTGGAAGTAGAACGCCCCCTTCTTATTGGCCACGATCACGTCCAGCAGCTTGTCGCCGTTCATGTCCACGACTTCGAACTGCGTGCCTACGCCGCTGTCGTCGTCGATCTGGTGCGCGGTCCAGACCGGCTTGCCGTCTTTGCGGCTCAGCTCGAACCACTTGAGCACGGCTGGGTCATCGGCGCCGGGCTCGGCGCGGGCGTGCGACCACCAGCGCTTGCCGGTGAGAAAGTCGGGCAGGTCGTCCCCGTTGATGTCCGCAACGCACATGGCATGGCTCTCGGAGAAGCTCTTGTCGATCACGTTCATCTTCCAGCCGTCGGCCGTCTGCTGATACCACCAGATGCCGTACTTGTGGCCGCTGGAACAGAGCACGTCGTTACGGCGGTCGCCGTCGTAATCGTAGACGTGCATCTGGCGCATTCGCCCCCCTGGGCGCCCAAGGGGGCCGTGTGAAACTTCCAGGGCGTCGCGCCGCCGGAGCTGTCCGCCGATTTGGCAGGGGCTTCCCACCAGCCGTCGCGGATCACCACGTCCTGCCGGCCGTCGCGGTTGACGTCGCCCACGCCCATGCCGTGGTAATACTGGTGCGTCCAGAACTCCTGCCGACCCGTCAGCTCTTCCGAGACCTTGGTCACCTGCCAGAGCTTGGTCGGGTCAGGGCCGGGCTTGGCGATGATGTAGTGGCTACCGATCTCTTTGTCTTTCGTGCTGCACACCAGCTCGCGCTTGCCGTCGCCATCGACATCGAGGTACGTGGGGCTTTCGTTGTTCGTGACCTTGATGCAGGTGTGCCGTTTCCACTGGCCGCCGCTCTTGCCGGGGTTCTGCCACCACCAGGTCGGCGTGCCGGGGAAATCCACGACGATCAGGTCATCCCAGCCGTCGCCGTTCAGGTCGTCGGCCCAGTTGCAGAAGCTGTTGCTGTAGTTCTTGGGGTCGTACACCTTGCCGGCCGGATCGATCGCGTGCATCTGCCAGTCGGGCGCGGCGTAGTAGACCGGCCCGGCCCCGATATCCAGCTTGCCGTCATGGTTGAAGTCGCCGGCGCACACGCCCTCGCTGCGGAACTTGCGGTCGAGCGTGAACTTCTTGAACGAGATGCCCCGCGAGTCGGCCTTCGCGGCCGCGCCCTTGGCGGGCTCGGCGGCCGGCGAGAGTCCCATCGTCAACATCGTGAAGGCCAACGCGAAAGCAGCGGCAAGGAAACGCGCGATCATGAGCGACACCTGCTGAGGTTGCGAAGGGAGACAAACCGGCCGTCATTATGCTCCCGCCAGAAGCGCGAGGCAAATGGGACGAGGCCCATGAGGATGAGAGGGTGAGGGTGAGAGGGTGAGAGGGTGAGAGGAAAGGGGTGACAAGGCGGCCGTATTGAACATCGGGACATCCAAGATCGAACGAACTACGTGTTGATAGGTTCGATGTTGGACGTTGGATGTTCGATGTTCGAACGCCGCCCGTGCTACGGCCCACCAACCCCCTTCGTCTTGCTCTTCGGCTCCACCAGTCCACTGCGGCCGATGATCAGGAGCTTCTTGCGATCGTGGAACACGCGGAAGGTCTCGAGCAGCGAATTCAAGGCGCCGTTGGTGATCTGGTCGCAGTCGGTGACATTGAGGATCTCCAGGGCTGGCCGCTTCAGATATTGCAATCCGGCGTCCGTGATGCCCTTGCAGTTCGTCAGATTGATCGATTCGAGAGAGTCGAAGCTCGCGCACTCCTTGAGCTGCACAGCCCGGCATCGGTGATCTGTGCGTTACGAAGCACCAGCTTGCGGATCGACTCCGTGGAACCGACGTGCTGGGCCGCGATCTGGGCCAAGGTTTGGTCGGTGACGGGCGACTCCTGGCCGTCGAACTCGATGGCCGTAATCGCCACCTTCACCTGCGCACCGCGCTCGCGGCAAATCTCGGCAAAGGGGGCATGGTCCTCGATCATCTCGATCACGTTGAACGCCGCGCGGTTGTCGGACGAGCGTCCCAGCATCCAGCCGGCCCCACCGCCGATCCCGCCGGCCACGACCGCCACGCCCAACAGAGTTGCCACCATTTTGCCTGTCATTGCGCTTCTCCCGGTGATGTAAGGGCGGCGCTCCTTGAAGGCGCCCCCCGAGACTTTCTTCTTGGATGTGACATCCCCGCGGCAAGTTCCGCAAGGGGCCGCTGCTGCAAGAATTGTTCGCGCGTAACGGGCATCGAGTGGCTGAGCCGCCGGAGATTGACCGACCCCACAGGGGGAGCAGGCATTTCGCCCGCCCTGCTGCCCCGCGTGGGGGGCCCCCGGCCGACGAGTTTTATTGTGACCTTCCCCAGACTTCGCCACAACCGCGCGGCACCACGTTGGCGCTGAACTCCGCTAGACGCTCGCAAGCGATTTGCCATAATGGCGAGCCTTGAGCAGGCTATCGGGCTTCGGGCTTCAGACGACGGCCTTCGGGTCGCAGATCGACCTATGCCGAAGCCTGAAGTCTGAAGCCCGCAGCTTTCTTCCCACTCGGAGTGTTTCATGTTTCGCAACCTCAGCACCGACGCCTTGGGCTTTTGGGCCCCGCAGAACGAGCAGATCGAGCTGGCCCTGTCGTTCGGCTTCAAGTCGATCGACATCGACATCGCCGATTTTTCCGAACAGGTGCAGTCGCGCGGGGCCGAAAAGGCGCGGCGGCTGATCGATAGCGCCAAGATCAAAATCGGCGCGTTTCGCCTGCCCCTGGACCTGGAGGCCGAGGATGCAGTCTTTCAACAGAAGTTGCAATCGGTAGCTAGTTGGGCCACGCTGGCCTCACAAATCGGTTGCGGCCGGGCCTTGATCTCGGTGGCCCCGGCCAGCGAACTGCGGCCGCTGCACGAGAATTTCGAGCTGCACCGGGCGCGGCTGACGGAAATCGCCGGCGCCTTAGCGGCACAAAAGATCAAGCTGGGCGTCGGCTTCAGCGCTTCGCCGCACCTGCGCGAGGGGAAGGCCCACGAGTTCGTCAAGGACTTCAACACGCTCGTGAAGCTGGTCAACGCGGTTGGCCGCGAGAACGTCGGGGCAGTGGTCGATGCCTGGCAAATGCACGTCGCTGGAGCGGGTGTGGATGCCGTGAGCGCGTTGCCCGCAGACCGCATCGTTTACGTGAAGGTGGCCGACGCGCCCGCCGACTTGCCGCGAGATCAACTGAAGGAAGAGCAACGGCTGTTGCCCGGCACGGGCGGGGCGATCGACCTGGTGGCCCTGGTGACGTCGCTGGCCTCGATGAAATACGCCGGCCCCATCACCCCGGTGCTGCACTTCGGCCAATTCCACGGCCGCCGGCGCGATCAGGCGATCCGCCAGATCGCCCAGGCGATGGACGAGGTGTGGCGCGGCGCCGGCTTGCCGCCGGCGCTGGTCGCGCGGTCGGCCGTAGCGCCCCCGCCGCCGCCCGTGGCCGCCCCGCAACCCAAGGAAGCCGAGGAGGCGAAGGAGCAGGAAGAAGAAGCTGCCCAACCGGCGTAGCTCGATGTTCGATGTTCGATGTTGGATGTTCGATGTTCGGCATCGGAGAGCCGAGTCGCCGAACGTCCAACATCCAACATCGAACATCCAACATCGAACGAATCCTCCGTGTCCCCCTCTTTCCCCGTTCGTAACGCTCTCCTTAGCGTCAGCGACAAGCGCGGCCTGGCCGAGCTGGCCAGCGTTTTGATTCGCGCGGGCGCCACCCTCTACAGCACGGGCGGCACGCGCAAGCACCTGGAAGAGGCCGGCGTTGGCGTGACGGACATCGCCAGCTACACGGGCTTCCCGGAGATGATGGACGGCCGCCTCAAGACGCTGCACCCGAAGGTGTTCGGCGGTTTGCTCTGCCGGCGCGACCGGCCGGACGACATGCAGGCCCTCGACCGGCACGGCATCGTGCCGTTCGAGCTGCTGGTGGTGAATCTCTATCCGTTCAGCCAGACGGTGGCCAAGCCGGGCGTGACGACGGGCGAAGCCATCGAGCAGATCGATATCGGCGGCCCCAGCCTGGTGCGGGCGGCGGCTAAGAATCACGCCTTCACCGCCGTGGCGACCAGTCCTGCGCAATATGGCGAGCTCGCCGAAGCCATCGCCACGACCCGTGGCGTGCCACTGGAGTTGCGGCGGCGGCTGGCAGCGGAGGCGTTTGCCCATACGGCGGCATACGACCAGGCGATCGCCGGCTACTTTGCCCGCGAGGTGCTGGCCGAGGAGTTTCCGCCGACGCTGACGTTGCCCCTGCGGCGGCAGGCCATGCTGCGCTATGGCGAGAATGCTCATCAGGCGGCGGCGGTCTACGAGTCGATCGGCCAGCGGGGCCCGAGCGTCGTGACGGCCCGCGTCCTGAACGGCAAGGAGCTCTCTTACAACAATCTGCTGGACCTGGACAGCGCGCTGGCGATGGCGCGCTGGTTGCCCGGCCCGGCGGTCGTAGTCATCAAGCACAACAACCCTTGCGGTGCGGCCACGGCCGGTGAACTTGCGACGGCCGCGATTCGTGCGCTGGATGGCGACGTCGTGAGCGCTTTCGGCTCGGTGATCGGCGTCAATCGCCCGCTGGACGCCGCCACGGCCGAGGTGTTGACGGAGCCGGAACGCTTCGTCGAGGCCATCATCGCCCCGGCCTACGACGCGGAGGCCGTCCGAATCCTCACCACGCGTCCCAAGTGGAAGGCCAGCGTCCGACTGCTGGAGGTCGGGCCGCTGGAGGGCGGATCCCGCGAGCTGTCCTGCCGGTCGGTTGCCGGTGGTATGCTTGTGCAACAAGCCGACAATGGGCCGGAGGATGAAAGGGCATGGAAGGTCGTGACGGAGAGCCATCCAGGTGAACAGCTCTGGCCCGACCTGCGCTTTTCGTGGTCGATGGTTGCTCACGTGAAGTCCAACGCCATCGTGTTGGCCCGCGAGGGGGCGCTGGTCGGCGTCGGCGCCGGCCAGATGAGCCGGGTGGATTCGGTGCAGATCGCGATTCGCAAGGCGGGCGAGCGGGCCAAGGGCGCGGTGTTGGCCTCGGATGCGTTCTTTCCGTTTGCAGATTCGATCCACGAGGCCGCCGCGGCCGGCGTGGCGGCGATCATCCAGCCGGGCGGCTCGCGGCGCGACGACGAGATCATCGCGGCCTGCAACCAGCACGGCCTGCCGATGATCTTGACCGGCCGGCGCCATTTTCGACATTAGCCTGTGGGTGGTGAGTAGGTGAGTAGGTGAGTAAGTGAATAGGTAGGGGCGCGAGTGATGCAATTCCCGACCTACTCACTTGCTCACGTACCTTACTCACTTACTCACCTACTCACTTACTCACCTACATCATGCTCATCGTCATCAAGTTCGGCGGCACGTCGGTCAAGGGCGGCGAGCGCATCCGCGGCGCGGCCAAGCTCGTGAAGAAGGTCGTGGCCGACGGCCATCAAGCGGTGGTCGTCACGTCGGCCATGGGGGGCATGACCAATTTGCTGGTCGGCATGCTCGACCGCTTCGCGGCGCCCAGCGCCGATGAGACGCAGCAGGTGAGCCAGTTCCTGCGGTTCGCCAAGCAGCTCGAGACGGAGCACGTGGCGGCGGCCAAGGAGGCCATCTCGCGCGACGACCTGCGGGCCGAGGCGGACAACGCCCTGTACACCGAGCGGCACAACCTCGAGCGCGTGCTGATGGGCAGCCATTTCCTCGGCGAGCTGACGGCGATTGCCTACGACTTCATCGTCTCCCAAGGGGAGCGGATGGTCGTGCCCGTGCTGACCGGCAGCCTGCGCAGCTTGGGCGTCGAGGCCGTGGGCATCGGCGGCAACGGGGCGGGCATCATCACCGACCAGAACTTCGGCAATGCCCGGCCCAACATGCAGCGCACGCGCGAGGAGGTCCGCAAGACCGTGCTGCCGCTGTTGCAGCAGGGCAAGACGCCGGTCATCGCCGGCTTCTACGGCCGCACCGATCAAGGCACCAAGGGGCAGGGCCGCATCGCCGTCCTCGGCCGCGGCGGCAGCGACTACTCGGCGACGCTCATCGGCGCGGCCCTCGACGCCGACGAGGTCTGGATCATGACCGACGTGGACGGCGTGAAGACGACCGACCCCCGGCTCGTGCCCGCGGCCTACACGATTCCGGAGATGCCCTACCAGGCGGCCAGCGAGATGGCCATGCTCGGCGCCAAAGTGCTGCACCAGCTTAGCGTGGTGCCGTGCGAGACGCAGAAGATCCCGTTGCGGATCGCCAACACCTTCGAGCCGGAGAAGCCCGGCACGTGGCTCGTCTCCGAGCCCAAAGGCAAGCCGCCGGCGGTGTGGGCGTTGACGCTCACCTCGGGCGCCCTGGTGCGGCTTTCCGCCGGCGCCCCGGCGCGGCGGGTGCCTTCGCCAGCCGCGTCTTCGAGCAGTTCGAGCTGCGGAACATCGAAATCCTGGCCACGGCCAGCGCCCGCAACGGGCAGACGCTGTTGTGTCTCCTGGGCAGGGAGAGCGCCAAGCGCTTCAAGGAGCTGGCCCAGCGCGAAGCCGGCGACGGCGTGGATGTGGAAATCCAGGAGCCGGTCGCCGTGCTGGGGATCGTCGGCCCAGGCGTGGGCAAGGAGCCGGGCGTGCTGGCCCAAGTGGCCGGCTGTCTGGACGCCGCCGACATCCAGCCGCTGGCCACGCTGCAGGGCGCATCGCCCGACAGCATCGTCGTGGCCCTGCCCGATCAGCAAGACTCGACCAAGAACGAATCGCTGATTACGGCGATGCGGGCCATGCACCGCGAGCTGGGGTTGGGATAGAACCGCATACGCGCCACCCGCGAGTGGTTATAATCGGCGTATGGACGCACCTGCCCGAGCTGACGAGCATACCAAGACTGCGGCTGGCGATTCGCCCACGGAAATCCCCCCCGAATGGCTCTCCGAATTCGAGGCCGCGGCACGGCGCGATCTGCGGACGCGGTTTCGTTATGCGTTCATTCACACGTACAAGCCCGTGCTCGATGACGAGCCGTTTCGGGCATTTGACACGACGGCGGATTACCGCCGCTGGTGTGAGGAGAACTTGCCCGACTGGCTAGGTTATGGCCGCGTTTGAATATCGCCAGGCCGAAGAGATTCGCGACGCCTTTGCGCGGCATCAGGTGCACTATTTGTTTCTCGGCAAATCGGGGGCGATTCTGCTGGGCTTTCCCGACACCACTCAAGACGCCGACCTGTTCGTCGAGCGGTCGCCCGCCAACGGCAAGGCGATTGTCGCGGCGCTGCGGGAACTGGGGTTCTCCCTAAACGACGAGCAGGCCCAGCATATACATCGCGGCAAAGATTTCGTGCAGCTCAAAAATGGTCCCTTTGACCTCGATTTGATCTTTGCTCCCGATGGCATCGAACGGTTCGAGGACGCATGGCAACGGCGGATTGAGGTCGAGGGCTTTCCCGTTTGCCATCTCGACGACATCATTGCGAGCAAGGAAGCGACGGGACGACAAAAAGACAGGGAATCGTTGCCGCGGCTGAAATCGTTTCGTGAGTACTGGCTACGACGGTCGTCATCGTAGTCGTGGCCAGGCGGCGACGTTTGCACCGTGCAGCCGCACAGCCGCGGCGCGTAGGAAGGGCCAACCATGCAACCAGCCGCCAATCCGCCAGCCGGCACCGTCGAGCCCAGCACTCCCGAGGCGCGCGCCGCGAAAGGGCCCCTTGATCCGTGGCAGGACGTGGGCTTGCCAATTGTCGCCACGATGGGCGCCTTCTGCGGTCTGAACCTCCTGTGGGCCCTCGGCGGTCTGGACCAATTCGTCCCCAAGGCGGTCACCGTATACATGGTCGGCAGCCTACTGGCCCTGGCCTTCATCGTGCGGGCAATTCGCCACGGAACGCTCACGTTGGAGGAGCTGGGCCTGGGCGCACGCGGCTGGCGGGCGCAATGCCGTCTGGCGGCCCTCGTGGTGACGGTGCTCGTCGTCACGTTTCTCTATCGCAACGCCAAGACGCCGCTTCCCCTGGGCGACTGGTGCTTCTGGTTTTTCTTCCTGATCCAAGCCAGCCTGGCCGAGCTCTTGATCTTCATCAGCCTGGGCTACTGCCTGCCGGCGCGGTGGTTGAAGAGCCAAGGCTGGGCCAATTGGCAGATCGTTTTACTCTGCGGCCTGTTTGCCAGCGTCACCTTTGGCTGGCACCACTACACGGGCGATCCGGATTCGCATCAGTGGGCCTGGGTGACCATCCCCGTGATGTGGATTAATCTCGCGTATTTCATACCGGCTCGGAATCTCCATCTGACGCTGCTCCTGCACAACGCCATTGCGGCGACCGGCTTCGCCGAGACGCAACACGCCCTGCCGCCGGTCGAGCGCCCCTCGGCATTCGTTCGCGCGGAGAATCCGGAAGCTCTCGAAACCCTCTCGAGGGATTTGCCACCGCCGGAGCGGATCGCGTATCTGGATGATTTGGTCACGGAGGATCGGCGCGGGGGCGATGCCGACAGAGGCGGAGTATCGTTCGCCGGCCAAGACTATGCCCACGCGATACCGATGGCTGCTTCGCCGGGCCAAAAGACGTCTGCTACCTACGCGCTCAAGCAGCAATACGGCGGCCTGCGGACGGCCGCGGTGGTCCTGAACCGCTCGGGCGCGGACGACAGTGCTATCCCCTTGACCTTCCGCGTCTTGGGCGACGACCGCCTGCTCTGGGAATCGCACCCGTTCCAGGTTTCGGGCACGGGCCAGACGTGTTTCGTCAGCGTGGCGGGGATTTCTGAATTGAAACTCGAAGTTGTATCGGGGACCGACGGCCCGGTGGACACCGCCTGGCTCACGCCGGTGCTGACGCCCATCAACTGGGTTGATCCGGCCATCTACATGAGTCCTTATTACATGACGGCGTTCATTCTGTCCTTTGCCATCCCCTACTTGCTGCTGCACGTGCTCGAGGGGTGGGCAATCCGCGGCAGCGGCCGAAGCAGCGCAGCGCGAGACAGGGAAATGCTTCGGCGGGCGATGACGTGCCGCGTCTCCCGCTCACCAAGGCGACCTAGCTGAATGTCTGCCGCACCCCTGCTGGTCCTGGGCACCCGCAACCGCAAGAAGGGGATCGAGCTGGTCGATCTGCTGCGGCCACTGGGGGTTGAGGTGCGCACGCTGGCCGACTATCCCACGGCGATCGAAGTCGTGGAGGACGGCGACACGTTCGCCGCCAATGCGGCCAAGAAGGCCATCCAGCAAGCCAGGCACCTGGGCCAATGGGTGCTTGGCGAAGACAGCGGCCTGTGCGTGGATGCGCTCAAGGGAGCGCCGGGCATCTACTCGGCGCGCTATGCCGGCCCCGGCACGACGGACGAGGCAAACAATCAGCGGCTGCTGAGAGAGCTGGCAGCCACGCCGCTGGAGCGACGCACGGCGCACTACGTATGTCACGCCGAGTTGTCCGATCCGCACGGTAACATCCGGGCAACGGCCGAAGACCGCTGCTACGGCCGAATGCTCACCGAGCCGCGCGGCGCGGCGGCTTCGGCTACGATCCGCTGTTCGAGATCGTCGAGTACCACCGCACGTTTGGAGAACTGGGTGCGGCAGTCAAGGCGGCCCTGAGCCATCGCGCCCGCGCGTTGCGGAATATGGTTCCGGAGATCGCCCGGCTGCTGGAGTCGGGCCAGTGGCAGCTCTAATAGGAAAGCAGAAAGCAGCATCGGAACCGCGCCTGCGACTCGCGGGGTTAAAGCAAGAGTTGGCAACGAAGAGCACTAAGAGTACGAAGATACGCAGGCTCTCGGCGGCTCTCTTGGTGCTCTTTGTGGCCGATACAACGCCGAATCAGGTTGTGGCTACGACGCCGGCGTTTCGATCACCCGCCGCCAGCGCTCCGGCACGCCGGCCCAGGCCTGTTGATATGTTTTCTCGAGCGGCACCAGGACGTAGTGCGTCCGCGTCAGAAAGATCGGCATGTCGATCAATGTGCTTCCCACGTTTACCGGCTCGACGTAGGCCTTCACGGGCGTCTTCGCGCAATACGAAGCCATCGTCAGCGGCAGTCCGGCAGGCGGCTCGTAAGGATCGGCCAACAGCTCGTCCCAGATGACCCCGTGCGTGCCTCGCGGATCGTGCTTCGTCGGCGGGTGCAAATCGATCATGAGAACGTGGATGCCTTCGCGAAGCGCCGAGATCACTATTTCGGAGAAGTCTTCGACCGTGGCCGCATTGTGCTTATTGGCCGTGGAGACGATCTCGATCAGCGCCACGATGCGGTCGCCGGTAACGTGTCGGATGACAAGCGACCGGCGCTTCGCCAGATAGAAGGCGGCCTCAGACTCGGCCTCCTGCTCCAATCGGACGGCAGGGGGCGCCTCGGCGACGGCGATCATGCCGTTCCCGTTCTCCGTCGCTGCTGACACGCCATCCGAGCTGGTGGTCTCGGCTTCCTCTTCCGCGCGCAGAGTCAACAGGTCAGGGGAAATATCTCCGGATCGCTGGTCGCCTAGCGCGTAATACGGCCGCGGAAGGAGCCCCGCATTCAACGCTTCTTTCAGGTGCAAGATCCAGGCCTGGTGGAAATCGTGAAAGATCCCAGCCGTGACGCGTGTCCAATCATGCACCGGCATAACGCACCTCGCCGCTCATCGCTACTTGTATTCCCACTCCCGCACGTCCACAAAGTGCCCGGCGACGGCCGCGGCGGCGGCCATCGCGGGGGAGACCAGGTGCGTGCGGCCGCCTTTGCCCTGGCGGCCTTCGAAGTTGCGGTTGCTGGTGCTGGCGCAGCGCTCGCCGGGCTCGAGCTTGTCGGGGTTCATGCGCCAGGCACATGCTGCAGCCGGCCTCGCGCCACTCGAAGCCGGCCTCCTGAAAACGCGGTCGAGCCCTTCCTCCTCGGCCTGCCGCTTCACCTGGCCGCTGCCGGGCACGACCATCGCGCTGGACGTGGTCGGCGACGTGGTGGCCCTTGGACCACGGCGGCGGCGGCCCGCAGGTCGTCGATGCGGGCGTTGGTGCACGAGCCGATGAACACGCGGTCGAGCTTGAGCGTCGGTGATCGGCGTGCCGGCCGTCGAGGCCCATGTACTCCAGCGCGCTGGGCCGTCGATCTTGCGGTCGGTCTCGTCGTCGAAGTCGGCCGGGGTCGGGCACCTTGGCCGTGACCGGCGCGACCTGGCCCGGGATTCGTGCCCCAGGTGACCTGCGGCGTGATGTCGGCCGCCTGGAAGACCAGCGACTTGTCGTACTTCGCGCCGGCGATCGGTGGGCAGCTGCTGCCAGCGGGCGACCGCCGCGTCGAACTCGTCGCCCTGCGGGGCGAACTCGCGGCCGCGGAGGTAGTCGAACGTCGTCTCGT
Organism: uncultured Planctomycetia bacterium; assembly: GCA_963809785.1. GTDB lineage: Bacteria > Planctomycetota > Planctomycetia > Pirellulales > S012-138 > JBGQHD01. Next base: position 1,205,469 of record CAWEKV010000006.1, read on the forward strand.
CGGGGGCGATCATGCCGGCCCGCGCGCCGGCCTCGATCGACATGTTGCAGACGGTCATCCGCTCTTCCATGCTCAGGCCGCGGATCGCTTCGCCGGTGTATTCGATGACAGTAGCCGGTGCCGCCGTCGGTGCGTGATCTGGCCGATGAGGTACAGAATCAGGTCCTTGGCCGTGACGCCCCGCGGCAGCCGGCCATCGACGCGCAGCTCGCAGCGTCTTGGGCTTGCGATTGCAGCAGCGTCTGCGTGGCCAGCACGTGCTCGACTTCGCTGGTGCCGATGCCGAAGGCCAAGCGCCCCGAACGCGCCGTGCGTGGCCGTGTGGCTGTCGCCGCAGACGATCGTCATGCCCGGCTGCGTGAGCCCCAGCTCCGGCCCGATGACGTGGACGATTCCCTGCTGCGGGTCGTCGAGGTCGTACAGCCGAATGCCAAACTCCCGGCAGTTGTTCCGCAGCGTGTCGACCTGCTGCTTCGGAGATCGGGTCGGCGATCGGCAGCCGCGCGGTCGGTCGTCGGCACGTTGTGGTCCGGCGTGGCGACGGTCAGCTCGGGCCGGCGGACCTTGCGGCCGGCCAGCCGCAGCCCCTCGAAGGCCTGCGGGCTGGTGACCTCGTGGACCAGGTGCAGGTCGATGTAGAGGATCGTCTGCTTGCCCGGCTCGGCGTGGACGACGTGGGCGTCCCAGATCTTCTCGAACATCGTCCGTGGCTTGGACGTCGTGGCCATGGGGGCAGCTCAAGGGGCTGGTAGTAGTGAAGCGTTTTGCGCGGCAGGGTTCGAGCGAAACAACCAAATATACCGCTGAGCGAGGCCGGCGCGGAGAAGAATCGAGCCAACGGGCACCTTGCGGGGGACCTGCGTAGCCGACAGAATCGAATAAGGCCACCCAAAGTAGCAGGCACACTCCGTGTGCCGTCCCAGGTCACGGCACGCGGAGCGTGCCTACTACGGTAACTCCATGTGGAATGACTCGACGCTCTTCATCGTCCGCTACGCTTCCAAGGCATCACGGGAGCGGGTGCCGGGCTGCCAGGTGCTGGATCATTCCGGCGATTGGGGCCCGACGAAACTGGCCGCGGAGATTCACCGGCTTCGTAGCGGCGGACCCCAAAGCGGAAGCGGCGACGTAGGACCGCTGCCCTCCAGGTTCTTCGGCACCGACGGGCCTTGCGATTCGGTCACGGTGGTCCTGGCGACCAAGGCTGACCACGCAAGTTTCGCGCGAGAGTTGTTCAAGCTGTTGCAGAAGGACGCGGCACAACGGGTCGCGCCGGCGGGGGACGCCGACACTGGAGTGACGGTTTGGACGACGGTGTCCTGCGACGCCGTGCTGGTGCTCGCCGACTCGTCGAAAACGGACGATGACGCCCTCCTGGCGATCGTGCAAGACCTGAAGAGCGATGAAGCCCGCTTCCTCGAGGGGCAGTGGCACGAGATCTTCCTGGCCCGCGGCCGCTATCTCTCCGCGATCCGCGATCATCTGATCCTTTTGGGAAAAGAGGTGAAGACTCGCCGAGACGAGCTGGTCGTGAGCTTCAAGGAGAGCCTGGATACTCCGGCGGCCGACGATCGGGCGAGTCAGTTGTGCCGCTACCTGGTCAAGGCGCTCGCGGACCTGAGCGCCTCAGGGCACGATGCGCGGCAGGTCGATTTCACCGTCGAAACGGCACGCGCCAACATGGAGCGATTCGCAGGAGCGCTGGCCACGCCGGTGGCACGGGCCATCGCGGACTACCGCATCCGCGAGGCGGCCCAACTGGCCGGCATGATCGGGCGGGACCTGGCCCTGCTGTCGGCCGGCGTGAACGACGTCCGCTGGTTGCTGGAAGCCTGCGAGACGTTCTGCCAACAGCAGGAGTCGCGTCAGCAAAAGCGGCGGGAACGAAAACTGACGTGGCTGGGGATCTGGCTGGGGGCATCACAGATTCTGTTGGGCATCACGGCCTTCTGGCCAGCGGCCGTCACGGCCAGGGTGGAGGCCGATTACTCGAAGGACCACTACTGGGCAGCGATGTGGTTCCTGGCCGCGCCGTCGCTGCTGATCCTCAGCGGGGCGGCGCTGCTGTTTTGCACCTTCTATTGGCTGCTGAAACCCACGGGGGTTCTTGCGAGCGAGCGGAACGCGACGGTAAAAAAGTGAGCGGTCTCCCCGCGGGGCCGCCACGGTTATCTTACTTTCACGGGTGAAATCCTATGGAGAGCTACGATCAACGCCTCGAGGCCGTCTGCCGCCAGATCACGGACATCGCGGTAGTGAATCCGGCCAACGCCCGCGACGTTTTCTTTCGATTGCCCGCCGATTGGCAGAAGGACCTCGCTCACCGGCTGCCGGTGGATATCAGCCGGCGGCTGGAATTGGACGTGGACACGGAGCTGCGCCCCGCCTGGGGTTTTCCGACGAAGCCCGTCATGTAACCCGCGACGACACGGACCAGTCGCCTGGTCTGCGTTTCGTGGGCTACTTGAGGAGCGGCCTGAGCCATGCGGACATTTGAGCGGTCCTGAGGGCATCGCTCGTGTCCACTTCGACCGCGGCGATGCCCTCCGGCACACTCTCAAACTGCTCTTCCTGCAGTCTTCGATGCTCCGGAAGGACCTCGGAGGTGTCTTCGCCTTTCGCTCGTCGTGCGGCAATCCGGACCTGGGCCACCTCCGCCGGACAATGACAAGTAAGCACCAGCTCACGGGCACCGCACGCTGACGCCATCGTCGCCGCCTGGCCCAGCAGGCCGGCCCTCAGAAACGTGCCGTCCAGGACGATCGACTCACCCCGTTCGATCGACTGCTGGCATCGCCGGAATACCTCAGCGTAAACCGCGTCGCGGGCCTCGGGGCGGTAGGCCCCTTGTCCGTACGCTTCCCCCTCCCCCGACGCTTTGCCCGAACATCTCCCGCCGCACGTCGTCGGTACCCAGCCGAGCGACGGCCAGGCCTTCGGCCAGCAGCGCCGCGAGCGTCGTCTTCCCCGACCCGCTCGGGCCGCGGACGATGATGACGAACGGCGGGGCAACCCGCCGGGCATAGCCGTCGGCCAACGTCAGATAACGCAGAGCATGGTCGCGGCCTCCCACGGCGGCTGAGCCAGCAACCTGCCTGGCCCGCAGCGCGGCGACTTTCGCACGCACGCAAGCCCGGTAGCTTTGGTAGAACCACCGCAAGGGGTCTGGCGGTCGGTCGCCCGTCTCCTGGCAGTACCTCTCGAGCACGCGCTCGCCCACCTGCGGGGCCTCCAGAAAATCGCACTCCATCGCGAAGAAGCCCAGCTCGTCCAGCACGTCTAGATGCCGCAGCTCGGGGCTGAACTCCAGGCAGTCGAACACCACCGGCTCGTCCGTCAGACAAACGTGCTCCGGCCGGAGGTCGCCGTGGCCGTCGATCACCCGGCCGTCGCGCACTCGGGCGTCGAGCATCTCGGGCATGGCCGCCAGCAGCAGCAACTGGGCGGTGTGCACCCGCCGCACGGTCGCAGCGGGCAATCTGTGCTCGGCGGCGAGCAGCTCGGCACGGTTGGCGCGCAGATGACACTCGATTTCCGCACGGTATCGATCCGGCTCGATCGCCAGCGGTGGCGCCTGGCGATAGAACGCAATCAGTTTGGTCGCCAGACCGTCGATCTGAGCCTCTTCCAGCCGGCCGCTTTGGATCAACTGATCGAGCATGCGGTCGTCGGGCAAGCGCCGCATCTTGACCAGCCAATCGACCGCGACGGTTCCGGACGGGCTTGCGCCCTCCGCCGTCGGTTCAGCGTCCAGCCGCAGCCTTCCCTCCGCGTTGCGCGTGATCGGCACGACTCCCAGATACACGTCCCGCGCCAGCCGGCGGTTGAGCCGCACCTCCTCTTCACACGCCCGACGACGCGACTCCAGGCTGCGGAAATCCAGGAACTCGAAAGCGACCGGCTTTTTCAGCTTGTAGGCGTGCCGGTCCGTGAGGAAGACGCAGGAAATATGCGTCTCGCGCAGCAGCACTCCGCTGGTCCGCTCGGGATAGCTCGCCGCGTCGCTGAGCAGGCGAACGACTTCGTCGTAACGGCCGTCGCGACTGGAGGCTGAGTGCGCCGATGGTGCTGCTTCCTTCCTCGACATCTTTGACCTCCATAGCCGCCCTGCCCAAGGAAAACTTGCTCCTCCGACATCGAATGTAATACTGATGGTAGACGAAGCCATGCTCGTCCGCAGTCCGATGATGGCACAACCCACCCTTCCTGGAGCGCCGCATGACCGCTGTTTTGGACCGCTTGCAGAGCCTGCGGGTCTCTGACGTGATGAATCGGCACGTCGTGACGGTGCACAGCCATCAAACCATGGGCGAGGCGGCCGCCGTGTTTGCTCAGCATCGCATCTCTGGCGTGCCGGTGGTCGATGCGCAGCGGCGCTGCGTCGGCGTGCTCAGCGCGGCCGACTTCGTGTGCCGCGAAGGCGCGCCCGATCCGGGTGCGGCCTCGATCGCCTCAGGCAATACCGCCGTGGTTCGCTCAGCGGCCACGGGTCCCTGGGAGATTCAAGACGTGTCTTCCGCCCGCGTCGCCGCGCACATGACGCCCGCCGTCCAGAGTGTGGCGGCGCAGACGGCGCTCGTGGAAGCCGGCCGCATCATGTGCGCCCAGCACATTCACCGGCTGCCCGTCCTCGATGCGGAGGGGCATCCCGTCGGCATGCTCACGTCGCTGGACATCGTCGCGGCCGTAGTGCAGGCGGTCGAAGAGCAACAACAATCCTCATGACCTGGGAGGTCCCCATGAGCTGGCTACCCAAGCGAAACGTCGTCGTGCCCGTGGATTTCTCCGAGCAATCGATCAAAACGGTGGACCTGGCGCTGGGCCTGGTCGAGGACACCTCGCACGTCCACGTGGTGCATGTGCTGCCGGTCATCTCCTACGTCGAGCCGGGCGTCGTGTGGACCGCCGTGGACGACGACGCCCGCCGGCATCATGCCGAGCTGGCACTGAAGGAGCGCCTGGCCGAACCGCGATACGCCAAGGTGCAGCTCCACGTGACGATCGGCGATCCCGGCCAGGCCATCACCGAGCTGGCCTCCGAGCTGAAGGCCGACCTGATCGTCCTGCCCTCGCACGGACGCACCGGCCTCAAGCGCCTGCTGATCGGCTCGGTGGCCGAACGGGTAGTTCGGCTCGCGCATTGCCCGGTGCTGGTGCTACGAAGCTAACGTCCGTCGCGATCGTCGTAGCTCACACTAGCCCGACGCGCAAGCGAAGGAGAGGCGGGATCCGCGCGATTTGGCGTATCTCCCTCGCTTGCGCGCTTGCGCGTCGGGCTAGTGTCGCCGTGGCACCGCCTCGGAGTCATTCAGCAGCGCCGCCACCGCCCGCCGTGCCTCGGCCAGCTCTCCCCCTCGCGCCGCCGCCAGCGCCTGAGTCATCAGGTGGACTTGCCGTGCAGTAAAGGGCACCGCTGCGGCAGGCGGCGGAACATCGGGAACCAGCCGCGCGGCGATGTGGCGTCCGAGTGATTCAATTCCCTCGCCCGTTCGGACGCTCGTCCGCAGCTCGCCTGTGCGCTCTCGCGAACGGAGAAGTCCGGAAAATCCGCGGCACCCTGAGGGATCAGATCGCACTTGCTCAGCACCCTTACCGCGCTGGGCCAGCGGCGGGCGAGCTCTTGCTCGTCGTCGGTCCGTCGCCGCGAGGCATCGAACACCAGCACGAGCAGGTCGGCCGCGGCGATCTCGTCCCAGGCCTTGGCCATGCCCGCCGTCTCCAGTTCGTCGGCCGACGGGTCATCCGGGTCCTGCGGCACACCGGCGGTGTCGGTCAGCTCGACCGGCCAGCCGTCCAGGGCCGCCGTGGCAGTGACCACGTCCCGCGTGGTTCCTGGCTGATCAAAGACGATCGACCGTTCGTAGCCGAGCAGGGCGTTGATCAGGCTGCTCTTACCCACGTTGGGCCGGCCGGCCAGCACCACTCGCCAGGGCGTCACGAGATGCAGCCCCAGCGGCGACCATCGCAACACGGCCTCCAAGCGCCCCGCCGCCTCGGCCGTGGCTCCCACGGACAGCGCTTGCAGGACTTGCTCTGTCTCATGGGCCAGCGCGCCGGCCCATTGGTCGAGAAGGACCTGGGCCGTGCGCAGCGTCGTGGCCTGCCCTAAGGCCAACCGAGCCTCGCGGGCAATGCTCGGCGCCCGTGGCCAGCCAGGCAACGTTTCCAAGTGATCGATGTCCGTCGAGCGCGGCTGGCCGACGGCAATCTCTTCGGCCCCGCGCTGGACGAGCGCATGCACGATGGCTCGCACGGCCGCCGTCCCGCCGTGGCAATGGATTTCGACGGCGCCAGGCTCACGGCGTTCAGCATGACCGGAGGCTGGCCGGCGGCAGACAACTACCTCTTCGCCCTCCGGCGAGCCCCACCGGCCGTAGCTAATTCGGCCGAGCGGAAAGTGCCGGCCCCTTCGCCCGTCGGCGGCCAGGAAGCATTGCCCGACGATCTCGGCCGCTCCCTCACCGACGACGCGGACGCTTGCCACGGCTCCGCGGCCCGGCGGGGTCAGTACGACAACTTGCGGGCGAGACGACATACTGCTGAACGACTAAAATGCCGGCGGTGGCGTGCATCGACCCCGACGGTTATAACCTGACGATATACCAGCGGACTTCCAAGGCCACAGGAGACACGGTTCGTCCTCTGGCGGCCGAAGGCCTTTCCCGAACCTGCCGGAGCCATCCTCATGCGTTATACCCTGTGGCTGTCGATCGTCAGCTTGTCGATTCTGGCCGGATGCGGCACGCACGGCGGCGAGAGACCTTCGGAAGACAAGGCCACCAAGAAGGTCGAGCTGAAGACCCTCACGGCCCAGCAGGTTTTTGCCCAGGTCAAGAAGCAGGCCGGCAAAGTGGTGGTCGTGGACTGCTGGAGCACCTACTGCGAGCCGTGCAAGAAGGAATTCCCCGGTCTGCTCAAGCTACAGGAGAAGTACGGCGACAAGATGGCCGCGATTTCGGTCTGTTTGAACTTCGCCGGCGTGGGCAAGCCGGAAGATGATCGCGACGAGGCCATGAAGTTCTTGGAGGAACAGAAGGCAACGATCGAAAACGTGCTCTCCGCCACGCCGGACGAAGAGTTCTTTCAGGCCGTGAAGAAAGAGTTCGAGCTGCCGGCCGCGCCCGCCGGCGTGCCGATCATCCTCATCTTCGACAAGGCCGGCAAGCTGGTCAAACGTTGGGACACGACCACGCTCTCTGGCGAGGGACTTTTCTCCTACGAGAAGAGTGTGGACCCGATCATCCAGAAGCTGGTCAAGCCGTAGGGTCTTGCCGGCAGACTAGGGTCCGCCGTAGCGGCCACACGCACAGACGTTTGGCATCGACCGAGCGCCTGTCGCCACGACACTAGGACGCTAGGATACTGGGACACTGGGACGCTCCCGCGCTTGACGCTCGGCCTACGGCATGCCACGATGCAAGGAGCAACCTTCTCATCGCCCTCTTTCGAGGAATCTATGGCCAGTCAACCGCCGCCCGCCCCCAAGAAGTCGTCGCTCAGCGTGTCCCGCGTCATTTTGCTGTTGATCCTGACCGGTGCCCTGGTGGCCCTGGGCATCGATCAATACGCCAAGTACCAGATGGGAAAGGCCTACAACGACCTGGACGATCTGAACAAGAAGAACGAGGCCGAGAATGTTCTCAGCCTGCCCAAAGACAAGGTTCAGCAAACCTTGGGCCGCGAGCCGTCCAGGACCTACCCCGCCGGTCATCAAGACGTGGAGGAGTACGATTTCCCTGGCGTGTTCTACGTCTATCGCGTGACGGTCAAGTTCCGCAAGGGCATCAACGAGTACGACACGCACTCCAAGCAGTCGATCTTCCGCATCAGCGGCCAGTGACGTTCGTTCCCCGCGCGGCCTTGCAGGCCGTGGCGACCCCCAGGGATAATCGGAGGCATGCACCGCCCCACCGTCGGGATCATCGCGCTGGTCTTGCTGTTGCTGGCGGTGGTCTTGTTCGTGGTGGGCGACGAAAAGACCGAGGCTTGGCAGTCCGGCTGCCAACGGGTCGGTCTGCTCATGGGCGCTTTCTGGCTGGCCATGCCTCACCTCAAGGGCGTGCGGCCCTTGTGGGTGATCCTCGGCCTGATTCTCGCTCTGGTGGCCGCCGTTCTGGCCGTCAGACACCACCCGCTCTCCGTGGCCATGCTGCTGACGATCGTGCTGGTGCTGGGGTATCTCAGCATCGCATCGCGGCCACGGCGCTCAAGATAGGCACGTGTCATTCTGAGCGCGGGTCTGCACCATCGGCTTGCACGTGTCGTTCCCAGTCGAGAAGCAACGCCATGAAGGCCGGGTGTGGCCGCGCCGCGGGCCGACGCGACCGGACCAAGGAGAGCGCATCGTCGCGCGACCAGCCCTTCGCCCGCATCAGATAGGCACAAACGACCAGCGCGCTGCGGCTGACACCATTGAGGCAATGGACGTAGACCGCTCGCCCCGCTCGGCGCTGCTTCTGGATGAATTCCACCTGCTCGTGAAGCCAGTCGAGGCTTGGCGCCGGCTCGGCGTCTCGAATCGGTTTGAAGCGGTAGACTTCGACCGCGTAGCCGTCGTCGCGCTCGCACAGATTGAGCACCGCCCGCGTGCCAGGCGGCGGCGCGTCCACCCGCGCACCGAGATATAGCCCTTCTTCGATCTGGGCATAGTCTGGCGGCTCGCGGATGGCCTGGTAGATCGCGGCGCGAAGCAGGAGGGCCCCCAGGACGACGGCCCATAGCGAGGACACGTTCTGGACCTGAGCGAGCGCGCCATTACTAAATGTATGCCTGTGACGTTGGCTTGATGATCAGCTCCGGGATGTGCGCCCGCGGCGGAAGGTGGACGATCATCAGGACGGCGGCGGCCACGTCCTCCGGCTGGAGGATTCTGGCCCGATGCTCGGCGGTCACTTTGACCGGGCGGTGCTCCAGGATCGGCGTATCGACCTCGCCGGGATAGATGTTCGTGATGCGGATACCGTTGTCTTTTTCCTCCGCGCCGACGGTCATGCCCAGGGCGCTCATGGCGAATTTCGAGGCATTGTACGCCACGCCGCCCAGCGGCCCTGTGCGTTTGCCGGCGATGGACGAGATGTTGATGACCAGCCCGTCTTTTCGCTGCCGCATCTGCGGCAGCACGGCGTGCAGGCAGTTGTAGGTGCCCGTGGCATTCACCGCCAGCAGCAGGTCCCAGTCGGCCGGGTCCAGCTCGGCCATCGACCGCCGGACGATATTCACCCCGGCGGCGTTCACCAGGATATCGATGCGCCCGAGCTGCTTCTCGGCCCAGGCGAACAGCTCGCCCACGCTTTGCCGGTCGGCCACGTCGGCGGCGCGGCAGAGGATGGTCGGCTGACCGCGGAAGGCCGCCGCGGCTTCGCGCAGCTTATCTTCGCGGCGGCCGCAAATCGCCGTGCGGCAGCCTTCGCGGGCCAGGGCGACGGCGATGGCGGCGCCGATGCCAGTGCCGCCGCCGGTGATGAGGGCTGTCTTTGACTTCAGGTCCATGGTGTCGGTGCTGCTCGTGCATCAGTCGTCCTCGTCGTCGTCGTCGTCCTCGTGATCGATCGGTTGGCGGGTTTCTTCGATTACGAGGACGAGGACGAGGACGAGGACGAGGACGAGGGGAAAGAGCATCAAGCCGCCGGTTACCAGGGGTTGACCCCTCCCTATCGATGCTCTAACCTACGCTCACTTGGCGCTGTAGCCAAGCGGCTAAGGCAGCGGATTGCAAATCCGCCATCCCCGGTTCGAATCCGGGCAGCGCCTCTCGCCTTCCCCTCCGCTCCTCTCGCTTCGCCTCCCCCGTGCCGCCGGCGGATGGTCGCAAAATCGCTCGTTCCTCCGTTATTTTCTTCGGGAAACGTTGCCTTGATGGGTAGGTCCGGATGTCCGGACCTGTCCTCCTTGCGAACGCCCGCTGGCACGCTAGGATAAAGGTAGCTACCGGCAGGTTTTGCCGCGACTACCGCAGTTTGAGAGCTGTCTCATGACGCTAGCCGGCCAATTGTTCAAAACGACGATCGTGCTCGCAGGCGCCGGCGGAGCGGCGGCGATCGGCCTGCAAAAGGCCAAAGAGCTGGACGTTGCCCGAAGGTTCTCCGAGCTGCAGTCCGAGAACTCGGAGCTGAAGGTCAAGAACGAGGCGCTGAGCATCGACAATCAGCGCCTGGCGACGGCCAATCGCTTCCTCAAGGTCGAATACCTGCTGGCACGGATGCGGCTCAAGGGGCAGGAACGCGACGCCCAGAACGAGCTCATCTCGGTCGTCGAGTTCTGGGAGATCGACGACGAAGGCAACCCCCTGACGCGGCCGCAGGAATACCGCATCACCGGCGATACCGTGCACATCGAAGGCCTGGTCGCCAAATTTGACGATGCGCTGATCGAGAAGGGCGATCCGCTCAAAGGTGCGGCCATGTTTGCGTTCAAGTCCATCCACGGCAACAAGGATGCCCCCGACGACGGCTATCAGCTCGCCGCGCGTCGCACGCAGCCCAGCGCCTATTCCCGCGGCGGCTTGCCCACGGAATTCGAGCAAAACCTGTGGGGCAAGTTCTGGGATTATGCCCACGACGCCGAGAGCATGAAGCAGCTCGGCCTGCGCGCGATGCACGGCCAGGGCGGCTTCATGCCATTGCGGCCGGGCTTCGAATACACCGTGCGCCTTCGCTCCACGGGCGACGTGAGCATCGAGGCCGCCAAAGGCGGCGTGGTCAACAACCACCGTCGGCCGTAGACCCGGTCCACACTAGCCCGAAGCGCAAGCGAGGGGGATGCGGGAAATCGCGAGGATTCCGCCTCTCCCTCGCTTGCGCTTGCGCGTCGGGCTAGTGTCGAGCTCCACTGCCCCATCACCTGCTGCAGCTTCTTGATCGCCCGCATCCAGAGCATCTGCGCGGCCGGGCGCGTGCGGCTCATCCGCTTGGCCACTTCGTCGAACGGCAGCCGCTGCAGGTTCCGCAGCTCGATCACCTGGCGGTGGTCCGCCGAAAGGTGCTCCAGGGCCGCGGCGATCCGTAGCTCGTCGTCGCGGCGGATGAACTCCTGGCTGGGCGAGGCATCGCGGGCCGCCGGCTCGGCCGCCGAGTGGATCGACGAGCCGTCGGCCGGATGCGATAGCGCCACCTCCCGCTTCACGTCGCGCTTGGCCGTGCCGCGGTAATGTCGGATGAAATCGGTCGCGTTGCGCTCCAGAATGCAGCGCAGCCAGGCGACCCACTCTCCCTCCGAGACGCCGTGGAACTTGTCGAAGTCGCGGTAGGCCTCCAGCAGCGTCTGCTGCACGATGTCCGAAGCATCGACCTTGCCCTGCATCCACCGCTCGAGCTGGTTGCGGGCCAGCAGGCCCAGGTAATTACGGCAGGCGTTGAACAGCTCCTCGCGCTTCTCCAGGTCGCCGTGACGGGCCAATTCCAGCAGCTCGGCCACCGTCGGGCCGTCACCATCGGAGATCGGCGAAGCGGGGATCATGAAGGCCAACCGCCGGTGGGCTGCTCGGCAAGGAAATGACGGGAAAAACGCTGGCAAGACCGGACGCTCCTTATCGTAGCCGCTGGCCGTGGCAGTTGCCAGCGCTCAGTCTGCGCGTCGTTGAACATCGAACATCCAACATCGAATGGGTTTTCGTTCGATGTTCGATGTGGGTACAAAGGGGACGTTGCGTAGCCGTGATACGCGGAAGAACCATGACGACCCCCACACTCGCCGCCTGCTCGCACCACTTTGCCGAGGTCAACGGCGTGCGGCTCCATTACGTGAAGGCCGGCGCCGGCCCGCTGGTCGTCCTGCTGCACGGCTTTCCGGAATTCTGGTACTCGTGGCGGCACCAGATTGTCGCGCTCGCCGGCGCCGGCTACCGGGTCGTTGCCCCCGATCTGCGCGGCTACAACGAATCGGACAAGCCGCAGGGCATCGAGCGCTACCGCCTGGAGGTGCTCATCGAGGACGTGGCCGGCCTGATCCATCATGCCGGGGAGCCGCGGGCCACAGTCGTCGGCCACGACTGGGGCGGGGCCATCGCCTGGTGGCTCGCCATGCACCGTCCCAACGTCGTGCACAAGCTGGCCATTCTCAACGCCCCGCACCCCGGGGCCTACTTCCGCGAGCTGCGCCGCCCCGCCCAGCTGCTGCGCTCGTGGTACGTGTTCTTCTTCCAGCTCCCCTGGTTCCCCGAAGCGCTGGTGGGCGCGGCGGGCGGCGCCTTCACCGTCCGCTCCATGAGCCGAGAGACCGTGCGGCCTGGCGCCTTTTCCGCCGGCGACCTCCGGCAATACGCGGCCGCCCTGTGTCGGCCGGGCGTCCTCACCGCCTCGATCAACTACTACCGGGCGGCCTTGCGGCACGTGGGCCGCACGGCGCGGGCCGTCCGCCCGATCGCCGCCCCTACTCTGCTCATCTGGGGCACGAAAGATCGCTACCTCAGCCCCCGGCTGATCGAAGGTCTGACCCCCTGGGTGCCCGACCTCCGCATCGCCCTCTTGAACGCCAGCCATTGGGTGCAGAACGATGCGCCGGAGGAGGTGAACCGGCTGCTCATCGAGTTCCTCACGAACGACTAGCGGGCGATTGACACTCTCTTGCCCAGAGGGCTAAATTGCCCTTGTCGTTTCGTCTTCTAGGGTTATAAACGGCGGAACGGCAGCCCGTCTTCCCGACCAGCCCGTCTTCCCGACCAGAAGGAGATCTTCTTCAATGACCCACGTCGTTTGCCAACCGTGCTTCGGTTGCAAGTACACCGACTGCGTGGCGGTGTGCCCGGTCGAGTGCTTCTACGAAGGCGAGCAGATGCTCTACATCCATCCGGATGAGTGCATCGACTGCGAGGCGTGCGTGCCGGAGTGCCCGGTCGAGGCGATCTTCCATCAAGACAACGTGCCCGAAGAGTGGAAGGCGTTCACCGAGCTGAACGCCGAGATGGCCTCGCAGTGCCCGGTCATCACCGAGAAGAAAGAGCCGATGTGTTAGCGGGGAGGGGCAGGCTCCGGGCTTCGGGCCGTAGGCTCCGGCAGGCGGGCCGCTTGGAGTGTGCGTCTGAAGTTCGAGACTGAGGCTCGACGCCAAAGTGGCGTGCCAAGATGGCGTGTCGTGCCGCCGCGAGTTCCGCGGCGGTTTTTTGTGCGCACGCGTCATGGCCTCTTTCTTCTTCTTTTCTCGCTGCCTGCGGCCTCCGGCCGCAGGCAGCGAGAAAAGAAGAAACTCTTTACGGACTCGGGCCCGCGAGGTAGCTGGTCAGTCATATTTCCGCTGGGACAAGCCCAGCGGTGGTCACGTCTTTACCGTTAATCTCTCGCCACTAACCTCTCACCTCTGGCTTCCGGCCTCGTCATGGTCCGCTATCTCGTCCTGGTCTGGCTCTGCCTGGCGGCCACCATCGCTTACGTGCAGCGCAACTCGCTGGGCGTCGCCGAGAGCACGATCCGCGGCGAGCTGGGCATCAGCGAGCGGGCGATGGGCTGGATCCAAGGAGCCTTCTTTCTGACGTACGCGGTCTTTCAGCTTCCCAGCGGATGGATGGCGCATACGCTAGGCTCGCGGCGGGCGCTGCCGATCTTCTCCACGCTGTGGTCGGCCACGGCCGCCTGCCTGGCGATGGCGCACGGCGCTGTCGGCCTGCTCAGCGTCCGGCTGGGCATGGGGGCGGCACAGGCCGGCGTCTTCCCGGCCTCAACCCGCACCATCGCCCTGTGGTTTCCGCACAGCCGGCGGTCGATGGCCTGTGGGGCGCTGGCGGCGTTCATGTCGCTGGGCGGCGCGGCCGGCTCGGCGATGACCGGCTATCTCATGGACTGGGTCGGATGGCGAGTGACCTTCCTCGGGTATGCCGTGCCCGGCCTGCTGTGGGCGATCGCCTTTTGGTGGTGGTTTCGCGACACGCCGGAGGAGCATCCGGACGTAGCTGAGGCCGAGCTGGCGGCGATCCGCGGCCCCGCGCGTCCGCGCGGCCCACGGCGGACGAGACGGCGACGCACGCCGTGGCTGCCGATGCGCCCCACGAGCGAATCCCCTGGGCCGTGATCCTCCGCAGCGGCGCGATGTGGTGGATCGGCTGGCAGCAGTTCTTTCGTGCTTCCGGAGCGATCTTCTTCTCCACCTGGTTTCCTACTTATCTTCAGCAGACGCGACGGCGTGAGCGTGCCGAAGTCGGGCGTGTTTGCCTCGATGGCGCTGATCGGCATCGTGCTAGGCTCGCTCGCGGGTGGGGCGGTGTCCGACTGGCTGCTGGAGCGGACGGGCAGCCGCCGGCTCGCGCGACAGGGCCTTTCCGCGGTCAGCCTGGCCGGCTGCGCCGCCCTGGTCGTCGCCGCATTCTTCATCGAAAACACGACGCTGGCTGTGCTGACCATCAGCGCCGGCCAGTTCTTCGCCGCCTGCGCCGGCCCGGTGGCCTACGCCATCACGATGGACCTCGGCGGGCGCCATGTCACCACGGTGTTCAGCTTCATGAACATGTGCGGCAACCTGGGAGCGTTCGCGTTCCCCATCGCCGTGCCGTGGTTGTTGGTGTGGATGGGCTCGTGGGACGCCGTGCTCTTCGTCTTCGTCATCATCCACGTGATTGCCGCGGTATGCTGGCTGTGCTTCGACAGCAACCGCAGCATCGTTAATGCGTAGAGTGAGTAGGTGAGTAGGTGAGTAGGTGAGTAGGTGAGTAGGTGAGTAGGTGAGTAGGTGAGTAGGTGAGTAGGTGAGTAGGTGAGTAGGTGGCACCGCTGGCGCAGCACTTACTCACTTACTCACTTACTCACCTACTCACCGCCCGAAAGGGCCTGGCCCCATTGTCCGCCTCTCCGGCGTTTGCTAGTCTCCCGCCCCATTCTCTCGACCCGTGGCATAGCCATCCTGGCCATGCTGCCCGTTGAGCGAAAGCTACGAGGTCACGGGCGGGAAGCCCGTGCCGCGAGTAGCCCGTTTACGACTTGAAGGGAGCCAGGCGGTGCGAGACTTTCACTGGATCGATCCAGAGTTCGTCTCGCTCGTGGCCGCGCATCGCCTGGATGCGATGGAGGGCCGCGTGGCCCCCGACGTGACCGAAGGGCTGATCACCGTCCACCGCGGCCGAGTCACCATCCGCCGCCAGGTCACCTGCGACGACGGCTCCACCCGCAACGTCTACATCAAGCGGGAGAAGTTCACGCCGCTCCGCTATCAGTTGGGCAATCTCCTGGCCGGACGCGGCCTGTGGACCAAAGCCCGCGTCGAGTTCGAGATGTTGCGGCAACTGCGGGCGGCCGGCTTTCGCTGTCCGCGGCCCATCGCCTGCGTCGAGCGCGGCTGGCCCGTGCGCAGCGGCATGCTGGTGCTGGACGACCTGGAGGGCACGCAGCCGCTCAATTGTTACCTGGCCGGCGGCGACGTGCCGGCGGACCAGGCCGGCCGGCAGCCGTTCTTCGCGGCGCTGGGCCAGGAGATCGCGCGACTGCACGCCGCGGGGTTTCGCCAGCCCGACCTGTACTCCAACCACGTTCATATCGGCCGCGAAGGGGCGGGCTGGACGTTCGCCTTCCTCGACTTCCAGCGATCCAAGCGAACGCGCCGCGTGGCGCTGCGTCATCGGGCGGCCGATCTGGGGGGGCTGCTGGCGACGCTGCCGCCGCGGCTGGCGAATCAGCAGGACGTGGAAGCTTTCTTCGACGCCTATCTGGCCGGCTCGGGCCTGTCCGAGCGAGCCGCCGAGCTGCGCGCCGGCGTCGATGAGGACGTCGCGCGGCGGCTGAGGCTGCGGAAGATCTGGGAGGTCCGCGAGAGCGACACCTCCGAGCATCGCGCGGTGCAGCGGTTGGAAATCCTCCAGGCCGGCACCATGTGGATCGACCGGCACTATCGCCCGCAGCTCGAGGCTGCCGGACTGGCCAACTTCGAGTCCTTGATGGCCACCTCGGCGGGCCGGCTGCTACGGGCCCTGCCCGACCGCGAGAACTGGCGGCTCGACCTGGCGCACCCCGGCACCGCTCACCGGGGCGCCTACCTGAAGAAGCACCACGTGCGCACGACGGCCACGCGCTGCGCAGCCGTTGGGGGGCCAAGCCGGGCGACACGCCGGGCCGCGTCGAAGCGCGGAACGTCGCACGCCTGGCGCGCGGCGGCATCGCCGCCATGCGGCTGATCGCGTTCGGCGAAAAGCTGCATCGCGACGGACTCCTGGAATCGTTCGTGCTGACCGAGGAGCTGGTCGGCTACCAGCAGCTCGATCACTTCCTGCGGCAGCGCTTCGCAGCGCCCGGCGGCCGCCGCGACGGCGACTTGCGGCGGCTGATTGGCGAAGTGGCCGCGGTGGCCGCCCGCTTCCACCAGATGGGCTACAACCACCGCGACCTGTATTGCTGCCACTTCTTCATCAAGGAGAACGCGCCCGGCGAGTTCCACGTCAACCTGATCGATCTTCAGCGCGTGCAGCACCGGCGGCGACTCCGCCAACGCTGGCTGGTGAAAGACCTGGCTCAACTGGCGTATTCCGCGCCGCGAGACCGCATCCGCTGCCGCGACAAGCTGGCCTTCGCCAGGCAGTACTTCGGCGTGACGAAGCTAGGCCCGCGCGAAAAGCGCTGGATCCGCCGCATCCTGTCCAAGCAGCAGCAAATGGAACAGCGGCTAGGGCCGCATCCGTAGCAAGAACACACTAGCCCGACGCGCCAGCGAGCGAGCGATTGTCGCCCAACTCGAGGCGTGTGCGCACCTCTCCCTCGCTGGCGCGCTGGCGCGTCGGGCTAGTGTGGGGGCTAGCGCCGCCGTGCTGGTGGTCACCTGAGCTTGACGCCCGCGCGGCCTATCGCTATTGAGCCGAGCCTTCGCGTCCATTGTCTTCGCGTCGCGTGTCTTCGTGTCCAGCGTCTTCGTGTCGTGACGGACCGAACCTCCTGAGGTCGGAAAGTGATGCGGCAAACGGTTTGGTCTCTCGTCGGCGTGATGGTCTGGTGCTGCGTGGCGACCGCCCGCGCAGGTGAACACCTTTCCGCAGGACGGCGTCTGGGCACCGCCGCAAGCCAGCATCGATGCCTCGGGCTTCGATCCTTATTCCGATCCCTTCAGTCCGCAAGACCCCTCGCTGCTGCCGCAGACCGACCCCTTCTCTTACCACGGCGAGCCGGTGGCCGATCCCACCTGGCAAAGCGGCCCCATCTACGAGCGGTTTCGCGTCGTCCAGCAGGTCGCCTTCGAATACACGATGCTGGCGGCCGATATCGGGGACGAGGCCACCAGCCTGGGCCTGGACGAAGCCGAGCTCAGCGCCACGTTTGGCATCCCCACGATGCCGGGCGGGGCGCCAGTGCTGATCACGCCGGGGTTCGCCATCCAGTGGTGGGACGGCCCGAATGATTTCCCCGGCCCGCCGTTGACGGACCTGCCGCCGCGGACCTACTCGGCCTATCTCGACGTGGCTTGGAACCCGCAGATCACGCCCTGGTTCGGGGCCAGCCTGGCCGTGCGGCCTGGCGTCTACAGCGATTTCGAGGAAGTCAGCTCCGATAGCATTCGCATCAAAGGCAGCGCGCTGGGCGTGTTCACGCTCGGCCCCCGTTGGCAAATCGCCGCTGGCATCGTCTACCTGGACCGCAACCGCGTGAAGCTGCTGCCGGCCGGCGGCGTCGTCTGGACGCCCAACGACGACGTCCGCTGGGAACTGATCTTTCCGCAGCCCAAGCTGGCTCAGCGGCTCACGACGTATGGCAATACGTCGCTGTGGTGGTACGTCGGCGGCGAGTACGGCGGCGACAATTGGACCATAGAACACGTGGACGGCTCGCCCGATTCGGTCGATTACAACGATATCCGCGCGTACCTGGGGCTCGAATGGAAGCCGGTGGATGGGCTGCGCGGCGTCAGCGGCCACGTCGAGGTCGGCTTTGTGTTTGACCGCGAGCTGGTCTATCGCAGCGGGGCTATCGTCGATCTGGACGAAACCCTGATGCTGCGTGCTGGCATTGGCTACTAGCAGTCTGGGTGAGTAGGTGAGTAGGTGAGTAAGTGAGTAAGTAAGCAGCGTACCTAATTCACCTACCTACTCACGTACTCACTTACTCACCTACTCACTACCCTCTGCCATGACTGCACGAATCGGCCGAGCCTTGCTCCTGCTAGCGTTGGCGCTTCCCGCCCCCGCCCCGGCCACGGCCCAGGATCTTTGGGACGCCCCGGGCGACAACGTCTTCGCTCCACCGCCGACCGGCGGAGGACGTGCCCCCACGCCGCTTGGCGCGTACGGCGGCGTGCCTTCGCAGGGGCAAGAATCCCGGCTTCCGGGCGAAGCCGGGCTTCTCAACGGAGCCGGGCTGCGAACCAGCTATCCGCGGATGTCAACGCTCGATCCCAACGTCGTTGCGCCCCAACAGAGCATCAGCGATTACGCGGAATTTCAGGGCATGGAAGGCGCGCAGCCCGAATGCACCGCCTGCGGGCCACGCCGGCCGATGGAGACCATCCGCGGCCAGATCACCTGGCTGGGTGGCGACGACCTGGGCTTCACCGATCTGGAGATCTGGTCCAAATGGGTGTTCCCCACGATTTCGGAGTATTCACTGCTCACCCTGACACCGGGCTATGGGCTGCACTTGCTCGATGGCCCCGCGGCCCCCGATCTGCCTGGGCAGCTCCACGACCTGTACCTGGATATTCAGTGGATCACTCCCTTGTCGCGCGAATGGGCGGTCGAGCTGGGTTTGACGCCCGGCCTGTACAGCGACTTCGAGGCGGACACGAACGACGCCTTCCGCCTGGGGGCGCGGATCGTGGGCTATTACACGATGTCGCCCGTGTGGCGGTTCGCGGCCGGCGTGGCCTACCTGGACCGCGATGACGTGGAGTTCTTTCCGCTGGGTGGCGTGATCTGGACGCCCGACCCCGATACGCGGGTGGAGGCCGTGCTGCCGCGGCCGAAGTTCGCCCGACGAGTTGCTTGCTGGGGCGACTGCGAAGACTGGTGGTATCTCGCCGGCGAGTTCGGCGGCGGAAGCTGGGCCTTCGAACCGCCGGCCGGCGCTTCCGACAAGGTCAACTACTACGACTGGCGCCTGGCCATCGGCTGGGAACGCCGCCAAACGTGCGGCCCGATGATGCTAGTGGAGCTGGGCTACGTCTTCA
Source organism: uncultured Planctomycetia bacterium (assembly GCA_963809785.1). Lineage (GTDB taxonomy): Bacteria > Planctomycetota > Planctomycetia > Pirellulales > S012-138 > JBGQHD01. Next base: position 1,224,528 of record CAWEKV010000006.1, read on the forward strand.
ATCGCCGGCTGGAGCTGGGCAGCGGCGGCCCGGTCTTCGAGCCTGATGACACGTTCATGCTGCGCGGCACGCTCGGCTTCTAGGCAGTGATGTCCAAATCCTCTCTTGCGGCCAGCCAATCCTTCGGCAGGCCGTCTTTCCCCACCGCCAGCGCCACGATGCCGCCGACGATGGCCGCATTGGTGTCGATATCGCCGCCGACGCGAACCGCGGCCCACAACGCTTCCGTGTAGTTGTCGAGGTGCGCCACCGCGCACCACAGGCAAAACGGCACCGTGTCGGCCGCGATGACCTGGCTGCCATTGCCCAGCACCTGCGCCGCGGTGAACTCCCACTCGCCGAGGTCAATCTCGATGGCTTGCCGAATCCCGTCCTGGATCGGGCCGCGCGGCGTTTGCTCTGCCGCGGCGTGTAGCAGACCCGCTCGATCATCCATCCGTCCCGCCGCCGCCCAGCGCCACGCCCAAGCGGCGGCCATAGCCACCGCAATCGCGCCAGCCCGTCCCTCGGCATGGAAATGCGTGATCTCGGCTGACGCCTCGGCTTCGCGCACGGCGGTCGTCGGGTCGTCGGCAAAGTAGGCCCCCAGCGGTGCCACGCGCATCGCGGCGCCGTTGCCTTTGGAGCCCTCGCCGCCGAACGCGTCCGACGATGCCTCGCGCCAAGGCGTGCCGTCGCGAATCGCCTGCAGGATGCGGATCGTGCCGTGACCGTAACCGCGCCCGGGGTTCCACGCGTAGCGTTCGGCAAACGTCCGAGCGAGGTCTTCTTGATCGATGCGGCCATGGCGCGCGAGCACATCATGGATCGCAATCGCCATTTCGGTGTCATCGGTGTAGCGCCACGGCCCGAGCGGCGGCTCGCCCGTCATCGTGGCCCGCAGGGCGGTGCTCGGGTCAAAGAACTGCTGGCCAAATGCGTCGCCCAAAGACACGCCGTCGAGCGACAGTCTGGCTCGGCTCAGAGGCGCATTAGCTGGGGGTGGTATTGACGGCATGGTTGGACCTTAGCGGTTACGACTTCACGACTTGGGCCGAGTCTGCCCAGCAGGTTGACCTTGTGGTGCTAGCAGTGCCTGCAATAATGGAATTGCGTCGTATCGCGCTCCATTATATTATCCCAGCCGGCAAGGATAGCCCTGCGCTGCACGCTGCAGCCAAGCTCGCGCGGGTTTTGACCCCCTTCGCCATTCCCAGGCAAATGAGTGCCCATGGACTCGGGCATTTGTCTTTGGACGACCGATTTCAGGAATAGCGGCGCGTCCGCGCCGTCTGTCCTGGGACCCACCTAGAGGCGGAGGGAGGTGCGTATGTGCGGACTTTTGTTGGGCATGGTGGTGTGGCTCGGCCCGGTAGACACCGTAGCCACCGTGGAGGTCAACACGTTCGGCGACCAGCCGCGGACGGCGGTCATCTACCGCGACGCCGATAGCTCGATCGTGGACTGGCGGTGGCTCTCCACCCCCGACCAGATTCCGCAGCCGCTGGGCGACGGCCGCCACGTGGCGGTCTGGAACGACCAGGGCAAGCCGCGAACGGTCTATTGCACGTCGGTGCGATACACCCGCACGCGCGAGGACCGCGAGCTCGCGGAGCGCGGCACCCTGCCGGAGCACAAGCGGCGGAAATTGGCGAGGTAGGTGCGAGGCGAGCGTCGAGGCGTCAGCCCGACGTACCGGGCGGCGGATACAGTCACCGACCACGGATAGCGCGCCGGCCCCAGCGCACGGCCGAGCCGTTACCAGATTAAAGTCCTAAGCCGCGAATCACACCAATCGACGCGAATCGGGCATTCGCGAAGATTCGCCTGATTCGCGGGCAAGGACTTTTCCTCCGCCGTTTTTTCGACACGGGTGTCGGAAAAAGCGACCGCGATCTAGCCGATTCTCGGCCACAGGACGACATAACGCCGGCCGATTGCAGCAGTTGAGCCTGGGGCGCGATTTGGCTCGGCAGTTGCTAAGGGCCGAGCCACACGGCGGTTCGCGCTCCTCGCGTGGGGCACGTTTCCAACCGTGCCCATCCTTCCCATCGGGCACGTTCAGAAACGTGCCCCACGCCCGTGACACGCCGTTGAGGAGAAAACTCGTGGCCGTTTATCTGCGCCCCAGCGTCAAGACGGGGCATGCTCGCGGTTTCACGCTTGTCGAGTTGCTGGTCGTCATCGCCATCATTGGCATGCTCATTTCGCTGCTCTTGCCGGCCGTTCAAAGAGCGCGGGCGGCGGGGTGGCGGGCGAGCTGCGCGAGTAACCTGCACCAGCTGGGCCTGGCGATGCACTTGCACCACGACACGTTCCAGACGCTGCCCTATTCCAAGCGCACCTCGCAGCCGCAGCGAAGCTGGGCGCCGGACGTGCTGCCGTTCCTCGAGCAGGCCAACATGGTCTCCGACGCGTCGTACAACAAGGACGAGAACTGGTGGCGCAGCACGACCTACTCGGGCACGCCGATCCCCAATTCGGCCACGGTGCAAAAGCACCTGGCCATCTTCCTCTGCCCGGCGAGCGCCAACCCGCACCGCGTCCAGAACAAGGCCGAGAAGCCGCCGGAGCAGAACAAGGTCGGGGCCTGCGGCGACTACTTCGCGCCTGAGGGCGTGAACCGGGCCATCAACGCCGACCTGCCGGCCGATAAGCATTTGCCCACGACAGCCAACCTCCGCGGCGTGCTGCGGCCGTTCCCGGAAACGACGACCTGGGGCTCGCTGCTGGATGGGTCTTCGACGACGATCCTGTTGGCCGAGTGCGCCGGGCGCGAGGACGTGTGGCGCGGCCGCACGATGAAGCCGGCGGCGGCCGACAAGGCCGACCCGAACTGCGCGCGTGCCCGCGGCGGCGCCTGGGCCACGAACGACAACCCCTACGAAATCGGCACGCGCGTGGAGTGGTGCACGGGTGGCGCGATCCCCGGACCGATGAAGATCAACAACTCCAACGAGTGGGGGCACCTCTACTACAGCTTCCACGATCAGGGAGCCAACTTCTGCTTCGCCGACGCCTCGGTGCGGTTCATCAACGACGGCATTTCGCTGGCGACCCTGGTGGCCTTGACCACGCTGCGCGGCAGCGATGTGCCCGGCGACTATTAGAGGGCGGCAATGAGTGGCTGGGGCTGAGCGCAGCGAAGCCCCAGCGTGCCGCGCCGCCCTACAGCAACTCGGCGATCGGCTCGCCTTCCGGCAGGATCGGGATCGGCCGGCCGGTCCGGTCGGTGAAGGTCTGCTTCGTGTCGATGCCGAAGCGGTGGTAGATGCGTCGCCAGCAGGCAGTTGCTGTCCATGACCCGCTGGATCGGCTCTTCGCCGCGGCGTTGGTCGCGCCGATCACCTGGCCCATCCGCAGGCCGCCGCCGGCGAGGAAGACGCTCATCGCCCGCGGCCAGTGGTCGCGGCCCGGCCGTCCGCTGGCGTCCTGGTACGCGATCCGCGGCGTGCGGCCGAACTCGCCGCAGAAGATGAACAGCACGTGCCGGTCCAGCCCGCGGGCGTACAGGTCCTCGATCAGCGCCGAGACCGACTGGTCGAAGCGCGGCAGCTTCTCCTCGTAGGCCTTGAAGATGTGCGAGTTGACGGAGTGGTCGTCCCAGTTGCGGTGCGGCCGATCTCGGCCGGCAGGCGGTAGTTCGGCCTGGCACTGCACGAAGCGCACGCCCGCCTCGACCAGCCGCCGGCAGGTGAGCAGGCTCTTGCCCCAGTGCGTGTCGCCGTAGCGCTCGCCGCGTGCGCGCGGTCCTCGCGCGACAGGTCGAACGCCTCGCGCGTGCGCGGCGGCCGGCCAGCATCTCGACGGCCCGCCGCTGGAACGCGTCGAGCGCCGACATCATGCCCGACCGGTCGACGGCCCGCGGCAGCCCGTCGAGCGCCTGCCAGCAGGTCGCGTCGCGCGTCGCAGCGTCGACGACGCCGTCGGCGGTCGATCGCCAGGTTGCGGCCGCCGCTGCCGCCGGCGTGTAGATCGGGATCGGGTCGTAGACGTTGTTGCCGGTGGACGAGAGCGGGTTGGGGCTGGGCATGAACGGCGCGTACGCCGGGCCGAGGTAGGCCGGGCCGCTGCCGTAGAACTTGGTGTTGGCGACGAACAGCGGGCACGTCGCTCGGCTGCTGGCCTCCAGCGAGCGGCGACGATCGAGCCGATCTCCGGGTACTCGGCGTCCTGCAGGTTGGCGGCCCGCGACGGGTAGCCGGTGAGGAAGCGGTGCGTGCCGCCGGAGTGCTCCGCCCGCTCGTGGTGCAGGCTGCGGACGAGCGCGAACTTGTCGGCCATCTTCGCCAGGCGCGGCAGCAGCTCGGTGATCTCCATGCCGGGCACGTTGGTGCGGATCGGCCGGAACGGCCCGCGGATCTCGGCCGGCGCGTCGGGCTTGAGGTCGAACATGTCGAGGTGGCTCGGCCCGCCGTTGGCCCAGAAGAGGATGACGGAGAAGTCCTTATCGGCCGGCGTCGTCTTGGCCTCCGCGGCCAGCAGCCGCGCCAGCGTCGGCTCCAGGCCGGCGAACAAGGCCCCGCAGCTCAGGCCGCCGAGCTTCAGCCAGGTCCGCCGGTCGAGCGGTCCACGGCAACGCGTCACGGGAGGATGCTCCGCTGGGGGTCACGCGGATACCGGAAGTGGTTCAGTTTGATCGATTGACCGGTTCGTTCCCCGCCCAACTGACCCACTACCGGATGGCGGACATGATAGCGTAATCCCCTGCTGCCGAGCAATGATCGATTGCGCGCCCACGGCACACCGTGGCACGGCCATCTTGCCGTGCGGGTTCATGCCTATCACTCACGGCCAAGATGGCCTGCGACGCAAATTAGGCCACTATCGCGGCGTGTCGTACCTGTCGCTTCGCCCAGCACGGCGCGTTAGGCTGTTAGTGTGACCCACCAGCCCGCCAAAATACCCACGACGACGCGAGAGGATGGCGTTTCCGTCGCCCAGTTCATCGAGCGGCTGCGCGCCTCGCGCGACGCGGGCTACGGGTTCGTGCCGCTGGCCGGCGCGGGCCTTTCGGCTCCCTCGGGGGTGCCGATCATCTCGGAGGTGCAAGGATATCTGCGCAAGTGCATCGCCATGGCCCTCGGCCTGGATCGGCCCGACTGTTGGCGGCCGGGGGGGGAGGGGGACCGGGGCCGATGGCGGATGGACTTGCACAAACTGCGGCGCTGGCTGCCGGGCCGCGACGACTGGCCCCCCTTCGGCGACCCGCAGACTTACACGCGCGACACGGTCGATTGGATGGGCCGGCTGGGCGAGGTGCTCGATGAGATGCTGCACCGCGCCGGCGCGAACACCGGGAGGATTACCCGGAGCTCGAGCTGTTCCAGGAAGCCTACGGGGCGGCGGCCGAATGGCGGACGTCGCTGCTCTTCCTCTCGCGGTTGCGGCTCCGCAGCGACGCGCCGGAGTTTCTCAATCAGCTTTGCCTGGGGCCGCCGGACCTGGACATCGTAGACACGTTCTTCTTGAACGTCGTGCTGGGCAAGCGGCCCACGCTGGGACATCGCATGCTCGCGCGGCTGGCCGGCCCGCTGCGGATCAATACGGCGCTGACCACCAACTTCGACGACCTGCTGGAGCGAGCGCTGGAAGAGACCGACAACCTCTTCACCGTCTTCGACGTGCACGTGGACACCGGGCTGCCACCCTATCGCGATATGCAGGGCAAGAACGCGCTCGTGAAGCTGCACGGCGGCCGTTACGGACTGCGGGCAGACTACTCGCTCGATCGGCCGCCCACCGACGACGACCTGCGGCACTTCGTCTCCTACTTCGCCGATCGGCCGATCTCCGCCGACGAGTGGTACGACGTGCGCCGCAGCGGAAGCCGCTTTGCCGCCCGGCGACACTTGCTCGTCGTGGGGGTATCGGCCGGCGACGAGCGGATCAACGTCATGGTGCGGGCGGCCATCGAATCCCTCAGCGGCTTTCAAGTGTTCTGGGTGGCCTACGGATCGGAGGACGTGCGGGCGGCGACGAGGCTGCTGGAGCGGCTGTTCGAAGGGGCCGCCTGGCAACCTGCCGGCGGGCCGCGATTCGCCGTCGTGCGGCACAAGTTTCAGGGGCTGCTGTTCCTGCAAATCTATCAGGCGCTGATGTCAGCCCTGCCAGCGTCAGGGGCCATCTTCCCCTCGGCTCCCCGGCTGCCGGTGCCGCCGGAGCTGACTCATGCCCGCGGCGACGACGAGCGGCTGACACGGTTCGCCGGGCTGGTTCACCGCCGCATCGACGCGTGCTTCAGCGCCACGGTCGAGAGCACGCCGCCGCTCCGCACGGTGATCGTGCACGGTGCGCGCGGCGACTACTTTGGCGCCGTGACGGCGGCCGCGCGGGTGTTCGACGGGGAGCTGGATCGCGGCCGCCAAAGCGTGTGGATCGACCTGGACGAGGTCTCCAGTTGCACCGACTTGTTCGAGGTGGTGCTGCACACGGTGGCCCGGAAGGCGGGCATCGTGGATTGGCTGCCCGTCGTGCTCCAGAGCGAACATTCCGACCGCAGCGGCATCGAGGCCGCGCAGATGCGCGAGATCGCGCGCATCACGAACCATCCCCATCGCCAGTGGATCGTGTTCCTCAATGCCCGCAGCGGCGCGGGGGCGAACCTGGACCGTCTGGACGGCTACGAGGAGCAGCGGCGGGCGAGGCCCAACGGGTGGCTGGATCGCCACCAGGCGGAGCTGGGCGAAAGCGACGATCGCACAGCCTGCGGCGAGGCCCTGCTGGCCTTCCTCAAACGCCTGTGTGGCGAGGATTGTCCGAACGTCGCGGTCGTGCTGCTCTGTTACAGCGGGCCGGGCGGGCTGATGGACATGGTGGCCAGCGAGCTGTGCGGCATGCCCCCGCCCCTGCAATTGACGGAGCGGCTGCTGGAAGACTTTCACGCGCTGGAGGGGATCGCCGAGCGGGCCTTGGACTTCGCCCAGCGCGACCCGGCGCGGCGGCGGTTCCTCTATGCCTTGTGCCTGTGCAATAAGGTCCGCTATGCGGCGCTGTTCTGGTCGTGGCCGTTTCACGTGCCAAAAGGCGGGGGCGATTCATCGTCGCGACTTCGCATCAGCGCCGCCACCGGCTGGCTGGCGGAGCTGGAAGAACAGCACGTCATCCGCCGCAAGCTGGGCGGCTTCATCTGGATGCACTGCGACATTCGCAATGCGCTGCGCCGCGGGCTGCCCGAGCGGCACGACGACTGCCGGCAGAGCACGGCGGAAATCCATCACGGCCTGGCCGAATGGTATCGCAAGCTGCTCGTGGCCTCCGATGAGCCGCTGGCGGCCTTTGAAGTGGTATACCACCGCTGCCGGCAGGTGGTGGAGCTGCTGCGGAATCCGACGGTGGATGTCGGCCCGATCCTCGAGGCGCTCACCGATGCTCGCCGCGCCTTGCACCTGGGCCGCGACGCGATGCTCTCCTGGGGATTCAGCAAGGGTCTTTGTCGCCGGCTGTCGCAGATTCGCAACGACTACCTGAAGGAGATCGAGAGCGCTCTGGATGCCCTCTGGGGCGGAGCAACGGAGCGCGGTGCAGTGGCGGATCGACCAATTGCGATTTGCCTCATTGCGATTGAACCGGGCCATTGCCCGCGAGGTAGGCGAGAATGCCGTGGCCTTTGACGCCATCTGGAGCTTCGCGAGGCGCAATACAACACGGCGCACCCGCCTGGCCGGAACGGGGCTGGGGCACCCGCAAGAGGGCGAGGGCCGCGCGCAATGGGCGCGGCGAATTCTGCATCCGCACTCGCGGGATCGAGTCATCCCCCAGCACGAGCCGTTTCACGAATCGGCGAGCGAATGGATCGACTCCTGCAATGAGATGGGCATCCTGGGAAACGCCGTCCGAGCCTTCGGCTTTGCCCGCGAGGCCTTCACGCACGTCTACCAGCGGTTCGGCTTTCCTCATCAGGCGTTCCAAGCGTGCACGCCCATCTACCAGAACGCGGATCAGCTCAAGGCCTGGTGGAACGGACTGGACGAGCGCTGCGCGGCCGAGCTGGGCATCGCGGCCAGCGATCCGCCGGCCGTCGCCAACGCAACGCGCCAAGTGATTGGCGGCCTGCTGCACACGTTCCAGCGCCACCAGCAGCTCTGCCTGGGGGAAGGCATGGCGCTGCACATCCTCTGCCGCCGCCGGCAGCACTGCGACGACGAGGCTCAAGCATCGCGCCCAGGTCCGCTTCCGCGAAGCGTGCCGGCTGTTCGAGACGGCACTGGAAGTGATTCGCCGCCACGACGGCGATGCCCTTCGCAGGGCATTGTGGGACAAGGCCATCGTCGGCCCGCCGGACGACTGGTCGCAGTGGTTCGAAGACCGGCAGCGGCTCGAGACACAGCACGCCCAGACGCTCTCCTTTCTCCGCGACTTCGACAAGGCCCATCGGCGGCTCAACGAGGCCGAGGCGGCGCTGAACGAGTCGCGGCAAGGCCCGCACTCCATGGAGCGGGCCATCATCGAGCTGCATCGCGCCGACGTGCTGACGCACCAGGCTATCGTGGAACAGGCCGCCAGCGAAAGCGACTCCACCGCCCAAGCGATCAATTTCTCCGCAGGCCTTTCCATCTTCGGACGATATCGCGCCGAGTTGTTAGCTCGACTCCAGGCCCCCTCGCTGACGCTGGCCGCGCTGGCCGAACAGCTTCGGGCCGCGTCGGCGGAACTGGCCGGCGGCGCCGCGGCCGCCGACACCACGCGGGCAATCTTCGCGCAGTCGCTGTCGTTCGTGGACGATGCCTGGCAGACGCTATCCCGCGCCGAGCCGGTCCTGCGCCCGAACCGCAAGAACGTCTGGTGGACGACCTGGTTCTTCGAGCTGAAGTTGAAGCTCGTCGAGCTGCGATTGTTCGCGGCCCTGCCGGAGCACGCGGCGGGCGGCCAGTCGCCGGCGCTGCCGCAATTGCCTCAGCTAGGGCTCGAGTTTGCTCCCTACGGCACGCTCACGCTCCCCGAGCGGTTGCTCGATTCCACGCAGCGCATCGTGCGGCTCGATCTGTTCCGCATGGGCGCGTGCTGGAATCGTACGCCAACTGCTTGTTGGCGCTGACGCTCAGCCGGCAGCTCGCGCCGCGGTCCGCCGACGCTTCCGATTCGGAATCGTCGTATCGCGTTGTGCTGCGCCGCAGGCAAGAGGAGATGCGAGAGCGGCTGATCGAGGTGGGCAAATCCATGGACGACCGCATCGCCCGCCGCGCGGAGCTAGACGCCCAGTGGCAAGCCACGCAGCTCGATGGCGCGGTAGCCGAATATGTCGAATTCGTGCGGCAACACGCGCGGGTCGTCGCCCGGCTGGCCAGCGAGGGCCTGGTAGATACTAACCCTGGGTGAGCTCGATGAGGACACGTCGGCCTGACGGCTCGACGCTCGCCTGCCAAGTATCACGCCAGCTCGCGGATCGGGCGGCCACCGTCGGCAACGTCGCCTTTCGCTCTGCGAAAGGGCAGTCTTTCGCGGAGCGAAAGACGACATATCAGCTCAGCTCGCGGATCGGGCGGCCGCCGTCGGCAACCATCGGATGCGGACGGCCCTGAAAGTCTGTCCATTGGCTGTCCAGGTCGATCTGGAGGTGCTGATAGACGGTCGCCGCTAGGTCGGCCGGGGTGACGCGGCCGTCTTTGATCTCGCCGCCCCAGCGGTCAGTGCTGCCCACGACCTGGCCGTGCGCCAGCCCGCCACCTGCCACGAGCACCGACATGCAATTGGGCCAATGCGTGCGGCCGCCCGTTTTGGAAATCTGCGGCGAGCGGCCGAACTCGCCAAGCATCAAGATGAGCGTGCTATCGAGCAGCCCTCGTGACTCCAGGTCGTTGATCAGGGCATAGAGACTGCGGTCCACACTGGGGAAGAGCGGCTTGAGGCCCTTGAGGAGACCGCCCCAGACCACGTCGTCGCCGTGATTGTCGAACACGCCGAAGCGGCCGCTGATCGTCACGCAGGTGACGCCCGACTCGACAAGCCGCCGCGCGAGCAGGGCCTTTTCGCCAAAGCTGTCGCGGCCGTAGGCGTCGCGGACCTTGTCGGGCTCCCGGTCGATTCGTAGCGCGGCCCGCGCCTTGCCGGATAAAACCATCGACAGGGCTTGCCGTCCGAAATGGTCCATGCGCTCCATCGTCTGCCCGACGTCCACGTCGCGCCGCAGCCGGTCGAGCTGCTTGAGCAATCCGTCGCGGTCCTGTGCCCGGGCGACGCTCACTCCCTGGGGTAGCTCCAGCCGGCCGAGCAAATCTCTCTCGGCAATTGGCTCGTACGCGGCACCCAGATGGCCGGCGCCCCAGACATCAGCATGCCATAGGGAGAAGGACGGATCGGCCATGCCGACGAAGGCGGGCATTTCCGAATCGTTGGCCCCACGAAATCGGGCGGCGAAAGCCCCCATCGACGGATAGCGCCCCACCAAGGGGCCGGCCGCGGAGGGTTTCAGGTCCTTCCAGGCCGCGGAGTTGCCGGACTGCATCACGGCCGGATGATGATCGACGCTGTCGCGGCAATCCATCGCGCGAAGGATCGTCACACGATCAAGGATGCTCGCTTGCAGCGGCAGGTGCTCACAGAGGCGGATGCCGGGCACCTTCGTAGGGATCGAGGCGAAAGGCCCACGGGTCTCCGAGGGGGCGTCCGGCTTCGGGTCCCAGGTGTCGAGCTGACTGGGGCCGCCGGAGAGCCAGAAGAGAATCACCGACTTGCGGCTGGCCTGGTGCACGCCAGCGGCTTGAGCGCGGGCCTGCAAGACGCCGGGCAGCGACAGGCCAGCAATGCCGGCCAGCCCGGTTTGCAGGAACCACCGCCGCGAGCCGACCCGGATCAGATCGGTGGGGGCCGGTTGCAGCAGCGAGCGCCGCGCTGCGGCAACGTGCTCAGCGGCGTGCGCGCGGTGAAAATGGTCGGGCATCGTTCCTCTCTCGAATGAACCGGTCATGTCTCGCTCGCACGTCGGGCTGATGGTCGGGTGGCACGCCCAGAGCATGGATGCGATGGGCGTGGGAATGCGCCACGGATGCAGCTCTGGGCAACTCGTCAACCACTCGCGCACGCCACGCCGTTATAGTTCTTCCCCTGGCTGGCAGGTCTAGAGATGGCCGTTTTCATACCGAAAGTATAACCGCCGTTTGGTCGCAAGCGAAATCGGGCTTCCGGCTCTCCCGAGCGTAGGGGCCGAAGGGGCAGGGCAGCATGGCAGAAATAGTAGGTCAGGCTCCTGTGTGACAACACACCGCTGATTCGACTCCCATTCGATCAACCCGGTATAATACTTCTGGCCGAAGATCGAGGGTGCGCCGGTAAGTCGCGGGCGCCAGCTTGTGTGGGGAGACGGTGGTGACCCGAACGCTCTTTCTCTCGACGGTGACCGGCGATTTCGGTCCGTTGCGCAAACTTCTGGGAGACCTGTTCAGCCGGACCGAAGTGGTCCACGTCCGGCACCAGGACGGGTTCTTTCATTCCGGGGTGAAGACTCTGCAAATGCTCGAGGAGGAGGTCGGCAGGTCGGAACTCGTCATTCACGTCATCGGGACGAATCCCGGTTGGAGTCCCCCCGACGACCAGGTCCGGGCTTTCCTCGTTCGCCACCCGGACTTCGAACAGCAATTCCCCGAGGTCGCGGCCGACGCTCGGCAAGGCGAGGTCTCGGCGACGCAGTGGGAAGTGTGGCTGGGCTTGTTCTTCGGCAAGCGGGTCGCCAGCTTCGAGTTCGCGGACCGCTTGGCCCCCGACTCGTCGCAAGCCCGCCACGCGAAACGGCTCCATGATTCCCACAACCACCCGAAGAAGGTGGGCGATGAGTCGGAGTTAATCAAGGAGGTCCTCGGCACCCTAATCACTCTGAACTGGCTGACGCGGGAAGCGGTCGCACGAGTTCAGAAGATCGCCCCGTCGCGATTGCTGCATCACGCAGCAGAACAGTTTCTCGGCCGCGGGGACGAGCTGAAGCTTTTGGACGACGCTTTCGCCGACGGCACGCATTTCCTCGCGTTGATCGCCTGGGGCGGCGTCGGGAAGACCGCCTTGTTGTGCGAATGGCTGCGGACGCGATTCGTTGAAAACGATTGGAAGGATGTCGCGGGCCGGCCCGCGGTGCTGGCGTATTTCGATTGGTCGTTCTACGACCAGGGAACCCGGTCGCTCGACGATGCCGCCGTCCGAACCGGCAGCGTCGGCGACTTCTTCGAGCGGGCGTTGACGTTTTTCGGCGATCCGAACCCCTCGGCGCCGGGAAAGGGAACTCGCTTGGCCGATCTCGTCCGCGGTCAACGGACGCTGCTGGTCCTGGACGGCCTCGAACCGTTGCAGCAGCCCCCCAGCTCGCCGTTGGCAGGGCAGTTGCTCGATCCCGATCTCCGCGACTTGGTCACGTCGTTGGCCCAGGCGAACCCCGGCCTCTGCGTGGTGACGAGTCGGCAGACGCTGACCGATCTCGACGGGCTGGAAGGCCGCGCGGCCCGCCACAAGGATCTCGACGATCTGGCCAAGCCTATCGCCATCCAGTTGCTGCGGCGAATGCAGATCACCGGGACCGAAGAGGAACTGGCGGCGGCCTGCGACCGATTCGGTTGCCACGCGTTGAGTCTGACGCTGTTGGGGCGGTTCCTGTTCGACGCCCACGGCGGCGACATCCGCAAAATCGACCATGTCCGCGACCTGCATCGGGCGGACGAGCTCACCCGCCAGGAGCGGCATCGCACGGCGTGGAAAGTATTGGCGGCGTACGAAGAATGGTTGTCCGGAACGAACGCCGCGGGAGATTCGCAGACACTGGCGGTGCTGCGGTTAACCGGGCTGTTCGATCGGACGGCGACGCCTGATTGCCTGCGCACATTGCGGGCAGGGCCTGTCATCACGGGGCTGACCGAACCGCTGGAGGGGATGAAAGATTACGAATGGCGGATTCTGCTCCGGCGGTTGGAACGGGCGAAGCTGATCAAGTTGCGGGCGGGGGAGACCCACGCAGACGAATTGGGCATCGACGCCCATCCGCTAGTGCGGGAATACTTCGCGGAGCAACTGCGGCGGGAGTCGCCGGCGGCGTTCCAGGAGGCCCATTCGCGGTTGTTCGATCATCTGTGCCAGACGACGGAATATCGCCCCGACACGCTGGCTGCGTTGCAGCCGCTGTATCAAGCGGTCACCCACGGCTGCCTCGCGGGACGGCACGAGGAAGCCCGCGCCAAGGTCTATCGCGACCGCATCCTCCGCGGCACGGAGAGCGGCGGCTTCTACAGCACGCGCCAACTCGGCGCGATTGGCGCCGATCTGGGGGCGATCGCGGCTTTCTTCGAGGAACCGTGGTCGCGGCTCTCGCCGAACCTCGCCTCCGCCGCTCAAGCTTGGCTGTTTAACTCCGCCGGGTTGCACCTGAGGGCGCTCGGGCGGCTCACGGAGAGCCTGGTGCCGATGCGCGTGTCATTGGAGATGTGCGAGAAACGGCAGGATTCGCGCGAAATGGCGATCTGCGCCAGCAACCTCAGCCAACTGGAAGTGACGCTGGGCCACCTGAGCGAGGCAGTGGAGGACGGTCGTCGCGGCATCGACTTCGCCGACCGCTCAGGTGACGCATTCCAGCGGATTCAACGCCGCACCGTCGCCGCCGCCGCCCTGCATCAAGCCGGACAACGCGAGGCGGCCCGGACGCTCTTCGGCGAGGCGGAGCGATTACAGGCGGAAATGCAAACGGAATGCCCATGGCTCTATTCCCTCCGAGGCTTCGAGTACGTAGACCTGCTCCTGGCCTCGGCGGAACGCGGCGCGTGGCAAGGCCTCCTAGCACGGCATGCGCGGGATGCGCTTGCCACGCGAGAGGCGTGCCTCGAAGCCACGCGGCGAGCGCAGTACGCGTTGGAGATCGCCACCGAAAATCGCTGGCTCCTTGACATCGCCCTGGACCACCTCACGCTCGCGCGGGCGGCGTTGTACGACGCCCTGCTCTCTGGCACCGTGCCGGACACACTCGCGGTATCGGTCGCCACCGCCCTCTCCACCCTACGTCAGGCCAACGCGCTGCATATGCTCCCCCTCGCCCTCTTGACCGCCGCGCTGCACGCGGGGACGGTGGGTAGGCAGCCGGACGAGGGGCGGCGGTTGCTCGATGAGGCGGAGCTGATCGCGCGGCGGGGGCCGATGCCGCTCTATCTGGCCGACGTCCACCTGCATCGCGCCCGCCTCTTCCGCGACAAGAGCGAACTGGCGGACGCCCGCGCCCTGATCGAAACCCACGGCTACCACCGCCGCGACGAAGAACTAGCCGACGCGGAAGAAGCGGCAAAAGCCTGGTAAACTCCGCGATACAGCGAATCAGCGCGTGACGTGGATCGAGCGAGGGCAAGCGTAGCAAGCGCACGTCAGGCTCCCGCCCGACAAATACTTGCTCATGCTTTGAGTTCCCGCATTATCCTGGTTCTCCCGCCGATGCCATCGCCGGCTTTCCAAGTCGTAGCCTGGGCGTAATAATTCTCCATCCTGCCCCCGCGCGTGGGGCAGGCATTATTGCCTGCCGGCTCATGGGTCCTCTCTGGCTTGGCAGACAAGAATGTCTGCCCCACACTCCTTGCTGCGGAGAAGCTTGCCATGGCCGATCGGAACGCTGCCAATGCCGTTGCCACAAAGCCTCGGGTCGCTCGGACCAGCGCCGCCAAGGAACACGCTGCCAACTATGCCCCCAAGATTCTCGAGCAGGGCATCACCTTCGACGACGTCCTTCTCGTGACCCGGCTACAGCGACGTCGTGCCGGCCGACGTGACGTGCGGACGCAGCTCACCCGCAACATCCGCCTCAACATCCCGATCCTCTCCTCGCCGATGGACACGGTCACCGAGAGCGAGCTGGCCATCGCCCTGGCCCAGGAGGGCGGCCTCGGCATCATCCACAAGAACATGTCGATCGCCGCAGCAGACCCGCGAGGTGGACAAGGTCAAGCGGAGCGAGAACGGCATCATCATCGACCCGATCACGCTGCCGCCCGACGAGACCGTCGGCGACGGCCCGCGAGATCATGGAGCAGCACAACATCAGCGGCGTGCCGATCACCGTCAACGGCGACCTCAACGGCATCCTGACCCGCCGCGACCTGCGCTTCCTCGAGCCGACAACGACCAGCCGCATCGCCGAGGTGATGACCAAGGACAACCTGGTCACCGCCCCGGAGAACACGACGCTGGAGGAGGCCGAGCGGATCCTGACGGAAAATAAGGTCGAGAAACTGCTCCTGGTGGACGATCAATACCGACTGAAGGGGCTGATCACGATCAAGGACATCGACAAGCTGCACCGCTTCCCCAACGCCTGCAAGGACGCGCGGGGCGGCTGCGCGTCGGGGCGGCGGTCGGCGTGCACGACTTCGAGCGGGCCGGCTCGCTGATCGAGGCCGGCGTCGACGTGCTGGTCGTCGACTCGGCCCACGGGCACATCCAGCAACGTGATCGAGACGGTCCGCGAGATCAAGCGGCGGCTTCGACATCGACGTGATCGCCGGCAACGTGGCGACCGCCGAGGGGGCCCGCGCCCTGGTCGAGGCCGGGGCCGACGCCGTCAAGGTGGGCATCGGGCCGGGCTCGATCTGCACGACGCGGGTCATCTCCGGCGTCGGCGTGCCGCAGATCACCGCCGATCTACCAGCGCGGCCAAGGCGGCGGCGGAGCCGGCGTGCCGATCATCGCCGACGGCGGCATCCGCTACTCGGGCGACATCACCAAGGCCCTCGCCGCCGGGGCCCACTGCCGTGATGATCGGCGGCCTGTTCGCCGGCCTGGCCGAGAGCCCCGGCGCAGACGATCATCTACCAGGGCCGCAGCTTCAAGGCGTACCGCGGCATGGGCTCGCTCGGGGCCATGATCGACGGGCTCGCAGCGACCGCTACCGCCAGGCAGGCGCGGACGCGAGGGCCGCGACAAGCTCGTGCCCGAAGGCGTCGAGGGGCGCGTGCCGTACAAGGGGCCGCTGGCCCCGTTCGTCTACCAGCTGGTCGGCGGCCTGCGGGCCGGCATGGGCTACTGCGGCACCCGGACCATCGAGGAGCTGCGCACGGACGCCCGCTTCATCCAGGTGACGGCGGCGTCGGTGCAGGAGAGCCATCCGCATGACATCGTCATCACGCAGGAAGCCCCGAACTACTCGCCCGAGTTCCACGGCGAGCGGAATTAGGCTCTGTCCGATTGTCACACTAGCCCGACGCGCAAGCGAGGGAGAATCGCCGTCCATCCCCGCATCTCCCTTGCTTGCGCGTCGGGCAAGTGTGATCGTCGCGGCGCTGGCTCTCAACGCACTGCTCGCGGCCACGGGCGCCCGCGCTCAAGCTCCCTCGCGCCTTCCATCCGAGGACGTGCTGCGCCCTCTCATGCCGTCGCGCCAGACTTTCAACCAGCCAAACGCTCAGCCTGACGGGCCGTCGGGCAGCAAGATCGCCATCCGCCGCCAGAGCCAGCCCGAAAAGCTCCATTGGCAGCTCGACGATGCACCGTCGCAGCCGGGACGAATGAAAGTGCCGGTACGCACCGCTGATGCCGCCGGCAAGCGGCGTCAGGCGTCCAAATCGGCGGTGCCAGCGCGAAACGCTGGTCATCGATACCCGGTGCGTCAAGCCGGGGGTCAGGAGCCTCTTCAGCTTCAACCGGCGACCGAGATGGACGAGCCCACGCCGTTGGAAGAAGTGCCGCCGGGCGAGATCATCGAAGAGCACGTCCCGCTACCGCCAGCGCCGTCGCGGTCGCGGCCCTCGGCATCAGGCTACCAGCCGAAGCAGGAGCCCAACGGCGGCCCCCCGGACTTCAAATGCCCCAGCCGGGAGGAGCTGATGAAGTCGATCTGCGAGCTGGACGTGAACATCGCGCCCTCGAAGGGCGAGCTGCCGCGGGAATGCCCGCTGTTTGCCGATGCCTGCGAGCCGCGGATGTGGTGCGATTCCCTCTACTTGTGGAAGGCCTCGAGCTTGTGCCACAAGCCGCTCTACTTCGAGCACATGTCGCTGGAGCGCTACGGCCACACGTGGCATCCGTTCGTGCAGCCGGTGGTCTCCGGGGCGCATTTCTTCGGCACGATCCCGATCCTACCCTACAAGATGGGCATTGAGGACCCCTGCGAGTGCGTCTATGCCCTGGGGTATTACCGCCCCGGCAACTGCGCGCCGAAGCTGCTCTATCCGTTGCCGCTCAGCCTCCGCGGCGCGGTGTACGAGGCGGCCGCGGTCACGGGCGTCGTGTTCCTGTTGCCGTAGGCCGTGGGGCACGCTTCGAAACGTGCCCCGCAGGCAAGATGCCGCGCACGCCGGTACGCTCGACCAAGGCGGTCTGCGTCCCAGCTTCCAGCCGAGGTACGCCAAGCCGACCGCTATCGCCACCAGCACGAGCAGCACGGCGCAAAGCGTCATGCCCACCCGGCGCTCGCTGGGGAACAGGTCGTCGATGATCGGCCGGCCGTCCAGCGACACGTGTCCCGATGGCCAGGGAAAGGCCTTCGTGGCAATTTCCAGCACATGCGTCGTGGCGCCTTCGATCTCGAAGCGGCGGACGCTGGAAAAGGCGAAGTTCCGCTCGCGAAGCCGCACGGCGCCGTCGATCGTGAACACCTCGAGTCCGGTCCAGCGCGAGAAATAGATCTCGACCCGATGCGCCTCCACGAGCGGCGCCTCCACCGCCGGCGCTCCCTCCATCAGCCGTCATCTCGCGGGCTGCCGGCGTATACACCGTGAAGGCAACGGTCACGCCAACGAACGTGCTGCGATTCGCGGCCGCGGAGGATGGCTCCGACGATTTGGGCGATTCGTAGGGGTTGATGTCCATCGTCGTACCAGGAAATCGTACGGCCTGAGCTCGCGCGTTGTTCGGCGGCAGACGCGTGCGCCCCAGTTGTCCATCTTACGAAGCAGTCCGAGACTTGGTGCGCCGTGAACGCAAAAAAGCCGCGCCGGATCGCCCGGCGCGGCTGGTAGCGAGTTGTTACGGGGACAGGAACCGCAACGCGTTGCGGATCGGCTGGCCAGGCACATACACCACCGGCTGGCCGATCAAGCCGCGGCGAATCTGCGGGCCGCAGGCCACAGGGGCCGGAGCGTAGGTCACCGGCGCACAAACCGCTTGCGGCACGCACGGTGAGGCCGAGACGTAGGTCGTCGCACAGGGATTGCAGCACGAGTTACAGCAGGGCGTGCAAGCCACCCTCTGGCCGCAAGCGTTACCGGCATAGTACGTCGCGACGGGCGTATAGCCGGCGGCCGGGACGTAGGCCGGGGCATTGTAGGCCGGAGCGCTGTAGGCCGGAGCGCTATAGGTCGCCGGAGCGCCGTAGCTGGCCGGAGCGTACAGCGGCTGCGACACCGTGTAGGTGTTGTAGTTGGCCGGCTGAGCGTAAACCTGCGCCTCAGCCACTCCGCAACAAAGCGTCGCGAACACCGCCGTCAGCATGGTCGTCGTCTTCATGGAACACCAAATCCTTTCGTGTAGAGATGCGTGAGAAGCATTGAGATGTGTCGTTCGTGAGGCCCGCCAGAGCAGTCCTCGTATGCGATGAGCAATTTGCAAGTCGAGTGCCAAAGGGCAACGTTCCGCCGGCAGCCGCCACGGCCGCAAAAGTCGCGGCCCGCACGCTGGCGCGTCAAGGTGTTGATCAGCAGATGGTTAAGCGAGTGCTGTCAAAGTGTGCGGCCCCGGGCCGCTGACCTTGCAGGCACGCCGCACTTTTGCTACGCCCTGCACGGTTTGTGCAAGCGCTACCCGAACATGAGACACCTGTCGCAGTTCGGCCACGCTGGCAGACTTTGCTGGCATTGCAGCGCAAGCAGAATGAGTGCTTTGTCCCTTGTCCCTTGTCCCTCGTCCCTCGTCCCTTGTGGCTTCACGGACGGATGCCAATGACAAAGGACAAAGGACAAAGGACAAAGGACAACCACTGGCACGACCTGCTGGTTGGGCCCGCTGGCTTCCGCCTGACCCAGTGGCTAGCGGAAGGAGCCGTGCGCGTCGTCAAAGAGGGCGCCAACCGCACGGTTTACCGTGTGGCGTTGCCCGGCCTGGCGGCATTCTTCGTCAAGCACTATCGCACGCGGTCGTGGCGCGACATCGTTCGCTCGCTGGTCCGCGGAAGTCCCGCCCGGCGTGAATGGCGCAAGGTGTGTGAAGCCGCCCGGCGCGGCGTGCCTACCGCGATGCCGCTGGCGTTCCATGAAGAGCGGCGCGGTCTGATCGTGCGCGAGAGTTATCTCGCGACGTTGGCGATCGAGAACGCGCCTTCATTGCTGGAAGTGCTGCGCGGCCTTCCTGCGCGGCCACCGGCAGAGGCCGAACGTCTTCGTCGTGTCCTGACCGATGAACTGGCAGCTCTGTGTGCTGCTTGCCATTCCGCGGGAGTGCGCCAGGCGGACTTGCACGCGGGCAATATACTCGTGCGGTGGTCAGCAAGGCTTCAGGCTCCAGACTTCAGGCTTCAGGACGAGTCGGCCGAAGCCCAAATCCTGAAGTCCGAAGCCTGCAAGCTTTACCTCATCGACTTGCCCTCCGTCCGCTTCTCGAGTCCGCTGGGCTGGCGGGCCAGCCGCGCCAACCTGGGCACGCTTTGCGCGGTGCTGAGCCGCCATGCCACGCTGCGCGAGCGGTGGCGGTTCTGGCGGCGATACCGAGCGGCGCGGGCCGATCTCGACGTGTCGTCGCCACGCCAGGCGGCGGTCGAGGTTCTGCGCAGCGCCGCGCCCAGTCGCGCCGCGTCGCCCGGAGTCGCGATCGGCGCTGCTGGCGAAACAACCGCGAGTTCCAGCGCCTCGACACGCCGCACGGCCGAGCCTACGCATCCACGGACGTGGCCGCGGTGGGAGTCCACGCGCTCTTGGCCGATCCCGAGGCACCGCTGCGGGCCTTTCGTCACCATCCAGCCAAACTGAGCCACACGAGCATCGTGGTTCAGGCCGAGTTGCTGACGGCCAGCGGGCCGACCACCGTCGCTTACAAGCGCTCGCGCCCCAGGCATTGGTGGAAGACTCCGCTGGCTTGGTTGCGCACCCCGCGGGCGTTGGCCGCCTGGCGGCTTGGTAACGCGCTGAACGTGCGAGGGATCGCCACCGCGCGGCCCTTGGCCGTCTATCAGGCCCGCCGCTGCGGCGAGGGTTATCTGGCCACCGAGTGGATCGAGGGCGCGGAGAATCTGCACCTCTATGGCTGGCGGCTGGCCGGGCTGGCTCCGCATCGACGGTTCGTCCTGGCCCGCCGCTGCCTCATCGAACTGGGCAAGCTCATCGGGCAGATGCACGCCTGGGAGGTGTCGCATCGCGATTTGAAGGCCGTGAATCTGGCGGCAGTGGAGTGCCTGGAACGAACGGACGTTTACCTTCTCGATCTGGATGGCGTGCGCCTGGCTCGCCGCCTGTCGCAGCGGACGCGCGTGCGGAACCTGGCTCGGTTTGCGTTGTCGCTGCGGCGGCAATCCTGGGTCTCGCGAAGCCTGGTGCTGCGGTTTTTGCTGGCGTATCTGCAAGCACGGGGCCTGTCGCGCTCGCAGTGGAAGCCGTTGTGGCGCGACGTGGCCCGGGCGTACGGCCACCTTGGGGCGGACCGAGATCGGCGGGGCCGCATGGTCGCCTAGCACCCCGTGGCTTCGCCCGGGAACGAACTGTCGCGGAACGAACTACCCTTGCCAATATGCCGCTGCTACACTGAGAAACCTGCCGCAATTTGCGGAAGTCAGCCCAAGAGAACTTGCTCCACGATCATGAGTGACCAGTCGCCCGACGCGGCCCCGGCCTCCCCCTCCCCGGCCGATTCTTCCGTCCCGACTGCCGAGCCGACGGCCCACGGCGTCGCAACGGCCACGCAGGATGCGCCGTCCTCATCCCAAACGGCCACGCAGGATGCGCCCGGCGCCGACTGCCGGCCAGGATGAATCGCGCCTTGGCCGTCGCATCAAGATCGGCACGCAACGCCCCGGCGTCGTGGCCCCCAAGGCGAAGCCGCTGCCGTTGCCGCCGGCGGCCCAGCGGCCCGCGCCTCCGCCCAAGGGGGCACCCTCCCCGCGCGCGCCCCAACCCGGCGATGGCGCACGAGGCGACGCCGAGGAAGCGCCCAGGGGGACGCGGCCGCAGCGGCCGAATCGTTCGCGCGTCGGGCTGACGACTCGACGCTCGCCACGGAGGATGCTTCGGCGCCCGCCGCCCGGCGGCCGGTAGCGATCCCGCCACGCGAGAAGGTCGAAATGCCCAACCTCCGGCAGCTTTCGCCCGACCTGGAGCGGGAGCTGGCCGAGGCGCTGGGCGACACGTCCCTGGAGGACATCGTCCAGGGCGAAGCGGCCGCTGCGGCCGGCACGCAGCTCGAAGCCCGCGGCGAGGTGCGCGGCCGCATCGTCGCCATCCACAACGACGACGTGTTCATCGAGCTGGGCCAGCGCAATCAGGGCGTGCTCTCGCTACGGCAGCTCCCCGAAGGCGCGGTGCCGGTCGTCGGCGCTGAGTTGCAGGTCGTCATCGGCAGCCTCAACGCCGAAGACGGGCTGTATCAATGCTCGCTGCCGGGTGGGCCGGTGATCGTCGAAGACTGGTCGCAGCTCACCGAAGGCACCGTGGTGGAAGCCACGATCACCGGCCACAACAAGGGCGGCCTGGAGTGCCAGGTGCAGAGCATCCGCGGCTTCATCCCCGCGGGACAGATTTCGCTGTATCGCGTGGAGGACTTTGGCCAGTTCGTCGGCCAGAAGCTGACTTGCGTGGTCAACGAGGCCAACCCGCGCCGCAAGAACCTGATCCTCAGCCGCCGCGGCGTGCTGGAGCGCGAAAAGGCTGAGGCCAAGGAAAAGCTGATGGCCTCGCTGGCCCCCGGCCAGGTGTTCGAGGGCGTGGTCCGCAAGGTGATGGATTTCGGCGCCTTTGTCGATCTGGGCGGCGTCGATGGCCTAGTGCACGTCAGCCGCATGAGCTGGCAGCGCGTCCGCGATCCCCGCGAGATTCTCAAGGAAGGCGAGCGGGTCCGCGTGCAGGTCGAGAAGATCGACCCCGAGACGCGCAAGATCGGCCTCTCGATGCGCGAATTCGCCCCCAACCCCTGGGCCGACGTTCGAGCGCAAATACACGACGAAGAGCGTCATCCACGGCCCGGTCACCAAGATCATGGACTTCGGCGCGTTCGTGGAGCTGGAGCCGGGCGTGGAAGGGCTCGTACACATCTCCGAGCTGGCCCATCACCGGGTGTTCCGCGTCGGCGACGTGGTCAAGGAAGGCGAAGAGATCGATGCCGAGGTGCTGTCGGTTGATCCCGAGAACAAGCGGATCAGCCTTTCGATCAAGGCCCTGCTGGCCAAAGCGCCGCCCCCGGCCAAAGAGGAAGAGCCGGGGCAGGAAGAATCCGCACCGCCGCCCGAGAAGCCCAAGAAGAAGATCAAGCTCAAAGGCGGCCTGGGCCGCTCGACGGGCAGCCAGTTCGGGCTGAAGTGGTAGCTGGAGGAACACGGCATGAAGAAGAAACTGACAGACCCGACTGCGCCGCGCCATGAATTTCGGAAGCGAGCCCACCAAATCTTGGCGGAGTTGCAACACCAGCTTCTTCCCAAGCATGCCTCGGATTTCATCGGCATCAACGTAGATACAGGCGAATATGTGTTGGATGCTGAAAGCCAGGAAGTGATGCGGAAGTTCCGCCAGCGTTGGCCCGGGGCGGTCGCCTACGTCTCGCGTGTCGATGGCGGCCCGGTAGTCAAATTCCACGGATTCGTTCCGGCATGACGCCGACCGCCCATATCGAGATCGTTGGTAGCCGGCGCAGCATTCTACTGGCGGCGATCGTTGATACGGGGTTCGACGGAGACGTTTGCCTGCCGACGCGGCAAGCCGTGCTGCTTGGCCTTGAGCTACTGGCCGAGATACCTGTGGAATTGGCGGATGGCACGCAAACAGACGAGTTAGCTTCGCTGGTTCGGCCCGCTTCTTGGGCGAAACTGCGCACGACATCGAGATTCTGCTCACCACCAGCGAGGACGCGCTGATCGGCACGCGTCTCCTCAACCGTTACCCATTGTCCATCGACTTCCCCGACGGGCAAATCAACCACAGCTCCCGCCCCAAATCGGGCCAAAAGCGAAAGCGGAGATCGGGCCGGTAGGTGGGTCTGGACTCTCATTTCCAGCCCCCGCCGAATCGCGTTACACCTGATACACCCCCACGCGAAACGGCTCCTCATCCGCGCAGCGGGTGACGATCTCCAGTGATTGGATCAGCACCTCGCGCGTTTGGGCCGGGTCGATGATCTTATCGACCCAGCCGCGGGCGGCGGCATAGCGGACGTCGGTTTGCCGCTCATAGTCGCTGCGGACCTTGTCGCGCAGGGCGGCCATCTCAACGGCATCCACCGCGTGACCTTGCCGCTGGAGGCTCTTGACGGTCACGTCCAAGAGCGTGCTAGTGGCTTGCTGGCCGCCCATCACGGCGTAGCGGGCGGTGGGCCAGGCGAAAATCAGCCGCGGGTCGAAGGCCTTGCCGCACAGGGCGTAGTTGCCAGCCCCGTACGAGCCGCCCAGGAGCACGGTCAGCTTGGGCACACGGCTGTTGCTGATCGCGTTGACCAGCTTGGCCCCGGCCTTGATGATGCCGGCCTGCTCGCTGTCGCGGCCAACCATGAAGCCGTTGACGTCCTGCAAGAAGACGATCGGCAGCCAATCTTGATTGCAGGCCATCACGAACCGCGCGGCCTTGTCGGCGCTATCGACATAGATCACGCCGCCGTACTCGATCGGCCCCTGCGCGGGCCGCACCTGGTGGTGCTGGTTCGCCACGATGCCGACGGAGAAGCCGCCCAAGGCGGCCCGTGCCGCAGACGATGGTCTGGCCGAACTCTGCCTTGTACTCGTCGAAAGCTGCCCGCGTCGATGAGGCAATCGAGCACGTCGCGGATTTCGTAGTCGTGCCGCGGGTCAGGATGCACGATGTCGTACAGATCGGTGCCCGGCCTGTTAGGCGGCTTGGCCTCTGACGGGCGAAGGGAGGCGGCGGCACGAACGGTGTGCCGTCGCCTGAAGGGTGCGTGCTGCCGGCCTTACCGACACTCGAGACGCGCTTTGACCTGGCAGAACCGATCGCACCTTCAGCACTTGCAGGGCCCGTGGCACCCATCGAGCCGGCGGCACCCATCGTCGCGTCGGCCGGTCCTTTGGCCGACGAGCCGCCGCAGCCGGGCGAGGCACTTTTCGTCGGTCGGGTCGCGGTAGTCGATCGTGCCGCTGATCGCCGCGTGCATGGCCGCGCCGCCCAGCTCTTCGTGCGAGACCTGCTGGCCGATCGCGCTCTTCACCAGCGCGGGTCCGGCCAGGTAGAGGCCGGAGCCTTCGGTCATCAGCATCTTGTCGCAGAGCACGGGCAAGTAGCCGCCGCCGGCCACGCAGTTGCCCATGATGGCGGCGATCTGCCCCAGGCCGGCCGCCGAGATCACCGCGTTGTTGCGAAAGATGCGGCCGAAGTCGTCTTCGTCGGGGAAGACATCCTCCTGCAGCGGCAGAAAGATGCCGGCCGAATCGACCAGGTAAATGAGCGGCAGCCGATTGCGAAACGCGATCCGCTGTGCCCGCAGCACCTTCTTGGCCGTGGCGGGAAAGAAGGCGCCGGCCTTCACCGTGGCGTCGTTGGCGATGATCATGTGCCGCCGGCCGGCGACGGTGCCGATGCCGCAGATGACGCCGGCCGCCGGGCGCCGCCCCAATCGTCGTACATCTGCCAACCGGCCCAGATGGCTAGCTCGAAGAACTCGGTCCCTTCATCGATCAGCCGCGCAATGCGTTCGCGGGCGGTGAGGCGTCCCTTTTCGTGCTGCCGCTCGATGGCCGCCTGCCCGCCGCCCACGGCGATCTCCGCCTCCTCGGCCATGATCCGCGCCGTCAGCTCCGACAGCGACTCGGCGGTGGTCTGAGAAGACATGCGGAGGAATCGAGTGCGCGAAAGATCTCGGGCGGCGGCCGTCAGGCGGCTGTCCATCGTACCGGTAGCGCAGAGCAGCGGAAAGCCAGCTTTGACGTGGCAACCTGCGTTGTCCGCGAATATCAGAATGTGTGCAAAATGCGCGATCGCTACAATGCAGCCGAGGAGACTCCGGCGATGACGATGCTCATTATCGACCCCATCTGCGAAGCGCTCGTGTTGGAGGATCGACGAGCGATAGGCGCCGATCGTCACGACGAAGTGTGGGACGGCGTGTACGTCGTCCCTCCGATTGCCGATAACGAGCATCAACAGATTGGAGCTCGGCTGACAAGCATCTACGATTATGTCCTTGGCTGGAGCCAGACGTGCCAAATTCGTCTGGGGACCAACGTCTCGGACCAAGCGCACGGCTGGCGGAAGAATTACCGCTGCCCCGATGTGGCCGTGTTCCTAGCTCGGACCAAGGCGCGCAACAAGCGCACCCATTGGCTCGGCGGTCCGGACCACGCCGTCGAGGTCATCAGCCCCGATGACCGCACCCGCGACAAGCTGCCCTTCTACGAAAAAGTCGGCACCCGCGAGGTGCTGCTGGTGGACCGCGATCCGTGGGCTTTGGAACTGTATCGCCTGCGGAGCAACAGGCTCAAGCTCGTAGGAAAATGCACGCTGGCCAAGAAGGACGTGCTGCAGAGCAGCGTCCTGCCGCTAACCTATACGCTCGTGCCGGCGAAGCCGAGGCCGAAGATTCAGGTAACGCATCGTCAGACCGGCCAGAAATGGCTGGTCTAATGGCCGCATAGGGCGAGCGGGGGGCGTAAGCCCCCTGATCGAGGCGCGAACCGCTCACGAGACCAAGAACAAGAAATGAGCACCCCCGTTCTTCCGGACTATGCATCCTGTGACGGTGTTGCGCCGGTCTCTCGTCGCGGCTTCCTCGTCGCAGCAGCAGCTTCCCCGTTAGTGTTCGGCGCGGGCGCCGCGCATCAGCCGCCGCACCGCGAGCCAAGATCATCGAGCGAACGGTCATCAGCCAGCAGCCAGCCCTTTATCACGGCTGGCCGACGCTGGCGCGGCGCCGAAACGGCGAGCTGCTGCTCGTCTGTTCCGGCGGGCGAGAGGCGCACGTCTGCCCGTTTGGCCGCGTCGAGCTGATGCGCTCTCGCGACGACGGCAAGACCTGGACCTGGCCGCAGGTGCTTCTGGACGGGCCGATCGACGACCGCGATGCCGGCGTGGTCGAGACCGCCAAGGGGTCGTTGCTGGTGACGACGTTCACCTCGCTGGCCTTTGAGGGTGGCCTGGCCGCGGCGGAAAAATCCGCCCACGCCGGCGCGAAGGGTGCGTGGCCGGCCGATCAGCTCAAACGGTGGCAAGCGGCACGGGACCGCATCGGCCCCGAGGAGCGCAAGAAGGAGCTGGGCGTGTGGATGATCCGCTCGACCGACGGTGCTGACCTGGTCGGCGCGCTACGATTGCCAAGTCAACAGCCCGCACGGGCCTATACAGCTTTCCGACGGCCGGCTGCTCTATGCCGGCAAGGACCTGTGGCGCGACGGCCGCGTGGGCGTGTGCGAATCGACCGACGACGGCCAGAGCTGGCGATGGCTGGCAACCATTCCGCCGCGCGACGGCGACCAGCCGGACGATTACCACGAGCTGCACGCGGTCGAAACGGCGGACAAGCGGATCGTCGTCCACCTCCGCAACCATAACAAGGCCAACGCCGGCGAGACGCTCCAGACCGAATCGTCCGACGGCGGCCGCACTTGGACCAAGCCGCGGCCGATCGGCGTCTGGGGCCTGCCCTCCCATCTGCTGCGGCTGGCCGACGACCGCCTGATGATGAGCTACGGCCATCGCCGGCAGCCGCTGGGCAACCAGGCCCGCGTCAGCGCCGACCACGGCCGCACCTGGTCGGAGCCGATCCTGCTCTCCGACGACGGCATCACGGGCGACCTGGGCTACCCTTCGACGGTGCAACTGGCCGACGGCACGCTGCTGACCGCGTGGTACGAGGTCATGCGCGGCTCGCCGAAGGCCGTGCTGCGGCAAGCGCGGTGGGTGTTGGAGTCGTAACGCCTGTAGCGGCCGTCCTGCGGTTTTCGGCCGCCTCTGCTGCTAGCGGTAGGCCCCTTTGACAGGGTTGGGGGCGCATCTAGAATACGACAAGCCATCCCGCACCGCGGGCGCATAGCTCAGTTGGTTAGAGCGCAGCCCTGATAAGGCTGAGGTCCCAAGTTCGAGTCTTGGTGCGCCCACTTGATCCCACAGGCCCTACCCAATGGCGAGATCGCATGGCCGTGATTAGCGCCCGATCAGCAGCGGGTATTGTCGGCTGTCGTAGCGGCCGGGGATGAGCTCCACGCCGATCGTGCTGACCAGCAGCGACATGATCTCCAGCGGCTGTGCCCGCCGGCTGCCTGAGATGGTGTTCACCGTGCTGTCGCGATAGAGCCCCATCAAGCCGGCGATGTGGGGCGCGGCCATGCTCGTGCCGGAGAGCGAGCCGTACCGCCCGCCAGGAAGCGTGGAGAGGATGTTCACGCCTGGCGCGATGACATCGACACGCGTCCCGTAGTTGCTGAACGAGGCGAATGTGTCGTCCTTGCCGGGACCGCTCGAGGGGCCGGCGCCTCCGTGCCGGCCATCCGTGTCGCAGAGCGCCGCCACCGTAATCGCTTTGGGGGCGCTGGCCGGCGTGACGTTCTGGGCGTCGGCTCGCTCGTTGCCGGCGGCCACGACCATCACCACGCCCGCATCGACGCAGGAATCCACCAGGTCGTTGATCATCTTGGAATAGCCGCCGCCGAGGCTCATGTTGGCCGCTGCAATCTGGCTGGCGTTGGATTTCACGTATTGCAAGGCCTTGGCCACGTCGCCGTAGGTGCCGCTGCCGTTGGCCCCCAGCACCCGCAGCGACCACAAGGGCACTCCCGGAAAAACGCCGACCACGCCGCGGTCGTTCCGCTTGGCGCCGATGATCCCCGCCACGTGCGTGCCGTGCCCGTTCTGGTCGCTGCCGTTGGGATGCCCGAAGCCCACGCTTCGGGCCACGGTCAACTCCGGGTGCGCACCGTCGATGCCCGAATCGATCACGGCGACCACGACCTTCGAGACGCTGCTCTTCACGAGCGTCCCGCCGACGGAGGGCAACCCCAGCGTCGTAGGATTGACCCGCGTAGGAACCGGATGGGCCCCCGCAGGACTGATGCGCTTCACCCCGGAAGGCGTGGCGTCGGCAGAGATGTGGCAATAGGCGTCCTGTTCGACCCCGCGGACCGACGGATGGGACGCAAGACGCGCGCTCGTGATCGCCGGAATGTGCACGTTACAGCCTTTGAGCGACTCGTCGTCGTAGACCTGGAGCACCCTGCCGCCGGCGAAGGCGGCAGCAAGCTTCGCCGCTTCGGCCGCCGGGTCCGCCGCTGGATGAAAGCGAACGAGGTACTGGTCGGGAACCAGGTTCGGCCGGCCCGCCAGGGTCGTGGGCTCCGCCGGGAACTGCGGCGGCTGCTCAGCCATACCGGCGACTTGCAGCTCCTGCTCGCCAACGACCACCGCATTGGGCAGGTCGGGAAACCCGGCATCCCACCGCAGCAGAGGCCAACAGGCCCTGAACGTCAGGGCCAGCAGCAAGCCGACGATGGCCAGGGAGATCAGCAGCTCGACGAGCGTCAGGCCGCGACGAAGGTGCCGAAAACGGTCGTGCCGAGAATGGTCGCCGCCGGGCAGCCGCACGAGGGACATAGGGGGACCCCGCTTCCAGAGCGTCTGTTAACAGACCAGAATCACGCGAAAATGCGCCAGAGCGGAGCTAATCCTACCGAATCGGCAGCGATGCTGTCTACCGGCCAGTAGTGTCCTAATTCGAATCCATGACTTCGGCGAAGAGGTCGGGAAACGGGCTCAGCGCTTTGATGCGAGAGTAGAATGCGGTGATGGAAGAGAACTCGTACAAAGCGCCGGAGACCGAAGGGGGCGGAAGACCACTACGCAACCGCCGGGGATCGCGGCTGATTGATCTCGTGGCGCTCTTCGTCATTGCCCTCTTTTTGGTGTACCTGATCCTGAACGTCCTGACGTACACCTTCGGGGGTCGCACGATACCTTGACCGCCGTCACCAACGGCGCCAGCCGCGAAGAATCGCGCCAAAATCATCGCGTCAAATAAGAACACTACCGCGAGTGGCCGAGGGGCCGGAGAAGTGAACGGCTGGTCTTAGAGTAGCTGCGAGAGGTCAGTTGGCGTAACGGGCGCGTTCATGCGCCGCCATGCCCGGCTGCCGGCGCAGCGCCCGGCTACTTGTCGAGAAAACCGGCCTCGTCCAGCCATACGTTGCCGGTCGCCGCGTGATACAGCCAGCCGCGGTCAGAGCCGGAGGAGGGCACGGTGGGCGGGTTGCTGGTGGTCGCCGTGACGGTGCTCTTGCCCGTGAACGGATTCACCGGGAGGAACTGCACGTAGGGACCGAACTCGCTGCCCGGATTGCCGGCGGCGTCCGTCTTGATCAAGAGCCTGGCCAGCGCACCATCCGGCGGCTGGCCGAGGTGCTGGGTCTTGTAGACCTCGATCTGGTTCCGCAGCGTGCGGAGGCTGGCCATGGCCGCGCCGGTCTTGGCGTCGCCGCTGGTGTCCGCGAAGAGCGGAATCAGCGCGGCCACCAGGATCGCCAGGATGGTCACGACGATCAGCAGCTCGATCAGCGTAAAGGCAGAACGGCGCGACACGTTGAGTGCTTGAAACGGCGGATGCGAAAGCCCACTTGCCAGCGACATCAGACCGGCGATTCACCAAAAAAACATACCACGAAACGCCAGACCAATTCGTGTGCGAGGCGTTATCGTCGGCACAACTGCTACGGCCGGACGACTCCGTTCACGCGGATCGCCCTTCAGCCATCTGCCAGCGCACCGTAAAATCCGGCCGGCCGCGACCAACGTACCCGTGCCGAAAGAAATGCCTCGCCGGCGAGCGTCCGAGGCATCAGCGTGAGCCCGGCGGCCAAACAGCAACGCTACCGCCGCCAACAGGCCCGGAGAGGCCGGCTGGCAGCGGCGGGCCAGCTTATCATCCCGGAGAAACCCCAGGAGTCACGGATGGCCACCAACTACGATCCGATTGCGGAACAATATAAGCGGTCGAAGCAAACGCCCTGGCGGACGCACATCGAGAGTCACACGCTCCTGGCCACGCTGGGCGGCGTGGATGGCAAAGCCGTGCTCGACCTTGCCTGCGGCGAGGGCTTCTACACCCGGCTGCTGCGGCACCGCGGCGCGGGCCCCATCACGGGCGTCGATCTCTCCGAAGGCATGATCGCCCTGGCGCGTCGCCAAGAGGCGTCTTGCCCGCTGGGCATCGAATACCTGGTGGGCGACGCCCGAGACCTGCGGCTGCCCCGGCAGTACGACCTGGTGGTGGCCGCCTATCTCTTGAACTACGCCCCGACGCAGGGTGAACTGGCGGCGATGTGCGGCAGCATCGCGCGGGTCCTCAAGCCGAACGGCCGGTTTGTGACGGTCAACTGCAACCCCGCGCTCGACTTTCGCGGGGCGCCTTCCTATCGCCCGTATGGCTTCGAGACGCGGCTGGAAGGCGATCTCGTGGACGGGGCGCCGATCACCTGGACGTTCTTCCTGGAGGACGGGCCATTCTCCATCGAGAACTACTATTTGCCCGTTGCGGTCCACGAAGAAGTGATGCGAGTCGCCGGGTTCCGCACGATTCGTTGGCATCTACCGCGATTGTCGCCGAAGGGCGAAGCCGAGCATGGGCGCGTCTTCTGGGAGCCGTTCCTGAAGGCCCCACCGGTGACGTTCATCGAGTGCGTCAAGTGAACGCAGCGTAGCCGGGGATCAACTCGCGCGGGGAGCGACAGCCTGCCAGGGTTTTGACAACGTGACAACGTGACAAGGTGACAAGGTGACAAGGTGACAAGGTGACAAGGTGACAAGGTGACAAGGTGACAAGGTGACAAGGTGACAAGGTGAACCGCGATGAACGTCCAACATCGAATATCGAATATCGAACATCGAAGGGAACCTCGTTCGATGTTCGATGTTGGATGTTCAATGTTGGATGTTCAATGTTCGAGTTCACCCCCTCATCTTGCCCCCTAGTCACCTTGTCACTTTCCCCCCGGCGCCGCGTCCGCCAGCACACAGCGCAATCCAACCGCATCGTCTTGCGTCTTGCGATCCAGGCCCTCGCGGTAGGCACAGGTGAGCTTGTCGGCCTTGTCTTTCCAGCTTCCGCTGCGGACCACGCGCCGCTTGTCGTCGCCGCCTTTGGTCCATGCCGAGCCGTCGGTGGGCGCGCCGCGATAGTCGGCGTGCCAGGAATCGCCGCACCACTCCCACAGATAGCCGTGCGCGTCATAGAGGCCCCAGGGATTGGGTTTCTTGGCGCCTACGGGCGGGTCGTTGCCCTTGGCGTTGCCGGTGAACCAGCCGTAGTCGCCGAGCTCCTTCTCCTGGTCGCCGAATGAATAGCGGGTGGCCGTGCCGGCCCGAGCGGCGTATTCCCACTCGGCCTCCGAGGGCAGGCGGATCACTTGCTCTGCGGTGATAAGCCTGGCATCGCGCATCAGCCGCGTGGCCTTCTCGCAGAACTCCACGGCTTCGTCATAGGAGAGCATTTCGACCGAGTTGCGTGGGCCTTTCCACCGGCTGGGATTGGTTTCCATCACCGCTTCCCACAGGTTCTGCGGCACCTCATAGCGGGCGATATGAAACTCGTGCGCGACACGCACCTTGTGCGCGGCGCAGACGTCGCCGCGCCACCCTCTTCGCCCATCGTAAACTCGGTGGGGAACTTGCCCCGGCCGGGCGTGATGTGCAGGAACTCCTCGCGGAACACCTTCAGCAGTTTCACGGGCTCATCCTTGGGTTTGGCGGACTTCAGCTCGACCAGGGCGATGTCTTTGTACCACGCCTCCGACGGCGGCCCGCCATGGATTTGCAGCCCAATGATGCCAGCCGGGGCAATCTTGTCGTCCTTCTCGGTGTAGTCCACCGTCGCCACGCCGTTGAGCCAGAGGCGGATGCGCGGGCCTTCGCAGCGGATCACGTAGTCGTTCCAGTCCCCGGCGTTGACCTTCACTTTGACATCCTTGCCCGGCTCGGCGAGCACGCGATTGCGCCGCGATTCGTCGTAGAGCTTGCCCCACCAGCCTTCGCCCATGTCGGCCTGGTAGCCGCTGACCTCGTGATGGTCGGGGATGCGCTTGGTGCGGAACTGGATACCGGCGTTAGCCCCCTCGCCCAAGAGTCTGACCTTCAGCCGCAGCTCGAAGTCGCCGTATTCCTTCTTGGTGCAGAGGAACTCGTTGCGAGCGATGCGTTCCTTGAGCGTGCCGCCGACGATGGCGCCGTCTTCGACGCGGAAGAGCTTGAGGTTGCCTTCCCAGCCATCCAGCGTCTTGCCGTCGAACAGTGCCGCCGGCCTGGCTGCCTCGTCGGCCAGCGCAGGCCCCGCAACACAACACAGGATCGCCAAGAGGACCCTTCGCATGACTGTCACCTGGGGACAAGGTCGAACGAGACGGACAACGCCGCTGGAGGATTAGAGTAATCGTCGCCGACACGCGTGCCAACAGGCGCTAGGGCGGCATCAGGTCGTCCAGCGTCAGCCGACGGCCGTCTGGCGGGGTCTCGCCAACAACGCGTGGCTTGTTGACCGTCTGGACGACGTCGAAGCGAGCCCGGTCCAGCAGGCTGCCGCAAGGCACGGCGTCGATCTTCAGGCGGATGCCTAGCTCATCGCCCACTTCTTCCTCGAGGCGGCGATAAAGCCGGGGATCGGCCCTCGACGCCTCGGCCCGAAAACGGACTTCCTGACCGTCCAGCTCGATCAGCCATAAGTCGCCGATCGCCTCGGCCGGCGCGGCCAGCAGCCGCTGCTCCAGCTCGCGAACGTAGACCCAGCGCTCGCCGATGCGAAACCGATTGAGGTCGCGGCCGAAGTGCTCGATGACCGGCGACTGCCGGCCGCAGGGGCAGCCCTGGTCGCCTGACAACTGCACGTAGTCGCCCAGCACAAACCGCAACAGGGGCATCGCCTCGCGCGTGAGCGTGGTGAGCACCGCCACGCCGCGTTCGCCGGCCGGGACCGGCTGCTTCAACCCCTCGTCGAGCACCTCGATCAGGAAATGGTCCCATGACAGGTGCAGCCGGCCCTCGTCGCAATCGGCCGCGATGTTCCCCGCCTCGGTGCAGCCGTACAGGTTGTAGACGCGGCAATTCCAGAGGGCCGCGATCCGTTCCCGCCGCGCGTCGGACAGCAGCTCGCCCGCCGTGCAGATCGCCCGCAGATGCGGAAAGTCGCTCGCCGGGTCGCGCCGCATCCGCCGGGCTGCCTCGGCCAGCCAGATGGCCTCCATGGGAAGGCAGCCCAGCACGGTGACCTCCAGCTTGGTCAAAAGGTCGATCACCCGCCGATACGGCGAGATGGCGGTGCGGCTGCTGGCGGGGATGACGCAGGCCCCGCGCTCGCGGGCTGCCTGGGTGACGATGTGGGCCGGCACGCTGATGGCGTAGGGAAACCGCACCAGCACCCGGTCGCCACGGTCGAAGTTGACGGCCGAGTGGTTGATCTGGGCGGCGTAGTTCCGCAGATCGCGCTGCGTGAGCCAGCCGGAAACGGGCGTGCCCGTGGTGCCGTAGGACTCATGATATTGAAACAGCTCGTCCCGCTCGACCGCCACCAGCCCCCACGGCGATGCGGCCCGCAAGTCTTCCTTCGTGGTCAGCGGCAAGCCGGCCAGCAGTCCGACTGCCGTGGGGCTCCCGGGCGGCTGGAGACCCTCGGCCGGCCGCTGGGCATAGAGCTGCGATCGCCGCGCCCGGCTGATCGTCTCGCGCAGCCGCTCTGCCTGATAGTCGGCAATCTGGTCGGGTGACCAGTAAAGGCGTTCCGTTTCGGCGTTGCGCGAAGGCATGGCAGGCGGCAGGTCCCAGATCTCGGCCTCAGATGAGGCTACAAGCTAACCGCCGCCGGCGTTTTGCTGAAGACTGCGTGACGCAGGAATCTGCGAACCACGGAAGACACGGAATCACACGGAAAAGTTGACGTTCTTCCGTGTCATTCCGTGTCTTCCGTGGTAGCGGCTACGCCGGGCTGGTCTTCTGAGGTGGTCAAGAGGCCACGACTGTTCACCCGGCGCGAGATTCTACGTCAGAATGATGATCGACCTGGCACGTTCAGAAACGTGCTCCACGGGTCTACGGCAGCCGCTTCCAGTTCGGCGGTTCGCTGGCCTTTCGCCGCGTGACGACCGGCACCTCATAGATCGCCGCGCCGCGGCCGGCATAGAGCGCACCGGTCTCGGCATCACGTGCAATCCCCAGATAGGCGGCGTGGGAGCCCTCGATCCTGAGATACAGCGGCCGGTTCTGCGTGTCGAGCCCGCCCGCTGGGTCCGTATAGCTCGTTGAGATGCGCACGTCGAAGTCGGAGCGGTCGCCGGTATCAACGTCGAGCAGCGAGAGCACCCATTCCCTCTTCTCGCGGAATAGCCCCAGCAGCTTCGGCGGGCGAAAGTCCAGGATATAATCCAGGTCGGCGGCCGCCCATTGGCTTCCCTCCCCCGGGCCCGCCAGCGATCGTCGAACCAGCGCCTGATCGGCACGTGAGTAGGAGTACACATGCCGGTCGTCGGCCGCGATGGGAATGCCTTCCACGTCCCAGACCTTGGCCTTTTTCTTCACGTCCCAAACGGTGAGCATCGGCCTTCCGGGCCGCTTGCCGGACTTGCCGGGCTTGCTGGTCGCTGCCGCGGGGCCCGGCAGGGCAGAGATCAGGTAATCGCCGCGGCGGAACGTGCCCCATCGTTGGAAGTTCTGCGGGCTGAGCTCGCCGACCCCCCAGGGCAGCAGCACTTGCGGGTCGTCGGCGCGGGCCTTGCCCTCGACGATGGGGATCAGCGCCAGCGAGCTGTCGTAGTAGCCGCCTTGGCCGCTATAGCGTTGAGCGTGGCACAGCAGCCCGCCGGACGTGAACTCCTTGGGGTGATACGCCTCGACCTGGGGCAGCTTGGCGGGCGGCTGGCCGGGAAGAAACAGGTGCTGCTCCGGGTAGTCGAACATCGTGGCGATGGCCCCGCCCGGCCCCATCAGCGGCTCGATCAACCCCGTGCTCACCGTTCGGTAGACTTGCTCGGCCTTGGCCTCGCCCAGGCGGAGCCGATAAAGCCGGCGCTCGAAGGACGGCGCCCGGAAACGGGCCGTTTCGGGAACCAGGCGCGACTCCATCCAGCACAAGTGGCCGTCGCGGGCCAAGAGCGATCCGATCTCGGCGAACTGGGCCGCGGCGACTTTCTTCCACCCCTCCGGCGGTTTCCATTCCTTGTCTTGAGCCTGCAGCCCGCTCGGCTCGCAGGCAAAGGCGCCGTGGATCGCCCAGACGACAACTGCCACCGCGAGGTTTGAACACGGTCGCACGATGACCTCCCCGGCCAATCGCCATTCGCGAAAAACGCCTGAAACCAACGTCACAATCCATCCGACCTTACCAGATTGGCCGGCCGAGGGATGTAACGGCTTTGTAATCACTCCGCGATTGTTGGAATTGCCCGAGGCTTCCTGCTAGACTCTGCGCTAGGGTCGCCACACTTCAGCCGGGCGCTTTCGCGCCACACAATCGGAACTTTTACGCCATCGGGGAGGGCGTTGGATGTCGCACGATCCGCGGCAAGGAAAGACGCTGCAAGGCGCTTCGCCTGCGCACCGTCAACCGACGCCGCCGCCACCGCCCCGGTCGCCAAGTCGGCCGATTGGCCTGCCGCCCGGCGGTCCTTCAACCGTGATGTTGGGCGGGAAGGCCGCCTGGCAGGCGGCGGATGACGAAGCGCCCGCCCACATTCTGCGAAGCGCCTCGTGGCTGATGAGCGGTGTGGTGCACATGCTGGTGCTGATCGCGCTAGGGCTGCTGTACGTCACTCATACCGAGAGCACGCCCCGCGAGATCGAGGTCGTTGAGCATTGGTCAGACCGGCTCGGCGATCCGTTAAACGACGACCCGTTCAACTATCCCTCGCCCGAACCCGAAGGCGACATTCTCTCGATCCACCCCGGCCCCTTAGTGGACGACCCGTATTCGGCCCCCAGCGCCCCGCAGATTCAGCCGTTGGCGGGCTTTGGCGGGGCGGGGGGCACGGCGGCACCGGCATCGGCAACAATCTTCTCGGCCGCGACATCGGCTCGCGTGAAGCCAACCTCAAGGAGGGCGGCGGCAACAAGATCACCGAAGATGCCGTGCAGCGCGCCTTCAAGTGGCTGGCCAGGCAGCAGCGGCCCGACGGCTCCTGGTCTCTCTCCGGGCCTTACGCTGGAGGCGCGCGAACCGAGGAGCGCGTCGGCACACGGCGATGGCCCTTCTCGCCTTGCAGGGCAACGGCAACACCCATCGCGTGGGCACCTACAAAGACGCGGTCCGCAAGGGCAAAGACTTCCTCATCTCGCGGCAGCTTCCCAGCGGCACGTGGCGCGTCGATAGCATGCATCACACCATGTACGTCCACGGCCAGTGCACGATCGCTCTCTGCGAGCTCTACGCCATGACCGGCGATTCGTCGCTCCGTCTGCCGGCCCAGCAGGCCGTGGATTTCTGCGTCCAGTCGCAGAGCCGCGCGGGCGGCTGGCGCTATGACCCCAAGGGGCAGGAGGCCGATGTTTCGGTGACCGGTTGGGTGGCGATGGGCTTGCAGAGCGCAAGATCGCCAGGCTGGAGGTCCCGAAACGGACCTTCGACCGGATCGGCCAGTTTCTCGATGCGGCCAGCAGCGAGGGGGGCAGCCGCTATGGCTACCGAGCCCAGTCGGGCGAGATATCCCCCGCCATGACCGCCAAGGCGCTCGTCTGCCGGGAGTGGCTCGGCTGGCCGCGGGACAACCCACAACTGAAGAGCGGCAGCGACTACCTGGTCCAGCAGGAGAACCTTCCCCTGTGGGAGCCGTGGGACGACCACCGGCAGCGCGGCCGCAACGTCTACTACTGGTATTACGCCACGCAGGCCCTGCACCACTATGGCGGGCCGGCCTGGTATCGCTGGAACGGCGTGATCCGGGAGATTCTGCCCAACGGCCAGGTCAAATCCGGCCCGAGGAGGGAAGCTGGGAACCCCGCGGCGACAAATGGGCGGCGCACGGCGGCCGCTTGTACGTCACCTGTTTGAGCACCTACATCCTCGAGGTGTATTACCGGCACTTGCCGATCTACAAGTCGGGGCAAACCGGCAAACCGGGAGCGTGAATGCGGGCGTGGCACGGCCATCTTGGCCGTGAGTGATAGGCAGGAAAACGCGCACGGCCAAGATGGCCGTGCCACGGCTTTGCATTTGCTTGCCGGCCGTGGCCGATTGGCGTACCATGCGCAGTTGCAGATTTTTTGACCTGCCGAAGCCTCGCGCTGCGACCATGGTGTGCGTGGCGACCATGCCAAGGGGCCCTGGATGCGCAGTCTTTCTTGCGGTTTTGCTGCTCGCCCTCTGGTCCTTGCCGGCGTTGGCGGAGGACCCGGTGGACTTTGTGCGCGACGTGAAGCCGCTGCTCGCGCAGCGCTGCACGGCTTGCCACGGCGCTGAAGAACAGAAATCCGGCTTGCGCCTGGACGCCGGCGCGCTGGTGCACCGCGGCGGCGATCAGGGGGCCGGTCTGGTGCCGGGCAAGAGCGTCGAGAGCTTGCTCATCAAAGCCGTGAGCGGCGGCGGCGATATCCGCGCATGCCGCTCGATGAAGAGCCGCTGACGGACGCGCAAGTCGCGTTGCTCAAACGCTGGATCGACCAGGGGGCGAAGTATCCCACCGACGAGAAGATCGCGCCGGCCGCTCAGCGTACCGAGCAAGCACTGGTCGTTCCAGCCGGTCAAGCGGTTGCCGTTGCCCGCAGTGCGCAATCGCGCCTGGTGCCGCAACACGATCGACCACTTTATCTTGGCGAAGCTCGAGGGCCTGGGCATGCAGCCCTCGGCCGAGGCGGACCGGGCGACGCTGGTGCGGCGCGTGTGCCTCGATCTGACCGGCCTGCCGCCGACGCCGGCGGAGGTGGACCGCTTTCTGGCCGACGACCGGCCGGAGGCCTACGAGCGGCTGGTCGATCGACTGCTGGCCTCGCCGCACTACGGCGAGCGCTGGGGCCGGCACTGGCTCGACCTGGCCCGCTACGCCGACTCGAACGGCTACACGATCGACGGCCCGCGCTCGATCTGGCAGTATCGCGACTGGGTCATCGACGCGCTCAACCGCGACCTGCCGTTCGACCAGTTCACCATCGAGCAGATCGCCGGCGACCTGCTGCCCGCGGCCGCCGATCCTGCGCGGCGCTCGACCAGCTCGTGGCCACCGGCTTCCACCGCAACACGCTGATCAACCAGGAGGGCGGCACCGACCAGGAGCAGTTCCGCGTCGAGGCCGTCGTCGATCGCGTCAGCACCACCGGCCGGCGTCTTCCTGGGCCTGACGGTCGGCTGTGCCCGCTGCCACGACCACAAGTACGACCCGATCACGCAGCGCGAGTTCTACCAGTTCTTCGCGTTCTTCAATGGGGCGGATGAGCCGAGCGTGCCGGTGCCGTCGGCGGAACAGGCCGAGCGGCAGAATCAGATCACGGCCGAGTTGCAGGCGGCCAACGGCAGGCTTCGTCAATACGAAGCCGGCATGGAGCAGCGCAGAGGCGAGTTGGAAGAGCGCCTCTCCAAGCTGCCGCTGGAGGTGAAATGGTATCCGCTCAAGCCCACGGAGCTGAAATCTGCCGGCGGCGCCACGCTGACGCGGCGGGACGACGAATCGATCCTCGTCAGTGGCCGCGTGCCCGCCAGCGACACGTACACCGTGACGTTTGAAGTGCCGGTCCGCGGCGTGACGGCCCTGAGGCTGGAGGCCCTGACCGACGACGGCCTGCCGGCCAAAGGCCCGGGCCTGGCGGCGAATGGCAACTTCGTGCTCACCGATTTCAAGGTCGCCCGCCGCCCGCTGGCCGAGCCGGACAGCCATTATCCCGTCAAGATCGTGGCGGCCGAGGCCGATCACTCGCAGCCGCGGTTTCCGGTCGAGCACGCCATCGACGACGATCCGGAGCGATCGGGCTGGGCGATCAACTTCCCCAGCGGCAAGCTCAACGTGAACCGGGCGGCGGACTTCGTGCTCGAGAAGCCTCTGGCCAAGGAGGATGTGCGGATCACGCTGACGATCGTTCACGGCCACACGGGCCGCTACAGCCTGGGTCGCTTTCGGTTGTCGGTGACGCCTGCCCCGGTCGAGGTGCTGGCCTTGCCGGAGGACGTGCGGGCGGCTTTGTCGCTGCGGGCGGAAAAGCGCACCGAAGAACAGAAAAAGGCGCTCCAGGTGGAGCTGCAGCTTCAGGAGCCGGGTCGAGCACCGTTGCAAGCGGAGGTCAACCGCATCAGGGCGCAGCTCGACGCGTTGAACAAGACGGTGCCGACGACCTTGGTGATGCGCGAGCGGTCCAAACCGCGCGAGACGTTCATTCACGTCCGCGGCGACTTCCTCCGGCATGGCGCCGGCGTGCAGGGGGATGTGTTTGCCGTGATGCCGCCGTTTTCACAGGACGTTCAAGCAGGCCAGCCGCTTGGACTTCGCCCGCTGGCTGGTCGATCCGGCCAACCCGCTGACGGCACGGGTGACGGTCAATCGGCTGTGGCAGGTCTACTTCGGTCGCGGGATTGTCGATACGGAGAACGACTTTGGCACGCAAGGCGACAAGCCGAGCCATCCGGAGCTGCTGGACTGGCTGGCCAGCGAGTTCATGCAAACCGTTCCGGCGAGCGGGGGGCGTCAGCCCCCTGATGATCTGAGCGTGAATCCGTCACATCAGGGGGCTGACGCCCCCCGCTCGCCTGGGGGCGTGTGGCGGGGCGCGAAGGGTTGGAGTCTCAAATCCCTGCACCGTCTGATTGTCACCTCCGCCACCTATCGGCAGTCGTCCGTCGCCACACCGCAGCAGTTGCAGGCCGACCGCTACAACAAATGGCTCGGCCGGCAGTCGCGGCTGCGACTGGAGGCCGAGATGATCCGCGATACGGCCCTCACGGCCGCCGGGCTGCTCTCCGACAAGATCGGCGGCCCCAGCGTCTTCCCGCCGCAGCCCGAGGGCATCTACGACTTCACGCAAAACCAGAAGAACTGGAAGGCCAGCCAAGGCGCCGACCGTTACCGCCGCGGCATGTACACCTATCTGTGGCGTTCCAGCCCCGACCCGTTCCTGACGACTTTCGACGCTCCCTCCGGCAACGTGACGTGCACGAAGCGCGTGCGTTCCAACACGCCGCTCCAATCGCTGACGATGGCCAACGACGCGGCGTTTGTGGAGATTGCTCAGCAGCTTGCGGCCCGCGTGCTCCGCGAGTCTCCCTCACCGGCGTCCGAGGAACGGCTGCGGCTGGCGTTTCGCTTATGCCTTGCCCGCGAACCCGATGATTACGAAACGACGCGGCTCCTCTCCTTCGTGAAAAAGCAGCAAGCGGCGTGGAACTCCCAGACCTCGACTGCGAATAGCACGTCTAAGGTGAGCCCCCCAAGCGTCTCCCACGGCGACCTGGCCGCTTGGACCCCGAGTAGCGCGCGTGCTGTTGAATCTGGATGAGTTTATTACGCGAGAATAGAGGTGCGGGCATGGATCGCAGACCCAATCCGGCCACCGACCGTGATCTGCTGGCGCTGACGCGCCGCCATTTCTTCCGCGATTGCCGCGTCGGGCTGGGCGGCATCGCGCTGGCCTCGCTGCTGAACGACCGCCTGCGGGCGCGCCTGTCGGACCGCCGAGCGGCGTCGGCAACGTCAACCCGCTCGCCGCCCGCGCCGACGCATTTCGCGCCCAAGGCCAAGCACGTCATCTTCCTGTTCATGGCCGGCGGCCCGAGCCAGCTCGAGCTGTTCGACTACAAGCCGAAGCTGCGCGAGCTGCAACGGCCAGGTCGATCCCGCAGTCGTTCGTCGCCAGGCAAGCGGTTCGCCTTCATCAAGCAAGGACGCCAAGCTGCTGGGCACGCGGCGGAAGTTCGCCCAGCACGGCGCAGTCGCGGCGCCGAGGTCAGCGAGCTGCTTGCCGCACCTGGCGACGATCGTCGACGACATCGTGCATCGTCCGCGGGCATGACGACCGACGTCTTCAACCACGGCCCGGCCAAGCTGTTCATGAAC
Source organism: uncultured Planctomycetia bacterium (assembly GCA_963809785.1). Taxonomy (GTDB): domain Bacteria; phylum Planctomycetota; class Planctomycetia; order Pirellulales; family S012-138; genus JBGQHD01. The sequence continues at coordinate 1,265,512 of CAWEKV010000006.1, forward strand.
ACCGGCTCGCCGCCGTTCCGGCCGGCCGAGCATGGGCTCGTGGGTGACGTACGGCATCGGCAGCGAGTCGCAGGACCTGCCCGGCTTCGTCGTGCTGCAATCCGGCCCGCGCGGCCCGCGCGGCGGCGCGCCGCTGTGGGCGAGCGGCTTCCTGCCGACCACGCTACCAGGGCGTGCCGTTCCGCAGCCGGCGGCGAGCCGATCCTCAACCTGACCAGCCCGCCGGGCATCGACGCGCGCAGCGCCAGGGCGAGTTCATCGACGCGGTCAACGACCTGAACCGCCCAGCGGCTGGCCGACGACCGGCGACCCGGAGATCGCCACGCGCATCGCCGCCTACGAAATGGCCTACCGCATGCAGACCAGCGCGCCGGAGCTGATGGACCTCTCCGGCGAGACGGCGGCGACGCTCGAGCTCGTACGGCGCCGAGCCGGGCAAGCCGTCGTTCGCCAACAACTGCCTGCTGGCCCGCCGGCTCGTCGAGCGCGGCGTGCGCTTCGTGCAGCTCTATCACACCGACTGGGACCACCACGGCGACGCCGGCGACAGACCTGGGCAAGTCGCTCGACGACCGTCTGCCGCGAGGTCGATCAGGCGATCGGCCGCGCTGGTGCACGATCTGAAGCAGCGCGGCCTGCTCGACGACACGCTCGTCATCTGGGGCGGCGAGTTCGGCCGCACGCCGATGGGCGAGACCGCGCGACCTGACCGGCCGCAACCACCACATCGACGCCTTCACCATGTGGCTGGCCGGCGGCGGCATCAAGGCCGGCCAGACCATCGGCGCAGACCGACGAGCTCGGCTTCTACGTCACGCGAAGACCCGGTGCACGTCCACGACCTGCACGCCACGATCCTGCACCTGCTGGGCCTCGATCACCTGAAGCTGACGTATCCGCTTCCAGGGCCGCGACTTCCGGCTGACCGACGTGGCGGGGCAAGTGGTGAAGAAGATGCTGGCGTGAAAACCGCCGAAGCTAGCACTGCTAGCACCAACATCTAGTGGCTGCTAGCCCCCGGACTCCCAAGATACGGGATACGGCTTGAAACTTTGCCGGCGGCGGATAACTTTGCCCGCCACTGGTGCCTGCTTGGACGGCAGGCGTTACCGGCGTGACAGGATGTTTCGTTCCGCGTGTTAAGGACGACCCTTGGCAGATTTGCCCAGGATGTGGCAGCGGCAACGCGAGTGCACCCTTGGCCGCCCTAGGACGGACGGCAGCCGTGGGTGTCATGTTGCTCCCGCTCTTGCGGGCTTACCGTCGGCCCTCTGGCCGCCGGCCCGGCCCGTCTCGCGAGCAGGCAACGCCGTGGCCCGGCTTTGTCGCCGCACGTCGCTTTCTGGCGGTCGCCCTGGCACGGGGCGTAGGACGGATTTCAATCCGTCCGACGAAACGCAGGACGGATTGAAATCCGTCCTACGACGACAAACGTCCCGCGTGCCATTCTTTCCCGTTTCACATCGTAGGACGCGATGCGCCCAAGGAGGGAGCAATGAACTCGAAACCTTTCATCGGCATCAATGCGGACTTCCGCGCGGCTCAAGGAGATAAGCCGGCCTTCAGCTACCTGACGTCGGGCTATTACGACGCGATTTCCGAGATCGGCGGCATCCCGCTGGTGATCCCGCCGCTGGACGAGAACGACGACCTCAACGCCGTGCTCGACCGCGTAGAGGGCGTGCTCTTCGTCGGCGGGGCCGATTTGGACCCGCGCCGCGACGGCTTCATGACCCACCCCTCGGTGCGGCCGCTGGCCGAGCGGCGGGAAAACTTCGACCGCCGCCTCATCAAGCTTTGTGCCAAGCGCCGCATCCCCGTGATGGGCATCGGCCTGGGCATGCAGCTCCTGAACGTCTCGCAGGGAGGCAATCTCTTCCTGCACATCCCCGAAGACCTGCCCAAGGCCTTGCCCCACACCGACGCCATCGACAAGGACGTGCACCGGCACACGCTGGAAGTCGTGCCCGGCACGATCATGGAGCGCGTCTACGGCGACGGCGAAATCCGCGTCAACAGCATGCACCACATGGCGGTTGACGAGGTGGCCGAAGGCTTCGTCGTCTCGGCCCGCTGCCCCGACGGCGTGATCGAGGCCATCGAAAGCACGAACCCCGACTGGTTTGCCTTCGGCACGCAGTTCCACCCGGAGGCCGACACGGCCTCGGCCCTCGACGTGCGGATCTTCGAGGAGTTCATCGACGGCGTGAAATCGGCCGAGCCGCTGGCCGCCGGCGTGCGGCTCGTGGCATAGCCGCGGGCGCGGCAGAGTTCTTGCAAACGCTCATCGACGGCGAGTCTCCCCGCAACGTCCGCGGCCGCAGCTGCGAATGTTGGAGGAGGCTCGCCGTTACTCTTTGGCACCGTGTACGCGGATCGCGAGTCGATTCAGGAACGCTGATAACCGCTAATAAGCGCTGATCTCGATGATGCCATTTTCCTGCACGCCAGCTTCCATTAGCGCCCATTAGCGATTACTAGCGTTCCCAAGTCCTGACCGGCGCGATTAGGACAGGAGAGGCGTCAGCCCGCGCTCGTTGCTCACTTGAAGACCACCTCGGCCTTGGCGTCTTCCCTGTAGGCGACTTCCCGGCCAGGCACCCATTTGCCGTCCTTGAGATACTCCGCCTTGCTCAGGACGCACAAAGCCCAGAAGGAGCCGCAAGCAAGCCGAAGTTGTGAGTTTCATGGCGGTGCCGCGCGGAAGGAATGGAGTAGCAAGGCGATCCAGACAGTGGGCGTTGCGATGGCGACAAGCTATCTCCCAGACAGGGCTCTTTCAAGTGATCGGGTGCTGCTTGTCGCCTGGTTGCAATCTCGCGTTCCAGCAGCTTACAACTGTGCTACTTCGGTGAATTGCTGCCTCCACCTTGACGCCCGACGACGAGCCTGCCCATGAACCACCTGCCCCTCCGACTCTTGCTCTCCTGCGTTTTGCTGATCGCTTGCCGCAGCACCTCTGCCGCCGATAAGCAGCGGCAGCTTTGGGTCACGAACGCCTCCGGCAACGACGTGCACGTGTTCGACGTGGCCACGCTGGAAGCTCGTGCGGCGGATCGAGGTCGGGCCCAACCCGCACGGCATCTCGGCCACCGCCGACGGACGCACGGTGCACATTGCCCTGGAGCACTTCCGCAAGGAGGAGGGAGAGCTGCTGTGGCTCGATACGGCGACCGGCAAGATCGACCGGCCGCGTGAAGGTCGGCCCCCGGCCCAACGAGAACGAGTGCACGCCCGACGGCAAGTGGATTTACGTGCCGTGCGACGACGGCCATTACTGGGTGGTCGACGGCGAGAAGAAGGCCGTGGCCACGAAGATCAAGACGGGCGGACGGCCGCACAACACGATGATTTCGCCCGACGGCAAGCGGATGTACCTCTCGCCGATGGGCAGCCCCAAGCGGGTGACGATCGTCGATATCAATGCCGGCCACAAAGTGATCGGCGAGATTCCCTTCGACGACAGCGTCCGCCCCCCGGCGATGACCTCCGACGAGAAGCTATTCTTCCAGAACATCGACGGCCTGTTGGGCTTTCAGGTGGCCGACATCGCCTCGCGCAAGCTGATCCGCACCGTCAAGCACGACATCGCGGCCGAGCTCAAGGACAAGCAGAGCCGGTGCCACGGCCTGTGCGTGCGGCCGGACCAGAAGGAGATCTGGTCGTGCAACGTCATGCACCAGACGGTGCACATCCACGAGCTGACCAGCGGCAACTACGGCGAAGTGGCCAAGCTCGGCATGCCGGGCCTGATCTACTGGGTCTGCTTCACGCCCGACAGCAAGTACGGCTTCGTGAGCGTCCGCAGCGTGCGGAAGATCGCGGTGGTGGACTCGGCGACGAAGAAGGTCGTGAAGTTCCTGGACGTGGGACTGGAGCCGAAGCGGACGCAGGTGATCGACGTGCCGCAGTGATTAGCGTCGGCGAGCGTCGAGGCGTAAGCCCGACGTGGGCTGTCGTGCACGTCGGGCTTACGCCTCGACGCTCGCCTGACTTCGCTCGCCGTCGTCCGCCATCTCGCGGGCGTGGTAGCTGGAGCGCACGAACGGCCCGCTGGCCACCTGGCGGAAGCCCATCGACCGAGCGGCGCGGCCCAGCTCGTCGAACTCCTCCGGCGGCACGTAACGCACGACCGGCAGGTGCTCGGGCGAGGGCTGGAGGTACTGCCCCAGCGTGAGCATGTCGCAGCCGGCGTCGAGCAGGTCGGCCAGCGTGTCGAACAGCTCGTCGCGCGTCTCGCCCAGGCCGAGCATCAGGCCGCTCTTGGTCTTGATCGCGGTGTCGCCCTGCCGCACGCGGCGCAGCAGCTCCAGCGTCCAGCGATAGTCGGACTTGCGGCCGCGCACCGTCGCGATAGAGCCGCGGCACCGTCTCGGTGTTGTGGTTGAAGACTTCGGGCCGCGCCGCCATGACGCGGTCGAGCGCATCCCTTTGGCCGATGAAGTCGGGCGTGAGCACCTCGACCGCGGCGCCGGTCCGCTCGCGCACGGCCAGCACCGTGCGATAGAAATGCTCCGCGCCGCCGTCGGGCAAGGTCGTCGCGCGTGACGGAGGTGATGACGACGTGCTTCAGGCCGAGCCGGTCGGCCGCTTCGGCCACGCGCTCCGGCTCGTCGTCCTCGAGGTCGTGCGTCTTGCCCTTGGCGACGGCGCAGAAGCCGCACGGCCGCGTGCAGACGTTGCCCAGGATCATGAACGTGGCCGTCTTCTGCGAATAGCACTCCATGCGGTTGGGGCACTGCGCGTTGTCGCACACCGTCTCCAGCCGCAGCTCTTCCAGCAGCCGGGCGGTGAAGTGGTTGGCGTTGCCCTTGGGCACGTTGCGCTTCAGCCACCGCGGCAGGCGCGGCGAAACGGCCGGCGGCATGTCAGCCGAGTCCGTGGCACTAGGGCGCCAGTCGGACGGATTGGAAATCCGTCCTACGGAGACGGATGCGTGGCTCGGCGGTTCGACGATCGGCAGCTCACCCAACACGGCTGGCGGCTTGCTGAGGACTATTGCGGAAGTTGCGCCACAACGGGTGCCCAGAGTAGACATGATGCCGCGTGCAGCCCAGGGCCGCAACCAGGTGGCGCACCAGCGCCTCCCGCACCTGAGGCATCTTGACGTTCTTTTGCTGCAAGGCGGCCAAGGATGTCATGGGCGTGCTTCCCACGGGATCGGTCGTCAGCAGCCGGAAGATGTCCATCGCCGGGGCCACGTTCAAGAACGCCCCATGATAGGCCACCCAGCTCTTCACTGCGACGCCGATGGCGGCCAACTGGCCCGTGCGTGCCCAGACGCCGTACTGACCTGGTTGCGTTTGCGGAGCGAAGCCCAGCTCTTCGATGACGCCGACCAAGGCTCGCTGAAGTCGGTCGAGATATTCGCCGACGGTGAAGCCGTGCCACGCGAGCGGCACGATGGGGTAGGCCGCGAGTTGTCCCGGCAAATGGGACATGCAGCCGCCGCCATGACTGACCCAGCGGACTTCGAGCTGCCGGCTGGCCAGCTCCCGCTGGTCCAGGGCGATGTGCCCCCACGAGCCGCGGCGGCCGACGGTGATGATCGGAGCGTGCTCGCACACCAAGAGCGTGATCTGCCCGTCGTGGCGGCCTGAGGCCTCATAGACGAGGCGATTCTGTAGCGCCAGACAAGCGTCGTAATCCACCGTGCCCAGCAGGTAGGCCTCTACCGCAGGCGAGCGAAGATCGGCGGATCGGGATGAACGCAACATGCCATTGTGACGGCGAGGGTCGGTTGTAGCGATTGGCCGCCTCGACCCATGGCACAACCTCGCAATAATTCACGAGCGGCAAAAGCGACCGCCGAAGGACGTCGGCAGGTCACTCGTATGCCGTATTTTAGCCGCCGCCGCGAGTCGCGAACAGAGACACTCCCCACGCGGAGCGAGACACACTAGCCCGACGCGCCAGCGAGATACACTAGCCCGAAGCGCAAGCGAGGAAGAGGCGGCAAGATGCGTGGATCGCGCCTCTTCCTCGCTTGCGCTTCGGGCTAGTGTGCGATGTGGCCTTGACTTCATTCCGACCGGGCCTTCAAGAGCCGCACTAGCAGCCGCTCGTCCATGCGCCCCCGAAATCGCACGCGCCCGTCGATGACCACGACCGGCACACACTCGTTGTATTGCCCCAGCAGGTCGGGGTGCTGGTCGATGTCGATCTCTTGCGGTGTCAGACCATGGCGCACGAGCAGCGCTTTGGCGTCCTCGCAGAGGTGACAACCGGCGCGCGTGTAGAGCACGACTTGCATCTTGCATGGCTAACCGCAAGCGCCGAGGCATCGACCGGCGGCTGATCTAGGGGCTGGTTTTCTTGGACTTCAATTGCTTCCCGAGCACGGCGTTGAGCTCCTTCAATCCCTCCAGCCGATCGACTTCGTAGTACCCGGCCTTGTAGTGGGCCACCTTGCCGTCGGTGCCGATGACCACGTACAGCGGCAGCTCGGCGCCCAACAGGCGCGGGTCGCCGAAGGCCTTGATCGCGGCGCCCTCATCCAGCAGCACCGGGTAGGTGAGGTTCATGAAGTTCACCAGCCGCCGCACGCCGCGGACGACGCCGTCCTTTTCGCCGGCCTCGGCCAGCCGCCGGTTCACCGCCACGCCGTAGACTTTTACGCCGTCGGCCTTCCGCTTGCCGTAAAGAAAATCCAGATAGCCGACCTGCCCGTAGGGCTGCTTGAGGGCGCGTCCGTGTAGTCCCAGAAGTGCAGCACGGTGACCTGACCCTTGAGATCGCCGTGGGCCAGCTCGGCGCCGCCCAGCCCAGCGAGCTTGAACTCCGGGGCCGGCTTGCCTTGATGCTCGGCGGCCAGCTTATCGAGCGCCCCGGAGCGGTCGCTCTGCGTCACCAGGTCGCGGCGGATGCCTTTGACGAGCTTCACCAGCGGCTCGGATGAGACGGCCTTTTGCACGTCCGGCAGCCGCTCTTGCAACAGCGCAAGCTGCTTGGGCGTGTATTGCAATTCCTCCGAGCGCGCCGTAAGGCCCAGCTTGTCGCGCAGGTCGATGAGCGCCGGCAGGCCCTTGATCCACGATTCCTTCGCCTCACCGGTCAGCGTCTCGCTGCCCTTGAGGGCAATGTTGATGACGTATTCCTGGCCCATGCCCATGAACTCGCGCTGCTGAACGGCCACGGCCACGGGGCTTGCCCGATCCACCCAGACGTTGCGTTGCCAGCCGTAGTTGTTGCTGACCTGCACCTGCCAGGTGTCGCGGCCTTCCTTGCGGTCGGCCTTTTGCACCAGGTATTTCCACTGCCCTCGCGTGCGATTGTCCTCCGAGTCTTCGCTCCAGCGTGCATCGGCCTCCAGCGGCTTGCCGTCGGCCCGCGCAGGAGCGGCAACACCAGCGCCAGCGTGCTCGTGCCATCATCGCGATCGTAAAGCAGCGATGGCCCGCGCCCGACTGGGCTTCAGCTTCGCGTCGAGAGTCAGGCTGCCGAACCGCTCCGGCCAGGGCCAGCGGCCACGGCCGCTCTCGTCCACGAACCAGTAGAGTCTCGTGCTCTCCTTACCGCGCTCCGCGACATAAAAGTGCAGCTCGAAGGTCTTCTGTGCCTCGCCCGGCGTACGGTCGCCGTCGAGCTGAGCGACGCTGCCCTGATAGGTCAGCAGCGTGTCGGCGGCCAAGGGATCGGCCGCGACGGCGGCAGCGGCCAGAGTCAACGAGAAGAGAGTGAGCATGCGGAATCGCTCCAGGCGGGATCGGCAGGCGGGAAATCCGTCGTGGACGGAACGGGGCGATTATAGCCCGGCGAGCGCCGCGCCGTCGAGCTTGGCACGGCGCCGTTGTTAGTTCTGCTGGGGCTTCGCTTCGCTCAGACCCAGCCACCCCCCGCTTAGCCCCAGCCACCCTCGGCTAGATACCTAACACCGCCATCAACTCGTCCAGGCAGCCGTAGTCGCCGATGACCACGTCGGCCCCGGCGCGGACCAGCCGCTCGCGCTTCCAGGCGTTGACGCCGCTGCGGGTTTCCTCGTCGCTGGCCACGGCGACCGCCACGCCGCCGGCGCGGCGGACCTCCTCGATCTCGACGAAGCCGTCGCCGAAGCCGAGCAGCTGCTCGCCGCGCGAGGCCCGTGCTCGCGCAGGATGTGCTCGATGATCTTCTGCTTGGAGAAGTTCTGATAGTCGTCCAGGGCCCCGTAGATGTGCGGGCCGAAGTAGTCGATCCAGCCGCAGCACGGCCCTCGTCGCGGACGTACTTCAGGTCGGTGCCGCTGGCCAGGTACAGCGCCAGACCCCGGCGGCGCAGGCGCTCGAGCAGGGCGTGACTGCCGGGCACGGTCCACTCCTCCGGCCGATGCCGGCCGTCGCGCAGCCCGGCGACGCGGCCCTCGATCTGCGCCCATGAGCAGGTCGTGGTAGCGTGCTTGTAGGCCAGCGGCTCCAGCGGCCTGCCGCCGCGGGCCGCACCTCGTCGGCCAGCTGGATCATCTGGTAGATCGTCTGCCGGCCGTTGAGCCGCATGACGAACTCCTCGACGTGGGCTGCCAGCTCCTCGCGCGTCTCCGGCGTGCCGGTGGCCGCCAGCACGTCCACCATCATCGGGATCATGACCTGCGGCCAGTCCTCGCGGATCAGCGACAGGGTGCCGTCGAAGTCGAACAGCACGGCGCGGAACCGGCCGCGAGGCAGGTCGGAGCGGAGGATTTCGAGCGATGCGGCCATTCGTTGACACACGTCTCTTGGCAGGTTCTTCTATCAGGCGCCCGAAGCAAAGTCCTATCACAAGGGAGCCTATCATGAAACGCTGGACAGCGGTGGTCGGGTTGGCGGTGGCCACGTGGTTGGCGGCCGGCAGCGTCGAGGCCAGTGACGATCAGGTCCCCGACGCTACGCTAAAGCTGCTCGGACTCGGTGGCATGACCAAGGCGAGCGATGCTCATGGCATGCAAGTCCGTGCCAAGGGGCTGCAGGTTACGCTGACCATCCTGCGCCCCCTTCGCGAGCAGCAAACCGTCGAGCAACGAAGCATTGTAGTCCTTCCCGTAGAGGAACAGATTACGGTTGCCGTCGGCGGACGGAATGTCACGTTGACGCTCGTGCGGCCGGTCATTGAACAGCGGATATTCACGCGATCAATGACCGTGATCCGACTGGTGCCAGAAGCCGTCACGCTCCCGCGCGGAGGAGGCGGCCCGGGGCCGCCGTAAGGCGTGAAGCAGGATCGTCGTCTTTCGCTCCGCGAAAGAACGTCCTTTTCGCGGAGCGAAAAGTGACGATGGACCTCACCGCACCACGCGGCCCGACGTATCGCCTCGGCACAGCTTGAGGACTTCAGCTTTGCTCACCTTGTTGAAGTCGCCGGGGATGCTGTGCTTGAGGCAGCTTGCGGCGACGGCGAATTCCAGGGCTTCCTGCGGCGGCATCTTGTCCAGCAGCGCGGCGATCAGCCCGCCGCAGAAGGCGTCGCCGGCCCCCACGCGGTCCACCACCTGGATCGTGTAGCGGCGGCTGAGATGGAACTCCTCGCCGGCCAACAGACAGCCGGACCAGTGGTTGAGGCTGGCCGATTCGCTCTCCCGCAGAGTAATCGCGACCATCGATGGGCCGAATTCCTGGCGGACGGACCGGGCAACCTGTTCGTAGGCGGCGCGATCGACCTGGCCGGTCCGCACGTCGGTCTTCTCGGCCGCGATGCCCAGCACGTCCTCGGCGTCCTCTTCGTTGCCGATCAATAGATCGACATCCTTAAGTAGCGGCCCGACCGTGGCCCGCGCCTTGCGCCGCGACCAGAGCTTCGAGCGGTAATTGAGGTCGAAGCTCGTCAACAGGCCGGACTGCCTGGCCGTCGCGCAGCGCCTCGCGGGTTGCGTCGGCGCATTCGCTGCCCAGTGCGGGCGTGATGCCGGACGTATGGAACGCGTCGCGCCCGGCGAGCAGCTTCTTCCAGTCGTAGGCCGAGCCGGGTGTGAGGGCTATGGACGAGCGCGACCGGTCGTAGAGCACGGTCGATGCCCGTTGGGCCGCGCCGCTCTCCAGAAAGTACACGCCGAGCCGGCCGTCATCGGTCCGCAGGATGGGCGAGGTATCGACGCCATAGTATCGCAGCGAGGCCGCGGCCGCGTCGCCCAAGGCGTTTTTGGGCAGTGCGGTCACATAGGCCGCCTCGTGCCCGAACGCGGCCAGCGACACGGCCACGCTGGCCTCTCCGCCGGCGTAGCTGGCCTCGAAGCGCGTGGCCTGAATGATCCGCTCGTGGCCTGGCGTCGCCAGGCGGAGCATGATTTCGCCGAAGGTGAGGGCACGGGCCATGGGAGAGTGCGGAGTTCGGAATGCGGAGTGCGGAGTTCGCACACTAGCCCGAAGCGCAAGCGAGGGAGAGTCACCGTTGGTTCGTCGCTCATCCCTCGCTTGCGCTTCGGGCTAGTGTAGTCCTACCCGTCGAGCGTTCCCTTCGTGCTCGGCACGCCGGTGCATGCGCGGGTCGGGCTCGACGGCCATGCGCAGGGCGCGGGCCGTCGCCTTGAAGATCGCCTCGGTGATGTGGTGGCTGTTGCGGCCGTAGTGCACGAGGACGTGCAGGTTGCACAGCGCGTTGGCCGCCGACGGCCTGCCAGAAGTCCTCGACCAGCTCGCTGTCGAAGTCGCCGATCTTGGCCGTCGGCAACTGCGCGTCGAACACCAGGAAGTACCGGCCGCTCAGGTCGATCGCCGACGGTGACCAGCGTCTCTTCCATCGGCAGCGTGAAGTGGCCGTAGCGGCGGATGCCGGCCTTGTCGCCCGAGCGCCTGCGCAGCGCCTGGCCGAGGCAGATGCCCACGTCCTCGACGGTGTGGTGCTGATCGACGTGCAGGTCGCCCTCGCGCCTGCACCGTCAGGTCGATAGCCGCGTGCTTGGCCAAGCAGCGTGAGCATGTGGTCGAAGAAGCCGACGCCGGTGGCGACGTCGGCCTGGCCGGTGCCGTCGAGATTGAGCTCGAGCGAGATCTCGGTCTCGGCGGTCTTGCGTTGGAGCGAGGCGGTGCGCATTGGTCATTGGTCAGTGGTCAGTGGTCAGTTGGAAATGGCGGCGCCGTTGCATCCGGCAAGGTGTGGCTCAGTTGACAACGGACCACTGACCACTGACAACTGACAAGCGTGGACACGATCCAGCGCGCCGCCGACCCGAGCGTGTGGACCGACCTGCGTCGGGCGATGAGCGTCTGCGACCGCTTCGCCTATTTCGACCACGCCGGCGTCGCCCCCCTGCCGCGGCCGGCGGCCCAGGCCATGGCGGCTTGGGCACAGGACGCCGCGGCCAGCGGCAATTATAACTGGCGGCAGTGGCAGCGTCGCCTGGAGGAGGCTCGCTCCCTGGCCGCCGGGCTGATCGGCGCCTCAACCGACGAGATCGCTCTGGTCCGCAACACCACCGAGGGCATCACGCTCGTAGCCGAGGGCTTCCCCTGGCGGGAGGGGGACAACGTCGTCCTGCCGGCGTGTGAATTCCCTTCGAACCGCTTCGCCTGGCAGAACCTGGCCTCGCGCGGCGTGGAGGCTCGGCTCGTGCCCTGCCTCGACGGCCGGCTCGATTTGGCTGATTTGGCCAAAGCCTGCGACGGCCACACGCGGCTGATCGCCGTGAGCTGGGTCGATTACGTCGCCGGCTGGCGAAACGATCCAGCCGCGCTGGCCCAGCTGGCACGCAGCGCGGAGCGCTGTTGTTTCTGGATGCGATTCAAGGCCTCGGCGTCTTTCCCCTGAATGTGCAGGCGACGGGCATCGATTTCCTCGCCGCCGACGGCCACAAGTGGCTGCTGGGACCGGAAGGGGCGGGCCTGTTCTATCTGCGGAAAGAGCACCTCGACTTGCTGCGGCCCATCGGCATCGGCTGGAACAGCTCGATCCACGCCGGCGATTTCACGCGGCCGGAGATGGCGCTCAAGCCGTCGGCCGAGCGGTACGAGGGGGGCACGTACCCCGTGGCCACGCACGTCGGGCTGGCTGAGAGCCTGCGGCTACTGACCAGCATTCCCACGGCATCGATTGCAGAGCGCTTGCTTCAGGTCACCGACGCTCTATGTGAGCGGCTGCGGCAATGTGGGGCGACGATTGCGAGCGAGCGAGCCGGTATGCGTAGGACGGATTTCCAATCCGTCCGCGAGATCAGTGAGGCGTTGCCCGGACGGATTGGAAATCCGTCCTACGCGCCCGACCGCCGCAGCGGCATTGTGGCTTTCGACCTGCCGGGGCACGACCCGGCCGAAATCCTGCGCGGTGCCGCGCGGCCAACGTCATCGTCAACTGCCGCGGCGGCCATGTGCGCGTCAGCCCACACGTGTATAACAATCAGAACGACGTGGATCGACTCGTTACTGCCCTAGGCTCTTGACAAGTGGTCGGGGCACTCCGTGACCCCCTTTCGGTCACGCAGTGACCGGATCCATAGTGACTGTCTCGGAACTCTGGCGAGTTCAGCTACAGGACCGAAGTCGGCGACAGAACGCTTCCTCCCCACGATGGACTCCGACAACACCTTCCGCCTGATCCTGGCCGGTGCGATTGCCATCCTGCTACCGATCGGCATCTATCACCGCCTGCGCTCGGCGGCCACGCGCGAGAAGCTCGACCGCCGGCAGGAAGGCTGGTTTATCCTCATCTCGCTGCGGCTCATTGGCTGGTCCGCCATGCTGGGCGTCTGGGCCTATCTGCTGAACCCCGAGTGGATGGCCTGGGCCGCCGGGGCGCTGCCGTCGTGGCTGCGGTGGGTGGGCGTCGGACTTCTGCCGGTGACGGCGCTGTGGGTGACCTGGACGTTTCGCCATCTCGGCAAGAACCTGACGGATACCGTCGTCACGCGCAAGGAGCACACGCTGGTCACGACCGGCCCCTACCGCTGGGTCCGCCACCCGTTCTACGTCGGCGGCGGGCTGGGCATCACCGCGATCAGCCTGGTCACGGCCAATGCCGCGATCGCCGCGAGTGGCCTCGTGGTCCTGACCCTCTTGGCCATTCGCACGCGGACGGAAGAGCAAAAACTGATCGATCGCTTCGGCGACGAGTATCGGCAATACATGCGGCGCACGGGGCGAGTCTTCCCCGACTCCGAGCTTCGCCGTAGGCGACTGCCGCAGTCTATTGCTACGTTTCCTGCACATCGCCATCCATGAACACTCATAAGATTGCTATCTTTCCCGGCGACGGCATTGGCCCTGAGGTCACCGACGAGGCCGTCGGCGTGCTCGAAGCCGTGCAGGCGGGCGGCGGCTTTCGCTTGGAGAAGACCACGCTCCCCTGGGGTTATCGCTTCTACGAAAAGCATGGCACGGTCGTGCCCGAGGACTGTCTGGAGGTGCTGCGGCCGTTCGATGCGATCTTGCTGGGCGCGCTGGGCTGGCCGGCCAAGCTGCCGGACCATGTCACGCTGGCGCCGCTGGTGAAGATTCGCCAGGCCTTCGATCAATATGCCTGCCTGCGGCCCGCGCGGCTCTATCGCGGCGTGAAGAGCCTGCTCGCGGACAGGGGGCCGGAGCACGTGAACTTTGTCGTCATCCGCGAGAACTCCGAAGGCGAATACGTCGATATCGGCGGCCGCTTCAAGCGAGGGCAGCCCGACGAAGTGGCCGTGCAGACCGCCATCCACACCCGGCGCGGCGTCGAGCGGATCCTGCGGTTCGGCTTCGAGATGGCCCGCCGGCGGCGCCAGCAAGGGTGCGCGGCCACCTGACGATGATCACCAAGTCCAACGCCCAGCGGTTCGCCTACGTGCTGTGGGACGAAGTCTGGGAAGAGCTGCGCGGGCAATACGCCGACATCAGCTCCGACAAGCAGCACTGCGACGCGGCGGCCATGAACTTTGTCCGCTGCCCGGAGCGGTTCGATGTCGTCGTCGCCTCGAACCTGTTCGGTGATCTACTGACCGATCTGGGCGGCATCCTCAGCGGCGGGCTGGGCCTGGCGCCCAGCACGAACACGAACCCCGAGCGGACCTATCCTTCGATGTTCGAGCCGGTGCACGGCTCCGCGCCGGACATCGCCGGGCAGGGGATCGCCAACCCCATCGCGGCGATCCTCAGCGCGGCGATGATGCTCGATTGGCTGAACGAGAGCGCCGCCGCGGAGCGCATCCGCCAGGCCGTCGAAGCGACACTGGCCCAGGGACACAAGACGCCGGACCTCGGCGGCAAGCTCTCCACGCGCGAGATGGGGCAGCGGGTGATCGAGAACCTCGGGGCGTAGCGTGATTGTCGCCTTTCACTCCGCGAAAGGACGTTACTTTCGCGGAGCGAAAGACGACATACCGCTCAGCGATCCCAATTCAGCGGCCGGGCCCAGACCGGCACGATGACGGCGTCGCCCGTATGCTTGCCGGGCGCCACCTCGCTCTGGTCGTTGAGAAACAAGAGGTCGCCGCACAGCAGCACGCAGCCGCGGGTGAGATCGTCCCAGGCCATGAACCGCACGCTGCCGTCCTCGAACAGCACGTTTTGGCCCTGCCGGCCATGGTTGCCGCTGGGCTCGCCGTCGAGCGAAGGACTGGGAGAATCGCCCATGATGGCGAACGTGCTGCGATTCTGATCGCGGACGGCCACATAGCGGCCATCCAGCAGGATGCCCAAGTGATAGCCGTAATCGCCCCCCATCTTGCGGCGCAGCTCGGCCAACTCCGGCGGCGTCGCCGCGCGCAGCTCTTCACAGGAGGGGACATAGATCGCCCGCTGCCGCGGCGGCGCCGCCGGGCAAACCAGGTATCGCGCGTCGGTCACCAGTCCGTAGTCGCGAAGCAGCGGCGCATAGAAGCAGCCGATCGCGTCGTTGCCTTCCTGGGGCATGCGGGGGAACTGCCCGTTATGATCGGCGGCGAAGTGCTTGAGTCCCCCGCCCCACTGCCGCAGGTTGTCCTGACATCCGTGCACGGCGGCCTGAAACCGGCTGCGATTCACCGCGGGAAACAGCAGCAGGCAGCCCGCAATGAGCACTGCGGCCACGGCCGCCACGTCCCGCAGCGACCAATTGCCTCGCCGTGCCATCAGCGCCGCCGGCACCGCCCGCGCGGCAACGTCCACGAAGTGGCACGTGCGCTGCCAAAGCCCCGGTGGCGCGCAAATCGGCTGCCAAGACTGCTCGAGCGGCTCCAGGCACTGCCGCAAACGCGCCAGCTCCGCGCACAGCGCCGGATCGTGACGCAATTGCGTTTCGACTTCCTGGTGCTCGTCCTCCTCCAGTGCCCCCAGGAGGTAGCCGAGAAGTTGCTGGCTCTGCTGGCCCGACATACGCGACGATCTAACAACACGTGGATGGAGCGACCAATCCTCCTTACTCGTCCTCTTTACTCGATTACGTCACGATCCCTCGGATGGTTTGCCCGCCGCAGGGCCAGCATCGCCCTTGGGCCCGTCGCCACCGGGCCGCAGCAGCTCGCCCAAGCGGCGAATGGCCGTGTGCAGCCGGCTCTTGACCGTCCCCACCGGGATGTCCAGCGCCACGGCCGCCTCGCGGTATTTCATGCCCTGGTAATAGATCAGGTGCACCGCCGTGCGGAGCGACTCGGGCAAGGCCTCCAGGGCCGCGCGGGCCTGCTGCCGCGACTCGCTCAGTTCCAGTTCCTCCTCCGGACCAGGCTGCAGGCTGGCCGATAGGTCGCCCAGTGCGCCAGCATCCTCGCCTCCTTGCCGGTTCCGCTGGTCCAGACTGACCAGCCGGTGCCGCTTATTGCGGCGCTGGGCATCGATGGCCTGGTTCGTGGCGATGGCGAACAGCCACGGCCGCACTTTGCGGCTCTCGTCGTACTGCTGGCACTTCAGGTGCACCTGGAGGAAGGTCGCCTGAAAGGCGTCCTCAGCCAGCGTGCCGTCGCCCAGGTAGCGGTGCAGATAGGTGTACAACTCGGTCTCGTAGCGGCGGACAAGCTCGGCGAAGGCAGCCCGGTCGCCACGCCGGCGATAACCGCGCAGCAACTCTTCGTCCGTCGCCGGCAGCTCGGCGGGAAGGGGATCGCGTCGTGCTTTCTTGCGGAACCCGAGTCTCATAGGCTTCTCGGTATCAACTATACGAAACCGCGGGGGTGTTGGACCATGCCGGGCGGAAAAAAACCACGTAAGGCGGAGTCACTCCTATCCGGGACACTTGGCCGCGGGCGATCGCGGGACGGACCAGGGCGGCCAGCGTCCGCCCTAC
Organism: uncultured Planctomycetia bacterium; assembly: GCA_963809785.1. Lineage (GTDB taxonomy): Bacteria > Planctomycetota > Planctomycetia > Pirellulales > S012-138 > JBGQHD01. The sequence goes on from CAWEKV010000006.1 coordinate 1,281,616, forward strand.
CGTTCCCCTGGCTTTTTCACACTCGGTGGGCTAATGGTATCAGGTTCCCCGCGAGAATAGCGACCGTAACCGAACATCAGGCCTCTGGAGCTGTCCGTGGACTTTCTCAGCGCGACGCTTCGACACCGGGCAAGTCGTGCGCGTGGAGACGGCCGGTGACCGCATCGCCCGCGTCGCGGCGGTGAATGGGCCCGCCGCACTGCCGGAACTGCCCTGGGTCGCGCCTGGCTTCATCGATATCCAGGTGAACGGCCAGCGCGGCCAGGAGTTCAGCTCCGCCACGCTGACGACGGAGAAAGTGGCCGCGATCGTCCGCGACCATTATGCCTTTGGCGTCACCGGCATTTGCCCCACGCTGACGACGCAGAGTCTGGCGACGCTCGAGCACGGCGTGCGTGCCATCGCGGAGGCCTGCGAGAAGTTCCCCGACGTGGGCCGGCGCGTGGTCGGCATTCACCTGGAGGGGCCATTCATCACCAGCGAAGACGGGCCGCGCGGCGCACACCCGGCCGAGCATTGCCGCCGCCCGACCTGGGACGCCTTTTGCCGGTTACAGGACGCGGCCGCCGGACGAGTCAAGATCCTCACCATGTCGGTCGAGTTCGACGAGTCGGCGGACTTCATTGCCCGCGTCGTCGCCAGCGGCGTCGTGGTGGCCATTGGCCACACGGCGGCCGATTCGGCCCACATCCGCGCCGCCGTCGATGCCGGGGCCCGGCTCAGCACGCACCTGGGCAACGGGGCGCATCGCCAGCTTCGTCGGCACCCCAACTATATCTGGGACCAGCTCGCCGAAGACCAGCTGATGGCCAGCCTGATCGTCGATGGTCACCACCTGCCGCCGGAGGTCGTCAAGTGCTTCGTCCGCGGCAAGACGCCGGCGCGGTGCATTCTGGTCAGCGATCTGTCGGGCCTGGCCGGCCTGCCGGTCGGCCGATACGAGTCGAGCGGCTGCGAGCTGGAGATTCTGCCCGACGGCCGGCTGGTCATCGCCGGGCAAGATCAACTGCTCGCCGGCGCGTCGCTGCCCATCGGCGTAGGCGTGGCCAACGTTATGCGCTTTGCCGGCGTCGATTTGGCGACCGCCGTCGAGATGGCGACCAGGCATCCGGCCGAACTGCTGGGCCTGACACGCGGCGGCCTGCGGCCCGGCGACGCGGCAAACCTCGTGCTCTTTCGCCTGGCGACGCAATCGCCCGGCGACGCGCTGCATGGACTGGAGGTGTGCGCCACGATCGTTGATGGCGACGTGGTGCACGGCCAGGCACACTAACCGGACGCGTAAGCGAGGGAGAATCGCCGTCTATCCCGCTCCTCCCTCGCTCGCGCATCGGGCTAATGTGCTCGCTTACGCGGCGGGTTCCTGTGCTGACCCGGCGGGGCAATCTTCGATTGCCCAACTTCCGGCAGGCTGATATCATTCGCCGTTCTAAACCGTGGCCTCGCGGCGGCTTGTGGGCGACGCGAGGCTTTGGACATCACCCCCTCACCCCCGTTTGCCGGCCGTGCCCACAGGCGTCCGGGCAGACAACCCCAAGTCAGGATCGGTCACTACCCACGATGGTCAATCGCACCCTTCTCCACAGCCTGGAACCTTCCGAAACCGAATGGCAAAAGGAGCTCGACCGCGCGTTCGCGGGCATGGAAGCCGACGAGCTGGATGAGATCATCGCCGGCTTCGGCGAAGAAGAAGACATCCTGCCCAACAAGATCGTCGATGGCCGCGTCGTCCGCGTGGACGCGGAGATGGTCGTCATCGACGTGGGCTACAAGTGCGAGGGGACCATCCCCATCAACGAATGGGGCGACGGCGAGGAGAAGCCCAAGGTCGGCGATGTCTTCAAGGTGCTCGTCGAAGACATCGAGGACACGCACCTGGCCACGATGGAATCGGCCGACATGCTGCTCTTGAGCAAGCGCAAGGCCGAGAAGATCCTCGACTGGGAGCGCTTGATGGACAGCACCCGGGAAGGTGACGTGGTCACCGGCCTGGTCACGCGAAAGATCAAGGGCGGCCTGCTGGTGGATATCGGCGTGCCGGTGTTCCTGCCCGCCAGCCAGGTCGATATCCGCCGCCCGGCCGACATCGGCGACTACATCGAGCGCACGATCGCAGTGCCTGATGCTGAAGATCGACGAGGCCCGGCGAAACATCGTCGTCAGCCGCCGCGCAGCTGATCGAAGAAGAGCGCGAGCAGAAGAAGAAGCAGCTCCTGCGGAGCTCGCAGATCGGCCAGCTCCGCAAGGGCGTGGTGAAGAACATCGCCGACTTCGGCGCGTTCGTCGACCTGGGCGGCATCGACGGCCTGCTTGCACATCACCGACATGAGCTGGGACCGCATCGGCCACCCGACGCGAGATGGTCTCGATCGACCAGGAAATCGAGGTGATGATCCTCGACATCGACCGCGACAAAGAGAAGATCGCCCTGGGCCTGAAGCAGAAGAGCGCCAACCCGTGGGAGAAGGTCGCCGAGAAGTACCCGGTCGGCACGCACGCATCAAGGGCGAAGTCGTCAACGTGATGAGCTACGGCGCCTTCGTGAAGCTCGAGGCCGGCATCGAGGGCCTGGTGCACATCAGCGAGATGTCGTGGACCAAGCGCATCAACCATCCCAACGAGCTGGTGCAGATCGGCGACAAGATCGAGGTGATGGTCCTGGGCATCAATCAGGACAAGCAGGAAATCTCGCTGGGCATGAAGCAGACCCAGGAGAACCCCTGGGACGAGGTGGCCGAGCAGCTACCCGCCCGGCACGCTGGTCAACGGCACGGTGCGCAACCTCACCAACTACGGGGCCTTCGTCGAGATCGAAGAAGGCATCGACGGCCTGCTTGCACGTCAGCGACATGTCGTGGACCCGCAAGATCAGCCACCCCAGCGAAGTGGTCGAGAAGGGCCAGAAGCTCCAGTGCAAGGTGCTCTCGGTCGATCAGGAGCGGCACCGCATCGCCCTGGGCCTGAAGCAGCTGCAAGACGATCCCTGGGCAACCGACATCCCCGACAAGTACCAGCCCGGCCAGGTCGTCAACGGCAAGGTCACGAAGATCACGAACTTCGGCGTCTTCGTGGGCCTGGAGGACGGCCTGGAAGGCCTGTTGCACATCTCCGAGCTGGCCGACCACAAGGTGGAGAACCCCGAAGAGTCGTCAAGGTCGGCGACGAGATCGAGGTGAAGGTCCTCCGCGTCGATACCGACGAGCGCAAGATCGGCCTCTGCCGCAAGCGCGTGGAGTGGAGCGAAGAGGATGGCGCCGAAGCGCCGCCCGACGCGCCCACGAAACCGACGAAGCCGGCAGTGGAGCTCAAGGGCGGCGTCGGCTCAGCCGGGCCGCTGATTCAGACGCCGGCAGCGAAAAAGGAATAGCGCAGCGGCCGGCGAGTGCGCGGCCGGCGAGCGTCGAGGCGTCAGCCCGACGTGTGAGAGACCCAAACGTGCTAGCCGACCCGTACGTCGAGCGACTCGGCGCCGGTGTTCGCGTGCGTGCGCAGCCATCTTTTGCGGCGGAGTCTTCCGTTTGTGTCACTTTTTTCACGCACGGCGCCGGCCCTTCGATTCCCCAAGACCCTTGCCCCAGCGAAGGTTACAGCCCCTGGCGGCTCTTCCGTGGGCGGCACTTGGCGGCAATTCGCACCTCGCAAGAACTCGGCTCGCGACGTGCTATCGCGAGAAGTATCTTAACGCCGGTAAAGACCAAAGGCGCTGATGCCGTGCGCAGGAATCTTGCGAAGGAGCCGGCCGCTTGCCCAACATAGGCTCATAGCGAGACGCCCGACTCGGAGAGTCAGGCAACCGAAGGCCCAAGGGAGGCGGGGCAGTGCCAGATTCCTTCGACGCGTCGTGGCATGAGGCGGCCCTGAGCGGCGACACCGCGGCGCTGGCCGCGCTGGCGTCATCGGCTCTACAGCCGCTCTACCGGTTTTGCTACTACCGACTGGCTCGTCGGCGCGAGCTGTGTGAGGAGGTCGTGCAGGAGACGCTGGTCCGCGCCATTCGCGACCTGGCCCGCTATGAGCCGCAGCGGGCCGGCGGGAACATCCTGCCTTGGCTCACCGGGCTGGCCCGCAACGAGATTCATCGCGTGTTGGCCCGCGAGCGGTTCGGGGAGAGCCTCGAGGCCTGCTGGCTGCGGATCGACGTGGAGCTGTCGGCCGTCTATGCCCGGCTGGAATCGCAGCCGCTTCCGGATGAAGTGCTCGAGCGGCAAGAGACGCGCGAAATGGTCAACGCCACCATGTCGCAGCTTCCCGCGCACTACCGCGAGGCGCTGGAGGCCAAATACGTCCGCGGCCTGAGCGTGCGCGACATCGCCGCGGCACTGGCGACCACGGAAAAAACCGTCGAGTCGCAGCTCACGCGCGCCCGCGAGGCATTCCGCAAGACGTTCCTGGCGCTGGTGGGAAGTTGGGATGTGGAACCGAAGGTCACGTGATGTTGCCGTGTAATTCGCGTGAGTCGCGGGCAAGCCGAAATCGTCGTGCGCAAAGAGACAGAACGTTGTAGTACGGACAATGCTTCTTCGGCAGCAGACACATTCAAGATGAGCCACGAAGGACACCAAGACCGCGAAGAGTTTTGAAAGGCGCCGTAGACGTGCTTCGTCTTCGTGTCCTTGGTGCTCTTTGTGGCTCAGACATTTAGCGGAGTTGAAGTCATGCGACCCGAAAACTCTTCCTCGCGGCCCGACCAGCCCGCCGACAACCAGACCCTCAGTGATGCCAGCCCCGTCGGCGATGCAAACATCGAGCGCCTGCTGAGCCGGGTGTATCAGCCCGAAACGCCGACCGCCGACTTCGTGGCCCGTGTCGAGCAGACCGTCGCCGCGGCGGCTGCGGCGCGGCGCGAGGCCTTCGCGGAAGCTCCCACGCCCGTTTCCCGGCTGCCGGGTGGCGAGGTCCTCGCCTTGCGGCCGTGGCAGATTCTGCTGGGCTGGGCCGCCGCGATCCTCGTGCTCGTCGGCACCATCGCCTTGGTGAATCAGCCGCGCGAGACGCCTGAGCGGGCCTTCGTGCGCAACGGCGACGTGGTCTGGCACCAGGGCACTCCCTTTCTCGCGCTCGACGCCGACTCACAGGCCAAGGGTAAGTCCGAGCCGCCGTCGGCCTCCAGCATCGCGAATTTGGCCAAGACGTCCTCGTCAACAGCTCGCGGTGGCATCACGGCCCGCTCGGCGCCGCCGCCGGCCAAGGCCACGCTCGCCAAGCTCGGCGAGACGATCGCCACGTCGGCGGTCCAGCGGCGCGTCGCGCTGCCCGACGGATCGCTGCTGCACCTCGACCGCAACACCTCAGTGGCGATCGAGGGACCGCGGCACGTGCGGCTGCTGTCTGGCCAGGCTTTTGTCGAGGTGCAACCCGCCAACCCACCCGAGCAGCGATTCGTCGTCCGCACCCCGCACCGCGAGCTGACCGCCCTGGGCACGAAGTTCGCCGTCACCGTCGCCGAGAAGGGAACGGACCTTTTAGTCACGCAGGGCAAAGTCCAGGCCGGCGACGCGCCGCAGCCCGTTGCCGCCGGACAGCGACTGGCGGCCTCGCAGCAACAGCCGGCCGCCGCGCCGCGGCTCTCGCACAGCCTGGATTGGGCCAGGGACCTCATCGCCTCGCGGGCCGGCCCGCTCGTGCCGCCCAGCCGCTACGCCGGCGGATCGCTGGTGGCCAAAGGCCCCGCCGGGCAGGAAGCGACGCTCAGCCTGCGCAAGTACCACGTCGACGTCCACATCGAGGACGGCTTCGCCCGCACCACCATCGACCAGACGTACTTCAACCACGAGACGTGGCGGCTGGAGGGGACGTTCTACTTCCCGCTGCCGCCCGACGCCTCGCTGTCGCGGCTGGCGATGTACGTCGGCCCGCACGCTGATGGAAGGCGGCATGGCCGAGCGCGACTATGGCCGGCAAGTCTTCGAGACGATCAGGTACCGCAGCCGCGACCCGGCCCTGCTGGAATGGGTGGACGGCAGCACGTTCAAGATGCGCGTCTTCCCGCTGGAGCCGCGCAGGAGAAGCGCATCGTCCTCAGCTACACGCAGCGGCTGCCCACGGTCTACGGCCGCACGCACTATCGCTTCCCCGCCGGCCACAGCCTGGAGAAGGTGCGTGACTGGTCGCTGCGGATGCTCGTGAAAGGGGGCGCCGCCCTGCCCTGGGAATGCGCCTCACACACGCTCGTGCCGAAGACCATTCGCGGCGACAACGGCGCGAAGGACCTGGTGCTGACGACGGAAGCCCATGAGGTGAAGATCGATACCGACGTGGCGCTGACGCTCGACGAGCCGTCAACCGCAGGCGCAGGCGTAGGGTGGGTCGAGGAACGAGACCCACCAAATCGACGTGGTGAACCGGCAACTGGTGGGTCTCGTTCCTCGACCCACCCTACGGCTACGGCAGATTCGCCGCGATTCTCGAGGTTCGATCAAGACGGTTGGAGCTACCTGATGCTCCGCTACCGCCCCGCACTAGCTCCCACACTAACCCGACGCGCAAGCGAGGGAGAATCGCCGTCAAGCCTGCCGCGTAGCCGAATTCGCCAGAATTCGGACTTCGCGCGCGCCCGAAGTCTGGCGACTTCGGCTACGACGCCCCGCCGCGACTGGCTCTTCCTCTTCGAATCCTCCGCCGACCGCGATCCGCTCTTGGCCCGCGCCCAGATCGAGATCATCCGCGGCCTGCTGGAGAATGCCGAGCACGACGATACGTTCAACATCGTGACGGCCAATACCCGCGCAACGCAGTTCAAGGCCCAGCCGCAGCCGGCGACGCCGGAGAACATCGCCGCCGCGGTCGAGTTTCTGGAAAGCACCCGGCTCATTGGTGCCCTGGACCTCGATAAGGCGTTTGCCGCCGCGAAGCCGCACCTGGCCGCCGCGGAGCATCCCGTGCTCGTTCACCTTGGCAGCGGCATTCCGGTGCTCGGCCAGCGCCAAGCGGACAAGCTTGTCGCCGACCTGCCGGCCCGCGCCGCTTACGTCGGCGTCGGCGTCGGCAAACGCTGGAACCGGGCCTTGATGCGCCAGGCGGCCTCGCGCACCGGCGGCTACGTCACGCAGATCAATCCCGATGAGCCGCTGGCCTGGCGGGCACTCGAATTGCTTTCAACGCTCAACGCGCCGCGACTACTAGATTTGCAAGTGCAGGCTGCTGGGGAGACGGCAGCGGCACCCGCGTTCCTGCTGCTGGACGATTCGTTGGCCGACGGCGAAGAGATGTGGGCCGTGACGCGGGTGCCGTCGGATCAGCGGCTGCCGACGAAAGTGCGGGTTACGGGCCGGCTGGTCGGACGGATTGGAAATCCGTCCGACGATGTCTCGCACGATGTCTCGCGCGATGCATTGCACGAGGTTTCGTTCCAGCGCGAGTTCCCCACCCATCCCTTCACCCCCGGTGCCGGCTACCTGCCGCGGACCTGGGCCAAGCAGGAGATCGACCGCCTGGTGGCCGCCGATGCGGCCAAGAACCGCGAGGCGATCATCGCGCTCAGCAAGGCGATGTACGTGATGTCGCCCTTCACGTCGCTGCTGGTGCTGGAGAACGAGGCCATGTACGCCGAGTACAAGGTCGATCGCGGGCGCAAGGACCACTGGGCAATGTACCCCTGCCCGGAGCGGATCGAGGTCGTCCGCGAGCCACTGCCTGCCGCGCCGAGCCAGGTCGTCAAGAAGGCCTCGGAGAAGACCAAGCCGTCGGTTGAGGAGGTGCTGCGTACGCTATTGGTGCGCGTGCCCAAGCCGCTTCTCCACCGGCCAAAGGATAAGGACACGGACTACAGCGGCACCTACGCTGCCTCGGCGTGGTTCGGCAACTACTATTTCGACATCGACGATGACATTGACCGGCCATTTCAGGTGTTCGGCAAAGATACGGTTGGCGCGATGAGCGGCGGCGCCACGCGGGTGGTCTCGCGCACCCTGACCGGCCGCTACAGCGTGGGCGTCGGAATCAATCCCGACGCGGGAGTGCTGGGCAACATTGTGCTGGAGGATTCCCGGATCAACTATAGAGCCCTGCACGGTGTCGCCCAGATGCTCAACGAGCGCGGCTTTAGGTCTTCCAACAAGGACGTCACGGTCGGCCTGTCGGCGCCGGGCGTCTTCAGCGCCGATTTGGACATTCCGGTTTGGCGCTGGCACGGGAACCGGGCCGAGCCGGACTTTGATGCGCTCATTTCGCTGATCACGAGGACCATCCGCCCCGAAACGTGGCAGGAAGTGGGCGGCCCCGGCAGCGTTGAGTCTTTTGAAGGCAACCTCAGCCTCGTGATCAGCCAGACCGCGGAGGTGCACCACGAAATCGCTGACTTCTGGGCGATGAATAGCTTCTTCCGGCAGACGCCGGCCAGCGCCTCGGGCGTGCACCAGTCCTACGGCGACGCCTCTGTCCGCCCAGTCCCCTTTAACGTCGATCCGCTGGTATGGCTGCGGCTCGGCCACCGTGCCGACGGCAGGCCGGTCGAGGTACCGAACGGCATGATGATCGGCGAGAAGGCGCATCCCGGGCAGGCGCTATGTCGTGCCGCTGGGTGACCAGGATTGGGGTGTGACCGACGGTTGGGACACGGACGTCGTCCGCATGGCGCTGCAAGCCGAGATTGCCAGAAAGTCGAGCGAGCTGACCGGCGCCATCAACTGGGCCAGCGACTCGGCCAAGGTGCTCGCCAAGACGCGGCTGGAGAACAGGAGTCTTCGTAGCGAGAACGTCCAGTCGAGGGCTGATCGCGATAAGAACTATGAGGAGTTGGTGGAGCTGATGGACCTTCATGCTCAGGCCGCTGGTGAATGGAGCCGCTTAGCCGAGCGGAATAGGCAGCTTCTCGGCGAGTTCGCTCAGTACCGTCTTGCGATCAAGGACGGCGCTCGCCCCTCGAACCGGGAACCAACCACGGTCTTCGGCCTGGTGACGAACGTCCGCAATCGCGAAGGGATGGTCGAAATCAATCTCGGTTCTGACGATGGGCTGAAGCGGGGACTCACGCTCGAGGCGTATCGCTTCGGCGAATCTCTGGACACGACGAAGTATCTGGGCCAGGTCCGGCTCGTGACCGTCGATAAAACGACCTCGGTCGGCTGGCAAGTGCCGGAAACTCGACGAGAGACCGTGCGAAGGGATGACCACGTGGCGACAGTGAGATTGGGGGAAGGCGACTTCCCCGGCGAAGGCGAAGTCGTTCTTCACTCGTTTTCCCGTCGCATGGCCCGCTCGGCCGACCATCGCGATTTGCTCTATCAGGCGCCCAAGTTCAACTTCGACGACCGGCTGTTCAGCGACCTGCTGGCGTTCGCTCCGGGCATGAACACGTCGTGGACCGACGTGGCCGGCGTTCTGGAGGACGAGGCCGAGCTAACGGGCCGGCCCCGGCAGGGGAGCATCGATCCGGCCGCCCGGTCACTGATCGACAAAGCCCGGGGGGCCGCTTGGCGTTCTGTCAGTTGGAAGCTGGCTGACGGCACGCTGAGCATCGCCTGCGACGGCCAAGGCCGGTATCGCTACGAGCGCAAGACCCTGCACGGGCTGAAGGAGCAAGTCGTCTGCGACGGCACGCAGCTCTGGCATCTCTATCCGGAGCTGGGCATCGGCGCTCGGCGGACGGTCAACCGGCATCACCGCGCGGCGCTCGCCTCGATGGTGCCCTGGCACGTGTTGCCGGCCGAGGATTATTCGCTGGGCGCGGATGTGAAGGCGATCGGCCCGGACCGCGTGGCGGTCGTGCCGCTCGACCGTCATCCGGAGCGGAAAGCCGACCGGCCGCGACTCTACGTGGAAGAGCAGCTTGCGTTCGCCGCCGACGGCCGGCTGGCCGAGCGGAAGATCGTGCTCATGCCCGAGGGCAAGACGCTGGCTACGGTCACGCTGGGGGCCGATGGCACCGTGAGCACGCTGATAACTCCCTCTCCCCTTGGGGGAGAGGGTCGGGGTGAGGGGCAATCAGCCACAAAACGACCCAGTAGTGAGCCGGTCCGTCAGGACAAGAAGGCTGTCGGCGCTTCTCCCTCGCTTGCACGTCGGGCTAGTGTCTCTAGCGAGCTGCGGCTAGCCGTGGCCGAGACGCCGCCGCCGGACTTGCAGCCGGATAAGCAGCTCGTCATCCTGCCGCTTCCCGTGCGGTCGCGCGATCACGTGCTGGCGAGCGTGGCCAAGGCCAAAGGGAAGTCCGATGGCGAGCCTGCGAAGGGTGCGGTTGGCGACAAGGCCTCGCGCCGATCTACGACGATTGGAGCGACGACGAGGTGCTGCGGCTGCTGGCCCCGCGCATCGCTGGGGAATATCCGCACCTCGCCGCAGACATCGTCGCCGGGCGGTTCTTCGCCCGCGGCGACCGCCGGCTGGGCTTCTACACGCTGCTCTTGTCGTCGGCCTATACCTCCTGGCGGTTCGACCAGAGCGTCTCCGTCGATGGCCGGCCCGTGGCCATGAACCCGTTGGCCGATCATCCCTCTTCGCCGCTGGCACACTACATCGCCCGGCAGTCGTGGCTGAATGCCATGAGCAAAGAAGCCCGGAAAGACCCGCCGCGCTCCGTCGAGCCGCGCGATAGCCAGCGCCGCGAAGAGTTCCTCGGCGCGCTGGCGGAGCTGCGCGACGCGTATCAAGACCGCCTGGCTGAGGAAGCTCGCGGCGAAAACAAGAATCAGCCGGGCGGCGGGTTCTTCAGCGTCCCCTCCAGTGCTAAGGCCGGCGGCCTGCCGCGCGACGCCCAGTGGCACATCGACGGGCTGCTCGACTATGCCCAGCGGTGCCCCTCGCCGTACCTGGCCTGGGCCGCGCTGGAGCGCGTGCCGCAATGGATCGGCCAGTTGCACGGCGACCGGCGGGCCGCCGCCAACCTCGCGCTGGCGGCGCAGTACGGCCGGCTCGAGCGGTCGCCGCTGGCCTATGCGGCGCAGTTACGAGCAAGCGGCCTGTTATGAGGAAGTGCAACGGCACGAGGGAGGCAGCGCGCGAGAAAAGGCAAAAAGCGAAGCTCGGCGGCTATTCAGCCAGCTCTTCCGCGACGCCGTGAAGAGCGGCGCCGCACCCGCGCTCGATGAGCGGTTCTTCGCGGCCATCAGCGGCGACTCAGGCAGACGAGCTGATCGCTGAGGGCGCTGAGTCGCTCCTCAAGGCGGGACGCCCGGCTCAGGCGCTGGCCTTGGCGTGGCAGTGCCGGCACCTGTCGCACGACGCGGCGGCGACGGCGGTGGTCGATCGCGTGCTTCGGCATTCGCAGGCCGGTGCGCATCAAGGCGAGCGTCGAGGCGTAAGCCCGACATGTACGCTGGTCACGGTGGCGGCGATCGAGTTCCATGTGCACAGCAAGGCGTATGCCCGGGCCAACGGCCTGATGGAAACGCTGCTGGCCGACGAGCGGTTGGCGCGGCTTCCCTCGCTATGGGGCCTGGCGGCCGTGCTGGCCGATAAGCAAGGCCAGCAGCTTCGCTCCGCCGATTGCCTGGAACAGGCGATCTCGCGGCTGGAGAAGGCCTATCGCGCCCAGGCCGAGGCCGACAAAACGCAGCTCGGCCAGGCCGAGCTGAACGTGCTTGGCGAAGCGTACCGCGATCTTGCAGATCGCTACGGCCGAGTGGCCTCGGCCGTGGCCGGGCTGGACGGCGCGGCCCTCACCGACCTGGCGGCGCGGGTGATGCGCGTGGCGGACCATCGGCGGGAGATCGAAACCGATTCCTCCGAGGCCTGCCGGCAGGCGGCCGCGCTGCTCCGCCGGCTTGGCCAGCAGGAGGCCGCTTGGGACTACCTCACCACGCCGCTGGCGCTTCAGCCCGGCGAGGCCGCGCCGTGGGTCAGCCTGGCCGAGGCGCTAAAGGCCGACGGGGCAGACGACATGGCCGACCGGGCCTACGCCGCGGCGTTCGACGTGGAAGGGAGCAATCCGCAGCACCTCTGGAGCCGGGCCCAATTGGCGCAGCAGCAAGGCCGCTTCGCCGAGGCGCGGGCGTTCTACCAGCAGATCGCCACAGGCACCTGGCCCCCGCAGCACGCCGCGGTGCAAAAGCAGGCCAAGGACATCATGGGGCAATAGAGTGGCCGCCCTGGTTGCCGCCGGGCTGGCCTGAAGAGCCAATTGCGGCTCAGCCGAAACCACGGAAGACCCAGCGCGGCGGAGCCGCAACCGACACTTTGAACAGAAGGTAACGAAGGAAACGAAGAAGGCGTCGCGGGTCTTGTCCTTCGTTGGCCTTCGTTTCCTTCTGTTCAAGAGTCTTCGCGCCACGCGACGAATCCGAACGTTGTAGTACGGAAAGGCTGACGTTCTTCCGTGTCATTCGTGTCTTCCGTGGTTCGCAAGTCCTTTGCGTCACGCGAAGAAATCGAACGTTAGTAGCACGAGATCCGTCGGAATGGCTCGCCTCCGCTGGGATTGCCCCCGGGGCAGGCTGCCTACTCCCTCTCGGCCCGATTCTCGAGCACGGCCGGCATCTTCATCCCGTGATAGTACATGCCAGTCGTGGTCGAACGGCCGGAAAGCTCCTCGAAATTGGCGGTGCTGATGAAGAAGAGCGCAATCGCGCCGGCCGCGTAGCCCGACGTGCCGAAGAGATATGCCAATTGCATCTCGCCGTAGGAGGCGAGATAGGCATGCCCTGCCTGAAAGGCCTCGTAGAAGATGCTCGGCGCCGCAAGCAGATACGGCATGCACGGCGTCAGCATGAGGATTTCGCTGGCTCGCCCCGGCCCGCTGCCCATGGAGAGCGGCAGGCAGCAACAGAGCATATAGCCGCCGCCCAGGACGAAGGTCACCCCCAGCGTGCCGCCCATCGAGCGCAGCGTGTTACGCGACTTCAAGGAGAACAGCACGCCCAGCGCCGTGACGAACGTGCACAACACGAGCTGCGTGCCGACGATGAACGGCACGGCCAGCAGGAAGTCGGGCGAGAAGAGAATCGCCGGCGCGTAGATAATCAACGGCAGCACCAGCACCCAGCGGGCGGCGTAGAGGGTGCCCACGATCTTGCCTGCGATGATCTCCTTGGGCGAGAGGGTCGTGCACAGCAGCGAGACCCACGTGTCGCGCTCCTTCTCCGTGGTGATCGCCGCGGCCGACCAGGCCGCCAGTACCAGGATGCCCAGCGTCGCGAGCACCGCGGCCAGCGGGTTGGCCATGTCCAGGTAAGCCTCGACGAGCATCCGCTGCCCCCCAAAGAGTCCGGCGTATTGCATCGTCTGCACCGCCATCCACACCGCCAGGGCAGAGATGGCGCCTACCATGATCAGCATGGCCAGGCGGGTGGTCCAGGCGTTCTGGCTGCGCGTGCGGCCGATGTACATTTCCTTCCACAGGAGCGGCCATTGGCCGATTGGCCGCCGCGAGCGGGTGCCGCGGCCCTGCGCCGGCTTGCTGGGGACCTCGAAGCTCTTGAGATGCCGCCGGCGCACGGCGGCTACGGCGGGGACGAGACAGGCCACGCCGATCGCGCCGTGGTAGAGCGCGAGCTTCAGAGTGAGGGCCCAGTCTTGCGTTTTCGTCCAGGGGGCGAAGAGCCGCGTCATGGCCACCATCGGGTTGGCGTCCAGCAATTCGTCCAGAACGGGGTTGACCAACTCTCGCACCCACACGGGGCCCCCGGGCACCAGAAGCATTGCCGAGACAATGGGCGGAAAAACGAGCGCGGCAACGAGCGCCACGTAGGCGCGGACCACCGCGTCGCGCGAGCGCTTCGTGGCCACGGAAATGCCGATGCCAAAAGCCGCCAGGGCCAGCGTCGTGGAGAACGTAATCGCCATCGCCATGTACAGCCGCTGCGGCTCGATGCCGCCCAGCAGCATGGCGATCGACAAGATCGGCAGCCCGGCCACCGCCAGACACAGCGTCACGACGAGCCGTGCGGCAAGCTTGCCCAGCACGATCTCGTGGTTCGAGAGGTCGGTGGCGAAGAGGTATTCGATCGTTCGCCGTTCGCGCTCCAGCGAGATCGTGCCGGCGGTCAGCGCCGGCGTGAAGAGCAGCATCACGATCAATTGCGAAAAGGCGAAATAGGCGAAGAAATCGTGAGCGAAGTCGGCCATGCGGCTGATGGGCACGACGCTGCCCGGCGAGTCGGGCAGGTGCTCGCGGTAGGCCATCGCCAATACGAAGCCCAGAAAGCCCGCGCACAACACGCGAAGGACCAGGTGCCGCGCACGGCGGGCAGTAGTCACCAGCTCGACGGAGAAGATCGGCCCGAACAGCATGACGATGAATCGCGGCGGACGTCACGTGCCCGTAGTCCACGATAGCCGATGGGGGCAGGAGTGGCCAGCGAAGGACTGGTGAGTAGGTGAGTAGGTGAGTAGGTGAGTAGGTGAGTAAGTGAGTAAGTGAGTAAGTGAGTAAGTGAGTAAGTGAGTAAGTGAGTAAGTGAGTAAGTGAGTAAGTGAGTGCCGCCCATCATGCGTGAGTTAACCTACTCACTTACTCACCTACTCACCTACTCACTCCTCCCCCGGCACGGTCACCGACCGTCCGTTATCCTTCGGCCCCAGTGAGAGAATGAATGGCACGCTGCGCCGCGCCCATTCGTCCGGCTTGGGATAGGCCTTCGCGCCGGAGCCGAAGCAGCTTTGCAGCATGTCGGTGTTGATCACGCCGGGATTGAGCGGCACGGCGGCCATGCCTCGCGGCAGCTCTTGGGCCAAGGCTTGCGTCAGCCCTTCGACGGCGAACTTCGTCGCGCAGTACGGCGCCACCTCCGCGGAGGTGACGCGGCCCCAGGTGGAGCTGAAGTTGACGATCACGCCCCGCTTCCGCCGGACCATCGCGGGCACGAAGTGGCGGATGACGTTGGCGGTGCCCTTGATGTTGACGTCGATGACCTGGGAGAACTCCTCGGCCGGCACTTCCCAGAGCGGTGCATTGCGGTTGATGACGGCGGCGTTATTGATGAGTAAGTCCGGCGGGCCGAACGGTTCGAGCAATGCCTCGGCCCAGGCCGCGACGGCCGTCTCATCGGCCACATCGACCACGTCGAACCGGTGCGGCGTCGGCCAACGCTCGGCGAGCCGTGCTGCGGCTTCGGGCGACCGCGCGCACCCGGCCACGCGATGTCCGGCGGCGATGAAGCCGGCGGCC
Source organism: uncultured Planctomycetia bacterium (assembly GCA_963809785.1). GTDB lineage: Bacteria > Planctomycetota > Planctomycetia > Pirellulales > S012-138 > JBGQHD01. Next base: position 1,296,656 of record CAWEKV010000006.1, read on the forward strand.
ATCGCCAGACCCAGGCCGCGGCTGGCGCCCGTGAGGACGATACGCAGGGGTTCCGTGCCCACGCGAATGACTCCGAATCGAGACGATCAAAATGACATAGGCTCCGCAGCTGAGCGGCGGATCTGCGGTGTGCCTTCGACGAGAATGCGAACTCGCGATCCGCGAAGCCGCGCGATTAGACAACGCCAGTCATCATGAGACAATCCCTGCCAAGGCAAGTCACCCACCTGCCCAGCCGCCCACTGCGGTGTGGGACGAGTACGCCAAATGGCTCAAAGATCACGGCGAGCAACTGCAATTCGATGCGAAGGGCAAGCGATTTGTCATAGCGCCCGCCGACAAGGATTAGGAATCAGGCCGCCGAGGCACGCTCGGTGTTGCGCGGCCGCTCTCCCTCGCTTGCGCACTTGCGCGTCGGGCTGGTGGAATCAATCTGCCGAAAACATTGCTGGTCTATCGCCCTCTTGATATCCTGCGGTTCCCGCCTTGATGTGCAGGATAGCCGCTCATGCCCACGCCTGGTCTACACGTCGGGCTTACGCCTCGACGCTCGCCTGACTTGCCGACCCGTCGGTCGTTTCTGGCCGACGTGGGCATGGGGTTTACCGGCCTGGCCCTGGGGGCGATGCTACACCGCGACGGCGTGGTCCGCGCCGCCGAGGGGAACCCTCCACCCGACGGCCGGGCACATTTCGCCCCCAAGGCCCGCAGCGTGATCTGGCTGTTCATGGCCGGCGGGGTGAGCCACGTCGAGTCGTTCGATCCCAAGCCGGCCCTCAAAAGTACGCCGGCAAGACGCTGGCCGACACGCCGCTGAAGGACGTTTACAGCTCGCCCTTCGTGAAGAAGAACTTCCGGCCGTTCGTTTCCGGCAACGACCGCAGCTTCCGGCAAACGATCTTCCCGCTACAGGTGGGCTATCGCAAGCGCGGGCAGAGCGGCGTGGAGGTCAGCGATTGGTGGCCGCACGTCGGCGAGCTGGTCGATGAGCTGGCCATCGTCCGCTCGATGTACACCAACGACAACGACCACGGCGCCCAGCTTCAGTTCCACACCGGCCGGCACATCAGCGACGGGTTCTTCCCCACCGATCGGCGCCTGGGTGCACTACGGCCTGGGCTCGCTCAACGAGAACCTGCCGCAGTTCGTCGTGATGGGCAACCCCATCGGCGACTGCTGCGGCGGGCTGGAGGTCCACCGCAGCAGCTACCTGGGGGCCGAGCACGACGGCGTGATGCTCAGCGAGAGCAGTCCCGCTGCCGTTCGGCCAGCCGGCCGGACGCGTGTACCGCGAAGAGCACGCGGCGAACTTCGAGCTGATCCGCCGGCTGAACGGCCTGTCAGCGGTCGAGTATCCTCGACGACGCCGCGCTGCGAGCGCGGATCAAGTCGTACGAGCTGGCCTTCCGCATGCAGACCTCGGTGCCGGAGCTGTTCGATTTCCGCGACGAGACGAAGGAAACGCTCGACCTTGTATCGGCGGCGGCTTCGGCCGGCAATGCCTGGCCGCGCGGCGGATGGTCGAGCGCGGCGTGCGGTTCGTGCAGCTCTACCACGGCGGCGGCGGGGCCGGCTCGTGGGACGCCCACAGCGGGCTGAAGAATAATCACACGTCCAACTGCGCCGCGGTCGATCGGCCGATCGCGGCGCTGCTCCGCGATCTCAAGCGGCGCGGCCTGTTGGATGAAACGCTCGTCGTCTGGGGGAGCGAATTCGGCCGCACGCCCGGCTCCGAAGGGGCCGACGGCCGCGACCACCACCCCTTCGGCTTCTCGGTGTGGCTGGCCGGCGGCGGGATCAAGCGCGGCGTCGTCCACGGCACGACGGATGAGCTAGGCGTCCTGGCCGCGGAGAACCCCCACTACGTGACCGATATCCACGCCACGGTGCTGCACCAGTTAGGCTTGGACTCGCGCAAGCTGGAGGTACCAGGCCGGAAGCGGCTGGAAATCGAGCACGGGCACGTGATCCGCGAGATTATTGCTTGAGCCTCGTGGTGCACGCGGCTCGCGTGCAGCCCAACAAGCGGGCGCGTGGCATTTGTGCTGGATCTTCGCTTCGCTCAGACCAGCCACCCAGTCGCGTAGCGTGGCAAGGCCACTTGCCCCGGCGCCTCCGACGTCAGCCCTACGCCAACATCATGCGCATCGGCTGAAGTCTGCGATTGAATGGGTTGAGGACTAACCCCAACTCCTCCAGGGTGACGACTCCCAGCAACGGCTCATCTTCTGCTTCGCCGAGAATCACTGGTGTATGGCCCTCGCCTTGGGGAAGTTCGATCTTACATTCGGAAACCTGGCGCTTGACTTCCGTGCCGTCGGCCAAGACGAACGTCATGGTCCGTTTGGGCTTAAGGCCGATGCGCTGCCAATCCTCAAGGGGCACGAGGGTATATTTGGCTCCGCTGTCCACAAGAAAACGGATCGTTGCCTTTTTCCGTCGGGCGCCGGTGACCGTGCCCTCGACATACGTCAAGCCCATCCTGCACCCCTGTTCTTCTGGGCCAGTGCCTAAGAAGACGTGCTGCTTCTCTTTTCACTCTTCCGATTTCGCCGCGCTCTCCTTTGTCCGCGGCGGCTTCAAGTCGCCCACGATGGCCACGCGGAACCCGTGGCCAGTGCTCGGCATCGTGCGCATCTCCCAGCGGCGGTACGCCGAACGGCTCATCGGCTCGTCGGTCACCCAGCAACCGCCCCGGATGACGCAGTGGCGGGAATCGCCTTTAATCGGCTCGCGCGTCTCCCGGCCCGGCTCGGCGCGGTGCGGCACCCAGTTGTCCAGGCAATACTCGTGCGCGTTGCCGTGCATGTCATACAGACCGAATGCGTTGGGCTTCTTCGCGCCTACCGGCCGTGTCCCGCTGTCATACGTGATCCAGGCGTATTCCGTCAGCAGCCGGGCGTCGTCGCCGAAGCACCAGGCGCCGGGGCTGCCCGCCCGGCAGGCGAACTCCCATTGCGACTCGGTGGGCATCATGTACTCGCGGCCCTCCTCTTTCTTCAGCCATAGGCAAAAGGCCTGGGCGTCGCCCCAGGTGACTCCCACGACCGGATGCTCATCCGTCTGCTTAAAGGGCAGGTTGGCCCAGTTCCACTCCGGCTGCTGCTGCTCGTTGTTGTCATCCACGCTCCAATGCCACGCCCCTTTACCGCTCGATTCGGCGTAGGTCTTGTGCTTGGCGGCCTCGACGAACTTGCGAAACTGTCCGATGGTGACTTCGTGCGCCCCCAGATAGAACGGCTGGTCGATGCGCACCGTCTGCTGCGGCCCTTCGCAGGCCACGAAGGCCGCCCAGTGCGGGTTCTTCGCCGCCAGAGACTCGTGAGACCCGATCGATCTCCCCGGGCGAAGAGCCCATGCGAAACTCGCCGGAGGGAATCAGCCGGAACTTCATGTCCAGCGAGTTCTTGATTTCGACGTCCACGCCCAGGTGCTTGGCCCAGGCTTCCTGGCGCTCGCTGGCCTTCTGGTCATCGAACGGAGCGACTGCCGGCGGCGGAGCGGCGGACAACAGAGGTTGAGAGGGCACGTTCTCGAATTCGAAAGAAGAACTCTCTCGAACGGCGCTCATCGCCACGACACCCACTTGGATTTTGGAACTCAACTCGAGATCGACCGTTTTCCAGTCTTCCCAGGTCTTTCCATCGGCGCTGGTGCGCAGCCTTAGCCTCGATGCTTGACGTTGGATTTGCAAATGGGTGGCTGCCGTCCCATCCGCGCCGCCATAAGTTCCTTCCTGCCACCATTCCGCTTGGAGAAAGTGCCGTGCGCCGGTCGCGGCTGTCGCGAAACGCAAATAGTTCTGCGCATCCTGCCAGACCAACAGGCCTGCCGCGCGGAAGGTGTCGCTTCCCGCGGCGGACTTTCCTCGCGGCGGCAGCGGAAAGGGATGCACGTGGACCTGGAGCGTGAAATCGCCCTCGACCTCCTGCAGAACCCGAGGAGCCAACACGTTTTTGTCCGGCGCGGGATTCAAGTCGTGCTCACCCGCGGGCACCGTCAAGGCGAGCCTGCCCTGGTTGACCTCGAATTTGCAGTCCCCTTGCGGATCGATCGCTGTGCCCCAACCTGCGATCAAGGATTCGCTGGGCTTGCTCGGCCGCAGCTCCATGATCTCGATCTTGCGGAACTGAACGACGGTGAGGCCGCCGAAGTGCATCTGCAGCGCGATGTGGCCTTTGGCATAGGTTCCGGCCCGATCCACGAAATCCGACGCGGTGGTTCCATTCACCTTGACCCGGATATGGTCTCTCTCCGCGATGATCTCCAACTTGAACCACTCGTCCGGCTTGCTGAGAGTGCCCTGGAAGTCCTGAAAGTGGACCACGCTTCCTGTCTGGCAGGTGCTCGGTTCGTGGAATACCTCCGCTTCGTAGCCCTCGGGCGTGTTGGTTCCCCAAGCAGGTTTGCGCGGCAATCCAAAGCCTGCCCGAAAGAACACGCCGCTGTTACCCCCCTTGTTCAACTTGATTTCGGCGAGCAGGTGAAAGTCCTCGTAGTCACCGCGCTCGCTGAACAAGAAACTCGGCCGTCCGCTGCCGACGAGGATGCCGTCTGCCACCTTCCAGTCGCCCGGCTGGTCGGGGTGCGTCTTCCAGCCGGTCAGATTCTCACCGTTGAAAAGCGAGGTCCACTGGCCCTCCTCGGCCGACGCGGTTTTGCTGGCGATGGCATCCCGGAACGTTGCCGTGATCGTCACGCGGTCGCCGCGGCCGATGTACAGCTCCTTGGGCGGCGCGCTCAAGTTCGGCTCGTAGTGCCCCGTGAACATCGTTTGATGCAGCACCGAGAGTCCGGCCAGCTCTTGGCCCGGCGGGGCATGAATTCGCAGCTCGTAGACGCCAGGCAGAACCTCGCCGCCGGCGCCCGGCCTAGCGACTCGGCCACCGTCCCGCGCCACGAGGCTGTAACCGGCTTGCGGAGCGTCCAACTCGACCGTGATCTGCCCCTTGTTGCGAGCGGTGAGCACCAGCGACGGCCCGAAGCGCCATACCAGCAGCGCGATGACCGCCAGCACGATAACGAGCTTCACCCACCGCCGCCGCGGCCGGTTCGGCGAGCGGGGGGCGTCAGCCTCCCGGTCAGCCACCGCTGATGTTGGACGCGGCGTTACCGGCGGGCTTATGCCCCCCGCTCGCCCGGGGACGACCTGCCCGTGCAATTGCAGTTCTTGGAGATAGCTCGACAAAAGGTCGGCGACTTCCTTCGCCGACTGGAAGCGATCCTCCGGCTTCTTGGCGTGCAGCTTGGCGATGATGTCGCACAGCCACTCGGGGATTTCGGGGTTGATCTCGCGGATCGGCCGCGGCGTGTCCTCGCAGACGCGCTTGAGGACGGCCATCGTGCCGCCGGCGCGGAACGGCGGCCGGCCCGTGCACATCACGTACAGCACGCTGCCCGAGGCTGAACAGGTCGGCCCGATGGTCGAGCCGCTCGCCGTGGGCCTGCTCGGGGGCCATGTACATCGGCGTGCCGGCGACGACGCCCGACTGCGTGATGCTGGCGTCGTCCAGCGGCCCGGGCCAGGCCGAAGTCGGTGATCTTGACCTGCTCGACGCCGTTCTCCAGCAGGATGTTGGCCGGCTTGATGTCGCGGTGGATCAGCCCCTGCTTGTGGGCGGCGGCCAGGCCGCTGGCGATCTGCAGGCCGATGCGCAGGATCTCCTTCAGCTCCAGCGGCCCGGTGCGGTCGAGCTTCTGCTGCAGCGTCTCGCCGGCGACGTACTCCATGACCAGGTACGGGACCGGCTGCTCGTCGACGGCGTGGATGTCGACCACGTTCTCGTGGCGGACGGCGGCCGCGGCCCGGGCTTCGCGAAGGAACCGCCGCCGGGCGGTGGAGCTGGCGGCCAGCTCCGGGGCGAGCACCTTGATGGCGACCACGCGGTGCAGCTTCTCGTCGAACGCCTTGAAGACGATGCCGAAGCCGCCCTGGCCGAGGACTTCGAGGATCTCGTAGTGTGCCAGCCGGCCCAGGCTGCCTGGCTGCGTGGGCGGTGCGAGAAAATCGAGCGAGTATTGCTCGCCGTGATCGGATTCGGCGGCCGTGCTGTCCTCGGCCGCAGAGGCTGCGGAGGACGCCGACTGGGCCTGGTCGCCGTTTGCCCGCGAGATGCCCGGCACGGTGCTTGGCGGCTCGGCCGCCGCCTGCTCGCGAGCCCGGATCAAGGCCTCGACCCAGGCGCGCAAGGCCGAATCTTCTCCGCAGGCGGCATCAAGGTATGCCGACCGCTGGTCCGGCGTGGCGATCTCCAAGGCCGAGGTGACGATCGCTTCGATGCGCTGGGGATCATCAGACCGGCGGTCATCCGACATGGGGAAGGCTCCTGAACGGCGGCGAGAACAGCCAGCTATTCAGCATACACGACGCGTGAGTGCGGCTGAAGCGAAGCGCTCAGGGGTGCGGATGAGTGTCTGTCGATGGGTGCCTGGGGCTGAGCGAAGCGAAGCCCAGCAGAGCTGCCATCAACCGTAGTTCAGCTTAAGTGAGGCGCGCGGCGCTTCCGCTGGGGCTTCGCTTCGCTCAGCCCCCGCCACCCCGCAGCCACCCTGGCCTTCGGAAACCCGCCTAGCGCCTGTCGGCGTTGACCCCGCCTACCGAGAAGACGTGCTTGTACGTCCGCACGTACATCCGCCCGCCCGCCACGGCCGGAGTGCTGTGGCAGATGTCGCCCAGGTCGTTGCGGGCCAGCAGTTGGTACTTGGCCGAAGCGGCCAGAACCACGACCTCGCCCTTGGCGGAGACAGAATAGAGCTTGTCGTTCACGCAGACGGGCGAGCCGTAGAAGTTGCCGCCCACGCGCTTGCCGCCGCCCCATTGCATCTTGCCGCTGCGGGCATCGACGCACGACACGATGCCGCCGTCGCCCCACAGGAAGAGCAGGTTGCCGCGAGCGACCGGCGTCGGCACGTATGGCGCACCCTCCTTTTGCTCCACGCGATAAGCCCGCTGCGGCTGACGGGCGGCTGTGGCGTCGGGCGGCCGCACGGCCACCAGGTAGTTCCCGCCGGCCCCCTCGCCACAGGTGGCGGTGATGAAGTCGCCGGCCAGCACCGGCGAGCTGACGCTGCGCTTGGTCAGGAGTGGCGCGTTGCCGATCTGGCCGATCTCCCAATTCACCTTGCCGGTGCGCGGGTCGATGCTGGTCACGCCGTGCGCTTTGCTGTTGAAGATCAGCTGCGGCTCGCTCCCCTTGGGTTGGTACAGGCAAGGCGTGGAGTAGGCCACCAGGTCGCTGCGACGCGGCGTCTTCCAACGCACCGAGCCGGTCTTGCGGTCCAGCGCGATGAGGAAGCTATCGCCCTTCTGGCTCAGATCGACCTTGTCCTGAGCGTCCTGCTCGTTGCCCAGGATCACGAGGTCTTCGAAGACGACGGGCGACGTGCCGCAGCTATGCTGGCTGACGAACGGGCCCAGGCCGCGACGCCAGACTTCGTTGCCCGCGTGGTCCAGGGCCAAGAGCGTGTATTCCTCCGGCGTGGACCAGGTGACGTAGACGCGCTCTTCGTCCACGGCTGGCGTGGCCGAGGCGAAGCTGTTCAGCTCGTGCTTACGATGCAGCTTCGAAGTGTACTTCCGCGTCCAGAGAATACTGCCGTCGCTGGCGTTCAGACATACGACCTGCCGCTCGGCGGTCTTGCCGTCGTCAGCGGAGGTGAGAAAGATCTTATCGCCCCACAGCACGGGCGAAGAATGCCCGCCCAGAGGCAGCTCGATCTTCCAATTGAAGTCGGAGTTCTTCCACTCCACGGGGATGGTCTTGGCCTCGCTGATGCCCTGGCCGTTGGGGCCGCGAAAGCGGGCCCATTCCTGGCCCGCCGCCGGAGTGACGCAAAGGGCAACGGCAACCAGGCTCGATAACAACCAACCGGCGAGATACCTCATCGGAGCTCCTCGAATCGTGGCGCGTTGGCAGGCAAGGGCAGGCTGGACGGCGAGGGCTGTGGGGCAACGCGTACGAAATGCGCAACGCGAGCGCCACAGCCGGATCATCGTAACTCTAGGCATCGCGAATTGCCAGCGCAAGCGCTAGGCGGCTAGGCGGGCTAGGCGGGGCGTGCCCAGACTTTCTGGCGACTCCAAATCTTTGTGGCGTAGAGGTGATAGGCTGGCGTGGGACGCCACGGCGGAGCTTGTCTCCGCCGGGCGATGTTCAAAACCAGAACAGCGGCCGCGGAAGCTACCACGCCACCGCGGGGCTCGTCCCCGCGGGGCGATGTTCATTCGGGCCGACAGCGTGGAAACATCGTCCCACGCGGGCAAGCCGCGTGGTGACGGGAGACCACGCGGCGCGCTGCTAATGGTGAACACGGCTCGGTGGGGCCAAGCCCCACCGTGGCCTGGCTCAGATTGTGCGTGCCAGGAAAACTTGGCACATGCGCTAGGCGCGCGGCTTTTCTTGGCAGCCTTGCTTCTTTCAAGCGTGCGGCGTGCGGCTCACGGCTTTGTTCGCCAGATAGCCCGCGTGACTGATGCCCAGCAGGATATCCATTCCGTTATCCACGGCGGGAAGGCTCGTGATGCTCCCTCCCTTGCCGAACAAGGCCAGAATCGTGAACCCGTAGCCGAGCACGAGGATGATGGTGATCAGGAACATCTGCAGTTTTCCGATGTCCACCGTCTGAAAATTGCCCAGCTCTTCGCCCTTGAACATATCGATCCATCTGGCCTGTGGCGGCGCCCAGTTACAGGCCAATACGCCCATCGCGATTGGCGGCGCGTTCGCCGCGTTAGCGAGGCCGGGCGTGGCCGGTCCTGCCGGCGTCGTCGGCGACACGGCGGGCGCGGAGGTGGGAAGCTCCGTTGCCCGGGCCGTGGGCGTCTGGTCCCTCTTGATGCTCTGAATCGCCGGCACCACGACTGCCGAAGTGGCGCCGATCCCCAGAATGATCCAAAGTTGCGGAGGAACGGCGACGTTGAGCGGCGCGGCAGCTCTTTCGAAAAGATTGACGATCACCGCCACCAGCAGCGACGAGAGAATGAGCACCGTCCAAGCCACAACCTGCAGCCGCGACAGGCTGATCTTGTTGCGTTCGTCGATGAAGATGCCGTCCCACGTGCGCATCAGGCGATAACCGACAAAGGCCACGAACGCGAGCGTAATGCCGATCACGGCGAGCCATAGCCAGATCCCGTACATCAGAGCAACTCCTGGACATCCAACGTGTCAAACGACTAGGCGAGCAAGGCGTGGACAACCTCGCCATGGACGTCCGTGAGCCGAAAGTCGCGGCCAGCGCTCCGGTAGGTGAGCTGTTCGTGCTCGAAACCCAAGAGATACAGCATCGTGGCATGCAGATCATGCACGTGTACCGGCTTCTCGATCGCCCGGAAGCCAAAGTCATCCGTCGCCCCATGCACATAGCCGCCGCGCACGCCGCCCCCCGCCATCCACAGGGTGAACCCGTAATGGTTATGGTCGCGGCCGCTGAGCTGCGGTAACTGGCCCGTCGGCGTGCGGCCAAACTCGCCTCCCCAGAGGACCAGCGTTTCCTCGAGCATGCCGCGCTGCATGAGGTCGGTGAGTAGCGCCGCCAGCGCCTGGTCGCAGCCCTGGGCCAGCTCCCGGTGGTGGCTGGCAAGGTCCGTGTGATCGTCCCACGGCTGCCCCGCGCCGCTCCACACCTGCACGAAGCGAACGCCCATTTCCAAAAGCCGCCGGGCAGTCAGCATTTGCCGGGCTTGCACTCCTGGTCCATACAACTCCTTCGTCGCCTTCGTCTCGCGCGACAGGTCGAAGGCGGTCGCCACCTCTCCCTGCATGCGGAAGGCCAGCTCGAAGGACTGGATACGGGCTTCCAGAAGCGACTCCCCCTTTCGTTCCTCGGCGTGAGCACGGTTGAGCTCGCGCAGCAGGTCCAGTTGCTGCCGCTGATCAGTCGGGGATAGGGCCGGGTTGCGGATGTGCTCGACAAGGCGTTCCAGCTTTTCGTGCTGGCTGTCGATGAAGGTGCCCTGGTAGGCGCCCGGCAAGAATGCGCTGCGCCAATTATCCGACTCCTGAATGGGATAGCCGTTGGGGCACAGGACGATGAACCCAGGCAGGTTCTGGTTCTCACTCCCCAGGCCGTAGGTGATCCAAGAGCCGACGCTGGGACGGCTAAGCCGTGCATCGCCACAGTTCATGAGCAGCAGCGAGGCTTCGTGGTTGGGCAGGTCGGCCTGCATCGAGCGAATGATGCACAGCTCGTCGGCGCGCTGGGCCAAGCGGGGAAACAGTTCGCTGATCTCGATGCCGCTGGAGCCGTAGCGCTGGAACTTGTACGGCGAAGGAAGGACGCCGCCGGTCTTCGATTCGGTCTTGAGGTGGCCCTTCGGTAACGGCTTGCCGGCGTAGGATGCCAGGGCTGGCTTGGGATCGAACGTATCGACCTGGGAGGGCCCGCCGTTGGCAAAGATGTGAATGACGCGCTTGGCCTTGGCAGGAAAGTGCGGTGCTCGCGGCGCTAAGGGATGCAGCGCATCCTCGGTTGCGGCACAGGGCCGGCCGCCTTTTGTCAGCAAATCCGTCAGCGCCAGGCGCTCCCAGGCCCAAGCCACATCGGTTCAGCCACTGTCGGCGCGAGAGCCGCGTCATAGGGAGTACGCTTTGGGGCCAGCGGTGCGAGCGGGGACTGGGTTTCATGATTTGCCTCCGGCCGAGCGTGAGCGCCTATATGTTGGTTTGCAGCCAAGTGCCCAAGCTTCAGGCGGACGGTGGTGGGTTCGGCGGGGTAATGGTGGCGGAGTGCGTTGAAGTCTAGTCTGGGCCTGGGCCTGTCGGTTCGTGGGAGTTGATGGAGATAAAGAAGCGGCGCCCGGACCTTCTACGACTGCAACTCCAGATTCCCATTGCCATTCGGTGGTGAGGAGGCATTGGGCGTTATAATGCTCAAACCCCCCGGCTGCGAGCCGCCATTTGGCCGCACGGTTGTTGGCCCGGTCCACGTCGTCCCTAAGCTGGCTCTCGCGGACGAACCATGCCAGCCCCACGGCCACGACGAGCGTCAGCCACAGCAAATCACGGATCGTGAAGCGGAACATAGCGTCCTCTACCTGAAGCGCTCGCGATGCTGAGTCACTAATCGACAAACGCAAACTCGTTGGCCAGTAGCAGCACCTGAGCGTACTTCTCCAAGGCAGTTAGCGGTAGCGGCGACGGACCGTTGAAATCCACGGCCGCATTCCATTCGGTCGGCTTTCCTTGCGCCGCGCTCGCCGCGCGGATGACAGGGGCCCAGGTGAAATCATCCTGGGCGGCGTTGGCGAGACAAGCCACGAGAAAATCCAGCGTATCACCCTTCCTAAGTTTAATGGCCCCCAGCGTCGTCTCAGCCGACGAATGATGGACGTTGAATGCGGCCAGCTCGCCTCCGCGGCTGGAGACAATGATCGCCCGCACGCCGTCCCCTTCTTGGTGCACGTGCTCGATCTTGCCGCTGATGGTGACCGTGGCATCCGCCGGCGCCACCCACCGCCGCACGAGGACGTTTTCCGGATCGCTGCCGGGGCGTCCTCCGCTGGCGGCGAGCATCCCCCTTCTGTCCGGCTGGTCCTCCGGCTGCGACGCCTGCCAGGCGCTCCCCGTGAAGCGATCAAACGGCCGAAAGTCCGCGACGCGTGCAGCGGCGGCGTCATAGCGACCTTGGCCGTATTTCCAGGGTGAGGACGTGACGACAATCGGCGCGGCAATCCCCGCCCTGACAAACTTCGTCCCCAGCTCCCTTTCCCTGGCCGTGGCGGGACGGGCGAAAGCGAGCCGGTACAGCACATCGACACGATCCTCGGCCGCGGCAGCCACGGCAACCTCGCGGCGGGATGCCAACGATCGCGCGCGATCGAGCATGAACGGGCTGTTGAGGAGATAGAGCGCCTGCTGCGGGACCGTCGTCTCGTGGCGCTGCGGGCTGTGCACATCGGGGCTGGCTACGTCGAAGACGCGCATCACGGCGGGGATGTTCAGACGATCAACGAAGCTGTAGACGCCGCGCCGCCGCCCGGGTACGTCGCTGGTCACCATCTCCGGTCGCCCACCGACGCGCTGGTCGAGCGCACCGGAGACCGCCAACAGCGAATCCCGCAGCGCCTCGTAATCGAGCCGGCGACGGTTCATCCGTGACAGGAATCGGTTTGCGGGGTCGAGGCGACTGGCTTGCGGTCCTTCGCGGCTGCTTTGCTGCCAGGCATGGGAGAGCATGATCAGCCGATGGAGCTTCTTGAGCGACCAGCCGTCGGCGACGAAGCGGCGTGCCAGCCAATCGAGCAGTTCAGGGTGCGTGGGAGGTTCGCTCCGCAGGCCAAAGTCGCTGGGCGTGGACACCAGGCCCGACCCGAAATGATGCAGCCACACTCGGTTGACCAGCACGCGGGCCGTCAGCGGGTTATCCGCGCTGGCGATTGAGCGGGCCAGCTCCAGTCGGCCGCTGCCGCGTTGGAACGGCCGGCGCGACGGACCGGCCAAAACTGACAAGAACTGGCGAGGAATCTCCTTGCCCTTGGTTGCCGGGTTGCCGTTCAAGAAGATGCGTGGATCGTGCTGCACCCCTCGATCGATCAAGCCCACGGTGTGCGGAGGCGCGGCAGGCGACCGGATGATCCATTCGTCGATCTTCATTTGCAGTGCGCCGAGCTGCGTGCGCGTCGGCTCGTCAAAGCACCATTCGACTTCGTTGATCAGGCCGTGGGGAATGCCCAGCGGCGAGCTGGGTCCGTGGAGCACCTGGCGGATCGCTTCGTCCGCTTCATCGGGTAATGCGCTCGGGGAGCTTGCCCTTGTTCTTGATGGCTGCTTGCACCGCCGCTTGCCAGGCCTGCTGGACCTGTTCAAAGACCCGCCCGATGCGCTGGGCCAATTCCTTCTTTGACTTCGGCGGCGGGCCGTCCAGAGCCGCGGCGATGCGTGGGTTCAATTGCCCTGCGAACTCGGCCATCCACTCGCTAAACCCACTCGGCAGGTCCTTCTCTGGCACCTTTGCCATGGCGAGCCAGGGCGCAAAGATCGGATCGAATCGGTCTCGCGGGCGCTCGAGAAAGGCGTGCCACTGCCGCACATAGACCGGGTTAAGATCGTCGGCGCCTAGAATCCGATACTCGTGTTCCGTCGGCAGCGTCTCGACCTCCACCAAGGCCGCCAGGTACTCGGCGGTGCGTGCGCGGACCCGGTTAAGGGTTTCTTCACTCTTGGCCGCTAAGGCCTCGTCGAAGGCCTTTTGTCGTCGCTTCAGCTCTTCCTCGTAGGCGACGTACTCGGCGGTCCGCTCTGGCTGATCGACCAACGGCAGCGGCGCGTCGTACGATCCGCTGAAAACACCGTAGAGGGAGTAATAGTCGGCGATCGGGATGGGGTCGAACTTGTGGTCGTGGCAGCGGGCGCAGCTCACCGTCAGTCCCAGTGTGGCCCGGCAGAGGGTGTCGATCCGGTCATCGATGATCTCGTAAAAATTGCCTGCGAAGCGGCGGCCGAGCGTCAGGAAGCCCAGGGCGGCCAGCGGTTGCCGATCGTCGGGCCCGGCAAGCTGGTCGGCCGCGATCTGCTGGATCAGAAACTGGTCGTAAGGCAGGTCCTGGTTGAAAGCCCGAATGACCCAGTCGCGGTAGACGTGCGAGTGGATGAAGCGGCGCTCTTCGCGGTCGGTGTAGACATAGCCCTTGGTGTCGGCATAGCGCGCAACGTCGAGCCAGTGCCTGCCCCAGCGCTCGCCGTAGTGCGGCGAGGCCAGCAGCCGCTCGATGACCTTGGCAAACGCGTCGGGAGAATCATCGGCCAGGAATGCCTCGACCTCCTCGGCCGTGGGCGGCAGTCCGATCAAGTCAAGAGTCGCCCGCCGGAGCAGCGTCCGCTTGTCTGCCTTGGCGGATGGTGCCAACCCCTCCTTCTCTAGACGCGCAAGAATGAAACGGTCGATCGGGCTTTGCACCAGTTCAGCGCGCCGAACGCCGGGCAGAGGATGGTCCCTTGGCGGCTGAAACGCCCAGTGCGTGGGCTCCGCGGCGCCTCCGTGTGCAGTCACGAGGAGGCTCAAGATCGTGCACGTCAGAAACAGCACGTGGCGAAAAGTACGCGGAATCACGAGCCACTCGCCGAAGAGTGCCGCGTTGTGTTGAACCGACGTTCCGTCCGCGGAGCATTCGAGTGAAAGCGCTAAGAGCCCGTTGCTCCCGAGTCCCCGCCTTCTTTCTTCAGCGTCTCGCCGCCGGTCTGAGCGTCTGCCCGGTAGGTGGTCCGCAGCCCGCTGCCGCCCGTTTCCTTTTCGCGCTGGTTGGCCGAGGGGCCGATCAGCGCGGCAATCTCGGTCTCGTCCAGCTCCTCGCGCTGTTCCAGGGCCGTGGCCAGGATATCCAGCTTATCCCGGTGCTTTTGCAGCAGCCGCTGAGCTTCGTCGAAGGCCTCGTGCAGGATCCGCGCCACCTCCTCGTCGATGATCTGCGCGGTGTGCTCGCTGAACTGCCGCTGCTCGTGGATCTCCTGCCCAGGAAGGGGTGCTCTTCGCCGGTCTTGATAGCTGACCGGGCCGAGCCGCTCGCTCATGCCCCAGTGCGTGACCATGCGGCGGGCCAGGCCGGTGGCCTGCTCCAGGTCGTTCTCGGCGCCGACGCTGTACTCGTCGTAGACCAGCTTCTCGGCCGCCCGGCCGCCCAGGAGCATACACCAGCATGCGCCTGCAAGCTCGCGCTGCGGCAGATGTTCATGCGGTCTTCCTCGGGCAGGAGCTGCGTGACGCCCAGCGCCCGGCCGCGCGGGATGATCGTCACCTTGTGCACGCGGTCGCGCGCCGGGCAGCAGCCAGGCCAGCAGCGCGTGGCCCGCCTCGTGGTAGGCCGTCATCTCGCTTCTCCTCGTCGGTGAGCACTTCCTCGCGCTTCGGCCCCATCAGGACCTTGTCGCGGGCGTGCTCGAAGTCGTCCATGTCGACCTTGTCCTTGCCGTTGCCGCGTGGCCCACAGGGCCGCCTCGTTGACCAGGTTGCGCATGTCGGCCCCGGTCATGCCGATCGTGCCGCGCGGCCAGCGTGTCCAGGTCGACGTCGTCGGCCAGCGGCACGTCGCGGGTGTGGACCTTGAGGATCTCCACGCGGCCCTTGTGGCGTCGGCCGATCGACGGTGACGTGCCGGTCGAAGCGGCCCGGCCGCAGCAGCGCCGGATCGAGCACGTCGGGCCGGTTGGTCGCGGCCAGGACGATGACCGACTCGGTCTGGCGTGAAGCCGTCCATCTCGCTGAGGATCTGGTTGAGCGTCTGCTCGCGCTCGTCGTGGCCGCCGCCGAGGCCCGCGCCGCGCATGCCGGCCGACGGCGTCGATCTCGTCGATGAACAGGATCGCAGGGCGACGTTGTCCTTGGCCGTCTTGAACATGTCGCGGACGCGGCTGGCGCCGACGCCGACGAACATCTGGATGAACTCGCGAGCCGCTGATCGAGAAGAACGGCACGCCCGCCTCGCCGGCGACGGCCCGGGCCAGCAGCGTCTTGCCGGTGCCCGGCGGGCCGATCAGCAGCACGCCCTTGGGCACGCGGCCGCCGAGCCGCTGGAACTTCTCCGGGTTCTTGCAGGAACTCGACGATCTCCTGCAGCTCGCTCTTGGCGTTCTCCATGCCGGCCACGTCGTCGAACGTGACGCGCTTCTTGTTGGCGTCGTAGCGCTTGGCGGGGCTCTTGATGAAGTTGCCCAGGAAGCCGCCGCCCATCATCTGGTTCTGCGCCCGGCGGATAAAGAAGAAGAGCAGCAGCAGAAAGATCAGCGACATGGCAAAGTAGAAGAGCAGCATCGACCAGCCGGAGTCGGTCGCCTGTTCGTACTTCACCTCGACGCCCTGATCCAGAAGCTGCTGGCGCAGCTCCTTATCTTCGTCGGCTTTGCCCAGGTTGAGATGAAACTTCTTGGCTTTGAGCTGTTTGTCGCCGGACGCATCGGGCAATGGGATCGACTCGAAGAACTCCCCCTTGATCAGTGATTCCTGGATAGCCACCGCCTTGATATTGGTCAGTTCCAGGCGTTTGGCGGCGAGTTCCTTGTCCCTTTCCTTGTCGGTCATCTTGTCGGCAGCCAAGGCGGCGTCCAGGGCCGCTTTCAGCTCGACGACGTTGCGCACTTCCTGCTCTTCCCCGGGCTTGCCGACGAACACCTTCTTGTTCTTGCCCTTCCAGAGTTGGCCGTAAAAGGTGTTGTAATTGATCTCGGTGGACGTGTCGCCGCTGCGAAAGAACCAGAGAAACAGCACGGCCAGACCGACCAGCAGCATGAACACGGCCAGCGTGTTATTGGGGCGGTGCGCTGCGGGGCGCTGTCCGTTGCCATTGCCGCTGCCGTTTCCGTCGGGCACATTTCTGTTGGGCCCCGTGGGTCCGGCTGGCGGCCGAGTGGGATTCTCCATAGTTCCTTCACTTTTTCGCGTGCGGAGGATAGGCGAGCGGTCTCGCCAGGTGATATCCTCAACCCTAGTCTAGCCGAAAGGCGGGTTCTTTTCGATGCGGGTCTGGGGCGAACGAGCCTGACGCGGCGGATTCGCGCGTCGGCCGAGTGTGGAAACCGGCCACGAAGGATGCCTATGTGCAACTTGCCTTGGTCTCGGCGGGCGCGGCTTCCGCGAGCGCAGCTTCGGCGAGTGCGGTGGGGACCACCATTCTTGCGGGAACCGGACCAAAGGAAAGCCCTCGGCGGCGCATGGCGTCTGCCGTCGCCCACAGTGCCCTGGCGATGCCTTGTGGCCGTGGCGGCGGTTTTGTGGTGCAGTAGCAGCGTTTTCGGGGCGCGTCCGCCCGGTCGAGGCGCCCCCGCGTCGCACGATTTGCCCGCTCTGTGGGCGGCGCTAGCCGAGCCGGATGCGGCACAAGCCTTGGCCGTGGTAGGTCACCTGGTCGCCGCGCCGGAGAAGGCCGTCGCATTCCTGGGCCAGCGGCTGCGGCCCGCCGAGCTGGCCGCTGACCGGCTGCCGCAACTGATTGCCCACCTGGACGATGACGAATTCGCTGTGCGCCACAAGGCCTCGCGGGAGCTGGCCGCGCTGGGCTCCGCCGCAGCCGACGCGCTCCGCGCCGCCCTGCCCAAGGCCCCATCGCTCGAGGCGGGGCACCGTTTGCGGCGGCTGATCGACCTGGCGACGTTGCCCACGATTTCGCGAACCGACGAGTTGCAAGCCCATCGGGCCGTCTGCGCGCTGGAGCGGATCGGGAGCGAGCCGGCGCGGCGCGTGCTCTCGTACCTGGCCAGCGGAGCGCCGCGGCGGCGCGGCAGACCCGCCAGGCGACCGAGGCGCTGCGGCGTTTGACGACTCGCCGAAACGCGATTGACATTGCCGCCCGCACGTCGGCGGCCTCGCAGCCCTCCGGTGCGACCGACGATGCGCCAAAGTGCCTGCCCGAGATGGTCCGCTCGTTTGGCACGCCGGCGGCGGCCTATCAGGCTTGCTTCAGTCCCAAAGACGATCTCTTGGCCACGTGCAGCGGAGATCGCCAGCGAGGACAGGTGGTCGTCTGGAAACTGGCCACCGGCGACCAGGTGCGGTCCAGAATGGACCTGCCCTCGGCGGCCACGTGCTTGTGCTTCAGCCCTTGCGGCCGCCTCCTGGCGGCCGGCGGCGGCCAGGTGCCGGGCAACACGGGCGGCTGGCTCAGCGTGTGGGACCTGGAAACGGGCGAGGGGGTCCTTCAGCCGGGCCGCTGCAGCTCCAGCCGATCTATGCGGTGGCCTTCTCGCCGGACGGGGGCCACGTGGCGGCCGCCGGGCACGACGGCCGCATTCGACTCTGGGAGCTGGCCACCGGCTGTCCCGCGCTGCCGCCGCTGGCACATCCGGGCAACTCCGGCGAGACGACGACCAGCGTGTTCGAGATCGCCTTCAGCCCCGACGGCTCGCGGCTGGTCTCCTGCGGGGGCGCCGCGTACAACGCGAGCACGCGCGGCAAGAGTGTGCCTGTGGGACGCGGTCCGCGGCGAGAAACTGTAGGAGATCGACGGCCCATCACAAGCCCGTGTTCAGCGTGGCCTTCAGCCCGTGCGGCGGCCGCATGGCCTCGGCGAGCGGCGATCAGACGGTACGCCTCTGGAATGCGAAGACGGGCGAAGCCGTCCGCACGCTACAGTCCAAGGACATGGCGCAGCCCCCTGGACGCCCCGCAGCCACGCGGCACAGGTCTATTCGGTGACGTTTTCGCCCGATGGGCGGCGGCTGGCTTCGGGCGACGGCGGCGGACGGTTCAGGACCAAGCCTGGCGAATCTGGGACGCGGCGACCGGCGAGCAGCTCTGCGCCGTGGACAAGCAGCCCGGCATGTATCGCCTGACGTTCGGCCCCGACGGCAAGACGCTCGCCCGCACGGGAAGACGGTCGATTGGTGGCGGCTGGTGAAGGATGACAAGGTGACAAGGTGACAAGGTGACAAGGTGAAGAGTGCGACTGGTCCAGCAGCGCGGAACGGTGCGGGTGAATGTCCAACGTCAAACGCCTCGACGTGGAACGACCAACATTGACGATGACACGAAGGCGTTCGATGTTGGATGTTCAACCCTGTCACCCTCCCCCCTCCTCCCTCACCTTGTCACCTTGTCACCTTGTCATTCCCCATGCCGCCTTCTCGTTTCTTTCCGCCGCCGAGATGGCCGACGACGACGGGCTGCTGGCGGTTGGCGGGAGGCTGACGAGCGAATGGCTGCTCGATGCTTATTCGCACGGCATCTTTCCCTGGCCGGCACCGGGCCATCCGCTCCTGTGGTGGTCGCCCGATCCGCGGGCGATCATCGAGCTCGATGGCCTGCACGTCAGCCGCCGGCTGGAGCGCACGCTTCGCGGCGGGCAGTTCGAGGTCGCCTGCGACCGCGACTTCGCCGGCGTGATGCAAGGCTGCGCTACGGCGCAAGACCGAGGCCGCCCGATCGCACTTGGATCACCCCGGCCATGCTCAAGGCATATCAGCGACTGCATGAAGAAGGGAATGCCCATAGTGTCGGAGGCCTGGTCGGCGGGCCAACCTGGCCGGCGGCGTCTACGGGCTCGCCTTGCACGGGGCATTCTTTGCGGAGTCGATGTTCTATCGCGTGCGCGACGCCTCGAAGGTGGCGTTGGTGCATCTCGTGCGGCATCTCCAGGCCCACGGCTACGAGTTGTTCGATATCCAGCAGCTCACGCCGCACACCGAGCGGATGGGGGCCATCGAGATCTCCCGCGCGGAGTACCTGCAACGGCTCGAGGCGGCGCCGTGCGGGAAATGCGCTTCGAACGTCCAACGTCGAACGTCGAAGGTCCAACATTGAACGCAGTGAAGTGAAGCGTCTGATCGCAACCTTCGACGTTGGACGTTGACGTTCAACGTTGGACGTTCGGCACGAGATTGCACGACCTCGCCGCGACGCAGCGACTGGGCCTTACTTCGCTTTGTAAATCGCCGTCTTCGGATACTCGCCGCTCCAGGCGTACCAGCGGCACTGGATGCGAGTCGACCCACGTCAGCTCCTTGCCGCGCAGCGGGCCGTCGATCGCCGCGGCCGGCCAGCGTCCAGCGCGTGCCGGTTTCCTTGTCCTTGAAAGGGGCCGTCTCCGGCGAGATCTCGTCGGCATAGAACGTCAGCGTGCGGTCGTCCAAGCGGCTGCTGATAGGCCACGGCGGTCTTGGTCGGGCCGTACCAGAAGACGGCCAGCGGCGTGCCGGCCAGCGTGTCGGCAAAGCAGGCCCGCTCGGCCTTTTCGTCCAGCGGATAGGCCCGCGTGGCCTCGCCCACCTCCACGCCCAGCACCTGCGCCAGCGCCGGCAGCCGCGCGTCGGCGCCGCCGACAGCCTCCTTGGCTTCGGCGCATCTCGTGGGCAGCGGCGCGGCGGGGTAGCGCTTGCCGTCGAACAGGTCGTAGGCCGTCGATTCGGGATGCAGCATCAGCCAGTGGCCCCAGTCGGTGACCATGCTGGGGATGCGCTTGAGCCGCTTGCCCTTCTGCGGCCCGGCGAAGGCCACGGCCGGTGAGGGCGGACCAGAGCGTGCCGTCGCGTCCCTCGACCACCATCACGCCGCCGCGCCAGCCGTGGAACTTGTAGCCGTAGTCCTTTTGATAGGCGGCCACGTAGCCGCCGTCGGGATCGTAGAAGAAGAGGCCGTAGGTGTCGTTGATGACCCGCGGCCGACAAGAAATGCCGCACCGGAATCGCGCCGCCGTTGTGGGCCGCCCGCATCCAGGCCAGCACGAGATCGTCCTCGCGGACCAGCCCCTTGCGATGCTGCGTGGAGCAGTACGAGCACGGCGGCTCGGTCAAGGGACGATAGAGGTCCGGCTTGGCCGTCACGCGTGGGGCGGGCGGCTCGTCTTGCGGCCGGGCGCCAACGGCTAGTGGGAAGCATCCCGCGCACGACGCGGCCAACAGCCAAAGGGTCTTCTTCATGGGAGCGCGAGGGTGGAGCGACGCTGGGCACACTGGATGGCTGCCACTATAACTTACGGAACACATACGGCTAGTCGTTGGGGGCCTGGACAGGTAGGCTAGACTGTGGTGGAAGGAGTCCCCGCATCCGCCCTTGGGCTTTGCATGGGCCGTATCGTCGTTACCGTGCTGGTCATCGCCGCGCTGGCTTGGCACGCCATCGCCGGCTGTTGTGCGCACCGCGCGGTCAAGAGTGCGCCAGCGGAGTGGACTGAGGCAAACCAGGCGTGTTCATGCGGGCACCAGCACGCGAACCTTCTCGAGGACACGAGTTCCTCGCCGCAAAGCGATCGCCGGCCGCGCGACGATGATCCTGGCCGGGACGATCCTGGCCCGGAATGCCCCGGCCGCCATCATTGCCACGACGGACAGTGCGTCGTGGCCGACTCCGGGCCGAGGATTGCCGCTCCGAAGCTCGAGCCAGCCGGTTTCCTGCTCGCCGTCGCCGTGATGCTCCAGCCATCCGGCAATGAGCATGTGGTAGCGAACGGCGACAACGGGCTTGATCCCCCGCGCTCGGCCGTCGCACGCATCTTCTGCATTGCGTGCTGCTGATCTGATCTTTGCGATTGACTCTACGCACGCGTGCTCGAGCCGGTGAACGGGCCAGGTTTCGTCGTCGTTCTCCCTCGCTTACGCGTCGGGTTAGTGTTGGCATCGTCGTTCGTGAAGGCAACTCCCGCTGCTGTTGAGGAGATATTCGATGAGAGTACCAATGTGGTCTAAGCTCGGCATGGGCGGGCGCGTAACGATGGTCGCTGGGCTGGCGATTGTCCTGGCCGTCGGCGCCGGGCTCGTGACGCGCGGTCGGTGGGTGCCGCCGCTCAAGGCCCGCATCGTGGCCTGGGCCGGGGACGAAGGCGATGAGGAAAAAGGCCACCAGCATGCTCACGACGACGCCAACTCCATCGAAGTCAGCGAGCCGGGCTTGCTGAACATCGGCTTTCGACCGTGGACGGTGGCCTTCGGCCCCTTCGAGGAAACGATCACCATGCCGGCCATGGTGGTCGAGCGGCCGGGCCGCTCGCAGATTCAGATTACCGTCCCGCTCACGGGCATGATCACCCGCATCCATCCGATCGAGGGCATGGCCGTGCAGCCGGGCAGTCCGCTGTTTCAGATTCGGCTCACGCACGAGGAGGTCGTGGCGGCCCAACGCGATTTTCTCCGCACGGCGGAGAACCTGGACGTGGTCAAGGCGGAAATCACCCGTCTACGGTCGGCCAATGTGGGCGAAGAGAGCGCCACCCCCCCAGGCGAATCATCGAACAGGAGTACGAAAAGCAAAAGCTGGAAGCGGCGCTGCGGGCCGACCGGCAGGCGCTCTACCTGCACGGCCTGAGCGAGTCGCAAGTGAACGGCATCCTGAAGGACCGCAAGCTGCTCCCCTCCTACACCGTCGTGGCCCCCGAGCACGTGCACGACGAAGAGGATTGCCCGGACGAGCATACGTTTCACGTGCAGAAGATGCTCGTCAAGCCGGGCGACAACGTGCAGGCCGGGCAGGCGCTCTGTTTGCTGGCTGATCATTGCGAGCTGTTTCTGGAGGGCCGGGCCTTCGAGGGGGACGCTGCGCGGCTGCGCGCCGCCGTGCAGCACGGCTGGGAAATCACGGCCGTCGCGCTGTCCGGCGATGGGGGCCAGGCCCAAAGCGACGACCAACCGAACACCGACGAACGGAGGAGTGCCGAGCGCGTCGCTCCCGGCGGAACCAGGCCGCCCGGCCGACGTGCTGCACCGCCTGAAGCTGCTGTATCTGGCCGACCGGATCGATCCTGACACGCGCGCCTTTTTGTTCTATCTCCGCCTGCCCAATCAGGTGCTGCGGCCGGAGAGGACCGTCGTAGAAGGGCCGCCGGCCAAGGAAAAGCAGCAAAGCAAGTCCGGCCCGCGATTCATCGACTGGCGGTTCAAGCCGGGCCAGCGATTCGATCTCCGGGTGCCCGTCAAGCAATGGCCGGAGTGCATCAAGCTGCCGATCGACGCCGTCGTGGACGAAGGGGTCGAGAGCTACGTATTCGTGCAAAACGGCAAGAAGTTCCAGCGCGTGCCAGTGCACGTCGAATACCGCGACCGTCAGTGGGCGGTCATCCCCAAGGAGAACGGAACGGTGTTCGAAGGGGACGTGCTGGCCGCCAACGGCGCCTACCAGTTGCATCTGGCGCTGAAGAACAAAGCCGGCGGCGGGGTCGATCCCCACGCCGGGCACGGCCACTAACGCCCATCGCAATCCATTCGTCCTCGTCGTCGTCGTCGTCGTCCTCGAAAACGCGGTTGACCATTGAGGATGAGGACGAGGACGAAGACGACAGAGACAACCAGCAGCAAAGCAGCTCCGAGGCCCACGTGCTCAACGCCATCATTCGCTTCTCGCTGCGGAACCGGCTGCTGGTGATCGCGCTGGCGGTCGTTGCTCTGTGCTACGGCACGTGGGTCTGGGCTGAACCTGCCGATCGACGTCTTTCCCGACCTCAATCGGCCGCGCGTGACGGTCATGACCGAGGCGCCGGGCCTGGCGCCGGAGGAAGTCGAGACGCTGATCACGTTTCCGCTGGAGATCGGTGCTCAACGGCGCGACCGGCGTGCAGGCGGTGCGCAGCTCGTCGGGCGTCGGGCTGTCGGTGATCTACGTCGAGTTCGACTGGGGCACCGACATCTACGTCGACCGGCAGATCGTCGCCGAGAAAGCTGGCGCTGGCCGCCGACCGCCTGCCCGAGGGCGTCAAGCCGCAGCTGGCGCCGATCTCGTCGATCATGGGCCAGATCATGCTCGTCGGCATGTGGAGCGAGGGCGGGCAAGACCGACCCGATCGAGGTGCGCACGCTGGCCGACTGGGTCGTGCGGCAGCGGCTGCTGACGATCCCCGGCGTGGCCCAGGTCGTCGACGATGGGCGGCGGCCGCAAGCAGTTCCAGGTGCTGGTCGATCCCGACGCGCTGCTGCAGATACGACGTGACGCTGCGACGACGTCGAGCAGGCCGCTGCCGCGAGAGCAACGCGAACGCGACGGGCGGCTATCTCGACGAGCAGGGCCGCAACGAGCTCCTGGTCCGCTCGCTGGGCCGCATTCAAGACGATCGACGAGCTGCGAGACGGTCGTCGTCAAGCCGCGCGCCGAGCGGCCGGTGCTGCTGGCGCAGGTGGCCCGCGTCGTCGAAGGGCCGCAGGTCAAGCGCGGCGACAGCCGGCGTTCGTGCGACGGGACGGCAGTTTCCGGCGGCCCGGCCGTGATGCTCACGATCACCAAGCAGCCGGGCGCCGACACGCGCGAGCTGACCGAGCGACGTCATCGCGGCCCTCGACGGAGCTGCAGCCGTCGCTGCCCGCCGACATCCGCATCAACCCGGACGTCTACCAGCAGAAGGCGTTCATCGACCTGAGCATCCACAACGTCATCGAGGCCCTGCGCGACGGCGGCATCCTGGTCGTGATCATCCTGTTCCTGTTCCTGCTGAACTTCCGCACGACGTTCATCACGCTGACCGCGATTCCGCTGTCGATCGTCGTCACGGCGCTGGTCTTCAAGTGGTTCGGCATGTCGATCAACACGATGACGCTGGGCGGCCTGGCCGTGGCGATCGGCGAGCTGGTGGACGACGCGATCGTCGACGTCGAGAACATCTTCCGCCGCCTGCGCGAGAACCGGCACGCCGCGCAGCCCAAGCCGCCGCTGCGCGTCGTCTACGAGGCCAGCAGCGAGGTCCGCAACTCGATCGTGTTCAGCACGATCCTCGTCGTGCTGGTGTTCGTGCCGCTGTTCGCGCTTGGCGGCATGGAAGGCCGGCTGTTCACGCCGCTGGGCGTCGCGTACATCGTCTCGATCCTGGCGTCGCTGGTCGTCTCGCTCACGGTGACGCCGGTGCTGTCGTACTGGCTGCTGCCGCAGGCGCAGCTTCATGGCGCACGACGAGCGACGGCTTGCTGCTGCGGTTCCTGAAGTGGCGTCGGCCGGCTTCGCGATCCGCTTCAGCGTGCGCCATCCCGTGGCCGATTCTGGCTCGGCGTGTCGGCGGCGGTCGTCGTCAGCGTGCGTGGCCGTGACGCAGCTCGGCCGCGACTTTCTGCCGCCGTTCAACGAAGGGAGCGTGCAGGTCAACGTGCTGCTGCCGCCGGGCACGTCGCTGGCCGCGTCGAACCGCATGGCCGGCCATGGTCGACGAGCGGCTGCAGCAGATCGCCGGCGTCGTCGCGCTTCGGCCGCCGCACCGGCCGGGCCGAGCTCGACGAGCACGCCGAAGGCGTCAACGTCTCGGAGATCATCGTCACGCTTCGATCCCGACAGCCGGCCGCAGCCGCGAGGAGGTGCTGGCCGAGATCCGCGACGAGCTGACCGACGTGCCGGGCGTCGTCACCGCCGCCGAGCAGCCGCTGGCAGCACCTGATCTCGCACATGCTCTCGGGCGTGAAGGCCCAGGTCGGCATCAAGCTCTACGGCGACGACCTGGACGTGCTGCGCGCGCACGGCCGAGCGAGATGAAGGCCGCGATCGCCGGACGTGCCGGGCGTCACGCGACCTGCATGGTCGAGCAGCAGGTCGAGATCCCGCAGCTGCAGATCGAGCTCGACGCGCGAGCAAGCTGGCGCAGTACGGCCTGACGCCGAGCGACGTCAACGAGTTCATCGAAACGGCGATGAACGGCCGCGTCGGTCTCGGAGGTCGCTGCAAGGCCAGCGGACGTTCGATCTGGTCGTGCGGCTCGACGATCGCGTATCGCGAGGACCTGCGACACGCTGCGGCGGCTGTCGCTCAACCTGCCCGCCGGCGGGCAGCGTGCCGCTCGCCGCCGTCGCCGACATCTACGACGGCGAGCGGCCCGAACACGATCAACCGCGAGAACGTCCGCCGCCGCATCGTCATGCAGTGCAACACGGCCGGCCGCGACCTGGGCAGCGTCGTCGACCGACATCAAGCAGCGGCTGGCGCCGATCGAGGCCGTCGCTGCCCGACCGGGCTACTTCATCGAGTACGGCGGCCAGTTCGAGAGCCAGCAGTCGGCCACGCGGATGATCGGCGCTGCTGAGCCTCGTCTCGCTGGCCGGCATGTTCCTGGCGCTGTACACGCTGTTCCGCTCGGTGAACCTGTCGCTGCAGGTGCTGGCCGCGCTGCCGATGGCGGCGATCGGCGCCGTCGCGGCCCTGGTCGTCACCGGCCAGATCGCTGACGGTGGCCAGCATGGTCGGCTTCATCTCGCTGGCGGGCATCGCCTCGCGCAACGGCATCCTGCTGATCGCCCACTACCTGCACCTGGTGCAGCTACGAGGGCGAACGGCTTCACGCCGCAGATGATCGAGCGGGCCGGCAAGGAGCGGCTGGCGCCCGATGCTGATGACGGCGCTGACGGCCGGCATCGCCCTGGTGCCGCTGGTGCTGGCGGCCGGCGAGCCGGGCAAGGAGATTCTCTATCCGGTGGCGACGGTGATCCTCGGCGGGCTGATCAGCTCGACGCTGCTCGACTTCTTCGTCCACCCGGCCCTGTTCTGGACGGCCGGCCGCGGTGCCGCGCGGCAAGTCGTCGAGGCGGAGCGGGCGGAAATACCGTTGGAAGAGGAGAGGCTGTCTGAGCGGACAGCTTCGTAAGGTAGCCGCATGACGGAAGCATCAGGGCTCAGCGGTCAGGAGTCGAGACGTTAGAGTGTACGAGGATTCGATGGAGCCCCGAACAGGGCGCGACTTGACAGCCCAGGCCGAAGGCCTGGGTAGTGGCCGGATACAGAACACGAAAGCCCTGAAGGGCGCGACCTGCGATGCTCATTCGTTCCGCCCTTTCAGGGCTACGCACGATTAAGCATTTCGCCTACCCAGGCCTTCGGCCTGGGCTGTCGAGTCTCGGCCCCGTTGGGCCGATTGTGCTATCCACCGATTCAGGCCCGGCCTTCGGTTCACACTCAGGAGTCACGAGTCATCTCGATCACGGGATGAATTTGGATGTCACCTTCACCTGCAAGGAGTTTTTCCATGCGTTGCATTCCGAGCTATTGCCTGATGTTGTCGGCCGCCGTCATCCTGGCGGCGACGGGCGGCTGCGGCGACACGGCCAAGACCGGCAAGACCGGCGAAACCCACGAGCACGTGCACGGGCCGCACGACGGTCACCTGATCGAGCTGGGAAATGAGGAATACCACGGCGAGATCGTCCACGACGAGAAGGCGGGCACCGTAACGATCTACATTCTGGACGGCACGGCCAAGAAGGCCGAGCCGATCGACGCCAAGGAAGTCTCGATCAACGTCCGCCACGGCAAGTCGGCCGAGCAGTTCAAGCTGGCCGCCTCGCCCGACAAGAGAGACCCGGAAGGCCAGTCGTCACGGTTCGTCTCCGACGAGAAGCACCTGAGCGACGACCTGGACGCCAAGGATGCCCAGGCCGAGCTGGTCGTCGAGATCAAAAAGAAACAATACCGCGGGAAGATCCCGCAAGGGCATTAGAAGGGCACTAAGTAGCCAACTCGCCCTGCGAGTTGGCGGATGCCTGTCGAACTCAGGCCGCGATCGGCGACGGACGCCAACTCGCAGAGCGAGTTGGCCACAACGGCACACGGAGTGTGCCTGCTACTTGCCGTAGCGCCGCAGCAGTCCCTCATAGGCGTCGATCCGCCGGTCGCGGAGGAACGGCCAGTGGGTACGGACCACGTCGACGCGGCCCAGGTCGCATTCCACCAGCAGCGTCTCTTCCTTGTCGTGGCTGGCCCGCGCCAGGACGTTGCCGTTGGGATCGGACACGAACGACGCGCCCCAAAACTCCAGCTCCCCCTCGCGGCCCACGCGGTTGGGGGCGGCCACGAACACGCCGTTGGCGATTGCATGGCTGCGCATCATCGTCTCCCAGGCCGAATGCTGGCTGACGCCGTACTGCTCCTTTTCGTTGGGCAGCCAGCCGATCGCCGTGGGATAGAAGATGATCTCGGCCCCGGCCAGGGCGGTGAGCCGGGCGGCTTCGGGATACCACTGGTCCCAGCAGACGCAGACGCCCACGCCGGCCGAACTCCGTGTCGAAGGCTGCGAAAGCCCAGGTCGCCAGGCGTGAAATAGAACTTCTCGTAGTACAGCGGATCGTCCGGGATGTGCATCTTGCGATAGACGCCCGCCTGGCGGCCGTCGACGTCGCAAGATGATCGCCGTGTTGTGGTACAGGCCCGCCGCGCGCCGCTCGAACAGCGAGCCGACCAGGACGACGCCGGTGCTGCTTCGGCCGCCTCGGCCAGGGCCTCGCTCGTCGGGCCGGGAATCGGCTCGGCCAGGTCGAAGCGGGCGTGGTCTTCGCTCTGGCAGAGGTAGGGCCCGGCGAACAGCTCTTGCAGGCAGACGATATTCGCACCGGCGGCCGCGGCCTCACCGATCCGCGCCAGTGCCTTGGCGACGTTCGCGGCCTTGTCCTCGGCCACAGGACATCTGCACGAGGGCGAGCGTGACGGTGCCGGGAGGACTGGCCGGGCCACTCATGTTGGATTAGAAGCGCTTGCCGCGTTCAGTTCAGGCAGACGTTGCCCGTCGAACACCCACGTAGGACCGATGCGCCTTGAGGCACACCTGCCGGAAGGCCTCCGGCCGGCTGACGCCGCTGATGCGAAACACCTCGACCGGGCCCTTGCGGAAGATCAGCTCGCCCGCCGGATACCACTCCTGACCGGGCAGCACCAGCACGTCGATGGCGTCGAACTGATCGAGGCCCACGGCCCGGTCGTCCACGGGCACCAGTCCCGCCTGCACGACCAGGCGGCGATTCGTGAGCCGGTACCGCAGGCAGGTGGAGTTGACGGGGAACATGCCCAGCGTGATGAGCGACGTCACGAGCGGAGTGGCGTAGCGGAAGAAGTAGAGCGTGAGCGCCAGTGGAATCATCGCCAGGGCCAGCAACTTGCCGAGGTTGAAGGGCGGCGGCGGCACGCTGACGCCGCAAGCCCGGCCGATCAATTGGCCCAGGCGCGAGGCGGCGATCGAAGGCCAGACGGTCATCACGGTGACTTCGCCCAGCTCGGGCGGGGCCACGCCGGCAATCGCCTGTTTCATCGGAATGAGCAGCACAACGGGAGATCCAGCGAGGAGAGCGAATGGGGAGCTTACCAAGGAGCCGCGAAATCCGCCAGTGGGCCGTGGAAGTGCGGAAGGCGGGACGTGCCCAGACTTTCTGGCGACGCCAAATCTTTGTGGCGTACAGGTGATAGGCTGGCGTGGGACGCCACGGCGGAGCTTGTCTCCGCCGGGCGATGTTCAAAACCAGAACACCGGCCGCGGAAGCTACCAGCCACCGCGGGGCTCGTCCCCGCGGGGCGATGTTCATTCGGGCCGACAGCGTGGAAACATCGTCCCACGCGGGCAAGCCGCATGGTGACGGGGGACCACGCGGCGCGCTGCTGGTGGTGAACACAGCTCGGTGGGGCCAAGCCCCACCGTGGCCTGGCTCCGATTGTACGTGCCAGGAAAACCTTGGCACACCCGGAAGGCGCTGGGGCGGTCGCCCATGCACCGTGATTCACGTCCGAGGCGAGGCAGTCACGCGCCGCTCCGCTGGGGCTTCGCTTCGCTCAGACCCAGCCACCCACCCGCATACTTACCGCACGAAGGAGAATTCCTTGGCGTTCAAGAGTGCCCATAAGATGTCTTCGTACGCCTGGCGCTGTTCGCCGGCCGGCTTTTTGCGGAGGTAGGCCACGGTGAACTCCGACTCCTCCTGGCTCGGGTAGCGAGCGAACGTCCACAAGTACAGCTCACGCACCCGGTCTGCATCGGAGAGTTCGCGCTTCGCCAAGAGCTGCGTGGGCCGCGCGGCCAGCTTCCCCTCGACCTCGCGCGACATCATCAGGTGCAGAATCTGCGCCAGGTTGGCGTCCGTCGAGCGCTCGCACTCGCAGGGGCTGGCCCCTTCCGGCTTGCCGAACACCGAGAGGAAATAGTTGGTGATCGCCGCGTCAGGCAGTTGCACCGCCCGGGTGCCGGCCGGCAGGTTAGGGAACGTGGCCCGGCTGGCCGTCACCTGGTTGATCGCGTCGTACACCACCTCCGCGTTCATGCGCTTGGGGTAATAGCGCGAGAAGCACTGCCGATCGATGAGGTTGTACTCGTTCGGCTCGGAGCTGAGCTGGTAGGTCTTCGACTGCAAGATCGTGCGGACCAGCGGGCGAATGCGGAAGCCGCCTTCGACGAAGCTCTTGGCCAGCGCATCGAGCAGCTCCGGGTTCGACGGCGGGTTGGTGATCCGCATGTCGTCCTCCGGCTCGACGATGCCGCGGCCGAAGAAGTGCTTCCAGTAGCGGTTCACCAGCGCGCGGGCGAAGAACGGATTGTCCTTCTCGGCCATCCAGTCGGCCAAGGCGTGCCGCGGGTCGTCGTCGGCCGTCAGCTCCAGCGGCTGCCCGCCCAGGCCCGTCGGCTTGAGCTGCTCTCGCGGGTTCCGCGGATTGGGCGCGACGCCGCGCCGCGGTTGTGATAGATCCTCGGCTCGTCGTTCACTTGCAGGCCGTGGATGCCCGGCTTGCGGGCCACGCGGCTGAAGAACGCCTGGAAGCCGGCGTAATCGCGCTGGCTCCACTGCTCGAAGGGATGATGGTGGCAGCGTGCGCACTGAATCCGCACGCCGAGGAATAGCTGCGCCGCGTCTTCGAGCTGGTCGGTCGCGTTGCGCAGCGTGCGATACCAGGCCACGGGCGGATGATCGCTGACCTCGCCGGAGGCGGCCACGATCTCGCGCACGAATTGGTCGTAGGGCTTGTCGCTGCGGATGCTGTCGCGAATCCACTGGTAAAACGCGTACGTGCCGCGAGTGTAGTTCTGGTTCGCCCGGCGGTTCCGCAGGATCGTGCTCCATTTGTTGGCGAAGTAGTCGGCGTATTCGTTGCTCTCCAGCAGCCGGTCGATCAGCTTGTCTCGCTTGCCGGGGTCCTTGTCCTCAATGAACTCCCGGGCCTCGTCGGCCGTGGGCAGGCCGCCGGTCAGGTCCAGATAGACTCGCCGCAGGAACATGCCGTCGTCGGCAGCGGAAGAAGGGGGGATGCCGAGTTTGGCCAGCTTGGCGAAGACCAGCTCATCGACGGCGTTGCGTGGCTGCGGCAAGCGGTCAGCGACTTTCAGCCCCATGGGGATGCTGGCGCGAAAGACGCTCACGCCCCCCTGAAAGCGAACCATCACCGCCGCCTCGCCGGTCAGGTCGAGCGTGCGCACGACGCCGGTCTTGCCGGCCTCGGCCATCTCCGTCTCGTTCGGCTCGAACTGGGCAACGCGAGTGACGTCTTGCACCGAGCCGTCGGAGAAATGCGCGTAGACGGCCAGCTGCTGCCGCGCCCGCGGTCCATCGTGCGCACGGCCGGGTGGGTCTCGATCCGCGTAATCGTCGGATCGTCTTTGCTCCCAAATGGCATGCCTTGCTCGATCCAGCTCTTGAGCAGCGAGTACTCATACGAGTCGCGGTCCATCCGCATGCCGCCGCCGTGGGCGATGGTGTTGGTGGCCTTCAAGAGGAGCAGACTGCGCTCCGGGGCGGCCGGAAACAGCCGCCGGCCGCGGCCCTCTTTCACCAGAAACTCGTAGTCTTCCTCCGGATAGAAGCCCAGCAGCGAGAGCTTGAAACCGTTCTGCCCCGACGACTTGCCGTGGCAGCCGCCCGAGTTGCAGCCGAGCTTGCTGAAGATCGGCACGATCTGATTGCCGAAATTGATCGGGATTCGCTCGTCGAACTTCTCGACGGTCACTTGCGCCGAAGCCGAAAGCCCGGCTGGGCCGCGGGCCGTCACGGTCGCACGGCCGCTGGCGAGCGGCGTGACGAAGCCATCCTCGGCCACGGTCACCACGCCCTCAGGCTGGGCCGCGAAGGTGACGAGCGAAGCGGCATCGCGCTCCTGGCCCGATGAGTAGACGCCCGTGACCACGAGCTGCTGTCGGGCGTCGCGGCCGCGGAGCGTGAGCTTGTGGGGCTGTTCGATCCGCAGCGAGCTCAACTTGCCCGGATCGCCCAGGCCGGGAATGGCCGGCTTCGTAGCACTTGTTGCCGAGTTCTCCGTGTCCTTCTCGGCGGCCGCGACATGCGCGGCGAGAGCAGCCATTCCCAAGAGACCTACGCACGTGCACAGGCAGATCAACCGGCGCATCGTCGTGCTCCTCAAGAGGTTTCGTGATCCGAAGGTGGGTCAGGCAGGCGGAGGGAAAATCAGCGCCGTGATTCTGGCAGTTTCCGCCAACGAATGCAAGAACATTGATGCGTTGGTGCAATCGCTGTAGCTGGCCAGTCAGCAACCCGTCGGGACAAGCCCGATGGTGGTTTTGGCTGCTGACGTTCGGCGCGGTTCCATCCAACTCAGCTTTTCGGAGCGGTCGGCGTATTGCGCCTACGCCAACGCAAGGTGCAGATCGGGCGCCGGCCGGCCGTAGTGGTATCCCTGGCCCAGCTCGAAGCCCAGTTGCAGACAGGACTCGTGTTCCTCCGCCGTCTCGATGCCCTCGGCAACGCTCACGATGCCCAGCTCTCGGGTGTTCTGCACGAGTGTCGCCAGAATGTGCTGCTTGGCGAAGGGAGCAATGGCGATGCCTCGCGTGAAGCTCATGTCGAATTTCAGGTAGTCGGGCGGCACTTCCACCAGCTCGAGCAGGCGCGCCCGCCCGGTGCCGAAATCGTCGTAGGCCAACCGCATGTCCAGGTCGTTCAGACTCGACCGCAGCTCGCGGATCACCCACGGGTTCGTGACGGCGGCTTCGTGGATTTCCAGGACTAGGGGCCAGCGAGCATACTGCTCCCGCAATTGGGCCAACGATCGGCGAAGCTCGGCCAGGTCGTCCAGCTCGCGGGGATGCGTGTTGACGAAGAGCGGCGGCGGATTCTCGAATTCGCGGGCACGCATGACCGCCTCGAGGCGGCACAACCGGCTCAGCGCCGCCTCTTGTTCCAGCGTTTCGGCCGCCGAGAACATCGCGCCGGGGCTTTGCAGACCGAACAGCCGGCTGCGGGCCAGCACTTCGTAGCCGATCCGTCGCGAGTCCGACAACTGGACGATCGGCTGGAAGTACGGGATCACCGCCTTCTGGCTCATCAGCTTGTCGAACTGCACAAGCGCCAGAGACTGGTCGCTGGCTCCCTCGCACACCGTGGCGCTGCTCGGGACCTCAGACTCGCGGTCCAAGCGGAAAACCAGGCTGGCGAACTGAAGGTAGTCGCCCTCGCTGACCGGCGCCAGCTCGGTGACCCGCCGGCCGTTGACGAACGTCCCGTTCGTGCTGTCCAGATCGCGAACTCGCAGCGCGTCGCCCTGGGCGACGATTTCGGCGTGCCGTCCGGAGACGCTCGGGCAATCCAGCGCGAGATGAGCGTCCCGTCGGCGCCCGACGACAAACGGCGTGACGTGGATCGGCACCGAGCGCGCGCCGCTCCGCCCAGCGGTGCTCGCCACCAGGCACCAGCGAGTTTGCAAAGCAGACGCTTGAGCGATCGACATAGCGAGCGAGCCGGGCCGTGGAATAGCCGCGCGTGGCGTAATCCTCGGACAACACTACGTCATGCCGCCCGAGCGATGGGCCGAACGTGCTGAAAGCGCGGGATATTCGGGCTATGACGCGCAACGTGGCTGGGGCTTCCAGCCCCAGCGGTGTCGGCGCCATTCGCCGGCCGCGCTGGGCGTGGAAGGCCCAGTTACGCGGCTCGTTACAAACTCTTTACAAGCCGCCGTGCGCCGCCTCGCGTAGCTTTGGCAATTGGTCTGCCCTCGTCCGCGGCTTCCAGGCACAATGCCCGTGCGTCGAGGCGCATCGTCCCTTCACTCCAAATACCCTGCATCGGAGAACCCGTCATGGCATCGTCGAAACACGCGCTGGCAATGCTCGGTCTGTCTCTCGCCCTGACGCTGCTGCCCGCCCCGCGGCCGGCGGCGGCCCAGGCGCCGAAGGTCACCAGTAAGATCGAGCGCGTGACGCTCTACCGCGGGCAGGCGCTGGTCACTCGCCGCGTGGAGCTGGAAGCCGCCAAGGGGGCGATCGAAGCCGTCGTGCCCGACTTGCCGGAGAACATCGTCGAAGACAGTCTGTTCGCCGAAGGGGGCGAAGGGGTCGAGGTGCGGGCCGTCCGGTACGTCACCCGGCCGGTCGGGGCCGAGCCGCGCGAGGAGGTCCGCAAGCTCGACGAGGAGATCGAAGGGGTCAGCGACAAGATCGCGCTCAACCAGAAGACCCAGGAGCTGATGGCCAAGCGGACGGAGTATCTGGACAAGCTAGAAGGCTTCGTCGCCCCGGAGGCCAAGATCGAGGTCTCCAAGGGAGTGCTCAACGCCGAGGCGCTGGAAAAGATCACCAAGTTTTCTTTCGAGAACCGCAGCAAGGTCGCCACCGAGCTGGTGGCCGCCTTGCGCGAAGGCCGCGACCTGCAGAAGCAGAAGCAACTCCTCGAGCGCAAGCGGGCCGAGCTGACCAACGGCGCCAACCGCACAGTGCGCGAGGCCGTGCTGTTCCTCGAGGCGCGGGCCGAAGGCAAACAGACCGTCAGCCTCAGTTACCTGGTCAGCGGATGCGGCTGGTCGCCCAGCTACACCTATCGGGGCGACAAGGACCGCAAGGAAGTCCGCGTGGAATACAACGGCCTGATCCAGCAGATGAGCGGCGAAGACTGGAAGGACGTTGAGCTGACGCTGTCCACGGCCTCGCCCGCCCTCAGTGCCACCGCCCCAGGCCTGGCCCCCTTCGAAGTGGCGGCCTTGCACGAGGCGCCGCCGGGCAAGCCGGGCGGCCAGCTGCCAACGCCAAGCCCGATGACGTGGGCCGCTCGCTCGCGGAGCTCAAGGGCCGGCAGCAGAAGGCCGTCGATGCTTACGCCAATGCGATCAAGCAAACCGACAACGCCAGATTCAACTGGGACATCAACGCCCTGGCGAACGATTACCAATCGCTGGAGCTGCACGGCGGCAAGGACGCGCTGAAGGCCTACCACGTCGGCCCGAGCACCGGCGAGGGGCCGAGCCTCAGCTATCGGCTGACCGGGAAAGTGAACCTCGCCAGCCGCTCCGACCAGCAGATGATCCGCATCCTCCAGACTGCGCTGGAGAGCCGGTTCTATTACGTAGCGACGCCGGTGCTGACCAGCTTCGTCTACCGCGAGGCCGAGCTGACGAACAACAGCCAGGAAGACCTGCTGGCCGGCCCCGTCACGGTCTACTTGGACGGCCGGTTCGTCGGCCGCGGCGAGATCGGCACGGTGGCCCGCGGGCAGAAGTTCGTGGTCGGCTTCGGGGCCGACCCGCAGCTACGGATCAAGCGCGAGCTGGCCGACAAGGGGGACAAGGTGCAGGGCGGCAACCGCGAATTGAATTTCAACTACCGCCTGGTGATCGAGAACTACAAGACCGAGGCCGTCACCGTCCGCGTGATGGACCGCCTGCCGCACAGCGACAAGTCCAACGAGGTGCGGATCACCATGGGCGAGATGTCCACCGAGCTGAGCAAGGACGCTCAGTACCTGCGCGTCGATCGCCCCAAGGGCATCCTCCGCTGGGACGTGCCGGTGCCGGCCAGCTCCTCGGGCGAGAAGGCGCGTACTCTTGACCTACAAATACACGGTGGAGTTCGACCGCACGCTCTACCTGGCCACCCCCAGCGGCACGCGCGTCGAGCAGCAGCAAAAGGAATTCGAGGAGCTCCAGCTGCAGCGCAACCGTCGCTAAGCGCGGGGCACGCGGGTGTGGGGCACGTTTCCAAACGTGCCCCGCGCCTTGATCCATATCCCTGCGTCATGCGTATAGTGGGTGCGGGCCGTGTGCCCGCACCCGCTACGCATTTGTGCAATCGTCCCGTGTTGTGACATTGACGCCGAAGCAATACGTTGGCCTCCGTTGCCGATGGCGCGTGCACCCTTCCTCAGTCGCAAGCCATGCCCGAAGCCCTGTCCCCAGTTCGCGTTCGCAGGCGCCCCAGGCTGCGTCTGCAATACAGTTTGCGAGCCTTGATGGGGCGCTGACGGCGACGTGCGTCGCCCTGGCCATCGCCTATCACTACGTCGAGCCTTGGCTCGTCGATCGGGCAGCGGCCGAGGCCATCGCGGAGGCGGGCGGATCGGCCGAGTCGATTCCCGTCGGCCCTGACTTTCTGCGAGAATGGTTTGGGTCGGACTTTTTGCAGCGGATCACGGCGGTGAATCTTTCGCAACCGGAGGCCACGGCCGCCTGCCTGGCGCACCTGCCAAAACTGACGTGGCTGAGAAAGGCGGAGCTGGCGGGAGCAAAGTTCACCGACGAGCATCTGACGGTGGTCGCTGGGCTCGACTTGCTGCGCGAGCTGACGCTCCGCGGCACCACCGTCACTCCTGAGCGGTTGACCCAACTAGCCGCCGAGCGGCCGGACCTGCATGTCACGGCGGAGCCGCTGGAGATCTCATTCGCCGACCTTCGCTTTGAGGTGCCGAAAGGCCAGCCGTTCAGCCGCGATCACCTGCCGGAGAGAATTCTGCGCTCTCGACGGCAGCCCCGTGCGGATTCGCGGCCATATGCAGCCGAGCTTCCAGCAAACCGGCATCCGCCAGTTCGTGTTAGCATTGCAGTCTCTGGAGATGTGAAGCTACCGCAATCCGCCTCTGTACGAGGCAATCGTCGTGGAGATGGCGACCGGCAAGTCGTTGGCCTTCCAGGTCGGGCCGATCACCCTTGAGGGAATTTTGTCGCTCCATGACCTTAAGGACCTGAACTCCGGTCAGGTTAGTGCGGTGTTTCGCATGACCGACGCCCTCCAGGTCGATGCCCGACGATGACGCCAAGGCAATCCCAGTCGCCGGTTTCATGCCCGACCCTTTGGGAAGCTACTACCGGCCGATGCAATAGAGCTGATCGCCGCTGCGAAGGAACAGCCGCCCGCCCGCCACCGCTGGCGTGGCGAAGCCGCTGTCTCCGAGCGTGTTTTCGCCGAGCCGCTGGAACGTGTCGGAGGCCTCCAGCACGTGAGTCACGCCCTTTTCGTTGGTGGCCATCAGCTTGCCACCGGTCAGGATGGGCGACGAGCTGAAGTTGCCGCCCAGCCGCTCCTGCCACAACAGGCTGCCGTCCTCGGCGCCGAAGCAACTGGCCACGCCCTGGTCGTTGATCACGTACAACCGGCCTTGATCGTAGATCGGCGAAGGGACGTAGGTCACGCCCTTGCTGGCCCGCCAGACGACGTGGGTGCCGCTCACGTCGCCGCTGCCGTCAGCCCGCACCGCCAGGATTTCCTTTTGCGGATAGCCGGCGCTGGCGAACACGAGTTTGTCGCTGCAAGCGACCGTGCAAGCGGCAACCTCGGCGGGGCCCTTGCAGTACCACAAGAGGTCGCCGCTGGCCGGATCATGGCTGACGAGCTGGCCGTGCCCCGCCAACAGCAACTGGGGCTTGCCGGCCAGTTGCGCGACAATCGGCGTGGCGTAGTTGCCGTGCCGCCCGGGGCGCTGGCGCGGCTTGCGCCAGACGATCTCGCCGGTCTCCCGATCCAGGGCGGCCAGGAAGCTGCTGCCGGCGTTGTCGCCACAGACGATGACCAGCGATTTGTAGAGCACGGGCGACGAGCCGTAGCCGTGCTCCGATTGGAACCGCCCGGCCTCCTTCTGCCAGACCAGCGTGCCGTCCAGGTCGATCGCCGTCACGTGCAGGGCATCGGCATGGATGAACGCGGTGAAGACGCGATTCCCGTCGCACGCCGGTGTCGCCGAGGCCTGGCTGTTCTTCGAGTGCTTGCGCATGAACCCGCCTGCGTGCACGACGGTCCGCCACGCTTCTTTCCCGTCCTTGCGGTCGAAGCACAGCAGCATCTGCTTCTTCGCTCCTTCGTCGGCCGTGGCCACAAACACCCGGTCGCCGGCCACGATCGGACTGGCGTGCCCGCTGCCGGGGACTTCCGCCTGCCAGATCACGTTTTTCGACTCACTCCACTCCGTGGGCGGCTCGGCCTGGCCCTTGCCCGCGGCGCTCTTGCCGTCCGCCTGAGGACCACGCCACCAGGGCCAATCCCCGTCGGCGGCGCGAAGATCGGGGGCAGCCGACACGGCGGCTACGTTCGCGCGGATTTCTTCGACCGGAGTCGATCCGCCGCAGCCGGCAAAAGCGGCAAGGCTCCCGAGCACGACGAGGACGAATGACAGGCGTGGCACGGTCGAACCTCTAAGTGGTGGGCAAAACACGTCGTCTTTCGCTCCGCGAGAGGACGTTCTTTCGCCGAGCGAAAGCCGACACTACACTGGGATTTCGTCACGGCAACCTTAGCGCAGGGAGTTCCGGATGTCAAACGGCTACGTGCGACGCGGATGGGCAGTCTTTCTGCTTGCCGGCCTGGCCGCCAGCCTGGCGAGCATCGATTGGGCCGACGCCGATTCGCCCAAGCCGGCCGCAGCCAAGCCGGTGGACGCCGAGCCGGCGGACGCCAAGCCAGGCGGACGCCAGGCAGCAGGCAGCGGCCAAAACCAAGCCCGCCCAGGCGTCCTACGATCAACCGGCGCCCGTGCCGCTGGATGAGGCGGCCAAACGGATGACGCTGCCCGAAGGCTTCAGCGCCACGCTCTTCGCCGGCGAGCCGGACGTGCGGCAGCCGATCGCCATGACCTTCGACGACCGCGGCCGGCTGTGGGTCGCCGAGTGCTACTCCTATCCCAAGTGGAAGGACGAAAGGCCGCGACCGCATCCTCATCTTCGAGGACACCGACGGCGACGGCCGCTTCGACCACCGCACGGTGTTCTGGGACCAGGCCAACTATCTCACCGGCGTGCTGCCGGGCTTCGGCGGCGTGTGGGTCTGCTGCGTCGCCGCACCTGCTCTTCATCCCCGATCGCAACGGCGACGACATGCCCGACGGCCAGCCGCAGGTCATGCTCGACGGCTGGTCCACCAAGGGCGAGCACAACGTCGTCAACGGCCTGACGTGGGGGCCCGACGGCTGGCTCTACGGCTGCAACGGCATCACGGCCCCTTCGAAGGTCGGCAAGCCCGGCACGCCGGACGACAAGCGGCTGGACATCAACTGCGGCATCTGGCGCTATCACCCCACGCGCGAGGTGTTCGAGGTCGTCTGCCACGGCACGACCAACCCCTGGGGCCTCGACTTCAACGACTACGGCGAGGCCTTCTTCACCAACTGCGTGATCGGCCACCTCTGGCACATCATCCCCGGCGCCCACTACAAGCGGATGTTCGGCCAGGACTTCAACCCGCACGTCTACGAGCTGATCGACGCCTGCGCCGACCACCTGCACTGGGGCGGCGGCGACTGGACCGACATCGCGCGGCGGCAAGGGCATCCACAGCGCGCCGGGCGGCGGCCACGCCCACTCCGGCGCGATGATCTACCTCGGCGACAACTGGCCCGACGAGTACCGCAACTCGCTCTTCACCTGCAACATCCACGGCAACCGCGTGAACCACGACCTGCTCGAGCGCCACGGCTCCGGCTACGTCGGCAAGCACGCGCCGGACTTCCTCTTGGCCAACGACGCCTGGTTCCGCGGCGTCAGCCTGACGTACGGCCCCGACGGCCGCGTCTACGTCATCGACTGGTCCGACACCGGCGAGTGCCACGAGAACGACGCCCACGGGGCACACCACGACAGCGGCCGCATCTACAAGATCAGCCTACGGCACGCCACGGCCGGTGAGCGGACCTGAACCTCGCCAAGCTGACCAGCGACGAGCTGGTCAAGCTCCAGCTCCACCGCAACGACTGGTACGTGCGCCACGCCCGGCGGCTGCTGCAAGAGCGGGCCGCGGCAGGCCAGAACATGCTGGCCGTGCACGGTGGCGCTGCACGCCATGTTCGAGCAGCAGACCGACGTGACGCGCAAGCTGCGAGCGCTGTGGGCGCTTTACTGCACGGGCGGCACCAACGAAGAGTTCCTTCGCAAGCAGCTCGATCACGCCAGCGAGCACGTGCGGGCCTGGGCCATTCGCCTGCTCGGCGACGAAAAGCCGCCCACCGACGCTGTACTGGCGAAGTTCGTCTCGATGGCGCCCAGCGAGCAGTCATCGCTGGTGCGGCTGTACCTGGCCTCCGCGCTCCAGCGGATTCCGCTAGAGCGGCGCTGGGGCCTGGCGAGCGCGCTGGCCGCGCGGGAAGAGAACGCCAAAGACCAGAACCTGCCGCTCGATGATCTGGTACGGCATCGAGCCGCTGGTGCCGACGGATAAGGCGCGCAGCGCCAAGCTGCTGGTGGCCTGCAAGATCCCCCAGGTGCGGCAGTTCATCTCGCGGCGGCTGACGGTAAAGTAGCAGGCACACTCCGTGTGCCGTCGCCCTCCCCACAAGGCCGGCCTGCCAAGAGAGTCGCTCACCCAAGTCCCTCCGACGCCTCGAACGGAATGAATTCCGTTCTACGTCCACATGACCCGAGATCGTTTCCTCGCCCTCTTCCTCCGCGCCGCCGGCAGCGTCACCGCCTTGGCCTTCGTGGCGGTCGTCATGCCGCGCCTGGATGGAGACCTCGCACGAATGGCTCGGCATGGGCACGATGCCGCGCGGCGCCGTGGTCGATTACATGATCCGCCAGGCATCGATGGTCTATGGCCTGCAAGGGATCGCGATGTGGATCCTGGCCAGCGACGTCGAGCGCTATCGCCCGCTGATTCGCTTCACCGGCTGGTCGTTCCTCGTCGTCTCACCGATCTTCGTGGCCATCGACAGCGTGGCGGGCATGCCGTGGTATTGGATCGTCGGCGACGGCGTGTGTTGTGCGGCGCTGGGCGCGATGGTGCTGTGGCTGAGCCACGACGTGGGGCACGTTTCCAAACGTGCCCAGTCAGGATCGAAGATGGAATGACAACCTTTTGGGAGTGCGGCGACTCGTCGCCGCTTTAGGATTTTGGATGAGTCACGCCACTCTCGATGCCAAAATCCAAAAGCGGTGACGAGTCACCGCACTCCAAATCGCCCTTGCACGGGCGCGTTTAGAAACGTGCCCA
Organism: uncultured Planctomycetia bacterium; assembly: GCA_963809785.1. Classification (GTDB taxonomy): domain Bacteria; phylum Planctomycetota; class Planctomycetia; order Pirellulales; family S012-138; genus JBGQHD01. The sequence goes on from CAWEKV010000006.1 coordinate 1,336,902, forward strand.
CGAACCATGCCTACGATTGCTCCTCATGTTTTGACTGACTTTGCCGCGGCCCTGCTCCGCGCTGGCGGAGTGCCGCCGGACGAAGCACAAGTCGTCGGCGTCAGCCTCGTCGGTGCCAACCTGCGCGGGCACGACTCGCACGGCGTGATGCGGATTCCGTTTTATCTCGATGCGCTCGAAGAAGGCCGAGGTGGTCTCGAACGCCGATTTCACGGTGCTGCGGGAGACGCCGGCCTTGCTCGCCGCCGACGGGCACTGGGGCTTCGGCCAGGTGCAGGCCCGGCGGCTCATGGAGCGGATCATCGGCAAGGCCCGCGGAGAAGCCGGGCTTCTGGCGCCGGCGTCTGCGTCGGCACGCTGGTGCGCTGCAGCCACATTGGCCGGCTGGGCGAGTATTGCGAGCAGGCCGCCGAGGCCGGCATGGTTTCGATGGTGATGGTCAACACGCACGGGAATTCGCGGCGCGTGGCCCCACCCGGCGGCAAGGCGCCGCGCCTCGGCACGAACCCGCTGGCCATCGGCGTCCCGCACGCGGAGGGGCCGTTGGTCCTGGACTTCGGCACCAGCGCCACCGCCGAAGGCAAAGTCCGCGTCAAGAAGATCGCCGGCCAGCAATGCCCTGATGGCTGGCTGCTGGATTGCGAGGGCCGGCCGACCAACGACCCGGCGTCGCTCTACGACAGCCCGCCCGGCACGATTCGCCCGATGGGTGGCGACCAGGCCTACAAGGGCTTCGGCCTGGGCCTGATGGTCGAAATCTTCTCCGGCGCTCTCTCCGGCGGGGTCTGCATCCGCGAGAAGCCAATCAACCAGAACGGCAACTGCGTCTTCATGCAGGTCTTCGACACGGCGCAGCTCGGCCAGGGAAGCGAACACTTCGACAGCGAGGTCGGCGGCCTCGTCGAATTCGTCCGCGGTTGCCCGCGGATCGAGGGCGTGAAGGAAATCCTGCTGCCCGGCGATCCGGAGCGGCGGACGTATGAGCAGCGCACGGCACAGGGCATCCCGTTGGATGACGGCAATTGGCGGGCTCTGGTGGACCTGGCCAGTGCGCTCCAGGTTTCCGTGCCGCAGGCTGCGTGCACTTGAGCAACGCAATGCTGCGATGAGGCTTGGCCCTGAAAGGGCCTGACTCGAAAGCCCAGGCCGAAGGCGCCTTCGGCCTGGGCTGTCGGGTCGCGCCCCTTCGGGGCTCATGCAGCGCTACTCCGACGCTACGTGTGTCCATTGGTGCGGCGCGCCATGGGTTCAACCGGCCTCCGCAGCCTTTAACTCTTGGGTCAGTTGCATCCAGCGCGACGCAATCTGCCGAACATGCTTGCCTCACGCTTCCAGGCTCTGCCCGAAACATAGCCGGTAGCCGTTCATATCCTCGGCGTCGAAGTCGCGGCAACCGTAGGGCTGGTCGCACAGAGGGCGCGCGATCTTGACGCCCGTTGACCTGAACTCGTCAACCTCCTTCACCCAGAGGTAGGCGTCCCAAGCGTCACCGGCTTCCTCGGGGTCGGCGAGGCGGTTGGGCCGCATCAGGCCGGGTTTGCAGGTTTGACTCAACATGATCACGATGCCGGCACGCATGACCATGCAGAATGCCGGCGGCTCCCCCCAGAAACGCTCGTAAGAGAAACCGAGCTTGTCGCGATAGTAATTGGCGCTGGTCACAACGTCGTCCACGAGGAAGTACGGGGCGATATTCCAGCGCGGCCGATCCGCCGGGTTGTCGGTGCCATCTGCCATGGTTTTCCTCAGCTGACTGGGGGCGGGATCTTCGATCCGCGGATCGTCTTCTTCAACGATCCGGACGGGCCATATAGCGGAAGCATCATCGGCATCGTCGACTCCGAGGGGACCTGCATCCCCCGCTGATACGCTCGGAAGGTTATGGCAATTCGTGGGGCATCTATTACCGCTACTTCCAATGGGCGAATGCGACAGGGCCGGCGCATAAAGAAAGGTTGCTCGCGGGGATCCTCCCCTCACTCCATTACGAGCAACCTAACTGTTCTTCCGTGCCCCCGTGGCACGGGCTTCCAGCCCGTGACAAACCATTGCTCTGGTCTTGTCGTCTTCTCCTGTTCACTTGCGCATGGCCAGGATGGCCATGCCACGCGAGCGGCTTCCTAGGAGCAGCCCATGCTGTGGCCGCAATTGTGGCAGAGGTAACAGTTGCCGGCCCGGACCGTGATGTTGCCGCAAACGTCGCACGGCGGGGCATCGACCTGGAAGTTGGCGAACTGCTGATTCGTGGCCGATAGGCCCGCGGCTGAGTCGTACCTGGTCGCTCCCGCTCGTTCGAGCACCTTGGCACTGGTCTCGCCCGAGGGATGGCCGTTGGCCTGTGTGCCGTTCAGGCCGGTGGGGGTACCGCCGGGCTCACGTCTGGCGGATGGTGCGGACTTCGTGGCGCTGGCCGTTGCTCCACCGTATCCCCCGGCTGACGCCGGAGGCTCGCCAGTGCGCGGCGCGCTGGACGGCGTCTGCGGCTCGCCGGGCTTCGCCGTCGGCTCGCTGCTAGTAGGCGCCACGCCCGGAGTCGGCCCGCCGATGCTCTGGTTCGCCTCGCGATAGCCCGGCAGGAATGTGATGCCCATCCAGCGGAAGATGTAATCGACCACGCTCTTGGCGATGCGGATGTCGGGGTTCGTCGTGTGGCCCATCGGCTCGAACCGCATGTGCGAGAACTTGTTGACCAGCACCTCGAGCGGCACGCCGTATTGCAGGCGACATCGAGATCGCCGTGCCGAAGGCGTCCATCAGGCCGCCGACGGTGCAGCCTTCCTTGGCCATCGTGATGAACAGCTCGCCGGGCCGGCCGTCGTCGATACAGGCCGACGTTGATGTAGCCCTCGTGCCCGCCGACGTTGAACTTGTGCGTGATCGAGTTGCCGCGTGTCGGGCAGCCGCTCGCGGCGCGGCTTGGCGAGCCGACGACCTTCTCGTCGCTGCCTTGTCGCCTTCGCTGACTTGGTGTTGAGCGGCTGGCTCTGCTTCGAGCCGTCGCGATAGATGGCCAGGGCCTTGAGGCCGAGCTGCCAGCCCTCAGAAGTAGGCGTCGGCGATGTCCTCCGGCGTCGACGTCGCGCGGCATGTTGACCGTCTTGCTGATCGCCCCGGAGAGGAACGGCTGGGCGGCCGCCATCATCCGCACGTGGGCCCGCCAGGCGATGCTGCGGACGCCGTTGGCCGGCTTGAAGGCACAGTCGAAGACCGGCAGGTGCTCGTCGTGCAAGCTCGGGCGCCCCTTCGATCGTGTCGTGCTCGTCGATGTAGCTCGAGGATCGCCTTCGATCTGTCGGCTCGTCGTAGCCGAGCGTCTTCAGGGCCAGCGGCACGGTGTTGTTGACGATCTTCAGCATGCCGCCGCCGGCGAGCTGCTTGTACTTCACCAGGGCGATGTCCGGCTCGATGCCGGTCGTGTCGCAATCCATCATGAAGCTGATCGTGCCGGTCGGGGCGAGCACCGTCGCCTGGGCGTTGCGGATAGCCGAGCTGCTGGCCGAGCGGCGAGCACTTCGTCCCACAGCTCGCGGGCCGCGTCCTTGAGATACGCCGGGCAGGCGGCGTTGATCTTCTCGACCGCGTCGCGGTGCATCTGCATCACGCGCGAGCATCGGCTCGCGGTTGCTCTGCGAAGCCCTCGAACGGCCCGACGGCCGCCGCCAGCTCGGCGCTGGCCAGGTTGGCCGCCCCGTGCAGGAGCGCGGTGATCGCGCCGCACACGCCGCAGGCCGCTTCGCTGTCGTACGGCAAGCCCTTCGCCATCAGCAGGCTGCCGAGGTTCGAGTAGCCCAGGCCCAGCGGGCGGAACAGGTGGCTGTTCTCGGCGATGTCGCGCGGTCGGGATAGCTGGCATGATCGACCAGGATTTCCTGGGCGATGAAGTAGATGCGGCAGGCGGCCTGGAACCGCTCGACGTCGAACGTGCCGTCCGCGCTGGCGGAACTTCATCAGGTTGATGCTGGCCAGGTTGCAGGCCGTGTCGTCGAGGAACATGTACTCGCTGCACGGATTGCTGGCGTTGATCCGGCCGCTGTTCGGGCAGGTGTGCCAGCGGTTGATCGTCGTGTCGTACTGCACGCCGGGATCGCCGCAGTGCCAGGCGCATTCGGCCATGCGCGTCGAGCAGCTCGCGGGCCGGCCACGACGGGCCTTCGCGCGTCGGGTCGGTCACCCAGTGCGTCGTCCACTTCTGGTTCTTCGTCGACCGCCTGCATGAACTCGTCGGTCACGCGGACCGAGAGGTTGGCGTTCTGGAAGAGGATCGAGCTGTAGGCCTCGCCGTTGAAGTTGGCCTCGTAGCCGCCCTTCTCGATCAGGCAGTGGGCCTTCTTCTCTTCCTTCCACTTGCACTCGATGAACTCCAGGATGTCGGGGTGCCAGACCTTGAGCGACTGCATCTTGGCGGCGCGGCGCGTCTTGCCGCCGCTCTTCACCACCGCCGCGATCTGGTCGTAGACCCGCATGAACGACAGCGGGCCGCAGGGCTTGCCGCCGCCGGAGAGCTTTTCGCGGTGCGAGCGGAGCGTCGACAGGTCGGTGCCGGTGCCGCGAGCCGAACTTGAAGAGCATGGCCTCGCTGCGTGGCCAGGCCCATGATGTCTTCCATGTTGTCTTCGACGCTCTGGATGAAGCAGGCCGAGCCTTGCGGATACTCGTACGGGTTCTCCGGCTGCTCGACGTCCATCGTCTCGGGGTTCCAGTGCCAGTTGCACTTGGCGCCCGTTGACGCCGTACTGATGTGATACAGGCCGACGTTGAACCAGACGGGCGAATTGAACGCCCCGTGCTGGTGCAGGCAGAGCCAGGTCAGCTCGCGATAGAACCGCTCGCCGTCTTCGGCGATGGCGAAGTAGCCGTCGGCCATGCCCCAGTCGGCGATCGTGCGCGTGACGCGGTGGATGAGCTGCCGGACGCTGCGTCTCGCGCTCGGGCGTGCCGTTCTCGCCGTAGAAGTACTTGCTGACGACGACGTTGGTGGCCAGCTGGCGTCCAGTGGCGGGAATCTCGCAGTCCTTCTGCTCGAACAGGAGCCTTGCCGTTCTCGTCCTTGATCGCGGCGCGTGCGGCGGTCCCACTGCGACGGTGTCGAACGGGTCGGCCACCTCGGCGGGGCAGAAGATCGGCTCGATCTCCAGCCCACGCGAACGGCCGAAAGCGGGCCGGGTAGTCGAAGCAGCGGGGGCCGAAGCTTGGGGGGGCATAACGCGGCGGCCCTGGGATTCGATAGCAGCAGCGGTCACGAGAGTACCTCCTTGTGTCGTGCGAAGTGGCTCCAGCCAAATCGCTTAGCGAATGAAATGCGGGCGATTACTGTACCAATGTATACAAACCAGCTTGACGTGGAACGTTGCGGCGGATCAGGCAAAGTGCAGAAAACGAGCACTACGGGCTAAGGCCACGCTGCTCGCTCGCTACTATAGGTTGTGGCGAATTGCGTCGTCAACCACAACATATCGAAGACAGCACGATTCTAGCGAGCGAAGACCTGCCGTCAACCATTTTGGTGAAAAAGTTGTAAAGACTTTCAGAACAGTCGCTTAAGCCGATAGGACTTCTGGTCCCCCGGGGGCAGAAACAACTCGATTATCGACGCAACATGCTGTAAATAAATAACTTGTGGATCGAGTCCTTGCCCAGGAATGTAGTCCACCGCACAGGCATTGCTGCTATGTCCCTACCAGACGAAGTTACCTAACGGTGGGCGAGCGCACGTTTTTACCGTCCAAATCAGAGGCGCCGCCACGGCCAGACTGTAACCAGTCGCTAGGGCTACGCAGAGGAGCACGAACCATGAGACCGACACTTCACTGCTCGGCTGCCGTCTTGGCCGTCACGATCGCGGCGCTCAGCAGACAGGCTGCGGCGGAGGATTACGCGGTGCAAGCGGCGGTGGATGGCGTCGTCGCGCTCACGCCGATCGATACAGACTCGCAGGCCGATTTCTTTGCGGAGATGGACGTCGGGGGCTCGCCCTATCGATCGGACATCGTCTTCGACCGCGACCATGTCGCTCCCGCGTGGAGCCATTATGCGGTCTACTCCCGCAACGACCTGCTTGTCGGCGGGACGGTCGGCATCGCGATCGGGCTGCGTGACACCGACGACCGCTTCGGCGAAATCAGCCGAGAAGTCGATATCAACGCGCGGGGCGGCGTCTCCGACCTGCACTACGCGCTGCGGCTGGATCCGCGCGGCGGCGCGGTGATCCTCTACGACGCCGACACCGGCCGCCCGGTGCGGCAGCTTCAGCCGCTGCCCGGCGGCAACCGCTGGACCACCGGCCGCATGCTCTCGGCCGGGCGCGAGGGCAACCGTGCACGCGTGGCCGTAGAGATCAACGTCGTGCGGCTGCCGCGGCATAGATACTAGCGCGCGTTGATCGTGGCACGCGCTTCTAGCCCGCACGGCCAAGATGGCCAAGATGGCCGTGCCACGAATCGTACGAATCGTCCAATGGCTTGCTTTCGGCCGGCGACGCGGTACCTTGAACGCACTTCTCTTCCAGCGTCGTTCGACGGGTTCGAGGAGACGATGGTTCATTGGTGGCTTTCCAGGGCGAAATCGCTTGTTCGCCGAGAGGGGCCGCGATGTACGTCACGATCCATTTGAGGGCGGGCGTCGCCCGGGACCTTAGGCGAGCACAGCCAACGATCCCGGCTGCTTCCGAGCTGCGCGACGTGATCCAGGAGATGGGCCTGGAGCTGCAGCCGCTCCACGCGGGCGCCGAAGACGCAACGCTGTCGTCTCAGTTCTTTGTCTCGGCGGCGACTGAGGAAGAGGGATCCCAGATCGCCGGCCGCCTGCGGAAACTGGCTGCCGTGGAGGCCGCGTACGTCAAGCCTCCGGGTGCACCTCCGTCTGCCTGAGCTTTGTCCGACTCTTCTCATCTTCCAATTCAGGAGCTTTGCTATGGCGCGTGCAAAGAAAAATGCTGCCGGTTCCCCGTCCAATTCGTCGTTCGGCCGCCCGGAGCTGATCCTGGTTGCCCGGCCCGAAGCCGGATTGCGGTTGGCCCCGACCGGTTTCGAGTCTCGCGCTCGCCGGAGCGTCAGCGGACTGCACAAAGTTCTCGGGAATGTCTCGATCGAGCCGTTGTTCCAAATGAGCGAAGAGCGGATTCGCGAGCGGGTCGCCAGCCTGTCGGCGGAGCCGGACGTTCCCGACCTGGGAACGTTTTATCACGTCAGTGCGCCGCCCGCTCAGATGGAGGACCTCGCCGAGTCGCTCCGCGATCTGGATGAGGTGGAAGGTGCCTACGTCAAACCGGCGGGGGCGCCACCGGTGGCGACCAAGACACTGCGGGATGAAGTGGCGGAAGCGGCCGTGGGCGCCCAGATCAACGACATGACGCCCGACTTTGAGGAGCCGGCCACCACGCCGGACTTCACCGGCCGCCAGATCTACTTGAACGCTGCGCCCGCAGGCATCGACGCCCGCTATGCCTGGCAGTTCGCCGGCGGCCGTGGCGCCGGCGTGCGGATCATCGACTGCGAGTGGGGCTGGCGCTTCACGCACGAGGATTTGACCCAGGGCCAAGGGGGCGTCGTGATCGGCGTCAACCACACCGACGACAATCACGGCACGGCCGTCTTGGGCGAGTTCAGCGGCGACCGCAACGCACTGGGCATCGAGGGCATCTGTTCCGATGCCCACGCCAGCGCGGCCTCATTCCTCACGCTGCCGACCGCTTCAGTGATCCGCCAGGCGGCTGACCGCCTGCGTGCGGGCGATATCCTCTTGCTGGAGATCCACCGCCCGGGTCCCGGTGCCAGCGGCAGCGGCCAGGACGGGTTTATCGCCGTCGAATGGTGGCCGGACGATTACGCGGCGATTCGCTACGCCGTGGCCCGCGGAGTGATCGTGGTGGAAGCCGCCGGCAATGGTTTCCGCAACCTGGATAATGCGATCTACGACCAGCGGCCGCAGGGCTTTCCCGCCACCTGGCGAAACCCATTCAATCCCGCCAACCCCAGCTCCGGGGCGGTGGTGGTCGGCGCCGGAGCGCCCCCTCCGGGAACGCACGGGCGAAACCACGGCCCCGACCGCTCGCGGCTGGATTTTTCCAACCACGGCCGGCGCGTCGATGCCCAGGGCTGGGGCCGCGAGGTGACGACGGCCGGCTACGGCGATTTGCAAGGCGGCTCGAGCCGCGACCTGTGGTACACCGACCAGTTCAGCGGCACGTCAAGCGCGTCGCCGATCGTGGTCGGGGCCATCGGTTGCGTGCAGGGCATCCTTCGCCGCCGCGGGCGGCCGCTGCTGACGCCGGCCTCTGCCCGCCAGTTGCTCCGCTCCACCGGCTCGCCGCAGCAGGCCGCGCCCAGCCGGCCCGTGACGCAGCGCATCGGCAACCGGCCGAACCTGCGGCAGATGCTCGCCCAGGTGCTCGGCCTGCCCTCGGATTCCACGGACATCGAGCAAGATCAGGAGCAAACGATTACGGCCCGCGCAGGCCACATCGTCATCAACGTGAACTCGCCGCAAGCGACGTTCAACATCCACGGGCAAGCGACCGTGCAGTAGTGTCTGCTGTGAACTGATTGACGTGGGGTGGCGCGCCGAGAGCACGGAGGCGATGGGCGTGGAAGCGCCGAGGGATATCTCCCTACAGGCACGGCGGCGTCTACTTCTTTCGTTGCTCTAGCTCGCCGGTCGGCGAGGGGCAACGTGGCACGGCCATCATTCGCCATCATTCTCGTGGCACGGCCATCCTGGCCATCCTGGCCGTGCGGCGATGCTGCGTTTTCTGCCCCAACCGCCCTGCGTACCGGGCCTGTGATCCGGCCTTTCTTTAGATTTTCCCTGTCCGGCCAGACGCGGTTTTTCTCGACTTAGGGGTAGTTGCACTGCGCAAGCAGGCGACGAAACCCGCGCCAAAGCGGTGCCAAACCCGCGGAGCCGCCTCATGGGTCGAAAAACCAGGTCACCAACCCTCGTCCTGACGGGCCAGACACGCGCTCGGAAACCGCACGACAGCCCACGGCACGAGGTCCAGGTCCACGGCCAGAGCGTCTGGCTGCCGCCCCAGGAATTCGCGGGGCTGCTCGCCCTGATGAAGGCCAAAGCGTCGGGCAAGGCGCAGGCCCGCGTGCATCCGATGATCGTCTGCCGGATTCGCCTGGAGATCGCCAAGGTCTTCGACATGGCGACCGCCAAAGACCTCATCGTGTCGGCCGGCGAGTCCTACTACTTTCTGGCCCTGGAAGCTGACGAAATTACGTTCCATCCGCAATTCCGCACGGCCCGCATGCCGTCCCGCTACCCGGCCCTGAAACGCCTGAAAAAGGCCATTTTGCAAGCGGTCGCCGAGCTCGCTGACCCATCAACGTAGGTTGAATTGTTATCGTTTTGTTATTTGATTGGACAATGTCCAGGGAGGGCGGCTACACTCACACGATCGGGGGCTAGCTCAAGAAACGAGCGTCTCCCGACCGGAGCGACACGAACGTCTCCTCAATGGGGCGATTCGATGTTCAAGATCGACCACGCTCGTCACGACCGCCGTCCGGTCACTCTAACCGGCCCGCCTGGGGCTCTGGGCGTAGGCCCCCGCACTGGGAGGGCAGCCGCCTCCCTCTCCCCCTGGGAGAGGGCCGGGGTGAGGGCAGCTTCCACAGGCTCTGCGACTCCGAGCCCAACCCCTTTCACTCTGAGCCCAGCGAAGAGTCTCCGCCGCGGCGCCAACATCCGCCGGCCCGCCTTCACGTTAACAGAGCTGCTGGTGGTGATCGCCCTCATCGGCATGCTGATGGCGCTCCTTTTGCCGGCAATTAACGCCGCCCGCGAGGCCGGCCGCCGCACAGTGTGCGCCAGCAACATCCGCCAGCTTGCCCTGGCTTCTCTCAACTACGAATCCACCCACGGCTTCTACCCGGGTTCGGGCTGGTCGGGTGCGTGGGTGGGGGTCCCTGGGCGAATAGGCAGGCGGCAACCAGGGGGCTGGGCCTATTCACTCCTTAGCCACCTTGAGCGAAGCGATCTGGCCGAAGTAGGCCGTGACGATCCGCCCGGCAAGCGCGAGGCGGCAATCAACGATCTGATTCAGATCCCGATCGCCGTCTTCAACTGCCCCAGCCGCAGGCGGCCGGAGCGGTACCCGATCTTTTACGATTTTGCCCGGACGCCGCGGGGGGCCGTGCTGGTCAATCACGTGGCCCGCGCCGACTACGCGATGAACTGCGGCGACCAGCAACGCTGCGACTTCTACTGGCCGGGGCCGTCATCGCTCAGCCAGGGCGACCACCCGAACTTTCCCTGGCCGAATGTCTCCGATCATACTGGGGTCTCCTATCTGCGCAGCGAGGTCGCCGCGTCGCAAATCAAAGACGGCCTCTCCAGGACCTATTTGTGCGCCGAAAAATACCTAGGCTGGGACCACCAGGACGACGGGGCTGACGAATCCGATGACTGGAGCATGTATTCGGGTTACCAGAACGACACCGCGCGCTCGGCCTATCTGCCGCCGGCGCCGGACCGGAACGAAGTCGGGACGTGCCGTTTCGGTAGCCGGCACCCGGGCGTGTGGCACGTAGCCTTCTGCGATGCTTCAGTCCGCGGCCTGAGCTTCGACATCGACCCGGTGATTCACCGCAGCCTGGCCAATCGAGCCGACGCCACCGTTTTCGGAGATGAGCTGATCCCATAACGCAAGCCTTAACTACGTCACTCTGGTCGTCGTCATTCTGATCGCAGCGCGTTCCGAACCTTCGAACACGATCCTTGGCCAACTCGACACGACTCGGGCCGTCCAATGGCTTCTCTAACATCTAGCTCCAAGCAGAGGCAGGCGTTTCACGAACTTGTCCGCAAGCTCAGCGCGGCGCCGGGGCCGCGAGCGGTGGCGGCGATTCTCGGCATTTCGTCCAGCTACGATGTGATTCGTATTCTGGCTTCCTGCCTGCTGCTGGCTGCCGCCATCCTTACTTGCATTCAACTCGCCACCGAGCCGATTGTCGCAACAAGTATCTTCGGCACTCGACCGTTCTTGATCGCCTCGGTCCTAGCGAACCTCGTCTTTGGCCTGTGGTTGCTTATCGGACTGGCGCCCCGTTGGACGCGCCCCGGCGCGATGCTCTGGTTCGGGGCGCTTGCCTGCGTGTCGCTCGCCAATGCCCTCGTGATTCGTTCGGAGACGTGCGGCTGTTTTGCGCAGTCCGTATCCCGCCCGGCCCCGTGGCGCTCGTTGACGTAGCGATCGTCCTGGCGCTGTGGCTTTGCTGCGACCGAGCGTCCATCAGCCCGCCACGCGGGGCTATAACGCGGCTGGCGATCTTTCTTCTGGCCGCAGTCGGCAGCGGGGGACTTGCGGGCGTCGCCATAGCGCGCTATTCGCCCGCCGCACAGCGTGATTTCCTTCTGCCACCTTACCTTTACGATGAGCGCAACTATCAAGCCGCCGAGTATGAGTTGCCGATCGTCAATACAACCGACGAAGTTGTCGAGCTCCAGAAGGAGATCACCGCGAGCTGCGGTTGCACGAAGACTCAATTGGCTCAGCACGTTCTCGAGCCAGGCGCATCTACAACGTTACGCCTGGCCATCGAGCAACACGGATATGTTGGCGTCCGCACCGTTCATCTAAGCCTCATCGACGACAAAGAAAGGCGCTGGGACTACACAGTACGGGCGCCCGCCTATCCACGTTTCCGAATTCAGCCCAGCGAGTTGCACGTGGGCGAGCTACCGCCCGACAAGACACACGAGACGCGTTTGACCGTTCATACCTACGCCTCCGGATGGGCCAATCCACCTCTGCCCAAAGTGCTCGAGATTGATCGCCGTGAAGTATCCGCCCACCTTGGACGAACACGCCTCGAGTCGCTCCCGGGCCCCGTGACGCGTCGTGCTACAGAATTGAGCATCAGCATTCTGCCTGGGCCTGAAGCCGGCCGTCATTTGGCCAGTATTACGTTCGACCATTTAGGCTCGGAAGCCGAGACTCGACGATCATTGCGTGCGCATTGGCTCGTGCGGTCGGTCTTCCGAGTTACGCCCGACCGTCTGTTCTTTCTCGGCGATCAGGGCCGCCGACCATCGGATCGAACCGTAGTGCTTCGGAGAACCGATGACGCACCGTTTTTCGTCAGATCTGCAGCATGTGCGCACCCCGGCGTTCACGCTCATGCGGAATCCTCCCACGATCAGCGCCAATGGACGGTGACGATTGACATTGATCGCGAGGAGGCAAGCAGGGCAGTTTCAACGCGAGTTCTTGTACACACCGATAGCACCGATGCATCGCCGGTTGCAATTCCAGTAACCCTGATTCGCTAGCTTCAACTAACGAGCGTCGCACCGTCAGTTATCACCTCGAACTTCAAAGGAGAGCCATCATGCCACGGCGCGTAGTAGCCATTGTAGTGTTTCTCGCTTTGTTGGTATCTCAAGTTGGCTTGTTTGCTGCCTATGACTGGACTGGCGAATCTCCGCAGTTCCTCGCCGGAAAGTGTATCCTTCCGAGCAATCCGCCGGGGGACTACAACAAGCACTGCAATTGGGACAGCCACTGCAAAGAAACTGAGCAGAGTTGTTATCCATGCACGGAATGTGTCTGCCGAGAAGGCGTTACCATCGAGAGATGGACGGACCTTGCATTCCTGCCTATTGGCTCAAGCTGCGCCAGCGGCGGGACCGGCTGCTGGATTTGCAGCAAGGCAGTCTGCGGCAACGGACAAGGTTTTATCGCTGCAGGTGAAAATCCGTGCGGGGAAAAACTATGCGACTGGTATGGATACGTGACCGGTAAATGTACGACTAATCAGTTTCTGTAATGCTTCAATCCGACGGAGATAGTTTCCACGTCAGCGAGGATTGGTCGCTGGGCTTTCCTCGCGGTTGCGCCGGTCCGGACAGAGGCCAGGGTAGTTGAGTGACCTAGGGCAGTGGTGGCGGAGTGTGTTGATGGTTCGACCCGCCCTTGCGATCAGCCCGCGGCGCGTCAACCTGACTGAATCCAAGCGAGGCCTACCGTGTGCCGATTCTTCCGCTTCACGATTCGTGACTTGCTGTGGCTGACACTGGTGGTGGCGATAGCAACCGGCTGGTTCGTGCGCGAACGGCGGCTCGGGGCCGAAGTCGTGGACGCTCAACATGAGGCAACTGTGCAGCGTTGGTACGTCAAGGTGCTGGAGGAGGCCGTGAGAACCCGCGACCAAGCGTACTACCCCTACGGCGCTCTGCCGGGCGAGCCCCAGTCACCGGACTGACGGGTTACCGAGCAAACCACCAGAAGTAATCAACGCACTCCGCACCCACCATCTAACCTCGCACACCGGTGAGGCTGCATTAATTTCAAAAGAGAGAGAACACTCTGGGTGGTAGACGCGATGAGCATTTTACAATGCTGCATGCACCCGCACAGCGGCACAATACGCAAGGGTGTTGGGGCGTTTACTCTGTTTCTGTGCCTCACCGACCTGTTATCTGGCGGCGCACTGGCGCAATCCGAGGCGAGTGAACGCAAAGATACTGCAGCAGAAGAATATGCACGTGCGCTATTGGAAGGCAATCTTTCCAATGGTCGGGGCTTTAAGAGCCTGTATTGCCGCTACAAGATTTATGAAGGAACGGGAACAACGGTGAAGGCTGCTGTTGCTGGAGACTACAGCAAGAAGGTAGTCGCGGAAGTCGAGTGGGTGGTGGATGGTGAGAACGAGCGATGGAGCTCTCGCGGCAATGACGACGCCATCCTCAAGGAGTTGGACGACCGCCTGAAAAGGGAGGCAGGAAACGCAACCCAGGGCAAGGTGTCCGTCGGCGGCTGGGGTGTGGGATCGCCGTCTGCCCACTATCTGAGCAACGGAAACGAGCAATTGAGGTACGGCCCCAGTCTTGGGTGGGCGAATATTTATGATCGCGACCATCCGATAACGCAACGGGATTCTTTGCCTCCGGGCGCCGACGGAATGGGCCCAGGCGACAAGTTCAATCGCGCGGCCAGTTTGCTTGCCCGGTTTGAAAAGGGTCAGTCGACCTATCAAGGGATCGAGAAGCACAGCGGTAGGGACCTGGCGGTCATTCGCAGCGAGTATCCGGAGCGCGTACAGCCGGCGCGGGGTGTGATCATGATTGATCCAATCCGAGGTTTCCTGATCGTCCACGAGGGCTATGAATCCGCGATGTACATTACAAGTCAATTCGTAACGGACGCAAGGGAATGTGCCAACGGCTGCTGGTTCCCGCTGCGGACGGTGACGTGCATCACGCAGCGTGATACGGGGACGATACGTGTGCGGGAATACGTGATAACAGAGGTATCCAGCGATGTGCCATCGGACGACAAGTTCCGTCTTGATTTGCCGAGGGGCACGGGCATTTCCGATGTGAGAGACTACCGCACCGCCTTCCAGATCGAGGCGCCGATGGCCGTCGGCCTGAAGGACATATCGGCCTTGCATGAGCGTGCCAAGCGAACGGCGATCGACAAGCGCGCAGAAGAAGACCGGAACAGCCCGAGAACATCCGCGTGGTGGTGGCTCGTAGGCGGAGGCGCGATCGTAGTAGTTTGCCTCATCGCCTTATCGCGTCGCCGCAGGGCGTATCATGCATAGACCGGTAGGGCCACAAAGCCTCCTTGGGTGGTCGTTCTGGACGGGCGCGCCGTTCTGCTGCCTGACCAGCGGCATGGTTCTTGTTGCAGCCATGCTTGGGCTGAGCGTCTTTCGCTTTCCCGTTCCAGGCGCGGCTGCGGAAGATGCGGTTGCTCGGCTCGCCGCAGGCGACGGCCTTTGGTACGCGTCGATTGCGCATCGTGGCTACGAACGAGACGGCGCCGCCTTCCAGGACGTTGTATTCTTTCCCGCGTTTCCACTGGTTTCACGCTGGCTGGCATCGACGGTGTCGTTGCGGACTGAAGTCGCACTGCTGGTCGTCGCCAATCTCTGTCTGCTGGGTGCCTTTGTCTGCGGCGCGGCGTTCATGCGTTACCGGTACCCAGACGAGCCGCCGGAGGTCACCGACTACGCGCTCTTGGCGCTGGGGCTGCGCCCACGACATTCTTCTTCCGCATGGCCTACTCTGAAGCGATGTTCCTTTTTTTAACGGTGTTGGTTCTGTTTGGAATGATGCGCCACTGGCCACGAGTGATCCTGGCCTTGCTGGTAGGTTTGGCGACAGCAACCCGACCGATGGGCAGTGCTCTGGTGCCACCACTTGCAATCTATTTATTCCGCTCTTTCGCCAGTCCGACGAACGCAGGGCATCGTTACCGCCTGGTGGCAAGCCGCATCTGGCGTGCCTTGCCCTTGCTTGCCCTTTCCTGCTGGGGTCTTTTCGCGTTCATGGTGTTTCAATGGATCGCGTTTGACGACGCGCTAGCCTTTGCGAACTGGCAATGGCGCACACGATTGACGCTGGCCCCAGAGGCGTCCCTCCTGCGCGAGCTAGTGGCCGAATTGACGCTCGAGCCAATCTGGGGAACCTACGTGCCATCCAGCTGGGGCTATTGGGAGCGTTACGGGCCCCCGGACAATCCGCTGTTTAACCTTCGCTTTGCCAACCCCCTTTACTTCGTCGGCGCCGCGGCGCTAGTTGTCGTGGGTTGGCGGAAAAAATGGCTCAACGAGTATGAGGTCCTGCTCGCGGCTGGATTGCTTCTGATTCCGTACGTGACCAAGAGTCACGACAATGCGATGGCCAGCTTCGGCCGCTTTTCGGCAGTCGTTTTTCCAATCTACCCGGTCCTCGGCCACCTGTTGCACCGCCTGGGTGGTCCGCTGAGCGCGCTGGCCTTGGCAGCGAGCGCAATTCTCTTGACGGTGTACGCCGCCCTCTTTACGGCCTACTACCCGGTGGGGTAAAGCGGGGCAATGGTTCAGGGAAGGCCGAGCCAACGGGACCGACTTTGACAATGGGGTCAATCGGCTGACGCACTCGCTCAAGGCTCTCAGGTGGCCGGGAGGGCGCCGGATTGCCTAGAGCGCCCGATGGCAGGGTAGAGCCCCGTGTCCGCGCTGCCGAGGCACGAAGCAAACGCTCCCGGGCACGTTGGCCGTCGGCCCGAGTCTGCCGTTTGTGTCACCGGAAAACACCTCTTTGGGCGTGTCACGGTCCCAGGTAAATTCCGGATGACACGATTGAGGTCGCGGGCGATGACGGTGCGCGAGGTGCTGCCGGGGTTCACTAGAGCGCATCGACATTGGCGCTATCAGCGATGATCAGCGTTCCTGCTGTCCCGCGGAAACGCTCCCTCGCTTGCGCGTCGGGCTAGTGTCGGCCCGGACGTTTTATGATAAAGCTCAGCGTTCCCGCCGTCCCACGGAAAACGTCCGCTCGATGCGCGTGACGTTGCCCTGACGGTCCTTCACCGAGACGGTCAGCCTGCCGCGCTCCAGCAGGGTCGAGCGGCTTCGCCAGCTTCAGCTCCCAGACGCCCTGCGTGCCTGGCCTGGAACTTGGCGGCCAGGTTCTCGCCGGGCTTCGCGCCGTCGATCGCGAAGTCGGCCGTCACGTGGAAGCTCTCCAGGTCCAGGCCGGTGTACGTAGTCGTGCATGCCGACCAGGATGCGCGTCAGCGCCGCGTTCGCGCCCGGCCTGCGGGTAGGTCAGCGTCAGCGTCGGCCGCTGGTCGTCGCGCCATCCAGCCGTAGCCGCGGCTCTGCGGGTTGCTTCGGATCGAAGTCCAGGTCGATCGGGCAGCCGAGGTCGATCCAGCGGACGAGCGTGCGGCGGTCCTCGTCGGTCAGCGGCGCGCACCTTGATCTTCTGGCCGTCCGGGGCCGGCGTACGTGCCGGCGACGGCTTCCGGCGGCGGCATGGCGCTGCCGGTGTAGTCGAGGTCGGCGCGCATGCGGTTCTCCGGCGTGTCGGCGACCGGCTTGCCCTTCCAGCTGCAGCGTCTGCGGCGTCGCCCGGCACCGTCTCGGTCGGGAAGTCGTCGTTGCTCCAGCCGTCGGTGCGCCGGCCGTAGACCTTCCAGACCAGCAGGCTGCGCCGCGACTGGAACATGCGGACGTAGCGCGTCGGCTGGCCGCGCCACGAGCCGATCAGCGGCTTGTGGCCGTACTTGGCCTGGCGATCCATCGCCAGCCGGTAGTACGTGCCGGACACGGCGGCCGAGCCGCGATAGGGGACGCTGCCGCGCGACGATCTCGTCGTCGTCGAGGACCAGGTTGCCGGCCGGCTTCTCCCACTTCTGCGTGTGGCAGGCGACGCAGCTCCGCTCGAGGATCGGCTTGACGTCGCGGTAGAACTCGACGTTCTTGACGCCGGCCTGTCGTAGCGCAGGCCGGTCGCGTCCTTCGCGTCCCACTTGCTTGCCGATCTCGTCGCTGCGCCTTGTCGGTCAGCAGCGGCGTCCCCTTGGTCAGGTCGAAGACCTCGTAGTCGGGCCTGGCCGCGGCCGTGTCCTCGAACAGCGGTCGGCTTCTGGCTGTGGGCGTGGCAGCCGCCGCAGTCGTTGCGGATCTCGCCGGGCCGCACCTGGTGCCAGGTCTGCGCCATGTTCAGCACCATGCCGTCCTTGTCGAGCGTCTGGAAGGTGAAGGCGATGTCGGCGGGGATCTTGGCGAGGAAGCTGGTGTCGGGATTGCCGTCGGGGTCGAGCGGCTGGCCTCCGCCTGACCCGTCCGGCTCGGCCGAACTTGCGCACCGGGATCTCGCCCAGGATGCGCAGCCGCTCCTGGCGCGAAGCTGAAGAAGCGGCGGCCGCTCCTCGCCGGTCGGTGGTCGGCTCCATCGCCAGGATGCGGATGGCGTGGATGTCGCTCGTTGCGTGTAGCGGCCGGCGTCGGCGCCCTGCTGGCCCCAGTGGGAGAACGGCGTGCCGTACTCGTCCTGCGGGTTGAACGCGCCCAGCCCCTCGATAGCCGCGGCGGTCGTAGCCGTCGCCGGCGTAGCGTCGCCGTCACGCTCGCCCGGGACGACGCACGCCGTTGGGATAGCTCTCGCGCTTGTACAGGCTGGACGTGCCGACCAGGCCGAACGGCGTCCCCTCGGGCAGGTGCGGCGACGAGCTTGCCGTCGTTGGCCAGCGGCGGCAGCCGCTGCGGCTCGTCGACGCCGTAGATGCGCTTGTACGGCACGAGCGCCCGCGGCCACTGCTCGTTGTACTTCGGGTCGTTCTTGATCAGCAGCATCTGCGCCCGGCTCGTCGATCGGCTTGCCGTCCTTGATCAGGTAGATGCCCGCGTCGACCACCGGCGGATGGTGCGCCGTTGTGGTTGACCGGGCCGGGCGACCAGACGGTCAGCAGGTGGTTGTCCGGCGCGCCGGAGGGGTGCGTGAACTTGCCGACGCGCGGCGACTTCGGGTCGTTCAGGTCGGAGAGCGGCGCCGGGCGATCGATCGGGTGCGCGAACGGCGTCAGCGACGTCGATGCCGTAGGGGCTGAACGGCAGCTGGTTGTACAGCCCGCCGTCGCGGCTTTCCGGATGCCGGCCGACGCGCAGCGGCGGGTTGCGCGGGTCGTCGCGGTAGGCCGGGCCGAACGCGCGGCACGCCCGTCGGGCACTTCGACGGGGAACTTGTAGTAGCGTGCCGAAGCCGCAGTTGTTCTGGTTGTAGTACTCCTCGACGACGATGCGGCCGTCGGAGAGCTGCGTCTGGAAGTGGGTGATCTGATCGACCGAGCCGCCGTCGAAGGCGCTGAGCAGCGGCCCCCAGTTGGTGCCGTCGGGATGGATGCGTCCACAGGCCCCACAGGCCGAGGCCGCGCAGCCCCTGCGCTCTCGAGCGAGCTGAACATGACCCGGCCGTCCTTCAGCGGCACCGGGTGCAGGGCGCCGCCGAGGTTCAGGTGGCCGATCATCTCGACGTTCCCGCCGTCGTCGTCCATGACGAAGAGCTGCAGCAGCGGCGACGAGGTGTAGAACCGCGGCGGCATGAAGCCGTTGCGGTTGCTGGCGAACATCACCTTGCCGCCCGGCAGCGGGCACGGGCCCAGGTTGAAGACGCCCAGCGGGTGCGTCTTCAGGTCGCCGCTGCAGGCCGGTGTTCGGCGTGAACTCCTGGTGCGTCAGCCGGACGATCTTCCGCGTCGTGACGTGGATCTTGTAGATGTCCGCGCTGTCCGCCCGCAGGTTGCGTGATCTTGTGGAACTGGGCGTAGTAGACCCACTCGCCGTCGAAGGAGACGAACGGGTCGGCGACCGATCCTTCGCCGCCCGGCGACCAGCACCTCCTCGCTGCCGTCGGGGTGCAGCAGCATCAGGTCGCCGCCGGGGTCCATGTGGACCGGGTGGTCGGCCTCGGCGAACATCATCTTCTTGTCCGGATCGCGCGGCGTGCGGACGTAGACGATGTCGTAGTCGTACTTCACCGCGGGATCGCCGGCGATCGGCTTGGGCGTGACGTTGAGCGGTCCCAGGTCGATCTTCTTCGGCTCAGCCTCGGCAGGCAGAGCGAGCCAGCCAGCCGCGAGGGCGGCAGCCAGAGTCCACTTTCGTACCATAAACGTTCGATATCTTTGCATATGGCGAAGATTTTCGACCCTAGCCGCTCAACCTGCTTCACTTGCCGGGCAAGCCGGCAAGGGTCGAAGGTCGATCGTTGCCTCTCGTCTAGCTTTCAACCTGGGCTTCCGGCCGGTCCAGCCGGCCGGGGAGCTTGGTTGCGGCCGCCGGCATTCAGCGCGCTGCGCTCCCACGGCAAACGTCCGCTCGATGCGCGTGGTGTTTCCCTGACGGTCCTTGACCGACACCGTGAGCGTGCCCCGCGGCAAGCTGGTGATGGGCTTCTCCAGCTTCAGTTCTCGGCGGTGGTCAGGCAGATCGCGGAACTTCGCGGCCAGGTTCTCGCCCGGCGGGCACGCCGTCGATCGCGAAGTCGGCCGTCGACCGCGAAGCTCGCCGGCGTCCAGGCCCGTGTCGTAGTCGTGCATGCCGACCAGGATGCGGCTCAGCTCGGCGTTGCGCGCCCGGCTGCGGGTAGGTGAGCGTCAGCGTCGGCCGCTGGTCGTCGAACATCCAGCCGCCGCCGCGCTCGCTCGGGCTTCTTCGGGTCGAACGTCCTTGTCGACCGGGCAGCCGAGGTCGATCCAGCGGACGAGCGTGCGGCGGTCCTCGTCGGTCAGCGGCTTCGACCTTGCCGGCCTTGACCGCCTCCGGCGGCGGCATGATGCTGCCGGTGAAGTCGCCCTGCGGCCAGGATCCGCTTGTGCTGCGCTTCCTTGCCCTTGGGCGGCTCCTTCGGGCAGGCCGTCGAGCCGCTGGCCGAACACCTTCCAGATGAGCAGGCTGCGCCGCGACTGGAAGCCGCGGACGTAGCGCGTCACGCCGATGTAGTTGCCGGCCAGCGTGTTGTACGTCGCCGGCACCGGCCCGGCGTTGCCCAGGTCCCAGCGCGGGCCTTCGACCAGCTTGTCGTCGTCGAGGACCAGCTTGCCGGCCGGCTTGTCGCGCTTCTGGCTGTGGCAGGCGACGCAGCTGCGCTCGAAGATCGGCTTGATGTCGCGGTGATACTCGACGTCCTTGACGCCCTTGTCGATAGCGCAGCCCGGTCTCGTCCTTCGCGTCCCACTGCCGGCCCGACTCGTCGTGCTTCTTCGCCGGTCAGCAGCGGCGTCTGCTGCGGTCAGGTCGAAGACCGCGTAGTCGGGCTTGCGCGGCGGCGGTCTTCTCGAAGAGCGTCGGCTGCTGGCTGTGGGCGTGGCAGCCGCCGCAGTTGTTGCGGACCTCGCCGGGCCGGACCTGGTGCCAGGTCTGCGCCATGTTCAGCACCATGCCGTCCTTGTCGAGCGTCTGGAAGGTGAAGGCGACGTCGGCGGGGATCTTCGCCAGGAAGCTGGTGTCGGGGTTGCCGTCGGGATCGAGCGGCTGCTCTGCCGTCCGGTCGCCGAACTTGCGCACGGGGATCTCGCCGAGGATGCGCAGCCGCTCCCGGGCGTGGTTGTAGAAGCGGCCGGCGACGGGCACGCGTGGCCGGCTCCATCGCCAGGATGCGGATGGCGTGGATGTCGCTGTTCTCGTACAGCCCGGCGTCGGCCCCCTGGCCGCCCCAGTTGTACGGGCTGCTGCATGCTGTGCGAGAAGGCGGCGTACGGGTCGCCGACGGCCGTCACGCTGCCCTTCGGCACCGCGCCGCGCGGGAACGTCTCGCGCTTGTACAGGCTCGACGTGCCGACCAGGCCGAACGGCGTCCCCTCGGGCAGGTGCGTCGACTGCTTGCCGTCGTTGCGCACGGCGCGGCAGCTTCGCCGGCTCGTCGACGCCGTAGATGCGCTTGTACGGCACGAGCGGCCGCGGCCACTGCTCGTTGTACTTCGGGTCGTTCTTGATGAGCAGCATCTGGCCCGGCTCATCGACCGGCTTGCCGCCCTTGATGAGGTAGATGCCGGCGTCGACCGGGTCGTCGTACGGGATCGGGCCGCGATTGGCCGCCGGCATCGAGCCGGGCGACCAGACGGTCAGCAGGTGGTTGTCCGGCGCGCCGCAGGGGTGCGTGAGCTTGCCGACGCGCGGCGACTTCGGGTCCTTCAGGTCGGACAGCGGCGCGGGCGAGTCGCTGCCGTGCGTGAAGCGCGTCAGCACCTCCAGGCCGTAGGGCTGGAACGGCATGCGGAAGCGTGCCGCGGCCGCGCATGAACAGCTTCGGGACCTCCCAGCCGTGCTCCTTGGTGACGACGGCCGGGTTGTGCGCCGAGCCGAACTGCGGCACGCCCTCCGGGGCGCGCGGCGGCAGCTTGAAGTAGGTGCCGAAGCCCTGCGTGTTCTGGTTGTAGTACAGCTCGACGACGAGGCTGCCGTCGGAGAGCTGCGTCTGGAAGTGGAAGCCGTCGTCGGCGCCGCCGGAGCCGTACAGGGCGCTGATGATCGGCTCCCAGTTGGTGCCGTCGGGGTGGATGCTCCAGATGCCCCAGGCGATGCTGCCGTGGACGCCCTGCGACTCGAGCGAGCTGAACATGACGCGGCCGTCCTTGAGGACGACCGGGTGCAGGGCGCTGCCGATGTTGATGTGGCCGATCTTCTCGACGTTCCTGCCGTCGTCGTCCATGACGAAGAGCTGGTTGGCCACCCGCGGATAGCCGCGCGGCACCTTGACCTGGTCGCGCGTGCTGGTGAAGGCGACGCCGGCCGCCCGGCAGCGGGCACGGGCCGAGGTTGTAGACGCCGCG
Source organism: uncultured Planctomycetia bacterium (assembly GCA_963809785.1). Classification (GTDB taxonomy): domain Bacteria; phylum Planctomycetota; class Planctomycetia; order Pirellulales; family S012-138; genus JBGQHD01. The sequence continues at coordinate 1,358,950 of CAWEKV010000006.1, forward strand.
GCCGATCGGCGCTTGTCGGCTCGGCGGCGCCGGCGTCTTCTGACGAACGCCAGGCAGCCGGTGTTCGGCGTCGACTCCTGGTGCGTCAGCCGGACGATCTTCTTGCGTCTTGACGTGGACCTTGTAGATGTCCGCGCCGGTGCCGAGCTTGCCCAGGTAGAAGTGGGCGTAGTAGACCCACTCGCCGTCGAACGACACGTACGGGTCGGCGATCGAGCCCTCGCCGCCGGCGACCAGCACTTCCTCGCTGCCGTCGGGGTGCAGCAGCATCAGGTCGTAGCCGGCGTCGATGTTGGTCGGATGGGCGATCTCCGGCCAGGCCGACGGCCGCTGCTTGCCGTCGCGGCCCGGCACGAACCGCGGCGCGCGGACGTAGACGATGTCGTAATCGATCTTGACCGACGGGTCGGACGCGAGCGGCTTGGGCACCGGGTCGAGCTTCGCCGGCGGCAGCCGCTCCGCGGCGGAAATCGGAGTGGCCAGCGCGAGGCCGAGCACCACGGCGACATGCACTAATCCAAGGCGCGTCATAATGGTTCCTCCGTCGAAACGACTCGATTAGCGTGATAGACCGGATTGGCCATGAAAAGCCTAGCGCGGCGTAGCCGCAACCACGGAAGACACGGAATGACACCGAAAAAACTGACGCTCTTCCGTGTCATTCCGTGTTTTCCGTGGTTCGCAAGATCCTTTGCGTCACTCGAAGAAAAAGGGCGTCCGTAGTACCGAGAACCCGCACGGCGTAGCCTAACGCATAAGCAGGTCCTGATGCGAGCGATTTCCAGGCAATCGGGTTCTTTGCTGCGCTCAGAATGACTAACGTTGGCCCGGAAACGATTGACGCCGCCTCCGAATGACGGGCTACGCCAGCGCTTCGCTGATCACCGTCCCGCCGTTGACGGTGACGATCTCGCGGCGATTGTGGTGCTCGAAGTACAGCTCGTGCTGGTCCAGGCCCAGGGCCTTGAGCATCGTGGCGTGCAGGTCGTTGGGGTGTACGGGCCGCTGGGTGACGGTGTAACCGATATCATCCGTCGCGCCAATCGTCTGGCCGCCGCGGATGCCGGCCCCGGCCAGCCAGGCGCTGTAGGCCGTCGGCGAGTGGTCGCGGCCCGGCTTCTTCGGGTCTCCCTCGACGGTGGGCGTGCGGCCGAATTCGCCGCCACACACGACGAGCGTCTCGTCCAGCAGGCCGCGGGCCGACAGGTCGCCCAGGAGTGCCGCGATCGGCCGGTCGGCGATGAATCCCTGCCTGGTGTGGTTGGCTTTCACGTCCTCGTGAGCGTCCCAGCCGGCCTGGATGAGCTGCACGAACCGCACGCCGCGCTCGATGAGGCGCCGGGCCAGCAGGCAATGGCGGCCGAAGCCCTGCGTGCGGGAGTCATCGATACCGTAGAGCTGCTGCGTGGCCTTGGTTTCGCGCGACACGTCGAAGGCCTCCGGCGCGGCCGACTGCATGCGGAAGGCCAGCTCGTAGGCCTCGGTGCGGGCATCCAGCTCGTCGATCTCGCCGTGCCGGTGGCGATGGCGGGCATTCAGCTTCGCGAGCAAGTCGAGCTGCCGCCGCTGCGCCGCTGGGCCCGACGCAGGGGCCGTGTGCGGCATGCCGCGCTCGGCGTCGATCGTCGTCGCCTGATAGCGGGCCGGCAGAAAGCCGGCCGACCAGACCGCCGGGCCGGAGAAATGCTCGCCGTGCACCAGGTTGATGAAGGCCGACAGGTCGCGGTTCTCCGAGCCTAGCCCGTAGGCGATCCAGGCGCCCAGGCTGGGGCGCGTTCCCAGCAGCGAGCCGGTCAGGGTGACGTAGTCGGCGGCCGGGTGCACGACGCTCTCGTGCCGCATGCTGCGGATCACGCACAAGCGGTCGGCATGCCGGGCAAGCTGCGGGAACAGGCTGGAAATCCACAATCCGCTGTGGCCGTGCTGCTGGAACGAAAACGGCGAGGGGTGCAGGTTCGCCAGCCGCAGGCGGTTGGTCTTGGGCACGTTCTGGGCGATGCTGTCGGGCACGGCCTTGCCGGCCAGCTTTGCCAGGAGCGGCTTGGGATCGAAGGAATCGACGTGGCTCAGTCCGCCGCCGTGATGGATGACGATCACGTTCTTGGCCGGCCCCGCCGGCCGCCGCGGAAACGCGGGCGTGCCATCGGCAGCCACGAGCCGGCCGTCTTCGCCCCAGAGCGCAGCCAGGGCGATCGCGCCGAGCCCTTGGCCGGAGGAGCGGAGCCATTGGCGGCGGGTGACCGCGTTCGGCGCCAGTCGTCCGCAGGGAAAGAGCGATTCGGAGCGTGGAATGCCAGTCATGGCTTGTTCACGGCTTATTCAGGATCGAGTTCAGCGCGGCATCCCGGAGACGACCATCGCCGAAACACTCATTGTCTGGTCCCAACCCTGAAAGGGGCTTTCAGCCTTGTTATTCTTATCACGACTCATGTGCCGCTGCGAAGCGTGAACTGCGGTGCATCTCATTCGAGGTAAGCGAACTCATTGGAGTTAAGCAGCGTTTGCACGAACTCCTCGAGCTGCCTCGATCTGTCGCGCTCCGGATGGCCGTCGAAGAACGCCTCCGCGGCGGATCGTTCCTCCGCGTCCGGCCCTCGGCCCAGCACGAGACGAAATGCAATCTCGATCTGGGGGGCACGCGGATCGCCCGACTCGGCTGAAGCATCGGCCGCCTCGCCCGACAGTTTCTCCACGCGCTGGGCCAGCGCCCGGCGACGGGCTTTGGCCCAATCGCTGTTGAGCAGATACAGCGACTGGCCGGGCACCGTAGAGACGTGCCGGCGCGGGCAGCTTTCGCTGGCCGGCGAGGCATCGAACAGCCGCTGCATTTCCGGCGCGTCGTCCCGCACCTGGCGGAGGTAAACGCTGCGGCGACGCGACGTATCGCCTTGGGCAGGCGGCACGCTCGGGCCACTCACCGCCGCGTCCAGCTCGCCGGTCACCGCCAGTGTGGCATCGCGAAGCGCCTCGGCCTCGAGCCGCCGCGGACGCCATCGCCACAGGAATCGATTCTCCGGATCGAGCCGCTGATTCTCCGCGTACGGCCGGGAGGCTTGCCGATACGCCGCCGACTGCACGATCAGCCGATGGATGTGCCGCGTCGACCAGCCCCGCTCGATCAGCTCCGCCGCCAGCCAATCGAGCAGCTCCGAGTGCGTGGGCGGCGTGCCGCGGACGCCGAAATCGCCCGGCGACTCGACGAGGCCGCGGCCGAAGTGCTGCTGCCAGACGTAATTGACCCAGACCCGCGCCGTCAGCGGATGATCGCCCCGCGTCAGCCACGCGGCCAACGCCAGCCGTGGCCGCGGCCCCAGGTCTTGCGTCGCCGCGCCCAGCACAGCCGGCCAGCCGGCCGTCAGCGGCGTCTTCTCCCGGCGATGCGGGTCGCCCCGTGGCAGGCGCGCAGGCCGCGCTTCGCGCAGCAGCGACACCTCGTAGGGAATCGGAAAGTCTCCTTGGGGCGCCATCACCTCCAGGGCGTGAGGGCTCGTGACCGGCGAGTAGAATGCCCAGGCGTGTGGCTGGCGGTCGCGCAGCTTCTTGTCGAGCTCCGCCAGCTTGGCCCGTACAGGCCTCGAAGCGCTTCATCGCCTCCTCGCCCAGGGCCTCGCCGACCTGTTTCGACGACGGCGTGGCGTCGGCCGGCAGGCTGAGCTTCGCCCGGGCCTGCTCGACAAGCTCCGCCCGCTGCGCTTGCAGTGGGCGATACTCGGCCGGCAGGTCGGCCTCGTACCTTCGCCAGAGCGTCTCGTCGCGGAGCTTGACCTGCAAGGCCTGCCCGCGGATGAAGAAGCCCTGGAAGCGGTAGTAGTCGTCGATGCTCAGCGGGTCGAACTTGTGGTCGTGGCACTGGGCGCAGTTCAGCGTCAGGCCGAGCGTCACGCTGGCCACGGTGTTGACGATGTCGACCAGCACGTCGTTGCGCTGCTTGGCCTTGTCCTCCTCGTTGTCGCACAGCCGGGCCGCCGCCAGGAAGCCGGTGGCGATCAGGTTCTCGTCCGTAGCGGCACCAGCTCGTCGCCGGCGATCTGCTGGCGCAGGAAGTCGTCGTACGGCTGGTCGCGGTTGAAGCTGTCGATCACGTAGTCGCGGTAGCGCCAGGCGGAAGGGCGGAAGGTGTTCGATCTCGTATCCCTCCGACTCCGCCCAGCGGGCCAGGTCGAGCCAGTGGCGGCCCCAACGCTCGCCGTAGTGCGGCGACGGCCAGCAGCCGCTCGACCAGCGCCTCGTAAGCGGCCTCGGACGGATCGGCCAGGAACCGCTCGACCTCCCGCGGCGTCGGCGGCAAGCCGGTCAGGTCGAGCGACAACCGGCGGATCAGCACCGCCGGCTCGGCGGCCGGCGACGGGAAAGCCCGCGCCGCTCGTGCTGCGGGCGATGAACGCATCGACCGGCGTGCGCCCACGGCGGATCGCTCGATTTCTCTTTCGCAAGTCGGGGCACCGCCGGACGCCGGACGGGCCGGAACGCCCAGTGGCGGCGCTGGTTTTCCGGCGGCGGCAGCAATTTGTCGTCCCACGGCAGGCCCCCGTCGATCCATCGCCGCAAGAGATCGACCTCTTTGGCCGAGAGCCCCGGGCCGGCTTCTGGCGGCGGCATGCGCGTTCATCGGGCGACGTGGCCGTGACGCGGGCAATCAGCCGGCTATCGGTGCTCTTGCCGGACACGGCCAGAGCGTGGCCGGCCCCCTCGCCCACGATCACGCGCGCACGTCGAGCCGCACGCCGGAGCGCGCGTCGCTGCCCGAGTGGCAGCGGAAGCAGCGGCGCCACAGCAGCGGATAGACATCGCGGGCGAACGACACCGCCGGGCGATCCGTGGGCTGCTTGCGGTCCTGCGCCGCCGCGTCCGGGGCCAGCGCCAAGGCGGACCACCAGCGCCGCCGCGCACACCACCGCCACCCGCGAGAACCGCTCGCAAGCCGTGGGCCGTGGGCAACAGGGGCGATTCAAGACGGCGCGCATGCGACAAACCACGGTCGTGTCTGGCGGCCGAGCGGTCACTCACTCGTCCGAGCCATTTTCGCCGATCGCCAAGCGGCTGCCAACGATTTGCCGCAGGAAAAGCACTCGCGGTAGACGGCCCTTTTTCGCGAGCGCCCGTGGCCGTGCTTCTCCAGGCGCCCTGCATCGGGCGCGAGCGGGTGGCGAATTCGCCTCGCCGCGAGGCGGTGAAGCCATCGCTCAGGGTGGCGGCCAGGTTATCTCCGTCGGGCTGGTCGGCCATGCGGAGCGGCAAACGGACGGTGAAGATGCTCCCCTTGCCCAGCTCGCTGTCGAGCATGATTTCGCCGCCCAACAACTTGCAGAGCTCCTTGACGATGGAGAGACCCAGGCCGGTGCCGGAATACTCGCGCGTCATCGCGTCGCCGGCGGAGACGGAGGCCCCCTGGCGGAACTTCTCGAAGATCCGCGTGCGGTCGGCCTCGGCGATGCCGACGCCCGTATCGGCGACGACGAGGTGAAAGTAGCCCGGCCCGGCCGGCTCGGCGCGGACGGTAATGCGGCCGCCATCGGGCGTGAACTTAATGGCGTTGGAGAGCAGGTTGTTGAGGATCTGCTGCACCTTGCTCTGGTCCTGGTGCAGCTCGGGCATGCCGGGCCGGACGTCCACGGCCAGGTCGAGGTTCTTCTTCTCCACGAGCGGCCGGGCCATGTCGCACTGGCTGTGGAGGACGTGGTCGATGCGGAAGTCGGACAGGCGGATTTCCATCTTGCCCGCCTCGATCTTCGCCAGGTCGAGGATGTCGTTGATCATCTCCAGCAGCATCTTGCCGGAGGTCTGGATGTTCTGGAGATAGCGGAGGTGCTTGTCGGACAGGCCTTCCAGCGAGGCCAGCACGTCCGAGAAGCCGATGATGCTGTTGAGCGGCGTGCGCAGCTCGTGGCTGACCGTGGCCAGGAAGTCGCTCTTGTGGCGGTTCATTTCATAGAGCCGCATGTTGGTCTGGGCCAGCTCATCGACCTTGCGATCCAGCTCGGAGTTGGCCTGCTTGGCTTCGGCCTGGAGATCGACGAGGTGCCGCACCATCTTGTTGAAGGCGCCCCCCAGGGCCTCGAACTCGTCGCGCGGTCTGGATGTCGGCCCGCTGGTCCATTTCGCCGCGGCTGATGGCCTCGCTGACTTCCTGGAGGTGTTTGACCGGCTTGGCGATGACGTAGCGGATGATGAACCAGGAGGCCACCACCAGCAAGAACGCCGTGCCGATGGCCAGGGCGGCCAGGATGGCCAGGTTCCAGTTCAGATCGGCCTTCATCAGGGCGTCGGAATTGGTGATCTTCAGCACGTAGGCCAGGTCGCCTTTCTCGCCCTGTGGGGAACGCCCTCCCTGGTTGGGATGGTGGCAGAGCATGCAGTTCTCCTTGAACCGCACGGCCTGGTAGTAGTGATACTCGTTCCGCTCGGGGAGCTGCCGCTCGCGCCAATCCACCTGGTCGTCGGGGAGCGAAGGCTTCGGGGCCTGGAAGTGCCGCAGCACCTGCTCGTCGAACTCGTCCAGCGGCGGCCCGCCGGGCTGCCCGCCACGCACCGTCCCGTCACGCACGATCGTGCCGTCACGCGCCAGCCTGGTGCCGTCGGACAGGACGCGGGTGCGGTCGGGCTGGAGCTTCTCGTAGGTGTAGGCCTCATTGCGGATATCGCGGGCAAAGGCGTCGGCCACCTTGGCAAAAGCGGCGTCGCCTTTGCGCTCGGCCTTGTTGTGCTCCAGCAAGATGATCGCCGCCGCGTTGGGCCGCGCCCGCTGGCCGCTTTGCTTGTAGACGAGCTTCTGCGTCTGCCGGGCATAGAACCAGAAGCTGGCCCCCGTCAGGAGCAAAGCGCAGCGCCAAAGAAGAGCAGGCATTTCCACTCCAGGTGCGTTTCGCCCAACACGCGCTTGACCGAGCGATACGACATCGGAAGTGCGGCCTACGGATGACGGAGAGCACCGCGCATGGCTGCGCAGAACACCACACTAACCCGACGCGCAAGCGAGGGAGACGCGCATCGGCACGTGTTAGCACCTCTCCCTCGCTTGCGCGTCGGGCCAGTGTCGGGAGGCCGACCGAATTGCCGAAAAGGATCAGCCGACCCGCGCCGTATTCTAGCGCCGACGCCGTGGCAACGCCAAGGTCAAACCGACCGGCCGTGCAGGCACACAAGTAGCAGGCACACTCCGTGTGCCGTCGTGGGGCACGTTTCCCAACGTGCCCGTGAGCGCGTTTGCACCGTGCGTGTGCCGCGTCCGGGCACGTTCAGAAACGTGCCCCACGGCCGTGCGCAGAATCTCAGGCAGTCAGGTCGCGCTTGGCCATGAACCGGCACCACAAGAAAGCCAGGACCGGCACGATCGCCCAGGCCAGCAGCCCGCTGAAGTCCCAGAGCAGGTCCGTCCAAAACTTCAGCGGAAACTCCGGTGTGTTCTTGTCGAATTCTACCCGGATCGGGGCGATGGCCATCAGCCCGGCGTAGAACAGCCACAGCATCACCAGGATCAACGATGCAAATTGCATCTTGGGCCTGGCATCCTTGCGGCCAACCAGCACGCCGACGCTGGCCACAGCGACCAGCACTCCGGTCAAGGCGATGCCGACGAACACGATATGAAACCAAAGCTCGGCCTTGTCCAACTGCTTGTTGAGGAAGGCCAGCAAGAAGGCCCAAGCCACGATCGCGCCCCACCAGAGCATCAGCAAGCCATAGCACAACCCCACGGCCCCGATCAGGCTCCGCAGGGCGATGCGCAGGCCGGGCAGCCATCCCGAGGCAGCCTGTTTGGTCTCCGGCAACGCGAACCCGCCAGCCAGCGCACCGGTGCGTCGGCGGGAGGGGGGCCGACGAGGCCGGAGTCTCTGCGCGGTGCACGGGGGCCTTGCGCTCCACCCGCTCGACGGGGCGCGTCAGCTCGGCCTCGAGCAAGCTCCCCAGGGCGTTGGGCTCGCCTCCGCTGGGAATCGCCAGCGGCCGGCCGCAACGGCAGCGCACCGAACGGCCCGCCAATTCATCCCGCAGGCTGAAACTCTGGCCGCAGCCCGCACAGGTCACCGTGATCATGAAATCGCGCTAAGGGGTGATAACGCGCCCTCCTGGCGTGGCCGGCCCTATCCTTGGAATTTCACCCCCGGCGCCCGGCACGTCAATAGAGGAACCACCAAGACGCGAACACCGGTGCGGGCATCTCGCAAAGCGAAGTGACACTTTGAGACAGACTTCTGTTTTGGCTGCGAACCAATTTGGGTCCGCCAACAAGCGTTTTCTCTACAAGGCTGTCCATAAAACGCTGCCCAAGAAATTTTGAGAATTTCTTGATCCGACTCCTTGACAGCGGCTTTTGCAGCCATAACATGAATACTCGACTTGTAGTCGCAGCGGGGCAGTAAACCGTCTGTGGTCACGAGTTATCGGCTATCGGGCTGGAGAGTGCAGGAGCTAGCTCCTAGCTCCTAGCTCCTAGCTCCTAGCTCCTAGCTCCTAGCTCCTAGCTCCTAGCTCCTAGCTCCTAGCTCCTAGCTCCTAGCTCCTAGCTCCTAGCTCCTAGCTCCTAGCTAGAGCGGGGTGAGTGATGGGCGGGGCATCGCGGGTGCTCTCTTCGGGCCTCCCGATTCTTCGGGACAGGAGGTCGAATCGCACGGTTCTTGTTCTGCGCCGTCGCCTCTCGTTCCGGCGGACTTGTCTCGGCAAAGAGTTCGCCCGCATTTTTCTGCCAGCGCGTGCGGCAAATCTCGCCATTCGGAACACGCCCAGGTCTCACGCTTCCCGAGCTTCTGGTCACGATCGCCATCATTGGAATGTTGATGGTGCTCCTGCTTCCGGCCGTGAACAGCGCCCGTGAGCAGGCCCGTTCCAGTGTCTGCAAAAACAACCTCCGTCAGCTCGCCCTAGCCGCCCTGCACCATGAGAACTCCCAGGGATTTCTGCCTTCGGGCGGTTGGGCCGGTTCCTGGGTGGGGGTCGGCGGCCGCGGCTTCGGACCCCGCCAACCAGGGGGGTGGGGATACACCCTGCTGTGTTTCCTGGAGCGCAATGACTTGGCCGAGCTAGGCCGCGACGACCCGCCCGCCCAGCGCGAAGCCAAGATGGCCACGCTCTTGGCGACGCCCATCGGTGTTTTCAACTGCCCGACCCGCCGGCAGACGGCGGCCTATCCGATCTTCTACGACTACGCACGCCGGCCGTTCGGCTCGGCCCCCGTCTCCGCGGTGGCCCGCAGCGACTACGCGATGAACGCTGGCCACCAGCCCCGCTGCGATACGGACTGGTTTGGCCCCAGGTCATTGCAGGAAGGCGATGACCCGAAGTTTTCTTGGCCCGATGTTTCCGACCATACGGGCATCTGCTTTATGCGCAGCCAGATCGCGGCCGCGCAGGTGCGCGATGGTATTTCACGCACATATCTAGTAGGTGAGAAGTACGTCTCTGACACGAACTATGACACCGGGGTCGATCAGTCAGACGACTGGAGCATGTACTCCGGCTATCAGGACGACATCTGCCGGTCAACGTTCGAGTCTCCACGCCGCGATGGCAATGAAGCACGAAGTTGCCGCTTCGGCAGTGCGCACCCCGGGACATGGAATGTTGCATTCTGTGACGCATCGGTACACCGACTGAGCTATACCATCGACGCGGCGGTTCATCGTAGCTTGGGAAATCGTAGCGACGGAGCGGTGTTTGGCGACGAACACATCAAATAATGAAATGAACAGTGGATTCGACTGGACGGTCTCATGACCACGTTGACAAATCCAGCATTCCCAAGCGCGACATGGGTACGCGCGGCGACCGCGTCCGTTTGCTCTGACCGGGCAAAGCATGTCATTGCACGCTCTGCGTTAATATTGGTCTTGCTGGCAGCCGCTGGCCTCAAAGCTCATGTCTTGATCACCGCGCCATTCGAGGCGATTAGCCCGCCCGAGGCGGAAAGCGCGGCTGCATGGTGGCTCCAGATCGCCATGATTGAGAGCGAGATGCTCTTCGCGATGTGGTTGCTTTCCGGGATCGCCGTCACCCGATCCTGGCGACTGGCGATTCTCATCTTTGGCCTCCTAGGGTGCGTTTCAGTATACAAGATCGTCAAAAACGAGGTGTCTTGCGGATGCTTTGGAGTACTGCACGTTAGCCCGTGGTACAGCCTGGCGATCAACATCGCAGCGATCGGGCTTATTCTACTCGCTCCTCCACCATCCGGCGCGCCAATCTCTCGAACTTCGCGCCGGCTTCGTTGGGTATTCGTGTTTGGCGCGGCGGCGCTGGCGATTGTCGCTGCGATCGTCCTGTGTGCGTATCGGCCCGTCATTCTCGCCGCGGACGATGTGGCCGCCAGCGGACGATCGTACCTGCTTCGGCCCGCCAGGTGGCTTGGCCGGGAATGTCCACTGCTGGCGTATTGCGGCAGCGGCGAGGAGCTCCGAAAAGGTGAGTGGATCGTCGTTCTCCATCGACCGGGTTGTCACAACTGTGCCGTGGTCGTGCGCGAGTTCGATCGCTTCGTTCGCCGAGTCCGGTCGAATCCTCCGCTGGGGCTCGGGCTCATAAGTTTATCTAGCACGGCTGATTCACGTTTCGAGGACGTTTCCGCTCCGGGGAGTGGTTTCGTTTCGTGTCGCCTCCAGCGGTCCGTCGCATGGCACGCTGCCCCGCCGACGGTGATTCTGCTTTCCGACGGCATCGTCGAATTCTCGATCGAGGGCGCGGTTTCCGGCTCGTCCGAGACGCTTCGCGAATTCTTGGCCTCGCGATGGCGGTCCGCGCAAGCACTGGCTGATTTGTCGGAAGACCAAGAGGACGCGCCCAAGCTTCCCCCAGCGCGTGCACCTGTTCCCGACTCACGTTAAGGATTTGTGTTGACTCCGTTTCCCCAGTTTTCCAAGAGGTGCCTTATGAGATTTCGCCGCTTCGCGATCGGGTTGGCGCTGCTCTTCGTCCTCACGGTCGCCGCGCACGCGTGGATAACGACGGATAGCGCCGGTGCCTCCTGCCAACTGACGCCGTCACAAATGGCCCGCGTGCGCGGGGCCGACATGTGCGCAGGATGCGAAATTGTCACGTACACCGACTGCAACCAGCCTAGCGATCCATGTGTGGATTGTATTGACTCGCCGGATTACAATTCTGTTAACCAATGGCACTGCCCAAGCTCCTTGCCCAGGAAGTATGCCGGCGTTAACCGCAACGACTGCAAGCCATTGCCCCCTGCAAACAATAAGTGGTGCTACCGCGTTCCCGACGACATGATTCACTGCTACACCCAGTACACTTGCAGCGAGAGATATACGCCGACTTACAACAAAGTGTGCGACACCGCGAAAACCTGCAACAAAATAGCGTCTGGTTCCTGGTGCAAGGACTGCACACTTACGTATGGGTCTGATTACGAAGCGCAGGACAACGCCCTCTGCTTGAACTGTGTCCCCTAGTACATAATCCGTTTGTATTCGATCGCACGGCAGTTATTCGCAACGAGTCTCTTCAATGACGGTAATCCGTGGTTCACGCCTCGTCGTCGGTCCTTCTTCTGCCTGGGGTTGCGCCCGAGCGAGACCTACCCGAACAAGTTCGTCGAGATCCAGGGCCTATCGTGGGCCGCCGATATTTCGCCGCCCTGGGACATGGCGCCGAGGGTTGGCGGAGCTAGCGGTGTTGTTCATGCTTGGGGCGTCCGGTATGCGCGGTGATGCCTTCGCTCAGGGCGAGGCGGACCTGGACGTTTTGAAAGTCGCCGCGGATCGTCATCGCGCGAACCGCGAGCGTATCGCGACGTGGGAAGGCCGCGTCTCGGTGACGACATCGAGACAGGGTACACCGCACGACGGAACGCTGCGCGCTACTGGCCGCTTCGCGTGGGATGTCGTTTCGGGCAATAAACGGTGGAATTGGGATGGCGATCCTGACTCGCCGCCAATCGAGCTCAACGAGCGCAACAATGTGGGGGGAATGCTTAAGGAGGGCGCCTATTACAGGCTCTATCGAAAGGACCCTTCCCACGCTGTTACTGTAATGATCGGGGCCGCTGAAGACGCTCGTGACGTAATTGGCGGCTGGTGGACCCCGGTGTTCAATCCTGAGATGTGGCTCGACTATTATGGCGTCAAGCTGGATGAGTATCTGCTTACGCTTCGAGGTGATTGGCAAAAACTCCAGACGCATCCGCAGATGGTTTCTTCGCTTCGGCGAGCAAGCAACATCGTGACCCTCGATCACCGAGCGAAACCCGATGCAGGCTTTAGCATCGTGCAGGTGGAAGAAGTAGACTTGGCACAGGGGGGCAACCTGGTCCGGTACTACAACGAGGGCGCGATGCCCTGGAAGATTGGCGGTGGCAGTGGGAGGAAGTCAGCGGTGTGTGGGTGCCCAAACAGATCGACATCGTCAGCAAACAGAAGCCGGGCACGATTCAAACCAGGACCTATGTCATCACGGAAAACCGCGTGAACGAGCCGTTGCCTGCCGATGCGTTCACGGTCGAGGCGATGGGGGCGCGGCCGAGAGACTCTGTCCTCGACAAGCGAACGGGCGCACGCTACAGGATTCCTGAGCCGGAGCCAACGGCGCCGCGCGCCTACCAGCGGTGGCCCTTATGGGCAGTGGCCGTTGTGCTAGGTTTTGCCTTGGTCCTTGTGCTTTTGCTGGTGCTCAGGCGAAGGAGGATAAGCCGTGCTTCATAAATGGCGGCGTTATACGGGAGTCGGCTTGCTAGGCGTTTCGGGTTTGATCGCGCTCTTAGGCTCCTTTGTGGAGGCGACGCCGAAGCGCGAAAAGCCCAGCGTGGTCCGGTCATCGCTCCAATGTGGCCATTGGTGCGTACAGCGGATCGCCGCGATGCTCGGCGTCCCCCTCGAGGTCGCGGACCTCCTGCGCCGAATGCCGTACGCCGAGACCGGGCACTCGCTGCTGGAGCTTTCCGGCGTGCTGGAGTCCTTAGTATTTCAGTGCGAAGGCAGGTTGGAAAATGCTGAAGGTCTGGCGTCCGGTTCCTTTCCGTGCATCGCACACCTGACCGATCCAGAGCATTTCGTGGTGGTTGTCGGCGTCGATGAACGCCTCGTCCACTTTTTCGAGGGCGACGGTCGGCGCCGTGCTACGCCGCGGAAGAACTTCGCTCAGCGGTGGAGCGGCCATGTCCTGATCGTCAGGCGAGGCGACAACGCCAACGACGTCGCGCTTGAGGCCGCCGATGCCGATCCCCCGCCTCGCGCCAAGTTTCACTCGCTCCTGATCGACAAGGGCTGTCTGCCAGGGACTGCCGAGACGTGCGCGTTCGAGTTTCGCCTGGAGAACACGGGAGGCCGCGACCTGGAAATCAAGAGTGTCCGGTCAAATCGTAAGTGCCTGGCCATCGAACGAGCCAGCGCGCCCATTTCGCCTGGGGGCCGCGGCAGGATCAAAGCGGTCTATCGCGTGGACCGCGCGAGGGGCGCGTTTGACCATGAGATTCTCGTGGAGACGAACGACCCGGAGCGGCCGGTCATCCGGCTGAGCGCGGCTGGTTACGCGGACACCGCAGTGGAGGTCGTGCCAGCGAAGCTGAACCTTGGCTCGATACCGCTTGGCAAGCGCAATACGGCCTATTGCTTTCTGCGCCACCCGGGACGCCCGGACGATTTTCAGATTCTGAAGCGCCACCTCCTCCGTGCAATTCATCACCGTCGATACCTATCCTGCAAGCGGCACGAATCGGGTGCCGCACTGGGTCGAAGGACAATGGCACCAAACCAACGCGGGTGATGCGGTGCACGTGGTGGCGGTTTCCGTTAACTCGGCGGCGAGTGAGCAGCGACATCTCGAAGGAACAAGTAGAAATTGCGACGAATGTTCCAGGCTTCGAGCGCTTATCAGTACCAGTCAGGGCCGACCTCGTGCCACCGGTCAGGGCGTTTCCCGACGTGGTCCTATTTGGCCCTTCGCGTACACAGTCGGTGACGTTCCGCTCGTTGACCGATGAGCCGTTCCGAATTCGCCAAGCCAAGAGTGACGGGGGAGGCGTCCGGTCAAACTATTCGAGCGAACCATCGTGCAATGTCAGGGCGGATTTCGTTTTGGCGGATTCCCTCGTCAGGAAACCGCACGACGACCGATTGCACATTGACTTGGAAATGGCGCGCTCCGGGACTCGCCTCACGGTTGACATACCGATCGTCATGCACGCCGAATAGCGCAGTGGCTGGTCAGCAGTTGCCATACCTTCCTCCCGGAGTGACGTATGCCGCGACGAGCGCTGCGAGGCACCTCTTGGCTTGACGCCGCTTTGCCGGGGCTGACGTGCTACTACGTGACGTCGCTGATCGTCGTGGCCAGCGTAACCGGCGTCGGCGAGTTCTTGAAGCGGCCGCACGAACCGACGCTCAATGGCCTTGCGGACGCATTTGCCCGCGGGAACGCCGTGCATTACGCGGAAATCGCCGATCAGGGCTACAGATACTACGAGGGATTGCACTATTCAACGGTGGCGTTTTCCCCGGCATTCCCGCTGGCGGGCCGGTGCCTTCACTGGCTAACGGGATGGCCGATTCGGGTCGCGCTTCTTCTCATCGCGCACAGTGCGCTCGCGGCAGCGTTTGTCCTGTTGCACGTGTACGTGAAAACCGGGAAACCGGCAAGGCAAAGGGCCAATGGCGGCCAGCGAGCTGCACTGGAGGCGGCCGACTACACTCTGGTCGCTCTGGGACTTTGGCCGATGACGTTCGTTTTTCGCGTTCCGTATACCGAGTCTTTGATGCTTCTGGTGAGCATCCTCGCCCTATATGCCATGCGCCAACGAGCCCACCCGATCATCGTGGCGCTGATCGTCGGGTTCGGCACGGCATGTCGGCCGGTCGGTGTGGCGCTCTTGGGGCCGTTTGCCCTTTATCTCTGGGAGCGCAGCAAGGAGCGCTCACTCAACTCCGTTCCAAACCCGTGTACCATCGACCGTCGCGCCTCGAGTTGTCCAGCGGTTCCCTGGCGGTTTGTTCGTGACGTCTCCCTTTTGCTGCCGCTGGGTTGCTGGGGCATCGCTGGCTTCATGGTTTTCCTCTATTGGCAATTCGGCGATCCGCTGGTGTTTGCTACCGCACATGAAACCTGTGCTCAGCGACTAGACTGCTCCTATCTGGAACAGTGGGCCTACGCAATCCTCCTTGAGCCGATATGGTCTGTCTACGTTCCGTCGTCGCCAGCCTATTGGGCACGCCACTTGGATGTGCCGGCCAATCCGCTGATCAACCTGCCGTTTGCCAATCCGATTTACTTCGTCGTCTCAGTGTTCCTTGTCTGGCTCGGTTGGAAGAAGCGCTGGCTGGATGCAAAGGAAGTGCTGTTGGCGGCAATGCTCCTGAGCATTCCGTATTTCACGCAAGGTCACCGGAATGTGATGCTCTCCCAAGGCCGCTTCGCAGCGATTGCCTTTCCCGTTTACATCGTGATGGGCCAATTGATGGCTCGGGTGCCGGGGTGGCTTGTGGCGCTGTGCTGCGCTCTGTCGGCGACACTCCTGGCAGTTTATGCGGCTGAGTTTGCCGCCTGGTATCGGGTGACGTAAGGGGTCCGACGCCCTTTCGATGATGGGCACTCGAAGATCGGGCACCCTTTTGGCCAAGATCGTTCGGAACGCAACGTCTATTCCTTCCAGGCGGACCGCAGCGAGAACGCCTCCAGCGATTTCACGGTGGCGGTGCCGCCTACGGCGAGGAGGGACAGCCCTCGCTCGGCTTCTCGCGGAGCAGTATCCTTAGGGGCGATGCCCGCGGAAATCGCCACGCGGCCGCGATCGGCAAACACCTCGATCGAACCGCGATCCACCAGCACGTGCAGCCGCAGGCTGCCTTCTTCCAGTGAGAGCGGGGCCACGACGTCGTGGCACTGGAGCAGCTTCTTTTCGGCGTCCCAGGCCACCTCGACGCCACGAATCCGCATGCCCACGCGCTTGGCCTCGCCCGGTGTGATCTCCGCGATGACCTCAAGCTGTTCTCCGGCAAGGTCCTTCAACGGCATTTCGCCCGCGGCGAGCTTGACGTCAGCCCAGAGTTTCCGTGTGCCACGCAGCGCGGCCAGCTCTTTCACCGGGCTGGCGTGCAGGCGCAATGCGTCGCCGTGCCGCCGCAAAGTCAGCTCGACCGGCACGGTCATTTGCTGATTGAAGGGCATCTCGGGAAACGTGATTCCTTGTCCCCAGCCGATCTGGATTCGCCGGCCTCCGGGCGCATCGCTGAACGTTTGCGCGGCGTAGAAGCGGCCGTGCCAGAGCTGCTGCTTGGGGCCGTCGGGGCGAAAGACCTTGCCGTCGAACGTGCCCAGGGCGTAGCGGCCGTCGGCGGCGTAGAGCACCCACCTGGTCGATGCTTGCTTTGGAGTTGCGGCTTGCTTTGGAGTTGCGGCTTGCTTCTCGCGCGGCACGTCTGCCGCGTCCGGTGTGATCGGCAGCTCGAATAGGTCGGGGCACTCGAAGTAGCCCTCAATGCGGCTCTGGAACTGCCAGCGCTTCAGGTCGCCGGAGGTGTAGAAAGCAATGTGCTGCCGCCGGTCACCCGCCTCGCGGGGGCCGTGCTCGGTATACACGGCCATCACCCATTGGCGGCTGGCCTCGTGCCATAGCAGCCGCGGGTCGCGGCCTTCGTGCTTCACGACGGGGTTGCCTTCGTACTCGGTCCACGTCCGGCCGTCGTCCTTGCTGTAGACGATGCACTCGCCGCGGCCGGTGCTCGTGTAGGCGGCCACCAGCGGCCGGCGGTCGCCGCGGCCCCAGCCGGACGTGTTCTCCCGATCGACGACGGCACTGCCCGAGAAGGCCCAGTCGCCGAATTGCCGGGGATAGAGGGCGATCTCCTGCTCCTGCCAGTGCACCAGGTCGCGGCTGACGGCGTGCCCCCAGTGCATGTTGCCCCAGTTCCCGCCGAAGGGATTGTGCTGATAGAACAGGTGCCACTCCCCGTTGTGATAGACCAGGCCGTTGGGGTCGTTCAGCCAGCCGCGGCGAGAGGTGAAGTGAAACTGCGGCCGGTGCTTCTCTTGATAGAGCTTGTCCGCACCGGGCAACACGTCGGCAAACACGATGGCCTCGAGCGCCCTCGATCCCACAGGCAATGGGCACTCGATCACCAGCGTCTGGCCGCGGTAAGCCGCGAGATCGGCGAAGAACCAGTGCTGCGGCTTTTCAGTGGCTGGCTCGGCGTGGCCAGCTCGATCTCGAACTCGCGAACCGTCTTTCCATCGACCAGGAGCTTCATCCGCCGCTTCGCAGCGCCCGTCGTCACCGGCAGGTGCAGATACCTGCTCGGTGATGCGCAGCTCGCGGCGGATCACCTCGGTGCCGCGCCGCTGGCTGCTCTGCACGATGTGATCGACGTTGATGTGCCCCCAGCCGCCCTTGCGAGCGTCCACGATCTGGATGACCACTTCCTTGCCGGCGAGGTCGCCCACGTCCCAGGAGGCCCAGTCCAAGGCTTCGCTGCCGCCGGCCTCGGTGTTCGGTCCGGTGGCGGTGCGGACGACCTTTCCGTCGAGGAGCAGGTTGATGCAGGTCTCGCCTGCATAGCCGCCGCCGCCGATGAGGAAGTTCATGTAACGCCGCTGGACCTTGAGCGGCGGCGAGGTCAGCGTGCCGCGCGTGTCGTCGCCGTTGAAATAGGTGTTGACCAGCCCTTTGCCCAGGAAGCCGCTGACGGGCATCTGGTTCGGCAGCGTGCCGCGGGCCGGGCCGGAGCCCAACGCCTCACCCTCGACTTTCCAGTCGCCGTAGTCGGCGCCTTCGAAATCGGCGATCAGGATGTCGTCGCCGCGCGCGCGGGTAGAGTGGTCAGCCAATACGACAAGATGACGAAAGCAGCAAAGTGACGGGGCATCACGGTCTCCGCATTCGTAGCGCGAGCATTGTTCTCCGATTGGCAGCCGGCAAGCTGCCTCAATTCCCCAGCGACCAGACCTTCACCTTGTCGTCCTTGCCGGCCGTGGCCAGGTAGCGTTCGTCGGCGGAGATGGCCACTCCCAGGATTGTGGCTCGGTGAGCTTCCTTCTTGGGCAGCGGGCGGGCGTTGACCAGGTCCCAGACGAGGAGTTCGCCGTTGTCCCGGCCGGAGATGAAGAGGCCTCGACGCGGGAATATTACCGCGTATTCCGCCTGCGTGTTCGACTCGGACACGCCGAGATTGGATTTGCTGCGCAGCGTGCCGGTGGCAACGTCGTAGACGGCGGCTTCGTGGTCGTCGAGTCGGACAGCCAACATGCGGCCATCAGTGATGAAACTTAGTCCAACAGCTCCGGTGTCTAGAGGCACCGAGCGGAGCTCTTTGGGCGTGCCGGTGGACAGGTCCCACCAGGTCAGCGTGCCTGGACTGTTGGCGGCGAGCATTCGGCTGTCCGCGGAGAACGCGAATTGGTCCGGATGACCGGTGTCCCACTTGGCGATGGTGGCCCGGACGGCTCCGCTTTCGGGATCAAGCAGCAGCAGACGATGTTCGTCGCCTTCGTGCAAAAGAACCACTAGCTGCTTGCCGTCTGGGGAATGACGCACTGCCTTGACGTTGCCAAACGTATCGAGCGCCGCCCGGCGCTCCTTCAGCGTGGGGAAGTCCAGAAACCGAAGCCGTTTTTCTTTGACGTCGCGTTCGCCCTCCAGACCGATCACGACCGTCTTGGTGGAAGGGGCCAGGCTCATACAGGAAAAGGTCAGCTCAAGGGGTCGCATCTGCCGCTGGCGCCGAGTAACGTCGAAAATCGACGCGTAATCGTCGACCAGCCAACGGCCGTCGGCACTAAAGCGGAACGGGGCGCCACCGACGTACTGGGTCTCCCCGTCGTCTTCCCAGACGGCTACCTGCTTGCGTGTGGCGTGGTCCCAGAAGCGGACGATTGCGCCGTTTTCCCCAGAGCTCAAGGCGGCCAGGAGCTTGCCGTCGGGGGACAGCGCGATGCTTCCTCCGCTCTCCGCGTCGAAGGTGGCGATTTCGGTCAGACCCGGTGCTGGGGGTGGCCGCCGCTCGGGTTCGAATACCTGCGGCGTCCCAAAATTCCTCTCCGGCGGAACATTGCCGACTTCCCACAACTTGAGTTTGAAGTCCGCGCCGGCCGTGGCCACGAGCTTGCCGTCGGGCGACATCGCCACGGCGTATGCCTGGTCATCGTGGGCGCACTGGCGCGCCCGCGCTCCGCCGGTTTTCAGGTCTTGAAGCAGGAGTTCTCCCTCTTCGTTCACGGCGGCAAACACCGGGCTGGCCGGCGAGACGGCCAGGTTGGTAATGCGAGCGGTGTGGCGGAAAGTCGGGTCCAGGTCACGGGTCTTCTGGCCGGAAGCAACGTCGTGGAAGTCCAGTCGATAGACCGGAGAGGACAGGAAAAGAGTGACGAGCGTGGTGTCTCCGAGGAAGGCGGGCCGGCTCAGCATGGGGCCAAACCGGCGCCCTTGGACGTAGTCGGTTTCTCTTGTCGGGTCGCCAAATCCCAGGACACGAACGTCGTTGATTGACAGGCCGGGGCGAAGGGCCAGTAGCGCGCAGTGGCGGAGAATGCCACGTCGCCGCCCGGCGAATCGCCTGGCGCCTCAAACGTGGCCAGCTCCGTCTTGATCTTCAGGGTGGCCGGGTCTACCAGCGCCAACTTGTAGGTGCGGCTGGGATAGCGGCGCACCTTTTCGTCGGCGATCAGCGCCGCGGCGGTCTTGCCGTCGGGCGCCATGCGGAACGACGCGTAGCACATGGTGTCCTTGTGATCCTGACGCGACTTCAATTCGCCCGTGCTGAGCGCATAACGGCAAAGGGTCTCGCCAACGTTCGCCGAGAGCACAAGGTCCTGGTCGGGCACAACCATCACGGTCGGCCAGGGAGCTATGGCAAACGTAGGTCGCGGGAACTTGTTGGTCGGCGGCACCTGGGTAGCGGTCAACACCAGCTTCTTGCTGGCCACGTCCCACAGCAAGTTCTCCATCCCCAGCAGCGCCACGTAACGGCTATCGTGGGAGAATTCCAAGGCATAGGGCCGCCCATCCTTTGCTTGCCGAAGATGCTCAACTTTGGCGCGTTGTCCATACCCGCCCATGGGGGTCAGGGGCAGGCTGGCCAGCTCCTTGAGGCCAGGGGTCTTGCCCACGAGGGGATGGATCACGATCAGGCCGTTGCGCAGCCCGACGGTGATCGTGCCAGCTCGCGTGGGCGAAATGGCTAGGACGATATCGCTGCTGACCTCGGGTTTAGCCCCGTCATAGGCGATCTCCAGCACTTCGCGCGTCTGGCCGGTTTGCGCGTCGGCCTCTGCGAGGAAGACGTTCTGACGACTGGAAGCATTTAGCGTCGGCGCCACGATGGTGCCGCTGTCCGGAGTGAAAACCAAGGGTTCCGTGGTCCTCACCACGCCGCGACTCTTACGCGTCGCGAAGTCGCCGACGTGGTAGGCCCCGCCAACGAGACCCACGAGCGACTTGCGGTCGGGAGAAAGGAGCCGCCCCCCTCCCCACGACGTTGGCGTTCGATCAAGATCGCCCCGGAGGTCCTCGCGGGACTTGAGCCTCGCTGGGCCAGTGCGGTCACCGAGATCCCAGACGGAGAGTTTCTCGCCCCACACAGACAGGGAGTTGTTATCGATAAAGAACAGATCCTTGGCGTCATCCTGTATCGGTGTTAACTCCCGCCGCTTTGCCAGATCGTACACGTGAATCTTGCCCCGAGGTGTCACCACTAAAGTCTTTGAGTCGGGCGAATAGCGCCAGTGCACGTCCGAGGGAAGAGAAGCATTGAAGATCGCCTCCTTCGTGGCAACGTCCCACACTTTCCAGCTCTCGCCCCCCTCGCCGTCGCCGCCATAGGTGACCAAGGTTTTCCTGTCGGGCGCGATGACCATGCCATCGGTGTATCCTTCGACCTTCGTGTGGGAAAAGGTGTGGACACTGTTGCCCGACCCGACGTCCCACTGCGTGGCGGCAGAGACCGTCCCGAAGAACAGCGTTTTGCCGTCGGGAGAAAAAGCGACGTGCTCGCCGAAGCGGCTCAAACCTCCAGAGTTGGGAGATCCGCCAGCCGCCAGGCTTGATCGGGAACGCTTCGCCAGGTCCCAGAGGATCACCTCGCCGGTGTCGCTGATGGAAGCCAGATGATTTCCGTCGGGCGAATAGGCCAGGCCAACGATGGCGGCCGGCTTGTGGCCGAGCAGGTGAATCGGCCGGGCGAAATCCAGGGGACCTGCCGCGTTCGCCTGCACGCCGTTCGCCTTCGCGTCAGCGGATGGTCCCTCACGACCACCCGTCTGGCCCGCCGGCACGCCGGTCTTCTCGGGCGGGTCGCCAGGATTGACGGCAAGGATCGCGCCGGACTTCCCCTCTCCGCCGCAGCCGAGGAGGAGAGCCGGAAAAAGCAAGAACAGGGCGAGCGAGCAAGGACGTGTCATAACAACTCCGTTGGGGGAAGGAGAGAACCATCCCGTTTGGCTGAGGCCAAGTGATCGAGCGCAGTCTACGCGCATCAGAAGCCCAAGACAAGCGGCCCCGCGTGCGCATAGCGTCCTTGCCTTGAGGGCACGCCGTGGCGCGGCGGTCGTGGTCGCGCTGCGTTCTTTGGCGTCGTCAGCACGGCCAGGGCGGCCGCGCCACGCCGGCGGTTCAGAACTCGACGTTGTAGCGCTTGGTCATCTCCTGACGGACGTCGGAAGTGGCCTGCTCGATCGCTTCCCAGAGCTGCACGGCCGTGGTGGCGGCCGCTGCGCGCTCCTCCGCTTTGACGCGCCGCCGCTCGCCTTGAATGTACCGGCTGCCGGAGTACGTGTAGGAGCCATAGCCGTAGCCGGAGTAGGTGCCCGACACGCCGCTGTGGTACTGGGCCTGCCGCGCACTGCTCTTGATGCCATAACCCTTGTAGCCAGCCGACAGCTTGCGGAGCAGGCCGGCAATTTCCGCGCTATAGTCCTGCATTTCTTCGTCCACGTTCAAGAGCGGCAGCCGGTCGATGCGCCGGGCATAGCCGTCGATCCACAGCGCCAATTGGCCCATGGTCTTCACGTCGATGCCCTTCTGGTTGCGCACGTCTTGCAGCAGCGCCTGCACCGATTTGAAGTGCTGCTGGCTGGCGTAGAGCTTGGGATCGCCGGCATCGACCTTGGGCTTATCGCGGCCCGGGTCGTCCAGCGGCAGGGAAGGCAGCTCCACGACGCTGGAGAGCCGCAGCAGGCCGCTCTTGCCCAGCGTGCCGGTGAGGGAAAACTCCTTGCCGCGGACCGTGCCGATCCATCCCTCGAACTCGTCGATGTAGGCGCCCTGCCGGGAGAGGACTTCCAGCAAGGCCGGCTTGGCGACGTCGGCCAGGATCGTCGCATCGCGGCCGAACTCGACGGTCACCTTGCCTTCGGCCTTTTCCCCCACCGTGAGCTCGAGCGTCACGCCCCGGATGCTGGAGAGCACGGCGGCCAGCTCTTCGACGTTGCCCGTCGCGCCGGCGAAGGCCTTGAACTGCTTGAGCCGGTCTTGCACGAGCTGCGGGGAAAGGGCGTCCTCGAGGTCCAGCGCCATCACGACGTGGCCCGTGCGCTTGGCCGTTTGCCGCAGATAGGTCGAAAGCTGGCCGTTGCGGCCGCGCAGCCAGGACGACAAATACTGGCGGTTGGCCGGAAACATGATGCCGATCGAATTGGCCGCAACCTTCGCCACGTAGCCCCCGCGCGGGCTCCAGGCGACTTTCTGGCCGGCGATGTCATCGACGTAGCCCTTCTCTTTGTTGGCGATGGATTGCAGGTTCACCGTCTTGCTCACATCCATCAAGGCGAGCTGCCAGGCGGGCTCCATCTCCTGGATATCGAGCCGACTGGCCACCACCACGCGCTGGGCCTGCGGCGGCACGAAGATGCGGCCCTGGCTGAAGTCGTCCGCCAGCTTCGTCCGCCACTTCTCGCGGTTGGCCAGCGGCGTGGCGTGCAGACGCTCCACGTCCACGATCAGCAGCATGTTGGCGTCGCCCGGGACGCGATTGAGAAGCTGATCGAACTGGGCCAGCGCCTCGCTGCACGAAGCCAAAGCGATCAGCGTAGCGCCAGACAGTAACCGAAGCCAGCGGACTTGCATGATGGTCTCCGCACGGAGTAGGGAGTTGGAACGAGTCAGGATGAAGCGCCTTATCCTAGCCTGCATTCTGGGCCACGTGGACAATATTCTGGAGCGCGGAGGCGCTCACGTCGATTACACCTCTTACGACTTCGAGGCGTCCTCGTCGTCTCCTTGTTGAAGAGGGTGCCGCTGACGACACCCTGCTTGTTGACGCACTCCACCGTCACCGGGTCGCCGGCCGGAGCGGGCTCGCCGTCGATCTCCCGGGCAATCGCCTCCTATGCTTCCTCTACATTCTGGGAAAACCATATCGAGCCACAATGACTGTGACATTGTCCTTGCCGCCGGTGCCCAGCGCCCGGTCAACGAGTCGCTGGCAGACCTGCGCGGAACTCTCGTCCCCCTGCTGCTCGCGGCTCGACTTGCTGGCGAGGCACGCGGCAATGTCCTCATCTCGAACCAGGTCCGTCATCCCGTCAGTGCAGAGCAGCAGGCAGTCGCCGTCCGCGAGCCGCAGCCTCTGCACGTCGGGCTGCACGTCGTCGGGGTTGTCTCCCAGGAACGCCGTCAGCACGTGCCGCAAGCGGTGAGTGGCGACCTTCTCTTGGCTGATGATGCCGGCATCGGCCAGGCGCTGGGCCATCGTGTGGTCGCGGGTCAGGCGGTACAGCGTGTCTTGGCGGAAGATATAGGCTCGGGAATCGCCGAGGTGAGCTAGAAACAAGTCGGCCCCCACGCTCGCGGCGAGGGTCATCGTGGTGCCAAAGCCGCGAAGCTGGGGGGCCACGGCGGCCTGTTCACCCAGCGCCCGATTGACCTCGCGATATCGCTCCGAGGCCCGGCGCAGCACTTCGTCCGTCAGCGACTCGTCATCCAGCCGCAGAATCCAGTCCGGCGTATAGAGCACCAGGTTCACCAGGATGTGAATGGCCTGACTGCTGGCCAGCTCGCCGGCGGCGCTGCCCCCCATGCCGTCGGCGACGACGAAGCCATAGCCCCGTTCGTCGAAGCGCGACGCCTGGGACATGTCCGGCAGGTTGGTCTCGACCGTCTGGAGATAGCGGCCGAAGCGGCAGATCAGGAAATGGTCCTCGTTGCTGGGGCGCACGCAGCCCGGGTGCGACAGCCCGGCGGCATCCACGCGCACCAGCGCGGAGAACGGCGGCGGCCGATCCGCGTGCGGCGGCGGCGGCGGGATATCCACCGTATCGTCGTCATTGCCCATAGACATAGACATGGCGGCGCTCCTGTTCACAGGCCCTTACACCCTTCTTACGCTTGTCGGGGCGAAAACTGAATCGAAAACTGGCGACGACGGCGGAAAAAAATGGTCAATCAGCGGATGTCAATGCGTGGATGCGTTGCGTCGTTTCTTGTAAGGAGCAGTCGCTTCAGGCTACCAATACTTTCGGGGAGGGAAGCTCTGAATTGCTCAATGAGAACCTAGAGTCGCTGTTTAAGAGCTGGCTCAGTGAGCATGGCGGCGCCGTCCTGAAGGTGGCCCGCGCCTACACGCGGACGACCGAGGATTGCCAGGACCTGGCCCAGGAAATCCTGCTCCAGGTTTGGCGCTCCTTGCCGCAGTTTCAGGGTCGGGCCAGCGCATCCACCTGGTTTTACCGCGTGGCGCTGAACACCGCCCTCGGCTGGCACCGCAAGGAACACCGCCGCCGGGCACGCCAACAACCGCTGCTGGAAGTTGAAGACCTGTCGGTCGCTGGGTTGGACAGCGCCCAGCAAGTTGTGCAGCGCGAAGCGGTCGAACGGCTCTATGCCGCGATTCGCCAATTGCCCAAAACCGATGCAGCGCTGGTCCTGCTCTACCTGGACGACTTGAGCTATCGGCAGATGGCCGAGGTGCTGGGCATCTCCGAAAGCAACGTGGGAGTGAAGTTGAATCGGGCGAAAAAAGCTTTGGGCGAACTGATGAAAGAGGAGTCCCATGAATCCTGACGACTTCAAACAAGCCTGGCAGACGCAATCGTCGCAAACCCGTCTGACGATCGATGCCGAGCTGCTCCTCAAAGAGGTGCAACGCAACCAGCGGCTATTTCACCGCCACCATCTTTTGGCGGGATGTTCGTGAAGTGGGCACAAGTCTTCTGATGGTGCCCTTGTGGATTTACCTGGGAGTCAAGCTCTCTTCGCCCTGGACATGGTATTTGACGGTGCCGGCCCTGTTGTGGATCGCCGGGTTCATGCTGGCGGACCGGATGCGTCACAAACGGCAACCGCCTGAGCCGGGCGAACCGCTTCGTCGAGCGCGTGGAGAGTTCCCTGGCGCAGGTTGAGCATCAAATCTGGTTGCTTCGCAATGTGTTCTGGTGGTATCTGCTGCCTCTCGCCCTTTCCGATCCTGGCCTTCTTTGGCCCAGTCGCCTGGCAAGAACGGTCGGGCGGCTGGTGGACGGCTCTCGCCGTTTCGCTAGTGGTCGCCTTGGGAGTTATCGTTTTTGCCTTCGTTTACTGGCTGAACCAAAACGCCGTTCGCTCCGAACTTGAGCCACGACGCCAGGAGCTGGAGGCGCTGCTCACGAGCCTCAAGGACGAAACGCCTGCTTAGTCGCCGTGGCATTGCCACTGGCGACCGCTTCCATGATGCCGTCGCTCCCTGGCGTATCTCTCACATTCACTTCCCTGGATGCGATCAGGGCGTGACGCCGACTGTCACGCCTTCTACGAAGAACCTGAACGCGGTCTTCATGTAGATGCGCGCGAGCACGTCTCATGGAACGCGGCGACGTGAGCCTGCCCGCGATCTGCCCACCAGCGAGCGGCGTCGGCGGCTGTCCAGCGACCCGCCACGGAGCACGTCTCCAGAAGATGCAACAAGTCGGCCGCATCCGCGGGCCGGTCGGAAGGCGACTTGGCCAGGCAGCGCAGCAGGATCGCTTCCAGGTCGGGGCTCACCGGCCTGCCCGCGCGGGCCGACGGCGGCTGCGGCTTGGCCGTGACGTGCATCAGACAGATGTCCGCCGCTGACGAGCCGGCGAACACCGGCGAGCCGGTGAGCAGGAAATACCCGACGGCGCCGATCGCATACACGTCGGCACGGGCGTCGATCTGCTCCGGCTCGGTGATCGCCTCGGGCGAAACGTAAAGGGGCGTCCCGGCGACGGTGTTCGTTGAAGTCAGACTCGCCTCATCCCCTCCGCCGGCCGCTTTCGCCAGACCGAAATCGAGCACCTTGACGAAATCGTGCTGCCCGCCGCGGAACGTGAGGAAGATGTTGGCCGGCTTGACATCGCGATGGACCAGGCCCGCGGCGTGGGCCTCGGCCAGCGACGCGCAGACCTGGCGGAGCACGTACAGCGCCCGCTCGTCGGGCAGCGGGCCGTACCGCTTCACCAGCTCGTCCAGGTTGACGCCCTCCAGATACTCCATGGCGTAGTAGAAGACGCCCTCGGGGGTGCGGCCATAGTCATAGATCGCGACGGTGTTGGGATGAGTCAGTCCGCTGGTAAGCTGCACCTCCCGCTCGAATCGAGCGATCGCCGTGTCGGACATCATCTCCGGATTGAGCAGCTTGACCGCCGTCGGCCGGCGCAGCAGGGCATGCCGGGCCTTGTAGACGGTTCCCATCCCGCCCGTGCCGAGTTTTTCGACGAGCGTGTACTGTCCAAACTGCTGGCCGCCGCAGTAGCATCGTGGAGCTGGCATCGTGCAGCTGGCATGCGCCGCTGCTGGCGCGTGATGAACCACATGGCCAGGAAGATCCCGACCGCGGCGGCGACCAACAGACCCATCAGCACGGCGAACGCGCGGCGCAGGATGTAGAGCGGCGCGAACGCCTCGTCCACGTCGATCTCGGTGGCGACGCCAAAGTCGTAGTCGTCCAGCCATTGCCAGGCCCCGACGACCGGAACGCCGCGGTAGTCGCGGTAGCCGTCCGCGTCGTAGCCGCTCGTTCCCTGCACCGCCATCACGGGCCATGCGCGTCAGCGGCTGGTCTGCCCGGCGCACCGTCGGCCGCTCGCCCGCGGCCATGTTGACGCCAGGATCGCGCAGCTCCACGCTCAGAATGGATCTGCTGTCGGGTCGATCGACCAGCAGGCCGATTTGTTTCAGCTCGTCGTCAAACCGGCTTTGGCTGAGGAGCAGCCCGTCGCGGTCGAAGGCGTACGTCTCGCCGGTATTTCCCGACCGGGCCACTTGCAGAATCTGCGTGAACTGGTCGTCCGGGCGGATCCGAAGGCCCAGCACGGCGATCGGCCGGCCGTCTGCGTCGCGGATCGGCGCGGCGGCGTACATGCACGGCAGATTGGCCCGCAGCTCACCTTGCTCGTCGGCGAGCAAGAGCGGGCTGAGGAACGGCTTCGACACCGCCGCCTGACCGCTGGTGACGCCGGCAAAGAAGTCGCGGCGATATCCGGAAAGTGCCGCCCCGACCGCCGCGTCTTCATCGGCCGCCAATGCGATGTCCCGCGAGCGAAACGAGCAAGAATCCGGTGAAGCCACCCCTCCGCAGCGACTCTGCCAACCGGGACCGGATCGCCGTCTGAGCTGGGCCGCGGATGAGCCGGCTACGGCCCTCGGGCGTCCCGTCCGGGAGCGCGAACAGCTCTTGCGTCAACGGCCGCAGTTGATCGTCCGCGGCGACCAGCTCGGCCGTGGCGCGCTGGTTGTCGATCCAGCCGCGGAGGGCAGCCACGTCGGCCTCCAGCACCGTCTTCAACTCGTTGATCCGCTGCTGCCGCATCGCCGTTTCGACGGACTGGCTGACCCACCATCCGGCGCCGCCCAGCAGCGCCGCCGCGATCAACGGCCAGGTCCAGAACTGCCGGCGGACGAATCGCCCTGAGGCCGAAATGACTGACGAGCTGCTGAACCGCCGCGCGGCGGACTCCGCGGGAGAGCTTTTCTCCTGGGCCTTCTGTTCCACCAGCCGCAACATCGGCCTGGAGGAGTTGGCCAACCGCGCGAGGACCCCGCCGGGCAGCGGCGGACCCTCGCCCGCGTCTCGGCGGGCGGAGAAAGTGGGCGTTGACGACGCGAAGCGGGTGAGCTCGTCGAGCCGCCGCTGGCAGGCCTCGCACTCGACGACATGGTCTTCCAGCGACTGCTCCTCCGCCTCGCTGAGCTGGCTGGCCAGCAGCCGCTCCAGCTCGGCGTCAGGGGGGCAGGCGCCGTTCACAACTGCACTCCTTCCAGATGGCGGACCTCTACCTCGAGCAGCTTCTGAATGTTGCTCTTGGCCTTATAGACCGACGTGACGGCCATGCCGAGGCGAGCGGCGGTTTCGGCGCCCGACAATCCCTCGTAGGTGGTCAGACGAAAGGCTTCCCACGTTTGGGGCTGCACGCGAGGGCGAACCCGCACGAGGGCCTCGTCCAGAAGCTCCTGCTCGTAGGCGCCTTCGATCCAGATGGCCAGATCGTCTCGCGCCGCCAACGATTGCAGCGGGTCGTCCTTGGCGTCTGCCCCGCCGGCGGCAACCTGTCGTCGGCTGCGGACCCAATCCTGCCAGGCATGATGCGTGACGGTCTTGAGCCAGGCGCGAAACTTCTGTTGCGGGTCATACCGAAAGGTCTGCACCGTCCGCAGCAGCTTGAGCAAGACGGTCTGGGCAACGTCCTGGGCGTCGGCCTCTTGCAACCCCCATTGGCGGCACCAGCCCTCGATCCGCCGCCCGTAGCGCTCGACGAACTCGGCCCAGGCCGCCTGGTCGGAAGGCGACTGTTGCAGCCGCACCAGCAGCGTGGTGCTGGTCACCGAATTCGCCGAGAGATTCACCGAGCGCGGCTCCGCAGAGACGAGTTCATACATGATCGTGGAATTATCCTTGCGCACGGCGCCAGGCACAAGCGTGGCTCGGCTCGGCGTGGTCAGGACCGTTCGCGCCCGCGTGGTTTTGTGCCCTTGAAAAGAAGGTTCACTTGTCGAAGGGGTAGACCTTTTTCCAGTCGTTCTTCATATCGACGATGATCCAGCCGCGCTGCGGCCCCTCGTGAGCCCGCGAACCAACTTGCCCACCAGCGAGGTTCGGTCGTAGGCCCATTCGCGCTCGGCGTCCGTGTGATGGACGATCAGGCCGAAGCGCGCCCCCTTGCCGGCCGTGGTCCATTCGAGCATCTCGAAGTCGCCGTCGGAGTTGCCGAAGGCCATGATCGGTCGCCGGCCGATCTGCTGCTCGATGCCGACGGGCTTGCCGGCCTTGTCGTCGATGAAGTTCGACCTCGGGCAGCTTCATCAGCACCGGCTTGCCGCCCTGCAATTCGTACTTGAGCTTGCCGCTGCTGCCGACGACTTGCTCCGGCGGGATGCCGTAGGCCTTCTCCGCCCAGGGCCGCATGAACTCGACCCCGCCGCCGGAGACGATGAACGTCTTGAACCCGTTGGCCCGCAGGTAGGCCAAGCACCTCCAGCATCGGCTGATAGACCAGCTCGTTGTACGGCCGCTTGAAGCGCGGGTGCCGGGCGGTCGCCAGCCAGTCCTTGACCGTCTGCTCGAACTCGTCGGTCGTCATGCCGGCGTGCGTGGCAGCCACGATCTCGAGCAGCCCTTTCTCGCCGCTCGCGATCAGCCCCTTCATGTCTCCTTCGAGCACCGCCTTGAACGGCTGCTGGTCCTTCCAATGCGGGATGCTTGTCGGCCAGCGCCTTCACGCGGTCGATGGCGAAGGCGAATTGAAAGTAGATCGGCTGCTCCGACCAGAGCGTGCCGTCGTTGTCGAAGGTGGCGATCCGCTCGGGCGACCGGCACGAAGTCCGGCCCGCCTTCCTTCGTGACGCGGGCCACGAATTCCAGGATGGCCGTCTTGGCCGGTCCCTCGTTCCAGGAGGGTAGCTCGTCGCCGGCAGGAGCGGGCGCGGTGACCAGCGTTATAACCAGCGCGGCGATTAGCACCGAAACGAAGCGGATGACAAATCGCATGGTGACGGCCTCGTGAGGATGATTGGCCTGGAGTAACACGATTCCCGCCATCTGAGGAAGAAGATGGGCGTAATGTCTGAGAAGTGTCACCGAGAAGTGTCACCCAGAAGTGCTGCGCCCTAGCGCGGTGACGCCCAGCTTTCTACACCTGGACATGGCCCACTTCAACCGCTCGCCGTGAGATTCTCACGCGAAAAACGCTTGGCGCGCACGGATCAACGTCGCTGCATACAACCCGCAGCTGGGGAGAATTCTACGTGTACTGGTGGCGGCGGTGCATCCACACGCACGTGGGCTACGGCATCGACGACCCGCAAGACGAAGACCTCGCGGCACTCCAGGTTGCCAGGAATGAGACCGTCTGGGCCAACCTGATCTGGGACTGGAACCGGCACCTGCGGTTCGCCTGGAGCTCACCTATCGCAAGACGGACTACGTCGGCGTGCGCAACAACGAAGGCCTGGGCGCACACACGCCAGTGCAATGGAAGTTCTAGGCGTCGGGCCGCTGGGAGTGGTGGCGCGAACCCGAAAACTGGACCATTTCTTCTGTCAGGATTTGCGCGACGGCGGCCTATACCAAACGAGAACATGCGCCATGCTTGGGATCGGTGGTTTCCCCCACCTGACCAACGCACCGATCGCTCGCAAACCCGTGGCGCTGAGGTTCTTGCGCCAGAGACCGGATGTCTCTGTCTTCGATTCGCCCTCACGGGACGCTTGAATGGCCTGCCGTATCCGCTTATCGCGCTGGTGCCTCGTCGCTGCCGGATTGCTCTCTGGGGCGCTCGCTACGTCGTCGGCCTCGGCGGCCGTGCTCTTTCGACTTGGCCCCAATAACTCGCCGGAGGTGGTGGTGGGGCCCGGCCCGACGAATCGCAACAGTTGGAGCATCGGCACAGGCTGGGACACGGCTCAAAACGGCACCATCGACCACGATGCCACGAAGCTCGGTGCCAGGTTCGATTTGAACGACGGCTTTGTCCTCTTTCAACTGACGCCAGGCTCTTCAGCGTCGTTCAACTTCGGCACCATCGCCTTGACTGAGCTCGAACGTTCCTGGGCGGCATCACCCCGGGCGAAACGGACGATTTGCTCCTTACGGCGAATGTCTTCTTTACGGTGCCCGCGGGTGTGGGGGTCGTCGGCGTGCCGGGGACCGTCACGGCCTTCACCGGGAGTATTGCCGGCGACGGCGACGACCTGACGATCAGCTTTCCGCTGGTACTGGTGAACCTTGGCAACGGCACTCGGTTCTCCGTCGATATCAACGACGTGGCCTTCGACACTCGCGAAACGCTCTTCCTCAACGCGACGGTGAAGCTACTGGCGGAGCCCAGTGCGGTAGTCGCCGTCCCAGAGCCGACCTCCCTTGCCCTTTGGGGCCTGGGTGCCGTCGCGGCCGCCGTCGTTGCCGCGCGCCGCCGCCGCGCGAAGCGCTAATTGAAGTATTCTCCGTCGCCGGCCGCTATATTGGCGTCCATGGCCGGCAAGGACGACGTGACGCGAGTTCTCGAGTCGATCGACCAGGGCGATCCCCAGGCGGCCGACGAGCTCTTGCCGCTGGTCTACGACGAGCTGCGGCGGCTGGCCCGCGCGAAGCTCGCTCAAGAGGCGCCAGGCCAAACGCTGCAGCCGACGGCGCTCGTCCACGAGGCCTATCTGCGGCTGGTGAATGGCGCCGAGGGTCAGCACTGGAACGGTCGGGGCCATTTCTTCGCCGCCGCGGCCGAGGCCATGCGGCGGATTCTGATCAACCACGCCCGCGACAAGAAGCGCCTCAAGCGCGGCGGCAACCGACGAAGGCTGGAGCTACAGGACCTGGCCTCAGTCGAATCGGCCAGCCCTGACGAGCTGCTGGCCCTGAACGAGGCCTTGGAAAAACTGGCCGCCGAAGACTCCGAATGCGCCGAGCTGATCAAGTTGCGTTTCTTCGCCGGCCTGACCATGGACGAGGCGGTCGAAGCGCTCGGCATCGCCCGCCGCACGGCGGAGCGCCGCTGGTCATACGGCCGCGCCTGGCTCTACAAACAACTGCAAGACGGCGACTCCCTTTCCCCGCTGGGGAGAGGGCCGGGGTGAGCGGCACGACGCCGGCTTGGCCGTCCTTCGAAGCTCTTGGTTGCATGGCGGGTTCTTTCCGCAAACAGGGCAGTGTTCCGTGACTTGCTCCCTCTCCTCTCCGGGGAGAGGTCGGGCTGAGGTGCCACATGATCGAACCGGACATCCAATCCCTCTTCGACGAAGCTCTCCAACGCAGGGCCGAGGATCGGGCCGCCTATCTCGACCAGGCCTGCGGCGGCAACGGCCCCTTGCGTCAGCGACTCGAGGGCCTGCTCGCGGCCCATGATCAGGCCGGCGGCTTCCTCCAGGGCACGGCCTCGCAGGCCGATGCCAGTACTGAGTCCCCGGCAACCAAGGCCCTCGGAAGGATGATCGGCCCCTACAAGATCATCGAGTTGATCGGCGAGGGGGGCATGGGCATCGTCTACCTGGCCGAACAGCAGGAGCCTGTCCGCCGCCGTGTAGCCCTGAAGATCATCAAGCCGGGCATGGACACCCGCGCCGTCATCGCCCGCTTCGAGGCCGAGCGGCAGGCCCTGGCGCTAATGGACCATCCGAACATCGCGAGAATCCTCGATGCGGGAATTACGGGAGAAGTGCGGAACGAAGGGCCGCCGCAAGCATCCCCAG
Organism: uncultured Planctomycetia bacterium; assembly: GCA_963809785.1. Taxonomy (GTDB): domain Bacteria; phylum Planctomycetota; class Planctomycetia; order Pirellulales; family S012-138; genus JBGQHD01. The sequence continues at coordinate 1,391,486 of CAWEKV010000006.1, forward strand.
CCCCTGGCCCCCAGTCCCTAGCCCCTTCCGCGGGCCGCCCCTACTTCGTCATGGAGCTGGTCCGCGGCGTGCCGATCACCCAGTACTGCGACGAGGCCCGGTTGCCGATTGCCGAGCGGCTGCGGCTCTTCGTGACGGTCTGTCGAGCCGTGCAGCACGCCCATCAACAGGGCATCATCCACCGCGACCTGAAGCCCTCGAACTTGCTGATCACTCTGCACGACGGGGAGCCTGTTCCCAAGATCATCGACTTCGGCGTGGCGAAGGCGCTCACTGGCCGGCTGACGGAGCACACGCTTCACACGGGCTTTTTGCAGATGATCGGCACGCCGCCGTATATGAGCCCCGAGCAGGCCGACTTCTCCGGGCACCACATCGATACCCGCAGCGACGTCTACGCGCTGGGCGTCGTCCTCTACGAGCTATTGACCGGCCAGACGCCGTTTGATCGCGAACTGCGCTGCGCAAAGTGGGCTACGACGAGTTCCGCCGCATGGTCCGCGAAGACGACCCACCCATGCCGAGCACGCGCGTCAAGGCCCTGAGCAGCGACGCGGTGACCGTCGTCGCCGGCCAGCGTGCCAGTCAGCCTCAGAATCTTGCGCCGCACGTGCGCGGCGACCTGGACTGGATCACGATGAAGGCCCTGGAGCGCGACCGTCACCGCCGCTACGAATCGACGAGTGCGATGGCGACCGATATCGAGCGGTATCTGAACCACGAGCCAGTGGAGGCCGTGCCGCCGACGGCGATGTACGGACTCCGGAAGTTCCTGCGGCGGCGCAGGAGTGCGGCCATCGCCGTCGCTTGCTTGGTTCTCATGCTGCTGGTCGGCACTACGATGGTTACTCGGAAAGTCCTGCGCAGATCGGCAACCCAGGAGGCCCGGATCGCGGACCTTGAACAGAACGTGAGTGGATTGTTGGTCGATCGCGATGAAATGCTGCGCGTGTTGAAAGCGCATGCCACCAAGCCCGACGGGATCGCCACTCACGACTATCGCGTCGGCCTGTTCGCCGCCGAGAACGGCAAAGATCGTCTGGAACATTCCATGCCTGGGCAACTCTACGCCTACGGCACGGGCGGCACCTTAGCCCTACCGTTTGACGAAGTGCCACTCGCGGCTTTTGCTACCATCACCACCCCGGATGCACCCGCACCCGGGCAAAGGATTGCCGCCGGAAAGATCCGTGGTAGTGCATACATAAATAACGGGAAGGTGACCCTGGCTCTCGGAGTGGACCCCAGCCTTCAGACCGGCAGCGACGCGGGCGTGTTCGTGTACGTACTCTACCGCAAGAGGGTGAAGGGGTGACCGAAGTATGGTCTCGCCTTTCTTCTCCACTCGCTCGATTATTAACACCGTAGCTGGGGCACCGCAGACTATTGAGACTCGAGATGCTCCCGTCCTATGACCGATACCAACGTCCAATCCCTGTTCGGCGAAGCGATCCAGCGGCAATCAGAGGAGGAACGCGCTGGCTACCTTGATGACGCTTGCGGCGGAGACGCTCTGCTGCGGCAACAAGTCGAAGAACTCCTGGCTGCCCACGATCAGGCTGGTGGCTTCCTTGAAGGCCACCGGTCGCAAGCCGATTCCGTCGCTCAGCCATCGGCGGCTGAGCCCGGCGGCACCATGGTCGGTCGATACAAGATCATCGAACCGATCGGCCAAGGTGGCATGGGCATCGTCTATCTGGCCGAGCAGCAGCACCCGGTTCGCCGCCGCGTAGCCCTCAAGATCATCAAGTCGGGCATGGACACCCGCGCCGTCATCGCCCGCTTCGAAGCCGAGCGCCAAGCCCTGGCCCTGATGGACCATCCAAACATCGCCCGCGTGCTCGATGCCGGGGCCACACAGGCGGGGCTGCCGTACTTCGTCATGGAGCTGGTCCACGGCGAGCCGATCACCGAATATTGCGACGAGCAGCGGCTGTCGATCGCCGAGCGGCTCCGGCTGTTCGTCACGGTTTGCCGCGCGGTGCAGCACGCCCATCAGAAAGGGATCATCCACCGCGACCTCAAGCCCTCGAACCTCATCCTCACCCAGCGCGAGGGCGAGCCGGTCCCCAAGATCATCGACTTCGGGGTGGCCAAGGCGGTCAGCGGCCGGCTGACGGAGCAAATCCTTCACACCGGGTTGTTTCAGATGATCGGCACTCCGCCCTACATGAGCCCCGAACAGGCCGATTTGTCGGGGCAACAAGTCGATACCCGAAGCGACGTGTACTCCTTGGGCGTCGTCCTCTACGAACTGCTCACCGGCCACACCCCCTTCGACCGCGATATCCTCCGCAAGGCCGGCTACGACGAGTTCCGCCGCATGGTGCGCGAGGACGAGCCGCTAACCCCCAGCACACGGGTCAGCAGCCTAAGCGGCGAGACCGTCACCCTCGTCGCTGGCCAGCGCGGCAGCCAGCCGCAAAAACTAGCCCACCACTTGAGGGGCGAGCTGGACGCAATCGTCATGAAAGCCCTCGAGCGGGACCGCCTCCGCCGCTACGAATCAGCCAGCGCTCTGGCGGCTGATATCGAGCGATACTTGAACGATGAGCCGGTCGAGGCCGTGCCGCCGTCGGCCGTGTACCGGCTGCGGAAGTTCCTGCGGCGGCGAAAGATGGCGACCGTCGGCGCGACGGGCCTGATGCTGGCGCTTGTCGTCGGCACTGCGGCGATCGTTTGGTCGCGGCCGTCCACGGGTACGGCCGGACCATACCCGTCCAAGGCCTATGGGACGCAAACAGGACAACTGAGGATCACCGACACAGCCTGGACGGAGGTGCTGAGGCTCGAGCACGTTCCCCCAGGGCATTGGCACGCTAGTTTTGTCGCACATGAGGTATCCTTTGCGGAATCCGTGAAGCCCAGGGGCGAGTTGCGCGGGGAGGTTCGATTTCGGCTTCTGAGGATCAACAACGAACACGAGTTCGTGGAAGAACTTGCAGACATCCAACACCGCCAACCCGATCCCCTGGAAACCCATACCGTTTCGTTCAGTTGGCTTGGCGAGATTCATGCGCCCAGCACTCTGGTTGTCCAATGCCACGTGCGCAATGCGGGAGAACCGCTGCTCATCGGGCATACCTCAACACCCGCTGCCGTTTTGGTCGTGCATCAGGTCGATGGTCCGTGACGCGTGGTGGCTCCGCGGTTTTCAGCCCCCCTAGAAGAGGGTCTGACCCCGCCCTTCGCGCATTCTCAACTTTCCCTGGCGGATTCTCGCCGCAAGCGGGGCACTGTAACGAAAGCTCCGGTGGTTTCTACCAAGAACAACCCGTTCCGCCGCTCAAGGCAGCGAAGCGCGTCCAACGCCCATCGGCCAATAACGCGGGCCACTTACGTGTGCCGTTTCATCCCCCCAGCAGGGAGTTGGTCATGAGAAGCACGGTCTTGGCGGTCGCGTGCCTGTGGGCGATCGGCATGGCGATTCCCTCATGGGCGATCGCGGATGACCTGGAAAACGACGACCTGAAAACCAGAATTCACAACGGCCGAACTCGTCCCGTTTCACTTTCTCTTGCAAGGAGCTGGCGATGAGAAGCGTTGTCTTGTTGCTCTTCTGTGGTTTTTCGGCCGCCTGCCTGGCGATTCCCTCCGCCGCCGATGCAAATGACATCACCAATGGCGCTCTGACCGTAAGAATAGAAGGCAGTCGAATCAAGTTTGCGAAGCTTGGCGATCAGGAGTTTTTCAACAAAGGGACGACGCCGATATCAGACTTCGGGTTCCAAATCGGTTCGGATATCGGCACGTTCGTAATAGTCAACAACGACCATGGAGCGCAAGGGACTGTGGGGATTGCCGACGCCTCGCAATCGAGCGACGGAAGCGTTGTGACGGTCTCGGGGCGGTATATAAGGAGCGTGGATGTTGGATATGTGCGCACCTACTCAATCGTTCCCGGAACAAACGTTTTGCGCGTTTCGACCACGTATACGAACAATATTGATGCAGCCATCAATTCGCTAGTTGTCTTCGACACCTTCAATCCGGAGCAAGGCGCTACCTCTGACACGGCGAACAAACTACTTCCGCTCCAGACAGGAAGTGGGACAGCCAAGGTTGCGCAAGCTGCCGCCAACGAGGGACCTGCTGGCTTGACGGTGGTCGCTGGAACGCTGGATCAGGAGGCACATGTCGGATTTCACGAGTCGTTGATAGGTATTCGTGACGGCAACGATCTCAACCACATTCTCGACCACTTTTCCTCCCCGTTTGATCCAGACAATGGCTATGCGAACATTGGATTCTCGACTGTACGCATAATCCCCTTTGACGGCGCCGAGTCCCACTCGTTCACAGTCGATCTCGCCTTCGGAGATACGCCTGAGGAGGCTCGAGAACAGTTCCAGAACGCGCAGAACCGCGCCCCGACGGCCGACGCCGGGCCGGACCAGACCGTGGAATGCACCTCGCCCGCGGGTGCTTCGGTGACGCTCCAGGGGTCGGGGTCGGACCCGGACGAAGATGAGCTGATGTTCAAATGGTGCGTGCCCGATGGCATCACCCTCGACGATCCCACGAGCCCCACGCCTAGCGGCGTGTTCCCCATCGGCGTTACGGTCGCCATCTTGACCGTAACGGATGGGAACGGAGGGGTCGATTGCGATGAGGTAAGTATCACCGTGGTTGACAGCCATCCGCCGGAGGTTGCCTGTAGCACGGATACGCCGGCGCTCTTTCCGCCGAATCATCGGATGGTCGAAGTCGGCGTGTTCATTGCGGCGACGGACGCCTGCACTGCGCCCGGTGCTCTGGAACTGGTTTCCGTTCTTGTCACGTCGAACGAACCGGATAACGGACTTGGGGATGGCGACACGGCCGGCGACGTGAATGGCCAGAACGGCTACACGGCGCCAGTGAATATCACGAGCGCCTTCTCGTATGACGCCGCCACGGAGAGTTTTCAAGGCAGCGTCGAACTCCGCGCCGAACGAAGTGGCGAGGGCGTTGGTCGCTCGTACACGATCGAGGCCACCGTGATCGACTCGGCAGGCAATACGGCCGTCACAAGCTGCGTGGTGGTCGTGCCCCATGATCGGCGCAAGAAGTAGCTGGGGACGCCAACTGCGAACTAGTCCTTTGTCCGGCGGATGTGGCACGCCCGAAGCATGGAGGCGATGGCATGGTGAAGCGGCGCGCTGTTCCCACGCCCTTCGCATCCATGCTCAGGGCGTGCCACCCGCCGCCTCCACTGGGCTTGCCCCAGTGGGGCGACGACTGACCAGCTACTGCCAGGCTCGCCTCATAATGTCTTCTTTCTCTTCTTTCCCGCGGCTGCGGGCTGCAGCCGCAGCCGCGGGAAAGAAGAGAAAGAATAAGAACTTGGTCGAGGGCCAGCCTGTAGCTCCCAGTCATGTGTCCGCTGGGGCAAGCCCAGCGGTGATAATGTCTTACGTGGCCGACGGGAGTCGGCCGGGCCGACTGAGAATCTCGGGGATTCCACGAAACAGCCAACGAACGATAGTGGAGCGTCCCATGTGCCCATCCGGCCGGTTCCTCACCTGTGTCTTGGCCGTGTTGGCGACAGCTTCCATCGCTGCCGCTCAGGCTCCACGGGATGGGCGTTCGGACCAGGAAGGCGACGCCCAACGGCCAGGCGTGCGCGGTTTTGGCAACGATTTTGAGACTCGGCCGGTGCCAGGCTTTGGCGATTCAGAAAAAGGCCCCGGCGAACGGCCCAATGCTTTGCTATCCCGCTCTGGCGGCAACCGTGCCGCGATCGGTTCCAGTCCGCCGGTTGTTGGCCCTCGCCCCTCGGGCACGCCGCCGGCGCACGGAACAAAAGCCAGGCCCGCCGCGACTCGCTTTCACACGGCCGCCGAGCTCTTGCCGGCAGGGCTGCCCGACTGGTTTCGCACGCGGGACGCCAATGGGGATGGCCAGATCGCCATGGCCGAATACGCCCAGGACTGGAACGATGCCAAGGTCAGGGACTATCGCAAATGGGACCTGGATGACAATGGCGTCATCGTGCCGGCAGAGGCCTTGAAAGTGCTCGGCATAGACGCACCGCGGCAGGCCAAGAGTTCCGCGAAGCCGGCCAGCGCCCCTACGCAGGTGGCAGCGTCGGCCGCCGTCAGGTCCCCGGAGGCAATCCAGGCGCGGAACGAGCGGCGCGCGGAGTCTGTCGTGCGAACTTTCCTGACCCGCTATGACCGCGACGGCAGCGGCGCACTGGAGGCAGCGGAATGGGCCGACCTTCCTTGGCAGGACGCCAGCCGCTGGGATGCAGACCGCGACCGGCGCTTGACCGCCGACGAGATCGCCGCCCGTTTCGCGGGCCCGCAACGGTGGTGAGCAGATTGGCAAGAGCGACCTTCGGGAAGGCAAGGTCAATATGCGCGACAAGGATGCGCTGGGATTTGGGAATTCGGATGTGGAGCACCGCTACGCTCCGGTCAGGCGCATGCGCCGCGGTCAGGCGCATGCGCCGCCAGAGTCTTCCGTTTGTGTCGCGATTGTCCGCCGTATACGTCGCAGCGGCGTGCATCCGTCAGGGAAAAGCACCGGCCGAAAAAACATCCATCGCGGCATGACACCGCGGAACGTAGGTTGGGGGCAAGCCGGAGAGCCGTCCGGGCTGGTGCTGCGCGCTTACTTCGGCACCTAGCTCATGGATCGCGAGAACGAAGGTTCGGACCGCCCGGCTGGCAATGGAGAATTGGAAGCACCGAAATCTGTTGCACAAAGGAGCGCCGGCGGATGTCGTCCAAATTGGAAAAAGCGAAGACTTGAAGGGCAATCGCAGCCGGCGCCTGCTTGTCATTCACTCAAGCAGGTGGCTCGCAAAGTCGCCAAGACGCGAAGAGGGAGCAGGATCGCGTTTTCCTTGGCGTCTTGGCGTCTTTGCGTGCCGCCGAAAAGAGCAGCGGCGGCAGGCGTGGCTCGGCCATCCTGGCCGTCAATTCATGGGCTGGAAGCCCATGCCACGAAGATTCGCTCCGCGGGAGTTGGCGCTCCCCGTCCCGCTCGGCTCGCGCAACCTACGCGAACGCCTGCGAGGCGATGATCTGCTCGTAGTCGTGGACCGTGCCCTCGACGATCAGGGCGAACACCTGCGTCTCGGACTGCCAGACGCCGATGCAGCGGCCATGGGTGCTGGAGGGCACCGTGGGCGGACGGACGTTGAGGCCGCGCACTCGGCGGTCGATGACCAAGAGCGTCGCCCGTTTGGGCGAATCGGGACCAGCCAGGTCGTACGCCGTTGCGGAATGGCGGCCGAGCGTCAATTCGCGCCAGCGCTGCGGCTGCGGCAAGAGAATCTCGGAGAAAATCTGCGGTTCGCTGACCGGAGCGCCCGGCGTCCACGCCTCGGCGTCGATCAGGGCGATCTCCGAGTCGTACATCACATTGATGTGGTGCGCGATCTCCTCGGACGTGACCCAGGGGGGTGCCCAAGGATACAGCAGGCAGAAGAGAGCCACGGCCGCGACGGCCGTTGCCACGCCAACTGTCCAGCCCGGCCAGGTGCGGCGCAACACCCTTCGTCCGGTGCGACGGTTCGACGCTCGCCGTGGCACGCGGCTGCTCGCTTGTGGTCGCCAGGCGCACGGCACTGGCGGGGCCGTCCTGGCGTCGCAAGGCCGCCGCATCGGCCGGTTCGCCGTGCTGTGCCGCCTTCAGAGCGATGAGCAAGCGCTCGGCAAGATCGTCGGGCACCTCGACGTTGCGCAGGGCCGCCGAGATCGCTGCGTCGGCTGCCTCGACTTGTGCCAGCATGCGACGAGCGCGCTCGTCGCCCCGCGCCAACGCCTCGGACAAGTCCGCCAGCGCAGGCTCGCGCAGATCGTCCGTGGCATGCTCGCCCCGATGCTTCGATACACCGTGACGGCAGGCGTCGAGCTGTTCTAACAGGCGCTCTTGGGCAAGACGGTCCATACGCAGTCCTCTGGCCGTTATTCGGTCCTTGAATCCGGCGACAGCTTTTTCCTCAAATGGCTCTTGGCCCGCGACAACCGGCTCATCACCGTGCCATCCGGCACGGCCAATCGCTCGGCGATCTCGCGGTAAGAGCAGCCCTCGAAGTAAAACATCAACACCACAATTTTGAACTCATCCGGCAATTCGTCCAAGGCCGATTGCAGCCGCTCGAGATCGATCTCGACTTTCGTCTCCGGGGCAGGCAGGCTGTCGATATCCAGCTCGATGCTGGCCGCCGGCAGGGGCGGGTGGCGCCGCACCCCCTTCAGGTACGTGTTGCGAAGGATGGCGAACAGCCAATTGCGGATGGTGCCGACATCGCGCAGTTGGTCGCCGCGGCTGTGGGCCATCAAAAACACGTGCTGCGTCAGGTCTTCCGCGTCGGGCCGCGAGCCGGTGAGCCGAAAGGCATACCGGTACAGCTCGGCGTGGTATTGGGCCACCAGCGCGGCCACGTCCAGCGGGCTTGCGGATGACATCGCGGCGGATGACATTCCCGCGGACGACGTTGTCGCACTGGCGGGCTTACCCGATTCGTCGGCGGTGTCTTGAACGGCCGATGGATTCACCATCGCGAACACCTAAGAGATATGAACCGCGATAACCGCATAATATTCCCCAAATCGGTGGCAGGAAAGGAGTTTCGCGCCGGAATGTCCTCCGCGGTGGACGCTTGCGAATACCATGACTGCCGCGAAGGCGAGTCGGCTTTCGGCGTTAAGTGCTTGAAATCACAGGACTTCCACTACAGGGGTAGGCTCCCCGTGACAGGCTGGCATGGCTGCCCTAAGCTGGTGCCGTAGCCCAAGCGGCGATCCCAATCTCGTTACGAAATACGACCGCCCATGCGAATCGGACTAGTCGGCTACCAAGGCAGCGGCAAGACGACGCTCTTCCAGTGGCTCACCGGCGCTGAGCCGGACGCGGCCGCGGTGCACAATACCGGGCAGATGGCGATGGCGCCGATTCCCGAGCCACGCGTGGACCCGCTCTGCGGCATCTATCAACCGAAGAAGGTCACGCTGGCCGCGCTGGAGATCGTCGATACGCCCGGCTTGGCTCGCAGCCATGAAGGCAACCCCGGTCGGCTGGGCCTGATTCGCGAGGCGGATTGCCTGGTGATGGTCGTGCCCACGTTCTCCGGCGCCGATCCGAAGGCCGAGCTGGCCGGATTTGCCGAAGACCTGCTGTTTACCGATCTGGATATCGTGCTGCGGCGGATCGAGAAGCTGCGAGACTCGGTCAAGAAGCCCCGGCCGAACAAAGAGCAGGAAGCGGCCGAGCTGGCCGCGCTGGAATCGTTGCAGGGCCAATTGGAACGGGCCGGGCCGATGGCGGCATTCTCCATGACCGAGGAGCAGCGCCGCGCAACGCGCTCGTTTCGCCTCTTCGCCGACAAGCCGCGGCTGGTCATCTTCAATCTGGCCGATGGCGATTTTGACGAAGCGGCGCTCGCTGCCGCGGTTGGCAAGGACCAGCCGTTTCTGGCCGCGCCGCTGGAGCTGGAGCTGGAGCTTTCAAGAATGCCCGACGCCGATCGGGCTGAGTTCGAGCGAGACCTCAAGCTCACGACCCCGCGACGCGACGCGTTCCTGCGGAAGATGCTCGATGTCTCGCACCAGATCCTGTTCTTCACGGCCGGCGACAAGGAAGTGCGCACCTGGCTCTTGCCCAAGGGCGGCACGGCGCTGGACGCGGCCGGCAACGTCCACACCGACCTGGCCCGCGGCTTCATCCGGGCGGAAGTGATGCGATCCGAAGACCTGATTCGCCTGGGCAGCGAGCGCGAGATCAAAGCCCATAACCTGCTGCGGCACGAACACAAGGATTACCAGGTGCAGGAGGGGGACGTGGTGCTGATTAGGCACAGCGGATAAATGCGCGTGCACGGCCGTTTGTCCTCGTCCTCGTCGTCGTCCTCGAAAAGAGGGCCGCTGGCAGCGAGTACGAGGACGAGGACGAGGACGAGGACGAACGGCAAGAGAGCGACCGCGGGACACGCCACTAATCTGACATCCCACCGAGCCGCCGTCGCGCCTCTTCCGCCCAGGGACTCTCCGGCGCCAGCTCGAGGAAGGCTCGCCAGTGCGGCGCGGCTTCGCCTTCGCGCGATAGTTCACAAAGGATGCGCGCCAGGTGGAAATGAGCATCCGGATACTGGCCGTGATACTTCAGCGCACCCTCGAATGCCGCGACGGCCAGCTCCGCCTGGCCTAGCTCCGCGAGGACGCAGCCGAGGTTGGCTCGGGCCTCGACGTAGTCGGCGTCTAGTTCAATGGCCATGTAATACCGTTCGCGGGCCGCAGCCAGATCGCCGCGGCGATAGAGCAGCTCGGCGAGCTGGAAGCAGAGCTCCGGCCGCGGCGGAGCAGCGGACAACGCGGCGCGATAGGCGTCTTCGGCCGCTTCGAGCTGGCCGTCGTCTTCGTACTGCTCGGCCATGCGGAGCAGCTCACCCGGCGAAGCAGCGGTCGGTGGCACACTAGCCCGAAGCGCAAGCGAGGGAGAGTCGCCGTCAACCGCCGCTCCTCCCTCGCTTGCGCTTCGGGCTAGTGAGATACGTGTGCTGGCGTCGAAGTCAAACCGCATCTGGCCGCCGGCGTCGATCAGGCCGTCGCCTTGCCGCAGCAGGATGTCGCGCCCCTCCACAATGGCGGAGAGCTGGGCCAGCGGCCGCTCGACGCCCGGCAGCACGCGACGCAGCGAGAGCAGTTGCTTCTCGATCCGCTGCGGGGAGATGCCTTGCCCCAACAGCTCCGCCAGACGGCGGGCGGTGGCCACTTCCTGGAAATCGAAATAGGCCAGCCGCCGCACTTCCTGCACCGGGCGGATCAGGCCGCGCCGCTGCCAACGCCGGACGACGGCCACCGGCACGCCCAGCAGGTCGGCCAGCATGGCGGGCGTGTAGAGCCGGCGGACTTGCTCGTCGGCTTCGACAACGCCGAGCCGCTGCCAGAACTGGCCCTCCGTCAGGACCTCGATGCGCCCGGCCTCGGCCGCCGCATGCACCTCCGGCGGCCAAAGGTCGTCCAGATCGGGCTCGCCGGCACCGCAGCGCACGCTCAGGCCATCTTCGCCGATCACGAGGATCGTCGCCGAGGCATCCGGCGAATCGAGGACGAATGCTCCCCGTTGGCGAGCGAGTTTGGCGGCGTCGCGCTTCGCCATGCCGGCTAACCGGCCGACGAAGGCCACCTTCGCGCCGCTCAGCGCGGCGGGCGAGCCGCTGTCGCTCGTCGCTGTCGTGTCTGACGAAGTCATGTGCAGATCATATCGCGGCGACAGCCTGCGAGGGAGGAGTCTCAAGAAGCATGGGCTTCCTGGAGAAGCGTCGGCTGCTGACCCTCAAGGTACGGTTGTTGCTGCTGGCACAAAGCGGTAACCTTGAGGCACTTGGATCATTCCACAGGGCAAGACAGCCATGGCCATCGACTTCAAGCTGCCCGATCTGGGCGAGAACATTGACTCCGGCGACGTGGTCGATGTGCTCGTGAAGGAAGGGGACACGATCCGGGCCGAGCAGGAAGTGATCGAGCTGGAGACCGAAAAGGCCGTAATGCCGGTGCCGTGCCCCCACGCGGGCGTGGTTCGCAAGATCCACGTCAAGAAAGGCGATACCGTCCCCGTCGGCGGAACTGTGTTGACCGTCGAGGCCGCTGTGGCCGCGAAACGGGGGGATGGCAAGAAACCCGACTCGCCGCAAGCCAAGCCAGCCGCGGAACAGGCGAAGGAGCCGGAATCCGCAAGGCCGGAGCCCGCAGAGCAACCGGCATCTGCGAAGCCCCGGCCCAAGGGACCCAGCTCAGCGAGCGAAGAGCCGGCTCCGGCGGCAGGTGATGCGGCCCAACGGTCCGCTCCTGAGAATGGCGGGCGACGCGCCCAGCCGCAGCGGCCGATTCCGGCGGCGGCCAAAGAGCCTGTGGCAGTCGCCGGCACTGCTGCGACGGAGGAGGAGTCGCCGTCTTCTCCGGCGCCAGCCAGTCCGGAGACGCGCCGCTACGCCCGCGAGCTGGGCGTGGACATCCACCAGGTGCGCGGCACGGGCGAGGCCGGCCGCATCACGAAAGACGACGTGAAGGCGGCCGTCCGCGCGGCGTTCAAATCGCCGGGTGCGATTCCACCCGCACCGCGTGAGCGCGCGGTCCAGCCTGACCCGGATTCGCGGCGCGAGCCTGCCAAAGCCGACGAACGCAAGGCGGCGCAGCCGTCCGTCAGCCCGCAGGGGGAGCCTGGTCGTGATGCCTGGGGTCCGGTTCGCCACGCGCCGCTGTCGCGAATCCGCGAGACGATCGCCGCTAACATGGCGCGCTCGGCCTCGACCATCCCGCACGTCACCAACTTCGACGACGCGGATATCACCGAGCTGGAGCGGATCCGCAAGGGAAGCATGGCCGACTACGTGGGCGACGTGAAGCTGACCATGATGTCGTTCGTGCTCAAGGCCGTGGCCATGGCCCTCAAGCACCACGCCGAGGTGAACGCCTCGCTCGACCTGGAGCACAAGCGGATCGTCTACAAGGACTATGTGAGCGTGGGCATAGCGGTCGATACGCCGCGAGGGCTGGTCGTGCCGGTGATGCGCGACGTGGACAAGCTGTCGATTCCGCAGATCGCCCAGAGCATGGCCAAGCTGGCCGAAGATGCCCGCAACGCCCGCTTCAAGGTGGATGACCTGCGCGGCGGCACGTTCACCATCAGCAACATGGGCGCGGTGGGCGGGACCTATTCCACGCCGATCATCAATCACCCGGAAGTGGCGGTCCTCTTGGTCGGCCGCTCGCGTAAGCTGCCCGTCGTGACGGAAGGGGACGAGATCCAGGTCCGCCTGATGATGCCGCTGAGCTTGTCGTACGATCACCGGCTGGTGGACGGCGCAACGGCTGCGCGATTTCTCAACGATGTGATCGAATTCTTGGAAGTGCCCGGCCGGTTACTGCTGGCTCCCTGACGTGGGCACGTTCAACGACCCGGACGAAGAGGTCTTCCGCGTGACAACCTCCGGGCCACCCCCGCTTTGGCACCCGCTGTGTTGGCCCTTCTACGTGCGCATCCTGTTGGGGGTGGCGATCGGCGCGGCGCTAGGCGTGGCGTTTGGCTCGCGAGAGATTCTGCCGGGCTGGTCGAACGCCGACTTCGGGGCGATCGCGGGATTCTATATCCAGTTGCTGACGGCACTGGCCACGCCGCTGATCTTTTTCGCGATCGTCGAAGCCTTCGTGCGAACGCCCATCACCGGCCGGCAAGGCGCCAAGATGCTGCTCATCTGCGCCGTCAACGTGGCCGTGGCTTTTGTGATCGCTCTGACGATTCTCAACGTCTGGCAGCCAGGGCGCCGGTGGGAAGGAAGGCTCGCCGCGGCGGGCGTCACCGCGAGCGACGACCAACGCCCTGCGGACACCGCGGCCAAGACCAGCACGAAGCCCGCCGCGCCCGATCAGCAGGCAACCGGCGTATCGCTCTCCTTCCTGGACATCCTCCGCTCCCACGTGCCCCGGAGCGTCGCGCAGCCGTTTGCGGAAAACATGATTCTCACGGTGGCCGTGTTGGCGATTCTGGTCGGGGCAGCCCTGCGCACGCTCAAACGCACCGCGGACGGCACGCTCCAGGCGTCACTCCTGACGTTCGAGCGTTTCATCGTGGCCTGCTACCAGGTCATCCTGAAATTGCTGGCCTGGTTGATCGCCCTGGCGCCCTTCGCGATCTGCCTGGCAATCGCCGGAGTCGTGGGGGCCGCGGGCCTTTCCACGTTCGGGCTCGTGGGCATCTTCTTTTTGACCGCCAGCGTGGCGCTGGGCCTGCATGCGCTCGTCTATTACCCGCTCACCGCGTGGCTCGTGGGTGGCAAGCACCCGCGGGCATTCTTTCGCGAGGGAGCGGGCGCGATTCTGACGGGCTTTTCGCTCAACAGCAGCCTGGCCACCGCCCCGCTGACTTTGGGGGCCCTCGGCCGATTGGGGGTCAGCGATTCTTCGGCCCGGCTCTCCGCCTGCGTGGGAACGAACTTCAACAACGACGGTATCACGCTCTATGAAGCCATGACGGCGCTCTTTATCGCTCAGGCCGCCGGCATGGACTTGTCGCTCGGTCAGCAAGCGACGATCCTCTTGGCTGCGCTGGCCGGCAGCATGGGAATCGCCGGCATCCCCAACGCCGGCCTGATCATCCTCACGCTGGTGCTGAAAGCTGCCCGTCTTCCCGACGCCGCGGTGCAGCTAGCCCTGCCGATCGTGTACAGTATCGACTTCCTGGTCGCCCGTCTGCGTTCCGCGGTTAACGTCATGGGAGACATGCAAGTGGCGATCCTGCTCGACGTGGGAGCCAAGAATGAGCAGGCGCCCTCGGAAGTGGCCGCCGTCGGAGGCGACCATCCTGAGGGTTGACATGAGCCGGGCGAGCGGACCTCTCGCGCGCCTTACGCCGCGGATTGTTCTTGGGCGGCGGCCTGGTTGAGCTTGTTGTAGAGCGTCTTGAGGCTCACGCCGAGGTCCTCAGCGGCTTTGACTTTGTTGCCGGCGTGGCGGTCCACGGCCTCGTGGATGGCCTGGATCTCCAGCTCCCGGAGCGTGATTGGCACGTTCACGGCGCGGAGCGCGGTGCGCAGCTGCCGCGCGCCGAGGTTGGCCGGCAGGTGCTCGACCTGGATCGGCAGCGCATCGCAGAGGATCGTCGCGTGCTCGATCACGTTGGCCAGCTCGCGGACGTTGCCCGGCCAGACGTGCTGCTCCAGCGTCTTCAGTCGCTTCGCGCGTGAACGACTTGGCGGCCGGCCCGGCCCCCGCACGGAAGCGCCGCAGCAGGTGCTCGGCCAGCGCGGGGATGTCGTCCTTGCGCTCGCGCAGGGCCGGCAGGGGGATCTCGAAGGTGTTGATGCGGAACATCAGGTCTTCGCGGAAGTCGCCGTCGGCGACCATCTCGCTGCAGGTCGCGGTGCGTGGCGCAGACGACGCGCACGTCGACGATCGTGGCCTGGTTCTCGCCGACGCGGCGAATTTCGCCGCTCTCCAGCACGCGCAGCAGCTTGGCCTGCATCGCCTTGGGCAGCTCGCCGATTTCGTCGAGGAAGATCGTGCCGCCGTTGGCCACCTCGAACAGGCCCACGCGGTGCTCGTCGGCCCCGGTGAACGCCCCCTTGCGATGGCCGAACAGCTCGCTTTCGATCAGGCGTCTCGGGCAACGCCCCGCAGTTGATGGCCACGAACGGCTGATCGGCCCGCAGGCTCTGGTCGTGCACGGCCCGGGCGACCAGCTCCTTGCCGGTGCCCGTCTCGCCGCGGATGAGCACGGTCGACTCGGTCGGCGCGACCTTGGCGATGAGCTGCCGCGACACGGTGCATGGCCGGACTGTCGCCCACGAGCTGCCGGCTACCTTCGACGTGGTCGCAGCTGTCGCTCCAGGGCCCGCACGCGGTTCATCAAAGCCCGCTTCTCGGCCACGCGCTGCAAAAGCAGCTCCAGATCGGCCAGCTTGCAAGGCTTGGTCAGATAAGTCAAAGGTGCCGTTATTGACGGCGGCGATCGCGCGTTTGCTGGGTGGATTTGCCTGTGAGGATCACGGCCTCGGTGTCCGGCGAGACGGCTCTTGGCCTTGTCGATCACCTCGATGCCGCTGAGGCCGGGCATATCAAGGTCCACGAGCAAGCAGTCGAAAGCGTTCTTCTCCAATGCCGCCACGGCGGTCAGCCCGTCGGGGCAGACGGTGACCTCGTGCCCCATTCGCGGCAGTTCCTCGCTCATCAGCTTTTGGAGCGTCGGCTCGTCGTCGGCGAACAGCAGCTTGAGACTCTTAGACGGCTTGACAGCCATGCTGTGCCTCCTGAAGTGAGACCGCTGTGGGCAGGCAGACGCGAAACTGCGTTCCGCGTCCCAGTCCTGCACTGGCGGCCGTGATGCATCCTCCGTGGTCCTTGACGATCCGGGCCGAGATAGCCAGACCCAGGCCCGTGCCCTGCCGCCCGCGGCGCAGACAGGGCTCGAAGATGCCGGCCAACTCGATTTCCGACAGCCCGCGGCCCTGGTCGCTGACGACCAGCTCCGCCTCATCGTCGCCACCGGAAAGCTCCACCGTCACGCGCCCGCCGGCATCCACGGCGTCCAGGCCGTGGCACAAGAGATTGAGCACGACGACGCGCATCTGCTGAGCATTTGCCGTAGCCGTCACCGGCCCGGCCGGGGCAAAGTCAATGTGCTTGCCCTGATAGCGGCCCACGTGGCGGAGCACGTCGATCATGCCCTGGACCAGGTCGGTCAGGTCCACCCTCTGCCGCTCGGCGCTGCCCATGCGGGAGAAGTCCAGCAGGCTCTGGGTGATCTCCTTGCAGCGGAAGGCCTCGTCTTGGATTTGCCGGAGCTGGGCAAAGGTGGCCCGCCGCTGCGGCTCGCTGTCGCGCGACCGCAGGTCGATCCGTTGCTGGAGCATTTTGGCACAGCCCGCGATGCGGCCCAGCGGTGTGTTGATCTCATGGGCCACGCCGGCGGCCAGGAATCCGACGCTGGCCAACTGTTCGGACCGCACCACCTGCCGCGTGCGGTCTTGCACCTGGCAGTCCAGATCGTCGTGGATGGATTGAAAGCGCTCGGTCATCTGGTTCATGGCGGCGGCCAGCTCACCCATCTCGTCGTGCGAGCCCAGGCGAATGCGATAGTCAAAACGGCCGTCGGCCACCTTCCGCGAGCCTTTGATGAGCAGGCGCAGCGGCCGAAAAACCCAGGTGTACGTCAGCCACGCCAGCAAGCCCAGCAGGACCACCGTGCCGCCGCTGGTGAGCCACGCCAACGCGATCCGGCGGCGATACTCGCTCCGCACTTCATACGGGAAAGAATGGATGCTCTCTTGCAGGTATTCGGGCAAGTATCCCACGAGCGATTGCAGCTCCTTCAGGCGACCCTTGAGCAGGGCAGCCTGCTCACTTGCCAGCGGCAGGCTGTCGGCGGTCATGGCATCCAGGTGTGCCAGCACGGCGCGGACCTGTTCGACGGTTTGCTGCTCCCGCTGGCGGTCGCCCAAGGGAGCATCCTCCCGGTCGGCTTGCTGCAACTGCTCGCAATACTGGTCGAGCGTGTCGTGGACGGCCGCCAGCTTCTGGCGGAACTCCGCGTGTGCGAATTGCCCTTCGGGGAGGTGGAGCGTGTCCGATCCCTCGAAGGCATCGAAAGCCGGCGGTTGGTCCAGGGCCGCGATCCGCAGATCGCTGACGCGATGCCCCAGCTCGGTGGCCAGCGGCAGCTCGTTCACCCGCCGCAAGTTCTTCACCAGGCTGCGGTAGGCGTACAGGCCGTCGAAGCCGCTCCAAGAGAGCGTGACGACGATTGCCAGCAGCAGGCCGAAACCCAGCAGCAGCTTGTTGCGAATCGACCAGCGGGAAAGCAAGACGGCCTCCATGCACCCACCCAAGGGGGGCGAGAATGTACCAACACCGCTACCGCTCAGGCAATGGGGAGAATCCTCAACCATGGCCTGCTGCCGTCGCTATTATGTGCCAGCGGTGCGGGCAATTGTTGTCTCTTCGGGAGTGTTACTTCTGAGCACCCGTGTGGTGCTGTCGTGGATTCGTGTGGACGGCCATCCTGGCCGTGCCGCCGGGCGCGAAAGCCGACACGGCGGGCGCGGAGGTCATTTGATCCTGAGCTATGAGCATGTCGAGCGGGGATCAATCCGTGCCGCAACGGGACTTGTATGAGTCGTTCGTACAACTCTTCGCCCGCCACGAGCCCAGCTTGCGCTCATTCGTCCGCCCCCTGGTGCGGACGTGGGACGACGTGGAAGAGGTGATCCAGCAGACGTGCCTGGTCTTGTGGCGCAAATATGCGGACTTTCGGCCAGGCAGCGATTTTCTGACCTGGAGCTGTACGATCGCCCGCTTCGAGGTGCTGAAGTTCCGGCGGTCGCGGGCGCGCGACCGGCACCTGTTCGGCGAAGAGCTGATCGCCTTGCTGGCCGATGAGGGCGCCGAGGAATCGAGGCGGAAAGAGAGCGAGCGAAGGGCCCTCGATGTGTGCATCGAGCGGCTGCGTCCGCCGCAGCGCGAATTGATCGAGCGGTGCTACGGCAGCGGGATGAATATCAACGAAGTCGCCGAGTCGCTAGGACGCAGCGCGACGGGCCTCTACAAGGCCTTGAATCGAATTCGGCAAGCATTGTTCGAGTGCATCGAACGTTCGCTGGCCCAGGAGGCACTGCCGTGAGCGAAGACAGAGATCGGGTAAGCGACGAGGTGGTTGCCCTGACCGAAGGCT
The DNA here is from genome assembly GCA_963809785.1 of uncultured Planctomycetia bacterium. Taxonomy (GTDB): domain Bacteria; phylum Planctomycetota; class Planctomycetia; order Pirellulales; family S012-138; genus JBGQHD01. The sequence continues at coordinate 1,409,642 of CAWEKV010000006.1, forward strand.
ATTGCAACGACGTGTTGGACGGCGACGGGCTGGCGCGACTGGAACGGCTGCTGCTTTGCGACCGCGCGGCGCGAACCTATTTCCGGCGTTACCTGGGGTTGGATGCCGCCCTGCATGAGTACGGAGGCGCGGTGCGCTGGTCGCCGGCGATTGACGAGCCGCCACAATCGGGGCATGCCGACGAAACCGGCTCGTTGAAATCCCAAGAGGTCTCGAGCAAGTCCGCCGCTCATGCCAACCCCAGGACGCCTTCCAACCCCAGGATGCCTTCGTCCAGGCCATGGCAAATCGGCCGACTAGGCCGCTGGAAGCTGCGAAAGCCGATCGCCGGACTGGCCGGCATCGTGGCCCTCTGCGTCGCGGCCTTCCTGGCAGTGATCTTCAACCAACGTGAAGCCATCGCCACGGCAATCGCAACGCTCGAGCAGCCGACCGGCGACGTGCGGATTCTTGGCACCGATGGGCACGTTCGCACTGTTGCAGAGAACGCCCCCATCGGACAGGGGGACACCGTGCGAACACGCGGCACCGAGAGCCTCGGCGGTAGTGGCCTACCCTGACGGCACGCGGCTGACGCTCATCGGAAGCACGTCGGTCACTTGCGGGGACCATCGGTCGAAGAGCGTCGTTGTTCATCAGGGCACGCTCGCCGCCTCGGTGAAGCCGCAGCCCGCCGAACGGCCGTTGGTGCTCACCACCCCCTCGGCCCATCTCCAGGTGCTGGGCACGCGGTTTCAGGTCGAAGCCCTGGATCATCGCACGGACCTCAGCGTCACCGAGGGGCGAGTGCGGCTGGTGCGTATCCGCGATCAGCAATCAGTCGAGGTGCCCGACGGCAAGTACGCCACGGTCACCGAACAAAACACGCTGCTCGTGAAAGACATTCCCGGCTTGCCGGCGACCTGGGAGGAAACTTTCGAAACCGGCCTGCCGACCGGGTGGACGCAGGGAGAGTGGGTATCCCAAGGGCTGCCTCCCCGGTCGCGAGGGGCCGTGAAGGCCGCATTCGAACCCCTCGATGGTGGCGGAGCGAATTACATTATCGGGTCGAACGAGGCCTGGCTGCGGGGGTTGTTCTCCGTCCAGAAAAGCTCGCATCTTCACTTCACGTTCAAGACGGAAAAGCGCGGCTGGATCAATGTCTTCCTCGTCACCCGGACGGCCGCCTCCGACGATGCCCGTTTCTCGGGCAATTACCTGGTGGAGGATTTCCCCAAGACCGGCTCCGGGCAGTGGGAAACGGTGACGATCCCCTTGGACGCGTTCAAGAGGATCCATCGCGGCTCGCTAGCCTTAACGGAGGTGGTGCCGTTCAAGCTGATGTTCGTTTCCGACGGGCCCGACCGCGGACTGGTCATCGACCGTGTCTGGGTAACGGCCGACGGCCCGGGGCGAATGGTGTCGCACAGGGTTCAGTGAGTCTGCTTCCTGCAAGTCTCCGTAGAGCGACAAAGATGATACGAGCCACAAGCGATTGTCGGCGAATGAGGGTACCTCTGGCCGCGCTGCTGACACTGGCCGTTGCCGCCCCATGCTGGGCGCAACCGCTTGCTAGGGGCAATCCGCCATTGCCCGCGGAGAGCGACGATTGGCCGTGCTTTCGCGGTCCCAGCGGAGCAGGCGTCTCCTCCGACACGGGTCTTCCGCTGGAGTGGAGCGATACCAAGAACGTAGTCTGGAAAACCGTGCTGCCGGGGCCTGGCGCATCGAGTCCCGTCACCTTCGGCGATCGCATTTATCTCACTTGCTACAGCGGCTATGGGTTGAGCCGGGAATCCCGTGGGGAGTTCGAGCATCTGAAGCGGCACGTAGTCTGTCTGGCGCGGTCCGACGGCAAGATCCTGTGGGACGCACCCTTCTCGAGCCAGGTGAACGATGGGCGCTATGGCGACTACATCAATCGCCACGGCTATGCCTCGAGCACACCGGCGGTGGATGAGACTGGCGTCTATGTCTTCTTCGGACCATGGGGTGCTCGAGCCTATAGCCATGCAGGCGATTTGAAGTGGGAGCGATCGTGTGGCACGAATTACTTCAACTACGGCTCCGGGGCGTCTCCCGTGCTCTTCGGAGATCTGGTGATCATCAACGCCTCGATAGAAGACGAGGCCTTGATCGCGCTGGACAAGCGAAGCGGCCGCGAGGCCTGGCGAGTGGCGCCGTTGCGCAGCGGCTCCTACAGCACTCCGCTGCTCGTCAAGAGCGGCATCAAAAGCGGCGGCATCAAGAGCGGCATTGTGCAGGAGCTAGTCTTCCCGCTGGGAGCGCGTCCCGATGCCATTAGCGGCAAGTTGGAGCCGAGCGGCTTGGCGGCGGTTGATCCGCGTGACGGCAGCAAGCTTTGGGAGTGCACCTCGGTGAACACCAACCTCCACCCGAGCCCCATTGCGAGCGAGGGAATCATCTATGCCATCGCCAACCGAATGGTGGCGATTCGCGCGGGAGGCCGCGGCGACGTCACGGGCACCCATCTGCTTTGGCAAAGCAAGGAAGGTTGTGAAGTGGGCACACCGGTGTTCTACGAGGGGCACTTGTATTGGGCCAACGAAGACGGGATTGCGTGCTGCGTAAACGCCAAGACTGGCGCCCTGGTGTATAAAGAGCGGCTTAGACCTTCTTCCGGACCGGTGTATGCCTCGGGTGTGATCGCCGACGGCAAGCTCTATTACGTGAGCCGCGAGAACGGCACGTACGTGCTCGCGGCCAGGCCGCGCTACAAGCTGCTCGCGCACAACACGATTGCCTCGGACAAAAGCGTCTTCAACGCCACGCCGGCGATCAGCCGTAAGCAGATCCTGCTGCGCAGCGACACGCACGTGTACTGCATCGGCGAACAATGACACAAGCGAGGGTCCGCGAATGAGTATTCACTTGGCTGCGCTGCTGAGCCTGGTCGTTGCGGCAACGTGTGGGCGCAACCCCCCGGGCGGCAAGCCATTGACGGCGGAGAGCGACGATTGGCCGTGCTTCCGTGGCCCCGGCAGGACGGGCGTCTCGGCGGCCAAGGGGCTGCCGCTGGACTGGAGCGACACCAAGAACATCCTCTGGAAAAACGGCCTTGCCCGGGGCCGGCACTTCCAGCCCGATTACCTTTGCCGGCCGCATCTACCTGACGTGCTACTGTCGGGAGATTCCCGCAGCACGCCGCTTCTCGTGAGCCAGGGCGACTCCCACGAGCTAGTGTTTCATCTCAAATCCGTGCATCAAGGGGGCAAGAACCAAGGGATCATCGGGGCCGTTGACCCCCGCAACGGCAGGCGATTGTGGGAATGCCAGGCGCTCGACAATTACTTGAACCCCAGCCCTATTGCTCACGAAGGCGTGATCTACGCCACGGGCAGCCATCCGAACGCGAGCGTCGCCATCCGCGCCGGCGGGCGAGGCGCCATCACGGGCACCCACAAGACGTGGGAAATCAAACATGGCTCGGAGGTCTGCACGCCGGTGTTCTACGAGGGGCACTGTATTGGACGAACGAAGAGAGCGGCATTGCCTACTGCTGCAACGCCAAGACCGGCGACCTGGTGTACCAGCAACGGCTGCAACCGCGCCCGGACCGAATCTATGCTTCGGGCTTCATTGGCGACGGCAAGCTCTACTACGTGAGCCGTGAAAACGGCGTGTTTGTCGTGGCGGCCGAGCCCCGTTTCAAGCTGCTCGCTCACAACACGATCGCCTCGGACAAGAGCGTCTTCAACGCGACCCCGGCCATCCACTGAGGACAGTTCCTTTTGCGCAGCGATACACACTTGTACTGCATCGGTAACCAGTGACCGGCGAGGTGTAAGGGCGCGCAGCGTGTCGTAGCGATTCTTGACTTGCACGGCGCCAAGTGCGACGATGCGCTTCGCACTTCATTCTCTTCCGCAACGGCGATGCCGAAGGCTTGTCGATGAACCCCGCAATCAATCCCGCGACTGCGGGCGCGGCCCATCTGTTCGAAATCGGGGCGCGGGACGCCTGGGAAGAAGGCGACAAGGTCCTCAAGTTCTTCGTGCACACGCCGCACTTCGAGCAACTCTCCCAGCCCGACTGCTGCTTCGTGTTCGGCCGTAAGGGCGCCGGTAAGTCGGCCCTGGCCATTGCCTCTCAGCATTTGAGCGATTGGAAGTTTCGCCACGTCATCCCCGGCGAACAGCACGAATACGGCGCCTACCTGGGGCTTGTCAAAGGGCTCGAGGCCCGGCAGAACGCCGGCCTGGGGATCGACATCCGCCAGTTCGTCGAGCTGCTGTGGTCCTACGTCGTCCGCGTCCTGGTCCTGCAAGTCTTGCTGGAGCAAGCAACCCTTCGGGACGACGAAGACCAGGAGGCCCTGGCGGCGATCGAAGAGTATCTGGGCAACCACGGGTTGCGAGACAAGCGCATCGGCCTCTTGCTGTACCATCTGCACACGCGGGCCATCCAGCAGGTGCCCGACGGGGCGAAAGACGGTTCCCCGGCCCTGGGCTTTCTGCTCGAGCGGCTCCATGATCGCCATCTGGACTCTTGTCTGGCCCACGCGCGCAAGCTGCTCCGGGCCGGGCCGCTGCTGATCGTGATCGACAGCCTGGAGTCGTATGAGATTCACAATCCGGCAACCAAGCAGGCGCTGTGCGGCATCATCGCGGCCCTGATGGCGTTTGCGCGGGAAAAGCCGCTGCCGGGTGTCGGCATCCGGCTGCTGCTTCCGGCGGAGATCCATCACGAGCTGATCGACGCGAATCCGGCCAAGTTCTACGGCAAGTCGCTGTTCTTGCAGTGGTCGGCGGGCGATCTTTTCCTGTTCCTAGCCACGCGGTATCTGGCATTGCTGGCCGAACACGAGTTGATTCCCCAGGCCAAGGCCACGGAGCTTCAAGAGTTCCTGAGCCAGACCGATCGCGATCACTCGGGAAAGGTGCTGCGGCGGGAATTCTGGTACCGCCACCGCTTTCTGCCGGAGAGGATCGAGAACGCGCTGGGCATGGAGGAAGACACTCTGGCGTTCCTGCTGCGGCACACGCAGCGGCGGCCACGGCAACTGATCATTCTCTTCAATTCGGTGATTGCCGAGGCGGTGCGGAGAGACGAGCTGCCTTGCATCTCGCGCCGCAGCGTCGTGGAAGGCGTTCATCGGCCTAATACGTTGTCGTTGCTGCTGGAAGACACGTTGAGCCCGTTCGCGTCGCAAGTCGATGCCCTCGTCGTCCGGGCGCGGGCGGCTTTCGCTCAGCGGAGCCGGGTCATGACCGGCCAATCGCTCAAGCATTTTGCCAAGGCAATCAACGACTTGTATGGTCTGGTGTACTTGTCGAACGAAGACGCGCTGTCCTTTCTGTTGCGCGCCGGGGTGATTGGCTGGATTCCCAATCTGCCGGAGGAACGAGGTAAGCGTCGGGGATATTGCATCGCCCAGTTCGAGTATCTGATGCGCGACCGCATTCCGCTGCGCAACGACGGCTATTACTTCGTGCACCCGATCCTGGGCGACAGCTTCGACATGCTCCGCAACGAGGAGTTCGGGGTCGTCTATCCCAAGCCGATGGACGACTCCGAGCTGGAGCAGGACCTCGGCATCGCCCTCCCCTGAGTCTCTCCGGATCGATGTACCTCTGGCATATCCCTTCGTGGTCGGACCTGTATGCCTTTGGCCGAAGCCGGCTGCTTCAGACTTCCTATTATTGGGTGGTGCTCGTGCCGCTGGCAGCCTACGTGTGCTTTCAGCTGCGGGGGATGGTCCCCAAGCAAACGGAGCAGCCGGCCAGCGCGGCGCAACCCGCCGCTCCCCCCGTCGCCGCGAACGACCTCGCGCGCGGTGAATCGCAGGGCGATCCGCTGAGCCGCTGGCTCGATCAATTAGCTAAGAGACTACTAGGCTGGCTGGAGCGTGTGGAGCCGCCCTATGGCTGGCGGGAGTTCTATTTCGCGACCGTGGCCTTCGGCATTGGCTGGGCGTGGTATGCCGTGCGCTGCCCGCTGATCGTGAAGAATTACCGTCACTTCGCCCGTTTCCGCGAGGCAGGCAACGGCGAGGAGGCCCTGCGCTGGCACCTGGCGCAGGTGCTTTCCATGCAGCAACGGTCGTTCACCGTCGGCGGCCGGGAGCTGGCCGCCCTGGACGTCATCCAGGAATTCGCGCAGCGCTTCAGCACGGCCGCATCGAAGGCGGACGCCGAGACGATGGTCCTGGCCAAGAAGCTCGACATCGACACTTTGGTCAATGCCATCCGGCTGGAGAAGGGAAGGCTGGCAGATGCCTTTCACTATGTGTGGCGGCTGGCCGATGAGCCCCGCCCCTGGGACCGCGCGGCCTGCACTTGTTTCTTTGCTATCGGAAGCGTGCTGATCCTATGGGTGTTAGGAAACGGCTTCTGGTGGGTAATAGGCACGTTGTTCTGGTAGGCATCACATAGTAGTGCCAGCGGGAACACTGACCTGACTACGCCGGGCTGGGGGACTTGGTGAAGGCCGCCGCGCGGCGGGTCAGCTCCTCCGCGGACACGTCTTCTTGATGCGTGGCGATCCACCACAGGTTGCCCACGGGGTCCATCACGCCCGCGTTGCGGTCTCCGTAGAATTGGTCGGCGGGCTCCATCGTGGTCATCCCGCCGGCCTGAAGCGCTCGCTTGTAGGCGGCGTCGGTGTCGGCGACGTAGAGATAGAGCGAGGCCGGCATCGGCTTGAATTGGCCGCGGGCCTCGCCCATCATCACCACGGAGTCGCCGATGCGAACCTCGGCGTGCATGATCGTGCCGTCCGGCAAGGTCACGCACTCCTTCTCTTCGCCGCCGAACGCTTCCTTGAGGAACTCGATCAGCTTGGGCACGCCCTGGACGACGAGGTAGGGCGTGATCGTGTGATAGCCGTCGGGGATGGGTTTGACTGCCACGAGTGGTTTCCTTGTCACGTGGTTGTGGCCGGATGGGTGAGCGCTGCGGCGAGCTCTCACAGGCCGAGACGAGCCTTGCTCGCGAGGCATCCCCGGCCGCACTCAATCTACCAAGCCGCGGCTGCCAAGCCAGCGTCCAGTTCCAAAAGCTGGCCAGTAACGTCGTGGCCGCGTTGGGCGGCAGCGACGGCCAGGCTGTGTCACGCAGAACTCAGGGAAGCGGTTGCGTTCGGCGCGTGTAGCATTCACCCTGCAGGCCCGCTGATGAGCAGCTCTCCGATGCCTTCTTGGCCCACCGCCTCGTCGATGCGTTTGCGCAGGTTCCGGATCGTTTTGTCCGAAATGGTCGCAGGCGCATCGTCGATCTTGCATTTGACCATCTCGCAGATGGCGAGAAACTCCTCGCGGAGCAACCACACCTCGCAGCCGTAGACGTAGATGAGGTGCTTTTTACGCCGCATTTTCCCCGTGAGGACCAAGACCGGCATTCGGTCCCCGTCGTTCTGAGTGTTGGCGTCGTTCATGATCGTACTCCAGTTTCCGGAAAAACGCCGGGTGACTGCTACGTCTCATCGGAACAAGTCCTCCCGTGGCCACTCCTTCACTTCATCCGCTGCCTGCTGTAGCAGCGGATCGATCGCGGCGCCGAAGTGATTGGCCTCCGCGCTGGACCGAGCGTTGAACAGCACGACGAAGTTCCGCCCATCGTGCCGCCGTAGCAGCAGGGTCGCCGTGCCTGGAAGCGAGCCGGTGTGCCAGTGGCTGGCTTTGCCGCGGTCCACGTCGCGGTTGATCCAGCCGAGCGAGTAATAAGTGTCGCGCGGCTTGCCTGCCGCGTCGTGGCCGGCCAGGCCCGGCGGGCGGGCGTGCATGGCCTCGATGCTCTTTGCAGTCAGCAGCTTGCCATGCTGGGGATCGTCGAAGGCCGCCGCGAACCGCGCCAGATCGGCCGCCGAGGCCAGCCAGCCGCCGTGGGCATCCATCGCCTCCAGGTGCCAGGCGCCGTACGGCTGCGGCACACTCTGCCCTACGTCGGCGGCGAAGACCGAGCGGCCCTTGTCGGGCGAATAGTAGCGCACCTCGCCCGGCTGGCGGCCGTCCAGCCGCGTTTTGCCTAGCCGCATCGAGCGGATGCCCAATGGGGCCAGCACTTCCTGTCGAACGTGGTCCTCGTAGCTCTTGCCCGTGAGCTGCTCGATCACTCGGCCCAGCAGGCAATAGCCGTAATTGGAGTACGCGTACCGCTCGCCGGGCACGAAATCCAGCCGGTGGCCGAGCATGTTCCGGATCACCTCGGCTGTCCCGGCGGGCGGCTTAGCGCCCAGGGCCTCCGCGAATTGCACCGGGCGAAACATCGCGTCGAACGACACGGCGCGATCCCAGCCGGCGCGGTGCTCCAGCAAGTGACGGATGGTGATTACCCGTTGGCGCTCGTCGAACGTGGCACCCTCGGCCAGGTGCGGCTTGTGCTCGAGGATCTCGAAGACTTTGTCGTCCAAGCTCAGTCGCTTCTGCTCGACGAGCCGCAAGATCGCCACGGCCGTGACCGGCTTGGAGATGCTGGCGATGCGAAACAGGCTCTGCGGCGTGACCTTCTCGCCGGCGGCGACGTCGGCATAGCCGTAGCCGCGGGCATAGACGAGCCGCCCGCGATCGGTCACGGCCAGCGCCGCGCCCGGCGCATGGTGGCGCCGGAGGAAGTCGCGCATTAGCCGATCGAAGCCGGCCATCCGCGGGTCGCTGGCGCCGGTGCTGACGTTCGGGGGAGCGGCCTGCTCGCGATAGCCCGGACCACGCAGCACGCGGCCGGGCCGGGCGCCGGTGTATTTGCCGTCGTCGAGCACGATGTGGCCGTTGACGAGCACGAACTTCACGCCGGTCGAGAGCCGCTCCGGTTCGGCGAACGTGGCGCGGTCGGCGATGTTCTCGGCATCGAAGACGACGATATCGGCCATCAGACCGACGGCGATGCGGCCGCGGTCGTAGGCCATCACGTTATTCGCCGCGGCGGCGCTGGCCTGAGCGACGGCCCTTGGCAGCGACAGGCCGCCCAGCTCGCGAACATAGCGGGAGAAAAGCCGCGGAAAGGCGCCGAAAGCCCGCGGGTGCTGCACGACGTTCACCGGCAGTCCGGCCAGGTCGAGCAGTTGAAAATACTCGCCCATCGTCTGCCAGCCGGCCGAGCGGCCGGCCGCCGCATCGAGCGGCGCGGCCGAGACTCCTTCGCCCGCATTGATGGTCGTGATGCCCTGGGTTATCAGGTTGAGCGCCGCCTTGGGGTCTTCCAGCAGCGGCGTGGCGGTCTGACCCATCATGTCGATGAAGCCGGGGGCCACGACGAGGCCAGAGGCGTCGATCGCCCGGGCGGCCGCGGAACGCTCGATGCGGCCGATGCGGGCAATCTTGCCACCCTGAATGCCAACGTCGGCCACATACCAGGGGGCGCCGGTGCCATCGACGATTCGGCCGCCGGCGAGCACGACCTCGAAGCGTTGTGGGGCGACTAGCTCTTGCGCCGTCGCGGCGGCGGCGATCGTTGCCAGGATCAGCGAGAGGAGGAGTCGGCGGGTCATGCAGCACCGTACCGGGCATTGGGCAACTGAGCGTCGAGTGCATGCGCATCTAAGGCGCTAAGCCAAACGGATCACAGCATAGCACATCGCCGCTTCGAGTTACGCCGTAAGCAGCTACTTGTGAACGGCGGAGGCCGCGGCTAGGATCGGGGCGCGGCCCCTCTGGCGGTCCGCGACGGTGAAGCAACGGTGAAGCAACCGCGTTGCGCACAGAGACCTGCTCGCATGAAGCTCATCATCGCCATCATCCAGCCCAGCAAGCTCGAAGCGGTCAAGGCGGCCCTGACCGAGGTCGAGGTCTTCCGCCTGACGGTGATGGACGTGCAGGGCTTCGGCCGGCAGAAGGGGCAGACCGAGGTCTACCGCGGCCACGAGTTCACGGTCAACCTGCTGCGCAAGGTGCAGCTGCAGATCGCCGTCAACGACGACTTCGTCGAGCCGACGATCAACGCCATCATCAAGGGCGGCCGCACCGGCGAGAAGGGCGAGATCGGCGACGGCAAGATCTTCGTCCTGCCGCTGGACGACTGCATCCGCATCCGCACCGGCGAACGCGGCGGCGAGGCGATTTGACTTAGCCACAAAGGACACCAAGGACACGAAGTTGCCGCACCTGTCATCCGTGAGGAGTATCTGATGTCACTTGCTTTCCTGGCTCGACGTGCCGCATGGTGCTTTCCGGCGGCGATTTGTCTGCTCGCTTTTTGTGCGACCCTGATGGGAGAGGAGAAGACCGCCACGCCATTCAGCGGCAAAGACCTAGACGCTTGGCGATTCAAGAACCCCAAAGAGCGGAGCAAGTGGACCGTCGGCAAGGCCTCGCTCAACCCTAAGAACGCCGGCCAGTTGGCCGTGGAGAAACCGGCCGACGCTAAAGAGGCCGAGTTGGTCAACGCCCGAAGCGGCGGCGTCGATATCTACACGGCCGATAAGTACGGCGACTGCACCATCGAGCTGGAGTTCATGGTCCCCAAGGGCTCCAACTCGGGCATTTACGTGATGGGCGAGTACGAGGTGCAGATCCTCGACAGCTACGGCAAGCAGAAGATCGGCCCGGGCGACCTGGGCGGCCTCTACGGCGCCGCCGCCCCGAAGATGAATGCCTCCAAGAAGCCCGGCGAGTGGCAGAAGATCGTCATCGAGTTCCAGGCCCCGAAGTTCGACGGGGACAAGAAGATGGCCAACGCCAAGTTCGTCAAGGTCACGCTCAACGACGAAGTGATCCACGAGAACGTGGAGATGAAGGGGCCGACGCCCTCGGGCGTGACCGGCAAGGAAGCCCCGACCGGCCCGCTGATGTTCCAGGGCGACCACGGTCCCGTGGCGTTTCGCAACATCCGCATCACGGCCAAGTGAGCGGCGACGCTTCACCCACACCTGCCGAGTCTATTCATCGGGCATTCCCGATCCCGCGCCGGCCACGCGTCGAGATCGTCTATTGCACCCAGTGCCGGTGGCTGCTACGGGCGGCCTGGATGGCTCAGGAGCTGTTGACGACTTTCGCCGCGGAGCTGGGCGAAGTGGCGTTGGTACCCAGTACCGGGGGCGTGTTCGAGGTCCGTGCCGACGAGCACTTGATCTGGTCGCGAGCCGGCCAGGGCCGTTTTCCCGAGATCAAGGAGCTGAAACAGCTCGTCCGCGACCGCGTGGCGCCGGGCAAGGACTTGGGGCACGCCGACCGGCCGACGTAGTAAGCTTCCAGCCTCACAAGGTCGCCGGCGCGGCCGTAGTCTAATCAAGCGAGTGATGGCAACCGCTCAGCGAAGGTCTTGACCGTGATAACCTCGACATTTCGCACTTTCGCCAGTTTCAGAAGCACGGCATCGGCGGTTACCAAGTAATCTGACTTCGAGCTGATCGCTGTCTGCACGACGGCATCGTCCTTCGGATCGCCTGGGACATAGGCCGCCGGGTGCTTGGCCAGCGGCACGCGGGTGGCGCGGCGAAGAATCGCCGCACGCCCCAAGCGTGCGAACCGGGCCGATTCGCTCATGTCCTTCCGCAGCGTCGCCATCACTTCATCGAGGATGTAATCGGACACGAAAAGCCGAACTTTCGCCTTGCAGGCCCGCTCGATGACGCGATAACGCGACCCGTTGCGATGCGTGAGATACGATACCCAGAGCATTGAGTCGAGTACTGCCTTCATGGCCGTCGGTTCCGATAGCGCCGGCGCAGCACGAACTCGTCAACGTCATCATCGGTCATGCCGACCTTGCGGAACCGGGCGGTGGCGCGGCGGTGTTCCTCGGCCCAAAGGCGCTCAGCGATGCGATCCATCCGCGACTGGAGTTTCAGAAACTCATCCGGCGGAAGTTTCTCGATTGCGGACACGATTTCCCGCACGCTGGTCATGGACGTCTCCTGTTACCGTTGAATCGCTGTGGCCCCACCGAGCATCCGATGCGACTACGGCGGCCAGTAGACGGTGGTCACTTCGGGCCTGGCAACCCGAAACGCCTTTCGCGCGCCAAAGCCGCCAGGCCCTCATCGGTCACGGCCGTTTCGTCCAATGTCAAGCGACGCAGATCGCTCGATTCTGCTAGCTCTGAAAGGCCTGCGTCACTCACCTTGGTCCGCGTCAGTACAAGGGTTCCCACGCCGTTCAAGGACAGCGCTCTCAGCCCATCGTCGCTCAAGTCGCTGTCGGACAGATCAAGCTCAGCGAGTTGCTCCCGCGGCTCCCCCGGATCATTCGCGCTCGGCCCCGAATCTGGGTGTGAATGGATCCAAAACCGCCAAGCAGTCACTCCGGCGATCAGCACTATCAACGCCAAGATCACCAACAGGCGACGCCTACGTGGCCGTCGAATCCGAGCTGACTCACTGACTGGAGAAGTCGTCATGATGTAGTCAAGGAAGTGGCCGGCTCGCGCTACTCGTTCCACTTCCTGATCTGCTCCCGCATCGCCTTTATTGGGTAGCCGCTCGCCGGTCCAACTCACCAAACAATTCCCCCAGCGGGAGCGTGAAGCCGGGCAGCACGTCGCCGCCATCAAGCGCGTCGGATTCCGCGAGCGTGCGGCAATCCTTGGCAGAAGTGTACACGAGCACCACGCGCTTCGTCGGATCGACGAGCCATACGAAGCGCACGCCGGCAACGAAGTATTCACCCACCTTACGATCCATCTCGCGGCGCGTGTTCCCGCGGCTGAGGACTTCGACGGCCAAGTCGGGCACCACGTGCGGAACCGGCTCCTCAGGCACACGACCATCGGGAAAACGAGACCACGATGCGAAAGCAACGTCGGGGATCCGGACCAGGCCGGGAAAGATCTGCATCATGCCATCGGCACCGTTGACCAAACCGAGATTGCGGGGATCGACGAATTGACTGAGCCAGATCAATAGCCGACCCGATACCAAGCCCTCGCGGAACCCTATGGCTTTCTCCACCAAGACGCCTTCGACCAGCTCGCAGATGCGGTTCTCACGGCGTTCGATCTCGATGACATCAGCGACCGTGGCCTGACCCGGGGGGGGCTTCAGGCGGATGCGCTCTGGTGGAATGCCGCCCAGCCGGTCGATGAGATCGGCCACCGTCGCGGCGCTGCTGATCAGCGGCGGCTGGGAGGACGGAGCGAAGATTTCGGCTGTGGTGTCCGTCATGGCACGACTGAAGACTAGATGCCATTGTACTCGTCTTGAAGCAAACGGCCCAAGTGGGTGCTCGCGCTACTCGTTCCACTTCCTGATCTGCTCGCGCATCGCCTCGCGGTCGAAGCCCTTCGGCGGCGGCTCGTCCTGGTTAGCTTCGATTTCCTCGAGGGTCATCGCCTTGGTGGGCACGCCCCCTTCGGGCACTTCGGCCTTTGCACACCAGGTGACGGCGTTGAGCATCAGCTTGCGGAAGTTCGGATTGGCCCAGTTCCAATGCACGTGACCGCCGGTGAAGCCGAAGCCGCGGCCGCCATCGGGCCGCTCGCGGGCCCAGGCCACGTGCTCGCTCAAGCCGCGGCGGGCGAAGACCTCCGGGTTGCCGCCCCGCTCCGACTTCTCTTTGCGACGCGTGCCGTCGGGCGGCACGGCGGTGAGGATCGGCGTGATCTCCTCGGGCTTGTCGCGGAAGCGGATGTGGTAGTACCACTCGTCGTTGATCGTGAACGGCTTCACGCCGCGACAGATCGGGTGCTGCGGCAGCTTCTTGAAGTCGGCGGTCCAGTGCGGGTTCACCGACCAGAACAGCTCGTAATAGCCGCCGATCCAGGCCAAGAAGCTGTTGCCCACCTCGCCCTTAGTCACCTCGACGGCGAAGTGGATGCAGACCAGGCCCACGCCCTGGTCCATCTTGGCGGCCACCTCCTTCAGGCGCGAGTTGACCATGTGCCCGCCGGCGCCGTCGCAATACATCACAATGCAATCGACGTTGTCCAGGGCCGTGGGGTCCTTCGGCCAGCCGCCGGTGTAGACGGTCGCCAGCACGCCGGCATTGGCTTCGTTCAATGCCTTGGCCAAGAGCATACAGCCGGCCTTGTGCTCGTGGGCGCCGTAGCCGTGGCTGGCCGGGCCGGCGAGAAAGGCGACTTTCTTCTTGTCTTCGAGCTTCGTCCGCTTGAGGCGGATGTTGCGGAACTGCACCTTCATCGGCGGGCCGGCGTGCAGTTGCAGGGCCAGGATGCCCAACGCCCGGCGGGCCTTGGCGTCTTCGTCGGTGCAGATCGAGGTGACGACGTCGTTGATGCGATGCTCGAAGGTGAATCCCTTGGCGATGACGTGATAGCTGTTCCAGTCTTCCTTCTTGATCTTCGACTGGATTTCCTTGGAGTCGCCGACCGAGCCGACGGCTTCCACCTTCACTTTGCCGTCGTCGCCGCGCTTGACGACGGTTTTCTGCCCGCGGCCGGCCAGGATGCCGCGGAACTGCTCGCCGTAGTTGATGCCCGAGTACGTGTCGCCCGAGTCGATGTCGGCCTGGTAGCCGCCGACCACCCACTTCTCGCTTGGGCACCTCGAAGCTGCGGTACTGCACGCCGGAGTTGCCGCCGACGATCTTGTATTCCAGCTTCAGCTCGAAGTCGTCCAGCTCGCCGCTGCGCCAGATGAGGAACGTGTTGCCCTAGGTCGGGTTGTCTTTGGTCGTCTGGCCGGTGATCGTGCCCGTCCTCGACGCGCCAGAACTTGGGATTGCCGTCCCAGCCCTCCAGGCTCTTGCCGTCGAAGATCGGCTTTGAAGCCGTCGTCGTCGGCCGCGTGAACCGCGGCCGGCAGGAAGGAACAGCCGGCAGCGATGGCCAATGCTGCGAAAACAACGCCGCGAAATGGGCGCGATGGAATTGCATTACGCATTTCGGTGTCTCAGCTCGGGTGGGGGGGCTGGAAGTTAGGAAGGTACTCATCCGCGCAGGTCACATTCTAATCCGGCGCCGCGGCGGGCGGTATCAGCGACGTTTCCGGCTCGTGGTGCACGCGGCCCGCGTGCACGTGGGGAACGCTTCAGGCACGCGAGCCGCGTGCCCCACGATGGCTGCGATCCATCTATCCCTTCATGTACTTCCAATGCCGCGGCTTGCCTTCCGAAAGCCACTCGATGGCCGTGGCCATACGCTTTTCGCGCGTGGCTGCTTGCTTGGCTTCGGTGATCCACTCGACATACTCGCGCTGGTGCGATGGGGAAAGAACCTCGAAGGTGGCTAGGGCCTGGGGATGTTTCCGCAGCGCTGCACGCAAGTCATCGGGCACCTTCGCAGGCGACTTCTTGACCGCCTTCTTCGTGCGTGGCGGGGGCTTCATGCCATCCTCGTTGAGCTTCACGGCCTCCTTGATGTAAGCCAGCAGCACCTTGTCGGCCGGCAAGTCGGCCAGCGCTTCAAGCTTCAGCGCGTTCATCGTGGTCTTGCCGACTCCGCGGAACAGCCCCTGCGGGTCGCTCATCAGCGTGCCCTTCCAGAAGCCGAAGCTGGCATGCTGTTTGAACGCGGCCATGCTGCCGAGCACGCCGCGGTGTTCGAAGTGCGGAAAGCCCCACTTGATGGTCTCTTGCACATCCGGGCAGGCTTTGTGAAATAGACCGCGGATCTTCTCCAAAATGGGCCGGGCGAACGCGGCCGACTTGGCGATGTAAGCATCGACTCGAGGAGAGCGCTCAGCCATGACTATCGCTGGAGTTGCCGTCGTGTGGCGTCACCCTAACCCGACGCGCAGGCGCGCAGGCGAGGGAGAGGTGCCGCACCGGTCGGGGAAAGGATCCCCTCCCACAAGCCACGAACCCGACGCGTAAGCGAGGGAGCGCTGCCGCAGACCCGGAGTCACTCGCACGTCTCCCTCGCTTGCGCGCTTGCGCGTCGAGTCGTGTCGCCGGAGGGTTATCTGACAAAGCCTAAGTGTATCGCATGGCCGCTGGCAGGGGCTACAATGGGCGGCACCCTCCTTCGGCATGCCACGTCGCGCGGCAGCTCCGCTGGGGCTTCCGCTAACGCTTCAGCCCCAGCCACCCTACGCAACGCCCGGCCTATTGCGCCGCCGATTTCGTCCCGTCCGGCGAGCCGCTGATGAGCTGCCCGATCGGTAGCGGGCGGCTGGCCACGGAATAGCCCAGCAGATAGACCTCTTTGCGCAACTGCCGGAAGGTGTCGAAGCTGTCCTCATAGGTCCAAAAGGTGATCGTCGTGCGGTTGGGATCGTAGCTGGCCAGCACCCGGCGAAACTGCGACGAAGGGGCCAGCGCTTCGGCCGCGCTCTCGCCCAGCCGGTTGGAAGCCGGAATGAACGAGAACCGTTCCAGGGCGAACCGCCCATGGCCGACTTGATTGAGCACGTAGCGCAGGTTGAAGTCGCCGATCGGGCCGACCACCGCCTCGATCTCCGTCGAATGGGGCGAAGCCTGCACCTTGCCCCGCGCGTCAAGCTTGAACTTGTCCACGAGCGCGGCAAAGGGCACGTGCACCACGCGGTCGCCCAGCACCTGGAAATGGGCCTCGTCGTTGTCCACCGTCTTGCTCACCGGCGCAGGGTAGGCCTCGACCTGCACCATCTTGGCGGGCTGGGCGCCGGGGACCGACTGCACGGCCAGCCTCAGGGCTTCAAGCTGCTGGCGCCGGGCCTGCACGGCGGCTTCAAGCTGCGAATGCGACTGTTGCCGCTGGATGACGTGCTGCTGCGCGTGGCGGTTGGCTTGCTCCTGCCGAAGAGCGGCCTGGCGAGTGGCGTGCAACTGTCCTTCCAGCGATTGGCGCGCCGCCTCCGAGGCGACTAGTGCCGACCGCTGTTGACCCATCTGCTGCTCCAGTATCCGGACGTCGGCCGGAGGCGGGGCCGCGCCGGGGGCAGGCTCTGCCGCAGTGGCATCGGCGGCCAGCGAAAGGGGCGCATCTCTGATCCGCAGGCCGACCACCAGCACCAGCAGGATGATGATGCCGACCATGTTGCACACGATGTCCAAGAAGGAATCGCTGCCGAACCCTTCGGTGCTTTCGGTACGTGGACGGGCCATGGTCAGGAGTTAGGGGTCAGGGGTCAGGAGTCGGGGGTTGGAGAAACAAATTGGCGCTGCTGGATCGTCGCCTTTCGCTCCGCGAAAGGGCGTTCTTTCGCGGAGCGAAAGACGACACTGACCTGGTTCAACGGCCTAGCTCGAATCCGCTGTCTTCCAGTAGCGTGCCCAGTTGCGCGTAGCGGGCGCCGCCGCGGGCGGTGACTTGCGTTCTCAAGACCGGCCGCCAATGGAATCCTACCGGGGGGTTGCCCCAGTCCTTCATCACTTTCCAGATGGCGTCCTGCAATTCCCCTATCGATTCGGCGGCGTCGGGGCCCAGCCGGATGATCTGCAGCGTCTGGGCCGTGCGCGGGTCCACGAAGACGGTGATGGCGCTTTCGTCCACCATCAGGTGCACGTCGCGCCGAAACGGCGACGAGCCGCGGCCGGGCTTGGTGGGCAAGGCCCAATTCGAGCCCTCCTTTTTAGCGATCGGCGCCACATTCAGGTTGCTGCTGTTGAAGCTCACGTTTCCCGAGGGGTCTTCCGGCGCCCCAGCGGACGACGCCTGTCCGCCGCCCGGATTGGCCGCCGTCGCGGCACTGCTGCCCAAGCCCGCGCTGCTCGAGCCGCCCGGGCCGGACGCGCCGGGCGATCCCGGGCCCGCGGTGCCGGCGTTTGTGCCAGACTGTCCGCTTGGCCCCATCGCGTGTGATCGAGGCGCTGAGCCTCGTGCTGCGCCGGGAGAATCGGCACCGACCGCCGCTCCGGCCGTGCCGCCGCCAGACTCTTGATCGATGCCTCGCGCACGGTTGAGTTGTGAGCCAACACCCGCAAAGGGATCGGACGATCTGCCGCCGCGATTTCCTGGGTCACGATGGCCTTGCGGGCCGTTGCCCGTTGCAGTGCTGCCGCCTGACCCCCGGATGCCCAGGGGGTCGTCATCGGCAGACGCTACGCCTCCTGGTCCCGGCGATCGGAAGGGCAATCGCTGCCGTTGCGACGGATGAGCGCCGGATGCCAGCGGATTGTCCGCACCAGTGTTCCTTGACGCCGCCGCCGAGCGGGAGCCCGTTGCTTGACTATATGCAGTGCCGGGGCCGAGACTACGCTGGGTCCGAGTCCCGGTAGTGGCTGTCCCGGTGTTCGGCGTGCGCGGGTCCGATCCGAAACCTTTACTGTCGGAGCCCCTGCCGTGACCGGAGCCTACGCCGCCAAAGCGGTCGTCATCGCCGCCGGCACTTCCCAGACGCTCCAGCCCGCCGCTGGACGAGATGCGAAAACTCGGCGAACCCCGGCGGCGCCGCGACTTGGTTCTTTGCCAATGCTTCCATGAGCTGCCGGCCCAAGGCCGCCGCAGACTGCTGTTGCAGGGCCAGCGCCGCGTCTGGGGGTGGATAGGCGAGCTGCCAATCCTGTTCGATTAGCTCGTAGCCGAACTCGCGTCCCCACGTGCTCAGCGCCTCGCGGGCCGCGGAGTAGGCCTGCACGCCGTCGGGTCGCACCAGCAGAAGCGGATAGGGATTTCCTTTCTGCCCGGCAGCCTCCCAGTGCCCCACGGTGGCCCGTACGGCCGCTTCCAGCGGATTGCCGGGGCCCAGCACCTCAAAATCGGCCGCCGGGAGCTCGGTCCCCTCCGGCTGGAGGATGACCCGGTCCGCACAGCACTCGATATAGATCGGCCGCCGGGCCACGCCGTTTCGGCCGGCATACGGCACGATGGAATACAGCTCCTGCGGGGGGGCGGCGGCGGCCCGTTGGCGCTCGCCGAGGATGGCTTGCGCCTGCCGGAGCCGTTCGTCCAGATCGGCAAGCTGTCGCCGCATTTGCTCGTCAGAGGAGTTCTGCGCGGCCAGGCGCTCGAGCTCGCGCTGCTGATCCTGGAGTTGGCGAAGCTGGCGCTGGGCCGCATCGAGCTGGGCCTTGAGCTGCGCGGCAATATGCTGCTTTTCGACCACAGCAGTGGCCACAGCACCCGCTTGCGCTCGCAGCCCGCTCATCTGTTGATCGAATGATTGCTGCGTGAGCTGAGCCTGCTGTCGCCGCTCTTCCACTTGCCGGGACCTTTCGGCTGCGGCGGCAATCTGCGTCTCTTTGGCCTGGGCCTCCGCCCGCCGAGCGATGACCACGAGCAAGACGATCAGCGCCCCCATCGTGCACAGCAGCACGGCGAGAAAGGGAAACAACGAGACGCCAGCCGCGTCGCGTGGTCGTCGTCTGCCTCGGGCCATGTGGAAGTCCGGTTTTGGAGTGCGACGACTCGTCGCCGCTTTAGGATTTTTGGAGCGTGCGACGCCCCACGCGGTACGCGAGGTCACACCAAAAAACCCAAAGCGATGACGAGTCACCGCACTCCAGAGTTTTATGCGGCGTTGGCCTGCGGCGTCCCCAGTCGGCTCCTTTCGACCGGCTGCGCCAGCCGGGCGTTGAGCAAATGGATCACGCCGGCCAGGCTCTCCAGCGTCTCCTCGAAGTTGTGGCTGCCGGCCAGCGCCGCCAGGTTGCGATTGAGCGCCTCCTCCAGCCGGGCAACGCCGCCGGTGGCCTCGACCACGCCGCGGAGCACCTGGCCCTGCTGGATGAGCTGTTGCTGGTGCTCACGCAGGGCCTGAAGGTTCTGTGCCATCATCTGCTGCACGGCGGCCAGGTGCTCGTGGTTCTGGTCCGCCATCGCCTGGCTGGACTCGGTGATCTGCTGCGCATGCGCCTGGAGCGCGTGTGCCGTCGCCTGGCTCAGCGCCCGCTCGACCTGGCCATAGGCCGACTGAAGTGCCTGGCTCCACTTCTCGTGGGCTTCGGTGATGGTCGATTTCCACAACTCCGCCTGAGTGTCCACGAGCCGGGCGCTGGCCTCGATGACCGTCTCGGCCATCCGCCGCACAACGGCCACTTCGGGGTGGCCGCCCGTCTTGTTCTGCAAGAACCGCTGGCACAGCTCGTCGCCGGCCCGCTGGTCCACCAGGGCCAGCAGCCGCTGCTCGGACTTGTCCACGGTGTATTGCATGAACATCAATACGATCGACAGCGTCAGGGCCAGCGCGGTCGTATCGAAAGCCACGCCCAGAGACGGGACGACGGTTTGCTCCAGCGAATTCTCCAGGTCCCGCGGATTGAGCGCGGCGATGGCCATCGTGATACCGATCACCGTGCCGAGAAACCCGAGAATGGGAATGGCCCAGATGATCAGTCGAATCAGCGCGAACTCGCCGTGGGCTTGCGAGTCGGCGCCGTCGGCCAGGATTTTCAGCTCCTTGTCCAAGTCTTCGGCCGAGCCCTTTCGGAGGATGTGCGACAGGGCATCGCGCAGGCGGCGCACCAGGTAGCTCTGCTGCCTGGCATACGACACGCCATCGAGCCGGGCCAGAAGCGCCCCGCAGTCGTCCGCCGTTTGACCCTGCTGCGGCACGGGGCCCAAGAGGGGCTCCCTGAGCCACGCGAGCTGCTCGCCAACGCCTAGCCGCCGGACCACCAGGACGGCGATCCCGACGAAGAAGGCGCCGATCTCGGCGACCAAGACCCAGCCGCCGCCCAGGATGTCCCATCGATTGGCGCAGTAGCGGGCCAGAAAGTCCTGCCCTCGTGAGCCCAGCAGCGAGCCCGGCAAACCCTGGTACAACAAGCCGTAGAAGACCGCGGTGGCCGCCAGCCCCCACAGGAGCGGCGACAGGACGATGGCTCGATAGACCTTGGAAACGTTGTTCACGGCAGGGTTCCTTCCGTGGACCGAAGGGCGGCGCTGGCGCCAGCGATTGCTAGCGGGCGGGGGGCGATCATCGCAACTGACGGTGGTCTTGGCCAGACGTTTCGCGTCGCCGCCGACTCGGTCGGCTAGCGTGACAGCGGCGGACAACTTTGCGCTGCCCTCAAGATCGGCCGAGGCGGAAGGGTTGATGAACGAATCCGGAGAGGATCGACGAGGAGCATTCGATCTATCGATAGCACGCGCTGTGAGACAACGGCGTCGCCGATAGAATCGCCAGCATGCTGCCGCAAGAGCCAGACCGCCGAGGGGCCGACCAGCCAAGGCCGCGCCGCAAGATCGAGCGCGAGTTCGGCGTCCCGGTGCCGGGCGAGATCCTCGAGCCGCAGCACTGGACCCAAACCGCGCTCAAGCGCCTGCCGGCCGAGGGGCCGTTGCAGTGGGAGGACCTTTTTGGTCGCCGTGCCCCCGTCGTGCTCGATCTGGGGTGCGGCAACGGGCGGTTCGCGCTGGGCAGCGCCGTCTGGCGGCCGGACTACGACCACCTGGGGCTGGATGCCTTGCCGGTCGTGATTCGCTATGCCACGCGCCGGGCCAACCAGCGCGGGCTGCGGAACATCCGCTTCGCCGTGGGCGACGCCTTGCAGTTCCTCGAGCGCTACGTCGAGCGGGCGAGCGTGGCCGAAATCCACTGCTATCACCCGCAGCCCTACTACGAGCCCGCAGAGGTGCACCGGCGGCTGATCACGCCAGGTTTCCTGGCATTGGTCCATCGGGCGTTGGCCCCGGAGGGCCAGTTCTTCGTCCAGACCGACAACCCCGGCTATTGGCGCTACATTCGCGAAGCCGTCCCCATGTTCTTCGACTTCGAGGAACGAGCGGCCCCCTGGCCCGATGCGCCCAAGGGCCGCACGCGGCGGGAGATCATCGTCCTGCGGCGCGGGCTAGCGGTCTTCCGCGGCGGGGGACGGTCCCGCGCCGGCCTGAGCCATGCCGAGGCGCTGCGGCTCGCCGAGTCGCTTCCGCCGCCGCTCTTCGACGCCGACCGCCGGCTGATCGAGCTGGACGAGATCGAACGCGCGACGCCGTAAGACGCCAGGCTTACGCCGACGCCGCTGGCGATTGAGGAACGGCACTACAAGAGCGGGCTCACCAGCCGGCAGACGTTCTCCGAGAGTCGCGGCCAGAAGCCGCGCTGGCGCCAGGCCTCCAGGTCCAGCGTGCGGCTGCGGGCGAAGTAGCGGGCTTGCTCCTCTTGCAGCTTGCGCGTCACGCCCTGGTCGTACACCAGCAGGCTGATCTCCGCGTTGAGTACGAACGAGCGAATATCCATGTTGCTCGAACCAATCAGCGACACGTCGTCGTCGATGGAGAGGTGCTTGGCGTGAAGGAACTCGCCCTGGAAGAGATGGATGAACACCCCGGCTTCCAGCAGGTCTTCGTAGTACGACCGCTGCGCCCGGCCGACGAGGAACTGGTCTTCCTGCTCCGACACCACCAGGTGCACGTGCACGCCGCGCAGCACCGCCATTTCCAAAGCCTGCAAAAGCGGCGCGTCGGGAATGAAATACGGCGTCGTCAGCACGACGCGCTGCTTGGCGCCGTGGATCAGCGCCACGACCAGCCGCTCGTTCGCTCCGGGAGCGAAGCCGGGGCCGCTGGGCAGGGCCTGCGTGGCGACTTCGCCGGCCAACTGGGGATTGGGGAACACGCCCGGCGTGTCGAGTACTTCGCCGGTCTCCAGGTACCAGTCCGCAACGAACACGAATTGCAGCTCGGTGACTGCCGGGCCGGTGAGGCGGACCACCATCTCTTCGTAGACGATGCCTTCCTTGAACGTCGGGCTGATCAGGTTTTGCGAGCCGGTGTAGCCGACGTGGCCATCGATCACGGCGATCTTGCGGTGGTTCCGCATGTCGCGGCGGCCGCCCGTGCGGCGGAAGATGCCGGTCGGCAGCATCCGGTGCACTTGCACGCCGGCCGCGGTCAGGCACGGCAACAACGTCTTGAGCATCCGCCGCGAGCCCAGCGCATCGACCAGCACGCGGCAGGCGACTCCGCGCTTGACGGCCCGGGCCAGGGCGTCGCACAGCGGCCGCGTCGTGTCGTCCAGCGCGAAGATGTAGTACAAGAGGTGCACGTGATGGCGGGCGTGGTCAACGTCGTGGACCACGCGATCGATGCTGCCTTGATACAGGCTGAGCAGCTCGGCCTTGTTGCCGCCCAGGATCGGCATGTGTCCTAGGTTTTCGGCCAGCGTGACGGCCTGCGTCAGCTCGGAGGGCACCTTGGGCCGGAAGACGTTGGGATGCTTATTCAGGCGGTCGGCGATGGCCTGGAGCGCCGGCATGACTTGCTCCAGACGCTCCTTCCGCCACTGCGGCAGGTACGGCCGGCCGATGACCCAGTACAACAGGAGACCGGGAATCGGCAGAAAGAAGATCAAGAGCAGCCAGCCCTTGGCCGCCTCGGGCGACCGCCGATTGGGCACCCAAAACAGCATGCTGATCCGCACGATCCATTCGGCGACGAAATAGGTCGCCGCCGCGAGTGGGGCGTCGAACATGTCAGGATGTGGAGAGCCAGGCGGGGAACAGACGTGATGCGCGAAGGGACGGCCTCGCAGCTCCTGCTCGCGGGCCGCATACGTACCATCTGAGCTCGTGACCAGTCTCTCATCACAATTCTAGTGCAGGATCGTCCCCGCCGGTGAGCAAATCGGCCAAGCCGCCATCCATTCACCCAAGGAGTGAGGGAAACGCGGGCACTCACGGTTTTGCCGGGCGCTCCGGCGCGCTCGTCTTGCGATCGCCGGCCTTCAGGTCCCCGTGTTTCAGCCAGTATTCGAGGAACGCCAGCTCCAGCTCCAGCGCCTCGGCCGTCGGGACGTGCGTCTTGCGCGCCGTCATGGCCACGCGGTTCTTGTGGCCGAGGACGTCGTTGACGGCGACCAGGTGATTGAGCGCCTGCCAGTTGCGCGGCGGGTCTTCGGCGCCGCCGGAGACGAGCACCGGCCGCGGCGCCATCAGGGCGTGCAGATCGACGAGGTCTTCGCCGGCGTCGATCAGCTCCTTGTACAGGCCGGTGCGCGGGTTCTTCTCCGAGGGGACGCCCGGCTTGCGCTGCTGCCTTCGGAGTCGTAGCCGAGGTACCACGGCTCCCAGTAGTTGACGTTGCGTCCTTCTCGTTGAAGACGATGCCCGGATCGGACCAGACGGCGCAGGCGAACTGTCGTCCAGGCAGGAGGCGAACATCGACCACTTGCCGCCGTAGGAGAGGCCGATGATGCCGATGCGCGCGGGGTCGACCTCGGGCATCTGGGCCAGGGCCGTGTGGCAGTTGGCCGCCACGTAGGCCAGCAGCGTGAGCGGCTGCCGGCGCTGCTCCTCGCCGGCCTCGGTGAGCAGCTTGCGCGTGTCGCCGCCGATGCTTGTCGACCGAGCCGGGCGTGCCGATCGACAGCGTGACGAAGCCGCGCTTGACGAGCTGCAGGCCGTAGTCGTGCGTGCCGACGCCGCGCCCTTCTCGCCCCGGCCGATGCTCGTCAGCGGCTCGTAGAACGGGACGAACACGGCGGGAAACGGCCCTTGCCCTTGGGAACGAGCAGGTAGCCGTCCGCCCACTTGCCCTTCGGGCGACGACCTGCACCTGGACGTGGTGCTCGGTGTAGCCGTCGCGCTCGACCGTTTCCAGCTTCTTGACCGCCGGCCGCTCGACCAGGGGCGGCCAGGCGCCGAGGCGGCGGTGCCAGGTCTCCAGAATCTCCTCGCGGCGCCGCGCCCAGTCCTCCGCCGATTTGACGACGCGCCGTCGGCGAACTTCAGCGGCGAGCGATAGTCGCCGAGCTTTCCGGCAAACTCCTCGGGGGTGCCACGTACTTTTCCAACCGCCGCCAAAGGGCTTCGCGGGTCGGTGTGTCATCGGCGCTCGCCGCGGAAAGCGCGATCAACAACACCACGCTGGCTGCTGTTCCACTGCGATATTGAAAAGTCATTGTGCACCTCGAATCCTTGGAGACTTACCTCAGCATTCATTAGCGATTATCAGCGCTTATTAGCGTTCCGAAATCCTTTTCAAGGTTCCTTGCGGGTGCGGTAGATCGTCAGCGTCTTGTCACCGCCGCCGGCCGCCAGCGATGTGCCGTCCGGCGAGAGGGCAATCGACAGCACTTCGCCGCTGTGGCGAAAAGCGCACAACGGCTTTCCCGACTCCGTGTCCCAGAGCTTGACGTGGCCCGGTCGGTCCCAGCCGCCGTCGCCCGATGCCAGCGCCTTGCCGTCGGGCGCGAAGGCGACCGACCACACGTCGTCGTCGTGCCCCACCAGCTCGAAATGCTCTTTCCAATCGCGCACGTGCCAGGTCTTTATCGAGCCATACCGCAGGCCGGCGGCCAGCAGCTTTCCATCGTGCGAAAAGGCGATCGAGCGGACCTCGGCCTTCGTCGCGCGAAGCGTCGTGGCCTTCGATTCGCCGTCGGCCAGCGGCCAAAGACGAATGGTGCCGTCGGAGCTGCCGGACGCCAGCAACTTGCCGCCGGGATGAACCGCCACGGCGTTCACCCAAGACTTATGGCCCATTAACGTTTGGAGGTCCTTGCCTTCGGCCACGCTCCACAGCCGGACCGTCGCATCGACGCCGCCGGTAGCCAGCGTCTTCCCATCGGGGCTGAAGGCCGCGCTCATGACCACTCCCCGATGGCCGCGGAGCAGGGTCTTGCTCTTGAGATCGGCCGTGTCCCACAGCCTTGCCGTGCCGTCGAAGCTGGCGCTGGCCAGCGTCTTGCCGTCCGGCGAGAACGCCAGGCCGACGACGTAGTCGGTGTGCCCCGTTAAGACGGCGACTTCTTTGGCCATGGCGCCGTCCCACAGTCGCACGGCGTTGTCGGAGCTGCCCGTGGCCAGCCACCGGCCGTCGGGTGAATAGGCCACGGCGCCGACCCAGCCGGGAAGCTGGCGCGATACGCCCTCCTGACCGCGGGCGGTGAGGGCGCCCAGCGTGAGCAACACGAAAACGGCCGTTGACCGCATGGCTCTCTCCAGGCCGAACCCACACTAGCCCGACGCGCTGGCGAGGGAGAAGCGGCAAGACGGGGCGAACGGCGAGTCTCCCTCGCTTGCACGTCGGGTTAGTGTGTCTCGCTTGCGAGTCGGAATAGTGTGCTTGAAGGCAATAACGTCATGGCACCGGCATCAAGTGTCCCCACGACAACAGGTGCGGGTCCTCCGGCAGCGGATCGACCGGCTTGAGGAACCCGGCCATCACCAGCGTGCCCACGTGGAAGTAGATGGCGTCGGCGTCGGAGGTCGAGCCGGGAAAGTGCCCGAAGCCGCCGTCGGCGTTGCGGCAGGTGAGCACCCAGCGGGCGGCCCGCTGGATGGCGGCCTGGCAATCGTCGCGCTTGCCCCCGAGCTGCCGCAGCGTGAAGACGGCGTCGAACGTGGCGTGCCGGTCGCGCGAGGGCAGGTTGAGCATCCAGCTTCCGTCCGGCTTCTGGTCGCGCAGCATGCGGTCGAGCATCGGCCTCGGCCTTGGGCGTCGGCTCGCCGACCAGGCGATAGTAGTGCGACGCGTGGAACGTGGCGGCGACGTGGTCGTTCAGGTAGCCGTCGTCGGCCTGGATCATCGTCGCCCGGATGCGGCGGTCGATGTCCCGCGGGATCGGGCGGCCGTAGCCCAGGTACGCCAAGCGGGAAGAAGCTGGTCGAATAGGCCGGCAGCTTGTCGTAGTCCTTCTTCGCGATTTCCTCGAAGACCGGCAGCGGATCGTACTGCGGTTTGCGGCCCAAGGCACGCAGGGCGACGAGCGCTTGCGTGGTGTTGTAGACGCGCCCCTCGGCCGACGCCGGATCGACCGTGCCGGCCACGTTGAAGAACTCGCCGTCCTCCTTCTGCCGCGCGAGCAGGAACTCGGCCGTCTTCTCTTCGTGCGGCAGCTTCCAGCCGAAGGTCTTGTGAATCGTGACGGCATAGGTCACCGCCGCCAGGTCGCTGTAGGCGCTGTCGGACATGCCGAGGTAGTCGGGATCGACGCCGGGCTGAAACGAGCCGTCCTCGCGGGCCGTCTTGCGATAGAACTCGCGCAGCCCGCGGAGAACGTCTTCTGCCGACTCGGCGGGCCGCGCAGCGGCGCGTGAGGCCTCGTCCGCCAGCGCGGTCGATCCGATGACGAGGACCAGCAAGGCGGCAATCGGTTTCATGAATCTTCTTTCGCAGCAAGTTGGCGGCCGCGTCCATCACCGAGAATCATAACGTCCCCGGCTGCCAGCACAGAAGACAAATGACAAGGGACAAATGACAAGGGACAAACGGCTACCGCCGCACATCAAAGCCTGCAAATTGCCCGCTGGCCGGCAGCACGGTGATTTGCGAGCGTTCAAGGTAAGGGGCCATCTGTTTCTCGACGGCGGCCAAGAAGGCGTCCAGCTCCGTGGGCTCGCCTTCGGCCACGAGCAGCACGCGGCCATCGGGCAGGTTCTGCACATAGCCCACGACGTCGAAGCCGCCGGCGATTTCCCGCGTCGTGTAACGAAAACCGACCCCCTGCACCTGGCCGCTGAAATGCACCTGCCGCTGCTCGTGCGCCATCGCCGCGCTCCTATTGGGTCAGCACGTCGTCCAGGCGAGAGAGGCAAACCACTTCGGCCAGCCGCACCCAGGTCGAGCGGCGATTGGCGTGCACGCCGTGCAGCCGGCTATTGACGAGATAGGTCTCCCGCGAGGTGGCCGTGTCGCGCAGGTCGTGCACGTCGGCGTCCCGCAGCACGAGCCAGTCGCCGTGACAGCGCTCGAGCCGGCCGATGATGAGGTAAGGGCTGCTGACGTCCAGTACCACGATCTGACCGACCAGCTCGTCGCACGCCGTGCGGGCATCTGCGTTCATCGATTGTCTCCGTAGAACGAAATTCATTCCGTTCTAGCCTTCGATGCTCGGCCCGGCAACGACGGAATGGGTAACCGTTTCTACCCACCCCCTCGCGGGGCCGAAACGGCTGCTAGTTCTCCCCGGCACCGATTCAATTTATCATGAGAGCTTTCACGACCCGTGGCATCCGCAGAGAGTCGATCGTCAGCCCCCACTTATGTCTCCCGCATCGCCCCGTGCCGTACACGATTTCTCTTCAGCCGACCTGTCGGCGGCGCTGGAATTCCTCGAGCGCACCCGCAGCGAGCTGCGTTCGCTGCGGAAGGTGCACGTCTGGCCCGATCGTGTGCAGGTGTTCGACGTGAACGGCGACTACTTCGAGGTCCTCGGCCTGGGGTACGCGCAAGGCGAGATCATCCCGGTGCTGCGGTTCGTGAACACGAACTTCAAGCCGGAGACGATCCACAACCCAACCGACCGGCCCTACAAAGAATTCCTCACCGGCCGCCGGCACGCCTGGGCCGAAGACCGCGTGATGTAGCCGCCTCGTGGCACACGCGGCTCGCGTGTGCAGGGAATGCCCCCGTGGGGCGGACAGCTCACGCGTGCGGCGCGGGCACTTGGGCGTCGGCGCGCACGCGAGCCGCGTGCGCCACGGTCATTACCGCTCCGGGAGCGCCATCAGCTTCGACTCGGTCCGCAGGAACATCTTCCCTCGGGCGATTGCCGGCGTGGCGTTGCTCGGCTCGCCGAGGCTGACGCGTGCGAGCTGCTCGAACGTCTTGGCGGCGGCCAGCACCACGACTTCGCCGTCGGCCGACGTGCAGTAGACGTGCTTGCCGGCGCAAACGGGCGAGGCGTAATAGGTGCCGCCGATTCTCCGTTGCCAGTGCACCTTGCCGGTCGCCGCGTCGGCGCACGTGGCGCGGCCGTCGTCGCTCCACAGGAACAACAGGTCGCCCACCACCAGCGGCGTGGTGGTCAGGGGCGCACCGCGCTCCACGCGGTAGACTTCCTCGGCGCGGCCGCTGCCCGGCTCGCCGACGGGCCGCACGGCCACCGTGTGGTTTCCCTTGCCGAGATATCCGCAGGTGCCCAGCACCAGATGGCCGGCGACGATCGGCGAGCCGATCGCCGTCTCGAGATGGTCCTTGCTGAAGACCTTCGTCTCCCAGCTCGTCTTGCCCGTGCGGGGATCGATGGCCGTGATGCCGTGCGTCCAGTTGGTGAAGATGATCTCGGCCGATCGGCCCCTGGGCTGGTAGACGCACGGCGTGGAGTAGGTCACCTGGCTGTCGCGGCGGACCTGCCAGCGGGTCTTGCCGTCGGCGGCGGCCAGGGCGACGAGCGAGCTCTCGCCATCTTGTTCGTTGGGGACGACGAGCAGATCGCCCCAGACGATCGGCGATACACCGAAGCCGTGCCCGGTCTTGAACGGCCCCAGGTCGCGGCGCCACACCTCGCTGCCTTCGTGATCCAGCGCCAGGACGACGTATTCCTTCGGCGTGGCCCAGGAGACGTAGAGCCGTTTTTCATCGGCGGCCGGCGTGGCCGAGGCGAAGCTGTTAAGCGAGTGCTTGCCGTGCGTCTGCGAGGTGAACTCTCGCTTCCAAAGTTGCCGCCCGGTGTCGCCGGCCAGACACAGCACGATTCGCGTGCCGGTTTTCTCATCGCCGGACGTGACGAACAGCCGCTCGCCCCAGAGGATCGGCGAGGAGTGCCCCTTGCCCGGCAGCGACACCCTCCAGGCGTAGTCTTCGTCGGTCCATCTGGCGGGAATGTTGGCCGTGCTCAGGCCTGCGCCGTTGGGGCCACGAAACCGGGACCACTCCTCGGCGCCGCTGGGCCGGTGGAGCAGCACGACCACTGCGGCGAACGCCAGGGCCAGGCGGCCGCGGGCACCGGGACCGAGGCACGGGTGTCGATCGCGAGGCGAGAATTCTGAGCTCAAGGGTCGATCCTCTCATCGGGTCTGCGGCAGCTCTACGCAGGCACGTATGGTACTTTGCCCCGTGCGACTGGGGCTAGTGCCCGTGGTGGCACGGCTTTCGATCTGGAATCACCCGGCCGCACTTGACGGCCCGTGAGTGGTCAGAGCATGATGACGGTACGCAGCACCGGCAGGACGGAGCAGCACCGGCGGGACGGATTTGCCAATCCGCCCACTTTCCGGCCCTCTTCAGCGGTTCAGCCGTGATCGACGCACTCCTCAATTTCCTGCCGGACCCCTCGAGCGTCCAGTTCTGGCTTTGGGCGGCCGTGGTCGTGGCCTTGCTGGGCGGGCTGGCCAGCGGCGCTTGGCTGCTGTTGCGGCTCCGCGTTCGGCAGGCCGACGACGGCTCCGCGGTCTCGTGGGAAGATTTCGTGGCCAGCATGCACGACCGGCTGGATCAGTGCGAGCTGCTGCTGAAACAATTCACCCAGCGCGCCGACAAGCAGCACCATGAGCTGCAAGAGTCGGTCACGCATCTGCAAGGCTCGGTCGAGGCGCTGGAAAAGCCGTTCAGCGCCGTGGCCGCGCGGCTGAACCAGATCGGGGCAGAAGGCGGCTTCAAACGCGGCTAGTGTTGTCGCTCGCGCCCCACTGTGCCGGATCGAGCCGATAGAACCGCCGCAGCACCTCGTACAGCGCCGGATGCTGCCGTGACAGCTCGCGCGACTTCTCGAAGAAGCACTCGGTGGCCACGGCGAAGAACTCTGCCTTGTTCTCGGCCCCGTAGCTGTCCAGCAGCGTGGGCCGGCCGCGTTCGGCCTGGCGCACCAGCCGCCGGTATTCCGCGTCGGTGATGTGCTCCCAGCTTCGGTACTCTTGCCGATTGCCTAGCGGCGGTGTGCCGTCCATCTCGCCCTCCAGCCCGTCGAGGTGATGCGAGAACTCGTGCAGCACGAGGTTGCGCCCATCCTCCAGGCTGCGCCCTCTTCGAGCACGCCGGCCCACGATAGCACGATGGGTCCGTGGTGATGGCATTCTCCGGCCATCTCCGTGTCTTCTTCCACGATCCAACCGCCGCCCTGCCAGCCGCCACCGTGATGTCGCTCCGGCATCAGATAGGCGTCCGGATAGACGAGGATCGATTCCACGCGGTCGAAATAGTAGTTCGGCTCGATGCCCACCACCATCAGGCAAGCCTGGCCGGCGATCGTGACGCGGATTTCGTCGGTCAGCGTCAGACCGCCGCAGCCCTCCCAGTGCTTCTCGGCCACGAACACCTTCACCAGATCGTGCAGCTTGCTGAGCAGTGGCGCGGGCAATCGGCGGTAGATCGCCACGTTCCGCTGGAGCCACTGGCGCCACGCCTCGGGCAGCGGCTGCCCCAGAATCCCTTGCCGGCGGCGGTTCTTGAGCCAGGCGAACATCTCGTTAGCATAGCGCCACCAGCCTTGGATTTCCACGGCCAGGCGCTTCCGCTGGGCACTTTGCGTCCGGTATTATGGAGGGCAATCGAAAGCCCTGGTGCTCTTGATCCCTATCTGGGCATGCGCTGAGAGGGCGTTTCGTCAAAGGCGGTTCGGTCATTTCACTTGTGGCTGATGCTCACGGCTTGCCCTCATTGCGACCAGCAAGTGGTCCTCGACCGCGACGGCACGTGCCCTTCGTGCAGCGCAGCGGTCTTGGGCCAGCGCGCTGCCGCCAGGGTCGCCCCGCCTGGCCGCCTGGAACTCCCCGGGCTGCTCATGCCGTGCATTTTGCTGGCCATCGCGTTGGCCGTGCAGGTGGGGGTTGTCATCGCGGCTGCGAAAGCGGTTTACTTTGCTGAGGTGGCGGCCGTAAGCGGTTACGGCGTGATGCTCATTTCGGGCGTTGCAGCCCTGTTCATTCTGGGTGCCAGGCCGCTGGATAAGGTGGGCCTGCGGCCGTTCACGAGCTTTCAGTTCCTGATGCTGTTGTTCGTGGCGCCTTCGGCCGCGGTGCTGGCCGCCCAGATCGCGCGGCTGGTCTCTCCGCTCGTGCCGGAGGGGCTTCGGCCACCGGCTTCCGATGGCTTTCCGTACATCGCGCTTTCCCTTGCCGGTTTTTGCGTCTTGCCGGCGCTGGCGCTGGAGCTGGTGTTCCGCGGCGTCGTGGGCCGCGCCCTGATTGCCCGGCTTGGCGTTCTAGTCGGTTCGCTGCTCACGTGCCTGGCGCTAGCGGCCACTTTCGTCTATCCCGAGCGGATCGCGGAATGGTTCGCGCTGGCGGTTGTGCTCCAGATTGTGTTCGCAGCGACGCGATCGCTGGCCGCCACCATCGTGCTCAGCGCCCTGTGTGCCGCCCCGGCGGTGCTGTTGCGGCAATACCCCGATGCCCTCAGCATTCCCGGCTATACCCACCCGGAGGTCAGTGTGCTCATGCCTTGGCCGCTGCTGGCCGTCAGCGGCGTGGTGCTGGCCGCGGCCCTGGTGGGACTGCACGTCACGCGAACGCGATACCTGACTGCGGCCGGAAGCGACTGGATGCCGGGCTATTTCTCGCTCGAGCGGCCGCCCGCCGAGGCTCATGCTCGGCTGCACAGCCCCGACGCGGCTGGCTTGCTGGTGATCGCCTTGGTAACGATCTTCGCCGGCCTGGTCTTCACGGTGTTCTGGGAGAACCAGCGCGGCATCAAGGCCGTGGCGGCGCACCAGTTGAAGGTCTTTGAGGCGCGTCAGGGCCGCAAGGCGGACGTGCCTCCGATCCCCACTCCGCAGGAGGTTGTCGATCGGATGCTGGAGCTGGCCGGTGTGAAATCCGACGACGTGGTCTACGACCTGGGCTGCGGCGACGGACGCATCGTGGTGACCGCCGCCAAGAAGTACGGTTGCCGCGCGGTCGGCATCGACATCGATCCCAAACAGGTGGCGAAGTCCGACGAGAACGCCCGCCAGAACCGCGTGGGTCATCTGGTGGAAATCAAGCAGGACGACATCTACCTGGCAGACTTGAGCCAGGCCAGCGTGGTTATGCTGTATCTGTTGCCGGAGATGAACGTGCGGTTGATCCCACAGCTCGAGCGACTGAAGGCGGGCTGTCGCATCGTGTCGCACCAATGGGACATGCAAGGGGTCAAGCCGGATCAGACGATCGTCATGAAAGCCACCGATCACGAGTCGCGTACACAGGACCACACGATTTATCTGTGGACGACGCCGCTGAAGCGGGACGACGGCCAGCCCCTGCGCGTCGCCGCAATACGACCCGGCGGGCGCGGGCCGGGGTTCTCGCCGCCGGATGCTCGCCGACCGAAAGAAGGCCCGGAAAGGGTTCAAGGTTCAAAGTTGAAGGTTCAAGGTCAATATCCTGAACCTTGAAACAATTGGAACATGGAGCAACCTTGAATTTTTGGACCCTTATGCAATTTCGCTTTGCTTTGATTCCCATTATCCGCTTCTCTTGCCGTGAGTTCGTGCCATGCTCACTCCTTGTCCCCATTGCGATCAACAAGTGATCCCGGACGCCGACGGCGCGTGCCCGTTGTGCGGCGGGGCGGTCCTTGAGTCCCCCTCCCCTTCCAGTGCCGACGCGCCCCGCCTGCCGAGGAGCCGGCGGTGGACGACTCGCCGACGGAGTGCGACACGGTCGAGGATGCCTCGGAGGGCGAGGCGGCCGCTGCGGCGCAGCCTGCCGTCCCGGCCGCGAGCGGCGACGATCCGCCTGTCTGGGGACAGGTTGACGACGACCTGGTGGCGCCCGAGGGACTCATCGGGGACGATGACGACGATGATGATGATGATGAAGAGGAGGAGGACGAGGTCGCCGAAGCCGCCCCGGATGAGTCATCGTCCCCTTCAGCCGGACCGCGCGAAGACGAAGCGCCCTTGCCACCAGCCCATGGCGCAGCAGGCGTTGGTTCGGCCACGGCGCCCGCCACGGCGCCAAGGCTTGAGCTCCCCTGCTTCTTGCTGGCCGCGGTGTTGGCGGTGCAGATTGTCGTGGCCGTGTGGAGCCAGCGAGAACCGCACACGGCCGCGCTGCTGCCGGTGTTTGGCTACGCGGTGATGCTGCTGCTCGGCGTCGGCGCGCTGTACGGCCTGGGCCGCGGCGCCACCGACAAGGTCGGTCTGCGGCCGTTTACCAGTTTTCAATTCCTGTTGCTTCTGTTCGCGGCGGCTCCGGCCAGCATTCTGGCAGCCCAGGCGGGCAACTTAATTGCATCACTCTGCAACCGCGAGGCTTTCCCCTCGTGGTTGCGGCCACCTGTTCCCGATGAGCTTCCCACACTGGCCCTGGCGATCGCCGGCCTGTGCGTGGTGCCGGCGCTGGCCCAAGAGCTGGTATTCCGCGGCATCATCGGCCGCGCCTTCATCGCCCGGTTTGGGCCGCTCAATGGCATGCTGCTGACCTCCCTGGCGTTCGCGGCCTGCGCGGTGTTCCCGCAGTGGGTCGCCAAGGCGTTCGTCCTGGCCATCATCTTCCAGGTGGTCTTCGCGGCCACGCGGTCGCTGGCGGCGGCCATCGTCCTCAACGCCCTGTGCGCGGCGACGAGCATCGTGGTCGAGCGCTTCCCCGATGCGCTCGAGCATCCCCGGCTTCACGCACCCCCACGTCGATCCGCTCGTGGCTTGGGAGCTATTAGCGGCCAGTGGGGTGGTGCTGGCTGCGGTGGTGGCCTCGTTATACTTCACGCGCACCAGGTACCTGAAGGCGGATGGAAAACCGTGGACTCCCGGCTATTGTTCGCTGGAGCGGCCGCCGGCGGACGCTCCGGCTCGCCTGCACAGCCCCGATGCCCACGGGGGACTGGTGGTTGTCGTGGTGGCCATCTTTGCCGGCTTCGTCGTCCTGTTGTTCTGGGAGGGCCAGCGCGGCGCCGTGCGCGTGGATGCTTACAATCGGAACAAGGTGCCGATCCCGCCGCCGCCCCCCCCGCCGCCCGAGGGCGGGATGCCCGCCGGCCCGATGATGCCCGGCGGCGGCGGCATGCCGGGCGGGATGGGCCCCGGTGGCAAAGGCCCGCCCGGCGGCGGCAAGTTCAAAGCCAAGAAAGGCAAGGGGGGCATAGGCGCGCAGCAGCCGTTGGCGGAGGATGGCAGCAAGGCCAAGGATCGGCCGCGGCGTCCGAAAACCGCCACCGAGGGGGTCGTGCCAAAGCCCGCCGCCGAGGATAGAATCCCTTCAGAGGATACGCCGCCAAAAAAGCCTGAATCGGCGCCGCCGCCGGAATCGCTGAGCGCCGATCCACCTACCGATTCGTCGCCTCCCGCGCGATCCCACCAACTAGCGACTGAAATTCAGCGAAAGAGGCCCGGCTTCTCGAAGAAGCCGGGCTTCTGCGCACGGCGCGGCGATCTTGAAGGAGTGCCTGATGCTGCCCACGCTGCGCCTGCGGATTGTCGTTACCGCTTCGTTCCTGGCGGCCCTGGGCGGGGCGCTGGCGGACCCGATCGCCGGGCAGACCATTCAGCATCCCGCGCCGATCCTCTCGTCGCTCTCCCCGGCCGGGGCGCAGCAAGGCCAGAACGTGACTGTGCTCTTGCGCGGCCAGGGCGTTCGCACGGGCGAACACCGCGTGGTGATCGACGGCCCGCCGGGCGTCTCCGCCGGCGAAATCACCATCGCCGACTACGCCACGCTGAAGGCCACCTTCCGCGTAGCGGCCGACGCCGCGCCAGGGGCCCGGATGGTCCGCGTGCATCACCTCGACACCGGGCTGACCAACTTCCGCTACTTTCACGTGGGCGTGTTACCCGAGGTCGCCGAGAAGGAGCCCAACGACACGGCCGAGGCGGCCCAGACGGTCGAGCTGCCCAAGGGCGCCGGCGCCTGCGTGATCAACGGCTGCATCCAGCGCACGCTTGACGTCGATTGGTATCGCTTCAAGGCCGCGGCCGGCCAGAACGTCGTGGCCGCAATGCTGGCACACGGCATGGACGTGCGAGTCAGCGAATCGCAAGGCTTTCTGGACACGAGCCTCGAGCTGCGCGACGCGGCCGGCAAAGTGCTGGCCGCCAGCGAAGACGCTCTGGGGCTGGACCCGCTGGTCCAGGTAAAGATTCCCCGCGACGGCGACTATCTGTTGGCGGTGCGTTCGCTGGCCTACGAAGGCTCGCCGCACGCCGTCTATCGGCTCACGCTGGGCGAGGCGCCTTATCCGACGGTCGTGTTCCCGCCGGGAGGGCAGCGCGGCAAGGAAATGACGTTCGACGTCTCTGGGCCCAACCTGCCCGCCAGCATTCGGCAGACGATCAAGATTCCCACCGAGGGCTCGCACCCGTTGCAGACTTTCTGCCTGCCTGGCGCAAGGCACGCGCGAGCTGACGCTGCTCCGCGGCGACTTTGCCGAGAGCATCGAGAGCGAGCCGAACGACCGCCGCGAGCAGTCCGCGGAGTTAAAGCTGCCCTGCACGTTCAACGGCCGGTTTGGCGAATCCGGCAGCCAAGGGGCCGGCGACGAAGATTGGTATCGCCTGCGTCTGGAGGCAGGCAAAGGGGTCTTGCTGCAAACGGTGGCCCAGCGCGAGCTGCGCTCGCCCGTCGATACGCACGTGCAAATCTGCGACGCGGCCGGCAAGCCGCTGGCCGAAAACGACGACGGCTCGGCTTTCGCTGGCAACATTCAATGTGCCCACGACTTCGTCTCAAGCGACAGCTTCCTGATGTTCACCGCCCCCGCGGCCGGCGACTACTTCGTGCGAGTACGCAACCGCAGCGAGGCGGCCGGCCCGCAGGCCGTCTATCGTCTCCAGGCCGAGCCGCTGCGGCCCGACTTCGCGCTCTACCAGTGGCCCGACGCGGTGCCGATCTGGGGACCGGGCACGTCAGCCGCCTTGGTGGTCGAAGTGCTCAAATGGGGGCCGCTGGATGCCGACGTCGAAGGGGCCGTCGAGGGGTTGCCGGCCGGCTGGCAGGGGAGCGTCGCCCGCTGGCCGCGCGCGTGGTACTCCTACGTGAACGGCAACATGGCCGCCAAGCTCTTGCTCACGATCACCGCGCCGGCCGACGCCGCCTTGGGCACGCTGGCGCCATTTCGCGTGGTAGGCCGCGCCAAGGTGGGCGACTCAACCATCGAGCGCGAGGCGCGGTACATGACGCTCTACGGCAGCAGCCACAACGACCGCATGCACGTCCGCGGCAGCCCGATCGCGCGGGCCGTGGTGTGTAAGGCGCTCGATGCGTCGGTGTCCACCACGGTCAAGGAGCTAACCGTCGAGGCCGGGCAGTCGGCACAGTTTCCGGTGACCGTCAAGCGAACGGGCGGCAACGCGCCGCTGGGCCTGGTCGTTAACGGCCCCACTCCGTCAGCCGGCTGCGCCTGGGGATCGCCGATCACGCTGCGGGCCGACCAGACCGAAGCCACGCTCGAAGTGCCCACGCGCGAGATCCCCCCCGGAACCTACGCCATCACTGCCGCGCGGTCGTGGGCCAGCGACCTGCGGGCCGGCCGCCCCGGGCCCTGCACGCCGCTGGTGCTGCTGCACGTGAAAGGCAAGTAACGTGGAGCACGCGGCTCGCGTGCCGGCACGGTGCTTCAATTCAAGTGGCAGTGAGGGGCACATTGCATCCGATTGATCTGGCCTTCCAACTCCAAAGCTTGGTGCTTTGATGCGACTGACTTCTGCTATCGCCACATGCATGTTTGCGCTTCTCATTGCATCGGCAGTAGCCGCGCAGGATCGGCCAAAGGACTCACGCCTCGAGTTCACGCGCATGGTCGCGCACTGGGACGCCTACAGCGACCCGGCCTATCTGCCGTTCATCGAGGCCGCCCAGCCGGAGATCGCCCAGGTCGGCTTTTATGGCGCTCACTTCTGGAGCCTGGCCCACACGCCGCACGGCAAGGGCTATCCGGCCCACTTCCCAAGGAAGGACTGGCCGAGTGCGGGGCCTGGTTCGAGGACCTCAACGGCCAGTTGCACCGCCGCGGCGTAAAGGTCGTCGGTCACTTCAACGTCAAGTTTCTGGTCGGCGACCCGGAGAGCAAGGAAGGGCCGCGCGGGTTCTTCAAGTTCTATCGCGATCTGTGGGACGAAAAGCAGCTCGGCAAACGCCCCGTCGCCGATCCGCTGGAGCTGCTCGAGCGCGGCAGCGGACGGCAAGCCGATCACGAACGACATGTACTCCATCGGCGGCATGAAGGAGTACTGGGCCTGCCTGAACAATCCCGCCTGGCGCGAAGTGCTGAAGGCCTGGACGAAGGTCGCCATCGCCCGCGGCGTCGATGGGCTCATGATCAACTACTTCTACCGCCACGATTGCCACTGCCAGCACTGCGTGGCCGGCTTCAAAAAGCACCTGGCCGAGCGGCACACGGCCGGAGCAGCTCGGCGCGACGTTCGGCATCGCCGACCTCGCGAAGCACGAGTTCACCGAGATCGTCTCCTGGCACGACCCGGCCAAATCGACGCCGCTGCGGCGCGAGATGCTGCGCTGGTCGCAGATCGCCAACAAGCAGGCCTTCGACGAGGTGTTCGTCAAGTACGGCCGCTCGCTCAAGCCCGACCTGATCGTCGGCCAGTGGAACCACCTCGGCGACTTCAGCCAGATCACCGGCGACGAGCGCTGCCTGCTGCCGGCCGAGCTGTGGGGCAGGGACGAAGACTATCTCTGGTACAGCACCGGCGGGGCCGCCTATTACACCGACCTGAAGGAAGGCTTCCTCGGCGAGGGCACGCTGCAGGCCCGTTACATCCGCGGCACGTTCGACGACAAGCCCTTCACGCTGGGCAAGTACGAGAGCACGCGCACCCGCGTCAGCCATCGCCGAGCTGGCGGCCAACGGCGGCGCCCCGATGGGCTTCTACACCCGCTTCACCGACCCGGCGGCCCGCGAGGAGATCGTGCGCTATTACCAGTTCCTCAAACGGTACGACGATCTGTATCGGGCCAACCGCTCGCACGCGGAGGCGGTGCTGCTCTATCCCCGCAAGGCCGTTCACGAGGGGGACGTGGCCGCCGTGGCGAAGTTCAAGGAGGTGGGCAAGAAGCTGCTCGACGACCACGTGCTGTTCGACGTGTTGCCCGACGATCTGCCCGGCGATCCGCTGGAGCGGCGGCCTGGGGGGCCGCCTGTCTCGCCGCGCCTGCTGGTGCAGCCGAGGGCGAAGAGCCCGCTGGCCGTGCTGCCCAAGGACCGCAGCACGTTCACTGCGCCGCGGAACGGTGCGCGTCTCGGCCAGCCGGCCGGCGAAGGACCCGCACAGTGAACTCACGCTGCACTTCGTCAACTACAACCGCCAGGAGCCGGCCGAGCGCAAGAGCGCCGGCAGCGGCATCGTCGATGAAAAGCCGATCGCCGCCCGCGGCGTGACCGCCGACGTGCGTCTGCCGTCCGCCACGCGGGCGGCCAAGGTGCTGGCCATCTCGCCGGAGTCGTCCGGGGCGGTCGAGCTGAAGTTCAGCTCAGGCGGCGGGCGGGTGAAGTTCGAGATGCCGGAGTTCCTGGTCTACGGCGTGGCGCGGATCATGCTTGCGGAGGAGAAGCCCTGATTCTGCGCTTGCCGTCTTGAAAGGGCTGCTGGAAGCGCCGGCGCACAAGAGCCCCTCCGATCAGGCATAACAGCGCGTGGCGAGAGCACAAGCGATCGTAATCACGAGGACGGCACCCCCATGACCCGCTATCGCAGAATCGTCGCCTGGCTGGGCGGCATCGACCTGGCAATCCTTTGCTCGCTGCTGGTGATCGTCATCGGCCTGTGGAGCTTCGTGCTGCTGGCCTACGCCGTCAGCCGGGGAAGCGTGCAGCAGTTCGACGAGCGCGTGATCTGGGCGCTGCGGAACCCCGCCGACCCGGCCGATCCCTGGGGCCCGCCTTGGATGGGCGAGATCGGCCGCGACCTGACGGCCCTGGGCGGCATCGCCGCGTTGTGCTTGATTACCGGAGCCGTGGCCGGATATCTGCTGATCTGCCGGCAGTACCGCGGGCTGTGGTTCCTGCTGGGGGCCACCTTGAGCGGGCTCGTGTTGTGTGGGCTGCTCAAGAACCTCTTCGAGCGGCCGCGGCCCGACATCGTCCCTCACCTTTCCTACGTGAGCACGACCAGCTTCCCCAGCGGTCATTCGGTGCTCTCGGCCGTCGTGTATCTGACCCTGGGCTCGCTGCTGGCCCGGCTCGTCGCGGAGCGCCGGCTGAAGCTCTACTTCCTGGGCGTCGCGCTCTTCTTGAGCTTTCTCGTGGGGGCGAGCCGGGTCTACATGGGCGTGCACTACCCGACCGACGTGCTGGCTGGCTGGTCCGTGGGCCTGGCCTGGGCGCTGCTGTGCGGGATGGTCGCCCGCATCTACGGCAACCAATTGTCCGAGCCGTTGCCCTCGCCAGCCTGAGGGCTAAAGGCTGAGGAATGGCTGCGACATCTCCCTGCCTCGCAGCGTCAGGAAGCTCTCCGGATGGAATTACACGCCCTCGAGCGCGTGGCACTTGTGCCGGACGCCCATGATCTCGCGACGGCCGTCGGGCAGGTCGGACCATTCGGCCCTGGTGCGTTTGCCGAGGCTGCGGTAGCGTAGCGGCACGCCGGGCGCCCTGCGCTGGCAACACGCCGGTGCCCAATCGCTCAACCGATTGTCGTTCCATGAGCCTTGCCATTTCCTGCTCCCAGCTCGTCAAGCGCTACGACGGCCGGCCGCCGGTCGAGGCCGTGCGCGGCCTCGACCTGGACGTGAAGATCGGCGAGTGCTTCGGCCTGCTCGGCCCCAACGGGGCCGGCAAGACGACCACCATCGAGATCCTCGAAGGCCTGCTGGACGCGACCTCCGGCGACGTCGAGGTGCTCGGCCTCCGCTGGCGCGGGCACGACGACGAGATCAAGGAGCGGATCGGCATCTCGCTGCAGGAGACCAAGCTCTCCGAGAAGCTGACCGTGCTCGAAACGCTCACGCTGTTCCGCAGCTTCTATCGCAGCGGGCTCGAGCCGGCGGAGGCCGTGCAGCGCGTGTCGCTGGAGGAGAAGGCCAACGCCCGCGTCGGCAAGCTCTCCGGCGGCCAGAAGCAGCGGCTGGCCGTGGCCTGCGCCCTGGTCGGCGATCCGGAGCTCTTGTTCCTCGACGAGCCGACGACCGGGCTCGATCCGCAGTCGCGGCGGCAGCTGTGGGACATCATCCGCGACTTCCGCGAGCCAGGGCCGCACCGTCCTGCTGACGACGCACTACATGGACGAGGCCGAGCGGCTCTGCGACCGCGTGGCGATCGTCGATCACGGCAAGGTGATCGCGCTGGGCACGCCGCGCGAGCTGATCGCCAGCCTCGGCGGCGAGCACGTCATCGAGTTCCAAGTAACCGCCCCGGACGAGGCGAGCGGCCAACCGGCACTCGTGCCCGAAAGCCTGGCCGACCTGCCTTCCGTGCGCACCGCGCGGCGGGAAGACAACCGCCTTTCGTTGGCGGTCGCCGAGCCGCACGTCGCCCTGCCGGCGCTGCTCTGCCAGGCTGCACGAGCAGCGTCACGAGCTGGCCGGTCTGACGACGCGGCACGCGAGCCTGGAGGACGTGTTCGTGAACCTGACCGGCCGGCATCTGCGGGAGGAGGCCGCTGAATGAATCAGCCATCGGCGCCTATTCAACCTCCAGCGCCAGCCCGGCCTTCGGCGCCGCCGGGGCCTTCGGCGGCCCCGCAATACTCGCCGCTTGGCCAGCTCGTGCTGGCCCGGCTGCGCGAGTTCTATCGCGAGCCGGAGGCCGTCTTCTGGGTCTACGGCTTCCCGATCCTGATGACCGTCGCGCTGGGGATCGCCTTTCGCAACAAGCCGGTCGAGCAGATCAACGTCACCGTTCAAGAGGGGCCGGGCGCCGAGATCGCCGAGCAGGCCCTGAGCGGGCACGAGAGCGAGCAGGTGAAGTTCGTGGCCCGCCGGCTGGATGGGGAGACCGCTGCCCTGCGGCTGCGCACCGGCAAGACGGCGCTGGTCGTGATTCCGCCTGAGGGCGACGAAGGCGGGCTACGAGTACGTCTACGACCCCACGCGGCCCGAAAGCCTGCTGGCCCGCAACGCCGTCGATGACGTGCTGCAGCGGGCCGCCGGCCGCCTGGACAAGTATCAGCCCAGCGAGCGAGAGATGCTCGAGCCGGGCGGGCGCTACATCGACTTCCTGGTGCCGGGCCTGTTGGGCATGAGCCTGATGGGCGGCGGCCTGTGGGGCGTGGGCTTCGTCATCGTCGATATGCGGATCCGCAAGCTGCTCAAGCGGTTCCTGGCCACGCCGATGAAGAAACGCGACTTTCTGGCCGGCATCATGCTCAGCCGGCTGATCTTCCTGATCCCCGAGGTGCTCTTCCTGCTGGTCTTCGCGTGGTTGGCCTTCGGCGTCGCGATCCACGGCAGCCTGCTGGCGGTGCTGCTCCTTGTCCTGCTGGGGGCCTTCACGTTCTCCGGCATCGGCCTGCTGGTCGCCAGCCGGGCGAAGACGATGGAAGCGGTCTCCGGCCTGATGAACCTGGTGATGCTGCCGATGTGGATGCTGTCGGGCATCTTCTTTTCCTCCGAGCGATTTCCCGAGGCCGCCCAGCCGTTCATCAAGTCATGCCGCTGACGCCGCTCAACGACGCTCTGCGGGCGGTGATGCTCGAGGGCAAGCCGCTCACCAGCCAGTTCCTGGAGATCGGCATCCTGGCCGCCTGGGGAGTGGTCACGTTCGCGCTGGCGCTGCGCTGGTTCCGCTGGACGTAAGAGTCGGCCTCTCGCGCGCGAGCAGGTGACCGCCCGCTACAGGGTCAAGAACCGCCGCAGTATCTGCGTGCCCCGCAGCGTCAGGAAGCTCTCGGGGTGGAACTGCACGCCGTCGAGCGCGTGGCGTTGTGCCGCACGCCCATGATCTCGCGCGCCGTCGGGCAGGTCGGTCCAGGCGGTGACCTCGAATTCGTCCGAAAGCGTGCCCGGCTCGATCACCAGGCTGTGATAGCGCGTGGCCTCGAAGCGGGTTGTCGCAGGCCGGCGAAGAGCCCGCGGCCGTCGTGATGGATCATGTCGGTCTTGCCGTGCATCAGCCGCGTGGCGCGGACGATCTCGCCGCCGAAGGCCTGGCCGATGCACTGGTGGCCGAGGCAGACGCCGAGGATCGGAAGCTTGCCCGGCGAAGCGCGCGAATGCACTCGTTCGAGATGCCCGCCTCGCTCGGCGTGCACGGGCCGGGCGAGATGATGAGGTGCGTCGGGCCGCATGGCCGCGATCTCGTCGAGCGTGATCTGGTCGTTGCGCTGCACCTCCAGGTCGAGCGCGGGGTCGATCTCGCCCAACCGCTGGACGAGGTTGTAGGTGAAGGAGTCGTAGTTGTCGATCAGGAGGATCATGGGTGGCGAGCACTGGCTATTCCTGAACTTGGGCGATCGCCACGCGGAAGCCGAGAATCCAATTGCGGAAATCCGGAACGGCGCCGCTACGCGTCGCTGCGCGGCAGAGTCGGCCGGGATTAGCCGCGCTTCCGCCCCGCACCGCGCGACCTGACGCTTGCTTGGTTACCTCAGGATCCTGACCACCGGGAAGCTCCGGTGCGTTCCACTGCCACCAATCGCGACACTACTCTTGCACATTCCCATGCATGTCGCATAGGCCCCACGCATTCGGCGAGTAGCTTCCTACCCGAACTGTGCGGTCGAGATGCGGACCTTTCGCGGCACCGTTGTAGGCATAGTTTCCGTCGAAGTTGCCCTGCGTGCTGTCCAGCGCATCGCCAAAGGCCGCCGCGGTGGTCGTCCCCGCGCGACAAGCGTACTCCCACTGCGCCTCGGTGGGAAGCCTGTACGTCCAGCCGCGAGGAAGACTCTTCGCCGCGCGCCTCCTGTTCGGAGAACTTTTGACAGAACTCCGTGGCTTCCACGTGGCTGACCTAATACATCGGAAGGTCCGCACCCTCCCCATGCAGTTCGGCCCCTTCGAAGGCTAATGAGCGCTGGTGTTCGACGCTGGTGCCCATGACCTGCTGCCACTGGGCCTGCGTCAACTCGTACTTCCCTAGCCAAAAGCCTTTAGTAATGATCACGTCAACCGGGCCTTCACCATCCCCGCGCTCGATCTCGGACTCCGGACTGCCCATGCGAAAACTTCCTGGCGGGCACCAGCAGAAGTTCATCCGCAGCCGATTGCCGTCCCACTCTTGCCCGGCGGCGGTTCCTGCTTCGAGTATCGGTTGCTGGGTCGGTTCACCCTCTGACGAGTTGATCGGCTTGCTCGGCGGATTTGTATTGGTGCCTGAGCCGCATGCCCCAACCCAAAGGCAGTTCAGGACCAGGAACAAGAAACTGGCCGGTGCCTGGGTAACATTTCGGCCCATGGCCATCTCCTTCAGCGCCGGCTTTTGGACCACGGTGCTGATCATTGCGAGAATCGCTGACTGCTTCCCGCGGCTTATTCGCGGCCAGAGTGACTCCTAACGCGTGTTGTGGCTCTTGGCCTTCGCCAATCGAGCTACGAACTCCTCGTGCGCCGCGCTGGCCAACCCCTGGTGCAAAACCTTGAGCACCTGGCCCAAGTTGCACCGCAGCATGGCGGCTTTATCCAGCCAGAGGCCTGGGAACACCTCGCTGCGATAGATACCGTCGGCCCCCAGCGGCAGCCGCTCATAGCGCCCTTCGCGGAGCACAAACCAGTCGATTTCCTTGTCAAGCACGCGCCACACGACGTACTCCTTGACGCCGTTGCGGCGATAGGCGTTGAGCTTCGGCCCCAGATCGTAGCTGGCGCTGCTCGCTGCGATCTCGCCGATCAGCTCGGGGCGCCTTCGAGATAGTCGTCGTCACTGATTGTCGCCTGACCGCCGCACTCTGGCTCGATGAAGAGCAAGCCGTCCGGCTGCGGCTCGTTATCCAAGTCGAGGCGATCGCTTGCGTCGCCCGCACCGCGCACGCCCGGCGTTCCTGCCCAATACGTACCCAGCCACGTCGCGAGGCAATTGTCCGGCTCACCGTGTTTCTCAAAACGCGCGGCGGCTGCCATGTAGACGACTCCTTCAATGAGTTCCGCCTTCTTGACGTGCGGCATCGTCTCGTAACGCCGCTCGAATTCCGCCCGCGTCAAGCGGTCCCCATTCTCCAATGGCGGAATGGCGTCGCCGATGAAAGGCGCGGCGGGCAGCG
This sequence comes from uncultured Planctomycetia bacterium, assembly GCA_963809785.1. Taxonomy (GTDB): domain Bacteria; phylum Planctomycetota; class Planctomycetia; order Pirellulales; family S012-138; genus JBGQHD01. The sequence continues at coordinate 1,453,997 of CAWEKV010000006.1, forward strand.
GAATATCAATGAAGGTTTCTTGCATAAGCGGCTCCTCGACCCTTCAAGGTTACACCGCGCTAACGCACTCGACAACGACCCCCAAGGCCGGACTGCGCCGCACGGCCGCGGCTCCGGCCGGACGCGAGTCTCGGAGAGACTCGCCCACGTGCCGCCACTTGACACTTAGGCCGTCATCGGATTGACCTTCTCCGGATCGACGTCCAGCTCGCGAATCGCCTCGGCGACGCGGGCAGTGTCGATCTTGCCGTGCCGGGCAAGCTCGTGCAGGGCGGCGATGGCGATGCTGGGGGCATCAACCTCGAAGAACCGCCGCAGCCGCTCGCGCGTGTCGCTGCGGCCGAAGCCGTCGGTGCCGAGTGGGAAGAGGCCACCGGGCACCCATCGCTGGATCAGCTCCGGCAGGCTGCGGACGTAGTCGGTGGCGGCGATGAACGGGCCTTGGACGCCTTCGAGCATTTGCTCGATGTGGCTGCGCCGCGGCGGCTCGTCAGGATGGAGCATGTTCCAGCGCTCGCACTCCAAGGCTTCGCGGCGAAGCTGGCTGTAGCTGGTCACGCTCCACACGTCCGCCGCCACGCCAAAATGCTCGACGAGCAGCCGCTGCGCTCCGAGGGCCTGACGGAGGATGGCGCCGCTGCCGAAGAGCTGGACACGAGGCGCGTCGTCGCCAGAGGTATCCTTCTGCGCGGAACGACGAGTCTTCCGCGGCGCCGTTTGAGGCCCTTCGTTGCGGTCAGGGTCACCGTCGGACGGATTGGAAATCCGTCCTACGGATTCCGCCGCTGCGAGCTTGTACATTCCGCGCACGATCCCTTCGGCGGCACCCGAGGGCAATGCCGGTTGGGCGTACGGCTCGTTGGTCAACGTGAGGTAATAGATGGCGTCTTCGCCCTCCTCGTACATCCGCCGCAGGCCGTCGAAGATCAGAACGGTCGTCTCGTAGGCGAAGGCCGGGTCGTAGGATCGGACGGTCGGGTAGGCCGAGGCCATCAGCAGGCTGTGGCCGTCCTGGTGTTGCAAGCCCTCGCCGGCCAGCGTGGTGCGGCCGGCCGTGGCCGCCGAGCAGAAAGCCCTTGGCTCGGCTTGTCGCAGGCGGCCCAGATCAGGTCGCCGATCCGCTGGAAGCCGAACATCGAGTAGTAGATGTAGAACGGCATCATGTTGATGCCGTGCGTGGCGTAGGCCGTGCCGGCGGCGATGAAGCGAGCACATCGAGCCGGCCTCGGTGATGCCCTCTTCGAGCAACTGCCCGTCCTTGGCCTCCTTGTAGTAGGCCAAGAGGTGCGAATCGACCGGGTCGTAAAGCTGCCCGGCGTGGGAGTAGATGCCGATCTGCCGGAACAGGCCCTCCATGCCGAAGGTGCGCGATTCGTCCGGAACGATCGGCACGAGCAGCTTGCCGATCCGCTTGTCGCGCAGCAGCTTGCTGAAGATGCGCACGAAGCCCTGGGTGGTGGACCATTCCTTGCCGTCGCTGCCCGTGAGCGTCGAGTCATCCAGATACTCAGCGAGCTTGGGCACTTCGGTCCGCACCGCCGTCGTCGGCCGCGTGGGCAGGTAGCCGCCGAGCTTCTCGCGGCGGTCGCGGAGATACTTCATCTCCGGGCTGTCGTCGGGCGGCTTGTAGAACGGCGTCTTGGCCACGTCGTCGTCGTTGATCGGGATGCCGAAGCGGGTGCGGAACTCGCGCAGCTCGTCCTCGTTGAGCTTCTTCTGCTGATGGGTGATGTTGCGGCCTTCGCCGGCTTCGCCCAGGCCGTAGCCCTTGATCGTCTTGGCGAGGATGACGGTGGGGCGGTCGCTCGTTCGACGGCGGCCTCGTAGGCGGCGAAGACTTTCTCCGGGTCGTGCCCGCCGCGGCGGAGCCTTTGCAGCTTCTCGTCGGACAGTCGGCTCGACCATCTCCAGCAGCTCGGGATACTTGCCGAAGAAGTGCTCGCGGATGTAGGCGCCGGGGCTGACGACGTATTTCTGATACTCGCCGTCCACGACCTCGCCCATGCGGTGGACGAGGATGCCCTGCTTGTCGGCGGCCAGCAGCGGGTCCCAGTCGTCGCCCCAGATGACCTTGATGACGTTCCAGCCGGCGCCGCGGAAGATGGCCTCCAGCTCCTGGATGATCTTGCCGTTGCCGCGCACCGGGCCGTCGAGCCGCTGCAGGTTGCAGTTGACGACGAAGATCAGGTTGTCGAGCTGCTCGCGCGAGGCCAGCGTGATGGCCCCCAGCGTCTCCGGCTCGTCGCATTCGCCGTCGCCGAGGAACGCCCAGACGTGCTGGCCGGTGGTGTCCTTGATGCCGCGGTCGGTCAGGTACTTGTTGAAGCGGGCCTGGTAGATGGCCATGATCGGCCCCAGCCCCATCGAGACCGTGGGGAACTCCCAGAAGCCCGGCATCAGCCAGGGGTGCGGATAACTGGAAAGCCCGGCCGTAGGACGGAATTCATTCCGCTGGTGGTCCACCGCCACGGCGTGCGTCAGTGCTTCTGCCTGTGCCACGGGCTCTGCCAGTGCAATCCCCGAGTCGGCTTTTCGGCCGGGTGGCACGCCCAGAGCATGGATGCGATGGGCGTGGTCGGCGCTGCTTCCACGCGTGGCGGCAGCTCCACGCCCTTCGCCTTCATGCTCAGAGCGTGCCACCGCGTCAGCCTTCCCATCCACTTTGAACGGAATGAATTCCGTTCTACAGCCGTCGGCCACGCCGGCGAGCTCCTGGCGAAAATACTCTAGCTGCTCGGCGGTGATCCGGCCTTCGAGGAAGGCCCTGGCATAGATGCCGGGCGAGGCGTGGCCCTGGAAATAGACCTGGTCGCCGGAATAGTTGTCGCCGCGGCCACGGAAGAAATGGTTGAAGGCCACCTCGTAAAGCGTGGCGGCTGAGGCGTAGGTGCTGATGTGGCCGCCGATGCCCTCGTTGTGCCGGTTGGCCCGCACGACCATCGCCATGGCGTTCCAGCGGATGATGCTCTTGAGCCGGCGCTCGATGTCGCGGTTGCCCGGATAGACCGGCTGCTTGTCGGCCGGGATGGTATTGATGTACGGCGTGTTGGCGCTGAAGGGAATCTCGACGCCTTGGCGATACGCCTCCTCTTCGAGCACGGAGAGCAAATAGCTGACGCGCTCGGCCCCTTTGGCCGCCAGAACGTAACGCATCCCCTCGAGCCACTCGGCGGTTTCGAGCGGATCAGGATCGTTCTCGCGGCCGGGGATCGTGACGTTATTGACCGTCGCTTGAGACATTCGATGACCTTCTACACGGGGGGCATGTTTCCAAAACGTGCCAGGGGAATCGGCCACGCCGATCTTTGCGATTCAAGGGAGTTCATTTTCCGCCAACGGCGATGCGACGCAAGCCGAGCGGCACCAGAAGGTGTCTCGCGGCCCGGAACAGGTGGCAGCTCTATTTAGCCAGCGTCAAGACATACGCCGCTTAGCCAGCGTCAAGGCATACGCCGCCACCAGCCAAAGCATCAGCAGGGCCAGGAGCGCAAGGAACGCAAGAATGGCGATCATTGCATCGATCAAAGCGATTGCAAAAATGCCACGAGATCGCGCAGCTCGTCGGCGGCCAGCTCGCGCGACAATTGGTGCTGATGCTTGGTGAACACCTCTTCCAGCCTGGCCGCCCGGTTGTCGTGAAAATACGGCCCGCGCTGGCTCACGCCGCGAAGCGACGGCGGGTTGAACTTGCGGTTTCCCAGCTTGTCGGGCAGGGCCACGTCGAAGGTGCCCTGGCCGGAGTAGGTCGGCGGGGCGTGGCAGCTGGCGCATTCCTGTCGGCGGAAGACTTCGCCACCGCGCTCGATCGTACCGGCGGCGACATCTCGAAACTTGCCCAGCGGCGGCGGCGGAGCGAGCGTCTTGAGGTAGGCGGCCAGGGCCTGCACGTCACCGCCCGGCGGCTCCTGTCCCTGCATGGTGGTGCGGATCGACTTGCGGACTTGGTCATCCAGTTTCGTCACGCTGCCGTTCCACGCCCAAGGGCCGCTATCGGCCACGCCCAGCAGCGAGATCACCCGCTTGGCCGCGCCAAACGAGCTGTCGCCCAGGTTGTCGTTCAGGAGGCCGTTGGAATGCCCGTCCGTGTGGCAACTGTGGCAGCTCATCCAGCCATCGAGCGACAGCCGACCATTGTGGAAAAGCAGTTCGCCCTGCTCGGCCTGCGTGAGCGGGCGCTGCGGGCCGAGGGAGATTTCCCGCCGCGCATCGAACTTCTCCAGATCGACGACGCTTACCGAATCGCCGAACGTGTTGGCCGCGTACACCAGCCGCGGATCGCGGCCGGTGGCCAGCGCCGTGGGATGCTTGCCGACGTTGACCCGCACCAGGTTGTAATCCCCCTCGCGGCCGAAGGCCACTTGATCGACACCGGCGGAAGCGACGGCCACTTGCCCATCCGTCGCAACGACCAGGCCGGAGGGATCGGCCCCGGCAGTCTGGAAGTCGCCGGTCACCTGGATTTGGCTGTCCTTCAGCAGGCCGTCCTGCCCGTGGAGCACGCGATCGAGCACGACCCAGCGGACGACGTTGCTGAGGAGCACGCCCCAGTGCACGTCGTTGTGCGTGGTTTCGGCCAGGTCGTTGAGGATCTGATGGGCGATGATCAGCTTCTTGCCGTCCGGCGAGAGGGCAAGGCCGCGGATATTGTGGGCGGGTAATTGCCGCACGCCCTCCAGCGCGAAGCGATCCAGGTCGATGATGCCCAGTTGCCCGCCAAAGGAATCGGCGACGAGCAGTTTAGCCATCTCACCGCGGGGAACGGCACCGTCACGCGGAGCCGGGTGGCTAGTTTGCACGGGCAACTGCATCCGCGGGGCCAGCGGCAGATCGAGCGTCTTATGGATGGCGAGTCGCACCGGGGCGCCATCGTCGGGGGGCAGCGCCAGGTCCACCGCCGTCAACCGCCGCGACCAAAGCGACGCCACGTAGCATCGCTTTCCATCACTGCTCACGCGGACGCTCACCGGATACGGGCTGACGCTCAGCCGGCCGGCCACGGCGATCTGGTGGCCGCGCCGCCGCAGGGCGATCAGCTCGTGGGCTTCGTCGTCTACGGCCAGCAAGAATTTGCCGTCGCCCACAGCTTGCAAATCAGCCAGCGACTTGCCGAGGGTAACTTCGTTGACGACGCGTTGCTGCGCCAAATCGATAACCGACACGCTGCCCGTGCGGCGATTGGCGGACACTAACAGCCGGTCATCGTCGGCCAGGACCAGCGCCACGGGGCGCCGCAAGGTGCCCTCGGAAGGCGGCGGCGGCGCGCTCTGCGGCTCGCGAGCGAGCAGGACGCGGGATGTGCCCGGCTTGTCGGCCCCGCCCATCATGAGGAGCGTTGCACACGCCAGCACAGACATGGAGCCCCAAGCGGCCCACCGACGCGATCGTTTGTTCATGGGTGTGATGCTTCGGAGGCGTGGCACGGCCAGCCCGGCCGTGAGTTCACCAGCCGGCAAGTCCGCGGCATTTTGTCGCTGCCAGTCTACAAAGCGGCCCTCTGCAAGCAAAGCTGTCGTCGGGCACGTGCGGCGTTGACGGGCCGTTGACGTTGGGGTACACGTCCCCCTGGCACCCTCCGTGACGAGCGCCCCAATGAGCGAAAAGCCAATTCTCCGCATCGTGGGGAGCTTCAATGCCGCCGAGCGAGCGGCGTCTCTCGCCCCGCGGGGCAGGGCATCGCCCGATCCCTACCATCCTTACCGGAAGATATTGCTCACCGCGGACCGCGTGCGCGAGCTGAGCCAGTTGCGGCCCGTTCGTCCGATCGTGGACACCTTCCTATGCTGGTTGGGCATCGTTGCCGCTTGGGTCGCGGTCGCCGTGTGCCCACGCTGGTGGGTCATGCTTCCGGCGATGGCCGTAATCGGCACGCGGTATTACGCCCTCTTCGTCATCGCGCACGATGCTTTGCACGGCCGCTTGTTCAAACGGCTCAGCGTCAACAACTTGTTCAGCGACCTCTTTCTTGTCGGTCCGATTGGTGCCATCACCCGGATCAACAATCAGAACCACCTGCGGCATCACCACCACCTGGCGAGCGAAGCGGACCCGGACCGGCACAAGTACGGAACCTTCAACAAGACCAGCGGCCTGCTGCTTGTGGGCCATCTGCTGGGCGTGCGCAGCGTCTTTCGGTCAGTCAAGCACGTGTTCTTCCCAGCACGCCCAGCGACACTGGCCCGAAGCGCAGGCGAGGGAGATGCCAGGACAGGCGGCGATTCTCCCTCGCTTGCGCACCCGGCTAGTGTGGCTTTCCGACAACGTTCAGGCTCTTATTCGCTTCGCGACGTGCTCCTTCTGGCGGGCTGGCAGATCGGGCTCCTGGCGAGCATGACCTTCACCGTCGGCTGGTGGGGTTATGTCGTGCTGTGGTGGCTGCCCGTCTACTTGTTCGCTTTTCTCGGCGACAATTTGCGGTCGTTTGCCGAGCACTCGCAGCCCCGGCCGGATGAAGAAGGAGACGACGACCGGCTGATCACGTTCGTCAGCAATCGCCTGGAGCGGATGCTGCTGGCGCCGATGAATATGAACTTCCACGCGGCCCATCACCTCTGGCCCTCGATCCCCTACTACAACTTGCCGCAAGCCGACCGCGAGATGTGGTCGTCGCCCTACGCCCATTGGCTCGAGTGGCGGGGATCGTACGTGGGCTATCTGTGGCGCTACTACGGGGCATTGCCGATCCCGTCGGCGGACGAGGCCGTGGGGCGCCACCGTCGAGCGGTTTCGCGAGCGGCCTAGCCGTGGATCGGCTTGCGAGCCGACGCGCGGCGCACCGGCAGGATGCCCGTGCCACTGTCCTGGAGATCAACGATGCCCGAAGCCAAGAGCGACGACTGGAGCGCGCTGCCGCCCCCTGGCGAGTTCCTCGAAGAGGGTGCTCCCCTGATCGAGACGGAAGAAGTCCCGTCGTGCGCGGTGTGCGGGAGCGAGCGCTTTGCCACGCAGGCCGTCGGTTTTGACTATGAGCTGCGGACGTGCCGTAACCCCTGGCGGTTCGTGCGCTGCGCGGAATGCAGCCACGTTTGGCTCAACCCGCGCCCCAGCGTAGACACCCTGAGGGTGATCTATCCGCCGAGCTACTACGCCTACAACTACGAAGAGCAGATCGGCGCCATTGCCCGTCGCGGCAAGGAGCTGCTCGATGCGTTGAAGCTGCGAGGCATTCTGAAAGCCGCCGGCACACCTCCACAATCATTCCTGGATATTGGTTGCGGGACGGGACGCGTCTTGAGAGCGATGGAAAAGTCGGGCGTAGCCAGGCCGCGGATTTATGGAATCGAGCTCGATCAGCAGGCGGTCGATCAGCTGGCGCTGGCCGGCTATCGCGCGATCTGCGAGCGCGTGGAGGTCTGCGACCAGGTGCCGCCCGCCTCGATCGACCTGGCGACGATGTTCCACGTCATCGAGCACGTGGCGGACCCCGGCGCCGTCGTCCGCCGCGTCGCCGAGTGGCTCTCGCCGGGCGGCCTCCTGGCCCTGGAGACGCCCAATGTGGATAGCAGGGATGCCCGCTGGTTTGGCAGGACCTATTGGGGCGGGTATCACATCCCGCGCCACTGGCATCTGTTCAGCCCCGCCACGCTGGCCCGCCTCGTGGCCGATAACGGCCTGGAGGTCGTGGCCACGCGATACCAGACGGGGCACTCCTTCTGGATGTATTCCTTGCATCATTACCTGCGTTACGGGGCGGGGCGGCGCGGCCTGAGCCGGTGCTTCGATCCCTTCAGGAGCCTCCCCGTGCTGCTGATGTTCACTCTCTTCGATCGGCTGCGAGGGTTGGCCGGTTGTCGGACTTCTTCGATGCTGCTGCTGGCGCGAAAGCCCGCCGCCTGGGCCTCGTTCGGCTCGGCCGGCCGAGTGGCTGCCTAGTCGCCCAGCGCCTTGCTGTCACTGCAGCCTGCCCAACGGGCGCCAGCAACGAGGACAGGCTGCGCCGCATCTCATGTCACCGTTGGCATCGGTCCGAAGAATTCCTAGAGTGCTTTGTCAGCACTAGAAGTGGGGGCGGCTGCTTATCGTAGCGGGAGCATCTTGCTCCCGCGACTTGGCGGCTAGAAGCCGCCGCTACCGCCCGTGCGACCCCTAAATCAAGCCGTGCCAAGCACTAGGCGATCCAGGACGCGATGATGGCGGCTATTGGCACCTGGGAAGAGCGGGCGTACACCGCACAGCGCAGCGGCCGCGCGGTGTGGTTCGCGCTCATGGCACTGCTGCTGGCACTGCAAATCAAGTGGTGGTGGCAGCCGTGTCCCGACGCGGTGTCCTATCTCTCGATCGCCCGCCACATGGCCCACGGCGAGCTCGAGCGCTGCGATTCCCCGCACGTCGTCATGGCGCCGGGCTATCCGCTGCTGGTGGCGCCCGCGTTTCTCGTCTCGGACAAGCCGTTTCTGATCATCGCGGTCATGCACTTCGTCCTGGCGATGCTTCTCATGGCGGCAGTGTACTTGTGGCTTCGGCGTTGGGCCGACTCCGCGGCGGCGCCGTTGGCGGCCCTCGTGATGTCCGGCGCCTGCTTCTGGCACAACTACCGCAATACGATCAGCGAGCTGGCGTTCATGACCGCGCTAATGTGGGCAGCCTATGCGCTCGAGCGCTTGATCCGCGCCGCGACGCGGCGGCAGACGGCCCTCTGGGGCGCAGCCGCGCTGGTCTTGAGCCTCCTGACCGCCTCTACCCGGTTGGTAGGAGTATTCCTGCTGGCCGGCTTTGCCGCCGCTCTGTTGGTCTGTGCGCTGCGGCAGCAGATCACCTCGCGCCGAGCTGCCGGGCTGATGGCCCTCATTGGTGTGCCGGTCAGCATCGCCGTGCTGGCGCTTGTGGCCTGGGACCATGCCATGGCGGCGCGGGCTGGCGGCAGCGCCAAGTCATACGCCCAGCACATGGCCGCCGACGGACTGACGCCGCTTCAGCAGGTCGTCGAGGGCCTCAGGCTGCGGATCAGCGAATGCGGCCGGCTGCTCATTCCCGGCATGTACAAGGCCTACGCTCGTCCCGGTCAGTGGCTGAATCCCGTCATGCCTTTGTACATCGCGCTGGCCGCCGGCCTGGGGTGGGCCTGGTGGAAGAAAGCCCGCGATGGCGGCGACCTGCTGCTCTACATGTTGCCCGCCTATTTGGGCCTGTACGTCGTGTGGCCGTTCGACCAGGGCGGGCGTTACATGCTGCCGGTGCTGCCGATTCTGGCACTTTGCCTGTGGGGGCTGCTGGAGCGGTTGCCGCGGCGGCGGTTTACCGTGCTGCTGGCCTTGGTCATGGCCCATGCGGCCGTGTCCTTGGGCTATTGGACGCGCGATCTGCGCTTCGTCCAATACCATGACCAGTGGGGCGAGGTGGCCAGGCTCGGCGAGCACCTGCGGGCAGAGCCGAACGCGGCCGCGTGGCACGACCGAGAAGACCGTCGGCAGTTAGAATCGCTTAGGCTCATGCTCGCCTACGAAATCAACCGGCCATTGGCGAACACCGCTGCGGAATCGACGATCTCGCCGGAGGTGCGCTGGTTGGTCGTGCCCTCCGAAGGCGGCAGCATTCCGGGCTTTGCGCCACTGGCCTCTGCGGGCCCGCTCACGCTGCTGGAACGCTTCTAATTCACAAACAGAAACTCCTTGCTGTTGAGCAAGGCCCAAAAGACATCTACCCAGGCCGTCCGACGAGCGGCCCCCTGGGCGGCGGGACCGGTGGCCTTGGCTTGCTCGGCCCTGGCTTGCTCGGTGGCGACGTGTTGAGCGATCTTGTCCTGCTCTTCTTTGGTGGGCCGCCGGGCAAGCGTCGCCAGGAATAGCTCTCCCAGGATCCGCTCGTCGGGATAGCCCGCGGCCAACAGCCGGGCCACGCGGCCACGCGGACTGGAAAGCGCCTGGGTCAGCGCCGTGCCGCTCATCAAGTGAAGACTGCTAAAGGGGGTCTGCTGCTGCTCGTCGGCCGGGCACTCCCGCGCCTCGCGCAAGACCACCCATCACGGAATAAATCGGTCTCGCGAGCCGGTGCCAATGCCACAACGGACCTTGCTCGCCCTGCTGAGCGGGTGTGCCAAAGATATCGCCAAAGAGCGCTCCCTGTGTCTCCGTCGCCTGGTCGATCGCGGCCGAGAGCGTGGCACTATCCATCGACCGCGATTGAAAGGCGGCGGAAAATTCCGTGGGATCGGGCGCGGGCAAGGGGGTTTGGGTCGTTGCGCCTCGCGAGCCGGCGTGACCGAGCTGATACAGCCGCGACCCGCAAATCGTTTGCACCAGGTGCCGGGCGTCGAAATCGTGCTCGATCAAGTCCTTGGCCAAAAGATCGAGCAATTCGGGCATGCTGGCTTCGACACTCGTCCGCAGGTCGGCGTCTGGCTCGACCAGCCCGCGGCCGAAGAAGTGACGCCAATACCGATTGACCAGGTTGCGGGCCAGTGGCATTTGGCCTTCGCCGGCCAGCCAATCGGCCAACGCGGCGCACGAGTCGGCCTGTCGCGATATCGCGGAAAACAGAGCGGCGGCGCTGCCGCGCACGTCGCTCTTGGCGATCACCTGCTGACCAGCCCACCGAATCGTCAGCTGGTCTTTCTCCCGAGGCGCCCGATCGATGCGAAGGCCGCCAAAGCAGTCCACCAGCGACGCGAAGTCGGCCCGGGTAAAGGAAGTAGTCGGGTGCGCGTGGCACTCGGCACAGCCCAGGTTCACGCCCAGCGCCACGCGGGCCACGCGCGCGGCCGCCTCCTTGGGCGTGACGCAGGTGGCGAAAAACGCCGCCGGGCCGGGCTGCCGGGCATCCCCCTCGGCCAGCACGAGCTCGCGCACCAGCTTATCGAGCGGCCGGTTCTCGGCCATCGCGGCTCGCAGCCACTCGTCAACGGCCCGCGCGTGGGGAACGCTATGCAGATTCATGTCGTCCGCCAGCCACGTGCCCCAGGTCTGCGACCAGTGGCCGGCAAACTCCGGCCGGGCAATCAGCTCCTGAACGAGCGCCGTGCGCTATCCGGGTCGCGGGAACCGAGAAACCGCCGCACGTCGCGCGGCGCAGGCAAGCGGCCGATGAGCTGCACATAGGCCCGGCGGAGGAACAGGCCATCGGCGGCCAACTCCGCGGGACGAATGCCCAGCCGCCGCCACTGGGCCAGCGCAGCGCGGTCGAGCGACGTCAGGGGTGAGAAGGCCGGCTGCTGCGAATCTTGCTCGCCCACAACGCTCTTGGCATCCACTCGCACTGGCACCACGACCAAACAGTCGCCATAACGCACCCGCAGCAAACCGCGGCCTGGCGACTTGGGCTGCACGCGGCCTTCGATATCGACGGCGGCCAGCGTCGTGCCCAGCCATTCGAAGGAAGCATAGCGCGAGACATCACTCGTCGTGCCGTCCGAGAATCGCGCGCGGACCGCAATCCGACTCGATGAGGCGGATGCCCCGCTCGCACCGGGTATTTCATCGCCGGCGGGCGCGGCAAGCTCGATTTGCGCTGGAGTGACGTCCAATTGCACCGCAACGCCTTCGCCAGCCCGCGGCCCTGCGGCCCCCTGGGCAATCCACCGCCGAAGGACTTGCTCGGCGAACGAGTCACGATCCATGCGATTGCGCTGGAGGGCCGCTTGAAGAAGCGGCCGCCGGAGCTGCATCCGCTGAACGGCAGCCTGCGCGTGTGGCACGGAAGTGCCTTTGAGAAGCAGCAGGCTCTGGCCAGGGTCGAGAAGATCGATGAGCCGCCCCTGACTATGACGAACCAAACGTTCGTGGTCTTGCTCGGGCCGCGCACCGTGGAGTGACAACCCGAGATCCGGCCCGTCGCCTCGTGCGTGATGGCAACCGCTACAGCCATGGCGCACCAACAGCGGCAGCACGTGGCGGGTGAACGAGACCTTGTCGGGCAAGACCTCTCGGTCGGCATCCTGCGCCCTGGCCATTGCGGACCAGGCGATCGCCGCGAACAGCATGGCGGCCGTATGAACGTGCAGGCGGGTGCGTTGTCCGTGAGTCATGGCGACGTGGGCGACGAGTACGGGAACAGCTCCGGGCTAAGCCCCGCCAGCTCGGCCTGACGTTGCTGGCTGACGGCGGTCTGCGCCACGGACAAGAGCCGCAGCGGCAGACGCTCGAGACGATCCAGGCCGCGATCGTCTACCCGCGTATTGGCCAGGTACAGGTCGGTTAACTGCACAAGATTGGCCAGGTGCGCGAGGCCGGCACTCGTGATCTTGGTGCCGGAGAGGTTCAGGTATTCAAGCTGCGACAGGCCACCGAGGTGTTCCAAAGCGGCGTCGCCGACGAGAGTATCGGCAAGGTTGAGCCAACGGAGCCGTGGAAGCCGCGACAACGGTTCGGCCACTTTGTCGCCGGCGTCAGTGGCACTCAGATCGAGGACCTCCAGCTCGCCCAGCGCGGCAAGGTGCTCGAATCCACCGCCCGTGACGCCATGCGCGGCGTAGAGCGAGAGCTTTTTCAGGCGCGAGAGACTGGCCAGGTGCCGCAGGCCGTCGTCCGTGACACTCGTCTCGTCGAGGATCAGCTCCTCCAGCTCGCTCAGCCCAGCGATGGCCGCCAGGCCGCCGTCGTCGAGCTCCAGCGTGCCGCAGAGGTTGAGCTTTCGCAGCCCGGCCTGCCTTCCGATGTCGGGAAGCAGCCGGCGATTGACTTCCGTGAGGCGCGACAAATCCTGACACCCGGAGAAGTCCAGTGCCGTGACCTGGTCGAAATACTTGCCAAGACCTGCACCGAACCAGCGAGAAATCCACGGTGGCCCTGCCTCGATGTCCATCTGCACGGGCAGCTCCGCAATCCGCTGCCGGGCGTCGTATCGGAGCATGATCCGGCTACCCCAGGCCAGCCCCACGGCCACGACCGCCGTAAGAATGAGCGCCGACCGCAGGCTGAATTGCAGCCAGCGGCGGCGGGGGCGAGAGGCGGAGGGCATGGCGTCGCGGTAGGCTATGTCGTCTTTCGCTCTGCGAAAACACGTTCTTTCGCGGAGCGAAAGACGACGATCAAGGCACCGACCTCTGAAGCTTTCATCCCGGCGGCCAGCCGAGCTGCCGGCCGCCGAGCAAGTGAAGGTGCAGGTGGTCTACACTCTGGCCGCCGTCGCGGCCGGTGTTCGTCACCACACGGTAACCGTCCTCCAGGCCAAGCTGTTTGGCCAGGTCGCGGGCCACGCGCAGCAGGTGGCCTAGCAGCGGTATGTCGTCGTCCGTGGTGGCGGCCAACGAGGCGATCTCTTTTTTCGGGATCACCAACACGTGCGTTGGGGCCTGCGGCGCGATATCGTGAAAGGCAAGGCACCGATCGTCCTCGTAGGCGATCTTGGCGGCGATCTCCCGGTCGATGATCTTCTTGAAGATGGTCTTGGCGGCCATGCGGGTGGTTCCTTCGTGCTCGTCCTCGTTCTCGTCCTCGTCCTCGACGAAGCGTCAACCGTTTCCGACATCAACGAGACAGAAGCTGCCGTGAGCTCGGCCCCACAGGGGAGCCGGACAGCCCGTCGTCGCATTGACGACACTTGCAAACAATCCAACGCCCATGGGCGAAGGAGATTCGCATCACAACTTACGCTCGCTAGAGAGTTTAGCGATTCGCGATCCTGTTGGCCACCAGCTTGGCATTCGCCTTGCAACTTTGCTTGGGCTGGCAATTAACGGATTGGGGAATCCCGATAACCTTCATGGAGCACTCCCACGCCTGAGCATCCAACCCCAAGGACTTAGTTGCCGGTCACAAGGATGATGAGGGAGAGACCGGCGCGAGAGAACGCGCGAGAAGACCGATGAAACTCGTCCTGCTGGGGACTACGGGTTATCACCCGAACCGTCGCCGCCACACCGCCTGCATGTTCCTGCCCGAGGTCGGGGTTGTGCTCGACGCCGGCACGGGGATGTTCCGCCTTCGCGACCACCTGGCGACGCCGCACCTGGATCTCTTCCTCAGCCACGCTCACCTCGACCACGTGGTGGGGCTGACCTTCCTGCTGGGGGTTCTGCAGGGCAAGACCATGGATCGGGTCACGATCCACGCCGATGCGGCGAAGCTCGAGGCCGTGCGGAAACACCTCTTCGCGGAGCTGCTGTTCCCCGTGCAGCCCGTGTACGAGTTTCGCCCGCTGGCCCGGGAGACCGTGCTGCCCGGTTGTGGGCGGCTGACGCACTTTCCTCTGAAACACCCCGGCGGCTCGATCGGCATGCGGCTGGACTGGCCGGGCCATTCGCTGGCGTACGTCACCGACACGACGGCTGCGGCCGACAGCGACTACATCGACCTTATCCGCGGTGCGGACCTGCTGCTGCACGAGTGTTATTTCCCCGACGGCAACGAGGAACTGGCGGCGCTGACCGGCCACAGTTGCACGACGCCGGTGGCTCGGCTGGCCAAAGCGGCGGGCGTCGGCCGGTTGATTCTGGTGCACGTCGCGCCGCACAGCGACGAGTTGGATCCCGTCGGCCTTCCGACGGCCCAGGCCGTGTTCCCCAACACGCAAGTGGCGGTCGATGAGATGGAGGTGGAGTTTTAGACCGGGTGCGACCGGCGGCCTCTCTTGGTACATTGAATTGGCGTTAGATGCACCGCGTTCAGCCGCCGCGCTGTTCGTTCTCTCGCTTCGCCCCGATCCTGAGCTTGTAGTTGCTCCGCAGCTCCTCGGTCCCAAGCTCCGCTTGGGACCGCAAATAACGAAGCTCCGCTTCGAGTCGCGCCCTCCAAGCAGAGCTTGGAGACGTGCGTTCCCAAGCGGAGCTTGGGAACGAGTAGGTCACCCCGCACTCAGCATTCACTCCGCACTCCCATGGTTCGCATCGGTATCGCCGGCATCGGTTTCATGGGCATGATCCACTACCTGGCCTATCAGCGGGCCGGTGGGGCGAAGGTCGTGGCCCTTTGCACACGGGATCAGAAGAAGCTGCGCGGCGACTGGCGCGACATCAAAGGCAACTTCGGCCCGCCGGGGCAGATGATGGACCTGGCCGGCATGGCCAAATATGCCGAAGTGAGGGAGATGTTGTCCGATCCGGGCATCGACGTCGTCGATCTCTGCCTGCCGCCGGCGATGCACGCCGAGGCCACGCTGGCAGCGCTGACGGCGGGCAAGCACGTCTTCTGCGAAAAACCGATCGCCGTGTCGGCCGAAGACGCCGACCGCATGGTCCGCGCGGCCAAGTCGGCCGGCCGGCAGCTTCTGATCGGCCACGTGCTGCCGTTCTTTCCGGAGTACGACTTCGCCTTGCGCACGGTGCAAAGCGGCCAATACGGCCGGATGCTTGGCGGGCACTTCAAGCGGATCATCTCGGACCCCAAATGGCTGGCCGATTTCTACGACCCGCAGAAGGTCGGCGGCCCGGTTGTCGATCTGCACATCCACGACGCCCACTTCATCCGCGTGCTATGCGGCATGCCGCAAGCCGTGTTCAGCACGGGCCGCACCCGCGTGGCCGGCTCCGCTGTGGCTGGGGCGGAGCGGCGTCCCCGACTTGTGGCACCGAAAGACTCCGCTGCCGCTCCGCCCCAGGCACCCGCGTCCCAGGCGCCCGGCGATGCGGTCACTGGCGTCGTCGATTTCCTCAACACACAGTTCCTGTTCGCCGATCCGCAGATCAGCGTCACGGCCGCCAGCGGCGTGACCTACCAGCAGGGGCGCGCGTTCACGCACGCCTTCGAAATCTACCTGGAGCAGGCCACGCTGTTGTTCGACTTCGCCGTGATCGACGGGCAGGGCGTCGTGGCCATGCCGCTCACGGTGCTGACGGCCGACGACCGCGTGCTGCGGCCGGAGCTTGGCTCGGGCGACCCGGTAGACGGTTTCGTGCGAGAGATCAACGAAGTGACCCGGGCCATCGAATCGCGCCAGCCGTCGCCGCTCCTGGACGGCAACCTGGCCCGCGACGCCTTGCTCTTATGCCATCGGCAAAGCGAATCGGTCCATGCCCGGCAGGTCCTGCCGGTGTAAGGCGCCGTCGCGACGTGCACGTCGGGCTCACGCCTCGATGCTCGGCGTCCCGCTCGCTCGCCGTCGCGCTCGCTCGCGGGACCTACTTGCCCGGCCGCTCGCCGAACTCTTGCAGCGCCAGCCGTTTGACGGCCTTGAGGTCCAGCTTGCCGGAGCCCAGGACGGGGATAGCCTCCACCTGACAAAAACTGTCGCGCCCCGGGATGAAGAGGTTCGGCAGGCCGGCGGATTGCAGCTCCCGGCGGATTTGCTCGGGGTCTTTGTCCAGCGGCAGGTGCAGCACGATGAGCCGTTCGCCCTTGGCCTCGTCGGGCACGGCCGTAACGGCGGCCCGCAGCTCGTCGTCCTTGCCGAGAATCCGCTGGATTTCTTCCTCGACCTTCAGGTGCGGCACCATCTCGCCGCCGATCTTCGAGAACCGGCTCAAGCGGCCCGTGATGAAGATGAAGCCGTCGGCGTCGATGCGGGCGATGTCGCCGGTGACGTACCAGCCGCCGCGGATGACCTCGGCGGTCTTCTCCGGATGGTTGAGGTAGCCCTTCATCACGTTGGGCCCGCGGACCAGCAGCATGCCCTCGTGATCGGGCGGCAGGGGCGGCGGATCAGGGGACTGGCGCCCCCGCTCGCTAGGAGGGCGTCGGGGTCGACGATCTTGGCCTCGACGCCGGGAATCGTGCGGCCCACCGAGCCTTCGCGCAGGCGGTTCTCGTCGCCCGAGCGGCGATCCGGCGGGATGTTGCACGACACCAGGGGCGAAAGCTCCGTCGTGCCGTACCCCTCGACGGGCCGCACGCCGAATTTCTTCTCGAAGGCGTCGCATAGCGCGGAAGGCAGCTTTTCGGCACCGGCCACGACCACATCGAGCGTCACAAAGTCTTCCGGCTGGCAGCGCTTCAGGTAGCCGCGGAGGAAGGTCGGCGTGCTGACCAGGATCGTTGCGTTGGCGTGCCGGCAGAGCTTGCCGACGATCTGATAATCCAGCGGGCTGACGTGGTAGGCACCGGTGGTGCCCAGCATCAGGGGAATCCAGATCGTGGCCGTGTAGCCGAATGAGTGAAAGAACGGGAGCGTGCCGGCGATCACGTCGTTATCGCGAAGCCGAATGAGCTCGTTGATGCCGGCCACGTTCGAGCCGACGTTGCGGTGCGTGAGCATCACGCCCTTGGGCATGGCGGTGGAGCCGGAGGTGAAGATCACGGTCAGCACGTCGTCGGGGCGGATGCGGTCGATGCCCAGCCGCCGTTCGAGCGTGCCTCGTGGCACGAAGCGGGCGGCGAAAACGCCGGCCAGCTTGTCGGTGAAGCGCAGCTTGGCCCGCAGGTCGTCGAGATAGACGAGTTGGACGCCATCGATCCGCAGGTTGAACCGCTCGGTGAGCTTCTCCATCACCTTGCGGGTGGTGAGCACGTGGCGGATGCCGCACTCGCGGATGCAGTGGTCGATCTCGGCCTTGGAAAGCGTGTAGTTCAAGTTGACGCCGATGCGGCCCGTCAGGGGTATGGCCGCATTGACGATCACGCTGCCCGCCGAGGGAGGGATGAGGACGCCGACGTACTTCTCGTCCGGCTGCAGCACCTCCCGCAGCAGCAGGCGGCGAAGAATCAGGGTGCGAATCAGCACCTGGCCGCCGGTCATCTGCTCGCCGAGCGAATCGGTCAAGAGGAGCTTCTTGCGGTGGGCGCGGCAGTTCCGCAGGAAGGCCTTGGGGGGAATGACTTCTTTCGAAATCCGCTCTTGCACGGCATGCGCCCCGATTTGCTCCACCGCGCGCCGCACGTCGTCTACGTTCTTGGCGTCCGCCAGCGGCGGGCCGAAGTAGACCGTCACGGGATATGGCAAGCGCCGGGGAATCTTCCAGAAGAAACGGCCACCCTCAAAACTGAAGATACTGCCCCATAGCTCATCGAGGAATACCGGAATAACGGGCGCCTCGGTGCCTTTGACGACTGCTAGCAGGCCGCGCTTGAAGGGCTGCAGCTCTCCGGTGCGGGTGATACCCCCCTCGGGGAAAATGCCCACCAACTCGCCGCGGCGGAGGGCGTCGCGGGCCGTTTCGATCGTCCGGCGGACCGAGCTCTTGCTGCCCAGAGTGATGGGAATGACCTGCATGACGCGCGACATCCAGCCGATCACCCGCCCGTTGACGAAGCGGCTGTTGGCGATCATGCGGACGGGCCGCGGCGTGATGAGCATCAGCAGAATGCCGTCGAGCCAGCTCACGTGGTTGGAGACCAGGAGGGCGCCGCCCTGCTCCGGCAGGTTCTCCAGGCCGTGGATGCGGATGCGGTAAAAGGTCTTGCTCATCAGCCAGACCGCGAACCGCAGCGTGGCGTCGGGGATCAAGAGGACGATATAGACGACGATAGGGGCGGTGCACGCGCCGGCCAGCAGAAAGATCTCGCGGGCGGAAAATGAATGGGCCTCGTGCCCCACCGGCCGCCGCAGCAGCGCAAACAGCCCCGCTATGATCAGCATGCCCGAAAAGCTCAGGAAATTGCTGGCCCCCAGGATCGAGCCGCGGATATTCCGCGGGCTGCGATGCTGAAGGAACGACTCCAGCGGCACGTTGAACAGGCCCGCGCTGAGTCCCAGCAGGGCTAACCAGACACAGGCCCAGACCTTCGCGCTGGTCCAGGCACCTTCGGGCGTCGCGAGCTCGGGTGAAACGGTGAACAGGGCCATGCCGCCGATGGCCATGCCGGCGGCGCCCAGCGGCAGCATGCCCAGCTCGACGCGGCCGCTGGAGAGCAGCCCGGCCAACACGCTTCCCGCGCCCACGCCCACGATCAGGGCGACCAGCAGCGGGTTGACCTCCACCTGCTCGAGGCCGCTGTCGGCCGCCAACGCCAGTATGTTCTGATGGGCCAAGGCCCCCAGCGACCAGAAATAGGCGATCCCCAGCGCAACGCGCAGCAAGGCCCGGTGACGGCCCAATGTCCGCAGGTCTTCGACCGTCTGCGTCGCCAGGTTCCAGGGAAAGCGCCGCCCCGGGGCGGCCGCGGCCACCGGCGTGACGAAGAGACTAGTCATCGTGCCTAGCACCGCCATGCCAACCAAGGCCGCGGCAAGGATCGTCAGACCCCACCCCGACTCAGGGCCGGTGATATCGAATCGGCCCTTGTCCGGCTGCGTGAGGTACGCGAGGTACGTGCCGATCACCGTGCCGCCGACGGTGGCCGTCAGCGTCACCAGGCCCATGGCGCCATTGGCCGCCGACAGCCGATCGGGCCGCACCAGCTCGGGGATCGAACCGAACTTCGACGGGCTGAAAAGCGCACTATGGCTGCCCATCAAGAACAACAGCAGCAGCACCAGCGGCACCTGCCCCCAGGCGAGCGCCTCCGACTGCCAGCAGCATGAGCACGATCTCCGCCAGCTTGCAGCCGACGATCACGCGTCGCTTGCTGAAGCGGTCGGCCAGATAGCCGGCCGGCGCCGCCAGCAGCAGGTAGGGCAAGGTAAAACACGCCAGGCCGATGGGGATGATGGCGAACGCCAGCTCCGGCCGGTGCTTTCGCATCAGCGGCTCACAGACGCCGATGGCCAGCAAGCGAAAGGCGTTGTCGTTGGCCGCCCCGAGCAGTTGCGTCGCCAGCAGGCCGAGGAAGCTGAGCGAAAAGACGCCACCGCGCTGGTCTTCCTGCGAAGAAGGGCGGGTGGCGTCGCCGGCGTAAGTCGGCGCGCGCTGTTCCGGTGCCTGCCGGCGAGCCGATGTCTCACGAGGGTCGGTCATGGCTCACGCGAGAGGAGGAACGTCGTCAAAGACCTCACCCTCACGCTCCTTAGGCCCACGGCGAGGTTCCGCTGGCAATATAACTCTCTCGGCCCACTAGCACACTAGCCCGACGCCCAAGCGACACTAGCCCGACGCGCAAGCGAGGGAGAATCGGGATGGACTCCGCCGTGCGCGCCTCTCCCTCGCTTGCGCGTCGGGCTAGTGTCTGCGGCGACGTAAGGCTAGAATCCCGCGGCTTTTTTCGCCACCGCGGGCACGTCGCGCTGGCATCGACGTCATAGCACCTACAGCACATGCGCGGACAGGGAAGTCCAAGCCCACGGCGACTTTCCCGGCGGTCACCTTCGCGCCTCCGCGCACGGCCGGGCTGGCTCTTCGCGCTGACGTGCTGGATCGCGTGCCTTGGGCCGCTGGGGGGATCAGCCGCCCTCTCCGCCGAGCGACAACTGCGGATTCGCATCGCTTGGGGTGGCGGCGCCGCCCGAGCGTGGGCCGGCTCCGTGTGGATGGACCAGGGAACGGTCCGCCAGGTGACGCTGCTAGGCGTGGAGGCCGACGACCCCGGCTCGCTATGGCTGGAGCGCGGCGTGGCGTGGATTCAGCAGCGCAGCCCCCGCGGGTATTCCGCGATCGACGTCCAGGTCAGCGCCGCCGCCGGGTCGAAGCTCGTGATCGCGCTGGCGCCTCGCGACGAATCGCCCCCGCGCACCGCGAAACGCGAAGTGCCCCTCGAGGCGCTGCTCCACAGCTCGCACGAGGGCGAGATCGATGCGCAAGGCAACCGCCTGCTGGTGCGCCGCGCCGGGCGACAGTCTGCAGCTGCTGCTGGAACACCGGGCGATGATCTTCACGCCGGGCGAAACGCTGCACGCCCACCTCCAGCCGTATGCTTTGCCCATCGAGCCTGGCACCACGGTGCGGCTCAAGGTCGCGCTGGTGGACGTCGCTTCCGGCCAGGAGCTATGGACCGAGAAATACGATCAGCAGCTTCCCGCCGACGACGCGCTGCTGGTTCCCTTGTCGCTTCGCTTGCCCATGACCGAGGGCGTGTACCGCCTGACCGCTGAAGCCAGCCCTCGCGACATACGCGCACGCATCGGTTTCGGCCGCGTGGTGGCCCGTCGCGAGCTGGAATTGCTGGTGCTCGCCGCGCAGCCGCAGTCCGTGCCGACGGTCGCGGCGGAGGGGACGGCCGGCACGGCCGGATGGACGGAACTCGTCGAGCTCGATCCGGCCAACCCGGCCTGGTGGAAACGGCTGACGGAGCTGCCGGTGCCTTATCTACGCCGCGGCCCGCTGGATAGCGGCCACGTCTCGACGGTCTCGCACGCGCTGGGCCGGCTCACGCAGTTGGCGCCGCCACCGCGCGGCACGGACGCTGCTTGGGCCGCCTATGCCCTGCCGCTGGAAGAGCCGGGCAAGCCGCACCTGCTGGAGATCGAATACCCCGGCAACGTGCCGCAGTCCGTCAGTGTGAGCATCGTCGAACCCAACGCGGCCGGGCAGGTCGTGCCCGTCGGCATCGACTCGGGCTTCTACGTGCCGGATGAGGCCGCCGATCGTCCGGCAGCGTGGCAAAAGCACCGTCTGATCTTCTGGCCTCGCACCAAGGCGCCGATGGCACTCGTGGTGAATCGGCAGCCGGGCGCGCCGGCCGTCTACGGCAAGCTGCGCGTCTTGGCCGGGCCGGAGCGGCTGCCTCGCGCCTCGGTCCCCTACGACCTGGTATTCGGCCGGCCGGTCTGGGCGTATCTGGAGAAGCCCTGCTTTCCCAAGAGCTTCTCCGCCGTCGAGGAGGCCGACGCCGAAAGCCAGCGTGCGCTCGACGGCTGGCGGACGTTCTACCAGGGCGGCACGCGGCTGGTGGAGTATCTGCGGCACACCGGCCACACGGGGGCGATGCTCGGCGTGTGTGGCGATGGCGGCACGATCTACCCCAGCGCCCTGCTGCAACCCAATACGCGCTACGACAGCGGAGCGTTCTTCGGCAACGCCCACGATCCGGTGCAAAAAGACGCGCTGGAAATGCTCTTCCGGCTATTCGACCGCGAGCGGTTGCAGTTGGTGCCGACCCTAGAGTTTTCCGCGCCCCTGCCAGGGCTGGAAGCGGTGCTCCGAGCCGGAGGCCCGGCGGCCGAAGGGATTGCCTGGATTGGCCCGGACGGACGATCGTGGCTGGACCATCACGCGCCACGGGACGGGCAGGCGCCCTATTACAACCCCCTGCATCCCCGGGTGCAGGAGGCGATGCGCCACGTCGTCCGCGAGCTGATCGATCGTTACGGGCATCATCCGTCGCTGGCAGGCGTAGCGATGCGCCTCTCGTCGGACGGTTACGGCGTGTTGCCTGGCCCAGAGTGGGGCCTGGATGACGTGACGATCGAGCAGTTCCAGCGCGACACGAAGATCGTGCTGCCCGCCCAAGGCCCACAGCGTCACCTGGAGCGCGGCACGGCTCTTGACCGGGCCCCACCGGGCGGCGTGGCTCGCCTGGCGGTCGGGGCGGCTGTGCGAGCTGTATCGTACGCTGCCGCGCGACCTGACCATGGCACGCGGCGCCGTCAAAGGGGCGCCGCTGAGGCTCTATCTCGATGCGGCGCGGCTGCTGGATTCGCCCTCAGCCGCGCGCAGTTTGCGGCCCGCGTTGCCGCCGCAGAGCGCCCTGGGCGACGTGCTCACCGAGCTAGGTCTCGATCCGGCCCAGGTCCGCGGGCTGCGCGACGTGGTGCTGCTCCAGCCGCGGCAGATCGCGCCGCCGCTGGCGGCCACGCCGGGCACGGCGGAGTGGGAGGCCGATCACGCCGCGGCGCTGGACGGAGAGTTCGCCGACATGCCCGTGTCGGCCGCGCAGTTCTATCATCCGCCGCAGGCCCTCCGCCTGGCGTCGTTCGATGAGGCGAGCCCGTTCAAGGATTCCTTCACGCGGCTGATGACGCAGCCGCTTCCTTCGGACGTCTACAATCGCCAGCGCTTCGCGCAGGCATTGGCGGGCCGCGACGTGCAGCTCCTGGTCGATGGCGGCCGGCTGATGCCGCTGGGCCAGCAAGACGCCCTGCACGATTGGCTGGCCGTCTATCGACAACTTCCGGCGGCGCCCTTTCAGACCCTTACGCCCGGCAAAACGCAGCCGGTCATCGTGCGCACCGCCGTGTGGCAGAACCGCACCTGGTGGTACGCGGTCAACGATTCGCCGTGGTCGGTCGGCCTGCGCCTGCGGGCCGCCGTCACGGACCAGACGGCCCTCAAGTGGCTGGGCTCCGGGCCGCGGGCCATCGCGGGGCGCGACGACCAGGGGGCTTATTGGGACCTCGAGCTGCAGCCCTTCGAGCTGGTCGCGGCCTGGTTCCCGATGGCCGACGTGCAGCTCTTGCCGCCGGAAGTGCGCGTGCCCGGCGACGTGCCCGCCCGGCTGGGCCGACGGATCGCCGATCTGGCTGCGCGGGTCAACGTGCTCAAGACGCCGCAGCCGAGCGACGTGCTGGTGAACCCCGGTTTCGAGACGCAGCCGACTGGGGCCGAAGAGATCCCCGGCTGGGTCGTCTCGCGGCAGCAGGGCGCGGCGGCCCGCCTGGACAGTGCGACCTGGCATGAGGGGCGAGCCTCTGCGCACCTGACGAGCGGCGGGCCGGTGGCTTCGCTGGCCAGCGAGCCTTTTGCCCCGCCGCGGAGCGGGCGGCTGATGGTGCTGGCCCATTTGAAGGTCGCCGACGAATCGCGCCAGCCGCCGCTGCGCATCGCCGTCGAAGGCGTGCTCAACGGCCGCTCGTATTACCGCCCCGGCGCAGTCGGCGCCGGCACCGAGAAACCCGTCCGCGCCAGTGGACCCCGCTCTTCGTGCGTTTCGACGACTTGCCGGTGGAGGGGCTCACTCAGCTCCGCGTCCGCTTCGATCTCATGGGGGCGG
Organism: uncultured Planctomycetia bacterium; assembly: GCA_963809785.1. Taxonomy (GTDB): domain Bacteria; phylum Planctomycetota; class Planctomycetia; order Pirellulales; family S012-138; genus JBGQHD01. Next base: position 1,477,540 of record CAWEKV010000006.1, read on the forward strand.
GCGAGGTCTGGATCGACGAGGTGCAAGTCTCCAGCCTCTATCTGGTGACCGAGGAGCACCGCCGGTCGGAGGCCATCGAGCTTCTGACGCTGTTCCAGGCTGCCCAGATCAGCCTCCAGGAAGGCCACGTGGCCTCGGCCCGGCGGCTGCTCATGAGTTACTGGCCGCGGCTACTCGAGCACGAGGTGCCCCTGCCGCCCAGACCGCAGGCCCCGCCGCAGCCCGACCCCAGCAGCCCCAGTGAAACGGCCAGGCCGGCAGACCCCCCCGAGACGGGACTGCTAGATCGAGCGAAGGGCTGGCTGCCGGGATGGATGAGGTTCTGAGCCGGGTATTTGGCACGCTTCCCACACCGCGAAGCAGAGCTTCGTGACCTGCGTTCCCAAGCGGAGCTTGGGAACGAGGAGCACTGCCCCCGCCCCCCGGCTCCAAGACTCATTGGTTCGCGTTTCCCTTTGAGCCGGTGGGCTGCCACTTCACCCAGGAGATCTGCGTGACCAGCTGGTTGAGGGCCGCGAACGAGATGTGGGCGTTGGTGGCGAACTTCGGCGTGTCGTTCGCCGGGAACGTGGCCAGCGTCGCGTCGCCGACCAGGAAGACGTTGAAGTCCTTCGAGAGGTTCTCGTAGCCGGCGGTCGTCCTGCAGATAGCACATGTCGGTGGCGTAGCCGGTCAGCAGGACGTGGCGGACCTTGTGCTTCTTGAGGAAGTCGCGCAGCGGCGCGTAGCCTTCGGCGTCGTAGATGACCACGTCGTCCGGGTCGGCGTCGATGTCCGCGGTCACCGGGATCGGCAGGTCCCAGAAGCCGGCGTTGTTGTACCGCGGGCCGGCGTCGAGGCCGGGGAACTGCTTGAAGTAGTCGCGCACCGGGTTGTCCTTCGAGAGCGTCAATCGTCCGCGGCAGCGGCTCGCCCCGGTAGTCGAACGCCGCCAGCTTCTCCTTCAGCTCCTTGGCGCCCTCGGTCCGCTCGGCGGCCGGTCGGCTTGGCGCGGATCGAGCGGTAGAGCTTCTTGCGGATCGGGTCTTCCTTGCCGGGCAGGCTGTACATGACGAAGGCCGCCTTGCCGCGCAGCGACTTGAGGAACGGGTTGATGACCTCCTGCGTGTGCCGGGCGGCGAGGTGGTTCTTCGCCGGCGTGCAGAAGTCGCAGACGCCGGCCGGCTCGGGCGTCTTCCAGCCCTGGCCGTCGTCGATGCCCCAGGGGTGGACCATGATGACGGCCGTGTCCGCCGCCCGCAGCCGGTTGGGCATCTCGATGATGCCGCGGGCGTTGTAGGAGAACCGCCAGGCCCGCACGTCCAGGTCGGCCTCCGTCGTCGTCGACCAGCACCGGGGCCTCGAAGCGGTCCAGCTCCCGGACCGGCTCGACGAACTCCGGGTAGTCCGCCAGGAGCGGCGGCGGATCCTTGAGCGCGTGAGCGTGTTCTGGTAGACGCGCTGCTCCGGCGTCTGCGCCTGCAAACGCTCGCGAACAGGACGGCGACGAAGACTACCGGGGCGTATCGCATGGCTGACTCCTTGGGGAGGAACGTCTTCATGCCTAACCCTTCTGCCAGGTCACGAGGTCATCAGAGAAGTCCACGAATGGGCTCACCGCGATAGATGCGATACGGCCGGCCGTCGGCGTCGTGGAACTCGCGCTCGGGCCCGACGCCCATGCAGGTGGAAGATCGTCGCCGCCAGGTCGGCCGGCGTGTAGGCCTCGGTGACCGGCAGGCCCCCTTGGCGGTCGGTCGCGCCGATGACCCGGCCGGGCTGGATGCCGCCGCCGGCGAAGAAGCACGGGAAGACGTCGCCCCAGTGGTGCCGGCCGGGCGTGAACACTTCGCCCGAGGCGTTCTTGCCGCCGGCGGCGATCGGCGAGATCCTCGGCGTGCGGCCCATCTCGCCGCACATCACGACCAGCGTCTCGTCGAGCAAGCCCGCGCTCCTCCAGGTCGTCGAGGAAGCCGCTCAGGCAGTGGTCGATCGACGGCAGCAGCTTGCCCTTCAGGTCGCGGAAGGCGTTCTGGTGCGTGTCCCAGCCGCGCAGGTTGACCTGCACCATGCGCACGCCGGCCTCGACCAGCCGCCGCGCGACGAGGAAACCCTGGCCCCACTCCTCGCGGCCGTAGAGGTCGCGGACGCGGTCCGGCTCCTGCGTCAGGTCGAACGGGTTCTGCTTGCCCGGCCGCGCGGCCAGCAGCAGGCGCAGCGCCTGCTGGCGGTGGGCGTCCCAAGCGGCCGAAGCGGGCTCGGTCTGCCCCGCGTCCGCAGCTCGGCGGAGCTGGTCCAGCTGCCGCAACAGCTCCGTCCGGTTGGACAGCTGCGGGATCGAAATGCCTGCCGCACCCAAGTTCGGGCAGGTGGAAGTCGGCGTCGCGGCAACTGCTGTTGTCCCACCAGGCCTTCGGCCCCGTGCCCGGCGGCGCGGGCCGGGTCGTTCGGGTCGTCGTGGCTGAAGCAGTTCGGGCACGAGCCGGCCGGCGTCCGGCGCGCGGCACCGCGGCGCCAGGTCGACGCCCCAGCGCTCGTAGCGCGGGCCGAGCATGCCGGGCCCGCGGCCGGGATACGTCATGAGGCTGGCCCGCGGCAATCTCGACGACCGCCGGCCATGCCGACCTCGCCCGCGGCGGCGCCGCGTAGGCGATCATCGAGCCGATCGACGGCCACTCGATGCGACCCGGCGCGGCAGACTGATCGAGGCGTTGGTGTCGCCCGGCGGCAGCTCGGTCGTGCCGGTGTGCAGCAGGTAGTGACAACTGTTGTGCTCGTTGCGGAACTCGCGGCTCGGCCGTGTGGTGCATCGTGCGGACGATCGAGAACCTGTCGGCCCGCGCCGCCAGCCGCGGCAGGTACTCGCAGAAGCGGACGCCGGCCAGGCGCGTCTGCGTGATGCCGTACTCGCCGCGGATCCCGGCGGGCGCCGTGGGCTTGGGGTCGAACGTCTCGTGCTGCGACGGACCGCCCGACTGGAAGATGAAGACGACCGACTTTGCTTTGGCTGATCCCGTGGCATCGCCCGCACCTTGGGCCGCCTGAGCCTCCAGCCGCAAGAGATCGGCCAGGCCCATTCCAACGAGGCTGAGGCCGCCGACCTGCAACAGGTCGCGTCGGCCGAACGCGGGATGATCCTGGCGGCAGCAACCTGCTCGATGCATCCTAGCGCTCCCCAAGGGTCGTTTGCGACAGTCTTCTGCAAGGAACAAAGTCTGCCGCCGCTCAGTGCTCTGCCGCCGCTCAAGGTCTGCCGCCGTTCAAGCATCGACATGGTATCAGATCGCGTCGGCTCTACCAGGCGCTCGCGGCGGCGTCTTCTTGACATCCGCTTGCCTGCATGGAAAAGTCGTGGAAGCGATCATCGCGTAGAGGGCTAAACGTGGTTCATCACCGCAGCAAGGTCGGACGTTTCTGTCTCGCCGTCATGGTCTGTCTGGCCGTCGTGAGCAGACTTGCGCACGCCGGGCCGGTCGAGTTCAACCGCGACGTCCAACCCATATTGGCCGAGAATTGTTTTCAGTGCCACGGGCCGGATGCCAAAGCCCGCAAGGCCGAATTGCGGCTCGACACGCGCGAGGGGGCGATCGGCCGCGGCGTGATTCAGCCCGGCCAGAGCGATGAAAGCGAGGTGCTGCGGCGGATCATGAGCGGCGATCCGGAAGTTCGCATGCCGCCGCCCGGGGCCAATCGCCGTCTGAGCGAGTCCCAAAAGGAGTTGCTCAAGCGATGGATCGACGAAGGGGCCAAATATGCCCCGCACTGGGCCTTCGTGCCGCCGATGCGTCCGCCGATCCCCCGCAGGTTGCCAGCAGCGCAGATTCGCAACCCCATCGACGCCTTCCTGGTGGCTTCGCTGGCCAAACAGAAGCTCGGCCAGTCCCCTCAGGCCGAGCCGGCCAAGTTGCTTCGCCGCGTATCGCTCGATCTCATCGGCTTGCCGCCGACGCCCGAGGAGCTGGACGCGTTACTGGCCGGTCGCTCCGAGGCGGCGATCGATGCCGGTTATGAGGCGGCCGTGCAGCGGCTGCTCGATTCGCCCCGTTACGGCGAACGCATGGTTTGGGAATGGCTCGATGCGGCTCGCTATGCCGACACGAACGGCTATCAGGGGGACCCCACGCGGGCCATGTGGTATTGGCGCGATTGGGCCATCGAGGCCTTCAATCGCAACCTGCCCTACGACGAATTCACCGTCCAGCAAGTTGCCGGCGACCTGCTCCCCAGTCCAACGCGCGCGCAGCTCATCGCCACCGGCTTCCATCGCAATCACATGATCAACGGCGAAGGGGGACGCATCGCCGAAGAATCGCGCGTGGAGTACGTGCAGGACCGCGTAGAGACGACGGGCACCGTTTGGATGGGGCTGACGCTCACCTGTTGCCGGTGCCACGATCACAAGTATGACCCAATCCAGCAGAAGGAATACTACCAGCTCGCAGCGTACTTCAATTCCGTGGACGAAAGCGGGGCGAATGATGCCGGCGGTCTGGCCAACCCGGTCACGAGCGTCGCATCGCCTGAACAGGAGGCGCAGCTCGCGGAACTACGGGCCGCAGAGCAAAAGGCGGCCGGAACTCCTCACCACGACACGGCCCGCAAGGCCCGCGAGGATTTCGAGCGCCGTTTGCCGCGGACCATGGTCATGCGCGACCGGGCACAACCGCGCGAGACCTTCGTCCTCACCCGCGGGGCGTACAACGCGCCGGGCGAGAAGGTCGGGCACGGCGTGCCGGCCATTCTGCCGCCCCTGCCGGCCGACGCGCCGAAGAACCGCCTGGCCCTGGCCCGCTGGCTGGTCTCGCCGCAGCATCCGCTGACCGCCCGGGTGACGGTGAACCGGCTCTGGCAGCAGTTCTTCGGCGTCGGACTGGTGAAGACCGCCGAGGACTTCGGCGTGCAGGGCGACAAGCCGAGCCATCCGGAGCTGCTCGACTGGCTGGCCGTCGAGTTTCGCGAAAGCGGCTGGGACGTGAAGCGCCTCGTGCGGCTGATCGTCACCAGCCAGCCTATCGGCAATCGTCGCGGGTGACGCCCGACATGGCGGAGCGCGACCCGGAGAATCGTCTGCTGGCCCGCGGGCCGCGCTTCCGGCTGCCCGTTGGATGATCCGCGACCAGGCGCTGGCCGCCAGCGGCCTGTTGGTCGGAGCGCGTCGGCGGCCCGCCGGTGAAGGGCTATCAGCCGGCGGGCGTCTGGGAGGACGCCACCTTCGGCCAAATCCGCTACCAGCAGGACCACGGCGAGGCGCTCTACCGCCGCAGGTCTGTACACCTTCTGGCGGCGGATCGTGGCGCCGACGATGTTCTTCGACGCCGCCACCCGGCAGACCTGCACGGTGAGCAGTAGCCGGACGAACACGCCGCTGCACGCGCTGGCCACGCTGAACGACGTGACCTACGTCGAGGCGGCGCGGGCGCTGGCCCAGCGCACGCTGCTCTCGCCGGCGGCCACCGACGATTATGCCCGCTTGCGAGAGCTGTTCCGCCGCTGCACGGCCCGGTTCCCCAAGCCGCACGAGATCGAGCGGCTCACGCGGCGGCTGGCCATCCTGCGCGACAGCTACGCTCGCGACGCCGCGGCCGCCAAGAAGCTGCTCGCCGTCGGCGAGTCCCAGCCGGATGGCCGCGTCGACGCCGCGGAGCACGCCGCCTGGACGGGCGTGGCTTCGCTGCTCCTGAACCTGGACGAGACGCTCACCAAGGAATAGCTCGATGCTCGATCACGAACGTTCGGCGGCACGGCTCACCCGCCGGGCGCTCTTCTCCCGCACGGCCCAGGGCATCGGCACCGCCGCCCTGGCTTCGCTCCTCAACGCCGGAAAGCCCGCCGCAGCAGAAACTGCTGGGCAGGCCCGCGCCGGCGCGCTCGGCGCACCGCATCACGCGCCCAAGGCCAAGCACGTCATCTACCTGCTCCAGAACGGCGCGCCGCCGCACGTCGATCTGTTCGACTACAAGCCGGAGCTGGAGCGCCAGCACGGCAAGGAGATCCCGCCCGAGCGTCCACAAGGGCCAGCGCGTCTCGACGATGACCCAGGGAGCCAAGAAGCTGGCCTTTCCGGCGTTCACCGGCTTCAAGCAGCACGGCCGGAGCGGCGCCTGGGTCAGCGACTTCCTGCCGCACACCGCCTCGATCGCCGACGAGCTCTGCTTCGTCAAGTCGATGCACACGAACGCGGTCAACCACGCGCCGGCCATCACGTTCTTCCTCACCGGCGCCGAGCAGCCCGGCCGGCCGAGCATGGGCGCGTGGCTGACCTACGGCCTGGGCAGCGAGACGCAGGACCTGCCCGGCTTCGTCGTCATGACCTCGCGCGACAAGGAAGCCTCCTGCGGGCAGATTTTCTACGACTTCTACTGGGGCAGCGGCTTCCTGCCGTCGAAGTACCAGGGCGTGAAGTTCCGCGGCAGCGGCGACCCGGTGCTGTACCTGTCCAACCCCGACGGCATGAGCCGCGAGGTGCGCCGCGGCCTGCTCGACGACCTCGCGCAGCTCAACGAGCTGAAGCTTCGCCGAGTTCGGCGACCCGGAGATCGCCACGCGCATCGCCCAGTACGAGATGGCCTACCGCATGCAGGCGAGCGTGCCGGAGCTGACCGACTTCTCGAGCGAGCCGCAGGCACGTGCTCGACATGTACGGCCCGGACGTGCCGCGGCCGGGCTCGTTCGCCTACAACTGCCTGATGGCCCGCCGGCTGGTCGAGCGCGGCGTGCGGTTCGTGCAGCTCATGCACGCCGGCTGGGACCAGCACCGCAACCTGAACGACGCAGCTCGAAGATCCAGTGCCAGCGACACCGACCAGCCCGTCGCCGCGCTGGTGAAGGACCTGAAGCAGCGCGGCCTGCTCGACGACACGCTGGTGATCTGGGGCGGCGAGTTCGGCCGCACGCCGTTCCTCCAGGGCGACATCAACGACCGCAAGCAGTGGGGCCGCGACCACCACCCGTACGCCTTCACGATCTGGATGGCCGGCGGCGGCATCAAGCCGGGCATGAGCTACGGCGCGACCGACGACTTCGGCTACAACGTCGCCGAAGACCCCGTCGACGTCCACGACTTCCAGGCGACGATGCTGCACCTGCTCGGCATCGACCACGAGCAGCTGACCTTCCAGTTCCAGGGCCGGCAGTATCCGGCTGACCGACGTGCACGGCAAGGTCGTGCGCCCGATCCTGGCATAGTGCGTTGTCGTAGCGGGAGCATCTTGCTCCCGCGTCGGGCGGCTGTGGGGATGGCCCGAACCCGAATCTGATGGAAGTTTCGAATCGGCACTTGGAGAGGGTGAGCACTTGAGCAGAGCTGAGATGAGAGATTGAAAGTGAGATGCTTCGGGTGGTCCTGGACGGATAACCAGCCGTTGCAGCGGACCGGGCGGGTGTCACGGTCCTGGTGATTCGAAGGTGGCCGAGTGCCCGCCCGGCCGCTGAACGTCGGTCCGTTAGGCGACGCAGGGGGCGGTTGGATGCAGACCTTCGACGTGCGACGAATCCGCTCGAACGTGGAGGACAGCTACGCCTGGGTATCGCTCTGGTTCGGGCGATGGCCGCGAACTGGAGCCGCTGCACTTCGCCTGCCAGCGGGAGGCCCAGGGCGGCCGCCTCTCCAAGTTCGACACCGTGTATCTGGAGCGCGACGACCAGGCGGTAGCCTGTTACGGCGGTGCGAAGCAAATCGTCGTCGGCGAGGACAGCATTGAGGTTCAACTGAATCGGGCGCGGCCGTCTTGGCTCCGATCCGCGGAATCCCGGGATAACCGTCCGCCGCGTCGCCGACGAGCGCGAGGTAGTCGGCGATGTGCGACGGCGCGACACCGAACTTCGCGCGCACGCCCGCGTCGTCGCGAATCTGCCCGCTCTTGCGATCGACCTGCACGACGCGGGTGCCCGATACGCACTGGGCGAGGTCCTTGTCTGGAGTCCAGATGCACACCTTTTCGACCGCGGGGTCCTGCGCCGCAATATATGCGGCAGATGCCAGGGCGTCGTCGGCCTCGAGTTCGACCATCGGCCACGTCGCGACGCCCATTGCCACAAGCGCCTCCTCGAGCGGCACGAACTGCGCGTGCAGCGCGGGCTCGATGCCCAGCCCAGTCTTGTAGCCTGGCCAGAGCTCGTTGCGGAATGATTCGATGATGTGATCCGTGGCGACGCCGATGTGCGTCGCGCCTCCTTCGAGCATCTGGATGACCGTTCCCAGGACGCCCGCGACCGCGCCGAAGGGCGTGCTCTTCGGTGAGAGACGCCGCAGGCCGTAATAGTGGCGAAACAACTCGTAGGTGCCGTCGATGAGGTGAATGATCATGTCGTGCAGGGACGCCAAGATTCACGACCAAAGCCATTGTCCGCCAGGCTTACCGCCCGGCCTGCCCCACGACAGCTTTGCCGTCCGGGGAAAACCATGAAAGAGCGGGCCTACTTGACTGTCCGGAGGCAATACAGGTTCTCGTAGGTGCGGATGAAGATCTCGCCGCCCGATATGGCTGGCGCTGCGTAGGTCGGCTCCTTGATCTCGTTGCGGGCGAGCACCTCGAACTTTGGTCCCTCGGCCAGCACGAACGTGGTTCCCTCCAGGTTGGTGACGTACAGCCGGCCATCGGCCAGGAGCATCGAGCCCCACAGGTTGCCGGCCAGCCGCTCTTTCCAGAGAGCTTCGCCGGTCTTGGCATCCAGGCATTCCACTAGCCCTGGCGCATCGGCCAGGTAGAGCCGGCCATCGTGCAAAATGCCGCTGCCAATCCGCTGCGGGTTCTTCTCGGCCATGCGCCACAGACGGTGGGTGTCGGTCACGTCGCCCTTGCCGCCAGGGCGGACTGCCACGAGCGGGCCGTTGTGGCCCGATATGCCTACGACGAGGTCGCCGGACTTCGAGATGACCGGCATGGCGTACACCTCGTTGCCCAACCCTCGGCAGCGCCACAGTTCCTTTCCCGTCGCCGGGTCGTAGCCTTTGAACTCCCCTTCGCCGCCGATCCGGTCGCCTGGCAAGGGCATGATCGAGCTCGTCACGCTCGCCGACGCGCACGATCACCGGCGTGCTCCAGGAGCCAAAGACCGGACTGTTGATGGCGGTTTCCTTCTTCTGCCACACCGTCTTTCCGGTGCGCTTGTCCAGCGCCATCAGGAAGGTCGGCTCACCTGGGCCGTGGAACACGATGACCAGGTCGCGATAGAGGACGGGGCTCGAGCCGTTGCCCCACTTGTGCAGGACCGCCCCCAGGTCGCGGTGCCAGAGGTGCTTGCCCGCCAGGTCGTAGGCCACGACGCCCGCTGAGCCCAGGTGCGCATAGACGGCCGTGCCGTCGGTGACCGGCGAGGCCGAACAGGGCGGGTTTTGGCGGTGCGTCGTCTCCTCGGTTGCGCAAGGCAATTCTTGCTGCCAGAGTCGTTTGCCATCGGTGCGAGCCAGGGCCATGACGGCGCGGCGCTTGCCACCCTCCAAGGCTTGCGTCAGGAAGATGCGATCGTCCCACACGATCGGCGTCGAGTTGCCCGGCCCCGGCAAGGGCACCTTCCAGCGGACGTTCTCGGTCGCGCTCCACCGCAGAGGCAAGCCCCGCTCGTCCGACACGCCCGTGCCGTGCGGCCCGCGCCAAGCGGGCCAATTGGCCTGACGCGCCTTCCCTGCGCCATCCGGCTGGAGCTGTTGTGTGCCGCCGGGTGCGGCAAACGAGGCGACAAGAACGAGCAGCAAAGGAACGTATCGCATCACTGAAACCTCGGATGTGGTTTGCCCAATAAATCCGGCCGCGGCATTTTTTTGGAGTGCGTTGACTCGTCGCCGCTTTGGGGTTTTGCGCCGAGTCACAGCACGATTTCCCGCCGCCGCGTGGGTCCAAAAATCCTAAAGCGGCGACGAGTCGCCGCACTCCCATAGTTTTTGGGCAAGCCCCTCGGATGATCGCTCTTGGCTTTGTCGAGCGAGCAGCGGCGCTGGGGCAAGTCGGTGCAGTGACGCGCACGACTTCCAAGCCACGATGCTGCACCTCCTCGGCATCAGCCACGAGCAGCTAACCTATCGCTTCCAGGGGCGGCAGTATCGACTGACCGACGTGCACGGCAAGGTCGGTACGCGCGATCCTGGCATAAGCGCCATCACTCCTGAAGGTACAGCCACACGAAGCCGGTCCTGTCCTCTTTCATGAACTGGCTGCGCTCGCTGTGGAGCTTGCGATAGCGCTGTTGCGCCTCGCTCCGCGCTTTCTCGTCTTCTAAGCTGAGCTGCTTCGACACCTCCGTCATCGCCTCTCGCAATTCGGCGTACTTCTTTTTGAACTCCTCTTCGCTGACATTCTTGGCCGGCGAAACGAGAGTCACCAGGTCGCCGACCAGCACATCCAGCTTGCCGTCGGAATTGATGTCATCGACCCAGATGCGCGTGCAGCCCGCCGGGGCGGTGAGATCTTCGTCGCGCAGGGCCTGCTCACCGTCGGCGCGAGGGCTGGCTTTGATGAGCGGCCGGAAGGCCTTCAACTGCGGCGGCTTGCCGGACCCGGCGCGATTCTCGGCCCATTGCACTCCACCCTGGCTCGAGCCGCTCAAGAGGTCCAGGTCGCCGTCGCCGTCCCAGTCGATCACGAAGGGATCGCTGTGATAGCCGTCGATTTTCAGTGGCTTGTCCGCCTCCCCCTCCTTGATCTGTTCCGGCTCCGGCAGGAACTTGCCGTGGCCTTTGCCCTTGAAAAGGTAGAACGAGCCGGCGAAGTTGCCGACGACGAGATCGAGGTGCTCGTCGCCGTCCCAGTCGATGGCGAAGGGGCGCGTGCAGATGTTCTCGATCTGGTCCTTCTCGTCGGCTGGAATGATCAGCGGCTTGCCGTCCGTGCCGTTGAGGACCTCGGCTTTCTTGAAGGTGCCGTCGGGCTGTCCGCGGAGGACTTGGAACAGACCCGCCATCGATTGTTCCAAACGGGAATAGGAGCCGGAGAGGATGTCGCGCTGGCCGTCGCCGTCGATGTCCACAAACTGTGGAGTCGAGCTGGTGCATCACCACACGCCCGGCACTTCGGCCACCGCGCCTTCCGCCTTCAGCCACTCGCCGGCCGCAAACTTGCCCTCGCCGAGGTTCTTGTAGACGCGAATCTTACCTTTGCTGAACTGGCCGACGAGCAGGTCCTTTTTGCCGTCGCCGTCGATATCGGCCCAGCAAGGCGCCGCGTAACCGGGACTCTCGACCCGGACCGCCGCGCCGTCGGCTTCCAGGCGGACCGGCGGTTCGAACTCCGCGGCGCGGCCGATGGCCAGCCCGCAACACACCAGTAGTGCTGAGAACAAGAACGTTTTCATGGCTCAATCCTTTCTGCACGGATAGAAATGGGAGACGGACGAGGTTGTCCGCCTCGACGGCCGCTGTTCCGCTGAAGATGTGTCTCTTGCCGGCGTATTATCGCATAATTTACCGCAAAGGCGTGACGGGGCCTAGCGCCCTGCGGATCCACGGGTTGCCGCGTAGGTGCGGCTGCGTTACAAAAAGCCCGTGCGGCTGGATTCGACCAGCGGTTGGAGGTCGCGTCTTTGGCGCCCGCCGCGGAACCACACCAAGAGAGGACGAACGATGAAGCCCACGCAGCCGTTCTCCCGCTGGATTCCGCTACTGGCGTGCGGCTTCTGGCTGGCGGCGGGAGAGCGGCCCGCTCAGGCATACATCACGGCACCGGTGACCAGCCTCGGGCAACTGTGCAGCTGGTCTACCTACGTCACTGTCCTTCAGGTCGAGAAAGTCAGCAAGGAGAAGGGCATCATCATCTACCGGAAGGTCAAAGACCTCAAAGGCAAGTATCCCAAGGACACGGTCAAGCACGTCTTCGATTTGAAGAACACGCCGGCTCATAAGGGTCCGGGGGATGTCCCCGTCCGGCCGGACGAGAAGGATTGGCGGCATGCCATCGAGTGGGCCGAGGCAGGCAAGACGGCGGTGATGTTCTCGCTGAAGTATGATCCCTACGGCGATTTCGGCCACACCTACATCGACGGCTGCTGGTACGCCACGATGTGTCCGCCGCGCGACTGGGAACACTGGTATAGCATCTACAGCGACGCGGGGTGCCTGAGCCGATGGCACGCCGGCGCCACGGGGCGACTGATTCCCGCTCTGGAAGCGGTGCTCGCCGGCAAAGAGGCGATTGTCCCCGTGCTGGTGAAGGGCACCCGAGAAGAGCTGCGACAGGGGCGGGGGCAGCTCGAAGGCATGAAGATCAGCGCGCACATCGGCGACTTCAACCCGAAACGCGATCTGGTTCCCGGCTGGCTGGAAAAGGAGGTGGTAGGCCCTCTGGTGAAAGCGCTGGCCAACCCTGCCCGCGAGGCTCGGCTTCAGACGGTGCAAGAGCTAGGAAAGGTGGGCGCGGCGCCTAGCGCCATCGCAGCCCTGGCGGAAATCGCGGGGAATGATGCTTCCGGAACGGTCCGTCTCCGCGCCTCCGAGCTGCTCGGCAGGTTGGGGCCCGAGGCCAAAGCCTGCGCGCCCGCGCTAGAGACTGCACTCCATGATCCGCGGATCGCGCAGCGCAAGGAAGTGCTGGACAAGATTCGGGAGGCGCTGGAGAAGCTGAAATAGTGGAGGGCATGAAAGCATCTTCAACGTGATGTTTAGGACGGGCCAATGCGCTTGCTCGCCGCCGCGGCGAGCTTCTCAGCCAGGGATTTCTGATCCTCTTTCTTGGGCGGATACCCCTCGATGTCCGCGTGGTTCGGATTGTCGGGAAGGATAGGCTTGGCCACGACCGATAGTGAATCGATCTGGCAGGCAATGGCCTTGATGTCCGATCTGCCGTGCAGCGTTTTGTTGCGCTGCGACGCAACTCCGCGCAATCGCCCACGTTTCATCCAAAGTTGCATCCCGATGCCGATTGACGGACAGCACGACCAGCCTGTAGGGCATGAACAACGCTGGCGTCACCGAGTCATCGGCGCGAACTCGTTGCGGTGCAAGATGAACCGCGCCAACAGTTCATCTTCGCCCACGGGTGGAACGTTATCCGAGTCGATCATTCGGCGCAAACCCGTGCGATCCAGTGCAGGATTGTCTCGGGGATGTCGCCGTAAAACGGGCACGAGCCCCTGGGATCTTCGATCCCGAACAAGGCGGCCCAATAGAGCATCCCCTCGGGGCTGACGCTCATGGAGAGAATCCGCCGCGGCTGCCGATACCATTCGAGGTTGATGTGCCCGTCCAGTTCGCCCGTGATGACAGGAAGTGGATAGCCGTGCGGCAGCGCTTCGATGAACTCGTACACGTGGCGCAAGGTGTCCTGTTCGATCGCTTCCGCTCCTTCGCCGTCCCAGCCAGGCTGCCGGCACGCATCGTAGACTTCGCCGAGCTGGTTGTAGGCGGGTTCCTTGGAAAACGACGCCGATTCGCGGAACCGCTTCAGCGCCCGCTCGCTTGGCGTTGTCCAGAAACTCGGCAGCCGGGCTGAACCCCTGTGGCATGGTTTCCATTACGACGCTCCCCCGAACCGCTTCTCAGGTTCCTTGATGTAGTTGAAGAATACGAAATCCTTCAGGAACCTCAATTCCTTCAGGCGCTGCTCGATGGACACCTTGTCGGTACCGGTTGGCCCGGTGGTATACGCGTTAATGTCCACGATCAACGACCTTTGTGAAGCCATTGGCGGCTGGGGTGCTTGCGTCGCCCGCACGAGGTTCACCCGGTAGGGATGTCCGGGCACCTCAAGCGAATCCTCCCGGAAGAACGAGTCAGGGTAAAGGCCGATCGATTGAAGCGGCATCTCATTCACCAGGTCCGATGCCTTCTCGTCGCTCTGCATCTCCATTTGATTGGTGAAGCGCACGCCCAGCCGGTCAACAGCCACCGGCGCAGCTAGCTCCACGAAACAGTCCCAGAAGCGAAGCGCCTCGGCAACGAACTTCTCCCAGTTCTCATACGGCGCCAGTCGGCTGAATGCGACGGCATTCGCCCTCAGCCGGCAAACGAACTTGCCGTCAGCGCTCGTCAGTCGGAACCCGTCCCAGCTTCTCCGCTGGCGGGCTTCCACACTCTCGGTCGAAGCGCTCAGCGCCGCCTGGACGCGCTGTTGAACTTGAAGCGTGTATCCGTTAAAGCGCCGGCCCAGATCCTCCTTCAATTCCTCGTGTTCCAACGCTTTGCCAGGCACGGCCTGCCAGTGAATCGCGGCCTCGACAATCGGCGCATGTGCCAGATGCGGAAAATCTCGGTCAACGTCGATTGGAAAGCTGCCTGCCCGATTCATGGCGCCCTCTTCTGTAATTCTACACCGATTTCGACCTTCTCGTGGGCCGTGGTCAGGTTCTCGCCAATCTTGCCGGTGAGCCTGCGGGTGACGGACCGGACGGGCTCGTCGGGATTCGTTGCCCTGAGCGACAGATAAAAGCGGACGAGCTTGTGGTCCTTCTCGACGAGCTTGAACGCCTTGCGCGCGAGCCGACCTCGTGAGCGATGCGGTTCGAGCGACAATTTACGACGTGGAGCGTCCAGCCGCGATAGGTGCCGTCTCGGCGATCTGCGCTTCCACCGTCCGGCGCTGCTTCAACGCCGCCCTTGCATCATTTTTGATGATGGTGCTGGTAATGCTCCAGCAGCGCGTCGCCGAAGTCGTTGTCGAAGTCGCGGTAGACGCAGTGGACGTGATTGGCCCCGTCCTGCGTGTTGTCGTACTCGATCAGGAACGTCGGGCCCTGGATGAGATAGTGGTGCGGCTCGCCGGGCTCGAGACCGCCGGCCCAGAGGAAATGGATCTTCTCCGTGCCCGCCCGGTCGATGCGGGCCAGGTCCTGATCGGCGAGTTCCTTGCGGATGCGTCCGATGTGGATGCGCACGAGCTTCATCAGCAGCTCGCGCTGCTCGACCGTCATCGCCGACACGGCCACGCCGCGCGGCTTGCCGCGCTCGATCTTGCGCTGGTTGCCGGTAATGAGTCCGCCGACCGTTTCCGTCATGAAGTCGGGGATCTTGCCGAAGCCGATCTTGCGCTGCTCGGCCGTGAGCGACTTGGCCAGGGCACGTCCCAGCTCGGTTTCCTGCTCCAGGACCTGAAGCCCCTTGCGCGGCCCATCCGGAAACCGTCGCCGGAATCGCGCCGAAGAACGACGGCGTCACCGAAATCCAGCGTCCCTTGACGACGGTCACGTTGAGCGACAGATGAAAACCCTCGACGCGATAGCCCCACGTCCCTTCCGGCGCGGGATCGCCGAAGATGGTGAAGTAGTACTGGTCGGAATCGCGATGGACGTTCGGCGTCTTGTCGGTCTCGTGCAGATAGTCGCCCAGGCTCATGATGGTCAGCGCCTTCTGATTGCCGACGTGGCTGAGCGCGGCGCTCATCAGCGCCAGGCCGAGGTGTCGCTGGCCCTCCTTGAGTTGCTTGAGGGGCACGCCGCGGCGAGCGATGGGAAAGAAGTGGAAGTTGACGCGTTCGGCGTCGCGAAACAGGTACTTCGCCTGCATGCCCGGATCGAGCGCATCGATAAACCGCTGCGCCGCCACCGCGAGCTCCTGAGCAACCTCCGGCGAATCGATGGCATCGGGCGGCGGCTTGTCCGCATCTAAGCCGGCGGCCATCGACAGCACCGCCACAAGAGCCAGCAGCGTCAGGAGACGAGGAAGACGCCGAGTGAGCTTCACGGTGAGCTTCACGGTGAACTTCATGGTGCCCCCTGCTGACGAAGTGCCCACGCATTCCACATCCGACTTGTGCGCCCCATGGTAGCCACGGTCGCAGGGCCGTGCCACAAATCTGACCTGGCTTAGCCGCGGCCTGCGGAATCGCACCGCCGCGCGGCAACCAGGCGCATCGGCCACATCGATTGATGCGCAGTCCATCCACGTCAGAGATGGCTGCGAGGCGGCCGGCGCTCCGTGATCGCCGGCCCGGACGATCGCGGCGCATGGGTCGAAAGAGGCCGCCTACGCCACGACGGCGACGCGGGCAAGAGGGAGATCGGGCGGCAGCGCGACGCTCATCCGCAACGTGGGCGTGCTGACCGCTATCTGGGCACACTCCGTGTGCCGTCTCTCTGACGGCACGGCGGAGCGTGCCTGCTACTTTGTCGTTACCGCCACTCCGGTTTCCCGACCCAGATTGGCGTCAGCTCGAGCTTAAGCTCCTTGCCATTCTTGCCGTCGGCGTCCATGATTTCCAGCCGGCAGGGATCGTCGCTGTCGGGGCGACGAAATTTCTTGCCGTCGCCGTCGAGCTCCCAATCGAAGCGGGCCACGAGCACCTGCTTGCCGTCCGGCGACCAGCATGCGCCATCAATGCCGGCCAGTCCTTCTTCTTTGAGGATTTCCTTGGCGTCCGTGCCGTCGATGTTCACGGTCCAGACACTGCTGATGCCTTTCTCGTGGTGCACGTAGACCACCTTGCGGCTATCGGGCGAAAACCGGGCGTAGACGTTCAGGCCGCCTGCCTTGGTGAGTCGCCGCTCCTGGGTACCGTCGGCCTTCATCACGTAGAGCTGATAACCACTTCCCTTGGGTTCATGACGGTCCGAAACCGTGACGATCCATTTGCCGTCAGGGGACCAATCGTTGATTTCCTCGGTTTCGGGGATCGTCAGCTTGATGACATCCGTGCCGTCGGCGTTCATTCGCCAGGCCTCGTGCCGCCAGCCCGTGCCTTCCTCGAACTTGCCGTCGTGGACGATGATCTGCTTGCCGTCGGGCGACCAGCAGGCCGGACGGCCGCGGTCAAAGACGCGGCCCGGCAAGCTGTCTTTCTGAGTAGCACAGGTCCAAACGCCGTCCTCGTGTTTGCCGAAGCCGAGCGTCTTCTTGTCCGGCGAGACGCGCACGCGGTTCGTGCCGGCGCCGTCGCAGACGCGCTTCCATTTGCCCGTCGTGGACTCGATGGCGACGATTGTGCTCTGGAAGGCGTCGTCCGCCTGGACGATAACGTTAACGTAGATCCGGCCGGTCGGCTTCTTGTCCGTGGCCTTTGCGTCGGCAGGCTCCGCCGCCGCGGGGGCAATTTGCAGCGTGGGCAAGGCACAGACCGTCGCGCCAACCAGGAGCAGCAAGACCACCGCCCGACGCGTCAAACCAGAGCGGCTCCGACTTACACCAGATAGCATGGCCATTCTCCTTTTCCAGAAGGTGCTCAATCGCGCGGCGGCACCCGAGTGCATTGCCGTCGTCCACGGGCCGTAAAGAAGGGACATGTCGCAACTCCTTCATTCGACATTCGTCATTCGAGCTTCGTCATTCGTCATTCAAGACCTCACCCTACCGCCACTCCGGATGCCCCACCCAGACCGGCTCGAGATCGACAAGCTTCAACTCCCTTACGTTCTTGCCGTCGGCGTCTATGATCTCGAGGCGGTGGTTTTGGCCGCCCACATTGCGGAGGATCTTCTTGCCGTCGTCGTCACGCTCCCAATCGAATCGCAACACGACCAATTGCTTGCCGCTTGGCGACCAGCAGGCGGCGTCGATCCCGGCCAGGTCCTTTTCTTCAAGAACCCTTGTCGCGCCCGTGCCGTCAATGTTCACCGTCCACACGCTGTTGACGCCTTTCTCCTGGTGCAGGTAGACCACCTTGCGGCTATCCGGCGAGAACCGAGCGTAGACGTTCAGGCCACGCCCCTGCGTGATCCGACGCTCCTCGGTGCCGTCAGGCTTCATCACATACAGCTGATAGCCGCTTCCCTTCGGCTCGTGCCGGTCCGAAACGGTGACCACCCACTTCCCGTCGGGAGACCAGTCGTGAACGCCGTCCGTTTCGGGAATCGGCAGCGTCGTTACCTCGGTGCCGTTGACGTTCATGCGCCAGGTCTCGTGCTTCCAGCCCGTGCCTTCTTCGAACTTGCCGTTCTTGACGATGATCTGCTTGCTGTCGGGCGACCAGCCGGCCAGGTGACCGCGTTCGAAGACGCGGGCGGGCGAGCTGTCTTTTTGGGTAGCGGCGGTCCAGATGCCATCCGCGCCCCTCCCGAAGCCGAGCGTCTCTCGGTTCGGCGCGACTCGGACCCCGCCGCTGCCGGCGGCATCGCAAATACGCTCCCATTTGCCCGTGGCTGGGTCCACGGCAATCACATCGGTTGGAAACTTGTCGTCCGCCCGCACGGTGACGGTGAGGAAGATCTTGCCCGTCAGCTTGCCGTCCGCGGCCTTGGCGCCCTCAGGCTCCGCCGCGGCCGGGGCGATTTCGACCGTAGGCAAGGCACAGGCCAGCGCGCCGACCAGGAGCAGCCACGTCGCTGCGCGACGTGTCAAAGCCGAGGGACTTCGACTGACTCTCAATAGCATGGCCATTCTCCTTTTCCAAAAAGTGCTGAGCCTGGCGGTTGCACCTGCGTGCATGCCCGTCGTCCAGGGACCGCAGAGGGATGTCATGTTCGGGATCCTTCTATCTTTGATAGACCGCTCGCCGCGGCCTTTCGAGCGGCGTCGCCTGCGCACGACTTGCCCCGCCGTCGAGGCCGGCGGAGGACAGGGCGGCGGTCCTCAGCAGGGTGCCGGCCGAGGCGTGGCTAACAACTTGGATCAGCGTGTCGGCGTAGCCGGCAGAGCCTTGGCCGCCGAGGGTAATGGCCACCTGGTCGCACGCCAGCTCGCGCTCCAGGCGGATGCGGTAGTAGACCCAGTGCACCAGCGGGTGGAACCAATACACCAGCCGCGCGATCTCCGGCAGCCAGCCCCAGAGCAGGTCGCGCCGCTTCACGTGCGCCAGCTCGTGCAACAGCACCTGCCGAAGCTGTGCCGCGCCGAGCGTCGGCAGCAAACTCTCCGGCAACACCAGCACCGGCCTCCGCAGCCCGAACACAAACGGCGAGCAATCACACTCGGTCAACACCGGCCTGGGCACGCGGCTTAGGCCGAGCTGGCCGGCCGCCTCGGTGAGTAGCGCGCGTAGCCGAGCATCGGTCGTGGGCACAGCCCTGCGGAGCAGACGGGCAAGCTGAAGGCGTTGATACGCGATCCGCAGCACTTGCCAGGCGATGACCGCCAGCCAGGCGAGGAGCAGCCAGGTCCGCCAGCCGATCGTGAAGAACCAGGAAGGAGCGGGCGCCGGCTCTGCCTCGGCGCCCGTGGCCAGCATGCTCATGGGCAGCGTCACGCTCTGCGGCCCCGAGAATTCTCCCGGCGGCGCGCCAGCGCCATCGACGGGGACCATCGCCGCCGGGCGCGGCTCGTGGGTGGCAAGATAGTCAGGCAACGGCACCGCGACCGTCCAGAACGGCATCACCAGCAGCTTGAGTGCCACGATCTGCCACAGCCAATAGCGCATGGTCGGCGCACTGCGCCGCAGCAGCGTGCCGGCGATCAACGCGGCCACGGCCACGACGAGCGTGGATTGCCAAAGAATCGCCCAGGCAAGGGGCAGCCCGGCCCCGGACCAGCCGTTAAGCGTTTCGATGAGCTGGGTCATCGTCCACCTCATTCTTGTTCCAGCTTCTTGGCAATCGAGCGCAGCGCTTCGATATCCTTGGCCGAGAGCTTCTTCGAGCCGGCCAGATAGGCCGCCAAGGCTTCCGGCGAGCCGCCCAGCACGCGCTCGACGAACCGGCCGATCAGCGTGGGCAGCAGGCGCTTCTCTTCCACGGCGGCGCGGAAGCGAACCGGTCCCTCGCCCGCCTCACGGATCAGCAGGCCCTTGGTTTCCAGCCGCTGCATGGTCTTGAGCACGGTCGTGCGGGCCACGGGGCGCTCCTGCTGCACCAGGTCGCTGATCTGCCGCTCCGTGCAGGGCTGCTCCTGCCAGACGAGCCGCAGCACCTGGAGTTCCAGGTCGCCCAGGGAAGGAAGTCCTTTGGCCATCGCCGCTCCTTGCCAGTCTTTTTGACGGCACGCTTACGGCACGTGCCGTAGACGAAGCCGATCTTACGACGGCTGCCGTAGGGCGTCAAGCGCCTCGTCCGGTTTTTCTGCCAGGCGGGATCGCGAGAGGGTCAGTTGGGTCAGTCGGCTTCAAGCCGACTCCCCGTCTGCCACCAGCTTCTAGCTGGTGGTGCCCAGACGACTGCCGACAGGCCTAGCCGGCTTCCAGCCGGGCTTCTCGACCGGTTTCAACCCTAGCGGTTGTCTGAAGACGTGAGGAGAAGTCCGGCTGAAGCCGGCTCGAGCTAACAAAGTGGGGCCGCCGATCCACGCGTTGAAACGCGTGGCAGACGGGGAGTCGGTTAAAGCCGACTGAGAAAGCCCATGTGCGACTGACCTTGCCGAAGCGGTTGGACCTTAAGGTGCGCGGCTCACCCCCGTCATCTTGTCACCCCTCATCAGCTCAGGCTCAGCGGCCCGCCGCCGCAGAAGTCCGGGTTGCCGAACTTCTCGATCCGGTGGCCGAAGCCGTGGGCCAGCGACAGCAGCAGCCGGTTGTGCGGCACCTTCGTGTACTTGAGCGACCGGCCCATCTTGAAGTCGAGCCCGCCGCCGACCAGCACGAACGGGATGTTGTCCAGCGTGTGCGAGTTGCCCTTGCCCAGCTCGTTGGTCCAGACGATCAGCGTGTTGTCGAGCAGGCTGCCCTCGCCGCCCGGCTCCGGCGTCTCGGCCAGCCGCTTCGCCAGGTAGGCCAGCTGCTCGCAGAACCACTTGTTGATCTTCGTCAGCTTCTCCTGCGACCTCGTCGTTCGCTGTCCGGCTCGTGCGACAGCTCGTGGTGCCCCTCGTCGACGCCGAGCCAGCGCATCTTCGCGCCTGCCGACCGAGTTCGTGAACTGCAGCGTCGCGACGCGGGCGAAGTCGGCGGCGAAGCTGTTGACCATCAGGTCGATCTGCATCTTGCTGATCCGCGGGATGTTGTCGTTCTCCTCCTTCACGCCCGGCTCGAGCTCCGGCACCGCGTGGCCGACGTCCTGGCCGTCGTCGCGCCTGCAGCTCCTGCTCCATCTCGCGGACGAACGTGGCGTGCTCGTCGAGCAGCCGGCGGTCCTCGGCGCTGACCGCGCGCGCCGACCTTCTTCAGGTCGTCCTGCACGTCGTCGAGGACGCTGGCCAGCAGGCTCTCCCGGTCCTTCACCCGGCCGTAGAGCTTGTCGAACATCTGGTACGGGTCGTCGATCGGCGCGATCGGCTTGTTCGGCGCCGGCGTAGACCATGCGCGTCCAGGTGTCGGCCCGGTCGGGCACCATGACGCCGAACTCCAGCGAGCCGAAGCGCGTGCGCGTCGCCGGCGTCCTTCTGCAGGTAGTTCTTGATCTCCTGGTCGATCGAGATGCCGCTGGCCCAGCCGGCCGGCGTGTCCGAGCCGCCCTGGATGTTGCCGGGGAACAGCTCGACGCCGGTGAGCAGGCAGCCGATGCCGCGCATGTGGCTGTCGCCGTCGCCGCGGACCTTGTCGCAGACGCCGTGCAGGATCAGCGTCCGGTCCTGGAACGGCTCGAGCGGCGTCGAGGCTCTCCTTGAGCGTGAACTTGCTCGCCCTCCTCGTCCGGCCAGAACGTCGTCGGGCACGACGCCGTTGGGGCTGAACATGACGACGAGCCGCTGCTTGCGCCGCGCCTGGTTGGCGAAGCCGAGGCTCGGCAGGTTCAGGACGAACGGCAGCGGCCGCCGCGCCGAGGCCCAGGTCGCGGACGAACTCGCGGCGGGTGCGGTCATGCGGGCCACGTCGAGTCCTCCGGGTAGGTCGTCGATCGCTGATCGGATCGCACGGATGTCCGCGACGCCGACGGCATCGCGGAAGCCGATCGGACCGCATGGCGTTCGGCACTCGCGGTCGATCGCGCTCGGTCGTGGCTCCGTCTTCCGCGCCGTGCAGCGCAGCGCGGTCGCCGCCACGATCTCCACCGCCAGCTTGCGGATGTTGAACTCGTTCGCGGCGAACGACTCGCCGCAGCTCGTCCAGCGTCGTCGGGGCCGTAGGCCCGGACCGGCTGCTTGACCAGGTGGTGGAACAGCTGCTCGACGAACGCCGGCGTGCACCTCCTCGCTGCCGGCCAGGAACGTCGGCCAGCTCGCGGGCGCCGGCGAACTTCACCGTCTCGCCGGCGCGCGTCTGGTAGCCGCCGGTCGCGTCGATCGGCTTGCCGTTCTCCTCGTCGCGGAAGCGGCCGACGGCGTCGAAGTGCTCCAGCGTGAAGCCCGAGCGGGTTGATGATCGCCGTGGCAGCGTCATGCACGTCGTCCGGCTTGGTCTGCAGCGCGACGCGCTCGCGCGTCGTCAGCGTCGGGTGCAGGTCCGGCGCGCAGCGGGGTGAACGGCCTCCGGCGGCGGCCGCAGCGCCACGCCCAGGACGCCGCGGGCCAGGAACACGCCGCGGTGGATCGGCGAGCTGTCGCCGGTGTAGGCGAAGCTCGCCATCAGGTACGGGTGCGTCAGCACGCCGGCCCGCTTGCCGGCGTCGAGCTTCACCTTCTGGAACGGCGGCGTCGGCCGGGCAGGTCGGCCCCGTAGAACTTCGCCAGCCGGCCGTTCAGGTACAGCTCGTCGGCGAGCAGCAGCTGGCGGAAGTCCGACGCCTCGCTCCAGACGGCACGTCGTCGAGGAACAGCTCCAGCGACGTCCGCAGGTCGGCGACGACCGCCGCGTCGAAGCCGGGGAACCGCTTCGGGTCCTTGGCCAGGTCCGGGGCCGTGGTCGACCTTCAGCCAGGTCAGCAGGAAGCTCGCGGAGCTTGGCCTTGGCCCGCGGGTCGGCGAGCATCCGCTCGGCCTGCCGGGCGACCTGCTCGCGGCGTCGGCGAGCTTGCCCGCCGCCGCGGCCTCGAGCAGCTCCTCGTCGGGCAGCGAGTCCCACAGGCCGAACGACAGCCGCGCGGCCACGTCGTAGGCGTCCGGCGCCGCCGCCGACCTCGCGGTACAGGAACCGCGGCGACTTCAGCACCAGCAGCACGACCCGCTTGACGGCCGTCTCCGGGTCCTTGGCGGCGTCGAACTGGCGATCGACGTAGCAGCCTCGCTTCTGCTCGTCGGTCGAGCGGCCGGCGGAAGGCCCGCTCGGCGAACGTGCGGCAGAAGTCGCGGAGCTTCTGCGGCGCGGTCGGTCGCGTCGTCGCGCGCGCCGGCCAGCTCGCCCAGCCGGGCGGCGACGTAGCCGGCCGCCTCGATCGCCGCGTCGGTCGTCGCCTCGTCCCACGCCTTCGAGACGGCCGTGCCGCGCTCCCAGCCGACGCTGCGGTCGTCCGGCGGGAACGGCGTCGCGCAGACGAACGTCTCCGGGGCAGCGACCGGCGACAGGTTGCCGCGGCGGGATCGCCTCCGGCCGGCCGGTGCGGCCGCTTCCACCACAGCGCGATCGACGCCGGCACCGACGGCGGCTTGGCCTTCTGCTTCTTCGAGTCGTCGACGCCCTGCTTGGCCTTGGAGAACTCCAGCCGCAGCGGGTAGACCCGGCCGCCGAGCAGGAACATCGATGCCGCGGTACTCGGTGTCGTTGCCCGACTTCACCCAGGCGTCGATCAGCGGCTGCTTCAGGTCGTTGACCCACAGCCGGGCGGCGTGCTCGGTGCGGACGATGAACTCGTACTCGCCCGTCTCCGGCGCGAGCACGCGAGCCCTCCCAGCGGATCGAGAACTCGTGCGGCTCGATCTTCTCCGGCGCCGGGCGTGCCGGTGCCGAAGTCGAAGCGGACCTCCGGGTCGATCGCGCTCGAGCGCCCGGCTGCCGCGGCCCGGAGCGGCGGCCGTCGAAGTACTCGCCCGCGCAGCCCGCGCTCGTCGCCCCACGGCTCGGTCGCGCGGAAGCTGCCGACCAGGTCGGCGACGGCGTTGCGGTACTGGCGGACGGTGAGCCGGGACAGCTCGACGCGGGCCGGCCGGTTGCGCTCCCGGGCCACGGCGGAGTAGAAGGCGTCGTGGACGTAGGCGGCGACGGCCTCGGCCTGCCGGGCGGAGAGCGAGCCGGGGTCGTCCTCCGGCATCGTCTTGCCGATCAGCTCGGCGAGCTGGGCAATCGACTTATCTCCAGCCAGAGGTTGCGGGTGCTCTTGCGTGCCCTGGCCGCCGGCGCCGTGACACTTCGCGCACCTGGCTGAAAAGAGTTGCCCGCCGTCCTGGTCTGCCGCCGTGGTCGGAGCGCCCCCTAGCGCACCGACAAGCGCAAGCGGCCAAATCAGGAGCCGGGGAACGGTAAGTATTGACCGCATAGGAATAGGGTGGGTTATGCCACCCTCGCGCGGTGTGGCCGATTGCTCAGTGTCCCGTGCCCCTCACGCGCCGTCAAGCGCGGCATGTGGGGCACGTTTCTAAACGTGCCCAATGACGACGGGAGCGGTGCGGACGGGCACGTTTAGAAACGTGCCCCACGCCGCCATCAGTACTGAATCCGACACTGCGGCAGTGCGGCTTGAAGGTCCGCGAAGGCGGCAGGCGTCACCTGACATCGTGCGATGGTAAGCCCGTTCAGCGTCCGTATCTCCTTCAGGTGCGCCAGGCCGCGGTCGGTGATCTTGGTTCCAGAGAGATCCAAGTGTTGCAGACTGGCCAACGACTTGAGGTGCTCCAATCCGGCGTCGCCGATATTTGTTCCCGACAGCCCTAGCACCAACAGGCCTTTTAGCTGACTCAAATGCTTTAACCCCTCATCGGTGATTGCTGTTCGAGCAAGGCCAAGGTTGACCGACTGGGTCGCGTCTCGAAGATGGGCCAACCCCGCGTCCGTAATCGATGTCCCCGATAACGACAATAGACTCAAGTTCTTGAGCGTGGCCACGTTGACCAACCCCGCGTCGCTGATCTTGGTTCGATCAAGGGCGAGGACGGAGAGATTGGTCAAGTTCCGCAAATCGGCCAGACCGGCGTCGCTAACGCCTGAGCCGGAGAGGTCGAGGCTGTCCAGATTCGGCATGCTTCGCAGGTGCACGACGCCCGCATCGGTGACCGCGGAGTCGCGAAGATCGAGCCGCTCAAGGCTGGTCAGGCTCGACAGATGCCTCAAGCCTGCGTCCGTGACATGGTCGGCCTTGAATATGAATAGCCGCCGTAGCCGGGAAAGCCGGCCGACCTGCGAAAGGCAATCGTCGGTTATTCTGTCACTCTGGAGTTGCAGATCGTCGAGCGCCTTCACATGGCGTAACAGGAGCGCCAGACGCTCCGACGGATTAGTAACGTCTTGCCAGAGCAGTCCCGACTCGATCTCCTGAAAGTACTCGTTCCCCAACAGCTTCCATAGGTCGGGATGGCTCGTTCGGTTGTGGGCAATTCTGCTCCACAACGGTTCTTTACACAGCCGCCGCTGCCCCTTGTAGACTTCGAGGGTCAGCCTCTCCAAGCGCAAATCGGCGATGGCCTCGTCGGTGACGGCGGTGGTGTCCAGTACCATCCCTTCGAGCGTGGGAATCTGCGCCAGACGAGACAGGTGCTCGTCGGCGAATGTCTCGCCGCCGACCACGATCGTCCGCACGCGGGGCAACCGGCCGATCTGCTCCAAGTAGACTTCCGGCTCGTCGCAGTCCGCGAGATTGACCAAGGTGATGTTCTGGAACTGGCTGCCCAGGACAAAACGGAGCCAGGTGGCTTCCGCTTCCGACTGGTAGCTGCCGCCGAGCCGCTCGATGAGCTGCATCGTGTCTTGCTGTTCCCGATACGGCGCCAAAACGAACCGCGCCAGCACGGCCAGGCCCACGAACAGCGTGACCAGACCAAAGACGGCCCGCAGGCCGAATTGGTACCACCGTCGGCGGGATTTGGGTGGGTGCCCAGACATGGCGCTCCTCGTGGCATCCAGCAGCCTAGCTTTGCCCCGCATCGCCTTCAAGTTTGGCACCCGGGGAACGCTGGCCCGCCTCGCGTTGCGGCGGTACGAGCAGCCAGATATCCTTGCGACACAAAACTCCCCCACTTTCCCCGTCGCGAGGGCCCCGACTTGTTTGCCGGACGGATTTCCAAGCCGGGCAAGATCGACCTGGTCGATGCGCCCGAGGCCAGGCTTACGGGCCCCGACCAGATCGTGTTTCAGCCGGAGCTGGGCTGCCTGTGCGGCTCGGACCTGCCGTTCTTCGATGGGCCGGGCGAATGGGGCCCTTTTCCCCAGAAGATCGGCCACTCGCTGCACGAGCTGATCGGCGTCGTGGTCGAGACCAGCGGGCAGCGATTCCGCCCCGGTGAGCGGGTGCTGGCGATCCCCATCGATCAGATGGGGCTTTTCGAGCGGTTTGCGGTCAGCGAGCAGCGGGCGATCCCGCTCGATCCGCGTAAGCCCCGCGAGCACACCATCCTGGCCCAGCCGCTGGGCACGGTGCTGTTCGCACTGCGGAAGGTGCCGAGCCTGCTCGATTGCACCGCGGCCGTCGTGGGCCAAGGGCCGATCGGTCAGATTTTCTGTGCGGCCCTCCGCAACGCGGGGGCGCAAAGATCATTGCCATCGACCGCCTCGCCGCGCGGCTGGAAATGAGCCGGCGGATGGGGGCCACCGACATCGTGTGCACGGCGCACGATGACGCCGTCGAGGCCGTGCGGCACCTGACGGACGACAAGCTCGCCGACCTGGTGGTCGAAGCGGTCGGCCACCAGGACCAGGCCTTGAACCTTTGCATCGACCTTTTGGCGCCCGGCGGCCGGCTGCTGTACTTCGGCGTGCCCCCCTCGACGCTGGACGGCGTGCGATGGCGGGACCTGTTCTTCAAGAACGCCACGGTGCACACGTCGGTGAATCCCGACTTCAACCGCGACTTCCCGTTGGCCATGCGGTGGATCGCCGAAGGGCGGATCGACCTGTCGCCGCTGGTGACGCACCGCTACCAGATGAAGAGGATTCAGAACGCCTTCGAGACGTTTCGCGACAAGACCGACGGTGCGCTGAAAGTCCTGGTGGATTTCGCGCCCGCGTAGCACCAAAACTGCACCGCGCAACTGACGTTCGACTCGCGAAGCGCCTGCGGCGCGGGCCTACCGCGTGACCCTACCGCGTAGTCCTACCGCGTCGAGCGTTACAGCGAGGCGCGTTGCAGCGAGGCGTTGGGCGCCTTGCGCGGCGTCTGGTTGACCACCCAGTCGGGCAGCAGGCCGCCCCAGCAGTCTTGCTTGGCGACGCCACGCAGGAACTCGCGCCCCAGCTCCCGCTCGAGCTGGTGGATTTCCTGCCGCAGCCGGCTGACGCGCGTCTCGGGGTCGCGGCGGAAGGAAAGGGCCTTCACGTCGTCGCAGACCGCCTGCCAGAATTGAATCCGGTTAAGCTCCGCCTGCCGGGCATACCACAGATAGGCCTTTTGCCGCCGCAAATCTTCGAACATCGGAGGTGA
Organism: uncultured Planctomycetia bacterium; assembly: GCA_963809785.1. Classification (GTDB taxonomy): domain Bacteria; phylum Planctomycetota; class Planctomycetia; order Pirellulales; family S012-138; genus JBGQHD01. The sequence continues at coordinate 1,504,618 of CAWEKV010000006.1, forward strand.
ACCTCGGAAGGAGGCTACAGCTTCGGAAGGAGGCTACAGACTTCGGGCGTCAGACTTCGGCATTGCGCGTCGGACTCTCGGCCGCAGCCTGAAGTCCGAAGCCTGAAGCCTGTCTGACGCCGTCCATTATTGAATACCCGGCGGCCGAAGTCCAGCCTGTAGCGGCGGCTTCCAGACGCCGAATACGAGAGCAAGATGCTCCCGCTACGCGAGACTCGTCGTGGCAAGGCACTAGGGGCGCTCGAAAGCTCGCTTTTCCAAGTGGCTGGCCGAGACGTTGGCTTGCGGCAGCGATTGTCGTAGCGCGCGAAGGCCCTGTGCGGTGACCCCGGTGCGACCGAGGGTCAGGTCGAGCTGGGGATTCTTCATGCCCGCCAGGTGCGGCAGCCAGGCATCGACGACGTTGGTATCGTGCAATTGGAGGATGCTCACCTGGGGGAGCCGCCCTAGTTCGCGGAACGCCCCTTCGTTGAACCGCGCTCCCTCGCAAATGATCACCATCAGTTGCGGCAGCGCGCTCAGCGTCGCAAAACCGGACTGGGACAGTTCCGTCCGGCACAGGTCCAGGTGCATGAGCCCTGGGATGGCGGCCAGGTGCTTGAGGCCGCCGCCGCTGACGCGCGTATCGCCCAGCGCGAGGCCGCGCAGGCTGACCATGCCCGACAGGTGCCGGAGGCCGTCGTCGGTAACGGCGGTTCGGCTAAGGTCCAGATGGGTCAGCAGCCATAGGCCGGCCAGGTGCTCCAATCCCTGGTCCGAGATGCCCGTCTCGCCCAGAACCAGATGACGCAGCGAGGTAGCGCCCGACAGATGTTGCAGCCCTTCGTCGGTAATGTTGCTGCGGGCGGCGTAGAGGAAGTTGAGGGTCGGCAAGGATGCCAACTGCTGCCAGCTCTCCTCGTTGAGCTGGGCGTCGTTGAGGCTCAGCATCGTGACCTCGGGCAAGGCACGACCCAGGCCATTTGCGCGTCGCCCGCGATCGGCTCCGTAAGTTCAATGGCCCTCACAGACTCCAATGAGTACAGCACGCCCTCGGTCTGAAAATCCGTGCCGCCGGCTTTTAGCCACGCGAGCAGCTCCCATCCAGCGGGACGTTGATGGCCGGGAGCTGCATCTCGATGTCCAACTCCGCACCCATTGCCGGGGGCCGGAGACGGCGCGGCCGCTGGCCGCGTTGGTTGAAGCGGACTTCTTGGCGCGCCGCTGGACGAACGACAGCGCCGTCCCTGCGAAAAAGCCCAGCATGCACCCAGCAACCGCTGCCAACGCGGCGGCACCCGGCACGACGCGCACGATCCGCAAGGCCACTGCCGCGTCGCGCGAAACGCCGTAGTCGAAGACCGCCAGGCCGATGGCCGCGTCAACCACCAGACACAACCCCGCCAGCACGCCAAAGACCAGACAGAACGCCTGAATCGGTCCGCGCATGCGCGCAATCCACAGCAGCAGGCCGGAAAGCCCGACGATCGACACGGCGAGGGCGCCAAAACCCTGCCGCCAGGCCGTGCCGCTCTTGCCAATCGCAGGGTCAACCCAGAAGGGCACGATCAGGCCCGCCACCGCCACGGCCGCGAAGAGCAGCAGCAGCTTGACGGCGGCGCTGAGCCGGGCGGGCGGGTTGGCACTGGATGTCATGGGGTTTGCCTTCTCTCAGGTCCGGCGACGAACGCGACTCGAGGCAGCTTCTCCTCCATGAGCCGAATGGCCTCGTGAGAAACCTGCGTCCCTACGAGGAAGATTCCGATGCGAGCGTTCGGCAATCCGGCCAGGTGGGGCAGCCAGGCATCAACCACATTGGTCTCGTTCAGGAAGATGGAGCGCACCTGGCCCAAGTGGGCGAGCTCTTTGAAGGCCTGCTCTTCGAATTGCACGCCGTACAGATCCAGTTCCTTCAGTTGCGGTAGGTTACGCAAATGAGCCAGGCCGCTTTCGGAGAGCCTGACCCGCCGCATCCGGAGCGACTCCAGGCCCTGAAGTGGCGCCAGGTGTTTGAGTCCGTGCCCAACGACGCCAGTCTCGTCGAGGGTCAAATAGCGAAGGCCCGTCAGTGCACTCAGGTGCCGGAGTCCGTCGTCGGTAATCTTCGTTCGGCCCAGGCCCAGGGCTAGCAGTGTAACCAGGTTCGAGATCGGTTGCAGCGCGGCGTCATCGATCTCGGTTTCGTCGAGCAACAAGAGATGGAGCGACGGCAGGCTCGCGATGCTCTCCAGGCTATCGCCGATGCGCGTGCCGCGCAGATTCAATTGGTTCAGCGCTGTCAGCTTCGTCACGTGGCGCAGTCCTTCCTCAGTGACGGCGGTATGGCTGAGATCCAAATCTTGTAGCGATGCGGCGCGGGGATCGGCCAGATGCTGCATCCCTTTGTCGCTGATCGGCGTGTGCTGAAGTCCTAAGCTGAAGAGCGTCAATCCCCGGATGATCCGTTCCAGGCCCTGATCGGTGATCCTGGTCTTGCTGAGGCTCAGATGCTTGGTTTCGGGCAATTCGAGCACGTAGCCCAGTTGCTCATCAGGGGCGTCCTGGGCGAGACTGATTTCCCATACCGATTCCAGCGAATACAGCCAACCTTCGCTCTGCCAGTTGCCTTCGGGCGAGCCGAGCCAGGCGAAGAGTTCCCACAGCCCACCGAGCTCGCCGGCGACGGCTTGCCGCGGCTGGAGATCCACGCGAGCGCCGCTGGCCCTGAGCGCGAACACGGTGCGCCGCCGACGGAGTTCGTGCGAAATGGGGAAATACCACGCAACCAGCGAGGCGGCCACGAGCGCCCAGGTAAGAATTCTGACCGTCGGCCGTCGAGGGGCAGGCGGTGACTCTCTGCTCCCCAGATCGATTGCTTGGGCTCGCCGCGCTGCGGTGTGGCGCTTGATCAGCGAGACCACCATCCCGCCGAGGCAGCCCAGCGCGCAGCCCAGCAAGGCCGCCATCGGGGCAAGCAAAACCACCACGGGGACGATCCGCAGCGCCACCGCTACATCGCCGCTTACACCGTAGTTGAACAACGCTAGCGCGATGCCTGCGTCAACGATGACGCTGAGCCCGCCCAGCAGGCCTCCGAGCGTCCCGCGCGTGATGGCGGAACCGTCCGATCTGGCAATCCAGGCCAAGAGGATGCCAAGCAGGGGAAGGGACAGAAGGATTGCCGCCCACGCTTGACGCCACGGAATCGTGCGATTGGCGTGCGCGTCTTCCAGCCACCAAGGGACGAGCAACCCTGCGAAGGCGACGGCGGCCAACGCGAAGATTGCTTTGACGCCTGCGCCGATATGCTGCGTCCTAGGTTCGCGGGTCCTCATGTCACGTCTCTCACCAAATGCGATAGCAATCGCCACGACGGTTGGCAGCATGTCGCACGGCCAACGCGGCATCGCGGCCCACCGCACAATCAGCGCCGCCCACCCTACGATGTTGGCGACGACGCGGCCTTGCTACTCGGCAAGGAGTTGCTCGTGAACGATGGCCCAGTACGGCCCAGGGACCTGCTGCGACAACTGCCGGTAAGCGTCCTCGGCTGCTTCGAGGGTCGGGAACCGTAACTGCGTGGCCGAACCGATGCTGACGAGAACGCCGCTGGTCCCAGCCATCGCCTCCGATAATCGTCCAAGCGATGCCGGGTCGCCTGCTCGACGGGTGGTAATGATGCTGTACGGTAAGAAGCCCAGTCGCAGGGCCTCCTCGCTCGTCACGCCGACGGCGGCCGTGATGGCAAATCCCCTCAGCCGCTTCGCCTTTGCGTAGGCATCGCGAATGACTTTCGATCGTTCTTCGGGTGTCAGGTCATCCCAGCGGTCCCAAATGACGGCGACATGGACACTCTTCGTCTCAGCGATTTGGTTTTCGGTCGTGAGGGGTCCATCCCGTGATTGCCTCGGTTGCTGAAGGGCGTCAGCGAGCGAGCTAGCTAGCTCTTGTCTACTGGCGCTGCCATTGGTTTTGGCTGATGACATGCTCGATCAACTCCACAAGCGCCGGCTATTGACCTTGAACCATTTGCGCCGGATTGCACGACCCTTACTTCTTCATCATACGGCCTATTGGCGCGATAGCGTAGCACCTCCGTCCAGCAGCGTTCGACGTTTTGCAGGTGCGCATACATCTGTGTCGCCAGCGCTGTGGGTAATGCCGTAGCTCCCGGCGCTGTCGCCCGTGCGTGCTCCAGCAGCTTCGCCCAGCCACGCAGATTGTGTCCGACAGTGTGGCCCTTCTTCAGTTGCAAAAGGATACAGATCTGCGCCGTGGCAATGGTCCATGTGGGTTTGAGCGGCGTCTTGGGCACGAGCCCCACGACACGAAAGTAAGCGGCCTTCAGCCGCATCTCCACCGTGTAGCCGAACAAATAAATGGCTCCGAGAGGCTCCTTGCGGACCAAGAGCGTTGCCTCCGCGTACCGTCGGCGGGCCGCTTCTTCAAGCTTGCCTAAAGTGTCGGGGCCGATCCTGGATGCGAGGGTCAAAGGCATGGCTAATCCAGAGCGCTAGCCCTCCCATCCCCGCGCCACCTCCACCAGCGTCCGCACATAGGCCCCCGTCGCCCCGCCGTCGTTCCATGGCTTGCCCTTTTCCAGGAACGCCGGGCCGGCGATGTCGAGGTGGACCCAGGGCTTGCCGCCGACGAACTCTTCCAGGAACTTGGCGGCGGTGATCGCGCCGCCCCAGCGGCCGTCGCCGACGTTGTTGCGGATGTCGGCCACCTCGCTCTTGATCTGCTCGGCGTATTCGGCGAACATCGGCAGCTGCCAGACCGGCTCGCCGCGCGTGCGGGCCGCGGCGGCGACGGCGTCGCACCACGCCTGGTCGTTGGTCATCAGGCCGGCGACGTCCGGTGCCCAGCGCGACGACGCACGCGCCGGTGAGCGTGGCGAGGTCGATGATCTTCGCCGCGCCTTGCTCGACCGCCACGTTCGAGCACGTCGGCCAGGACCAGCCGGCCCTCGGCGTCGGTGTTCAGCACCTCGATCGTCTTGCCGCTGCGGGCCGTCAGCACGTCGCCGAGCTTCATGGCGTGGCCGCTGGGCATGTTCTCGACCAGGCCCATCAGGCCGATCACGTTGACCGGCAGCTTCAGCCGGGCGATGGCCTGCATCGCCCCGAGCACGGTGGCGGCCCCGGCCATGTCGCACTTCATGGTCTTCATGCCGTCGGTCGGCTTGATCGACAGGCCGCCGCAGTCGAACGTCACGCCCTTGCCGACCAGGCGCCAGCGTGGCGGGCGCAGCCCGGCTGCCGGGGGCCAGCGGGTTACCGTTCCAGCGAAGGATCACCAGACGCGGCGGCCGGCCGGATCCCTTGGCGACGGCCATCAGCGATTCGCAGCGCTCGGCCATCAGCCGCAAATGGTCCCAGATTTCGATCTCCAGCCCGCAATCGCCGGCCACTTGCGTGGCGTGCCTGGCGAACGACTCCGGATGCACCTCTTGCGGCGGCTCGTTAACCAGCCGGCGGGCAAGGTTCACCGCTTCGCCGATGATCTGGCCGGTCTGGATGGCCTTGGCCGGGCCGGCAAAGAGGATTTCGCCGAAGGGGTGCCTCGACCGCTCGCTGCGATACAGGTCTTGCCCTTGGCAGCCGACCATCGCCCCCACCACGGCGTTTTCGACCAGCTCGGGCGGCAGGTTCTTTTGCAAGAGAAAAGCCACGCGTTTTCGCGGCTTGCCGGCCAGGCGGTGGGCGGCGGCCCCGGCGGCGGCGAACGTGGCGTGGCGGTCGAGTTTCTTGCGCTCCCCCAGGCCCACGACGAGCATCTGCCGGACGGAGCTGTTCGCCGACCAGATCGGCACGGTCTCGGTCAGCTTGCCGGTGAACTCCTTGTGCTTCACCAGCCGGGCAACGACGCCCTTGGCGGCGTCGTCCACCTTGGCCGCCGGGCCGCTGAGCGGAGCATCCGAATAAGCACCCACGACCACGGCATCTGCGTCGGTGTCCAAGGTGCCGGAGGTGATGCGGGTGATTTGCATGAGCGGAGCGTGCCTGGAGGCAGTGCGGACGATTGCGGGCTCACAGCCAGCGAGAAAGATATCAAATCGCCGATTTATCGGTCAGCGAATTCTGTGAAATCCGCTGGGAGACTGGCACTCTCCGGTCAGCCGCCCGCCGGCCGCGCCGGATCGCCTTCTGGTTCGCCTGAATCGCCGTCGTTGGGCCGGCCGTCGCTGCGCGGGCCGTCGATCTCTTGGATAGCCTCGTCGTTGCTTCTTTCGGCGCTCTGCCGGTCGCCGTCCAGCGGGGCGGCGTTGTCCTGGGCTGCCGGCTCGCCGGTGCTGCCCGTCACGCCGATCAGGGCCACGAAATCGTACAAGGCGTGGACGATCATCGGCACGAGCAGGTTGTCGAACCAGACGAACAGGCAGCCCAGGTAGATGCCCATCAGCGTGGCATACAGGGCGTAAGCCCGCGTGATCCAGTGGACCAGCCCAAAGACGATGCCAGCGATCAAGATGGCTGCCGCTTTCGCGGCCCAGGGGGCCATTCCGACGTGTTGCGTCAGAGCTTCCAGGCCGTACTGCAGCACGCCGCGGAAGAGCGACTCTTCGCCGACGCCGGCCACCAGCGCGATGACCGCGAAATCGAGCCAGGTGCAGTCGTCGAAGATCGGCGTTACCAGCCGATCGATGGTTTCACGAAACCGCCGCAGCGGCGGCAACGAGCTAGTCTGCAGCCACCAAAACGCGGCCAAAGGAGGGGCCGTGGCGGCCAGACCCCAGGCCACGTGCGACCAATCCCACGTGGCCATGTTCCGCAGGGGCAGTCCGAATAGCCACGCCAGGCCAGCGGCCAGCAGGAACAGCCCTCCCTCAAAGGCAACGGCCAGCCAGAGAAGTTGGTCGCGGCGCATGGCGCGGAAGCCAACTAGCGGGCAAGAAAATGAATCGCCGCCAGGGCCGCCAACACGCCGGCGGTAATGGCTGCGAGCAGGAGCCAGGACCGCATCTGTGCCGACGACCTTCGCGGCCCGCGGCGGATCGGGCTTGCTGAGGCGCCGGTGTCTACAACGGTGGAAACTGCTTCCTCGGTGGCTCCGAAATCCACGGCCTTCGCTCCGCTCGCTCTTGTCACGGCCCTTGCGTGCCTGCCTTGCCAGACCCTGACTGGCGATCGCCCTTGCCGGAGTCCGAGCCGAGGTTGAGATTCAGGTTGAGGCCTCCGGCCGGCTCCGGCGTTGCCGTGGGCAGATTGCGCTTGCCCGATCCCGAGCCGCTGCCGACTTTGGAATCGGAACCCGTCGTCGGTGCCCGCACTTTGATCGTCGGCCCCTCCCGGCCGGGATCGGTATCCACCAGGGCCGGATCGGCGGCTTTCGCGGCCCCGCCGCCTCGTTCGGTTCGGGTGGAGCGCAGCACGCGGCCGCCCTGGGCAGATCTTGCTTCCCCGGCGGGGGCAACGACCAGGTTGAGCTTCATCGACGAATCGCCGGGCGTCCTGGCGCCGACCGACTTCAGCCAGTCCAAGAGCGCGTCGGCGACTTCCTCGGCAGTTTGATAACGGAAGTCGGCGTTCTTGGTCATCATCTTGGCGCAGATGTCCAAGAGCTGTTGCGGGGCATCGGGCCGATCGTTGCGAATGCTAGGCGGGTCCTGCGTGTGGTGCTTCATGATCCGCTGGGCCAGCGTCCCGTCGGGAAACGGCGGGTGCCCCGTCAGGCAGAAATACAGCGTGCAGCCCAGGCTGTAGATATCGACCCGGCGATCGACGCAATGGCTGTTGATCGCCTGCTCCGGCGCCAGGTAGTCGGCGGTCCCCAGCACGTTCTCCTCGTGCGCCACCGTGAGCGAGGCCTGACCTTGCAGTCTCTCCTCGGTGAACTGAGCCAGGCCCAGATCGAGGATCTTGACCACGCCCCGCTTGTCCACCAGCAGGTTGGCCGGCTTGACGTCGCGATGGATCAGGCCGTTCTCGTGGGCATGGTGCAGGCCCGCGGCGGCCTGAGCGATGTAGTTGGCGGCATTCTCGTAGGGCAGCGGGCCGTCTTCCTTGATGAGCACCTGGAGGTCCCGCCCATCGACGTATTCCATCACCAGGTAGTGGGTGTCGTCCTCGTTGTCGATGTCGTGGGCAATGACGATGTTGGGATGGTGCAATTTCGCCGCTGCCCGGGCTTCGCGATAGAAGCGGGGCAGGTACGACGAGTCATTGACTCGCTTCTGCGGCAGCACCTTGATGGCCACGAGCCGCTGCATCAGCGTGTGCTCGGCCAGGTAGACGCTGCTCATGCCGCCGGTGCCGATGTGGCCCAGCAGCTTGTACCGGCCCAGGAAGAAGCCCTTCGATTTGCCTTCCAGCAGCTTGTTGGCCTGCCACCGCGTGATCAGGCCGCGATCCACCAGGCGGCCAGCCAGCGCTTCGGCGTCTTCCAGAGGCTGGCCCTCGGCCTTGATCTCGGTCAGGGCGCGGGTGAGCTGATCCTTTCCCACCAGGCCGCTGCGCTTGAGCAGCTCGAGGAACTTGTCGATCCTGATCTTGGCCATGCTACGATCGTCGGTCAGCCACCGCACACCAGAAGGCGCTCCAGTAGCCGCGTCGCCGTCAACGTCCCCTGCCGACACATCACGTGCCCCGCGTCGCTGGCGGTGATTTTCCCGGGTGAAGCGGATTTGCTTGACTTGCAAACGAAATGCTGTTGCTTTCAGGCCGCTGCCGGCCTGGCCACTCCCGCGAACCGCAGAGTCCACAGATTAGCACTCCCAGCGGAGCGCGGTAAAGCGTCTTCCCACATTTTAACCGTTGGGGCGCACTGAGCATAGCATCCGATGTGGACCAAAACCGTCGCGCAGGCTTTGCGGAGACCTGCCGGCACGCGTACATTGAAGGGAGACGCTTTTCAGACGACGATCCCGGAACATCGCAGCCGCCGGCCTTGGCCTCGGCCAGCCTGGCTCGGCGTGTCACCCCCTCGGGGGCGGACGACTTCCGCCAACCTCCATGCCGGTTGCCATTCCCGAGTTTTGGACACTCGTGGTTCAAAGCGGGATCCTATCGCCCCAGCAATGCCAGCAGTTGGCCGGCCAATACGGCCAGACGAAAGGGGCGGGGGCCGATCCTACCGGCCCCGCTGCGCCGCTGTGCGATTGGCTGGTGGCCGAGCGGGCCATCAGCCATTACCAGGCGATGGTCCTGATGGCCGGCCACCCCGGTCCCTTCCTCTTCGGCGATTACCTCGTCTATGACCGGGCGGAAGAGGGCCGCCTGGCCGGCATGTTCCGCGCCGTTCACACCCCTACCAGCCACGCCGTTTGCCTGTGCTTTCTCACCGGCGCGGCGGCGCAGGATCCGCAACGCTTCGCCGCCCTATCGCAGTGGTGCGCGCAGGCGTCTCAGGTCCGCTCGGCCCACGTTGCGCGGGCCTACCACGTCGTGGATACCGGCACTTACAAGTTCATCGTCCTGGAAGACCTGCGCGGCGAAACGCTGGAGCAGAAGCTGGTGGAAGGGCCGATTCCCCCGGCCACCGCCTGCGCGTGGGCCAGGCACGCCGCGCTGGGATTGGCCCAGATGCACCAGATCGGCCAGCTTCACGGCGAGCTGCGGCCTGCCAACGTCTGGATCGATGCGGCCGGCCACGCCAAGTTGCTCTACTTTCCGCTGTGGCGCGATCCCTTGACCGGGCCGACGGTGCTGGCCAGCGGTGCCGATCGGCTGGCGGCGGCCGCCGACTACCTTGCCCCGGAGGTAGCCGCCGGCCATTCGCCGGAGCCGCGAAGCGAAATCTATGGCCTCGGCTGCCTGCTCTATCAAATGCTCTCCGGTCGGCCGCCATTTGAAGGCGCTGGCGTCGAGCAGAAGCTGGCCAGGCATCTGTCCGACACGCCGCGTCCGGCGAACCACGTGCGGCCCTCGGTGCCCGAGCCCGTGGCCCTGGTCGTGGCCTATTGCCTCGAAAAAGACCCCGGACGGCGCTATCAATATGCGGCGCACGTTGCTCAGGCCCTCGAGCCCTACGGCGAGCCTGGGCTGGTCAATCCGGTGCCGGAACTCTGGACCGCGGCGAGCCAGGCCTACGAGGGCTGGTTGCCGGGGTTACAGGCCTGGCCGCCGACGAGCGCGCCTATGACCGCAGCGCCGCCGGTCGTTGCACCGCCTCCGGCGGCGCCGCCCCTGAACGCAGTGCCGGCTATCGGAATGCCGGCTGTCGGAATGTACGGCACGCAAGGCGGGGCTGTCGGCTACGCTCGAGCGATCCCTGTGGCCGCTGCGCCGGTGGCGCAGCAGGCGGTGCCCGTGGCGGCCCCCCTTGGCTCGGCAGTGGCCACGGCGCGGCCTGCGAGTGTCGCCACGGCGGAGCGCAACGCTGCCGCCAGCCGTTCGGCACCCGCGGCCGCTTTGGCAGCGCCGTTGCGATCCTCGCCCTCATCGCGGGCTGACCGCAAGAGCCGGCAGCTGCTCACGCTGATCGGCTCGGTGGTCGGCGCGGTGGCGGTGGTCGGGACGCTGATCTTCGCGCTCTCGCGCGAGCGAAATCCGCGGCCTAACGATACGGAGACCGCCCACGGCAACGGCGAGGGGGGAAAGAGCAAGACCCCGGTCGCCAAGACGCTCGAAAAGACGGGCGAGCCAACGCTCAACAAGGAAAAGCAGCCAATCGCGCCTCCCTCGACGGAGGTGCTGATGCCGGTGCGTGGAAACGAATTCTGGGATTCGCCCACCACGGGGGCGCCCCTGGATTTGGCTTATCTGCCCAGCGGCGTGCAGGTGTTCATTTCGCTGCGGCCCGCCGACCTGCTCGCTCACCCGGAAGGGCAATACCTGCTGGAGCCTCACGACCTGGGCGCGGCGGGCAAGGTGTCGGTGCTGGGGCCGCTGGGCGACTACGCCAAGAGCGAAGTCTCGCGGCTTTGCGGCGGTCTCGCCTGGGAAGACCTGGAACACGTGGTGATCGGCATCATTCCCCAGAGCGGCGGGCCTCCGCAAGTGGCGCTGGTGGCCCGCACGCGCAAGCCGGTCGAGCTCGATGCCTTGAAGAAGGCGGCGGACCTCGAATATCGGCTGCCCGGCGGATCGCAGAACCTCCTCGTGGCGGCCCCCGGCAAGGCCGCTGGCAAGGCGCCGGCCGAAGTCGAAGAAGAGGGGGCCAAGAAGAATGCCGGAGCCGACTCGGGCAGTTCGCTCATCGACGAAGCCCTGGCCAACGCCAAAGGTCCGCTCCTTTCGCTCCCCTTGGAGGCCCTTCAGCGCGTGAGCGATAGCGACCGCATGTTCACCGTCCTGTTTGCCTCGGGGTTTGCTTTTAGCGGCGAGGATTTTCCTATCTGGAAGGGCCCCACCGAAGAATGGAGGGAGCCGGTTTCCACCTTCCTGGGTGGCGCGGGTCGGCTGCACGCCGGCCTGTTCAGCTTCCACTTCACGAAGGGCGCGGTGTTTCTCGAGCTGCGGGCTTACCCCAACGCCGACCGTGGGGCCGCAGAGCTGGCCACCGAGCTGGCCAGCCGGATCGACGAGCTGCCGAAGGCCGTCGGGGCTTACGTGATCAAGCTTGAGCTGGATCGGGCGAAGTTCGCCGAGCCGATCCTGACGGAGCTGGGGCCCGCCACGCGGGAAGTGCCCGACCAGACGACCGTGGGCACTTCCAGGCGCCCCGACGCCGACGCGGCCAATCATGCCGTCGTGCGCTGCTGTCTGCCGGCCCATGCTCTGAGCACGCTGAGCTTTTCTACGTATTTGGCGGTGGCGCTCGGGTCTGGTGGCAGCACGACGGTGGCACCCAAGAAGAAGGAAGACGAGCCCAAGACGATTCTGGAGAAACTGGCCCGCAAGAAAACATCGCTGGCCGGCACGAACGAGTTTCAGCGGCTTGTCAAAGAGATGTTAGACGAAGCGGGCATCCCGTTTGAGATCTTGGGCGGGGACTTGCAAAACGAGGGCATCACGCGGAACAAGAGCGTCGCGGCCGATTTCAAAGACCTGCCCTTGGGCGAAATCCTCCGCAAGATGTTCCTGCTGGTCGATCCGCCGGGCAACCTGGTCTATTTCGTCAAGAAGGAGGGCAACGAGGAGAAGCTCTTCATCAGCACACGGAAGAAGGCCGGCGAGCGCAAGGACCCCCTGCCGCCGGAATTTGCCGCGCAGCCCAAAAAGAAGTCATAAATTGGCCCCCGCGGCAATCTAGAGTTGAAAGGCGCCTTCGGGGCCTGGGCAGGAGTAAGCGAAGTCGCCAGACTTCGGTCCATACTGAACTTGTCAGCGAGTTCAGCGACGATCCAGTTGGCGGGCCAGCGCATGGCACTGTTCACCGTCACGTGTACGACTTGCACGGCCCGGCTGAGCGTCCGCGAGCTGGACGTCATTGGACAAATCCTGGAATGCCCGAGATGCGGCAGCATGGTGCAGATTGTGCCGCCGGAGGGTTGGCAGCCCCCGTCGTCGCCGACCGCCGCAGCTCCGGAGGCTTCACGGCCGCCGGCCTCGACCCAAGCCGCGCCCACGCCATCAGCTAAAGCCCCATCATCGAAGGCGACGTCCGCGAAGATGCCACAGGGCGATTCGATCGCCGGCGCGCCGCGAGGACCTGCGGCTGCGGCCGAAGCGTCATCCAAGGCGGGTCCGCCTCGCCCCGGGCGGTCGGCCAAGCAGCCTCCCGCCGCGAAAGAGCCTGAGCCGGCGCATCCCGCAGAGGCGGCCCAGCCCGGGCTAGAGGGGAAATCGCCGGCGTCCAAGATCATCGCCGCTTACACCCGTCGGGCGCCGCTTGGCGACGATGCACAAGCGTCGCCCCGCGCTGAGGCTGGCGAGCCCGGCGCAGACGTGCCCACTGCGCACGAGCCCAGCGCCGGCGAGCGTCGCAGCGTAGGCGCGGCGGGCGACAATCGGCGCGGCTATCTCGCGCTCGCTGCCACGGGTGTGGTCGGCTTGGGACTGGCGCTGACCGTCGTGTGGGCGTTCTCGCCGCCCGCCACGCCGGTCGAGACGAAGACAGACACCTCGCCCATCGCCGACAACGCTCTGCCGCCCGATCCGCCGACGAAAACGCTCGACCCGCCGCCGGAAACCAAGAAGCAAGCCGCGGTCCCGAAGCCGCCTTCGGACCTCATCGACCCGCGATGGCTCCCGCCCCGCACGCAGGGAGTCCTCAGCATGCGCCTCGATGAAGTGCGGCAGCAGAGCGAGCTGGCCCAGCTCCTGCGGTGCGCCGACCCACTGTGGAAGCACGGAGTTCGCGCCCTGACTCGAGGCCTGGAACTGGCAATCCAGGACGTACGGCGCGTCACCTGGGCTGCACCGGACGTGCGAGACCTGTCGGTGCCGGGTCTCTTTGTCGTGGAGCTGAGCGAGGGACTCTCGGACAGCGACATCGGCCGATGGCTATCGAATCTGGATAAGCAGCCCTGCGATTTTCAGCTCGGCGATGCGCCGTGCCATCAGCGCAAGGAAGGGGCCTGGACCCACCCCTTCGCGCTGGTCGAGCCGCGGGTGTTGGTCACCGGGCCGATGGTCCTGATGCGCGAGCTCGCGCTATCCGCGGCGGGCACCGTCCGCGCGGCGGCCTCCGTGCTCGGACAACTTGTCGCCGTGGTAGATGCCCAGCGCGAAATTACGCTGCTCGTCGATTGGCAATCACTGCAAGCGGCGAAGGTCGCGCTGCCGGCCGCCTGGCTGGCGCCGCACGCCGGGCTCCAAGAGGAGTGGCGGGCCGTCGCCTCGTTGGCTCGCGGCGCCGCGTTGCAGATCGGCCTTGAAGGCGAGCTGAACTTGGAGCTGCACGCGCTCTGTCCCGACGAGGCCGCCGCCGAGAAAGCCCAGGCGGCGCTCGAAAAGCTGCTACGGCTGCTCCCCGCCGTCTTGGGCCCTGCGGCCCAGACGTTCCTGGAACACCCCGCTGCCGGCGAGCTGGATGAGTCGGTCTTCACCGCAGCCCTGCGGGCACTGGGTCAACCGAAACTTGGCCGTCGAAACAACGTCGCCTGGGCCCGGCTTTCGCTCGCCACGGAGACACCCCTCGTGATCTCCACGGCATGGACGACCTGGACGGCCTGGGAGCACATGCACCGCACGCCGGAGCTGATCGATCCGCTGTTAGCCGTCGATGCCTCGGGGTTGGAGCTGAAGCTGGGCGAAGTCGAGTATCGTCAAACCCCGCTGGCGGGCTTCGTCGAGGACATGTCGCGGCTGGCCCGCGTGCCGATCACGCTGGACCTCGACGCCTTGGTCGAGGCCGGCCTCGACCAGGAAACCAAGGTCTCGGTAAAAGCTGCCGATGCCACGGTGGCCGCCGCGCTTCGCGCGGCGCTCGAGCCGCACGGCCTGGGGTACGCGCTCGACCACCAAGGGCTGCGCGTCACGACGAAGGCCCGCCTGCGCGACGTGCCACGCGTGGTGGAATACGACGTCTCGGACCTGGCGCGCGATACGGCGGTCACGGCCCTGGCCGATTTGTGCCGCCGGTTGGTCGAGCCGGCCACGTGGAACGCGGGAGGAAGCCGATCGTCGCTGACGGTCGCCGGCGACAAGCTGCGCGTCTGGCAGAGCGGACCGGGTCATGACGACTTGCTCTTGTTCCTCGAAAAGCTTCGCGTCGCCCGCGGCCTCCCGCCGCAGCGGCTGACGAGCCTCAAGCTGGAGAGCCGCCTTCAGCGCGTGCGCAGCCGCCTCGAGCAGGAAGTGACGGCCAATTTCGCGGAGCCCACGCGGCTTTCGCGGATCGGCGACTACCTGGGCCAGCGGGCCGGCGCGAAAGTGCTGATCGACAGCGTGGCCCTGCACAAGGCGGGGTTGGATGCGGCCGAAGGCGTCACGGTCACCGCCGAGAAAGAGCCGCTCCAGGCCGTGCTCAACAAGCTCTGCGAGTCGCTCGATATCGGCTGGCGCATCGTGGACGACAAGACGCTCGAGATCACCAGTCGTCAGGCCGCCGAGCGGGGCGAGGTGGAGTTCTATCCCGTGGCCGACCTGCTCGGCGGCGCAGTTACCGCGGAGACGCTGGCTGCTCAGATTCAATCCCGCATCGTCGCTGAGAGCTGGTCCCCCTCCGGCGGCCGAGGCGTGCTGCACTTCGACGCGACCTCGCGACATCTCATCGTCCTGCAATCGCAAGCGGTGCAAATCCGCGTCGAAGAGCTCCTGGCCACCGAGCGCGCTAAAAAGACGGCCAAGCCGGAAGAGGCAAAGCCGGCGAAGGCCAAGTAAGCGCCACTTCGGGCCGACCCGGAGATAGCAGGTCTGGCCGCGGTGGAGACGGGAACGCTGATAAGCGCCAATAGACGCTAATCTCCACTACGAAGGTTCATTTTCTTCGCGTAACGCAAAGAGTTTGCGAACCACGGAAGACACGGAATGACACGGAAGAACGTCAGCCTTTCCGTGTCATTCTTCCGTGGTTGCGCTATGCCGCGCTGGTCTTCCGGTGTTCGCCTAGCCGGGCAGCGGCTCGACGCGGACACCCAGCGGGAACTTCACCGGCGGCTGGGCGTAGTAGTCGGTGCCGGCAGAGCGGATCTGTTCCTGCTTCAGCTCGGCCAGCTCGCGCGTGCCCGACCAGACTACGGTCTGGCCGCGAAGGTGGATCTGCTCGGCAAGCTGAAATCCCTTCTCCTGGGAGAAGCCGAAAACCTTTTGAAAGGTCTCGATCACATAGGGGAACGTGTGCAGATCGTCGTTCAGCACGATCACGGCGTAGGGCGGCTGCGGCTTGGGCTTGTCGTCTTTCGGCCGCGTCGTGGACTTGGGATCGAGAATCGCGGAGTCGTTCATCGGGGCACCTGGGGATTCTTCGCTGCGCTCAGAATGACGGGGTCGGTTGGAACGACAGGGTCGCTCGGAATGACAGCATTCTGCTGACGATGACAGGTTGTGCTGGCGATGACAAGCTGTAGTCTAACCTTTCCGGCAGAAGCGATCACCAGCGGTTGCCACCCAAAGCGAGTCTAGCGAGGCCCAGCATGACATCCCTGCAAACGCAAACTGCCACCTTCGGCGGCGGCTGCTTCTGGTGCACCGAGGCCGTGTTCCAACAGTTGACCGGGGTGCATTCGGTGGTCTCCGGTTATGCCGGCGGCCGGCAGGCTGGCCCCAGTTATGAGCAGGTCTGCACGGGGACGACGGGCCACGCCGAGGTGATCCAGGTCACGTTCGATCCGCAGGTGCTCTCCTTTGCCGAGCTGCTGGAAGTGTTCTTTCACACGCACGACCCGACCACGCTCAACCGGCAAGGCAACGACACCGGCACGCAATACCGCTCGGTCATCTTCTATCACGACGACGAGCAGCGCCGGACGGCCGAAGAGGTGAAGCTCCGGCTCGACAAAGAGGGTGATTTCGATGACCGCATCGTGACGGAGATTGCCCCCTTCACGGCCTTCTACCCGGCGGAGGCCTATCACCAGAACTACTATCAGGACAATCCCAGCCAGGGCTACTGCCGCGTGATCATCGGCCCGAAGATGGCCAAGTTTCGCCAGAAATTCGCGGCGAAGCTAAGGCCCGCCACGGGCGAGCGGGGGGCGTAAGCCCCCCGGATCGTCGCCTTTCGCTCCGCGAAGGCGCTCTTTCGCGGAGCGAAAGGCGACGTGCTCAGTCCTCCGCCTGGCTGCCGTCGTCGCACATCTTGACGATCTTGGGGTCGAAGCGGGCGACCGTCTCGACCAGGTCCGTCTGCTCGCGCATCACCTCTTCGATGTTCTTGTAGACGTCCGGCACTTCGTCGGCCCCGGCCGAGAGGACGCGCACGCCCTTGGCCTCGAGGTCTTTCCGCACGGCATTCCACGAGTACTTCTCGCGGGCCTGCGTGCGGCTCATGCGGCGGCCGGCGCCGTGCGAGGCCGAGTTCAGGCTCTCGGCGTTGCCCCTGCCGCGGACGACGAACGCCGGGTCGGCCATCGAGCCGGGGATGACGCCCAGCACGCCCGGCGCCGGCCGGCGTGGCCCCCTTGCGGTGGACGATCAGCTCGCGGCCGCCGTGCTTCTCCTTCCAGGCGAAGTTGTGGTGGTTCTCGACGCCGCCGACGATCCGCCCGCCCAGCAGCTTCGACGACCAGCCGGTGGATGACGTCGTGGTTGGCGGCGGCGTAGTCGCCCATCAGGTTCATGGCGGCCCAGTACTCCTGGCCCGCTTCGCTGCTCGAGGTCGAGCCACGCCAGGCGGCCGAGGTCGTCGAACCGCTTGGGCAGCTTGGCCCGGGCGATGTTGCTGTAGACGTTGCACACGGCCGCGCCGGCGCCGCGGCTGCCGCTGTGGCTGAGCAGCGCGACGTACTGCGCCGGCCTCGAGGCCCAGCTCGGCGTCGGCCGCCGCGAGCGTGAGCACGCCGAACTCGACGAAGTGGTTGCCCGAGCCGGACGTGCCGAGCTGCCGCCAGGCCTTGTCCTTGTGCTCGCGCGTGATGCGGGTGACGGTCCAGTCCTGGTCCATCACGGCGTGGTCTTGCGGCGTCTCGTGCTCGCAGCCGACGCCGAACCGCGTGCCGCGCTCGAGCGCATCTGCGAAGCGGTGGAACTTGCGCGTCGAGCGTCCTCGACCGGCAGGTCGAGCACCGAGAGCTTCATCCGGCAGGCGATGTCGACGCCGACGGCGTACGGGATCACCGCGCCTTCGCAGCGCCAGCACGCCGCCGATCGGCAGGCCGTAGCCGACGTGGGCATCGGGCATCAGCGCCGCCGCCCGCGCCATCGGCACGCGCGCAGGCCTGCCGCATCTGGGCGTGCGACGGCGTCGTCGATGTCGCTGCCCCAGGTGCGATAGGCGATCGGCTCAGGCGCCACGAAGTTGCGCGTCTCGATCAAGTCGCGGGCAAACGGTCCCAGATGCTCGTCGGCCGTAAAATCCTCGGGCGCCGCAAGCACGCGGCCAATGGCCTGCTTCACGTCCTTGCCGCGCAGTCCGCCGCCGCGGGCCAGGCTGGCCACGGCCTGAATGGCGCTGCCGCAGCACTCTTCCGGCACGCCGAGCTTGACGAGCTGACGAGCGTTCATGAGATCAATCCTCCGCCAGATTCTTACGCCTCGCGGTCGTTGCTGGCAACACGTGGGGCAGGTTTCCAAACGTGGATGCCTGATTCTGCGACACCGGAGCGACCGGCGTGGTTCGGCTCGCACGAAGACACGTCGGGCTTACGCCTCGACGCTCGCCTGCCGCACGGCTACCGTTGCTTGGCGACGGAGGTCAGCGGATAATCATCGCCAATGCTCGACTGCTCGCCCACGAGGCTGTCTGTGCCCCAAGCTAACACGACGTTGTCCTGCCGGCCCGCGCGAAGCCGCCGCGCGGTCGTCTATGCTGGCGCGATCGGCGTGGCGGCGTCGGCCGGCCTTTTATGCGGCGATTGGGGTAATCCGGCCTACCAGGAACGATGGCAATGGGCGATGGCCGCGGCGATCACTGCCCTGGTTCTCAGTGGGGCCGCGATCGCGCTGGGCGGCGCCACCTGCGGAACGACTCTCTTGCGCCTCTTGCAGGAATGTTCTTTGGACTGGCGGCGGCCGCCGTCGCGGGTGCTTTTGCCGCTGTGGCCGAGTGGACGATGATAGACGATCGGCCGGCGCCCTCGCTCCGTCTTGCGGCGATGGCTTTGCCGATGGGGATTGCCATTGGCGCGACCGTCGGCTTGGTCGCCGGCAGAGCCACGGCATCGGCCGCCGTACTGAGTGGTGCTATTCTGGCTGGGGGATGGTTCTTGGAAACCAGCCACGCTCACCTGGATCGCTGGCGCTGGACGCTCGGTGCGGCCTGCGCCGTGCTTGCGTTGACGAGTGCGGCCATCGCCTTCCGAAAGCCAAGCCGAGGGATCCTCCGGGCGCCAATCAAGGGCTTCTTTGCCGGCCTGGTAGGCGTGACTTTCTTGGCAGCCATGCTGGCGAGTATCCATTGGCTCGAGATCGGCAGCTTGCCGAGATTGGCGCTCTGCGCGCTGGGTTTGGCAGGATTGCCGACCGGGGCACTCTTCGGACTCGCGCTTGGGCTTGTGGGATGGATCATCGTTCCGCGCGCTCCGTCCGGCACCTCGGAGGGCCCCGCGCCGGAACAGCACCCGCCGTTTCAGTTCGGCCTCCGCACGCTGCTGCTGGGCGTGGCGGCCGTTGCCGTCATGCTGTGGGTGGCGGGCCTGGTGATTCCGATGCGACAGAACTACGTGCACGACCGTGCCGTAAGGGCGCTGGGAATTGGCGTAGAGTTCGACGCAATTCCGGACGATTGGCTGACGTCCTTTTTGGGCGGCCGACTCGAGACGCTGCAGCCCAAACCCGTGCGAAGCGTCAGCATGAACCAAGTTTGCACGGACGGCGACTTGGCACTGCTTGGATACCTCCCCGAACTGCGTGAGTTGAGGTTGTCGTCTAGTCGCGTCACCGATGCCGGCCTCGCGCATCTATTGCCGCTTCGCGAGTTGGAGTCGCTTAGTCTCGCCTGCCCACAAGTTACTCCCGAAGGTCGATCCGTTCTTGCCGAGCTGCCTCGACTGAGATGGCTGAGGGTGGATGTCATCAGCGACGAAGGCCTGGAGCGCCTTTCCGACTTTGCGTCGATCGAGTCGCTGGCCGTATTTGGCAACATTACCGATGCGGGTTTGGAGCACGTGTCGAAGTGCACGACCGTTGAGTCGCTGGTGGTGTTTGGGGACATCACGGATGCGGGCTTCGAGCACCTGGCGAGAATGAAGAGCCTCCGCTCTTTGAGGATGCGGTCGGGCCGCAACGTCACTGGAAAGGGACTGGCTCAATTGGCTAGCCTGCCGAACTTTGAGTCGCTGGACCTCACTGGGGCGATCCGAGACAGCGATCTGGCCGGCTTGGCCGGACTCCGTCGGCTGCGCGACCTTAGCCTCAGGCTCGCCATGGTTACCGACGACGGGATGGACCACCTGACCGCTTTGCCATCGCTGCCCAACGTCATTCTTGAAGGGTGTCAGATAACCACCGCCTGCGCGGCCCGGCTACGTCAGGCGCTACAGGCCAGAGACCCAACCGCGCCCGTGTTGCTCGCGCCATGGCGCTCGCAATAGCGACGGATCGCCGCTTCTCGTCAATCGCCGCACGCTTCGCACGTCGGGCTGCTCGGCGAAACACCTACAGATCGTCTGGGGTCATCTCGCCCTGCGCAGCGTGCCGGATTGACACCACGAAAACCATGTCGTCGCGCACCGTGTACAGGCGGCGCCAGTTTCGTCGGCGGCCGTAGAGAAGCTGCCTCAGCTGGACAGGAAAGAGCGAACTTTCCGGCGCCTGGCCAAAGTGCTTTGGATTGACGGCAAGCGACTCGAGCGCGTCGATGAAGCCGTTGTACCACTTGGCTGCGCTCCGCTGAGATCTCTCAGCGTACCAGCGGTAGGCCTTCTCAAGCTGTTCCTCGGCTCGACGGCTAAGAACTACGCGGCGGTTCATGGCTCGCGGGCGATACCATACTTCCGGCGCAGGTCAGCGTTGACTTCATCCAGCGGACGGCCACTGCCCGCTTCCAGCTCTGCGAGACCCGCGCGGACATCGCTGAGCACTTCGAGTCGTTGGGCCAAGGCCAGTAACGCGTCCCGCAGTACGTCATCCTCGGACGTATAGCCCCCCAACGCCATCTGCGTCTGGACGAGTTCGCTTACGTCGGCTGGAAACGGATACGACATCGTGGTGACTCCTGTGCCACGGTCACGGGCACATCGACAGTCGATAAAGGCCGACAGGCTCAGGCGCGATTTCTAGCAAGCGTTGATGCCACAGGCCGTCTTGGGCCGTTATTTCCGCCACAGAACCGTGCGCTTGCACTCGGATCGAATAGTAGGTCTCGCCGGCGATCTCTGGATCGGACTTTTGCCGTGCGATGACTTCACCCGGAAAGATCTCACGGCTCATCGCCAGAACGGCGTCCAAATCCGACGCCGACCGCAGTCCTTGCGGCAACGAAGCATGCACCACATCGCCGATCGGGTTCGTATCGACCGTCTGCATGAAAGTGTCCTGTGATTTTCGGAGAATGCCACCTCAAGTATACCTGTCGCCGTGCGACGACGCACCGCCGGCTCGATGCTGCCGTGTTGCTGACGCTTCGCACGTCGGGCTTAGGCCTCGACGCTCGCCTGCCGCTCGCCCTTACGCGCCAGCACCAGCAGCTGGCCGCTGGCCAATCCGACGTACATCCGCCCGCCGGCCGAGGCCATCGCCGTGATGTCCTGCGGCAGGCGGTTACGCGTCTTGACCGCGCCGGCCGCGTCGCGCAGCTCGAGCGTGCCGCCCCAATAGACGATGGCGGATAGGTCGCCGTGCGGCATGACGAACTTCACGAGCCGGCTCGGGCCGCTTTGCTTCTGAGCCGCGGCAATCGCGGTGGCATCCGTCTTCGTGCCCATCGCGGCGGCCCGCTTCTGGTACTCCTGGGTCGAAAGCTCTTCGAACGCCACGGTTTTGTTGGCGGGGTTCAGCGTGTACTGGATGGCACTGTGCGCCAGCGCCTGAAGGCGATCGCCGCTGAAGGCCAGTCCCGTGATGCGGTCGCTCAAGGTTTCGGTCCGTTCGATCTTCGCCGCGGGGATGGTCTCCTTGACCGCCGCGGGGCTGATTTCGCTGCCGCTCGGCCAGGTCCACTTCGTCAGCGGCTCGATGCCTGCCACCGCCTCGTAGAAGCTGCCGACGGCCTCGGCCATGCCGGCTTCGTCGTAGGCGATGAGCGTGATCGACTCCTGGCCCGGACCGACTCCGTCGCGCTGCCAGGCGAGCAACCCGCGATCCAGGCCGGGGAACCTGGCCGCGTCCGGCGTGTAGGGCAGGAACTTCTCGGTCAGCAGGAACTTGATGATCGGGTGGTCGTCGGGATTGCCGACGAGGATCACCGGGCCCCTGCACGGCGAAGCCGGCGATCACCGGCGAGTTGCCGTCCCCCGGCTTGATCTGCCCGCTGCCGGCGTAAGTGCAGGCCGGCCCACGTGCGGGCTTCCTCCTCGGTCAGCCGGCGGTTCTTCGCCGCTTCCTCCAGCGGCATCGTGCGACAGCGGACGCCCCACGGGGCCAGCACCTTCGTCAGTCGCTCCACGGCCGCCGAATTGAACGCGCTCTTGCCCGCCACGATCGTCACGTCGTGGTGCGTGCGGGCGAAGCGGAAGGCATTGTCGCGGTCGTTGGCCGCGTACACCGCCCGCGTGCGTGGCGCCGGCCAGGCTGCCGGTCTGCTTCAGCGCCGGCAGCTCGAAGGCGGCCTCGTCCTGCGTGTTGGCCAGCAGCTCGCGAACGACGACCTTCCACTTGCCCGACGGGTCGTTGGCCGCCAGCGGCAGATCGAGGGAGAATTGCCCGAGCTTCGTCGCGCGGTACAGCTCGTGCCGAGTGATTCCGCCGAGCGGGTCGATCACCTGAACGTGCAGCGGGGCGCAGCCGGACAAGCAGGCCGTCCCTTGTCGTCCAGCAACGTCGCCGAGAGTGGAGACCCGCAGCGGCGATTCTTCGCGGCACCAGCTCGCGCGTAACCACCGGCGTGCCGGCCTTCACGCCCGCCGATCGGCCGGGCCGTGCGGGCGAAGACCCGCATCTGCCCGGGGCCGAAGCGCAATGGCATCGAAGTTGGGCCTTCGGCCGCCTTCAGGTTCCGGCCTGAGCCGCCAGCGGCATCGTAGAGCCGTCGTCGAGTCCTCGATCTTCCCGGAGCACGAGCGTGGCATCCGCCGCGGCCAGCGCGATCCCCACAGGGTTGCCCTTCTCGTCCTTGGCGGCGCGGTCCGGAGTGGCGTTGACGGCGAAGAGGTACTCGATGTCGCCGGCGCCTTGGCGTGAGACGATGATGCCACTGGTGCCGGGAACACGGAGCCGCCGATGATGCGTTGCTCATGCAGCTCCTTGTAGATGGCGTTCTCCAGCGGCTTGGCCCCGTCCATGTACTTGCCGACGGTCGTATACGGCCCCAGCTCCTGGTACTTGCCGGCCTTCGATAATTCGTCAATCTTCTCCTGGTCCGGCATCCGCGGCGTGACGCGCAAGCTTCGTCGCCCCTTGATCGCCACCGTGCAGTCGCCCGTCAGCAGCACGCGGCCGCCGCCCTCGACGAATTGCTCCAGCGCCTTCACGACTTTCGGATCGAGATAGTCGATGCCCGTCAGGATCGAGCGCCTTGTGATCGGCGGCCAGCGTGCCGTCGAGCACGTCCTCTTCGACGATCGGCAAGAACTGCTGCTGCATCAGCTTGCCGGCCAGGTAGACCAGCGGCAGGTTCTTGCCCTGCGGCATCTCGTGGACGTAGTTCTTCTTGCGGTCCTGCGTCTGCGCGTGGATGGCCTGCGACAGCGAGTAGAGCATCGCCACCGGCGGCTTGGTCGGCGGCATCGTGGTGAAGATCGTGCCCAGCTTCTTCATCAGGTGGTTCGATTCGACGATCCCTTGCCGCGGGCCGGGGTTCGTGGCCGGCTCGCAGTCGGGCGGCGAGATCATGCCCTGGATGCCGGTCTGGAACGACAGGTACTGCTCCAGGCGGAACTGGTCGGTGGTCGTGTTGCCGTACCAGGTGGGCAGGTACCAGCAGGGCTTCCAGTGATCGCGGGCCCGGGCCATCTCCAGGAAGTACGACGGGATTGAAGTGCCCAGGCCGAAGTCGTGGTAGCCGCCGTGGCCGCTGCGTGATCGGCAGGCTGCGGGCGACGTTGAAGTAGTAGCCGTCGGTGAAGGCCGACCAGCCGTACTGGCTCTGCGTCAGCGACAGGAAGTCGGGCCGCACCTGGCTGACGCCGAACTGCGCCTCCTTCCAGGCGGCGTCCATGAAGCCGAGCTTCCAGCGGGCCCAGTGCTTCCAGCGGGCGACGTGCTCGGGGTTCTTCGGATCGAGCTTGTGATACGCCGGCGGCGTCGACGCCGAAGGCCGCTTCGTAGGCCCGCACCTGGGCCGGCACGCCGTGCGGGCCGAACTCGCCGGTGGCCGGGTGCTTGTGCCAGGTCAGGCCCGGCTCGTCGTAGAAGTGCACGCCCGGCACGTTGGGCCGCGTGCGGTCGATCATCGCCCGGCGGACGACGCGGCGCGTGCCGCCGCGCGTGACGTAGGGGTCGGACCAGTCGCACTCCAGGCGCAGGTCCATCTGGTGGCCGCCGCTCATGACGCAGTTGGCCATGAAATCGACGCCGGCGCGGATGAGGTTGGCGTCCGTCGTCGGTGCCGTAATGCCCGTAGAACAGGTTGAAGCCGAGGTTGTCCTCGCCCTGGATGAGCTGCTCTTCGGGCTTGGCGGCCCGGCCCCAGTTGATGAGCCGGAAGCTGCTCTGGCGGATGTGGCTGTAGACCTCGATCGTCGCTGGTGGCCTTGCCGCCATCGACGGCGGCCTCGACGGTGTACTTGCCCGGCCGCAGCAGCCAGCCGTTCACGTGCAGGTGCTCAGTCTTTTGCGGGCCGCCGGCCTCGACGGGGAAGGTAAAGGACAGGCGACTGCCGCCTTCGCCGGATAGCGTGAGCACCAGCTCGCCCGCCGCCAGCTTCCGCTCGCCGCTGCGCGCGACCGAGAGATCGATCCACTCGTTGGTTTGGAAGGCGCTGCGGGCCTGCGGCAGGAGGATCTCAGGAGCAGAGCGTGCCGCACCGGCGGAGACCGACAGGCAGAGCGCAAAGAGTCCGAAAATGAAACAGCACCGTTTCATGGGGGATATCCTCGGAATTGGCGAGCGTCGAGCCGTCAGGCCGACGTGGACTGACTGTCGTCGAAGACCGCGCTGGCGGGTGGATCGGAGAGGGTGAGTATAGTCTGGCCGATGGTCCACCGCGACGCGCGTTGATTGTGAGGCCCAGAGCGATCGTGTAGCATGCTTGTGCACTTGCAGCCGTCGTCGCAGCGGCACCCAACCAGAGCCTCAACAACCTTCCCGGAGTGGCATCATGACTCGCTGCTTGCCGATCATCGCGGTCTTCTGCCTGCTTTGCGGGCTGCTCCTTCCGACAGCCGCGGGAGAGGAAAAAGACCCATCCAAGGGCGAGGGAAAGCGCGAGAAGATCGAGCTGTTCAACGGCAAAGATCTCACCGGCTGGGAGGGGCACGAGAAGTATTGGTCCGTCAAAGAAGGCGTGATCATCGGCAAGAACACGGAGCCGGTCCCCGTCAGCACGTACCTGCTTACGAAGCGCAAGTTCCGCGACTTCCGCCTGGTCTGCGACTTCAAGCTGGCCGAGTCCGAAATGCACTCCGGCATCGCCCTCTGGGGCAAGGTTGCGCCCGACCGCGGCGACAAGTACACCTACGCCGGGCACCTGGTGATGTTCCCCTCCGGCTACGGCTTCTACGATCTCTACGGCCGCAACCTGATCCATCAGAACGCCGACAAGGCCAAGAAAGTCGGCAAGCAGCACGACTGGAACCAGATCGAGATCGTGGCCATCGGCGAGCGAATCCGCTTCGCCCTCAACGGCGTGCAGATCTCCGATTGGCGCGAGCCGGAGCCGGAGCGCATCAAGAGGCGCCGATCGGCCTGCAACTGCACTCGAACAAGGTGCCGCAGGAGGTGCAGTTCAAGAACCTTGTCTTGGAAACATTGCCGGAGGACAAGCTGACCACGGTGAAGTAGAGCGGGAATCAAGCGATCGTAGATCGTAGATCGTGGCCGAATTCGCCAGAATTCGGGCGTCGGGCTCCCACAGAACGACGCGGCAACCCCCTCGCCCGAACTCTGGCGAGTTCGGCTACGTTCCGCGAGTCCGGCCACGCGCTTTCTTGCGAGGACGACACAATGTTTCCCATTCACGGCCGATCCGCTCAGCTTTGCGACCGCATCACTCGCCGCGAGCTGATGCGCATCGGCGGGCTGAGCGGAGTGGGACTCTCGCTGCCGCTCCTCTTGCGCGGCAGCCATGCCACGGCGAACGAAAAGGCCGCGCTGGGAATTGCGCCGGATGACAAGACGTTTGGCCGGGCGAAGAACGTCATCTTCCTGTGGCTCGCAGGGCGGCCCGCCGCAGCACGAGACGTTCGACCCCAAGCCCGACGCCCCGGCCGAGATCCGCGGCGCCGTTCAAGCCGATCGCCACCAACGTGCCCGGCATCCAGTTCTGCGAGCTGCTGCCGCGCACCGCCGCGCATCGCCGACAAGCTGGCCGTCGTCCGCTCGCTCTCCACCGACGACAACAACCACGACGTCCAGCGGCTACTGGGTGCTGACCGGCTACAAGTACCGCCGGGCCGAACTCGCGCAGATCAAGCCGACCGACTGGCCCTACTTCGGCTCGATCGTCAAGATGCTCAAGCCGAGCGACGTGCTGCCGCCGCTCACGTCGGTCTGGCTGCCCGACATGATGCGGCTGAACGACAACGTCACGCCGGCCGGGCAGACCGCCGGCTTCCTCGGCGGCGAGTGGGACCCCGACCGCTTCGTCGGCGACCCGGCCGCGCCGGACTATCACGTCGAAGGGCTGCGCCTGACGCGACCTGCCGCCGCTGCGACTGCGCGGCCGGCGATCGCTGCTGCGGCAGGTCGAGCCGCACTTCGATCGCCGCCGGTCGAGCGCGGGCCGGCGGCGCGTCGCAGCGCGCTGCGACCGACAAGTTCCAGCAGCAGGCCTTCGACCTGCTGACCTCCGGCAAGGCCCGCGCGGCGTTCGCCCTCGCACGCGAGCCGGACAAGGTCCGCGACCGCTACGGCCGCAACACGTGGGGCCAGTGCTGCCTGCTGGCCCGGCGGCTGGTCGAGGCCGGCGTGCGGCTGGTCCACGTCAACTGGCCGCGCGAGCCGGGCGACACCGCCGTCGACAACCCGCTGTGGGACACGCACGCCCAGAACGCCGACCGGCTGCAGGACGTGCTCTGCCCGCAGTTCGACGTCAGCTTCACCGCCCTGATCGACGACCTGGACCAGCCGCGGCCTGCTGGACGAGACGCTGGTCGTGGCGATCGGCGAGTTCGGCCGCACGCCGAAGATCAACGGCAACGGCGGCCGCGACCACTGGGGGCACGTCTTCAGCTTCGCCCTGGCCGGCGCCGGCATCCGCGGCGGCCAGGTCTACGGCGCCAGCGACAAGCACGGCGCCTACCCGGCCACGCGACCGCGTCCCGCCGCGGCGACCTGACGGCGACGATCTTCCACCTGCTCGGCATCGACCACCAGGGCACGTTCCCCGACCGCGAAGGCCGCCCGCACCCGCTCACCGAGGAGCAGCCGCTCTTCAAGCTGCTGGGCACCGAGCCGGCCACCGACGAAGCGAACGCACGCCCGGCGGCGACCTGGCCCGCGTGCCGCCGTTCGACCGCAGCCTGCTGCTCAACACCGATTTCTCCGCCGGCGTGCCGCTAGTAGCAGCCGACGCACCCTCGCGGCCCAAGGGCTGGCGCGCGTGGCCGATGGCGGCGCAGGGCGGCACCGCTAACGACTTTGGGGTAAGGCTGGCCGATATTCGCGAGGGAAAACTCGTTGCTGATCATGCTGCACGGGGCGGCGAGACGGTCCCTAAGACGGAAAAACCTCGGCCGCGGGTGGTGCTAGGCTTCATGCAAGTCACTGGGGCAGAAGGCTCCGCCAAGCCGCTTCGCCTCTCCCCGGGCGTGAACGCCTTCCTCGCCCAGGAAGTTCGCAGTCCATTCGCCGGACGTTTCATCCTCTCGGTCCATGCCTGCAGCACCGGCACCTCACGCGAGTTCTACGAAGGCGTCTTTCTCAAGCACTTCACCTGCCGCCTGGCGTTCTACCAATACGCCAACCCGGCCAAGAAGCTGGCCGAGCGCCGCGAGCTGGCGTCGATCACGTTCCAGCCCAAGTTCGTGGAGCCGGGCAAGCTCACCCTCTTCGAGAAGTTCGAGCTCTCGAAGCTCTTCGAGAACCCCAACCCCGGCCAAAACCACTCCTTCGGCGCCGGCCTGGGCGTGGCGGTCCACCTGGAAAAGACCACGCCCGGAGTGCTGGACATCAATCGCGGCCGCGACCCCCAAGCCCACATCGTCATCGACTGCATTGATCTCGTCTTCGCGGGTAAGGAACGGAATGAGAAGGTGACGGTGTAGCCGCATCCCGCCGTAGTATTCACGATCATCTTGCCCAGTGACGCCTGCTGCTTTGGCGCTCCTTTCCGCTACGACCCAAGCTCAGCGACGGGGCCACGAGACGCGCCGCTTGCCACCGCGACGGCCCGCCGCCGCTGGCTGCAGCGCATGGTTAGGTCTCATTGTCATGGCCTGCCGGTCAGACGATCGGCTTCAGGACCATCCGGCCGTAAGCGATGAACGCCATGAGGAGGCCCAGCACGCAGACCATGACGATGGAGCCGACCTCGTGGTACTTGGCGTGCACCCCGACGAACACGAGGCTCTCGATCGCCAGGACCGTGGCGGCCACCACCGTGAGCGTCGGATGCCAGCGGAAGGCGGCGGGGACGATCAGCCCGACCGCGCAGACGAGTTCGAGGATGCCGAGGGCCATCCAGGCTTGCCGCGGCAACGCACCAAAGGACGGGACGTCCCCGCTTATCTTGTCGAACATGAAGACCTTCATGACGCCCGACGCTCCGTACAGGAGCGCGGCGACGATCTGCAGGACCCACAACAGGATGTTCATCGTGTGACTTCTAGGGCCTAACGCCCCATACTCAGCGACCCGGCCCACGAGACGCTGCGATTGCAACCAGGGCGCGATGGCCGGGTTCGCTGCAGCGCATGGTTAGGCCGCGTCTCTCTCATCCCAATGGCAACCTTCTCGGCTCATACCGCATCGCCACCGCCCCCGAGCCGAACTCCAGCCGGCTGACGAGCTTCAAGTCGAGACGCTTCGATAGCCCGGCGAACAACGTCGGCCCATGGCCCACTAACCTGGGTTGTACCACGAACTCGTACTCATCGATCAATCCCAGCTCCGCCAACGCCAGCGGGAGCTTCACGCCGCCCACGTACAGTCCCTTACCCGGCTCCTGCTTGAGCTGCTGAACGGCCGTACCTAGATCCCCGCGCACGAGTTCCGCGTTCCAATCGACCCGCTTCAACGTGCTCGACACGACGTACTTCTTTGCCGCGTCGATCGTCCGGCGGAAGGGTTCCATCCAATCGGGCATCTCTCCCGTCCACGCCGGCCGAAACGCGGCCTCCATCATTTCATAGGTCACCCTGCCAAAAAGGAGGGCATCGGCCCGGTTGAGGGTCTCGACCGCGTGACGATGCAAGTCTTCGTCCGGGACCCCTGCACGATGATCGCAGCACCCGTCCAATGTGACGTTGATGGAATAACGCAGGGGTCGCATTACGTGCTCCTGAAGCGGCCTAACGACCCAAGCTCAGCGAAGGGGCTCGGTCGAACGATCTCGCGCATCACGACAATCGCGCGGCATCAGTGCCACGGCCTCGAACAGCGAGCGTCAGACTACTTCCGGCGGTGACATGACGCGAATCGTGTTTTCGCACGTTCGGTGCCCCGCCGTGCGCGGAAACTCCCGCGGCGGACCGATGTCGGTGGCCGGTAAATCCGCTAAGGCGGCGTGCGATAAGGGTTTGCACGCGAGGGCGACTGCCGCGGGCCGTCCGCGGCGCGACATATACGGAAGACTTGGGCGACAAAACGCGCGCCGGCGGACACAAACGGACGAGTTCGGCACGCAGCCGTCGCTTTCCGCGACACACTCCCGGCCTGTGGGGGCGTGCTAGCTGACACCGGCCATTGCAGCCGTACCACCGCTAGGCGAGCAGGTCAGTCATGCTGGGCTTGACTTCAGACGCCAACATTGGCAAAAGATGCACCCACGGTGGCTCGCAGAAAACGGAATTTCACTTGCCAACCCTCGAGAAAGGAGTCCCGCATGTCCACCTCTGCTGCCCACGTGCAGTACGCGCCGGAGCCGCTTTCACACGGTTCCTCCTACGGCGCGCCGCAAGCTCCGCCTTCACCGCAGTTCTCCGTGGTGACGGCCGATTCGGAAGCCAGGCCGGATGCCGGCGAGCGCGGCCAGGAAGTCTGGAAGATGGCCAACCAGCTCTACCAGCAGAACCCCGACTGGGTCACGTTCTTCCGCGAAGTGCTGGGCCTCAACGGCTACGTCCGCCAGGCCTTCCACACCCGCGACGAGCTGGACCAGTTCGAGCAGTCGAAGCAGTACGAGCAGATCCAGGTCATGCTGGCCAAGCTGCGCGAGCGGAATTCGTCCGCCAAGCAGCCTTGCAGCTCGTTCGAGCCGACCCGCGTGATCACGGTCCGCCTGCCCAAGAGCCTGCACGAATCGCTGCGGGCCGAAGCCCACGAGAAGCGCACCAGCATGAACAAGCTGTGCATCTCGAAGCTGCTGCAGTTCATCGACACCGATCTGGTGCCGACCGAGACCTAGTCGCACCGCGACATCCCGCACCATGAGATGACGCGATTTCCCCTCGGCCGCGTCCCGCCGTGAGCCGTGGCGGAAAGTCTCGAGGCACCCCCCTGAGTGTGCCGCTGTTTGATCCAGACAGCGGCACACTTTTTTGCGCGGGTGGCAGGCTGGTTCGTCCTCGTCCTCGTCGTCGTCCTCGTCCTCGTCCTCGAAAGAGCGGTAATTGAGCACGAAGACGAACTAAGCGGGCAACTTACCGACGACGAGGACGAGAAAGAAGCGTTCCAATTATCGAGGACGAGGACGAGGACGAGGACGCAGGCGAGGACGAACGAAAAGGACGTTCCAGTTATCGAGTACGCGGACGACGACGAGGACGAGGACGAACCAAGAGGAGGACGATCTGGAGTAACCGCGCCCGCCTGCAAAACCCACACAGCCGGCATCACGGGCTCTTTCCGCAGGGTCGCGGGCGACTTGGCGAATTCCGGGCACGTTGCGCGTTGGGCAAGTTAAGGGGACTGCGGCGGCTCGACGATACGCCTTGCAGCGAAACTCCGGTTTCCAACTTCCCCTATCCTTCTCCAGGAGCCTCCCAATGATCAAACGTGCCTTCGCTGTGGCGGTGATCGCCCTGTGTTGCAGTGCTTCGAATGCCAACGCGGGCTTGCTCGATGGCCTGTGGGGCGGCGGCGGATGCGGCGGCGGCTGCGGCTGCGAGCCCGCTTGCGGCTGCCAGCAGCCGACGTGCGGCTGCGAAGCCCATTGCGAGCCCAGGCTGCGGTTGCCAGGACGACTGCTGCAATTCGTGCCGGCCGGCTTTCGGCGGCTGGTTGCGGCGGCTGTTCAGCCGTCCGTGCAGCTCGTGCTGCGAGCCGTCTTGCTCGTGCGAGCCGCAGTGCCACGCTCAGCCGAACTGCTCTGCGGCCACTAAGCCTGAGTGATCGCAGCGATCGCGGAAGAAGTTCGCGCAACCTCTCCTTGCGCTTTGACGAGCAAGCGGCCCCGCGTCCTCGCGGGGCCGTTTGTCTTTCTGGCGGCCACACTAGCCCGACGCGCAAGAGAGATAGAGGCGCGCGGCCACACTAGCCCGACGCGCAAGAGAGGGAGAGGCGGCACGATCCGGGAGCCATGGCGGCTTTCCCTCGCTTACGCGTCGGGTTAGTGTCCTGGCCGGGAGTTTCTGAAGAAATTTACCGTCGCAGGTTCAGCAGCTCGTCGAGCAGCCGCTGGGCGGCGTCGATGACTCGCGCGTTGCTGCGGTACTGCGTCGAGGCCAGGATCAGGTCGATCAGGTTGCCGCCGATGTCGGTGTTCGAGAGCTCGACGGCGCCGGCGATGATGCGGCCGATGCCTTGCTCGCCGGGGTTGCCCACGATCGGCAAGCCGGAGTTCACTCCGGCCGCGAACAGGTTCTCGCCCTTCTGCTGCAAGCCGGTGGGGTTGGCGAAGCGGGCCAGGCGAATCTGGCCCAGGTCGCGCGTGACGCCGTTCGAGAACACGCCGCGGAGCGTGCCGTCTTCGCCGATGATGAAGCTGGTCAGCGTGCCCGGCGGCGAGCCGTCCTGGCGGGCGGCGGCCAGCGAGCTGGTCGGCACGGCCAGGCCGGAAATCTCGTCGAAGTGGAGGTCGAATTCCAGCGGCGACGCGCTGGCCACGCTGCGCCGCTCGACGGCCACGGTGGCATTGGTGACGTCGATCACGCTGCCCTCGCCGTCGAACACGATCAGGCCCGTGCCGACGGCGATATCCACGCCGGTGGCCGGCTGATTGTCGGACGAATCGGCGAACCAGCGATACGTGGTGGTCGTGTCGGTGCGCGCCTCTTGCACGGCGGTGACGCGGACTTGCACGGGAATGCCCAGCGAGTCGTAAGCGATGAAGTCGGCCACGGCGCTTTCGCCGCGCGCGGCCTGGATTTCGCCCGAAGGGCATGTTGACGCTCGTCACGGCGCCGGAGTTGCCCGTGAACTGGAAGCTCGACAGCGTGATTTCCACGGCGTTGTCCACGCCGTTATTGCCCACGAACTGAATGCGGCCGTCCGTGGTGACCGTGCCGCCGGGGTCGATCGTGCCGGTGTCGGTCAGCGAATCGGGAATGGGGTTCGTGGGATCGGTGTTTTCCTGAATGCCCATCGATTGCTCGAGGAAATCGATCAGGTCCTGCACGGTGCTGGTGGCGGTGACCTGGAACTCCTTGTCGCCCAGCGTGCGGCCGCCCTTGCGGCCCGTGAAGCGCAATACGCCCTCTTCAGGAAACAGTTGTTCGTAGTTGTCGGTGCCGTCGCGGACGATCACGTCCATCAGCAGCGTGGTCGAGGCCTGGATGGGAGGGCCGTCGAAGTCCAGCTCGGGCTGCGTCTGAAGAAAGGTGTCGGTCTTGCCGTCGATGTACTCCGTGGAGCCGGCCACCGGCGTCAGGGTCGTCACCCGGTGATACTGCGTGTCGTTGCCGGCCAGCGAGCGGTAGATGTTGATCCGGTCGTAGCCCGGCGGCATGTCGGCCACGCTGGGGAGGTCGGTGAGCTTGATGCGGTCGTCGCCGACGACCGTGATCGGCCCGCCACCCAGGACGGGCGACGGCCTGCTCTCCGGCACCGTGCCCAGGCTGCTGGAGAAGGTGATGCGGTAGTTGTGCGAGCGGCTGCCGGGGGGCTGCGGATCGGCGTCCAAAATGCTTGCGCCCGGAGTAGGCGGTTCGATCGAGGCCTGCGAGGCCGCGTCGTTGAACGTCAGCGTCGTCAGCTCGCCGAACTGTGCCACCTCATAGAAGCTGCCACCATTGAGTGATCGATACACCCGTCGTCCGACGTAGTTGGCCGGCGGGCCGCCCGCGTCGGTGGGAATTGTCACGTCGATGGCGTCGGAGGCCGCCGCCACAATGCCGGCCGACTCGGCCGAAGGCGGGCTTTCGTTCCCCTGGGCGTCGATGAACACCACCCGATACCGGAACGTTCCCGCTTCGAGCGCGCCGGCGCCATTCACCGCGCCGGTGGGTGCGGTCGCGGGACCGGTGACGGCCACCGGCGTGTCGCCATAATCGGTGGCCGGATAGGCGAACGAAGCATCGCCCAGCACGCCGCTACGGATGATGGCTGCCGTATCGGCCACGTCGCCGTCGGGCCTCAGCGCCCCTGGAGGAACACGTTCTGCGTGGCCTGGGATACGGCCCGGGCGCCTA
The DNA here is from genome assembly GCA_963809785.1 of uncultured Planctomycetia bacterium. Taxonomy (GTDB): domain Bacteria; phylum Planctomycetota; class Planctomycetia; order Pirellulales; family S012-138; genus JBGQHD01. The sequence continues at coordinate 1,537,926 of CAWEKV010000006.1, forward strand.
GCGGGATGGTCAGCGGCACGAGTACCGTTGGCTCGATCTGGAAGTTGTCGTCCACGCCGAAGCCCAGCAGCCGCTGGCCGTTGATCGTTACCAGCTCGTTGTTGGCATTGGTGGAGAGGATGCCGTTGCGGGTGTAAAGCTGCTCGCCGGACGCCCCTTGGACGACCAAGAAGCCATCCCCCTGGATGGCCAGGTCGGAGGGGCTGGAGCTGACCTCGACCGTGCCCTGCGTGAAGTTGGGGGCGATGGCCGCGACCTTGGTCCCCAGGCCAAGCTGTTTGGGGTTGGTGCCGCCGGTGTCGGCGGTGGGGCCGGAGCCCAGCGACTGGGTGAGCACGAACTGCGTGGCGAAGATCGCCTCGGATTCCTTGAAGCCCACCGTGTTCGCGTTGGCGACGTTGTTGCCGACCACGTCGAGCGTGGTTTCGGCGGCCGTCAAACCGGTGAGCGCAGTGCTCAGTGTCGAAGCCAGACCCATGGTGCCCCCCTTGGTCCGTGGCTAGGGATGAACGATCGAGAATTCGAGCCATGCACGTTCGTGCTCGTCCTCGTCGTCGTCCTCGTCCTCGATGAGCATTCGAGGACGAGGACGACGACGAGGACGAGGACGATTCCGTCCTCGCCCAATCAAGACCAGCGCCGCTTACGTCAGCCCCGATACCGGCAGCCGGTCGAAGTCCACCAGCCCCAGGTAGCCCGGCAGAATCTCGCTGACGTTGTTCAGCTGGACCTCCTGGCTGCCCACGAAGACCTTGACCTGGCCGTCGGCGACGGTGACCTTTTCCACGTGTCCGGTGATGAAGTTGCCGTCGTCGCCCAGGGCTCGCACCTCGCGGCCGATCAGGCTCGAGGCATTGGAGATGCTCTGGCCGAAGAGCACGGCTTGCAGCGTGTCGCTGAGGCCATCGGTGGCCGAGATCTCGCGAATCTGCGAGATCTGTTGCAGCAACTGGGCGTTGTCCAGGGGGCTGAGCGGGTCCTGGTTTTGCAGCTCGGCGATCATCAGTTGCAGAAAGTCGTCCATGTTGAGGTCTTGCATCGCGTCGGTGTTGACTCGCCCCGACGCCGAGCTGCCGCTGCCAACTGCTGGGATAGTCATGCTCTGAGTCCTGACGATTGATGAATCCGCTGGCAACTACAGCAGGGCACGCGCTGCTAGACCAGCACGTTGATGCCGCTGCTATCCAGCACCTGCTGGACGGCGCCAACCGTGGCTGGCTCGCCGGAGGGCTCGTGGCCGTCGCCTTCCGCTGGCGCCCCTGATCGCCTGCGCTGCCGGCGTGCTCTTGACTGGGCGCGCCGTGCGGCCAGTCGCCCGCATGGTGGTTCATCAAATCGACTTCAAACCGCTCGATCTTGATTTCTTGTGCGGCCAAACGCTCGCGTAACTGCTGAAGGCTGTCCAGCAGCAATGCTCTCGCGCTAGCGGTCTCGACCTCCACCCGCGCCAGCAGCGCATTCTTGCGCACCGTCAGCTCGATCCGCAGGGAGCCCAGGTCCGGGGGACTGAGCCGCAGCCGCACCGCTGTCCCTCGCGCCTCCGCCGCTTGCAGCGCGTGCATCACGCGCTGCACGAAACGCAGGCGGTCTGCCGTGTGGAGGGAGGGATCGCCCGGACCACGGCTTTCGGCGCCGCTGGGCTTGCCCGTGCCACTGGCGTGCTCGGCGAAGGAATCTGCCGAACGGTCGGCGGGCGCCGCGAGGCTGCTCCCTTCCACGGCGAGGTCTCCATCGAGGGAGACGATTCTGTCCACCGCCGCCGTCGTGAGATCAGGCGTCTGTCCGGGCACCGCCGCGGGGGCCGATTCGCCATGCAGTGCGGCGAGGGTTGAGAGCTGGCCGCTCAGCCGGGAAACGGCTGCTGCTGGGCCGCTCGGCACGCCGTCGCCAGCGGTCTCGAAGAGGCCATTCTGAAGCTCGGCCGGCGCATCGTCGCCAGACGGCACCAGGCGTCGCTGGTTTCCGCGAGATGCGTCCGAGTGGAGAGAGAGGCCGTCGCCCCCTTCATCGAGCGGCAAGCCTTCTTGGGAGACCAACGCGGTCGGTTCGTCACCGACGTTGATCCCGGGGTCGGCGGCTACGAAGGCGAGCCGTAGCGATGTTGGCGAGCCAGGCTGTCCGGCCGCGGCTGCATTCGCCGCGACTGTGCTCTTGGCGCCGCCGTCGTCGTGAGTGGCGAGCGGTTCCTTTGCGGTCAAATTCGCTGCGTCGTCTTCTTGCGCCAGAGCGGCCCGAAGCCCCGCGGCCACGCCGCGGGCCGCCTCCGCGGCAACGATGGGGTTGGCGGGCGCGATACGGCCATTTGCCGGTGCGCTCGCCCCGCGCGGAGGCGCGCCTGCTGTGCCGTGCGCTTGGCGATTTCGTGGGGAGCGATGCCGGGCGAGTCCGGCAACGCGGCCCCGAGCGAAGGCGTCTCCGGTGACGGGCTTTCTTCAGCCGTCGGAGGGCCGTGAATCGTGGCAATATTGACCGATCCGGTTGCGGGAGCGCCTTCCGTCGGCAGCGGCTCGTCGGCCGATTCAGGTGTTTCGACTTCGCTCCTTTCAGAGGACCCCTCGTCCGATGGGGCTGGCGCGTCAGTGACGACTTGCCCCTCGGGCGGGTTATCGCGCGGCGGCGGATTCTCGATCGGGCGCTCGGCAGCGACGGATCGATTCGCGAATTGGCCAGCGTCACCTGGAGGTTCTGGGTCCGGATCGCGGCGCGGCTCTCGCTGAGCGATCTCCTCGAGGCGAATCACCTCGCGCTCGAGCCCCAACAGGTAATCCTGAAACGCGGATGCATGAGTCGCGTAGTCGGCGACGTTGCCCGGGTCTCTGGGCGCCGTGGCGGTCCCTGGGACCGCCAGCGCGAAGTCTAGCTGGATCATCCTTGCCCCCCTAGTGATTTCACCGGCCGGCGCCTCGACGCCAGCCGATGCCCTCCTCTTGCCGCCAGCCCGCGTTCTCTTTTCAACGCCGCGTCATGGCGTCTTCTCGGAAGCCGGCAACGGCGGCTGTCCGTCGCGGATGCGACGGCTGATCTCGTCCCGCTTCCGAATCTCTTCGGCCGTCGTGCAGGCGTCGAAAATCTTGGCCTGTCGATCGAGCGGCAGCTTGCGAATGAGGATCACCGCCGAGTCGATCTCCTCTTTCAGCAGCATGTCCTTGGCAACGTCGATCGATACCTTGCCAAGGATCTGCACGACGTCGTCGATCCCCTTGGCCTTCTCGCCTTCCTCCCACTGGATGCGTTGCTTCCTGAATGCTTCGCGCTCTTCGGCCAGCAGCGACCTTTCCGCCATCACCTTGCGGCGCTCCGCCTCCAGATCGCTGCGCTGGCCCTCGATGAACCGCTCGCGTAAATCCAATTGCTGGCTTCGCACGGCCACCGCATCCGATCCTTGCGTGCCCAGCGCGGCCGTCTGCCGAGCTTCCACTGCCGGCGCCGGCTCCGCGAACAGCTCCAGCCCGTAGATCACGGCCCCGATCCGCGCCACCTTCACCCGGTCGAGTCGGCCCGTGGCGACGAGGTATCCCGCACCGGCCAGCAGTGCCAGCACGGTGGCCATGCAAAACGCGGAAAAAACCAGACCCAACGTGCGCATGAGCGCGATCCTTCGGACAGGGACTTGGTTCTCAGATGTGGAAGTGTGTCTTTGGCGCGCGTGCGCCGCCTGACGCGTCGTTTCCTCGCCCGCGAATCAGGTCAATGTGGTTCGGGCTGCCGCTGGGCAACCTCGTCCAATCGGGCTTGCTCGCGCGCCTGTTCTCTGGCCTGATGTCGCTGCTGTCTGTTGTCTTTGAGCTTCTCGAGCACGCGCACTTGCTGGTCCGCCGCGACGAGCGCCTGGCGCCGGCGGTCGATCTCGGCGGAGACCTGCACTGTCTGATCTTCGAGCGCTTTCCGTTGAGAAGTTAAGACGAACTCGTGGCGTGCCGCATCGAGCAACGCGTCCACGTTCAGCGTTCCCGCTGGCGTCGCGCGCTGCTGGCGCAAAAACGCGATCTCGCCGTCGAGCTCTCCGCGCTGCTGGCGGAGAATCTCCTCGGCCCTGAGGGCCTGGGCCAGCTCATGCCGGCGCTCATCGCGCTGCGCGCTGCGCAGGCGAAGCAAGCTTTCAAGCCTAAAGGTGAAGTTGGGCATAGCGTCGCAAGGGAATGACGCAGGACGAAGCACGAATGACGAAGGAATTCCCGAATGGCGAATGCCGAATCACCTGACACTCCCCCTTCGCCCTTCGTCATTCGTGCTTCGGCATTCATTCGTCATTCGTGCTTCGGCATTCGTCATTTCCCCCACTTGGCAGTCATCTGGAGCAAGGCGGCGCGGGCCAGCTCGACCGACGACGCATCGGCCACTTTCTGTTCCAGGAACCGGCGGATTTCGTCGCGGGCCGCGATCGCCAGGTCCACGGCAGGGCTGGACCCTTGGCGATAGGCGCCGATGGAAATCAGGTCTTCGTGCTCGTCGTAGGCGCTGAGCAGTTGCCGCACCGCCGTGGCCGCCGCGACCTGCTGTGGCGGGGCCACGTCGGTCATCAGCCGGCTGATGCTCTCCAGCACGTCGATCGCCGGATAGTGCCCGCGCGACGCCAGCTTGCGCGACAGCCACAGATGGCCGTCCAGCAGGCCGCGCACGGAGTCGGCAACCGGCTCGTTGGGATCGTCCCCTTCGACGAGCACGGAGTAGAACCCGGTGATGGTTCCTTGCCGGCTGCGACCGGCTCGCTCCACGAGCTTCGGCAGCACGGCGAACACCGACGGCGGATAGCCGCGGGTCGTGGGCGGCTCGCCCGCCGCCAGGCCGATCTCTCGGCCGGCCAGCGCGAATCGCGTGACCGAGTCCATCAGCAGCAGCACGTCGCGGCCGGCGTCGCGAAAATACTCGGCGATCGCCGTGGCCGTCACCGCGGCGCGCATGCGGACGAGCGCCGGCTCGTCGCTGGTGGCCACGACGACCACGCTGCGGGCCAGCCCGTGCGGCCCCAGGTCGCGCTCGATGAACTCGTTGACCTCGCGGCCACGCTCGCCGATCAGTGCGATCACGTTCACGTCGGCCGCCGTGTAGCGGGCCATCATGCCCAAGAGCACGCTCTTGCCCACGCCCGAGCCGGAGAAGATGCCGATCCGCTGGCCCTTGCCGCAGGTCAAGAGGCCGTCGATGGCCCGCACGCCGGTGGAAAGCGGGACGTCGATCCGCGGCCGCTCGACGGGGTTCGGCGGCCGGCGGCGCAGCGGCACGCGCTCCGCCAGCCGCAGGGCCGGGCCGCCGTCGATCGGCCGGCCCAGGGCGCTCACCACGCGGCCCAACAGCTCGCCGCCCACGGGCACCCAATGATTGGTGTGCCGGAGCCGCACCCGGTCGCCGTGCCGCACGCCGGTCATGTCGCCCAGCGGGTAGAGCAGCGTCAGCTCGTCGCGAAAGCCGACCACCTCGGCCGCCAGCGGCTCGCAGGCCTGGCGGCAGATTTCGGCCGTCGCCCCGACCGGCGCCGGAAAGCCGGCCACCGCGGCCGTCGTGCCCACCAGCCGGGCCACGCGCCCTTCCACGCCCGTCGGCATGACGGTGGCAAGCTGAGTAGCAAAATCGTGCATTCGTGGTAGGCACACTCCGTGTGCCGTCAAAGTTACGTCTCGCTTCGCGAGGCGCGTGCGGGCAGCTCGCTCTGCGAGTTGCCTTCGACCCGCAGAGCGAGTCGGCCAGGTCTCATCTTGCGGAGCGACTACACTGTCGGCACACGGAGTGTGCCTGTTACTGCCGCGTCAATTCCTCTTCAATCCGCGCCAATTGCGTCTCGATTTGCTGGTCGATCGTTCCGTGCTGAGTCTCTACGACACAGCCGCCGTGCGACACGTTCGGATCGGTGACCAGCTCCGCCGATGCGCGGGCGAGCGCCTCTTGCAGCCACTGCCCGGCAAGCCGGCCGAGTCCTTCACGATCGTCGGGATGAATACGCACGCGCACCTGCTGGCTGCCGGCGGCCAACTCGAGCGCCTCGCGCACGTACGTCGCCTGAATCTGCGGGTCGAGCGTCAGCTCGCGGCGGATCACGCGCTCGGCGATGGCCGCCGCCAGATGGACCGCGCGGGCTTCCCACTCGGCTGCCCAGTCGCCTCGGGCCTTTTCGACCGCGCGCGTCACCTGTTCCAGCGCCGGCCGCAGTGTTTGCAGACGCTGATTGACCAGCTCTTCGGCGAGCAGCTCGACGCGCTGCTGGATCGATTGTTCCGCGGCTCGGCGGGCTTCGTCCTCGAACCGCGGCCGCATCGCCGCGGCCTCTTGCCGGGCCTGCTCGATCAGTTGCTGCCCCTGCCGCCGGATTCCTTCCAGGTAATCCTCGGCCTGGCCCTTGAGGTCCTCGAAATTGAAGGCCGGCCGACGCAGCGACGCCTGCGGCGAATCGGTGGACTTGATGACCGGCATGCGTCGATCCTCCTACGGTGACGTCACTCGGATCGACGTGTCCGCCCTGAACTCTCTTGGCTGGAGATTTCCGACCCTGAAAGGGTCGAACTCCAAAGCCCAGGGTTGCCGCGCAGCGGCTACCCTGGGTCGCGCGCAGGACAACAGCTCAACCCTGAAAGGGTTGCACAAGACTGCGCTGGCCCCAGCCTGTGCAACCCTTTCAGGGTTGGCGGCGGTTATTCGACCCGGGACCCAGGGTAGCCGCTGACGCGGCAACCCTGGGCTTTGGAGTGCAACGCTTTCAGCGTTGATATTGGCGACGTGTCTCATCGTTTTGCGGCCTTCCAGTACGGTTACTGCTCGCTTGGCGGTTCACACGGTCAACGAAAGCTCGCGGCGAGCGCCCAGCTCAATACTTCCCTGGGCATGCAGCCGTCGGGCCGCGGCGACCACCTCCTGTTGTGCCCGCTCGACGTCCGACAGCCGAGTCGGCCCGAGCCCGTCCAGTTGCCGCCGCAGGCTTCTGGCGTCGTGCGCCGGCAACTGCTCCAGCACGCGCCGCGCGAAGGCGGGATGGGCGCCCGCCAACGCCAGGATGAGCACGTCGGCATCGCACTCGGCCAGAATTCGGGCCAAGGCCAGCGACGAAACGCTCGCCAGCTCGTCGAAGGCCACCTCCGGTTCGGCGGCCGCGGGCGGCGCCACGCGAGCGGCAAACTCCGGCTGATGCGCGGCAAGGCTTTCCAGGAGCTGACGGCGGGCCTCCCGGCCGGCCGACCTCAGGATCGAAGCGACGGCCCCAGGGCCGCGGCGGCGCGGGCGTGATGCGGCCGTGTGCCGCGCCATGCGCTGGCGTACCCCTCGCTCGACCTCCCGCACCATGTGCGGATCGAGCTCCCCGAGCTCGGCCAGCCGGCGCAGCACCTGAGCCTGCGTTTCGCCGGGAAGCCGCGAGATCAGGTCGGCCGAGCGGTCGGAAGGCAAGTAGGCCACCACGACGGCCAGCGTCTGCGGTCGCTCGCGTTCGAGGTGCGCGACCAATTCGTCGGCGTCGAGCTGGTGCAAGAACGCGAACGGCTCGCCACCGGGCATGTCTTGGGCTTCAGCGTCGCTCTGCTGAGACGCTCCGGTCGAAGTAGATGGCAATGGCGGCGCGGGTGACGGACTGGCCTGATAGGTCGGGGCCTCCAGCTCCAGCCGCTGGGCCAGGTCGGCTTCCACCTCCACGCCGGCCAGTTCGGCCTGCCGGGCGGCCTGGCCCTGGCGCAGAAACTCGGCCACGACCGCCTCCTGTTCCGCGGGATCGAGCGGAGCAAGCTCCGTCAGTGCTTGCCGCACCAGACGAGCGCGTTCTTCCGGCATGCGGTCGATGAGCGCGTCGGCTGCCTGGGAGTCGAGGCTGGCCAGCACGATGGCGACCTTGCGAAGCGATTCGGCGGAAAGGGACATGGCGACGTGATTCGATGCGACAGGCGCAGTCTGGTCGATTAACCGGTCGAGCCGATCCAGCCACGGATGACGCTGGCGGCCGTTTCGGGATCTTCACGGACCATGGAGGTAAGCTCGTCGCGCAGCGACTCCGTGGCCGGCTCGCGCCGAATCGCTTTGCGTGTGGCTTCGATGACCGGCTCGGGCCGGCCCATGTCCGGCGGGGCGACCACGGGCGCTGCCACCTGCGGCGCGGAGGCCGACCTGGCAATCGACCGCAGCATCACCAGGCCGAATGCCACGAGCCCCAGCAGGGCCACCGTCGTCCAGTTGCGGCCCAGCCAGCCGAGCGTCTTGTCAGTCACCGGCAGAGTGAGCGGCTGCGGGGGCGGCAGCAACGCGAAGCTGTTCACCGTGACGCGCGGCTTGCCTCCCGTTTGGCCTTCGGGCAGCGGAATCGCGCCGGCCACGATCTCCGTGATGTTCGTCTTCTCGCGCTCGGTGATTTGCTCCAGCGGCGCAATGGGCTTTGGCGGCTCACTGCTTTCGTTCTCCGCCTTTTCCTGGCGCCACACTTCTTCGAAGTAGGTCTTCGGGACGGACACGGCCACTGATACGCTCTTGGGCGTCAGCCCGGCGAAGCGCAGCCTGGCGCGTATCGTGCCCCAGGGCGAATTGCTGCGTGCTGTCGGCGGTCTTGTCAGTCGAGGATTTGCCGCGCGACGCCGTAGGCGTGCTGCCCAGCTTGGCGCTGCCGTTGGGCCTGAAGCTTTGGGATTCCAGGCCCGGCGGACCGCCGCCTCCGGGTGAGCCGTCGGTGACGGATTGCCGGGTCGTTTCGCTGGAGCTTGTGATGCCCTTGTTCTTGTCGTTGTACTTCTTGCTTTCTTCCGTGCTTTCGAGCTCCTTGCTCACCTCGACGGTGGCCGCGACGCTGACCCCCGGCACGAACTTCAAGGCCTTGAGGGCGTTGGCCTCGAACAGCGTCTGGTAGGCTCGCACGGCATTGAGATAGACGATGCTTTCGCCGCCTTCGTCGGAAGTGCCCTGCGCCAGCAGCGTGCCGCCGTGGGAGTCGTAGACGATCACGTCCTCCACTTTGAGTCCGGCGATGGATTTGGCCACCAATTGCCGGATCGCCTGTAGCCGGCGCGGCTCGAGCGTGGCCCCTGCTTGCGGAAAGAGTGTCACGGAAGCGGTCACCGTCTCCGCCCGCGAGATGCCCGGCTGCCGTCGGCGATCGTACTTGACCGCGGCGTTTTCCATGTCGGGCATGGCCTTGATGATGCTCTCCAACTGGCGCTCGCGGGCGCTCTTGATCAGCTCATCGCGTTGGCTGGGCGACATGAGGGGGCTGACATTCTCCAGCGCCTTGTCGAAGATGTCGCCAAAATCGCTGGGTAGTGCGCCTTCCGCGGCCATGGCCCCGACGTAGGCCGATTCCTGGCCCGGCGGCACGTGGATGCGGGGGCCGTCGATGCGGGCCTCCTTCAGCCCGGCTTGGGCGAAGGCCTTTTGCGCGGCGATGATCTCGGTGGCGTTGAAGGTGCGGCCGCCCAAGAGATAGTGCTGCTCGCTTCCCCGCTGGGCGAAGACCAGCAGCCACAATCCGACGACCACGGCGACGAGCAGCAGCCCGGCCACCAACCGCATGGCCGGCGACAGCGACAGCAGCAGCTCTCTGGCCTGCGCGATAGCCCGAGTGACGAACCGCATCGGCAATACTCCTGCTGGCGCAGCGGTTGTCTAAGGTGCTAATTGTGCCTTCGTGCTCGTCCTCGTCGTCGTCCTCGATTTCAGCACCATTCGAGGACGAGGACGAGGACGAGATGATCTAACACGCCGTCGTTTAGTGGTGCTCCAGCGAATTGCTGTCGCGCGCGAATTGCACGGTCTTGTCGTGGGCGTAAAACTTCTGCGCGATTTCCTCGGCCAACGCCTCGACGAAGATCCTGCGGAAGCCGGCCCGCGTCTTGTCGCCAATCGGGATGCCGTGGTTAGGCGGATAGACCGTGGGCTGGGTCGGGCTGTGCTCCCAGGCCACCTGCCCGGCCGGGTCCGCCATGTCATGCACGACGAGGCGATACTGGCAGTGGCCGATGTACAGGCTCGTGCTGTTGTCGTTCAGGCGGAAGTCCTCCAGCTCGACCGCCACGACCTTGTCGGCCTTCAGGGCGGCCCCCAGGGCGCGAACGTCGTCGCGGTCGCTATCGTTCCGCTCGTCTTTCCAGCGGTCCACTTCCTGCTGTTCGATGACGCGGATCCCGCGCCACGTTGCGCTTGAGCTGGCTGGCGATTTTCTGTGCCAGCTCGCGGGCGCCGTGGTCCAAGTCGATGCCGCCGTGTCGCCCGCTGGAAGACACGACCACGGCCACGCGCTGGTTCCGCAAACCATCGTAGGCCGCGGGGACGTCCGTGCCATGCACCAGGTAGGCCACGGTGCTAAACAGTCCCTTGCAGCCGACGGCAGCGGTCGAGAGCAAGAGCACCGACATCAGCAGGGCCGCCTGAACGAGCGACCCTCGAGAGACGAAAGCGATCCATCGCTATTCCTCGCGCCCGGGTTTAACGTGTCAGCAAACGCACCGACCAGTCCAAGAGCGTCACCGCAAAGACGCAGACCATCAGCACTGAGCGCAATCTTCCCGCTGGGCGCGCCTCCCAGCCAGCATCCCCGCACGGCGCTGGCCAGCAGCCAGGGCGCCATCAGGATCGCCAGCACCGCCAGCAACATGCCACCGCAGTTCGCCCCGGCCGCCCGCGACCATTGCCCTCGCACGGTGTGTGCCCAGGCCGTGGTCATGCCGCAGGCCGGGCAACGAACGTCAAATAGCTCCAGCACGGTGCACTGCGGAAAACCCAATTGCCGGTGCGTGCCCAGGCCCTGCTGGTCGGGCGTCAGGCACGCGGCCACCGCCAAAAGCCCCACGAGCACCAGCCCGGAAACGAGCGCGAAGCTTGCGCAGGCTGCCCGGCAGCCGCGGCAGCCCAGGGGCAGAGATCGATCCGGGTTTGTCGGGAAAGGCGGAGGAGCATAGGGGCATTATCCGCCGACAACAAGGGCAATTGAAGGGCCGGTGAGTAGGTGAGTAGGTGAGTAAGTGAGTAGGTAGTGGTTCCTCCACTTACTCACTTACTCACCTACTCACCTACTCACCTACTCACCTACTCACCTACTCACCTACTCACCTACTCACCTACTCACCTACTCACCTACTCACCTATTCCGGCATCGCTCACGCACACTCGGCGGATGCCGGTCGCCCGGCCCGTGCTGGCGTCGACGTCGACGATCGTCCCGCACAGCCGCACGTCGCCGGTGGCCACGTCGAACTGCGTGGGCTGGAAGGTGAGCGTCGTCTCCAGCACGCGGTCGATGCGGCGGCCGAGGATGCTGTCGTGCGGGCCGGTCATGCCGACGTCGCACTGAAACGCCGTGCCGCCGGGCAGGATCTGCTCGTCGGCCGTCGGCACGTGCGTGTGCGTGCCGAGCACGGCCGATGACGCGGCCGTCGAGATAGCGGCCCATGAGCTGCTTGTCGCTGGTCGCCTCGGCGTGGAAATCGACGACGATCGACCTTCACGTCGGCCGGCAATCTCGGCCAGCACGCGGTCGGCCGCGTGCCAACGGGCAATCGACCGGCCGCATGAAGACGCGGCCCAGCAGGCTGACGACGGCGACCGGCGTGCCGTCGGCGGCCGTGCACGACGGCACCACGTCGCGGCCGGGCGCCTCCGGCGGAAAGTTGGCCGGCTTGACGATGTTCGTCTCGCGCTTCCAGCACGCTCGACGATCTCGCTGCGGCGGTAGATGTGGTCGCCCAGCGTGATGCAATCGACGCCGGCCGCGATCAGCTCGCGATAGATGCTCGGGCGTCAGGCCCGAGCCGCCGGCGGCGTTCTCGGCGTTGGCGATGACCAGGTCGAGCTGCTTCGCGCTGCGACGCAGGCCCGGCACGGCGCGGCGTGACGATCTGCTCGCCCGGCTTGCCGACGATGTCGCCGATGAAGAGGATTCGCATGGGAGATCAGTAGCTCAATTGCAGTTGCAGTCGGACGCATGCCGTGCAGTGCTGCATGCAGTGCATCAGTGCAACTGACTGAGCGATCTACTTCGCCACTTCCGTGAACCGCGTCTCGCGCACGACCGTCACCTTGATCTCGCCGGGATAGGTGAGCTGCTCCTCGAACGCCCGGGCGATGTCGCGGCAGATCTTGGCGGCCTTCGCGTCGTCGGTGTCCTTGGCGCTGGCGATGACGCGCAGCTCGCGGCCGGCCTGGATGGCGAAGGCCTGCTCGACGCCGGGGAAGCCGCAGGCGATCGCCTCCAGCTCCTCCATCCGCTTGACGTACCGCTCCAGCGTCTCGCGGCGGGCGCCGGGCCGCGAGGCGCTGCTGGCGTCGGCCGCGGCCACGAGCACCGTGTAGGGATGCTCGATGGTGATGTCGTCGTGATGGCCGAGCGCGGCGTGCACGACTTCGCGGCTTTTCGCCGTAGCCGCTTGAGCAGCTCGGCGCCGATCTTCGGATGGCCGCCTTCCATCTCGTGGTCGGCCGCCTTGCCGATGTCGTGCAGCAGGCCGCAGCGGCGGGCCAGCGTCGCCGTCCAGGCCGATCTCTTCGGCCATCATGCCGGACAGGAAGGCGACTTCGACGCAGTGCCGCAGCACGTTCTGGCTGTAGCTGGTGCGGAAGTGGAGCCGGCCGAGCAGCTGGACGATCTTCTCGTTGCAGGCCGCGGCACGTCGACTTCCTGCGCCGCCTCTTCGCCGATCTTCTGGATGATGCTTCTCCATCTCCTTCTGCGTCTCGGCGACGACCTCCTCGATCCGCGAGGGATGAATGCGGCCGTCCGCGATCAGCTTGTTCAGCGACAGCCGGGCGATCTCGCGGCGGACGGTGTCGAAGCCGCTGACGATGACCACGCCGGGCGTGTCGTCGATGATCACGTCGACGCCGGTGGCCTTCTCGAAGGTGCGGATGTTGCGCCCTTCGCGGCCGATGATCCGGCCCTTCATCTCGTCGCTGGGGATATCGACCGTGCTGGTGGTGGTCTCGGCGGTGTGGGCGGCGGCGTAGCGCTGCATCGCGGTGAGCAGGATCTCGCGCGCCTTGCTGCTCGCACGGTCTCGGCGACCCGCTTCTCGTGCTTGAGGATCATCGCGCCCGCCTCCTGCTGCAGCTCCTGCTCGAGCGCGTCGAGCAGCTGGTCTCGTGGCCTCGTCGCGGCTGAGGCCGCTGAAGCTGGTGCAGCGTTTGCCGCTGCAGGTCGAGCAGCTTGTCCAGCTCTTCGTTGCGGCGGTTGGTGTCCTCGATCCGCTCGGCCAGCTTGCGCTGGTTGCTCTCGACCATCTTCTCCTGCTTGCGGAGCTCGTCGGCCTGCTGCTCGAGCAGCGTCCTGCCGCTTGTCGAGCGCCCGCTCGCGCTCGTGCAGCTCCTGGCGGATCTCGCTGAGCTCCTTTTCGCCCTCGGCCCGCTGCTGGATGGCCTTCTCCTTGATCTGGAGCTCGGCTTCCTTGCGGCGGTTCTCGACCTCGCGCTCGGCGCGGTCGAGGATGTCCTTGGCCTCGGTCTCGGCGTCCTTCCTGCGCAGGCGGTCGAGAAACTTGATCACAAAGGCCCCGGCCAGGGCCGCCGCCACGACGAAGATGGCGATCAACCAAGGATTGGTGTCGCCCAGCAGCAGGATGCGTTCCACGGACTCCTCGACAGTTCTTGCCTTGTCGAGTGCCGCGGAGACCGGCGTGAACCCGCCGTTCGAGCCGAGGGGGCCGACGAAGAGACGGGCGAAGGCACCGCTTCGCCAAGAGTGGCCGCAAGACGGGAAACGGTCAGATCGGTTCAGCAGGGCTGCGGTTTGCCGCGGCCCAGCGCGGGCCGCCGCAACGTGTGACCCCTGGCAAGAGCTTCCGCCAGGGCATAAGCCCGCCGACCAACGCGCACACCCCGAGCGCCGCGTTTGCGCCGGTGCTCCTGGCACGGCGCAGCACGGCCGGCGGTCTCGCCCACCGGGCAATTCCATAGCCAACCGAAAAGCAGCCCAGAGCGGTTCGAGCGTAGGGCGGCAGCGCTTCGCTCCGCGCCGCCTCACAAGCAGGCGCTCCCTGCACGGCCCACGACCGAACACCCAGCCAACGCCTGAAGAGGACGAGCAGGATTTCGATCATCTGGCCGGCTCCGCCTACGATACTCTTGGCCACGACCTGATACAGATCCCATTGCGCCCACCCCCTGTCCTTCGGCTGCGGCCTCGGGGCCGCCGACGACACTCGTGGGTGTTGACGCTCGTCCAGCGACGCGCAGAAAGACGCGGCACTTGACGGTGATTGGTCAACCGTGCATCGTAACAGACTCGCGCGGTACTGCAAGCTGGAATTCGTCGGTGTCGTATCGAACAGTCGTCCTCATCCTCGTCCTCGACCTCAGCCCGTCACTTCGAGGACGAGGACGACGAGGACGAGGACGATTGCGTGGTTTGACATGATGGCGGCCGTTGCCATCGGAGGAAGGAGTAGCCATTTGAACACCAAAGGCGTGCTGGCGGTGGTCCTGGCCGGCGGCAAGGGAACGCGGCTGGAGCCGCTGACCCGCGACCGGGCCAAGCCGGCGGTGCCCGTTCGGCGGCTGCTACCGGATCATCGACTTCACGCTGTCCAACTGCATCAACAGCGGCCTCCGCCAGATCCTGCTGCTCACGCAGTACAAGGCGATGAGCCTCGACCGGCACATCAACCTGGGCTGGCGGCACTTCCTCTGCCCGCGAGCTGGGCGAGTTCATCGACGTCGTGCCCGCCGCAGCAGCGGATCGACGAGCACTGGTACCAGGGCACCGCCGACGCCGTCTACCAGAACATCTACCGCCTCGAGAAGGAACGGCCCGAATACGTCCTGATCCTGGCCGGCGACCACATCTACAAGATGAACTACCGGCACGATGATCGAGCTCCACCTCGACAAGGACGCCGACGTGACCGTCGGCTCCCTGCCGGTGCCGCCGGCCGAGGCCGCGACCAGTTCGGCGTCATGGAGGTCGACGCGCGACCGGCGGATCGTCGGCTTCGAGGAGAAGCCGGCCGACCCCAAGCCGCATGCCCGGCGACCCGGGCCGCTGCCTGGCGTCGATGGGCATCTACGTCTTCACCGACCCGGTTCCTGTTCGAGCAGCTCGTGCCAGGACGCCGACGCAGCCGACAGCGCGCACGACTTCGGCCGCAACATCATTCCCGCGATGATCGACACGCACCGCGTGTTCGCCTTCCCGTTCCGCGACGAGAACCGCAAGACGGACGCCTACTGGCGCGACGTCGGCACGCTCGACGCCTACTACGAGGCGAACATGGACCTGATCGCCGTCGATCCGCTGCTGAACCTGTACGACGCGACCTGGCCGATCCGCACCTTCCAGCCGAACCTGCCGCCGCCGAAGTTCGTCTTCGCCGAGGACGGGCCAGACGCCCGCCGCGGCCAGGCGCTCGACAGCATCGTCTGCCACGGCGCGATCGTCTCCGGCGGCCCCGTGCGGCGGAGCATCCTCTCGCCGCGCTGCCGCGTCAACAGCTACGCCGTCGTCGAGGACTCGATCCTGTTCGACGGCGTCGACGTCGGCCGCCACGCCCGCATCCGCCGGGCGATCATCGACAAAGGGGTCAAGATCCCCGCCGGATCCAGCATCGGCTACGACCTGGAGTCCGACCGCGCCACGGGCTACGAAGTGACCGAAGGCGGCGTGGTCGTGATCGCCAAGGCCGACACGGGCCTGCGGCGGTGAGTGGCTGTCTTTGACAAGGTGACAAGGTGACAAGGTGACGGGTGAGGGGTTGAGCGTGACAGCGAGCAGAATTGAACATCGAACGTCCAACGTCCAACGTCCAACATCGAACCGGTTCGACGTTGGACGTTGAGCGTTCGACGTTGAACGTTCACCTTGTAACCTTGTCACCGTCTTACCTTGTCACCTTGTTACCACGCACGTCCGCCTGACGGCTCGACGCTCGCCTGCCGACAACGGCCCGCAGGCGCACTGGGGAGCACCAACGAACGTCAGCCGCAGGCCGAATTTGTCGCCTACCTTGATGACCTCGCCCTGGGCAATGGTCTCGCCGGCCACATCCAGCGTCAGCGGCTCGCTGCACGGTTTGTCGAACGGCAGGATCGAGCCGGGGCCAAGCTCCAAGATCCGCTGAAGCGGCTGCCGCTTGGAAGCCAACGTGACGCTGAGCGGCACCTGGATTTGCAGCAAGCTCTGAAGATAGGGCGGGAACGGCGAGAGGGCGGCGGTGCCATCGCTGCTGCTCCCCGGTGGAGCGCTGTCCGGCGGCGCCTCGCCAGGCGCGTCAGAAGACGGCACTGCGGGTTGTGGCTGGGTGTCCGCTTCGGGGCGCGACATCGGAGCTTTCCTCGCCAGCACAGAGCAGAGTGGGCATCGCCCACCAGAGCGCCATCATGTTGCGCTCGTTCGTGCTCCGCGCGGTTTTGGTGGGGCATTGCCCACCCTACACGACTTTCCTCGCCAGCACCGCGATACCTAGGACGGGTTGCCTACCGCCTGAAATGCCCGGCTGTGAGGGGCAGGCGTGCCGTGAGTCGCCAACGTCGTGCCGCGCAACGTGGCGATGTTCTGCGCACCTTCGGCCGTGCTCTCCAGCATGTCGGCCGCCTGGTTGAACTTGTCGGCGGTCTCCGAGTAGCGCTGGGCCGCTTCGGAGTATCGCCTGGCCTGGAGCCGCAGCCATTTCAAGACAATGCCCGGTGTCAGTTCTTCGGGGTTCACGCTCAAGACTCCTGCGTTTGGAATTTCAGTGTGCCATTCTTCAGCAATGTCTTTCTTCGGCGCGCCGCCCGCCTCCGGCGCGAGCTTTTCCACTAGTCCTTGGCGATCGGCGATTGCTATCGCGCGACGTGCGAAATCGTATCGGCGCACCACACTGCCGCTGCCGGCGGATGCTCTGCCGGCGCAGCGGTGCTTCACATGCCGCGTGGCCCACGTATAATCTGAAGCGATTCCTTCTCCATCACTCGCGACGTGCCATGTTCGAATCGCTGCGTGGGCAATTTCTGATCGCCGGAAGGGTCCTGCGCGACCCTAACTTCTACAAGACCGTCGTGCTGCTGTTGGAGCACGGGCCCGGCGGGCGCTGGGCCTGGTGGTCAACCGGCCCACGGCGGTCAAAGTCTCGACCGCGCTGGGGGGTCAGGTCGAGCTGCCCGAGCAGCACGACCGGTTGTACGTCGGCGGCCCGGTGCAGTCGTCGGCACTGTTCATCATGCACAACGGGCCCAAACTGGAAACCGCCTCGCACGAAGTGGGCTCCGGACTCTACGTAGCCACCAGCCCCGAGGCCCTCGACGAGGTGGTGCGCTCCGCGAAGCAGGGTGCCGCCGGGCAGGACTCAGAGCTGAAATTCCGGCTCTTCTCCGGCTGTGCCGGCTGGGGCCCCGGGCAGCTCGAAGGGGAGCTGGGCCGTGCCGACTGGCACGTGCGGCCCGTGGACGCCGAGCTGCTCTTCGATAGCGATGCCCACGGTCTGTGGGACCTTCTCTTGCGCAGGCCTACGACGCTCAGCGGCTAATCGCCAGCGGCAAGGGCGATCCGGCCTGCAATTGATGACGCTGGCTTCCGGCCTTACGCGTAGGTAGATTCAGGGTGCGCGCGCTGCGCGAGGCTTCAGGTTGGGATTTGTTCGAGCTTCGAATTTCGAGCTTCTTCGGAGGGACATCCGTGAAGGTGACCTGGTCATTCCCCTGCGCCGTGACATGGTTGGCCCTTGGCCTGGCGGCAGCGCCCGCTCAGGAGCGCGCGGCATTCGCCGGCCCATCGAGGCGCCCTCCGCGCGCTCGCCGGATGCCGGGATGCTTCGCTATCCCGACATCAGCGCCAAGCACGTGGCGTTCGTGTACGCCAACGACATCTGGCTCGCGCCGCGCGACGGTGGCCTGGCCAGCCCGTTGGCCAGCCCGCCGGGGGCCGAGGCCTCGCCCAAGTTCAGCCCCGACGGCATGCAGCTCGCCTTCGTGGGCAACTATGACGGCAACCGCGAGTTGTACACGATCCCCGTCAGCGGGGGCCAGCCGCAGCGCGTGACGCATCATCCCGACGAAGAGGCGCTTTGCGACTGGACGGCCGGCGGCGATCTCTTGTTCTTCTTCGATGGGCTGGCCCCGCTGCGGCGGCAGACGCAGCTCTTCGTCGTCTCACCCGGCGGCGGCATGCCGCGGCAATGCCCCGTGCCCTACGGGGCCAACGGGGCCATCAGCCCCGACGGCCGATACCTGGCCTACACGCCGCACACCATCGATAACCGCACCTGGAAGCGCTATCGCGGCGGCATGGCCACCGATCTCTGGCTGATGGACCTCAAGACCCGCGAAGCCAAACGCATCACCGACTGGGAAGGGACCGACACGCAGCCGATGTGGCAAGGCCGCACGCTCTATTACCTGAGCGACGCCGGCCCGCAACACCGCCTGAACATCTGGTCCTACGACACCGCCAAAGGGCTGCGGCGGCAAGTCACCGACTTCAGCGAATATGACGTCAAGTGGCCCTCGATGGGACCGGGCACGCGCGGCGAAGGCGAGATCGTCCTGCAATACGGCCCCTGGCTGGCGGCCGTCGAATTGCCCTCGGGCAATCGGCGGATGATCGACATCCGCATTCCCGGCGACCGGGCGGCACCACGGCGCGCAGCGTGGATGTCAGCCGGTTCATCGAAGGGCACGACTTGTCGCCCAGCGCCAAGCGGGCCGTGGTCGAGGCGCGCGGCGATATCTGGACGCTCCCGGCCGGGAGCGGCTTTCCCCGCAACTTGACCGCAACCAGCGGCGTGGCCGAGCGCGACCCGGCTTGGAGCCCCGACGGCCGCTGGGTGGCCTATTTTTCCGACGCCGGCGGCGAGTACGAACTGTACATCACGCAGTCCGACGGCGCGGGCGAAACGCGGCAGCTCACCTCCGGCAGCCAGACGTACTACTACGATCCCACCTGGTCGCCCGACTCCAAGCAGATCGCCTTTGCCGACAAGGCCGGCAACCTCCATCTCCATTCGCTCACCAGCGGCAAGACGCAGAAGATCGATACGGATCCCCTGGCCCGGCGCCATCGCGTGAGCTGGTCGCCCAACTCCGGATGGCTGGCCTATCTCAAACACGGCCCCAACGGCGCTAGCAGCATCTGGCTGTACGACGTGTCGCAGGGCAAGACCCATCAGGCGACGGCTGGCATGTTTCACGACTCGTGGCCGACCTTCAGCCGCGACGGAAAGTATCTCTTCTTCGCCAGCAACCGCCGTTTCGATTCGCCCGTCTACGACGACATCGGCGACACGTTCGTCTACACGAACACCGACGTGCTCATGATCGCGCCGCTCAAGGATGATGCGGCCTTGCCGTGGCGCCAGACCAATGACGAGGAGGATTTCTCCGGCCGCAGGGTGTTCTCGGCCATCGGCGACATGGCCCGCGGCGTCCGCACGGCCGTCGGCGGCGGCGGAGACTACATCGACCTGGCCGGTTTCGAGCGGCGGGCAATGGCGCTGCCCAACATCGCCCCCGGGGCGTTCAGGCACCTGGAGCCGGTGAGCCTGACGACCTTGGCGTTCGTGCGCGGCGGGGGAAGCGGAGGCGCGAGCAGCCGGATTGAGCCGGGCATCAAGCTCTATGACATGAGAACGCGGTCCGAAAGCACGCTGGTGGCCGGGGCCACGAACCTCCGCGCCTCCTCGAATGGTTCGCGGCTGATCTTCAGCCGAGGCGGGGGGCTAAACCTGATCAACCCCGCCGCCCAGCAGACCCCCAGCAGCCTCTCCACGGCCGGCATGACCGCCACCATCGACCCGCAGGAGGAATGGCAGCAGCTTTTCACCGAGGCCTGGCGAATCCAGCGCGATTTCTTCTATGATCCCCAGATGCATGGCGTCGATTGGCCCGCGGTCCGCGAGCGCTATGTCCGCATGCTGGACGATTGTGCTGGCCGTGAAGACGTGAGCTTCGTCATCGGCGAGATGATCTCCGAGCTGAACGTGGGCCATGCCTACGTGCGGAGTGGCGGCGACGTGGAGAGCGCCCCTCGGTGCCGGTGGGCATGCTGGGCTGCGATTATGAGCTGCATCAGCACAGCCCGGCGGCCGCCGCCTATCGCATCGGCCGTATCTATGAGGGGGCGGCGTGGGACTACGATGCTCGTGGGCCGCTCAGCCAGCCGGGCGTCAACGTCAAGCAAGGCGACTACCTGCTGGCCGTCAACGGCACGCCGGTCAATACGCGCAAGGACCCCTGGGCGGCGTTCGTTGGCCTCTCCGGGCGCGTGACCAGGCTTACGGTCAGCGAGAAGCCGCGGATCGACGGCTCGGCCCGCGAGGTGCTCGTGACGCCGATCCCCACGGAGGCCCCGCTGCGCTACCGCTGGTGGGTGGAGAAGAACCGCGCCTACGTCGCCGACAAGACCGGCGGCCAGGTCGGCTACGTCTACGTGCCCGACACGGGCATCACCGGGCAGAACGAGTTCGTCCGCCAACTTCACAGCCAGACAGACAAGAAGGCCCTGGTGATCGACGAGCGCTGGAACGGCGGTGGGCAAATCCCCACGCGGTTCATCGAGCTTCTGAACCGCCCGGTGACGAACTACTGGGCCCGCCGCGACGGTCTGGACTGGACCTGGCCGCGCGACGGCCATCAGGGGCCCAAGTGCATGCTGATCAACGGGCTGGCTGGCTCGGGCGGCGACGCCCTGCCGCACTACTTCCGCCAGCGCGGCCTGGGCAAGCTGATCGGCACGCGGACCTGGGGCGGTCTGGTCGGCATCTCGGGCAACCCCAACTTGATCGACGGCGGCCGTGACTTCTGCCCCGACCTTCGCCTTCTATGAAACCGACGGCACCTGGGGCATCGAAGGCCACGGCGTCGATCCGGACATGCCCGTGATCGACGATCCTTCGAAGATGCAGAACGGCGCCGACCCGCAGCTCGACGCAGCGATCGCCCACATGAAGGAAGAGGTGCAGAAGCACCCGTACGTTGCGCCCAAGCGGCCGCCGTATCCGGATCGGAAGGGATTTGGGATCAAGCAGGAGGATAGGTAGCGAGCGAATCAGGCCTTGAAGCGAAGCCCGGTATCCCAAGCATGTTGGACGTTTCCGCTTTGGTCGCTTACCTGAAGGTTGTGGAGCCCAGGATCCAATTTCTTGCCCGAACGGTGATTTATCCGCTCCCATCGGTGCCCATAGCACTCAAACGTTTTCTGCTTCCAACACGTCGAACATGGCCCCAATTTGAAACCTCGTAATTGGACCAATTAAGGTCGGCCAATACGCGCCACTCCTGCGAGTAGGGTTGGTTTGCAGGTATCCGACGCTGTCTGCTTAGGAACATGCGACACGCGAGCGCCACAACGTCATCCGCTGAGTCGCACGCCAGCCCGTCCAGAGTTGCTAGCACGCTGTCGATAGCATCCTTGGAGGGTCTGTCCATTGCGGTGCCTCTCGCTTGGGCTAGGTTCGGTCGCTTTGGCTGGGCCTTCCTTGTAGAATAGGTCGTTGGGCGGGTACATCGCATTTGGATCATCTAACACGATGGAATCGCAAAGAGAATTAGCTGAATTCCACGCCTTTCTAGGCGGGCAGCTCGTCAACGGCGGCAGCCAGTTGTCGCCCGAAGAGGCGCTCGATGCTTGGCGGACGGCACACCCTTCGGCCGAGGCAGGAGCCGAGGACTATGAGGCGGTACGTCAAGCGTTGGCCGCGATGGATTCCGGCGATACAGGCATTGCGTTCGAGGAATTCGATCGGCAATTCCGCGCTAAGCGTGAAATGCCGAGCCGAGAATAATGGTCGCGCATGAGCCGCAGCGTGACTATCCTCGCTCTCGCACAGGCGGATATCGACGACCTCTATCAATGGATCGCCGATCGATCTCCGGCGGGTGCCGACCGCTGGTACGACGTTCTTCAGGACGTGGTGCGAAGAATCCGAGAAGATGCGGAGTCCTTTCCGGTGGCTGCTGAATTCAAACGGCTCAATCGGGCCATCCGGCAGGCAATCTCCAAGACTCGGCGCGGCAACCGATACCGAATCGTGTTTCTCATACACGAAGACGCCGTTCGTATTCTTCGGGTTCGCGGCCCTGGCCAGCGCCCACTGAAAGGGAAGGACCTTCCGACCGGCGATGGCTAACATGGCTTTTGGCCCTTTCTCCCTCGAGCGGATGGTCCGTGCCGCGGAAAAAGTCCGCGAGCGTTTGTTGCGCGCCACGTCTGCTCTCGAGGAGTTGAGAGTGTCGTATGCAGTGGCGGGAGACGCCGCCGTGGCCGCCTGGGTGACCCGCGTCGATGAATCGGCGGTTCGCAACACGCGCGACGTCGATATTCTGATTCGGCGTGCTGACCTGACGGCGGTGAAGACCGCACTGGAGAGCGTCGGCTTCCTCTATCGGCACACGGCGGGCGTGGACGTTTTTCTCGACGGCCCCGGGGCCAAGGCCCGCGATGCGGTGCATGTGATCTTTGCCGGAGAAAAGGTCCGCGCCGAGGAACTCCTGCCCAATCCTCATGTGACGGACTCCGAAACGGCCGACAAGTTCCGCGTGCTCTCGCTGAAGGCTCTGGTGCAGATCAAGCTGACGGCGTTTCGGGACAGAGACCGCACTCACCTGCGCGATCTGCTGGAGGTCGGTCTCATCGACGCCACCTGGGGCCGGCACTATCCGCCCGAGTTGGCGGCGCGGCTGCAGTCGCTCGTAGACACTCCCGGCCGCTGATGGGCGCTGCTACACTTCCCCGCATGACCTGGCACGGCATCCGTGAGCACGATTCGGTCGTCGAGCAATTCCGCCGCGCGCTGGCGCGCGGGCGCTGGCGAGCACGTTTCTCTTTGTCGGGCCTGACGGGGTCGGCAAGCGCACGTTTGCCCTCAAGCTGGCTCAGGCGCTCTTGTGTTCTCGTGTGCCCGAAGCCGAGCTTGATCCGTGCGAGACGTGCCCGGCGTGCTTGCAGGTCTTGGCCGGCACGCATCCCGATCTGGAGCTGGTCGCCAAGCCGGAGGGGCGCAGCGGCCTCCTGATCGAGCAGTTCCTCGGCAGTCTGGAAAAACGCGGGCAGGAAGGCATGTGCCACAACCTGGCGCGGCGGCCGATGATGGGCACGCGCCGCGTGGCGGTCATCGACGACGCCGACACGCTGGACGGCGAAGCGGCCAACTGCCTGCTCAAGCTGCTGGAAGAGCCGCCGCCGCGGTCCCTGCTGATCTTGATCGGCACCAGTGCGGAAATGCAGTTGCCGACCATCCGCTCGCGCTGCCAGATCGTGCGGTTCTCGCCGCTCAGCCGGGCCGCCGTGGTGGAGTTGCTCTTACAGCACGGCCTGGTCGCCGACGCAAACGAAGCGGGGCGCCTGGCCCGCTACTCCGAGGGCAGCCTGTCGCGCGCAGCCGAACTGGCCGACGGCGCCCTTTGGGACTTCCGCCGCAAGCTGTTGGAGGGGCTTTCCGCGCGGAACGTCGCCAGCGTGCGGCTGGCCCAGGAGGTGACGGCCTTCGTGGACGAAGCTGGCTCGGAGGCCCCGCCGCGCCGGCGCGCACCGGCAAGTGATCGGCTTTGCCGCAGAGTTTTATCGGCAGCTCGCCCGCTCGCTGAGCGGCGCGGCACACGCGGATGTGGATGAGCTGCACACTTACGTCAAGCGCACCGAATCTGCCTGGGCCGGCGATGCCGAGGCAGCCGCTGATTGCGCGGCCCGCTGTCTCGAGGCGCTCGAGCACGTGGACCGCAACGCCAATCTCAATAGCGTGCTCGACTGCTGGGTCGATGAAGTCGCCCAGCCGATGGGGCTGGCAGGACGCGCGTAGAGCCGCGCCGCGAAATCGCTCTTAACCCTCCTCGGTCGCTACGGCGTGCATCGCCGCCTTGATGGTGGGCAACTGCGGCACGGTGTTCTGCTCGTACACCTGGTTCAGCCCGATGCCCGGCACGTGCTTGCCCATCAGCACGCGCGGCCGGACCAGCAGGTCGTAGAAGTGCTCGTCGATCACGCGCCGCAGCAGGTGCTCGCCGAAGTTCGTCACCTCGGTGTCCTCGTTGACGATCAGCACCCGGCCGGTCTTCAGCACGCTGGCGCTGATCGCCTTCCAGTCGTAGGGGAAGATGCTCCGCAGGTCGATCACGTCGAACGTCAGGCCGTGCTCCTGCTGCAGCTCGTCGGCCGCCTGCACGCACAGCGGCAGCGTCCGGCCGTAGCTGACGACCGTGGCGTCGTCGCCCTCGCGGACCAGCGCGGCCACGCCGAGCGGCACGAAGTACTCCTGCACGTCCGGCCAGCGCGGCTGCCAGCCGACTGCGGTCGCCGACCGGGGCGTCGATCATCTCCTTGAGCTCGTCCTCGTCGGCCGGCTCGCCGGGGATCAGCTTGTCGCCGCGCACGCGCAGCAGCGCCTTGGGCAGCAGCACCATGCACCGGGTTCGGGTCGGCGATGGCCGAGAGCATCAGGCCGTAGGCGTCGAGCGGCGTTGGACGGCATGACGATCTTCCAGCCCGGCCAGCCGGCTGGCCCAGCTCTCGAAGCAGTGCGAGTGGTACAGGCTGCCGCGGATGCCGGAGCCGCTGCGGCGTCATCACGCACGATCGGCATGTCGTAGTTGCCGGCGCCGGCCCAGCGCTGGTTGCCGGCGACCTTGAGCAGGTCGATGATGTTGAAGCCGTAGTCGCAGAACTGGATCTCGGCGACCGGCCGGCCGCCGGCGTAGGCGATGCCCATCGCCGTGCCGATGATGCCGCGCTCGTCGAGCGGCGAGTTCCAGGCGGTCTTGCAGCCCCTGCGTGGCGGTGAACACGCCGCCCAGCGGCGGGCCGACGTCCTCGCCGAAGACGTCGGTGACGCCGAGGTGCGTCTTCGCCGTAGTGCAGGGCCAGGCGGACGGCTTGAACGAGGGTGGCCATAGGTAGGTCCGCTGTGATGATCACCGTCCAATCATCCGTTCGGCGGATGCCATCCGCCGCGACCCAATGCCGGCGCACGATGACGGCGATCATGTTGTTCAAGCTCAGCGCAGCGGCAGTTGCTCTCCCACAAGCGGTCCGACCGACGACATGCAGCGAATCCTGGCTCCAGCGAAAATGCCGGGACCAACGCTGTTTCCTCGGATTGAACAGCCGCACTCGCCGTCGGGTGAGTGGGTCGCGGCCATGAGTCTGCGTGGATTTATAGTGATTACACAGACGGCATGCGAGCCACAAATTGTCTTCTTCATCGGTTCCGCCGCGTGCCGCGGGCACGATGTGCTCGAGATCCAGAAAGCCCAACACCAATTCCTGTCGGCTGAGGCAGTAACCGCAGCGATTCCCGGCCTGCCGACGAACGCGTTCCTTGATTTCCTCAGGATCGCAGGCACTCATGGTGGCAACGGCTCCCGCAGCTTCCGGCGCACGGCTTCCGCCAGCGCTTCGGCTTGCCGCAGTAGATGCGCCTCGTAGGTTTGCATCAGCGACAACAGTCTGCTGCGGTCGCCATCGGTTAGTGTTGCCGCCTGTTGGTGGTCGAGCAACTCGGTCAACTGCCGGTCTTGCTCCGGGGTCAGTCGCAGGTCGGCCAGATCGAGCACCTCTTGGTCCGACAGCTCCGTAACAGGCCGCCGCTCCGGCAAGGCGACATCCATCGGCGGCAAAACGACCGCTACCGCATCGGCGAGCACGTCCCGCACATCGCGCCCGGCCAGCGCTGCCAACCGTCGAGCGCGGTTCAGCAACTCGTCGGACAGCTCAAGGACGACCTGCTCGCTCATGGTGACTCCCGTTGTTTGATTGCCATCGAGTGCGCGTTACGGCAGCATGGGTGCCGCGAATTGCCATTCCTCGCTGGTTCAAACCGGCGTCTCTTACGGCAGTCCCGTGTAATCCCCCGGGTATACCCGGTCTACCTCGCTGTCCGCGTACGTGTGCAGCGGGATGTCGGCCGGCGTTGGCCGCTGCTCTCGCAGCGCCTGCTCCAGGGCGTCGTCCGCTTCGGCTTCGGCTTCGTCGTGCACGCGGCGGATTTCCTGCTTGGTGAGCACCTTGGCGGCCGAAAGCCGAGCTTCAAACATGTCAATGCAGTCCGGCTCTCCTTCGATGCGCAGGGCGCCGCTGGACGACGAATGGCCGTACAGCCGCGACACGCGGGCCTCGATCATGTACGGCCGCCGCTCGCTCGCGGCAGTAGTCCATCGCCCGGGCGATCGGCGTGCCAGCTGGCGATGGGGTCGTTGCCGTCGACGACCTCGCCGGGGATGCCGAAGGCCTTGCCGCGATCGATGATCCGCCGCTCGCCGGTGCTGCGACGCAGCCGGCGGTCGAGATGCCCCAGCCGTTGTTCATGACGATCATCAGCACCGGCAGCTCGTTGCCGGGCCGCGTGCTCCAGATCAGGCAGGATGGCGAAGTCGCCCTCGGCGTGCCGGCGTCGCCGCCGATGACGATGGTGATGCCGTCGCCGCCGTGCCGCTTCTGCACCAGGGCCGTGCCGGGGGCCTTGACCCACTGGATGTCGATCACCGAGCATGACCGGCACGACGTTCCACTCTCGCCGGCGAAATGGCCGGCGAAGTTGCGGCCCATCGAGTGCGGGTCGGTCGCGGTCATCGCCATCTGGCGGATGCCGTCGACCAGCGGCATGCCCATGGCGACCACGGTGGCGCTGTTGCGGTAGTGGAGGTGGAGGTAGTCGTAGGCCGGGCCCCTGGCCCTTTTTGACCTGCAGGCCGAGGCAGGCGTTGAACGCCTCTTCGCCGGGGCCGCCGATCCAGAAGTAGCCCTCGCCGGACTTGCTCATCTTGATCATCGCGCTCTTCCATGGCGCGGGCCCGCACCATGATGCGGTGGATCTCCAGGCAGCGGTCGGCCGGCAGCACGTGCTGGCCGCTGACGACGGTGGCCTCATCGCCGGTATCGAGCAGGGCGTCTTGGGGCATCAGGAGCGTCCGGGTAGTGTGGAATGCGGAATGCGGAATGCGGAGTTATGCGCGGAGCACAGCGGCCGTTCGCCGAAGCGCAGCTTTTTGCCGAATGGCACCGGTGCATTCCGCATTCCGAATTCCGCATTTCCGCATTGGTCGCTGGGTTTATACTCAATTCTAGACCACCAAGACAGTGCGGAAAACAGCATGACGGCAGCCCAGCAAGACGGGCAGAACCAACCCGCCGATGACGGACGGCCGGCGAATACCCTGCCGAAGCCGTGGTATCGCCGCGACTACTACGTTCACCCCTCGACCTGGGTGATCACGCTGCTGGCGGCGGCACTATGGACCTTGGTCATCGTCGCGCCGGAGCGGCGTGTTCTGCCTGATCGGGTGGAGCATGGCTGGCCGCTAGAGTTCGCGACGCGCCGCAAACCGTCATCAGGACTGAGGCATCTGGGGCTAGCGCGACATGCACAGACAGACAAGCCGGTCCGAGTGCGTCTCGAGCCGGAGCTATGGGCGTGGCCTGGAAACGGCAACGTCCATCCAGGGCTACTTCTCGCCGATCTCGCGATCGCCCTGGCCGGCTCGATCGTTCTGGCGCTGCTCCTCGAACGGCGCCGTCGCCGGGTACGCAGCTTCTGGCAACTCAGCCTGCGCGAAGTCGCCGCCCTGGTGCTCCTGGCCGCGATTCCCTGCGGTTGGTGGGGGAGCATGTACCGCCAGACGCAGCGGCAAGCCGCCACACTCCAAGGATTGGAACGCGCACTGGCCGGCGCGGTCTTCGGCGACGGCATCAGCAGCACGGTGTGGCAGTCCGGCCATGACGTCCTTTGGCAGACCAAGGGCGACTGGTTCCTCGAGCTGTTCTGGGACGAAGAGACTAAGCCTCGTTGGTTCGCCGAGGCCGTCAAGCTCACCGTGCGCGTAGAGCAGGACGTAGCGGACGAGGCCGTCGCCCTCATCGGACAGTTGCCCTCGCTCCAAGAGCTCTCTCTGGAAGTCTACGGCGGTAGCCGGCGGATCTCTGACCAGAGCGTGCAGGCGATCGCCGGTTTGCGGCGGCTCCGCGCACTGACGATCAATCGGATGGGCGGCAATTGGGACATGTCGGTCATCGGCCTGAACGACGCGCAGGTGGCCGAGCTGGCCCGACTGACCGAGCTGCGAAGCTTGGATTTGTCTAACAACCACATCACCGACGAGGGCCTGCGGCGCCTGCGCGGCTTGAAGCGGCTGGAGACCCTGGAAGTCTCGCAAAACCCCGTCACCAGCGCCGGCCTGGACGACCTCACGCAGCGCATTCCCGGTTTGATGGTACTGGACGACTGACGAATGTCGTCTTTCGCTCCGCGAAAGAACGTCCTTTCGCGGAGCGAAAGGCGACGATAGACCGCCGTCGAGTGCCCCGACGATCCGCTATATTGGAGAAAGGCGAAAACACTTCTGCTCCACTCTTTTCAGGCGCATGGGCACAGACTCCACACCTCCGCCGGCGGTCCAGCCCGTGCGCTGCCGCGTGCACGTGGAGCGCGTTGACTGCGATTTGGAGCTGTATCATTCCCAGCGGCACCTGGGTTTCGCCCTGTTGATCGCGGCCTTTCTGACGGCCTGGTCATTCGGCTGCGTGATGATCGTCACGCAAGCCGCGCAGCAAGGCGATCCGTTCCTGTGGCTGTTTGCCACGCCGTTCCTGGCCGCATGGTGCTTCCTCGTGTGGTTCCTGCACCAGTTGCTCTTCGGTTGTGAACGGTTGCGTGTTAGCCCGACGGGCTTGGTCCACGAGCAGAGCAGCATGCTGGGCGTGCGGTGCCGCGAGCTGCCGCTGACCGAGGTGCAGTCGTTCGCCGCCGCCATGATTTCCGGCGGCGAACAAGGCCCCGTGAGCTACGTTCGCATCCGCACTCTGGGCAAGCCGTGGAGTTCGCCAAGGGAGTCAGCGAGCAGGAAGTACGCTCGCTGGTCGAGCTGCTGCAGAGCCACACGTCGGTGCTTCGTGGCGACGAACAGCCGATGGACGAGGGGGACGCGGAAGCCGAAGTTGGAGTTCAGCCTTCAGGCTGCACGGAATCCGACGCTGAATCGGAGCCTTCAGAGGGCGAGGCAACCGAGCAGGCCAAGGCCTGTACTCCAACTGACTGGACCTCAGCGCGCTCGCTCGTCGAGGTGCTCGAGCCCGCTCGCCAGCCGCTGGAGCCGCCTTCGGACTGCGGCTACAGGCTGCGGCAGGGTTTCGACGGCCTGCATTTCGAGAAGCGCGGCCGGTGGAGCCTGGCCGGTATCGTCGCCCTCACGCTCACCAACGCCTTTTGGAACGGCATCGTGGGCCTCTTCATCTGGCAGTTGTATCGCGAGTTTCAGTGGTTTCTTTGCCTGTTCCTGGTGCCCTTCGGGCTGGTCGGGCTAGTGCTCATGCTGCTCTGGATCGCCGCGCTCTTCGCGCCGGCGTTTCTCAACGTCTGGTCGTTCGGCGGCTATGAAATCAGCCGCAGCACCAGCTTTTTCGGTTTCGGCGGCACGCGGCGTTATCCGGTCATGTCGCTGGACCGTATCGAGCTCTATGAGTATGCCCCGGCTCGACCGAGCAATGGTTCGGCGGCCGATACGGCGGGCAAGCTGGGCGATTTCTCGCTCTCGTTCGTCACCCGCGACGGCCAGGAGCTCGTGGAGATCAAACGGCTGACCGAGGGCGAAGCCCGCTGGATGGCCGACGCGGTGTACCGCAACTTCTCGATGTGGTTCCCGCGGCGGTAGCGACGCACGTTCTCTCGCAGTCGTGCTCGTGCTCGCAGTCGCGCTCGTGCTCGTAGTCGTGCTCGTACTCGAAGCCGCAACGAGCGAACCATCGAGTACGAGCACGAGCACGACTACGAGCACGAGACGAAGACAGGACGGCCGCGACCTCTTGGCGAAAACCGGCCCGCCGTGCGACACTACGGCCCACCAAACTGGGTTTGTTCTGCGCATTTCCTCGCCGCGCCACCACCAATGGCCGACTTCAAAGTCACCGAACTGAGCGACGACATCGACTTCGGCAACCTGCCGTACTGGGACGTCGTGATCATCGGCGCCGGGCCCGGCGGGGCTGGCCGCCAGCCTCACGACGGCCCATCGCGGCCTGACGACGCTCGTCATCGAGGCCAAGGACAAGCCGGGCGGCCAGCCGCAGTTTCTCTACGCCGACAAGCGGATCGTCGACATCCCCGGCTTTCCCGACGGCATCACCGGCGACGAGCTCTCGGCCGCGCACCTACCGCCAGGCGGTCGATGCGCTGGTGCAGTTCCGCTTCAACGAAGAGCTGGTCGACGATCGACGACACCGACCAGGTGGAGAAGGACGACCCGCTCAAGCGCGTCGTCACCAGCAGCGGCGAGCTATCTGTGCCGCAAGGTGATCATCGCCTGCGGCCTGTTGCACTATCCGCGGCGGCTGCCGGTGCTCGACGCGCTCGAGTCGAAGAACGTGTACTACAAGATTCCCAAGATCGGCGACTACGAAGGCCGCACGCGTGGCGGTCGTCGGCGGCGGCGACTCGGCGCTCGACGCGGCCGTGATGGTGCTCGACCGCCACGGCGCACGGTCGATCTGCTCGTCCGCGAGGCGACGCCGATCGGCAAGGCCGACACGCTGGCCCGCGTCGCGACGCCGGCGGCACGCGTCCACGTCTCGACGCGAGATCGCCGCCGCCGCGCATCGCCGGCGACGCGATCGCGACTGACGCTCACCGACGGCGACGAGCTCCGTGGCTGCGACCTGGCGATCGTGCAGATCGGCTTCCTCTCGGCCAAGGACACGTTCGAGCGGCTCGGCGCTGCGGCTCAACGAAGACGGCAGCATCGCCATCGATCCGTACTTCGAAACCAGCCGCCGCGGCATCTTCGCCGTCGGCGACGTGCACGGCGACATCAAGCTGATCACCGTCGCCTGGGCCGAAGGCATTCAGGCCGCGATTTACGCCTTCAAGGAAATCACCAGCCCGTACTGGCTCAACGAAAAGCGGCTCCGCGACCACAAGATCGCCATGATCGGCGAAAAGATCACGCGAAGCGGCACGCGGCCGTGCCGTGAGAGGGCAAGCATGAAGCAAGTCGTCATCGTCGGCGGTGGCTTCGCGGGCCTGAACGCCGCCAAGGCGCTGGGCCGTTCGAGCGAAGTGGAGGTCACGCTCGTCGATCGCCGGAACCACCATCTGTTCCAGCCGCTCCTCTACCAGGTGGCCATGGCCGGCCTTAGCCCGGCCGACATCGCCGCGCCGATCCGCAGCATCCTGGCCCGCTATCGCAACACGCCGCGTCTTGCAGGGCGAGGTCGCGCAGGTCGACCTCGTCGGCCGCAAGGTGATTACCGACATCGGCGAGCTGCCCTACGACTATCTGATCCTCTGCTGCGGGGCCCGGCACAGCTACTTCGGGCACGACGAGTGGGAGGAGCACGCGCCGGGCCTCAAGACCCTGGAGCAGGCCACCGAAATCCGCCGCCGCGTGCTGACCGCTTACGAAATCGCCGAGCGCATGACCGACCCCGAAGTCCGCAAGAAATACCTGACGTTCGTGATCGTCGGCGGCGGGCCGACCGGCGTCGAGCTGGCCGGCGCGATCGGCGAGATGAGCCGTTTCACGCTGGCCCGGGACTTCCGCACCATCGATTCCAAGCTCACGCGCGTGATCCTGATCGAGGCTGGCCCGCGGATTCTGCCGATGTTCGTCGAGGAGCTCTCCAGCCGCGCGACGCGCGACCTGGAGGACCTGGGCGTGCAGGTGTGGACGAATAGCCTGGTCACCAAGGTCGATGCCGACGGCGTGGAGATCGGCCAGGAGCGCCTGCGGGCCGGCACCGTCCTGTGGGCGGCCGGCGTCGCTGCGGAGGGGATCGGCCGCAAGCTGGGTGTGCCCTGCGACCGACAGGGGCGCGTGATCGTCGAGCCAGACCTCAGCCTGCCGGGCCAGCCCAACGTGTTCGTCGCCGGCGACCTGGCCCATTTCGCTCATCAAACCGGCCAGCCGCTGCCGGGCCTGGCCCCGGTGGCCATCCAGCAAGGCCGCGCCATCGCGGCCAATATCGTCCGCGAGCTGCGAGGCCAGCCGCGGAAGCCGTTCCGTTATTTCGACAAGGGTCAGATGGCCACGATCGGCCGCAGCCGGGCCATCGTCCAAGTCCGTCGCTTCAGGCTCAAAGGCTTTTTCGCCTGGCTCGCCTGGCTGGTGGTGCACATCTACTACCTGACGGGCTTCCGCAACCGGCTGCTCGTCGTGCTGCAATGGGCCTGGTCGTACCTCACGTTTCGCCGCGGCGCGCGGCTCATCGTCAACAAGGAATGGCGATTCAACCCGCCCCCAGCGAGTGATGCTCGCGCATCATCCCCAGGAGTCGCCGGCACGGGTGACGGCGCATCGCCGAAGCGAGCCGATGCGCCTAGCAGCCCGTTGAAGTAAGATGTGGGAGGCGCCGACCGCACGATGTGGGAGGCGAATCCCTTCGCCGCCGGACGTTCTCGGGGAACTTGGCGAAAGGATTCGCCTCCCGCAATCCCGGAGGACTTACTTCCGCGAGGGCTGAAGTCTGGCGACTTCAGCTACGCGCAGCTCGTGCGGCGGAAAGAAGGTCGCGGCGCTATTCCAGCGTCATCGACGGCCCGGAGTTGGCCGCTTGCCCGCGGGCGATGCGATCGAAGATCTCTTTGCGGTGGATCGCCGTTCCTTCGGGTGCTTCGACGGAGATGCGCACGACATCTCCACGGATTTCCACGATGGTGACGATGATATGGTGATCCAGCACGATGCTCTCGCCTTGGCGCCGCGACAGCACGAGCATAGTCGGCCTCCTGAATGCCGTGTCTCCTGAATGGTCCCCCAGAGAAGTGACCGCACCGTTCTACCCGCGCCTGGAGGAAATTACAACCGGCCAAAAATGGGGCGATTCATAGCGGCAAGTAAACGACTTGGCCTTCCCACTCGCGCTCAAGGCTACAAACCGCCAGCAGCAAAATGTCCTCGATAGCGCGCTGCACGGGCAAGTACATATCGCCGACGATGACGCCGGGCATTGGGAGCCCACCGGTCACTCGTTCGAAGGCGTACCTCGGAACCGTCTGGTAATCGTGCGTCAGCAATAGGCGACCGTTTTCGGCAGCCCACGCCAAAATGGTTGGGTCATCCTGGCCCGACAGCCCGATATCCTGCACGCGTGCGACGTTCATGGTCGGCTCGCGCAGCAGCAGACCGCGCACGATGCTTCCTTTGAAATTCTCGTCCGCCAAAAGCGAGAGCACGGCTAGCCTTCGTTCGTTCGACGCGAGAGCAATCGCTCTCGGATTCCTTGCGCGTCGTATCGAGCCTGAAGCTGCTGGCAAAGCGTCTCTGCCTCCTGCCGCTGATCGGCAAGGTAGGCGTCAACGTCGGCGCTGTCGGAGATAGAACGTGATGACCGCGTAGATGTCGGCCAACTCCAGGGGATAATCGTGCGCGATCTGTTCCGCTGTCGCGCCGTGACAAAATGCAGCGACGACGGTCTCCAGCGTCACTCGCGTTCCGGCCACGCGCATCACACCATCCGCATCAAGTCGAAGCGGAACCGGCGTGGCAGTCAACGGAAGAGCACCCATCTTCGCTACTCGATTCGGCTGAGCGAGCATTCAACGTTCGAACGCAACGGCACACGCAGCCATTATACCGCACTAACTGGCAATGCGCCGCAACACATTCCATCCCGCGGCAGGCGTCAACTCTTTTTGTCGTCGTCCGACAGCGTGTGCAGCCCGCACTCGGTCTTGGCGAACCCGCTCCAGCGGCCGGCCCGCTCGTCCTCGCCGAACAGCACCGCCCGCGTGCACGGCCAGCAGCCGATGCTCGGATAGCCCTGGTCGTGCAGCGGGTTGTAGGGGATGTTCTCGTCGGTGATCAGCTTCCAGACGTGCTTCTTGGTCCAGTTGGCCAGCGGGTTGATCTTGACCAGGTCGAACTTCTTGTCCCAGCCGACGATCGGGGCCTTGGCCCGGTCGGCGCTCTGGTCGCGGCGGATGGCGCTGATCCAGGCGTCCCAGCCGACGACCGCCTGTTGCAGCACCGTCACCTTGCGGTCGTGGCAGCACTGGTCGGGGTTCGTGCTTGTAGAGCGGGCCGCCGTGCTTGGCCTCGTACTCCTCGACGGTCGTCTCGCGGCCGCTTCGTACTCGACCTCGATGCCGTACCGCTCGGCGATCCGCTCGCGCAGCTCCAGCGTCTCCTCGAACTGGTAGCCGGTGTCGAGGTTGAAGACGTGCACCCGCGGCTCGATCTCGGCCAGCATGTGGATGATCACGCAGCCCTCCGGGCCGAACGCCGTGGCCATCGTCAGCTTGGGGAAGTAGTGCTCGACCGCCCAGGCGATGATCTCTTCCGGCGAGGCGGTTTCGAGCTTCTGGCTGTGCTCGCGCAAGAAGCTCGAGCTGCTCCGGAGTCGGCGGCTGCCCGCCGCGCGGCAGCTCGACGACAAGCGTCGAGCCGTCAGGCCGATGCGCAGGCTGCACCGCGGGCGACGGGCGATCGGCGGGCTGCTCGGGCTGTGACGTGGCGCTCCTCGGCCTCGGCCGACGGCGGTACAACCGTCAACTCGGGTCGAGCTGACGAAGTGCGGTTCGGCGATGGCTGCGCGGCCGGCATGCAGGCTTCCTCGCTGCGAATACGGCGACGACCGCCACGCAGACACGCCGAATCTTACGTAGGCTGCCCAAGGTGGTCAATTACGACCGTTGCCGCGAGGGTCTCGACCCGCTTCTCGATCGTCGGCGTTTGTCGTGGGTTGCCTGCCGCTTGTACATTGTTTCCAGCCGTGCGTGGGGCACCCGTGCGATGTCGCTGCCGGCGATGCCATCGCCGGCTTTACACGTCGGGCTTACGCCTCGATCCTCGCCCATCACTCACCACTCGCCACTTACCAGCCGATGGCCCAGCAAACTTTTCTTGCCGTCGATCTCGGCGCCTCCAGCGGCCGCGTCGTGGCCGGGCTTTCGACGGCTCGCGCCTAAGTCTTGAAGAAGTTCACCGCTTCGACAACGGCCCAGTCATCGTCGGCCGTCACATGCATTGGGACCTGCTCGCCCTGTGGAAGGAGCTGCAAAACGGCCTGCGGGCGGCCGCCGCCAAGTATCCGCGGCAGATCGTCTCTGTCGGCGTCGATACCTGGGGCGTCGATTTCGGCCTGCTGGGCCGCGGCGACGTGCTGCTCGGCAACCCGCATCACTACCGCGACCGCCGCACCGACGGGCTGATGGAACGGGCCTTCGCCACGGTGCCGCGCGAGGAGATCTTCGCCCAGACCGGCCTGCAGTTCATGCAGTTCAACACGCTCTATCAACTGCTGGCCATGCGGCTGCAAGACTCGCCGCTGCTGGAGATGGCCGAGACGTTCCTGATGATGCCCGATCTGTTCCACTGGCTGCTGACCGGCCGCAAGGCGAACGAATTCACCAACGCCACGACCACGCAGTTCTACAACCCGCTGAACGGCGCCTGGGCCACGCCGCTGCTCGAGCGGCTCGGCCTGCCGACGAGGATTCTCGGCGAGATCATCCAGCCCGGCACGGAGCTGGGCCCGCTGCTGCCGCAGGTGGCCGCCGAGACCGGCCTGGCCGGCGTGAAGGTCATCGCCCCCGGCACGCACGACACGGCCAGCGCCGTCATGGCGGTGCCGGCCCGTGGTCATCTCGCTCCGCGAGATGAACGTATCACGCGGGCGTGAGCCACGCCCGACTGGTGCTACATCAGCTCGCGGCACCTGGTCGCTGATGGGCGTCGAGAGCCCCCAGGCCGATCATCAACGACGCCTGCCGCCAGCTGAACTTCACCAACGAAGGGGGCGTCGGCGGCACGATCCGCGTGCTCAAGAACATCACCGGCCTGTGGCTGCGTGCAGGAATGCCGCCGCGTCTGGAACCAGCGCGGGCAAGGGGCTCGACTGGGACGAGCTGAATCGCCTGGCCGACGCCGCCAAGCCGCTGGTCAGCCTGATCAATCCCGACGATCCGTGCGTTCATCGCCCCCGCCGACATGCCGGAGACCATTCGGCAATTCTGCCGCGGCACCGGCCAGACCGCGCCGGAGAGCGAAGGAGCGGTCATCCGCGTGCGCCCTGGAGAGCCTGGCCCTCAAGTACCGGCAGGTGCTCGGCTGGCTGGAGGAGCTTACTGGCGGCGGCCGGATCGAGACGATCCATATCGTCGGCGGCGGCGCGCAGAACCGCCGCTTCTGCCAGATGACCGCCGATGCCACGGGCCGCCGCGTCGTCGCCGGCCCCGTCGAAGCCACCGCCATCGGCAACCTCATGATGCAGGCGGTTGCCGCCGGCGCCATCGGCTCGATTGCGGATGCCCGAGAGGTCGTGCGCCAGTCGTTCTCCGTCGAAGAGTATGCCCCTCGAGACGGCGAACTTGGAACGACGCCTTTGAGCGATTCGGGCGTATTTCACCAGAGCCGGCGTAGGCGCAGTCTGGCACGACGAGACCTCCGCGTCACGCAGGTGGCAGATCATGGTAGTTTTCTATCGCGTCGTCGGCGGTTGTGCTGGCTGGCTTAGACGCGGTCTGGGCGCCTGTGGAAAAACGCCTGTTTTTCGGGAGTAGCTTGTTGACATGATCAGCAATTGAGGCAATAATCGGCGATAAGTGATTGGTTGTGATAGATATCTTCCATACTAGATCGTCTGTTTTCAGGATATCCACCCGTGTTGCCCGAAGAACGACGACATCGGGTGCTCGAATTCGTGCGGCTGAAGGGTGGCTTTGCGTCGCTTCCGGAGCTAGCTGAGGAGCTTCAGGTCTCCGAATCGACGATTCGCCGCGACCTGGACTTCCTCGAGCAGGCCGGTGCCGCTCGGCGGACCCACGGCGGGGTGTTTTACATCGGCGGGCCGCCCAAGCCGCCCTACTCCCCTGGCCAAGATCCGGCCCAATGGGACAAGAAACAAGCCATCGCCGCCTGCGCGGCGGAGTTGATCGAGAATAACGACACGCTCCTCTTGGACGGGGGCAGCACGACCTATGAGCTGGCTCGCCGGCTGGTCGGTCGCACGTTGCAAGTCGTGACCAACTCGCTGCCCGTGGCGAACCTGTTCGCAGCCAATGCGTTTGCTGATCTCGTGCTGATCGGCGGCTACGTCTATCCGCGGACCGGGGTCTCGCTGGGGGCGTTTGCCACGCGAATGCTCGAAGGGGTGAGCGTCCGCAAGGCGCTGCTGAGCGTCGGCGGCATCACCGAGCGCGGGCTGTACAACAACAATGCCCTGCTGGTCGAGACCGAGCTGGCCATGATCCGCTCGGCCGAGGAAGTGATCGTGCTGGCGGACAGCACCAAGTTCGGCCGGCAAGGTCTGGTCTACCTCTGCGAGCTGGAGAAAGTGCACCGCATGGTGGTGGACGAACGGATCACCGACGATTGGCGGACCAAGCTGACCGAGGCCGGGGTGGAAGTGCTGATTGCCCCGCTGGACGTGAGGACGGAGGCCAAGAAGCCGCACTTCGCGGAGAAGCCGGGCTTCTCGCCGGCACAGGAGCTGGCCCGATGAGTACGGCCTTGGCGGCACAACCCGGCGCGATCAGCCGCGAGACGGTCGAGCGGATCGTCCGCGAGATCGTGCTGGCCCGCGCTGGAGTTCCGGCTTCAGCCGGTGAGCAGCGCGGTATCAACGGCACCACCAAGACCGGGCCGTCCGAGTTGGTCGTCAACATATCCGCCCGGCACGTTCACCTCACGGATGAGCATGTAGAAATCCTGTTCGGCGCCGGTCGCAAGCTGACGGTGATGCGCGAGCTATATCAGCAAGGGGCCTACGCCGCCGACGAAACGGTGATGGTCATCGGCCCGCGCCGCCGGATGCTGCCCAACGTGCGCGTGCTGGGCCCGACCCGGCCGCACAGCCAGGTCGAGCTGGCGTTCACCGATTCGATTTCGCTGGGCATCGACGCCCCCGTGCGGCTGAGCGGCAACATCGCCGGCACGCCCGGCTGCGTGCTGGTCGGCCCGGCCGGCGCCGTGCAATTGCAGGAAGGCGTGATCCGGGCTGCCCGGCACGTGCACATGAGCCTGGAGGACATGAAGCGTTATGGCGTGGCCAACGGCGAGCTGATGAAGCTGCGCATCGAGTCGTCCTGCACGCTCGTGATGGAGAACGTCATCGTCCGGGCGGATGCCAAGAGCAAGCTGGAAGTGCACATCGACACGGATGAAGGCAACGCCTGCGATTTGGAGCACGCAACGCGAGTCGAGTTATTCAAGTGAGAGAGCATGCATGAATGACGAAGGACTAAGCACGAATGACGAAGGAATGACGAATGTCGAATGACAGAATGACGAATGGACGCTCGTCATTCGTGCTTCGTCATTCGTCATTCACCCGACCCCTTCTATCCCATAGGCCTGTTTCGCACCGGAGAAGTAACGCATGGCAAAGACATTGGAGGCGCTCGGCATGATCGAGACCAAGGGCTTCATTGCCCTGGTCGAGGCCACCGACGCCATGATGAAAGCCGCGAACGTTGATTTCGTCGGCTGGGACAAGATCGGCAGCGCGCTCGTCACGGCCTTCGTGACCGGCGACGTGGCCGCGGTGAAAGCCGCGACCGACGCCGGCGCCGCCGCCGCCGCCCGGCTGGGCGAAGTCGTCAGTGTGCAGGTCATCCCCCGCCCGCACGAAGACCTCGACAAGGTGCTGCCCAAGCTCAAGAAGAACAGCCGCGCCACCGCGCACCGGCGTAGCGAGCCATCGTTGCCTTTCGCTCCGCGAAAGGACGTTCTTTCGCAGAGCGAAAGACGACGATCCACACCACTGACCACTAACCACTGACAAACCATGCAAGACGCCATCGGACTCGTAGAAACCAAAGGGCTCGTCGCGCTCGTCGAGGCGACCGACGCCATGGCCAAAGCGGCCAATGTGCAGATCGTGGCCAAAGTGCAAATCGGCGGCGCGTACGTGACGGCCATCGTCCGCGGCGACGTCGGTAGCGTGCGCGCGGCGGTCGAAGCCGGCGCCAGCGCCGCGGCCCAGGTCGGCGAGCTGGTCGCCAGCCACATCATCCCCCGCCCGGCCGAAGGGCTGGTCGAGGCGTATATCTAGCCGTAGGTAGGCTTCCAGCTTGCCTGACGAGAGTACTCGTCCTCGTTCTCGTTCTCGTCCTCGTCGTCGTCCTCGATCTCTTCGAGTACGAGAACGAGGACGACGACGAGGACGAACGTGAGACGGTCGCACGAAATCCCTAGGCATCATGAAGATCCTCGTCGCCAATCTCGGCTCGACCAGCTTCAAGTACCGCTTGTTCGACATGACGGACGAGCGGCAGTTCGCGCGCGGCGGCACGGAACGCATCGGGGCCGACAACAGCCGATCGTTTGTCCAGATCGGCGACTACAAGGCGGAGCAGACGGGCCGCGTGACCGATCACGCCGAAGCCGTGCGGCGCTGCCTGGCGCAATTGACCGACCGGCAGCACGCCTGCCTGCGCGATGCGGGCGAAGTGACAGCCATCGGCTTCAAAGCGGTGCATGGGGGCCGGATCAGCGGCGTGCGGCGGGTGACATCCGACGTGTTGGCCGCAATGGAAGAGATGAGCCAAGTGGCCCCGGCCCACAACCCGCCGTACATCGCCGCAATGCGACTGCTCAACGAAAAGCTGCCCGAGATTCCGCTGGTGGCTGCGTTCGAGACCGGCTTCCACGAGACCGTGCCCGCGCGGCTGCGGACGTACGCCATCCCCTATGACTGGACCACTGAATTTCAGGTCCGCCGCTGGGGCTTTCACGGCGCGAGCCATCGCTACATCGCCGGCCGCATCGCCGAGCTGCTCGGCCGCGAGGACTTACGAGTTATCTCGTGCCACCTGGGTGGCTCCAGCTCGCTGTGTGCCATCCGCGGCCGCCAGAGCATGGCCAACAGCCTGGGCATGAGCCCGCAGACCGGCATCCCGCACAACAACCGCGTCGGCGATTTCGATCCCTTCGCGCTCCCGGTCATCCTCGAGAGGACGGGCAAGCCGCTGGAGGAAGCTCTGGAGGACCTGGCCGAGCGAGGCGGGCTCCTGGGCCTCAGCGGCGTCAGCGGCGACGTTCGTGATTTGGAGGAAGCCGCGGCCAAAGGCAACGAGCGAGCCCAGCTCGCGCTCGAGGTATTCACGAGCGCCGTGCGGCACTACCTCGGGGCGTACCTGGTTGAGTTAGGCGGCGCCGATCTGATCGTCTTCACCGGCGGCATCGGCGAGAACGGCGTCGGCGTCCGCCACACCGTGTGTGCAGGGCTGGAACAGTTAGGAATCGTGCTGGACGAAAGAGCCAACGCGACCGCGAAAGGTGAGGTAGCAATTCACGCCCGCTCGAGTCGCGTACAGATTTGGACTGTGCCCACCAATGAGGAAATTGTCGTTGCGCGTCAAGCGGTGCAGCTATTGAGGGGCCAAAGGTCGGGCTCGTAGCGAGTGTCGAGGAAATGATCTACCAGAGGCACAGAGGACACGGAGAGGACAGACTTCAGAGGTATGAGAACGGCAATCCTGCTGTGAGCATGGTCGGTTGCCCGATCGCTCCTCTGTGCTCTCTGTGCCTCTGTGGTAAATAACTTTAGGACCAGTCAATCAGACGACGCCATGTTTGTTGCCAAGGTGACCGGCTCCGTCGTTGCCACGCAGAAAGTGGCCTCGATGACCGGTCAGAAACTCCTGGTGGTCGAGCCCTATCGGGTGGACGAGGCCGATCCCACGCGGCTGAAACCCACCGGCCGCACGTTCGTAGCGGTCGATACGGTCGGCGCCGGCTGCGGGGAGTTCGTGCTGATCGTGCAAGGCTCCAGCGCCCGGCTGACGCCCGAGACCAAACAACTGCCGGTCGACGCGGCCATCATCGGCATCGTCGATTCGGTGCATCTGGATCAACAGTGCGTGTTCAAGAAGGATGTCAGTGGTTAGTTGTCAGTTGTCAGTTGCGACAACACACTGACGACTTACCACGTCCGACAACAAGCCACTGACTACTGACTACTGACTACTGACTACTGACTACTGACAAGTCCTATGCAAGCCACCGAAGACCTGATTCGCAACGTCGTGCAGCAGGTGCTCTCGCAGATGCGCGGCCCGGCGCACGCGAACGGCCGCGGCCATCGCCGCCGACATGGCGTGTTCACTTGCGTGAACGAGGCCGTGACGGCGGCTGGCGAAGCCTTCGAAGAACTGAGCGGCCGCACCATCGAGGACCGCAAGCGGATCATCGACCACATCCGCCGCATCTCCATCGACCAGTCCGTCGAGCTGGGCACGATGGAGATGAACGAAACCAAGATCGGACGCCTGGAACACAAGATCGAGAAGCTCAAGACGCTCGGCGAGCGCACGCCGGGTGTGGAGTTCATGCGCAGCGAGGTGTTCAGCGGCGACCACGGCCTGGCCGTGATCGAGCACGCCCCTTTCGGAGTCATCGGGGCCATCACGCCCGGTGACGCACTCGCTGCCCACCATCACCGGCAACGCGGTGAGCATGATCGCCGGCGGCAACACGCTGGTGGTCAACCCGCACCCCAGCGGCAAACACGTTGCGGCCGAGGGCGTGCGGCGATTCAACAAAGCCATCTACGACGACCTGGGCATCGACAACCTGGTCTGCGTGATCGCCGAGCCGACATTGGAAAGTGCCAAGCGATCTTCAAACACCGCGACATCGCGCT
This sequence comes from uncultured Planctomycetia bacterium, assembly GCA_963809785.1. GTDB lineage: Bacteria > Planctomycetota > Planctomycetia > Pirellulales > S012-138 > JBGQHD01. Next base: position 1,579,339 of record CAWEKV010000006.1, read on the forward strand.
CATTTGCGTCACCGGTGGTCCCGCCGTGGCTCGGGCCGCCCTCAATAGCGGCAAGCGGGCCATCGTCGCCGGACCAGGCAACCCGCCGGTCGTGGTGGACGAAACGGCCGACCTGGACCGCGCGGCCCGCTCGATCATCAAGGGGGCCGCCTACGACAACAACTTGCTGTGCATCGCGGAGAAGGAAGTCTTCGTCGTCGAGGAAGTCTTCGACGCCATGCTCAAGGCGATGGATCGGGCCGGCGCGGTGCGGCTGAATGCCCGCGAGGTCGATGCGCTCACTAAGGTCGCCATCACGCAAGTCGGCGAAGGCGAGCACAAACACGACGTACCGGCCAAGGAATATCTCGGTCAGGACGCCGCCGTGCTGGCCCGCGGCATCGGCAAGCAGGTGCCGCCAGGGACGGAGCTGCTCTTCGGCGAGACGGACGAGAGCAATCCGTTCGTGCCGGTCGAGCAGATGATGCCCTTCGTGCCGTTCGTCCGCTGCCGCGACGTGGACGAAGCGATCGCCAAGGCCAAGTACTACGAGCACGGCTTCCGGCACACGAGCATGATCCACTCGAACAACGTGCGGAACATGACGAAGATGGGCCGCGTGATGGACACCACGCTGTTTGTGAAAAACGGCCCGTGCATGGCGTCGCTCGGCCTGGGCGGCGAAGGCTACCTGTCGTTCTCCATCGCCACACCGACGGGCGAGGGGGTGACGACGCCGCTGACGTTCACACGGGAGCGGCGATGCTCGTTGATTGATGATTTGAGGATTCTGGGAAAGGCATAGGTTGTCAGTTGTCAGTTGTCAGTTGTGAGGCACGGCAACCAAACAACTACTGACGACCAACTACTGACAACTGACCACTGACAACTGACAACGACCAATCCATGCAACTCGCCCGCGTCCTCGGCAGTGCCGTCGCCACCGTCAAGCATCCGACAATGAACGGATGCAAACTGCTCGTCGCGCAGCCGTTGGCGGCCGACGAGCGAACAGCGGACGGCGACCCGCTGTTGGTCGTCGATTTTCTCGGTGCGGGGCGCGGTGAGACGGTCGTTATCACGAATGACGGCCGGGTAGCCCGCGAGCTATTGAAGAACGACACGACGCCCGTGCGGTGGACAACGCTGGGAATCAGGAATTCATGAAGCCCACGGCTGGCGAGATCGAACAGACGGATATCGAGCAGATCGTACGCGAAGTGCTGCGACGGTTGGCTCCTGGCGGAGACACGCGGCAAGGGCCAGGTAGCGAGCGGAACCAAGGCGACTAAGGGAAACTCTGGAGTAACGCTGACAAGCAGAGTCGTTTCGCTGGCCGACGTGGAGGGATGGCTCGCTGACGCAAACACAATTCAACTTGCGCACGGCGCCGTAATAACGCCCGCCGCTCGCGACTACCTGAAACAGCGAGGGATTACGATCTCGCGGGGCACGGCAGACGGCCCCAGGCAAGCGCCAGCCAGGGCCCACGCGCTGGTTCTGGGCGTGGCGGAAGCGAAGTATGACCCCGCCATCGTGGTCAGCCACCTGAGAAAGCGAGCGATTCACGTGGAGCAGCTTGCCCGAACGGGCTTGGCGAGCGCGGTGCAAGAGATGTGCGACGCCATCGCGCTCGGCGGACAGCGGGGTCTGCTGCTGACGGCCGAAACGACCGCGACCGTGTGCATGACCAACCGGCGACGAGGTGTGCGGGCGGCGGCGGCCAACGACTCGGCTGCGGCCGACGCGGCGATGCAATCGATAGCAGCCAATTTGCTCGTGATCGATCCCTTGAAGGCTGGGACTTTTCAACTGCAACGCATGGCGGAACGACTATCGCAGGCGGAGGTGAATCCCTCGGCGACATTGGCTCGGCTGCTGGATTGATAGAAGAAGATTGGCAACCACGAATAACACGAATAGCACGAATAAATGCGACAGAATACTTGGGAACGCTAATAAGCGCTCATGAACACTAATAGAAGGCACAATCGTCGTAGACCCATGGCGGGAGGCTAGTCGTGAGCAGTCCATTAGCGTTTATCAGCGCTTATTAGCGTTTCTCCTTCGTAACAGTCAATCGCCTTCTCTCGCGTCATTCGTGTTATTCGTGCTATTAGTGGTTCCCTTCCTTATAGCCGAGAGAGTCACGTGCGCATCGGCGAAGTCATCGGCACGGTCACGCTCAATCGGTCGCATCCGTCGCTGGTCGGCGGGCCGTTGCGGTTGGTGGTGCCGCTGTCGTTGGCCAACCTGCAAGGGGACATGCAGCAGCGGGCCGAGGCCGTCGTGGTGTACGACGACATGGGCACCGCGATCGGCCATCGGGTGGCCTTCAGCGAGGGGACCGAGGCGGCGCAGCCGTTTCACCCGGACACCAAACCGATCGACGCCTACACGGCGGCGATCCTAGATACTGTGGACCTACGTTAGCTATGGCTCGACGCACGTTCGTCAACCTTCAGAATCTCAAGCAGGAAATCTGCGAGATTGGCCGGCGCCTCTACAACAAGGGGTTCGCCGCCGCCAATGACGGCAATATCAGCTACCGCCTCGGCGAGAACGAGGTGCTCTGCACGCCTACGATGCAGTGCAAAGGGTTCCTGACAGCCCGACGACCTGTGCATCGTCGATATGGAGGGCAAGCAGCTCGCCGGCAAGAAGCAGCGCTCCAGCGAGGTGCTCTTGCACCTGACGATTATGAAAGAGCGATCGGACATCAAGAGCGTCGTCCACTGCCACCCGCCGCATGCCACCGCGTTCGCCGTGGCCCGCGAGCCGATCCCGCAGTGCGTGCTGCCCGAGGTCGAGGTGTTTCTGGGCGACGTGCCGATCACCAAATATGAAACGCCGGGCGGGCAGAAGTTCGCCGACACCGTGCTCCCCTTCGTGAAGAAGACGAACGTCGTCATTCTGGCCAACCACGGCACAGTCAGCTACGGCGAGACCGTCGAGCGGGCTTACTGGTGGACCGAAATCCTCGACGCCTACTGCCGCATCCTGCTCCTGGCCCGCGATCTGGGAAAGGTGAACTACCTCAGCGCGCAGCACACGAACGCGAGCTGCTGGATTTCAAGACGCGGCTGGGGCTTCCCGACGCGCGGTTGGAGGTGGGCGTCGAGAATTGCGACCTCTGCGCCAACGACACGTTCCGCGGCTCGTGGAAGGACTGCGGCGTGGAGCGGCGGGCCTTCGAAGCCCCGCCACCGGCCAGGCTCGATGCGGCAGCGACCAACGGCAAGCAACCCGCTAGCAGCGATCAAGACGCGCTGATTCAAGAGATCACCAATCGTGTGATGAAAACGCTCGCCGGGAAGAGTTGAGTCCCAAAAGCGACCACACTGACCACTGACCACTGACCACTGACCACTGACCACCTTCATGAAAGTCAGCATCATCGGCGGCGGCGGACTGGTCGGCTCGTGCACGGCCTTCGCCCTGCAGACCGGCAAAGTCGTGCGCGAGATCGCCCTGCTCGACGTCAACGCCGAACTGGCCGGACGGCCAGGCGCTCGACCTGCTGCACGGCGGCGCCGAGCGTCGCCGACCAGGTGATCGTCGACCGGCGGCTACGAGCACGTGCCGTCGATAGCGACGTGATCTGCATCACCGCCGGCCTGCGCCGCAAGCCGGACGAAAGTCGGCTCGATCTGATCAATCGCAACGTCGATCTGTTCCTGGGCATTCTCGGCGAGATCGCCAAGGCCGGCTATCGAAGAGACGCCGATCGTCCTCGTCGTCTCCAACCCGGTCGACGTGCTCACCTACCTGGCGGCCGAGCGGCTCGAAGCTGCCGCCAGCGCAGGTGATCGGCCTGGGCACGCAGCTCGATACGATCCGCTTCCGCAGCCTGATCGCGCAGAAGCTGAAGGCCGCCGCCGACGCAGGTCCACGCCCTGATCCTCGGCGAGCACGGCGACAGCATGGTGCCGATCTGGTCGAGCGCCACCGTCGCCGGCCTGCCGCTCGAGAAGTATCCCGGCTGGTCGCCCAACGCTGGCCGAGCGAGCTCTTCACGCGCACCAAAGGCTCGGGCGCCGAAGTCATCAAGAAGAAAGGCGGCGCGGGCTTCGCGGTCGGCATCGCCATCCAGGACGTGATCGAAACGATCGCGCTCGACCGCCGCCGGGTGCTGCCGGTCTCCAGCGTGCAAAACGGCTGCTACGGCATCCGCGACGTGGCACTCAGCGTGCCGACCGTCGTCGGCCGCCGCGGTGCGGCTGACACGCATGAGATTGATTTGTGGCCCAAAGAAGTTCAAGGGTTGAAGAAGAGCGCTCAGGTCCTGCGGCAAACCGTGGAGACGGTGCTGACTCGGGTTGGGGCTACGAAATAAAAGACCAACCACGAATAGCACCGTAACACGAATGTAGCAAGCTGAGCAGGGAACGCTAATAATCGCTAATAGGCGCTAATAACGCCATATCGGTCGCCATGTTTGTGAGATAGGTAGCGGAGGACGTGATATTTATTAAGTTCATATTAGCGACTATTGGCGTTCCCAGACCGGTCGCGTAGCGGCAGGGTCGGATCTGTTTCTATTCGTGCTGTCCGTGTTATTCGTGGTTGTCAATCCTTTGAAAGACGCGAACGCAAGTGCGGATCACCGCGTGCATGATGGAAAAATCACTCGATAACAAACTCGCCGCCATCCACGCCGATCCGTCCGGCTGCCGGGAGTTCCTCCTCGCCGACGCCAAGGACGCCGACATGGCCTTTGGCATTGGCGCGCCGGGTCGCTCGCCCGAGGCGCATGCCGGCGAGACGGCGTTTCGCTCGCTGGCCGAATACCGCGAGCAGATGCGGCAGATCGTGCGGCAAGGCCTCGTCGATATCATGCTGATGTCGGCCAGCACCAGCGAGGTACTGGCGATCCAGGAGCGGCTGTTCGACGACAGCCCCGTCACGCCGGCCGCGCGGGCCAACGACACCAGCGACATCTGGGTCGTGCGCGGCGGACGATATGCCGAGCATCCGTCGCGGCCCTTCCGTTCCGCGACGATCGATCACATCCAATGCGGCCGCGTGGAGTGCCGGCCGGAGGATCGCACCAGCGGGACCAACTTGGGCCTGTATAGCATCACCTTCAACAACCACCTCGAGCACGACGAACGCGCGCTGGAAGAGTACGGCGAGTTCCGCCTCGAAGCCGAGCGGCCGGCTTCCGCCACTTCCTCGAGCTGTTCGACCCGAACGCGCCGCACGGTCTCGCGCCGAGCAGGTGCCGCAGTTCATCAACGACTGTATCGCCCGCACGTTGGCCGGCGTGACGCAAGCCGGCCGGCCGCTGTTCCTGAAGATGGTCTACCACGGCCCCAAGGCGATGGAGGAGCTGGCCGCCTACGACCCGCACCTGGTGATCGGCATCCTCGGCGGCGGGGCGGGCACGACCTACGATGCGTTCAAGCTGCTGGCCGAGGCCAAGAAGTACGGCGCCCGCGTGGCCCTTTTCGGCCGCAAGATCAACGGCGCCGAGTGCCAATTGGCGTTCGTGCAATTCTTGCGGCTGATCGTGGATGGGCAGATTTCGCCCGAAGAGGCCGTCCGTGCCTACCACGGCGTGCTGGAGCAAGCTCGGCATTCGGCCGCATCGCTCGCTGGAGGACGACCTGCGTCTGCAAACCGGCGTGATGAGCTACCACGGCACCAGTGTCTCGGTTTCCGGCGACCGAGCTTCGACTACCTGGGATGCCGCCGGGCCGGCCGCAAAAAAAAACAGCTTGTGGCTGCAAGAACCGGCACGCCGAAAACGGGGCACCCGCCGCGTGCCCATGCGCCGACGACGCCCTGGCCGATCCCTCCGAAGCGGTAGACTTCCGCCGCATGACGGCCGCGGAGAAGCTGGCCTACAACCAGGCGCGGCGCGACCGGATTTTCGGCAAAGTAGCAGGCGCTTCGCCGGGTTGGTGGTTCAATGGCCCGCCGGACCGGGTGCCACCGGGCCGGGCCGGCCCTCAGGGCTTGCCTAGGCGTCAGGGTCGCGATTGCGTTTTGCAGAGCATGCCAGCTTTGTCGGCATCGACCAGCATTGCTCGATAGTCCGACGCTGGCGGCCGATACAACTGCAAGCGTGGTAGCGTGATTGCGCTGGCCGCGGAGTTCTGCTCCGGCAACGGTTAGGACGCGCGGCATGGCGATCGGCGGAGCGGTCCCGCCCTACAACTCATTTTCCAGGAGGGATTCAGGTCATGAGACGGATTGCATCGCACGTGTTGACGGCCGTGGCGCTGGCGGGCCTGCTGCAGGCAGGCGCATTTTCGCAAGACGGCAGCGACCCGACCTCGCTGCGGTCTGAAGTCGAAGCCGTGCAGCGCGGCGTCAACGCCGGCCTGACGACCGGCTACGAGGGGCACCAGCCGACACCCGCCGGCCACGCGGGCGGCGACTGCGGCTGCGGCAATCATGGTGGCGGCGGAGGCTGCTGCAGCTCCGGCTGCGGCTGTTGCAATAGCTGCTGCGATATGGGCGGCACCTGCGGCTGCTTCGAGCCCTGTTGCCATTGCCCCGGCTTGTGGGTTTCGGCCGAGCTGCTGTGGTTCCGCTATCACCGCGCCGATGGCGTCCGCGTGGGCGTGAATGCGAACTTGGGAGACGAGGAAGAGTTCGACTTCGAGATCACGCCCCGGTTGACCGTCGGTTGGGTCCGCAGCGACGGCCTGGGCGCTGCGCATCCGCTACTGGGAGTTCGACCACAACTCGAACGACGACGGCGACGCCGACAGCCTCGACGTGGACACGTACACCTGGGACCTGGAAACGTTCGACACCTTCTGCCTGAACCGCAACTGGGACCTCGAGATCGCCGGCGGCGTCCGATACAACGAGTTCCGCGAGGCGATGATCGACCCGGGGAATAACGAAGTTCGTCTCAATTCCTTCAGCGGCTACGGCGGGCTGGTCAGCGCCGAATTGCGTCGCCTGGTAGGCACCAGTGGGGCGATCTTCCTTCGTGCCCGCGGAGCCATCTTGATGTCCGACAAGGACATCTTCAACACCCAGGGCAACCAGCAGGAGCGCCTGCTTGACGTGACCGTGGGCATGACGGAGTTCGCCTTCGGCTATGACTACATCATGCCGATGCAGGACGGCGCGTATGCCTTCGCCCGCGTCCAATCCGAATGGCAGAACTGGTACAACTACTCCAGCGGCTTCGAAGACACGGCCAACACCGAAGAGTTCGCCGGCCCCAGCGACGTGGGCTTTGGCGGCTGGGGCTTCGCGCTGGGCGTCGCCCGGTAGCGCCTCGCGGCCTGGACCGCCTGGTTGCATCAATCGTCCATGAAGGCAAGCACGGCCTCCGTCGGGGAGGCCGTGCTTCTTTTTTTTGGCCGGCACAGACTGCGCACCCGGCAGTTTCTTCCGGCCGGACGGGTTCTACAGCCACGGCAGGTCTGGCACAGGGTGCGCATTTGTTTGCCGCCCGCAGGGTCCGTTGATAAGATTGAGATTACACCGCTGCGTGAGGATGCGCGGCGATCTTGTGGCTCTTTCGGTTTCCTCCCATGCAGGGTTTTCTGGCCTGGAACGTGTGCTTGGGGCGCATCGCCGGGGTGCAGGTCCGACTGCACGCGGTTTTCGTGCTGGTCGTCCTTGCCGCAGTCGTGTCCCTGCGCCAGGAGCCGGAAGCGACCTGGTGGTGGGCGGCGGCCTTTCTCAGCGTGCTGGCCGCCAGCGTGCTCGTCCACGAGCTGGCTCATTGCCTGGCCGCCCGCCGTCACGGCGGATCGCCGCACGAGATCATGCTCTGGCCGTTGGGGGGGCTCGTGCAAATCAGCGTGCCGCGCAGCCCTAGCAACGAAGTGGCCGTCGCCGCGGCCGGCCCCCTGGCCAATTTCCTCCTGGCCGCTGCGGGGGGCGTGGTGCTCTACTCGCGCGGCGCCGCCGGCGCGGACGAGACAGCGACAGCGGGGTGGGGGATCGAGTTGTTCTCCCCACCTATGGATTCCGGCGGCCTGACGGTGCTCGGCCTCGTTCGCATTGCCACCTGGGTGAACCTCTACCTCGGCTGCCTGAACCTGCTACCGGCGGTGCCGATGGACGGCGGCCGGCTTGTCCGGGGAGTGCTGTGGAGCTTCGTGGGCTATCGCCGCGCCGTGCGCTACACACACGGGCTTATGTTGGCTGCCGCGGGCGCGGTCTGCCTGGCGCCGGTCCTGCTGCGGGCTGGCGGCATCGCGGTGGACTTGTTCGTGGAGTTGCCTCTCGTGGTGCTGGGCGTCTTCTTGTTTCTCGCCGCTCAGGGCGAGTCCCGCCGCCGTGCTCCGCAGGAGCACGAAGAGCCGCACGAGCCGGATGAATGGCGCGTCCGCGGGCCGGAAATGCCGTTGTCCGCTGATGAACCGACCGGCGCCCGGCGATGATCGGGCAGGCGGTCGAGACCCGGCTCGAGGAGAGGCTCCTGCGGCAGCAGCGGCAGGAAGCGGAAGAAGACCGCCGCATGGACGAAATCCTCTCGCGTCTGCACGTGGCAGGGCCGGAGGCCCTCTCGCCCGAAGACCAGGCGCTCCTCAAGCGCGTGAGCGCCCGTTATCGCGGTCGAAAGAGTAAGTGAAAATCACCCGCATCTCCGCCTACCGCGTCGAGCTGCCGCTGCACGAGGGCAGCTACAAGTGGTCCGGCGGCAAGTCGGTCACGGTCTTCGACAGCACCGTCGTCGCGCGTCGAGACCGACGCCGGCCTCATCGGCTACGGCGAGGTCTGCCCGCTCGGGCCCGTTCTACCTGCCGGCCTACGCCGACGGCGTGCCGGGCCGGGCATCGCGGAGCTGGGGCCGCACCTGCTCGGCGAAGACCCGCACGCAGCTCGGCCAAGCTCAACCGCCGCATGGACGCCGCGCTGCAAGGGCCACCCCTACGTCAAGTCCGGCATCGACATGGCCTGCTGGGACATCCTCGGCAAGGCGACCGGCCTGCCGGTCTGCGTGCTGCTCGGCGGGCGCTACGGCGACGACTTCGGCCTCTACCGCGCCATCTCGCAGGAGTCGCCCGAGGCGATGGCGGCGACGCGTCGCCGGCTACCGCGCCGAGGGCTACCGCCGCTTCCAGCTCAAGGTCGGCGGCGATCCGGACGACGGACATCGCGCGCATCCGCGCCGTCGCCGCGCATGCTGCAGCCCGGCGACCGGCTCGTCGCCGACGCCAACACCGGCTGGCTGATGCACGACGCCATGCGCGTCGTCCGCGCCGTGCGCGACGTCGACGTCTACATCGAGCAGCCGTGCCTGACCTACGAGGAGTGCCTGACCGTCCGCCGGCACACGCGACCACCCGTTCGTGCTCGACGAGAACGATCGACTCGCTCGACGTGCTGCTGCGCGGCCACGCCGACCGGGCGATGGACGTGGTGAACCTCAAGATCAGCAAGCTCGGCGGCCTGACGAAGACGCGGCAGGCCCGCGACCTGTGCGTGTCGCTGGGCATCGCGATGACGCTCGAGGACAGCTGGGGCGGCGACATCGTCACGGCGGCCATCGCCCACCTGGCCCACAGCACGCCGCCGGAGTTCCTGTTCACCGCGACCGACTTCAACAGCTACGTCACGGTGAGCACCGCCGACGGCGCGCCGCAGCGGGCGAACGGCCGCATGGCGGCCTCGACGTCGCCCGGGCCTGGGCATCACGCCGCGGATGGACGTGCTGGGCAAGCCGGTGGTCGTGGTCGAGTAAAACGCTCGTTCCCAAATCTCGTTCCCAAGCTCTCGTTCCCAAGCTCTGCTTGGGAACGCAAGTCTCGAAGCTCTGCTTCGACGCGAAGCAGAGCTTCGCCACGTGCGTTCCCAAGCAGAGCTTGGGAACCAGGAGCTGGGGCCAGGACCTGGCGAACCAGGAATCTGGACATTGCTACTTCTTCTGCGGCGGCAGGGCCAACGCCTCTTCGCCGAGATCCACGCGTGCCCCCTCCTTGGGCACCTCGACGTGGCGCAGCCCAGAGGATGCCGTTGACGATCATTCGCCGGAATGCCTCGATCTGGAAGTTCTTGTACGGATGCCCCAGCGTCGTGGCGAACGATCGGCCGCCCCCATCGCGCTCGTAGACCCAGCCGACAATCACCTCCTTGCCGCCTTTCTCGCGAACTTCCAGCAGCGGCTTGGCCTTCTCGATCGTGGGGCTGAGGTAATACTCGTCCTCGATCTCGTACTCCTTCCAGCCCCGGCAAATGGGGTGATCGGCGAGCCGTTGCTTCAGCGGCGAGCGGCCGCCGCTCAGGCCGACGTTGCTGACCCACGTGCCGCCCAGGTAGCTCAGCCACGTCGGGCCAAGCCGCTCCAGGTTGTCCTTCTTGATCGAGGAGGCCCAGTGCATGGTCACCAGTCCCACGCCGCTTTTCATCAGCCTGGCCACCTCGTCTCGATGCGGCCCATCGAGCAGTAATTCCGCCGCCGGGCTGGTGTAAACGGCGATGGCCTTTACGCCCTCCAGCGTCTTGGTGTCCTTTGGCCAGCCGTTGGAGACGACCGTTTCGATGCCCGGCGTCAACTCCAGGCACTTGGCCAGCACCCCGCACGTGTGCAGGTACATGTGCGAGCCGTAGGGATGATCGGGGTCCTTGCCGATGAGAAGGATCTTTGTCTTGGGCTTCTCGTCAGCGGCCCCGACGCCACAAGCCAGGCCCACGAATAGCCAGACCGTCAGACGAAGGAAGGTTGTCATGGTGCGTGTGAAAACTAGTGTCGCCTATGCTCCCGTCAGCTCCCGCCACAGATAAACGCTGGATTTGATGCCGCGGTGGAAATCGGCCAGGCAGAACTTCTCGTTGGGGCTGTGCAGGTTGTCGTCGTTGCGGCCCCAGCCCAAAAGGAGCGTGTCGACGCCCAGGTGGCGCTTGAGGGTGCCGACGACGGGGATCGAGCCCCCTTCGCGGATATACACCGGGCGGCGGCCGAAGCCGTGCTCGATGGCGCGGGCCGCCGCGGCGACGTGCGGGCTGTCTAGCGGCACCACCACGCCCGGCGAGCCGCCGAATTGCACCAGCTCCAACTGGATGCCGGGCGGACAGAGCTCCTTAAGCATCTTCTTGAGGCTGGCGGTGATCTTCTCCGGCTTCTGGCGAGGGACCAGGCGGAAGCTGAACTTCGCCCCGGCCCGGGCGGGGAGCACCGTCTTGGGGCCTTCCCCCTGATAGCCGCTCCACAGGCCGTTGATGTCGAAGGTCGGCCGGGCCCAGCGGCGCTCCGTGGTCGTGAAGCCGGCTTCGCCGTTCACGCCGGAGACGCCCAGCTTGCTCATGAACTCCCGCTCCGAGAACTTCAGGGCAGCGAATTGCTTGCGCTCGGCGGCGGTCAGCGGGAGCACGTCGTCGTAGAAGCCGGGGATTTGCATGCGGCCCTTGGTCGTCGATCAGGGCGGCCAGCATCGTCGCCAGGCGTTGGCCGGATTGGTCACCGAGCCGCCAAACATGCCGGAGTGCAGGTCGTGCTTAGGGCCGGTCAGCCGCAGCTCGAAGTAGCACGATGCCGCGCAGCCCATAGGTGATGGCCGGCTGCTCGGCGCGAGTACTGGCTGGTGTCGCTGATCACCGCGACGTCGCAAGCCAAGCGGTCCTTGTTCGATGTCGATGAAGGCATCTCAGGTTCTCGCTGCCGACCTCTTCCTCCCCTTCGATCAGGAACTTGAGCTTCAGCGGCAGCTTGCCTGCCGTAGCCAGCCAGGCCTGGGTGCTGAGCACGTGGGTGAGCATTTGCCCTTTGTCGTCGGTAGCCCCGCGGGCGTAGAGGTTGCCGTCGCGGCGAGTCGGCTCGAAGGGGGGCGTGGTCCACACGTTCAGCGGATCGGGCGGCTGCACGTCGTAGTGGCCGTAGACGAGCACGGTCGGCGCGCCGGGAACGTCGGGCGATTCGGCGTAGACGATCGGGTGCCCCGCGGTCTCGCAGATCTCCGTAGCCAGGTTCATGCCACGGAAGCGTGCCGCCAGCCATTCGGCTGCCCGGCGCACGTCGGGCTTGTAGGCCGAGTCGGCGCTGATGCTGGGGATCCGAAGCAAATCGCAAAGGGCGTCTTCGAACTGCGGGCCGTGGCTGGCCAGGTACTCGTCCAGCTCGGCCATCGGCGGCCCCAGTGGTAGCTCCGGCGTGGCCTGGGCGGCGGCGGGCCGCGGCGCACGCCTGGAGCGGACGGGCGTCCGGCTCTTGGCGGTCTTGCGCGGCCGATGGTTCGTAGACGCGGCCTTGCGGATAGCGCGGGCCGGTTTGCGCGGTCTTGATCTTGGCCATTCAAATATGTGTTTCAGGCGGGAAGGAATGCGGGCAGTGTAGCGGAGCGACACGACCACTGTCGAGGACTTCGAGCAAAGGGGGGCGGGAGTCGATTTCGCGACGTTACCGCTTTGCGATGCACCGAGCATGTTTCGTCGCGAATATCGACTCCCGACCCCTTTCGCGGCCTTTTCGCAGCGTTCGCCAGATCAGCCTTTGCCTTCGTCATTCGGCATTCGGTATTCTTTCGTCATTCGTGCTTCGCCATTCGTCATTCGTCATTCTTGCCGCATCGCCATGACCTCTCTGCCGCGTTCCCCACCACCGTCGTCGGCAGCATGCCGCGGCCGCAGTACGTCAAGGACCTGCTTGCGGCGGGCTCGCGCGACCGGCGAGCGCGATGCCGCGCTGGCAGCGGCGCATGGACGACGCCGTCCGCTTCGTCATCGGCATGCAGGAGCAGGCCGGCATCGACATCATCTCCGACGGCGAATGGCGGCGCGAGAGCTACGTGGACGTCATCGCCGAGATCATGCACGGCTTCGACTGGGTCAAGCGCGAGACGTTCGCCTATCACCAGGTCGTCACCGAGCGGATGACGCCGCGCCGGCCGGGCGTGATCGCCGAGGAGGCCCGCTTCCTCAAGGAGAACACCGACCGCCGCGTCAAGGTCTGCCTGCCGTCGCCCTACCTGATCGGCCAGCGGATGTGGGTGCCGGAGCACTCGCAGGACGCCTACCCGACGCGGGAGGCGTTCTGCGAGGCGCTGGTGCCCGTGCTGCGCCAGGAGCTGCTGGCGATCCGCGACGTCGGCGTGGACGTGATCCAGCTCGACGAGCCGCACCTGTGCGTGCTGGTCGATCCGGAGGTGCGGGCGAAGTTCGCCGACCCCGAGGCCGAGATGCGGCGGGCGGTCGACTGGATCAACCAGATCGTCGACGGCGTCAGGGCGTGACGCTGGCGGTGCACCTCTGCCGGCGCAACTGGGGCCGCCGCGGCTGGGGCGCGGCCGGCGGCTACGAGGCGATCCTGCCGCACATCCAGCGGCTGAAGGTGGCGCAGCTCATGCTGGAGTTCAGCATCCCGGTGGCCGGCGACGTGGCCGTGCTCAGGGAGCTGCCCGAGAACGTGCAGATCGGCCTGGGCTGCGTCGACGTGCGCTTCCCGGAGATCGACACGCCGGAGCAGATCGTCGAGCGCGTGGAGAAGGCGCTGCAGTACGTCGCCGCCGAGCGGCTGACGCTCAACCCCGACTGCGGCTTCGCCCCGGGCAAGGACCACGAGATGCCGCTGGAAGAGGCCTACGCCAAGCTGAAGAACGAGGCCGAGGCGGCCCGGCGGCTGAGGGAACTGTATGGAAAGTGAATGACGGATGACGGAATGACGAATGACGAATGAATGACGTAGCGAAGGATTGCACACCTGACGCCGGCGCCCAGCACGGGCGACCTTCACATATTCGTCAAACTGTCTTCGCTCTCGGTCCCCATGAGCGAGTCGAGGGCCGCGGCCAGTGTCACGTCGTGCTCGTGAGTTTCGGCGTAGACGCGGCAGATGCGGTAGCTGACGGGGATCTTGCGGAACAGCTCGTGGTCCGAGAGGCTCGCGGATCACACTGCGGGAGGGGTCGTAGAGGAAGTTCTGCCCGGCCGTCGGGCCGCGCGTGCCGGGCCGGTGGACGTGCCGGGCCAGATCGACCCGCAGCGGCAGCTCGCGCAGGTGCCGCGGCAGCAAGTCGCGCAGGGCCTGCTCGACGAACTCGCCGCGGCTGAAGATGCTGCTCCGCTCGGCGTCTTGCGGCTCGAAGAACCGCGTCCGCTCGCAGGCCATCTTCCAGCGCATCTCGCGCCGCAGGAACCGCTGCCAGGCGGGCGCCAGCTCGCGCCTTGCCGGGTCGTCGCTCCGTCCCAGCGGGCCACATCGACCAGCAGCGACGACTCGGTGAACTGCTGATACTCGTCCAGGTGCTCCAGCGGGTTGCCGGGGAACAATTGCTCCTTGCTCTCGGCGAACAGGTCTTGCAGCGTCAGGTCGATGGCCCGCACGGTGCGGTGGAAGTAGATCGTGCGAAACAGCTCGGCCCGCACGCCGATGAACCGCACCAGGGCCGACAGGCCGCGGGCGTGGATCGTCAGGCCCTGCTCGGTGAAGAAGCTGTAGTGCAGCAGCCGCTCCAGGTCGAAGGCCCGGGTGCTGTAGCCCGACATGTAGGCGTCGCGGAGGACGAAGTCCATGTTGTCGACGGTGTACAGGCCGCTGAACAGGCTGCGCAGGAGGACCAGCCAGCGGGGCCATTGAACGTCCAACGTCGAACGTCCAACGTCCAACGTCGAACGGTTGGACGTCGCCATGTTGGATGTTGGACGTTGGACGTTGGAAGTTGGAAGTTCCGAGGCATCGGCTGCTGCCGGCTTATCAGAGGGCTTCGCCCCCCGCTCGCCGAGCGTGGCCGCGTGATCAGGAACGCGATCTGCTCGGGTCGAGCATCTCGCCTGGCTCCAGGCGGCCGTGCGGGTTGCGGCGGACGCCGCGCAGGAGATCGCCCAGCTCGTGGCGGATGATGTGGCAGCCGAGCGTCTCGTGCGTCAGGCCGTAGTCCGAGAGGAAGTGCTCGTCGAAGAAATGGCCGAACGGGCCGTGCCCCACGTCGTGCAGCAGGCCCGCCATCCGCAGCAGCGTTTCGACGTAGGCCCGGCTCGGCACGTCCGGGCAGACCTCACGCAGGCTGTCGTAGAGCCGCTCGGCCGCCCGGCTGGCCAGGTGCATCACCCCCAGCACGTGCTGAAACCGCGTGTGCTCGGCCGCGGGAAAGACCCACCAGGCGGTCTGCAACTGGTGGATGTGCCGCAGCCGCTGCACCCAGGGGTGGTCGATGATCTGCCGCTCGCTGGTCTCGCCCGGCTCAGCGTGGCCAATGAACGAGATATATCCGTGTAGCGGGTCGTTGCTCAGGCTCTCGCAATCAAAATGGTCCATCGAGGGGATTATACCGTCGCGGCCGGGGACGTGGGCAAGGCGCATCGCGGGAGTCTGCCCGGCTGGACGATGCCGCGCAGAATGGACACAATGCGAATCGGAAGACACGCGAGTCGGCAACCACTCACCACTCACCACTCACCACCTGCACGCATGCCTTGGTTTTCCGGTTTTGAAGCGATCGTCGCCCAGAGCGAGCCGCTGGGCCCGCACACCTGGCTGGGTTTAGGCGGCGCGGCGGAGTTCTTCGCCCAACCGCGCAGCCAGGACGAGCTGGCCACGCTAGTGCGGCGCTGCCACGAGCAGCAGCTTCCCATGCGGCTGCTCGGGGGCGGATCGAATGTGCTTGTGCCCGACGAAGGCGTGCGGGGCGTCGTCATCCAGCTTACCGATCCGGCTTTCGGTGAAATCCGCTGCCAGGGCGGCACCGTCCGCGCCGGCGCCGGCGCCAAGCTCGGCCACGTGATCACCGAGTCGGTAGCCAAGGGGCTGGCAGGGCTCGAGGCGCTGGTTGGCATCCCCGGCACGGTGGGCGGCGCCTTGCACGCCAACGCCGGCGGCCGCGGCGGCGACATCGGCCAATGGACCGCCGGGGCCACGATCATGACGCATGAAGGCCAGATCGTGCAGCGGGGCCGGCACGACCTCGTTTTCGCCTATCGCGAGAGCAGCTTGGACGAGCTGGTGATCTTGTCGGCCGAGTTCCAGCTCGAACAGGAAGATCCCGCGGAGCTGGCCAAGCGGATGCAAAAGCAATGGATCGTCAAGAAAGCCGAGCAGCCGCTGGTGGACGAGCGCCACCGGCTGCATCTTCAAAAGCCCCCGCGGCCTGAATGCCACTTCCTTGATCGATCAGGCCGGCCTGGGCGGCGCGTGGGCGCGGCGGCCATCAGCGAACGGAACGCCAACTTCATCGTGGCCGACAAGGGGGCCACCAGCCACGACGTGCGGCGGCTGATCGATCAGATTCGCACCCGCGTGCAAGAGCGGCTCAGCGTGCCGTTGGAGCTGCAGATCGAGCTGTGGTAAGGCGGCTAGTATCGGATCAGGCTGAACGGCTTGTACCTGGCAATCCGCTGCGCTCCGCCCGGCGCGGCCAGCTCGATCAGAAACACGCAGCCCACGATGTTGGCCCCGCACTTTTCCACCAGCTTGCAGCAGGCTTCCATCGTGCCGGCCGTGGCCAGGAGATCGTCCACCAAGAGCACGTTCTGGCCCGGCGCGATGCCGTCGATGTGGATTTCGAGCGAGTCGGTGCCGTACTCCAGCTCGTAGTGAAAGGCGTGGGTGTCGAACGGCAACTTGCCCGGCTTACGGACGGGGACGAAGCCGGCACCCAGCTCGAGGGCCAGCGGCGCGGCGAAGATAAAGCCCCGCGCCTCGGCCGCGGCGATGACGTCGATCGGCACGCCACGGTACGGCGCGGCCATTTGCACGATCGCTTCGTGAAACGCGGCAGGCGACCGCAGCAGCGGCGTGATGTCGCGGAACAAAATGCCCGGCTTGGGGAAGTCGGGAATCGAGCGAATGAAGTCCGTCAGGTTGAGGGAACGCTGGGACATTGCAGGCTCAAGTCCGGGAATGCGGAATTCGGAATGCGGAATTCGGAATGCCGGATTGACTGATCAATTCCGCATTCCGAATTTCGCATTCCGCATTGGCCTCACTGATCGCCGGGCACCGGATCAGGTTGCCCGCCATCGGTCTTCATCGGCTCGAACCGCGTCACCTCCCAGCGCGAGTCACTGCTGGCTGCCCCGCCAGACGCCGTGGCCAGGCGGCGGAAGACCAACGGATAGCCGTAATAGGGGTCGAATTGGGCTCGCAGCACCGTCTTGGAGGCTCCTCGCGCTACGCGCGCATCCTCGGCCGCCGAACCCGTCAGCTCTGCTTCCATCTGTTCGAACAATCCGTCCACGGACCACCACGGCCAGGTTTTGGCGTCGGGCGTGCGGCCGTTGTTTGTATAGGCCACGACCTGACTGTCGCGCACCTCGACGTGCACGCTCGCAGGCCGTTCTCCCGTGATCTCCAGGTCCAGTTTGTAGTCCGCCACGCGATGTTCGTCCCAATGCTGGCGGGCATTGGACAGCGCCTCGACCGTAAGCGCCGGCATCGGATCGCGGTTCAGCCACAGCCAGGTCACCAAGGTCACGAGCGTCAGCACAACGCCCAATGCCACGCCGAGCAGCACGGCCTTGACGGTCAATCGACGACGGGCGCGGGACGAGGATTCGGACATCAGACAGGAGTCAGGAGTCAGGGGGCAGGGGGGCAGGGGGCAGGAGTCAGGGGGGCAGGAGTCATGGGGCCGTGGAAAAGGCGAAGGAGCAGGGACGAGGCAGTCGCCATCTCATGTCTCCTGACTCCTGACTCCTGACTCCTGGCCATCGCTCTCGCCGAGCAGTGACCGTAGCCGTCGCACGGCCCGCAGGTAACGCATGCTGGCTGCGGCGCCGGTGATCTCCAGCGCCTGGGCGACCTCCTGGTTGCTGAGCTTTTCGAAGTGCCGCATGAGGATGACTTCACGGTCGGTGTCGTCCAGCTCCTCGACGGCGGCCTGGAAGCGGCGGAGAGTTTCCTGCCAGGTGGCGGCGGCGGCCGGCGTCAGCTCCCGGTCGCGAAGCTGCTCGGCCAGGTCCCTCGTCGATTGATCGACCGAGCCGGCGGCCACCAGCGGCTGTTCCCGGTCCAGGCTGCGGCGCTGGGCCTGGCGGTGCCGGCGATGGGCGTCGATCATCCGGTCTTTGGCCATATGCCGCAGCCAAAGATGAAACGGCATCACCGGATCGACCAGATACTCCTTGAGCCGGCGGTTGGCCTCGACCAGCACCTCCTGCACGATGTCGCTGGCGTCGACTCGCCGCTTGATCACCGGATCCAGCCGCAGCTCCACGAGCCGCCGCAGCGCCTCGCGGTGCCGGTCGAGCAAATCGTTCACCGCCGCGCCGTCGCCGGTCTTCGCACGCTGAAGCAACTGCTCAGTCTGGGGCGCGTCGGGCCACATCGGAATTCGGAATGCGGAATGCGGAATGCGGAGTTGGGACAGTCTCATGCCGTCACGGAATTCCGCATTTCGAATTCCGAATTCCGCAATGCAATCACTCTTTCTCGCCGCCGAACTTCTCGCGCCACGGCTTCTTCGACTCGTAGCTGGCCAGCTCCTTCTTCAATTGGTCGCTCACCTCGCCTTGTCCCAGCTCCACCGCCTTCTTCGACCATTTGACCGCCGTCTCGAAGTCGCCGGTCTCGGCGTAGCCGGCGGCCAGCGTGCTGACGATGTGCGCCTCCTTGTAGCTGGTCAGCTCGCAGGCCTTTTTGGCCAGCTCGATGGCCCGCCGGCCGTCGCGCCGCTTGTCGTCCGGAGACGTGGCCAGCACCCACGCCAGGTTGTTGAGCACGTGGGTATTGTCCGAATCGTGCTTGAGCGACTGCTTGTAGTCCTCGATCGCCTTGCCGTGCTCGCCGAGCTGCAGTACGTGTCCGCCCGGCCGGCGTATCCACCGGCGCTCTCGGCGTCCTTTTCGAGCAGCTTATTGAAGGTCTCGAGGGCCTTGGCGTTCCGTTTGGCCTGGTAGAACACCAGCCCCGCCTGGAGCATGACCTCGGTGTTCTCCGAATCGAGCTTCAGGGCGGAGTCGGCGTCCGTGACGGCGCGGTCGTCGTCCTTCAAGGCGTGGTGCGCGCTGGCCCGGAGCAGGAGCAGCCTGGACGTGGCCTTGCCCAGGGCGATCACTTTGTTGATGTCGTTGACCGCCTCACGACCTTTGCCCTGGTGCAAATAGATGCGGCTCCGGTTCAAGTACGCGACCGGCAACGGTTTGACTTCGACGGCCGCCGTGAAGCTCTTCAGCGCGTCGTCGAGCTTGTCCTGGGCCATCTGGGCCTCGCCCAGGAGCGTGAGCAGCTCGGCGCTTTTGGGGACGATTCGCAGCGCAGCCTCAAAGTCGGCCTCCGCCTCCTTGAACTTGCGCTCGGCGAGGAAGGTCTGGCCGCGCTCCAGCAGAAGACCGGCGCTTTCGGGACTCAACTTGAGCGCCTCTTCCAGATCGGCCGCCTTCTGCTTGGGATCGTCCGTCAAGTCGGCGCGCAGTTGCAACGCTTCGACCAGCAGCTCTACGTCGCCCTGTTCGCCCTGGGCTTTCTCTACGTCGATGACCTTGGTCGCCGAGGCGACCGCCGCTTTGCGGTCGTCTGCCGAGAGCGCTTGCAGCCTGGCTAACAAGAGATGCGCTCGGGATGCCGCAGGGTCGATCTTGACGGCCTCCTTCAGGTCGTCCAGCACGGCCGTGCGGCGTTTTTCGTTGAGCCCGCGGCGGATCTCCGTCGTGGCCCGCTCGAGCAGGGCCGCCACCAGCAGCTTCTGGCAGAAGGCCTTGTCCCCATCGGATAGCCCAAGCGTTAGTGCCTTCTGGCAATGCCCTATCGCCCGGTCAAGCTGGAAACGGTTCTTCGCCTCCAGCCGCAGCTTGATCGCTTCGAAGAGCTCTTTCTCGCCCGGCTGGTCGGCGTGCACCGCGCCGCAGACGAAAGCCAGGACCACGGATGCCACCAAACAAAACGGGCGATACATTCCCAACCCCTCCGGCAAATGAACCGGCGACCACGACACGACACCGGTCGATGCGACGAGCGGCGATGAAAAGCGGCGTAACCGCGACTCAATCCATCAAAAGCGTAGTACCCGCCGGCAGTGTGGTAAATAGGAATCCCCCCAGAAGCCTGGAAGAGACCCGTGTCGGCACGAACTTTGCTCCACTGGACGCGTCGCCGCGTATCTGCCACATTCGCAACGCCTCGGCGGCGCGAACCAAGGCAGAACGGGCGACGTACTAAGGAAAGAGCTTTCTCACACTAGTGACCTTGAGGTCACGCATCCCGCACCGGCACTTGCTCTGGCAGGCCGGGCGCGTACGAGTCGCCGAATGTAATCGACGTTTTGGCCTCGGCATGGCTCGATAGGCACGAACTCGCCGTATCGAGCCGGGCGAGCTTTTCGGCTTGGCCGCGATGGTCTGGCCGCGATGGTCTCACCGCCTCGGTCTGGTCCGCAGCGGCGGCAGATGCTCCCCCGCAGGGCAGCGGCGGACAGTCTGGACGAATCGTTCGGTGCCGATGGAATCGTTCGGTGCCGATGGAACGTGCTGTGACGGGCTGCCGTGTCCAGCCGGGTTGGATCTCTCCCTGACTATTTGGATCTCTCCTGACTATTGGACCTCTCCTGACTATTCCGTGTAACTCTAACGCTCTCAAATCATACTGATGAAACCGCTTCCTTCGAACCGAACTCGCGGACCTGCCACTCAGCGCCGGAAGCTTACGCCGCGCACGCGTGGCAACCCTCCCTCGGACGAGACGCGCCGCGAGGACCTGCAAGACCCGCGCGACGGCGAGCCGGTAACGCCCAGTGCTGAACCGCCCGCCGAGCGTGAGCGGAGTGCGGTTTCGGACCACGAGACCGCCACGGGCCAAGGCCTGGCTGTGCACGGCATCTTGGAGCTGCACCCGCAAGGGTATGGCTTCCTCCGCGATCCGGCCCAGGACTATCGTCCCACGCCCGACGACGCCTTCGTGCCGGCCCCGACAATCGAGACGCTGCGCATGCGGCCGGGCAATCTGGTCCGCGGCGTGGCTTATCCCTCGGGGCGGGGCGGCCCTCGCGTGTCGGAGGTCGTCGAAGTCGATGGCCTGCCGGCCGAAGCCTATCGCGAAGTCAAGCAGTTCGACGAGCTAACGCCGATCGTGCCCAAATCGTGGCTCCGCCTGGAGACGGGCCCCGAGCCGCTGAGCACGCGCGTGATCGACTTGCTCGCACCGCTGGGTAAGGGGCAGCGGGCGTTGATCGTGTCGCCGCCTCGCAGCGGCAAGACGATCCTGCTCCAGCAGATCGCCAACGCCATCTCCACCAATCACCCCGAGGTCGCGCTGCACGTGATGCTGGTGGACGAGCGCCCGGAGGAGGTCACCGAGTTCCGCCGCCGCGTCC
This sequence comes from uncultured Planctomycetia bacterium, assembly GCA_963809785.1. Classification (GTDB taxonomy): domain Bacteria; phylum Planctomycetota; class Planctomycetia; order Pirellulales; family S012-138; genus JBGQHD01. Next base: position 1,600,470 of record CAWEKV010000006.1, read on the forward strand.
GCGGCGAAGTGCTGGCCAGCAGCCTGGACCGCGAAGTCGAGGGGCACGTCCGCCTCTCCCGCCTGGTGGTCGATCGCTGCAAGCGCCTGGCCGAGCGCGGGCAGGACGTGTTCCTGCTCATCGACTCGCTGACGCGCATGGCCCGCGCCTTCAACAAGTGGATCGGCGGCGCCGGGCGCACCATGAGCGGCGGCCTGGATATCCGTGCGCTCGACATGCCCAAGAAGCTCTTCGCCAGCGCTCGCGCATTCGAAGAAGGCGGCTCGCTGACCATCGTGGCCACCGCCCTGATCGACACCGGCAGCCGCATGGACGAGGTGATCTTCGAGGAGTTCAAGGGCACGGGCAACATGGAGCTGGTGCTCGATCACCAGCTTGCCGACCGCCGCGTGTGGCCGGCCATCGACACGACGCGCACCGGCACGCGGCACGAAGAGCTGCTGCTGGACGCCCCCACGCTGCACGCCGCGACGATGCTCCGCCGCACCCTGGCGAGCATGCACCCGGTCGATGGCATGGAGCGGCTCATCGCCCAGTTGGCGAAGCACAAGTCGAATGCAGAGCTCGTGGCGCTGATCAGCGGCGGGCGGGCCGCATAGTCAATCCATTGACGCAAAATCCAGCCCGGCTTCTCCAAGAAGCCGGGCTTCTGTATTGGGCCAGTCGCATTTCGCGTGTTGATTGACGCATGCTCACGAGCGGTTCTATGATAGCCTCAATGAATTATCTCCACTACGAAGTTGACGCCGCGGTGAGCGATCGGATCGAAGTGGTCCTCGATCGCGCGGCCAACGTCCAGCTTCTGGACCCGTCCAACTATGAGAACTATCAAGCCGGGCGCGGCTACACTTATTACGGCGGCTACGTGACCACCAGCCCAGTGCATCTAGACGTCCCCGACGCCGGCCATTGGCATGTGGTCATCGATCTTGGTGGTGGCCCGGGACATGTGCGCGCTTCAGTACGAGTCGTTCCAGGATCGACGAGCGGTAGCCTGTTCGCTGCGATGGGTCTCACCAAACCGCCGCCTGCCGCATGAGTAAGCAGAAGTCCGCCTTTCAGCCAGTTATTCGAGTTGCTCCCGTTCGTGAGCTGAATGCTTACGTGGTCTTCGAGCACCAGCTTGATGTCCTCGCGCAGGGCTCGCCATCCTCGCTCCTCTTGAATTTTGGGCTCTTCTTCCTAGGCGTGGCGGCAACGGCCTTGGGGGACGCTGTTCTCCATTCCCGCGTCAAGCGATCGCGCCTATTACAGCTTCCTCATTATCTTCCTGGTGACGGCCATCGCAGGTACGGTGCTCTTGGTGCTTTGGCGCAATACCCACAAATCCGTGCGCGGCTTGCTCGAAGAGATCAAGTCGCAGATGCCGCCCAATCCCGAAGCACGCAAGGAGACCGAATCGGAAGCGCCACCAACACCATGAGGTTAGAGGCCGTCCAGGCCGGCTAGCTTGGAGCGTCCGGCGAGAATCTCAGCTCCCCACGTACTTCGCGTACACCGTCTTGGCCTCGGCGATCTCATCCGTGCCGCCGATGATCGCCCGGCCGTCGGGGAAGACCGTGATCAGGTAGCCGTCGATCTCGAGGCGCAGCAGAAAGGGATTCGCCGTCACCCTGCCGACACCGCGCAGCTTCTCGGCCATCGACTCCAGCGACAGACCCTGGCGGTCCGGCGGCGTGATCTGCACGGCGTTTCGCCCGCACAGCACCGCCGTGTGGCTGCCGCGCTCGCCGGAAAGCCAGGGATGCTCGCCGCGGCAGGCCGGACACTCACCACCTCGAAGCGAGCTCACATCGAGCTGGCGGATCGTGTTGTCCCACAGACTGATGATCGTCCACTGCCGGCTGATGGCTTCGCGGTGGCCGCTGAGGATCTTGATGGCCTCGCAGGCCTGCATCGAGGCGATCACGTTGACGATCGGCCCCAGGATGCCCGCCGTGTCGCAGGTGGGCGACTCGCCGGCCGGCGGCGGCTCGCTCATCAGGCACCGCAGGCAGGGCGTCTCGCCCGGCAGGATGGTCATCGTCTGCCCGTCGGCCCCGATGCAGCCGCCGTAGACCCACGGGAGCCGCAGCTTATGGGCCGCGTCGTTGAGCAGGAACCGCGTCTCGAAGTTGTCGGTGCCGTCCAGGATGATGTCGACGTCGCGAGCGAGCGACTCGATGTTCGTGTGATCGACGTCGGTGACGACCGGCTCGATGTTGACCGTGGAGTTGATGCGGCGCAGCTTGTTGGCGGCGGCGATGGCCTTGGGGAGCCCGGCGGCCACGTCGTCCTCGTCGAACAGCACCTGCCGCTGCAGGTTGTTCAGCTCCAGAAAGTCGCGGTCGACGATCCGCAGATAGCCGACGCCGGCCCGGGCCAGCGTATTGGCCAGCACCGTGCCCAGCGCACCGCAGCCGCAGAGGAGCGCGCGCGAAGCCATCAAGCCGGCGCTGCCCCTCCTCGCCCAGCGGCGGGTAGCGCCACTGCCGGGCATAGCGGTCGAGATCGGCGGGTACCTGGTCCTTGGTCATCGGTCGAAGCGCATTCTAGACTTGGCCGAATCACGCACACTAGCCCGACGCGCAAGCGCAAGCGAGGGAGCGGCACCACGGACTCCGAGTCGCGAGCGACGCTCCCTCGCTTACGCTTCGGGTTAGTGTCGTGGGCGCCGAAATCACTCTTGGCGGTGCACGAAGCCGCGCGGCGAAAGCGGCTGCCGCGCACGCGCGCTCCTCCAACTGCCATAGTCCTGGCTCGCTCACGATCTCGCCAATGGCCGCCAGGGACACGCCGAAGGGCGTGCGGAGCGGCTGATCGGCCAGCATGCGGCGGGCCTCCTCCGGCGGGGCCGTCAGCAGCAGCTCGAAGTCTTCGCCATCGCCCAGGGCATGATCCAGCGCCGTAGAGCCGTCGGCAAGCTGAGCGGACCATTGCTCGGCCGCGGGGGCGACGGGCACGTCGGCCAGCCGTAGCGCGGCGCCGACACCACTCTCAGTCGCCAGGCGCGAGAGGTCAAGCGCCAGGCCGTCGCTCACGTCGATGCCCGCGTGTAGCGTGTAGCGCTCTTGCAGCAACAGAGCCTCGCGGACTCGCGGCTCGAAGTCCAGATGATGGCCGAGCCGGCTGCCGCCCAGCGCTCCGGTGACCAGCACCTGGTCGCCCACCTTGGCCCCGTCGCGGCGGAGCGGGCCGCGCGGCGTCGGCTCGCCCAAGACGGTCACGCTGACGGTCAGCGGATGGTCCCAGGTGTTCACGTCGCCGCCGGCGATCGCCACGCCATACTTCTCGGCCAGTGGCAGCAGCCCCTCGTATAAGGCGATGGCCAGGTCCAAGGCCCCGCGCCGCGGCAGCACCAGCCCGATCACCGCCGCGACGGGCCGGGCGGCCATCGCCGCCAGATCGCTGAGATTGACTGCCAGGCATTTGCGGCCAGCCCGGCGCGGGTCGATGCGATTCAGCTCGAAATCCACGCCGTCGCTGAGCACGTCCACCGTGAGCAGGCAGTCGCTGCCCGCCAGACGGAGCAGGGCCGCATCGTCGCCCAGCCCGATCGTCACTTGCGGATGGGCTGGCAACCGCTGCCGCAGCCAGGTGAGGAACTCGGATTCCATGTGCGCGGTCTTGGGTCGTGACTAGGTGAGAGAGTGAGGGGTGAACAGCTGAACGTCCAACATCGAACGTCCAACGTCCAACATCGAACGCTACTACACAACGTTCGACGTTGGACGTTGGACGTTGGACGTTCAACGTTCAATTCAGAACGGCCACCCCTCACCCCCTCAATACATCGCCACCGTCGAGCCATCCGGCAACCGCCCGGCCGGCTGGGCGCGGCGCTGCTCGATGCCGAAGAACCACCGCTGCTGGGGCGGCAGTAGGCGCAAATAGACGGCCCGCCGCAGGGCCGGCGGTGGTACCTCGGGGGGCTGGCCGTCGCACCAGGGGGCCATGATCTCGCTCCAGGCGGCCGACCACTGGCGCCAGCGGATGTGGATCGGATCGAAGCCGTACCATTCGCGCCGCTGCTCCACGGCGGCCACGCCCCGGCTGGCGCAGATCAATCGCAGCCGGCCGTCCAGCACGGCAGCACGTCGCAGCAGCTCATCCAGGCTCAGATGACAGCTCGCGAAGAAACAGCTCCGCAGGTAGTGAAACCGCCACTCCGACAATCCCCGCGAATTGGCCAGCGGCAGCATGGTCATTGCCACGCGGGCGCCAGCGGCTTGCAGACGCTCCAGGCATTCCTCGACCCACTCCGCAACCTGCTCCGGCGGGCACTCGTACATGAGGTCGTTGCCCACGTCGGTCACCAGGGCCGCCGTAGGCCCCGCCGGCTGCTGGGCCATCGCCGCCCAAAGGCCGCAATCGCGGATGCCCGGCAGCACGCGCCCGAGCACCGAGCTGTAGCCGCCGTACGACCGGCCGTGCCCCAAGGCGGCCAGCACCTCGGTCGGCTGACCCCAATAGGCGGAGGCGGTGGCCACGACCGTCGAGAGGGCGCGGGTGAGATTGCTGGCCCCCAGCAACACCACGCGGCGGCGCGTAGTAGCAGGCACGCTCCGCGTGCCGTCCTGCCCCACGCGCACAGCCTGCCCCTGCCCCTGCCCCTGGCCCGCGACGGCACACGGAGTGTGCCTGCTACTTGCATCGCTCACCGCTTCCACCAGTCTTCTGGCTCATAGCCGCCGTAGTCGTCCGGCCCGCCGGGGCCGCCCATGGCGCGCACCTGCTGCAGCACACGGTAGTTGATGAATGCCAATACGCCGAACATCACGGCGAAGAACAACCCACCCTGCAATCCGAACCACAACAGCCCGGCGACCGCCACCACGGCCCCCACCAGGGTCGAAAACCACAGTGCCTTTTCCAGGCCGCGCGCGGATTGCGCAGGCAGAGCAGCTCGCGGGTGATCTGCCCGCCGTCCAGCGGAATCACCGGCAGCAGGTTCATCAGCCCCCAGAAGATGTTCACGTAAAGCAGGGCATCGATCAACGTCCCCAACCGCCGGTGGCGGGCATAGTCGGAGAGCGCCTCTCCGCCCGTCCGGGCGTCTTCTGCCTCGACGGCATTCGGGGCCTCCTCCAGCTTGGAGACCGGCAGGGGATAGTGGCCGCGATCGTAGTCGTGTCGGAACCACAGGCCCAGGGTCGAGTGCCGAGTCACCTGGAAGTGGATCGGCGCGGCAAATAGCCCGCCGATCACCACGGCGGCCAGCAGGAAGCCCGCCGCCGGGCCGGCCGCGTAGATCAGGATTCTGGCCCTGGGCGACAGCTCCTCGTCGTTGCCCAGGAAAGACTCCCGCGGCGACTCCATCGTGGCCAGCCCACCCAGATGATAGAGGATGATCCGCGAGTCCCAGCCGAACTTCCGGACGGCCAGGGCATGCCCTAGCTCATGAACCAGGATGGAAACGAAGACCACCAGCATCCACAACAGCAGCTCGATGGCGTCGAATTGTTCGGCGTCGAAGCCCAGCAGGGCCGCGATGAGCCAGAACGCCGGATGAATCCTCACCGGAAACCCGGCCAGGCGAAAGCTGAGATCGTAGCGGGTGCGGGGAGGTTCGAAGACTAACACGAAATTGGGCCCGGAGGCTGTATGGCTTGCCGGGAGGTCCCTGGCCTGCATCGCCGGGCGCCCAGCGGTCAACCCTTGCTAGGATACCCGCTGACCCGGCGGCGCCCAAGGTCGCTATGATTGGCACGCCGAGCACGCGAAGGTCCCGCGAAGCGTGCGTTGCTTCGATGCGCCCAGAATGACAGGTGCTCGCTACCGAGCGGGTCGCTTCCTGGCTCGTCGGAACTTGGCAGCCGCGTCGCCGGTGGCCGGGGCCGGAGCCAGCTCGACCGAGGTCGGCCGAGTCGGCGGCTCGCGCAGCCGCTGGAGCAGATCGGTCGTTCGGTCGTGCTCCGCTTGCGATCCGCGTAGCAGCAGCTTTTCGCGGAAGATGAGCAGCCGCATAGCGGCGGGCGCTGGCTTGCCGTCAGGGCCGCTGACCGAACGATCCAGGACCAATTCCACGGCCTTGAGCAGCGCCTCGCGCTCCGTGGCGCCGCCCAAGCCGGTGATGTCGTACACGCGCGGGGTCGAGGTCTGCTGGGCGTCGGCAATCGATGTGATCAGCAGCACCTCATTCTCGATCACATAGGTCAGGCCCAAATCCCCGAGTATCGAATTCAGGGCCGGGGCAAGCGACACGCCTCTGAGCACCTTGGTGATCGGCGTGTCCAACGCCACGTTGGCTTCCTCGAGCTTCTTTTGGCTCACATCGATGTTGATGCCATGGATCTCGATGAAATACTTGACGACCTCGCTGAGCGGCTGTTCGTTGAACTCCACGGTCGTCGTCCTGGCCAATTCTTCGCGAATCTTCTTCTCGGCAGGTCGTTCGGCCCGTGCCATGCCCCCGCACACGACGGCTGCGGCAACGCACGCGCTGACTGCGAACCTCCGGCATCTCTGCTGAGCCATGGCGATCTCCCCTCGCTGCTGGATGTGACGTGACTGGGGACATGAGACACCGGCAGTCTACCGCTGTGGCGAGGGGCACACAACGAATCAGCCCCTCAGCCCCGATCGGCCGAGCGGACCGGCGCGACGATTCGCCGCCACAAGCCGGGGAACAGGACCATGACCGCTGCCCCCACGGCCACGGCCAGCGCCAGCACTTGCCGCAGCGACGGCCCGGCATAGTCGTAGCGAAAGAACTCCGTCACGAAGCGGTTCAGCCCGTACATCGCCAAGAGCGCCGGGAACAGGAACGGCCGCGCGGCGGGCCGGCGGTCGAGCCAGACCAGCGCGCCATACATGGCCAGCGAAAAGCCGATGTCATACAGCGGCACCGGGTGGACCGGCACACCGGGCGTCGGGCACCTGGAGCTGTCGGGAAAGGCCAGCCCCCACGGCAGGTCGGTCGGCCGGCCCAGGCAACAGCCGATCGCCAGGCAGGCCGTCTTCTGCAAGACCAGCACCGGCGGCAGCGTCAGGGCCACGGCCCGCAGGACCGTCACCCGCTCCAGCCGCAGCGCGAAGGGGTACAGTAGCGCCAGAGGAAAGAACGCCGCGGGCCATCCCCAGAAGCCCCCGTCGAAATAGTGCTGCGGCCGCAGATAGTTCCGCCAATCCAGCCCCGCCGGCTCGCTCCGCAGGTCATAAAACAGCTTGGCCGCCACGAAGTTGCAGAGCACATAGACCGCCGTCAGGCCTAAGGCGTGTAGCGAGACGCGGCGTTGGCACCGGCCTGCTTCGACGCGATGCATTGCCTCCGCCGCGCTTGGTCGCAAATACCAGCACGCCAACAAGAGAAAGGCAATGACCGAGGCCGTCTGGAAGATGACGTACGTCGGCAGACCAGCCAGCGAAGGGAACATATAATCGGGGCGTGCCTGAGTCACGCGAGGGAGACCGTAAGTGCGAAGAGGGCAATATAGCAAACTTCTGCTTTGGTGCTCGCGCGTGCCTCCGTGTATGACAAGATTGCCTGGCTGAAAAGAAGTGGCGTCTTCAGCCCGCAGCGGGCGAAAGGCAATAGCCACGGGCGAGAGCCTCGTTGCTCTACACATCTTTGAAGTTGCAAACCCATGCCTTGACCCCCGCCGGCTTGTCCGGCGGGTGAATGAGATTGGCGGCTAGCCGAACGAGGCCGCCGCTGCGTTGACCCCTTGCCGGCTTGACCGGCAGGTGAAGGAGGTTGTCCGGCTAAGAAGGCTGGTTCCATTCGCTTAGCTGCGCAACCTGCGCCTCCTGCCGGACAAGCCGGACAGGGGTGCGGGTTTGGGCAGGCTCGTTGCTAGCTTGCCAACCTTGGCTCCCTGCCAGACAAGCTGGCAGGGGACCATCCATTTACCTCACAGTCGCCCGTGCCGCCCCGAGATGTGTAGAACAACGAGGGCTGACCCCCGTGGCTACTTCCTGTCGCCCGCTGCGCGGGCTATTCGCGGCTGTTGAGAACCGTGCTCGTGAACCCCTCATGTCCTACCGCTCGCTACGACAATGCGTCGATGACCTGGCGGCGACCGGGCAGCTCGTGCGCATCGAGGAGGAAATCGACCCCTGCCTGGAGGCGGCGGAGATTCATCGCCGGGTGTTCGCCGCCGGCGGTCCGGCGGTCTACTATGCCCGCGTGCGCGGCACGCCGTTTCCCATGGTTAGCAACCTATTCGGGACGATGGAGCGGGTGCGGTTCGTTTTTCGCCGCACGCTCGCGGCCGTCGAGCGGCTGATTCGCTTGAAGATCGATCCGGCCACGGCCCTCCGGCATCCGCTGCGGTCCCTGGCCGCCGCCCGCACGGCGCTTCACATGCTGCCCAAACGCGTGCGGTCCGGCCCGGTGCTGGCCCACGAGACGACCATCGATGCCCTGCCGCAGCAGAAATCGTGGCCGCTGGATGGCGGCGCATTCGTCACGCTGCCGCAGGTGTATACCGAAGACATCGAGCAGCCCGGCTGGCGCGGATCGAACCTCGGCATGTACCGCGTGCAGCTCAGCGGCGGGCAGTACGAGCGAGGCCGCGAAGTCGGCTTGCACTACCAGATCCATCGCGGCATCGGAGTGCATCACGCGGCCGCCGTGCGGCGCGGCGAGCCGCTGCGGGCAAACGTCTTCGTCGGCGGACCGCCGGCCATGACCGTGGCCGCCGTGATGCCGTTGCCCGAGGGAATGCCGGAGCTGACCTTTGCAGGCGCGCTGGGCGGACGGCGCGTGCGGATGGTCCCAGGGCAGACTTCAGGCTTCGGGCTACAGGCTTCGGCAGCCGAGCGGTCCGAGGGTCTTTCCCGAAGCCCGAAGGCTGAAGTCCGAAGCCTGCCCATTCATGCGGATGCGGATTTTTGCATCATGGGGCAGGTCGTGCCGGGCAAGCTGCGGCCGGAGGGGCCCTTTGGCGATCACCTGGGGTACTACAGCCTGGCGCACGACTTTCCCGTGCTGCGCGTGGAGCGCGTCTTTCATCGGGACGACGCGATCTGGCCCTTCACGGTCGTCGGCCGCCCGCCGCAGGAAGACACCATGTTCGGCCAGCTCATTCATGAGCTGACGGGTCCGGTCATTCCCACGGTGGTGCGTGGCGTGCGGGCCGTGCACGCGGTCGATGCGGCCGGCGTTCACCCATTGCTGCTGGCGATCGGCAGTGAGCGGTACGCGCCCTTCGCGCAGGCAATCGGCACGGTGCAGCAGCGACCGATGGAGCTGTTGACGCAGGCCAACGCGATCCTCGGCCAAGGGCAAATGTCGCTGGCCAAGTACCTGTGGATCGTGGCGGAGAACGACGACCCGGCGCTCGAACGTCCGCGACATCCCTGCCTTCTTCGCCCACGTGCTGCGGCGCGTCGATTGGCGGCGCGACCTGCACTTCCAGACCTGCACCACGATCGACACGCTGGATTACTCCGGCAGCGGGCTGAACGAAGGCTCGAAACTGGTCGTGGCCGCCGTCGGCCCGACGCGGCGCGAGCTGGCGACGGAGGTCCCGGGCGATCTTCGGCTGCCCGACGGTTTTGGCAACCCGCGCGTATGTCTGTCGGGCATACTGGCGATCGAGGGGACCGTGGAGCACGCGGCTCGCGTGCTCGGGGAGGTCGCCACACGCGAGCCGCGTGTGGCCACCGGCCTCAACCGCTTCCCACTCGTCGTGGTGGTGGACCGCAGCGACTTCACGGCCGCGTCGCTGGAGAACTTCCTGTGGGTGACCTTCACGCGATCCGACCCCGCGGCCGACGTGCATGGCATCGACCCCTTCATCGAGCAAAAGCACTGGGGCTGCCGCGGCTCGCTGGTAATCGACGCGCGGCGAAAGCCGCATCACGCGCCGCCGCTGGAGAGCGATCCGGCCGTCGCTCGCCGCGTGGACCGCCTGGCGCCGCCGGCGGACCACTGCACGGGATCATTTGACGCTACGCCGCCTCCAGGTAGCTGAACTCGCCACGTAGCTGCACTCGCCAGAGTTCAGCTCCGAAGGTCTGGCGACTTCGGCGACAGCACGTCGGGCTGACGCCTCGACGCTCGCCTATTCGTAGTGCAGGCAGGTCGAGGGAGACAATCTCGCGGCGCACTCCGCCGGCAGCCAGGCCACGGCCACGACGATCACATAGGCGGCCACGAACGCCAGGCCCAGCATCACCGGGTGGACGGTGAAGGGGATCGGATGGCCCGTCACCGGCAGCGTGCCCAGGTTGATCAGGAAGGCCACGCCGACGCCGGCCAGCACGCCAGGCAGCAAGGCCACGGCCCCCATGACCACGGCCTGGGAGAAGATCATCTTGCGGACTTGCCGGCGGGTCATGGCCACGACTCGGAGCATGCCCAGCTCGCGGGTTTGCTCGAGCACGTTCATGGTCAGCGTGTTGGCCAGCCCCAGCGAGGCCACGACGAAGCCCAGCACCAGCAGGCCCCACAATCCGCCGACGACACCGTTCATCATGCCGTCGATCATTTCGGTGATGTCGGTGACGGAATGGAGCGAGGCGCCGTCGTATTTCTGGCAGATTGCCTGCAGGGCCGCACCCACTTCGGCGCGTTTGTCCGGCTCGACGCGGAGGATGTACTCGTGCACGGCCACGGAATCCAGCAGCCTATCGGCCGTCTGGCGGTGCATGTAGACCACCAGGCCCGCGTAGCGGTAGTCGTTGGTCACCGCCGCAATGCGGACCGAATGCTTGTCGTTGAGGACGATGTCGTCGCCGGTCGCCAGACCGGCGCGCTGGGCCAGCACGGAGCCGACGACCACTTCTCCCTGCTCGAGCCGCCCTTTGAGCGTAGCCGAATCGGCCTCCAGCGTGTCGAAGTTCACGTAGTCTTCCGAGGGAAAGTCGCGCACGATGACCGTGGGGAACTGATCGTGGGCCGTGACGTTGACCACGCTCAGCGTGTCGATGCCCGTCACGTGGGGGACGGAGTGAATGTCGGTGGCCATCTGCTCGGGCAGTTTCTTGGCGTCGCGAGCGTCTTTGCTGCCGGGGGCGTCGCCGATCCAGATGAAGAAGTCGCCCTGCACCGTCTTGCGATACCAGTTCTTCACCGTGTAGACGTTGTCCAGGATCGTGTTGGCCAGCCCGACGCCGGTGCTTACGGCGATGAACAAGACGCCGATCGTCAGCGTCGAGCGGCCGGGGTTTCGCAGCAGCTGCCGCTGCGCCAGGTGCGTCTCTACGCGGAGGAAACCAGGGGCCAGCCAGGCCAAGAGGCGCGTGACCGGCCGCAGCACCAGCGGCAGCAAAAACACCATGGCGACCAGGATTGCCAGGGTGCCGAAGAGGCCCACGAACATCGGCAGCACCCCCTCGCGGCACAACCAGATGATCCACAGCGCCGCGACGACCAGCGCCGCCGCAGCGGCCGTCGTCCAGAGCTTGCGGAGACGGCCAGGTTCTCGTGAGCCGCCTTGAATCCCTTCGCGAGGCGTAATCCGCAGCGTCTTCAGCACCGGGAACAGCGCACAAGCAACGCCACACCCAGGCCGACCGCCGCCGCCAGCGCGAAGGGCACCCACGTCAAATGCGTCTCCGGGAGCGAGGTCTTGAAGAGATTCTCCATGCCCTGGATCAGCAACCGCGCGAAGAGCAGGCCCACGAGCATGCCGACAATGGCTCCGCCCAGGCCCATGAGCAGCGCCTCTCTGCCAATCAGCCAGGCGACCTGCCAGCGCGAGGCCCCCACGGCTCGCAGGATCGCCAACTGCTTGCTGCGTTCGCCGACGCTCATCAGGAACGTGTTGAGGATCACGAAAACCGCCACCAGCAGGGCAAAGGCCAGCGCCATGTTGGTGCCTTGCTGCACGGCCACGGCGGTCTCATCGGAAACCTGATTGCGCGTGGGGGGACGGCGGACGGCCAGCCCTTCCGTTAATCGCTCAGCCACGTTCGCTCGCACGGCCTCTTCGTCGGCTTTCTCCTGAAGCACGAGCAGAATCCGCGACACCAAGGCATCGGCTTTGAATCGTTCCTGGGCCTGCTGGAGCGGCACGAAGATGACGGACAGATTGCTGATCGCCGTGGCCCCCTGCGGCTTGAAGAGCCCGACCACCGGCTCCGCACGATTGGTCAGCTCGTCGGTCAGCAGCTCGACTTCGTCGCCGACCTTCACGCCGAGCTGCTCGGCCAGGTGGGAGGTCAACAGCACGCCGCGGTCGTCCGTCAGCGCCGTCCCCTCGATGATCTGATAGTCATTGACCCGAGAGTGCCGCGCCCGATCGATGCCGACCACCTCCACGTCGATGCCCTTTGGGCTGTGCTTCAGGAAATAGACCGACGACTTGGTCTGCAAGACCGGCACCGCGGCGGCCAGGCCCGGAATGCCGTCGAGCTGCTCGACGAGCGAATGCTCGACTCGGCCGCCGTCCTCGGCGGTGACCTCCAGCGAGGCCTTGCCCGTGATGGTCTCGAACATGGCCTGGTGGGCGCTGTGCGTCGTCTGGTTGGCGATCGAAACGGCCACGATGGCCCCGACGCCGATCACCAGGCTGAGCAGCGTCAGGCCCGTCCGCAGCGGTCTGTGCACAACTTCGCGGGTTGTGAAACGGAATAGAACCATGCGGTCCTCCTTCATTAGTCGGTCGTTCGATCCCGCCAGCGACCCATTGCGGCGCGCGCGGGACTGACGCCTCAGCAGCTCGCGGGCAGCTTGCGTAGCTGAAGTCGCCAGACTTCAGGGCAAACCCGGTGAGCGTCGAGTCGCCAGCCCACGTGCTTGGCGCCTCAGGCGTGCGTAGGCGAGCGTCGAGGCGTTATCCCGACGTGCCGGCGCGACGACGCTACTTGGGTTCGCGGGCGTAGGCTCGGTGGGGTTGCCCCTTGCCGGCGCCGTTGCCGGCGCCGTTGATCGGCGAGGAGCCGTTATTCGTGGGGTGGGCGGGGAAGAACGGCCGTCCAACGGCGTCCTTGCTGACGGATGCGTCGATCCTGCCGTCGCGCAGCCGGACGATGCGATCGGCCGTGTCGGCGACATGATCGTCATGCGTGACCAGCACGACCGTCTGACCGCGCTCATCGACCAGCTCGCGGAGGATGGCGATCACGCGCTCTCCCGAGGCGCTGTCGAGGTTTCCGGTCGGCTCGTCGGCCAATACCAGGGCCGGCTCGATCACCAGCGCCCGAGCGATCGCCACGCGCTGCTGCTCGCCGCCGGAGAGCATCCGCGGCAAATGGCTTTCGCGATGCGACATGCCCACCTGCTTCAGGGCGGCACGGGCTCGCTGGCGGGCCATTTTGCCCGACACGCCGTCCAGTTCCAGCGGCAGCGACACGTTCTCCAGCGCCGTCAAGGTGGGAAGCAAGTTGAAGGCCTGAAACACGAACCCGATACGCCGCCGCCGCATGAGCGTCCGCTCATCGTCGCCCAGGCCGGAAAGGTCGCGGCCTTCCAGCAGCACCTTCCCGGAGGTGGGAGACTCCACGGCCCCCAGAATGCACAACAGAGTGCTCTTGCCGGAGCCGGAAGGCCCCATGATGGCGACCATTTCACCTTGAGCCACGTTCAGGTCGATTCCCCTGAGGGCTTCCACCTGCGTTTCACCTGCTCCGTAGGTCTTCCGCACGTCCTGAGTGGCGAGAACGACTGCTCTCATCTTGGCTTGGAACTCCTTATGCTAGCACCGATTCGAGCCAGCAGCCGCGGATCGAGATATGGTTGCCGCGTACTGCAGCCCGGAGGCGGGGCGTTTCCCAACGCGAATCCTTTGCGGGAGATGGTGATTGTACCCACAAAAGGATCGTTTGGATAGCTGCGGGTGATAAATATTTACGGGTAAACGGGTTAAGACGGCGATCAGCGACCAGGACACGCCTCCAACATCGCAAAGCCTAACATCGCGGCTGCTCCGAGAGGGCGCAAATCTTACCTCCTCGCCAAAGTTTCCCAGGCTGTCATCGTCACGCCGGCAGCGCATCGATAGCAATTGGCCCCGCCCGAAGCCCGGAGTTTGAAAAGACTGGGTGGTCGCTAGGGAATAGCTCAAGCCTGTCGAAAGAACCGGCCGCGCCGTTTCCGATACGTCTGACGAACTGGCCTGTTGTTCCGTCAGCGCACTCTCCTCCGGGCACCCGCTATGACCTCGACCGCGTTCGAGCCGACTGCTGGCACCTCCGCCGCGCCTGTGCGGGACGGCGCTGACGCCAATCTGCTTACGCGGCCCTTGCGGGTGATGTTCGTCCACACGTTCATGCCGGTAGGTGGAGCTGAAACGCTATTAGTCAACCTGATACGGCGATTGGACCGGGCACGATTCTCACCGGAAATATGTTGCCTGAAATCCCCAGGGCCGCTTGGCGACATGATGGCCCGCGAAATCCCCGTCTTCTCCCACCTGCTATCGCATAAATATGATCTGCGGGTGCTCCCGCGGCTGCGGCGGCTCTTGGTCAGGCGGCAGACCGAGGCCGTAGTCACCGTTGGGGCCGGCGACCGGATGTTCTGGGGCCGGCTGGCTGCCCGCCTGGCCGGCGTGCCGGTGGTGCTGACCGCCCTGCACTCGACTGGCTGGCCCGACGTGGTCGGGCGGCTGAATCGTCTGCTGACTCCGATCACCGACGGCTTCATCGCCGTGGCGGAGGAGCACGGCCGATATCTGCGCGAAGTGGAACGCTTCCCGCCGCATAAGGTTTTCGTGATCCCCAACGGCGTGGACACCGAGCGCACTTTCGGCCGCAGCCGCCGGACGAAGCCCTGCGCAGAGGGCTCAACTTGCCGCCGCATGCGCCCGTGGTGGGCATCGTGGCAGCCCTGCGGCCGGAGAAGGACCATGAGCTCTTCCTGCAAGTGGCGGCCCGCGTGCGGCGGATCGTCCCACAGGCCCAATTCATGATCGTCGGGGGGGAGACCTTCAGCCGCAGTTGGAGCGAGCGGCCAACGACTTGGGCATCCGGTCTGCCGTGCACTTTCTGGGCACGCGGGGCGACATTCCCGAGCTGCTTTCCCTCGTTGACGTGGCGGTGCTGACGTCGAAGATGGAAGCCAGTCCGGTAACGATCCTCGAGGCGATGGCCTGCGGCAAGCCGTGCGTGGCCCCCCGCATCGGCTCGATCCCCGAGACGATCGTCGAAGGCGAAACCGGCTATCTGACGCCGCCGGGTGACGAAGCGGAGCTGGCCGCCGCGGTCATCCGGCTGCTTACGGACCCAGCCCGCATGGGCCGCTTCGGCCAGAACGCGCGGAAGCGCGCCCTGGAAGGCTATTCGTTGGAGCGGATGGTCGAAGGATACGAACAATTGATCGCCGGCCTGTACGCCATCAAGCAGGCGCGCAAGCGATGACGGCGTGGGCCGGGACACTGACCCGACGCGTAAGCGAGGGAGGAGGCGTGAAAGCATCCCACGTGCGAGCTCCCGGCGCACCGCGTTCGGTTGTCGAGCGCACGGGCACCGATAGAATGCCCTCGGGGCGGCCGGCAGCCGAACCATCGGCGATGAGTTTCGTAAAACACGCAGGCGAAGTCGTCCGTCGCCCGCTCGCATCATTCCACGTTTGTCGTTTCGTCGTAACTGGAGCCGACCATGAATCCCGTGCGATGGCTGCTCTCCGTCGCGGTGGCGCTCAGCAGTTTGCCGGCCTTGGCTGCGGACCCTGCGGCGAACGGTGCCGCCCGGCTTGCGGCACCTGCGGGGGATTCGCCCGTGGCGATCCGCGCTTGGTTCGCCGTCGAAGGCCGGGCCGGCGCCGTCTCGGTGCAGGCGACGCTAGCCGATGGCTGGCACACCTACTCGGTGACCGAGAGTGAGCGAGGCCAGCAGACGAAGATCGCCCTGCGCCCCTCCGGCGAATACCGGCAGTCCGGCCCCGTCCGCGCCGCCAGCGATCCGGAGCGGGCCTACTTGCCGCAGTCGCAGCAGACCATCGAGAAACATCGCGGCGCCGTCACCTGGACGTTGCCGGTCCGCTTCGCCGACGGAGTCGATCCCGCCACGCTTCAAATCAGCGGGCATGTCGAGCTTCTGGCCTGCAATGCGGTCGCCTGTCAGCCGATTGCCACGGAGTTTGTGGCGACGTATCAAGGGCCGGCGGCGACGGAAGCGCCGGCGGCGGAAGTGGCCGTCGATGAATTCGCCACGAGCCTCCAACGAGACAAATTCGACGACGTGTTGGGCGGCGGCTTTCGCGCACCCGCCAGCAGCGGTGCGGGCGAGAAGGTCACCCTCAAGGCCTCCGTCGAGCGGGCGCCCGGCGGCAAGCCGGACCAATTGGTGATCGAGGCCAAGATTCAGAATGGCTGGCACATCTATTCGTTGACCCAGCCCAAGGGCGGCACGCTGCCGACGACCATCGACGTCAAGTTCATCGGCGACGCGAAGCTGGCCGGCGAGTTCAAGGCGATCCCGACGCCCAAGGTGCAGTTCAGCGATGTGTTCAAAGTGAACCTCGAAGAACACGAAGGCACGGTCCGCTGGATCGCCCCCCTGACGGTCGCCGACGGCGCGGAGAGCGCCGGACTGAAGATCTACGGCACGCTCTCGTACCAGGCGTGTAATGAGGGCTCGTGCCTGCCACCGAAGGACGTCTCGTTCGTTGCTATCGATACGACGAAGAAGGCCGCGGTAACACACGTGGGTGAGTATCGCGCACCCTCCAGCAACGTCATCATTCGCGGCCACGTGGAACCGCGCCGTTACCCCCGGCGGCGCGGTCAGGCTGCTGCTCACGGCCGAGCCGCAGGGGGAATATCACGTCTATCCCGTCAACGAAAAGCCCAAGAGTGCCAAGCCGACCTTGCTCACCGTGTCCGACCTCCCAGCGGGCTGGACGGCCAGTGAACCGACGCCCAACAAGGCGCCGGTACAGAAGGGGGGCGACGTGCACCACGATGGCCCGGTAACGTGGACTATCGAGGTCAACGTGCCGAAGAACGCGACACCTGGTCCGTACAAGCTGGAAGGCGGCATCGCCTACATGGCCTGCGTGGCCGACAAGTTTTGTGAACCGCCCAAGGGCGCCATCTTTGAGGCGCCGGTCGAGGTCAGCGCGGTTTTCGAGGGAGCCGTCAACGTCGGCAGCGCGGGCAAGGAACGCAAGCCATTGACATTTTTCCCCAGCAACTACGACGAAGTGGAAAAACGAAGTGTCGGCGCAGCGGAGGCAGCTCGCAGGGCCGCTTTGCGCGAGCGCGTCGGGCCGGGCCTCCAGTTCGCGATCAACGCCACGGACGTGGAGCTGTATTCGCATGGTTTACTGAACCGATTCAGCTCGGTGGACTTGAACAAACTCGAGGACAGTCAGAGTGAAACCAGCCGCGGCGGTCTGTGGGTGGTCCTCGCGTCGCTGGGGGGCGGATTCCTCGGCGGCCTGCTCCTCAACGTGATGCCCTGCGTGCTGCCGGTGATCGGCCTGAAGATCATGTCGTTCGTGCAGCAAGGCGGCGAGAGCCGCGGCCGGGTGTTCTTGCTCAACGTCTGGTTCTCGCTGGGCCTGATCTCCGTGTTCCTGGTGCTGGCCGGGCTGGCGGCGTTCTTGAACCTCAGTTGGGGCGGTCAGTTCCAAGAAGGTTGGTTCACCATCGTGCTCGTCTGCGTCGTCTTCGCCTTCGCCCTGGCGCTGATCGGTGTCTGGGAAGTGCCGATCCCCGGCTTCATCGGCAGCAGCGGGGCCGTGAACGACCTGGCGGCCAAGGAGGGCGCGGCCGGCGCGTTCTCGAAGGGCGTGCTCACCACCGTGTTGGCCACGCCCTGCACCGGACCATTCTTGGGACCGGCTCTGACCTGGGCCGTGCAGCAGCCGTTGCCGCTGGTGTTCGCCACGTTCCTGGCCGTGGGCCTGGGGATGGCGTCTCCGTATCTGATCATTGGCGCCTACCCGAAGCTGATCGCCTTTCTGCCCAAGCCCGGCATGTGGATGGAGACATTCAAGAAGCTGATGGGCTTCATCCTACTGGCCACCGTTGTATGGCTGCTTAGCTTTGTGCCCTCTACGGACCTCTTGCCGACCGTGACTGTGCTTTGCGGGCTGGGGCTGGCCTTCTGGTGGATCGGTAGTACGCCGCTCACCGAACCGCCTGGCAAGCGGATGCTCGCTTGGGCGAAGGAGCAGCCGTCATCGTCGCCGTTGCGTATTCTCCTTTGTCTGGTTTGACAACGTCATGCGGGATAAGGCCGAGCGGCGTTTCAAGTCAGACATGGTCAGCCGACTAGTGAAGTTCGGCGACAAGCCCGAGGACTATCAGAAGGCCGAGCGACCTGACGGCCGTTATACGGTGATGGTCGATTTCACCGCCGATTGGTGCCTGACCTGCAAGACCAACGAACAGTTCGTCTTGAGCAGCAAGCGTACCCAAGAGCTCATCGAGAAGAACAATGTCGTGTTCCTAGTGGCCGATCTGACGAAGAGTCACCCGGAGGCCGAAGAGCTGCTCGTGCGGCTGCGGCAACAAACAGCGCACGATTCCTTACGTGGCCATCTTTCCAGCCGACAACCCCAACCGGCCGATCGTTCTGGACGGTTTGCTGACCCAAGGCCAGATCGACAAGGCGCTGGAGCAGGCCGGGCCGTCGAGGGTCAGCAGCGGAGCGACGGCGATGCACGCTCCGTAGGGTAGGCATCCTGCCTGTTCACACACGGGCGTGACTTGTCCTAGATTTGGTTATCTAGAGCGAGGGCTTGAAGTCTGCTCACGGGAGGCGCGCGATGAGGTAGTCATCGCCGCGGTGGACAATCGCCAGGGCAGCGACGGCTCGGCGGGCAGCGCCGTCGAGTCTGCCTGCGCCGGCTACGGCGAGGTAGCGAGCACCCTGCCGTCGGCATTCTGCCAATCGCTCGGCCATGTCGTTCTTCTCGCAAGAGAGCGCCCAGCCCGGCCGATCGCAGTAGTAGAGCAAATCGAGCGTCGTGCCGTGAAGCGTGGCCACCGGCTCGTCTGGCGTCGTCAACTCGCGGACCGCCGCGGCGGCGGCCACCACCGAGCGATCTTCCTGCGGCGTGACGAAGGCCGCCTTCCAGGCCAGTCGCAACGATAGGCCGGCACTCGCGATCAAGAGAACGGCTACGCCAAGCGCCGCTGGCTTCAGCCGATCGCTCGCCACCTGCCAGCCCAGGCCGGCCAGCACGCACAGCGGCGGCAGGATCACCAGGTAATAGTAGTTCATCTCGTGGAACTTGCGCGGCATCACGACGACGAGCGCGGCCATGCTGAGCAGCCACGGCCCATGCCGCCGGGCGCCAGCGTGCAAGAGACCAAGGGCGGCCAGCGTCAGCCCGATCGGCGTGAGCGCCACGCCGCCCAGGTTGCGCAACGCCTGAAGATAGAAGCCTCCTGTGCCCAAAAGCGGATGCGGGAAGCCGTGGGCATCGGCACTGTGGCGCAGCGAGTAGTAGACGGCCGCAGCCTGCGGACCGGTCGGATCGCTCAATCGCCATGCGTGGGCCAGCCACGCGGCGGCGGGAATGGTGGCCGCCAGGAGGGCGACTGCCGAGGCAAAAAGATAGACCCCACCGAGCTTGCTCGGTGGTGAATGTGATTCTGCACTACTGACAAATGCTGGGCATCCCTCGCCCCCGCCGAGCTTGCTCGGTGGAGCGCATGATTGAAAACCGCCGACGTTGGGTTCAATCACTCGCTCCACCGAGCAAGCTCGGTGGGGGCGGATGAGCCGCGCCGCCTCAGGTTGTGCAGAATCATGCGGTCCACCGAGCAAGCTCGGCGGGGCCGCTGGTGTGCCACTGGCTCTGCCAGGGCTTGTTGACGCCGCGTCATCAGGGGGCTTACGCCCCCCGCTCGCCTGGCGGGCGGCCATCGTCGCCAGCGGTAGCAGCAGCACCAGCATGTAGAGCTTGGTGAGCAGCAGCAGCGTGAGCGAGGCCGTCGCGGCGGAGAGCGCCAGCCAGCGTGCCTCCTCCAGCCAGATCGTCCAGCAGCACAGCGTGGCCAGCGTGAAGCACACGAGCGACGGCTCGATCATGAAGCCTTGCCCGTAGATGATGCTCACGGGCGAGAGCGCGAGCATCACCGCGGCGGCCCAGGCGGCGGATCAGGCCGTGCCAGCGTCGCACCAGGAAGAAGAGCATCGCGACGGATGCCGTGCTGAAGGCGATCGACACGGTCCGCCCCCACACATCGAGCGAGCCACCCAGCCGCCACAGTCCGCCGGCCAGGTAGGCCGAAAGCGGCAGCTCGACGAGGTGCAGTGCGCGCTGGCCGTCCATCAGGCAGTCCAGCCGCGGCGTCCAGAACGATGCGCGGCCCAGTCGCCCAATTGCGGGCGGCCATGCGCATTGACCACGTGGCGCGTGGCGAAGTTGCCCACCAGCGGCCGAGTGACTCCTGGCAGGCGGATTGCCGCCGCCAGAACCAAGAGGATTGCCAGCGCGACCAGCACGCGGTGGCGTAGGCCGCGCGGCCGTGGGCAGTGGCTCCGGCAGGGGCCGGGGCTCGCGCTTCGCTGCTAGCAAGCGGACGGTGGCCAATCCGAGGCTCGCGGGGCGGAAGGAAACGAGAAAAACGGCGGAAAGATTGCGGGTTACGTCGGCTTGGCGGCCGAAATAATACCGCGTCGCGTACTATGCCCCCAGACCGATTCCGTGTGGGTGACTCGCTCTGCGGTCGCCGTCTCAGCACTGAGTCGGAGGCCTGGCTCGAAGGCCGACTCTGAACGGCAGCTCGCAGAGCGAGTTGCCCCAGAGTTGCCCACGAGCATCCTTCACAGGTGTCCGCATGCGTCAGACCGAAGTCGCCCTGGCCTGCCTCGTCGCCTTGTCAGCAGCCGGCTGCTGCATGTGCGCGGCACCGTACGATCACCTGCGCCCGACCTTCACGGGGCAGTGCGGCGAAGACTGCCGTCCGCACGCGCGCGTCAACTCGGCATTCTCCTACGGCGGCCCGGCCGGCTACGAGCCGACGCTGGCAGACGGCCCGGTCGAAGCCCAGGAGAGCGGCGAACTGCCTGCGCCGAGAGCGTCCCCCCGCGGCACGCGCCCACGCCGCCGTCGGGCACGTATAGCGCGCTGCGCAAGAGTGGCGAGCGTTAGGCCACGAGCACGAGTTGGAGCCGGTTGGCAGCCTGGGCCTAGTCGCGCACAGGTGATGGCACAGCCTGCTTCGCCTTGCGCGAGCCCTTCGGCTCGACCTCCACCGGCAAGTCGTCGGTGATGCGAAGCGCGAAGTCCTGCGATTCCGCGACCTGAGCCTCGACGCTTTGTCCCAGCAGCTTAGTTGTCACGGTGCCGCGGACGACGAAGCGCTCGGTGGCGCCAACGATCCGCCCAAGCCTGGCGTCCCATTGGATCGAGCCGGAGGCCTGCTCGATCTTGAACGAGGCGGCGGTGATCTCAAACGGCAGGTCGGCCGTTTTCTTCTCCGGCGCGACGTAGTGCAGATAGTGAGCGTAGTCGATACGATGCTCGCCGCTGCGCTGCCCGAGGGGGGTGTAGATCGTCTTGCCGTACCACGAACCCATGGCCCCCCAGTTGTGGGTCAGCTTCCGCTCGAAGCGGTCGCCGCGCTTGAGGGACGCGGGAGGCACGAAGAACGAGAGCTGGGCCAGCTCTTTCCAGCCGTCGTCGTCCATCACCGAGCTGAGCAGGAACCCCTCGCCGGTCAGCCCGTCGGCCTTGACGGCCTTGCGCGTATCTTTCGGCCCCGTGAACTTCACGATCTCGTTGTTCTTGTCGAGCGTGTAGTTGAACTCTTGCCCGCGCATGGCCTTCAGCGATTCCTCGAAAGCGGCCTGCGAGAGGTTGTCGCTCTTCTCCAGCTTCGTGTCGTCGATGACCTGGTTGACCTCGACCGTGCCGTCGGACGCGCGCGAGCCGACAGCAACTTCGACACGACGCGGTATCGCAGGTCCTGCGAAACGGTGATGCCGGAGACATCGAACGTCGGCCGCCGAGAGATCAGGACTTCTTGATACAACGTGCGGCGGCCTGCCGGCTTCGTGGCTTCGGTCGGCGTCTTGGGGGGCGGCGGCCTGGTCTCCTCGGGCGGCTTGATGTCCGTCGGCAAGGGCGGCCTGGGCGTCTTGGGCTCGCTGACTCGCCCACTCGGACCATCTTCCGCGGAGGTAGCAGCGGCGGCTGACGCAGCAGGCCACTCGTCCGCGGGGCGGGATGCGATATCACGCGGTGGGGCCGCGTTTCGGAGAGACTCGTCCACTTGCTCGTGGACGTTGCTGCTCCCCCTGATGTTATCGTGGCGAGCCACGGCGGGAGCGCGCGAGCTTGATCGATCGCTCGCCGCTTCCGCAGTCTGCACCTTCGCCAGCGACAGCCGGTGGAGCGACCACCCCAGGGCGCCGGCCGCCATCATCGACGCGACAAGGATCGCCACCAACAGCCGGCCCTGGCCGGCGGGGCCGCGTGACTTGCCGATGGAAGCAGCCGACCGAGGCGTGCCGTGCCTTGGTGCGGAAGCCTCGCCAGGGGCGGGCGGCGGGGGCGGGGGCGGGGACGGGCACGCCGGCATGGGCGGCGCCGTCGGCCGGGCAGTCGCCGCCTCGGCCAGCGAACCCAGTGGCACCCAGTTCTCCAGCCCCTCGCGCCACACGAAATCGGCCGCCGAGACGTGGCCCGTCCGCAGCAGCTCCGCGAGATCGCGCCACTTCACCGGGCCATGAGGCTGACCCTCCCGCGCGATGTACCAGCAGTCGGCGGACGCCGGGTTAGCGGAACTGTCGGCAGAGTCGTCGTCGGCCATAGCAGGTTCTCGTTGCCGAAGAGTTGGGGGATCGCGCTTGCGCGTCCCTAGTCCCCGTCAGCCTAACCGACCGGCCGCCAGACGGCTACCATCGCGCGGGCACAAGCCGCCGTCACGCCTTCTGTCGCTCGTCGTCCGGCACCGCCTTGAGACCGGACATCCATTGCAAGAACGCCACCTGCTCAGGCGACATTTCCGGGGGACCTTCGGCCGGCTGCCCATCGGCGGCCTGTTTGGAGAGCACGTAGTCCATGTACTCCGGACTGATGTTGTTCGCGGCCGGAGCGCCGTCGGCTTCCAGCGGCACGAACTGATCCAGAGCGAAGACGACGTGCTTGGCTTTCTGAAAACGAGTGGCCGGCGACTTGGCCAGGAGGCCGGCCAGCGCTTCGTCGAACGCCGGCGGCACGTTTTCGTTCAGCTCACTCAGCGGGCGCGGGTCGTCGCACAGGAGGCGCACGACCTGGCGGATCGTGTTGCGCTCCTCGAAGGGCGGGTGGCCAGCCAGGCAATCGTACAGCGTCACGCCCAACGAATAGATGTCGGTGCGGCGGTCGCTGGTGTCCGGGTCGCGGGCCTGCTCCGGCGAGGCATAGGTGTAGTCTTCCAGAACTTTCGTGGCGGTCTGCCGCTGCCCCTCATCCAGGTCGATGGCGGCAAACGCATCCAGTGCCCGGCCGAAGTCCATCAGCTTGGCCGAGCCATCCTTGGCGATCCAGATGTTGCCGGGCCGCACGTTGCGGTGCACGATGTCGTTGGTGTGCAGGTGCTCCAGGGCGCAGGCCACGTCGCGGCCGATGCGGCAGACTTCGGCGAACGAGAGGTAGCCCTGCCGCCTGAGCCGGGCTTGCAACGTTTCGCCGTCGAGGTCTTCCAAAGCCAGGAAGTACGTGCTGCCGATCTGGCCGACCTCATAGCAGCGCACCACGTTGGGGTGGCTCGTCTCGACGGCCACGCGCAGCTCGCGGCGAATGTGGGCCAGGGTCTCGGCGTCGGCCGTCGGCCGTGGGGAAGAGCTTCAAGCTCACGGGCTGCTGGTGCACCTGGTGCACGGCCGAAACACGCTGCCCAGCTCGCCGATGGCCACCATCTCGTAGACGCGATAGGGGCCCACCTGAAACGACGGCACCGCATGCCCGGCCAGGAGCGCGTCTCGCTGAAAGTCGGTGATGAGCAGCTTATCGACCAGCCACTCGAGGAAATCGGTGCCGGTGCCTTCGCCCCCGCGCTCGGCTCGCCAACGTGCCAAGTGGGCGTCGAGTGTCTCGGGAGTCAACACGGCACATTCGATGAGCCGTTCGCGAACCTGAGCAGGGTCGTGCATGGCTTTCCCAAGGCGAAAGGAGATCGCAGGCAACCGCCGCGGACGAAGATGAGACTACCGGCCCAAAGACCCGCGCGTCTTGGACGAGAAGCACGAGCGGCGGCCACCCTGCTCCCCCCATTCATTGTGACCGACGAACCGCCGGCTGACAACTCGCGCACTCCGCCACAAGATGGTGCGACGAAGACAGGGGTAGGCCGTTCGAGGTTCCCCCCTTCAAGACTTTGCCGTGGTGCGCTTGGCGATGGCATCCAGATCGACGATCGCCGCACGGTCCTTGGCCGCTTCAACCAGATCGCAGATGAGATCGATGGCGCGGAACCTCTCGTCCGTGGCCACGAGGCAGGAGGGATGCCCCAGGAAGTCGAACACCGCCCGGCTGCTCGATGGCCCACTCGACGCCCAGGCGGACCGCTTCGAGGAAATCGTCCAGCTTCCAGCGGCCGGCGCGGAAGGCGGTGATGTCGCTGATCGGGCTCATCGGCACTTCGACCAGCCCGCTCGGGATAGGCGAACGGCTGCGCCTCGCCCTGGGCCTCGACGATGCCTTCGAAGACGTCGGCGCGGGGCGGCT
This sequence comes from uncultured Planctomycetia bacterium, assembly GCA_963809785.1. Lineage (GTDB taxonomy): Bacteria > Planctomycetota > Planctomycetia > Pirellulales > S012-138 > JBGQHD01. Next base: position 1,624,954 of record CAWEKV010000006.1, read on the forward strand.
CTCCGGGCTTGCCCAGCGGGTGCGCCGGGTACTTGCTGCTGACCCAGGTGAAGCCCAGGTCGAGCAGCATCTTCTGCACGTCCGGCCGGTCGGCCAGGCCGTCGGCGAAGCCGCCGGGCGTGCGGAAGCCCGCCGGCGTCGATGCCGACGCGCGTCTTCGAGCGCGACGGTGGTCAGGCGGATGTTCTCGCGGATGACCTGCTGCGGCGGTCTGGCCCGCGATCAGCCACGGCGCGCGGCGGAAGCGGAACTGGATGTCCTCCGGCTTGGTCGCCATGACGTTGACGTGGTCGTAGGTGTGGTTGCCGACCGGGTGGCCGGCGGCAGCGATGCCCTTGAGCCAGTCGACGTTCTCCTGCTCGAAGACCCGGCCGACGGCGAAGCAGTGGATCACGCCGCCGCGCCGCGCTTGACGCGGCGGCAGGCCTCGACGGTGTAGCGCTTGGTGTCGGCGTTGAGGTTGCCCTTCTCGTAGTCCCAGTGCGGTCTGCTCCCAGGTGGGGAAGTTGCGGCTCATCTCCAGGTCGAGCGTGATGGCGACCAGGGCCTTGCCGGCCAGGTCCTCGTGCTCTGGCTTTCGCGTGGCCGGTTGCTGTGCGACCAGAGGCCCCAAGCCGACGGGCAGCGCAGCGCCCAACGCCGCCGCCGTGGCAGCACAAAACTGGCGACGCGAAACTGGCTGGGGGAGGGGCTGCATGCGCTACTCGATGTCCAGCTACTCGATGTCCAGCTACTCGATGTCCAGCTACTCGATGTCCAGCTACTCGATGTCCAGCAGCCGGCCGCCGCTCATGTACCAGCCTTCGCCGCAATCCTGGCACCAATCGATGCGGACTCGCAGGTCCGTCGGCGGACCGTTGCGGCTGGTAAAGCGCACCGACACTTCCCCGCAATGTAACGGCATGATGTGCAACAAGCCAATTCCGTACAGCGACAGATCGCGGCAAAAGGCCGAGAACCGCGGCGGCTCGCCGTCCCCCAGACCCACTTGCACCGGCCGAAAGAACGGCACGCGGATCAGGCGCCGCTGCTCCAAGTCGGCCGAATCGCGGGCTTCTTTGATGATCCGCATCACGGCTGCCCGAATGCGATGCGAATCCGCCAGAATCAACGTGCCGGTACGTGGGTCCATAAGGTCTCCCTAGGCAGTAGCGTAGACAAGATGTGGCGACAAACCGCGGCCGATGCCGTAACGCGATATGGCCCGGCTTGCCCTGTACCTGGAGCGCGAGGACAGCCGGGTTCTCCAAAAGAAACCATAGCTTATTCCGCGAGAGCAGGCGGCGTGGAGCCGCATTCTGGCCTATGAGAGAAGGCCAAGGCGCAAGCCGCAGAACCGTGAGAAACGGCCCTGGGTTTTATGTCGGCGCGCGAACCGGCGGCAAGCAGAACGCTGAGAATCAGGCCTTTACGCCCCGGCGTGGGGAGCGAGTTTTGTTCGTGCAGTGCTTGCGAATCAGGTGTGCGTGTTTGTGCCCTGATAGACGCTACCCTGAGGTTGCAGCAGCGCGGGATCGGTGAAGTCCGCATGCAAGTCCTTGTCATGAGAACAAAGGAGACGGACTCGCGATACTTCGGCGAGCCCCAGAATGTGGGCATCGTCAGAGTGAAGAGGCCTGCGCGAGAACGCCTCGGTGGCCAATTGAACGTCTCGGTCGGAGACCTTGCGTGCGGTGCCTCGGCGATCCAGTTCGACGAGGAGGCGGAGAACGGAAGGGAGCTTGCCATACTCCTCCGTCAGCTTGCCGCCATGCACAGCAACGGCGCGACGGGTAGACAGCGCCAGCCACACGGCGCAAAGTCGTCTCGCGGGTGCGGCGAAAAAACAAGGGTCGCCACGCTCGCGTCCACAATAAGGCACATCAGTCGCTCCCGCGGCCGATGAGCCGAAGCTCTTCTTCCAAAAAGAACTGGCGATATGAATCGGGCGCATTGACGATGTTGCCTAGCTCGTCCAGCTCGAGCGCATGAACGGTCGTTTCCATTTTCGGTCGATCGAAGAACAGGATTTGCACCTGTTCGGGTTTGAGCGTGCCACAGGCGACCTCCTGGCGAACGCGATCCACGAGGTAGTCGCTGTGGGTTTCGATCACAAACGTGTTCTGGCCGACGGCCGCCAATTCGGCATAAAACGTGCCTAATGCCGCCTGAGCTCGCGGGTGCAGGTGGACCTCGGGCTGCTGGATCAGCAGCAAGCTCTTCTTATCGCGTAGGACGCTCTGTACCACCAGGGGCAGGACTTGACTGACGCCGTAGCCGACGTCAACGAGGTTGACTTTCGGTCCTCCTACTCCGACGTGTACCTGGAACGGGTCGGCTGGTCCCTTGCCCAGCCTTCTGACCTCGACTTGGCGAAAGAGTCCGGATTTCTCGCCAAACTGCAGCAAGGCGTTCCGCACCCTTCGACCCGCTTGTGAAGTGGGCTCTTCGCTCATGATCCGAGCGAGGACGCTCGGAATGTGGTCTCCCTCAGGGCTGTAGTCCTCGGCGAACTCGTCATACGTTCGGTTGGGTTTCGTTCGAATCGGAGCAACGGCGATTGCTTCCTCAAATGGGGAATCCCAGCCGACCTGCAATCCGAGCCGCAAGAGGTCGCTGTATTGGGATCGAACCTCCTCTTCTGCGCCCGAAACGAAGGCGTACCACAATCCCTGATCAAAGGGGACTTGCTGCATCATCTGGTATGCTACTGCCGAGTCGCGGAAGGCCACCTTCAACGTGCCGTCAGGGAGAAAGAGATCGCCACTTAATCGCTCCGCCGCGACCGCCAATGAGACCCTAAATTTCTCGCTTCTCGCGTCAACTCGCGCGAGAACTGGCGCGCCGTGATCTTGCCGGTAGGTTGCCCGGATGTCGCGCAACTCCCGTTCGCCGTCACTGCTGGCGGAAAAGCCAATCGTAAAATCCTCGGCCCGGCCGTACCGTCCCCCTTTGTACGTGGCGATCGTTTCAAACGTGCCGAGATTGAACGGCGGCTTGTTGAGCGCGGGACGTGCCGGATAACCGGCGGGATCGAAGACGGAACCAGCCACAGCCAGGAATGTCGATTTCCCCGAACTGTTTTCGCCGACTAGGAGAGTTAACGGACGGATTCGAATCGACTGACCGGAATCGAAGCTTCGGACGTGTTCCAAATAGCCAGCAATGGTCGTGTCCGGCATCGGAGATCTCGCGAGTTATCTAATCCAAGCCGAGTCCGCACGCAGGTTCCCGATCGCATATTCTACATCGGATATCTGCGTTGCGTCATCGTTGGACCTTCCGCCTGGCGGCCTGCTACTTCGCCTTCTTCTTCCGCGCCTGCAGCACCGGGTCGCTCGCCAGCGGCAGTTTGACGGTGCCCTTGGTCTCGGCTGCCAGGTAGATGCCCAGAATGATCTCCACGGCCCGCCGGCCCTCCGGCCCATCGATGAGCGGCGTGCCGCCTTCGTCGATTGCTCGCAGCACGTCGCGGAATTGCAGCGTGTGGCCGTGGTGGCCGATCGCGGTGGGGTCGCTGGCCCCGCCGCCGGTGCTGTGTCGGGCTTTCATCCGCTCGTGAATCGCGGCGTCTTCGGCCGCCTGCGCGGCGAAATCCCATTTTGTGAGGTCTTCTTCCTCCATGACCGCTGTCCCTGTCGAGCCGTGCAGCTCGATCCGCTTGAGATAGCCGGGATAGGCCGCCGTGCTGGCCTCGATCACTCCCAGGGCACCGTTGGCGAATCGCAGCGTGGCCACCGCCGTGTCTTCCACGGCGATCCGCTCGTGGGCCAGCGTATCGCAATGTGCTGTAATCTCCGTGACTGGCCCCAGGAACCAGGTCAGGAGATCGACGCTGTGCACGGCCTGGTTCATCAGCGCGCCGCCGCCGTCCAGCTCCCAGGTGCCGCGCCAGGCGCCGCTGTCGTAATACTGCTGCGTCCGATACCACTTCACGTAGGCGTCGCCGAGGGTCAGGCGGCCGAAGCGGCCCGTCTCGACTGCCCGCTTGATGGTCTGGGCGGGCGCGTGAAAGCGCGAGGGAAAGATCGCCGAAAGCTGCACGCGGTTCTTGCGGCAGGCCTCGATGATCGCGTCACACCGCGCCAGCGTAATCTCCAGCGGCTTTTCCACGATCACGTGCTTGCCCGCGTTGGCTGCGGCCACGGCCGGCTCCCTGTGGGCGCCGCTGGGCGTGCCGATCACCACCACGCTCACGTTGCGATCGGCGAGCATGGCATCGAGATCATGATACGGCCGGCACCCCAGCTCGCCGGCCAGCTTATCGGCCGCCGCGGGCACCGAGTCGAAGCAAGCCGAGACCTTGGCACCGCCCACGTCGGCCACCGCCTTGGCGTGAAACCGCGAGATCATTCCGCAGCCGATAATGCCGAAGCCGTGCATGGTCCGTCCATCATCGATTCGAGGTTGAAGTCCTAACGGGTCGGACGAGGCTCAGCATAACCGGTGTTGCCAGCGGGCAACACGCGCGGTCAGGAATTGTCCAGACGGTCCCGAGCCATTCTCACCGCGGCTTGGGTTTCCAGCGACGGCCATCGCTTTTGTCCGCGGCGAGGAACAGTGCCACGGGGAAATGGCGGAGGGCATCGGCCAGTCGCAGGCTCGGCTCGCCGGGCGGCACGGTGATGCGCTCACCTGTGAGAATATTCTGCAGCGATCGGCCGACGAGCGGCGCCGGAAGTTGAATCGCCGTGTCCTGCCAGACATCCGCCAGGGGCGGCGGGCCGCCAAAGCCGGCGAGTCCCACCGTGAGCCGCGGAACCACGGCCAGGATGGTCTCCTGCTCATATTGCCGCGCCAGGGCGACGACGTGCTGCGCGTGGCTTCCGCCGGCCTCCAGCGGAATGTAGTCGCCGTGCAAGAACACCTGCTGGTGCTTGCGCCGCAGCTCCAAACCCCGCCAGGTGACGAAGAGCTTGATGCGCCCGTCGCGGCGGTCCTCCACGAGATTGGAGATAAACGTCTCGGCTGTCTCCGCCGCCTGCACCAAATCACGGTGAGCTTCATCACGGTGAGCTTCATCACGGTGAGCTTCCGCCGCTTGCCCTGTGACGGTTGCGGCCGGGGCACCGTTGGTCTCGTCGGCAGGGCGTGCGGCGGCCCAGCGGCGCTTCAGGTCTTCCAGCAACTGCCGCCGCAGTGCGAAATCCACCGGCCGGCGGTTATCCGGGTCTACCAAGGCATAGGACCACAGTTCCGTCCCTTGGAAAAAGTCGGCCACGCCGGGGGACACGAGCTTGAGCACAAGCTGCGACAGCGAGTTCCACATCCCGTGGTCCGACACGCTCCGGACGAACCGATCCAGGTCCTCGACGAAGGGGCGGCTCGGGGGGTCAAACAGGCCGGCCACGAAGTGCCGCATCGCGGCCTCATAGGCCTCGTGCGGATTGACCCAGCTCGTGCGCACCTTGGCTTCGCGGCCTGCCTTGAGGAGGTACTCCTGAAGACGCGCGACCCCTAGCCCGAACCCTGCGGCATCCAGCGGCAAGCCGGGCCAGACGCCTACCAGCGTCTGGTACAGCAGGTATTCGTCGTTGCGGCTCGGGGCCGGCTCCCCTTCCACGTCAATCTTCAGCCGCTTGTTCCAGCGCCGCCAGCGGAAGATGCTCGACCGCCACGGGCCGGGCACCTCCGAGAGCACGTGAATCCTCGCGCGCACGTCCTCGCTGCGCTTCGTGTCGTGCGTGGAAGTCGCCAGCAGGCTGCGCGAAGCGCGCCCGCTGCCGCTGGTTGTGCTGATGAAACTCGCCCAGGCTGGTGCCGAACCGCCGCGGCTCTCCGCCCACTTCGTTGAGCGACGTGAGGCGGTTGTACCGATAAAAGGCCGTGTCTTCGACGGCCTTGGCCATGATCGGGCCGGTCAACTGCTGAAACTTGCCCACGAAGCGGCGCTGCGCTCGCGCTCGCCTTCGTCGGCGTTCTCGCGGTATCGCAAGAGCAGCATGTCGCGGACGAAGTCGAAGATCGACGGGTTCATGTCCGGGTTGCGGCGCTTGGCGTGGGCCACCGCCGACTCGACATATTGCCGATCGCGCGCAGCACGTGGCCGTCGGTGATATACGTGCGATACACGCGAAAACCGGCGATGACTTCCTGCAAGGCTCGAGTCAGTCCGGGACGGGTGAAGTCCATCGACCAGCGATTGCGCTGGGCAATACGGTCCAGCCGGTGCCCCAGGACGTTCAGCTCGCTGGCCATGGCGGTCTTCGTGATCAGCCGCTTGCACTGGTGAGCCAGCTCTTCGTAGTCGAGCGTCTCGCCCGTAAATCGCGCGTAGTTCGTGGAGAGGGCTTTCTCCGCCCCCGCGTTCACGAATACGCCGCTGAGCAGATTGAGGAACTCATAGCCCACCGTGCCGTGTACCAGCCAATCGCCGGGCAGCTCCTCGCCGTGCCCGAGGATTTTCTCCACCACCACGAAGAGCGGCCTGGTCAGCGGCGAGTCGGGCCGGCTCTGTCCGCCACCAGTCGCTGAGCCGCTGCGCCAGCTCCGGCCACCGCTCGGCGTCGCCCGAGTGGCGCTGGGCGATGCCGCCCCCCTCCCACGCCTGTCGGCAGATATGCAAGAAGCCGTGCTCTTGAAGCTGCTCGAGATAGCCCGTGGGGTCGTAGAGTCCGTCGGGATGATCGATGCGCAGTCCATGCACTGCGCCGGCCCCCACCAACTCAAACACCAGGCGGTGGGTCCGCTCGAAGACTTCGGCGCACTCCACGCAAATAGCGGCCAAATCGTTATTGTCGAAGAAGCGGCGATAGTTGATCTCATCGGCGGCCACCCGCCAGTGCGCCAAACGGTACGACTGCTCGCGGAGCAGCTCGTCGAGGGCGTCGAAACTATGCGAGTCGCCCCGTTGGCCGTTGAGCGCCCGAAGGTTCTCGGCCACGAAGGCCATGACCGCGCTGAACCTTCGTGTCAGCTCCAGGAGGCGGCGCTTGATGACCTCCTTCTCCCGCTGGCGTTCCTCCCGGCGCACCGCGTCGGTGGTGGTCGCGGGGGGCAAGTTGCGAATCGCCGTCAGAATGCTCAAGTATTCCACGAGGTCCGCGTGCTCGTCCCCCAAGCGGACTCGCAGCTCTTCCAGGTTGCGCTCCAGAATCCGCGTGAACGAGCGAGGCGCCAATGGAAATCGTCGGCCGGAATAGCGCACCCAGAACGATCCTTCCTCGTAGGCCAACACCAGTTGGCCGTCTTCCAACACCTTGCCGAATTGATCGCCGAGGACGGGCAGCAGGACCCGATTTGCCAGGTTCGGCTTGAGCGGCATCCAATCGATGTCGAAGTAGGCGGCGTACGCTGAGCTGGGGCCGTTCTCCAACAGGTCGATCCACCAGGCGTTGTCGTCGGAGGCCACGCTCATGTGGTTGGGGACGACATCGAGAATCTGTCCCAGGCCGTGCTGCCGCAACTGGCCGATGAACGCCCGGTAGTCGTTCCGACCGCCAATCTCGCGATTCAGTTGCCCATGATCGACCACGTCGTAGCCGTGCTGGCTGCCGGAACGGGCCTGGAGGTACGGTGCCGAATAGCAGTGGCTGATGCCCATCGACGCCAGATAGGGGACGATCTCGGCGGCCTGGCGGAACGTGAATCCCGCGTGGAATTGAAGACGATAGGTGCTTAGCGGCAGTTCCCTGGCGGCCGTGCGCTCCGTTGCCGCCCGCAGCAGGGCGCTGACTTCAGCCTCCAGTGAACCGCGAAGGTCCCCAGCGGCCCGCGGGATCTCTTCGCTTTTCGGAGAAAGGCTCACTGTTGGCACGACCATGCGGATTTCACCCGTGGGGCTGGAGTTTTCACCACCATACCACCCTCGAACGAGTGGCGGGAGGGTGTAAGATGCCGCGGTGCTAGCATCGAAGACCCGAAAAGTAGAAAGAGCGGGCCACACTTCCGGCATGGCCCGCCCTTCCCTCGCCACCCTCCAGGGTTGCTGCTAGTGGCCGTCGGGCGGTGCGTCCGTCCGCTGGCCATTGTTCTGTCTTTCGGCGGGGGCGCTCGTCCGTTGACCCTCGCCATTGCGGCCAGTGTCCTGGTTTCGCGCCGGAGCATTCGTCGAGTTGCCTCGGCTGAGCTGCTCCCGCAAATCGGCGACTTCCTGCTCTAGTTGGCGAATCCGTCGCTCCAGAGCTTGAACGCCGCTAGGCTGCATGCGGGCGCCCTGATCGTACTCCGAACCGCGCGCATCCTGCCGGCCCGTCCAATAGCCGGATCGCCCGTCGTATTGGGCACCGCGCCTGGTCGGCTCACTATACCCTTGCTCGGCGGCAATTGTGTTCCAGTCCCGCGCGGGGTTGGAGAACACCTCGAAATAGCCGCCCAGGGTCGCCTCCATCGCCAGGGTCTCTCCTCTTCGGGAGACTTGCATTTTGACCGCGCTTTGTGGTTCGGCCTGTGCCACGCGCTCCGTGACGGCTTGCCAATCGGTACACGGCTCGCCATTCAAGCTGGTGACGAAATCACCCTGACGCAAACCAGCCCGCTCAGCGGGACTGCCGGGCACGACATGCACCACGTGTGCGCCCTCCGGCATGGCGTAGAACCAGATGCCGAGCGCCGCCCGGTCATCCGTTCGCTCCTGCGTGGGAACGTTGGCCGCGGCCTGGAGGTCATCGGCGCTCACCAGGATTTCCTCGCGCTCGCCGTTTCGCATCACGACCACGGGGAAGCGACCGCGCCCGGCCAGAATGTGGCGCCTGAACTCCGCCTCAGTGGCAACGTTCTCACCATTGACGAGGATGATCTGATCGCCCTCGCGTATTCCGGCATTGTGAAAGAATCCGTCCTCTTGAACGGTCCCGACCATCAAGCCGGCGTCGGTGCTTCGGAACTGCGCGCCGAAGCGAAATTCACGCAGCGTTTGTCCGGAAGTCCTCTCTGCCGCCCGACCGGCGTTTGAACCGGCACCAGCCCTGTTTGGATCGGCTTGATTCGGATCGGTCCCGAAACGAGGAGTCGTTGGCTGCAGGCCGGGACGGGTTGGCGCCGCGGGCTGAGTCGCACTGCCCCCAGGTGTCTGCGACCGCGTCTGGGGCGGGCGCAGCTTCGGGCGTTTGTGCTGCGGGGCTGGTGCCTGGGGCCAGTGTCGTCCCGGCAGCACCCGGACGATTGGTTGAGGCGCCCGATTGTCGCTGATCAGCAGCTCCCGGGGCTGACGGGCTGGACGGTTGCTGGCCGGGGGTTTGGGGACTCGTCGCCCCAGGTGACTGGCCCGCTGCCGTTCCTCCCGTGCCGCCTCCTCCGCCGCTCGTCTGCGCCCAAACAGCACTCATGATGAGCCCTACGACGAGGGCCGGCCCCACCACCAGGGGCGCGTTTGTCCAATGTGCACGAATCCATTGCATGAAACACCTCCATTGGTTTGTGAACCAAGAAGCACGCAACCCTGGTGGCACAGGCTGCGAGCGAGCAACAACTATGCCGAGTCGATGTAAGGACCGGCCAACGCCTCCGGAAAAGCGGCGAACATCGGCTCAGAGCTTGGCTTCTTCGCCGATTTCGCCGTTCGCCGGGCATTTCCGCTACGAAGGGTCGGGGACGCCGAGCGCCTCGCGCAAACGTCGTGGCGGCGGCGGGCACGTCCCTGCCTAACTCCTCCAGCGGTAAAGCCGAAGCGGGGAACGCGTGCCCGCGCCAGCCCCGATATATCGGAAGACGCGGCAGTGCGGCAGGGATGCGGCCGTTACGGCTTGTCGATTTTCAGCTTGAACGTGTTGGTTGCCGGCTTGCCCTTGGTTGGTTCGCCTTTGATCGTGATGTCGTGCGTGCCTACCGCGGCAGTCGAACTGGCTTTGACGGTGAACTTGGTCTCCTTATCACTGTGGGAGATCGACGGCTTGGCCGGCTCGATGGTCACTCCTTGGGGGAGCTCTCCGAACCCCAAGGTCACGTCCTCATCGAAGTTCTTGCCTCGTCGCAGAGAGATCGTGACCACCTCGCTTTCTCCCTGCTTCAAACTCACCGCCGTGTTGGGCGGGTCCAGAGTAAACGTGTCCTCCGCGGGGCCTCCCAACCCCGTTTTGCCTGTCTTGTCAACGCCAGGGCCGCCGGGCGTGCCCGAAGGTCCGCAACCTGCCCCAGCCACGAGCAGCGCCAGCAACAACGAGCCGTTCACGATCTTCATAGCCTTCATAGCAGTCCTTTCAAGGGTTGGAGACGTGCTCGCTGTTTGGCGAGCACTCCGCGGTTTGGCCCGCGAATAGCAATTTGCGCACAGATCGGCAATTGGCATGCCAATGGGGCAACGCATTGCCGACCGCGTTGGAAAGCCCGCGTCGCGAAATCACTTGCAAAAACGCCTCAAGAATGGGTCCCGCCGATAGGCACTCAGGCGTAGCGGGGCCTGCCAGAGTCCAAACCGTGACAAACGGCGGAACGCAACGCATTGCATAGAGCGAGCAGATTCTTGCGCACTTGAAGGTGGCTTGGTGCGCACCTACCATGCAGACGCCCTCTCTCGGCTGCCAAGGCCGCGGGTTGCGCGAATCGCCCCTGAAGGAGGTTTCAAATGCTTCTTGACCGGCAACGGTCGGCGCACACAGACCAGGCGACGGACGGCGAGCCCATGAACTTGTCGTACCAACCGCGCGTGCTTATTGCCGAAGACAACGAACAAACCGCGCAGCAGCTGCGCTCGCTGCTGGAGGGCAGCCTTGGCGTTCTGGTGGACATCGCGGACGACGGCAAGGAGGCCCTCGAGGCGCTGAAACGCAACTTCTATAGCCTGTTCCTCACGGACCTGAAGATGCCGCGCCTGGACGGCATGGAGCTGATCCAGCAGATCGAGGAGCTGAAGATGCCGGTCACCATCGTGGTGATGACCGGCCACCCCAGCGTGGAGAACGCGGTCGAGGCGATGCGGCGGGGGGCTTACGACTTCCTCACCAAGCCGCTCAACGTCGATCACCTCGAGCTGGTCATCCGCCGCGCCTTGCAAGAGCGCGCCTTGCGAGACGAGCTGGTGTATCTGCGAGAGCAGCTTCAAATGCGGGAAACGTTCCGCAACATCATCACCAAGAGCCCGCACATGCTCTCGGTGCTGGAGCTCGTCAACCACATCGGCCATACCAGCACCACCGTGCTGATCGAGGGCGAAACCGGCACCGGCAAGGAGCTCGATCGCCCGCGCCATCCATCAGGCGTCGTCCAGCCTGCGGCCCGGCCCGCTCATCGCCGTGAATTGTGCAGCTCTACCGGAGAACCTTTTGGAGAGCGAGCTGTTTGGACACGAAAAGGGGGCTTTCACCGGAGCGATCTCGCAGCGCAAAGGACGCTTCGAGCAAGCCCACGGGGGCACGCTCTTCCTGGATGAGATCGGCGAGATTCCCCTTCCCATGCAGGTGAAGCTACTGCGGTTTCTGCAAGAGCGGCATTTCGAGCGCGTTGGCGGGACGGATTCCATCGAGGTGGACGTGCGCGTGATCACCGCCACGAATCGCTCACTCGTGCGGCTGGTCAAGACCGGCGGCTTCCGAGAGGACTTGTTCTACCGCATCAACGTCGTTCGGATCGACCTGCCGCCACTCCGCGAGCGGCCGGAGGACATTCCCCTGCTGGTGAAGCATTTTTGCGAGAAGTATGCGCTGACCGGCGAACCGCCCAAGGACGTGGCGCCGCCGGCCATGGAGATATTGATCAACTACGCCTGGCCCGGCAACGTGCGCGAGCTGGAAAACGTGATGGAGCGCGCCTGTGTCACTTGCCGGGACCGAACGATCCCCCCTGAATCGCTCAACGAGCTGACGCACCCTCAGCAGGCGCAATCGCCGTTTCGAGTGGACGTGAACCGCCCGCTGCCGGACCTGCTCAAGGAGATGACGGCCGAGGTGGAGCGCCGATACATCCGCAAGGCTTTACGAAAGACACGTGGAAACGTGGGCCGGTGCGCCAAGATTTGCGGTCTCTCACGGCGAAGCATCTCGGCGAAGATCGCCGAATATCAGATCGACAAAGCGGAGATGAAGGAAACGTAAGGGGCCAACCTAACGCGGGGCACGTTCGGAAACGTGCCCCACGTGGTTAGTAGATTACCGCCGCTCACATCACGCCGCTCAGTCATTGCGCTCCTTGTCCTTGTCCTTGCCCTTGCCCCGAGGCGCTTCGCGTTTCTCAGACTCCCGGCGAGGTTGGCTCCTCGGCTCAGCTCGCGGCTGCGGCCGGCTTTCAGGGCGCACCGTAGGCCGCGGTTGCGGCTTCGCCTGAGGACGTGGCGTCTCTCTGGGCTGCGGCCGAGTCTCCGGACGAGGCGGCGGACGCGATTCCGGCCGAACGTCCGGGCGGGGCGCAGGCTTGGCCTGCGGACGCACGTCCGGCTGTCGGGGCTCGGCCCGCGGCTGTGGCGGCGACTGTGGCCTGGGCGCTGCCTTGGGTTGCGGTTTCGGCTCGCTCCGCGGCTGAGGGGGTGGCGCGAACTTGGGTTGAGGCCGCGGCTCTGATTGGGGCCTTGGTTCCGCCTTGGGTCGCGGTTCCGCCTTCGGCTGCGGCCTTGGCTCGGGCCGCGGTTCGGCCTTCGGCCGCGGATCGCCCTTAGGCTGAGGCGTCGGCGGCGCGGCCTTGGGTTGCGGCTTCGGCTCGGTGCGCGGCTGAGTCGGCGGCGAGAACTTGGGTTTGGGCCGAGGCTCCGATTGGGGCTTCGGTTCCGCCTTGGGCCGCGGTTCACCCTTCGGCTCGGGGCGTGGCTCCGGCCGCGGTTCGCCCTTCGGTCGCGGTTCGCCCTTGGGCTGAGGCCGCGGCTCGGCCTTCGGCTGCTTAGGCTGAGCCTTCGGTTCGGCCTTGGGCTCCGACTTAGGCAGAGTCTTCGGTTCCGCCTTGGGCTGCGACTTGGGCTCTCCCTTTGGCTCAGCGGACGGCACCTTCGGCCGGCGCGGAGTCTCGGGCCGCTCGGGCCGCTCGTCCTTGGGCGTTGGCTGTGGATCGACCTTGGGTTGACGCGGCTCAGCCTTGGGTTGACGGGAGTCCGCGTTTGGCGTCTTGGGCACCGCTGGCGTATCGCCACGGCGAGGGGCCTTGCCCTCCGTGGGAGCCGGCGAGCGCCGCACGGTTCGGGGCCGATCGGTCGGGATCGGCCGGCCCTCTTGACGATCACCGATTTCCGTTCTATGCCGTTCTACGGAGGCTTTCCGCCGCTCCTTGATCCGCTCCGCGGTTTCTTCCCGCGCGGTTTGTGTAACCTCGTTCAGCTTGACGGTCGTGCGGTCCAGCCGGGAGAGCGCGGCGAGCATGGCGCGATTGTTGTCGCGACCCAACGCTTCTTGCCGCCTCAGGTCGATGGCTGGCCTGGCCGACTCGTTCCGCCGCCGCTCGGTGTAGACCGCCCGCAGATTCCTCTCCCAGCGGTCAGGCTCTCGATACTGATGCCGATACTGGGCGAACAGCGGGTCGTGAACGTGCCGGCCGATGCGGAAATCCGCCCAAGCGACGAAACCGCGCCGCTCATGGCGCGGATCGAAATAGTCGCCGAAGTAGTAGCTTCCGCGCGAGCGATTCACGAAGAAGGCGTTCACCAGGGCCGACTCCAGCACCACGTGGCGAGGCCGGAAATGCCAGCCCGGCCGTCCCCAAACGTCGCGGTGGATGTGCACCGGCGCGAACAGGAGCCCGCGGCGGTGCAGAGCATAGTCCCAGTGACCGTCAACGAAGATGCAACCCGACGGCGTCCATGCGTACCGCGCGGGCATCCAGCACCAACCCGGCTGGGACGGAATCCAGTAGCCGGGGCGCCAGACGTACCGCGTTTCCCGGTAGATGTAACAACCGGGCACATAGAAGTGGTTTTCGCTGGGGGCCTCAACCGAAGGCCCGGCCTCGAGCGATGCGGGAGGCTCCGGCAGGTATTCAAGCTCAGCTTGGCCAGCTTGAATCCAGTATCCCGCCACCCACTGCGATCCGCCCTCCACGGCCGTCCAATAGCCAGGCACCCATTCTCGATCCGGAGGCACATCGCGCCATAGGCCGCTGATCCAGATGAAATCATCCACGTCCTCGTCCCAAGCCCAATAGCCAGGAATCCACTGCACGTTATGCCCCTCCGGTTTCTGATCCGGCGGCAGTTCCTCGATGGGATCCGGCGGCTGCTTGAGAACCACGGGCGACGCCGCGGGTTTCTCGAGCACTGGATCGGCAAAGGCCTCGTGAACGGGGCCCCGGCCGAGCACCGAAACGCCGTCCGCGTCGGCGCCTTGCTCTTCCTGGGCTCGCGCTGGCATGTTGAAGGCCAACACGGCGCAGGAAAGCAAGGCCGCCGATGCGATCCCGCTGATTGCTGCTGGGCAAAGTCTCATCTCGTTCTCCCTCCGGTTAGTTCTGAATTGGTCGGCGACGTGCTTCGCGTCGGGCGTTTCCCCAGACGCACAGCCGCAAATCGTCTTCGCTCGCAACATTCGGACCAAAGTCGAGAGAACTCATGAATTGGACTTTGCCTTGTCTCTGAAGAATCAGGAAGTGCCTTGCCGTTGACTCGGCGTGGCTCTTCCCGTTCGGTGGCGGAACGCCCCCCAAAAGGCGACGCCCACGCGCGTCTGCACGGCAGCCAGCCGTGGCACATGATGTGCACCCCATTCGCGGCGGCTGCACTCTGCCTGTGTGCGCAGAACCACCACCGGCTTTCCGGCTGCTCGAGCCAAGTGCAATGCCGAGATGTGAACACTTTACGGCCGAACAATGTCGGCCAGGGAGGCATGCCATGAAACGCATTTTGACGACCCTCGTGCTCGCGATTGGCCTTTTGGGTTGGACGGCGAGTGACGCGTCCGCGCAGTGGGGATGGGGTGGCGGTTGGAGCGGGGGATATGGACACCACCATCACGGCCACGGCCACTATCACGGCGGCTATCACTCCTACCGTTACCCGACGTACCGATACTACACGCCGTATCGGTCCTATTCTTACCCACAGTATTACAGTTCCTATTACCCGGGCTACTCAAGCTACTACCCGGGTTATTCCAGCTACTACTCTTCGTATCCTTACGGCTACCACCATCACCACCACTATCGATACCGGCCTGGGATTTCGCTGCGCTTCGGTTGGTAGCGAGCCAAGGCGCGCTTCACGGGAGAGCACATGGCTTGCGAGCAGCACGGACCGCGTGACGCAACACCAGCCCGGCGCTCATTGGAAGCGATTCGCGCACGCGCAACGACGCGTGGCGCGAATTGCGGCTGAGGGGCCGAATGTGATCAACCGGCAACTGCGGGAGCTGGAGGCCGAATGGGACGTGGAGGCGTGTTGCAGACCATGGCTCCGACGGTCACGCTCGTGGGTTTGACGCTCGGCCTGAGCGTCCACCGGAAGTGTTGGTCCTGCCAGCCCTCGCGAACGCGAACCGCTCATTGGCGGTTGCGCTCTTCTACTACGTTCTGAATTTCCTCGGCCTTGATCTTCACGCCCGGGTGCGTGCCAGGGTCATCTAGCAGGCTTTGAATCGCCCCGGCGACCTTGGTCAAGTCGGCGTCGGCGTTGGCACCGGCAAGCTGCTCGACCGCTGAAAGCCCGCTAAGCCGGATGGTGGCCTCCATCTTGCTTCGCAGCGTCGCCTTGTCCGCCTCCGAGACGTTGCCGGTCAGGACGGCCTGGTCGAGGTCGAAATCGCCGGCCCGCGACTCGTTCGGATCGATCATCTCCCGCAGCACGTCGAGCCCTTGGGCATTGCCGTGCCGGGCCAGCCCCGTGGCCGCATTGAAACGGACGTTGCTGTGGATGTCGGGCAGCATTTCGACAAGCCGGGCCTCGGCCTGGTCGCCTCCCATGATGCCCAGCGCGTAGGCCGCCCGCTCGCGAATGGCCCGCTGCCGCCCGGGGCCGACCTCTCGCGAGGCATCCACCAGCAGCGACAACACTTCCGGAGTGGCGATGGAGTGGCCGTGCTGCCGCACGTTGTGCACGAGGAGTGCAATCCCCTCGATGGCGGCCATGCGGACGTCGTAGGCGCCCTCGCGAGTGACGTTGGCCAGCTTTTCTGCGGTCGCCGCGTCCGTTCCTGCTGCGGTTGGGCTAACCGCGCTTCCCGCGGGGACGGGCCGCGCCGCCTCCATTAAACCCGGCAGCGCCGCCGGCGTGGTAAACTCGCCCAGGGCCTTGCAGAGGAAGACGCGCAAGCCAACTTCCCGCCGGATATCGGCTTCCTTCTCGCCCTTGGGCGGGCCGGATTTGATCCGCGACGTTAACATACCCGTCAGCCGGGTCGCGGTGGGCTCGTCGGCCCGCAGCGCTTCGTCCTGACGCAGCAGCTTCGTCAGGTCGTGGGCGCACTGCCAGGCGTTGTTGGCGTTCCGGTCAATGGCATCCAAGAGCGACTTGACGTCCACTTCGGTCTGGGCCACCCATTGGAAGCACAGCACCACGCCGACCACAACGGCCACAATCACCGCTGGCACGACGAACAGCTTGATGATGAAGCCAGCGCTGGGCGGCTCGACCGGCGGCAGCGCATCGTCGGGCGAAAGGGCCCGTCGCTCGGCGCCGGGCGAGCCCTCGCCCGCGTCACCCGATTGCGACACATGGCGCAAGCCCGTAGAACGGCCGTTAGCACCCTGAGTCATACGAACACCATGAACGCTCGGAAGCAGGAACCCGATTCGTCAGTGTAAAAGTGGCCGTGAGGGAGTCAAGGCGGACCGCCCCGAGTGATGGTGGGCGGCGCGTTGGTTCGGGCGAACCCGCCCGAGCCGCGAAGCGGCACTAGGGCCGGCGACTACGGCGGAAAAAGGTTGACCGCCCAGGGTCCTCAAAAATACAACGGTGCCATGCCCTGGCCGCGCCACCAAAACGTGCTGTTTCGAGTCATCCTGCCTTTGGGTGGGTTGGCGCTCGTGTGGTCGGGCGGATCGCCAGCCGCGGCGGGCGGCGCTGCGGATGAGGAGCACTTCGAGGCCCGCGTCCGCCCGCTTCTGTCGAAGCACTGCTGGAAATGCCACGGGCCGGAGAAGGCGGAGTCCGACTTGCGGCTGGATTCGGCCGCTGGCGTGCAGCGCGGCGGGGCTTCTGGGCCGGTCGTGGTCGCCGGCAAGCCGGACGAGAGCCGGCTGATTCGCGCCGTGCGGCAGACCGGCGAGCTGAAGATGCCCCCGGATGGCAAGCTCACTTCGCAAGAGATCGACGACCTGGCTCTCTGGATCGCCTCGGCGCTAAATGGCCTAACGCGGCAAGCACGGCCGGCACCACGCCTGGCGACGCGGCGGGGCGCTTTTCCCAAGCACACCGCCGGCACTGGGCATTCCAGGGGGTGCGCGTCGCGGCCGCGCCGCGCGTCAAGAACGCCGCCTGGATCCGCTCGCCGATCGACCGCTTTGTTCTTGCGCGTTTGGAGGCCCAGGGCCTCGAGCCGGCGCCGCCCGCGGACAAGCGCACGCTGTTGCGGCGGGCGTCGTTCGATCTGACGGGCTTGCCCCCCACGCCGGAGGAAATGGCCGACTTCCTCCGAGACGAGGCGCCGGAGGCCTTCGCTCGGGCCGTGGAGCGGCTGTTGGCCTCGCCGCGGTACGGTGAGCGGTGGGGACGGCACTGGATGGACGTGGTGCGTTACGCCGACACGGCCGGGGACAATGCCGACTATCCCGTGCCCGAAGCCCGGCTGTATCGCGACTACATCATCGAGGCTTTCAACGCCGACATGCCGTACGACCAGTTCGTGCGCGAGCAGCTTGCGGGGGATATTCTGGCCCGCGAGCGGTTGGCCGGCGACATCTCGGCCAGTAGCGCTCGCGCGAGCGGTATGCCGAGGCGGTCGCGGCCACCGGCTTTCTCGCCCTGTCGCGGCGGTACGCGACCGCGCCCTACGAATTCATGCACCTGACGATCGAAGACGCCATCGACACCACGGGCCGCGCGTTCCTCGGGCTGGTGCTGCGCTGTGCCCGTTGCCACGACCACAAGTACGACCCCGTCACGCGGGAAGACTACTACGCGCTCTACGGCATTTTCGCCAGCACGCGGTTCCCCTATGCCGGCTCCGAGGAGTTCGCCTCGAAGCACGAGCCGCGTGCGAGCTTCGTGCCGCTCGTGCCGCCGGAGGAGGCCGCCAGGTGCCGCGAAGAGGACCGCCGCCAAACGGAGGCGGCAAAGAAAGAAGTGCCGCAATTGGAAGAGGCAATCCGCGCCGCCGGGAACGACGCCAAGCAGCGGCAGCCGCTCGAAGCGCGGCTGGCCGGCCTCCGCGCGGCGCTCAAGGTCCGCGAGAAATGGGGCTCGCCGCCGGGCCTTCCCGTGGCCTATGCCGTGGCGGACGACAAGCCGGTCGATCAGCCCGTCCATTTGCGCGGCGAGCCGGACCAGCTGGGGCCGGTGGTGCCGCGCGGCGTGCCGAGCTTCTTCGAAGGGAGCGCGAACCTCCGCATCCCCAGCGGCGCCAGCGGCCGGCTGCAACTTGCCCAGTGGATCGTGGCGCTCGGCATCCGCTCACGGCGCGCGTGATGGTCAACCGCATCTGGCAACACCATTTCGGCCAGGGCCTGGCCAGCACGCCCTCGAACCTGGGCCTCCGCGGCGAGCCGCCCACACATCCCGAGCTGCTCGACTATCTGGCCGGCTATTTCGTCCGGCACGACTGGTCGGTCAAAGTGATGCACCGGCTGATCCTCGGCTCCGCAACGTGGCAACAAGCGAGCGATGGCGCCCCCGGGCAAGCCTCCGGCCAGCACGCCGCGCTCTATGCCGGCTTCTCTCGCCGCCGGCTGGATGCCGAGGCCATTCGCGACGCCATGATGCTGGCCGCCGGCACGCTGCGGCTGGACCGGTCGGGGCCGCATCCTTTCCCCGATTTCGCCAGCTGGGCCTGGACGCAGCATTCGCCGTTCAAGGCCGTCTACGACTCACCACACCGCAGCGTGTATCTGATGCGGCAGCGCATCCAGCGCCATCCGTATCTCGCATTGTTTGATGCGCCGGACGCTAACGTTTCCACCGATGCCCGCACGTCGGCCACGGTGCCGCTGCAAGCGCTCTATCTTTTGAATCATCCGTTTGTCCGCGAGCAGTCGGCGGCGCTGGCGCGGCGCGTGCGACAGGCCACGCAGGACGAAGCTGATCGCCACCGATTGGCGTGCGAGCTGGCGTGGTCGCGCTTGCCGAGCGCGGAAGAGACGCAGCGCGCCGGGGAGTTCGTGAAGGGCTACTCCGCCGAGCTGACACGATCCGGGGCTGCCGCGGTTGACGCGGAACAAGAAGCGTGGTCGAGTTATGCACGAGTCCTGCTGACGGCCAACGAGTTCTTTTATCTCGACTGAACGTGGATAACGCGCCGCGAGGAGACAGAGACATGCAATCCGCCCGCACCATCTCTCGCCGCGGCTTCCTCGCCAGCGGCCTGGCCGTCGGCTCGCTGCCACTGATCCCTCGACTCTCGCTCGCCGCCAAACTCGGCGATGCCCAGGTGCTGGCGCCGCGGCCGTCCCATTACCCCGGCAAGGCCAAGCAGCTCCTCTTCGTGTTCCTCACCGGCGGCTTCTCGCACGTCGATACGTTCGACTACAAGCCCAAGCTCCAGGCCAGTCACGGCAAGAACGTGCCGGGGGCCAGCCTGCGCGAGACGTCGCCCAAGCCGCTGCTGGCCTCGCCGTTCCGCTTCACGCCCCGCGGCCGAGTCGGGCCTCGATGGTCCGCGAGCTGTTCCCGCAGCTTGGCGACCTGGCCGACGAGCTGTGCGTGATCCGCACGATGCACACCGACATTCTCGAGCACTTCCAGGCCACGCTGGCCATGCACACCGGCTCGTCGACGATCCCGCTGCCCAGCATCGGCTCGTGGCTGAGCTACGGCCTGGGCACGCTCAATCCGAACCTGCCGCCCTTCGTCGTGCTCGCCGAGCACCTGCCCTATGCCGGGGCGCAGGTCTGGGACAGCAACTTCCTGCCGCCGCACCATCAAGGCGTGCGGATCACGCCGGGCAATGAGCCGATCCCCAACCTGAGGCCGGCCACGCGCTCCGTCACGCTGGCCGAGCTCGAGCAGATCATGCTCCGCGACGTGAACGAGGCGCATGCCCGGCTGCGGCCCGGCGATCTCCATCTACGCGCCCGCATGCAGACCTTCGACACCGCCCACGGGATGATGCGGACGGCGCCCGAGGTGTTCGAGATCGGCCGCGAGTCGGCCCGCACGCTGGAGGCCTACGGCGTGAAGCCGGGCGACAACACGTCGTTCGCCTGGCAGTGCCTGGTGGCGCCGGCGGCTGATCGAGCGGGGCGTGCGGGTCGTCGAGCTGATCGACACCGGCTCGCACGACAACTGGGACTCGCACGGCGACATGCAGCACCACCGCCCCAAGGCGCAGCGCGTCGACCGGGCGCTCGCGGCGCTGCATCGCCGACCTGAAGGCGCGCGGCCTGTTGGACGAGACGCTGGTCGCCATCTGCACGGAGTTCGGCCGCACGCCGTGGGACCCCAGCCTCAAGGGGCGCAACCACTGGCACCGGGCCTTCTCCTGCCTGCTGGCCGGCGGCGGCGTCCAAGGCGGCATGGCCTACGGCGAGACCGACGAGTACGGCGCCATCGCCGGCCAAAGACCCCGTCCACGTGCACGACTATCACGCCACGATCCTGCACCTGATGGGCCTCGATCACACGCGGCTGACCTATCGCTACGCCGGCCGCGACTTCCGCCTGACCGACGTCAGCGGCCGCGTGATTCGCGAGATTCTCGCGTAAGCGGCGCTGGGCATCCTACGGCCGGACCTTCGCTGTGCCGTTGAAGTACGCTTGATAGCGCGGCCAGCTCCAGACGGCGAGCTTGCGGCCGACCTCGAGGCCCACGTCGTTGTCCACCGGGATGTGGTAGCCGCCCAGCGCTCGCGACAGGGCCGCCATCTCGGCCGTGCCGCTCCAGGTCGGCAGGTCGAGCATCACGAAATCGCCCGCTCCCTTCTCGGTCAGCTCGCAGTGGCGGCGGCGCTCGGCGAAGCCGTACTTGTTGGAGCCAGTGTAGAGCTCCAGCGTCTTCGCGCAGGCCCCGCTGACCGTCGCGTGTCCGCTGGTGTAGCCCGGAAAGGGGGGCGTGATGAAGGAGATCGGCGAGTAGGGATGCCATTCTTCGGCGGGCATTTCCTTGACGCCCCCCTCGATTCCCGCCCAGCCGATGAGCTTCTGGCCTTTGTAGTAGTGCCGGACGAGCGTCCAGGGGCGCGACGAATCGTAGACTCGCTTCGTCTCCCAGCAGGAGATGAAGGCGTCGAAGGCGACGTTGGCAATGGCGAAGTAGAGCTTCACGTCCTGGTCGAGCGAATGCTTGTCGCGCCGCGAAACGTCCTGGGCGAACCGCAGCCAGTGGCCGCTCTGGCCGGTGGAGCGCGGGCCGTCGCGCATGAACTCCACGATTGCCTTTTGTTCCTTGGTAAGCTCCGCGTTGTAGGCCAGCACCTGCGCGGTCTCCTTGCGGAGCGCCCGGTCGTCGGTCGTCGTCTTGGGGGGGGGGCCGGGCGGAACTGATCGCTGCGCTCCATCGCGAACGGCTTGACCCGATACCAGTGCGGCGTCAGAAAGCCCGGCGTCACCTTCTTCCCGTCCGGCATGGTGAAAGTGATCGGCTGCCAGCGATCGGGGTCGAGGATCTTGTCCGGCGGGTTCATCGGCTCGTAGAACGTGTAGTCGCCGTAGGGCGTGCCGTCGCCGCCGACCTCGTTGCCGAGTTGATTCGCGCCGTCGTTCTTGCGGTACTCGATGACGGCGCGGGCCGCAAGATGGCCGATCCCCTCGGGCGTCGTTGGATCAGTGGAGACCAAGGCCGGATCGTACCCGAGCTTCTTCATTTCCCCGGCCAGCCATTCCTTGGATTCGGGATAGACAAAGAGGAGCGACTGATACGACGCATAGCTGATGGCCTTTTTCTTGTTCGCCAGCGTGTGCTCCGCCTTGGGCCGGCGGAGCTTGCCGCCGAGCCGGGAGCCGACCGCCTTTTCGTCGTACGCCGCCCAGGCGTCGAACATCGCCGTGGCCCAGACGGCGAGCGTGCGGGAGACGATCGTGGGCCGTGCCTGGAAAAGATCGACATCGCGAGCCGTGGCCTCCTCGGCGATGTCGAGCCAGACGTAGGCCAGGGAGACCCCGGATTTGTCGTCGATCGGCAAGAATTTGTGAAGCGGCTTATCTCCCGGCGACGGCTTTTTTTCCGCCTTCTTCGCGCTAGCTGGCCGCTGTGCCAAAGGCAGGTCAGCGCCCTCTTCGCCCGCGGGCGGCTGTGCGCGGCATACTTCCGCAGACAAAAGCAGCAGCGCTACCAGCGGACGGAAGCACTTGAGCCGACGTGTAGACTTCTCCATGGCAAAGCTCCACTAAACGAACAAAGCCCTATAGCGCCAACGCCTGCGCTAAAGGGCCGATCATCAGCCTGTTCCGTCGCCACAACTCTCTCCTTTACAAATAGCTGGCGCCGCCCTTTGCGTCAACAACTACTGAACTCCGGCGAGTTCAGCTACGAGAAAAATCGCCTCGCCCGGCTACCCCCCCGGCGTCAGCTTCTTCCCCGTGTGCTTCCACAACTGCCGCTTGAGCTGCGGAAACAGGGCCAGGGCGTTGTCGCGCATGATCTGCCGGCCGATGCGCCGGGCGTCGTCCTCCGGCAGGTCGTCGCGGTCGACCTTTTCGGCCAGCACTTCGGCCAGGCAGCGGCGGGTCCACTCGGTCGCGCCGTAGATGCCTTCGGCGTGGTTGCAGTCGGCGCCCCACATGATCCGCGTCGAGGGCATCACCTCCAGCCATTCGTGGAACGCGCGCTTGGCGGTGGAGTAGCTCAGCGTCGGCAGCCAACACGAGTCGATCCAGACGTGCCGCCAGTGCCGCATCAGGATCACGCCGGTCTCACCGACCCAGGGAAAGCCGCCGTGGAAGAGAATGAACTTCGTGTTGGGGTTGGCTTCGATCAGATCGACCAGGAGCATCGGGTTCGAGCCCTGAATGCGAGCCTGGCCGGTGTGGATCTGAAAGGGCAGCTCGTATTTGGCGCTCAGCTCCACCAACCGCCACATGATGTAGTCTTCGAAGTCCTTGATCTCATTGGGCTTCAGGTCGCTGGCCCGCTTGCCGAAGAGTGTGGCCGCCCGCGGCTTCTCCACCTTGGCGAAGTCGAGCGTCCGCTGATAGGCCAGCGTGGTCTTCAGGCACACGAAGCCGCTTTGACGGGCGTCCTGAAAGATGCGGTCGAGCACCGCCAGGTAGTCGTCGAGCGAAGCCACTGGCAGCTTCCGCTTGCGAGCGTAGTCGTAGGGGCTATCCAGCGCGCTCTTGAATTCCGACTCGTGGAAGCCGCGGACCATGGTGGTGACGTTGAGCACGCCCACCGTGAACGGATAGTCGGCCTTGAAGTCGAACCTGGCCCAGTAGGGGTCGTTGAACATCAGCTCGATGTTGGCCCGCTCGGTGACCACTTCGTACAGCCACCGCTGGTCCTTGTAGTTCTCGAAGATGCGGTGGTTCAGGTCGCGGGCTTGCTCGTCGGTGATGCGGTCGAAGTCCACGCCGTAAAGGTCCGCGAAGGCCGGCAGTTGATAGCGATAGAAGCTCGTGGCCCGCGCGTCGTCGAAATCGTGCCGGGCCGTGCGCCACCAGTCGTCAAACTTCATGCCGCTCTGCCACGGTGTGACGCGGTGAATCCAGGTGAAGTAGCTATTCCGCCACAGGCTGGAGAGGTTCATGCCGCGGCCCTGCTCCGTCTCGACGTAGCCTGGCAGTCGGTCGAACGGCCAGAGGTGATCGTGTGTGTCGATGGCGGGGATGGAGTCGAGATGCTGCTTGAGGCGGCGATAGAGAGCGGTGTCTTTCGTGGCAATCTCTCGCGCGGTCGTTTCTACGGTCGTGTTCTTCTCGCCGGGTTGCTTGGCGTCATGCGCGGCCAGCGCCGGCGTGAGGATCCAAAAAATCGCCAAATGACTCAGCAGCAGCTTCCGCTTCATTGTGGGGAACATGTTGCTACTCCAGTAGATTCTCGGGACGGCCAGCGCGGCAGACCGTAATCCTAGCGTGCTAACTCTAGCTGCCGTAGCATGGTTCTGGAGGACTTCACTTGTCTCGCCTTTCCCAGCGAGGGCCCCATGCAGGACCCGCATCACATCGGCCCCAACGCGCCCCAAGGGCCTGGCCATCGTGACGACGCCGACGTTGCACCGGCCACGGCCGACACTCCACTCCAGGCATTTGACAACACCGTCTCCTGCGACAGCGCGCCGGCGGGGCCGGAGCCGAGACCGCGCCGGAGGCGGTCGCGATGCCCGGCACGCGGTACCAGGTCGTCGGCCCGATCGGGCGCGGCGGCATGGGCATCGTGCTGCGAGTCATCGACACCGACTTGCGGCGGCCCCTGGCGGTCAAAGTGATACTGGACCGCGAAGGCGGCCGACAACATGAGGAACGGTTTTTGGAGGAGGCCCGCATCACCGGCCAATTGCAGCATCCGGGCATTCCGCCCGTGCACGAAATCGGCCGGCTGGCGGACGGCCGCCCGTTCTTCGCGATGAAGCTCATCGAGGGCCATACGCTCGCGGAGCTGCTACAGCAACGTCCCAGTCCGCAGGCGGACCTCGCGCAGTTCCTCAAGATTTTCGAGCAAGTCTCGCAGACCCTGGCCTACGCGCATTCCCAAGGCGTGATGCACCGCGACCTCAAGCCGGCCAACATCATGGTGGGCGCGTTTGGCGAAGTGCAGGTGATGGACTGGGGACTGGCCAAGCGACTCCGGGGCGAAGTGGCACCAGGCGGCACGAGCCAAGCCGCACCTATTTCGCCGCCTGGGCTGCTACCTGCGGAGGACGACAAAACCCCGCTTGGCTGGCCCGCAACCATCGCGGCCACATCGCCGCCGCGGCCCACTTTGCCGCAGGCGGAGGTGAGCACGGAAATCCCCAGCCCGATGGAAGAGACTTGCGCCGCGACGCCGCCCGTCGCACAAGGTGATGCCTCCGATCGGCTGACGCAGGCCGGATCGGTCTTGGGCACGCCCGCCTACATGCCGCCGGAGCAAGCCCGCGGAGAAATCGCCGCACTGGACGAGCGAAGCGATGTCTTCGGCCTCGGGGCCATGCTCTGCGAAACGCTCACCGGCCGTCCGCCCTACGTCGGGGCCAATCGCCTGGAGGTGCTGGGCCAGGCGGAGCGCGGCGACCTGACGGATGCCTGGCAGAGGCTGGAGACCTGCGGCGCAGATGAAGAGCTGATCGAGCTGGCGAAGGAGTGCCTGGCTGGCGACCGCCCGCTGCGGCTGCCCAGTGCCGGCGAGCTAGCCCGCCGGCTCGGATCCTACTTCGCCTCGGTGCAGGAGCGCTTACAGCAGGCGCGCGTCGAGCGGGCAGAGCTTGAGGCCCGCGAGGAGCGCCGACGGCGGCGCCGGGCGGTGGTCCTGGCCGCCGCCGTGGTGCTGCTGGTATTGGGCGCCGGGGCCATGGGTTTGTGGTCGATGCGCCTGGAATCGTCAGCGCGGCGAAATTACCTGGAGCAGGAGGTGGCCGCCGCGCTGGACGATGCGGATCGGCTGCGTCAGGTCTTGGGCGAAACCCTGCAAGAGCCTCGCACGGCTGCCGAGCTGATGAGCGACCTGGATCGATGGCAATCGATGTTGGATTCGGCACAAGCCGCGTGGAAGCGTGCCGACGCGCTGGCGGCCGGCGACCGGGGGCTGCTCTCGCCGGGTCTGACGAGCCGTCTGACGGCCTTGGCCGAGGCGCTGGGAAGCGACGAGCGCGATCGCCAGTTGGCCTTCGAGCTGGACTCGATTCGCCTCGGTGCCTCCAACGAGACCGCTGGCCGGATGCGCCTGCGGAACGCCGCACCCAAACTGGCCGCAGCCTTTGGCCGCGCCGGCTATGACTTTCAGCAGCAGAGTCCCCAAGACCTGGCCGCCCGCATTGCCGGTTCGCCCATTCGCTGGCCACTGGTAGCTGCCGTGGACTACTGGGCGGCTGTTGTCGGCGACTCGTCACAGGCCGAGCGGCTCTTCGAAGTCGTGCGCGGCGCTGACCCGCATCCCTGGCGAGACCGCTTCCGGCGACTCGAAGTCGTGACCAACCTGGATCGCCTGCGAGTCGTTGGCGCGACATGGATCCCGCGCAGGAGTCGCCCCAAGTGATCACGTCGGTCGTGGACGCCTTGGCGAGGACTGGCGATCAGGCAGACCGCGTGGCCCAGCAAGCGCTGCTGCACCATCCGCGCGACTTCTGGCTGCTGTTCGAGCTAGCGCAGAGCTACACGGATCCCGTCGAAAAAATCGGCGCTTACCGTGCCGCGTTGGCGGTGCGTCCCCAGGCCGTGGTGGCGCTGAACAATCTCAGCGTCGCGCTGCGCGACCACAGGAAGCTGGATGAAGCGGTGGCCTGTTGCCGCAGGGCGTTGGAGATTGACCCGCGATACGCGATGGCGCACAACAACCTCGGTGTCGCCCTGCGCGACCAGAAGAAGCTGGATGAGGCGATCGCGGCCTACCGAAGGGCGCTCGAACTCGACCCGCGGAACGCCTTCGCCTACAACAACCTGGGTGTCGCGCTGCACGACCAGCGGAAGTTGGACGAGGCCATCGAGTGCTTCCACCAGGCCATCGCCATCGATGCCCAATACGCGACCGCCTACAACAATCTCGGCATCGCTTTGCGCGACCAGAAGAAGCTGGACGAGGCAATTGCCCACTACCGGCAAGCGATCCAGATCGACCCGCAACTGGCCTTGGCCCACCATAATCTGGGCCTGGCGTTCCACCAGCAGAAGAAGCTGGCGGAGGCCGTCGCTTGTCTGCGGCGCGCGATCGAGATCGATCCGAAGGTCGCCGCATGGCACCATAGCCTTGGCTTCGCGCTCCACCATCAGCAGAAGCTGACGGAGGCGATGGCCTGCTATCGCAAGGCCATCGAGATCGATCCGCAATACGCGCGGTCCTACTACGGGCTGGGCAATGCCCTGTGTGACCAAAACCAGTTCGCCGAGGGGATCGACTACTACCGCGCGGCATTGAAGATCGATCCCGAAGACGCAAAGACCTGGGTCAACCTTTCTTTTGCACTGCGCAGCCTGGGTCAATTCGGCGAGTCGCTCTCCGCCATGCGGCGCGGACACGAGCTGGGGTCTCGCGACGCCGGCTGGTCTCATCCATCCGCCCAGTGGGTGCGGGATTTCCAGCGCACGGTGGCGATCGAAGAAAAGCTCGAGGCCGCACTCAAGGGGGAAGCTGAACCCCTCGACGCTGCCGAGCAGTTGAGCTTCGCCGAGATGTGCCTGGTCCACAAGAAGCGGAACGTGGCCGCGGCCCGTTTCTATGCCGAGGCCTTTGCGGCGGACCCGAAGAGGGCCGACAATCCGCACTACCCATCGCTACAACGCGGCCTGCGCGGCGGCGTTGGCGGCCGCCGGGCAGGGGCTGGACGCGCAAGAGCTCAGCGACGCCCGGCGAGCAGGGCTTCGCAAACAAGCCATGGCGTGGCTCAAGGCGCAGCGGGCGGTCTGGTCGAACGTGCTGGACAACGGCATGGCGCCACCGGCCGTGGTGGCCGAAGCCATGCAGCAATGGCAAACCGACGCCGATCTGGCGAGCGTCCGCGACAAGGCTGCGTTGGCGAAGCTGGCGGACGAACAAGCCGCTTGGCAGCAATTCTGGCAGGATGTGGCGGCCCTGCGAGCGCGGGCCGAATCGCAAGCCCCCGAGAAGCGATAGCGCTGTTCCCCACTTACGGGAATCCCCGCTCCTGCCGCATGCGTCTGTGATCCTCAGGGGTGATGTGATAGATGAAGATCGAGTAACCCGCCTTGGCCACCGGTGTAAAGTGGCGGAAGTAGGTGTACGCGCCGGTGGGGAAGCGCACCTTTTGCCCGTGCTCGTCGTAGCCGCTGAATGACGCGCCGCACACGAAATTGACGCTGACCGCGTACCAGCCCGGCGACGGTCCGTCGCGCTGCATCGGCGCGAGCTGGTAGTCCAGCCCGACTAAGTGCGGGTCAATGCCGCCGTAGTAAGCCAGCCTCAGTGGGTGCGCCTCCGGGTGTTCGTCGGCCCAGCGTTTCAAGAATAGCAGGTCCTGCCCCCAGTCGATGTTCGACTCGGCAAGCCATTGCCAGCCGTTCTCCGGGCCGCCGGCCAGCTCATTGAAATAGGACAGGTAGTGCGGGTGCGTACCGCGCGACCGCCGCGCCGTTCCACGTTAAGGAGACCAGGACCAGGCTGGCGCCGACGGCTAGAAAGACAGGCCTTCGAGCTGACTCGCCGCGCGGGACTCGTCCGGCGTGCCAGGCCTCTTCAACGAGCTTGCCCACCCGCGCGATGCCGATGAACACAAAGGGGAGCGCGGGAAGGAGGTAACGGAAATGGCTGTTGATTCCGGTCTGCGAGGCGAGAAGGGCCAAGATCGCGCCGGCCGGCAGCCAGAGGAGCAATTCCTCGCGGAAAGGGGCGCGAAAGCGCTTGCCTAGCCATGCCAGTGCAACTGCCAGAAGCGCCAGTAGCCAGCTACCAAGCGGTATTTTGACCGCCGCCGCGACCGGATAGTAATACCACCAGCCGCCGCGTCGCCACTCGCCCCAGAAATACGCTGGGAAACCCGCGTCTGCGTGAGACTTCTGCTCGTCCAGGCCGGTGACATACGCCTCCGGCAGAGGCACCGGCAAGCTCTCCAGCCATGTGTCCTGGAAGCGGTTGCCCCACGTTCGCTCGGCGCCGGATAGCGCGCGGCTCTTAAAGCCGAAGCTGCCGAGGGTTCGGCCAGTTCCCTGGAAGCCATAGCCAAGGTTGAGGACGAGAAGGCTGACGATTAGGACGGCTGCGAACTGCGGCCAGCGGAGCGTCGTCCCTCGGTGACTCACGGAGTCCCGTCCCCGCCACCAAGCCGCCAGCCACACGAGCAAGAAAACAGGGTAAAACACGAGCAGCGTGAATTTGCTCAACAGCGCCAAGCCCAACACGCAGCCGGCCCAGACGGCCTGTGGCCAGCCGGGGCTGAGCAGAGAGTGCCGAAACGCGTATGCCGCCGCCAAGCCCAAGACTGTTGCCCCAAGGTCAACCGTACAGACCCCGGCCCAACAGAGCACGTTTGGACAGAAGGCCCACAACGCCAAAGCGGTCAGCCCGGAGGCGGTGCCAAACAGCTCGCTTGCCCAGCGGTAGACCAGCCAGCCGCCCAGGACAGAGAGAGCAACCAGCACTGCTCGGGCACGGAAGATCAACTCGAGGTACCAGCCCGCGTTCGCCTGCACAAACTGCTCGTGCTGAGGAATCCATTGCGCGGAAATCTGCCACAGGACCGACTCCGGGAGGCACGGTCCCGACGCCGCAACGGGAAGAGCGACGAGCGCCTTGACCAGGGGCGGGTTGACCGCGTAGCAGTCCATTCTCCCCGCCTCCCAGACCAGCAGGCCGGAGAGAACGTGCCCACCTTCGTCGACCGTCACACAGTTCTGCCGAAGGGCATGGAACGCGAGCGCCGCGTGGGTTGCCAGGACAACCAAGCACGCGCCGCAGCCGGCCGTGAGCCGCCTGACAGCCTTTGCCTGTGCCCGTTCGACCGACGACGCCATGATCGGCTCCCAGCTATTTGCCTCCTCGCTGCGGCACCTTCCTCGCACGCCTTAGGACCAAACAAAGAACCACTATTGCCACTAACCCGTTGACTATCCAAAAAAAGAGCCAGCGATGGCTGCGTTCCCTGACTTCGATCTGGCGGCCGGGGCTTCTCACCGGCAACGACTCGAGTTGCTTCACCATGCTTTCCATTGCTGCCTCCATAGCGCCGTCTGCCACGGGTATGAAGCGCGCCCGCTCCGCAGCACCCTTCCTGTGGTCAAGAATCCGCGCTCCTCCCGGCATCTCCAACGATGACATTTGGAACCGGCTTATTGGAACCGTAGCATTCGCTTTAAACTCATCGTATGTCAGCTCCCAACGGTACCCACGATCTCCCATCAAATATGTCTCGCGTATCGACTTCACGTACCAGATCCCGCCGTCGGTACTCCATTCCGCAGTAAACTCCTGAAGCGGCTCGAGCGATCCCTTCGTCGTAACCCGCCTTGCGGCGCAATTGTACGCAAATCTCCGTGGACAGTCGATCTTTACCGTCAATGCCGGACTATTCTTGACTACGTGCTCCAACTTGTAATCGCCCTCCATGCGCGTGCTCAGTATTTTCTCCGAGCCGATGTTCCTAACAATCTCGGGCAGCTTGACCAGGGCGTAAGGTAGCTTCGTGACATCCCACGGGATCCCAGCCGCTTCCGCTCGCACAACGCCTCCATCCTCCTTAGCGGCGAAGACCTCCCCGTCACAACCGACAGGCGAAATGCCAGGAGAAAATCGCGAGGAGAAGATCGCCGACCCATCGTAGATAATGATGCACCGTTTAAGCCCAAGGCGATGTTTGGCGCATTCCAAGGCGATATAGTACTTGTTGTGGTCAAAAAATACCGTCACGCGCGCATCGGTCTTGATCTGCCATGGCTTGCCTGAGGACTCGCGTTCATAATACTTGAACGTGCCAGTGCCAGTTCCGGAAGACAAACTGTTGGTCGCATTCTTCCACGCCTCTATGGCCACAGCCAAGCCATCCACCGGTGCGCTATCCTGTTTCCACGACAGCAGCGCAATGGGAACGCAAAGCGCAATCGCAGTCATGTACTCCTCCCCCTTGGCTCAAAGTTATTGAGGACATGCGAACTGGTGGCAAAACTGGTCGGTGACCAGGAGGTGGCATACCGTTACCGAAGGCACTTCCTTTTTGCACTTGAGAACGCCTCCGTCATCCTCGCACGCGCACACGTTGTGCTGAAAGCACAGCAAGTTTTTAGATACTGGCGTGTATGAGCAATAGTCGTTACCCAGAGTGGAATCACAATACTCTGGATCAGCATAGTACGACGGCCCGTTGGAACACCGCTGTCCGGACATCAGGCCTTGGCACAAACCTTCGGCTCCGGAACAGGGCAGCGGTGCATCACCAATACACTGAGAACTGTACGAACGGCACCATGATTGTTGACCGGATCCAGTTCCCTGCGATCCTTGGAGCGCCGACGCTTCGGAGTCTCCCAGAGGTCGCCCCAAGTGCGGCCCGTGTGATAGCGATATGCACAACGTCGTCAGAATCGCCAATGTTAGCCCAAACGCGATTGCATACGTTCTGATTGAACACCTCCGGGTAAGGTGATTAATCCGAGGCAAGAAGAAAACCGCTTATGGGAACAGTAATCGTGAGTTTTTCGCCGCCGTTACGCTCGGAGAACTGAAATATTAGCATGTGTGATAAGTCAATCCGAGAGAACGAATCAACTACATCGAAGTGAAAGAGGCGCAAGTCGGGAGCTCTCCAGGTAAGAGTCGTCATGCGCAAATAAGGAGGCGTGGCCACGGTCTCGAACTTATACGCATCTAACACAGATCCAATCATCGATAAAGGCAATGGCGCTTTTTTGAGCAGATCGCTTTTGGATATCACGCCGAGGCGCAGCGATGAAGGTTTGACGACTAAAGAACTTTTGGGGCGAATGTGCAACTGCAAGGTCAGCTTACGTTCGACATGATGCGACGTTGCGACCTCGATAATGGCATTCTGCTCCTGAATGACGTTGTGGGGGCACGTGACATTCACTTGGGCCGATGTTCCGGGCAGGATGTCGAGCGAGGGCAACTCGACGTGAATGCCGGGGGAGGACGCTTTAGCGGAGGTAAGACGAATAGGCGATGCTGTGCCATTCGTCGCGACAATTGACGCCTGAACGGCGGTGCGGTTCGTCACGTCAGGCTCAAGGGTCAGCGTCTCCGGCGATAATTGGATGAGGCTAATGCAGGTCGTGCGCAGCTCTAAGGCAACCTCGTGCCCGTTATCGTCCTTGAGCTTAACAAAGACATGCCGACGGACCGGCCCCGGAGTGTCGCCGACCGATATCAAGCCGGACACGTCAGTGGCCTCGCCGGGCGACAGGCCGTTCTCCTCGATCTTGAGGTTGGCGCAGCCGCAACTCGATCCGAGAGTGTCGATCGACACAACAGAGTCAGTGGTGTTGCGCAGTTTGACGGCGAATCGCTGAGTTGTCCCGGCCGGTACGTCGCCCAAGTCCAAAAGTGGAGGCTCGAAGCTCAAAGTGTCGCTCTCATTGGGCGGATCGGACGTAGCGGGATCTCCTCCGGTGGGCGCTGGATTACTGCAGCCCCAGAACAATGCACTCACCACGAGAATCAACGGTGCGCGCGGACAGCACATGCTTTGGCTCCTTCAGCGTTTTCCCGCATCAGCGCGGTGCTGACAGCAGAATGGCGTTGCCCTCCCACCGGTACCGTCCTGATCGAAGACGCGATTCATCAACATCCTCAATACCTATCGCCGGATCGACGACTCGAACGTACTTGCCTCCCCCGTGCACTACAGGGAAAAAGTGATTGGCGTTGCCATGAAGAATCGCGTAATGGCCCGGCGTGGCCAAATGTCGCGACAACGCTTGGAAGGAGGTTTCGTACACCCCCGCGTCAAAGCCGAATGTTTCTGCTGCATTCTTTAGGTCAAGCATGGTACACCCGTGCTCAGTCGTACGGGTGAGACGGCGCAATTCTTCCATCAACGTCGTCATGCCCGCAGTCCGACATATGACGTATAGGCTCTTCGCGCCGCAGTCTTGGAGTCTTCCCGCCAGAACCACGGTTTTCCCGGGCAACTTCGACTCAAGTGCGTCTGCGGCGTGACGTTCGTCGGCGCCACGTAACATGATGCCTATGTAAACGGCATCGAAAAGTAAACAGCCGGAGACAATTCCCGCGATTGTGTAAGTGCGATAAGACACGGCGGAGGACTCCCCGACGGCGAAGCAGAAAGGCGAAAAAGAACCTAACGGCGCTAGCGAGACTTGTCAAGCATCCGACCGTCAGCGCTTCGTCAGCGCAACAGTTCCGTAACACGGTTTGGAGTGGGTGTGAGCGGCAGTTGCGAGAGAGAAAGCTCGCGCAGCGGCAGCGTGCCGCCCTGCGTCGATCTGACGCCGATCGATCCGGATGCCCGGTTCATCCTCCGCAGCCGCCGGGACCGCCGGGCTAACTGGGCGTGGCCCACGCCGGCTTCGAAGTGGCCGCCGTCGATAGGGGGAACATCACGCCTGGCAGGACGTGGCGGCCCTGTGAGCGCCGGCCGAATCGCAAGCCCCCGAGAAGCCGGCCGAAAAGCGACAGCGCTGCCGAGGGCGTTAACGCCCGGCGATCTTGCCCAGCGCTTCCGCAACCGTGGGCGTCCTGACGCGGTAACGGGCCATGATGGCCCATCTTAGCTCGATTCGGCAGCGGCGGAGCAGATTCGCATTCGGAAAAGTGCTTGACGGCCGCAAGTAATCTGATATAGTGTGATATATCAGATAACTTGACAGGGCGCCCATGAAGCCGCGCTCGCAACGTTCTGCTCAGGAACGAGAACGTCCGCTCGCGCACCGTGCGACGCGTGGCCAGCGAGCCGCTGCTGCGCGGTAGCCTTGTCCAGATGCACCGCCGCTGCGGCAAGGAAGGCTGTCACTGCCAACAAGGAGAGAAGCACCCGGCTCTGTACCTCGCGCTGCGCGACCAGGGAAAACGCCGCATGGTCTACATCCCGCCCGCGCTGGAAGAGACGGTCCGCGCCTGGGTAAAGAATGCGCAAGACTTGGACAAACTACTCGACCTCATCTCGGCGCACTCCTATCAGGAACTCCTGGAGAAGAAAACGCACGTGCTGGGAAGTTCGCGGAAGTCGCCTCGCACCGCATCCAAGAAGCGCCACTCGCCATGATGGCTCGGTTTTGCGCGTACGTAGATAAAGTGTTCCACTTCAGCAGCCTGCTGAAGACGCTGCACGAGCCGCGCCGCATCCCGCTGATTCCCATCGGGTCGATCTTCACCAGCGCGTTTGCCATGTTCGCCACGGCGCGGTGCAGTTTGCATCGGATGGAGAAGGACCTGGTGCGGATTCCCGCGCGGTTGCGAGGGATCGTGGGGCCGCACGCCCCCAGTTCCGACACGATCGGCCGGGTGTTTGCGGCCATGGATCCTGAGCCGCTGCGGCAGATGCTGCGTTCGGTGCATCATCGCCTGAGGCGCAGCGAAAGCGCTGCGCGATGGCGGCCCCTGGAAGATCGCGGCCGTGGATGGCCACGAATTTTTTTCCCAGTAGAAAGCGCTGTTGCCCCGAGTGCTTGACCCGCACCATCAAGGTCCACGACCAAGAGGTCACTGAGTATTATCACCCCGGCGTGATCTGCCATCTGGTGGGGCACGAGCTGGCGCTGCCGCTGGACCTGGAGTTGCTGCGGCCCGGCGAGGGGGAAGAAACGGCCGCCAAGCGGCTGCTGGAGCGGGTGTTTGCCGACTATCCGCGCTTCTTCGATGTGGTGGTGGGCGACGCGCTGTACCTGGACGCCCCCTTCATTAACTTCTGTCTGGCGCACCACAAGCACGCGATCGTGGTCGTGAAAGGAGACCAGCGGCTGCTGTTGCAGGATGCCCAAGGCCTGTTCGCCCAGCGCGCACCCCAACCGTGGAACCTGGGACGCTGCACCGTTCAAGCTTGGGACGAAGAAGGCTTCACCTCCTGCGAGGGCGTGCAGCGGCCGCTCCGCGTGCTCCATACCCAGGAGACGGTGCAGCGTCGGCATCGCATCGCCGGCCAATGGCAGACCGTGGAAGAGACCTCCTGCTGGTATTGGGCCACCACCCTGTCCAAAAACCAGTTCTCGACGCCCGAGTTGTGGCGCGGCGGTCACGCGCGCTGGGATGTGGAGAACGATTGCTTCAACACCCTGAATACCCACTTTGGCCTGGACCATTGTTATAAGCACGCGCCGTTGGCCATCGTCAACTTCGTGCTGACGCTCTTCTTGGCCTACGTGCTGCTGCAATGCTTTTGGCAGCGAAACGTCAAACCGGCGCTTCGCAAGGCGATCTCCACGCTGATCGGCCTGGCTGACGAACTGTGCCACAGCCTGGGCCCGACCTGCCGCGCACCGTGGTATCCGCAGTTGGCCCAGCCGCCGTGACCGCCCTTGAGTCGGCAGACCCACGGTCGTCTCGCGCGCGGCACCCACCGCTCGAGAATCCCTTGCCCCTAGCGGGAATCGCCCCCTTCGCACCTCGCGAAAACGCTCGCCACCAGCGCCACGCCGGCCTCTCCGCCGCAACTCTCACGAATCTCAACCTCTCCGGCGACGCCAAACCCCGTCAAACGGCCGCGGTTGCGGAACTGCTGGATCTTGCCAGAATTCGTTGCGGCACTCTCTCGGACTCAATACATTGACGGCGCCGGATGCGTTCCTCGGCCGCCCAGCGGAGGGTCTGGAGCATGCTGACCATCGCCGGATCGCCATCTCGCTATTGTGATGGCATCTCTCGCCGCGGTTGGCTGCGCATCGGCGGGCTGGCGCTGGGTGGTCTCGCCTTGCCAGACATTCTGCGGGCACAAGCCGCCAACGGCGCGGGAAAGGCTGCGGACGGGCGCAAGCCGGCCAAGGGCATCATCATGGTGCTGCTGCCCGGCGGGCCGACGCACCTGGATACGTTCGACCTCAAGCCCGACGCACCACCAGAAATCCGCGGCGAGTTTCGGCCCATCGCCACCAAGGTGCCGGGCATCGACATCTGCGAGCTGATGCCCCGGCTGGCCGGCATGGCGGACAAGCTGGCAATCATCCGGTCGCTGGTCGGCTTCCGCGACGACCACAACACGCATTGGTGCTCGACCGGCTGGGAGTCGCACCCGGCGATGCCCTCCTCGCCGATGATCGCCGGTTTTCCGCCCGGCGACTGGCCCTCGCTCGGCTCGGTGCTCTCCAAGCGATTCGGCCCGCGCGTGGCCGGCGTGCCGCCCTGCGTCGATCTGACGCCGATCGATCCGGATGCGCGGTTCATCCTCCGCACGCCGCCGGGACAGCCCGGCTATCTGGGCGTTGCCCACGCCGGCTTCGAGGTGGCGGCCGTCGATCGGGGGAACATCACGCCGGGCAACGTGGGCCTCAGCCGGCTGGCCGACCGCCGGGCGTTGCTTGCCAGCTTCGACCGCTTCCGCCGGCGCGTGGATGTGCCCGGCTTCACCGACGGCATGGACGAATTCCACCGCCAGGCCTTCGCTGTGCTCACGTCGCCCCGGCTGGCCGAGGCGCTCGACCTCAGCCGCGAGGACGATCGCATCCGCAGCCGCTACGGGCTGGATCGCGCCTTCCCGGACGAGCGGCAGGGCAAGACGCTGCTCGATCAGTTCCTGCTGGCCCGTCGGGTGATCGAGGCTGGGGCCCGCTGCGTGACGCTGGCCTTCAGCCGCTGGCCGTTCGGCCGCATGCTGCAAGGCGACTACAACTGGGACTGGCACAAGAACCTGTTCGCCGAAGCCCGCGGCGCGCTGCCGCTATTCGACCTGGGCCTGTCGGCCTTGATCCGCGACCTGGACGAGCGCGGCCTGCTTGGACGAAGTGCCGATCGTCGTGTGGGGCGAGTTCGGCCGCACGCCGAAGATCAACAAGAACGCCGGCCGCGACCACTGGCCGAGGGTGTGCAGCGCCCTCGTCGCCGGCGGCGGCCTGCGCTGCGGCCAGGTCATCGGCTCCACCACGCGCTGGGGCGAAGAGCCGCTGGCCCGCCCCGTCCACTTCCGCGAAGTCTTCGCCACGCTCTACGAGCGGCTGGGCATCGACGTGGCGACGACGCAATTCATCGATCTTGCCGGGCGGCCGCAGTATCTCGTCGGCGATCATCGGCCGCTGGCAGAATTAGCCGCCTGATCTTCGATCGGCCGGACCTCGAATCGGCTCTCATTTGCTAATCGCCTCTACTTCAGCGAGCAGTTTCTGGAAATCTTCCCGTTTTCGAAGTGGGGTGAGATCCTCGTCATCCTTCATCTGTGCCGTGGACTTAAACCCCTTGGCGACAGCATTGCGGAGCAGGTCCATCGCGCGGTCGGCGTGGGACGGTGTCGCCGTAGGCTTCTCGCTTGCCGACGCGAGCGCATAGATCCGTGCCAGGTCGTACAAATCGTCGGCGGATACGTCCTTGGCGAGCTTCTCCCATTGCTCGGCCTCGACCATGGCCTCGGCGTGCTCGCCAGCCCTGGCCAGGCAGAGGGCACGTTGCAGCCGAAAGAACGGCCGTAACTTTTCACCAGCCACGTCACTGGCGCGCTGCCAATCCTGATCGGCGTCCGCGTGCCTTTTCAGCCGGTGCAGCGTCTGCGCTCGGCCCCAGAGGGCGTTGCGGAGAAAAAGCTTAGTGCGTGCTGAGGGCATTTCCTGACGGATGAGCGGCTCCAGCGCGGTGATCGAGCCGTTATACGATTCCAGCGCCTCTTCCACCCTGCCCAGGTCACGGAGCACCGTGGCCAGATTGCAAACGCTTCCTCCGGCCTCCACGCGGTATCTCTCATCGCTGGGATGTTGTTTGGCCAGACGCTGGCGAAGCTCGAGGGCAAGCTGATGGTTTCGCAGCGCCGCGGGCAGCTCCCTCGATTCCCGTAGAATCAGCCCTAGACTGCTGTAGGTTTCCGCCAAATCATCGACGTACTTGGCAACGCTCGGATGGTCTTGTACGAGACGTTCTTGGTACTTCTTCGCGCGCTCGTGTGCCGTTCGTGCGCCTTTCAGATCGTCCTGGGACTTGAGCAAGCGTGCCAGATGGGTGTACGTACGAGGGAGCTGTTCGACGTACCGCGCTTCGCCAGGATGCTGTGCCGCCAGTTTCTCTTGCAGCTCGATCGCGGCTTCGTAGGCCTTGCGCGCCGCGGCAGCGTCGTTGTTCAACCGCAATAGCTCCCCGAGGTTCTTCTGGGTCAGCGCCAGGTCGCGCGGATAGTCCGGGTTCTGCGGGAAGTCGCGCGTCAGCCGCTCTTGCAGGCGGATCGCCGCCTCGTAGGCCTGGCGAGCGCGCGACAGGTCGCCTAACAACTGATGCGCGTGCCCCAGGCGGTTGTGGGTGTTTGCCAGGTGCCAGGCGTGTTCGGGCACATTAGGCTGCTCGAGCGCCAGCCGGGACTGGGTGACCACCGCGGCCTCGTACGCCGCTTTGGCTGCTGGCGCGTCGCCGAGGTCATCGAGCACCATCCCCAAATGACTCTGGGCCACGGCCACGCCCGATTGATAGGCGACCTCGGCGGGGTGTTTTTCGGCGAGTTTGCGGTACGAGGCCAGCGCCGCCTCCAACGACGTGCGCGCGGCCGGCAGGTCGTCCATCTCGCGATAGAGAATGCCCAGGTTGTTGTGCGCCCTGGCTTGCGTTAGTGCGTAGTGTTGCCGGTCGGGGTGATCGCGCGTCAGCGGCTCAATTTGTTCGAGCGCCGAGCGGTAGGCTTCTGCCGCTTCGTTATGCCGCTTCTGATACATCCGCAGGTTGCCCAGGTTCGAATAGTCCAGCGCGAGCGCGGCCAGGAGGTCGGGCCGCTCGGCAAATTCCTGTGACAAACCTTTCAGGCCGGAGATTGCTTCGATGAAGTGTTTCTCGGCCGTGGGCCAGTCGCCGGTTGTCGAAGCCAGCACGCCCAAATCGCCATTCCGCGCGGCGGCTTCGGCGGCATATTCGACCTTGTCGGGATAGGCCGCGCGGAGCTGTTCGGTGACCGCCAGCGCTTGGTGGAAGGCGTCGGCCGCCTCCTTGGACCGGCCTAGCAGGTGGTGAATCTGTCCCATGTTGCAATACGCCACCTCCTGCCGCTTCTGTTCCTCCTCGGTGGTCGCGGCTTCGGCGGCGTACTCGCGATAATAGGCGACCATCTTCTCGAGGAACGCACGCTGCTGCGGCGTCAGGTCCTTCTGGCGCGACAGTTGATCCAGCGCCTCCTTGGAAGAGATCGCTTCAATGATCCGCGCGCCCGGTCACGGGCGGCGACAGCGTCTTTGCGTTGTTCTTCCTTCGCGTCGCGCTCGATGCCGAGGTCCGTTGCGGCCCGCTGGCTGGCTCGCAGGGCGTTGTCGCTGATGATCGCGGCCGCGATCGAAACGGTCGTCACCGCAACCACGAGCGCCGCGGTCGCCGTAAGCAAGCCCGCAATCGCCGGGTTCCGCTTGCACCACCGCCACGACTTTTCCACAGGGCCCACGGGACGAGCCCGGATCGGACGGTGGTCGAGAAAACGGTCCAGATCATCCGCCAGGGCCTGCGCCGACGCATAGCGATTCTGCGGCTCCTTCTCGAGGCACTTGAGGCAGATCGTCTCCAGGTCCCGGTCCACGGCGCCGTTGAGCTGCCGCGGCGGGACCGGCTCTTGTTCGATCACCTGCCGGCGCGTTTCGTCCGCGTTGGCGGCCTGAAACGGCGGTCGGCCGGTCGTGAGGCAATACAGCGTCGCCCCCAGCGAATAAACGTCCGCCAGCGGACCGACTTCATCCATGCGGCCGGCGGCTTGTTCGGGCGGCATGTAACTGGGCGTGCCGATCGCCTGACCGATCGCCGTCAGCTCCGAGTCGGTCTCGGCGCGTTTGGCCAACCCGAAGTCGGCCACGCGCGGCTCGCCGTGCGCATCGAGCAGAATGTTCGAGGGTTTCAAGTCCCGGTGGATCACGCCGTGGTCGTGGGCGTAGGCCACCGCCGCGGCCGTCTTGCTCAACAGCTCAGCGGCTTCGCGCGGCGGCAAAGGGCCAGCCGCCAACCGGCCGGCGAGCGTCGTGCCCGGCACGAAGCCCATCGAGTAGAAGTGCTGCCCTTGGTGGTGGCCGACCTCGTACACGGGCACAATGCCGGGATGATCGAGGTGCGCGGCGGCTTCTGCTTCGAGGTAGAAGCGGCGAACCTCCTCTTCCGTGGGCAGGCGGCCGCCGCGGATCACCTTCAGCGCGACCGTGCGGTTAAGCTTGATCTGCCGCGCCTTGTAGACGACGCCCATTCCGCCGCGGGCGATTTCCTCGATGATCTCGTAGTCGCGGAACCGGGTGCCGGGGACAATCTTTGCCGGAGCCACCGAATGGCGTCGTTCGTCGGCTTGCAGACTCGTCTCGACTTCGAAAGACGCCGTCGTGTCGAGCTCGGGAGGAGGCGGCGCCGCTTCGTATGCCAGCGGCAATGTCGTGGCAACGGACAACGAGTGCGCACCGCCATCATGGGGGATGCGGATCATTCCGGCACACGTGGAGCATACGATTACGGTGACGTGGTCCGTAGCCGTCGCGCTAAGCGGTATTCCGCAGCTCGGGCAAGTGAGGTCCATCTTGCGTCTCCGGGAACGTGGCTCAAATCGGACGGGCCACCACAACTACGCGACCTGAATTCGTTCTAACCGCCTCGCAAGGGGACATCAACGAGCCACACTCGATCCAGGCGGCAGCAGTGCAACGGCCCAACGGGCCGAAACTCGGCAGCCCAGGCCGGAAGGCAGCCGGAAGGCCTGGGTCAGCGAGGTGCCGAGCCGCGAAAGCCCTGAAAGGGCGAAACGAATATGCAACGAGGCTGCGCCCTTCAGGGCTTCGTGCGCCGCGATCCGAGATGTCCCAGGCCTTCGGCCTGGGCTGTCGAGTCGCGCCCCTTCGGGGCTCAGCCACAAACACAAAAAAGCGTCCAACTCTGGTTAGACGCCCGACCAGGGCGCACAATACAGGAGCCACAAATGCCCTTTCATGCAGCTTCTAATCCGCACTAGCCTCAGGTGCCGCTATGAGAAGGTCCTTGTCCGGCGCTGCGCTGGCATTGGTCATGTGGACGTTACTATTCTCTTCTACTCTGGCGGCCGAAGGCAAGAAGCCCAACGTGATGGTAGTGT
The DNA here is from genome assembly GCA_963809785.1 of uncultured Planctomycetia bacterium. Classification (GTDB taxonomy): domain Bacteria; phylum Planctomycetota; class Planctomycetia; order Pirellulales; family S012-138; genus JBGQHD01. Next base: position 1,665,547 of record CAWEKV010000006.1, read on the forward strand.
CCTACTTTGACTTTTTTCCGGCAATTTTCCAGCGAACCCAAATCCGAACCGGCCAGTCTCTTTACTTGGGGCGTTCTCGGTTCACGGCCACGGCCGGCCGACGGCGAAGAACCGCCGGCCAAGCATCAAAGCCGGCCGGCCAAAAGCTCCAGCCAGCCGGCCACCGAGAGCCATCCCCTTAAACGAGTAAGCCCCCCAAGAAAAAACCTCGCCGGCTCACTCCCCTAGAAGAAGAAGTGGCATCCCCCAAGGCCCAGCCACCTCCGCTGCTATTTATCCCGTCTTAGGGGATTGCAGGTTGAAGGATGGCCCGCTTTGTCGCCAAGGGGGATGCCGCTTCCATTTTACCGACGGGCATCCGAACCGAGAACTGCCCAATCCGGCCGGCGTCCGAACAGCGCCAACGACCCAGGTCTACACCAATTCTTTCATCCTGCGGCTCACTCTTGCCAGCCGCACCGGCTGACCATATGTTCGATACCGCACCGAGACGATTTCGGGGCATGGGCCAGCTTCCGCATGGACGCACCATCTACCCGTCCAGGGCCATGCTCTACCGACGCAAGACGAAAAAGGACGTGTGGCACTTCTGCGCCAATTGCCAACACTGGCCGAAGGACGGGGAGTACGAAGAACATAAGCGGCTGCCCTACGAAGGCAGGCTCTGCCAGGAGTGCAGCGCCAAAGTGAAGAATGGCGAGTGCGAAGAGCCGGCTACGCCTGACCCTTCTCGGTCAGGTCGGGGTACTTCTCCGTAAGGGACTGGATCGTCCCTTCAGCGAGAACCACATCGCCCAAGCCTCTGATGTCGTATCGCTCTGACTTCCGCCGTAGCCCTTGGAAAAGGGCGTACTGTTCGGCTTCTTCGATCTTGGCCACATTGCCCTGCTGCCATTGGCCAATCTCGTGGCTGTTCAGTTCGACGTGGATCGTCCTTGAGTCGCCGTACTTCTCGTACCAAAACATTCAGCCCCCTTCTTGCTGGCTTGGGGATGCCTCGCCTTCCCTGCGGGCCAAATGCGGAGAGTGAGTTTGCACTGCGGCGGAGCGGCGGTCAATCCTAGCGGCCGGAATTCGATACTTCGCCTAACCTGATGGGTATAATGCTTGCCAGGGCGAACCTTTCGGGCAGGAAGTGCGATGACCTTTGCCACGGATTTGACGCAAAAGGAACGTCAGTTAGGCTTCTTTCAGGCGTTTGTGAGCGACCCGTCGGCTGGCCAACTGGACGCCGGTATCGTGCCAGCGGTCGTCTATCGGGTTCGGGATGGCGAGAGGGTCGTCAAACTGTCCAGCGGGCATTACTCGCACCAAATCTTCGGGTGCTACATGGGGATACTTGGCAAAAGTCCCCCCGATTGGCTGACCATTTCTGGCCCTCACGCCAACGCCGAATTGGCCATCACAGTGGGCCGTGCCGGGGGAGACCCGACCGAGACAGTGGCACACAGAATTCAGGCCGCCACACCGACGATCTTGCTGCGTTGCCCCAAATGCTCGACAGACTTCATCGTCAACGCTGACCATTTGCCCCTCGACAGCACGCAAACTTGCCCATCTGCCACATGCCGCATCACCGGGCCAACAGAAGCCTTTAGCGGCTAGCCACGGCCCTCTTCAAAACAAAAAACTCCGACCAAGGATTGCTTGGCCGGAGTCTAACGAACGCAGCAATCGGCATTGACCAGGGTCGCCCTAGCTCGTTCGTAAGGGGTGCTGAGAAGGGGTGGCAGCCTGCGACTGTGGAAGTTGCTTGCTAGGCCACGACAACCACACGTCCAGGTACTTCTTCCCCAGCGATCTGATGCGCCCGTGAGCCAAGAGGACATCGCCAGCACTCTTGATGAAGTACAGCGTCTTCTTGCCAGTTAAGCCCTGGGTCAAGGCGTAGCGCTCGACTTCCTCAATTTTCGCCCCATCCTTCTGACGCCACTGCTCGACCTCACGGGCATCCAATTCGACGGTGATGCCCCACGACCTATCAGGGGTCGTCGGACTTCCCGTCTCGTAGCTGAACATATCTCCCTCTCCGAACCTGGACACACGAAGGTTCTAACGGGGTGCGCAGTGCGTTGAAACGGCAAGCCTGCCTATCTCTCCTTCGGTCGTTTCAAGGGGCGGACGCCAATCGCAGGCCGGTTGTACGGCTTTTGCGCAAAATCGCGCATGCGGCCGGTTTTGGAACGCTATGCCGTCCTCCTCACCACATCACAACCTTCCTTCTAAAAGCATTTCGCAGCGCATGGGCCGTCTGTCGGCCCATCCAGCGCCGCACAAGGGCCATGAACACCCGGCAGAATTCTTTGCCGTGGCAAGCCGACCACTGCGGCTGCGCCACGTGAGCCATCTCGTGGAGGATGTACAACCGGTGGCGGGTAGCTTTGGGCAAGCGCACGTAGCCGACTTCAGGGTGGCCCGTGAGCCGACCGGCAATCCCGTTAATACGGCCACGGCCATCCAGTGCGATGATCTTCGTGATCTGGCCGAAGCGCTTCTGCCACCAGTCCGATGCCACGATGTTGTCGATCCAGGCTTGGACGACGACCAAGGATGCAAGGATCGGCTCTTCGCCAACTAGCCTTTCGGCGGCATAGACCCTTTGCCGCTGCGTATCGGGCAGCCGGTTGAGGACGTGGCAATGCCTCTCTTGCGGAACGGCGATGGCAACCATGACGGTCGGCCCTTTCTTTGAGCCGACCAGTGGTGATGGAGTTGTTTTTTTATCGGCCCGAACGTGGATTTGCTGCATTGGCAGACCGTCTGCCTAGCAGCCACCTTTGGAAAGGACACTCCGCCGTTTCGGCAGGTTCGCTCTCTTGCGCAATTAGGTGTGAAGCGAGAGAGCTACTAAGTCCCCAAAAGTTCAGGTGTGCCTTCCCGATATTTCTCCAGCCGACGTTTTTGTTCTGTCCTACCTATCACCTTCGTCCCCAACGTACACAGCCCTGGAATGACCGCCAGCAAGAGGACGTAGTACCAAGGCTTGTTGACCGTGTCTAACCCTCCAACGCCGTCGCCAAGAACCCGGATGAACTCGCCGACAAGCAGCGATAACGTTTGGACGGAGATGAATGTCCCGATTGGCACTTGCCCGGTGAGAACCTTGCGAATGAGGAGCATGACGCCGCTAGAGGCGGCATTGCCCAAGAGCCTCCACAGGCCGTCCCAGACACCTGAAGATGGGTTATCAGACACGTCCTCACCAGGGCCGCCAAAACGATCAGGGTCGATCAGCATAGCCTTAATGAGATCAGCCTTTGCCTTCTCTTTTTCGTCAGCTTCCAGGTAGACGACGGCCCGCCAGAAATGGTATTCCCCCACGGGGCGTGACAGATCGATGGCCTTCGAGATCGCCTCGATAGCTTGTGGGCGCAAGCCTATAGCATGAAGGCAGCGTGCCTTAGCGCAGTAGGCATCGGCGGCAGGGAGGCCGTGGGTCTGGCACAACTTGACGGCTTCCGTGGCTTGGCCCAAGGCAACGGTGAGTTGGCCGTCGTTGAGATTGCGGTTTGCCTCGGCAAGCAACTGACCAACCTTTTCTTGCGGCTTGCCAGCATCGGTTTGCGCTGCCGAAGTAGGCGTGGGCGCTTGCACGGTGAGCCGGTTCACGATGTCATCGAGCCGATGCGTGAGGCTGGCCGGCAAGCCTTTTAGAGCCAAGTCAACAGCGTCCATCCTCTGAGCAAGCTGTTGTGCGTGCTGGTCTGCGTTCTTGTCCTGTGCAGCAATCCCCTTCCTCAACTCATCGATGCCGTAAGACAGGCCACGAGCAACCTCAGTTGTCTCTTGTGAGGCCGCACACGCCCTGTCAAGCTTTTCGAGAACGGCATCGCCCCTCAAGGGAATGCTCATGAACTGATTGCATTTCCGACATTTCCACGTTGCGCCAGCGTGAGTCGTGGGGACTCGCCAACACGTGTCGCAATGCTCGCACGCAACCTTAATGGTGTCGCTCATAGCCGCTTTACATAAAAAGGGAACGTGATCCGCTGTATTGTTTCAATGACGCACTTTATGGCATTGTGCCACGGCTCTCTCCACCTCTTGAGCAAGCCCCTCAAAAACGCTGGCGGCCTTGCGGTGTTTGACCTGTCGGGCCACCCAAACCAAATTGTTCAGCGCTTCAATTGCCTGTTGGCCATAGCGGTCAAACAGTGGCCCACCTGGCGGAGCAGACACGCTGGAACGAATGTAGTCCGATATAAAGCCTTCTTTCAAAGGCGTGATTGGCTCGCCAGTCAAAAACTCTCGAAAGCTGTCCATGACGTATCTATGCACCCCGCTGGCCTTTTTTCACCGCTTACTTGCGGAAGATGCCTTGAGGCCCACAATGCCCTCAACGACCCCTGCGACAATGAGACCCGCAGCGGCAGCGATGTTCACGTAGACCCCGGCCACCAGACCTTGCGTCATGGCCGGCTTGATGTCTTCCCAGGGCGCTCGCAGCATCCAGGTCAACGTGAGAATGGCGATGGGTAGTCCAAAGGCGGCAGCCACAAAAGAGGCGATCCACGACCATTGACGCACAGTTGAGACGAAGAGCGGTACGGCGGCTAAGGCCACCACGAAGAGGCTGAAGATCAAGCTCATCGTCCCCGAAGTCGTGTGCATGCCCCACGTACTCATGAAGAATGTCTTGGACTTCTCGTCATACCCGACCTCCCCAACGTCATGCTTGTACCAGTCTTCGTACTTCTGCATGAGGCCGACTTCCTTTGTCATGTTGGCGGTAAATGTCCTGACTGCACCAAGTTGGTCATGTCGAGCTTCTTGCCGTCGTCCTTCACGGTGTACTCCCACCACGGTAAGAGCGCCGAAGCGAAAAGCAAGAGACCAGCGACGATCAGCGCCACTTTCCCGGCGGGGTTCTCTTTGCATCGAGGCTTGTAGCGTGTAGCCGACGGTGCATCCGTAGGCGTCACCACAAGCCCCCATCCTGCCGACACCGGCGACGATGCAGCGATGGGCATGGCCTGCGGCACGACCGGCCGAGCCGGCGGTACAACGGGCGGGGGCGGAATGTACTGCGCCAGCGAGGTGCTGCCGACGAGCTTCCATTCCGTCCAGCCCTCCGTCCAAAGTTGATCGTTCGGGCTGAGGCGACCTTGCTGGGCAAGGCCCACGAGGTCTTGTGAACTGTACGGGCCGAGCTGCTGGCCGTTCTGGCTCAAGTACCAAAGCTGCTGCGACATGGCTGGCCTTCCCGCAAGAGCGATTGGGGCGACTCTGCCCATTGGCCGCCCAACGAGGGCGACCCATTTCCAGTCTACACGTACCAAAGTAGGAGGCAACAGCCATGATTGTACGTGTCGCTGTAACCCCGATCTGGACGACAAACCAGCGGGGGAAATATGGCCAAAAAAAGGCGCAGAATTCAGCACGCCGAGATCGTCGAGCTATTCGCCGCCCGGCTGCGGGAAGTGCGGCATTCTCGTGGCATGACTCAGGCAGAATTGGCCCGGCAAGCCCACGTCACCGTCTCGTACATCGGCCGCCTAGAGAGCGCCGGGGCTGCACCGGGGATCGATTTGGTGGAGCGGCTCGCCAATGCCCTGGGGACTACGGTAGGAGACCTCTTGCCGACTACCGCTGCCCCAGATACGGCAGCCATTCTTCGAGAGCGGGCCAAGAGCTTGGCCGAGACGCTGGTTCAAGCGGCGGATCGAGAGACGCTCTTGATGCTTTGCCCGCTGCTGTCCAAGCTCGTTGAGGCGGCGGGGCGGGGACGGTAAAAGCACGTGAATTGCGGCGCTGTGCTGGCAGCTAACGCTGCGACCCTAGGAACGTGTCCAAGTCATCGTCTAGTGCGTTCTTTGCACGTCTAACTTCGCAATCCACGGCAGCCTCGGCCTGCGAAGCGACAATATCACGCACCGTTATTATGTTCTGAAGCACCAAACGACTCGCTCGCTCGGTGGCAGCATCATCCAAAACCCGTCCGTCAAGCGTCATCTCATTGATACCCACGGCCAGCACGTTACCCCCACTGGTGATCGTGATTGAATACTCTTCTAATCTCCATTCCTCATCACGCAATCGACCTTCGTTATATCGTCTAATCACAATCGTGGCATGCTTAGTTCGCTCTTGCGCATCCGCAATAAACTCCTGAGTACGTCGCACGTGTCGCTCTTTGCCGTGTTCATATGTACCCGTCTGTAGGCTGATAGCAACGCTCACCGTGGCTGCATCAATCTGGATCGCTTGCAAAAACACGTTGCCGCTACATGGCACCCCATTATGCCACCTATATCTTGGCGGCACGTGTGGCAATCGCTGTAGGAGCGGCACGACACGCTCTAGCAATTGAAGGGACGCTTCTCGGCATTCTTGCAATAGGGGCATGGTTAGCCGTTGGTCAAAAGCACCGGTCCTGAGACTCTTGATCGACTATCATTAGCCCCTTCTACCTCGCTCGGTCTCTTCATCATCTCCGTCTGAGGCTGTGGAAGCTATACCCGCATCCTTCAAGAGAAACTCGTGGCCGCACGCCGGACACTCAACAGCGTCGGATGCCAATCCGACCAAGAGTCTCGCTTTTCGCTCGCATGACGGACAGCACACGAGCAACAAGCGCCCACAATAGCGGGAAATACCATTGCAAAGTCGCTCTCTATATCCGTTGTCCAACAGGTCGCTATCCGCTTCGCCTCTTCCACGTCGGGACGGTGTCTTTTCGATCCATTGATACTTCTGTAAGCGCATCTTGAGGCCGGCAGGCAGTTCGGTCGGCTCAAGGAACACGACAATTAAAGGCTTGTCGTTTCCCAATGCCTCGTAAACCTCGTTCTCGACCTCGCTTGAGTACGCCGCAGCCGGTGTCATGAACACGACACAAACTGCGCACCGCTGGATGGCATTGGCTATTGCATCTGCCCAATTCGAGCCAGGGGGAATGCCCTCATCGTACCAGACGTTGAACCCCTGAAAAGTCAGCCAAGCCATTTCGGGGTATACAGCGTCTCCGTCAGCATGTGCATAGCTTACAAAAACAAACGGGCCGCTGCCGCTGTACGCCGGAGATAGTCCCCTGGGCATGGCTCGACCGATGCAGTTCGTGTTAAGGGATCGCCAAAGCGCATTCTCCGCCTGCCGGACCAACCACGTCAAGCACCCCGACCTTGACCGCCACCCACATTGTATGTACAGTGTAGTGCATGGACAAGACCCGCAAGAAGGCCGCCAAGAAGGCCGCCAAGGAGGCCGGCGAGCCACGGACAGCCCCTTCCCTGGGCAACCGGCTCAACCTACGGATCACCGACAAGGAGAAGGCCCGGTTCAAGGAGGCTGCCAGGCGTCAGGGGATCACTCTGTCCCAATGGCTACGGCTCGCTGCCTGGCAGGTACTCAACGAACACGAGGGCAAGGTCAAGCTCCTTGACCTAGAGGAGTAAGCCGGGGGCGATACCCTAGCCCTGCTTTCCCCTGGGGAGGCAGGGCTTTTCTTGCACCGATCTTGCCGATTTTCCCAAAAATTCCACGAACCTACCGGAATTTGGCTGGTCTAGGTAAGACAGACGATGTACGATGTGAGTACAACAGGCATACACACTGGAGAACCAATGGTCGCCAAGAAAAGCATGACGAACGCAGCCGCAGTGATCTCCCCTGAAGCTCCCTATCGGCCCACTACGAGCTTGGGCTTCGATATCGAGACTGCCCCCCTCCACCCTGACGGGGGCGACACGAATGCCCTGCTGAACCCCCAGACGGCAAGGGTCTGCGCCATCGGGTACTACGAGCCGGCCAACGGCCGATACCTAATCGCCTACGACCTGGACGAAGCCGCCATGCTGCGGCAGTTCTGGGATGCGTTCCTGTCGGCCAATGGGGCAGGGGTGAAGATGATTGGCTTCAACATCTTCGGCTTTGATCTGCCGTTCATCGTCCGGCGCTGTTGGCATCACGGAATACGAGTGCCGAGCAATGCCACGACCTACGGATGGAAAAGTTGGAACACGACGTTCATCGACTTGATGGTCGAATGGAAGTGCGGGGAATGGAAGACGTTTATTTCTCTTGATGCGCTGGCCCGCTATTTGGGCGTGGGCCAGAAGGTCGGCAGCGGCGAGCGGTTCTTCCAGCTTTGGGAAAAGGATCGCAAGGCGGCCGTGGCCTATCTCGAAAACGACGTGCGGCTGGCAGTTCTGTGCGCCAAAAGATGAGCATGATTGCTTGATCGACTTTTTCCTAAAGCCCTCAGATTGCCGCATTGAGTTATGCCGTACAAGGAAAACCCGTCCTCCAACCAACGAGAGCCTATGCCTCGCCAGCGATCACCACCACGAAACGGTTAAGTCGTACAAGCAACCTCCATCAGTTCACCCCTCGATTGCCGGAGAGAGACATGAATAGAGCCAGAGACAGACCAGACCTGCCGTAGGGCCGAAGGTGGCCCTGTTCCCGATCATTCTGGCCGCCAGCTTGGGGGCGAACGACCTTCCCATGCCCCCAAGCTGGTTTTTTGGAGACCGAAGTCATGGCCAACATTCTGCCCAAAAACATACAACTTGATGTGCTGCACTTGCTGCTAGACGGTTGTTCCATCCGTGCCGTCTCCCGTTTTACCGGCGTTCACCGGGACACCTGCGTTCGACTCGTGTTTCTTTTTGGCCGGGCGTGCGAGCGCTTCCTGCGCCTGCAAATGCATGACTTGCAACTGAACCACCTTGAGTGCGATGAAATGTGGACGTTCGTGAGGAAAAAGCAAAAGCGCATTGAGGAGACCGATGAGGACGCCGACGAGATCGGCGACATCTACCTCTTCCGGGCCTTGGATGAGGAAACCCGGTTGATGCCTGCCCATTTGGTCGGCAAGCGGGACGAGGAAAACGCCATCAAGTTCATGACCCTGCTCGCTGGCTGCCTCAAGCGGCCCAAGCCGCATCAGTCGGACGACCACCATTACAAGAAGGGTGACTACGTGGCCATCACCAGGATCAGCACGGATGCCTTTCCTGGCTACCGCAACGCCATCAGCATGGCCTTCGGCCCTCATGCCATCTACGGCCAACTCAAAAAAGAAGTCACCGTGAATAAGGAGACTGGAAAAAAGGAAGTAGAAATCACCAGGCCCATCGTCCCCAAGGGCCTAGAACCCAAGAAGGTCACGACCTCGCTCGTGGAACGCTCCAACCTGACCAGCCGAGTGTTCACCCGCCGCTTGGTTCGGCGCACGCTGGGCTTTTCCAAGAAGATCAAATACTTGGAAGCCGCCATCAGCATGCACATGGCCTTTTATAATTTCTGCTGGCGGCACGGCACGCTCAAGACCAGCCCTGCCGTGGCGGCGGGGATCGCTAAGCGGCAATGGCGGCTGCCGGAGTTGTATCAGGCAGCGCTGGGGACGTGAGGGCCTTAACCGACGGGCGCTGTTCGCTTTGCTGCCATTCGTGCCGTCTGAGCGTCGATCCGCTCAAGAACATCGGCCGGAAACCATTCACGGTAGGGACAGTGATCGTCGTCGAACCAATCGCATTGGAGGCGACCCTCCTCCACCCGATGAACGTTCATTATGCGGCCGTCGGTTGTAAGTCGGACGATATCGCCAATCCGAAACTGATTATCGCTCATGCCATATATATGCTGCTGCGTTGAAAAATAAACGCTAGCCCATCGTTATTGGCAGGAAGTCTTCATCATCTGGGCCAATAGCCTCAAGCTGATCTTCATGATAAGTAGTTCGCTGGGGTTTTCCCTTTGCGTCGAACCAATCGCAATCAACGTTATCTGGGTTCTTGGGGTTCACGCCTCCAACTATCATGTCTCTGTCGTATTTTCCCTTAACTCGAACTCGGTCGCCGGGCTTCCATTTGCCAGCCATTGAACTTTCTCCAGTGACATCAGATGGCGTTCCAGACAGGAAAATCCTCGATTGAGCGCTCCGTGTGGCAGGAAGGACAGGTCTGATTGCCGCCAATGGGCAGATGATCTTCGTTCACCGCAAACTCGTGAGAGCAGCCGGGACAGCGCATGGGCAAGGCCGGGTCGCCTGGCACAATTCGTGGGGCGAGCGGATCGTTTCTGTCCACACGACGTTGGGCCGAGCGAATGGCCAGACCGGCGTCGTCAAAGTTAACAAGAGCGGGCCGCCAATCTGGCTGGCCGCCGCTGCCGTAAGTGCCGAAAATCTGATGGGAATACTCCATTACTCCGTCGGGCCTGCGCCATTTGATAATGCGGTCGCCTCGACCAAGCCTGAAGATGACGGCCGTGGTTAAGCTGCTGTGGCCCGCATACTCAAAATCGGGGTTGTTGACGTAAGCCCGAATGTAGCCCAGGCGTTGCTCTGCGTCCGTCAATTCGTTGCTGTAGTTGCGATATTCTTCGACCATGTTTCCCTCCGTGTTCGTGTTGAGTCGCTACGCAGCGGCGGCAGCGATAATCGCATCACGCATCTCTGGTGTGATCGAGTAGAGACCGTCCGCCGGTCGGTCGAAAATGCGCCGACCGGCCTTTTCGAGCCGGCCAAGCACGCAGAGCTTGGCGGCGACTTTGCGGGCATGCCAACCGTCGCCGAGCAATGCGGCAAGCTCGCTGGCTCGGTACGAGTGGGCCGGCTGCATTTGTCGCACGAGGGGAAGCACGAATATCTGGCCCACCCTCCGCTTGAGCGTTTTGGCCACGAGATCGGCGGGGATGCCGCTCGCCCGGAGTCGCTTGTAAGCAGCGATCTTGTCGATCATTTGGCGGTCTTCGGGGTCCATGCTGCTGAAACCAAAAAATGTGTCTGGAGGCATTTCTTTCTCCTTTGGGTGAAATGAGGTTGGCCATCAGCATGACGCCTGCTGCGCAAAAGTCAACAGTGTGCGCTGTGTAATTCTTAGGATTTTCAAACAGCATGCTCAGAAACGACTTGTGGCGTCTGTGTTTTCCACGATATCGTGGCTCGCCGACAGTGGAGTAGCCCCAGGACGGCCAGCCAAAAGGGCTTTGCTTGACCTTGGCCAGATGGCAGCCCAAAATCACCGCACACTTGGGCTTAGGAGTTCGACTTAAACACGGAAGGATCGTTGAAAATGTCCAAGGCCAAATCCAGCAAGAAACTCGTTGACTTGAAGCGGGCCAGAGCCAACCTGAAACACGACATGCCGCTCCAGAAAATCAGAGAGTCGGCGTGGACGACGGCTTATGACGCCATCGAGCAGCTTCAGGAACGGCTCTTGGAGGCTGAGGAACGCCTGGCGGCCCTCGAAGAGTCGCAAACAAAATCGACTTGACGAGCCTCGATTGCCTCTAGCCGTTTGACCAGAGCATTCCAATCGGCCCCGGTCGGCTTGGCGTCGTCTTCCTTGGTCACGAAACACGCCGGCCAAAACCGGCTACCGCATAATCACTGGAACTATCAGCGGCGCACTCATCATCCTTTTCCCGTCACCAAATTTGCGGGCAGCCTTTTGGGCCGAGAGCGTCCCCAAAGAGAAGAGACTTGGGGGTGGCCGGCTGGCTTGGTTTCGTGGCCGGCAAAGAGGGGAGCTTCTGGCCGGCAGACGGCCGGCCGGGTGTGCTTCAAGCTGCGCCTATTCCACCGATTTAAGAGACACGGGGGAAATGGGCAGGTTCGCTTGGCCGGCCCCAAATTAGGACACTACCAACGTGATCGTCTTTCTCTGCGATGACGTGGGCTACGGGGAGTTTGGGTTTCAGGGGAACAAGGAGATCCCCACGCCGCAGATCGATTCGATTGCCAAGAGTGGCGTGCGGTTCACGCAGGGGTACGTGTCGGGGCCGTACTGCTCGCCGACTCGCGCCGGGCTGCTGACGGGGCGTTATCAGACTCGCTTTGGCCATGAGTGGAACGAGGGTCCGGCCACGCCCGGCGGCCGGCAGTTCGGCCTGCCGGTCGAAGAGAAAACGATGGCCGACCGGCTGAAGGCGCTGGGCTACGCCACGTGTGCCGTGGGCAAGTGGCACTTGGGCCGGGGGCCGGACTTTGTCGCCACCGCCCGCGGCTTCGACGAGTTCTACGGCACGGTGGCCAACACGCCGTTCTTCAATCCGCCGAACTTCATCGACTCGCGCGTCTCAACCGACGTTCACGCCGATCAAGGACGAGCAGCTTTTACACGACCGATGCATACGCCGAGCGGGCCGTCGATTGGATCGGCAAACAGAAGGATCGGCCGTTCTTTCTGTATCTGCCGTTCAATGCCCAGCACGCCCCGCTGCAAGCGACCAAGAAGTACCTCGATCGCTTCGGGAACATCGATAGACGAAAACCGCCGGACTGTTCGCCGCCATGATGTCGGCCATGGACGACGCCGTCGGCCGTGTGCTGGCGAAGGTCCGCGAAATGGGGCAGGAGGAGAACACGCTCATCTTCTTCTTCAGCGACAACGGCGGGCCAACGCAGCAGACCACTTCGCAGAACGGCCCGCTGCGCGGCTTCAAGGCCACTACGCTGGAAGGCGGCGTGCGCGTGCCGTTCTGCTGCAATGGAAGGGCAAGATTCCCGCCGGCAAGGTCTACGATCACCCGATCATCCAGCTCGACATCCTGCCGACGGCCATCGCGGCGGCGGGCGGCACGATCGATCCGGCCTGGAAGCTCGACGGCGTCGACCTGTTGCCGTACTTGACGGGCGAGACGGAAGGCCGGCCGCACGAGATCGCTGTACTGGCGGTTCGGCGAGCAATGGGCAATCCGCAAGGGGGATTGGAAGCTGGTCGCCTCGAGAATCGACGGCAAGGAGCCGCGACTGTTCAACCTCAAGGACGACGTGGGCGAGGCCAAAGACCTCTCGGCAGATCAACCGGACAAGGCCAAAGACCTCCTGGCCGATTGGCAGACCTGGAACCGCGAGCAGAGAGATCCCCAGTGGAAGCCCGACCCGGCGAAGAAAAAGAAAAAGGCCAAGAAAGCTCAGACCAAGCAATAGACGTTGTCCACCGCTTTCAGGCGGCGTCGCGGAGTGAGCCGCTGGCTGGCGGGGCCGAGGCATCGTGGCCCCAGGCGAACCGCTCTTTCAGCAATCGCTTCAGCCGCGGCATGGCCTCTTCGGCAGCGCACCGCCCGGCATCGACCAGCCCGGCGACCTGCGAGAAGTCGTCAAAGGGAAAGTCAGCGGTCTCCGGCGCGATCAAGAAGTCGCACTGCGAGCCGTGCAGCGCCGCCAGGTTCTTGAGCTGCACGTCGGTCACCCGCAGCAGCGTGCTGAGATAGCCGGGGCGGGACATCCTCTCCGTCGGCGTGTGCTTCGTGTTGCCCGCAAACGTGGGTGACAATTGCTTGCTGACATCCACGGCCACGCTGAAATCGACGTTCTGCTGCCGCAGCGCGGTGACAGGCAAGTTCATCAGCACGGCGCCGTCCACGAGGGCCTCGCCATTGCGAAGGATCGGCCGCCCCAGCACCGGATGATTGATGCTCTCCAGCACGGCGTTGACCACGTCGCCGGAGCTGCGCATGCGCGGCTCGCCGCTGATCAGGTCCACGGTCACGATCTGGGCCGGCAGCAACAGTTGCTCGAACGTGTAGTCGTGCAGGTAGCGGCGGAATTTGCCTTCGGCCAAACCCAGACGAAACAACGCCAGCAGGTGCCACTGCCGGGCCCTGGGCAGCCACCGCAGGGCGGCCGGCGGCGTCATCTCTTTGCGGAACACATCGACCATCCGCGAGCAGGGAATGCCGGCCGCATAGCCCGCAGCGACGATCGCCCCGGCGCTCGTGCCGGCGACGCGGTCGAAATAGATGCCCTCGCGCGTGCAGACCTCCAGCACGCCGATATGGGCAATGCCGCGGGCGCCGCCGCCCCCTAGCGCCAGGCCGAGGCTCGATGCCGCGCAGGCGATGCATGAGCCGGGCCACGTCGCGGGGATGAAAGCAGGCCGTCGCGCCCTGGCCGGCGTATTGAACGCGAAGCACCGCGAGCGTGAGATTCCGGGCGCATTTGGGAGGCCACGCGCGAAGGGGACGCCGTGAGAGCCGGGCAATCGCGTGCCTTCTTGGATCGCGCATACGATCTCGATGCGCCCGGCGAGCCGCGGCGACTCCGCCAGCAGACGATGCCAGGGGTTCGGCTCGCGCTGCCGGGCCAAGGTCTCGTGCTCGCAGACCCACCACACAAGTTCGTTCTGCATCATCAGCCGCGGCGTGGCCCGCGAGGGATCAACGTCCACGAGCACGCGGCGGCCGGCGGCGACCGCATTCGCCAGGTGATCGAGCGCTTGGCGTTCGAAGTCGCTATCGGGCCGCACTGCCTGCCACGCCGCGGTTGGCTGGCACGGCGCCTGATCGCTGATGACGTGCAGCTCGTCTCCCTCGGCCGCGCTGGCGGCGGCCAGTTGCCCGGCCAGGCCGGTGGCCGCCCGGCAGCCACGCACGAGCGCCACCTGCCGGCGCTCGGGCCGGCGACGCCCGGAGATTTGCCCGCGGAGCCAGACGCCCAGCGACCGGCTCAAATTGGCCGCAAAGCCCGGCACGCGGGCCAGCAGGCGCTCGAAGTCGGGCCGCCTCAGCTCCAGCAGCTCGGCATCCGTCACGGCCGTCACGTTGGCCGAGCGCGGACTATCGAGCAGCAGCGACATCTCGCCGAAATGCTCGCCGGGGCCGAGGTAGTTGATCAATTGCCGCGAGGCAGGGCCATTTTGCACGTCGATGCTCACCCGCCCGCGGACGATGACGAACATGCTCTCGCCCCGTTCGCCCTGGCGACAGACGATCTGCCCGCTGGGCACAACGACGCCACGGCAGGAAGCCAGGATGTCGCGGACTTCTTCGTCAGCCAGCGTGCCCAACAAGTTGCCGTGCCGAATTGCCTGGGGAAGGGACATCATGTCCGCGCGCACCGATAGCTGGATAGCGAGAGGGAAATGGGTGCGTACTGTATTGACTTGCCGCCGACGTGCCAAGGCGACTGAATGCTACGCACGGGCGAATCGAGCCTACGGGCGTCAACTTTACGCGCCGTAGTGACATGAGGCGAGTCATGTTCTTTGTGGTCTTTGGAAAGAGTGGCGGAAAAGCGCGACATTGGTGGAGCACCGCGCGACATAAACGGAACGCCGCGCGACACAAGCGGAAGACCTCGGGCAGGCGTCAGACTGGCCAGGGCTCGCAAGCGGCTGCCTCGCACCCTACTGCACGCCAACAAGCATGTCAGTGCTTTACCCGATGCCCGCTCAGAGCAATTGCCAGAAACTGCGAGCCGATCGCGGCCAGGGGGAAAATCCCCAAAAGGCCCGTGAGCCACTGGGGCGTTCGGCTCGCCGGCAGCAGCACGGCGAATGCCAGGGCCGCTGGCGCCAGGGTCACCCCGGCCAGCACCACCGCGGCCAGCCGGCGTCGCAGTTGAAGACCGCACTGAGCGGCAAGCAGACCAGCACCAGGTAGATGCCGCAGATGATCGCCTCCTCCCAGGGGATGACGATGCCGGCCACCGTCATGCCAACAGCCGCCAGCAGCCCCAACCCCAGCAGGTTTGAGGCGATGATCTGCTCGCGCGTCAGCACCAGCCGTCCAAAGCGGTTGAGCCGCAGCACCAGGTTAAAGAGCGGATCGGCGATCCAGGTCATGAGCACGAAGAGAAGATAGCGCCGAAGAGTGGCCAATAGAACGGGGCCAGCGCCGGCGCGGCCTTGACGATGCCGCCCAGGATGCGGGGCAGGAAAAAAGCGCCGACGATGATCGCCCACTGCACCCGCGAATCGAGCTTGCCCATCCACAGGAAGTAGCTCAGCATCACTCGGTAGACGAAGTGGTGGGCTTTCATCGCTTCGACGATGCCCTGCCGGGCCCACTGGCAGTTGGGGTCGAGCCGCAGGGCCTCGCGGAAGTGCTCCATTGCCTGCCGCGGCTGGCGCTGCTCCAGCAGCGTCCACCCTTGGTTGGCGTGCGTGAATGGATCGTCGGGATCACGGGCCAAGGACGCAGTAATGGTCTGTCCTGCCTCTTGCTTCCGGCCTAGCCCGACCAGGGCCATCGCCCGCAGGTTGTTGCAGAGCACGTTCTCCGGCTCGACCTCCAGCCCGCGCTCGGCGGCGGCCAGTGCATCGGTCCAACGCCGCTGGTTGACGTGCACCTGAGAGAGCATTCCGTGATAGCCGGCGTTGTAGGGATCGAGCCGCAAGGCCTCCTGAATGGGCGGGAGCGCCTCGGCAAAGCGATTGCGATGGATCGCGCCGGGCCAGAGCGTAGTGGGCCAGATCCAGATCCGGCGCACAGGCCGATGGCGCGCTGGGCCTCCTCCGTGGCCTCGATCGGCGATTCCTGGTCCGTGCGGCACAGGCTCAACAGCGCGTGGAAGGCGGCATTATCCGGATCGGCCGCCAAGGCCAGGCGCAGCTCCTTCTCGGCCAATTCCGGACGAGACTGGCCGAGCAGGGCCATGGCGCGGTCGAAGTGAGGGTTGGTCATGCGATCGGTTCCACTTTCGTGTGGTTCTTACTACAACCTCGATAGCATGCGCACCGCTTCAAGCGGTGCGTCGCTCATCGCTTCAAGTCCAAGTAGCTGAGGATCGCGTCGTACACGCCGCCCTGGTTGGCGTAGAGGCGTAGTTGCGGGCCGGCGAACCACTCGCGTCGTCGGGCGCATCGCCTGGCCGCGGCGGTCAGGTCCCTCGTGGTCAGCGGCTCGGGCATGCCGGCCTTCATCGCCTCGCGCAGCTTGGCTTCGATGGCCACGTCGACCACCGCCTTCAGGTCGGCCCGGAGAAGTCGTCGGTCTTCTTGGCGAGGTCGTCGAAGTCGATCTCTTGCACCGGCTTGCCGCGGCACAGGATGCGCAGGATGGCCGCTCGCCCCGGCATCCGGCGGCGGCACGAACAGGATGCGGTCGAAGCGGCCGGGCCGGCGGAAGGCGGGGTCGAGGTGCCACGGCGCGTTCGTCGCCGCCAGGATCAGCACGCCGTCGTTGCGTCGCCTCGACGCCGTCCAGCTCGGCGAGGAACTGGTTGATCAGGTGCCGGCCGCCGCTGTGCCGCATGTCGGCGCGGCTGGCGCCCAGCGCGTCGACCTCGTCGAAGAACAGCACGCACGGCCTGTTGCGGCGGGCCTGCTCGAACAGCTCGTGCAGGTTCTTCTCGCTGTTGCCGATCCACATGTCGAGCACGTCGTTGATGCCGATCGACGAGGAAGCCGGCCTTGACTCTCGCCGGCCGTCGCGCGGGCGAGGTACGTCTTGCCGCAGCCGGGCGGGCCGTACATCAGGATGCCGCCGCCGATCGTCTTGCCGTAGGCCTTGTACAGCTCGGGGTGCTCGAGCGGGTGGATGATCTTCATGCGGATCTCTTCCTTGACGCGCGTCCATGCCGCCGACGTCGGCGAACGTCGATCTTCGGCCGCTCGACCGTGATGTCGGGCGCCTCGCCCATGTCGTCGCGCGGGGCCCGCATGCGGTCGTCCCGATCGTCTGAGGACGGACCATCGCTGAAAGGCCCGCGGTCCAGCTCGGGCAGCGCGGATGCCCAGTTGACGGCTCAGCTCTTCGTCCTCGAGCGCGGCATCGGCCCGCAAGGCCTCTTTGTATTGTGTGGCCGCGAAGTTGGCGTCGCCGGCCCGCAGCAGCAGCCGCACGTGGAGCACGTACACCCGCGGCGGCGGCTCGGATTGCTTGAGCATGTCCTCGACCACGACCAGCGCGTGCGAGTTCTTGCCCTGCTGCAGATACGCCTGGGCCAGGCCGAGCCGCAGATCGAGATGGCCTGGCGCCGGCGCCAGTGCCTGGCGAAACTCCTGCTCTGCCTCCTCATCACGGCCCAGCCCCAGCAGTGACAGGGCCAGGTGCTGCCGCAGCGGCACATTGTCCGGCGAGACCTCGACGGCGTCGCGTAAAGCCTGAAGGGGATCGGGGCGAGCAGTCATAGTGTACAGCCCAGATGCTGAGTCCAAACGGAGTCCAAACGAGGAGGATGCGGCAAGGCGCACGAGGATTCATTCGCTTCATAACAGGCAAACCACAAAGGACACGAGGGACACAAAGAGCGAGTGTGCCAGCGTTGTTGCCAAAACTTCGTGCTCTTGGTGTCCTTTGTGGTTCCTTGCCTTGATTCTTCATTGAGTGGTGTCGCATTCGTGTCCTTGATGCATTTGCAGCTACGCGCGCTGGGTCCTATAGTCTCCACCAACTGCAGTTTTCAGCCTAGCGCACGAAGGCCGAATGCGTCAGTGAACCACTCGCTGTATTCCATCTTTGATTCTGATCGTTTTGAAATTCAGCAGGAAGCCGAGACGCAAGTTGCTAGTCTTCAAATACGAGATGAGTTGAGCCATATGAATAGGAGCGAACTCTTCGACGCACTTCGACTCGACGATCACGTGCCGGCCCACGATCAGATCGAGCCGTTGGCCCTCAAGCTCGATGCCCTTATAGGGCACCAGAAGCGGTCGCTCTTGTTCTACCTCAACGCCTTGGAGAGACAACTCATGAGCCAATGCGCGGCGATAGATGCCCTCCAGAAACCCCGGCCCGAGGATACGATGAACCTCGATCGCCGCGCCGATAGTCTTGCGGCCCAGCTCTTCATCGTCCGGAGGAATCGCGGCGAAGCTCACCTCTGCCTCCCCCATCTTCTTGACGTTGTTTGGCGTTCTCAATCCATCCGTGTCTGACAGTGACTTACCACAAGACTCTCCCTCCGTCGATCACGATCAGCGAGCCGGTCATGTAGCTCGAGGCGTCGCTGGCCAGATAGACGGCCAGGCCGCCGATCTCGGCCGGATCGCCCAGGCGGCCCATGGGAATCGTGGCTTCGATCTCGGTCTTCAGCTCCGGCTTCTCGAGAACCAACGGCGGTTGGCGTCGGTGAGGAACGTGCCCGGCGCGATGGCGTTGACCGTCACGCCGTGCGGGGCCCAGTCGGCGGCGACGGCCTTGGTGAACATGGCCAAGGCGGCCTTGCAGGTCTCGTAGCTGCGGCCGCGCATCTGCTTGCCGGCCACGATGCCGGAGATCGAGGCCACGTTGATCACCCGCCCCTGCCGCCGCGGCGAGCATGGCGCCGCCGATCAGCTTGGTGCAGATGAAGGCCTGCGTGAGGTTCAGATCGACGATCCGCTGCCACTCCTCGGTCGGCATCTCCTCGGTGGGGAAGTTGATCCGCCGGCCGCCGACGTTGTTGATCAGGATGTCGATGGGCGCGAACTGCTGCCAGCACCTGCTCGCATAGCCGCGTGGCCCCCGAGGGCGTCTCCAGGTCGGCCTCCACGATCTCGACGCGGGGAGCGGCCTGGGCCAGCTGCCGCCTGGGCTTCCTTCAGCTTGCCGGCGTCGCGGCTGGCGATGACCAGCTCCGCGCCGGCCTCGCCCAGCGCCTTGGCCATTTCAAAGCCCAATCCGCGGCTGCCGCCGGTGACCAGCGCCCGGTGACCATCCAGGCGGAATCGATCGAGAATCATGGGGATCATCCTAAGCGGACCCACCGTGAGCTATGTGCCTTAGCGGTCCGCCTCGAAGTAGGGCTTGAGCTGCGGGTGATCGATGGGCAGGTAGCGATCGGTTTGCCGAGCCGCGTGGTAGCCGGTTCGCAGTTGCGATACAGCGCGTAGGGGGGAGCGCCGTAGCCGAGCGTTTCGGGCGTGGCCAGGTCGAAGGCGATCGCCAGCGCCTTGGCATGGCCCAAGTCGGGTCGATAGCTTTCCGGGACCCGGTAGTCTCCGACGACGGCCACGATGTCGAAACGGGAAAAGCGTTTCTTGGCGCGGTCGTAGTTCAAGAAGCCGAGGAAGCCGGCCTCGCAGCGGCGCGACTCCTTGGGGGCGTCGCCGTTCCGCAGCGCCGCGCTCCCTTCGAGGCGAAGCTTGATGTGGTCCGCCGACGCTTCTTCCACCGTCAGGGTCAGCTCGCCGGCGCGGACATCCGCCGCCTTCCAGAACCAGTGGGCGCCTCCGCACGAGTCATCCAGATAGAAGCGGAAGATGCGATAGGCGATGGGGCGTGGGACCGGGAACTTCATGCCCTTGACCGGTTGCGCCGGGACCAGCGACTTCCATTCCGCCTCGGTCAGCCACAACCAATCGCGGGCCGGGCCGGTCGTAAAGGCCCACACTTTCCGTCCCTTGTAGTCCGTCTCGGCCCGGATGAGGCCGGCCCTGCTTGTCGTAATCGACGGCACGCGTGTGGGAGCGCAGGACCAGCGTTTCCGGCGGCGGCGGCGGCCAGTGCGCGTCCACGATGGAGTGATACAAGCCCGGAGGGTTGACGGTGATCCGCTCCACTTTTTTCGGCGTGCGCTCCTCGGCGGGGAGCTTCTTGAACTCGGCCAGCCCCTCGGGCGTGTAGCGGAAATCCTTCAGGACCTTGCCGCTGGCGGTCATGACAAACAAGCCATTGCCCCCCGAGCGGGCGACGGCGATCATGTGCTCGCGGATGAACTTCTGGTGAGTGGCCGCGGCCGACCGGCCGGTCAGGTTGCCCCCTCAGTCGCCTCCCAGCGGACAGGCGGACATCGTCCACACGACGATCGGCTTGTCCTCGGCCGCCGCCTTCTTCCGCGCTTCGAGCGTATTCGTCATCCAGGCGACGTCCAGCCACTTCGTCTCGCCGCGCTCGGCGTCGGGCAGGATCAACTGGACGAGCGAGTCGAACTGCTCGGGAGCGATCGCCGCTTTCTTGGACGCCGGCTTGGTCTTGCCGCGCCTCCGCCTTGAACATTTTCAGCATCTGCTCGGCGACGAACTTGTTGCCGGTGTCGTTGAAATGGTTGCCGTCGTGCGTCAGGATGCCGCTGGCCTTGTTGTCGGGATTGTGCTTTTTCCAGTATTCCTTGAAGGCCTTGCGCAGATCGTTGAGCGGGAGCTTCTTGTCGCTGGCCACCTGGCGGGCGACCTCGGCGAACTCGTCGAGGTTCTTGTCGATGCGGTTGCTGCCGTCGTGCTTCTCGCCCAGGCTGGTGCAGGAACAGACGACGACGCGCACGTCCGCTTTCTGCAAGCGCATCGATCAATTCTTCCAGGCCGGTCTTGAACTGGTCGCGCTTGTACCGCAGGGCATCCGGCACGCCTCCCTGGATGACCACGATGGTGGGCTTCTTGGCGAGGACTTCCTGGTCCACGCGCTTGACGCGATCGACGATGCAGTAGCCGCCGATGGCGAAGGTGGTGACTTCGACGCCCAGGTCCGGGTGCTTTTCCTTGAGGGTCTCCCGGACGATGGTGACCCACCCCTTGGGCCCGCGAGCCTGTTCCGTCAGCGAGTCGCCATAAAAGAGGATGTGGTCTCCTTTCTTCAACTCCACCTGCTTGACGGTGGGAGCGGCTTCTTTTTCCTGAGCCGATGCCCGCGGTGGCACCAACGTCACGGCCATTGCCAGCAGAGCGAAGGAAAGCCTGGTAATCATGGTTGTTCCTTCTGGGCATGAATATCAATCACCCGTGAACCACTTGCGGACCATTCTGGCAAGGAAGTCAGCCGGAATCCAATGGCGACCATTGCCGATCTCTCACTTCTTCTTCAAGACATCAGCCAGGCGAGGCGCGTCGCGCTCGCCGACGACCTCGAACCCCGGTCCGGCACCGCCACCGGCTGGCCGGAGCTTCTGCTTCAAGCCGTCTCCAAAGGCGGGGTTGCGGATTTTGAGGTCTTCGATCTTGTCCTCGTAGCGAATCGCGACATCCGAGGTGTAGAAAAAACAATCCTGGGCCACGACTTGGGCACCACCGTAACGGCTGGCACCGCGCAACCGCAAGCAAATCTCATTGTCGTAGAAGACGCAGTTCTCGACGCGGGCCTCGACGTGGTCCTTGAGGTTCAGCGCCGCCATGTTCGTGATCAGGCCTCGGCCGAAGCCATGAAAAACGCAGTTGCGGACCACGATCCGAGAGCGCGCATTCCCAAGTTGCTGTTTGGTGTCCACGGCGTTCTCGCCCGGCCGCTCTCCCGCGCGGAAGCCGGCCGCGTCTTCCTCGAGAGGTCCGGTCCAGAAGACGCAGTTCTCGATGAGCACGTCGCTCCACGGCCGCCGCGCCGGGTCGAGCTGCACACAGTCGCCTGAGACCTGAAAGATCTCGCAGTTGCGAATCGTCAGCCCTTGGGGACGCCCGGTGATCCCGTGGGCGTCCTTCGGCTCCTTGGCGGTCCCGTACAGGAAATGATGGATGCGGCAATTCTCGATGAGCACGTCGGCGGCGTGAACCCCGACGCCGTCCCGCGTGCCGTTGCGGACCTCAGAGTGGCGGAGGACCACCCCGTCCGCCTTGATGCGGACCACCTCGCTCCGCGGGCCGTACTCGTGGTCCACCAGGTAATCCTCATAGACCCCCTTGGCGGCGATGTCGAGGGTCTGAACCTGGCGCGGGCGGCCACGCGGCCCGACCGGCGCAAGAGGCCGGGGGGCTTCCCGCGCCCGCAACGGCGATGGGGGGCGGCCAGGCAGTCGCGGCGTCCTTGCGTTTTTCCGCCTCTGCCGCCTGGGCCAGGGCGAGGCTGGTAGCGATCCACGCCAGGACGACAGCTCGAGCACGCTGACATGCAAGCATGAGCAAAACCTCCTCCAGATGGCGTCGGGGTTTTCCTGGAGGATATACGCCGCCCCGTGAGCTGACCAGGAGCGCGGCCTCTGCTCCGCCTCACAACTTGACGATGTAGCTCGCCGCGACTAGGGTGGCCCGCCCTGTCCGGCTCGGTCCGCCGCTTAGCATTCACCCTTCGACCAGCAGTCATTGCATGCATGCGGCTTCCACGGCGTCGATCCCTCCCATGGCGCGGCCAGCCGGCGTGCAGGTCGTTCGCACCAAGATGCTGTTCGTTACGACGGTGCAGCGCGTCGGCGGCTGGCTGGCCAAGGCCCTCTCGACGGAAGGGCCCGGCGAGCTGCGGCTGGAGGAAGTCAGCGGGGCCGTCGCCGGGCTGTCGCGACTGCGCGACGAAGTCTTCGATGCCGTCCTGGTGAGCCACGTGCCCGGCGAGCTGGACGCCCTGGCGTTTCTGCACGCGGCGCGGACCGGCGGCTCGGAAGAGCCGGCGATCGTGCTGGGGCTGCAGAGCGAGCAGGAGCTGTCGGCCGCCGCATTCGAGGCCGGGGCGGACGCCTACGTGTGCGTCAACACGGTCACGTCGCGCACGCTCAATCATCTGGCCACGCGGGCCGTGCAGCGGCATCGCCTCTGCGCGAGAACCGTCGCCTGACGCAGGCCGAGCGGCAGCGGCTGGACCGTGAGCACGCCGAGGCCCGGCACCTGCTGGATGAGCTGGTCGCCATCGCCGCCGACCTGGAGCGACTGCGGATGTCGGCGGCGGGGACAGGCCGCTCGCGCGACATGGCCGACGGTCCACTGCCGCCGGAGCTCTTTGCCCATTACCGCGAGCTGCTGCGGGCGCACGTCATCATGGGCTCGGGCAATCTGGCCGAGGAAGTCCACGCCCTGGCCGAACTCTTGACCTCGGCCGGCATCGGCGCGCGGCAGGCGCTGGAGCTGCACCGGGCCGTCTTGGCCGAATCGATTGCCGGGCTGGGCAACCGCAGCGGCCGCCACGTGATGACGCGGGCGAATCTGATGCTCTTGGAGCTGGTCTCCCACTTGGCCGAAGGCTACCGGCAGCGGTATGGTGAGCGGAAGTCGCCGCCGCGACAGCAGCAGTTGCCGGGCTTCGAGCGAGCGCAGGCGGCGGTCTCGCAGGACTGACCTTCACCCCAGCCGCGTGGGTAAGAGTCGCCTTTCGCTCTGCGAAAGGGCGTTCTTTCGCGGAGCGAAAGACGACATGCCATGCCAGAATCTAGCGATTCCGCCCGCACCGACGAGCAAACCACGATCGCCGAGCTGCGGGACGACCTCCGCCGGTTCGTGGAGGAGCGCCAGTGGCGGCCGTATCACACGCCCAAGAACCTGGCTATGGCCCTGGCGATCGAGGCCGCCGAGCTGATGGAGCACTTTCAGTGGCTCACGCCCGAGGAGGCACTGGCCATCGCGGCCCAGCCGGAGAAGCTGGCTGCGGTCGGGGAAGAGCTGGCCGACGTCATCGGCTATGCCCTGGCGCTGGCCAACGAGCTGAACCTTGACGTGGCCACAACGGTCAGGGCCAAGATGGTGAAGAACACCCAGAAGTATCCGGCCGAGCAGTATCGGGGGCGGTGGAGAAAAGGGTGAGTGAGTAGTTGTAGTTGTAGGGTGGGTCGAGGTACGAGACCCACCAAATGCGCCTGTAGCTCCGCTGATCCGCAGAGCCGGACGGATTTGGTGGGTCTCGCTGGCGCTCGACCCACCCTACGGCTTACTCACTTACTCACCTACTCACTTACTCACCAAACCCACATGAACGCCATCTGCCTCATCATCGATCGCCTGCAGTGCGGCTACCTGGGCTGCTACGGCAACGCCTGGGTCGGCACGCCGGGGCTGGATCGCTTGGCGGCCGAGAGCTTCGTGCTGGATAGGGCATATATCGATTCGCCGGTGCTGCACTCGCTCTATCGCTCGTACTGGTCGGGCGAGCATGGGCTTGCACATTGCGGCCAGGACGAACGGATTGGAAATCCGTCCTGCTCTCTGCCGCAGTTGCTGGCCGCGGCTGGCGTTTCGACGACGCTGGTGACCGATGACGCCGAGGTGGCGGGGCATTCTCTGGCGGTCGGCATGGGCCAGTGTGTGGAAGTGCCGACCGATTGGCCTGGCCGTCCCGTCGCCGAGTTGGAAGACACGCAGGCGGCGCGGTTCTTTGCGGCTGCCCTCGATGCGCTTCGCAGGGCGCCAAGCCGCCCTTCCTCCTGTGGCTGCATTCGCAGGGCATGGCCGGCCCTTGGGATGCGCCGCGCGAGCTGCGAGAGCGGTACCTCGGGGAGGAAGATCCGTCGCCACCGAATTTCGTGCGGCCACCGGCCCTACGGCTGCCGGCCGATCCTGATCCGGACGAATTGCTGGGCATTCGCCAGGCCTACGCGGCACAAGTGTCGGTGCTGGACTCCTGCGTCGAGGCTTTCCTCGGCGGCCTGCGCGAATCGAAGCTGGCCGCTGATACGCTATTCGTCTTGCTCTCGGCCCGAGGCTACCCGCTGGGAGTGCATGGCTGCGTCGGCGCTCCGCCGGACCAGACGGAAGGGCTCTATGGCGAGCTCACGAGCGTTCCCTGGCTGCTGCGGTTTCCCGACGGACTTGGCGCGGCGGACCGAAGCGGCGCGCTGGTGCAGCCGCCCGATTTGTTCGGCACGCTGCTGGAGTGGTTCGACTGCGGCCAATGTGGCCAACTTGCTCTCCAAGTTGGCGTTCCGCCGGCGGAGCAAGCGGACCACACTCGCCAACTTGCAGAGCGAGTTGGCCACACGAGCTTGCTACCGCTCGTGCGGGGCGACGTGCAGTCGCTGCGAGACCGAGCCGCGATTTGCTCTTCATCAAGCGAGGTGGCGCTGCGCACCCCGGCCTGGTATGCGCGGTTTCCAGAGACGGCCGAGCTTTATCTCAAGCCGGATGACCGCTGGGAGGTCAACGACCTGGCACGACGCTGCCCCGAAGTGATCGAGGCCATGCGCAAAGCATGGACGAGTGCCAAACCGCTTCTACTACTGGGATAAGCGAGCTGGACCAGACCCTTGTGCGGGGCTGGCAGTGAGCCGCCGAAGCGGACACTATCGGCGAACGGGGGCGTAAGCCCCCTGATAACGCCGCGTCAGCAACATGCGCCGAGGTATCAGGGGGCTTACACCCCCCGCTCGCCAGGGCCCCGCTCGCTGGGGCCGCCCATCGTCGCGCCGGCATCTTTCAGCTCCGGCACTACGGCCGGCAGCTCCAGGATGAACCGGCTCCCCTTCTCCGGCTCGCTTTCCACCACGATCCGCCCGCCGTGCTCTTGCATGATCTTCTGGCTCACCGGCAGGCCCAGCCCGGTGCCGCGGTTGTGTTTGGTGGACATGAACATCGTGAAGATCTTCTCCAGGTGCTCCGGCGGGATGCCGGGGCCGTTATCCTCCACGACGATGCGGGCCAGCCCCTCGTCGGCCGAGTACGTCGTGCCGACTTTGATCTGCGCCGCCGGGCGGCCCTCGGTGGCGTCGATGGCGTTGGTGACCACGTTCAGTACGGCGCGGTGCACCGCCTCGGGGTCGAAGGTGAGCACGGGCAAACCCTGGCAGGGCTGCCAATCGAGTGCCGCCTTGGCATCGGCCGCCCGCTGCCCCATCAGCTCGACGACCTCGCCGACCACCGTGTTGAGGTCGGCCGGCAGCAGCTCCGGCTCGCGCTCCTTGCTGTAGGTGAGCATGTCCATCACCAGGTCGGAGATGCGCTTCTGGTTGCGCTCGACGAACTCCCAGCCCTGGCGGATCATCTGCTCGTCGTGGCGGCGCAGGCCGTCTTCGATCAAAAAGCTGCTGGCCCGCACGCCTTGCAAGATGTTCTTGATGTGGTGCGAGAGCGTGGCGATGGTCTGCCCGACGGCGGCCAGCCGCTCGGCCTGCACCATCGCCGAGTAGTAGCGCGTGTCTTCGACCGCCAAGGCCGCCTGGTGGGCGATGGCGATGAGGAGCTGCAGGTGCTCGTCGTGGAAGCGGTTGGCGGCGGTCCCGGATCGCAGCGCTTGTTGGGCCGGCGTCGTCGTATCGAGATAGATTACACCGACCACGTCGTAGCGGCCTTGCATCGGCACGCAGATGGCTTCGCGGATGCCCAGGCGGAGGATGCTGGCCTCGGGGTTGAAGCGGTCGTCCTCCTGGGCGTTGCTGGTGAGGACGCCCTGCTTGTTCTCGATCACGTAGTCGAGGATCGAGCGGCTGATGTTCAGCTTGCCGTTCTCTTCCCGGCCGCGGCGGCTGCGGTGCACCTTCGGGCGCAGCTCGCCCGTCTCCGCGTCGATCAGCATGATGCAGCCGTGATCGGCCTCGACCGATTCGAAGACGAGCTGCATGATCCGCTGCAGCAACTGGTCGATATCCAGCGTGTGGCTCGACCGCCAAGGCGGTGCGATAGATGACTTCCAGATGGCTTCGCGCCCGGGCCATCCAGGGAGCGTCGCCCGAGCTGCCGGGGCCGAGCAGTTGGCTGCCGTCGCTTTGGCTCATCGAGCGGACGATGCGCGACGGGCTTTCGGTGGCCGTCTGCTCCACGATGCCGACGCGCTCCTGAAGCCGGGCGCTGGAGCCCTCGATGAGCCCGGTGAAGAGCATCATCGTGCGGCCCAACTGCACCTGGTCGCCGGTGGCCAGCCGCGTCGAGCGGACGCGGATGCCATTCACGAACGTGCCGTTGGAGCTGTCCAGGTCCGCCACCAGGAATTCGTCGCCGTCGCGCCGCAGCTCAGCGTGGACGCGCGAGACCTCGCGGTCGTGGAGCTGGATCGTATTGGAAGACTCCCGGCCTAGCGTCAGCCGGTCGGCTTCCAGGGCGAACCGCATGCCCTGGTCGTTGCCGCGAATGACAAACAGCGAAGGCAAGCTGGCCTCCGAAAGTAGCCCTCTCGCTGGGCGAGATGCCGGTAGCCGAAGTCGCCAGACTTCGGGCGTTAGGCGGTATCGCTGCCCGAATTCTGGCGAATTCGGCTACGCGAACTCGTCTCTCGGAGAGACGACTACCTTGCCGCCAACAACTCTTCGATTCTACGGATCAGCGGCCCGTAGTGGTACGGCTTCGAGATGAATTCGCCGCAGCCGGTGCGGCGCACGGTGCCCAGCACGATGAGTGACGCGGCATCGTCACGCGAATGCTGGGCGAACTGCTCCGGCCAATTCGCGTGGGGCGTCGTATCGACTTCCAGGTCGAGGATGATCAGCGCGGGATGATGGCGACGGGCAATTTCCAGCCCCGCGCA
This sequence comes from uncultured Planctomycetia bacterium, assembly GCA_963809785.1. Taxonomy (GTDB): domain Bacteria; phylum Planctomycetota; class Planctomycetia; order Pirellulales; family S012-138; genus JBGQHD01. Next base: position 1,693,213 of record CAWEKV010000006.1, read on the forward strand.
GGCGCCGTCGGCCTCGAGCACCTGGGCATCGTGGCGCTCCAGGGCGGTGCGCAGCACCCGGCGAGTCTCTTCCGAGCGATCGACGATCAGCACGTTCCGTCGTGCGTCCACACGTACCTCCTTGTACTGACGCGGCTTCATCGTTCCTACGATGTGCGGTCGTCAGCATATCGCTTGCGGCCGCAGGTGTCAAAACCAGGATTCTCTGGTGTGCCGGGCATGACATCAAGTCACCGCCGCATCCGGTGCGCCACCGCGGCTGGCCCGCGCACGGCGGACGAGGACGGCGATCACCAACACGAGCTCCGCACCAGCAGCACGCACACGCCGGGCCACAGGTAAAGCTCGTCGGCGGGCAGGCGCCGCCGCCCGAAGGGGTCGTTGTCGAGCACTTCGCCGCCGTCAATGGTCAGCAGGATCTTCCACGTCTTGGCATCCAAGGCTGCCAGGTCAAGTGGATGGGCCGATGCATCATACATGGCGACTGAGAACGAGCTCGAAAAACCGTCCGCTGACCGCCACAAGCCGCGGCTGCTGCGGCCGTGCCTGGAACAGGGGCAGGGCGTCTCGGCCGTGTTCTTGCCCGCCACGATGTCCTCCATCCGCAGGTCGCACGGATCGAGCCAGTTCATACGGGCGGAGGCGGACTCCATCAGCGCGATCGTGTTCGCCGAGCCGTCGCTCAGATCGCCCAGCGCCACGTGTTCTTTTCCAGGCTTCGTGCGGCCTGGGCCAACGACGGCGAAGTAGCTCGTCATGCCCGCGGGCAACAGATCGTCGAGCGGACAGCGGAACACGTCGGGCATCTTCGCCGCCAGCTTGCGGTTGTTGGGGCCATCCCACGGCTCGTTGAAATTGTAGGCCCGATACAGGTCATCTCGCTCGAGATAGGGCAGGATCAGCACCGCGACGACCTCCAGCAAACCGGCCAGCGTGAATCGCGGCGACGACGACGGGGGAGGCGAGTCACGCATGGTTACGCGTCGGGCTGCGGCTTGCAACGGGCGTTTGGCGGACCCGATAAACGCGGGCCGCGCCGTCAGAATCGATCCGGTCAGAATCACTCGCGCCTTAACCAGCCTATCATCAAGGCCGTTGGCTCCCCAGACGCCCGCCAGGAGAATCGTGACCTATGCTAGACGAGCGGCTCCGCAGGCACTCCGTGCAGTGAGGTGCATGATGAACGACATGAAGACGCCGGTGTTTTTCGTAATCGCCTTCGTCGCCCTGGGGGCGATGTGGTGGTTCGGCTGGTTCGGCCCGGTGACGAAGATGTTCCAGGAGATCCGCTCGAACACCGTCACGACGGACGAGTATGATCCTTATGACGACGATCGCCCCGAGAACTGGAGCGACCGGAACATCTTCCGCCCGCCGGGCGACTAAGAAGGCGGCGACTAACAGGCCGCGACGGACAGCGGCGACTAGCAGGCCGCTTCATACAGCCGCAGCAGGTCCGGCTCGCCGACGGGCCTGGGGTTGAACTGGCCGGTCCACTGCTTTGCCGCGTCGGCGGCCAGGTCGGCCAGCGCGGCCCGCGGCACGCCGCACCCCGCCAGCGTGGTGTGCAAACCCGCTTGCTCCACCAGACGCAGCACCCACTGAGCCACGCCTTCCGCGCGCGCGCTTCGTTGGCGTTCTTCAGCTCGTCGCCGCGGACGATATCCGCAAGCTCGCCGTAGAGCCCTTCCACGACCTGGCTGTTGTAGCGCATCACGTGCGGCAGCATCACGGCCACGGCCTGCCCGTGCACGACGCCAAAGTGCTGCGTGAGCGGATTGGCCAGGGCATGGGCTGCGCCCAGCATCGAGTTCTCGATCGCCAGTCCGGCCAGCGATGCCCCGAGCTGCATGGCCGCGCGGGCCTCGAGGTCGGCCGGCTGCCGGAGCACCTGCAAGAGGTTGGCTGACAGCAGCCGCCAGGCCTCGCGGCTGAACGTGAGCGACACGGCGTTGCGCCGCGTCGTCACGAACGTCTCCACGGCGTGCGAGAGAGCGTCGATGCCCGTCAGGGCCGTCACCCCCGGCGGCTGCGTGAGCGTGAGCTTGGGGTCCAGCAAGGCCACACGAAAGGCCGCCTGCTTGTCGCCGCAGGCCATTTTGACGTGCGTGTCGGCGTCGGAGATGAGGGCGAAGGACTGCGTCTCGCTCCCCGTGCCGGCGGTCGTGGGCACGGCGATCATCGGCAGCATCGGCCGCGCGGCCTTTCCGTAGCCGACATAGTCCTGCATCCGCCCGCCGTTGGTGTAGACGAAGTTGATCCCCTTGGCACAGTCCATCGAGCTGCCGCCGCCAAGACCAACGAGCAAATCGGGCTGATAGTCGCGAGCAAACGCCAAGCCGGAATCGACGTTGGCGGTGCTCGGGTTTTCGACGACGTGGTCCCAAAGCTGGGCCTCGAGGCCGGCGCTGCGCAGCGCCGTCAGCCCTCGGTCATCGTGGCCGGCGGCCTGAATGCCCGGATCGCTGACCACTAAGATTCGCCGCGCCCCGAGCTCAGCCGCCAATTCGCCGAGCGCATCGACCTTGTCCGGGCCAAAGACGATGCGGGTGCGGGGTTGGAAGTCGAATGGCGGCATTCAGCGAACAAAACAACCTAATGAGAGATTCCTGCTAGCTCTTCCCACCTTTCGACCAGCTCGCGGTCATCGGCGTTCAACGACGCAGCGTGCCCGTCCATGCTGGCGGCTTGAAGCCAACGGACTCGAGCGAGGCAATCGAAGGCCTCCTCCCGGCGGTTCATCTCCACGAGCGCTTTGGCCTGACCTAGCAGGGCCTCGACCAAAAGCCGCGAGCAGGCGCCCACGGCGGACTGGAACGTCTTTGTGGCCGCTGCCGCGTCGTCTTCGACCGCGAATTGAAATTGGGCCAGCTCAATCAGCGCCCCGGGGTGCTTTTCATCCAGTTGCAGTGCGACTTGCAAGGCTTGCTTCGCTTCGTTCAGCGGCAGCCCGCCGTCCTCCAGCAGTTGGATCAGCATGGCTCGCCGCACGAGCAAGCTGGGGTTTCCCGGGACTTCTTCGATCAGCGCATCGAGCCCTGCTAGCGCCTTGGCGTAGTCCGACTTCCGCTCGGCCGCCCGGACCGCCGACAGTTTGCGGCGAAAGGTGGAAGTCTTCATGGGCCTTGGTCCCGAAGTTTCTTGCGCAGCCGTTCTGCCTGTTCGATCAGCTTCTTCATCTGGCGCGCCTTGCGGTCAGGTGGCTTTGCCTTGGCCGCTCGACAGATTTCGCCGTACGTCCACTGGCCATATTCCGCATGATACGACTTCGACTTCTTCAACTTCCCTGGAATCAGATTGTCGGCCTTGGCATTCTTGTCCGGCATGGGAGGCGCTCCGCTGGTCAGCGCAAAGCGTCATTTTCGCTTGGCTATGGCCACGATCTCCGCCGCCTCTCGCTCCAGTTCAGCAAAGACCTCTTCTTCGGAGATCGCCTCACCGCGGTCAAGTTGCTCGACGCCGGCCTGGACCATTCGGCGAATCTCATCGCGTCTCTCCTCCAACGAGATGGAAAACCCCCGAATAAGCCGGTCAAGTGCCGCCTCATCCAGGATCGAGCCATCGCTGCGAAACACCTCGACCTCGACGGTTCCATTGTCGTAGCAATCGATTTCCCAACGCTGCCCTGGCACAGCGACCTCGAACGTGGTGGCATCGTCAAGGTGGTGCGCCAGCTTGAAGAAGATGTTGGCCTCCTTCAATCGTCTCGCGAGTTCTCTAATCTTCTCAGACTCACCGATTGGGACTCACGGCGTAGCTCGGGTCAAGCGGCTGTAATGGCCTTCGTTAACTACCTTTTCAACGTCGCCAGCCGGTCCGGCGTGACCTGATACGCCCGCGCTCGGAACAAAAAGTCCACGATATTCCCCTCGTGCGGCTGCAACCAGTCGAGCTTGATGGTGGGGATCGGGCCGATGTTCAGCCGGTCGATGTGCGTGGCGTCGGTCAGCTCGCGAACGAACTTCTCGTTTTCCGTGATGCCGGTGCCGACCAGCGTAGGGCCGATCGATTCGAGCATCTTGTCCTGCGGGCACTCGACCACGGTGGCAAAGGGGAACATGTACTCCTTCTTGGCGATGGCGTTGGACGGCGACTTGCAGTGCACGATCACCGGCCGCAGGTAGGCGCAGCGTTCTTTCTCGACCAGCCGCGGGCCGTACTTCTCGGTGCTGTGCGTGACCCCCTCTTCGCGCAGGTCGGCTTCGATCATCTTCCACACGCTCTGGGCCATGCCCTGCACCGTGAAGGCGGCCAGGCCGGCCTTGGGATCTTCCGGCGGCAGGGCTTCGACCGGGCCGATCCGCTCCGCCAGTGCCGCCGCAATCTCCTTCGTGTGCCGCGAGGCCCAGACTCCGGAGCAATTGATGCAGCCGCGGCCGCTGTTCATGTGGATGCTATCGACCATCAGATCGAGATACTCTTCCCAGCGATCCACCACGTCGTCGCCCAGCAGGATCTTGCTGAAGCCGGGCCCGTGGGCTTGGACCTTGGGGTTGCCTCTATACCTCTCTACGGTCGGCGTGCCGCCGAAGATCATCGCCCGATCGACGTTGGCCAGCACGGCCGCGCCGATGTCGCCGCCGCCGGGATAGATGGCGATCGCTTCGGCCGGAATGCCCGCCTGCGTGAAGGCCGCCGTCATGCGATACGGCGTCCAAGGCTCTTGCGGACCTGGCTTGAGCACCAGCCCGATCTGCATCGGAATCACGGGCAGCCACAGCGTATGCACGCCTGGCGAGTTGGAGGGCAGCACGAGCCCCAGCACGGGCGACTGCGCCTGATAGCTCACGACCACGCCGCGGCTCTCGACGCCCCAGCCGCGCGTGAGCACGCCCAGATCCAGCCCGCGCGTCAGCGCATCCAGCATCCGCAGCATGTTACCCAGCACGAAGTGGTTCTTCTCCATGTTGAACCGGCACATGTGCTCCGGCAACCCGGTCGAAGCCGACTGTGCCCGCACGAAATCCTGCGGCGACTGCGTGCCGTTGCCGATGGTTAGTGTGCCGTCGCGATAGAGGTCGGCCGCCTTCATCACCCGCGCGATCAGCTCTTCGCAGGAGAACTGCCGCAGCACCTCGCGCGCTTTCTTGGCTTGGCGCATGTCGCGCCCCAGGATGCCGGCGTTGGCCTGATGCACCTCGGCAATCGGCTCGCCGCTGATGAAGTGGACGACCTTGTCCTTTTCGAGCGACTCGTAGGGCTGGCCCCAGCGAAGGACGGGGATTTCGAGCACTGAGAATTCTCCAGGAATCAGGTGCCGATATGGGTTAGTTGTTCCTCTACCACGGCCGCCTCGGCCAGGTCCAGAAAAGCCACGACTTGATCGCGCGTGACGCTGGGAAAGTCCGCCAGGAACGATTCCAGCGATTCTCCGGCCTTCAGGTGATCGATCAATGCGTGGACCGGCACGCGCGTTCCGGCAAAGACCGGCACGCCGCCCAACAGGTCCTTGTCCTGGACAACCACTCTCTTATCGCGTTTCGTGGCGAGCTCCCTTTGCCCCAACGGATCCAAGATGCTTTGGCTGATCGGTGAGCGAGAATTCGGGAACGGCCCCGGCAGCGGACCATCCAGCGGATGCCCCGGCAGATCGCCTAGCGGATATTGAGGTACGCTAGCCACGCCACACACCCATTCAACGACGTTTCGTCCTCTTGCGCGGTCTTGCCGGCGCTAGGGTTTTGATCGTTACCTTGCCGCGATCGATTACATCGAGCTGGACTTTGAACCCCTGTAGCATGCCCATCCCGACTAGCGAAAAGCTCTCGTTGCCCGCAACTTCAACATCCTGCTTTTGTCCATCCCAGACAATGGTGCAAGTGTAGGTTTCAAAGACATCTTCACGGCCATCCGCCAGGATCACGCGAGCCGTCCCAAATTGTGCACAGCCGAGCGACGCCAAGACCGACATTGGCAGCATGAGGAACCCGTTGAAACCGGTGTCAATCACGCCCTCACATTCTTGGGACGAGCCATCAGCTCCCACGAGCATGAGGCGTATGGTTGCTTCCAATTCGGCGTTAACGAGTCCTTGAATCACCGCCGGCTACCGCGGTATGGCTACCGATTCTGTACAAGCCACGATGTCCCACCCGAACGAGCCAAATCTCGGCCTGCGGAACACGTGCCATCAAGGCGCGTGCCGCCAGCAAGGCATTGTCGGCAATTTCATACTCTCCGGAATCCACGTCAATCGCTACGACCTTGCCGTGGTGAGCACTCTCGACTTTCTGGCGAATCGCGAGGTCGTAGATTTCGTCGCCGAGTCGGGCGATCTCCTCGGATGAGCGATCTTGCTTGTGGTTGTCGCTTGGCATATTCATCGCGCTGCCTGATAGATCGCGGGCCGATAACGAGGTTGGGGGACCGGCTTCTTATTGGCACGTGCGGCGTCAAGCCAAGCCTGCTTCGCGACCCAAACTTCCCGCACGGCATCCTCCGGCGTCGCACCGAAGGCCGAGCAGTGCCTTAGATCGGGGATGTCGGCGATGTAAGCTTCGTCTTTGTCGCTCCAGAACACGTTGATGTGATAATCTCGTTTCATTCGGCCTTGCACCAGAAGCGTGTTCCTCACGCGACGGCCTGCGGTACCGCGACTTCAACCGATCCGCTTATCCCGCACATTCGTAAGTCAATTGCACACTGGCCGCTGTACGATTGGCAACCGTGCGGAAAGGTAATGAGTCACGAACAAACCGCTCAAGCTCGTCAACGTCTGCTTTGTGCGGGGAATGGCACCACCGGTTGCCGGAGCCAAGTTGCCGCAGCGTGTCATCCGGCATGAACTTGAATCTCAACGCCAACTGCCAAATGTTTTCGTCCTCGGAAATACCTTCTAACATCAATTGACGCGTCAGGCTGAGATCGAAAAACTCGCCCTGCCCCCAATCGTACGTGCCCCATTCGTAGAGCAACATGTCGCCGTCTGCATCCAACGGACAATCGTCTGCACGCTCCTCTAGATAAAACGCAAACAGCAAGTCGAATCCCTTGGCGACCGAGACACTGTCCAACCGCGCATCAGCTTCGGTGCCCCTTTGCTCGAAGATCGTCCGCGCATCACTCGCCTTCATACAAGCACCACGTGGGTAGATCAGTCCGACTCGTTGCGAAGGGTGCGCAGCGTGCCGCTTCCGCGCTCAATACACCCCCACCGTCGTCGTCGCCGCGAGCTCGCGGAACGGCCGCACGCCGCTGACGCCGTCCCACGGGTACTTCTCGCACGGCTGCTCGCGCTCGCCCTCGTCGCGCTCCAGGAAGCCGGGGACGAAGAACTCCTTCGTCAGCGTCGTCAGCATCACGCGGCCGGTCTGGCCGTAGCCGACGACCTTGTCGTAGTCGTCGAAGTCGACCACCTCGATCGACGGCCCGCGGCTGCGGGGCGTAGTAGGCGATCTTGTAGCCGTCGCTCGGCCGATCGGCTTCGACGCGGCCAGGCCCATCAGCGTGTTGCCGTAGGTCGGCGCGATGTAGACGTCCGGGCCCGAGCAACTCCTCGATGGCGAAGCGGATCCACTGCGACGTCATCTCGGTGCCGCCGCAGAAGATGCCGGTGATGCCCGGCCTTGGCGATGCTCGTGCCCTCCTTCTCCAGCCGGCCGGCACAGCGCGTCGAGCAGCTTCGGCGTCGTGAACATGCACTTGATGTCGTGCCCGGCCGACAGGATCGTCATCGCCTGGTCGATGCGTGCTCCTGGTACGCCTTCAGGTGCTCCATCCAGCCCTTCTTGATGAGCTTGACGACCCAGCGCGGGTCGAGGTCGACGCAGAAGCAGATGCCGCCGCGGTACTGGCACAGGTGCTCGACCGCCAGCCGCAGCCGCCGCGGGCCGGACGGGCCGAGCATCAGCCAGTTGGAGCCCTTGGGGAAGAACTTGTCCGGCAGCGTGTCGCTGAACATCTCGTAGTCGATCCAGAAGTCGTCGACGACGACGCGGCTCTTGGGGATGCCGGTGGTGCCGCCGGTCTCGAAGACGTAGGTCGGCTTGTCGTGCGCAGCGCCTTCGGCACCCAGCGCCGCACCGGGCCGCCGCGCAGCCAGTCGTCCTCGAAGTAGCGGGAACTTCTTGAGGTCGTCGAAGCCCTTGACGTCCTTGAGCGGGTCGAACTTGAACGCCTTGGCCTTCTCGAGCCAGAACGGGCGTGCCGGTCGTCGGGCTGAAGTGCCAGTGCGACGATCTCCACGGCGTGGGCGTCGAGTTTCCTCTTGGCCTCATCGACCTTGGACTTCAATTCGGCGTCAGTCATATCGGCTTGGAGAATCGCGAGGAAGTGCCAAAAGCAGAAGGAAGCGGCTCGCTCGTCGAGCGTTCCCGGGGGCAGGCGCGCCGGGAGATCAGCCGACCATCGACGAAGCGCCCGTCTTCCGCGGCGGATCACCGAGAATACCCCAGCATGCTGGGCATGACAAGGCGGCGAAGCGGCACGCGTGGCACGGCCATCTTGGCCGTGTCGGGACGTGTATGGCCCTTTCGGACTGCCGTGCCCAAGGCCTGCACGGCCAAGATGGCCGTGCCACGGGGACTAATGGCCGAACACGAACTCCAGCGAATTCAGCATGCTCCAGGCCAGGTCTTCCGCGCCGCGGCGGCGCGAGGGTGCGGCGCGCAGATAATCGACCGCCGTCTGCCGCTCCTGGGCCGTGGGGAACCGGCTGAAGAACGTGAGGTAGAGCTCTTCGGTCAATTGAGCGTCATCCGGGGCCACAGCCGGAGGCGCGGCAGCCTGGCCGCCTGCGTTCTCTACCATTCTTGCCACGCGGCCGCCGTCGTGGCTGATCTTGGCGTGGATTTGCGGCGAATTGAGCAGGTGCAACACCTGGCCGATCGTGGCCTCGGTCACGCGCTCGCACTCGCATGCCGTCTCTCGCATGGGACGGCCGAAGGCCTTCAGGAAATAGTGGGGCGAGCGACTATCCCACAATTGGATCGCCCGGCAGCCGTCGGGTACTCCAGCGAACTTCTCGCCAATGCCGGTGGTTTGGCAGATGGCATCCAGCAGCACCTCGGCCGGCAGCCGCTTGAGCACGGCGCGCGAGTAGTTCTGCTCGTCGCGCTGGTTCGTGGCATTGGGAGCGGTGGCCAGTTGATACGTCCGCGAGTTGGCGATGGCGCGGATCAATTCGTGCTGGTCGTAGCGGCTGTCGATCAAGTGCTTTGCCAGGGCATCGAGCAGCGCGGGATTGGTCGGCGGGTTCGTGTCGCGGAAGTCGTCCACCGGCTCGACCAGGCCGCGGCCCAGGAAGCGGGCCCAAAGCCGATTGGCCATGTTGCGAGCAAACCAGGCGTTGTCGCGGCTCGTGAGCCACGCGGCCAGTTGGCGGCGGCGGTCCCCGGCGTAGGACGGATTTTCAATCCGTCCGCTCGTGCTTTGTTTGGACGCGGACGGATTGGAAATCCGTCCTACCTCCGACGTCAACTGCGCCTAGCGGCGTCGGCGGCACGGCCTTTCCCGTCCTGGGGTTGGTCGTCACCACCTCGCCAGCGGCAAACAGCACGTCGCCCAGCGGCGACTTCTTGGTTCGCACCTGGGTGAAGTGCCCCACCATGCCGTAGTAGTCGTCCTGGCTCCAGCGGTCGAAGGGATGATGATGGCATTCGGCACAGGCGATCCGCACGCCGAGGAACACTTGCGACCAGGTGCTGGCCATCTCGCCCGGCTTGGCGACGACGCGGAAGAAGTTGCCCGCCGGCGCTTCGGCCAGCGGCCCCTCGGCCGTCAGCAGCTCGCGGGCGAACTGGTCCAGCGGCCGATTGCGGGCGAAGCTCTCGCGAATCCAGCGGTAATACGCATAGGCCTGTTTGTGCCCCAGCGCCTGCCGGTCGACCCGCAGCAGGTCGGCCCACAGCAGTGCCTGGTAGTCGGCGTACTCGGGCCGTTTGAGCAGCTCGTCCACCAGCCGTGTACGTTTGTCGGCCCGCTTGTCTGCCAGAAGTGTTCGGGCCTCGGCGGCCGTGGGCAGGGTACCGATCACATCGAGGAACACGCGGCGCAGATAAGTGGCGTCGTCCGTCACGTCGGACGGCACGATGTTCAGCTTGCGGAGCTGATCGTGCACGTGGCGGTCGATGAAGTTGTGCTCGGCGGGGTAAGACGGCTTGACAGTCGGTCCCTTTTCAGTCGGTCCCTTCTCGGTCTGTTCTGCACGGGGGATGAGCGCCCGAAATGCGTCTACGGCGCCGAGGTAACTGGCCATCACGGCAACCTGTCCCGGCGTTTGGCCGGCTGTCACCAGGCCTGCGTCGCTTACCGTCGCCAGGGCGTCGTTGTTCGTCTGGAACTTGGCCAGCGGCGTGACGTCTGCCGTGCGGCCGTCGCTGTAACGGGCGATGACGCGAAGTTGCTGCGAACTGCCGAGCGCTGCGGAGCCACTGCTCGGAGCGTTAGCAGGGTTGACGGACGGATTGGAGATCCGTCCTACGGGCGCGGCGGCCAGGACACGTTCGCGCGGAGCGATCTCGATGGAGATGACCTTGGGATCGTCATCCCGCCCGCGCGGCAGGCCTGCGGCGATCCAGTCGCGCAGCGTGGCATACTCCAGCGAATCGTGGGAGATCCGCACGCCACCACCGTGCGGCGCGCCGCCGCTGGCCTTCGCCAGCAGCAGGCTCCGCTCGGCGGCGGCGGGGAACACGCGACGCCCTCGCCCCTCTTTCGTCAGGGCGTCGTAATCGGCGGCCGGGTCGAAGCCGAAGACGGAGAGCTTGAAGCCGTTCTGCCCTTCGGCCTTGCCGTGGCAGCCGGAGCTGTTGCAGCCATGCCGGCTGAGGATCGGCACGATGTCGTTCTCGAAGTTGAAGCGCCGAGCGGCGGCGGCGTTGCGGACGCTGACGGCAATCGTCTGCTTCTGCCCGGCCGCCGACACTTCGACGGTGGTCACCCCGTCGGACAGAGCTCGCACGACGCCGTCGGTCTCCACTTGCACCACGGGCGGCGCGAGAGAGCGGAATTGTGCTTGCCGGGTCAGATCAACGAGCCGGCCGTCGGCCGTTTGGCCCTCCACCAGAATCGCATACCTGGCCGCCGGTGCCGACAGTTCAAGGCTGGGCGGATCGACCCTGACGGCAACGATGCCTGGCCCTTCAGCCCGAACCCAGCCAACAAGGCACAGGCACAGCCATCCGAGGGAAAGGACACGCGGCATGCGGCGCTCGGCAGGAGGAAACCAGGAGGGCGGCCGCCTGGCAAGACGACCGATCCATCAATGGGACTTGATTAGTGTAGTTGTTTGGTCTCTTGCTGCAAGCTGTTCAGTGGTGGGGCAGACGGGAGTGTCTGCCCTACGTAGGGCGGACACTCTTCTTCGCCTTGTCCGTCAGGCGGCTCGCGAGATTCGCCAGCCGCTGAAGGTTCTCGTCCACCCGAGCAATCACCGCGGCAGGCGAGGCGAACTCGCGGCCTTCGCCAAAGACCCACTCGAACCAGCTCAAGGCGGACATCAGCACGCCGCTTTCGTCTAGGCTGTGCACCAGGCGGCGCTCCTCAGCCGACAGCCGCCGAACCTCGTCATACGCGCTCAGGCCTGCTTCCCACCCGGCCGGATCGTCCCGCACGAGGCTACCCAAGAGCCGCGCAACGTCGGTGGCGACGTTGTCGGTTCGCATCGCCCCGAAATCGATCAGCCCAGAGACGGTGTCTCCTTCGAAGAGCACGTGGGCGTGCCAGATGTCGCGGATGCACGGCTGCAGGGAAACGGCGGTCGCGGCGAGGGCCGACAGGTGTTGCTCAACAGGGCCGGCGACATTGCCAAAGAAGACAAGCAGCGGCGCCGCCCGGGCAGCCAGCTCCGGCCATCTTGCGGCGTCGCGGTCCACGTTGTTCCGCAGCTCGGCAAGGCCGCCGCGGATCAGGGCCCGCAGGCGGGCCAGACGCTGGCCGATGGCCGGGCAAGGCGCTGGGCACGTTGTCGCGATGCCCAGTTGCCGAGGCAACGTGAAAGGCAGCCAACGCTTGCATCGCCGCGCGAAGCCGGGCCTCCGACGGCCTGGTGCGGTAGTCGGCGCAGCCCGGCAGCCACGCGGCCAGTTCCCACAGGTGGCCGTCGTGCTCGACGAACGTTCGCTCATCACGAGTGGCCACGGGCCGAGGGATCAGCCGAAACCCGTGGCTCCAGGCGCAAGCCAGCACGTCATGAATGCGTTGCAGGCGCTCCGGAAGGGGATGCTCGCGCGGCCAGCGGCGCAGGCAAAGCGGCCCGCAAGCCGTGGTCAGCCGCCAGAACTCGGCACCGCTGAAGCCACCGGCGGCGCCCAGCGCCTCGGCTTGCGTGGGCTGGCATTCGGCGGGATAGTGGGCCAACACGAAGCGCCAGACTCATGGTGCCATTCTCTTCGCCAGGCGTTGCTTGGCAACGCTGGCTGCAACGTCAGGGACCGCAGCCGAAGCCCCCACACATCGGACGCTAAACTCTGACGAGTCGGGTGACTCGGCTTGCCGATAACTCGATTTGAATGGACTGCACGGCTGGCCTGCACGTCGGGCTGACACCTCGACGCTCGCCCGACGGGACTTGATGGACTGCATAAAATGGATAATCTACTTGGCTTGCGAAGTTCGGCTGCGTAATGTCGATTTGCGGCCGGCGAGCGTCGAGGCGTAAGCCCGACGTGTATAGCGCGCAACAGTCACCTCCGGCGAACGATTCGCCGGCCAGCGGACGTTCACTGCGGTTGGCACGGATGTTCTCCTCGTGGACGGTCGTGGTATGTCGATGCTCTTGACTCAGCCGGCGGACGAGCTTCTGGATGTCGCGGACGAGCGCGCCTACGTCGAAGGCCTTACGCGCCATATCGTGGCCCAATGCCCCCGCCGCAAGTCCACCACCGGCGACGAGCGCCGCACCAGCAGATCCTGGGCAAGGAATTGTCGGCTCAGGGACTCCGCACGCAGTTTGTGCCGTTCCATTTCAACTCTAGCCTATACGCGGTGCTGGCCTTGCATTTCGGGCTGGCCACGGCGGCGTCGCTAGTTTATTGGTTCTACTCGCCGGTCGCGGCGCTGGCGCTGCACTTGTTCGTCGCCGTCTCCTACCTGGGCGACAGCACCTACTGGTTCTTTTGGCTGCGGCGGCTGCTGCGGCATCGCCCGTCGCAGAACCTGGTGGCGACCCTGCCTGCCGCGGGGCCGACGCGCCTGCGGATCGTGCTGATCGGGCACGCCGACGCGGCGCCGACCGGCTGGATCTTCAGGCCGGGCGTCATCCGTGCGGCCACGAACAACTATTATCCCCGGCCGTTTCGCTTTCTGCGAAAACAATTGGTCGGTGCCATTCTGGCCATGTCCATCCTGGCGCTCCATGACCTGATGGCCATCGCCCAGCCGGGGCAATGGATGCCGCTTTTGTTCTTCGGGCTGACGGCGGCCTGTGCGATCCCCTTTGTCCTCAATCTGCAATTGGTGCTGCGAAACCAGATTGTTCCCGGGGCCAGCGACAACCTCACTGGCTGCGTCTCGCTGCCCGTGTTGGCCAAGCGGCTGGCAGAAAAGAAGCCCGACGACGTCGAGTTGGTGTTCGTGGCCACCGGCTGTGAGGAGGCCGGCTGCGGCGGGTCGCTGGCGCTGGCCCGCGGCATGGGCTGGGAGAAGCACAAGACCGTGATCCTGGGACTCGATATCCTGACCAACGGCGACCTGCGTTATAAGCAGTGCGGGGAGATCCTGCCGCTGTCGATCGCGCCGTGGCTGTACGACACGATCCAGGAAGTGGCCGCCTCCGACGAGCGGTGGGGCAAACTGCCCGGCTTCGACGCCCCGGCCGGCTCGGATGACGTCGCCCCATTCCTGGCCAAGGGATACGAAGGCGTGTGTTTGTGCTGCATCGACCCTTCGATCGGGGTCTCCCGCCACTACCACCAGCCGACCGACACGCCGGACAATCTCGAGTACGATCGCTGGCTGGATTCCATCGACTTTGCCGAGAAGCTGGTCGGCGCGATCATCGCGCGCCGCCAGGCGGAGGCCACGGCGCTGGCGCTCGAGGAGCCGCTGCCGCCGGCCGTGGGCGAGCCGCCGCAGCCGTATTTCCCGCGCGTGCTGGCCGGCTGGCCCGTGTGGGCGGGAATCGGGCCGGCGGCCGGGTTGTACTGGGGTCTGGTGGCCTCGGCCAGTTGGGACACGGCCTTTCTGATCTTCAAGTGCGTGTGGGTGGCCTTCGTGCTGACGTTCCCCGTTTTTCTGATCCTGGCCCGCCTCGGCCGAAATCCGGATCGTAGCCGCGTCGCGCAGACCTACGTCTTTTGCCTGCTCAACGCGCTGGGCATGTCGTTCTTGGGCCTGTTCGTGCAGCCGGCAATCGATGCGGTCATCACCGCCTGGAATGCGACGGGGCCGACGGCGCACGCGATCGGCTTGGGGGCGATCCTCGGCGCCGCCGCGGCGCTACCCATCGCCATCTGGCACCGCTCCCGCACGAAGATGGCCCCGGCTCGCGCCTTGCTTAGGCGGCTAGGACAGTAGCAGAAGGCGAGGCTTGGCTTCGGCTTCGGCCCAAGGTAGCACCGGTGACGACATTCGCCATTCGCTGCGAGCGCGCCGAAGACACGACGGCCATCCACGCGGTACACCGCGCGGCATTCCCCACGGAGGCGGAAGCTCGGCTCGTCGATCGCCTGCGCGCCGCTGGCCGGGCCGCAGTGTCCTTGGTGGCTCAGCGAACTGAGGGTGAAGCCAGCGGCCGTATCGTGGGGCACATACTTTTCACGCCGGTTGTCTTCGAGGGAGCAACCGATGAGCGTTTCGGGCTAGGGCTGGCCCCCCTGGCCGTCTTGCCCACCCATCAGCACAGCGGCATTGGTTCCGCGCTCGTCCGGGCGGGCCTGGCCGCGTGCCGCGAGGCAGGCTGCGGGTTCGTCGTCGTGCTCGGGCACCCAGACTATTACCCGCGATTTGGGTTCGCGCGCGCAGCGAATTCGGCCTGCGGAACGAGTACGGCGCCGACGAGGCCTTTATGGTGCTGGAGCTTCAGCCCGGCTCGCTCCCGCCCGCGGGCGGTTTGGTCCGGTACGCTCCCGAGTTCGCCGAGCTAGGTGAGTAGCCGTCAGTGTGGGCAACTTGCTCTGCGAGTTCCCGTGCTTGAGTGTAGCAATCACGCTCCGCGGGATGGACCTTACGAGCGTGGGCCACGTTCACTTGCCGGGCGGCGGCCGGTCCGAAGGCGACGCGTGGTTCGCCGGGGGCGGCAAAGTCTCCGGGGCGGGCACCTCTTCCGGCGGCAAACGTCCCATGGCAGCGCCGGCGGATAGTCGCTCAGGGGGACGATGCGCGGGCCTAAGTCGTACGGCGTGTCTTCCCCATCGGCCGATGGTAGGGCGGATGCCACGGATAGTCGAAATAGCGCCGATAGTCGTAGCACGGCCCACCGCAGCCGTCCGTCCGGCACCGCTCGCAGTGCCGGTTCGCAGGCGTGCAGCCGTGACGATAGGCCACGGGATTCTCCGACGGCAAGAATCCGCGGCCAGGGCCGTGAAAGGCCAAAAGGAGAGCAAACACAGTGATGTACATGGCGATCGAAGCATCGATTGGGGGCTTTTGTGTCCAATAGTCCGTTATCGACCGCGGTGGGCGATTCTCCACACCAGCCCCCACACTAACCCGACGCGTAAGCGAGGGAATCCGTTTCGCGACCCTAGCCCGCTAGCGAAGTGCGGACTGTGTTTGTCGCGAAACTCCCGAACCACCACGCGCGACATGCTTCGCCGCGCCGTCCGCGCTCTCCCTCGCTTGCGCGTCGGGCTAGTGTGGCCGCTCAAACTTTGCTGGCAGCCAGCGGTGAATCGTGGTAGCATGCGGCGGCCGCCAAGGGCCCTAAACCCCCGGCGGCCATCCCGCCTCCTACCGAACCCGCCATGCTCGATCTCTTGCCTGTCGCCTCCCGCAACTGTCAGGGCCTCGACCGACGGCACTTTCTCCGCCTCGGCGCACTTTCCGGACTGGGACTGTCGCTGCCGAGCTTATTCGCCTCGCGCCAAGCGGCAGCCGCTCAGGGAAAGAAGGTCAAGGACGTCAATTGCATCCTGATCTGGACGCTGGGCGGCACGAGCCATCACGACACGTTCGATCCCAAGCCCGACGCCCCCGCCAGCGTGCGCGGCGAGTTCGGCACCATCGCCACCGCGGTGCCGGGCGTGCGGTTCGCCGATGTGGCCCCCCGGATGGCCCGCGAGGCCAAGCGGTTCGGCTTGCTGCGCAGCCTGAACCCCAAGAACGGCTCGCACGGCACGGCCGACGCCATCATGATGTCGGGCCATTCGTTCAACGCCACGATGGTCTACCCGACCTTCGGCTCGGTCGTCAGCCAGCAGAAGGGCTTCAAGACGCGGATGCCGCCGTTCGTGCAGCTCGGCCAGTAGGTCGAGCAGAGGCTTCGGCGGCGGCACGGCCGGCTACCTGGGCATCGTCCACAACCCGTTCGAGATCACCGCCGACCCGAACGTCGAGAAGTTCTCCGCCCGCGACATCACGCCGCCGGCCGGCGTCGATGGCAACCGCCTCAGTCGCCGCCGCGGCATGCTGGGCGTGGTCGATGCCCTGCAGCGGCAAGGCGACCAGCAACCGTCGGCCTTCGCCTCGCTCGACAAGCACTACCAGGCGGCGCTGAACCTGATCACCGCGCCGGAGACGCGACGGGCGTTCGAGATCGGCCGCGAGGACCCGCGGCTGCGCGACCGCTACGGCCGCACGCGCTTCGGCCAGAGCTGCCTGCTTGGCCCGGCGGCTGATCGAGGCCGGCGTGCGGTTCGTCACCGTCACCGACCGCGGCTGGGACACGCACGCCGACAACTTCAAGTCGCTGAAGAACTACCTGATGCCGCCGGTCGACCAGGCGCTGCCGGAGCTGTTGATCGACCTGGAGGACCGCGGCCTGCTCGACAGCACGCTGGTGGTCTGGCTGACCGACTTCGGCCGCACGCCGAAGATCAACTCGGCCAGCGGCCGCGACCACTGGGCCTCGGCCGGCTTCGCGATCATGGCCGGCGCCGGCATCCCCGGCGGCTCGGTCGTCGGCCGCACCGACGCCGAAGGCGGCGTGCCGACCGACGCCGAGTACTTCACCGAAGACATCGCCGCCACGATCTACACCAAGCTCGGCATCCCGCTCGACCTGATCACCTACACGGCCGACGACCGGCCCATCAAGCTGAACGAGGGCCGGGCGATTCGGGAATGGCTCTGAAACGGGTCGATTCGCCGGCGCGTCCATTTCGCCAGGCTTTCTGAAAAAGAGACCGAGACTCTGTCCGGTTGCGTAGGCGGTTTTACGACTAGACTGTAGCGCCACGCACACGAGCAAAGGCGCGGTTCCGTTCCTGCACAGCGTCGTCGGCGCGCTCCCGAATCCGTCTAACCCGAAAGGCCGCTCCCATGATTCCTCGAGACCTCAGTGATTTGTTCGTCTTGGACGGCGAGCCCCAAGAGCAGGTGGTCGTCAAGCTCAAGGGCAGCGATCGGGCTCGCGAGACCTTTCGCGGGCTGGCCGCCATGGGGGCGGAGCGCGCCACGGCGGCGGGCGGGCCGCTGCTGAACGTATTGAGCCGGGCCGAGGGTCTGCGGGGCGTGGAACCGTTGTTCCCCGAATTACGAGACGGCCGGGAGAGCCTCGGCGGCCGGTTCATGGTCTCCTTGCCGGCGCCCGAGCGAGACGACCTGAGCGCGCTCAACGTGCTTCGGTTCGAAACGCCGGAGCAAGCCAAACAGGCTGCTCAACAACTTCAAACCGACGACAACGTCGAATACGCGCACGTGATTCCGCCGCGGTTTCTGTTGGCCAAGGCGCGTAAGAAGGCTCGCGCCACGAAGCCCCGCGCCACGAAGGCCCGCCGGACGCCGAAGGCCCCGCGCGCGTCCCGCAGTCAGGGCGTCGATCCGCTGCTGAACCGGCAATGGGGATTGGTTGCCGTCGAGCTCATGCGGGCCCAGGAGGCCGCCCGGTTTCAGGAGGCGACCGCCGTGCCCGTCGCCGTGATCGATTCGGGAGTCGATGCCAACCATCCCGACCTGCAGGGGATTCTCGCCGAGGACAGGAACTTCACACCCGGCTCGGACAAGGATACTCAGGGGCACGGGACCCATGTCATTGGCATCATCGCCGCCGTCAGGAACAACCGCCAGGGGATCACGGGCGTTTGCCAGTCGCGGAAGATCTTGTCGCTCAAAGCGCTGGGCCCGTACGACGGACCGGGTTATTACCGAGCGATCCGTCACGCAACGGACAGCGGCGCGCGAGTCGTCAACTTCAGCCTCGGCGGCGGACACGACCCGACCGAGGAGCTGCTGATCAAGCGGGCCATCGCCCGCGGCATCGTCATCGTGGCCGCCATGGGAAACGATTTCCTGCGAGGCAACGCCACCAGCTATCCGGCTGCCATCGAAGGGGTGGTGGCCGTCGGCGCGTCGGATGAGGTAGACCGCCGAGCTTCCTTCAGCCAGACGGGGCCGCACATCTGGCTCATGGCGCCGGGCGACAATATCGTCAGCACCGTGCCGACCCATCCCAGCACGCTGGCGAC
Source organism: uncultured Planctomycetia bacterium (assembly GCA_963809785.1). GTDB lineage: Bacteria > Planctomycetota > Planctomycetia > Pirellulales > S012-138 > JBGQHD01. The sequence continues at coordinate 1,711,716 of CAWEKV010000006.1, forward strand.
GACGACGGACTACGAGGCCTGGCCGGGCACCTCGATGGCCACGCCCTTTGTCACCGCGACCGTCGCGCTCATGCTGGCCAAGCGTCCGGATGCCACCGTGGACCAGATTCGCGCAGCCCTCGAGGCGGGGGCAGCGAAAGTGAACGGCCAAAGAAGCTTCAACGAAGAGTTCGGCCACGGCCGGCTCAACATCTTTGCAAGTCTTGCCGCACTCCGTTGATAGCAATAGGATGGGGGAGTCGCTGGAAGCAGGCCGGCTAACGCTGCCAGCCCCCAGCCCCCAGCCCCCAGCCTCCGGCAGCAGCGGCTAACTCACTCCATGGCATCGCCCAGGCAACTGATCGTCAAGCTGACGGACGATACGAAGTCCGAAGAGGCCCCGGCGCTGATACGCTCGATCCTCGGCCGGCCGGCTGTGAAGAAGATCGAGGCCCTGTTTCCCGACGATGAGGAAGCCGGGCTGGCCACGATTTTCACCGTGGTCCTCAATTCGGCCACGTCGGCGGCCGAAGCCGCGGAAGCGCTCCAGCAAGATCCGCACGTGCAATATGCGCATCCACCGGCAGGGCGCAAACCCTACGAGTAGTCGGTCTTGGCTGCTCTTGGAGCATGGATTGACCCGAATGCCATGGCTACGGCAACGTCCCTTCCAGCGATGGCCGACAACCTAATGTCTCATCGAGGAACCTATCGTCTATTCTGTTGCGCGGCAATTTGCACCGCAGCCGTCGCGTCCGCTACGGAGCCGGACCGATCAGCCGTCACGCGGCCTGGCCTCTCGCAGCACCCCGGCTTGGGACTACTGCTGAACACGGCCTATCTGCCGGCGGAGTTCGACGACGAGGTGTTTGAGAATCTCTGGCTCGCCTGGGAAGAGCCGCTGCGCGCGCAGGCCGAGAAGGCCACGCCGGCCCAGCGTCGCCGCATGGCTTACGTTCGATATGGATTCACTCCTCGACCCGACAAAGACCGAGCCGACCAGGCGGGCAAGGCAGACGATAGCCGCCCGCTGCAATACGTTGCCAGCGGCGCTCACGGCTGGTCGGTCAATTGCTTCGCCTGCCATGGCGGCAAGGTGGCCGGGCGGGTGATGCCGGGGCTGCCCAATTCGCACTTCGCCATGCAGACGCTGTTTGACGACGTGCGCACCGCCAAGCTGGTGCTGGGTAAGATCGGCCGCCGCGAGATCTTGGGATCGCTGTTCCCGCTGGGCGGCTCCAACGGCACGACGAACGCCGTCATGTTCGGCGTGGCAGTCACCGCGGTGCGTGACCGCGATTTGAACTTCGACGACAGCCGGCCCATCCCCAAGTTCCTGCACCACGACATGGACGCCCCGCCCTGGTGGCACGTCAAGAAAAAGAAATGGCTCTACGCCGACGGCTCGATCGAGAACGACCACCGGGCGCTGATGACGTTTCTCCTCAGCAGCCCGGGGAACACCGGCCCGCGCATGCGCGGTTGGGAGCGGGATTTCCAGGCCATCTACGAGTGGATGCTTTCGATCGAGCCACCCAAGTATCCCTACGCGATCGATCGGCCGTTGGCCGCCAAGGGACGGTTGGCGTTTGGCGATCACTGCGCCCGCTGCCACGGCACCTACGGCGAGGGGGGGAAGTACCCGGGCAAGGTCGTCCCGCTGGACGAAGTCGGCACCGACCGGGCGCGGCTGGATGCCCTCTCGAGCGAGCACCTCAAGTGGTACGAGTCGAGTTGGCTGTCTGGCTACGGCCAGAAGAAGGTGAACGCGGCCCGCGGCTACGTGGCCCAGCCGCTGGATGGGATTTGGGCCACGGCGCCGTACTTTCATAACGGCTCGGTGCCGACGCTGTGGCACGTGCTCCATCCCGACGAGCGGCCCGCCGTGTGGCAACGCAGCGAAGACGGCTACGACCGCGAGCGCGTCGGCCTGGAGATCACGGCCCACGACCGCGTGCCGGAGGCGGCCCGCTTGCCGGCCCAGCGGCGGCAGTTCTTCAACACGGCCGAGCGGGGCAAGAGCGCCGCGGGCCATCGCTTCCCCGATGCGCTCAGCGAAGACGAGCGGCGGGCGGTCCTGGAATACTTGAAGACGCTGTGATCATGACGCAGGTGATCTGTCCGGGCTGCGACAAGCTGATCGAAGTGGGCGTTCTGCCTCCGGGCACAGTCCCCTCCTGCCCGTTCTGCAACACGGTCTTTCAATTGCCCGCGCAGGACGCGCCGGCCGTTTCTGGCGCAGAGCGGGGCTGGGCTTCATGATCGTGCTCCTCTGTGGCGGCATGGCAGCGGTGGTCCTCCTGCTGGCGGTCGCGCTCTTGGCTCGGCGAGAGAACGAACGGCACGATCCGCAGGATCGCGCCGGCTCGTGGCAGCTCGTCGGCAATTATTCCGGGCACACGCACATGGAGACGCCGCCGCTGCGCATCGATAGTCCTGTGTGGCGTTTGACGTGGGCCTGCACGGCCCGCGAGACCCCCGCAAAAAAGACCTTCCAGGTGCGAGTGATCGACGACCGCGGCAAGCTCATCGGCACGCCGGTGAATTCTGAGGGAGACGAGGGCGAAACGACGCTCATCGAAACCGAGCCGGGCATGTACGCCCTGGTCATTCGCGCCACCAACGTCGAATGGCAAATAGCGGTCGAACACCAGCCATGACGTGGGGCACGTTTCCAACGTGCCCGTCCGACGCAGCCTGGTTGCCAACCGAATCGTAGCGCAGAAGTCAGCCACAAAGGACACCAAGAGCACCAAGAAGACGTGGCGTTTGGTCTTCGTGCTCTTGGTGCTCTTCGTGGCCCAAATCTTGAATGCCGCTCGTGTAGCGGCGATCATACGTCCGGCTTTGCCGACGCCGCCACGTAGCCGCTCACCGCGAAAAGGAGAACGTCATGCCGTCGTGCCTCTCCCGGCCCCGTCTTTGTCGCCCACTGGTGGCGGCCGCTTGCATTCCGGCCCTGTGGGTGGCCGTGCTTACGCCTTCACTTGTCCGCGGCGACGAACCCAAGGCGAAGGAAGACGAGGACAGCTTCGTCTCCCTGTTCAACGGCAAGGACTTTTCGGGCTGGCGGTTCAGCGGCGGCAAGAGCGAGTCGCCCGAGGATGTCAAGAATTGGAAAGTCGAAGGCGGCGTCATCCAGGTCACCGGCGGCGGCAGCCCGCACCTGGCGACCGAAAAAGAATACGCCGACTTCGAGATGCGCTTCGAGTGGCGCGGCCTGAAGGCCAGGTACAACAGCGGCTTTTTCATCCGCAGCGGCAAGTCCGTCGGCGCCAATCAGCTGAACCTGGCCCACGGCAACGAGGGCAATTTCATCGGCGGCAAGGTCTCCGGGGCAAAGGCCGTGCCCGATTTGCAAAAGCCGCCGGGCGAGTGGAACGAATGGCGCGTGCTCGTGCAAGGCGACAAAGTCACGTTCTCCTGCAACGGCAAACCGGCCTGGGAAGCCACGGGCATCAAGCCGGCGAAAGGCTACATCGGCCTGCAAGCCGAAGGAGCCGCGATGGAGTTCCGCAAGCTGCGGATCCGGGAAATCAAGTAACGTGGGGCACGTTTCCAAACGTGCCCGTCAAGCCTTGGCCACGAAGAGCACCAAGAGCACGAAGGTCAGCTCTTCTTGGTGCTCTTGGTGTCCTTTGTGGCTAACCTACTGCGATGACTGATCGGCTGCCGCTGCGACGCGCTGAACACCGCAACGAGGGGATTCTCTCATGAACGCCAAGCGACGCCCTGGGAGACTACTGGCCGCCCCACTTCTTCTGTTGGCAACCGCGCTCTCAGCGGCAATGCCTCTCGCCTCCGCCGAAGACGCCGCCGACCATGCGCTGCTCCTCACCGCCCGTTCCCGCGTCAAGCAGCCCGACGGCTCGTTCAAGGCGCAATTGCGGCCCATCACTTGGGACGCCCGCCAGACGGCGATCATCATCTGCGACATGTGGGACGACCACTACTGCCGGGCATCGGCCGGCCGCGTGGCCGAGATGGCGCCGCGAATGAATGAGGTGATCACGGCCGCCCGCAAACGGGGCGTGCTGATCATCCACTCGCCCAGCGGTGTTCTGGACAAGTATGAGGGGACGCCGCAGCGCAAGCTGGCCCAGGCCGCCCCGCCGGTGAAGACCAAGCTGCCGCTCAAGGGCTGGTGCTATCTCGATAAGGAGCACGAGCCGGCCCTGCCCATCGAAGACAGCGAGCCGTGCGAGGACACGGAGCCGCGGCCGCGCGTGAAGTTCTTCACCAAGCAGATCGAGACGCTGAAGATCGCGGAGGGCGACGCCATCACCGACAGCGCCGAGGCCTACTACCTGCTCGAAGAGCGCAAGATCAAGAACGTGATCCTGATGGGCGTCCACACGAACATGTGCGTGCTCGGCCGGCCGTTCGGCATTCGCCAGATGGTCTACCAGGGCAAGAACGTCGTGCTGATGCGCGACATGACCGACTCGATGTACAATCCCAAGCAGAAGCCGCAAGTCAGCCACTTCCGCGGCACGGAGCTGGTGATCGAGCACATCGAGCGACACTGGTGCCCGACGGTCACGAGCACGGATTTCACGGGGCAGGCCCCTTTTCGTTTCAAGGGAGACGACCGGCCGTACGTGGTGCTGGTGGCTGGCGGCAACGAGTACCACGCCGACGAGACGATGCCCGACGTGGCCCATGAGCTGACCGACCGCTGGGGCTGCGCGACGGAGGTGCTGCTGGGCCGCGGGAAGGATAAGGCGTACGAAATCCCCGGCCTGGCCGCGCTAGAGCGGGCCGATCTCCTGATGCTGAACCTCCGCCGCCGGGCCTTGTGGCCGGAGCAGATGGACCATTTTCGCAACTATCTCAAGGCGGGCAAGCCGCTCGTGGCCCTGCGGACGGCCAGCCACGGCTTTGATGCCGGCGACAAGGCGCCGGCCGAGCTGGCGCAATGGCCGAAGTTCGACATCGAAGTCCTGGGCTGCGATTACCGCGGACACGGCCCGGACGGCACTGACGTGACTGTCGCCGGCCAGGCCGCCAGTCACGCCATCCTGAAGGACGTTCAGCAAGAGACCTGGCGCAGCAGCGGCTCGCTCTACAGCTCGACGCCAGTGGACAAAGCCGCCACCATCCTGCTGACCGGCAACGACAAGACGGGCAACAGCCAGCCCATCGCCTGGACGCGGATGCACAATTCCAGCCCTGCCAGCCGTGTGTTCTACACGTCACTGGGCCACCGCGACGACTTCGCCCAGCCGCACTTCCGCCGCCTGCTGGTGAATGCAGTCGGCTGGGCGCTAGGGAAAGAGCTCAGCCAGCGGAAGGCCAGTCAGTAGCGAACGCTGGCGCAGCCGTTTTGAACAAAAGGTAACGAAGGCAACAAAGAAAGGACTGGCCAAGATGGCCATGCCACGTTAGCCGCGCGAGCGGGCCGCTCCTGCCACGCCGCTCATTGCCTGGTCCGTTTCCTTCACCAGATCGCGGAAGACATCGACCAGCTCGCGGTCGAAGGCGGCGAATTCGTTGCGCTCGGCGGCCCGGGGGAAGGCCTCGCGGCGCGGGATCGTGGTGGCGAAGTGGTTCACCCGCTCGCCCCAGCGGTCGGCGCAGATGTCTTGCAGGCGGTGCCACGTCTCCTGTTCGCGAGGCGTCAGCTCGTTCTTCTGCTGCACCTGGTTGGCCACCACGCCCAGCACGTTCAGGTTCGTGCACAGCGGGGTGTGGTCCTTCAGCCGCCGCAGCCAGGCCAAGAGACTCGGCACCCGCTCCACCGACGGGGCATCCAGCAGCGTCGGAATGAGCACGAAATCGCTGGCCGCCAGGGCATTGATCGAGGCGGTCGTCAGCCGCGGCGGGCAATCCAGCAAGATGGCGTCGTACCGGCTTTGAATCTCGTCGCTGTGCAGGAGCGAGCGGAGACGGAAGCGGATGTCGTCCGGCGAGGCGCCGATGATCCAGCGGTTCTGCTGCTTCTCCTCGCAGTTGTACAGGTCCTCGTCGGCCCCCAAGAGCCAGGCCGGCGTTTCGCCGATCTGCACCAGGGCCCGCCGCAGGATCGCCGCGTCGATCGGCTCGTCGCCAAAGGCGACTTGCACGAAGCGCCGCTGTTCGCGCAGCGATTGGATCGTACGGCCGCTGAGGCACAAGGCGGTGAGCGAGCCTTGAAAATCCAGGTCGGCCAGCATCACGTCGCGCGTCAGGCTGGCCATCGTCGCACCCAGGTTGGCGGCGATCGTTGTCTTGCCGACGCCGCCCTTGAGGTTCATCAAGCAAATGATCGGCGCCTTGCCCGGGCCCAGCGGGCGAAACCGCGGGGCCTGGCCCTTCACGGGCTGCTCCCACATGCGGCCTTCGCTGTCCAGGATGCGCCGCTCGCGCTCGGCATAGTGCCCGACCTGCTCGCGGGTTTGCTCCAGGTCGCGCTGCAGGCTGCCGTGCTGCGCCTCGCGGCTTTCCAGATCGCGTCGCAGTCGATCGGATTCCTTCTTGGCTTGCCGCAGCGCCTTCTTCGGCGCGCCCTTCTTGGGACCGATCCAGATGGACCACAACGCCAGGGGGCCAAAACGCCCACGACAAAGGCGATCACCACCACGATGAGGAAGGGGTTCAGGTCGCCTAGGAAATCGAAGAACGCCAGCAGGCGCGTCGGATCGATCATGACGGTTCCAACGATGGGATGACCGGAAGCGAATGCCCAGCGAACGCCTCGTGCCCTCGGATCGCGCCCCGCGGCCCGTGGCTCGATTTGATTCTATACGCCATGCCCGCAGGCGTCGAGGCGGTGCAGAGGCCGGACGGTGCAGGGGGGAGCCGGCCACACGAACGGGGCGCGCCAGCGAGGGGGCCGCGGATACCACGCGGCCTGCCGTACCTGGGGCGTGGGGTTACGTAAAAACCCCGCAAAAGAGAGCCGTGGAGCCGACCCTTTTGCAAAGCTGGGCAGAGTCTAGGGCGCGATTAGGCAAGTTGATCCGACGCCAGCACGCGCGCCGATTTACGCTTTGACGCCGTGAAAGTCCGCCTTCGACGCTAGCGGCGAAAGCAGGCCTGAGATTCAGACTTCAGGCTTCAGACTTCAGGCTTCAGCAGACCGCCCAGCGATCTTCTGTCGGCCGAAGTCCGAAGCCCGAAGCCTGAAGCCTGAAGCCTGCACCGTGCCGCTTCTGCTCCGGTGCCCTGTTATGCCGCATGTGATCTTGAGCCGGCAGAATTCGCCCAGATGGCTCGCTGCGTCGGTCGTCGTCGCCCTTTTGGCGTCGGCGCCGCTGAGGGCGTCTGAAGAGCGTCGCACCGCCCTGGTCAAGGCCGTGGCCCGCGCCCAGGGATCGGTGGTCAACATCCGCGGCGAGAAAGCCGCCTCGGACGTCAGCGACCGGGCGCCGGAAGTCACCCGGCGAGTCAATGGCATGGGCAGCGGCGTCATCATCGACGCCCGCGGCTACGTGCTCACGAACTATCACGTCGTGGACGGCGTGCGCAAGATCGGCGTCACGCTCTGCGACGGCCAGTCGCACACGGGCCGGCTCGTCGCCCAGGACGAAGCGGGCGACCTGGCGATCATCAAGATCGACGGCGCCGGCGAGCTGCCGGTGATCGATATCGGCAGCTCCAGCGACCTGATGCTGGCCGAGCCGGTCATCGCCGTGGGCAATCCCTATGGGTACGAGCACACCGTCACCCGCGGCATCATCAGCCAGCTTCGCCGCACCGTACAAGTGACCGAAGCGCTGATCTACGAAGACCTGATCCAGACCGACACCAGCATCAACCCGGGCAACTCCGGCGGCCCGCTGCTCAATGCCGACGGCCGGTGCATCGGCATCGTGGTGGCCGTGCGGGCCGGGGCCCAGGGCATCGCCTTTGCCATTCCCATCGATAAGGCCATACAGTCGGCGGCGTCCATGCTCGCCGACCGGCAAGTGCGGGTCTGGCACGGCGCGGCCTTCCAAGACGACACGAGCGACGCCGAGGCCCCACGGCTGGTGGTGAGGGAAGTGGAAGATTCCAGCCCAGCCAGCCGCAGCGGCCTGCTGCCGGGCGACGTGGTGACCTCGATCGCCGGCGCTCAGGTGTGTCGCCGGCTGGACCTCGAGCGGGCGCTTATCGGCCGCAAGACGGACGAGGAAGTGGTGCTGACACTCAGCCGCAGCGGCAAGCCGCACGAGTTGACGCTCCGGCTGGCCGAGTCGTCAGCCAAGGCCTACGCCCACGCCGACGAAGCCGTGTGGCAAACGATGGGGCTGCGGCTGGAGCCGGTCCCCACGGAGACGTTCAAGAAATACAACACCCGCTATCGCGGCGGCCTGCGGGTCCGCGAGGTCCGCAGCAGCAGCCCGGCGTATAGCCAAGGCATCCGCCGCGGCGACGTGCTCTTGGGCATGCACATCTGGGAGACCGTCACCGTAGACAACGTGGTGTATATCCTCCGCCGCCCGGACATCGGCGAGCTCAATCCGCTGAAGTTCTACATTCTGCGGAACCAAGAGACCCTGTTCGGACACATGCAGGTCTCGACCGAGGCGGAGCGGTAGTGGGGCACGTTTCTAAACGTGCCCGGACGGGCCGAGTATGGGCACGTTTGGAGACGTGCCCCACGAGCGACTTCTTCTCGATTCCATCACGAGAGCCTGGCATACGCCGCTCGATCGCCCGGCGGCGGGAAGACTTTCGGGTGGATGAGATGCGCGAGGATCTCCAGGCTGTCCACCATCCGCGGCCCGGAGCGATTGAAGTAGGCGTTGCCGTCCACGGCATAGACGCGGCCGGCGCGGACCGCCGCGAGGTCGTGCCAGCCCGGCAGCCGCGGCAACAGGGCCGCCTCGTCCAGCGTGCGCTCCAGGTCGAAGCCGCAGGGCATGACCACGATCACGTCCGGGTCTTCGGCCACGACCGTCGGCCAGGGGACATAGGGGCTGTGCCGGCCCGCTTCGGTCAGCCGACAGACGCCGCCAGCCAGGGCGATCATCTCCGGCATCCAATTGCCTGCCACCATGATCGGGTCGAGCCATTCCAGTCCCACGACACGAGGCCGTCGGACGGCGTCAGTGCCGATGACGCCGTTTGCTCTGTCGCGCACGGCCTCAACGCGGCCCTTCAGCGTGGCCACGAATCGCTCGGCCGCGGCGGCACAGCCGGCGGCCTGACCGACTCGAAGCACGTCGTCGAAGATATCGCCGTAGGTCTGCGGGTTGAGCGCCACGACCTGCGTGCTTCGCAGCTCGGGCATCGTCTCGACGGCGCACACCACGTCGGCATAGCGCACGGCACACACGTCGCACTGGGCCTGGGTGACGATCAAGTCGGGCCGCAAGGCCGCCAGGCGAGCCGCATCGATCTCATACAGCGCCGCCCCGCCGGCCGACATGCCGCGCACTTGTTCGTCGATCTGCCGGCTCGTGCCGGCGGCATCGACCAGCGTCCGCGTCACTCGCGGCTTGCGGGCCGCCTCGGCCGGATAATCGCACTCGTGACTCACCGCCACTACACGGTCGCCCAGGCCCAGGGCATAGAGGATTTCGGTCCCGCTGGCCAACAGCGAGGCAATCCGGCAAGCTGACATGAGGGGCTGGGGGTTGGGGACTGGGGGCTGGGGACTAGAGGCTGGGGCCAAGGGATTAGGGCCAGGGCTTTTTGGAGACGGACCGAGGATGCTGAACGTCCTGCCGCCTTAGCCCCCAGCCCCCAGCCCTTAACCCCCGATTATAGCCGCCCGGGCGGCGGGTGGACGAACGGCCGCGACTTGATAAGAATGAAGTTGGCCTCCACGGGCGTCCAACGGCGTCTCCCACGCACGGACGCCACCGCACATAGGACCGCTGATGACTTTTCAATTCACGTGTCCGCAGGGGCACCTGCTCGAAGGCGACGGGGCGCACGCCGGCATGCAGTCGCAATGCCCGATGTGCGGCACGATGTTCCTCATCCCCCAGCCACCGGGCGGCCCAGATCCCTCGGGCGGTCTTCCGGGCGACCATGGGGCCGATCCGTCGCCATTTGGCCTGAACCTGGGCCCGCCGATCGAGATGGCCCAGGAAGCAGAACCGGCCGCAGAAGCGCCCCGGCCTCAGCCGACCCGGAGGCGGAGGCCCCGCCCCAGGAAGACCCCGATCCGCTGATTCACATCTTGTGTCCCAACGGGCACGAGCTGGAGACGCCGATGAGCATGGTCGGCACGGACGCCATGTGCCCGCACTGTGAAGTGCAGTTCCGCCTGCTGTACGAAGACTCGACGGAATATCGCGACAAGAAGCGCCGGGATCGCGAGCGCCGTGAGGCCGCCTTCGGCCGCAAGGCGCTGAACTTCGCCATCATCGCCGCCGTGATGGTGATGGCCAGCCTGATCGGCCTGATGGTCTTCTCCGCCATGCAGAAGTAAGGTGGCCGTCTCGCTCAGCGAGACGATGTGGGCAATTCGCTCTGCGAGTTGCCGCGCGCGGCGTGACGGCCGAACCCGCCGTGGACGGGGCGCCTTCGGTCTGTTCGTGTCCGAAGTCTTCCGTATGTGTCACGTTTCCGAGCCGGTTGTGCGGAGGGTCAAAGGCGGAGATCGTTGTCGGCAAGATACTTATGGCAACGTGGTTGGTGCAATGAGGCTCGCGGGGGCGCTGACTCGCGCACCAGGGTCACGCAAGAATACCTGCCCACGGAAAACATGGTTGGCGTCGTGAATTAGGCGGGTGGTAGATTGATGGGGTAGATCGAGAAAGGTGGTGATGCCGCGCGATGGGCAACCGATCGCGCGCCTATGTCGCCCGCTGCGCGGGCTCCGAAGATTCTTTCCTTTCGTGCCACGGGCTGACGCCCGCGGCTACTTGCTGCCGCCCGCTGGCGCGGGCTACGGGAGGGCCCCGTGCCATCGGGAGACGCGCATCTGCGGACCATCCGCAGGACGGCCATGCAATGCGTGCTCGTGCAATCCGTGCTCATGCAGTGCGTCCTCGTGCTTACAGCCGGCCTGTGTCTGCCTGACGACAAACTCGGCGAATCGCCGGCCGATAGCAAGAAGGACGTCAAGACAATCCCGGTCGGCACCCGCAAACAGCTCTTCGTGGACGATTACTTGATCGCCGAAAATGCCGGCGTCACGCGCGAGCTGGGCCAGGTGCAGAAGGCCAACGATGGCAAGCCGCTGCGATTCTGGACCCGATCGAAGGACGGCCGGCGCGCGCCGCTGGAAGCCTGGATTTACGCCAGCGTCTACCACGACCCGCAGCGGGGCGTCTTTCGCATGTGGAGCCGTATCCGGCCCGAGGGCAAGATGGCCTACGGTTACAGCGAATCGACCGATGGGATCAACTTCGACCTGGTCTCGCCTCTCAAGGGCCTACACTCGCTGGGCGACTACAACTCGGTCGTTTACCTCGATCCGCACGAGACCGATCCCGCCCACCGCTACAAGATCGGTTACGACGGCGCTTCGGAAGGCTTGCCCAATGGAGCCTGCCTGGCCCATTCCGCGGATGGCATCCGCTGGACGCCCTATCACGGGGGGAAGCCGGTCACGGGCCGCGCCGCCGACTTCACGAATTGCCTGATCTGGGACGAGGACGCCAAGACCTACCGGCTGTTCACCCGCACCGACTTTGGCACGCCGGGCGGGACGGGCGAAATCCGCGGCATGCGGGGCATGACCAACCCGGACGTGAAGGTCAACCCGGCCGATTGGAAGACCGTCCGCAGTTGGCTCCTCGATCGAGAAGGAAAAGATGAGCATCGCCGCCGCCAGGTCTATGCCATGACGGACTGGCTCTACTGCGGCGTGCATTTCGGCCTGTTCAGCATTTACGAGTGGCCCGGCGACTTCAGAGAAGGCCGCAAGACAGACCACGGCCGGCGCCATGAGCGGGACATCATCAACTTCTACATCGCCACCAGCCGCGACGGCGATAACTGGGACCTCGGCTGGATCTACGCCGGCCAGCCGCTCGTGCCGCGCGGCCCAAGCGGCGCCTTCGACCAGGATCTGCTCCTTCCCACCTCATGGATCGTCACCCACGACGACAAGCACTGGATCTATTACGGCGGCGCCAACGAACGGCATGGGACCGAAGGAGTCTTCAGCCCCCAGCGCGACGGCGCCATGGGGCTGGCGACACTCCGCCTGGACGGCTTCGTTGGTCTCGCGGCCACGGACAAGCCTGGCCGCGTCGTCACGCGGCCCTTCGTCTTGCAGGGGGATAAACTGCACGTGAATGTGGCCGCGCCGCAAGGGGCTGTGACCGTGGAGGTCCTTGCCGAGGGGGGCGAGCCGCTCGAGGGCTACGCGGAGGGCGCCGCCCAGGAGGGCACGCGGGTCGATGACTTGCGCTGGCAACCGCGCTGGAAGGCGCACGCCGACCTCTCAGCCCTCAAGGGACGCACCATCCGCCTGCGGTTCAACCTCCGCAGTGCGAAGCTGTATGCGTTCCAGGTGGTGGAGAATCGCTAGAGGGCGGTTTCACGGTTCCAGCCAGCACGGACGGTGAGAGTATCCGGGCTGGCTTTTCGGTTTCCATACGAGCCAGGCGGTCGTAGAATCGCCATCGAACGTCCTTCATCCCAATTAGCGACGTGCGCGAGCGGAGTCATGCCCATGTTGCGAATCATTGCTGTCCTGGCCTGCGTCGTGGTGGCCGTGCCTCTCCGAGCTGAGATCATCCCGAAGACTGCGGAAGAGATGCGAGAGATGGCGACGCACGTGGTGCAAGGGAGGGTGAACGGGGTCTATGCCTCCAGCCGCAAGGCCGGGGATTATCAGCAAACGCACTACGTCGCCGAGCTGACGATCGACAAGGTCGAGAAAGGCGCTGGGCTGAAGGAAAAGCAGCTCATCTACGTGCGCTACTGGACGCGGCGCTGGGCGGGCCGCGGCCAGCAGCCGCCGGGCACGAACGGCCATCGCGGTTTGCCGGCCGTCGGCGGCGCCGTCCGCGTCTACCTCGTCAACAAGGGCTACGACGGCGGCGGCGACGTGGCCGACGGCGGGTACAACGTCGTTTTCGCCGACGGGTTCGAGGCGCTGAAGGTGGAAAAGAAGTGAGTTAACACGGGCACGAATGGCCAATTCGAGGCAAGGCCCACCGGGCCGAACTCGACAGCCCAGGCCGAAGGCAGCCGAAGGCCTGGGAAAGGATGCCGCGTGAATGCCTTCAAGGCCCAACGGGCCGCGACCGGTGGAATCTACGCGCCATCTTTGCATTGATTCCCCTTACGGCCCTTTGGGCTTTGCGCAGAAACCACGCCGATCGTCCCAGGCCTTCGGCGCCTTCGGCCTGGGCTGTCGAATCTAGCCCCTTTGGGGCGTTGCCGTGCACGTCATTCACGTCGCCCTCGGTGACGGCCGTGAGCGTGGCCATGAGACGGCGATCACGTCCGCGGCTCGCCCTTGACCCTCGCCGGCGCGCGGCCTATAGTCCCGCCTCTTTTCTTCCTTCGCATCCCGGCATTTCCCGCTAGCGGCGAAGGCGCATGTCACACCAGCGTCAGCGTCGGCATGCGGTTCGAGCAGCCACTGCTCGCCGAGAACGTCCCGCTAGACGCCAGGACCCGCAATTCACGCCGTCGGCCTCACTGCCGCCGCACCCTTCACGGAGGAGCCTTCCATGCCCAAGTCTTCCACGATCGCCGCTCCTGTTCCTGCTCGCTCGCCTGGGCGGCGGGTCTTCCGCGTGCTCGGCCTGTCCGGGGCCGGCATTGCCGCCGTGGCCATTTGCCTGGTCGTGCGGCACTACTGGCCGGATCGTGAGGCGGCGGCTCAAAGCGGCGGCGCCCGCGGCACGCCTGCTAGCGGCCAGGGGGCAGGTGCCGTCGCTCAGCGGCAGCAGCGGCTCAACGTCGTGGCGGTCGTCAACGGCGAGGAAATCCGCCGCGAGAAGCTGGCCGAAGACTGCCTCAACCGCTATGGCGTGGAAGTGCTCGAAAGCCTGGTCAACAAGCAGTTGATCCTCGGCTATTGCCGGCACAACAACATCGAGGTCACCCCCGAGGAGATCGAGGCCGAAATCGCCCGCGTGGCCCAGCAGTTCCGCATCCCCAAGGAGCAATACCTGGAGATGCTCCAGAAGGAGCGCGGGGTATCGCCGCAGCAATACGCCGAGGACATCCTCCTGCCGACGCTGGCCATGCGCAAGGCCACGGCCGCCCAGTTGGCCGTGACGCCGCTGGATTTGCAGGCGGCCTACGAGACGCAGTTCGGCCCGATGGTCGAGGTGCGGATCATCGTCTGCCGCAGCCAGGCCGATGCGGACGCAGCCCTGGCAAGGATCAAGGCCGCCCCGCAGGACTTCGGCAAGATCGCCAAGGAAGTCTCCATCGACGGCGCCACGGCCAGCCGCGAAGGGGCCATGCCCCCCATCCGCATGCACCTGGGCGACGCCGGCCTCGAGCGGGCGGCCTTCGCCCTGCAGCCGGGCCAGATCTCTGCCGTCGTTCCGGTCGGCGACCCGACCGCCAAGCAGCAGTTCGTGATCCTCCGGTGCGAGAAGCACGTGCCGGATCAGTACCATGAGTGCCCGCTGACGCCCGAGCGGAAGGCCCACTTCGAGCGCATGCTGCGGGAGCGGAAGGAAAACATGGCCGCCAGCAAGATCGTCGCCGAGCTGCGGCAGCACGTGAAGGTGATCAAGGTGCTGGGCGATGCCAAACTGATGCAGCAATATCCCGGCGTGGCGGCCCGGATTGGCCAGCAGACCATCAGCGCCGACGCCCTGGCCGAAGAGTGCATTGCCCGGCACGGCGTAGAAGTGCTGGAAGGCACGATCTCCCGCCGCATCCTCGAGCAGCAGGTCCACAAGACCGGCATCGAGGTCTCGCAGCAGGACCTTGACGCAGAGATCGTCCGGGCCGCCCTGGCGATGGGCATGGTAGACGACCAAGGCAAGGCCGACGTGCCGGCCTGGCTGGAGATGGTGCACAAGAAGGAAGGCCTGACGCAGGAACGCTACGTGAACGACATCGTCTGGCCCACCGCCGCGCTGAAGAGCTACGTGTTCAAGATGAACCCCAACGCCGTCCAGGTCGAAGAAGACGATCTGCTCAAGGGTTACGAGGCCAGCTTCGGCCCGCGCGTCAAGTGCAAGGCCATCGTGCTCAACAATCAGCGGACCGCCCAGGATGTCTGGAACCTGTGCCGCGAGAAGGGATCCAACCCGATCCACTTCGGCCAGATGGCGGCCCAATACTCGGTGGATGCCGGCGCCAAGTACCTGCAAGGCGACGTGCCGCCGATCCAAAAGCATGGCGGCCGGCCGCAGCTCGAGGACCAGGCGTTCGCCCTGAAGGAGGGCGAGATGTCGGGCATCATTCAGGTCGGCGACAAGTACGTGATCTTGCTGTGCGTGGGGTATACCAAGCCGATCCCCAAGAAGTTCGAGGAGGTCAGAGAGGACATTCACCACGACCTCTACGAGAAGAAGCTGCGGATCAAGATGGCCGCCGCCTTGGAGAACATCACGGAGGCGGCCCGCTGGGAGAACTTCCTGGCCAACACCCGCCACGTGCCGCGGCAAGCCGTGCCGCAACGGGCCACCAGCGCTCAAGCGCGTCGTCCCCGCGAAAGTAGTGGACTGCGGGACTGCTACTTCGCCCGGTGCTCGGCCAGGAAGCGGCGCTGATAACTGACGAACCCGCCGAGCTTCCGCTTGTAGGCGGCGCAGCGACCCTTCTGGTCCGCGGCCAGATTGTCGTTTTCGCCGGGGTCAGCCGTCAGGTCGAAGAGCTCTTCGTGCCCGGTGGACAAGTGATAGTGGTACTTGTAGGGCCCGTCGCGCAGGCCAAGGACCACCTGGTTGCCCGTGGCGAAGAAATACGCCCGGCGGTCGCGGCACGGGCTTCCAGCCCGCGACGCATGGGCAGGATGCCCATGCCACGGCATGAGTGACTCGCCCTGCCAATCCGCCGGCGCAGCGATGCCTAGCGCCGCCAGCAAGGTCGGCGCGATGTCGATGTGCCGGGCCACGTCGGCCACGCGCGGCGGTTGCTCGCCCCGCAGCCTGGGGTGCAGCAGCACCAGCGGCACGTGCACCGCCGACTCGTAGACCGAGAAGCTGTGGATTCGCTGGTTGTGCTGGCCGAAGCTCTCGCCGTGGTCGGACGTGACGGCCACGATCGTCGATTCCTCCAGCCCGCGGCGGCGCAGCTCATCCATGACCCAGGCGATGGTCTCGTCGGTGGCCCGCAGGGCGTTGAGGTAGCGGTTGAAATCTTCATGGCCCACGCCGAAGTCATAGAGCGGCTCGCGGGCGACGTAGGGGTGGTGGGTCTCGATGGTGTAGGCCAGGGCGAAGAACGGCCGCGAGCGGTCCTCGTCGATCCAATCGAGCGTGGCCTGAAACATGGCCCGATCGGCCACGCCCCAGGTGTTGACCTGTTCGCCGGGAATGTTGTCGGCATCCAGCAGCGTCTGGGCGCCGCGGCTGCGGAGATAGCGGTCGCGGTTCTTCCACCGCCAATAGCCGGAATGGGCGAAGCAGGTGCGATAGCCGCGGCCGCCGAGCACTTCGGCGATCGTGGGCACGTCAAAGTCCGGCTCGTCGCGGACCATCAGGCCCCAGTCGGGCCGGGGGTAAATGCTGGCCGTGAGCGCCGCCAGGCTCTGACAACTGCTGGGCGTCTGCACGTAGCAGTTCTCGAAGATCACGCCGCCGTCCTTGGCCAGTCGCTCGAGGTTTGGCATCGTCCGATACTTGTACTTGTCCGCGTACAGGCTGACGTATTCGACCGACGTGGATTCCAGCACGATCAAGAGCACATTGCGGGGGCGTCTTTCGTCCTTCGCGAAGGAAACGGCGTGCAGCATCGGCTGGGCATCTGGCGGCAGAAAATCGCTCTCATCCGGATCGCCGAACAGCTCCAGCGTGTCAGCGTGCCACAGCTCGGCAATGCACGAGGCAACGAAGACCGTGTGAGGGTTCTGGGCGATGCGCCGTTCCCAGCGGTTCGGGTCGTCCCACCGCGCTTTCACATACACGTGGCAGACCCCGCCGTAAGCCCCGAGCAGCCCCAGCATTGTCAAGGCCGCCCACGGGCGCCCGGCATAAGCCGCGTCGCCCACGATGCGCGCCGCATGGCATAAGCCGCGCCGACGACGGCCAGCGGGGCCAGCACGAGCGCGAGAATCGTGCCCTGGCTCACGCAGGCGCCGATCGACGAGGCCGATTCGCCGCCGCCCATGAGATACAGCGAGGGCAACGTGAGCGGCACCATCGTGAAGCGGTAGATCGGCACGCTGGCCACGGCATAGAGCGCCGCCAGGTAGAACATGAAGTACGAGGCAAGGTACGCCAGTCGCTGCCCGCGCCTCCGGCAGCACCAGGCCGCGGCCAGGCAGGCCCCGGCCAGCGCGGCGACGAAGCAAACATCGGGCGAAACGACGATCGCCAGCCGCAGCAACCAGCGGACGAATTCGCCGGCCGTCGAGACGGGAAACGGCAGCAGAATGGCCTTCGTGACGATGCAGAGCGCGGCCAAACCGAAGGCCAGAAAGCAGATTTCGTGGGTTCGTCCGCGCGACGTAGCCCGACTCGCAGAGTCAGCAATTCCAGTGTCTCTTGGGATCATCTCGCCCTCCGTGGCGCGTAAGGTGGTCAGACTTTGCAGAACAACAGCCCACCACACTAGCCCGACGCGCAAGCGAGGGAAAATCGCCGTCTATCCTCGCTTCTCCCTCGCTTGCGCGCCGGGCTAGTGTGCGTGCTGCTTGCCGTCCCAGCTTTCTCTCCACAGGCAGCCGGCCCAGGAGAGGCCGACGCCAAAGCCGATCATCATCGTCCGCGTGCCTGGCTTCAGGCGGGCCGTGCCGCGCAGCTCCTCGATGACGATGGGAATCGTGGACGACACCGTGTTGCCGCAGCCCTCCAGCACGAGCGGCATCTTGGACTCGCTCACCTTCAGCGTCTCGCGCAGCCGCTCCAGCAGCATCCGCGTCGGCTGGTGCATCAGGTAGAGATCGATCTCCTCGGGGGTTGTGCCGGTTCGCTGGAGCACGTCGGCCATCAGCGCCGGCACGGTCTCCAGGGTGAAAAAAATCAGGTCCGGCCCGTCCATGTAGAGCGAGCTGGGCCAGCGGTGGCGTTTGCGCGGCTTGAGGGCCAGCGGCCCCTCGCGCACGCCGTGCCGCGTGAGCATTAGGAGGTCGGCCCCCTTGCCGTCGGTGCCGAAGGAAAAGCCCGACAGGCGTCGGCCGCTCGACGGCATCCAGCAGCGTGGCCGCCGCGGCGTCGCCGAAGATGGTTCGCAGCGAGCGGTCCTCGCGGTCGATGTACTTGGAGTACGTCTCGCCCGTCACCAGCAGCACGCGTCGCGCCGCCCCGCTGCGGATCAGCCCTTCGGCCAGCGATAGGCCGTATACGTAGCCGGAGCAGCCGAGGTTGAAGTCCAGCGCCCCGATCGTGGTCCGCAGTCCGAGCCGGTCTTGCATCATGCAGGCCGAGGTGGGCAGCGGATAGTCGGGCGTTTGCGTGCAGAACAGCAGGAAGTCGATCGTCGAGCGGTCGATCGCGTGCTCGGTGAGCAGCTTCTCGGCCGCCGCGACGCCCAGGTCTGAGGCGGTCTCCTCGGGGCCTGCGATGTATCGCTTGTTGACGCCCGTCTTGTGGTAGATCAGGTCGATGTCCCAGTCCGGAAACTCGGCGCGCAGGGTGTCGATGGTCTCGCACCGCTCGGGAAAATGGACGGCAATCGGTCCGATGGCGGCGAAGCTCAAGGAAGCCCTTTCGTCACGGCACGGGGCAGTGCCGGTGACACACAAGACTTGGCAACGGCGGGATTCTTTCCCTGGTCCGCTGGGAGCAGGTTGATCGCGTGGCCGTTCCGTGGGTCAGCTAGCATGCTTTCACGCGACGACGCGGCGACTCCTTGCAGCCGCGGCCGTATTCTGGGGGGCAAGCTGCACACACTACCAAGCAGGCAGGGGGGGGTCAATCGGAGGCAAAGAGCCACGCAGTGACACGAACTCCTTCGTCCTCGTCGTCGTCCTCGTCCTCGTGCTCGAAAGCATGTGTCTTGCGTTCGAGCACGAGGACGACAGCGAAGCCGTGACACCTCTTCTCGAAAGCACGCGTCTTCCGTCGAGGACGACGACGACGAGACGACGACGAGGACGAGGACGAGGACGGAAAAGACGGATGACCCCGGTTCCTCACGACGCTGCTTGCAGCGCCAACCGCGCATATCCGCGCCCCGAATCGCTTCTGCAATCTCCCCGCGCACGCCCGCATCGGCCTCGCAAGCAAGCCTCTCCTCGAGCGCGGCCACGGCTTCCGCCTGATCATACCGCCCCAACGCCCAGGCGCACGCCCCGCGCACCAGCGCCTCGTGATCGGCGAGCCCTTTGATGAGTGCCGCCAATCCCGCGGGCGTCGGCCGGTTGCCCAGCGCGAGGGCCGCATTGCGGAGGATTCCGCGACGCCGCGACCGCCACAGCGGCGTGCTGCGAAAGCGGCGGCGAAAGGCCTCCTCGTCCAGCTCGAAGAGGGCGACCAGATCGAGCGGGTTCATGTCCCCAGCGGGTTGGTACCCGGCCTCCTCGGTGGCCGGAGCACGATGGTTCCAGGGACAGACATCCTGGCACACGTCGCAGCCGAACACCCAGTCATCGAGGCCCCCACGGAGTTCCACCGGCAGGGGCCCGCGCAGCTCGATCGTCAGGTAACTGATGCAGCGCCGCGCATCGAGGACATACGGCTCGACGAAGGCCCCCGTGGGACAGGCGTCGAGACACGCCCGGCAAGTGCCGCAGTGATCGGTCTCGTGCGGCTCGTCATATTCCAGCTCGGCGTCGGTGAGCAGGGCGGCCAGAAAGAACCAGCTGCCCAGGCGTCGGTTGAGCAGCAGGGTGTTCTTGCCGATCCAGCCTAGCCCGGCCAGTTGGGCGAACTCGCGTTCCAGGAGCGGCGCCGTGTCCACCACGCCGCGAACCTGAGCCTCGGGGAGCCGTCGCTGGAGAGAACTGCACAGCCGGCCGAGCCGATCGTGGATGAGATCGTGATAGTCCGCGCCCCAGGCGTAGCGGGACACGCGCCCTTCGCCGGCCCTCGCCGGCCGTGGTGTGGCCGTGCGATAATTCATCGCCAAGAGCAGCAGACTACGGACACCGGCCAGCACGCCGCGTGGGTGCGCATAGGCGTCGCCCCGCCCCGCCAGGTAGTGCATCTCCCCCGCGTAGCCGGCCGACAGCCACTCGTGGAAGCGAGACAGGCCAGCAGGCGACACGGCGGGACAAGCGCCCGCCAGATCGAAGCCCAGGCGACGGGCCTCATTCTTCAGCTCGCGAGTTAGTTTGGCAGCGTCGGCCATGGTGTCACCGCGCAGCTCCACGTCACATGGTTTGCGTTTGCCCGGCGAAGTGCCTAGAACCAAGGCAGCCGAGAGTCCCCAAGCCCACAGGATAACAGTCTCCGAGGTATCGAACGATGGGATCTTCGTGGCGGCATTCGTTGGCACGTCGCCTGGGCGTGCCAACCTTAGGCGCGTCGATCGTGCTCGCGTCACTGGTCTTCTTGCCGTGGGCGACGGCCCAAAAGCCGGAGAAGGAGAAGCCGCCGCGCGCTCCGCTGGACGCCCCGGAGCCTAAATTCGAGCCGCGGCAGAAGTTTGACAACGGACCGCCGCCAGCCGGCACGGCAACGGATTTTCCGCCCGCGGGCCGCCCGTTGGATCACGGCTTCGTCGGCCCACGCGGCACCCTTCACGTCTGCGGGTGGCAAGGCGAGGCCAGCTTCCTCTGGCCCATCGACGGCAAGCCTCCCAAGCTGTACCGCGAAGGCATGCTGTACGAAAACGCCGAAGCCGATGGGCTGGTCTATCGACTTGCCGGCCGGTTTTACCGCGTGTGGTTCAAGCTGGGGACCAGGCCCGATTCGTCGGGAAAACACCCGGTGTGGATCCGCAACGGCGACCGCGATTGGGTGCTCTACCAAACGGCAGTCGTCGCGCCGCACGCTTCGTAGGGATCCAGCCAGTTGCCTTCGGTGGCCGGCCGCGTAAAATGAACGGCGTCGGACCCCCACTCCGGAGGGTATTCGTTCTTGGCGACTGTTGGCGTTCTCGCGGAGGCGCGGCCTTGGCCCGTGGCTCAAAGAAACCGTGGCTCGAAGAAACTTGTCCGTTTGCTTGACAGGGCCGTCTCCGTAACTAGATAATCAGCGTTGGAGTTGCTTCTACTTAAGCTGCCCTTTTTAGGGGACATGTCGATGGACTTCGGGTTCGCCGCGTTGTACGAGTATCGGCTTATCTTCTACGTCGCGGGTGGAGTCGCGGTGTTGATCACCACTTGGTGGTGCCTGGACTGGCTCCTGCGAAAGCTGCACGACTTGACGGACGCCCTGGGCAAACTTGGGTCTCTGGAGGACTCCAACCGAGAGCTGAACAAGGAAGTGGCGCGCCTGCGCGGCGAGAAGACCGCCGCCGAGGCCAAGCTGCACCTGATCGGCGATGCCCGCAAAGATTTGGAAGAGGCGGCCGTTCAGCACCAGCAGGGCGTCGGCAGGTGGCAAGACGCCCATAAGGAAATCGAGGCCAAGCTCGAGCGGTCCAAGAAGGAAGTCCACGAGCTGCGCGAGCAGAACGACGAGGTGGAAAAGAAGCTCCAAGAATCAATCGACGAACGCGATAAGCGCGTGGCGGAACTGGAGGAGAAGGCCAAAGAAGCCGCTCAACAAGCCCGCGAACTGGAGCAGAAGGCCACCCGGTTGGAATGGCGCGTGCGGCAAGTATCTCAGAGCGGCGGCCGGATTTGGGAAACGCCGGTGGGGAACTTCCTGCCGCCGTTCCGCAAGCGCACCGGTCCAGACGCTCGCCGGGCGTGCGTCATCTCGCTGATGAACCTCAAGGGTGGCGTCGGCAAATCGACCATCGCCGCCAACCTGGGGGCGACGTTGTGGCGGCACTTCGATCGCCGTGTGCTGTTGGTGGACGTGGACTTCCAGGCGTCGCTCACTTCGCTGTGCCTGCCGGCCGGAGACATCGACGGCTTGCGCCGCGATAAGGCCTTCGTGCAGCGCCTGTTCCACAAGAAGCCAGGCGAGTTCGAATCGATCTATCCCTGCCTGCACCGCATCCGCAAGGACGCCGGCTGCAAGTGCGAGATCCTGGCCACCGACGAAGACCTGGCCGAGCTCGAAGCGCAGTTAATGATGCAGTGGGTGATCGGCGACACCGACGACGACATCCGCTACCGTCTGCGGTCGCTGTTCCACAGCGACCTCGTGCAGCAGCGCTACGACTACATCATCTTGGACTGCCCGCCGCGTAACACCACGGCGTCGATCAACGCCCTGGCTGCCAGCGACTACATGCTGATCCCGGTGCTCATGGACCAGACGTCGGCCAACGCTGTGCCGCGGATGCTTTCCACGCTGCGGCGGCTGAAGAACAACAAGGAAGTGCCCCTGTGCCCCGAGCTGCAAGTGATGGGCGTGGTGGCGAACCGGGTGCTGCA
Organism: uncultured Planctomycetia bacterium; assembly: GCA_963809785.1. Classification (GTDB taxonomy): domain Bacteria; phylum Planctomycetota; class Planctomycetia; order Pirellulales; family S012-138; genus JBGQHD01. The sequence continues at coordinate 1,734,079 of CAWEKV010000006.1, forward strand.
AGACGGCAAGCTGACGCCCGACGAGCAGCAGGTTTGGAACTGGCTGAAACGGGTCTGCAAGGACCACTGGGACACCGAGGTGGAGCAGTTCGAGCGATCGATCCCCGACCGAATCGACTTCGCTCGCGCCGCCGGCCGCAATGAGCTGGCCGTGCTGCAAAGCTCCGAAATCCAGCGGGTGTTCATCGACCTGGCCAAGCGTGTAGACGCTGTGGCCTTCAAGGCAGTGGAAGTGTCCGCCAAGAAGGAAGAATTCGCCCCCAAGGTCACACGGCCGATCAGCGCCGGCAAGCCCGCGGCGCCCGTCATTCCGACCTTCTCCAAGACGCCACCCGCGTTTGCCCCCGCCCCCGTCGGCACCGCCGGCGCCGGCACGCAAGGCGTGGTCTTCCCCACGGTGACGGGCAATGCGGCCGGCATGCCTCCGATGCCTCCGCCGGCCAACACGATGCCCGGTGGCGTTTATCCGCCGCAGGGCGTGGTCTTCCCGCCGACGCAGGTGCCGCCGCGGCCGCCCGCGCAGTTTGGCAACGGGCAAAGCCTGCCAGGCGCGTCGCATATTCAGCAGGCCCCGCTCATCCCGCCGCGCCCCGGCCGGTCGTCCCTGCCGGCCCCGCCGCGGCCCATGGGCACGCGAAAGCCGCGGCCGAAGTAACGCTGCGTAACTGAAATACTCAAGGCCACTGCCGAAAGGCGGTGGCCTTTTTCTTGCCGTCGTCGGCGTCCTGTGCGTTGAACAGAAATAGTGGATTCAATGAAGCCAGTCCTCGACGCGCAATCCCGGCACCCGCTGGAAATCGCGGAGGTTCGCCGACAACAGTGTCGCGCGGCGAGACAGGGCCATCGACGCGATCTTGAGGTCCTGCGTCCCGATGCGAATGCGGCGCAGACGCAGGCGGTCGAACTCGTCGGCCGCTCGCTCATCCCGTTGCAGTATCTCTCGCTGGCAAAGAAAGAGGAGGAATTGCACCAGGCGGGCGTAGGGCCAGATCTGGTCGTGAACGCTGCGGAGGCGATGGATCTGGGCTAGCCAGCCACGCAGTTGCTCTTCGACGCTTACCACGGGGATGGCAACCGGCTCGTCTGTGGCTTCAAAGCGAGACACAAGGTGCGCGTGACGGGCGTGGCGAGAGTCGGTGAGCACCGACACGTGGTCGGTATCGATCAAGATCATGATTTGGCACGGCGAGCTTTGGCAGGCCTGCGGCGGGCCTTGCGGCGATCAGTCTCACGTAGCCGCATGGCCTCTTTGAAGATCTCCTGCATGCCGGGGTCATCGGTGAAAGCGCCGACCATGCTACGCCAGTCGCCTCGATGATTGCGCCGAGTACCCGACAACTCATCACGTAGGGATTGCATTTCGGCCTCAAGCCGAGCAACTCGCTGTTCCAGCGCTTGATTTGGCATGAGAGGCTTCTCCCGGGCTAGGCATCACTCGAACGCTCTCAATTATATGCCAAGGGGGCTGCGGCCAATCAAGCCGAACTACAATCGCACGACCTTCCCGTTTTCCGCCGATTTCTCCGCCGCCGCCAGCACGGCAACGGCCGCGCGGGCTTCTTCCGGCGTCACCACCGTAGATGGCTCTCCCCGCGCCACGCAGCCGACGAAGTGCTCGATCTCGCTGCGCAAGGCACCGACCGGCTGGCCGTGCATGCTCGGCCAGTAGAGCGTATCGGGGCAGTCGATGCCGTGGGGACCTTGGACCACGACGTTCGTGTCGCCGCCGTGGACGTAGGCGCTGCCGGCCGTGCCGATCATCTCCATTTGCTCGTGGATGCGAAACGGCGTCCCCTCGGGAAGGAACCAGACGTTCTCGATTACGCCGATGGCCCCGTCCGCGAAGCGGTACATCGCCCAGCCGATGTCGGGGAACCGCAGGCCCCGCTCGGAGTGCGTCAGCGCATAGACGCTCTCCACTTTGGCTCCGGTCATCCAGAGCATGAGATCGGTGTCGTGGATGCCGTCGCCCAGCAGCGGGCCGATCTTCTCCAGCACGCCCCGGCTGCGGGCCGCCGGGATGTTCCGCCGGGCGTAGAGCGAGACGATCTTCCCCAGCTCGCCGGCCCGCACGCGATCGCGGACGGCCGCATAGCGGGGATTGAAACGGCAGATGTGCCCCACCATCAGGATGCGGTCGTGCTTGCGGGCGGCGGCGATCATGCGGTCGCAGTCGGACAGCGTGCGGGCCATCGGCTTTTCGACCAGCACGTGCTTCCCGGCCTTCAGTGCCGCGATGGCCGGCTCGGCGTGGTCGTCCACGTGCGTCACCACGCTGACGGCATCGATCTCCTCGTCGGCCAGGAGGTCGTGGTAGTCGCGATGGCCGTGCGGCACGCCGAACCGCGCCATGAGCTGCTTGCGCCGCTTGTCCTGCCGGGAGGCCAAGGCCCGAAGCTCGACGTTGGGAAGCGCGGCCGCGACCTGCGCATGGTATTCACCGAAGAAGCCCAGGCCGATCACGCCGTACTTGACGGTCCGCATGCAACCTCGCTTTCGGCCTCTTCGGAAGGAACATCTGACGTGGGGCGCCGCTGATTCTCGTCACGATGAAGCAAAACCGCAAGCGAAGGCGATTGCCGGCAGTGACGTACTGCATCACTACCCGATTGCCGTGGGGAGTCGGCTGGAAGCCGACTGACCTTGTCCGTCACAGGCTCTGTGTGGCCCGAGAATTATCCCCTCCGCATCGCGGACTTCCGTATCTGTCACCCAAATCCTCCGTATGTGTCGCGCGCGGGCCGTCTTGCCCAGCCGGCGCACGGGCGCGAAGTCGTTGTGCCACATTAGGTTACTGCCGATTCCTCGGCCACCGCGAGCGTCGTGTCAGTCGGCGAGCGTCGCGGCGTCAGCCCGACGTGAAACCGCCCGGCTCCGGCAGTCCGCGGCGACAATGAATCGCCACGCGCAAAACACGTCTCTGCGCATGTCAGTCGCCCGAGTAAAACTGCCGATCGCGCAGTGCAAGCCCCTACCGCTCGCGCGGGCCAACGCGGACCGAGAGTGCAGCCACGACGAGCGGGGCGAATTGGAGAACAGAAATCTGAAGGGCAAGAAGGAGCCGTGGAGCCTGCTGGAACGCCGGTGCAGCCGTGGCGCGGTTCGCACGATACAATGTCGGATAGAAAATGCCGGCCGTAGCCGGAGTTGGTGTCTTTGAGGAGGTACTATCGTGCCTGTCACCCACGAATACGTGGAGAGTTTGGCGGCCATCTACCGTGACATCCTCGCGGCATTCGGGCGCTTCGACCCGACTGGGGAAGTTTGGCCACGGCCTCTCGCACCAATCCCTGTACTCGGCCTTGGACGGAAAGTACACGCTCGGCCAGATCTGACTGGCGTGCGAAGAGATGGCGAAGGGCGGCGCGGTGGAGATCAAGAATGAAATCTTCGTGCAGCCGACGGCGCTTGGCGAGGAGTTGATCGCGGCCGTCACTGGCGGCGAGGTAGCCGAGGTGGCCGTCCCCCCATTCAGCCCACCGCCTATGTGAGCCCCTGTGGATGATCGGCGGTTGGGGCCGAATTGGAAGAACGGAAATCTGAAGGGAGAGAATATACGAGGGCGCTGTCGGACCGGTGCCTCGGGCAGAATGTCCGCAGAAGCGAAGGTGGCACGGGCGCGTGGCACGCCCAGAGCATGGACCTGAAGGGCGTGGAGTACGCGCACGGTCGAGACTCGCAGTCCTCACGGCTTCCACGCCCATCGCATCCATGCTCTGGGCGTGCCACCCGCCGCAAGCCGCCTCGCCATGCCTTGCCCGATACGCCCCCGGCATCAACAATAGAATAATCCTCTCGGTCTGGGGCTGCTCATGGCCGACCGCGGTAACCGCAACATCTTTATCGGTGCAAACACGTGGGCTTCGCGCCAAGCTACACTTCGCGGCAAGAGGAAACACAAGTGAGCAACGCGAGAATCTTCGTCAGTTACAGCCATCGGGGTGACGGGCCAAAGTGGAAGGATGCATTGCTCCGCTCGCTCCACGTATTCGAGCAACATCATTTGCTCGATGTATGGCAAGACGGAAGAGTTCGCGTCGGTTCTATCTGGGACGACGACATCAAGCAGGCCATGACTGCCGCGCGACTTGCGGTTGTGCTGCTCACCAAGGAGGCGCTCGAGTCCGACTACATCCTCGAAATGGAATTCCCAATCCTCCGTGAACTTCAACGGACCGGCAAAATGCTGGTGTTTCCAGTGATCTGCGAAGAGTGCGATTGGAAGGTCCATGCATGGTTGACGGAGACTCAGGCAGCGAACGAGTCGAATCCGCTCTCGCGACTGTCGGCAACTGCGCAAGACCGCGTCTTTCGCAAACTCGCCACCGACATTGCCGAGGAACTTAGCCGCACCGCCCTTGCCGAATTGCCAAAGCCTAAGCAATCGCTGCCACCCGACTACATTTACCTCGACAAGTTTCCGCTCACCCACGGCGCACAACCGGAAAGACTCGTCGGTCGCGAGCAGGAACTTGCGCTGCTCGACCTTGCCTTCGCCCAGCCACATACCGCCATCGTCTCCCTCGTCGCGTGGGGCGGCGTGGGCAAGACCATGCTCGTCCGACACTGGCTCCAGCGCCTTCGAGCGCGAAGGCTGGTTCGGTGCGCGCCGTGTCTATGCGTGGAGCTTCTACAGCCAGGGCACCAAGGAAGACCGGCAGGCCTCCGAAGACACGTTCCTCGCCCACGCCCTCGAATGGTTCGGCGTCAAGTGCGAGCCGACGCTCTCGCCGTGGGACAAAGGCCGCCTGCTCGCCGACGCCGTCGCCCGCGAACGCACCCTGCTCATCCTCGACGGCATCGAGCCGCTCCAATACCCGCCCGGCCCGATGGGCGGCCAACTTCGCGCCGCGGGGTTGATGAAAGCGAACTCGCCCGGCGTGCAGACCCTGTTGAAACAACTCGCCCGCAAAGCCTCACGAAATCTCCGCACTCCACACTCTGCATTCCGCGTTCAGTGGCGGCCTCTGCCTCGTCACCACGCGCGAACCGCTCACCGACCTCGCCGATTTCCAGCGCCGCCCCGCCGCCGCGTGGGGCAGCGTGCTCCGCGTGGACCTCGGCAACCTCACCGAGGAAGCCGGTGCGGCGCTGCTCCATTACGCAGGCGCCACACACGCCGGCGAGGCGGAAGTCAAGGCCGACGACGCCGAACTCCTCGCCGCCAGCCGCGAGGTGGACGGCCACGCCCTCACGCTCAACCTGCTCGGCCGCTTCCTCGCCCGCGCGCACAGTGGCGACATCCGCCGCCGCGACCTGGTGAAGTTCGAGGAAGCCGACCGTAAGGAACAAGGCGGCACAACCTTCAGAATGCTCGCTGCCTTCGAGAACTGGTTTGCAAAGAGCGGCGACTTCGGCGCTCGCCAACTGGCGATCTTGCGAATGCTCGGCCTGTTCGACCGACCTGCCGATGCGGAGTGCATTGGCGTGCTTCGGACTCCTCCCGCCATAGCTGGGCTGACCGATCCGCTGTTTCACTCACGAGGCGGGTTCTTCGGCTGGGGCAAACAGAATGAATCGCTCCCACAAGAAGACTGGAATACTGCAACTTCGTTTCTCGCGGACTTCGGCCTTCTGGCAGTTCAAATCGACGCCGAGAACCACGAATACCTGCTTGACTGCCATCCGCTCATCCGTGAGTACTTCGCGAAGCGGCTGCGCGAAGGACAGCCGAGGGCATGGCGAACCGCACACTGGCGGTTGTGCGAACATCTCTGCCAGACGACGGAGGACAAGCCCCGCGGATTGGCCACGCTGGATGATCTGCTGCCCCTCTATCAAGCCGTTGCCCATGGTTGCCATGCAGGGTTGGAAGAGGGGGTTTACCGGTGTGTTTACTTGGATCGACTTCAGCGAGGTGATAGGTACCCTAGCAAAAGACTCGGAGCAGTCGCCACGGACTTAGCGGCTTTGGCATGTTTCTTTGAATCGCCCTGGAGCTGCGTTTCGCCGACGCTGCCAGAACGAGAGCAAAGCCTTCTGCTCGGCTATGTCGCGTTCCACCTGCGCAGCCCTCGCGCGGCTGGCTGAATCCCTCGAACCCCAGCGGGCGGCGCTGGACAGCCACGAGAAGCAGAAGGATTGGCAAAATGCAACGATTGCGGCCAACAATCTCAGCGAGTTGGAGCTGGCAATGGGTAGAATTTCTGATGCGATGGACGGCGCAACGCTCGGTCCGACACGCCGACCGTGCCAACAATCTCAGCGAAATGGAGCTAGCGACAGAACGAACTGCTAATGCGATGCGCGACATCCGGCGCCTCTCAGATGCTATTTGGTGCTTGAGGTCGCGCACCACCTTGGGCACTGCCTTGCACCAGGCGGGTCAGTGGTTTGAGGCTCTCGAGCAGTTTCGAACCGTGGAGGCCATCCAGAGTGTGTGGATGCCGGGTTACCCATTGTTGTATTCGTATCAGGGCTTCCTCTACTGCGACCTACAGCTCTCGGTCATCGAGCCGGCGGCTTGGCATTTCAGCCTTTTTAAGTCTGTTAAACAGACGAAACTCGGGGAGCAAGCAACGTCCGTGCTACTTCAAGGTTGCCAGCATGTCCGCTCGCGGGCAATGAATTCGTGGATGATGATGTTCGGAACCGATCCCGCCATAAACGTCCTGGATCAGCTCACAATCGGCCGCGCGAGATTGTATCAGATGATTCTGCAGAATCACGACGTACAGCAGGGCGAGCAGGATATCAAATACATCGAACATGCCCTTGACGGCCTCCGATTGTACTCTCAGCAAGATGAGCTTCCCCGCACCCTCCTCACCCGCTCCTGGCTGCGCTTCCTGCAAGGTGACCCGGCCAGCGCCATGACGGACTTGGACGAAGCCTGGGACATTGCCGAGCGCGGCCCGATGCGGCTGCACATGGCTGACATCCACTTACACCGCGCGCGCCTGTTCTTCCGCGAGAAGCCTTACCCATGGAAATCCCCGCAGGCCGACCTCGCCGCCGCCGAGAAACTCATCCACGACTGCGGCTACCACCGCCGCGACCAAGAACTCGCTGACGCCAAGCGCACCATTCTTGGCCAAGGAACCTAAGACAGTACCTGCCCGTCGAAGTGGATGTCGCCGCCGCCGTAGACTGGTGTTTCGGATCAGCACCAGGTTCCAGTGGGCGACACGCCCCCGCTCAGGAGTTCGGTTGCAATGGCGTAATCGCCGACTGATCGGCCGCGATGTCGGACATCGGCGCTGGCGGGGACGACAATCGGTCCATTTGCTGAGCAAGCCAGTTTTCGCACCCTTTCTCCGCGGCAAGCTCTTGCAGTAGCCCCAGCACATCGTCAAAGGACGCCTCGCCCTGCGCCGCGCGCTGCATCTCCAAGACGACGTTGTGGAACAGGTCAGCGAGGCGAAACACGACCTTGTTTCGAGCCTCGTGGCCTTGCGAGCGGATTTCAAGCAACGCCTGAAACAAAAGACGATGGAGCGTGTCAGCAGCCGACATCGGTTTTCCTCGTGCTATGGCTAGTTCAGGTCCCGAAACATGGAAAGATCAGGCGTGTATTCCTCGACGGGCACCGTGGTATCAGGTTTGATCTGGCTGTTGGGGTCCGCGGCCCTGCGAAGCAACTCATGGGCGCGGCCATTTCCGTCATGCAACAAGCCAGTCCTCGTGTTCACGACTAGGTAATCACCATTGCGCGGATGGGACACCGCGTCGAGCAATTGCTGATCCGTAAGCCTGCGCAGTCGCGCGCGTGGGGCTGCGTCGGCGAACGTCTCAAGGGGCTTGAGGTCACGGATCGCAATCTGCTTCATCCCCGTCACCTCAATTCTACCAAGCGAACCAGTAGAAGGCACTCGCTTGCCGCGATTCGGCAATTCCGCGACTCACTGTCTTCACAGCCCCTTATTCAGCCCCGCCAAATCCCCCGGCACGAACCGCCCGTCCTTCCGCAGGAGCTGTCCGTCGAAGTAGACTTCGCCGCCGCCATACGCCGGGCGTCTGAATCAGCACCAGGTCCCAGTGGACCACGCTGCGGTTGCCGTTGTCGCATTCTTCGTAGGCCTGGCCGGGGGTGAGGTGCATTGAGCCGCCGATCTTCTCGTCGAAGAGGATGTCGAGCATCGGACGCTTGATGAAGTTGTTGCAGCCCAGCGACCATTCGCCGATGTAGCGGGCGCCCTCGTCCGAGTCGAGGATCTTGTTGAGCTTCTCGGGCTCGTTCGTGCAGGTGGCCTTGACGATCTTGCCGCGTTCGAAGGTCGAACTCCACCCCCTCGAAGACCGTGCCCTGATAGAGCGAGGGGGCGTTGTAGCGGATGCGGCCCTTTACGCTCTCGCGGTGCGGGACGGTGAAGCACTTCGCCGTCGGGGATGTTGCGCTGGCCGGCGCACGGGCGGACGTTCATCCCCTTTATCGAAAACTCCAGCTCCGTGCCGGGTGCGGTGATCCGCACTTTGTCGGCGGCCCGCATGCGGGCTTCCAGCGGCTCCAGGTCGCGGGCCATCTGGGCGTAGTCGGCCGTGCAGACGTCGAAGTAGAAGTCTTCGAAAGCCTCGCTGCTCATGTGGGCGCTCTGGGCGAAGCTGTCGGTCGGGTAGCGGAGCACGACCCAGTGGGTCTCCGGCACGCGAATGCGGATGTGCACCGGATGCCACCAGAGCTTTTCGTACAGCTCCATCTTGTCGCGCGGCACGTCGGAGAACTGCGAGCTGTTGGCCGCGCCGCGGATGCCGATGTAGGCGTCCATCCGCTCCATCACGGCGGTCTCGAAGGCCCCGGCCTGGGCGATGTTGTTCTCGGTGCCCGTCGTGTAGAGCGTGCGGAGCACGGCGTTGTTCTTCCACGAGACGTACGGCTCGGCCCCCCGCTCGGCGGCCAGCTCGATCAGCCGGCAGACGAGCGCCGGATCGGGCAAATCGAAGGCCTCGATGAGCACCTTTTCGCCCTTGGAGAGCTGGCAACTGTGGTCGATGAGGATTTCGGCCAGCCGGTGGAGGCGAGGGTCTTTCATGGGGTTTTGTCCTTGGTCAGTTGTCCTTTGTCAGTTGTTGTTTGCCGCCTGCCGTCCGTGGCGGTCCCAGCGTCCGTTGTATCGGAGCGGGCGTGCGGCTACAACGAGCAAGTGGCAAGGGACAAATGACAAGGGACAAAGGACAACAATGCAGTACGCCATCTGCAACGAGACCTTCCAGGACTGGCCCTTCGACCGGGCGTTTGCCTTCGCGGCCGAATGCGGCTACACGGGGCTGGAGATCGCCCCCATCACGATTGCCCTGGATGCCAAGGACATTCCGGCGGGCAAGCGACGCGACGTGCGGCGGCGTGCCCACATCGAAGGGCTGGAGATCATCGGCCTGCACTGGCTGCTGGCCAAGACGAAGGGGTACTACCTGACCAGCCCGGATGCCGACGTGCGGAAGGCCACGGTCGATTATCTGGGGGAGCTGGCCCGGTTGTGCCGCGACCTGGGCGGGTGGGTGATGGTGTTCGGCTCGCCGCTGCAGCGGAACCTGCTGCCGGGCGTCTCTCACGATCAGGCCATGGACTACGCGGCCGAAGTGTTTCGCGCCGCCATGCCGACGATCGCCCAGTGCGGCGTGACGCTGGCCGTCGAGCCGCTCGCGCCGGCCGAGGGCAACTTCCTCAACACGGCGGCCGACGGAGTGCGGCTGGTGCGGATGGTCGATCATCCCAATTGCCGGCTGCACCTGGATTGCAAGGCCATGTCGAGCGAGTCGCAGCCGATTCCCGATCTCATTCGCGCGAACAAGGGCGACCTCGTCCACTTTCACGCCAACGACGCCAACCGCCAGGGGCCGGGCTTCGGCGAGCTGGATTTCGTGCCGATCTTCGCCGCTCTGCGCGAGATCGGCTATGACGGCTGGGTCTCCGTCGAGGTGTTCGACTACACGCCCGGCATCGAACGGTTGGCGCGGGAGAGCATCGAATACATGCAGCGCTGCGAGGCGAAGTAGGCGTTGCGTTCCGCGAGACACCTGGGCACGTTTCTGAACGTGCCCGAGTGTGCGGACGGGCACGTTTGGAAACGTGCCCCACGACAAGGCAACGTGCCTCCACGGCGAGGCAGAGCCTCGCGGGCAATGTGTTCCAAGGCGGAGCCTTGGAACAAGATGCTTGTCGAACAAGAATTCTCTTGTGCGGCGCCTTGTGCTACGATCACTCGTGCACAGCCTCACTCGCCAGGACCAATGGCACGACGCCATTCCCGCCTCCTTACTCCCGCCCGCCCATGAACGCCGATCCTGCCAAGACGCACGAAGCCCGCAAGTTCGCTCACAAGTCGCCGCTGATCGCGGCGCGGTTCGATCCGCCGGGCCGCTATGTGTTTGCCGGCGCAAGACAATGACGTGCAGCGTTACGAGCTGGCCACCGGCAAGCAGACGACGCTGGCGGCCCACGACAGTTGGGTGCGGGCGATCGCCTTTTCACCCGACGGAAACACCACCTACACCGGCGGCCACGACGGCCGGTTGATCTCCTGGGAGACGGCCGCCGCAGGGCCCAAGCCGCAGCGCACGGTCCAGGCCCACGACGGCTGGCTGCGGGCCATCGCGGTCAGCCCCGACGGCAAGCTGCTGGCCACCTGCGGCAACGATGCCCTGGTGAAGATCTTCAGCGCGCCGACGGCAAGCTGGTTCACGAGCTGAAGGGTCACACTCGGCACGTCTATAACGTGGCGTTTCATCCGACCGAGCCGCGGCTGGTTTCGGGCGATCTCTTGAGCCAGTTCAAGGATTGGGACGTGGCCACCGGCAAGCTGGTTCGCGACTTCAAGGCGGCGGACATCCACAAGTACGATCCGTCGTTCAAGGCCGACTACGGCGGGGCGTATTGCCTGGCGTTCAGCCCCGACGGCAAGTCCCTGGCCGCCGGCGGCATCACCAACGTCACCAACGCGTTTGCCGGTATCGGCAACGCCGCCGTCACGGCCTTCGACTGGACCAAGGGCGAGAAGACGCACCTCCACAAGCCCAAGGAAAACGTCAACGGCAAGGCCTTCGGGGCGGCCTATCACCCGCAGGGCTTCCTGATCGTGGCGGCCGGCGGCGGCAGCGGCGGATACTTGTACTTCTACAAGCCGGACCAGCCGGCCCCATTCCACCAGCTCAAACTGCCCGGCTCGTCGCGCGACCTGGCCTTGCACAAAGACGGCCTGCAACTGGCGGTGCCGTGCCACGACAACCAGTTGCGGATCTATGCGATGCAAGCGGCGGAGGCCAAGAAGTCCGAAGGGAAGAAGAAGTAAGACCGACAGCACGCTCGTCTGTCGTTCATCATTTACCGGCTACTGGGGCCTTTTTCTCCAGCCACCGCTCCCAGCCGACAGGCTGTGTCCACGCTTGCTCCTTCTGGTCCTTGTAGGACGGGTCCGGATGGGCACGGGACGAATTGACGATGGCCCGGACGTAGAGCTCCTTGCCGGTAAGCTTGTAGGAGGGATCGAGCCCCTTCACGGTGGCGAAGGTCTTGCCGACGTCGGCCGAGTAGCGCTTCGTGGCGCGGATCGGCTTGCCTTCGGCATCGACGGCCGGCTGCGTCGTGCGATCGAAGTCAACGGGCGTGCCGATGAAGTCGGTCGTGTACTCGAGGCCCTTTTCCCCTTCGATGGCGATCTCGAGCTTGCCCGTGGCCGCGTCGAAGGTCGTCTCACGGATCGCCACGCCGCTGGAGGCGTAGAAGCGGGCGGCCTTGAGGCCGCGGATGATGTGCTCGGGCGTCAGATACCTGGCCTGGACCATCACCCAGCCGCGGCCTGGCCGCGCCCCTTCTCGCCGTGGTAGTCGTGGGAGTCGTCGGTCGCGATGCCGAACAGCGGCGGGGCCTTCAAGTTCGCCAGGCGAATCGTGTTGGCGATGTCCCACAGCCGCTCCACCTTCGGGTGCGTCGCGTCGCCGAGCTGCTTCACGCCCGGATGGCCGTTGTAGACCTCGAAGAACCGCTCGTTGAGGACCTCGGCCATGTCTTCAGCCGTGATCGCCAGGCCGAAGTTGGGATGGTTCAGATGGACCAGGATCTCACGGCCCCTCTTCTTGGCCTGTTCTTCCACCGCCCGCACGTTGGCCGCGATCGCTTCGCGGACCGTCTTCCCGCCCAGCGGCAGGATCAGCTCCTGGAGGTTGGTGGCATTAAGGTGGACCGGCACGCCTTCGGCCTTGTCGCTGATCTCTTCGCCGGGGATCATCAGGAAACGGCCGCGATCTTCGAGCAGTGCCCGGAACTCGCTCAAGGGCTTGAGGCGGATTTCGAGCGAGCCGGCCGCCTCGTCGCCGCGCAGTTTCCACCCACTCGCCGCCGAAGCGGGCGCGGTATTTGGCCAGCGCGTCCTTTCCGCCCCGTTTGACGATCTCCGCCTGCTTTCATCCACTTCCGCCCTTCGCTCAGGATGTTGTGGTCGGAGAGGGCCAGGAAATGGTAGCCGTGCTCGCGATACCAATCGGCGATCATCTCGGGAAAATCGTCGCCGTCGCTCCACAGGGAATGCGTGTGCAGATTGCCCTTCCACCAGCGGATGGCCGGCTCATCGGCAACGGCCCCGGAGGCGGACAAAACACTGGCGAGGAGCAAGAGCGCCAGGGGGGCGGACGTCGAGAGGCGATTCTTCATGCCTGCGGAACGGACGAGGAATGTTTGTCGCGATAGGCGCGGAAGGAAAGCATGCCTTAGGCCATTGTGTTACGAGATTCTCGCCAGGGCTAGAGTCTTGAATTGGAAAACAGGCATAGACCTCTGGCCGCGTCGGGCCGAACACTTCGTGTGCGACAAAGAGTGCAACCACGAATCGCACGAATAACCCAGCGCGGCTCAGTCGCAACCGAGCTTGATTTTCGCAAGCCAAAAAAATCTTGAACAGAAGGAAGCGAAGGCAACGAAGGACAAACTCCGGGACGCCTTCTTTGTTTCCTTCGTTACCTTTTGTTCAAACTGTTGGTTGCGCCTACGCCGCTGGGTAATTCGTGGTTGTCTCTTCAGTGTTGGCGAGCGAAGACGTCCAGGCTTGTGCCGCCCGTCAGCGCACCAGCATCCAATCGATCGTCGCCTTAGCCGGCGCCGGTTTCTCAAAGGTGATCGTGAAGCCGGTCGGCCCCTTGTCGGCGATGGCGCGGCCCGTGAGCCACGATTGCTCTACGAATACGGCGTAGTCGCCGTCGGCCTCGGGCTGCGGGAAGTCGATGCGGGCTGAAGTCGCCTTCTCCGTAATGGCGACGTTCTTGCCGCGCAGGTTTCGCGCCGGCTTGTCGCCGCCGGACAGACCCGTGACGGTGGTGACGGGGCCGTTGGTCCGCAGCCCGCCGCCGCGATAGTCGAGCTCTCCGGTTTTCTTGGAGACGGTGAGCGTGGCCGTGCGTGGGGGTTGGCCCTCGGCGTGGCCATAGCGCCACTTGATCGGCTGCTCTCGATGGGGCTGCTGGAAGAGGATGGCCGCGTCGGCGAAGTCGGCCTTGCAGTTGAGGCCGACGCCGACCGCCGTATCGAGCACGATCACGTTGTCCCAGGCCGGCTTCTGCTGCGCCGACTTGGCGGCCTCTTCCAGGCTGGCCGCGCCGCCGTGGACGTTCATGACCGCGTAGCGGGCCGCGGCCCCGTGGTTGGCCAGATCGAAGACCGGCGAGGGAAATGCCCCCGGCACGTCCTCGAACATCCACACGCGAAACGGGATCGGCCGGAACGGGTCCGGCCCGATGGCCTGCTCGACGGCGTCGCCCGGCTGAAAGTCGAACGGCGTCGCCTGATCGCGATATGCCGCCAGGCCGAGCGTCCGCTGCCCGCCGCGGTCGCCGCCGGAGACGGCCCGGGAGACGTCGTTCACATACGTGCCCGGCGCGATGACGTAGTCCAGCGGCCGCACGTGGCCGTCCCAGGTGTAGTTCTCGCGGCGATAGAGCGTCGGGCTGCCGGCGCTCTTGGCCCCCCACCAATAGCGGCGAATCTCGATCTCCTTGGTGCCGTCGGCGATTCGCCGAAACGAGGTGATCAGGTACCAGCGCAGGTTGCCTTGCGGCGTCTTCTCGTCGGCAGCGGTCACGGCGAAGTAGCGGCCGACGATGTCGGCCGTCCACGGGCAATCCTTGTCGCCGCGGATGAGTCCGCCCATCTTCAGCTCGGTCGCGCCGTTCAGCGGGTTCTTGATCAGGCGGCTGGGATAGGTCCTGCCCTCGAAGCGGCAATTAGCGTCGGCCGCGGCGTCGTCCGTCGCGTCGGTATAGCACCCGGGCGCGACGATCAACACCTTGCCCGCCGGTGATGGCCTTCTTGGGGTTCAGGTTGATCAGCGGGCGCGAGTCGCCCAGCGTTTCGACGTTCGCGCCGGCCGTGAACTTGAATTGGCCCACGCCTGCCCGCGCCGTGCTCCAGTCCACGGACTCCACGGTGGCGCGGAAGTTATTGTCGAGCGTGTGGATGAAGGCGGCGAAGCAGTTGCCGTTCTCGTCGCCGGCGGCCGAATGGACGTTGCTCATGTAGTTGAAGTCGCAATAGTACATGTACGTGTCGCCGTGAGCGTACTGATTGCGGATGATCTTGACGTCGTAGGTCTGGTTGTCGTTGTGGCTGTTCTGCACCATGTGCACGAGGCCGGTGTTGCTCTTGTTGTGCAGGATGGCGCCGGCCACGTGATCCAGGTCCGAGTCGGCCACGACGTAGTGCATGCGTCGCTCGGCGTCGTAGCCGACCGACTTGACGCAGGCCCGCGTGACGCCGCCGCCGTAGTCGGGCCCGCCGTGGATATTGAGGAACTGCCCCGGCCGGAGGCCGCGCACCGTGGGCAGGTAGAAGCGGCGGTCCTTGCCCTTGGCGACCGGCGCTTGCAGCCAGTCGAGGTAGCTGCTGGAGCCGTAGATGAGCTTGCTGTCGATGGTCAGCATCGGGTGCGTGCCCCAGTGGGGCAAGCTGTCGCGGTCGGCCAGGCGGAGCGTGCGCTCGATGTCGCATGCCGGTCAGCGGCGGCACTTGCACGACCACGCTGCTGCTCGTCGATGGCCACGACCGTCACGCCCGCGCCGTCGCGCCACAGCTTCGTTTCGGCCGGCGGGTCCGGCGTGCGCACCGATCCTTGCAGCGGCACGGCCTCAGTTGCTTCCAGAGTCTGTCGCGGCACCAGCAGCAGGCCGCCGCTTTTGCGGAGCTCGCCGACGGCTTTTTCGTAGGTTTGTTGCGCCGCGGAAGGGTTATCCACCGGCCCGAACTCCGCCAGGCGGCGCAGCCCCTCCTGAGCGAACGCGTTGGTCGCGAGCGACCAAAACGCACCCCAGGCGACAAGCAACCCCAACATGCGAAGATGAGCCATAGGACACCCTGGAATCGAAGGAGTGACATCGAAGGAGTGACGAAATGGGCGGATGCGATTGTACTCGCCGTAGCAGCGAGAAACACGGCTCGACGCTGGCAGCTTGCGAAGTACAATCGCTCTCGAATACCTTGGTCTCGCTGCGCGAGACGTTCATCGCGCAGAGCGAGATGGCTACACTTCGGGAGGCATCCTGCGTTGACCAACGCGCATCGTGGCCTGTTCTTCCTGGCTGTGATCTGCTGCGCGGGGCCAGCGGCGGCCCAGGACGTGCCGCCGCTGAAGTGGGGGGCGGATGCCGACGGCGGCCTTCCCTATGTCTTCACCGACGCCGACGGCAGTCCCGCTGGCTTCGAAGTCGATCTGGCCGCTGCGCTAGCGAAAGAGCTGGGACGCAAGGTCGAGTTTCATCAGCGGGCTTTCGACAGCCTGTTCTCCGACGTGGAGCGGGGCGACATCGACTTCGCCATGAACGGGCTGGAGATCACGCCCGCGCGGGAAGAAATGGTCCGCTTCTCTCGGCCGTATTACATCTATCAGTTGCAGCTCGTCACGCGGCAAGGCGAGGGCCGCTTCACCACCCTGGAGGAGTGCCGGGACCTCGACTGCACGGTGGCCACGCTGGGAGGCAGCGCGGCCGACCGCCTGCTGGATGAGCTGAAGGTGCCCAAGCGGATCTACGAGGAACAAGAAGGCCCCTACCGCGACCTGCTTGATGGGCCGCGGCGTAGATGGCGTGCTGCTGGACCTGCCGATCGCCATCTACTACGCCGTGACCGATCCTACGCTCAAGCACGCGCGGCGGATCGAGGGCCTCCAGTTCACGGGGCGGCCGCTGGCCGAGGGTTACTACGCCATCGCCGTCGCCAAGGACAAGCCGGAGCTAGCCGAGCAACTGGATGCCGCCTTGGGCCGCGTGATCGAAAGCGGCGAGCTGAAACGCATCCTCATGAAGTGGGAGCTGTGGAACCACGACCAGTACCGGCTTTCTGCGCCCGCGCAGAGTGGGGCGGGCGAAGTGCAGCGGATGTCGATCGGCGTGTTTCTGCCGCTGCTCGTCGAAGGGGCTTGGGTGACGGTGAAGATCACGCTGGCCAGCATGCTGGTGGCCGTGCTGATTGGCTTGCCGATTGCCCTGGCTCGGCTCTATGGGCCGGCGCCGCTGCGAGTGGCTGGCCACGGTGTACGTGGAGTTCTTTCGCGGCATTCCGGTGCTGCTGCTGCTCTATTTTCTCTACTACGGGCTGTCGTCCGATCATTCCGGCGCTTCGACGCTGGGGCCGCTGACGGCGGCGATTCTCGGCTTCGGCCTGAACTACGCGGCCTACGAGGCGGAGATCTACCGCGGCGGCATCGGCGCGATCCCGCCGGGGCAATGGGAGGCGGCGGCCTCGCTGGGCATGCCCGGCCCGCTGACCTTCCGCCGCATCATCCTGCCGCAGGCGATCCGCACCATCCTGCCGCCGATGACCAACGACCTCGTGGCGCTGTTCAAAGACACGAGCGTGGTCAGCATCATCGCCGTGGTCGAGCTGAGCAAGCAGTATCAGATCCTCACGAAGAGCTACGGCGGGTTCGTGCAGATCGGCCTGGCCACCGCCGTGCTGTATCTGGTGATGTCGGTGCCGCTGGGGTATCTCTCACGGTACCTGGAGAAGAAGTGGGCGGGGGGCATGTAGCGTAGGGTGGGCCAAGCTCGCGCAGCGAGTCGCCGGCCCACCAAATCCGCGTGCGGCGTCGATCAACGTCGCGCCACACGCAATTTGGTGGGCCGCGGCCGCTGCGCGGCCTTGGCCCACCCTACGGGACTTCACGGGGCTGAACTCTGGCGAGTTCAGCTACGCCGAAATCAGGAAATTCTCACGATGGAAGTCCTCGTCGAGCTCAGTGACGTTCGCAAGTCGTTCGCCGGGCGCGTGGTGCTGGACGGCGTGAGTCTGAAGGTCCATGCCGGCGAGACCGTGGCCCTGATCGGCCCCAGCGGCGGCGGCAAGTCTACGCTGATTCGCTGCATCAACGGCCTCACGCCCTTCGACGCGGGCGAAGTGCGCGTCGGTCCGCACACGCTTCAGGCCAATGGCGACAGCCATCCGGAGACCGTTCGCGAGCTGCGGCGATTCTTCGGCATGGTGTTCCAGGACTTCCAGTTGTTCCCGCACCTGACCGTGCTGGGCAACGTCATCGAGGCCCCGATCCGCGTGCGCGGGCAAGCTCCCGCCGCGGCGGCGACGCTGGCCTTGGAGCTGCTCCGCAAGGTCGGCCTGGAGGCGCGGCGCACGACTACCCGCGGCAGCTCTCGGGCGGACAGAAACAGCGCGTGGCGATTGCCCGAGCTCTGGCCATGGAGCCGCGTGGCCTCTTGTGCGACGAGATCACGAGCGCCCTGGACCCCGAGCTGAAGAACGAAGTACTCTCCGTCGTGGCGGGTCTGAAGCGTGACGGGCTGACGCTGGTCATGGTGACGCACGAGATCGGCTTTGCCCGGCAGGCGGCCGACCGGGTGTTCGTGCTGGCCGAAGGGAAGATCATCGAAGAAGGCCCGGCCAAGGACGTGCTCGAGCAGCCGAAGCACTCGCGAACGCGGCAGTTCCTGAGCCGCGTGCTGGGGTAGGACGGATTTCAATCCGTCGATGCATGGCGAGCGGGGGGCGTAAGCCCCCTGATAGCTCGGCGAACATGGGCCGCCCCGCATTATCAGGGGGCTTACGCCCCCCGCTCGCCAAAAGCTCGTCCACTTGCGAAACGACGTTGCTCGGCGCATAAAAGGCGGCGGCCCGGTCAATTTGACCGGGCCGCCGCACCGAAGACCAGCAACTTCCCTGCTTTCTGGAGACTCATCGGCAACGCCTCGCGTTGCCTATCGGCCATCAACTAGCCGCCGCAGCCACAGCCACCGCCACCGCAGCAGCAGCACGGGCACGGGCAGCAGACCGTCACCGGAACCTGCTTGCAAACCACCCGCGGCACGCAGCAGGTCACGTGTAGGCCACCTGCTTGGGCACGCAGTGGCAGCACTTCACTTCCTTCGTGTAGTGCACCGGCTTGCACACGCAGTACGGCACTTGCTTCACGCGCTGCTCGGCCACCATCTTGCAGACGGTGTAGGTGCAGGTCTTGACGCGCTGCTCGGGCACCATCTTGCAGACCGTGTAGGTGCAGGTCTTGACGCGCTGCTCGGGCACCATCTGGCAGACCGTGTAGGTGCACGTCTTCACGCGCTGCTCCGGCACCATCTGGCAGACCGTGTAGGTGCAGGTCTTCACGCGCTGCTCCGGCACCATCTTGCAGACGGTGTAGGTGCAGGTCTTGACGCGCTGCTCGGGCACCATCCGGCAGACCGTGTAGGTGCAAGTGCTTCACGCGTTGCTCGGGCACCATCTGGCAGACCGTGTAGGTGCACGTCTTCACGCGCTGCTCCGGCACCATCTGGCAGACCGTGTAGGTGCAGGTCTTCACGCGCTGCTCCGGCACCATCTGGCAGACGGTGTAGGTGCAGGTCTTGACGCGCTGCTCGGGCACCATCCGGCAGACCGTGTAGGTGCAGTTCTTCACGCGCTGCTCCGGCACCATGCGGCAGACCGTGTAGGTGCAGCGTCTTGGACGCGCTGCTCCGGCACCATCTGGCAGACGGTGTAGGTGCAGTTCTGGACGCGCTGCTCGGGCACCATCTTGCAGACCGGTGTAGGTGCAGGTCTTGACGCGCTGCTCGGGCACCATCTGGCAGACCGTGTAGGTGCAGGTCTTCACGCGGCTCTCCGGCACCATCTGGCAGACCGTGTAGGTGCAGGTGCTTCACGCGCTGCTCGGGCACCATCCGGCAGACGGTGTAGGGCACCTTCTTCGACGCAGCTCTCGCGTCACGTACTTGCACGCAGTTGATCGGTCTTGTTCTTGCACCTCGGGCACCCAGACCTTCTTGCAGCACCTTGCCCGGCGGGCACTGCACCTGCACCGTCTGGCACTCGCCGGGGCAGTACACGCAGCGGCAGCAGCAGGGATCCCACACCCAGCAGCCGGGCTCTTGCACGCACTTGCTGACGACCGGGCCGGGGCACTCGGTGACCTGGGTTTCCCAGCGGCCGCAGCAGACCTGGACCGTCTTCGTGTAGTGCACCGGCTTGCAGACCGTGTAGCAGCACGTCGCGGTCGTGCGTCTCGTAGACCGGCTTGCAGACCGTGTAGCAGATCTCGCGTTCTTGGTCTCGTAGACCGGCTTGCAGACCGTGTAGCAGCACTCGCGGTCGTGCGTCTCGTACACCGGCTTGCAGACCGTGTAGCAGATGTCGTGCGTCTTCGTCTCGTACACCGGCTTGCAGACCGTGTAGCAGATCTCCTTGGTGCTTGGTCTCGTAGACCGGCTTGCAGACCGTGTAGCAGATGTCGCGGTGCTTGGTCTCGTAGACCGGCTTGCAGACCGTGTAGCAGATCTCGCGGGTCTTGGTCTCGTAGACCGGCTTGCAGACGGTGTAGCAGATGTTCTTCGTGTGCGTCTCGTAGACCGGCTTGCAGACCGTGTAGCAGATGTTCGCTGGTCTGGGTCTCCTAGACCGGCTTGCAGACCGTGTAGCAGATTTCTCGGTCTTGGTCTCGTAGACCGGCTTGCAGACCGTGTAGCAGATCTCGCAGTGCTTCGTCTCGTAGACCGGCTTGCAGACCGTGTAGCAGATGCTCCTGGTCGTGCGTCTCGTAGACCGGCTTGCAGACGGTGTAGCAGATCTCGCGGGTCTTGGTCTCGTAGACCGGCTTGCAGACCGTGTAGCAGATCTCGCAGGTCTTGGTCTCGTAGACCGGCTTGCAGACCGTGTAGCAGATCTCCTTGGTCTTGGTCTCGTACACCGGCTTGCAGACCGTGTACGGAATCTCCTTGATCGCGCGTCTCGTAGACCGGCTTGCAGACCGTGTAGTGGCAATCGCGGTAGTGCGTCTCTTGGACGTACTTCACGCAATTGACGGTCTTCGTGGTCCACACCGGCTCGTAGCACGTCTTGTAGCAGGTGCGGGTGCACTTCTCGTACACCACCTCGCGGCAGGTCCTGGTGAACGTGCAACAGGCCTGGCCGCAGCTTGCGGGCGCGACCCCGCAGCTCGAGCAACCGTGGTACGTGGCGCCGCCACAATACCCGGCCGCGGCCATTTGGGCCGACATGGCCGTCAACACGACGGCGATGAGCGGCACTCCCAACGAGCGATTCATGATTGAGCCTCCTTCAAGCAGTGTGCGGATTGGGAAGATCCTGGTCTGGATGGGGCCGGTGACCCCTTGTTTCCTTCGGCTAGCAGACTTCGCCTGCGTTAACAGGACTCAGCAGATTGCACCGCCGT
Source organism: uncultured Planctomycetia bacterium (assembly GCA_963809785.1). Lineage (GTDB taxonomy): Bacteria > Planctomycetota > Planctomycetia > Pirellulales > S012-138 > JBGQHD01. Next base: position 1,754,664 of record CAWEKV010000006.1, read on the forward strand.
CACGACGGTCAGCCGCCTCGCAGACTCTCTATAGTACGACGCGATCCGAGGCAGAGCGGCGCGCGACGCAACAATCGGCGCCGTCCCGGCTTCTGTGAAGCGCCTGGGTAGCGAAGCACTACGGCGAAAGCAGGGCAACGTGGCTCGAGACAGCCGTGCATGCAGGTCGCGCCACGCGCACGGTTGTGCGCAAAGAGGGCCGTGACGGCAACGGCAGCCTTCGCCGATTGGTCAGGTCGTGACGGTGCTGCGGCATGTGGGGAAGGTGCCAGATTCTCCCCACAAGCAGCCGCGAGGCAGACTCTGTTGGCCAATGGGCCGCGGACGAGGCCAACGGGCAGCGCGCTCATTTGACGCGTCACACTTCATGGTCTACACACTCATAGGTGCCGCCACGGTTTCCGAGGCGCTCGCCGCGTCACTAGGAACAGTGACTTTCGAGCCGAGGATGAGTCATGCGTCGTCGCCAAGGCTTCACGCTCATCGAGCTGCTGATCGTGGTGGTCATTCTGGCCATCCTGGCGGCCACCATCATTCCGCAGTTCACGGATTCCACGACCGACACCAAGCGCAGCACGGCGCTGATGAACCTCCGCACGCTGCGCGCACAGGTCGAAATGTATAAGGTGCAGCACAGCGGCAACCCGCCGTCCGACCTGACGAAGCTCACGATCAAGACCGACGCCAGCGGCGCCGCCGGCACCGACTTCGGCCCCTATCTGCAGTTCATTCCCGTGAACCCCTTCACGAACAAGAACACGGTCAACACGACTTCCACCAATCCGCCGACGGCGGTGACCTCGGGGTCCGACCGCGGCTGGCTGTTTCATGCCGCTACCGGCAACGTGTGGCTGGATGAGACCGGCTATCTCAACCAATAGCGCCAATTTGCTTGGTGATCGTTCGACTCTTGCCGCTTCGCTGGCAGACTTCTAGAGTAGGCACGTCGCGATCTTCCTTGCGCTCGACGTGCACTACCACATGGCAACGCGATCGCCACGACGCGCGCGCGGCGGCAAACGACTGGGACGACAGGCGCCCCTGCCTGATCCGTCGCCCGTTTCCAAGGCCGTTGTCAGCCGCTTGAGCCTGTACTTGCGCGAGCTTCAGTACCTGGTCCGCGACGGCCGCGAGACGATCAGCTCCGTCGCGCTGGGAGAGCGGCTCGGCTGCACCGACGCCCAGGTGCGAAAGGACCTGACGAATTTCGGGCAGTTCGGCCGGCCGGGCATCGGCTATCGCTGCCACGAATTGATCGAGGCCATCCGCCGCATTCTGGGCACGCACGAGCCCTGGGCCGTTGCGCTGGTGGGCGTGGGAAATCTGGGCCGGGCGCTGCTGGGCTATCGCGGGTTCTCCCGGCAGGGATTCCGCTTCGTCGCGGCGCTGGACGCCGACGCGGGCAAGGTCGGCCTCCAAGTCGAGGGCGTTCGCATCCACGCCTTGGACGACTTGCCCAGAATCGTGAGAGACCATAGGATTCGCCTGGGCGTGATCGCCGTTCCTGCGGCTGCCGCGCAGGACGTCGCCGACCGAATGACCGCCGCGGGCATCGAGGGCATCCTCAATTTTGCGCCCGTCACCATCAGCCTGCCGACGGCGGTCAGCCTGGTCGGCGTCGATGTGGCCATCGAGCTGGAGCAGCTCGCCTTTTCCGTGCTGCGGCGCGACGCGTAGGGAGTGAGTGAGTAGGTGAGTAAGTGAGTAGGTGAGTAGGTTGGAGGCGACGGGACCTACTCACTTACTCACTTACTCACCGGCGTTTTACCCGGTGGTGTAATGGTAACACTAGGGATTTTGGCTCCCTCATTCTAGGTTCGAGTCCTAGCCGGGTAGCTCGATTCGGCGTATGGAGAAGGGCAGATGGAGAAGGGCGCACAGAGAAGCCCGGCTTGTTGAAGAAGCCGGGCTTCTTTCTTGTCCGCGCGCCTCTTGCCTCGCGCATACCGCTGGGCATAGCTTAGAGATAGGCGAGCGTCTTGCGGTGTGGCGACGTTCGACGAGCGTCGAGGCACCAGCCCGACGTGCAGGAGTTTCGACCAGCGTCGGACGGGTCAACCCGACGTTGAAAGGGGCGTCTCATGCCAGGCGAATTGGTGCGGGGTTTCGTGGCCATGCCCTTTGCGCCTGCCTCCGCGCGCTTCTGGGACAAAATGAAGGAAGGGGCCGAGCGCCTCGAGGACCTCGATCTGCGGCGATTCAACTCCCAGGCCGTCGAAGATCACACGCTCTTCGAGTCGATCACCAAGCAGATTCACGGCTGCGATTTCCTGATCGCCGACCTCACGCCGCAGGGCGAGGGCTTCCATCGCAACGTGCTCACGGAGGCCGGTATCGCGCTGGGGGCTGGCAAGCCGGTGCACGTCGTCGCTCAGGTGGCCGAATACGATGAATGGGACAAGGCCGCCGACACGGCCTCCGACTGGCGGAACAGCAACGTGCACCTGTTTCCGCCACCGGCCACGCAATGGGCCGGCCGATTCGAGGAGCTGTTCGCCAAGATCCTCTGCGGTCTCGATCGGCCTGCACTGCGGAAGAAAGAGCGGCCCCGGCAATCGGAGAGCCAGCAGCTCCTGTGGCTGATGAAGCTCGTCCCCCACTTGCGGCGGCGCTGCATCGAGTTGTACGCGGCAACCACCTGGAAGTGCGGCAGGCTCTACCGCGACCATCTGCCGCGGCGGCAGACGTTTGATCTACGCTCGGCGGCCAATCCTGAGCTGCGCGTCCGCGTGGGCGTCCTGCTCGATCGCTGGGAGCGCCACGGCACGCCGCTCTGGATCACTGTGGAGCGGAAGGGATCTGCTCGGGAGCAAGAGGTGCCGGTCGTCCTTCCGGGGAATTCTCTCTACGACGTGGCGACCTTGGATGCGGTCGAGGCCTTCGTTGCCGAGCTGGACCGCGTGCTTACCGATCTCTCCGGCGGCGAGCTGCGTCGCCCGGCCGACCTGGCCCGGCAACTGGAGCGCTGGGACGAATATCTCCGGCGCCTCGTCGCGGTGTGCGAGGAGCAGGAGCCGCTGCAGCTCAAGGGCCACGGCAGTTGGAACCGGTATCTCGATTGGCTACTGGAAATGGACGTGCACGGCGCGGAGTTCACGCTGGCCATCGGCATGCGGCTGCTGCTCTGGGCGGAGCGGGGCGAAACGCCCTGCTGGATCGAGGTCCGCGCCAAAGGACCCGGCGATCTGGTCCCTCGGCTCGACCTGTCGCCAAGGCGGCTGCGGCTGGAAGCGATCCAAGAACCTGATCGCTGGCTCGTGCCGGTGCCGTTGCTCGAGAGTCTCGATCAGTTCGCCGCCAGCCTGCGTCGCGTGCTGCGGGTGATCGTGGAGCGCTGCCAGGCCTGCTCGGCCCCGTCGTAACGGGCACACTCGGTGTGCAGCTCAAGGGCGGCCGCGTTTCATTTCCGCTTAAGGAAAGGGAGCATCCGCTGGGCGAGCTCACACGATGACGACGCACAGAGGGCGCGCCAGCCGAAATGCTCGCCTAAGCATCGCGACAAGACCTACGACAACTTCGTGCGGTAGCATCAAACGCTCGGCATGACACCAGCTATCGCCGCTGGAATCGCCAAACGACAATGGACTATTGCCGATCAAGTGAACCTTGCTTACGAATGGGAAGCGATTCAGAAGCTGAGAAATGGAGCGCATAATGCGCACTCGATGGTGGTGGGTGGTGATTCTCGTGATTCTGGCAATGTGCCTGTTCCCCGCTGGTATTGTTGCTTGGCGTTATCGCGCACGGACTTTTGATCCAGTTGCTTGGCGCAACGATGCCGAGACTGGTGCCGGCGTCAGACAGTCGATGGCAGACGGGCTCGTCGCCCGTCGATCACTCATCGGCCGTACGCGCGAAGAAGTTGTTGAGATGCTTGGCGAACCGCCTGAAACCGGATACTTCAAACGGTATGATCTTGTGTACTGGCTCGGTAACGAAAGGAGCTTCATTTCAATCGATTATGAATGGCTGGTCATCCGAATCGTCAATGGGCGCGTAGTCGAAGCAGAAATTGTCACGGATTAGCTCAAATGCCGTGCTGATTCAAAAAACCAACTGACCAACCTGGGCACGCTCACACGATGACGAAACACAGCGGTCGCGACCTGCCCTTGGATGCTGGAGTGGCTGTTGCGGGAAGCGGCGACGGCGGCATAGAGAGGAACCAAGCGATGAAGGTCACCGTTCGCGACGTGTTTTGGCTCATCATTGTCATTGCCCTAGCGGCCGGTTGGTTTGTCCATCAGCGGCAGCTTCGCACCGAAGCAAGAGTGCTGGAAACGCGAATTGGACGGATGGAACAAGCGGTGGATGAAAGCGGCGGGGCCATCACTTGGGACGGGACAAGCGTGCGCCTCACGATTCCACCGAGCGACTTAGTCATTGTCCAACCGATTGAAGTGCCGTAATCAGGCGAGACGCCAATAGAATTCTCAACACAAGTTGCACCCAGTTACCGGAAAGTGGATTGCCTCCAGAGCCTTGAGGGACGCTATGACAAAGAATACACGGCGCGAGTTTCTTATCGCCACGGCCGGTGTTGGGGTTTGCTCGGTCACCGGACTCGGGCAAGCGCGATCTCCCAACGACAAGCTCAACATCGGCTTCATCGGCGTCACCGGCCGCGGCGGACAAAACATGGCCGAGATGACGGGCGAGAACGTCGCCGCGCTCTGCGACGTGGATGAACGGCACCTCGGAAAGGCCGCCGAAAAATTCCCCAAGGCACGACAGTACCGCGACTTCCGCAAGATGATCGACGAGGCGAAGGACTTGGATGCGGTGGTCATCTCGACCCCCCACCATATCCACGCGCCCGCCACGGCGAGGGCGCTCAGGGCGGGGAAACACGTCTACTGTGAAAAGCCTCTCACCCATACGGTCTGGGAGGCGCGCGTGGTGGCGGAGCTGGCCGCGAAGCACAAGGTAGCGACCCAGCATGGCACCAATGCCCATACCTTCTGCGACTTCCAGCGCGCCGTCGAGCTCATTCAGGGCGGCGCGATCGGTCCGGTACGGGAAGCCCATGTCTGGTGTGACGAGAGCTATGGCGGGGCCAGTCGTCCCAAGGATCGGCCTCCCGTCCCGGCGCATCTGGATTGGGACCTCTGGCTGGGACCGTCTCCCGAGAGGCCCTACCACAAGGCCTACCACCCTTACGGTTGGCATTATTATTCGGACTTCGGCGAGGGGACCGTCGGCAACATGGGCCCCCACTTGCAAGACCTGCCCTTCTGGGCGCTGAAACTCCGCTACCCGCTGAGCGTGGAGGCCGAAGGTCCTCCCGTGGACCCCGAGTCGCCGCCGAAGTGGCTTATCGTCCGGTACGAGTATGGCGCGCGCGAAGATCTCCCCCCGGTCAAGCTGACCTGGTACCACGGTGGGAAGCATCCGAACTTTCCCGAGGGGTTCAATCCGAAAGGGTGGACCCAAGGCATCCTGTTCGTGGGCGAGAAAGGACAGCTCGCCGTCGATTACCATAAGCTCCAGCTACTTCCCCAATCGAAGTTCGCCGACTTCACTCTTCCCAAGTCTTTCACTCCCAAGTCGAACGCGCACCACGCCGAGTGGATCCGGGCCTGCAAGACGGGTGAGCCGACGTCGTGCCCCTTCGAGTACGCGGGCCCGCTTGCGGAAGCCGTGCAGCTGGGGCTCGTGGCCTACCGCGTCGGGCAGCGAATCGAGTGGGACGCCGCGAACCTCAAGGCCAAGAATTGCCCCGAGGCCGACCGCTTCATTCGGCCCGACTACCGCAAAGGCTGGGAGTTGTAAGCGGTCCCTCCGGAAAGCGACCTGGTCGCTCTTGTCACAGTGCAACGGTCGATGTGACGTTGATGGGACCGAAAGCGCTGCCGAACGACCAAGCTCCTCTGCCCGGCCCGCACCGGTGAGCTACAAGTCTCGAAAAGCACTGATGCGCGCCGGTGCAGATGCAGCGCCTGGTTCGGCGCCTGGCCCGCCCGTGGGGACAACCGAACTGGGCACTTCCGACACCGGGGCCGCCGCATCGCCACCAGAGCGATCGGTGGTGGTCCCCGCCATCGGTGTTCGCCCCGAAAGCCGGAGCAGCCGCTGTCGGGTGTCCCGGCTCACCAGGTTCGGGGCGACGTTGTACAACACGTTGGCGGCCACGCACACGAAGCCGAGGACGTGGTGGCCGTACCAGAATGCGGCGGCGACGGGGGGGACTGATGCCACCAGCAAGGCCCAGTGCACCACTTCCCCGGACGCCAGCCAGTAGGCGGTTTCCTGTGGGGTACGGCCGGTGTATGGATTTTGCCACCCCGGGTCGATCCGGCGGGCCAACGCCTGGATCGCGTCGCCATAGCCGACGAACACCCGGTACAGCCGGAGGAGCGCCCGCCGTGCCGTCCCGCGGCGGGCCGGGCGTGGCGACACGGCCAGCAGCTTCGGGGCGAGCCACAGGGATCCGACGAACCCGGCGGCCATCAGCCCGCTCGCCAACAGGGCCGCCCAGGGATGTTCCTCGGCCAGCAGCCGCAGCAGAGACCGCCAAGGGGGTAAAGAACAGAACGCACATCACGAACCTGTGGCCGTCCACGACTAGGTACGCCAGCCACCGCCGCCACCTCGCTACTCGCGAACCCACAGGATAAGACCTCCGCGGCCGAACGAAAATAGCTCAGCAGCAGCAATTAGGCGCCGGCGATTGTCCTTGCCGAAAGCCGCGCGATCGCTTGCCGGCGAAACAAGCAGCTCCATGATGATTAGAGACAGCCATGGACCGGCCATCAAGGCTGTGGGACGCCGCGAATCTCAAGGCCAAGAATTGCCCTGAGGCGGATCGCTTCATTCGGCCCGACTACCGGAAAGGCTGGGAGTTGTAAGCCGGTCCGAATTCTGCGTCGTACTTCGGCGACTCGGTGCGAATGCCGCCCTTCGGATCGCCGGTCTCACGAACTCGACCCGGTAGCCGCTCGTCGCCCGCTTGTAGTAGGCTTTCGGTCGAGGCCATGCACTGTTAGCCGGTGTAACGCTTTGACGTTATGATGGGGCAGGCCATCTGCCCGTTGCGGCGGCTCGGCGGCTACCGACGAAAGGGAAACATGAAGCGCACCGTTCTATTAGCTTGTTTGCTTCTTCTGGCGCCCACAAGTCGGAGTGCGGAGCCACTATCGCCAATCGAGAGCTACCGCAAGCTGGAGTTTCCGCCCAAAGACGAGAACTTCGAAAAGGGCTGGAAAGACCGCGTGGCAGCGGACTACGACGTCATTAATTCGGCTGACTTGACATCGTTGCGAGCAGCCCTCAAGGACGGCGACCCGTTTGTGCGGGCCATTGCCGCCTACGCGCTCGGCGTTCGGAGCGATAGGACCTCGGCCGATGCGCTCGCGGAGCTGGTCAAAAACGACAAAGAGTATGTGGTTCGCATCCGGGCAGTCGAAGCCCTCGCGCTTCTCAAGATGAAGCCCGAAGTGATCGAATCAGCGCAGAAGGATCGCGACCCCGGCGTACCGTTCGTCGCCAAGCTCGTGGCCGGCCAGCTCAAGAGTGAGATCGACTACGCTGCGGAGATTCGCCAAGCCTATGCGGCCGGGATCGATCGCGAAGCGATGGGCTCGGCCGTTGTGGGGAAGCCCGCCCCGGACTTCACGGCCTTGACCATTGACGGAAAACCCTTCCAACTGTCTTCGGTCCTCGGCAAAAAGCCCATCGCCATCTATTTCGCCGCCTTCGACGGCTGAGGCGGCTGAATGCACCAGCAGGCGCAGTTGCGCCTCAAGAAAGACGCGGTCGAAAAACTGGGCGCGGAAACCTATGTGGTGATGGCGTTGGATACGTATCGAACCCGAGTCTTCAAAGAGGAGAACTGGCTGCTCGGCGGCGGCAAAGGGCCATTCGGCAAGGAAAAAAGCCTGGTCTTCGCCACGCCCCTGTCGGACCCGGCCGGTCGCGCATCCGCGATTTACGGCGTTTCTCGCCGCGCCTTGCGGTGGGGCAGTTGGGTGGAGAACTATCCGCACTGGTTTGTCATCGACCGAAAAGGAATCATCACGTACGTTTTGAAACCGACGTTCGCGACTCCGACGGCTTATCAAGACGATGTCGATAACGTGATCAAGGAGCTGGAAAAGGCGGCGAGGTAGCCTCTTTTGCCGAGACATTGGATCGTCATGTCGAAATCTCCAACTTCAGAATTCCAGAGTTCCGCCGGCGGCGTGATGATCAGGGTGCCTGCCGGTTCTTTCACCATGGGGAGCCCGGAGTCCGAGGACGGCCATCGGGCTTGGGAACAGCAGCGCGAAGTCACTTTCGCCAGCGACTTCTATCTGGGGAAAACGCCGGTCACGCAGGATCAGTTTGAAGCGGTCACAGGCACGAATCCGACGGACCATGAGAAGATTGGGGATGCACCGGTTGATTCGGTGAGCTGGGAACAGGCGAATGAGTACTGTCAGAAGCTCACCAAACTCGACCGCGAAGCCGGAGTGCTCCCTGACGACTGGGAATATCGGTTGCCGACGGAAGCGGAATGGGAATACGCCTGCCGGGCGGGAAGCTCGGAGCCACGGCATGGCGAGCCGCAGGATGTTGCGTGGTATCATGACAATGCGGACGACAAAACCGCACGCCGTCGGTCAGAAGACGCCCAACCCGTGGGGGTTCCATGACATGCTCGGCAATGTCTGGGAATGGTGTCAGGACTGGTTCTGCGGGCTATAACAATTCCTATCGGTCCATTCGCGGGGGGAGCTACTTCAGCAGTGCCCGCTTCTGCCGTGCCGCCCAGCGCTGGGGCTGGCATCCGAACGGTCGCAGCCGCTACTGCGGCTTTCGATTGCTCGCTGCCAGGGCCGGCTCGTTCGACCTGAGTCCGCCGATCGATGACTTTCCGACGCAATACCGCCGTCATCTACGATGCCATCAGGGCGAACGATTTCGATTGGGCCTTACGAATCGTCACTGCGGATCCCGATGCGGTCGAGTGCCCGGAGGGCATCCCGCCGCCGCTTCAGTATTGCGGCGACGAAGACAAACCGGAGTGGATTGAGTGGCTTCTGGACCACGGAGCTGATATTGAACGCCTCAACCAGGACTACGGTTCGACGCCGCTGACTCACCGCGGTCATCCATCGCCAGAAGAGGATCATCCGGACTTTGGTTAAGCGAGGCGCCGATGCAACAGGCGCCATGGACTGTGCGCAGCGCGGATTGGCCGGTGACTTCGAAGATGACCCTCGCCTTGATCGCGAAGGATATCGGGAAATCATCGAGTTACTTCGAGAGCTTGGCATCGGTTCTGTCCAATAAGAAGGCGGCTCCGTCGAACTGTTTTTGTATGTCGTGCCTCTATCACATACCGATGTTGCCTGCCGCGATACCTGTCATCGCGTTTCTGATAGGCATGAGCCGGGCCGGCGGCCTGTGCTGATGAAACCGGGGCGCAATCCAGGTTCGAGGAGCACCCCGTCGAGTTTCACAACCAGGACGTGAAGCTTGCCGGAAGTCTGCTTTTGCCAAGAAGCGAAGTACCTGTTCCGGCCGTTGTCTTTGTCCATGGCGCGGGCCGACAAACTCGGGAGCCGTACCGTGAGGTGGGTGAATATTTCGCGAGCCAGGGTATTGCCGCATTGATCTACGACAAGCGCGGAACGGGCCAGTCCGGCGGCGCCTACGAGAGTCATGAGCCCTACGAGAATCTGGTCAATGACGCTCTTTCCGCCGTCGCCTTCCTGAAGCAGCGCCGCGAGATCGCACCATCACAGATCGGCATCTGGGGGCTCAGTCAAGGCGCCTACATCAGCGCCGCCGCGGCATCCCGATCGGAAGACATTCAATTCATCATTGCCGTGGGGGCATCCGTCGCCGACGGCATGATGTTCTACTATCGTGACAACCTGTTCCGGAGGTATGGGCTGTCGGACACATTGCGTGACGTGGCCGAGAAAGCACAGCTCGCCCAAGATAGTTTGCCCCACAATTTGCGAGACGAATTTCTGTCTCTCTTCATTTGCTGCCGCGATCCTATCCCCCGCCCGACGAGTACGTGCATCCCGCGTGGAGCCACGTCGACCAGCCGGTCTTGGCGATGTGGGGACAACTGGATCAACACCATCCGGTCGGCGAGAGCGTTGCGGGTTTGAAGAATTCGCTGGCCCAGGCGAACAATGAGAAATGGACGATGATCATTCTGCCGCGGGCAAAACACAGTCTGGGAATCTCCGAAACAGGCGCGATTCAGGAAAAGTGGCGTGGCTACCCGCCGGGCGCATTGAAAACGATGACCGATTGGGTCCACAGCGCGATCGATCACCCATCGCAGATCGACAAAATGAAACAGGAGGGCGTCGCCCAAGAAACAGGCGTTCTTTCCAAGGTCGTACGCTATGAAAAACTGCGATGGTATGGCAACGGAACAGTCCAGGCAGCACTTTGGATTCTCTTCCTCATCAGCTTTCTTGCCAACACGATCGCAGGTGTCCGGTACGGTTTGACCCGCTTATTCCGCCGTCAGCAGAGTGCGGCTTTGCCAGCATCCGACAAGGTTCTGAACTTCAAACGCGCGATCTGCGCCCTCAACCTTCTGATTCTGGTCGCGATGACGATCACCGCGTTGTTGGTGCTCGACCAAATGCACCCGAGCTGCCCTGCCGTCCTGATGTACCTTCCGCTCCTGGGGACCGTTTCCACGCTCGCGACCGTCGCCCTGCTGATCGTGCTTGCCAGGACTCCCCGCGACCACGGCTGGACGGCAGCGAGAAGAATCCGCTTCTCACTCGATGTTCTTTGCTTGGTCCTTTTTGTCCCGTACATGTTCTACTGGAACCTGATCGGCTTTCGCTTTTGATGGCCCTCCGTAACCACTCTGCAGAAATCGCCTTACGGCGAATGATCACATCCGCTTTGGAATGAGCCAGATTTTGTGAACCAGATTTGTGACTGACCAATCGAGCGCAAACCTTACGCACAAAACGAGAAACGGCTCTCAGACTGAAGATCAGCGAAGAGGCTAGAGAACATCGAGCATTTCGCGGCGAGTTTGCGGTGGGTGCTGAGAGTGATCGTCGAGCGGTGCGAGGCGTGCTCGGCAAAAGGAGATCGGTCAACGCGTAAGACGGAGCGGCACACCACGCCCTTTCAAAGAAGCGAAAGGTTGCCGCGTGGTACTGCGGCACTACATAGCGGGACCATGGCTGGTACCGTGGTTCTTCAACTTCCAAATTGGTCTTGTACCGGCAAAGGATGCACGAGTCTTCGGCGGTCAGGAAGCGACGAAGGGCGGTGACGTCTCTCATGCGATAGACAGCGGCTCTTGCGACTAATCCGACCGGCGTTTTGGCAGAAAGCGGAACTTTCTGGATTACATGCTCCGTGAGCTGTTCACGCACTGTTCGGGCGAAGCTGTTTAACAAGCTTCGGCGAGCATTCTCGTCGGCTGTTTGCGCAATCTGCTGTCCGATGACGTTCCACCGCAATTCATCGAGAAGGACTGCTTGTCCTCGGTACGTCGATTGGAGCACTTCGCGCAGCGCGCGCTTTCGATTCGTCTCTCGTCCACATCGAACGTGGTTACTTGGGGCTAAGCTGCTCATGATTTCCAATACTCGGGCAGGCCCCAGGAGTTCGAATCCCCCGTCAGTTGCCTTCGAACCGACGACGGGCTGACGCGTGACATCAAGCCACCGGATACCTCGGCTAGTCCTCACCCGCCAAGTAGCCAGTGCCCTCATCCGGTGTGACACCCACAATGACCAGAATTCGCCGTCGGTCGTCTGGCCGAAGGCTCTCGTCCACAACTTCTCCGATCAGATCCTGACGGTCGATGGTCTCCATGCCCGCAAACTGGGGCGACGTGATGACACCAACAATCCCGTCATGGTCCTCCAGTTTGATCGTGGCCGGCGGAGGAAAACGTCGCGCCAAGGCCTTCTCCAGGCGCCGCAACACCGGGCTCTTCACGCCTGCCACAGTACTACTCCCTTGTCGATGAAGCGCTGGGCGGAATTGAGGAACCTTCGCACTGCTCCCTGAGGTAATCTCCTTTGATTCTCCGGTAGCCGGTGATTTGCTTCAAGTGAGACCTCAGCCGCTCTTCGGAGGCGAAGCGATAGTTATTCGCCCACAAGCGAAAGACCTCGTTCGCGGCTACTCGCAGTGTGCGCAAATGTTGCTCGATCTGCGCGTCGGTCCATCGCTTGCCTCGGAGCTTTTCCGGCTCAACGCGCAATATCCCGCTCGCGGCAAATAGGCGCAGCAAGTCGTGCTTTTCATCAAAGGTCGGATCCCGCCGACCCTTGAACGCTCGCAGCAGGCATTCGACGGCAACACCACCGACGTAAATGGCCAGCGCGAAGCTCGCACCCTCGCGATAGAGATAGTGGGCCTGTCGTATTCTCTGCGAAGCGGTCTGAAAATAGTGCTCTGGCGGGAAATCCATAGCGACCGCGGGAAGGCGCGGAAGGCTTCAATCCCGCCAGCAGCACGCGCCTGCTGACGGATAGTCCAGAGAGTCGGGGCGGCGAGATTTGAACTCGCGACCTTCTGGTCCCAAACCAGACGCGCTAGCCAGACTGCGCTACGCCCCGCGGGTCGTGCATCCTACGGGCAAAGGGGTCGGGAGTCAATTTCGCCGACCGGGGCGAGCCGGCGAGGCGTAAGCCCCCTGATAACGCTGCGCCCCAACGCGCTCCGAGCGATCAGGGGGCTTACGCCCCCCCTCTCCAGACGGTCGTCGTTACGCTGCCTGGCGCATCTGCCCAACCCAGGAGTTGATCTGCCCGCGCAGCCGCTCGAACTCTTCGTGGCCGTCGAAGTGGATCACGATCCGGCCGCGCCCCTCGGCCGACTGCTTCACCTCGACGCGGGTGCCCAGCGCCGTGCGGAACTCCTGCTCTAGCGACGCCAGATGCGAGTCGATGGTTCGCTCGGCCGGCACGGATTCGGTCGGTTCCGCGTCGGGCGACACCACCCGCAGCGGCTCCGCGTCCTGGGCGTGGATCATCTGCTTGACCTGCGTCTCGACCTCGCGAACGCTCAGGTCTTCCTTCTGGATACGCCGTGCAAACTTGATCTGCTCCTGCTCGTCCCCCAGCGGCAACAGGGCCCGCGCGTGCCCTTGCGAGATCTTGCCGTCGCGAAGGGCCTTTTGCACCGGCTCGGGCAGCTCCAGCAGGCGGATCAGGTTGGCGATGGTCGAGCGATTGATCTTCAGCCGTCCTGCCAGCTCTTCCTGCGTGCAGCGATAGGTTTGCAAGTATTGCTGGAACGAGCCGGCCTTCTCCAGCGGGCTGAGGTCCTTGCGCTGCAGGTTCTCGACGATGGCCAGCTCGGCCATCTGCCGCTCATCAACGTCGCGCACCTGGGCGGCCACGTGCTCCAGGCCGGCCTTGGTCGCTGCCCGCAGCCGGCGCTCGCCGGCGATGATCTGGTAGCGGTCGTCCACGCGCCGCACGACGATCGGCTGGAGCAGGCCGTGCTCCTTGATGCTGTCGGCGAGCTGCTGCAGCTCGTCCTCGTCGATGTCCTTGCGGGGCTGGTAGGGATTGCGGTCGATCTCGTAGATGCTCAGCTCGACCAGGCCCTTGGCTGCCGGCAGCGCGGGCGCGATCGGCCCGCTGCTGCCCGCCTCCAGCGACGATGAGCTGCCGATCAGTGCTTCCAAGCCACGGCCAAGACGACGGACCTGCGACATATCTGCCTCCCAGAGAACATGCTCTTGATGATCGGGCCGTACACGTCGCGCGTCGCTTGGGCGAGCATTGGGCTGTCCCGCTCGTCGGCGACTGGAGCGACCATGGAATAAATCGGCTGCGCGGCGCAGTCGATAGAGCCGGTAAGACCCGTCTGGATGGAAATCTCGAAAAGGTCGCCCTCAGCCTCTTCGCAGCTTCGCTCGACATGGGCGACCCACAGGTCTTGCGGCATCGGCATGTTTCACGTGAAACAACCACCTTCGTCACCCTAGCCCGACGCGCAAGCGAGGGAGAGTCGCGTTGCAACTCCGGGCCTCAAACCACCTCTCCCTCGCTTGCGCGTCGGGTTAGTGCCGCGTTTGCGCGTCGGGCTAGTGCCTGCCTTGCCGGTTTCACGTGAAACACCTACGTTTGGGGGCACTGGCAGCGGCGGCGATGGCAGCACGCAGGGCAGCCTAGCCCTGGCTGGCACCCTGTGGCGAGAAAGATTCTGGTGCCGCCTCGCCAAATTGCGGCGCCATGTCGTGCTCGTGCTCGTAGTCGTGCTCGACGAGTGGCATCGAGCACGAGCACGAGCACGACTACGAGCACGAGTGATGACTCCGGCTCTCACTAAGATAAGATCGCGATAACCATCCCGTGTCCGCCCCACGCACTCTTGCCATCGGCGACATCCACGGCTGCCTGACCGCGCTGGATACCCTTTTGACCGTGGTCCAACCGCAGCGCGATGACCTTCTCGTGACCCTCGGCGACTACGTGGACCGCGGGGGGGATGTGCGCGGCGTGATCGACCGGGTGATGGAGCTGGACCGTGCCTGCCGCCTCGTGCCGTTGCGCGGCAACCACGAGCTGATGATGCTCGAGGCCCGCAAACAGGACTTTGAATTCTGGCTCGACTTCGGTGGCCGAGAGACGCTGGCCTCCTACGGCAGCGACGGCTCCTCCGGCTGGATCGAGCGGGTGCCGCGGGAGCACTGGGAGTTCATCGAGCAGCGGTGTGTCGAATCGCACGAAACGGCCGGCCACATCTTCGTCCATGCCGGTTTGGACGCCAACGTGCCGCTCGCGGATCAAGAGTCCGAGGCACTCTTCTGGCAGAAGCTCATACCATCCCTCGTTCGCCCGCATGTTTCCGGCAAGACAGTCATCTGCGGTCACACGGCCCAGCACACGGGCTTGCCGCTCAACCTGGGGCACCTCATCTGCATCGACACCTGGGTCTACGGCGACGGCTGGCTGACCTGCCTGGAAGCCGAGAGCGGCCGCTTCTGGCAAGCCAACCAGGCCGGCGAGTTGCGCGAGAGCCACCTCGACAAGCGCCCGTAGCGGTTGGCTTCGATCACTAAATACGCACGAGCCCCACGCATTTCGGTAGCCGGCCCACGCACCGACTGGTAAAGCATGCTTGACACAAAGTAAAGCTTGCTTTACAATGGAATGCGTCACCGTTTCTCGCCCTTCCGAGGCCATCCATGAGCACAACGCTTCGCGTCGAACGCCGCTGGTCGTATCTGGGCATCGGTGTAGTTGCCCTGTGGGTGATCACATTCCTGGGTGCCCGCGCCTTCTGGAACGTCGAGCTGCAACAACGACTACAGCTCGATCCCTGGATTCGTGTAGTGGTGGCGCTGATCCCCGTCGTGCCGACGGGCCTGTTCCTCTGGTTCATGGTTGCCGGCTTACAGAACTGCGACGAGCTTCACCGCCGCGTCCATCTGGAAGCGCTGGTGATTGCGTACCCCTTGGCGATCCTGCTGCTGATGACCTTGGGCCTGCTGCAACTGGCGGTTGACCTGCCGGCCAAGGACTGGAGCTACCGACACGTCTGGAGCTACCTGCCGCTGTTTTACTTGCTCGGCCTGGCCATCGCCTGGAAGCGCTATCGATGAAGAACCGCCTCCGCGCTCTTCGCGCCGAGCGTGATTGGACGCAGGCCGACCTGGCCCGGCGCCTCGACGTTTCGCGTCAGACGGTCAACGCCATCGAGACGGAGAAATACGAGCCCAGCCTGACGCTGGCCTTCAAGATCGCGCGGCTGTTCGGTCAGCGGATCGAGGACGTGTTCTACCCGGACGGATCGAAGATCGAGCGGTCGTAGGCTGAGCTGTCGGCATCGCCCACGCTGCTCGTTGCCTGCGGACGGCCCGCATGTTATGAACGCGTGCATCGCTGCACCACGTCATCATCCCCCAGGGAGTTTTCCGTCATGCCCGCCCCCGTCAAACCGATCCCCGACGGCTTCCACAGCGTCACGCCGTACCTCACGGTCAACAACACCCTGAAGGCGCTGGAGTTTTATGCCAAGGCTTTCGGCGCGAAGACGATCAGTAGCATGCCCGGCCCGGGCGGCGCGACGATGCACGCCGAGATGTGGGTCGGCAACTCGATCGTCATGCTCAATGACGAGTTCCCCCAGTGGGGCGTCAAGTCGCCGCTGACCTACGGCGGCACGCCCGTCTCGCTGCACATCTACCTGGAGAACGCCGACGCGGCTTTCGAGAAGGCCGTGGCTGCCGGCTGCACGGTGCAAGCGCCCCCCAGCGACATGTTCTGGGGCGACCGCTACTGCAAGGTGACCGACCCGTTCGGTCACGTGTGGGGCATCGCCACGCGGAAGGAGAACCCGACGCCCGAGCAGTTGGCCCAGCGGCAGGCGGAGATGCTCAAGAAGATGAGCGAAAGCGGCGCGTGCGAATAGGGGTCGCCTGCCCGCGAGGCGAAAGGCCTGGCTGGGCGGTATAATGGCCCGACGAGGTGCCGCATGCCCGTCGAAATCCCCGCCGGCCCGCGCTATCAACTTAGCGAGCGGCCCGGCGAACTCTCCATTACCATACCCGCCAAGCGGTATTGGTTTCTGATTCCCATGCTGGGCGCGTGGCTGTGCCTTTGGGTCTTGGGCGAGATCGCGGGGTTGGGGTTCTTGATTGGTGGTCTGTTCGGCTTCGGCCAGGGGGAGGAGGGCGGTGGCGCGCTGTTATTCGCAGCGGCGTTCGCCGCCGTGTGGCTCACGCTGTGGACGCTGGGAGGCATCGCGGCAGTCTATACACTGCTTTGGCAAGTCGCCGGCCGCGAGGTGATCACGATCGACGGGCTCGTGCTGCGGATCGAGCGTCGAGTCCCCTGCTGGACTCGTGTCTGGGAATACCGGCTCGAAGACGTCAGAGAGCTGCGGATGCCTCCCGTGCCATCGCTCCCCTGGCCATACAACGCACAACAGGTCCACTCCTGGCCACTTGGCCGCGGCGCGGGTCTCCTGGCCTTCGACTACGGCGCCAAGACGATCCGCTTCGGTCTGAGCTTGGACGAAGCCGAGGCCAAAATGCTGCTGGCCGAAATCGCGCAGCGCCACCCGAGCCTTGTAGCGAACTAACTATTTGGCGTACATCGCCTCGATCTCGGCCGCATAGTGCTCGGCGATCACGTTGCGACGCAGCTTGAGCGTCGGCGTCAGCTCGCCGCGATCGACCGTGAAGGGCTGCGTCAACAAAGTGAATTGCCCGATCTGCTCATGGCGCGACAGCCCCTTCAGCCGATCGGCCATCCGCCGGGCGAACAGCTCGCGGATGCTCGGATCGTCGGACACCGGCGACACGTCGCGCCCCACTTCGCTGCGCAGGCTTGCCTCGTTGACCACGATCAGCGCTGCCAAGTAGTTCCGCCCGTCCCCGACCACCATCGCCTGCTGGATCAACGGGTCTTCGGTCAGCAGCGATTCGATCAGCACCGGAGCGATGTTCTTGCCGCTGGCGGTGACGATCAGCTCCTTCTTGCGGCCGGTGATGTAGAGGAATCCGTCGGCCTCGAGCCGGCCCAGGTCGCCCGTGTGCAGCCAGCCGTCGATGATCGTCTTGGTCGTTTCCTCCGGCTTCCGCCAATAGCCGCGCATGACGTGCGGCCCGCGGGTGAGGATCTCGCCGTCATCGGCGATTCGCACCTCGATGCCGGGGATCGCCGGACCGACGCTGCCGACGCGAGCCGGATCGGTCGAGAAGCTGATGACGGGCGACGACTCCGTTAGCCCGTACCCTTGCAACAGCCGCATGCCGCGAGCGTTGAAGAACTCGGCCACGTGGTTGGGCAGCGCCGCCCCGCCGGCGCAGCACAGCCGCATGCGGCCGCCGAGCAGGTCGCGGATGGCGCCGGGCACGTCGGTCTGTCCGCTCTCGCGGATGTGCCGGGCGATCTTGTCGTAGAAGTACGGCACCGCGTTGATGAAGGTCGGCCGCACGGCATGGCAGTCGGCGATGATCGTCTCACGGCTCTCGGCCAGGGCCAGCTCCATCTGCCGCGCGGCGATCACAGTGTAGTAGTCGCAGGTGCGGGCATAGATGTGGCTCAGCGGCAGCCAGCACAGCACCACGTCGCCCGGCTGGCTGCCGAACACCGCCAGCGTCGCCTCCGCGTTGGTCCGCAGGTTGCCGTGGGTGAGCATCACCCCCTTGGGTTCGCCGGTCGTGCCGGAGGTATAGAGGATGGTTGCCAGGTCGTCGGCAGTGAGATGTTTGACAGCCTCGCGCTCGATGCTCTCGGCTTGGGCATCGTCCACCTCGGCGACTGCTTCCAGAGAGCGACGGACGGCCAGATGGCCGCAGCCCGCCGGCCACGCGCATGGCTCGTGGGAAAGGACGGCAGAGACCGCCGGCAGCCTCTCCCCGGCTAGCTTGTCGGCCTGGGCCTGCGTGGAGACGACGATGACACGGGGCTCGCAGTCATTGATCTGATACGCGATCTGAGGTCCGGAGAGCGTGGCATGGATCGCCACGTGAACACCACGGGTCATGAGCACGGCCAGGTCGGTGACGATCCACTCGTAGCGGTTCTCGCTGACGTGCACCACGCGCTCGCCCGGTCCGACGCCCAGGCGTCGTAGCGCCGCCGCCGTCCGGCGCACGTCGCGGGCTAGCTCACCCCAGGTGACGGAGGCGAACGAGCCGGATTGTTTCACGTGAAGCGCCGGCCGGTCCGGCTCGTCGGCGACGTGATCGAGGAACAAGGAGATGAGGGATGACACTCACCAACTCCTCGTTCCCAAGCTCCGCTTGGGAACGCAGACTGCCAAGCTCTGCTTGGCGGATCGATTGACCTCCAACACTCCACTCGAAGCAGAGCTTCGTCACTGGCGTTCCCAAGCAGAGCTTGGGAACGAGGACCATCGCGACGCTGCCGAGATTCCCAATCCCCAATCCCCAGCCCCCAGCCCCCAGCCCCCGGCCCCTACTTCGTGTACTTCTGGATCACCTGCCACCACTTCGTCGAACTTCTTCTTCGCCGCCAGGTCCAGGGCCGTGCGCTTCTTCTGGTCGCGGGCCGCCGGGTCGGCCTTGTTCTTCAGCAGCAGCTCGGCGACGGCCGCGCTGGTTGCCCATCGCGGCCAGGTGCAGCGGCGTGAAGCCGGCCTTGTCGGCAGCGTTGACATTGGCTTTGTGCTCGATGAGCAGGGTGACCATCTCCTCCGCGCCGGCGCTGGCCGCGGCGTGCAGCGGCGTGTCGCCTTCGCTGTCGGCGGTCATCACGTTGGCCTTGCCCTTGGTGAGCAACATCCGCGCCGCCGCCACGTGGCCGGCGTAAGCCGCCGCGAACAGCGGGGCGGCGCCGCCTTCGTCCTTGACGTCCGGCTTGGCCCCTTTGGAGAGCAGCAGCTCGATGACTTCGCGATGGTTCCGTCGGCCGCCGCGTGCAGCGGAGTGACGCCCTTGCGCGAGGCAGCATCGACGTTGGCTCCCCTGTCCACGAGCAGCGTCACGATCTTCAGCGCGCCCGGTGGCGCACGGCAGGTGCAGCGGCGTTTCGCCGTGGGCGTTCTTGGCGGCGACGTTGGCCTTGTGCTTCAGCAGCAGCTCGACGACGTCCCGCTGCCCGGCCGCGGCGGCCGCGTGCAGGGGCGTATCCTGATCGCGTCCCTGGGCGTTGACCTCGACCCCCTTGACCGCCAGCAGCGCCTCGACGACCTTCGCGTGCCCTTCGGCGGCCGCGACGGTGCAGCGCGCAGGTCGCCCTTGTCGTCGGCCGCCGTGGCGCTGGCCCCGGCCTTGAGCAGCGCGGCGACGACGGCCAGATGCCCTTGCGAGGCGGCCGTGAGCAGCGGCGTGCTGCCATCGACCTTGGCCTCGATCTCGGCCTTGCTGGCCAGCAGGAACTCCACGACTTCGAGCTTGCCGCGGTTGGCAGCGATGTAGAGCGGCGTCTCGCCGACGTCGCTGCGGGCATTGGCCAGCTTGGCGTCTTTGGCGACTAGCTCTTTGACCTTGGCCAGGTCGCCTTCGGCGGCGACTTCGTGGATTTCGGCGCCGATCGTCGAGGACGCGGTCGACCAGGATCAACAAAAGAACGTGCCGATATGTTGAGCAAGACATGGCCAGACTTTCTCAGAGTGATTCAGGTACGATGGCCGGTGATGGGCAGTCTCACCAATGACGCGGTGGATGGATGAACATTTTTATCAGCTATGCGCCCCAGGAGGAAAGCCTAGCTCGAGATTTGGCGTCGCGGCTGGAAAAGGCGGGGCACGATGTCTGGTACTTGGGCGGCCGGGTGTTCCCGGGTGAGAACCTTGGCAAAAAGGCCGGAGCCGCCTTGGAACGCTCCCATGCGATGCTTGTGCTCGTCTCTCCCCAATCCATGCAGTCTCCTTGGGTGCGTGGAGAGATCGAGTATGCGATGGGATCGGCGCGCTTTGCCGGGCGGGTCGTGCCGATCATGGTGAAGCCGACGAAGGACGTACCGTGGATTTTCGAGAAGTTCCCCACAGTCTCCGACGTCACCCGTCCTGAGGCGGTCACGCGGCGAGTCCTTCAACACCTCAACTCGGCGGGCGACTGATGTCCAGGTCGCGACGCCCGCCCAGCGCACGAGAGAGGTCTTTCTCTCGCATGCGAGCAAGGACCGCCGTTTCGCCAGTCGCCTGGCTGAGGCGCTCCGCCGCTATGGAATCCCAGTCTGGTACAGCCAAACGCACATTCGTGGTGCCCAGGGCCGTCATCGCTCCCAGCAGAACGAGCCGGCTCGACCGCCCCAGTGTGTTTTCGGTCGTGACGAGGAGCACCGGCTCGGTGCCTTCCGGCGACGCGGGCAATGGGTCGGCGTTATGATCGGGCATCTTCCTATCCCCCCGCAGCGCGGCCACGGTCCCGCCACGCTGCGCGGGCAACGAGTGCGTGTCACTTCTCCGCCTTCGTTCGCTTCTGCTTCAGCAGCCAGTCGTACACTTCCTGATTGTTGTAGGTCTCAGTCCACGAGTCGTGCTCGACGTCGGCGTAGACGGTGAACCTCGGCTCGGCACCGGCGGCCTTGAGGGCATCGACCATCGTCTGCGATTGCTCGAGTTTCACGGCCTGATCCTTGGCGCCGTGGAAGACCCAGGCAGGAATGTGCTTGATCTTCTCGGCCGAGCTGGCCTCGCCGCCGCCGCAGATCGGCACGATGGCAGCAAACCGGTCGGGGTACTTCGCGGCCAAGGCCCAGGTGCCGTAGCCGCCCATGCTCAGCCCCGTGACGTAGACGCGGTCTTGATCGACGCGGTGCTTGGCGGTCACTTCATCCAGCAGCTTGCCGAGCGATTCGACGACCCACCAATTGCTCTCAGAGCATTGGGGCGAGACGAGGATGAAGGGGAACGCCCGCTTGTCGGCCAGCTTCGGCGGGCCGTGAATCTTCACGTGCTCGAGGTTTTCGCCGCGCTCGCCGGCCCCGTGCAGAAAGAGCACCAGCGGCCACTTCTCCGCCTTGTTCTCTCCTTTGCTGCCATCGTACTTCTCCGGCAGATAGAGCCAATAATCGGGCCGCATGTCGGCCGCGATCCGGGCCTCCAGGGTCTGCTTGACCTGCTTTCCGGCCATCGGCTCGTCGGCCAGCGCCGCGCCCAGCGGCGGAAGAGTCATCGCGATGGCGGGCAGCAGCCGCGATGTCCACGCGCGTGATTGCATCGGCGAATGTCCTCGGTGAGGGATGTCGGTCGGAAGCGCCGATTCTCGCGTGCCTGGAGGCCAATAGCAATGCCCGCGGCCGTGGGCGTTCTGCCGTCGTGCCCTGCCGCGTCCACGGTTCACTTGCACCGCTGGCACTGCTTTCAGCGATCCCGTCGGCTGAAGCGGGGGTGGTCCCACGCGGCGGGATGGCGTATTATTCACGAAGACACATCGCCTCACGAACGCCGCCGTGATCGGCCACACGCTATAGAGCTTTGCCATGTTGAGAGTGCCTACGACCACGAGGCTCTTGAGCGTGATTGCCGTGGTGGTTTCGACGATTGCCCTGGGCTTGAGTGCTCGGCTTCTAGGGCAGGAAGAGCCTGCGCCGCCGAGCAAGCAGGCGATTGAGGACCTGGCCGCCCAGGACGCGGCGCCGCACCGCCGCCCCGGCCCAGCCCGCCGCCAACGCCTCGGATTCGCCGAAGAGATCGCTGAACTGGTTCTGGCTGATGTTCGAGGGCGGCCCGCTGATGGTGCCGATCGCCGGCTGTTCGATCATCGTGCTGATTTTCTCTTTCGAACGTCTGCTGGCCCTCCGCAGGGGGAAGGTCTTGCCCTCCGCCCTTGTGCACGGGTTGGGGCAGATTTTCAACGTCAACGAGCAGCTCCATGAAGACGACCTGAAGACCGCGTACAAGCTGTGTAACACGTATCCCTCCGCCGCAGCGGTGGTGATCAAGGTTGCGTTGCTCAAAGCCAGCCGGCCGCATTCCGAGGTCGAGCAAGCCGTCAAGGAGGCCAGCGAGCGCGAGGCAAACCGGCTGTACCGCAATGTCCGGCCGATCAATCTGTGTACCAGCGTGGCGCCGCTGCTGGGCCTGTTAGGCACCATCCAAGGCATGATCATGGCCTTCTTCATTACGTCCACCGGCGAGGCGGCAACCAATAAGGCCGAAGCCCTCGCCCAGGGCATTTACACCGCCCTGGTGACGACCTTCGCAGGACTGGTCGTGGCCATTCCGGCCGCGACGCTGTCTCACTGGTTCGAGGGCAAGATCCAGCGGCTGTTCATGGAAGTCGAAGAGCTGCTGCTGGGCATCCTGCCGGCGCTGGAACAGTTCGAGAACCGGGTCGAGATCCGCCGCACGGCGGTCCCCTCGGCCCCGCCGCCGCCGCCGGGCACGCCGCTCGTGGCTCCGCAGAGCCGCCGGGCAACGCCGCCGGCCGCCAAATCGGCCCCGCCGCCGCGGCAATGGCCGTCGCCAGCCGACCGGGAGGAACAACGCGGCATCGACTTAGGGTGACGAAGGGTGCCCTGTGCCGTGAGCCCTGTGCCGTGACACAACTCAAGTCGCAACAAACGCAACCCGGCGCTCATTTCCAAGAAACCATTCGGGTCGGGCGGTCAACAAACAGTGATGTGCCCGGCAATCGGTGTCGCCCACGCCGCGAGTGAGCGGCGGCCAGCCGAACGTCCCACAGTTCCGTCAGCCGTCGATCGGACGACCTCGCCATGGCCGTGAACATCAAGAAAGGGCGATCCGGCACGCTGGACTTCACGCCCATGATCGACATGGTGTTCAACCTGCTGATCTTCTTCCTCGTCGCCACGCGGTTCGAGGAAGAGGAGCGCTCGATGGATGTGACGCTTCCCTCGGCGTCGGCCGCCGTGCCGCTGACGGTGCGGCCCCGAGAGCTGGTCGTCAACGTGGACAAGGACGGCCGCTACTTCGTCTACCGGCGCGAGGTCACGGTACAGCAGTTGTCGGAAATGCTGCAGGAGGCCTCGACCAGCAATCCGGGCCGGCAGACCGTGCTTATTCGGGCCGACAGGCAATGTCCCTGGCAATTTGTGGTAAAGGCCATGGATTTGTGCAATAAAGCGGGTATACGGGATTACCGTCCAGCAATGGATTCGTCTCCCGGCTCCTGACGGAGACCGCCCATGCGCCACCACAATGCCAGGGCCGTGCGCTATGTCACGGCACACGACTTCGACGAGCAGCTTTGGCCGATCAACGCCATGCTGTTCATCTTCGCCTGCGTCGTGGGGGCCGTGGTCGTTGTGGCGGGGATGAAGGAAGGGCGGTTCATCAACCCCCGCCTCGATCCGCAGCCGATCTATAACGCCTGGCTGCACCTGGGCGTCCTCGGCGCGGTCGTTTTCATTCTGATCGTCAGCACGCTCTGCCTGCGGCGACGGGTGACCACGCGGCGAATGCAACTGGCCGTGATGCTGGCCTTGCTGGTGCAGTTCGCGGAGATCATGTGCCTGTGGGTGTTTCCCTTGGCCACGGCCATCGACGCGCCGCTTAGCCAAGCGCTGAGCAGCAGCAGCGCACCGCGGGAGGTGACGATCCCCGACTACGACGAGCAGGTCCAGGATCGGACGACCGAAGACTCCATCCATCAGCCGGACCAGGCGCCGCTGACGGAGCAGGCCCGCACGGCCGAGATGGCCCGGTCGGCCACCGAGAACCGGCAGTTCGGCAGGGCCACCAGCAACGGGCCGGCCGGGGCCAACGAGCAGGTGATGAACCACGAGACCGAGCGCGTGGCGATGGCCACGACGCGGCCCAGCACGCGGCCCTGGCGGACAGATCAGCCGCACCGAGCGGGCTGACCGGCTGAGCGCCGATGCGGCGGTCTCGCCGACGGCCTCTTCCGTCACGCAGCAGAACCTTGGGTCTCTCAGCGCCCGCACGATGCCACGGGAACGGCAAGACGATGCGCAGCCGCAGCTTCAGCGGCGGCCCAACAGCGATCCGGCCGCCGCCACGTCGCCTAGCGCCAGCCTGGCGACCCTCGACCGCCGGCAGAGCGACGGCCCCCAGATGAACCGTTCGGCGGCTTCTCCGCTTAGCAAGAGCGCCACGCAGCAAAACGTGCCATCGGCGGCGGCCTCGCAGGCCAATGCCGAAGCCCTGGCGGCGAGTCCTTCGGCATCGACGATCGAAGCCCGCGACATGCGCCGGGCCTCCGGCGGGGCAGCCCCTTCGACGCTGGAGCGATCGGCCTCGGGCGGCGCGGAACCCAGCGCCGTGGCCACGCTCAGCACAGGTTCGTCCGCCGCGCGTGCCGGCGGCCAGGAGCAGCCGACGCCACGGCGGTCTGGCCAGTCGATTGCCCGCGCGGCAGCCGATTCAGCGGCCACGGGCGACGCCACGGCCGCCTCGGCCGACACCGCCGCCGTGCGCGGCAGCGAGGCGGCGGGCAGCCTCGCCGCCGGCGCAACCACGCGTCGCGAAGCGACGGGCCAATCCGGATTGCCGGCCCGAGGCACCGCCACCGGCACGCCCACCGCCCCCACGCAATCATCCGGTCTGGCCGCCACACAGCTTCAACGATCGACGGCCGCCGACTCGCCCCAAGCGGGTTCGGCCAGCTCAAGGGCCCAGCTAGCGCGAACCACGACGGGCGGCGGCGTGCCGGCTTCCGGCGCCGCCGCCGACGGGCCGGCCGAGGCCGTCGCCGTTCAGGGCGCCTCCGGCGGGCTTCAGTCGGCCGCCATCGGGGACGGCACGGCCCGAGCGGCCGGCACATCGAGTTTCGCCAACGCGAGCCGCGGCGAAGCTCGCGGCGAGCCCTCCTCCGCGGGCGGAGTCGGCACGGCGGGCACGGCCAATCTCAGCCGCGCCGGCGGCGGCGCCGCCGGTCAGCCGACCGTGGCATCCCCAGGCAGCTCGCTTCGGTCGGGCAAGGCCGAGGGGACGCTCGACGCACAGGCCATCGCTGACGCCGCGGGCGACGGCACCGGCGGTGCTCCGGCGGCCACCGAGCAGGGGGGCGCCGGCCTCGCGGCCCAGGGGGGCGGCGGCAGCGGAAACCGCGCTCAGACATCCTCCGGCGCCTTGGGAGAGCGAAACGCCGTGGGCGGTCCGGCCGGCAACGCCAGCGGCGGCGTGACCGTCGGCTCCGGGAATTCGCTCGCGCGGGCCGGCGGCGCAGGCAACCAGCCTCAGATCGGTTCGACAGGCAGGAACCTCACCAAGGGCACCGGTTCCCTGGACGATGGCCCCGCCCTCTCCGGTGCGGCGGCCGACGGGCCCGAGGGCGTAGGCCCGGCCACGGCATCCGCTGGCGGCGGCGGTCCCTCGGCGCGGGCAACCGGCAGGGCATCTGGCGGCAGCGCTACGGCTGGCTCGGCGTTTGACCGCGGCTCGGCCGAGGAAGTTGGCCCTGCCGGCGGGTCTTCCTCGTCGGGCCTCGGCGGCGGCCCCGCCCGAGCGACGGCAGACCAAGGCGGCCCGAGGGTGGCCAGCTCCGGCGGCAGCCTGAACAAAGCAACGACTAGCAGCGACCTGCCCGGCGGCGCGGACCTGGCCGATGCCGAAGGTCCGCTGCCGGGCGTCGCCGCGGGCGACGACGGGGGCGCGGGCCGGCTGGGTCCCGCAGCCAGACAGCCGACGCGCGGGGAATCGAACTCACTGATCGTCAAGTCGCAGGGTCCGGAAGGCCCCGGCGGCCTGACGGGCGACTTGACGGGGCAGCTCGGCGTCCCCAATCGTTTGGCGCTCAGCTCCAGCGACACCGTGCAGCCCCGGCCGCAGCGATTCCCGCTCAACAAGACCGGCGGCGGCCTCTCGCTCGACGGCGGCAAGGCCGAGCTGCCCAAGTGGGCCGAGCAACGCTCGGCAGCCAAGCGCAAGGCCGATCCTGGCCTGGCCGACTCGGACCGGGCCGTCGAGGCCGGGCTGGACTTCCTCGCCCGCCATCAGTCGCCCGATGGCCGCTGGAGCCTGCACCATTTTACCGAGGGCAAGGACTATCGCTTGACCCGCAATGAGGAGCTGCTGGCCGCCGGCCGACTACGGATTCGCGACTACCTGTACGATCCGATGCACTCGGATACGGCCGCCACGGGGCTGGCGCTGTTGGCCTTTCTGGGGGCCGGCTACACGCACCAGGAAGGCAAGTACAAGGACGAGGTCGCGGCCGGCCTTCAGCACCTGATGAGCAACCAGAGAGCCAACGGCGACCTGTATTCGACCAAGATGCGGCGGGGCCAGGAGCTGATCGAAAGCAATGCCCGATACGTGTGGCTGTATAGCCATGGAATCGCGTCGATCGCGCTGTGTGAGGCCTACGGCATGACGCGCGATCCGGCCCTGCGCGAGCCGGCTCAGAAGGCGATCGATTTCATCGTGGCCGCCCAGAGCGACGCCGGGGGCTGGCGCTACGCCCCCAAGGTGGACAGCGATACGTCGGTCTCCGGCTGGCAGGTGATGGCGCTCAAGAGCGCGCAGTTGGCGGAGCTGCGTGTGCCGCCCGAGTGCTTCAAGAAAGTCGAGCGCTGGCTAGACTCTGCCCACCCGCGCGGGGACGCATCACAGTACATCTACCGGCCTGGATCGCGAAACGCCCACCAGAACACCGTCTCGCCGACCATGACGGCCGAAGGTTTGCTGATGCGGCTCTATCTGGGTTGGCAGACAGACGGCGGCGTGCGAGCCTTGGAGGCGACGGTAAGGCAATTGGAAGCCGAGCGCGCGGAGGCGGAGCGTGCGCTGGCCAGCGCCACTGCCGAGGCGGATCGAGCGCGAGCGCGGCAACGGCTGGCCGAGCTCCGGACCGCGCTTGCGGCGGAGACCAAGCGCCTGGCCGATGGTAGAACCTCGAATGCCACGCTGAATCGCGGTGCCGACTATCTGCTGCAGAACATGCCGATGTACCAGGCCGGCACGCGCGATTGCTACTACTGGTACTACGCCACGTATCTGCTGGTGCACGTCAAGGGAGAGCGCTGGACGACGTGGAACGAGCGGCTGAAGAAGCTCTTGATCGAGACGCAGGAAATGCAAGGCCCGCTGCGGGGTAGCTGGAGCCCCGATCCGGCGGGCCGCACGGAAGACGCCTGGGGCCGCGTGGCAGGCCGCGTCTACACGACGGCCATGCACGTACTGATGCTCGAGACGCACTATCGCAAGCTACCGCTCTACACCGAAGAGGTCGTCGGCGGCGAAACGAAGGCGGCAGCCAAGACTCCGTAGCGTGGGCGATGCCTCCCCGATGCGGCCGGCCGGCACGCATGGCCTGTTTCTCTTCGGCCGCACATTTGGCATAGCCGCCAAGACCCCTCTCTTCCGAAACTTCGCCTCTGGCCCGATGCCGATGCTAGGGTTTCAGTAAGTGCCGTGGCATGGCCCTCGTCCCGTGCGGGGCGCGGCGGTTGGGCAAAGCCCCCGCACGAAAGTGAGCAGTCTTTCGCATGAGCTCCGATCGACGCCAGTCGCACCGCTTTCCCGCGATCGAGGACCGCAGCCAGGCCGCGCTGCAGGTCGGGGACGACTCTTACCCCGCGCGGCTGGTGGATCAGTCGGCTACCGGTTTCGCCGTGCTGATCGACTCCCATCCCGGCGTCTACGAAGGAGAGACGGTCTGGCTGCGAGCCGATGGTGTCTGGACCAAATCGCGCGTGGCGCGCGTGACGCTGGAGTCCAAGGGGGTCCGCGTCGGCCTGACGCGGATCGTGGAGGAGACGGCCGCGGAAGAGCCCGCTTTCTCGTTCCAGCTCTGGCGAATGCCGAAAAGCCACCGCGTGACCGCGATCATCGCCTTGGCGGTGGCGGTGACGGTGCCCTGCGTGTGGTGGCTGCGCCATCAGCACGTTGAGGCCAGCGCGGAGGGCGGCGACCCCTTCGACCTCCGCTTGATCGACCAATCCGACGCTTATCAGACGATCCAGCGTCTGGGCCCCTCGGTCTTTACACGGCCGGAGGTCGTGCGGCACCTGGGCCTCACGAAATCGCAGTTCGATCTGATCCGCAGCATCATCGCGCGCGGAGAACAGACGCGCGAGCTGGCGCGCGACACCAAGGCGCCGCCCGAGGAAATCCGCCGGCTGTGGCGGGCCGCTCAGGAGGAAGCCCGCCGCGTGCTCACCCAGCCGCAGCAGGCCAAGTGGGAAGAAATCGTGCGGCTGGCCGAGCGAGCCGAGCCGGACGAACCACAGTAGCTGTAACGGCTAATACTTCTTCACCGTCAGGTAGACGGGGTTCGACGCATAGTTCGTGTTGACCGAGAACGAGATCGACACCTGAGCCACCACGGCCACAGGTAGCCGCTCCACAGGCAAGGCCGTCGGCGCCGCCTCGAGGACGATCGTCCCCTCCAACACGTTGCCGGTGAGCCGGGTCTTGCTCTTGCCCGCCATGGTCACGCCCGGGGGAAGCTGCGCGCCGAACACCTGCGTGAAATACTTGAACTCCATGTCCAGCGTCACGGCGTCGGTGTAATTCTTGCTCCGCTCGATGCGGACGTCGATCTGGGCCGGCTTGCCGGGCGAGACGATGACTTCGTTCGGCGTGGCAGTGACGGCAATCAGGTCCATCGGCTTCACTACGCCGACGATCTGCGTCTCGATCGGCCAGCGGGCCTGGCCGCCGCCACTGTTCTGCTGTTCGCAGGTGATTCGGCCGTAGCGCACGAGCTGGCGTTCACGGCCATCGGCCCCGCGGACGGTTGCCTTGCCGCGCACTCGCACGAGCGAAGCGCCGATGGCCGCGTCCTTGGCCGCGGAGAGGATGATGCCGCAATGGCTCATGCCCCCTGGGATGGTGACCGGCGTCTGCATCACCCCCGGCGGCAGGTCCTCGACCTCGATGGCCACGGGGCCGTCGAAGCCGTTCTGCCGATCGATCTTGGCAAACCAGATCATCCGCGCGCCGGGCGCCAGCATGGCGTAGTAATACTCGCCGGACAGCTCGAAGTCCGGCTCGGCCGGCTCGACCTCGAGATGATAGACGAACCGCTGGCCGCCGCGACCGTGTAGATCGCGGACAGCGATCAGGTATTGGCCGTCGGCGGGCGCTGTCCAGGTGAGCCGGCTGTCCTTGCCGCGGAACAGGTCGCCATCGTCAGCCTCGGCCAACGGCTTGCCCTGCGAATCGTAGACTTCCAGCACGGCGTCCATTGGCGAGCCCAGCCGGCGGGCGAAGACCTCGAACCGATAGGCGCTCCCCTTGCGGGCGGCGAAGGTGTAGCGGTCCGCCTCGTCGTCCCGGCTGAGCCGGCCGTTGATGCCGGCCGGCAGGTTGATGGGCGTCGCTTCGCCCGTGACACTGCTGGCGGATGGCACCCCAGAGCGCTCGACCAGCTGCGGATGGCGGCTGACGAGGATCGACACAGGGTTGGTCTCGCCGCCCGGCACGTTCAGTCGGCGGCGAACGATTTCCGCGGCATCGTTCATGCCGGGCAGCTTTGCCACGCTCGGCTTGCCGTCCTGTTGCCGTTGCCCGCCCAGCAGATGCCCGATCACTTCCACCTCGGCCGGCTGACCCTGCTGGACCGCCTGGGGGAAACAGGCCCTGGGCATAGGGCCGATCGGCGATCTCCACGCAGTAGGAATAGCGCAGGTCGCCGGCGTACCGAGCGTCGCGGACCTCGAGCGTGTAGTCGCCAGCCGCCGGCAACTTGACGTGCAAGAACGAGTCGCCGCCGTAGAAGTTATCGTTCTGGGCCAGCACCTGGCCGGTCGGCCCGTAGAGCGTGAGGATCGGGTCCATGAGGTAGATGGCCGGCCCGCGGACCACCATGCCGTGGATGCGGTCGGTCACGCGCTGGGCGAAGATTTCCAGCGTCAGCTCCTGGCCCGTCTGGCCCGCGAAGCGGTAGCAATCGACGTCTTCCATCCGCTCGCATACGCCGCATACGGCGGCCGGCAACGACACCGCCTGGGCGGCCGCCAGGGTCCCGTTCTCGGCCGTTGTCTCCACGGTCACCGCGTAGTCGGTCACCAGGAGCTGGGCCACGCTCGAGACCGCTTGCGCGGTCGCCACGCGATACTCATAGATGCCTGGAAGCTGATCGGCAGGCACTTCGACCTGAAAGCGAAACGGCGTGCCGGGCGAGGTGCGGTTGCCCAGCGGCACGGCGACGGGCTTGGGCTCCGCAAAAACCATCTTGACGCCGCCGCGAGCGAAGAGCACGGCATGCGTCTCATCCAGCGTGAGGTTCGACCGCAGTCGCACCTCGGCGTTCTCCCGCGCGACGCCGGTGCCGCGCTGCACGGCAACCGGGTGCGTGGCCGTCACTTGGCGAAAGCCGACCTTCTCGGCCGCCGGCGCCAAACCGCCAGCCAAGACCAGGAGGAAGAAGACCCCTAGCGATCTCATGGGCGCATCCATCCCGAGAGCCTCGTGATCTTGGACGGCTTGGTCATCCAGAGCCTGCTTGGCCGTCAGGCCCGCATTGAGGTTGTGTACGATAACACCGCCGGCTGCTGGCCGCTACCACGTGGCTCGACGGTCATCTATTCGCTATCGACCACTGTGCCCGATCGCCCGTCCGGGAGTCGATAGAGGCGTGCATTGCCTTTTTTCCCCACCTGCTCCATCGCGCCGGTGTGCAGCAAGCAATAGGCGACTCGCTGGGCCACCCAGCGGTCGATGGCCAGCGCCACTGCCAGATCGCCGGAATCAAACGGCGTAGGCAGGCCGGGGGGAGCCAGCCCGGCCAGGTCGGCGGCCGTGTGAAAGCGGTACGTCTCCCGCACGGCGAGCAGCTTCTGGTCCTCGACCTCAAAATCGTCCGCGCGCCAGCGGCGGCGGCGACCGTGGCCTGGGTAGCGCCATTCCTCGACCTCCACCAGCGGCACTTCCAACGTCAGCCGCGGGTGGGGAAAGACGCGGCACGAAGTACACCAGCTCGTGGAACAGCTCCCAGATGCTGCCGCGCTTGGGGCTGCGGCGCGCATCGACCACGGCGGCGCCCGCCCGGGCCCGTTTGACGAGCCGCTTCTCGACGACGATCGGCTTGACCACGCGCACGCGATGCCGCTCCAGCAGCCGGGCCACCTTCCCGCGAATGGCGGCCAGCGAGCCATGCTGGATTTCGACCAGCTCGTCGGCCTTCACCACGTCGATGCGATAGCCGCCCCAGCGGACCTCGCGCCGGGCATCGCCGGCGCCCCCGGCGTAGAGCGCCTTCAGCTCACGGTGTAGAGAGGTTTCGGCCATCGATCCGTCGGTCGTCGTGAGGCACGTTTCCAAACGTGCCCGAAATCGGGCTCCCGCCGGGCACGTTTCCAAACGTGTTCCCCGCAATGCCGGGCTTTTTACTCCCTTTCGGGGAACGAGTGCCAGAGGAATCGGGGGACGAGGGAGCGGGACATCCGCCCACGAGCGGCGTTATATTTCGTCCGATTCTTCCGCCCTTTCAGGGGAAGCCACCGCGCGGCCGGTTTGACAGCCGCCAGCGCAAGTCCGATCATAACGGTATTGCCGACCTATACTTGCAAGTTGGTCGGCCCGGCCGACACGCCAAGCGGATTTCGATCAAGGTTTGCCGGTTCTGGGCGAATCGTCACTAGGCGCGACCTCGGCCAAAGGGAGAATTGAACATGCTCATGGTGTATGCCATCTGCGCTGCCATCGGCGGCACGATCTTGATTTGCCAGTTCGTGATGACCCTGGTGGGCTTGGGCCACGGGCACGGCGACCTGGGTGGCGGCGACGTGCATTTCGACGTAGGGCACGATGCCAGTGTAGGAGATGCGCACGCGGGCCACGACGCGCACGGTCACGATGGCCAGGCCGACCACGTCGGCTCCAACTGGCTGTTCGGCGTGATTACGTTCCGGACCGTCGTGGCGGCACTGGCCTTTTTCGGCCTGGCCGGCCTGGCCGGGGCGCAAGTCGAATGGCCGCCCGCGCGGACCTTGCTGGTGGCGGTCGCCAGTGGCGCTGCGGCCATGTTTGTGGTTCACTGGACGCTTCAGGGTCTGCACCGCTTGCAGGCCGACGGCACCGTGCGGATCGACTCCGCCGTGGGGCGGACCGGCTCGGTCTATCTGCGCGTGCCCGGCAATCGAGCCGGGGCGGGCAAGGTGACCATCAGCGTGCAGGGCCGCAGCATGGAGTTCCAGGCCATGACCTCGCAGGCCGCCATTCCCACCGGCAACCGGGTCGTCGTCACCGGCGTACTCGACCGCGAGACG
The DNA here is from genome assembly GCA_963809785.1 of uncultured Planctomycetia bacterium. Classification (GTDB taxonomy): domain Bacteria; phylum Planctomycetota; class Planctomycetia; order Pirellulales; family S012-138; genus JBGQHD01. Next base: position 1,787,165 of record CAWEKV010000006.1, read on the forward strand.
GTGGAGGTCGAGCCTGTCGCCGAGCCCCTCCCAGCGTAAGCCGGCCGCAGCTCGCTGGAGCACGGACGCGGCGACGGCGTGCTATGGTTGACTCGATCCCTTCGGGCTTGTCCGCAAGGCCGTTATCATCCGAATCGATGACCGTCCCCTACGGGACCGATCTCTGCCGGGGCTGATCCACCACTCACATCGGGCGCAAAGGGCCAGACATGAACGCACTGCTGCTTGCCGTGGATTGGGAGTCGTTGGGCACCAATCCCTTCGTTCTGGCCACCGTGATCCTGGTGGTGTTTTTCTTCATCAGCGTGGTGGTCCTGGCGGCCAAGTATTACCGCCGCTGCCCGAGCAACCGCGTGCTGGTGATCTACGGCAAGACCGGCAGCGGCAAGCCGGCCACGTGCATCCACGGCGGCGCCGCGTTCGTCTTGCCGCTGATCCAGGACTACGCCTACCTGAGCCTCGAGCCGATCCAGATCGAGATCCCGCTCAAGGGCGCGCTGTCGATCGAGAACATCCGCGTCAACGTGCCGAGCGTGTTCACCGTCGCCATCGGCACCGACGCCGGAGACGATGCAGAACGCGGCCATCCGCCTGCTCGGGCCTGAACGCCGAGCGAGATCAAGCAGCAGGCCGAGGACATCATCTTCGGCCAGCTGCGCCAGGTGATCGCGTCGATGCGGATCGAGGAGATCAACCGCGACCGCGACAAGTTCCTGCAGCAACATCCAGACGTCGCTGGAGCCGGAGCTGCAGAAGATCGGCCTGGTGCTGATCAACGTCAACATCACCGACATCACCGACGAGTCGGGCTACATCGAGGCGATCGGCCGCAAGGCCGCCGTCGCAGGCGATCCAGCAGGCCAAGATCGACGTGGCCGAGCAGGAGAAGCTGGGCGCGATCGGCGTCGCCGAGGCCGAGCGCGAGCAAGCCGATCCAGGTCGCCAACGCCACGCAAGCTGCGCGAGATCGGCACGCGCGAGGCCGCAGCGCGAGCAGGCGGTCCGCGTCGCCGAGCTCGACAAGGAGCAGCAGATCGGCGAGCAGACGGCCGCGTTCGAGCAGCGAGGCGCAGGTGCAAGGACGCCGAGCGGCAGATGCGCATCGCGATCGCCGACGCCAACGCCAAGGCGATCGCCGGCGAGAACCAGGCCCAGGCCGCGCGTCGCCGCGTCGCAAGGCCGAGCTGGCCGTGCAAGAAGGCCGAGGCGTACCAGCTGCGGCGAGACGCAGCAAGCGCGAGGCCGAGGCCGCCGTGCTGGAGGCCCAGAACCGGGCCATGGCCAAGGCCGCGCTGGCCGAGGCCGAGCGCATCGAGGCCGAGCAGCGGGCCGCGCTCGAAGCCCCGGCCAAGGCCGAGAAGGCCCGCATGATCGTCGACGCCGAGGCCGAGGCCGAGAAGCGCCGCATCGAGGCCGAGGGCGAGGCCACGGCGATCTTCGCCAAGCTCGAGGCCGAGGCCCGCGGCCAGTACGAGATCCTGGCCAAGAAGGGCGAGGGCCTGAAGCGCGATCATCGAGGCCTGCGGCGGCGCGCAGCAGGCCTTCCAGCTGCTGATGCTCGAGCACCTCGACAACCTGGCCGAGACCGTCGGCCAAGGCGATCTCGAACATCAAGTTCGACAAGGTCGTCGTCTGGGAGAACGGCGGCAACAACGGGCACGAGCAACACGGCCAACTTCCTGCAGAGCATGGCCCGCACCCTGCCGCCGATGATGCAGGTGATGAAGGACATCGGCGGCCTGGACATTCCCGAGACGCTGGTGAAAATGCGTGGCACGCCGATCGATAGTGCGCGGGGAGCAGTCGCCCAGGCGACCGATGGCAACGGCGCGACACCCGCGAAGTCCGCGACGTAGGCCGCCTAGGGAGTGCGGCGACTCGTCGCCGCTTTAGGATCTTTTGGATCGGAGTCACCGCATTCCACATCGAGGACAGTCATGCCAACCCAACCCAAAGGGCCGCTGGTCCTCTCCGTCTTGATCATCACTATCGGTGTCGGCTGGCTGCTCACGGCTCAGGGGTTTGGCCCCGGCATCAACTGGGTCTGGACGCTCGGGCTAGGGGTCGTCGGCGTTCTCACCTTCGTGATCAGCGGCGGCCTCGACAAGCTCAGCGTCGTCGTGGGGCCCTTCTTCCTGGTGAGCAGCGTGCTCTCGCTACTGCGGCAAACAGAACGCCTCCGTCCCGAGGTTGAGGTGCCGGCGCTCGTGATCCTGATTGGCGTGCTGCTGGCGATCGCCCAGTCGAGGCTCGTGCCCTTGCCGAAGTGGCTTACCTCTCCGCCCGGCGAGCAGGACAAGGGATAGCCCCCAACGTGGCCGACCCGCTCTGCGAGTCGGAATTGGCCCGGTGAGCCGTCCCACGTTTGTGGCCTGGGAATGACGCTTCCCACAGTCCCCAGGGGGCGCCCTCTGGCGCACGTCCATTCAAGCTTAGCGCGACCGGAGTGAAAGCAATGGATCGTCCGCGCTCCCGCACGGCGGTAGCAATTCCGCGCCCTGCGCCGTATCTTGGCGGGCTGTCCCTCTGGAAAAAAATGGCCCTCGGTCTTGCAATCGCTGTGGACGCCTATACACTATTCGTGTGTTCACTAACCGTCGCCGCGCTAGTCGGCAGCGTCCCTCCGATCCGCTAGACCGAGGAACCGCCCATGGTTACCGCAGCCGCCACGAACGATCGCATGACGAAGAAAGACTTTCCACCCGCCAAAACGCTCGCCAAGGTCAAGAAAGATGGCGACGGGGCCGCAACGGCCAAGCGCATGCTGGACGCTCATCCGGGCCTCAAGAACACCGTGGCCCAGATCGAAAAGCAGTTCGGCGAAGGGGCGATCATGCCGCTGGGGCTGGCCACATGCCCAGGCCGATCGAGGGCATTCCCACCGGCAGCCTGTCGCTCGATCTGGCCTTGGGCGGCAGGGCGTTCCCAAGGGGCGCGATCATCGAGGTCTTCGGCCCCGAATCGAGCGGCAAGACGACGCTCGCCCTGCACGTCGTGGCCAGCGCCCAGCAAGGCGGGCGGCATCGCCGCCTTTATCGACGCCGAGCACGCCTTCGACCCCAGTTGGGCCAAGAAGCTGGGCGTGGAGCTCGAGACGCTGCTGGTCAGCCAGCCCGGCAGCGGCGAAGAGGCCATGCACATCACCGAGATGCTGATCAAGTCGAACGCCGTCGATGTGATCGTCATCGACTCGGTGGCCGCGCTGGTGCCCAAGCAAGGAGCTCGAAGGCGAAATCGGCGACACGCACGTCGGCCTGCAGGCCCGGCTGATGAGCCAGTCGATGCGGAAGCTGACCGGCGCCATCGCCAAGAGCAAGACCTGCGTGATCTTCATCAACCAGATTCGCGAGAAGATCGGCGTCATGTTCGGCAGCCCGGAAACGACGCCCGGCGGCCGGGCGCTGAAGTTCTACTGCTCTTGCCGCATCGACGTGCGCCGGATCGGGCAGCTCAAGGACGGCGAGGAAGTGGTCGGCCAGCGCGTGCGGGCGAAGGTGGTCAAGAACAAGGTGGCCCCGCCGTTCCGCGTCGCCGAGTTTGATATGATGCACGATCGATGGCATCAGCTACGAGGGAGACGTGCTCGACCTGGCCATGGCCCATAAGCTGATCGTCCGCTCCGGCACGTGGTTCCGCTACGGCGACCAGCAACTGGGCCAGGGCCGCGAGCGCGTGCGTGCCTATATGAAGGAAAACCCACAGTTCACCGAGGAGCTGCGGACCAGGATTCTGGCTGCCGGCGGCACGACACCACCTGGGATGGTGCCGGCCGCGAATTCCACGGCCACCGAAGACGACAACTCCTCCGAAGAATGATCCGGCGGATGACTTGCCACGCCGAGCGTCCTTTGCGGGCCGGGCGGCGGAGCGGGTGATCCGCAGTCAGCCTGAGGATCGCCTATGTCCGCCTCGCCGTCAGGTCGAGTGTGGTGGTTGTGCCGCGCGAAGCGCTTTCGAGCTTTGTTCGCCGGTTGTCCCGCGCTCGGCCCGCTTCGCATTGCGCAGCGAGAGCCGAGCTCCTTGCGATGATCGCGCTGGCGTTGTGCGCAGGCCTCGCCGCCGCGCAGGAGCCGGCGAAGGCGACATCGGCGAAGAGCTCGCCTGCCGAAGCGCAGCGTTGGCTTTCGGCGGTGCAGGAGGTGATCGCGACCGCCGTTGAGCGCAATCAACGTTCGGTCGTCAGCATCGCGCGGACGAAGAATCGCATTCTCGTCGTTCCCACGGCGCCCTTTGACCGGTCGCGCGTTTTGGACCCCGCCTCGGACGCGCCAGCCCACCGATCCCAAGGATCCCAGCTTCGTTCCCAGCGAATTCGCTACCGGCGTGGTGGTCGATTCCAAAGGGCTGATTCTGACCAGCGCCCACGTGCTGGCCGACGACAGCCGCTATGTCGTGTGGACCGATCGCAAGGCCTACGATGCCCAGGTGATCGCGGCCGACCCGCGCAGCGATCTGGCGGTGCTACAAGTGACCGAAAAGACGAGCGGCAGCGAGTTCGTGCCGATCCGCCTGGGCGACGCGTCGAAGCTCCGCCGTGGGCATTTCGTCGTCACGCTGGGCAACCCCTACGCGATTGCTCGCGACGGGGAAGTGTGCGCCGGCTTGGGCATCGTCTCGAACCTCTCGCGCAAGGCCCCACCCGTGCCGGGCGAGACGAATCCGCGCGCCAGCCGGCCGACCCTGCACCACTTCGGCACTTTGATTCAGACGGATGCCAAGCTGAACCTGGGAACCAGCGGCGGGGCCCTGCTGAACCTGGACGGCGAGATGGTGGGGCTGACGACTGCCCTGGCGGCGCAAGCGGGCTACGAGCAGGCTGCCGGATACGCGCTGCCCGTGGATGAGACCTTCCGCCGCGTGGTGGCGACGCTCAAGCAGGGTCGCGAGGTGGAGTACGGGCTGCTGGGCGTGGTGCCGCAACGGCTGACGCCCGTCGAAGTCCAGCGCGGGCTCCGTGGGCGCGGGTAGGCTCGGTCGATCCCAGTGCGCCAGCCCGGCGGGCGGGATTGCGCCGGGGATGTCATTGCCGCAGTGAACGGACAGGCCATTGACGATGAAGACGGCCTGATGCTGCTCGTCGGGCGTCTGCCGGCGGCGGCGGGCGTCAAGCTGGACGTTGTTCGCGGCGGGCAGAAACTGCAACTGGCGGTGAATCTGGCCAAGTACCCGGTGCTGGGGCCGAAGATCTTCAAGCCATCGCCGGCGTGGCGGGGCGTGCGCGTCGATTACGCCAGCGTCCGCACGACGGGGCCCTTTACCTACCCGTTCGGCCCCGAGCTGGTCGAGGGGTGCGTGTGGGTTCGCGAGGTGGAGCAGGAGTCGCCTGCCTGGCAGAGCGGCCTGCGGCCGGGCATGTTCATCACTCACGTCGAAGACCGGCGCGTTGGCACGCCTCACGAGTTCGCCGCGGCCGTCAACGGCAAGTCGCAAGTCGTCACGGTGCGTCTTGGCAGCGTGCGGCCCGGCGAGGAGCCCTCCCGGGCAGTGAAGCCCAGCGCGGGCTGATGGGGCGGTTCCTGCGTCAGCTTGCGCAGAGTCGCCCGCAGGCCTCCGCGAATTCGTCCAGCAGCGCAGCCGCGCGCTCATAGGCGGCGTCGTGGCAAATCGCCTCCAGCCGTGCGGCGTAGGGCGCCAGCTCGTGGAAGCCGTAACTGCCGGCGGCGCCTTTGATCTGGTGGGCGGCCCGGGCCAGGCCCTGCCAGTTCTCCTGGGCGTGAAGCGACTGCAGGCCTCTGAGCCGCTGCGGCATTTCGTTGACGAATAGCGCCACGAGGGCCCCTAGATCGTGCTCGGCAGCCAGCGTCGAACGGATCGGTGTCAGAGTGGTTTGTGCGGTGCTCATTGCTCGATTTGGCCGCGGTGCGCGTTTCCGTGCGTGCCGACGATTCCTGGAACTCTACGTCAATACGGTCAGCAGCTCCCGCGGTGCGCTGAAGCCTGCCCGAGCGCAGCGAGAGCCGAATAGCAAGGACGGTGGAAAGGATCACTCCGATTATTCCGCGCAGTGCGTGGCCGTGGAGCGGCGCCTGGCCATTCTTTGTTGACGGCTCGCCACACGGCGTTGACCTAGAGTTTGTCGGACCTGCGGCGAGCCGCCTGCTTGATCAGTCGCGCGGCGCTCGCGGTGAGTCCCGGCCGATCTCGGTTTCCCGCGTTGCCTGGTTGCCCTAGGAGCAAAGAAGCATGATCAAGAAATGCACACTGTTGGCCGCGTTTATCGTGGCCGTCGTCTGCGGCTCCGCTCCGCGAGCGGAAGCGTTTGGGACTTGGATGGCGTATTGGGGCGTGAAACGGTGGCACCGCCACTATCACGCTCAAGCCGGCACGGCCGGATGGGACTACGCCTCGTCGGGCTTCGGACATCACGGCTGGGGTTCGCACCCCGCCCACTGGGCGCCGCCATCGCCTGGTCCGTGCGCCCCTGGCCGCCCGCGGCCGATGCCTTCTTCGTTTCGCGTCGCCATCGTGCCGGCTTTGTCGGCCCTCATCTGCACCACTTTTACTACGGCCATCACGCGCATTATGGCTACGGCGGATATCCCGGGCACGGCTTTCGCCGCGGGTACGCCTGGGGCCACGGCGTTAGTCCGGGCGGTGCCGTGTATGGCGACGTTAATGGGATGATCTACGAAGGCGATGTGAGAGGCGTGCTGCCAGGCGAAGCCCCCATCCCGCCCAAGAAGGAGGGCGAGGCTCGTCGATCCGCCAACTCCGCTCAAGAAGACCGCCCTGCCGCCGGCCACCATGCTGGTGCTGAACGTGCCGGCCGATGCCCAGGTGACGTTGGCGGGCGTGGACACCAGGTCCAGCGGCACCACCCGCGAATTCGTCACTTCGCTGCTGAACGGCTCGCCGTGGACCGACTACGCGGTCCGCGTCGAGATTCATCGCGATGGCCAGACGCTGGTGGACGAACGGACGATCACGCTGTTTCCGGGCGATAACCAGGTGATGACGATCGACTTTTCGGCAGCCCAGGTGGCGAGCAAGTAGGCTCGCTCCGCGGCAAGTGACAGAGGACAATTGCCCCTCGGGCGGCGCGCTGCGCGAGGGGTTTTCGTTTGATCGCGTGCCGCTTCGCCTTGTCCTGGCTCGTTCTGCCGTCGTCGTCGTCCTCGTCGTCGTTTTCGTCGTCGTCCTCGTCCTCGATAGGCCAAGCGATCGAGCACGAGAACGAGGACCAGGACGAGAATCAGAGAAGGAGGACGCAACTCACCTCGACCGGCATTGAACGCCCTGGCACGAAGGGGTAGCCTTGAGCCGCGTGCACGTCGGGCTGACGCCTCGACGCTCGCCGTTGTGACACCTCGACGCTCGCCGTTGAGCGCCTTACCACGAACCTGTAGCGCTCGGCGGCTGTCCTTGGTCCCGATCATCCCGCGTTCTCTGCCGGCACCGATTCATGTCCGCTGAGCTCGAGCCTCGCGACAGCAGCGAGGACCACAAACCGTTCAAGATCGAGGTCGCCGAGCGCGTGCAGCGGCTGCCGCCGTATCTGTTCGGCCGGATCAATCAACGTGCTGTACGAGAAGCGCCGCGCCGGGCGACGACGTGATCGACCTGGGGATGGGCAACCCCACCGACCCGCCGCGAAGACCTGGTCATCGAGAAGCTGGCCGAGGCGGCCCGCGACCCGCGCAACCACGGCTACAGCCACGCGCACGGGCATCCCGAACCTGCGCCGCGAGGTGGCGGCCAAGTATCTCAAGAAGTACGGCGTGCGGCTCGATCCCGAGAGCGAGGTGATCGTCACGCTCGGCTCGAAGGAAGGCTTCAGCCACATGTGCCTGGCGCTGATCGGGCCGGGCGACACGGCGATCGTGCCGGCGCCGTCCTTCCCGGTCCACGTCTACGCCGTCGCGCTGGCGTCGGGCAACGTGATCGCGCTCGAGGTGGCCGACAGCGAGAAGTTCCTCTCGAACATCGCCTACACCTGCCAGCATCTGTACCCCAAGCCGAAGCTGCTGATCGTCAACTACCCGCACAACCCGTCGACGGTGACGGTCGAGCCGGAGTTCTTCGTCGAGCGTGGTGAAGCTCGCCAAGCGGCTACGGCTTCATGGTGATCAGCGACTTCGCCTACGCCGACGTGGCCTTCGACGGCTACCAGCCGCCGAGCTTCCTGGCCGCGCCGGGCGCCAAGGACGTGGGCGTCGAGTTCACCACGATGAGCAAGGGCTACAACATGGCCGGCTGGCGGGTCGGCTTCTGCTGCGGCAACGCCGAGATGGTCCGGGCCCTGGCGACGATCAAGGGCTACTACGACTACGGCATGTTCCAGGCCGATCCAGATCGCCGCGATCGTCGCCCTGCGGCACACCGACGCCGCGGTCGAGGCCCAGGCCGCCGATCTACCAGGGCCGCCGCGACGTGCTGCTGCGACGGCCTGCGCGCGACTCGGCTGGGACGATCACGACGCCGCGGGCCGGCATGTTCGTCTGGGCCAAAGTTCCCGAGCCGTGGGCCAGCCAGATGGGCATCGATCGACTTCGCCATGAAGCTGCTGGAGGAAGGCGACGTGGCCGTCAGCCCCGGCAGCGGCTTCGGCCCGGCGGGCGAAGGCTATCTGCGGCTGGCGCTGGTCGAGAACGAGAACCGCCTGCGGCAGGCGGTGCGGCAGATCGGGCGGTGCTTGAAGGGAGAGGCGGAGAAGCCGAAGGGAAGGAAGGCGGAGCGGGTTGAGAAGACGAAGAGCTAACGCGCCTCGTTCCCACGCTCCGGTCAACGCATGAAATATGAACCGCTTAGCTTCAACCGACGTGGAGAGCCGCAGCCGCTTTATCGACGGCCCGATGGTTCGATTATCGAAGACCCGGATTGGGTATAGTGCTTCAAGGCAGGGGAGGTGGTAAATGGCTCATGCAATCGCGCACCGCAGGCTCAAGCAAGTGCAACCGCTCGGCCCGCGCGATGCCGGCATGCCGATGACCTTTGGCGAGTTCGAGTCGGCAGAGTTTGTGCCCGGGCCCCGGTATGAGCTCATTCATGGAGTCTTAGTCGTGTCGCCAGCGCCGCTGCCCGCAGAGCGAAACTCAAACGACGTGCTCGGACACTGGTTGCAGCAATACCAGGACGCCCATCCTCTAGGGTCGGCGCTGGACCTGACGTTGCCCGGGCACGACGTTCGCACGAAGAAATGCGTCCGGCGCTGCGATCGCGCGATTTGGATCGGCCTGGGGCGCGTGCCGCGATGCGAGGGGCCGGTGGCCAAACGAGATCGGCCGTCGATCATCGTGGAGTTTCCGTCTTCTCGCCCAGCCGACCAGCGGCGCGATTATAAGGAGAAGATGATCGAGTACCGCGACATCAAGGTGCAGGAATATTGGATCATCGACCGCTTTCGCCGCAATGCGACCATCTATCGCTGGCGCGGCAAGCGGTGGGTCAAGCAGGTCGTGAAGGAAAACGACGTCTACCAGACGCCGCTGTTGCCGGGCTTCGAGCTGCCGTTGGCGAAGCTGCTGGCTGTTTCGGATAAGTACCGGAATGTGAAGCGCGTAGTGACCGAAGAAGATGAGGAACTCGGCCTGTACACGGTGGACGAGGACCTCGAGTGACATGGGATTGTCGTCTTTCGCTCCGCGAAAGAACGCCCTTTCGCGGAGCGAAAGGCGACTATTAAACTGCCGCGCATGAATGTCCTTGCAGAGTTGCGTCGTCGATTCGCCGAGGCCTTGGCGCCGCTCGTGGAGCCGACGGCCGATTTGCTCGACATGGTCCGCCGGGCCAGGACGCCAAGTTCGGCGACTATCAGGCGAACATGGCCATGCCGCTCAAGGCCCGGCTGGGGGGCAAGTCGCCGCGCGAGATCGCGGCCGATATCGCCCAACGGCTGAAGATCGACGATCTCTGCGAGCCGCCGGAGATCGCCGGACCGGGGTTCATCAACCTGCGGCTGAAAGACAGTTTCCTGATCGCGCAGCTTCAGACCGCGGTCGGCGACGATCGGCTGGGCGTGCCAGTGTGGTCCGGTCACTCCGTGACCGGAAGCGGGTCACGGAGTGACGCGACCACAAAAAACGACCCAGCCACACAGCGCAAAACCATCGTCATCGACTACTCCGCCCCGAACGTCGCCAAGCCGATGCACGTCGGCCACATCCGCTCCACCGTCATCGGCGACGCCCTGGCCCGCACGCTGCGGTTCCTCGGCCACCGGGTGATCAGCGACAACCACCTCGGCGACTGGGGCACGCAGTTCGGGATGATCATCTACGGCTACAAGCACTTTCGCGATGCCAAGGCGCTTAGCAAGCGAATGCCGTCGACGAGCTGGCCCGGCTCTATCGGCTGGTCAATCAGCTCGTCGATTACCACGAAGCAAAGGCCGCGCTGCCGACCCAGCGTGAGGAGCTGGCCAGGCTACAAGCCGCCGTTGACCAGAACTCGAGCGCCCCGGCCCCCGCGGACAAGAAGGCCGCCAAGGAGGCCGAGCGCAAGCCGCCGGCGAGGTCGAGAAGCTGAGCGAGGGCCAAGAGGAGTTGGCGTCCGCCGAGCGGAAGATCGCCAGCGTCGAGTCGTCGTTGGAGCTGCGCCGCTTAGCGGCAGAACATGCCGACATCGGCAGCGCAGTGCTTGCCGAAACGGCCAAGCTGCACGTCAACGATCCGGAGAATCTCGCCCTGTGGAAGCGAGTTCCTGCCCGCTTGCCTGGAGCGGCTCAATCAGGCGTCTACGACCGGCTGGGCGTCACGTTCGACGTAACGCTGGGCGAGAGCTTCTATCACGACCGGCTGTCCGGCGTGGTGGACGATTTACTGCGCCAGGGCATCGCCGGGAGAGCGAGGGGGCGATTTGCGTATTCCTGGACAGTGCGAAGGATGCCACGGAAAAACCAAACGACGGACGGATTGAAAATCCGTCCTACTCGAATGCTTCTCCGCCGATGATCGTGCGGAAGAAGGACGGCGCATTCCTCTACTCCACGACCGACCTGGCGACGATTCAATATCGCATCGAGACGTGGCAGCCCGACGCGATGCTGTACGTCGTCGATCATCGCCAGAGCCTGCATTTCGAGCAGCTGTTCGCCGTCGCGCGGCTGTGGGGCTACGACCAGGTCGAGTACCGCCATCTCAGCTTCGGCACCGTCCTGGGCAAAGACGGCAAGCCCTATCAAGCACGCGGGCCGGCGATACCGTCGGCCTGGAGGGACTGCTCGACGAGGCCGTCGACCGGGCCTATCGCGTGGTCAGCGAGCGGACGACGACCGGCCAAGAACCCCGACGGCCCGCAGCTCTCCGACGAGGAGCGCCGCCGGGTGGCCGAAATCGTCGGCCTCGGCGCGCTGAAGTACGCCGACCTGTCGCAGAACCGCACGAGCGACTACATCTTCAGCTACGACAAGATGCTGGCGCATGAACGGCAACACGGCCACGTACATGCAGTACGCCTATGCCCGCGTGCAGAGCATCTTCCGCCGTGGCAACGTGCAGATCGAAACGCTCCGCAGCGCCGGTTTGCCGATTGCGCTCGGCCATGCCGCCGAGCGAGGGCTGGCCGTCGAGATCCTCCGCTTCGCGGAGGCCTTGGAAGACGTGGTTGCCGACTACCGACCGAACCTGCTGACCGCCTATCTGTTCGACCAGCTCGCCCGGCAGTTCAGCACGTTCTTCGAGCAATGCCCGGTGCTCAAGGCCGAAACGCCGGAGCTGCGCCGCAGTCGTTTGCTGCTTTGCGATCTGACCGCCCGCACGATTCAGAAGGGGCTCGATCTGCTGGGCATTGGCGTCGTGGAAAAGATGTGACCCGGCGACCTTGTCATTGGACTGGCGATGTGGTGACATGGCGCCACCTCCGGAGTTCATCCCCATGAATACGGTCCCCTCGAAGTTGCGCGTGAAGGCAAACCGACGAGCGTTTCTGGCGGACACGGCACGCTGGACGATGGCCCTTGGGGCGGCGCCGGCCGCGATTGCCTGTGCATCATCTGCCCAGGCGGCGGATCGCGATGCTGCCAAGTCTCCGCTCATCGATACGCACATGCACGTCTGGAGCGGCGACGAGGAACGCTTTCCGTTCGCACATCCTTACCAGCGCGACTTCAAGCCGCCGAAGATCGCCGCCACCGTCGAGCTGCTGGTGAAGGAGATGGACGAGTCGGGCATCGACCGCTGCGTGCTGGTGCAGACGATCTGCCACGGCTGGGACAACGCCTACCTGGTCCACTGCCTGAAGGCCCATCCCAAGCGATTCCGCGGCCACGGCCTGATCGACCCGACCGATCCCAAGGTCGCCGACAAGCTCGAGTTCTGGGTCCGCCGCCACGGACTGGCCGGCATGCGGTTCAGCCCGATCTACTACGAGGGGCAGCGACGACTGGCTCGACTCGGCCGTCCACCGGGCCCTGTGGAAGAAGGCCGAAGAGCTGGGTTCGATCTTCAACTTCTTCATCGCCACCGCGCAGCTGCCCAAGCTCGAAGGCATGGTGCGACGTTTCCCCAAGGTGCCGGTGGTGATCGACCACCTGGCTCGCGTGGACCTGAAGGCCGATGATCCGCTGCCGGAGTTCAAGAAGCTGCTTGGCGCTGGCCCGCTATCCCAGTGTGTGGGTGAAAGTGTCCGAGCTGGGCGTGCTGTCGCCGTCGGGCAAGTACCCTTACGGGGAGACGTTCCCCTGGGTGCGGCGGATGTACGACGCCTTCGGCCCCGATCGGCTGCTGTGGGGGACCGGCTTCCCCGGCGCCACGCGCGCCCAGGCCGAGCGGCCGTCGCTCGCCCAGGAGCTGGACTTGATCCGCAAGGAGATCTCCTTCTTCACGGCGGAAGACCGCGACAAGGTCCTGGGCGGCAACGCGGCCAGGCTGTGGAAGTTCGAGACCTAGGTGCCCTATCGACGGGATAGGAAGCGTCTCGCCCTTTTTCGAGATGGAGAAGGAGAATACCATAAGGGTTCCCCGCCGAGCGCACCCCCAGGAACGCCCAATGTTCTCAACCAACGGTACGAAGGCCGCTCTTGCCGCTGAGCCTTCGGTCACCGAACCTCCGTTGCGCATTCACCCCCACGCCAAGGGACTGCCCGAGCCGCCGATCTCGCCGTCGATCGAGCGAGTGGCCGATGAGGAGATCAACGGTTACGAGCTCAAGTTCTTGGTAACGCCAGAAGGCGCGCAGCATATCCAGCAATGGGCCGCCAAACGCATGGAGCCCGACGCCCGTGCCGACGCGCAGCAGCAGGGCGCCTATCAATCGACCACGCTTTACCTCGATACGCCGCAGCGCGACGTGTTCCATCGCGCAGCCGGGCATCGCCGCCGGAAGTTTCGTCTGCGCCGCTATGGCCTGGAAGAGCGGGGTTACCTGGAGCGCGAGACGCGCCGAGGTGACCGCGTAGCCACGCGCCGCTCTGATGTGCCGCTGGTGGAGCTGGCATGGCTGAACGGCGCCGCGCCGCCCGACTCCTGGGCGGGCGAGTGGTTTCGCTGCCGCGTCGCCGACCGCGGCTTGCAGCCGGCCTGCCGCCTCACCTACGACCGCACGGCCTTCGTGCTGCGGACCGACGACGGACCGCTGGGGTTGACGCTCGACCGCTGCATCCGCGGGCTGAGCACTGCCGACTGGGACCTGACTCCCGTCGGCGACGAGCACGGCATCCTCACCGAGCAGGTGATCTGCGAGCTGAAGTTTCGCGGCGCCCTGCCCAACGTGTTCAAAGAGCTGATTACCGCCGAGAAGCTGCAAGCGGGCGGTTTCTCCAAGTACCGCCGCGCGATGCTGGCCATCGGGCAACGGCCGGGCTGCTCGGCAGGCGAGCGTTCGCCGGCCAAGGGTCTGGTCACCCATGAGGGGCGAAGCGATGCTTGATTGGCTGCAAGGGCCCGCGGCCGCCGTCGATCTGGACTGGAAGGTGCTCGGCGTGCGGCTGCTGCTGGCGATGGTCTTCGGCCTGGTGATTGCCGGCGTGTTCGCCGCCACGCAGCGTCGCCCGGCGGGCCAGTCGCTGTCGATCCTCACCACGCTGGTCCTGCTGACCATCCTCGTGGCCATGACGACCATCGTGATTGGCGACAGCGTGGCCCGCGCGTTCGGCCTGGTGGGGGCGTCTCCATCGTCCGCTTCCGCACCGTGGTCGAAGACACGCGCGACACGTCGTTCGTGATCTTTGCCGTCGTGGTTGGCATGGCGCTGGGGGCGGGCAACGTGCTGGTCTGCCTGCTGGGCGTGCCGAGCGTCTCGCTCATGGCGTTCGGCCTCAGCCAGTTGGGCAACGGAGTCAGCGGCACGCGGGAGCGCACCCTCGAGGTGCGCATCGCGGCAGGCCGCGAGCCCGATGCCCTGCTGGCGGGCGTATTCGGCGAGCAGCTGCGACGCTGGAAACTGTTGTCAGTGGTCTCCGCCCGGCAGGGCACATCGATCGAAGTGATCTACCGCGTCGCGCTGCGCGATCCCTCGGCGCTTGTGCCGTTGGTGCAGGCGATCCAAGCGCTGGAGGGAGTGCAGAACGTAGAATTGAAGAAGGACTAATTGGAGAAGGACTAATGTGGTCGGGGCGCTCCGCGACCCGAAACGCCGGTCACGGAGTGACCGGACCACACTCGAAGCCATCTGGAGCAACGACGAGCATTCTGCGCCCGCGAGCACGCCACTGGTTGGCCGTCTGGCCGCTGGCCGGGCTGGCAGCGGCACTGGCGGCGCCTCTCGGACTTGCTCAGGCCCCTGCCGCCGCACCCAAGCCGGCCAAGGTCGATCCCAGCGATGACTTCTTCGCTGCTGGCCGCATTCCACAACTGCGGTTCTCGCTCGCCAAGGACCAGGAGCAAAAACTCCGCGCAACCATCGACAATACGTCGAATGCTCGTTCACTGAAGACGGCAAGACCACCTATGTGGCGCAGCTCAAGCTCAAAGGCGCGGCCGGCAGTTTTCGCGGGCTCGACGACCGCCCCGCACTCACGCTCAACATGGGTCCGCCCAATGACGCCAAGCCGGACGCTAAGAAGGTGGCCCAGAAGGATGCCAAGATAGATTCCAAGAAGGGTGCCAAATCCGGAGAGAGCCGCTTTCACGGGCTGGACAAGTTCCATCTCAATAACTCCGTCCAAGATGAATCGTATCTGGCGGAGCTGATTTGCTCGCAGCTTTGTCGCGAGGCCGGCTGTCCTGCCGCCCGCGTGACCCACGCTCGCGTGTGGCTCAACGGCCGCGACCTGGGCTTCTACGTGCTTAAGGAAGGGCTCGACGAGCACTTCCTCGCCCGCAACTTTCCCGGCAGCCAGGGCCGTGGCAATCTCTACGACGGCGGCTTCCTTCAGGACATCGACGCCGCCCTCGAGCGCGACGAAGGCGAAGGCCCCGACGACAAGGCCGACCTCAAGGCCCTCGTCGCTGCCTGCCGCGAAGGCGACCCCGCCAAGCGCTGGCGGCTGATCGCGGAGCGGCTGGACGTGGACGCCTTTCTCAACCTCACGGCCCTGGAGCTGATGATGTCGCACTGGGACGGCTACGTGCAGAACCGCAACAACTACCGCGTCTATTTCCGCCCTGACGACAAACGGGCCCTGTTCCTCCCTCACGGCATGGACCAGATGTTCGGCGATCCAGGCTACTCGGTGTTCCACGTCCCCGGGGCCCTGGTCGCCAGCGCCGTGCTGCAAAACCCCGACTGGAAGATCAAATATCGCCAGCGCAGTCCGCGAGCTGCTGCCGGCCTTCGCCCCGGAGAAGCTGCACGCCAAGATCGACGAGGCCCACCGCCGCATCCGCCCGGCGGTGGCCGCCATCCATGCGGACCGCGCGAGGTATCTCGATGACCGCGTCCGCGACTTCCGCAGTCGGATGAACGACCGGCAGAAGAACATCCGAGCCCAGTTCCCGCCCGAGCCGATCGCGCTGAACAAAGACGGCTGGGCGCTATCGAAGAGTGGGACGGCAAGCCCGACGGCGACGCCCGGCTGGAGAAGAAAGAAATCGCCGGCCGCCAATGCCTGTCACTGGAGACCGGCCCGAGTAAGCGGTGCACGAGTTCGTTCCGCAGCAAGGTCCGCCTGGGCAAGGGAAGCTACCGCTTCGAGGCCCGAGTGAAGCCGACGGGCGTCGTTCCGCTGTCCGACGGCAAAGCCACCGGCGCCGGCATCCGGCTCAGCGGCGGCATGCGCACAAACGCGGCCTCCGGCACGACCGACTGGCAAACGCTCTCACACGCCTTCGACGTGGCGGAAGAACTGCGGGAAGTCGAGCTGGTCATCGAGCTGCGCAGCACGGCCGGGTCAGCACTCTTTGACGCGGGTTCGCTGCGCATCGTGAAGGTGAAGTAGTGCCCGGAGCGTGGCACGGGCTTCCAGCCCGTGATCCTGCGTGGCACGGTCTGAGCACGGCGGTGAAGGGGGTGGTTCGAAGCGAGGGCGTGGACGCGACGACCACGCCCATCACGTCCATGTTCTGGGTGTGCCACCCCCGCCGCCAGAGCTTAATCCATGTCGATTTCGCGCACCTGCTTCCGCTGGCGCTGAATTTCGACGTGCTGGCGAATCTCGTTGGCCAGCTCCTTTGCCTCGGGGATGGCCTTGAGGACGACCCGGGGCGTTGTCTTGTCAGAGGTGTCCAGCACAATATTGGCCAAGGAAAACAGGCGGAGGAAAAACGGTTGCTCGAGGGCAATGTCCTTCACCCGGTAAAGCTCCAGCTCGTCCACGCGCTTGGAAAAGATGCCGTGCGTCTGCCTCAAACGCTCCGTCGTCAGCTCATACACGAAACACCGCACGTCGAGCCACTTCCAGATGGCGATAAAAATGGGCACGATCAGCCAGCAGGTGAGGAAACACACCAGGTACACCCCGAGGTTCGTGACCTGCGAGGACCGGCCCTTCCACACGCTTTGTTCGGCTTGAGCCATGACTTGCTCCGGCAACGGCGGCGATTGGAAAACCTACCTCTTTATCGCCCGGCAAGTCGCCCGCTGCAAGGGCACACCGCATGGCCAGGTGGCCATGCCACGACAATCGATCACACGAATTGCTCGCGCAATCGTCGCGCCGCCGCCACCAGCCGGCTTAGCTTCTCGTAGGCCTCGTCGATCGTGGGCGGCTCGCCGGCGCCGGGGGCGAAGCCACAGTCGGGGTTCAGCGCCATTCGCTCGGCACCGACGATCCGGGCGCCCGCGGCGCCCAATGCCTCGATGGCCTCGACCGATTGGGGCGCTTCCTTGCGGACATCGACGACGCCCATGCCCAAACCGAGATGGCCCGGCAGCAGCTCCAGGTCGCTCACGTCGCCCGTGCGGGGATAAGCGAACTCCAGGTTGAGGCGGTCCACCTTGGCTTCGGCCAGCCGCGGCAGGATCGGCTTGTAATCGCCGACCACGTCGCTTTGCCGCTTGTAGACGCTGTGGCAACAGTGCAAATGCACCTCGGCCCGCAAGCCTTCGGCAATGGCATTGATGGCGGCCAGTGCCTGAGGAAACTGCGTGTCGACGTTCCACTCGCGCCGCAGCCGCTCGTCGTGGATCGGCTCGGCAGCTCCGCGAGCAGGGCCGTCGCCCAAGGTCAGCCGGCGATCGCAGAAGTAGGTGAGTGCGGGGTCATCGATCTGCACGATGTCGATGCCCGCCTCCACCACTGCCCGGGCCTCGCGGGCCAGGATTTCCGCCAGGTGCTCGAGGAAGTGCTCGAGCGTCGGATAGGCGTCGCGGCTATAGCTCTCGTGCCAATAGCGAACGGCAATCAAGAAAGGCCCAGGCAGGGCGAACTTGGTGCAGCGTGTTTCACAGCTCCGGTCGGCATGTTGCACGAGAAACCGCGCATCGTCGGCAAACACCTCCTCGCGGTCGGCCATACGGCGGACCACCACGTCGGTGAGCTTCGTTTCCCCCTGATGCTCGAAACGGCGGCACCGCTCGAACCCGCCAACGCGGGCCAGAAACTCGCCGATGTAATGCGACCGCCGCCACTCGCCGTCGCTGATCACATCCAGGCCGACTTGCTCCTGCAAGCGGATCGCAAACACGACGTAATCGTCCAGCGTCCGGCGAAAGCGGTCGGCGGGAAGCCCCTGCTCGGTATCCCGCTGCGCCAGCAGATCGCGCACGGCCTGCGGCCGCGGCAAGGAGCCGATCCCCTGCGTGAAAAGCGGCGGCAGCCGCGATGTGCGCACGGTCCTCACGGCACCTCCAGCTTGCAGGTCGGGCTGGCGGTGTCGAAGAGGTCCAGCTCGCGGAAGATCAGCTTGGCAAACTCGCGGTGGCCGTACACCCCCGGATGGATGCTCTGGTCCTCCAGCCAGGGCAAGAGGTCGTCTTGCTTCGGCTTGGTCTTCTGCCAGTGCAGCCAGTGATCCACCAGCGGCAGCTTGCGGGCCGCGGCCAGATCGCGTACCGCCGCGGCATAGGCTTCCAGGTCTTGCCGGCCGGGCGACTTCTTGCCGTAGATCGTATTGGGCGTATGGAGGAGCGGGATCGAGCCGGCCGCCACAATCTTGTCCACCAGCGTTTCGTAGTTCCGGCGAAAGGCCTCGCGGCCCGCCATGCCCGCCGTGCAGTCGTTCATGCCGTACATCAGCGACACGACATCCGGCTTGAACCGCAGCACGCGCCACTCCAGGTCGCCGAGGAGCCCGCCCGTGCGGTCGCCGCTGATGCCCGTGTTGATGACAACGTCCCGCATCCGGCGCAGCTCCCAGCGGACGCGTTCGCCGAAGTGCTCCGCGTAGCTCCGCCAGCCGAGCGTATGCAGCGCGCCGTGCGTGATGCTGTCGCCCGTGAAGAGCCAGGTCACGGCGTCCTTGCCGGCCAGGAGCGCCTTGATGCCAGCCAAACCTGCTGCGCGCGCGGGCCGCGGCGCGGGCGTGGGCGCCTGCTTGGCAGCCGCCTCAGGCATTGCCAAACCGCCGCCGAGCCCGCGCCCAAGCCGATGAGAAACGCCCGCCGCGGGGGCGAAACAGCATCGCCGCCGCCATTCGAGTCCTTGGCCATGTCGGTCTCCTGTTGCATTGGACTCGTTGCCCTTCAGATTCTCGTTTTTCCAAAGTCGGGTTCCCGCGACCGGCACGTGTGATGCAACCGATTCCCGGATTTCCGTTTTGCCGGCACGGAGGCGCCGCCCTCCCCAGGACGCCAGCGCGCAGCATCACCTCTTGGCCATCGGCACACTTCGGGTAGTCTACTGACGGCGATATCATGCTGCGAGTGACGTTTTCCGGACAAAACGCACCCTTGTCATTTGTCCGTTGTCAGTTGTCAGTTGCGTGGTAATTCCCTTGACCCCGACAACCGCGACGTGGCATTCTGGCCGCGTTGTCCCTTGTCCCTTGTCATTTGTCATTTGCATCCATGAGGCGCGAACTACACAACTGACAACGGACAACGGACAACGGACAACTGACCAACAGGAGACCGACATGCGGATCGCTCGCGGCACGTGTTGCTCATTGGCATGGGCGCTACTCCTTGCTTTCGTCCTTGCTCCTTGGGCTCCGGCTGCCGAGAAGTGCGAGAGAACGACGCGCCGAGTCTCGCCGATGAATTGCGGCCGCTGTGGTCTTGCCTGTCGGGCGAGCGGGCCGCGTTCAGCCTGTCGGCCCAGGCTCGCGTCGAGATCGACAAGAAGACGCACAAGATCGATGCCCGGCTCGTGCGCTACGACGATCAGGCGTTCGACCTGGAGTTGAAGCACGCGGACTACGCGGTCGAGCTCCGCCGCAGGGCCGATGTCACGGCCTTCGCGCTGCCGCTGCATAGAGTGGTGTTCCTCGGCCGCGGTGAGGTCGATCAGGCTGACCATCTCTCGCCCAAAGACATCTCCCGCCGGCTGGTCGGGCCCGGCTCGCTGGCGGCGGGCTATTTGCCGGCGCTGCACAGCGATCCCTCGGCCACGGCCCTCGTCCTCACCGCCCTGCTCAAAGCGGCCTACGATCCGGCCGCCAAGCGGTGGACTTTCGGCAAGTCGGCGATAATCCGCTTCGACAAGAAGGGGAGTGTCGTTGACCTCACGATCGACAAGACGCAGGTGCATATTGAGATTGTGGCGGCTGGTGACCTCGCAGCGGCTGGAGCGGGTGTCATAACTCCCTCTCCCCTCGGGGGAGAGGGCCGGGGTGAGGGGCGATCAGCCGCAAAACCACCCCTTTCCCAACCTCTCCCCAAAGGGGAGAGGGGTTCTTCGCTCCCCGCGGCCGACGACTGGCCGGGCCTCAAGGTCGTGAAGCTCGAGCGCCGCGAGCTGGAGCGCCAGTTCGCCCGCGGCATTCGCCGGGCGTTGGAGGTCGCCGCCCCCTCGCCGCTCCTCACGTCGCCGGCCAAGACTGAGGCCAAGGTCGAGCATGGCGAGTTGCGTTGGATCGACGGGCATCGCGTCGTGCTGCTCCATGGCACGCCCGAGCAGATCGGCCGGGCACACGGCCGTCTGCTGAAGACCGAAGCGTTCCGCTGCATCGATTCCGTGCTCTACGCTTTCGGCACGATCCAAACCGTCCGCACCGGCCGCTGGTTCCGCCACGACCTCGAGGCGGCCTACGCGCGGCTCTCGCCGCACATTCCCGACGACCACAAGCGCGAGACCAAGGCCTTGGCCGAAAGCCTGGACTCCGATCCGGCGCTGGCAAGGCGGTGAACGTCTTCCCGGAGCTGTTTCACTGTTCCGGCTTCGCGGTCTTCGGCAAGGCGACGAAGGACGGCAAGCTCTATCACGGCCGCGTGCTGGATTACATGACCACGATCGGCCTGCAAGACTCGGCCACCACGTTCATCGTCGCCGTGGATGGCAAGATTCCCTTCGCCAACGTCGGCTACGCCGGCTTCATCGGCAGCGTCAGCGGCATGAACGCCAAGGCCATCTCGCTAGGCGAAATGGGCGGCCGCGGCGAGGGCCGCTGGGACGGCGCACCGATGGCCACGCTGATGCGGCGAGCGCTCGAAGAATGCACGACGCTCGACGAGGTGATGGACCTCTGGAAGCGCAGCCCGCGGACGTGCGAATACTACTACGTCTTCGCCGACGGCAAGACCAACCAGGCCGTGGGCGTTGCCGCCACGCCCGAATCGATCGAGTTCGTCCGCCCGGGCCAAGCCCACAAGCTGCTCGGCGAAGGGATCGAAGACGCCGTCGTGCTCTCAGCCGGCAACCGGCTCCAAAAACTCCGCGAGCGCGTGCAAGAGCGCTACGGCCAATTCGACGCGGAGAGCGCCCAGTGGCTGATGTGCCGCCCGGTCGCCATGCAATCGAACCTGCACAACGTCCTCTTCGTCCCCCAAGACGGGGTGCTCTACGTCGCCAACGCCGACCACACGCACCCAGCAGCCGAGCGGCCCTACGTTCGCCTGGACCTGGGGCAGCTCGTCAAGTCGATGCGCGAGCCGGCCCGTCCGGGTTCGGCGACGTTGTCAGCGAGATAGTCAGCTGGGTGAATCCGGCGCGGAATGGGTGCCACGGGTGGCACGTCCCTGAACATGGATGCGAAGGGCGTGGCGGTCACTCAGCAAGACCCGCCCGTCCTGTTCTGGGCGTGCTACGAGATGGTGGTGCGCTGTGGCGAAGCCACAGCCCATTTGAGGTTCGACGGCCGGCCACCGCCCACGCAGTGCCGACCGCTGTGTCTTCGCCACAGGCACGGGCATCCATCTCGCGTAGAGCCGACGCTACGCTTCCAGTTCCCTCGATGGCTTGACGCGGTTGACCAGCGACAGTGAGAATCAAAATTAAGAGATCAACAAGCTGGTTCTGGGGTGGTCCATGTGGCTTCGTCCTTGGCATGTGATCGTCTGCGTCATCGTCCTTTCCGCGGTGCTGACGGGCGCGGGTTCGCTCGCGGCCGACCGCGCGAGGGACGTTCTGCTTGGCCTGGGGGTCAATCTGCTTTCTTCGGTCGTGTTCTTCGTCCTGCTCGAGCTCTACTGGCAGAAGATGAAGCGGGCCAACGGCAAGGAGGTCGATGGGCTGGACTACCTGAAATTCGCCCGTAACGTGACCAGGTCACGGCAGGTCCGGATGCTAGGCACGTTCTTTTACCCCTTCACGGAGCATCCGCAGCACGCGGCCGAGCGCCAGGCCCTGCTCGAAGCCCTCCGCCACGCCGCAAGCCAGCCGTCGTGCGTGGGAATCCAGATCCTGTTTCTACACCCGGGGAGCTGGGCCGCGCAGCTTCGCGCCGAGGAGCGGAAGGACGAGGACGTCATCGGGCGCATCCTGGAGTCCCTGGCGACCCTGCGGGCACTGCTGAGCCTGTTGGATGGCGACAAGACAAAGGACCGCATCCAGATCAGGCTATTCGCCAGAATGCCGCCGTTCGCCCTGTTCCAGACGGACGATTTTGCATCGATCTCTTTCTACTATCGCGATCGGCCGATCAGCGAAGTCACCCGCTACGAGTTCTTCCGGGATTCGCCGCTGGGCGAGTTCGTCGAAAAGACGTTCGACGACCTGTGGCGCGACGAGCGGACGGTGACGCTGGACGAATATTCTCCGCAGCTTCCGCCGGCGAGTGCGTAGTCCGACTTGCCGGTGGCCAGCGGCCATGTTCGCTTGGACCTGGCAAGGGCGTGGCTGTCACGCGGCAGGACCACGCCCATCACGTCGATGTTCTGGGCGTGCCACCCAGTCGAAGAGCGTGGACCCCGCGGCGCAACCCACGCCCATGTTCTGAGCGGCCACGCAGGCGGTGGGCACAGGCGATTGGAGGTCCTCGCCGTGCGGGATATGCTGCGCTCAGGATACACCGAGCGCCGCGCTCACCGACAACGGACTTCCAACAGGCCAATTCGGCGGGCCGTGCTCGGTTGCCCGTTCACGAGAGTCAACTTGGGGAACGATCGATGGCCCTGGCTCCAGTTACGATCTTCTGCTCGTATGCCCATGCCGACGATGAGCTACGCCAGCGATTGTTCAAACACCTCAGGGGCCTTGAGCGCCAAGGTATCGGTAGCTGGTACGACGGAAACATCAGCGTGGGCCAGCAATGGGACACAAACATTCGCCGAAAACTGACGACGGCTGACGTTATTCTTCTCCTTATTAGTGCGGATTTCGTCGCGTCAGAGTATATCAATAGTGTGGAATTGAAGGAGGCGATCCGACGGGAGGAGGCCGGCGAGGCGCGCGTAATACCCATTTCCCTTCGACCCGTGGACTGGGAAGGTCAGCCTTTCTCCAAGCTCCAAGCCCTACCGGCAAACGCGAAGCCGGTCACCACCTTTCCGGATATCGAGGCAGCATTTGCGGAGATTGCCGTTCGCATTCGCCAGGTCGCACAGGAACTCCAGCGTTCTAAAGCTGCAAAGCGTACTAGTTCGTCAGAGCCACCGAAGGTCGAGCACGCGACACGCGGTGAGTCCCTTTGTATCGGCTTAGACGTTGGCTCTGTAAAGATCGCGGGCGGCCTAGTGCGTATTCAGACAGGTACCGAGCACACGTGCCACCTTGAGCACCCATTTAAGCTACGGTACACCGCAGCGATCAGTGCCGGACATGTTATGGACAAGATTCGAGAAGCCATCGACACCGTGCTTTCGCGCGCTCAACTTGACCCCTGTTCCGTGCAACACATTGGGCTTGGTTTGCCTGGTGTCGTGGATCGCGACACAGGTGACATGCAGATTCAGGGCCGCCTTGAGCTCAACGACATTAATTTCCGCAGTGAGCTACAGGAGGCTTATGGGCGTCCAGTTCATGCTGATAATGACGTTAATTGCGCGACACTGGCTGAACTATTGTACGGACACGGAAAGCGGTACAAGAGCTTTGCCTGTGTCTTTGTCGGAGCAGGAATTGGCGGTGGTATTGTTATTGACGGCCGACTTTTCCGCGGCCGGCACTTCGGTGCCGGTGAAATAGGCCACCTAAAAATTGACATGAGCGCGAACGCCCGCACATGTAACTGCGGTCAGAAGGGATGCTTCGAAGAGTATGCCGCGGCGGACGCCATAATTCGCATGGCTCGAGAGCGGATCTGCGAATGCGCGGATAAGCGGACCGGAAGCAAATTATGTGGCTTGGACCCCCGGACAGTCACGGCCGAACAAGTAGCGAGTCTTATTTCCGACGATGCCGTACAGCACCTTGCGCGATTACGCCGCATTCCTCGCGCTCGGGGTCGCGAACCTTGCCAACATTCTCGACCCGGAAGCCATAATCCTTGGAGGTGGAGTGATTGATGGGTTTTTTCAATTCAACGGTTTCGAGCAGGCGCTTCGAGCCGCTTTTCGAAAGAACGTTGTGCATCCATGTTTGCAGGTACGCCTGGTGACCGGCTCGTTCCGCAGCGTAGAAGTGGAAAGCGACGGACAGCGCGAACTGATTAGCCGCGCGCCAATACTCGGCGCAGCATCTCTAGGCCTTGAGTCACAGCTCGCTATGGCGTAAGGGCTCCAATATCCGTGCCGCGCGCGAGTGCCGCTGGCTTTGCCAGTGCCTTTCATGGTCACCAACTCAGCGGCAAGAAACTGAAATATCTACACAAGTTGCCGCGTGCGACGGCGATAGGGATCGGCTCGGCCTCCTCATCTCGCTCGTGCAGCAGGCTGTTGCGGTATTCGCGCACAGCATGCGTATCTTCAAGCTGGCCGTGGGGAATTCGCCGCGTCGCGGCAACGCCGTCCAGCAGGTCGCGGGCTCGGCTTGGCGGTTCGGTACGCCGCGCGGAGAGCCAAAACAGACGCAGCCCGGTTTCGAATTCAGCGAACAGGCGGATGACGTACGTGCCGTCCAGGCGGCCCGAGGCGGTTGCCAGATCGCGAAGGGTTACATCACCGCGGAGATGCGCCGGATCCTCCCGAGCCTGGGACAGCAAACGATCGATCGCCAACCGCGCGGCCGCGTGCTCGCGCTCGACGGCTTTGATCCTCCGCAGCCAGTCGAAGCGGTCATGCGCCATTGCTTTTCATCTCCCCAAGGGCTTCCAGAAAAGCCTCCTTGGAGAGTGGCTTGGCCACCTCGGGGCTGGCGCTGCCAGGCCTGCGCGGTGCAAATGCCATTGGCCATCGTAAAAGTAGAGCGTCGCCACGTCGTCGTAGGCCGGCATCCGGTAGAGATCGACGACTCCGTCCACGCCCGGAGCGGAGCGAGCGATCGGCTCCAGCAGCATGCGGGTTGTTCCCTCCTGCAACAGCAGCGAAGGGACCGCGTAGCCGCCGATCTCCGAGTCCTCGATCTGCTTCTCGATCCGCCGTGTGGACCATCCGGCATCTGCGGCCCATTTTTCGGCGGAATCGACAAGCGTCGAGACGCGCGACAGCCATTCGTCGCGGAGTTTCGTGGCCGCCGCCGTCAATTTCTTGGGGGCATTCGCTGTTGCCATAGTCAGACCTCAGATAACCAATCTCGTGCCATACGCCGCCTAGATCATTATACCCGCGATGATGCGTCCTGCCCTGGCGAAGACAATGTGTGTGCGAACGCGTCATGCCGAAGGACATCAGCGGCGAATAGCCCGCGCTAGCGGGCGACAGAAGACGTCTTGCGGCCGAGCAATGTCGCCCCCTGCGGGGGCTTCAAAGCGGATTACTCCTTCTTCCACGGGCTGACGCCCGTGGCTACTTTATACCGCCCGCTGCGCGGGCTACATCGGCCGCTCATTAGCCTTGGTCCGAACAGCGGACCCTGCTCTGCCGTACTCGTAGGGCAGGCTCCCGCCGCCGTTTGGAGCGATGATCACGGTTCGGCGGGCAGGAGGCCGCACGAATGGCCCATCATCAAAATAGGGCTTTCTGCGGAGCCTCGATCCTCAATCGATCTTGCCCATGCCTAGCCGCGTCAACGAACCTCTGAACGCGCTCCGTGGGCCAGTCGTCCATGAATCGGAACGCCGAGGCAATCGCATAGTCGCGATTGCACTCGATGCCAATCCATTGTCGGTCGAGGTCTTCGGCTGCTTCTCCGGTCGTGTTGGACCCGCAGAAGATGTCCATCACCGTATCGCCGGGGTCCGTCAGAAAGTTGATGAAAAAAGTCGGCAACAACTTGGGGAATCTCGCCGGGTGCGGCTCGAATCCGAATTCCTTGCAGAGGCGGATGTGGATCGAATTGCTTTCTGTGTTGGGGTATTGCAGCAAGTTCGCTGGGATCGCGCCGCCGTTGTCTTTGCCGAAGTGAGAGCTGATATCGTGTCCCGATGGCCGGTCCTTCGGGCGGTAGAACCTCTCCGGGTCATCGATCAGCGTTTTCATCCGGTCGCTATATGGTGCGAGGACCTTCCGCACGTCGGCCTTGGGGTTGTCGGTCTTGGAAAGCCACCAGACCGTGTTGACGGAATCCTTGGCTCGAATCTTGCGCTTGTTGACCCATTCGATCGGCGAGGGCAGTTTCGCCGGATTGTGCCAAAAGAACTCTTCGGCCAAATGGAATCCGCACTCGTCGCAGAGTCGCAGCAAGACCCTGAAGTTGTAGAGCGACCGAATCGGTCTGCCGCGCTGGTACGCGCCACCGAGGTCAATGACGAATGACCCGGTATCCTTGAGGACGCGCTTTACGAGGGGCCCGAACGACACCAGCCAGTCAACGTACTCGGCCTGATCGAGATTGCCGTAGGCCTTTTGCCGGAGAAGGGCGAAGGGCGGCGATGTCATGACAAGATCGACCGAGTCTTCGGCCACTCGAGGCAGATACTCCTCTGCCCGGCCGACGATTAGTCGCCCGTTTGGCGTTCGATAGAGTTCGACGCAACATTCCATCACGGGGAGCTGCCCTTGGCGTTCTAACCACGGCCCACGGCCTCTTTTGTCATCCGCAGCCTCACCTTAGCAGGTTCTGTGGCCGGCCGCACGTAGACCATAGGTTACGTAATCTGAAGTCTGTAGACCTATGGGTTACATCCGCCGACACTGCCCGTCAATGGGTGCTAGATCAATTGCGACGAGAACTGGCGTGAGCAACCTGCTTTCCCGCTTTGGGGACAACGTGCGAACGGTTCGGCGGGCGAAAGGCATCTCGCAGGAAGACTTGGCCGACAGGGCCGGGCTGCATCGCACGTACGTGAGCAGCGTCGAGCGAGGCGAGAGAAACGTCACCCTAGAAACCATCGAG
Organism: uncultured Planctomycetia bacterium; assembly: GCA_963809785.1. Taxonomy (GTDB): domain Bacteria; phylum Planctomycetota; class Planctomycetia; order Pirellulales; family S012-138; genus JBGQHD01. The sequence goes on from CAWEKV010000006.1 coordinate 1,814,106, forward strand.
AAGCTATCCAAAGCACTTGGCGTTTCGATGGCGAAGCTGATGCCAGATTGAGTCGGCAATAGGCGACGAGCAGTCTTGTGGCTTTCAAAAAGCGGCCGATTTCCCGGCCGATCCCGCTCTTCAAGTATCACGTCGATAAGGCGGAATTGGACGCCTTATTCCCGCATCTTCTGTACGCTGCAAATCCTCGCCGCCAAGCATGGCATTCGGGACATCTTCCAAGACAACGGCGGCAAATACCTGCAACTGGCGCTTGTCACGGGGCTCAGACTGCTCAGGCGAGAAGGGAACGATGCGGTCGATGAGACTGGTCGAGAGTACGAGTTGAAAACCCTGAATGCGGATGTGGTGACCAGCTCACGACGCATCATCATTTGAATCCAACCATCCTCGCCAAATACCGTCGGGTCGATTGGGTCTTCGCCGTCTATCGCGGCATCGAGCTGGAGGCCGTTTACTACATGCCGGTGGAGGACCTCGAACCTTTCTTCAAGAAATGGGAGGTCAAGTGGAAGCAGGAGCGCAAGGACATCAATAACCCTAAGATTCCGCTCAAATTCGTCGTCGAGCACGGCCGTAAGGTGTTTCCTGCCGACCAGGAGCCGAATCTTTCCGATGTCCTGGAAAGGGAATAGCCGAGGAACCGCTGCGACGTTTGCGCCCTCCTGAAGCCTTGGCTTGCACGCACTTCTCGCCTCGGTCCGCACAGCGGACCCTACTTCTGCAGCGCCGCCTGCGCCGCCGCCAGCCGGGCAATCGGCACTCGGAATGGGCTGCAGCTTACGTAGTTCAGGCCGATCTTGTGGCAGAACTTGACGCGCGGGTGCCACTGGCTCTGCCAGTGCTTCTCGGGAATCACCGAATCACGTCTTGCGTCTTGTCGGCCCGCTCTTGCCATTTGTCCTTTTGGGGTCGGACGCCCGTCTCGGCTTTTTCCCTTCCGATCGAATGTCTTTCAGGGACTTCCGCGGCCCCGTGCGAGCGCGCTGGCCGCAGCGGTCGAGGAACTCCATCAAGCGGCGGTTACCGCGCATGGCCAGGACTTCCTGGTCCCCTTCATCCGCGGGCAGCACGACAAAACGGACTTCGCCCTCGACCGTCAGAAATACGACTTCTTCCTTGCTCATCTTCGGCAACAGCGTCCGGAGCGTCTGGCCGGTGGATTCGATGGGCACGGTTTTCATAGCGTGTACTCCTCTCCGCCAATGTACAGTCGGCTGCCCTTCTTGATTCCGATGGCAACGACGACCACCACGCCGGGGCCTTCTTCGACATCGTAGAAGACGCGGAAGTCGCCGACTCGCAGCTCCCACTCCGCGACGTGGTTGGGCCTCAGGTGCTTGCGGTTGCGCGTCGGCGTTGTGGGTTGGTCGCTTAACTGCTCTTCAATGGCATCGGCCAGCAGCGACCTCTGGTGCGCGGTGAACTGGCGATAGTGGCTCTCGGCGTCTTCAGAGAATTCAATCTGATACGCCATGTCAGTATACGGTCAACCGTCTCGCGCCGCCCCGCTGACTCGGTCGCGGTGGGGGAACAGGCAACTCCGCTTCTGCACTGGCAGAGCCAGTGGCACACGGATTGATCGCTCGGCTTTCTCGGTCCAAGCAGCGGACGTTATCCCTTCTGCAGCGCCGCCTGCGCCGCCGCCAGCCGCGCGATCGGCACGCGGAACGGCGAGCAGCTCACGTAGTTCAGCCCGATCTTGTGGCAGAACTTGACGCTGTCCGGGTCGCCGCCGTGCTCGCCGCAGATGCCGATCTTCAGGTCGCTTCGCGTGCTCGCGGCCCTTCTCGACGCCGATCTTCATCAGCCCGCCGACGCCGTCGAAGTCGATCGTCTGGAACGGGTCGCTGCGGCACGATGTCGTTCTCCATGTAGTGCGCGGATGAAGCTGCCGTAGTCGTCGCGGCTCATGCCGAGGCCGGTCTGCGTCAGGTCGTTGGTGCCGAAGCTGAAGAACTCGGCCTCCTTGGCGATCTGGTCGGCCGCGCACGCAGGCGCGCGGCAGCTCGATCATCGTGCCGACCAGGTACGTCGACCTTCACGCCCTTCTCGGCGAAGACCTTCTCGGCCGTGTCGCGGACGATCTTCGCCTGGGCCTTCAGCTCGGTCAGGAAGCCGACCAGCGGGATCATGACCTCCGGCTCGACCTCGATGCCCTGCCTTCTGCACGTTGCAGGCCGCCTCGAAGATGGCCCGGGCCTGCATCTCGGTGATCTCCGGATAGACGATGCCCAGCCGGCAGCCGCGGAAGCCGAGCATCGGGTTGAACTCGTGCAGCTCCTTGACGCGCTCGGCGATCGTCTCGCTTCGAGACGCCCATCTCCTTGGCCATCTCCGCCTGGCCCTTGTCGTCGTGCGGCAGGAACTCGTGCAGCGGCGGGTCGAGCAGTGCGGATCGTCACCGGCGTGCCCTTCATCGCCTGGAAGATGCCCGTCGAAGTCGTCCCGCTGGAACGGCAGCAGCTTGGCCAGCGCCTTCTCGCGGTCCTCCGGCGTCGTCGGCCAGGATCATCTCGCGCATCTCGTCGATGTGGTCGAAGAACATGTGCTCGGTGCGGCACAGGCCGATGCCCTCGGCCCCGAACGCGATCGCCTGCTCGGCCTGGTCGGGCTTGTCGGCGTTGGTGCGGACGCGCAGCTTGCGGACGCTCGTCGGCCCAGCTCCATCAGCTTGGCGAACTGCTGGTAGACCTTCGACTGCTCCGGCTTCATCGTCTTGTCGATCAGCACCTGGACGACCTCGCTGGGCTTGGTGGCGACCTGGCCCTGCCATGACTTCGCCGGTGAAGCCGTCGATGCGTGATGAAGTCGCCTTCCTTGAGCACCTTGTCGCCGACGGTGACCGTGCCGCTTGTCGTAGTCGATCTGCAGCGCGCTGGCAGCCGACGATGCAGACCTTGCCCATCTGCCGGCTGACGAGGGCCGCGTGCGAGCTGAGCGCCGCCGAACGCGGTGAGGATGCCGTCGGCCGCCTGCATGCCGCGGAGGTCTTCCGGGCTGGTCTCGCGGCGGACGAGGATGACGCTGCGCCGTCGGGGTCTGCCCTTGCCGTGCTTGTGCGACGTAGGCCTCGGCGTCGTCGGCGAAGAACTTGATGCTGCCCGGTCGCCGCGCCGGGGCCGGCGTTGATGCCCTTGGCCAGCAGCTGCCCTTCGCTGCCTTGCGCTTCGGCGTCCGGGTCGAAGATCGGCTGCAGGAGCTGGTTCAGGTCGTCCGGCGGGATGCGGCCGGCCGACAGCGCCTCTTCCTTGCGTGATCAGCCCTTCCTCGACCATGTCGACGGCGATGCGCACGGCGGCGAAGCCGGTCCGCTTGCCGTTGCGGGTCTGCAGCATCCAGAGCTTGCCCTTCTGGATGGTGAACTCGATGTCCTGCACGTCGCGGTAGTGCTTCTCGAGCTTCCTGCGGATCTCGTCGAGCTGCTTGTAGACGGCCGGCATGTCCTTCTGCAGCTCGGCGATCTTCTTCGGCGTGCGGATGCCGGCGACGACGTCCTCGCCCTGGGCGTTGATGAGGTACTCGCCGTAGAAGACCTTCTCGCCGGTGGCCGGGTCGCGCGTGAAGGCGACGCCGGTGCCGCAGTCGTCGCCCATGTTGCCGAAGACCATCGAGCAGACGTTGGCGGCCGTGCCCCACTCGTGCGGGATGCCGTACTGCCGGCGGTAGACGATGGCCCGGTCGTTCTTCCACGAGCCGAACACCGCGCCGACGGCGCCCCACATCTGCTCCATCGGGTCGTCGGGGAAGTCCTTGCCCGTTCGTCTCCTTGACCGCCGCCTTGAAGCGCTTGACCAGCTCCTTGCAGGTCCTCGACGGTCAGCTCGGTGTCGAGCTTGACGCCTGCGCTCGTGCTTGAGCTCGTCCATGATCTGCTCGAACGGGTCGATCTCGGTCTTCGATCTGCGGCTTCAGGTCGAGCACGACGTCGCCGTACATCTGCACGAAGCGGCGGTAGCTGTCCCAGGCGAAGCGCTCGTTGCCGGTCTGCTCGATGAGGCCCTTGCAGCGTCGTCTCGTTGAGGCCGATGTTGAGGACGGTGTCCATCATGCCGGGCATCGAGACGCGGGCGCCGGAGCGGCAGGAGACGAGCAGCGGGTTCTTGGCGTCGCCGAACTTGGCGCCCATGACCTCCTCGGTCTTGCTGAGGGCGTCCTCGACCTGGGCCTTGAGCTCCGGCGGGATACTGCTTGCCGTTGGCGTAGTAGTAGGTGCAGACTTCGGTGGTGATGGTGAAGCCGGCGGGCACGGGCAGGCCGATGATGCACATCTCGGCGAGGTTGGCGCCCTTGCCGCCGAGCAGCTCCTTCATCTTGCCGTTGCCGTCGGCCGTTGCTGCCGCCGAAGAAGTAGACGTACTTGGCCATGGTGATTGCCTTTCGGGTCGCGGAGTAGTCGGTGGTTATCGATTCCAGAGCGCCCGGCCCAGCCTGGGCGGATGCGGGCGAGTTGGGAAGCTGGAAATCCGAAGAAGCCGTCACGACGTGGAGTGGAGGTGGACGAACGGGGCCGCGTGCGGAGAAGCCCGAGGTGACCGTTGTGTTCGTTCAACGGGTTCGGCCACGAAAACGCTGGAATCTAGCAGTGTTCGGCGGTGAGCGTCAAGCACGGTTGAGCAGGCGAGCGTCGAGGCGTAAGTCCGACGTGCTTAGCAAACGCGTGACGCCAGGGACACGTCGGGCTTACGCCTCGACGCTCGCCGCGCAAGAGTCGGCTTCATCCCGCGGGGCGGGGCGGCTACGTTGGGGGCTGGCCGAGCGGAATGAATTCCGTTCTACGTGCCCTGGCTGGCGATTGCCCACCATGAAGGTCGAACAGCTCGATGCGTTCCTGCGCGGCGCCAGTTGCTTCGTCGTGCTCTCCGAGGCGCAGTTGCAGCGGCTGCGCGAGCGGGTCGATATCCGCTCGTACAAGCTGGGCGAGGTGGTCTTCCACCAGGGAGACGCCGGCGACCGGATGTACCTGGTCTATTCCGGCAAGGTCCGCGTGCTGCGGGCCGAAGACGGCGGCGAGGTACCGCTCAACACGCTTTACCCCGGCGAGCACTTCGGCGAGATGGCCCTGGTCAGCGGCCAGGCCCGTAACGCCACGATCCGGGCCGCGGCCGACAGCACGCTGATTGCCGTGCCGGCCGACGCGGTGAGCGATCTCTTGACCGAGAGCGCCGAGCTGCGGCAGTACTTCGACGAGTACGTGGACCGGCTGCACCTCTGGAACTTCATCAAGCTGGTCGATCGCTTCGGGGCCCATCTCCATCGGGAGCAGCTTCGGCAGTTGATCGACCAGTTCGAGACTGTCCGCGTGGAGGCCGGCGAGAAGATTCTGGTTCAGGACCAGCCCTGCCGGAGCTTCTTCCTGATCCAATCGGGCCGCGTCAGGGCGGAGCGCGATGGGCGGCTCGACACCACGCTGGCGCCGGGCGACTCGTTCGGCGCTGGGCCGCTGCTGGGCGATCCGCCGGGCGTGTCGCGCTGGACGATCACGGCCGCCGAACCGGTGAAGCTGCTGGCCCTGGCGGCCGACGACTTCCGCCGGTTGCTGGACGACGTGCCCACGCTGCGGACGTTCTTTGAGGAGCAGCTGGCGCACTATCAGGCGGACGAGGCGGCGCCCTACTTCGACAGGATCTCGCTGAAGGCCGCGGCACCGCGAGAGCCGCTCGATCGGACGCCGGCGGATGCCGCACGCGGCGCCGCGCCGAGCGAAGGGCGCGAAGGGCCGTCGTCACGGGTCACGATCGGCGAGACCGTCGAGCTGACGCCCATCGATGCCGCGGCGCCGGCCGGCGAGGAAGGCGAAGAGCAACAGACCGCGCCGGCACCCGCCAAGCTCGGCTTCTGGGGCCGCTGGTGGTTCGCCTTCAGCCCTCAGCATGACGAGACCGACTGCGGAGCGGCCTGTCTGGCGATGATTACGGCCCATCACGGCCGCGCTGTGGGGGTCAGCCGGCTGCGGGACCTGGCCGGCGTGGGCGTCGAGGGGGCGTCGCTGGCACAACTGGCGGAAGCGGCCCATAACGTCGGCTATCGCACGCGCTCGCTGCGACGGTCGGCCGACCGGCTCGACGGCGTGCGGCTGCCGGCGATTCTCTTCTGGCGAGGCTACCATTACGTGGTGCTCTACGCCCTGAGCGAGCGGTATGCCTACATCGCCGATCCGGCGATCGGCAAGGTGCGCATCAACCGCGCTGCACTGGCTCGCGACTTCAGCGGCTATGCCCTGGAGGTCGAGCCGACGGATGAGGCAGAGAAGGTCCGCGCCCGCGACAGCGCCACGACGTACATGGTGCGGCTGCTGCAAGGAGCGTTGGCGGCTGCTGACGGTGATCGTCATCACCACGCTCATCGTTAAGCTGTGCGAATACGCCTTCGTCAAGTTCACCGAGACGATCGTGGACGAGCTCGTGCCTTCACCGGGGCCTGGGCGAGTTTCACACGATGCTGTCGATCGTCGTGCTGGCCACGGTGCTGCGGATCGCGCTTTCGATCTGGCAGGCGCTGGCCGGGGCGCGGCTGGGCAATGACCTGGATCGGAGCATGCTGGGGCGGTTCTTCGAGCACCTGCTGACGCTGCCGACGCGGTTCTTCAAGCTGCGGCGGATCGGCGACATCATGGCCCGCTTCGGCGACAACTCGCACGTCCGGGCGCTGTTCACCGGCGGGGCCCTGACGGTGGTTATCGAGCTGCCGGCCTCGGTGTTCTGGTTCTACATGATGTTCGACCGGAACGTGGAGCTGTCGCTGCTCGTGCTGGCCTTTCTGCCGCTGTTCATCGGCTTCACGCTCATCAGCAGCCCGATCATGAAGCGCTCCATGCGGCGCGTGATCGAGGACGGCGCCGCGGAGAGCTCGAGCCTGATCGAAACCGTGCAGGGCATCGACCTGGTGAAGTCGATGGCGGTGGAGCGGCCCTTTCATACGAAGTGGCAGGTCCTGTTCGAGAACGTCGCGCCGCAGCGGCTACCGCTATCAGCGAATCCTGCAAGCCTTCGGGGCCGTGGGCGCTTCGATCCAGGTGCTCAGCAGCCTGGCCCTCCTCTGGTATGGAGCCGTGCTGGTGAACCGCGGGCCGGAAGTCTTGACGGTGGGCGAGCTGGTGGCCTTTACGATGCTGGCCCCGCTGGCCATTGGGCCGATCATGAGCCTGATCGGACTGTGGGACGAGTTGCAAGAGGCCAAGGTCTCGCTGGAACGGTTGAGCGACGTCCTCGACAGTGACCCCGAGCCGCAGCCGCCGGAGGACCAGCGCGTCCGCCCCGAGCGCCTGCATGGCCGCATCAAGTTCGAGGGCGTGTTCTTTCACTACGGCACGAAGCACGCCCCCTACGTGCTGCGGAACATCACGTTCGAGGCCAAGCCGGGGCAAAGCATCGCCATCGTCGGCCGCAGCGGCTGCGGCAAGACGACGCTGGCCCGGCTGCTGCTGGGCCTCTATCAGCCGACCGAGGGGCACATCGAGATCGATCGCTGGCGGCTGCCGCAACTGGACCTGGAGACCTACCGCCGGCAGATCGGCGTCGTGCTCCAGGAGAACCTGCTCTTCAGCGGCACGATCGCCGACAATATCGGCCTGGGGGAAACGGCGCCGGACCGCGAGCGGATGGCCGAAGCGGCCCAACTCGCCGGGGCCGACGAATTCATCTCCAAGCTGCCGCTAGGCTACAACACGGTGGTGGGCGAGTTCGGCCTGACGCTCTCCGGCGGCCAGCGGCAGCGGATCGCCCTGGCACGGGCCATCTACCGCAACCCGCGGATCCTAGTGCTGGACGAGGCCACCAGCGCGCTAGACAGCCTGAGCGAGCGGGAAATCCAGAAGAACATGGACGTCATCCTGCGCGATCGTACGGCAATCATCATCGCGCACAAGATCGCCACGGTCCGCAACGCCGACCAGATTCTGGTGCTGCACGAAGGGCGGATCGTCGAGCAAGGCACGCACGACGAGCTGTTCGCCAAGCGAGGAACGTATTACTACCTGGCGTCGCAGCAGTTGAATTTGTAGCCGAGAATACTAAACCCGACGCGCAAGCGCGGGAGAGGTGAGTACCAACTCCGATCGGCGGCTGACGGCGCCTCTCCCTCGCTTGCGCGTCGGGCTAGTGTGTCCACCGCGAACGCGGTGCCCACTAATGTCGGTGGAAGTGGCCCGTGCGGTGCAGATCGTAATGCCCCGGCACGACGTGCAAGTGGTTGCCGTGGCGATAGATCGTGGTCGGGTGGTAATGGAAATGGCTCGTGTCGTGCCAGACGCGGGTGGGGTGGTGATGCCCGTGGCCATGGCCATGCCCGTGCCCGTGGCCACCGTGTCCGTGTCCGCCGTGCCCGTGACCGCCGTGATGGTGGCCGCCGTGCCCGTGGCCCCCGCCACCGACGTGAATCCCGATCCCGCTGACGTGGATGCCAAACCCGCCGCCACCGATGACGCCGCAGGTTTCCTGGCTCGTGGCCATACGTTCCTCGGGCAGGTCCAACGTTTTGCAGCGCGCCATATTCGCTTCTCCGTTCGAGGTGAGAGTAAGGTCAACCGGTAGCTGAAGTCGCCAGACTTCGGGACACGGCCATTTCGTTCACCCGAATTCTGGCGAATTCGGCTACACGGCAACTCGCGGAGCGAGTTGCCCACATTAGACGCCCGACTTTTCGGCCAGGGCCTCCTCGCAGAGGTTAGACCGGATGCGGCCGCGCAACTCGTCGTCCAGCGGCAGGCGGCCGCACTCTTCGATGCGGACGATGCAGGCCACGCCGTTGGACTGGAACGGCCCGACGACCTGGCCGGCCTTGGCCGAGAAGATGCGGTCGGCCACGTCCTCGGCCAGCCCCAGCGTGTTGTCGCGCGTCACCAGGCCGCGGAACCCGCCGCCGCAGCGCGTCTCCTGGTCCAGCGAGTGGGTCCGCGCCAGGTTGGCGAAGTCTTCGCCCTCTTCCTTCAGGCTCAGCGACAGCTCCTCGGCAGCGCTCTTGTCCTTGACGACGATGTGGCTCACGCGGGCATACTCGAACTCTCGCGGGTTCTGGGCGTAGTAGCCATCGACCTGGTCGTCGGGAACGAGCTCGTCGGCGATCTTGCTGCGCAGCAAGCCGGCCTCGAGGAAATTCTCCACGTCTTCGGCCTTGAGGCCGGACTTTTCCAGCCAGGCCTGCGTGTCTTTGGCCTTGTAGAGCTGGCAGGCGCGACGGAAGTCGTCGTAGGCGGACTGCAATTCCTTGTCGTCCACTTTCACGCCCAGGTCCTTGGCGGCGCTGGCGGCCGCGGCGTCGCGGGCCAACTCCAGGGCGGTGTCGGCGAAAGCGCCGGTGATCTTCGCGCGGGCGACCACGTCGGAGAGGGTGATGTTCTTGCCGCCGACTTTCAGCACGGGGTCAGAAGGCGCCATGAAGCTCGCTCCTTGAAGGCAGAAGGGAACTCGTCGCGTGGCCAGTGCTCAAAGACGAGGCTGGCGCGTACGAGGAAATCATTCCGTCTGATGTTGCCGTTACCGTATCAGACGCAGACGGCCTGAACAAGGGGCCGTCGGTGCGGGTTGGCACGGCCATCTTGGCCATCTTGGCCGTGCCGGCCTGTCTGTCCGTCTGCACGGCAGGATGGCCCTGCCACGTGGCCCGTCATTTTGGCGACTGCCGGACGAACTTCTGTGCCCGCTTGCCGATGATGTCGCCGGCGTAGATGTTGCCCTTCGAGTCCAGCGCGATGGCGTGCACCCAGTTCAGCTCGCCGGGCTTCTCCTTGCCGTCGTCGGCCTTGGGCACCGTCCAGAGCTGCAGCAGCCGGCCGCCGGTGTCGAACCGCATGAAGACCTGGTCCTTCGGCGGGCAGCCGAGCGCCTCGTCCTCCGGCCGCCACGGCATCGGCGAGGAGCCGCAGACCCAGATCTCGTCGTCCTTCGTGACCCAGAAGCCCCAGGGCGTGACGACGTCGCTCCAGGTGTCCAGCGAGCTTGCCCTCCTGGTCGAAGACCTGCACGCGGACGTTGTTGCGGTCGGCGACGTAGAGCCGGCCCTTGGAGTCGATGGCGATGGCGTGCGGGATGCTGAACTCGCCCGGCTTGCGTGCCCAGCTCTGCCCCAGGCCTTGACGAACTTGCCGTCCTTGTCGAAGTGGACGATGCGGTCGTTGCCGTAGCCGTCGGCGACGAAGACGTCGCCGCTCGGGCGTGATGGCCATGTCGGTCGGCTGGTTGAGGTGCGTTTCGTCGCTTGCCGGCGCGGCCGCGCGTGCCGAGCGTCTGCAGCAGCTTGCCTTCGCGGCGTGAACTGCATGACCACGTGCTGGTCGATGTCGGCCAGCCAGACGTTGCCCTCGCGGTCGAACTTGATGTGATGGGCGCTTGCCGATGTCCTGGTCGCCCCAGCCGGATGAAGTACTTGCCGTCCGGCGTCGTAGACCTGCACCGGCGGCTTGGCGCGGGTGAAGATCCAGACGTTGTCGCTGGGCATCGACGGCCACGCCGGGCATGTGGCCCCACTGCGGCAGTGCTTGGGCCGCTGCGGCCAGGCGGGATCGACCTGGTACGACGTGGCCAGGGTGACGTGAGGGTATTCGGGGTCGGCGGATTTGGGCTTGGCTTTCTTGGCTTCGGGCGTCTTCTCCTGTGCGAGCGAGGGATCGGACTGACTGCCGCCCAAGCCTAGCAAGGCCGCGCAGGCTATGACAAAGGCGGTCGTTAGCCAAGGATGTCGAGTGCGACGCATGGATGTCTCCTTCTGTGGAGTGCGGCGACTCGTCGCCGCTTAGGATCTGTTAGGATGGTTTGGGAGCCTGAAGGGCCGCGGTCGTGCCAGGGAATCGCGAGAACCCAAAGCGGCGAACGAGTCGCCGCAGTCCGAATCTACTCGTACCGCCATTTCAGCTCCCACGGGTCGGCCGTGCTGCTTCTGCCAGTCGCGCAGCTTCGCTTGCAGCTCGGCCAGCAGCTTGGCGTGCTCCGGCTTGTCGGCCAGGTTCACAAGCTCGTCGGGGTCGGCCTCCAGGTCGTATAGCTCGTGCCGGGGCCGCTGGAGGTAGTCTTGCGTGAGCCGGCGGCCGTAGTGTCTGTCGCCCCGCTTGAGCACGCCTTGCCAGGTGGGGCTGTCGAACAGGTCGGAGGCGAACGGGTACGGCAACTGGTGGGCGACGTTGAAGATGTACTTGTGCTTGCCGCGAATCACGGCCCGCATCGGATAGTACATCGTGATCTCATGGAACGTGTGCGACAGGAAGACTTCGTCGAAATCGGGGGCGTGCTCCTTCTCGACGGCCGAGCGAAACGAGCGGCCGTGGAAGCGATAGGGCTGGAGCTTCGCCGCTTTGGACTTGGCGGGGGGCTTGCCGGTGGCCGGGTTATCAGGAGGCTTACGCCCCCCGCTCGCCTCGCGGACTCCGCTCGCCTCGCGCGGGATGATGGGCGGGGCCGGCGGCGGCGTTACGCCGCAATAGTCGAGGATCGTCGGCGTCACGTCGGCCCAGGTCACGCGGGCATCGGTCGCCAGGCCGCGACTTCCTTTGCCCCGGCTGGCGGACGACGAGCGGCAGCCGTGCCCCCGGCTCGTAGAGCGTGGTCTTCGCGCCGGGGAACGGCGGGCCGTTGTCGGCCAGGAAGATCACCAGCGTGTCGTCGGAGTGACCGGTCTCTTTGAGCGCATCGAGCAGCACGCCGATCCCCTGGTCCAAGCGAGCGATCGCCTGATAGTAGGCCGCCAGCTCGGCGCGCACGTCGCCGTTGTCCGGCAGCCAGGCCGGCACGCTCACATCGGCCGGGCGATAACGCACCGGCTTGATACCGGCATAGCGGTCGGCATCGCTGGGAAAGTTGGCAAAGCCGTCCGCCCCGCCGCCGCGGTGCGGGTCGGTCGGACAGAAGTAGAGGAAGAACGGGCGCGGGCCGCCTTCCTTGATCCATGCCCTGGCGTTCTCGGCCATGCGGACCGTGTTGCGGCTGCCCTGGGTCCCCTCCTGACGCTGGGTCTCGAAGCGATAGGTGTGCTCCGGCGCCAGGTGGTATCTTGCCGATCAAGCAACTGCGGTAGCCGGCTTCGGCCAGGAGGACCGGCAGCGACCGCACGCTCTCGTAGGTGCTGAAGTGGCTGTAGCCGTGCGAATGACCGTAGTGGCCGATGGCGTGGTTGTAGAGCCCGGTCATCAGCACCGAACGGCTGGCGCTGCAGCTTGCCGTGGTGCAGTAGGCGCGGGTGAAGCGGGTGCCGTCGGCGGCCAGCCGGTCGAGGTTCGGCGTGCGGGCCACTTTGTCGCCGTAGCAGCCGAGCTGATAGCCCAGGTCGTCGGCGACGATCAGCACCACGTTGGGGCGGCTCGAGGTCTGCGCTCCCGCTGCGGCAAGGGGAAGAGGCGCGAAGGCCGCGGCCACGGCCGCCAAGGCGCATCGCGCGGATAGCTTTCTAAATGACACGGGCAACTCAATGAATTCGGTGGCTGCAGCGGGAAGCGGCGCCATTGTGGCTCGCGCATGCGCGCCGGTCAAACTTCCCAGCAACTGAGACACGAACTGGGCGCGTAAGCGAGGAGCGGGACACGCTCGGAGTCGCACTCACGCTTAGAGCAGTGTGCTCACGCTCAAAGGCCTGCGGCGGGTCTCCCTCGCTGCGCTGCGCGTCGGGCTAGTGTTCGTATGAGCGTCGGGTTCGCATCCTGGCGCAGGCTGCTCTGCCGCCATTGCTGCCGCGGACTCTTCCGCGCGGCTCAACTTTGCCGAAATCGAAAACTCTGCTGATAACTCCGGATATGCAGGCCGATATTCTCTGCACGGCCGGATGCCACGGGGCAGGACCGGCTGTTTTCCTGGGAAGGGGGGATGCGATGCAACGACTGGCAGTGATCGGCTGCGCTCTGCTCGGGCTGCTCATGCCCAGCGGGTCCCACAAGCCGCGGTCCGGAAGGTCAACAAGGCCTCCGTCCCGTTGAAAGCGATGTCGAGTTCCAAGCGAGTCCGGAGTACGAGACGGACGCTGGCCGCGATTACGGGCCCGAGCCGTCGTGGGACTACGGTCCCCAGGGGGGCTGCGGACGGCGCTTCGCCCCCGAGCCGAGCTGCGGTTGCACACCTGAGCCCCATTGCGGCTGCGGCCCATGCGAGCCTGGCCCCGGGCTCGGCCTGTGCGGGCTGTGGGACTGCATGTTGGGCGATCTGTGGGCGCTTGCGATGCGGGCTGCGACGCCTGCGGCGGCGGCTCTTGCGGCTGTTTCGAGCCGTGCGTGCATAGCTCGGGCCTGTGGATCTGCGGCCGAGGTGCTGTGGTTCCGCTATCACCGGGCCGACGGCGTTCGCGTCGGCCGCACGGAGCCGGAAGACGAAGTCGAGTTCGACTTCGAGATCACGCCGCGCTTCACCGCCGGCTGGGTCCGCAGCGACGGCCTGGGCGGACGCGGGTCGCTGGTGGGAATTCGACCAAACCGACGCCGGCCTTCGAGGGGGGCGGCAGCCTGATGAACGTCAATACCTACACGCTCGATTTCGAGCTGTTCGACACGTTCTGTCTGAACCGCAACTGGGACCTCGAGATCGCCGGCGGTGTCCGCTACTCGACTTTCTCGAGGAGATGTTCGACATCGCCGGCGACGACGACTTTCGCCTCAACAGCTTCTCGGGCTATGGCGGACTGGTCGGCGGCGAGCTGCGGCGCTGTATCGGCGCCAGCGGCGTCGTCTGGGGCCGGCTGCGGGCCGCGATCTTGATGGACGACAAGGACATCTCCAACGATCCGGGCCACGGCCAGCAGGTCCGCCTGCTGGACGTGACGGTGGGCATGACGGAAGCTGGCCTTCGGCTACGACTACGTGCTGCCGATGAGCAGCGGCGCCTACGCGTTCGTCGGCGTCCAGGCGGAATGGCAGAACTGGTACAACTTCTCCAGCAGCTTCGAGGACACGGAAAACGACGAAGACTTTTCCGGCCCCAGCGACGTCGGCTTCGGCGGCTTCGGGGCGGTCGTCGGCTGGGCCAGATAGCAACTTGACGTGGGGCACGTTTCCGAACGTGCCCGTCACGCAATCGGGCACGTTTAGAAACGTGCCCCACACGCACACCCATCACGGTCAGCACCCCGGCTGCTCGGAGCAGGCGGGGTGCTGATTTTTTTCGGTGCGGGCGCCAAGTGGTTATGCCATCTGCTCTGCCAACTTGTCCACGATCAGCTTGCCCACGTTGAGCGCCGCCGTGGCGGCCGGCGAGGGGGCGTTGCCGACGTTGACGATCCGTCCCTCGGCCTGGACCACGAAGTCGTCCAACAGCTTGCCGTCCCGCCCCAGCGCCTGTGCCCGCACGCCGGACGGAGCGGGCTCCAAGTGCTCACAGCGAATCTCCGGCACGAGTCGCTGCAATGATCGCACGAAGGCCCGCTTGCTGAACGACCGCCACACCTCACCCACGCCGGTGCGCCAGTGCCGGGCCACGAGCCGCACGAAACCGGGATAGGTGAGCGACTCGATCAGGTCGCGGAGGTTGATGTCCAGCTTGCGATAGCCTTCGCGGGCAAAGGCGAGCACGGCATTGGGCCCGCACTCGACGCCGCCGTGGATCGTGCGGGTGAAGTGCACGCCGAGGAAGGGGAACTTCGGGTCGGGCACCGGATAGATCAGGCCCCGGCAAAGGTGGTGGGCCTCCGGCCGGAGCTCGAAGAACTCGCCACGAAACGGCACGATCTTGGCCCGCGGCTTCTGGCCGGTGAGCTTCGTCACACGGTCGCAGTACAGGCCGGCGCAGTTCACCAGGTAATCCGCGGCCACCTCATTGTAGCTGAAGTCGCCAGACTTCAGCCCGGCGGTCGTCACCACGACCTGCCCCGACAGCCGGCGAACGCCCGTCACCTTGGCCCCGATGCGGACCTCGCCGCCGGCCGCCACGATTTTCTCCGCCAGCCGCCGGCACACCTCCAGATAACTGATGATGCCGGCCTCCGGCACGTGGATGGCCCGGATGCCGGCGGCGTGCGGCTCGATCTCCAGCAGGCGCTCGCGGGAGATCATTTCGCAGCGCACGCCGTTGGCCCGCCCGCGCTCGAGGATCGTCTCCAGCGTCGGCAGCTCGGCCTCGTGCGTGGCCACGATCACTTTGCCGCAGAGCGAATAGCGGATGCCTTCGGCATCGCAAAAGGCCTCCATGGCCCGCTTCCCCTCGCGGCAGTTGGCCGCCCGCAGCGTGCCCGGCTTGTAATAGATGCCCGAGTGCAAGACGCCCGAATTATGGCTCGACTGATGGGCACCGACCTGAGGTTCTTTCTCCAGCACGGTCACCCGCACGCCTGAGAAGCGTTCGATCAGCCGATAGCCGGTGGCCAGGCCGACGATTCCTCCGCCGATGATGGCAACATGGGGCATGGGGGAATGACGAAGGACGAAGCAGGAATGACGAAGGAATGACGAAGGTCGAATGACGAAAGCAGGTCGGCTGCGGACTCAAGCAGAAGAGGGTGTCGCTGACCAGCTTATGGCAAGTCGGGCTTTTCGTTCGGCAGCAGGGACTTAAATCCGTTCGGCTCAATCTTGTAAATGCCGAGCCAATCGCGCGAGTCGCCGGGGAGCTGGCGCACTCGGTCGTCAGTCCCCCAGATACCGCCGCCACCATCGAAGCCGATCTCCAATGATCCATCGCCGTCGAGGTCTACCAACACAACTTGTTGATGCGTGTGGCGGGCGTCTGTTGCAAACCCCCGAACAGAGACGCATTGGTCTTCCACGATCAAGGCCGCGAAGCACGCCTGCCTGCCCGGAACCGCATACCGATGTTCTCGAATCACAAGTTCGGCCATTTGCCCGTCCGGCAGGAACCATGGCTGATACCTAAGGCGTTCGAAGTCGAACAACCAAGACCAATAGTCCGGCTCATCCCAAAACTCCGTTGTTTGAGGATACGCCCTAATCATCCGCTCGCGAACTCGGCCGAGCATCCGCGCTCTATCGGACTTCTTCCATGCCTCTTCATCGGGAGAGGCGAAATCAGGGACTCTTCCACCTGCGCGTATCGATTTGCCTAACGCCTCAGTGGCTCGGTGCCAGCTTGGCGTTGGATCGAATGTCCCGTCGTAAACGATCTCTATGTCGCATTCATCGCCCAAGTCACGCAGCAGGTCGATTCCTTCCTCCACCACCGAACCTGGGAGTTCCGCCCGCACAATGACCTGCCCGAAACCCGGCACGCGGCAGAGCCGCAGCAGACTCCAGCCGGTCGGCTCACACTCGGCATCGCCGCCCAGGGCGCGAATCGCCTCGATGGTCCGCTCGACTTTACGAGCCTGGCGCACTTCGTAGCCGAGCCAGAGGGCCACGGCCAGCGTCAGCAGTAACAGACTGCGAAGGCTGAATTGCAACCAGCGGCGTGCGGGTTTGATGGTTGTCATGATCGAGCAGGGGCCTACGCAACTGGATGCCCCGGAAGATTAGAATGGATCATCTTCGGTCATCACTATCATTTCACGCTGTTCCACTGGATTCGCATTTCTTGCCTTCGAGCAATGCCCCAGTACCGGATGCCGGTCGGCCACAGTTGTACGACTCAGCCTGCTCGCTGCGCAAACGTCGAGAACGCCGGATGCTTGAGGAATTGCCGGACGTAGTCGGGCGTCTTGCGATGTGGAATTCGCAAGTGCACCAGGCAGTACCGAGAATGACACCATATCCCTGCGATAGAAATGCTCATCGAACGAAAAGAAAGTCGTGCGTGTTAGCCGATGCAACCATCGCACGATGTCGGCGTCCGACATCCCTGCGCGTCCAACGTCGAGCCCAATTTGCCGACAACGGATCCGCCACCTGACACGCATCCTGCGGTGGGTGTCGTCCATGTTCTCGTCGAGGATGATCATGAGGCAGCGCACCGCGGCTTCTTTTTCAGAAGCGCCTGCGACGCGATCCGGACCGCTTCGGCAATCGCGTCGCGGTCGAACTCTTCCGCGCCAACTGTCGATGATGGCCTGCCAATCCATTCCGTCAGCCACTTGTTCCAGCACGTTCGCTACGAGAATCCGCGTGCCCCGAAAGGTCAGTTGGCCGTGGCAGATCTCAGGGTCAGCAACGATGTATTTGCCGAGCTCGCGCCGCATGGAAGCAGACCCCCCATTACAATCGACGTTCGACCTCAAATCTGATGCCCATGACAAAGAATACCGTCAGGATAGTCGGCGGGGAGGGTTTCTCCAAACCGTCTTTCCAGTCGACGAACCTTGGTTTGTCGCCGATGGCGGTCGAATTTTCGCCGACGCTCGATCCTCAGGAGTGTTTCATCGCCCTGTCGCAGCTGCCGCACTGCGTGTTTTTCGATAGCGCGCTACGCGATCCCACGTTGGGGCGGTATTCATTCCTGGCCGCCGATCCGTTCGAGTACATCGAACTGCCGGCGGAGGGGAGCGACGCTCTCTCGCCGGTCGCGGCCGCAGTGGAACCGTATTCGGTGGAAACCGTCACCGGCTTGCCGCCGTTTCAGGGCGGCGCAGCGGGCCTTTTCAGCTACGACCTCGGCCGGCAACTGGAGCGGCTGCCGGTGCCAGCCCACGACGAGTTCCGCGTGCCGGCACTGGCCGTCGGACTCTACGATGTGGTCATCGCTTGGGACCACGTGGCCGACCGCGCCTGGATCGTCTCTCATGGTTGGCCGGAGCGCGAGCCAGCGGCGCGGCGCCGGCGGGCCGAGGAGCGGATGGAATACTTCCGTAGCCGAATTCGCCAGAATTCGGGAAAGCATGCCGTCGGCCGCGCCCGAAGTCTGGCGACTTCGGCTACCAAAGCGGTGGCGACGGCAGGTGGCGATTCGCGGACGTTGCGCATCGAGGAACTGGCGCCGCAGTTCGATGTCCCCGGCCCCACCGGTCTGACGAGCAGCTTTTCCGAGCCGCAATACCTCGGCGCGGTCGCGCGGGCCATCGAGTACATCCACGCCGGCGACGTGTTCCAGGTCAACCTGGCGCAGCGGCTGCTCTTCCCGGCGCCGACGATCCCGTCGTCGCTCTACTTGCGGCTGCGGCAGCGCAACCCGGCGCCGTTCGCCGGCTACTTCGACCTGGGCGACTTTCAGATCGTCAGCGCCTCGCCGGAGCGGTTCCTCCAGGTGCGCGGCGGCGAGGTCGAGACCCGGCCGATCAAGGGCACCCGCCGCCGCAGCCGCTGGCCGGAGGCCGACCTGTTCGCTGGCAGCGAGCTGCGCGAGAGCGAAAAGGACCGGGCCGAGAACGTGATGATCGTCGATCTGCTGCGCAACGACCTCTCCCGCGTCTGCGAGCCCGAGAGCGTCCGCGTGACGCAGCTCTGCGGCCTGGAGACCTACGAGTACGTGCACCACCTGGTCTCGGACGTCCGCGGGCGGCTGCGGCCCGGCGCAACGGCGCTCGACCTGTTGCGGGCGGCGTTCCCCGGCGGCTCGGTGACCGGGGCGCCGAAGGTGCGGGCGATGGAGATCATCGCCGAGCTGGAGCCGACCGCCCGCGGGCCGTACTGCGGCTCGCTCGGCTACATCGGCTTCGACGGCACGCTGGACACGAACATCCTGATCCGCACGTTCACCGCCGGCCGCGGCTGGTTGCAGTTCCCCGTCGGCGGCGGCATCGTCGCCCAGTCCGACCCGCGGCGCGAGTACGAAGAGACCTGGCACAAGGCGGAAGGAATGCTGCGGGCGCTGATGCCGTAGAACGGAAGCCGTTCCGTTCGTCACGTGCCCCTCGAACTCTCGAATCATTCTCTCGAATCATTTAGCATGCGCTGACTCCGATCCATGGCATGGAACTGTTCGCACTGCGGCGAGGACCTTGACGATCGCTTCGACGTTTGTTGGGCATGCGGAACTCGGCGTGACGGGACTCTCGATCCAGAGTTTCGTCACGCGGACGCGTACGAACCGTCGATCCCAGTGGAAAAACCCCAGTTTTCCTTGAGCAGTCTGTTAAGGCTTGTTGCGGCGCTTTGCTTGGTCTTCGCATTCTGGGGATCGGTCTTGGCCGGTTCGCCAAGTATCTTGACGCTGATTCTTGGCTGTGGTGCGATTGGGTACATTTTCCTACATCTGATTGCTTGGTGCATCACGCGTCGGGTGCATCGGTGGCAGCGGGGAATGCGCGAAAAGGCACTCAAGAGTCGAGAGCTGTAGCGGCGCAATGGCAGATAGACGCCATGGGCGAAAGTGTCGAACAAACCGAGAGTCTCTACGCCGTGCCACCGACTGAGCGCCGCGCAACACTCCAGGCGGCCCACGAACCCGGCCCAGACACTCTCCCGCCCCTCCGCATCGGCATCTCCACGTGCCTGCTCGGCGAGCGCGCTGCGCTACGACGGCGGGCACAAGCTGGATCGATTCATTGCCGACACGTTGGGCAAGTTCGTCGAGTTCGTGCCCGTTTGCCCGGAGGTGGAGATCGGGCTGGGCACGCCGCGCGAGCCGATTCATCTCGTGGAGCTGGGGGGCGAAATCCACCTTCGCGGGGTGAAGAGCGGCACCGATCATACGGCGGCCATGCGCCGCTATGCCCGGCGGCGCATGCGGCAGTTGGCCGAGCTGGACCTGTGCGGCTACATCCTCAAGAAGGATTCGCCGAGCTGCGGCATGGAGCGGGTGAAAGTGTATCCGCTGAGCGGAGAAGCGAAGAAGCGGAGAAGCGAAGAAGCGGAGGAGAAAGCCCGGTACGATGCTGCTCCGCCCCATCGCTTCTCCGCTCCTCCCTCCCTTCCCTCCTCGGCTTCTTCGCTTCTCTGCTCCCCGGTCCGCCGCGGCGTCGGCCTCTTTGCCGAGGCTTTGCTTGCCGGCTTGCCGAACTTGCCTGTCGAGGAGGAAGGCCGGCTGTGCGACCCGAGGCTGCGCGAGAATTGGGTCGAGCGGATATTCGCATATCAGCGGCTCAAGGCCTTGTGGCGCCGGCGCTGGAAGGTGGCCGACCTGGTGGCCTTTCACACGGCCCACAAGTTCGCCCTGCTCGCCCACTCGCCGCGGGCCTACGCCGAGCTGGGCCGGCTGGTCGCCGCCGCCAGGTCGGTGACACGGACCGAGCTGCGCCACGCCTATGAAAAGCAGTTCATGGCAGTCCTGACCAAGATCGCCACCGCGGGCCGGCACGCCAACGTGCTCCACCACATGGCCGGTTTTCTCAGTGACCGGCTCGGCAGTGCCGCCCGGCAGGAGCTGGCCGGCCTGATCGACGACTATCGCCGCGGCCTGGTGCCGCTCGTCGTGCCGATCACGCTCATCAGCCACCACGCGCGGCAGCTCGACGTGGAGTATTTGCGCGGCCAGACCTACTTGAATCCGCACCCCAAGGAGCTGATGCTGCGGAATCGCGTGTGAGAAGTCATTGAGTGCATCGTGAAATCATCGGCTCGATCAGCGGCTTGAGGCCCAACGGGCCGATACTCGACAGCCCAGGCCGAAGGGCTGGGTCGCCGTTCATTCCGGAAGACAAGCCCTGAAAGGGCGCAACCTTCGTTGCAGCCGTTCGCGCGTTACGCCCTTTCAGGGCTACAAAAAGTTCGGGCATCGCGGACCCAGGCCTTCGGCCTGGGCTGTCGAGTTTCGCCCCTTTCGGGGCTGATCAGTGCGAAAACGCACGCCACAAATCGTTTCAATACCTTCTCGACCGCCGACGCTTCCATTCCTTGTCCCTCACGAGGTGCCCGCATGGCGCGTTCGATTCCTCGCTGTCAGGTCGTCCCGCTGCCGGATGATCAGGCCTCGTTTCAGATCGACGGCCGCGAGCGGCTGCGGTGGCACTTCGGCACGCGTTACCCGCGGCCCTTCTTCTATCCTCTGATCGGGCCGACGGGCACGCCGCTCACGCGGATGGGACATCCCGGCGACTCCGGGCACGATCATCATCGCTCCATCTGGTTCGCCCATCACGACGTGGCCGGGCACAGCTTCTGGGCCGATGGCGCCAAGACGCACATCCGCCAGAAGCGCTGGCTGGCCTATCAAGACGGCGACGCCGAAGCGGCCATGGCGGTGCTCATCGGCTGGCACGGCCCGGACGGCGGCGAGCTGCTGGAGCAAGAGTTGATCGCCGTCGTCGGCGACGCTCAGGCGGGGCATCTCACGCAGCCGGGCGAGACGCTCGTCGAGCTGCAAGCTACGTTCCGCCCCACGGCCCCAGCGCTCGAGCTGGGCAAGACCAACTTCGGCTTCCTCGCGGTCCGCATGGCGAAGACGATCGCCGCCTACTTCGGCGGCGGGCAGATCACCGACAGCGAGGGCCGCCAGGGCGAGCCCGCCATCTTCGGCCGCGCGGCGGCGTGGATGGATTACAGCGGACCCGTGCCCGGCGACCGCCTGCGCGGCACCCGCGCGGCCGGCGGCAATCCGACCGAGGGCATTACCTATTTTGATCACCCGGCGAATCCCGGCCATCCCGCCAGGTGGCACGTCCGCGAGGACGGCTGGATGGGGGCCGGCGTCTGTCTCGACGCGGCCCGCACGCTGCGCAAGGAAGAGCCGCTCGTGCTGCGATATCTGCTGCACGCCCACGCCGGCCCGCTGGATGCCAAGCGGTCCAGCGCGCTGGCCGCGGATTTCGGCCACCGCCCGGCATTGCGCGTCGGACCCGCCAAGATCAAGCACGTGGGCTTCGCGATTGCTCGCGTTTGACGCTGGCATGGCACTTCTTTTGCACTTTGTCGGTGCAGAATCCGAAGCACCCGTTGCGTCGCTAACGGCGCGGAGCCAAGCCCGCGACCCGGGACGTTCGATCCGATCACTCAGACGGAGCCAAGCCATGCAAGTCCACGAAGTCATGACCCGCGGCGTGGAGTGCGTCTCGCCGGATGCCACGCTTCAGGAGGCCGCCCGGCGGATGAAGGAGCTGGACGTCGGCTCCCTGCCGATCTGCAAGAACGGTCGCCTGGCAGGAATGATCACGGACCGCGATATCACCGTGCGATCGGTGGGTGCCGGGCACGATCCTCGTTCCGACCGCGCCAGCGACGTGATGACACCCAACGTGGTTTATTGCTACGAGGACCAGGACGCCGCGGAGGCCGCCGAGCTGATGCGGGAGAAGCAAATCCGCCGCCTGCCGGTACTCAATCGCGAGAAGCGGCTGGTCGGCATCGTCTCCCTGGGCGACCTGGCCGTGGAAACAGGCGACGACCAGATGGTCGGCCACGCGTTGGAAGGCATTTCCGAGCCGGTGGTCATGACTTAACGTTCTGGCAGGCACGTCGGCCTGACGCCTCGACGGTCGCCGGGCTTTTACATGCGCCCCGCCAGGGGGAACCGCGGCCGCACGTCCGAGTTGACCACGTGCGGCGGCCAGCGCCCAGCAGCAGCTTCGGCGGCATTGCGGGCACCGCGCACCTTCGAGTCGAGCGTCGATTCGACCGAGCTGCCGGCGCAGTGCGGCGTGAGGATCACGTTGTCCAGCTCCAGCAGCGGATGTCGCGGAGCATTGCCGGGCAGCGCGAACACGTCGATGCCCTCGAAGACATCGAGCGCCGCCCCCGCGATGCAGCGCTGCCGCAGCACTTCCACGAGCGCCGCTTCATCGATCAGCGACCCCCGCGCGGTGTTCACCAGCACGGCGGTCGGTTTGAACAGCGAGAGACGGCGTGCGTCCAGGAAATGCCGCGTTTCCGCGGTCAGCGGCAGGTGCAACGAAACGAAATCGCTTTCGCGCAGCAAGTCGTCCAGCTCGACCAGCCGTACGCCGAGCAGTTGGGCCGCCGCTTGATATTTCGCCGCACTGCGTGCCCAGGCCAACAGGCTGAGGTCGAAAGCGGCGGCCCGTTTGGCGACGGCCTGGGCACTGCTGCCGAAGCCGATGAGCCCCAGCGTGCGGCCGGCCACGCGATGTACGCCTGCATGGCCGCGGGCGGTCCATTCGCCGCGGCGCAGGGCTGCCATCATGTAGGGCAATTGGCGCGCCGCGGCCAGGAGCATCGCCAGCGTGTGCTCGGCCTGTTCGTTCAGGCAGAAGTCTGGCACGTTGGCCACCACGATGCCGTGCTGCGTGGCGGCTGCGACGTCGATCCGGTCCGTGCCGGCCCCCAGCCGGGCGATGACCCGGCAGCGGGTCATCTGCTCGATCACGTTGCCCGGCACCCGCGAAGAGACGACGAGCAAGGCGTCGCAATCCGCGGCGGCCGCGACGATCTCGTCGGGCAATTGTCCTTCGAGAGAACTCAGCTTCGCGCGGCGCGCTCCAACTCGGCCACTTCGGCCTGCTCGACGGGATACGTGGTGGCGTTGAGGCGAACAGCTTTCATGCGCGCGGTATCTCTCTCCCGTCTGGAAAGATGCCGTCACTTTATGCTCGCGGCTGACATGAAGCGATGGGTATTCCGGTCTCACGTTCATCGCGTGCTCGTTTGGTCCCCCGCGCCACTGCACGCCCGGCCGAAAAGGCCCCGCCTTTTTCACGCAAGCCCTGCCCACACAGTCACTTCGAGCTTCGCCTTTCTTCTTCGGGCGGCCGTAAAAGGTGACGCATACGGAAGACTTCGCTACGAATACGAACAGAATTGACCCACCGGCGGGACCTCACCGGGCGCCGTGAAGTGCGGCGGAAGTCGCCGTGTGGGTGACGAGCGCACCGCGCTTACGCCCGCTGACGCTGCGACGTTCGCATTCTCGTGCCACCCCCTTGAAGGCCGCTCCGAAAAACCCATACTGGCCTCTCGCATAAGGGCCGAATACCAACAACCAATACCTGCCAACGAGGTGCTATCATGTCGCGCAAAGGTGCCGTCACGTTCAAGGGCAACCCTCTCACCCTGGCCGGCAACGAGGTCAAGGCCGGCCAACCGGCCCCGGACTTCAAGCTGCACTATTACGATCCAGC
The DNA here is from genome assembly GCA_963809785.1 of uncultured Planctomycetia bacterium. Taxonomy (GTDB): domain Bacteria; phylum Planctomycetota; class Planctomycetia; order Pirellulales; family S012-138; genus JBGQHD01. The sequence goes on from CAWEKV010000006.1 coordinate 1,837,839, forward strand.
TAAGGGGATGCAGACCATCAGCCTCTCCGACGTAAAGGGCAAGCCGACGATCCTCAGCGTCGTTCCTTCGCTCGATACGCCGGTCTGTGCCGACGCAGACCAAGAAGTTCAACGAAGAGCTGGGCAAGCTGGGCGACAAGATCAATGCCATCACGGTCAGTCTCGACCTGCCGTTCGCCCAGAACCGCTTCTGCGGGGCCGAGAACATCAAGAACATCCGCGCCGCCAGCGACTACCAGGATCGCAGCTTCGGCCAGAACTGGGGCATGCTCATCGAAGAGCTGAAAATCCTGGCCCGCGGCACGTTCGTCCTGGATAAGAGCGGCAAGGTCGTGCACGCCGAGCTGGTCAAGGAAGTCACTCAGGAGCCGAACTACCAGGCGGCACTCGATGCGCTGAAGAAGCTCGCAGCGTAGGCATCCGGCCTGCGGCATCGAACGTCCAACATCGAACGTCCAACATCGAACGAAGAATGCATTGTTCGACGTTGGACGTTGGACGTTCAGCGTTGGACGTTCGGTTTTCAGCCTGCCGAATCTCCGACGATTACGTTCTCTTGTGCGCCGGGCAGGCAGGGTGCCTAGCCCAAGGGCCGATAGCTCGGCTTGCCGGCAATCTCCGTGCGGAGGCTCAACAGCAGCGTGCCGCAGGTGACATACAGCGTTCGCAGGTCTTCGCCGCCGAAGGCGCAGTTGGTGATCGTGTCTTCCGGCGTCTCGCGGAAGGCCAACAGCTTGCCCTGCGGCGAGATGACGTGGATGCCGGGCCGCGTGTCGAGCGTTTCGCTGGTATTGCGAGTCTTGTGCAGGCCGGCGGCGACGTACAGGTTGCCCTCGGCGTCGATCCGCATGCCGTCGCCGCTGCGGCCCGGATAGAAGTCGATCAGCACCCGCTCGCCCGAGAGCTTGCCATCGGCCAGGTCGAATGCGCGGATGTCGCGGTGATGCTTAGCCTCCGCGTGCGCCTCGATGAGGTAAAGCGTCTTGTTATCCGGCGAGGTGACCAGGCCGTTGGGCATGTGGACGTCGGGCCAGCGGAGAAGCTGCTCGACGCGGTATTTGCCGTCTTTTCCGGGTTGGTCGGCGTCGATGCGGTAGACGGCGTTGACGTTGGTCTTGGCTTCCGCCTTGCCCTTGGCCTTCGGGTCGGGCAATCCGGGCCGCGACGAAAAGTAGATTCGGCCCTCGCCGTCGAGGCAGAGGTCGTTCGGTGGGGCAAAGGGAAGCCCCTGGTACTTGTCGGCCAACACCTCGATGCGCCCGGTCCTCATGTCAGTGCGGGTCACGCGTCCGGCCTTGCCCTCGCAGGCCAGCAGCCGGCCCTGGGGGTCGAAGGCCAGGCCGTTGGTCTCGTGGATGTTCTCGCGAAAGACGCTGAGGCGCTTAGCCTTCACGTCCCAGCGGAGAATCTTGCTCACCGGCACGTTCGTGAAGAACACATTGCCGGCCCGATCGACCGCCGGGCCTTCGGTGAAGACCTTCGTGTCTTCGACCTTGGCGAGCACTTCAACCTTGCCCAGGTACTTGTCGGTTGCCAGGCCCTGATAGCGCTTCCCCAGATCGTCTTCGGCGGCAGCAGGCGTCAGCGCCACACAGGCCGCGCCGGCCGCGGCCGCCTGAATGAACTGGCGACGAGAGAGAGACGAGGGCATGTGGACCTCCTATGGAGTGCGGCGACTCGTCGCCGCTTTAGGTTTTTTGATCGACGATCCGGTATTCGTACTACTAACGTCCTTTGTCTTCGAGTGACGCAAAGAATTTGCGAACCACGGCTACGCCGCGCTAGGGATTTGTGGTTGTCTCTTCAAACCTCTCTGTGCCCTCGTCCATGGTCCAATTTCGGCGACCAATGCCGGCTACAAAATCCTAAAGCGATGACGAGTCATCGCACTCCAAGATCACGGCGCCACGTCGAATTTCACGCCCTGCGCCAGCGGCAGGTCGCGTGCCGTAGTTGATCGTGCAGGTCTGGCGGCGCATGTAGGCTTTCCAGGCATCGCGAGCCGGCCTCGCGGCCGCCGCCGGTCTCCTTCTCGCCGCCGAACGCGCCGCCGATCTCGGCGCCGCCGACGTGCCGATGTTCACGTTGGCGATGCCGCAGTCGCTGCCGGCCGGCGAGAGGAACTGCTCGGCCTCGCGGCAAGCGGTCGGTGAAGATGGCCGACGACAGCCCCTGCGGCGACGCCGTTGTGGATGCGCGATCGCTTCGTCGAGATCGTCGATAGGTCATCACATAGAGGATCGGGGCGAACGTCTCTTCGCTCGACGATCGCCATCTCGGGCGTGGCCGCGGACGATCGTCGGCTCGACGAAGTAGCCGGGCCGCTCGAGCCGCTGGCCGCCGCAGACGATCTCGCCGCCTTGCGGCTTTGGCCGTGCTCCAGCGCCTGCAGCATCTGCTTCGACGGCCCGCTCGCTGATCAGCGGGCCCATCAGCACGCCGTCTTCCCACGGGTCGCCGATCTTGATGCTGCGGTAGGCCGCGACCAGCCGCTGCACGAAATCGCTCGGCGATCGACTCGTGCACGATCAGCCGCCGCAGCGTCGTGCAGCGCTGCCCGGCGGTGCCGACGGCGGCGAAGAGCACGGCCCGCAAGGCCAGATCGAGGTCGGCCGACTCGCGTGAGGATCACGCCGTTGTTGCCGCCGAGCTCCAGCAGCGAGCGGCCCAGCCGCTTGGCCACGGCTGCGCCGACCCGCCGGCCCATCGCGGCAGCTCCCGGTGGCCGAGATCAGCGGCAGCCGGCGATCGCCGGCCATCGCGCTCGCCGACGTCGCGGCCGCCGCCGATGCAGAGGTTGAAGACACGCCGGTCCAAGCCGCCGCCGGTTCGCAGCGACGCTGGTTGCACGATGTGCTGCACGGCGATGGCCGTCAGCGGCGTCTCGCTGCGACGGCTTCCAGATCACCGGGTCGCCGCAGACGGCCGCCAGCGCCGCGTTCCAGGCCCAGACGGCGACCGGGAAGTTGAACGCCGTGATGATGCCGATCGGCCCCAGCGGATGCCACTGCTCGAACATGCGGTGCTGCGGCCGCTCGCTGGCGATCGTCAGGCCGTAGAGCTGCCGCGACAGGCCGACGGCGAAGTCGCACATGTCGATCATTTCCTGGACTTCGCCTCGCCCCTCGCTGCGGATCTTGCCGGTCTCCAGCGTGACCAGCAGGCCCAGGTCGGCCTTGTGCTCGCGAAGGGCCTCGCCGATCTGGCGGACGACTTCGCCCCGCGGCGGCGGCGGCACGAGCCGCCAGCTCGTGAACGCCTCTTGTGCCCTCTCAGCGAGCGCGTCGTACTCGTCCGGGGAGGCCATCCGCACGCGACCAAGCGGTTCTGCGGTGGCCGGATTGAGTGAAACGAGACTCCCCGCCGCGGCAGCGAAGCGGCGCGCCGGACGACGCCCCCTCGTTCATGTCGCGCAGGCCGAGATTACCTAAGACGGCGTCGAACATGATGCACCCCGACGGCGTGATGTGCGCACGATGGCCCCGCGCGTGGCTCCTGCACGCCCAGCCCGCGCACGCGACAATTGTCGGCGCGGCCATTCGCCGCGGTCAAGGCGGGTCGGCCAGTTCGCGGCCCTGCCGGTCAGGACCAGCCGGCGTGCCGTTCCAGAGATGAAAGACCGGCGTCCCGGCGGCGGGTCATTTCGGCGCCAGGCGGCACTCGATCTTCTTGCCCATTTGCCGGGGAGGCGCTTCGGGCTTGCCGACGTCTTCCAGCTTCTCGAGGATTTCGGAGATGACTTTCATGCCCTCGTCGATGTGGGCCAGCTCGCGGCCGCGGAACTGCACGGCGACCAGCACCTTGTCGTTTTGCTCGAGGAACCCACGGGCACGGTTCACCTTGACGTCGATGTCGTGGTGGTCGGTGCGGGGGCGGACGCGGATCTCCTTGATCTTCTGCTGATGGACTTTGCCTTTGTCCTTCTTCTTGCCCTGCTGGTACTTGAACTTGCCGAAGTCCATGATCTTGCAGACCGGCGGGCGGGCATCGGGGGCCACCTCGACCAGGTCCAGCCCTGCTTCGCGCACTTTGGCCAGCGCGTCGGCCGTGGGAATGACACCCAATTGTTGGCCGTCGTCGGTGATGACCCGAACGGGAGAGATGCGGATTTGCTCGTTGAGCCTGTGTTGCTTGTCGATGGCCGTGTTGCTCCTCTCGTGAGAGTTGCGACGTAGCGCTGAGCATCCCGCGCCGCGAACACCGCGGCTAGGGGCCCGGTCACAGGCCTGGGACCTGGCGTGATGGTCAACGCCCCCAAGCGCACGTCGCCCGAATGGTTGGTTCCCTTGAGAATATCATAAAAGTGCAGCCGTGGCGTCAACTGTTTTTTTTGCCCAAGGTAGCTGAAGTCGCCAGACTCAGCGGGCTTGAGGTAACTGGAGTCGCCAGACTTCAGGCGGCGGAACTCTGGCGAGTTCAGCTACCGCTACTGCCTAGATCACGGCGACCAGGATGTCGTAGGCCACGTGCATCCCCGCCGCAATGCCGAAGCCGCGATAGAGATACACCGCGGCGAACAGCCCGCCGGCGCCGGTGCGAAAGGCAAAGGCGGGCCACTCCAGGGTCTCGCCGCACGGCCCCAGATGATGGGCCGCGGCAAAGGCCAGGCTAGTGGCCAGCACGGCCGCTGCCAGCGCAGCGCACCGGGGAGCCCCGGCGGCCAGAGCGATGCCTGCCACCAACGGCAGCAGCGCCAGGCGAAACAGGGCCTCCTCATAGACGCCCGCCCCGGCAAATGCCACCACGCTGCCCAGCGAGTCGCCGCGGATGGCGCACGACGGCAGGCGGCCTTCCCAGGAAAGGACGTGTCGCAGCGCCGTGCCCTGCAACTCGGCGGCGATTAGCAAGGCCGCGCCCAGCAGCAAGCCCTCGCAGGCCATCCCATAGAGCACAGTGGGCGAGAACCGCCAGGGCGCTTGCCGTGCGTGCTGCGCGGCCAGCAGCAGCCCCACCGTCAAGACCGGCAAGAGAAAGTAGTGACCCAGCCCCAAGTTGTTGAGGCCACCCCGCAGCCGAACGTCGGCGCCGTTCCGCAGGGCCTCTTCCCCCAGGAGCCAGACGCCCCCTTCGTAGGCCAGCAGCAGCGGCAGCACGAATACCAGGCTGGCCAGGGGGAGCCTGGCTTGCTGCCAGTAATGCCGGCAGGCATCCAGGGACAGGGCGATCGAGTCGTCGCCGAGAGTCAAGGAGCAAGCTGGACCACTCCGCACCGAGGCGCGGGTGCCGACGTCGTCACCGAAGAACGCCACCGTTTGACCTGCCGTAACCGAAACCGGGGGGAGGATTCGCGGCGACGCCCATGCTGCTGGCGTCGCCATTTTCCGCTTCGGCGTTTGGCGTGCGGCGGCTTGACGCGCTGTCCGGCGACCCGCCCCGCGCGTCTCTACCCCCAGCGTTTCGGCCTTCCGCGAACTCGGCATGCGCGGCACGCGTGCAACAGCTTAGATGCCTCGGAGATGACTCGCTGCCAGCCTGCGAACCGTGCCTCCCTGCCAGACAGGCTGGCAGGGGAGCGGCGTTTGCTCTTTGTGGCCAATCTGCTCTTTCCCGGCGCTTGCGCGGAGCTGCCGGCGGTGCTTGACTCGTTAGGACTGGCGAAAGAGTCTAAAGTCGCGCCGCTTCCCCAATCGAAATTACCTATCGGATGGTTGTATTGCGACGATCCCTCGCCAGGACGAACGCCTGCAACCAGAGCGAAGGATTTGAGGGGGGGACAGCGTGTTTGCGGGCGGCCGCCCACGGTTGCCGTGGGGCGCCCGCTTCGGGTGCGCGAGCTCGAGGGCCGCGCACACCGGCTCTGCCTCTCTTGGCGCCTATCGCTCTTCGCCGGACCAGGCTCCGCGACGGCGACGATCCCCGCGCATCCCGCAGGTGACCCGTAGCACGAACGTAGGGATTTTCACTGCTGTCAGCATGCTTGGCAGTCCGATACCGATAGTACGGCTCGTGCCAGATGGATCTGAGCCGAGCCCCAAAAGAGCGAATGGATCGAGAGCCCCTGACCCAGATGTTTCGCGAACCTCGTCGGGAACAGGTCGCTTGCCGACCAGACGGAGCGTAAACCCGACGCACCGCAAACAAGGGGCGGTGATGTTTCGAGCGGCCAACACCGGGCGCCGAAACGGAGTTCAACACAGCATCTACTTGGAGAGCCCGATGAAGGTCTTTACTACTGGTCAGGTCGCGAAGATCTGCAAAGTGGCCCCGCGCACGGTCAGCAAGTGGTTCGACTCAGGCCGACTCAAGGGCTACCGCATCCCCGGTTCCCAAGACCGACGCATCCCCCGCGAGTACTTGATCAAGTTCCTCAAGGAGCACGGCATGCCCCTTGGCGACCTGGAAGACGAGGCGATGGCCAAAGTGCTCATCGTCGCCCAGGACCAGGTGCTGATCGAGAACCTGCAAGCGCGAGCTGCCCGTCGAGCGGTCGTTCCGCACCTCGACCGCCGCGAGTGGCTTCGAAGCCGGCATTCAGGCCGAAAGCTTCCACCCCGACTGTATCATTGTCGATTTCTCGATCGGCCAGCTCGAAGCGCTGCAGATTTGCCAGAATCTGCGCCGCAACGAGCGAGTTCGGCGAGACGATCCTGATCGCCCTGCTGCCGGACGACGGCTCGACGGCGAACTTCGATCGCTCGAGCATCAACGAGACGTTCAAGAAGCCGTTCGACGCCGCCCTGCTGGCCGAACGGCTGCGGACGCTGATCGGCGCCAAGAAAGAGCTGGTGTAGGAAAAAAGTAGGGTGGGCACCGCCCACCCAATCCGCGCCGTAACAGAGAACTGGTGGGCAGTGCCCACCCTACGGGAGACAACCCCGTCGCGGCAGACCCCCGCGACGGTTCAAATGGGACGGCCAATGGAATCGGCTGCATAAGGGCCGGGCGCCCGGGCCCGGCCGGCTTCCCATCCGCGATGATCACCGCGTTGTGTTCAAAGAGGGCTTCGGCCCTCTTTCTTTTTTGGTTCTGCGGCCGCGCCGTGGGGCACGTTTCTAAACGTGCTCAGTAGCCGAATTCGCCAGAATTCGGGGAGCGACTTTGCCTCGCTCGAAGTCTGGCGACTTCGGCTACCAAGCTGCCCTGCCGTGCGAGGTAGCGACACGGGCGCGTTAGTTCGTCAGGGCCGTCGGCTTACGGCTCGACGCTCGCCGGGCGCCAGCCAGACGACTACACTGGCACGTTTGGAAACGTGCCCCACGACGACGCCCCACGACGAGGACCCATCGGAATGCGTGCCGCGACAACCCTGGAGATAACGACTCTGGCGATCTGCTGCTTTGCCATTACGGTCCCTGCCGCCGAGCTGAAGCAGCAGGCCGTCTTCGACGCCGGCAAGGACGGCTACCACACCTACCGCATCCCGTCGGTCATCGTCACGCCGAAGGGCACGCTCCTGGCCTTCTGCGAGGGCCGCAAGAAGGGCCGCGGCGACGCCGGCGACATCGACCTCGTCCTGAAGCGCAGCTTCGACGGCGGCAAGACCTGGCGGGCGGCGCAGGTCGTCTGGGACGACGCCGACAACACGTGCGGCAACCCCTGCCCCGTCGTGGACGCGCTCGACCGGCACCATCTGGCTGCTCCTGACGCACAATCTCGGCACCGACAAGGAAGCGCAGATCGTGGACGGCACGAGCAAGGGATCGCGCACCGTCTGGGTCACGAAGAGCACCGACGACGGCGCCACGTGGGCGAAGCCGCGCGAGATCACCGCGACGTCAAGCAGGCCGACTGGACGTGGTACGCCACCGGGCCGGGCGTCGGCATCCAGCTCGGAAGGGAGCGGCCGGCTCGTCATCCCCTGCGACAACAAGGTGGCCGGCACGAAGGCCCGGCAGTCGCACGTCATCTACAGCGACGACCACGGCGCGACGTGGAAGCTCGGCGGCGTGGTCGGCCCGAACTGCAACGAGTCGCAGGCGGTCGAGCTAGCCGACGGCCGGCTGATGCTCAACATGCGCAGCTATCAGGCCAACAACCGCCGCCTCGTCGCCACGAGCAAGGACGGCGGGGTGACGTTCACAGCACCCAGGAAGACGCGGCGCTGATCGAGCCGGTCTGTCAGGCGAGCATCCTGCGATACGCGCCAGGCGAAGGCCCGGGCAACAAGGGGCAGGCGATGGTAAGAGCTACGTCCTCTTCTCGAACCCCGCCAGCACGAAGCGCGAGAAGATGACCGTGCGGCTCAGCCGCGACGAAGGGCAGACCTGGCCCACCGGCCGCGTGCTGCACGCCGGCCCGGCCGCGTACTCGTGCCTGACGGTGCTGCCCGACGGCACACTCGGCTGCCTCTACGAGCGCGGCGACAAGGACCCCTACGCGACAATCGTCTTCGCGCGATTCCCTTTCGCCTGGCTGACGGCCGGCGAGAAGACCGGCGAGCGATACCCGCTGAGCCTGCCGCTCGAGACCTTGGAGCGAGACCTTGCCAGCCGCGACTATCACGAAGTGCTCGCCACGATGATCCCCACCGACCTGGCCGCCGAGTGGCAGCGCGTGGCCACGCGCGACAATTATCACCTCTTCGCCAAGCAGCACGGCGGGCCGGAGAAGGTCGCCAGGGACGCCGAGCTCAAGGCGGCCTACGAGCGCCGCCGGCGGATCGCCACCAGCTTCCTCGACCTGATGCGCAAGGCCTACGCCGACAAGAAGCTCAAGGCCCCGTTCGACGACGCGGCCCTGCTCACCCGCACGCTGGAAAGCCTCGATCGCGCAGGTGCGCTCGAGAAGCTACCGAGCCTGGCCGTCCGGCCGCTGCTGCCCGCCGCCGATGCCGAGAAAAATTGGCCGAGCTTTCGCGGCCCCAGCGGCCAGGGCATCGTGATCGACACGCGCCTGCCGCTCCGCTGGAGCGCCACCGAGAACGTCCGCTGGACGGCCAAGCTGCCCGGCCGCGGCAACAGCTCGCCCGTCGTGTGGGACCAGCGCCTGTTCATCACGGCGGAGGAGCCTGCCGAGACGGATGCCAAGAAAGCCGTCGAGCGGCTGCTCTTGTGCTTCGACCGCCGCGACGGCCGGCTGCTCTGGCGACACGCCGCCCCGCAGCCGAAGGACCAGGAGCAGCTTTACTGGAAAAACACCTTCGCCTCCAGCACGCCGGTGACCGACGGCGAGCGCGTGATCGTGTTCCTGGGCAACGCCGGGCTTTTGTGCTGCGACCTGGAGGGCCGCCGGCTCTGGCATCGCGACTTGGGCACGTTTCCCACCGTCCACGGTCCGGCGTCCACGCCGGTGCTGTACAAGGACCTGGTGATCGTCATTCAAGACCAGATCAATGCCGCGTCGCTCTGCGCCGCCTTCGACAAACGGACGGGCGAAAAGGCCTGGCAGCGCGAGCGCAAGCGAAGCATGTGCTGGGCCAGCCCGGTCCTGCTGCGGGTGGGCGACCGCGACGAGCTGATCTTCAACGGCTCGCACGACGTGATCTCCTACGACCCGGCCACCGGCGAGGAGCTGTGGAAGGTCTCCGGCACGTCGCAAGAGGCGATCCCGATGATCGTCGCCGGCGGCGGCCTCTTATACTCGACCTCGGGTCGCAACGGGCCGACGATGGCCATCCGCCCTGGCGGCCGCGGCGACGTGACGACCACGCACGTCGTCTGGCGGCACGAGCGCGGCGGGCCGCACGTTCCCTCGCCGGCCTACCACGACGGCCGGCTGTACCTGATCAGCGACACCGGCGTACTGGCCTGCCACGATGCAGCGATCGGCGAGCCGCTGTGGCAAAAGCGGCTGCGCGGGCGATTCTCGATGTCGCCGCTGGTGATCGGCGACAAGCTGCTGCTAGTCAACGAGAGCGGCGTAGCGTACGTGTTTCGCTCGGCCGCGCGCTATGAGCAGCTCGCCGAGAATGACCTGGGGGAAACTGTGCTGGCCACGCCCGCTGTCCTCGACGGCCGGTTGTACTTCCGCACGGAGGGCCAGTTAATGTGCGTGGGGGAGGAGAAGTAAACCACGCAGGCCGAAGATTCACGCCGCGCGGTCATGAGCCGCGCGGTCATGAACCCGCGCGGTCATGCACCCACGCGTAGACCGCGGCATGATCCTCGAACACCTGGCCGTAGTTTGGCCCCTGGCCGTGGGCCGCGGCGGCCGGCAAGCCCACGTAGTCGAGCGCCTTGTCCACGGCCCAGCCGATCTCGCCGTCGAAGACCGCGCGGTCGAACTCGTAGGCCAGCGACGGGTGCATGGCATAGACACCTCGCTGGGCCAGCACCCCCAGCACCGCGCAAGCCGGCACGATGGCAATGCCGCGTGGCTCGCGCAGCGATTGCAAGATGGATTCAACAAAGGCCGGCGGTTGGCTCGTGGGACACGCGGCTCGCGTGTCCGTTGGCTGGCCCAGCGGTTGCGTGCCCCACGTGGCCGGCCGTTTGGCCATCCCCAGACACAGGCCCAACAGCCGTTCCCGCCACGAGGCCCCTACGAGCAGCGATCCGACGAGCGCTTCAGGCACCGAAGGGGCCAGAGCCAGCACCGGGGCCAGGTCCTCCCGGTAGCGTTCGCCGGCCAGGATCGGATGAATCAAGCGCAGGTAGGCGCCCTCGGTTTGCGCGAAGAGTTCGGCTTCGGTCATGGGGTCAATCCCCGAACATGGCCCGCGCCGCGAAGGCAAACAGGAGCACCAAGACCACCGTCAGGATCAGCATGGGGATGAAGCCGCTCATGGCATCACGTCGTTGTAAATGGGGGACCAGGGCCGGTGATGCGCCGAGTTGGCGATCCGCCAAATCGCAAGCGGAAGTGACGTGCACTCACACGATCCGCGGAAACAACGAATAGCAATCAAGCAAACTAGCGCACCGTCTAGGTGTCCTCCTCCTCCGCCATCACCGCCTTCTCCATGATCGTCTTTTGCACGTTGCCGGGCATCACGTCGTAGTGGCTGAACTCCATCGTGAAGCTGCCCTGGCCGCCGGTCATGCTGGAGAGCGTGCGGGCGTAGGTGGTGACTTCGCGCCAGCGGCACTTCGGCGGTGACGGTCATGCATGCCGCCGCCGGCCGAGTCGGTGCCCTGCACGCGGCCGCCGCGGCTGGACATGTCGCTGTAGATGTCGCCCACGCTTGTCGCCGGGGACGGTGATCTCCATCTTGACGATCGGCTCGAGCAGGCAGGGCTTGGCCTCCTGGAACACGTTGCGAAAGGCCATCGAGCCGGCCGTCTTGAACGCCGCTTCCGAGCTAGTCGACGTCGTGGTGCTTGCCGAAGTGGACCTCGACGCGCCACGTCCTGCACCGTGTAGCCGGCGATCACGCCGCGCTCCATCCGCTCCTTGAAGCCCTTTTCGACCGCCGGCAGGAAGTTGTTGGGGATCGTGCCGCCGACGACCGAGTTGACCCAGAGGAAGTTGTGGTCGGTCGTCGTAGCTTGAAGTCCTTGCATCGACGGGAAGCGGTCCTTGGTGCAGAACTCCTCCGGGCTCGGTGCCGCGCGGGAAGGGGAACATGCGGATGTGCACCTCGCCGAACTGGCCGCGGCCGCCCGACTGCTTCTTGTGGCGGTAGCATGCCTTCGGCCTTCGCCTGGATCGTCTCGCGGTAGGGGATCTTCGGCTCCTGCGTGGTCGACTTCGAGCTTGTCGCGGCGCTTCAGCCGCTCGCTGAATGATCTGCAGGTGCAGCTCGCTCATGCCGGTCATGACCAGCTCCTTGGTCTGCGCGTCGCGGTCGAGCTTGAACGTCGAGTCCTCCTCGACGATCTTGTGCAGCGAGCCGGAGAGCTTCGCCTCGTCGCCGCGGCTCTTGGGCGCTGACGGCCAGGCCGACCATCGGCGTGGGGAACGGGATCGGCGGCAGCGTCGAGCTCGCCGAGCGTGCGTGCCGGTGTGCAGGTCCTCCATCTTGGCGACGGCGACGATGTCGCCCGGCACTGGCCGATTCGACCGGCTTCGTCTTCGTCGCCCTGCACCGTCGAAGAGCGGCCCGAGCTTCATGCCCCTTGCGCTGGCCGGTGGCCGGCACGGTGTCGTCCTTCTTCAGCGTGCCCGGAGAAGACGCGGATGATAGCTGAGCTTCTGCACGAACGGGTCGATGCGGGTCTTGAACACCTGGGCCACCAGCGGCCCGGCCGGGTCGGCTTTGATCTCGACCTCCTGGTCCCCCTTCTTGCCCGTGCGGGCCACGGCCGTGGGCGGCAGGGCGCACTGGGTGAAGGCCTCGAGCAGCTCGGGCACGCCGATGCCCGTCTTGCCCGAGCAGCAGAGGATCGGCACCAGCGTGCCCGCGGCGACGGCGCAGCCGATCAGGCGGTCGAGCTCCTCGTCCGTCGGGCACGTCGCCCTCGAAGTACTTCTCCATCAGCCTGCTCGTCGACTTCGACGATCGCCTCGATGAGCGGCGTCGTGAACTTCGGCCGGGTTGAGCAGGGCGTCCTTGGCGTCGGCCGGCGGCTTGAGCGCTGCTGACCACGCCGCTGAAATCGCCGCCGCTGCCCGATCGGCACGTTGAGCAGGACGCACTGCTTGCCGAACGTGCTCCCGGATGCTCGTTCGAGCAGGCCGGGGAAGTCGATGTTGTCGCCGTCCAGCTTGTTGATGACGATCATCCGGCCGATGCCGGCCTTGCCCGCCTCGTCGAAGCACGCGGCGGGTGTTGACCTCGATGCCGCTGTGGGCGTTGATGACGATGACCGCCGTCTCGACGGCCCGCAGCGCGCCGATCGTCTGGCCGATGAAGTCGGGGTAGCCGGGCGTATCGATCACGTTGAAGTGCTTGCCGCCGTGGTCGAAGTGGATGACGGCTCGCCTCGATCGAGTACTTGTGGTCCTTCTCTTCCTCGTCGAAGTCGCAGATGCTCGTGCCGGCATCGACGCTGGCCAGCGGGTTGTTGACCGCGCCGGTCTTGATCAGCAGCTTGTCGGCCAGCGTCGTCTTGCCGGCCCCGCCGTGGCCGCACAGTGCGATGTTGCGGATGTCTTCGATCTTGTATTTCGCCATTTGCCGGTCCGCGTAGTGATAGGATTAGGTATCTGCATCGTCCTCGTCCTCGTCGTCGTCCTCGGAATGTCTAATCGAGGACGAGGACGACGACGAGGACGAGGACGAGGACGACCCAGCCGGCCGTGCCACCCTTCATTGGTCTGCGGCGGCGTCCAGCGCGCTCTTAATGGTATTCGCTCCTCGTACAACGCCCGGCCGATGATGCAGCCGGCCGCGCCGATCTTTGCCAGTTGCTCTACGTCCTGCGTCGTCGTTACGCCGCCTGAGGCGATGACGGGAACGTCTACCGCTTCAATCATCTGCCGCATGGCCGCCAGGTTGGGGCCGGCCAGCATGCCGTCGGTGGCGATATCGGTGTAGATGATCGCCGCCAGCGGTTCGCCGGCGAACTGCCGCGCCATGTCGGTCGCCGCCACGTCGCTGGTTTGGAGCCAGCCGTGCGTGGCGACGCGGCCGTCGCGGGCATCGATCCCCAGGGCCAGCCGCCCCGGAAACGCCCGGCACGCGCCACGAAACCACTCCGGCTCCCGCAGCGCCCGCGTGCCGACCACCAGCCGACTGATCCCCAGTTCCAGCAGGCGGCGGATGGTCCCCTCGTCGCGGATGCCGCCGCCAAGCTGACACGGAACGCCGACGGCCGCCAGAATGGCCTCGATGCTGGGCAAATTGCCCTGCTGGCCGTCCCGCGCGCCGTCCAAATCCACCAGGTGCAAACGCTTCGCGCCAAGCTCGGTCCAGTGTCGGGCCATGGCCGCCGGATCGGCCCCAAACACCGTCTCGCGGGCATAGTCCCCTTGCTGAAGGCGGACGCACTTGCCCCCGCGCAGATCGATGGCCGGCCAAACCTGCATGACGCCCCACTGGCCGCGAGCGTAAACTTCTGGTGAAACAGGCAATATGCCAAAGAGCGCCGAGAGTGACAAGTACGACCAGGCGAGCGTCGAGGCGTAAGCCCGACATGCACGCCAGAGCCTCATACGTCTGGCTTACGCCTCGACGCTCGCCTCCCACCTCGCGGACTACGGGATCGGCCGCACGACCCGAAGCGCAAGGGGGAACATCGGCAGCCCGTGCCCCGCGGAACAGACCGTGTACTGCGTCGGCTCCTTCTCGTACTTGAGCGGCGCGCCATCGAACGGATCGATGGGCACCGCTTCCAAGAACTCTGGCACCAGCTCATCGAGCGACTCCGGCGGTCGGCCGTGCTGCCGCGAGAAGGCCGCAATGGCCAATTCGCAGATCAGAATGCGAAGCTGGGCCGTGGCGCCTTGTTGCGCCATCGCGAGCTGCGTGGCCGCGTCATCGGACCCTGCTACGGCGAGTACGGCCTGCCGCCAGCGGCCGCGCCAGCCGTCGGTAGCACATTCGTAGACGTAATTGCGCCGCATGGTCTCTTCGACCGGCTCCGAGGGCACATCCAACCCCCGGACGTTGTCCAGCAGCTTGCGGCATTGAGTGCTCGTCAGATCGGGCGCCAGGGTTCCCAGCTCGTACGCCGGTGTGAGTACGTAGACCGCCGCAACCAAAGCAATGTAATGGTTGCCACCTTTTTGAATGTCGCCCGAGAAAGCCAGCATTTCCAAGTATCGATCAGCAGCAGCCGCTGCCCGGCCCGAGGAATACAGCGCCCGAGCATCGTTGCGCAACTCATCATACAGGCCACGCAGCGCGCTGCCCGTCCGGCCGGGCTCTTCCTTGTAGTTCAGGACAATGGCCACGGGGCTGGCGAGATTGCGTCTCGCTTCCGCCAGAAGGGCGGCCCTCTCTGCCGGCGGAAGCGACGGGTGCCTGAGTTGCCAGCCGATGTCAGCCAATCGAGAGAATTCGTTCGGCGCGGACGCAGCGCCCTCGGGAATCGATACGGGCCGGATCAACGCCCAATACATATAGCCCGCGGGCAAGAGCAAGAAAGCCAGGGCGACACCGCGGGCAATGGCTGCCGCGAGCGGCCACAGCGGCCTTCGTCCGTCGGCGTTGCAGGCGGGCAGGGCCTGCCTGCGTCGATGCCAAAACCACAGCAGGGCAGCGGTCCACAGCGCCGTCAACGTCGGCGGCGCCCAGGCCATCCAGCGGTGGTCGAACCAGGACCATTCAAATGTCCAGGCTGTAAGGCCGTAAAGAAAGTATGCCGACACGTACCAGGCGGCGGCACCCGCGCCGCAGCCGGCGATCAATAGAACGATCCGCCACCAAAGCGCGCGTCGGCTCATGACGAGTGCCATCGCGCCGAGCACGGGAAACAGCAAGCTCGTCGGCTCCAGCACCCATCGCGACCAGGGAAACAGTATCGGTGACAATCGGGGAACATAGGACTGCTTCCCTAGCAGCAGAATGGCCGACAGGGCCAGAGCCACCAGAAACGTCGCGAAGAACAGGTCGCGGAAGCCGAACCGCGGCTTCGGTAGCCCAGCCCACGCACGGCCATAAGGCGCCCGGACGACAAACGGGACGAGGACCAGCACCAGCGTGATGGGCAACATCTCCGCCAGGACCCAAATGGCCAGACCCGGCGCGGACGCAACGACGAGCGCGGCGGGCAGACCGCAGAACGCGGCGACGCGCACCAGGCGGTGGCGCTCGGCCAGCGCCGACCATACGGCCGCAAAGCCACGCAGGCCGTCAGCGACGTGAGGAACGCGCCATGGACGAAGAGCGGCGTGATTTCGCTGGTCCACATGCCGGGCACTCGGAGCAGGCGTGAGCACTTTACGTCAAGGGCGTCGTTGCCGGCGGCGGCAACGGGAGGCCGGCCGTCTCAGCGGCGCAGAAGCTTACCTTCTTATGAGTCCCGTCGCAGAACGGCCGGTTCGTCGATTGGCCACAGCGGCACAGGGCGACGGCCGGCTTGTTCGCCGGAATCGTGAAGGCGTTGCCCAGGTGGTCGATGATTTTGATCGGGCCTTCGACGACCAGCGGGCCGTTCTCGCGGCAGCGGATCGTGACATCGGACATGGGAGGTTCCTTCGATAGGCCACGATCGTGGGGTCGCCCAGTAACGGGGTCGGGACTCAATTTCGTGGCGAATACGTTCGGCGACACGAAGACACGAAATCGTCTGGTGTCGCCACGAAATTGACTCCCGACCCCTTCGCGTAGTCTACAACTCCCCCTTCACCACGTCGGCCGCCGACAGCTCGTCGATCAGCTTGTCGGTGCTTTCCGGATCGACCTCGCGGCAGGTGACGGTGAGCTGATCGGCCAGGCCGCGCAAGTCATCCTGCCAGGCGGCCGGGTCGGCGTCCACCGGGCACACGGCGGCGAACTCGGCCGTGAGCAGAATCAAACGCAACAGGTGACGAAAGATCAAGCCCTCTTGCTTCACCAGATCCTGTGACTTGATGTAGTTATCGAACTTGCCGGCGAACTCCAGCAGTCGGCCGACCGCCCAGACGCTCTGGGTCTGCAGGCTGTGCACGCCGGGGTATTCCGCGTCGAACAGCAGCCGGAGCTTTTCGGCCAGCGGTGGCACGAACGGGCGTTCGTCTTCTTCGCTGTCTTCGCCGGGCGGCACGGGGGCCAGCATCAGCCCTCGGCGGATCAGCTCCTCGTCCAGCCGCTCGCGGGCCAGGGGGCCGGGCGGCAGCTCGTCGGGAAACGGCACGCGCACGTGCTTGAGCAGCGGCCGGGGCAGCTCGAGCACGCTTTCGAGCGCTTGAATCCGCTCATTGCGATCGGCGATGCCGAGCTGATCGATGAGAAACGCGCCATACAAGGGATTGACACTCTTGAAGACCAGCAGCGTGGCCAGCTTCTCGGTCGGCTGGGCCAGCGCCGGCAGGAAGAGCTTGGCTCCTTCGTCGGCGTCGGCGCCGCCATCGGGCTCAGGAGCATCTTCATCGTCGAGCAGATTGCCTAGCAGCCCTCGCCGCGCGGGCATTTTGACGGACGGATTGGAAATCCGTCCTACGGCCTCGGTGACTTCCTCCGGCTTGGGCGGCTCCGGTTCTAGCTGCACGAAGCCGCCGTGGTGCAGCGTGATGAGCATCCGCGACAGCTCGCGCTCGCCCTGCTCGATTCCCTTCTGGTCCGTCAACCGCTTGCGCACGGCCTGCCGCAGCCGCTCGACCTCGGGCGAGAGCGTCAAGCAGGTACGCCAACAGCCGCCACGGCAGCGGCCCTCGGCTGGCCAGCTTGCCGGGCGGTGCGGCCTTGAGCTTCTCGAACTGGGCCTCGGTCCAGTACTGCTCGTTGTCGCGGCGCGTCGGCTTCTTGCGCTTGAGGTCCTTCTTCGCCTTGAGCAGGCCGGGGTCTTTGGTGTTCTCCGGAATCTGGTCGTACTTCTGCTTCCAGCGGCAGGATCCGCACGTCGTCCTCGTGGGCCAGCGCGAAGACGTAGCCCTCGCGTGTCGAACTGCGGCCGGCCGGCGCGGCCGAAGATCTGGTGGGCCGTGCTCGGGTCGATCAGCTTCTGCTTGCCGAACGGGCCCTTCACCAGCGTCGTCAGCACCACCGACGCGCGCCGGCAGGTTGATGCCGGCCGCCAGCGTTTCGGTGCAGACGCAGACCGCGAGCAGCTTCCTCTCGAACAGGTCTTCGACGACCCGGCGGTACTTCGGCAGCAGCCCGGCGTGGTGCACGCCGACGCCGCGCCGCAGCATCTGCTTGAGCTTCGGCCCGACGCCGTGCGGCCACTCGAGCGCGTTGACCTCGGCCATGCAGCCGCGTCCGCCGCGAGTCTTCGACCAGAGAGCGGCCCTTGAGCTGCTCGGCGACCTCCCAGCACTCGTCGCGGTTGAAGCAGAACACCAGGGCCGGCGTCTTGCGCGCCGGCCTCGTCCCCCTCGGCCATGTCGGCGAGCTGCTCGTTCAGGAACTCGTCGCCGCACCCAGTGATAGGTGAGCGGCACCTTGCCGCTCGGGCCCTTCGACGAGCTCGCACGCTTGCGGCCGTGGCAGCGCTGCGAGCCAGTCGAGGAACTCGCGCGCGTTGCCGACCGTCGCCGACAGCAAGCAGCAGCCGGATGTGCTCGCGGCAGCAGGGCCAGCGACAGCTCCCAGACGATGCCGCGCTCCGGATCGGCGAAGCTGTGGAACTCGTCCATGACCACGGCGGAGACGTCGTCGAAAATCGAACGCCTCGGGGTGCAGCAGCCGGTTGAGCAGGATCTCGGCGACGACGACGAGCACCTGGGCGCTCGGGATTCACCCGCCGGTTGCCGGTGACGAGGCCGACGTCGTCGGGCGAGAAGCCCCACCGGACCGCCGCGGCCTGCATCTCGGCGAACTTCTGCTCGGTCAGCGCGATCAGCGGCGTGGTGTAGTAGGCGACGCGTGCCGGTGTGCAGGGCCTCGAAGAGCGCCGCCTCGGCGATCAGCGTCTTGCCCGTGCCGGTCGGCGCGCAGACGAGCACGCCCTGGTCGGCCGTGAACCAGGCCAGCAGCGCCTCTTCCTGGACCGGGTACGGCGGATAGGGGAGTTGCTCCAGGTAGCGCGTCGGCCAGGTCGTCGCGGGTGGAGGGGGCGTTGGGCATGACAACTTGCGTCAACCAAGCGAACGCACTCTGCGCTTTCGGGCCGCTGCAGGAACGAGAGATCATTCGTGTCGAGGACGATCATCTCTTCGGCCTTTTGGCTCGCTTCCGATCAGCCTCCCGAATCTTGCGTCCCTCTTCGATGATCCGCTCCATGACCGGATCATTCGGGGGAATCGCGATCGCTAGAATGAGCCATGCGCTGCGCGACAACTTGTTCCAGCTTCGCAACGCTCTTCAAGTGTCGGTGCTGTTGCCATCCATTTCCTCCCTGGGACCAAGGATAACCGCTCGACTCGCGGATGCTGGGGCATGAATGATCAGAGTCCGGTCAATCATGCACTCGGCGCTGTCGACGCGTTGCTCCAGCGTGCGTTTCGACGGCATGTCCGCTCCTCTCGTCGGACGCGGGATTGAGCCGAATGTGCTATTCTAACGCCGCCCTCTTTAGGTCGGCACGGACAGTAAAGTAGGATTCTTGGGAAGATTCTACGGAAATGCGCCCGCCACGGCGACGGCGGACCCAGCACCTTTTGCCGATGGCGGGGTTCAACACGTAGCCGGTCTGTCTCCAGGTCGCGGGGTAACTCCGATGAAGCGTCTCTTGCGCAGCTTGACTCTGGTTGGCCTGCTCGTGGGATGGCTGGCCGCCTTGCCCCAGGCGTCTGCTCAGTTTCCCCCCAAGAAGGGGGCCAAGGGCAAGTTTCGCCGCCCGCCGGCAAAGCAGCCGGCCGAAAAAGCCCCTCCCGCAAAACAGCCCGCCGCCGACCCGGCGGCCCCCGAGAAGGCCCCGACCGCCGAGCAGGTCGCCTTCTTCGAGAAGAACATCCGCCCGGTGCTGGTGCAGCAGTGCTACTCGTGCCACTCCGCGACGGCCGAAGAAGATCAAGGGCGGCCTGCTGCTCGACACCCGCGAGGGCATCCGCAAGGGCGGCGACACCGGCCCGGCCATCGTGCCCGGCGACGCCGACGAAGAGCCTGCTCATCAAGGCGCTCCAGCACGCCGACGACGAACTGCAAGATGCCGCCCAAGAAGAAGCTGCCGCGACGACGTGATCGCCGACTTCGAGAAGTGGATCGCGATCGGCGCGCCCGACCCGCGCGACGGCGCCGGCCAAGGTCGCCAAGGACGAGATCGACATCGAGAAGGGCCGGCAAGTTCTGGTCGTTCCAGCCGCCGAAGAAGGCCGCCGCCCCCGACGGTCAAGGACGCCGCCTGGCCGCAAGAGCGACATCGACCGCTTCCTGCTCGCCGCGCTGGAGGCGAAGGGCCTGAAGCCCGTCGCCGACGCCGACCCGCGGACGCTGATCCGCCGCGTGTACTTCGACCTGATCGGCCTGCCGCCGACGCCGGAGGAGGTCGAGGCGTTCGTCGCAGGAGTACGCCGCCAAGCCGCAAGCGGCCCTCGAGACGGTGGTCGATCGGCTGCTGGCCTCGCCGCACTTCGGCGAGCGCTGGGGCCGGCACTGGCTCGACGTGGCCCGCTACGCCGAGTCGAGCGGCCGGGCCGCCAACTTCGCCTACCCGCACGCCTGGCGCTACCGCGACTACGTCATCGCCGCCTTCAACGCCGACAAGCCGTACGACCAGTTCGTCCGCGAGCAGCTCGCCGGCGACCTGCTGCCCGGCCAAGGACGACGAGCGAGAAGGCCGAGCTCCTGATCGCCACCGGCTTCCTGGCCATCGGCCCCAAGGCGCACGACGAGCGCAACCGCGCAGCAGTTCCAGATGGACGTGGTCGACGAGCAGATCGACGCCACGTTCCAGGCCTTCCTGGGCCTGACCGTCGCCTGCGCCCGCTGCCACGACCACAAGTTCGACCCGATCCCGCAGAAGGACTACTACGCCCTGGCCGGCATCTTCCGCAGCACCGAGACGTGCTACGGCACCGTCCGCGTCATCCAGAGCAACCACCCCAGCCCGCTGCTGACGCTGCCCAAGGACGCCGAGCGTGACCATGCCGCTGGAGCCGCTCACCGACCGAGCGCCGGGCGGCGATCGAGAAGCAGATCGCAGGACGTCCGCGACCAGATGTCGAAGCGTGACCGGGCAGGACGCCTTCATCCAGCGGATCTTCCTGCAGAACCGGGTCGCCACGCTCGCAGAGCCAGCTCGCCCTGTACGACGCCGACGGCACGCCGAAGCCGCTGGCGATGGGCGTCCGCGAGGGCCGCGTCGCCGCCGACAGCCGGCTCTACGTCCGCGGCGAGCTCGACAAGCCGGGCGAGACGGTCCAGCGCGGCTTCCCGCAGGTGCTGACGACGAAGCAGCCGACCATCGGCCGCGGCAGCGGCCGGCGCGAGCTGGCCGACTGGATCGCCTCGAAGGACAACCCGCTGACGGCCCGCGTGATGGCCAACCGCGTCTGGCTGCACCTGTTCGGCCGCGGCCTGGTGCCGACGCCGGACAACTTCGGCGCCTCCGGCCAGCCGCCGAGCCACCCGGCGCTGCTCGACCACCTGGCCCTGTCGCTTCATCGACAACGGCTGGTCGGTGAAGAAGCTGATCCGCACGCATCGTGCTCAGCCGGGCCTACCAGCTTTCGTCGCAGCTCGACGAGAAGAACTTCGAGGCCGACCCGGACAACGTGCTGGTCTGGCGGATGCCGAAGCGGCGGCTGGAGGCCGAGGCGCTGCGCGACACCATGCTGGCGCTGGCCGGCCAGCTCGACCTGACGCCGCCCAAGGGCAGCTCCGGTGCGCGCGGCGGCGAGGGCAACGCCAGCTTCCGCGTCCGCGGCCGGCCCGGGCGGCGACGCCGGTCGCGACCGACACGCACCGCACGGTCTACCTGTCGATCGTCCGCGACGGGCTGCCGGAGATCGCTGACGCTGTTCGACTTCCCCGACCCGAGCCTGATCATCGGCGAGCGGGCGACGACGACGGTCCCGGCCCAGTCGCTGTACCTGATGAACAACCCGTTCGTCATCCGCCAGGCCGAGGCGCTGGCCGACAAGCTGCTGGCCGGCGAGCGACGACGACGCGGCCGAGCTGACGCGGGCCTACCAGCTTTGCTATTCGCGCGCCGCCGTCGGAGAAGGAGCTGCAAGAGCGCCCAGAAGTTCCTCGCCGACTACGGCCGCAAGCAGCCGCGCCGCGCGACGTGGGCGGCGCTGTGCCAGGCGCTGTTCGCCAGTGCGGAGTTCAGCGCATCGGTAGACGAGCCATCTGGAGCGCGGCGACTGTTGCCGCTTCGGATTGCGTCGAAGTCCGAGATCCTGCCGCCACTCACCGATCCAGCTGACAAGCGCGACTCCATGAGTCCAACGGAGATCAACCATGAACCCATGCGCCTTCTCCCGCCGCGCCGCGCTGAAGAGCGCCGCCGCCGGCTTCGGCTACCTCGCCTTCGCCGGCCTCTCGACCTGGGCCGCCGAGAAGGAGCAACCCGCTCGGCCCCGAAGACGCCGCACTTCCCGGCCAGGGCCAAGCGCGTCATCTTCCTGTGCATGGAAGGGGCGCCCGTCGCACGTCGACACCTTCGACTACAAGCCGAAGCTGCCGCCGACTCGACGGCAAGACCATGCCGCGGGCGCCGCGGCTTCGGCGGCAAGCTGCTGGCCTCGCCGTGGAAGTTCGCCCAGCACGGCCAGAGCGGCCTGTGGATCTCCGAGCTGTTCCCGGAGCTGGCCAAGCACGCCGACGACCTGTGCCTGCTGCACGGCATGCACACCGACGTGCCGGCCCACCCGCAGGCGTTCCTGCAGATGCACACCGGCATGTTCCAGTTCAAGCGGCCGTCGATGGGCGCCTGGACGTTCTACGGCCTGGGCACCGAGAACGAGAACCTGCCCGGCTTCGTCACCATCAGCCCGCCGCTGCAAAACGGCGGCCCGGCCAACTACGGCAGCGCCTTCCTGCCGGCCGTCTACCAGGGCACGCCGATCCGCATGGGCTTCGGCGGCTTCGGCGGCGGCGGCCGCGCGGCCGCGGCGGCGGCGGGCGGCAGCGTCAGCAACATCCGCAACCCCCGGCAATCGACCGACGCCCAGCGGACGCAGCTCGACTTCATCCAGTCGCTCAACCGCGAGACGCTGGAGCGCGACCCGCACAACCCGGGCATCGAAGGGGCCATCGAGTCGTTCGAGCTGGCCTTCCGCATGCAGAAGGACCTGCCGAAGCTGATGGACCTCGCCAACGAGACGGCCGCGACGCAGGCGCTGTACGGCATCGGCGAGCAGGCGACCGAGGGCTTCGGCCGGCAGTGCCTGCTGGCCCGGCGCTTCGTCGAGGCCGGCGTGCGCTTCGTCGAGGTCACCTCGCGGCGGCTGGGACCACCACCGCGAACCTGAAGAACGCCCTGGGCAACAAGGCCACGAGCGTCGACAAGCCGATCGCCGGCCTGCTCGCGCGACCTGAAGGCGCGCGGCCTGCTCGAAGGACACGCTGGTCATCTGGGGCGGCGAGTTCGGCCGGACGCCCTACGCCCAGGGCACCGACGGCCGCGACCACAACCACCGCGGCTTCACGACGTGGATGGCCGGCGGCGGCGTCAAGGGCGGCTTCTCCTACGGCGCGACCGACGACTACGGCTACGAGGCCGTCGAGGGCAAGATCCACATCCACGACTGGCACGCGACGATCCTGCACCTGCTCGGGCCTGGACCACGAGAAGCTGACCTACCGCTACGCCGGCCGCGACATGCGGCTGACCGACGTGAAGGGGAACGTGGTCCGCGAGATCGTGGCCTAACGTGGCCGATCCGTATGTGGCCGACTCGCTCTGCGAGTCGGCGATGAGCCGCTTTTCCAACGTGCCCGTCTGTCGCATGCCTCCGCGAACGGTGGTGGCTCGGTCTGACCGAATCGGCTGTTCGCGTGGAGGCTCGGACTGCTTGACGCGCCCTGCCCTTACTGCGCTCCACACCCGGACCGTCACCCACATGGCGAACGGAAGGATCATAATGCCGCATATCAGCGGCAGGGCGATAAGGCCAACCCACCACCAACGGTCGAAAAGCTCAAACGCCAAGATGCGCATTGGGCCGGTCTCCCTTTTGGGTGCCGTCAGTTTCCTTCAAGCGCAACGTTACTGCTACTCAGTCGGCTTCAAGCCGACTCCCCGTCTGCCACCCGTTTCAACGGGTGGAACATTGGTGGCGACGGACTCTGGTCAGCCGGCTTCAGCCGGGCTTCTCGTCCTGTCTTTAGACAAACAAGCGGCCGCGCGAGGGTTGAAACCAAAGCTGAGAAGCCGGCTTGAAGCCGGCTGGCCACGATTTCAGTGCCTTCGGGCCCACCAGCTGAAGCTGGTGGCAGACGGGGAGTCGGCTGAAGCCGACTGAGCCGACGCTGGTTCTGAGCGCCCCGGAGTTTGCCTCCCGGCTCATGCCGCCCGTTCGGTGCGCGCCACTACGGCTCCGGAGCGCACGACGTACGCTGCGTCCAGCCAACGCGTCAGCGTCTCCACTTGACCCACGGTATCCGCCAGAGGCCGCTTGCCTTCACGCAGCCGCAGGACCACGGCGTCTCCGGCAGCTCCAACCGCCAGCGTACCCAGCTCCTTCTCCATCTTGATGGCCGCCGCCGGAGTGGCCGTGACCCGGCTCAGCGCGTCGGGTAGCTCAAGCCCCAGGTGCAGGAACTTGGAGACCGTCGTGGCCAGGTCGAACACCGGACCGTCGACGTTGTAGCGGTGCAGGTCGCTGGAGATCGTGTGCGGCAGCACTCCCTGGGCCAATGCCTGCCGGGCGATCTCGTAGGCGAAGCTGCCGCGGCCGTGGCCGACGTCGAGGAGCACGCCGCGACTGATCGCCGTGCGGACGTCCGGCAGCACCTGGCCGCCGGCGTCGAGGATGCCGCTGGCGTGGGCATGGAAGCAGTGCGTGAGGATGTCGCCGCGGCGCATCTCGGCGAGGATGGCCGGCAGGCCGAGCGACGACTGCGGCGTGTGGATCATGATCGGCAAGCCCACGGCGTCGGCCGCCTCGCGGGCTCGCTTCGAGCGCCTCCAGCTCGTTGCGGCCGTCGCACGCCAGGTTGGCGCTCAGTCGCAGCTTGACGCCCAGGATGACGTCGCGGTTGGCCTCGATGCAGCGGAGGGCCGCCGGCACGCTCAGGTGCCGCAGGTCTTCCAGCTCGCCCACCGGGGGGTCCAGCTCGCCGCCGGTCACCAGGCCGATGCGGCTGATATTGAGCAGGGCGAAAAGTCGCGTGGCCGAGGCCTCGATGATGTACTTTCGCAGCCCGGCAAATGTCTCGGCCCCGGCCGAGCCGGCGTCCACCGCGGTGGTGACGCCGCGCGCCAGGCAGTGCGGGTCGGGCGGGATGCCGTAGTGCGGTCGCGCCGTCGAAGATGTGGACGTGCAGGTCGATCATGCCTGGCGAGACGATGAGGCCAGCTGGCGTCGATCACTTCGGCCGCCGGCTGCCCATCAAGCGATGGGGCCACCGCGGCCACGCGCCCGCCGCGAAAGGCCACGTCGCGCGGCGCGTCCACTCCGCAGGCCGGATCGATCAGCCGCCCGCCGCGAATCACCAGGTCGTACATCGTGCACGCTCCGTCGTGAGGTGAGGGGTGGCTGGGGCTGAGCGTCAGCGAAGCCCCAGCAGAGTCGCCAGCCACTTCCGATCTCGGCGTTCTGCCGATTCACCCACTCAAGTCGTCGGTAGCTCCGCTGGGGCTTCGCTACGCTCAGCCCCAGCCACCCGGAGTTGCGCCGGGCTAGTGTACCACATCGCGGAGTACCCATCGGGACGCCCAGTTAGTACCATGAATGGCGTCCTGCCGCTCGCGGCAGTTACCTCGGAATCGCCTTCATGTCGATCGACCCCACTAGCCGCGAGGGCGACCATCTCGGACCGGCGGAAGCCGTCGCCGAGGCCGGCAGCCAGGCCGACGCGTCGCGGGCGGATGCCTACGCGACGCGGGCCCCCGACGCGAAAGCCGCCGCACCCGGCGCGTGGCAGCTCTCCGGCAGCCGCTATCAGGTTGTCGGCGTGATCGGCCGCGGCGGCATGGGCGTCGTGCTGCAGGCGGTCGATACCGACATCGGCCGGCCGCTGGCAATCAAGCTCATGCTCGCCCAGGGCGACGCCCAGGCCAGCGAACGGTTTCTGGCCGAAGCCCGCATCACGGGACAGTTGCAGCATCCGGGCATTCCGCCGGTCCACGAGATCGGGCGGCTGGACGACGGCCGGCCGTTCTTCGCCATGAAGCTGATCACGGGCCGCACGCTCGACGAGCTGCTGCGCGAGCGGGCCGGCCCGCAGGCAGACCTGCCGCGTTTTCTCAAGGTCTTCGAGCAGATTGCCCAGACGTTGGCCTATGCCCATGACCAGGGCGTGATCCACCGCGATCTCAAGCCGTCCAACGTGATGGTCGGCGCCTTCGGCGAAGTGCAGGTCATGGACTGGGGCTTGGCCCGCCGCTTGCGAGGCAATCCGCCCGAGGGCGCGGCCGCTGGAACCAATGCGCCGATGGATGCCGACAGGGCAGCCGGCCAAGCGGTCCTGCCGACGCCCGGGGACCTGATCGAGACGGCGGAAATCCCCGGCCCTTACGAGGAGACCGTCGCGGTTACTCCGCCCGTCGAACGGCCCACGGCCGGCGGCCCAGCGGACAGCGATTCGGGTCGCCTCACTCAGGCTGGCACGGTGCTGGGAACGCCGGCGTTCATGCCGCCGGAGCAAGCCCGCGGCCAGATCGAGGCCCTCGACGAGCGGTGCGACGTGTTTGGCCTTGGCGCGATCCTGTGTGTCATCCTCACGGGCGAGCCGCCCTATCGGGGAGACCGGCTGACGAGCCTCCAGCGCGCGCCAGCAGGGCGATCTGTCGGACGCGCACGCGCGGCTGGACGCCTGTGGGGCGGACGAGAAGCTCGTGGCCCTCTGCCGGCAATGCCTGGCGGCCGATCCCGCCGCCCGCTTGCCCCACGGCGGCGAGGTGGCCGGCTGCGTGACCGCCTATCTGGCGTCCGTGCAGGAGCGGTTGGAGCAGGCCCGCGTCCAACAGGCCGCGGCCGAAGTGCGGGCGATCGAGGAACGCAAGCGCTGGTGGGTGACGATGGCCTGGTCGCTGACCACGGTCGTCGCCATCTCGCTGGGCACCGGCGCCTGGCTGTGGTGGAGGGCGGACCGCGCCAGCCGGCTGGCCGAAGCCGCCGCGCATTCGTCGTATCTCGAGCGCGAGGTGACGAGCGCCTGGACGATGCCCAGCGGCAGCGGCAGGAGCTGCACGACGGGCTCCGCGACGAGCGGCGGGCCGCACAGCTCATGAGCGATCTGGAAGTCTGGCGCGGCCTCCTGGCTTCGGCCCAGGCCGCCTGGAAACGGGCCGACGCGCTGGCAGCCGGCGACCAGGAGTCGCTTGCGCCCGAGCTGCGGCAGCGTCTCACCGATCTGAACGCCGGGCTAGCGGCCGATGAGCGCGATCGGCAACTGGCCTTCGAGCTGGATAAGATCCGCTTCGAAACCTCCACACCCGTGGACGGGAGCATCCAGCTTTGGCGGGCCGCTCCGAAGTTGGACAGGGCATTCCACGATGCCGGCTATCGCATCCCGACCGGCGATTCCGTACAAACCGCCTCGCGCCTGTGGGAATCCCCCATCCGCTTGCCGCTCGTGGCGGCCATCGATTTTTGGGCCCTGGTGACGCGCGACGGGCAGCTTCGTGAGACCCTCTTGAGAGTTGCCCGGCTCGCCGATCCCGATCCTTGGCGCGACCGCCTTCGCCAGGCGGAAGCCTGGAGAGACCCGGACCATCTGCGGCAACTGGCCGCCGAGGTCGATCTGGCCCAGCAATCGCCGCAACTGCTGGCGGCGTTCGCCCAGCGGCTGGGATCGGCCAAGGGCGACGTTCCAGGCCTGCTGCGCCGCGCGCTGGTCGAGCACCCTCGCGATTTCTGGCTCTATTTCGAGCTGGGACACGCCGGCAGAGACCCCAGCGAACAGGCCGGCGACTTCCGAGCCGCGCTGGCCGTGCGCCCTGAATCGGTCTACGCTTACTATGGCCTGGGTGTCGTCCATTACAACGAGCGCAAGCTGGACGAAGCCGAGGCCTGTTACCGCCGGGCGATCGCCCTGGGTCCGCGATATGCCCAAGCCTATGCGAACCTCGGGCTCTTGCTGAGCGATCGAGGCCGTCTCGACGAGGCCATCGCTCATTACCGCAAGGCGATCGATCTGGATCCGGAGCTTGCCAGTACGCACACCAACTTGGGCGCCGCGTTGAAAGAGCAGGGGCTGCTCGATGAAGCGGAGGTCCATTGCCGGCGAGCCCTCGAGATCGACCCCGACTACGTGCCTGGCCACATCAACCTGGGCGTCGTCCTGCGCACCATGGGTAAGCTCGACGAGGCAGTCGCCAGCTTCCGGTCAGCGATCCGGCTCGCTGGGGAAAACCCCTGGGCATGGTGCAACCTGGGCCACGTCCTGACGCAGCAGGAGAAGTTCGATGAGGGCCTGACGGCGCGTCGAGCGCGGGCATGCGCTGGGATCGCGCCGGCGCGACTGGTCAGCTCCGTCGGCCGAGTGGGTGCAGGAGGCGAAGCATCGTATTGTCCTGGCCAAGAAACTGCCGGCAGTGCTCCGCGGCGAGGTCGAGCCGGGCGACGCGCGCGATCAACTGGGCCTGGCGATGCTGTGCCTCATGCACAAGCGGCAGTTTGGCGACGCGGCACGGTTCTTCGACGGGGCGTTTGCCGCCGATCCGAAGCTGGCCGACGACCTGATGACTGGCCATCGCTACAACGCGGCCTGCGCAGCGGCGCTGGCCATCGGCCAGACCACGGCTTCAGAAAAGGTCACCGACGCTCAGCGCGCCGCCTGGCGCCGACTGGCGCGGGGGTGGCTGCAAGCGGAGCTGAATGCCTGGACGGCCGCGCTCGATCGACAGACCATCCCTCCGACGACAGTGTCCCGCACCTTGCAGCATTGGCGGATCGACCCCGACCTGGCCAACGTGCGCGACGAAGCGGCGCTGGCGAAGGTCCCGGCCGATGAGCGAGCCGACTGGCGACGGTTCTGGGCCGACGTGGCCGCCTTGGCCGAAAAGTAATCGCTCGGTTTGCCATCGCTTCACATGGGCGTGAGACCTGGCGACGGAAGCCCTGAATCGGCCCGGGGGTTCTCGATCCAGGGCCGGGGCATTGTCCGCGCGATGGCCCCGCGGTACAGTGCCGGTGGTGTCGATTCTCTCCGGCGCAAACGTGGTTCGTCGAGAGCCCCATGGAGCGACGTAAGTCTCGCCGCCCTCTCGTGACCGAGAAACAAATCCTGGCCTGGGCCGACATCCATCGGCGCAGGACCGGGAAATGGCCTTCGTCCGGTTCCGGCTCGGTCATCGCCTCGACGGCGAAGGGCGAACGTTGGCGCAATCTCGATTTCGCGCTGCGAAAGGGCATGAGAGGTCTCTCCGGCGGCTCGTCACTCTCGCAACTGCTCATCGAGCATCGCGGCAAGCGAAACCGTCTCGCCAAGCCGAAGCTCACTTTCGAGCAGATTCTGGCGTGGGCCGACGCCCACCATGAAAAGACCGGCCGCTGGCCGCACTACCACGCAGGCGTCGTGGACGCGGAGCCTACGGAGACCTGGGCCGGGATCGACGGCGCGCTAACCTGGGGATTGCGCGGCTTGCCGGGCTGGATTTCGCTGGCTCAACTGCTGGCCAAGTATCGTGGCGTCCGCAATCGATACCAGGTGCCCCGCCTGACACCCAAAAAGATCTTGGCCTGGGCCGACGATCATTTTCGCAGGACCGGAGCGTGGCCCGGGCAGATGTCCGGGCCAATTGCCGCCGCCGACGGCGAGAACTGGGGCAACATCGATGCCGCCCTGCGCCAGGGCTGCCGAGGGCTTCGCGGCGGCTCGTCCTTGGCGCTCCTCCTTCACGTTCATCGCGGCAAGCGAATCTTGTCTCGGCTGCCGGATTTGACCGTGGACCAAATCCTGGCGTGGGCCGACGCCCATCATGCGGCCACCGGCTGCTGGCCGAAGGGATCTTCCGGGGCCGTCGAGGGCGCCGACGGCGAAACGTGGGTGGCCATCAACGGATCGCTCATGGAGGGACGTCGCGGTCTCAGGCCGGGCACTTCGCTGGCGGGCCTGCTCGCCAAGCACCGCGGCGTCCGCAACCGGCAGTGTTTGCCGTCGTTGTCAGAGAGGCAAATCCTCGCCTGGGCCGACCAGCACGCCCGCCGAACTGGCAAGTGGCCCACCGCCGATTCCGGCCCCATCGGCGACACGGGCGAGCGATGGAGCGCCGTCGATGCCGCCCTGATCATGGGCTTGCGAGGCTTGCCCGGCGGCTCGTCGCTGCCTCGGCTTCTGCACGTTCATCGCGGCAAGCGTCTTCGGTCGCAACTGCCGGAATTGAGCGTCGAGGGAATCCTGGCTTGGGCCGACGCCCACCAGGCCGCCACCGGCCGCTGGCCGAAGCAAGGTTCCGGCAGTGTGCAAGGCGCCGACGGAGAAACTTGGGTGGCGATTGACAGCGCGCTCCGTGAGGGGGCCCGCGGGCTTCCGCCGTGCGGTTCGCTGGCCGCCCTGCTCGCCAAGCATCGCGGCCTGCGCTACCAGCGGTGCTTGCCGCGCCTATCGGAGAAGCAGATTCTCGCTTGGGCCGACAAGCACAAGCGCCGCACGGGTAAATGGCCAAGTGCGACGTCCGGCCCGATCGGCGATACGGGCGAGACCTGGAGCGGCGTCAATACGGCCCTGGGAAGGGGCCTGCGGGGATTGCCCGGCGGCTCGTCGCTGCCTCGGCTGCTGCACAGGCGCCGCGGCAAACGGATTTCGTCCCAACTGCCGCCATTGACCGTCGAACAGATCCTGGCTTGGGCCGACGCCCACCATGCCGCCACCGGCTGCTGGCCGAAACGAACCTCTGGGGACGTGCAGAAAGCCGAGGGCGAAAGGTGGAGCGCCATCGACACGGCGCTCCTCGAGGGGAATCGCGGGTTCCAGCCGGGCAGCTCGCTGGCGGTCCTGCTCGCCGAGCATCGCGGCGTGCGCCACTCGCTGCGTTTGCCGCACTTGTCGGAGACGCAAATCCTCGCTTGGTCCGACGAGCACGCGAGCCGCACGGGCGAATGTCCCCGTTGGAACTCCGGCCCGATCGGCGACACGGGCGAGACCTGGAGCGGCGTCAATATTGCTCTGCGAATGGGCTTGCGAGGATTGCCCGGCGGCTCGTCGCTTCCCCGCCTGCTGGAACAACACGGGCGCAAGAAGCCGCGCATGACGCGGGGCGCGATAGTGACGATGTCGCGGTGAGCTGCTCCCGGTCGATGTTGGACGTTGGACGTTGGACGTTCGGCCCGCTGAGCGTCACTTGCCCTTCTCCGCCTCGGCGATCACCTTCGACAGCGCGGCGTCCATGGCCTTGTCGCCGGGGGCTCCGGCCCACTTGTACCGGATCATGCCCTGGTGCCAGCGGTTGTTATAGAACTGGGCCAACGACAACAGGGCCATCCTTCGCACGTCCCTGCGCGGGTTCTTTTCCAGGACCGCGCTCAGGTACGTTTCGTGCTCCTTGCGGAAGCCAAAAGCGATCGCCCCGCAAACCTCGCCGAGCTTCTCGCTCCGCACATGGTCGCGCAGCAAGATCTCCAGTGCCCGGCCTCCAAGGCTCTCCTTGCCGGCCGGATAGGCCGTGCCGTTCTGGAACCAGACCCCCTGGATCAGGGCATCCACCGCGATCGGGTCGATGGGGTTCTTCTCGGCCAGCTCCAAGAATGCTTGGGGACCTTCGAGAGACGAGCCGCCGAGGACGCGTCGCTCGCCTCTTTGATCTTCTTGACTAAAGCGCGATATTCGTCGGCCGGCCCGTGGCCACCGGCACCTGCGGCCGATATCCACACGACAAGGATCATTCCCGCTATGCTGCGTTTCATCCGAGCGCCTCCGGGCTTGAAAGTGATGCGGCACCAGCAAGATTAACGCGCGGCGCGGGCGTTACACAAAGAAGCCGGCCGGACGCGATGCGGGGCAGGCTCGGTACGGCCCCAGCCACGTGTCGCAAACGCCAATTCGACAATATCGGGAGTTGTTTGCAACCTTGGGATGAAAGACGATACAATTCTTGGACTGTGGCATACTCTTGTGTCCGACGCCAGCAGTCCTGCATGGGCTTCTGCCATGGCCGCGTGGTACTATCTGGACGACGACGGCAACTCGACGGGCCCGATTTCATCGGTACGATCTGCTGAAGCTGGCGCACAAACGTGTCGTTACTCCTGACACGCTCGTGTACAGGGAGGGACGGCAGGAATGGGTTGCCGCTGGGCAAGTCAAGGGCCTCTTCCGCGAGGCTGCTGAAGATGACTGCGCTGAGCCGGACCACCTGCACGAAGCAGTGTGGTACGTCTTCGACCCCCGGCAAAGTCCAGAGCCGTTCGGGCCATTTACCGCTGTGGCGCTACGTGGTCTTCTTGAGACGGGTGATGTGCGCGGCGACGCGCTGATTTGCAAAACTGGCACCGAGCAATGGGTGCGTGCAGCGGAAGAG
This sequence comes from uncultured Planctomycetia bacterium, assembly GCA_963809785.1. Classification (GTDB taxonomy): domain Bacteria; phylum Planctomycetota; class Planctomycetia; order Pirellulales; family S012-138; genus JBGQHD01. Next base: position 1,869,695 of record CAWEKV010000006.1, read on the forward strand.
TTTGTTCCAACTCCTGAGCTGCCAAGTGTGCAGGCACCGCCTCCGGTGCCTCCAGCATCACCACCTCCGCTGCCAACGTCAGGTCGAACGGATTCCCCGCCCGCTGTCGTCGATGCATGGAGTGCCACACGGCGACGACCGGTGCCGATAGTGTCGTTGTTGTCTGGTGCCGCAATCGCGCTTTTCATCCTTCTCGTTTGCATCGCGATCGCTACAGTCTTTCGCGAGCGCTCAGTCGCTGACGCGAGCACGCAACGCAAGAAGTCGGACGCAGAACAAACCGGCGGAGTTGGCAGTGAGAACACACCCGATTTGTCGAGTCGGAAGACACCGAATGTCGTCCTCGATCCTGCTAGTTCATCGCCGAGCAAACGTGACCGAGCCAGTCTCCTCGATCAGGTAGAGCAGGCGGTCGTTCGCATCGAAGTACAATCGTCCGATGCGGCGCGTAATACGGTCGGCAGTGGCTTTCTTATCGATCGCCGCGGCTTTATCGTGACGAATCATCACGTTATTGCCGACGCAAAGCAGGCGAACGTTGTCTTTCGTGACGGAAAGCGGATCTCGGCGCTCGGGTTTGTTGCCGTAAAGCCACAGTGGGATCTTGCGATCTTAGTCATCCGCGACAATCCCCAGACGGTTGTACCGCTCTCCGTCATCCCCGTTGCTCCTCAGAAAGGCGATCGCGTCCTCGCGCTAGGCTCACCAGAGGGATTGAGCGGTTCCATCAGCGAGGGCATCGTTTCGTCGCTGCGCAGCGGCGACGAGCTCGTCACCACCTTCAAGGAGCGCTACGGACGCGACGTTTACACCGAGGTCTTTCGCTACGATCCCGGCATGAATTGGATTCAAACAACGGCGCCTATTTCGCATGGCAACAGCGGCGGCCCTTTAGTCAACGACGAAGGCGAAGTGGTTGGAGTCAACACATTGTCCAGCGTCACCGGACAGAACTTGAATTTTGCGGTCTCCTGCGCCACGTTATGGACTTACTGCGGGATGTTCCGGAGCGGCCGCAGCCGAAGGTGCTGAGTGAACTGCCAAAGTCGGAAGGCGCGAGGCCACGATTCGGCGCGACCGCCAAGGCAGACGGGATGCGGACGCTGGCATATTGGAAGTCGATCACGCGAGCGAACCAAGAAATGGCCGACAAGACCAAACGGATCTCGTTTCCGCGGATGCCGACAAACGATCAACGAGCGAAAGTGTGGGCAGCGATCGCTAGCCACGAGTACGAATACTATCGTAAGGTCAAGAATCTTGACATTCTGAAGGTGGACAGGAACCTGGCGCTCGCGGCGCAATTGGAGGCCGACGTCAGCCTCGCATTGGCACAAGCCGCCTCGGACTTGGCAGCAGCGTACGCCGCTGCGTCGGAACGAGATTGGAAAGTTGCATCACAGGCACGAAACGAGGCAGACTCGCACAATACCGACATGCTGGCCGTATGGGACTTCCTACGAATCGAGCTGACGGAGAAGTACGAACTGAGTTTCCCGTTCATTTTTGCGAGCGAGGACGAGTGACTAGGTCGTCCCCTGTCTTAGAGAGCTCGGCCAAGCCGGACGTGTCCACGAAGCGCTCAATCATCGCGATGCTCGCGCGGCTCGTCCATGATCGCCTGGCCCAGATAATCGTCGTGCCGAATGGAAGCATCCGGAACGCCCGACGCCCATGCGCCAGCCCAGCGGCGGAGGCGGCTGCCGGGTTTGTCTTGCCGGACCGATTCGGCTAAGCAGGCGGCGGCAACGGCTTCCACCGTCTGGCCCGTCGCCTGGGCCTGCTCGGAGAGCGGCTGATAGACTTCCTCGGGAAGCTCGACGGTAAGTTGGTGTGTCATGGTCACTCCGCAGTCGGACGATCGACGGTACTACGGTGCTGTAGACCCATTATAGCTTGTCGGCCCTTAGACAAGCCCCTGAGGGCGAGGCAGAGCCTCGCGGCAGTGCGTTCCAAGGCGGAGCCTTGGAACGAGATTTTTCGCTGCGCTCAGGGCATGACAACCCCAGAAGTCCTGGTTCTCGGAGAAGCCGGGCTTCTTACGTCCCCACTTCTCACGCCATCAGCTCTTTGACCACCTTCCCGTGCACGTCGGTCAGCCGGAAATCGCGGCCGGCGTAGCGGTAGGTCAGCCGCTCGTGGTCGAAGCCCAGCAGGTGCAGCATCGTGGCGTGCAGGTCGTGGACGTGGACTTGCTTCTCGACGGCCGGGAAGCCGAACTCGTCGGTGGCGCCGTGGACGGTGCCGCCCGGACGCCGCCGCCGGCCAGCCACATGGTGAAGCCGTAGTGGTTGTGGTCGCGGCCGTTGAGCTGCGGCAGCTCGGCGACGGGCGTGCGGCCGAACTCGCCGCCCCAGAGGACCAGCGTGCTGTCGAACAGGCCGCGCTGCTTGAGGTCGGTCAGGAAGGCGGCGATCGGCCGGTCCCAGCCGGCCGCCAGCTCGCGGTGCTGTCTTCTCCAGGTTGTCGTGGTTGTCCCACGGCTGGCCGGCGCCGCTCCAGACCTGGACGAACCGCACGCCGCGCTCGAGCAGCCGCCGCGTCGATGAGCAGCTGCCGGCCGTGGACGCTGCGTCGCCGTAGCAGCTTCGCGCGATGCCTGCTCAGCGGCTCGCGCGGCGACGTCGAAGGCCTCGGCCGCCTCGGTCTGCATGCGGAAGGCCAGCTCGAACGACTGCGATGCGGGCTTCGAGCTGCGGCGTCGCCGCTGCCGGCGCTCGCGCCAGGTGCTGCTCGTTGAGCCGGCGGCACGAGGTCGAGCTGCCGGCGCTGCTCGGCCAGGCGTGAGCTCGGTGTTGCGGATGTTCTCGATGAGCTTCTCGACCTCGCGTGTGCTGCGTGTCGAGGTACGTGCCCTGGTAGGCGCCGGGCAGGAACGCGGACCGCCAGTTCTGCGTGGCGACGATCGGATAGCCGCCGGGGCACATGACGATGAAGCCGGGCAGGTTCTGGTTCTCGCTGCCCAGGCCGTAGGTGACCCAGGCCCCCATGCTCGGCCGCGGCAGCCGGCCGTCGCCGCAGTTCATCAGCATCAGCGACGGCTCGTGGTTGGGCACGTCGGCGTGCATCGAGCGGATGACGCACATGTCGTCGATGTGCGCGGCCGTCTCGGCGAACAGCTCGCTGACCTCGATGCCGCTGCTGGCCGTAGCTTGGCGAACTCGAACGGCGAGCGCATGGCCGCGCCGGTCTTGCGCTCGGTGCGCAGGTTGCGCCGCGGGCAGCGGCTTGCCGTGGTACTTGTCGAGCATCGGCTTGGGGTCGAAGGTATCGACGTGCGACGGCCCGCCGTTCATGAACAGGTGGACGACGCGCTTCGCCTTGGCGGCGAAGTGCGGGCCGCGGGGGGCGAGAGGCAGCTTCGCCGCGCCGGCGGCCGGCGACCCGGGGGCTCCTTCGGCTGCCAGCAGCCCGTCATCGGCCAAGACGCCAGCCAAACCCAACATGCCTAGCCCGGTGCCACAGCGCGCGAGCATCTGCCGGCGGGTGAAGAACGCGGGATCGGCTGTTCCGAACCGAGGACCTGGCTGACGGGACGAGGAGAGCATGGCGTGCCTGACTCGGGGCTGTTGAGTGCGAAGCTGTTGAGTGGGACTGAGCCTGCCAACTAGCCGACTCCCGGAATTCGGGCTTTCCCCTGACGCCCGAAGTCTGGCGACTTCGGCTACCCGGAGAAACCCGACGGCTCGATCTTTGCACGTTGGGCCGTATTATTGTAGAGCGGTGGCGTGCATGCGGGAATCGGCGCACCCCTTGGCGTGGGGCATGTTTACAAACATGCCGGTTTGCAGGGCCGCCGCTCGGGCACGTTTGGAAACGTGCCCCACGTGGAGTGGCCTTGGGGGCGGGAGCGATTCGGCGACAAAATAACGGCGGGTCCTGCCCCGATGAAAAAGCAGGACCCGCCCCATGAACGTCGACCGGTCTACGATGATAAGCTCTTTGTAATCTCGCCTGGAAAGAAATGCAAGAATTTTTAAACCCTTCGGACCTCGCCGACGTAGCCACTGCCTTTGCCAACTGATCTCCTCCCGCCGTCCGGCCCCCGACGACGCCTCTCGGCCGACGAGCTGGCCGCGGCAATTCATGCGCACGACCCATCTGCCTACTTCGTCGAGCCGCGCGTGCTGCGGCGGGTGATCAAGCTGGATCGGGACATCCATAGCCTGGGCCTCCAAGTGCCGCACGCGGCGTGCTACGTGATCGGAGAGGCGCAGCTCGCCAGGATTGTAGACCCTGACGAGCTACGGCCTGCGAGGCAGTCGGCTACTGAGCAGCCGGCTACTGAGCAGCCAGCGACTGAGGAGCCACGCGAGCGCCTCATCCTGCTGGCCCTGCCGGAGGCCGACGACGTGGCGATCCGCACGCCCGACGGCTTGCTGACCCACTATCTGCGGCTGCTCTTCCATGCGCGGGTGCACCTGGCCCTGGAGCAGCGGGTGGCAGCCGGCCGGCTGGGGGACGCCGGCCTCCGCGATCGGATTTGCCGACTGGGCCAAACCGCGTTCGAGGAGGCGCGGGCAATCCTGCGGCTGGACGATCTGCTGCTTCCGCCGCACGACGACCTCCAGGTGTACATCGAGCTGGCGGCCGTGTTCCTGGAGTTGGAGCGATTTGCTCCCGAGCTGCTGCTCGAGTATTTCCCGGCGATTCGCGACCCTCAGGCGGCGGCGGCACTCTTTGCGCAGGACGTGGCCGACGACGAGATGCTCGCCGCGCTGCGTCGGCGCGATCCGCCACCCCCCTTGGATGCGAGCGACGGCGCCTGTTGGGAAACGTCCGTCGAGACGCCTGCCACGGCGTCGGCCGTGCTGCCGCCCATCGATCTAGTCAGTCCCACTTCTTCAGCAGGAACCGCCGAGGCGGCGATCTCCTTGCCAGCCAAGACGGCCGAACCCACTCGCGTTCCGCCGGCATCGACGACCGCGAGGGTGGACGTTCTCGAGGGCGGTGCGCGGCACGGCGCGCCAGCGAAGGCTGCTCCGCCATGCCCAGCGGAGCGAGGAGGTCGGGAACCTCGTCCTGGCGGCAATCCTTCGCGTGCGTGTGGGACAAGCCGCAGTCAGGCAGTCGCCCGGCCAACCCGCCGCCGCAATCGACGAGGAAGGTCTCTGTGACTTGAGGCCGCTGGCCGCGCGGCTGCAAGCGGCGCTGGGCTTCGATGAATCGGAGCGTGCCGCGTGGGAGCGCTGCCTGGGCCTCTTGCTGCGGCGGTGCGCCGACGACCGCCTGACCATCGAGGGCCGGCTGCTGTATGACTTGCAGAAGGTGTGCGTCGATCACGAACGGGAGATCTTCACAGTCGATCTCAGCGAGTGGATTCTTTCGCTGGGCCGCCATCCGATCCGCCGGCCACTGCCTGCCCTCAAGGAAGTCCTCACGTGCAAGCACTTGCGGATCGCCCTGCGGCGCTCTCACGACGTGGCCTTGGCCCAGTCCGATCGCTCGCGCTTGACCGAGCTGCTGCACGCTGCGCTCGACCACGCTGAGGAAAACGCCCGCGATCACCTGCGGCCGGGCATCGCCGAATCGCTGCGCTCCGTCGGCCTGGTGCCGGCCAACGTGCCGGAGGAAGTCGGGCGCCACAAGATGGTCGAGGAGCTGCTCGACAAGGCCGTCGAGAGCGGCTACCTGCGGTTCGGCGACCTGCGCGACGCCATCTCGCGCAACAACCTGAAGCTGCCCGATCTGGCATCGCTGGAGACGTTCGGGACCCTGGCCAGGCAGGCCTCGGCGCGCGTGGACAAGGGCACCAGGGCCTGGCTGCTGTTCCCGGTGATCTATGTCTGGCTGTGGCTGAAGCACCTGCTGTTTGGCGATCACCTGCTGCGCGCCGACCGTGCGCTGGCCGGGCCGCTGGACGGCGTCTACCACCGGGCCGAAGTCTACCTGCGGCTGTTTCAGCGGATCACGTCGTACGGCTTTGGGATCGGGCTGGGCCGGCTGCTCAACCGCTTCCTGATCCTGCCGCTCTTGGGCGCTTTCCTGGTGGTGTCGTTCTATCAGGAGATGGCCCACCTCACGAAGCTGGACCATCTGATCCCCTCGGGCAACGTGAAACCGGCGGCGGACGAGCCGCAGACGACTCCCTTGATCGAAGCCATCGGTCTGGTCTTCAGCGAAGGTTGGGACGCCGCCACGGCCGCCTATCCCGCGTCGCTGGCGTGGCTGGGTGTGCTAGGGCTGTTCTTCCTGGGCTTGATCAACTCAGCGGCCGTGCGCCGCATCACCGCGCGGGTTGGCAGGCGTGTCGTGCGCACGGCGGGTGCCGTGCTCCGATCGCTGGTCCGCTGGTTGGCCAGACCGCTCATCCAGGCGATCCTTTACAACCCGTGGATCGTGCTCACGCGGCGGTACGTGCTCAAGCCCGCGATGATCACGCTACTGGTCTGGCTCGTGCTGCTGGTCGGGTTCGATCGGCAGATGACGCTTGCGGCAGTGGTCGGCGTATTCATCGGGCTGAACTTCCTGATCAACAGCCGGGTGGGTCGCAACGTCGAGGAGATCACGAACGAGTGGCTGGCCAAGACGTGGGTCAACGTGCGTTCGCGCGTGGCCTTCGGCCTTTACTGGCTGATCGTGGACTTGTCCAACGCTTTTCTGGAAGCAGTCGATCGGCTGCTGTATGCGGTGGACGAGTGGCTTCGCTTCCGCCGCGGCGAATCGCGGTTGAGCTTCGGCGCCAAGGCGGGGCTGGGTGCGCTATGGACCGCCATCACGTACCTCGTTCGCTTCACCGTCAACCTGCTGATCGAGCCGCAGATCAACCCGATCAAGCACTTCCCCGTCGTCACCGTGTCGCACAAGGTGGTCTGGTCGCTGGCTATTGTCATCACGCCGATGGTTGCCGACGCGACGGGTTGGGACCAGGCCTACACGCTGGGGCTTCTCAGCACGATCGCCTGGGCCATCCCCGGCATCTTCGGCTTCCTGGCCTGGGAGCTGAAGGAGAACTGGAAGCTGTACGCGGCCAACCGGCCGGCGACGCTGAGGCCGGTGCGGATCGGCCACCACGGCGAAACGATGGGCCGGCTGCTGGTCCCCGGCTTCCACTCCGGCACGGTGCCGAAGCTGTTTCGCAAGATTCGCCGCGCCCACCGCCGCTCCCGCCGCCAGCAGGAGGCCGTGGCCGACCTGCTTCGCAAGCCGCTGAAGCAGCTCGCGCAGGTGCGCCATGCGCTCGGCAGCTACATTGCGCGGGAGTTCTTCTATCTCTTGAAGCAGTGCCCCGCGGGGCGGCATGAAGTGCGGCTCGGCGATATTGACCTGGCCACCAACCGCATTCGGCTGGAGCTGCGATCGGGCGAGTCCGCGGACGACCCCTGCTGGGTCATCTTCGAGCAGCAGGGCGGCTGGCTGCTGGCCGACGTGGTGCCAGGCTGGGCTGCCAGGCTGCCCGCCGACCAGCGGGCCATGTTCCGCGATGCCCTGGTGGGGCTGTTCAAGACCAGCGGCGTGGAGCTGGTGCGGCCGCACCTCGCAGGGCTTTGGCCCGGCCCGTGGGCCTCTTACCGCGTGTGCCCGGACGATCGCCTGGTCCTTTGGCCGAGCGATGCGCATGCGGCGGAGATCAGCTATCGCTTGGGGGACCGGGGCACGATCGAGCCGGTTTCGACGGCGGAGGTGCCGGCGGCCTTCGCGCCGGTTGCGGCCGGCGACTTGCTGTTCAGCTCGGTGGCGCTGCCTTGGCCGGTTTGGGTCGAAGCCTGGGACCGCCATGCTCAGGGGCGCGTTGGGGCCGCCGCTCCTACGCTCCGTTCACCTATTGGTGGAGACATCTTCGAGCGGATCAAAGGTGTCCTGATTCGCGCTACGAAGCCCGACCCCCGAATTCGGACAACGCAATCTTCGCTTAGATTGCCGTTTTACTCCCGTCCGGTCTATGATGGTACTATGGCGACTGATGTCCAAACTGGCGCTCCCGCTCTGCCACCGGGCCAAGGCCGGATTGTGGTCACTCCCGGCGTCTGTGGAGGCAAGCCGCACATTGCCGGGCATCGCATCAAGGTGCAGCACGTCGCCATCTGGTTCAATCGGCTGGGTCTGAGCGCCGATGAAATCGTGTCGCAGCACCCGGAGCTGAGTCTGGCGGACGTTCACTCGGCGCTGGCCTACTATTTTGACCACCGCGAGGAAATCGAAGCCGATATCCGGGCCGGCCGCGAGTTCGCCGAGCAACTGCGCGACGGCGCACCGTCGATCTTCGAGAAAGCGCGTCAAGGCGATGGCGCAGACGATTCGCTTCCACCTGGATGAGCATTGTCCAGCGGCGCTCGCCGAGGCCTTGCGGCGGCGCGGAATCGATGTCACCACCGCGGTCAGCGCCGGCTTGCTTCAGTCTTCTGACGAGGAGCATCTCAGCTTCGCCGGCGCCGAAGGCCGCGTCATCTTCACCCAAGACGAGGACTTTCTTGCGCTGCATGCGTCTGGCGTTTCTCACGCTGGGATCGCTTACTGTCATCAAGAAGCGCGAAGTCTTGGTGACATTATCCGGGGTCTCGTCCTGATTTGGGAGATCTACGAGCCGGTCGAAATGGCGAATCGCGTCGAATGGCTTTAGATGCGATCGGGGTGTCGTTGACTGCATGCTGCCGTGCTTATAACGGCAAGGCCGTATTATCAGCCGGCTTACGCCGGCCGCTCGCCGTTAATCTGCCGGCCACGTTACGCTGCCACCGCCGGGAATCCGCAGCGGTTCGATGCCTTGCGGTCCTCTAGGATTGACGATACATGCTAGGGCCGCGCCGGCGGTCTTTGTTGCGCCCGTTGCGGGCACCATCTCGCCGGCATCGCTGCCGCCCTCCACATCCTGCGAGCGTGTCGCCGAATTCTCGCGGCAGGCTGAACCCAGAAGAGAAAGCTCATGAATCGTCCGCTCCTCGCCAGCGCCGTCGCGCTGGCTGCTGGCGTTGCCTTGTGCGCATCCTTGTGCACTTCCTTGGCGGCACAGCAGCTCTTCCCTCCGCTGGGTGAGCCGCTGCCATCGCCGGACGGCGGCGCGGTCCTTCGCCCGTTCCCGCAGTCGCCGGCGACCATCACGAGTCGGACGAAACCGGCGAAGTGCTCACCCGCGGCCCCGTGCATGAGGCCTTCGCCGAGCCGGTGACGTTCAACCCCAAGCCGGGCTTCATCGCCCCCAAGCAGCCCCCCGAGGCGATCGAGGAGCTGCCCCCGGACCAGCGGCCCGAAGGGGACCACGTCGAGTGGATCTCCGGCTATTGGAGCTGGGACGACGACCGCAAAGACTACATCTGGGTCAGTGGCATCTACCGCGTGGTGCCGCCGAACCGGCAGTGGGTGCCCGGCTACTGGAACCGCGTGCCCGACGGCTTTCAGTGGGTGCCGGGCATGTGGGCTTCGGCGAAGGCCGACGTCGAATATTATCCGGCGCCGCCGGCCAGCCTGGAGGTGGGCCCGTCCAGCGAGGCGCCGTCCGTGGACCACATCTGGGTGCCCGGCCACTGGATGTGGCGCGAAACGCGCCACGTGTGGCGGCCAGGCTATTGGACGCCGGCGCAAGAAGGCTGGATCTGGGTGCCGGCCCACTACGTGTGGACGCCGCACGGCTACGCCTTTGTGCCTGGCTTTTGGGACCTGCCGATCGAGCAACGGGGCCTGCTGTTTGCGCCGGTGTATTTCGATCCCGTGGCCATCGTGCGGCCGAGCTTCTGTTACCGGCCTCGGGTGGTCATCGGCGCCCACGTGCTCACGACGCATCTCTTCTGCCGGCCGGCGTATCATCACTATTGCTTTGGCGACTACTACGCGGCGAGCTACGCGAGCGTAGGCATCCTGCCGTGGTTCTCGTTCCATATCGGGCATCACGGCCACTGCCCGATCTACGCGCATCGCCGTTGGCATCATGCCCATCATCATGACTCACACTGGCACGTTTCGCTGCGGCGCGACTACGAGCACCGCCGCGACCACGTGCACGCCCGGCCGCCACGGACCTTTGCCGCCCAGCAAACCGTGATCAACAACATCAACATCCAGAACAACACGATCATCAACGGCAATATCAACAATCGGAATGTCAACTTGCGGCAGATTACGCTAGCCCAGCCGCTGAGCGACGTGGCCCGCTCTCAAGACACGGTGCTGCGGCTGGAGCGAGTTGACGGCCAGCAACAAGAGCAGCTTCGCAGCCAGGCCCGCGAGGTGCGGCGGTTCCAAGAGGAACGCGGCCGGCTGGAGGCCTCGGCCAGCGATGGCTCGCCTCGTGCCGCGAAATGCGGGCCCCAGCCGGCTGGAACTGCGCTCGCCGGTCTCGGCCCGCTCGGCCACCAGCGGAAACCTCCAGGGCCACGGAGGTCACGCACACGAGGGGAACGCCCGAGGCAATGTGAACCGGCAAGGCAATGTGAACCGGCAAGATGATGTGAAGGGGCAGCAAGATGCGAATCGGCGGCGTGACGGCAGTCGCTCTGGCGACGGCAATCGCGGCAGAGGCCCCGACCGCTCCCAGGACGGGAATCGCGAAGACGGGAACGCTCGCAAGGGGGATACCGGAGCGCGCGCCGATGGCCGCGGTGTTCCTCCTCAATCAATCGATAACAGGGGTGTTCGCCCCGGCGGCACGAGCCCGCGCAACGCTGATGGCGGCGCACCGATCGTCAGCGGTCGCACCGGCTCCCCTCCACACGGCGGGCCATCTGTGCCCAAAGTGAAGGTGAACGTCACTCCGCCCAGCGGCAACGTGCTGCCTCCGGCCAGCAACCATCCGTCGCTCCCGGCAGTCAAGCCACAGCCGACGGCACCACGCACCAACTTCACGCTGCCGAAAGTTAGCTCCGACAGTGCGGGGCCGCGCCACACGGTGCCAACGCCGAAACTGCCAGTCATCCCACCTCGGCCGACCGTGCCCAAGGTAGAAACTCGGAGCGCCGACAGGCCGAAGCCCGCAGCGAAACCCTCGTTGGGTGGCGGGACGCCTCAGACGCGCCGGCAAGGCCCCGGGCCATCGGGAAAGGCCCCAGGGCGAAAGCGCTAGAAACTAACCCGACGCGTAAGCGAGGGAGAGTCGCCGCGCCTACTCCGAGCGTGTACCCGCCTCTCCCTCGCTGGCGCGCTGGCGCGTCGGGCTAGTGTGGCTTCTTCTGAAAATCCGAAGAGCCGTACCCGTCACTGCAAGCGGATTTCGCTGCCTGTCGCCAGGTGATAGATGCAGCGCTGCTGTTGGGCGCGGCCGCGGGCTTCGGCCGTGGCCCGATCGCGAATCAGCTCGGTCACGTCCAGGTGATAAGCCCCGGTCGCATCATCGCGCCAGGCCCCGACGTAGAGGGCGCCGCTGGCCAGCACCGCTTCGTGCCGCCAGAGATAGTGCTCGATCTGGTCCGTGGTGGGCAGTTGCGTCAGTTGCAGCTCGTGCTCCTGCGCGAGAGACCGCGAAGGCGTCAACCAGGCCGACCGGCAGTGCCGTCCGCGGATGGAGCGTGCAGCCGCCGCTGCTGACAAGGTGGCGGCGAATCTCCCGGGCCAATGTTTGCCGCGTCGCTTCGGCGGTCTGCACCTGCGCGGGAATGCGAAACGCGCATTCCCGCACGCCGCCGACCGTTGGCGCCGTGCCACGGCAAGCCACGGTGGCGATGGCCAGGATGCCCAGCAGGGCAATCAGCGTCGTGCGGTGTAGGAATCTCAACATGCGAGAGGGTGCTCTATCACCTGAGCCGTGATCACACTGAGCGTCGCACGGCCATCTTGGCCATCTTGGCCGTGCGTCACGAGCTGGAAGCTCGTGCCACGCCAAAAGGGCGCTCTACCGTCTGAAGCGGACATTTCTGGCCCTTGTTACGGCCGCCAGCTCACTTTCTGCCAGCGGTGCTGGCATTGCCGCCAGCGGGGCGGCCATAATGCCGGCGGACGTTGTTCTATTTCGGCCCGCCGGGCCTGCGACTTTTGCTGCGATAGGCGAAGAGAAGGCCCCGTCGGGCTTGCCCCGACGGCTGGCTGACTGGTCAGCTACCAGGCGAGAAGCCATCACGAACCCCGTCGGGCTCGTCCCGACGGAAGGATGACTAATGCGTGGCGCAAGTAACGGCGCCTGGGCCGCGGTCCAAGATTCGCGAGCTGCCGCAGGCACGATACCTAGCGGTCGAGTCAAGAAACCGTCGGGACGAGCCCGACGGGGTTTTGGCCGATTTTGGCAGCTGCTGGTAGCTGGTCAGTCATCGATCCGTCGGGGCAAGCCCGACGGTGGGTTTCCCGGTTTGCGACGTGTGACACGCTCAACCGCCCGTTCGCCCTCAATCTTGGTGCATCAACTTCTGGAGCAACCCATGCGGATCTCGATCGTCGTTTGTACCCTCGCGGGCCTCGCTTGGCTTTCCGTGGAATCGGCCGAACCCGTGACGGCTGCGGAGTTTCCGCTCAAGGATGGCGACGTGTGGGTCATGGCGGGCGACAGCATCACCGCTCAGCACCTGCACTCGAATTACTTCGAGGCCTTCTGCTATGCCCGCTATCCCAAGCTGAAGTTCGCCTTCCGCAACTCGGGCGTCGGCGGGCACACGATCCCCAGCACCCTGGCCCGCTTCGAGTACGACATCGCCGCCTGGAAGCCGACGGTGGTCTCGGTCGAGCTGGGCATGAACGACAGCGGCAGCACGCCGACGGAAAAGTTCATCGCCAACATGGGCGGCATGGTCGAGCGCATCCGCGGCATCAAAGCCCGCCCGGTGATCCTGGCGGCCAGCCCGGTCAACGACGGCACGACGACGGCCCGCCTGGCCGGCCGCAACGTGCGGCTGGACGAATACGCCAAGGCCCTCAAAGCGTTCGCCGCGAAGGAAGAGGTTCCTTATGCCGATCAGTTCCACGCCCTGATCGATATTTGGGGTAAGAACAAGCCGCGCGAGGTGCTGGCCAACACGCTGCCGGCCCTGCGGCAGGCGGCCACGGACGACCGTTTAGCCGGCGTCGAGCACCTGCGGGCCTTTCTAGCCGATCAGGAGAAGGCGCCCGGCCGACTGGTCTCGATGCAAGGCGACCCGGTACACCCCGGCCCGTCCGGTCAACTGCTGATGGCGGCGGCCCTGCTCAAGGCGCTGGGCGCCGACGGCTTCGTCAGCAGCGCCACACTGGACGCTAGCGGCAAGGTGGTGGAAGCCAAGGGGTGCCAGATCGAGAACGCATCCGCACCTGATGGCGAGCGTGGCCTGCAATTCGAGCGGCTGGACGAGCGGCTCTGGTTCCCGATCCCCGAAGAAGCCCGCTCCGCCACGACGATCGACCCAACGCCCTTCGAGATGAGCCAATACACGCTGAAGGTGACTGGCCTCAAGTCCGGCACCTACGCCGTGCGCATCAACGACATCGCCGTCGCCACGGTCAGCGACACGGCCCTGGCTCGCGGCATCAACCTCACCGAGTTCGGCCCGCAGCAAGGTGCCGAGGGCACCAGCCCGATCATCGCCCAAAGCAAGGCGATCCTCGACGCAGTAGCGGCCAAGGAAGCCATCGTCAGCCAATGGCGCGGGCTGTCGCAGCGGGCCCACGCGGCGGGGGCCTCGCCGGACCTCAAGGAGCAACTCACGGCGCTAACGAAGAAGGTGGAAGAGGCCGATGCGAAGATTCGCGTGGCAGCGGAGCCGAAGAAGCTGAAGTTCGAGATTGCGGCCGCGTCGCAGTGACGGCCAGGCATTGCCACATGACGAAGGGCGCATCGATGTCGCTTTGCCGGTTCCACCGAATTGGAAGGAAGCCCTACGCGACAGTCGCTGGGGCATCGCTCCGGACCAGCCCCATCGCCGCATACTTGGCATACGAGGAGGGACTGCTATGACGCTGGAGGAGCAACTTGCCAAGCTGGCCGCACTCGGACTGAAGCTCGACGAGGGGATCAGCATGGATGACCTGCTCATCTCGTTTGATCGCCAGAGCTACGAGGAGCGGCCGTTCGACCTCATCCTGTTTGTTCTTGGCAGCGAAGTGGAGCGCGAGCCTTGGGGGCGTTCAGTCTGCTCGCGCGTCTGGAACTTCGATACCGAATGCATTTACACATCCGGCGACTACACGCGAATTGTGAAGCGGCTGTGCGACGTTGCGGGACGTCCGGATTGCCTCGAGGACATCAGCGACTTCGTTGACGTGGCTTCTGGCCAGGCGTGGCTCAACTACAAGGTGGATGGCGCCGAGCAGCAATGGCCGATTGAGGTCAATGACGATTGGGCTGATACGCTAACGCTTTCGTACGTGATGCACGATCTCCAGCAAGCCGGCCACCGCTTCTATTTCAAAGACAATGGCCAGGCCATGGTGCTGTTCTACCTCGATCCGCCGACCGTCGCGGCGCTAAACAAGCTCTCCAACGACGCTCTGCAACCGGTCATTCCGGATTGACGAAGCGCCGCGGCAGCGACCATCAAAGTGCGGATGTGGCGCGTTCTTGCGGCGCCGAGATGCTATGTTCTCGCCACGGCCTGCATCAGCCCGCGCATGTATCCATACGCGAACAGCCGGCCGAGCATCGTGTAGCCCGGCGGGCCGTCTTCTTCGCCGACGAGCTGCGGCACGTGGTCCGGGCGCATGGGGCCGGTGAAACCGATCTCGTGATAGGCCTGCATGGCGGCCACCATGTCGGTGGGGCCGTTGTCGTGAAACGTCTCGGCGAACCGCTCCCGCGTGCCGCGCACGTCGCGGAAATGGACGTATTGGATGTGCCGGCCCAGGCGGCGGATCGTGGAGGGGATCTCCACACCCATCTCGGCGAACGTGCCCTGGCAAAAGCAGATGGCATTCGCGCGGCTGGGCACCAGCGCCACCAGCCGCTCGAAGCTCTCCACCGAGTTCATGATCCGCGCGCGGCCCAGGAACTCGTCCAGTGGCGGATCGTCAGGGTGCATGCAGAGGAAGATGCCATGCGACTCGGCGACCGGCACCAGCTCGCGGAGGAACCGCTCGAGATTTCGCCACAGCTCCGCGGCGGAAATCGGCTCGTTGGCCACGCGGGTGGCCTCGTCGGTCAGCGAGACGGCGGCCCGCTCGGCGTCGGCCAGGTCGAAGGCCGTGACCAGTGCGCCGCCGCGCTCCTTCACATCGAGCTTCGTCCGCACCCAGTCGGTGCCGGCCATGAAGTTGTAGCAGCAGATCGGGATCTCGGCGGCGGCCAGGTTGCCGATCAGCCGCTTCATCTCCTCGATCTCGGCCGCGGCCTGCGAATTGCCCAGCTTGATGTTCTCGATCGGCAGATAGCCTTCGATCGCCGCCAGGCGCAGGCCAAACCGCCGGGCATGATCGCGGACCGCCACCAGATCGGCCAGCTCGCGGCCGGGATAGCGCGTGACCACGTCAGTCACGCCGCACTGGGCGGCGAGCTGCAAGTTGTAATCAGAGAACGGCGTGAGGACGGAGGCGAGACGCATGGGGACAACGAAAGTAGTAGGCACACTCCGTGTGCCGTAGTGTAGAACGGAATTCATTCCGTCGCCCGTTTGTCGATGCTGAACGGAATGAATTCCGTTCTACGGCACACGGAGTGTGCCTGCTACTGGGTGCTGTTACTTCAGTGCTCAATCCGCACGTCGCTTCGCTCGCAAGCCGTGCGCTGGCTGGCGACGCCCAGTCTCTCCGTGATGGCCCGCCATTGGGCGGCCGCGGCGGCGAGGGCGGCTTCCGGTTTCTCTTTCCCGCTGACGGCGGCCCGCACGGCTTTGTCCAGCGCCGCCAGGTATTCCTGGCGGCCGGGGATTCGCAGGGCATAGGCCACTTCCTGGGTATCGAGGCTTGCCGCGGCCGCCTTGGCATAGGCCACGGCCACGGAGCGGTCGGCCGAGGTCCATTGGTCGGCATCCGCAACCTGCGAGCCGCGAAACACGGTCGTGGCCGAGCCGGCCGATGACACGCGTACCGCCCAATCGCCGCTTGCCAGCGCCAATAACAACTGAGTGGCCGCCGCCGGATGCTCGGCCGAAGCGCTTACCGAAGCAAGGCGGCCTTCGCAGGCCAAAAGTGGCACGCGCCGCAGGCCGCCCGCCTCGTAGGCCCGCTTGTCCCAATCGAACGACTCGCGGGCACCGGGCAAGGGCACGCAGGCCACGTTGGACGCCAATGACGAATGACGAATGTCCGAATGACGGAATGAACTCTTCTCTTCGTCGTTCGTCATTCGGTCATTCGTCATTCTCTTCGGCAGCCAGCCCAGCGCCAACGCGCATCGCCCCGCCAGCAGCTCCTCGACGGTCTCGGACGGCGAGAGTCGCATGGCCACGTCGTGATGCTTTCCGGTGGCCGCGACGAGCTCCTCCAATGCCCGCACGAACGGCGGGCCGGCGATCCGCGGCTCCATCGTCCCCGTATCGAATGCCACCGTGAAAAAGTGGGGGTGCTTGGCGTAGGCGGCGGCGCGGGCCAGCAGCGTCAGACCGGCCCAACCTTCGGCCAAGGGCTCGGCCGCCGGCACCAAGGTAGACCTCTCGCTTCGCGAGACGCCTCCATCGCGCGGAGCGAGATGGCCATTTTCGGCCGGCGTGCTGAAGTACTGCACGAGCTGTTGGTATTCGCTCCACGTCTGCGGCGGCTCCTTGCCGGCCTTCTTCAACAAGTCGGCCCGATAGAAGCACGCCAGCACCTGCGATCCCAGCGGCAGGGCCACCGTGCGCGAACCCCACGTCGCCTCCCGCGTCCGCAGGGCCGTGAAGACGTCGGGCCAATCGAGGTCCGCGCCGGCGAGTGTCTTTTCCGTCAGCGACGCGAGCAATTGCCGGTCGGCGAGCGCGCCGATCAGGAGTGAGGGATAGATGATGACGTCGCCATCGGGCGCTCCGCGCCATCGGTCATTCGCTCGGCCATCGCCGCGCTCGTGACTTCCTCGACCGCGAGCTCGGCCCCGCTGCGTTCCTTCCAGGCGGCCGCCAGGCCTCCCACGGCGGCGGCCAGCCCCGGGTCGTCCACCACCAGCACCCGCACGCTCTGGCCTTCTAGCGGCAGCCGATCATCTGGCCGTGGCGGGTCGCCCGCACAGCCCAGCAGGGTGACGAGGGTCGCCAGGGCGACGCACTGCCGCAACGCGCTTGCAGGAAACCGAGTCATTCGGCCTACCCTAGGAGAAAGCTCATCCGTCATCCCGCCCGCGCCGACGCGTGGAGTATCGCGCCGGAAGTTACCGGCTGCAAGACGGACGGACGATTCCCCAACGGTTGATTTGGCCACGTAGCGGACTTCTCGCCCGCAATTGCGCGAATCGACGCGACATGCCCATCGAACAGGAGGGCACAGAGGCCACAGAGAGATCGGTGGCAATCCAGGGCACTCTCTGTGGCCTCTGTGCCCTCCTGTTGAAGAGAGTCTACGCGCCACGCAGAACTTAACGGCTAGCAGTACGAATCAACACGAATAAAGAGAGCAAGCCGAGAGATGGCTGTTTCGTCCACTTGGCCTGAACGTAGACAGAATGGCTCAACACGGATCGCAGGACGTTTCAGTCGGCTTCAGCCGACTCCCCGTCTGCCACCCGTTTCAACGGGTGGAAGGCGAAAACCTCCAACCGCATGCCGGCCGCCGGCTTCAGCCGGACTTCTCGTCACGTCTTTAGACATTTTCATAGGCTGAAACTTCATAGGCTGAAACCAACTGAAGTTTAAGGAAGCCGGCTGGAAGCCGGCTGCGATCGAGCGTCTTCGACCTGCGACCACCAGCTAAAAGCTGGTGGCAGACGAGGAGTCGGCTGGAAGCCGACTGAAAACCGGACGTCTGCCACCGAGCACGACGAACATCCTCCCATGAAAACCGACTACCGATCATCTCCGCGATGCGGTCCGACGGGGAGCCTGTCCATTCTGAGCTTGGCTGGGTTCTTGATCGTTGCCGCGCCGGCTATCCCGGCGCGGCCGACGCCGCCACGGCTCAACCGGTGCAGGGCCTGAGGTTTTCTGCCGATGGCAAGCACCTGGCCGCCGCCGCCGGCACCGCGAAGGGAGGCGGCTCCGTGGTCGTCTGGAACGTCGAGGACCGCAAGCCCGTCGTGACGCACGTCGAAGCCAAGGGCTGCACCGACGTTTGCTTTTCGTCCGACGGCAAGCGGCTGGCCTTTGGCACCGCCAGCCCGCGCGTCGGCATCTTGGAGTTCACCAGCGGCATGTTGCTGCGGGCCTGGGACGCTCACAAGGACATCGGCGCCGGGCCGACGGCCATACCGGCCATCGTGTACGCGGTGGCCTTCACGCCCGACGGCAAGCTGCTCGCCACGGCCGGCTCTGACTGGATGGCGGTGCTTTGGAACGTGGCCGACGGCACGCCGCGGCGAGCGCTGACCGGCAATGGCCAGGCGGTGATGGGGCTGGCCCTGGCGCCCGACGGGAGGCGCCTGCTAACTGGCGGCCTCGATCACACCGTGCGACTCTGGGACGTCGAAACCGGCGAGCTTCAGCGGCCGTTCTGGACGCAGCAGTTCTATTTGCGGCGCGTTCAGTTTTCGCACGACGGACGACACTTCCTCAGCACGAGCTACGACGGCACCCGCATTCGCGAGACGGCCACGGGCAACGTGCGCGCCGTCGTGGGCCGCAACGCTCAGTGCGCAGAGCTGTCGCCCGACGCACGCCTGCTGGCCGCGGCCGGAGGTCAGGAGGGCGTTCAAGTGTTCCCCATCGACTTACGCCCGCCCCATGCCAAGCAGGCGGCCCGCATCGCCACGCTGATCAAACAGTTCGAGAACGACGACTATGAGCTGCGCGAGGCCGCCTCGCGCGAGCTGGAGCAGATCGGCATGCCGGCCGAGCCGCAGTTGCGCGCCGGAATGAAGTCGTCCGATGCCGAAGCCCGCGTCCGCTGTCGCGCTGCGCACCGCCACGTCATGTCACCCGGGCCGATCGCCACGCTCGAGAGGACGCGCAACGATGCGGCGGTCGTGTGCTTCTCGCCGGACGGGAAGCTGCTAGCCGCTGGCTTCGGCGGCGGCAACGTCAAGCTTTGGAGGGTGGACAGGTTTGAAGAGGTGGCGACGCTCCGCGCCGCGCCGGCGAAGTGATTGATAGGACGTTTCCGACTTGCCCTCGTGGCTGGGGCTTCGCTTCGCTCAGACCCAGCCACGCCCCCGCAGACCCAGCTACGCCGTTTCTGACGGGCACGTTTGGAGACGTGGCCCACGTCCGCTACCGATCGACCAGCTCGATCCGCTGGCCGTCGTAGGCCAGCTCGATGCCCTGCGGCAACCGGGCATTCGTGGCGTCGTGCTCCAGCTCGTGGGAGATGTGCGTGAAGAGCGTCCGGCGGGCACCGACTCGGCGGGCGACTTCCACCGCCTCGTCGAAGCCGAAGTGCGTGGCGTGCGGGCGCGGCCGGAGGCAATCGAGGATCAGCACCTCGAGCCCCGCGAGATGCGGCCACGACTCTTCGGGGATGTGGTTCGTGTCCGTGCAGTAGGCGATGCGGCCGATGCGGAAGCCCAGCACTTGAAAGGGGCCGTGGCGCAGGCGAAAGGGAATGACGCGCGCCCCCAGCACGTCGAACGGCTCGGTCGTGATGCGGCGGATTTCCAGTTGCGGCACCGACGCGGGGCGGAAGTCGTCGCTCTCGGAAAGGAACGCATAGTCGAACGCCCGGCGGATCCGCTGCTCGACGAAGTCCTCGCAGTAGATCGGCAGCCGCCGCTGGAGATAAAAGGGGAAGATGCGCACGTCGTCCAGCCCGTAGACGTGGTCTACGTGGTCGTGCGTGAAGGCCACGGCGTGGACCAGGCCGATGCCCTCGCGCAGGAGCTGGGCGTGCAAGTCGGGCGGCGTATCGATCAGCAGATTGCCCTGCGGCAGGCCGAGCACGAGCGAACATCGCGTGCGGCGGTTCTTAGGCTTGCCTCCGCCCGGCCGGGCGCTCTGGCACGTTTCGCAGCCGCAGCCGATCACCGGCACGCCCACCGATGTGCCGGTGCCGAGGATGACGAGCTGGCCGGTGATGTCGATGGTAATCGGGGCGGGTGAAACGGGCATGAGCTGGTCTTGTTCCCCTGGCATCTGCGGCGGCTTCGAGTCCGCCAGTATAATGAGCGGCGCGAGACTGTCAGGGCCTTAGATCGGGAGCGGGACGTCAAATCCCGGTTGATGCATGAACGACGAGCCGAAGCCTGCAAGGCCGAGCCGGTCTTGGCTGCAAATCAGCCTGAGCACGCTTCTCGCGCTGATCCTGGGGTTCGGCGCGGGGTTGGCCGTGAGACACCGCTTCGGCGAGGAACCCAATCGCCTGCCCAATCCGTCCGGTATTCGCCTAGGCGACAAGCTCACGGTCGAGATGGGGGCGCCGGCGTTTGCCACCCCGCCGCCCGCCCGCACCGTGTTGGTCTTGGCCGACGGAACGATCAGCCTGCCCAAGCTGGGGCAGGTTCCCGCAGCCGGACGTTCCTTGGACCAGCTCACCGCCGATTTGACGGCCCGATATGCGGCGTACTACAAAGACTACAGTCTGTTCGATCTGTGGGTCTTCGTTTCGTTCTCGGACACTTCCGTCAACAAATGACCGCGAAGTGGGATTCAGGGGCAGGAAGGTCAACTGATGACTGACGACACGCGATCCGAAGTGTCGCGCAGGACCGAGGGCCAACGCCCCGACGCGTTGCGCCGGCCCTGGCTTCAGATTAGCTTGAGCACGCTGCTGGCGTTTGTGCTGGGCATCGGCGTGGGGCTTGCCGTGAAACACCAGTTTGGGGAATGCCCGAAAAAACGAATCGGTTGCCCGATCCCGCCAGCATTCGACGGGGCGACAAACTGACGGTTGAGGTCGGGTCTGGGAACAATGTTCCGGAAGCCAAGCGCACGGCCCTGGTGCTCTCGGATGGAACGATTAGCCTGCCGGATTTGGGACAAGTGCCGGCGGCAGGCCTGTCTTTGGAGGAGCTGACTGCCGATCTGAAGCAGCGCTACGAGGCTTATTACCGCAAGTTCTTCCGCAACGCGCAGGCCAAGGTCTTCGTCTCCTTCTCGGAGTCGTCCGTTGGGAATTGACGCTCGGTCGATGGCCGTTGAACTCGGCTGTCGTGAACGGAATGAAATTCCGTTCTACGAGACCAGCGCGGCCCGCTTCTCGGCGATCAGCTTGAGCAGCGCCTTCTGCGGGTCGGCGAACTTGGCGATGCCCTCGCCCATCAGCGTCTCTTCCAGCTGCTCGATATCGACCTTGCGGTCGATCTCGTCGAGCACCTCCTGCGGCGGCATCTGATCGACCTGCGCGCGTGAACGTCTGGCCGCGCTTCTCGACCGCGTCGTTCGTGGCCGGCGGGTTCGTCTCGATGTCGCTGCCGGCGAACGCCTCGACGTACTTGTCCGGCGGGTCGCTGGGCTTCTTCGTGCCGGTGCTGGCGAAGATCATCTCCTGCTGCAGCGGCAGGCCCTTGTCCGCCCAGAAGCGTGGTTCTCCATCCAGATCCGCTTGGCGTTGACGATGCCGACCTGCCCCTGGGCCGCGGGCGACAGGCTCGGCACGTGCTTCTCGGTGTACACGTCGACCCGCGAGACGAAGATGCTGTAGACGCTCTTGAAGCCGTCCAGCGACTTGCGCCGCTGGGCGCCGCGCCAGATGGCGTCGCGGGCCGCGCTGTACTGCCGCTGCGAGAAGATCAGCGTGACGTTGAGCGTGACGCCCGCGGCGGCCAGCTCCTCCAGCGCGTCCAGCCCGGCCGGCGTCGCCGGCACCTTGATCATCCGGTTGCGGTGCGCCTCGGCCCACTCCTTGCCCAGCTCGATGTACTCCGCCACGCGCTCGGCGTGCGACAGGGCCAAGCTGCGGGATCTTCCAGCAGCGGGTCCAGCTCGAAGCTGACGTAGCCGTCGTTGCCGTGCGTCTCCTCCCAGACGGGCCGGAACACCGTCCTGGGCCTGCCGCACGAGCTGGTCGGTCATGGCCCAGGCGATCTGCTCGTCGTCGAGGCCCTTGCTCGCTGAGCCGGGCAAGGTCGTGCGTCGAAGCGGCCGGTCTTGATCAGGTCGGAGACGATGATCGGGTTGCAGGTGGCCCCGGTGGCGCCCAAGCGGCGGTTGGCGGCCACCAGGTCCGGATCGATCGAGTCGAGCCAGAGCTTGGTGCCGCAGGCGATCAGCGATTGCAGGGGAGAAGGCACGGGGGAACGACTCCTTCCGAAAGGCAATGAATGACACGTCGATCGGATTGTACGCGGCGGCGAATCGGCTGTCATCGGGGGAGGAGTTTCTGCGCGGCCCTGGCTGTTATCTCGTGCTCGTAGTCGTGCTCGTAGTCGTGCTCGGGAAAGTCGAACATCAATCGAGCACGAGCACGACTACGAGCACGAGCACGAGTCGCCGTTATGGCACCAGACGAATGCTCCGGCCCCGGCCCTCATGCTGGCAGCCGGCTGCCGGTTGAATAAAATGGAGGGATACCGCACAATCGGTGTGCCGAACCACGGTGCCGGACCACGGTGCCGATGCATCGAACCACGACACGAGACGGAAAGTCGATTCGTTCCGCTCGTATCGTCCCACCGACCTTGCCCTTCCAACGCATGACGATGACTCGCTTCGGCCGCCGCGCGGCCCTGGTTTTGTGCGCCCTTGGGTGGTTGGTCGCCTGCCAGGAATGGACCGCGCACGCCCAAATGGGCAACCCGGAAGGCGCGGTTAGCCGGGAAGGCGAGGCCTTCTTCGAGAAGGAAATCCGTCCGCTCCTGGTGGGCCGTTGCTACAAGTGCCATTCGCACGAAGCCAAGGAAGTGAAGGGCAGGCTCCATCTCGACAGCCGGCCCGGCTGGCAGAAGGGGGGCGACTCCGGACCGGCGATCGTGCCGGGCAAGCCGGATGAGAGTCTGGTGATCGACGCCGTGCGTTACGGCACGCGTCAGATGCCGCCGGACAGTAAATTGCCCGCCGCCGAGATCGCCCTGCTGGAGCGATGGGTGAAGATGGGCGCACCCGACCCGCGCGACGACCGCGAAGGCCGCAAAGACGAAGAGCGAAATCAACTTCGACGACGCGCGAAGGTACTGGGCTTTCCAGCCGCTGCGGCGTGCCGAGCCGCCCACCGTGAAGAACTCGGCATGGTGCCGGACGCCGATCGACCGCTTTGTTCTAGCCGCCCTCGAGGGCAAGGGCATTGCCCCCGCGCCGGCGGCGGACCGCCGCACACTCATCCGCCGGGCATATTTCGATCTCATTGGCCTGCCGCCTACGCCTGACGAGATCGATGCCTTCGTCAAGGATGCGGGCAGCGACGACCAGGCGTATTCCCGCCTGCTCGACCGCCTCCTCGATAGCCCGCATTTCGGCGAGCGCTGGGCGCGGCATTGGCTCGACGTGGCCCGCTTTGCCGAGAGCCACGGCTTCGAGCAGGACTACGACCGGCCGCATGCCTTCCACTACCGCGATTTCGTCATCAAGGCCTTCAACCAGGACATGCCGTACGACCAGTTCGTCCGCTGGCAATTGGCCGGCGACGAGCTGGCGCCCGGCGAGCCGCTGGCCCTGATGGCCACAGGCTTCCTCGGTGCGGGCGTGTTCCCCACGCAGATTACTGCCAACGAGGTGGAGAAGAGCCGCTACGACGCGCTGGACGACATGGCGGCCACGACCGGCACGGCGATGCTCGGCTTGACGGTCGGCTGCGCCCGTTGCCACGATCACAAGTTCGATCCGATTCCGGCGGACGACTACTATCGGCTGGTCTCGACGTTCACGACGACCGTGCGGAGCAATCTCGACGTCGATCTCCATCCGGCAGCCACGAAGGCCGCGCAGGCGAAGTTCGACGCAGAGCATGCCCCACTCGTGGCGGCCCGCGAGACGTACGAGCGCGAGCAATTGCCAAGCCGGCTCGAGCAATGGGCCAAGGAGCGGACCAAGGACGAGGCCGAGCCGCCGCCTTGGGTGGTGCTCGATATCGCAGAGCACAAGTCGGCCGGCGGTGCGAGCTTCTTGAAGCTCTCCGACGGCTCGCTCCTGGCCAACGGCAGCAATGCGCAGTTCGACACGTACACGTTCGTGGCCGAGACGACGGTCCGCGGCGTCACCGCGATCCGGGTCGAAGCGATGGCCCATTCGACGCTGCCCAAGAGCGGCCCCGGCCGGGCCACGAACGGCAACTTCGCGCTCAGCGACGTTCCGCGTGACGGCAAAGCCGCTTGCGGCGCCTGGGAGAGGCGACACCCGTCGCCGAACCGCGGCAGCTAAAGAGACTAAAGAGACACCCGTCAAGCTAGTCGCGGCCCGCTCCACGTTCGACCAGCAAGGCCTGCCCGCCGCGCAGGCCATCGACGCCGACAAGAAATCGGCCTGGGCCGTCGATCCGCAGTTCGGCAAAGACCATGCGGCGGTGCTGGAATTCGAGTCGCCTGTTGGCTTCGAAGGCGGCACGGAGTTCACGGTCGTGCTGGAGTTCCAGAACAACACCGGCCACAACATCGGCCGGCCGCGGCTGTCGCTGACCACGGCCCGCCGCCCCGTCGGGCTGGAGGGCAACGTCCGGCCGCAGCAGGTCGTCGAGGCTTTGACGAAACTCGACAAGCTCGGCTCGCTGTCCAAGTTGAATGCCGTCGAGCGGATGGCGCTGCGTCGATTGGTACGGTGACCGCGATCCGGGCTGGCGGAAGCTCGATCAGCGCGTGCAAGAACATCTCCGTCAGACGCCCAAGCCCACGCTGGTGAAGGTCATGGTCGCCAGCGAGGGGGTCACGCCCATCCGCCATCACACCCAGGGGGCCGACTTCTTCAACGAGATGTACTTCCTCCGCCGCGGCGACCCCAACCAGAAGGCCGGCGTAGCCAGCCAGGGCTTCTTGCAAGTGCTGATGACCACGCCCGAGAAGGAGAAGCACTGGCAAGCACCGGTGCCCAAGGGTTGGCACACCTCGTATCGCCGCAAGGCCCTGGCCGGCTGGATCACCGACACCCAGCACGGCGCCGGGCACCTGCTGGCCCGCGTGATGGCAAATCGCCTGTGGCACCACCACCTCGGCCGCGGCATCGTGGGCACGCCGAGCGACTTCGGCGTGCAAGGCGAGCGGCCGAGCCATCCGGAGCTGCTCGATTGGCTGGCCACGGAGCTGATCCGCGGCGGCTGGCGGCTCAAGCCGCTTCATAAGCAGATCATGATGAGCGCCGTCTATCGCCAGGGCGGGCAGTTCGACGAGGCCAAGTTCAAGCTCGATCCGGAGAACAAGCTCTGCTGGCGTTCGGCACCCCGGCGGCTGGAGGCCGAGATCATTCGCGACTCGCTGTTGGCCGTCACCGGCACGCTCGACCGGCGAATGTTCGGCGAGGGGACGCTCGAGGGGGGCATGACCCGCCGCAGCATCTACTTCACGATCAAGCGCAGCCAGTTGATCCCCATGCTGCAGCTCTTCGACGTGCCGGAGCCCAACGTCAGCGTCGGCCGTCGGCCGAGCACGACCATCGCCCCGCAGGCGCTGGTGTTCCTCAACAACCCGCACGTGCGGGGGTGGTCGCGCAATTTCGCACGGCGTTTGCTGCCGGCGGCCGACCGCTCCTGGGGCGAGGCGGCGGCGCGGGCGTACCAAACCGCGATCGGCCGGCCGCCGACCGACGGCGAATCGGCGGACGCCGCTGCGTTCCTCGCGGAGCAGACAGCTTTCTACCAAGGCAAGCAGCGGCCCGACGCCCGCGAACTGGCGCTGGCCGATTTTTGTCAGGTGCTGATGAGCTTGAATGAGTTTGTGTACATAGACTGATCTTCGGGTCGAGTCAACCAATCAACTTCGACGGAGCCGGTGATGACCGCCGCAGAGATTATTGAAGGACTCAAAGAACTAAACACCGAGGACCGTCTCACCTTCATCGAATCGGCATTGCGCCTGGTGCGCCAAGCGTTGCCGGCGGATTCCAGGGACGAACGGCGTCAGCGGAACGAGCCGCGCTCGAAGCGCGGCATCTCTACGAACCGGGAGGGGAGCTAACGGAATGGTCGGCCCTGGAGGGTGTGGAGTTTCTCGATGAATATTGCCAGGGGTGACATCTGGAAGTGTGACCTGCCCAACGATGGCCATGCCTAGCCGATTGCAAAAAGCGCTGCGCAAAGGACTCGCCCCGGGTGGCAACCTGGCGGACGAGCTCTTTCGGCTGGGCGAGTACGTCATCGCAAACGAGGACGACGCCCATGAAGTGTGTGAGGCACTGAAGCAGTTCCCCCTGCCGCCGGGGCCTCAGGACGACTTCTTCCAGGGCTGGACGCCGCTGCACGCCATCACGGCCTTGTTCCAGCAGATCGAAAACGACGCAGCGTTCGCGGTGCTCTTCGAGCATGGCATCCCCGAGCTGATTCGCGTGTTCGACACGCTGCTGGAAGGCGCAGCAGACGACGACGCTGCGGCCGATGCCGTGGACGATGCCGTGGACGATGAGCTGACGTCGGCCGGCCGCGGCGGCGACGCCGATGCCTTGCTGTTCGTGCTCAAGATCTTGGTGATGTACCAGAGCAGCGACGGCATGGCCCGCGTGGTCGAGGCCGCCCGCCTGCCGCTGAGGCCCGAGAGCTATCTGTGGTCGGTCATCTTCGAGCAGTTTGACGAGGCCCGCTCGTTCCTGCCGTGGCTGCTGAAGGAGCTGAGCCGGCCGCTGCCGACGGGGTTCATCGCCGTGGCGCTCTTGGATTGCGCGAACCACGCCTTGATCGGCGGGCATGTGGACGAGCATCCCTTCGACACGCCCGCGGGCCGCAAACGCCTGGAAGCCTGGCTGACCAGTGGCGACCGGGCCAACGACAGCTACGCCGCCAGCGCCACGGCGGCCTTGCCGTTCATCCGCAAGCCGCACCGCGAGCGGCTGCTGGCGTTGGCCCTGGACCATGCCGATCCCAAGGTGCAGCTCGAAGCCGCCTGGGCATCGGCCACGATCGGCAGCGCCGGGGGCGTGAAGTACCTTCGTCGGCTCTGCGTGTCGCCGGCCACCAGCGCCTCGGCCTGCACCTACCTGCGCGAGCTGGGCCGCGACGACCTGATTCCCAAGGAGGCGATGGAGCCGCAGTTCCTGGCGATGGTGGACCTGTGCACATGGCTGGCCGGCTCGAGCGACTACGGCCGTGTGCCGGACCACCTCGAGCTGTATGACACGCGCGAGCTCGTCTGGCCGCCCACGGGCGACCGCCGCCGCGTGTGGCTATTCAAGTTCATCTATTACGACGACCTCAACGATTCTGCCTCGGAAGGGCCGACGTACAAGACGCCCGCCGACGGCGATCACGTCGGCATCGGCATGGTCGGCTCAGTCACCTACGTCCTACGCGACGAGACGACGCCCAACCAGCCGCCGCTGGACGTCTATGCCCTGCACTGCTGCTGGGAGCTGCAAGTGAACAAAGACCCCCGCGCGCCGTGCGAGCGCAGCGTACATGCGGGGCGGAATATCCTGGCGGAGTACAATCCTGGGCGGTTTGATTAGCCCAGGCGGGCCACGCCGCAACTGGATCGTTGTATTAACCATTCCTCCAAACGTGTGCCCCGTGGCCAGCGCGACATTAATCCTTGACGGCACTTCTCTCAGCGTGCCCGAGAAAGCGTTCGGGCTGGATGGGTTCCTGCGCTGGAGGCGTTCCTCGGGGTTGGCGAATGGATACCGTGCGGCGTTTTTGGGCGGCGACGTCTACCTGGAGATGAGCCACGAGGCGTCGCTGTTCATACCCCCGGATGCGTTTCACTTGGAAGGGTTCTTGGAATGGGTGCATTCTCCGGATTTTCCGGCACAGGCACGTCCCTCGTTCTTTAACGACGAGGTCAGCATCGATATGAGCGCCGAAGAGATCGTGACGCACAACCGTGCGAAGTCGGACCTCGGCGCCAACGTCACCAACTGGTCTCGCCGTCACGACCTGGGCTTGGTATTCGCCGACGGGGCCCTTTTGGTCAACGAGCGCGCTGGCTTGTCCACGGTGCCTGACCTGATCTTCTGCCTCTGGGCATCGTTCAAAACCGGCCGAGTCCGGTTGGCCGAGAGGGTCGATGCGAGCGGACGATTCGTGGAGATGCGCGGTTCGCCCGATCTGGTCGTCGAGATCATCAGCGACAGCTCGGTGCGGAAGGACACGCGGCTTCTCCCGCCACTGTATTTCGCCGCCGGCATACAAGAGTATTGGTTGATCGATGCCCGCCGCAACCGGCTGGATTTCAAGATCTTCGTCCGCGGCCGCAAGAACCTGGTGCCGGTGCGGCGCGATGCGGGCGGCTACCTTCTGAGTCGTGTGCTTCAGGGCGCGTTTCGGCTGTCGCGGAAGAAAACGCCGGTTTCGATCAGTCAGTATCGACTGCTGGCGAAGAAACAGCGGTAGGGTTTCAAATGGGAGGATCCTCTGGAGCTGACACTCAAGGAGCTTCTGGTGCCCCTGCTGCAAACAGCTGCGAAACGCGATGCTGACGAGGCCAAGGAAATCCTCGAACTGTTTTCCGGCCCGAAGGATGCCAAGCGCCTCATGGAATTGCCCCCGGATGAGTTATTCGTGAGCTTTGTCCAAGGCGTCACCGCGAACGTTCCCGAGTTGAAGCGGGTTCTGACCGCTTCCGAATTCCAGATTATCGGTACGGTCCACGAGAAAGACGGCACGGCTCACCTCGTCTACCGCGGCAAACTCAAGGCCGGCGAGGCCGCCATAAGTAAGGTCGACGTGATCAGCCTTAAACGAGACAAGGGTTCCTGGAGGATGTTGCTGCGACAAGATATGAAGGAGCTGTCGCAACAGCTTCCCGGTGCCTTGGACGAAAGGTAAGTCATCTCCAGAGAATGATGAGCATATTCTTCAATGAGCACATATGACCACTGGTTGACCCGCCGTGAATTGTTCCGCCGCGCCGGCCTCGGCTTCGGCATGCTCGGCCTTGCCGGGCTGCTGGCCGATGAGGGGCTGCTGGCGCCCGCCGACGGGGCCGTCAGCGCCACGAACCCGCTCGCCCCCAAGCGGCCGCATTTCGACACCAAGGCCAAGACCGTCATCTGGCTGTTCATGAACGGCGGCCCCAGCCAGGTCGATACCTGGGACTACAAGCCCGAGCTGGAGAAGCGCGACGGCCAGGAGCTCACGGGCTTCGACAAGAACACCGGCTTCTTCACGCGACCAGGTCGGGCCGATGATGAAGTCGCCGTTCAAGTTCGCCCAGCACGGCCAGTGCGGGAGCCTGGGTCTCCGAGATCTTCCCGCAACATGGCCCAGCACGTGGACAAGATGGCCTTCATCCACTCGTGCTGGACCGAGTCGAACAACCACAGCCCGGCCCTGTTCATGATCAACACCGGCATGACGCGCATGGGCTTCCCCTGCGTCGGCTCCTGGGTCACCTACGGCCTGGGCAGCGAGAGCCAGAACCTGCCGGCCTTCGTGGTCATGTCCGACCCGCTGGGCCGCGGCCTGCCGAAGGGGTACGCGCAGAACTGGGGCGCCGGCTTCCTGCCGAGCATCTACCAGGGCACCTGGCTGCAAGCCGCAGCGGCGAGCCGATCGACAACCTCATACCGCCCGGCGACATGACGCGACCGCCAGCAGCGCGACGCAGCTCGACCTGCTGGCCAAGCTCAATCGCCGGCACCTGGAGCGCACACGGCCCGGCCGAGCAGCCGAGCTGGCCGCGCGCATCGAGAGCTTCGAGCTGGCCTATCGCATGCAGCTCGCCGCCCCGGAGGCGATCGACCTCGATCACGGAGCCCGCGCACATCCACAAGCTCTACGGCATCGGACGACAAGCGCTGCACGCACTTCGCCAAGCAGTGCCTGATCGCCCGGCGACTGGTCGAGCGCGGCGTGCGCTTCGTGCAGATCTACTCCGGCGGCGATGGAGAACGAGCGAAGCTGGGACGGCCACACGAACATCGTCAAGCAACCACACCGGCTTCGCCGGCCGAGACCGATCAGCCGATCGCCGCGCTGCTTGACCGACCTGCGACAGCGCGGCCTGCTCGACGAGCACGCTGGTGATCTGGGGCGGCGAGTTCGGCCGGCTGCCGCATCGTGCAGACGCGGCGGCACCGGCCGCGACCACAACCCGCACGCCTTCACCTTCTGGCTGGCCGGCGGCGGCGTCAAAGGGCGGCGTACACCACGGCGCCACCGACGAGATCGGCCACAAGGCCGTGCGAGAACCGCGTGCAGCGTCAACGACCTGCACGCCACGATCCTGCACCTGTTGGGCATCGACCACTGAGAAGCTCACGTACCGCTACAACGGGCCGCGACTTCCGGCTGACGGACGTGGCGGGGAATGTGGTGAGGTCGATTCTGACCTGATGGATGAAATGGAACCTATAGAAGAGTTGCTTGTCAATTGTCTGTAACTCCCGAGTCATGCCATCGTATGCCAACAGCCATGGACATCGGACGATTCATTGCCAGCTCCCCCGAGATTCGCGGCGGCCGGCCGTGCGTGGAGGGCACGGGCGTGAGCGTGCGCCGCATCGTCGGCTGGTACAAGTTAGGGCTTGCACCTGAGGAAATCGCAGACCGGATCGGCCACTTGAGCCTCGCACAGGTCTATGCCGCGTTGGCCTACTATTTCGCCAATCGTGACGACATCGAGGCTGATATCGCAGCAGACGAAGCCGAAGCAGAACGACTCGAGCGCGAACACCTCGCATGACGGCGCCCGCAAGTGACCCGCATGAGCCTGCCGCTATACATCGATGAGGATTCGATGGACCGAGATTTGGTTCGTGCGCTTCGTGCCCGCGGCGTGGACGTGACAACGGCGCTCGAGGCGGGAATGACGAGGCGGTCGGATGAGGAGCAATGCCCTGGCCTGGCTGCCCACCCAAGTGGGAAGTCAGTGAATTGGATTATGCTGCGCGGCAACAGCGTGTACTCTACAGCTTCAACGTCGGCGATTTCTGCCGACTTCACGCAGAATATCTGGCGGCGGGCAAGGCTCACCACGGCATCGTGTTATCGCAACAGCGACACTACTCCGTTGGCGAACAGATGCGGCGACTGGGGGTCGTTCAACGGTAGTGGCGTACCGGCCTCGAGCCTGGGAATCACACTGTCAAGAGCGACTTGGAATCGTGGATGCGCTCTTAACCCTCGTCAAGCCACCGGCACACGTCCTTCGCCCAATACGTCAGAATGATATCCGCCCCGGCGCGGCGGATGGCGGTCAGGCTTTCCAGCACAATGGCCCGTTCGTCGATCCAGCCGCGCGCGGCGGCGGCCTTGACCATGCTGAACTCGCCCGAGACGTTGTAGGCCGCCAGCGGCACGCCCGGAAAGCGCTCAGCCGCCTGGCGGATGATATCCAGATAGGCCAGGGCCGGCTTGACCATGATGATGTCGGCCCCTTCGGCCAGGTCGAGCTCGACTTCGCGCAGGGCCTGACCGGCGTCGGCGGCGGGGTCCATCTGATAGGCACGGCGGTCGCCGAACTTGGGGGCGCTTTCGGCTGCCTCGCGAAACGGGCCGTAGAACGCGCTGGCGTATTTGGCCGCGTAGCTGAGGATCGGCACGTGAGCGAAGCCGGCGCCGTCCAGCGCCGCGGCGGATCGCCCCCACCATGCCGTCCATCATGCCGCTGGGGGCGACAAGGTCGGCCCCGGCCTGGGCGTGGCTGACGGCTTGCCGGCCGAGCAGCTCCAGCGTGGCGTCGTTATCGACATCCGCCCGGCCGGTCTTCTCGTTCACCACGCCGCAGTGGCCGTGGTCGGTGTACTCGCAGAAGCAGACGTCGGTGATCAACAGCAAGTCGGGCACGGCCTCCTTCACCGCTCGCACGGCTTGCTGGACGATGCCCTCGTCGTCGCACGAGTCGCTGCCGGTGGCGTCCTTTTCGTCGGGGATGCCGAAGAGGATGATCGCCGCCCAGGCCGAGCTCGCCGGGCTTCGTGGGCTTCAGCGATCAACTGATCGACCGAGAGCTGGAAGTGGCCCGGCATCGAGGCGATCTCTTGCCGCACGTTCTTGCCGGAGCGAACAAAAAGCGGCAGGATCAGGTTCGACGGCGAGAGCGACGTCTTGCGAACCAGGCGGCGCACGCCCGGATGGTAACGAAGCCGCCGCAGGCGTTGTGTGGGAAAGGAGGCCATAAGGCAATCATGGGGTGGCTGGGTCTGAGCGTAGCGAAGGCCCAGCCGAAGTGCCAACCAGCGTGCAATCTCGACCACTCCGCTGGGCTTCAATACGCTCAGACCCAGCCACGCAGCTACGCATCTACGCTGCTTCGCTGACGCCTGCTCAGCGCGGCGCTTATCGTTCGGCACGGAAACCGGCGTCCAATCATACGTCGGCAGCCACGCTCCGCTCTCTAGCTCGATGCCGCGAGCATTGGCCGGCACGCCTTGCTCGCGGCCTTGCGAGTGCGCGGCGATACGGCGGATGCCGCGCTGGCCGATGGGCACGACCTCGCCCGTATCTGAGCGGCCGTTGCCGTTGCGGTCTTGCCACGCGGCCAGGCCAGCCAGCTCTTTGCCGGCCAGATAGCCGTCGCCATCATCATCCAGCGCGGCGAGCGGCTGGTAGCCGTCGTCCCAGAAGATCCACCAGGTCACCGAGCCGAAGAGCTGCCGGCCATCGCGGACCTGGCCAGTGCCCTGCGGGTCCCAGACCAGCAAACACGCGTCGCTCCGCAGCCAGGGCCAGCGGCGGCCAAGGCCGTCGGCGGCCAGGTCAAAGTCCACGACTTTCCCCGCATCGAGCAGCCGATCGAGCGGCTGCGGCGAGAGGGCGGGAAAGATAATCGGTGTGACCACGCGGCCGATCGCTGCGACGTGCCCCAAGTGGGCCTTCATTTGGCCGATCTCTTCCCGCTCGTCGAAGTTGGTTTTGCGCGCACCGAGAATCCGCACGATGGCCGTGGCGGCGTCGGCGCTCATCAGCGTGTCGGCCTGCGGCCCGGCGAAGCCCCGTCGCTTGTCCTTGTCCGCCATCAGCCGATAGACGCCGCGGTAGCCCTCCAGCGACTGTGCCTGCCAGTCCCGGCTATCGGCGGCCAGCTTGGCGACGGCTTCCCGGTCCCCCTTGTCGAGCTTCTTGAAATCCTCAGACGCCACACCCTTCGCAAACGCGTCCTGCAGCGTAGCGGCCTCCTCTAGCATCCAGGCCTGGCCCAACATCGCGCGGGCGACGGCGGCCGGCTCGGCACTTGCTTTCTCCTTGTCGCCTTCCTTGGGCTTCTCGGGCTCTGTCTTGGGCTTTTCCTTGGGCACGGCCGACCACAGATCGACGGCCTGGCGATAATTGCGGATCGATGCCTCGAGGTGGACCAATTGCTTGCCGGTGAGCACCTTGGGGGCTCCGCCTGTGCGTTTCGAGAGCACCGACTCCCAGGGCACGAACGTCGGCAGCGTGCGATCCAGCGGACCGGGCGCACTGGCAACGGTTAGCTGGTCCTTTCCCAGCGCGAAGGCCATGCTGTGCAGCCGGCCGAGCACGTAATGACCCTGGCCATCGTCGGGACGCCGGCGGAGATAGGCGCGGGCGTTCTCCAGCAAGCGCTCCACGGGCACGTCCTTCGGGCTGATCTTCCACTCCCCAAAAGCGGCCGAGAAGCAGCAAACTGCCGCCGTCACCGCCACGATCGCCAAGCGCGGGGTAGAAAACCTGCGATGTGTTCGCTCCATGGCGTGATCCTTTGAAGAGGGAACGCTGATTAGCGCTAATCAGCGCTAATGACCCTGATGTCGAAGGGGCAAGTCGCCTCGTCGCCATGACCGTCAGCTCGAGCATTGCCTGCCTCTAGAATGCGGCGCGCGGGCGAATTTGTACAGGGAAAAAGCCGATTTGCGGCCGAGAAGCCCGTCCCTGTGCTGCAAGTCGCTGCATCCGCGTCGCGCCCCAGCATCAGCGCAGGCGTGAGATCCGCGTGACGCGGTAGAGGGGGGCGAAGCTGTCCGGCTCGCCGTCACCGGCGATCTGGCCCTCGATCATCGCGGCGTCGCCAGGACGCATCTCTTGAAGGGCCGGCGAGTCCTCCAGCATCACGCTGCCGCCGTAGGGATCAGTGCGGCCGGTGATGGGGATATAACGCAGCTTCCATCGCTGGTTGGCGGGCGAATACTCCAGATGGCCCTTGAGCCAGCGATAGCTGGGATCATAGCCGTAGGTGTCCCCCTCAGCGACGGAGGACGAAGCGTCCGCCGAAGGACGGACGGCCGTTTCCTGCGGCGCCGCGAAGGCCGCATATCCGGACGGACGCACCTCCCGATTGAACGAGGCGTCGTCCGGGTGCAGGCTACCCCGCGCAGGCAAGTCCATGATGTCTACGATCTCGCCGCGCCCCACGGGGCGGGGGCGAGCAGAGCTGAGATCGCGCGTGACTCCGCGTTGGCCGTCACTGCTTGCGCCGCGCGGCTCCGGCGTGGCAACGCGGTCGTAGCCGGTCGAGCGGTACGGCGTCCCGGTACCAGGGCTCCAGTTGTCGGCCCCACTGCCAGGCGCCGCGGGGAAATCATTGGCGCGTGGAGGGATGGCCCCGCTGCCGTTGGTGGGAAGCGGTGGGATGGAACCCGACGGCGGGCTTCCCAAGCCTCCGGGTGGGTTGTCGTACCGCGACTGTCCATAAGTCGAATTCCCCGGCGCGGACCGCCGGCTGGGGTCGTCGGGGCCCGTGCGCGCCGGGATGCCGCTGG
Organism: uncultured Planctomycetia bacterium; assembly: GCA_963809785.1. GTDB lineage: Bacteria > Planctomycetota > Planctomycetia > Pirellulales > S012-138 > JBGQHD01. Next base: position 1,904,173 of record CAWEKV010000006.1, read on the forward strand.
CGCTGCCGACGCCAGCCTCGCCGGAAGTGCCGGGCCGACTCCAGCCGCTGCTGGCGCCGCTGTCGGGCGCCTCGGTGCGGCTGCTGGAGCCTTGAAAGCCGAAGCCACCGGGCGGGGCCAGGTTGTTGCCCGCTCCCGGAGCGTCCGGAAGGTTGCCCTGAGCCGGCGCGCCCTGATCGTAGTATTGCGGCGGCGGCGGCGTCCCCTCGCGCGGCACGACGGCCCCGAGGCTGCCGGTGCGCTGCGAAGGGATGGTCTGCCGGCCGTACACGGGATCGACCTTGGGGTACGACTTGCAGCCCGCCAACAACGTGGCGACGAAAGCCAAGGCGAGCGGCCGCGACATCAGCGACTCCTTCATTGTCTGAATGACGAAGCACGAATGACGAAGGAACGACGAAGCGCGAATGTCGAATATCGAATCACTTCAATGGCTTCCCTCGCGTCGCCGCTGGACCGTCGCCAGCCAGGCTTGCGTTCGATTCCTTCGTCATTCGGGCTTCGTCATTCGTCATTCCTTCGTCATTCGAGCTTCGTCACTAGTCACTTCAGGCGCCAGCAATGCCGGCAGCCCGCCCCCAAGGTAGAAGAACACCCGGCACAGGGGACACCTGCACGGGCGGGCACCTTATTGATTCGAAGGGCTGTGTCCAGACCGATTCTGGACCCGCGCCGCGGTGCAATCGCAAGGGGGCGGGGCTTGCACCGGCACTAGCTTCAGTGCCCGGTTTTCGCTGGAGTTAGCCCCCTCCGGCGGCCGATTCTGGGCTTTACCGGAAACGGTCTTGGCGACAGAATGCCGCCCGCATTTCAAGCCTCACTCCCCATCTCTCGACGCGGGCTAGCTCTCCGCGAAGACCCCTCTCATCTCCCCATTCGCATTTCCAAGGGAAGGAGCCTGTGGTGAAGAACACTCTTTCCGTCGCCGCCTTGGTCACGATGACCCTGGGCGTGACGTCGCTGGCCAGCGCCCAAAGCCAGGTCGACCGCGGCGTGGCCGTGGTAGACCTGAAGTACATCTTTGACAACTTCCCCTTCTTCCTCGCTGAAAAGCAGAAGATCGACGACGACATCAAGAAGGCCGACACCGACCTGACGGCCGAAAAGCAAACCGTCGAACAGCTCAAGGTAGAGCGCGACAAGTGCCGCAAGGGCACGCCCGACTACTTTACGCGCGACGCGCAGCTCACCCGCGCCCAGACCGAGCTCAGCGTCAAGGTGCAAACGACGAAGAAGAAATTCGTCGAGCGCGAGGCCAATCTGTACTTCAACGCCTATAAGACCATCGTCCAGCAGGTGGAGAGCTACTCCCTGCACCAGGGCTACAGCCTGGTGCTGCGGTACAACAGAGACCTGCTCGACACCGAGGAGGCGAGCGATGCTCGCAAGGTAGCCCTGCAGCTCAATAAGCCGGTCGTCTGGCTGAAGCCGAACAGCACGCAGTTGTACGATCCCAACAACCGCGACATCACGAATGCAATCCTCGAGGTGCTGAAACAGCGCGTACGTTCCGACGGTCGGCAGCCGCCAGCCGGCCGGCGTGCCCCAGCGGCCACAGCAGTAGAGAGTATCCAGTCACGTGCGCTCGCCGCGCCGGTCTTCGGCGCGGCGAGCGAATCGATCTTCTCGCTCGATCCCTTGCAGGCTCTGACCTCGACGCTCCGCCCCGACGATTCCCGGCATGTACGCCCCCCGCAGACAGCGCACCCTGGGCCGACCAGTCACCGTTGCGGGGTTCGGCTATTGGAGCGGACGGGATGTGTGCTTGGAGTTTCGCCCGGCGGCGGACGATACGGGCATCGTCTTCGTTCGTGGCGACTTGCGGCCGGAAGTGCGCATCGGGGCCACGATCGAGAACCGCATCGAGGCGCCACGACGCACCACGCTGCGGCGGGACGGTGCCAGCGTCGAAATGGTCGAGCACGTGCTGGCGGCCCTGGCCGGCCTTTGGATCGACAACTGTGAGGTCTGGGTCAGTGCCGCCGAGCTGCCAGGCTGTGACGGATCGAGCCAGCCCTTCGTTGAAGCGCTGGATTCGGCCGGTGCCCTGGAGCAGACCAGCCTGCGGCGTACGCTGGCCATTCGCGAGGCCACATGGGTGGGCAGCAACGACCATTGGATCGAGATCGAGCCGGCGGCCGACGGCGGCCTTTCCATCGAGTATCGCCTCGATTTTGGCCGGCAGCACCCCATTGGCCGCCAGGCCCTCGCGCTGAGCATTACGCCCGAGACCTTCCGCCGAGAGATCGCGCCTGCCCGCACGTTCCTGATGAAGGAAGAGGCCCAGTGGCTGCGTTCGCAGGGGCTGGGCACGCGGGCTTCGACGCGCGATCTGCTGGTGTTCTCCGACGACGGCCCGATCGACAATCCGCTGCGTTTCGCCGACGAGTGCGTGCGGCACAAGATCCTGGACCTGATCGGCGACTTTGCGCTGGCCTCCTGCGACTTCGTTGGCCAGATCACGGCCCACCGCAGCGGCCATCAGCTCAACGCGCACATGGTGCGGACGCTGCTGTCGCAGCCGATGGCCCGGAGACTGTCCGCATGAACGCGGTAAGGCCAATGCCTGCGATGGTCCTCATTTTGAACGTCCAACGTCGAACGTCCAACGTCCAACGTCGAACGAAGGACAAACGATCCGTTCGCTGTTCGATGTTGGACGTTGGACGTTCGACGTTGGACGTTCGTTTGTTACGTCCGTGGAGCGTCCAACAAGACCGTTGATACCGCCCCATGCCGACTCTCATTGCCAGCAACGCCTTCGTTGACCCTCGGGCCCAGATCGGCCAGGACGTCGAGATCGGCCCGTTCTGCGTCATCGGCCCCCATGCGAGGATCGGCGACGGAACGCGCCTGCTAGGCAGCGTCACGCTGATGGGGCACGTGATCCTCGGCAACCAGAACCAGGTCTATCCGGGAACCGTCATCGGCGGGGAGCCGCAGGACGTCAGCTACGGCGGCAGCCCCACGCAGGTCGTGATCGGCGACCACAACGTCATCCGCGAATGCGTGACGATCAACCGCGCCAGCGAGAAGGAAGACGGCGTCACCCGGATCGGCAACCACAACTTCTTCATGGCCGCCAGCCACGTCGCGCACGACTGCCGGATCGGCAATCACGTGCTGATCGCCAACGGGTCGCTCCTGGGCGGGCACGTCCACGTGCACGACCATGCTTCGCTCTCCGGGCTGGTGGCCGTCCATCACTACACGACCATCGGCGGCTACGCCTTCATCGGCGGCATGAGCGGCGTCAGCCAGGACGTGCCGCCGTACATGCTGATGGAGGGCATCCGCTGCCGGCCCCGTTGCGTGAACATGGTGGCCTTGAAGCGCAAGCGGTTTACGGCAGAGACGATCGCCGCACTGGTGGAGACACACCGCCTGATTTACCGCTCGAAGGTGGGCTTGGAGCCGGCGCGCGAGCTCCTGCGTTCCAATGGCCAGCTCTTCCCCGAAGTGCAGCACCTCCTCGATTTCATCGGCACCCAGCAGCAGGGCCGCCACGGCCGTGCCCGCGAACGCCGCCGTGCGGCCTGACGTGAGGCACGTTTCCAAACGTGCCCGTTTGCGTAGCCGAAGTCGTCAGACTTCGGGAACGCCCGAACTCTGACGAGTTCAGTGACAACGACGAGGGGGAGTTTTTGCCAGCAGATCCCGCATGAGAAAGCTCCGCGTCATCGTCGTCGGCGTCGGCCACTTGGGCAAAGTTCACGCTCAGATTCTGGCCAGGCTGCCCGGCGTGCGGCTGGTGGGCGTGGTGGATCCCTGCGAGCAGGCCCGCCAGATCACGGCCGAAGCCTGCCGCACGAACGCCTACGCCGACGTGCAGTCGCTGGAGGGCAAGTTCGACGCCGCCGTTGTGGCCGCCCCCACGTCGTTCCACCATCGCGTGGGCCTGGAGCTGCTCGGGCGGGGGATCCCTTGCCTGATCGAGAAGCCCCTGGCAGCCAGTTTCGCGGAAGCCGACGAGCTGGTTCGCGTCGCCCGGCGGCAGCGGACCGTGCTCGAAGTCGGACACGTGGAGCGGTTCAATCCGGCGCTCGTGCCCATTGCCCCCTACACGCGCGATCCCAAGTTCATCGAAGCCACGCGTGCCGGCGGATTCACCGGCCGCTCGACCGATATCGGCGTGGTGATGGACCTGATGATCCACGATATCGACGTGGTCCTCTCGCTCGTCGGATCGGGGCCGCGCGAGGTGGAAGCCCTTGGCCTGGCCGTGCTCGGCCCGCACGAAGACGTGGCCCACGCCCGGCTGACGTTCGATAGCGGATGCGTGGCGCTGCTGAATGCCTCGCGCGTCAGTCCCACGACTCGGCGGCAGATGCAGATCTGGTCGCAAGAGGGCCTGTCCAGCGTGGACTTCGCCGCACGGCGGTCCAGCGCCATCGTGCCGGGCGACGCCCTGCGGGAACGTCGGATCGACGTGCCGCACCTCCCGCCGCAGCAGAAGGATGAGCTCAAGCGGGAACTGTTCGCCACGCACCTTCCCCTTCAGGAGTTCAATTCCGAGCCCTGCGACCAGCTCACGGCCGAGCTGCAAGACTTCGTGCGCTGCGTGGTGGAGGGGGGCCAGCCGCGCGTCACCGGCGAGCATGGACGCGACGCCATCGCCGTGGCCGAGCGCGTGCTCGAGCAGATCGCCGTTCATCCGTGGGACGGCACGGCGACCGGGCGGATCGGCCCGTTGGCGACGCCTCGGCCGGAACGTCATTCCCGCGCCGCACTGGCACACGCGCCCAGTGATGCCACGGGAGCGAAAGGCCGTGTGAGCTGCTGAGGACTAGGTTGCGCCAGCGCCTCTGGCTCCGCGGGAGGGGTTCGCACAAATCGCTCCGAACTGATAACACGTGTAGCATGCCCCCTGCTCGACGGCGAAGGGCACGCAGGCCTCGACGAGCGTGTCGCCCAGGCGAGCCGCCGCAGACTCGATCAGGATCGGGCAGACGCACACGCCGCGGTCGGTGACGATGCGGCTGTGCTCGCAGACGAGCTGTGCCGTGTCGTAGCCCTCGAGCATCTCGGCCGTGACGCGCTCGCTGCCCCCGTAGCCGTGCGTGCGCTGGGCTTCGGCCCCGATCCGCAACGTCGGCAGGATCTTCAACCGCGGACGCGCGTAGCCGGCGGAGCGGAGCATCTCGACGAACCCGCCGACCACGCGCAGCTCGTCCTCGTCGGGCCACGTGCGGGCGGCCGTGATGATCGGCAGAAAGCCGTGCTCCACCAGCTTCACGACGCCGCGCATCGCGCGGGCGAAGGTCCCCTCGCCGCGAATCGGGTCGTTCATCTCCGGCGAGAAACCGTCGATCGAGACGCGGAATTCCAGGCTGTACCGACTTGCCGCCTCGGCCCGGGCCAGCGTCGTGAGCCACTCGTCCTTGAGCACCGTGCCGTTGGTCAGCACGGTGGCCGGCCCGTAACGCAGCGTCTCGACGAGGATCGGCCGTCATGTCGGGATTGAGAAACGGCTCGCCGCCGGTGAAGTAGTACTCCTTGACGCCCAGGGCCACGGATTCCTCCAGCCGCCGCCGCACCTCGTCGAGCGTCAGGAAGCCGAACGTGTGGTTCTTCGGGCTGCAACTGATGAAGCAGTGGTGGCAGGTGAGGTTGCAGAGCGTGCCGGCGACCTGGAACCAAAGGTCGTCCAGGTGCGAGAGGGGCACCAAAGGCCGCTTCTCCAGCGCTAGAAGCCTGTCTTCTTGGCGAAGCCGGGCATCTGACGCGTCGTTGCTCATTGCTCAAGCTCGCTTGTCTGTGGGGCAGACATCGGTAGCCGAAGTCGCCAGACTTGGGGCGCGCGACCGACAACGCTCGCCCGAATTCTGGCGAATTCGGCTACATACGCCATCTCGCGGCGCGAGACGGCTACTTTCCGGGCGGTTGGATGGTCTTGTACAAGTCCAGCTCTGCGCGGCCGCCCACGATGGCGAACAAGTCGCGAATCTGCTCCAGCCCGCGCTGGATGAGGAACCTCGAGTTGCGGCCGTAGCTCTTGGCCCCCAGGAGGTAGAAGTTCGGCTCGGGATTGAGCAGTGATGGCGGGCCCGTGCTGGGCTGGTCAAGGCAATCGAGCGTCTGGCTCGCTTGCTCGGTATTGGCCTGGTCGAACAAGGCGGCCGCCAGCTTCATCGGGCCGCCCGAGGCGTAGCACTCGTGGACTTGCAGCTCGGCGTACAGGCCGTTATCCGGCCGGAAGCCGACGTTGGCAATGACCCGATCCACTTCGATTCTGCCCGCGTGCTGACCGGCCAGTTGCACGCGAAACTTATCGTCGGCGTAGTGGATGGCCGAAACCGTCGTGCCGGGCCAGTGCGCGACGCGCTCGCTGCCACCGGCCGCCAACGCATTGGCCGTTTGTGCGATGCGGCGGCGCTCTGGCAGACGGTCATCGGCAATCAGGGGGATGGGACCTGCACCGTCGGCCGTCTCCCGCCGTGTGACCCACGTCACGCGCGTGCGGGGGGCTTCGACGGCCAATTGGCCCAGCGCGATCGCATTGGTTGCCGCCGAGTAACCGGCCCCGACGAGCAGCACGTGGCAATGAGCGTATTCTTCTCGCCGCAGCCCCAGGAGATCGGGAAGGCCGTGCTCGATGTGGCCGCGTGCCGCTCGTTCGCCCGGAGCGGGCGTGCCCCCGTGGCCCAGCCAATTCGGGTTGCCGTAGGTGCCGGTGGCGTCGATGACCAGATCGGCCGTTTCCACGCGCTCGGCGCCGTCCGCGTCTTGCAGGAGCAGGCGAAAGCCGTGCTCGCCCCGTGCGGGCTTGCCGACCAGCTCTCCCTTCAGCGGGCCATCGCGGCCGACCGAAACGACGGTCGTCTGCTCGCGGAGACCATCGATCACCAGATCGCTTTCGGCCAAAGGCCGCAGATAGGCCGCCACGTGCTCCTCGGCTGTCAGCAGGGCCTCGGGGTCCGGCCGTCGCCACTGGGGGTCCTGGGCATCGAGCGCCGCCAGTCCCAGCGGCGAGCTGTTCATGCGAAACGGACTGAAGAGCCGCACCTGGCCGAACCGCCGCAAGTTGTCGCCGACTCTCCCGCGCTCGTACACGTTGACCGTGTACCCCAGGAAGCGGCCGTAGAGGGCAGCCTCCAGCCCGATCGGTCCGGCCCCCAGCACGGCGATCGTGGCGGGCGTATCGACCATCATCGTCAGCGTGACTCCCGTAACGTAGTCATCACGCTCCCGCGCGATGACGTGGGGACCCCGTCCCGTCGCCGGGCACATTTGGAAACGTGCCCCACGTGCGTCACTTCGCCCCGACGCAATACATGTGCTTTGCCCCGCGAATGAAAAGCTGCCCACCGGAGATCGCCGGCGAGGCGTAGACCGGCTCGCCCAGCGAGTTGCGGGCAAGCTCGCGGTAGCCGCTGACGTTGGCCGCGATGACCGTCGTGTCGCCGTCTTCGTTGATGAAATAGATCTTGCCGTCGCCGGCCACCGGCGAGACGGTGTACTTGCCAGTGAGCCGCTTTTGCCACACGCGGCGGCCGTCGTGCGCGCCAAGGCACGTGCCGATGCCGTCGTCGTCGATCAGGTAATAGTAGTCGCCCACGACGATCGCCGACGGCACGTACGGCACGCCGCGAGGGCTGCTCCATAGCACGCGCGAGCGCGTCACGTCGCCGTGGCCGCCGGGCCGGATGGCCATGCTCTGGCCGCCTGGTCCGCTCACCACGTACACCCGGCCGTGGGCCACGACGGGCGTGGGGATGCACTCGCGCTGCATGCCGCTCACGGTCCAGCGTGGACTGCCGGATGACGGATCGTAGGCGTCTACCCGCAGCGAGCCGCAGACGACCAGCTCGTGCCTGGTTTGAGTGTCGGAGCCGGCCGAGGCGCCATTCGCCTCGTCCTTCACCTCGATCAGTTGCGGAGACGACCAGGAGAGCCACGCGCCGGGCCGGTCGGCCTTCCATCGCGTGGCCCCGCTCTTTTGGTCCAGGGCAATCAGGTACGAGTCGCCGTAGTGATCGCACTGGAGCACGACGACGTTCTCGATACACGAGCGGCGAGCTGGAATGGGCGAAACGGTTCTCGAACGGCCCGAACTGGCTGGCCAGTGATCGCTGCCAGACCAGCCGGCCGGACATGTCGATGCAGAACACGTCGCCCGTGCCGAAGAAGGCAAAAACGTGCTGCCCGTCGGTCACCGGAGCGGGCGTGGCCATGTTGCTCTTGGTGCCGTGGGCCAGGGTGGGGGCCGTGCCCCAGAGGCGAACGTGCCAGCGCTCGCGTCCGGTCCGCCGGTCGAGACTGCTGACGTGCAGCGTGGCCAGGTCTTTGCCATCGGAGGAGGTGGCGATCACCTGGTCCTCCCAGACGATGGGGCTGGAGACTCCGGCCCCCGGCAGTTCTGCCTTCCACCGTACGCCCTCCGTGGCGGACCAGCGCAGCGGCAGGCCCTTCTCGGCGCCGATGCCCGAACGGCCCGGCCCCCGCCAGCCGGGCCAGTTTTCGGCCGATGTTTGGCCCCCGGCAGTGGCCAAAAGCACAGCGGCAGCGAATAATGACGGTAGTCTGCGGTAAAGCACGGCTGATCGAGGCACGGTTTCTCTTTGCAGGAATTCTGGCGAGCGGATCCGGCTATCGCGTCTGGCGAGCGGGGGGCGTAAGCCCCCTGATATTTCGGCGTCAATTCTGATCGCAGGGTCATCAGGCGGGGCTTACGCCCCCCGCTCGCCGTCAGCAACCGCCGTTGACACGTCCTTTGGGCTTCCAAGATAACAACACTAGCGGTCCAAGGGCAGTCCGCGGCGGCCAGCCGCGGCGCCTACCACCTGTCAGCTCTGGAGCACGGCATGTTCGAATCGAGTATTCTCGGCATCATCCTTGGCATGGTGTTCTTTTATCTGATGCTGGGCCTGGTTTGCTCGGTGTTTGGCGAGGCGATCGCCGCCGCGTTGGCCTGGCGGGCGAGCACGATGTACAAGGGCCTCAAGGACATCTTCTTCGATCCCGACGGCGACATGCTCATCGACAAGGTCTATGAGCACCCCATGATCCAGAGCTCGCGCCGGCCACGCTGGTGGGACAGCATCGCCAAGCTCGGTTTCCCGGGCGCGGGCAAGCCGAACAAGATCTCCTTGGTCCAGTTCCAGACCGCCTTGGCAGACACGGTGAGCGACGTGCCGCCGACGAACCCCAAGACCCGGAAGATGGTCGAGGGCATCCTCAGCGAAGACAAGCAAAAGGCCGAGAGTCTCTGGCAGACGACCGAAGAGCAGCTCACCGACCGATATCAGGCCAGAATGCTGTGGCTGATTATCGGCTTGGCGATCGTCATCACGGCCATCGCCAACGCGGACAGCCTGATGCTGTTCAATGCCCTGCGCACGGACAAGGCCATTCAGGCCGGCGTGGCCAGCGCCATCGCGAAAATGAACGCTGACGACATCCCCGCCTCGATCGAGAAAATGAACCAGGAACTGCGTGTGCTGGAGCTGTTCGGCTGGACGGACAACCCCAAGGACCGCCGGGCCTTGCCGGGCTTGCCGGCCGATTGGTTCTCCAAGGTCGTCGGCTTGCTGATTACGATCGTGGTGGTGGCGCGCACGGCCCCGTATGCGTTCGACTTCTTCCGCTACGCGGTGAAGCTCGTCGAGTACAAGGCCAAGCTTTCGCAGCCGTCGCAAGGCGAGCGGTAGAAGTTCGCCGGGCATCCCTGTGGTCGAGAGCCGCGCGTGCTGCAAGAAGTGGCCGACGACTATGCGGGACGAACGCAAAAGCTCGACCCCGAGCGACTTATAGACGGCTTCTCCGGGAAAGCCGAGCTTCTCGCGCAGCCATGACGCGCTCGCCGCACGGGCTCCCCGTCGCCCATGTCCGGCGATCCGGTTATCATGGACCGTACCTGGGACCAATCCCTCCGTCCAACGCGCGAGGATGCCATGCCCGCCAATCCGCTCCGCCACATTCCGTCGGTTGCCGAGCTGTTGGAGACCCCCCGCCTTAAAGGGCTGGTCGATCGCGTGAGCCACAACGTGGTGGTTTCCAGCGTCCGCTCCTACCTGGATAAGCTGCGCACCGACCTGCGGACCGCGGCCGCCGAGATTCATCTGCCCTCGCCCAGCGAGCTGGCCGAGCGTATCGCTCGCCGGATCCTGCAGGAAGAACGGCCGAGCCTGCGGCCTGTCATCAACGCCACGGGCATCCTGCTTCACACGGGGCTAGGCCGCGCACCGCTGGCCGAAGCGGCGATCGAGGAGATCGTGGCGGTCGGCCGCGATTACGCCAGCGTCGAGCTGGACCTGGAGAACGGCCAGCGCTCGCAGCGCGTGCTGGCGGTCGAGAGCCTCCTGCGTCAGCTCACCGGCGCCGAGGCCGCCTGCGTCGTCAACAACAACGCCGGCGCCACGATGCTCACCCTGGCCGCGCTGGCCGCGGGCAAGGAGGTTATCACCTCGCGCGGGCAGCTCATCGAGATCGGCGGCAGCTTCCGCCTGCCGGACGTGATGGCCACCAGCGGTGCCACGCTCCGCGAAGTCGGCACGACGAATAAGACCCACCTGCAAGACTACGAACAGGCGATCGGCGAGGAAACCGCCGCCCTGCTTCACGTGCACACCAGCAACTTCCGCGTGGTCGGCTTCACCGAAGATGTGCCGCTGGCCGATCTGGTGACGCTTGGCCGCAGGCATCGGCTGCCCGTGATCCACGATATCGGCTCCGGGGCGCTGGTGGATTTCGGCCAGTTCGGCTTCGAAGGCGAGCCGGTCGCCGCCGAGAGCATCCGCGCCGGGGCCGACCTGGTGCTCTTCAGCGGCGACAAGCTGCTGGGCGGCCCGCAGTGCGGCATCATCGTCGGCCGCCGGGACCCGGTGCAGCGCATCGCGTCGCATCCGATGATGCGGGCGCTGCGGGTGGATAAGCTGACCTTCGCCGCGCTGGCCGCCACGCTCCGCATCTATCGCGATCCGGATAAGGCGAAGGAGGAAATCCCCCTGCTGCATCTCTTGAGCACCTCGGTCGAGAACCTTCAGAACCGGGCTGAGCGCCTGGCCGTGCAGATGGCCGGGGCCGGCGCCGTCAAAGACGCCCAGGCGGTGGCCGACGTCACTTATCTGGGGGGCGGCTCGATCCCCACGCAGCGGATGCCGACGCGGTGTGTGTCGCTGGCCCCGCGCGAGCTGAGCGTAGATCAATTCGCCAAGGCCCTGCGGGTGGGCACGCCGAGCGTGGTCGGCCGCGTGAAGGAAGACCGGCTGCTCCTGGACCTGCGCAGCGTGCCGCCGCGGCAGGATCGGCTGCTCGTGTCGGCCGTCGAGGCCCTGTCGCCCGCGAAGCGGGAAGGCAACGGGGAGCCGACCGGCGACCCCGTGATCTAACCGGCGAGCGGGGGGCGTAAGCCCCCTGACGATCTCTGCCACTCGCGGCGATGCGACGGTATCAGGGGGCTTACGCCGCCCCGCTCGCGCCTATCGATACCCGTATCTCGGGTTCCGCACGTCGAAGTCCGCGTCGGTGAACCCGTTGTTGAGCTTCAGCTTGAGGAACGAATACTCGCCGCTCAGCACCGGCCCTTCGCCCTGACGGCTGGGCCAGTCGTAGGTTTCGAAGCGGATCGGCAGGTTCAGCTCGTCGTCGATGAACACGCGGATCATGTGATAGTGGAACTCGCGCCGCGGAACGGGGTGCACCATCTGCATGCACGTGCACAGCCGGCCATCCACTCTTGCGCCGGGCAGGAACCGTACCTCGCATTCGCCGTACTGCGTTTCCTTGGCGCCTTGGTCGCGGAACATCCTCGTCATGTTGAGGATGCCGATATCGGTGATCGGGTGGCGGCTGCCGGCCATGGCCCGAGGGCTGGTCGGCTCGAGCGCCACGGTGCCGACGATCGATTTGAGCCCCACGCCGTGGGCGAGCACCTTGCCGTCGTTGCGGCCTTCGACGTAGATCGCCTCTTGCCCGCGCTGGTCGGCCGGGGCGTCAAAGTGGACGTAGACGCTGAAGGGCTGATGCCGGACCTTCAGCCGCAGGTGGCTATGGGGCGTGAGCTCGCCTTCCACCCGCTCGCGCTTGACGAAGATGCAGGAGTAATCGTGCAGGCCTTCCATCTGTCGCAACCCGGTGTCGGCCCAGCGCACGGCCGGCAGGAGCGGGTGCTCGCCGGGGCGCGACTGAAAGATCGGCCGCAACGTTGCCGCGCCCCCCGGGGCGTGCGACGCCGGCTGCACGTGCGACGCAGCTTGCAGGTGCGAGCTGCCCTGGGGGGCAGCCGTGCCCGGCCCTCGATTGGCAAACTGTTGTGCATGACCGACGCCCCCGGCCAGCGCGGTAGCCGACAAGATCAGAGTAGGTAAACCAATCCGGCGGCCGGGGGCGTCGTTCGTTCGTTGCATTCAGGTCACCTGCGGGAGATGCCGAGAAAGAGGGTGGGGCCGTGCGCGGAAGATATGCTGTCAGCGGCGCACGACGCGATGCTCCCCACCAAGAGCAAGTCGCGTTCCGCAGATCGTCGCCAGCCCGCGGACAGCGCACGCAGCACGGACGACCCGCCGGCAAGCGAGAATAACGGCCAGAAGAGAGGCCCGGTGTAATGAAAGCGAAGCCCGGCCCTGAAAGAACGTCCCCAATTCCTGGAACGGCTTTGTAATTCTTACCGTGGTCGGCCGCTATCGGGGCTGGCTTCCTTCGTCTCGCTTTCGGCCGGCGCATCCAGTGCATCCGCTTCGCCGGGTGCTGGCGCCGCCACGGGCGAGAACAGCCCGTCGTTATGCGTATGGGCCAGACGGATGAACAGCAGCTTGGCGTGCGGCGTGTTGCCAGACTCGACCGTGAAGAAATAGTCGCCCAAGCTGCCTGGCTTGGCCTGTGAGCTGCCCAGCACGTACAGATCGCCGGGGGACAGCGCGACATCCTGAGCGAGGCTGGCCAGCGTCTTGCGCGGCCGCCCGGTCTCCAAGTTCAGGATGCCTTCGCTGCTGGAAAAGCGTCGCTGCGCCTCGCCATAGTGCAGCTCGGGCACAATCTCCAGCCGCACGCGACCCTCAACGTCTCGGCAGCGCTTCGAGCGCGACCATGCCCTGGCACTGCTCGAAGGTCTCGCCGCGGAGTTGCCCATCTTCGCAGATCAAGGGGGCCGCGAAGGGATAGAGGCCCGAGGCGGCAATCTCGCCCCGCCGCCGCGCCAAAAGTTGCATCTGTTGAATGCGGATGGTCGGCCGCCCGTCGAACGTCACCACGTTCACCTGCGGGGCGTCGGGGTCTTGCTGGGGCGTGGGCTGGCTGTGCAGCTCGAGAATCCGCTGCACGGCTTGCGGCAAGTGGCCCGTGACCACGCCGGCGCGGAAGCCGTTCTCGCCCAACCGCCGCCGCGTCTCGGTCGGCAGGGCCTGCTCATCGACTTCGCGCCAGATGGCCTGATACAGCTCGTGGTCGTCCCGGCGGAAGTGCACCGCGAAGACCTCCAGCACGACGCTCTCGGGCGCCAGCCGCGGCTTCTTCAAGAGCGCCTGCTTTTCTCGCCTGGCCTGATGGTCCATGAGACAGCCGGCGCATGCCGTCAGCGCCAAAGCCAGCGCGCAGCGGCACAGCCGAGACAGCGTTGAAAGCATGGCGAAATGGCGATAGGGAAAGGCCGCTCGCGCCAGCGGCGCGGGGCGGGAAGATAGCCGCGGCCGCCAACGTCGTCAACGCCGGGAAAGCGGGCCGCCGATCAAGGAACCCGCCGCAAGCGCCGCACGCGGTGGTTTTCGCTGTCACCGATGAAGATCTCGCCGTCGGCGCCCAGGCAGATGCCGTGCGGCCGGCTGAGGTGGGCGGTCGTGGCCTCTCGGCTGTCGCCGTTGTAGCCGCGGCCCTTGGGGCCTACGCCGGCCACGGTGGCCACGGTGCCTCGACCCAGCTCGATGGCGCGGATGGCCTGGTTCTCGGTGTCCACGACGTAGATGGTGCCGCCCCGACCGACTGCGATTCCCTTGGGGCCGTCGAAGGTGGCAGTCTTAACGGCGCCGTCGGTGTATCCCTTGCGGCCCGTGCCTGCCACGTGGTGGAGCGTGCCGCGGCCCAAGTCCATTCGCCACACGCTGTTCCCCTCGCGCAGGGCAATCCACATCGTGCGGCCGTCGATGGCCAAAGCGCGCGGGCCGAGGATCGGCCGGCCGCCGGCCGCCTGTCCGTCCGTCGGCAAGGTGCGCTCGCCAGTGCCGGCCACGGTCTCGATGCGGCCGGTTTTCAGATCGAGCCGCCGAACGCGGTGATTGCCGATATCGGCCACATACAGCCCGCCGCGCCCGTCCGGGGCATCATGGTCGAGCGCAATGCTGTGCGGTTGACGGAACTGGGCTTTGACGGCCGGCCCGCCGTCGCCGGCAAAGCCGGGGGAGCCTGTGCCCGCCACCGTGGAGATCACGCCCGTCTTGGCGTTGACCCGCCGCACGAGGTGGTTCTGCATCTCCACGAAATACATGTGCCCGGCCTTGTCGAACCGCACTTCGTACGGCTCGTTGAGGAGGGCCTTGGTGGCCGGGCCGCCGTCGCCGGCAAAGCCCTTGCGTCCGCTGCCGGCCACCGTGGTCAGCTCTCCTTTGGCCAGGTCCAGCCGGCGCACGCGGTGGTTGTTGACTTCGCAGATATAGAGCGCGCCATCGGGCCCGATTTCGACGCCGAAGGGGTTGCCGACGTTCGTTCGCAGGGCCGGCCCGCCCTCGCCTCCGTCGGTTTCCCGGCCCGTGCCGGCGATGGTCTCGATCGGAGCGGCCTGAGCCGGCGCCGCCAGTGCGGACAGACACGCCAGGGCCATCGTGCCGGACAGCGCGATTCTCCAGCGTTGCATCCGCTTGCCCTCAGGCCATGTCTGCCGAGCGCTCGCTGAGTGCGCCGAGCAGCGCCAACGACCGTCGCAGGCTGTATTCGACCTCGGAGAAATGGTTGGCCAACTGCCGCAGCGGCGGGTGTTGCCCGAGCCGGCTCAGCTCGCCGACCGACTGCTCCAGGTCGCCCAGGCTGTGCTGCACGTCGCGGACCAGGCCGCGGACGTGTCCGTCCACCTCGGCCCGATCTCGCCGCAGCCGGCCCAGCGCCCGGCTGGTGCGCCATTCTAGCGCGCGGTGCGCAGCGCCGCAACGATGGCCTCCTCCAGCGCCTCGCCTTTCAGCTCCTGGCGATCGAGATAGTCCCGCGCCCCGAGCTTCATGGCGTCGGCGGCGATGCGGCCGCTGCCACGCTCGCTCATCAGGATCACGGCCGTGTCGTCCGCCATGTCGGCGATCGACGAGATCAGCTCCAGGCCGTTCATGTCGGGCAGCAGGTAATCGACCAGCACCACGTCGATCCGCGTGCGGCGGAGGATTTCCAGCGCCGCCAGACCGCTGTCGGATTCGTGGACTTGCGTCGCCTCGCCGAACGTCTGTTGGAGCAGACCGACGAGTCCTGCCCGATTGCCGTCGTCGACGACCAGGACCGAGAGCGGCCTGACCTCTCCACGGGAATGAATACGCCGGGCCACGCGCGGAAGGCGGGCCAGAGATGTGACAGGCATGTTGGTCCTCCCAGAGCAAGGTTGCTCGGTGGACCGTCCGTGGAGGGTTGCGACGTTGACGAGGGCTGCAATCCGAGCGCCATCGTGGCGGAAGCCGTAGAGGCTTCCGGCAGGGTCGGCACTGTGCTCCAGTGAAGTCTTCCCGGCCCTGCTAAGGCGAAGGATCGGCGCGGCCGCTAGCAAACCTTTCGCAGTTTGTCGCTGTCCCGGACATCCGCTATCTTTTAACAGCGCGATGGCGTGGCGATCTGTGGGCCCCTCGTCCTCGTCCTCGTCCTCGTCCTCGTCCTCGTCCTCGTCCTCGTCCTCGTCCTCGTCCTCGTCCTCGTCCTCGTCCTCGTCCTCGTCCTCGTCCTCGTGTTCTCGTGCTCGTTCTCGCAACTCGATGTTAGGTGGGCTCTTTCGAGAACGAGGACGACGACGAGGACGAGGACGAGGTAGGGAGTTGCCCTAATCGTCACAGGCACACCAGTCCTAAAGATTTCGCCCGCCGGCACAGATTACCAATGGATAGGGGGAGCGTGGCACTCGCCAGCCTGGCGCAGCGGCCCAGCGGGCCTGTCGCATTCGATAGATAACGGAGATCGTCTCACGGCGGCCGGCGGCCGCAGAAGCAGACTTCCATGAATCAGCACATTAGCCCGAAGTGTCAGCCAGGGAGCGCGAGGGATTGGGCGATCGTCCGCGCGGCATGCGGCTGCCTGTTGCTCGCCCCGCTGTGTGCCGGCTGCGGCGACTCCCCCCGCGGCGTCGAGGCGCGACCCGCTGCGACGTCAATCCCCGACGACGAAGCCGAGCTGCGTGCTCGCATTGACCGCGTGCGTGCCGAGAACGCGCGGCGCTATATGAATACCCGCGACCACGCAGCCTGGCAGCTCGTGCACGGCATCCTGGCCTATCAAGATCAGCTCCTGGTCGATCGCATCGATCCGGCGAAGGGGAGCGAGCCGGCCGTGCGCGTGCCGGCCCTCAAGCTGCTTCTGGAGCACGGCGACGAGGTGCGCGGCTTCACCCTCAGCCCACGGAACGACGGCACGCTGGCCACGCAGGTCGAAGGAGGCTCCAAGAGCGGCCAGGGACATCCCAACCAGTGGCTCGGCTATCTGCTGGTCGATTACCCGCCGCCCGAGGGACGCCGGGCGACCGTCACCCAGGATACGCGGGTGATCTATCGCGGCCCCGAAGGCGCGACACCCTACACCGTGGCCGGCATGATCCAGGCCGCCAAGATGGACATCCGCCAAGGGCAGGAGTGCGGCTGGTCGCTCATCGGCCTGACGGCCTTCCCCGATCTGGTGCCGCTGGATGAGCCGTGGAAGATCACCTATTCGAGCACCGAGACCGGGCAGCCGGGCCCCGAAAAGCAGGTGACCGAAGAATGGTCGATCGAGAAAATCCTCAGCATGGAATATGCCAGCTCCGTCTTCGATCAACCTTCGTCGCGGCACGGGATCGAGCTTGGCGACGGGTTCCATACGACTTCCTGCGGCGGCACGCACCGGCTGATCGGCATGTCGCTCGCCGTGCAGCGCTATAAGAAGCACCTCGAGCGCCAAGGCAAGCCGCTGGCCCTTACCGGCGGCTGGCACGAGGCCGAGCGGCTGATCGCCTTGGCCATCGACCGGATTCGCGAGCTGCAGCAGGAAGATGGCGCGTTCTCTGCCCAATGGCTACAGCGCGCCAGCATGAGCAGCGACGTGGCCGTGCGGATTCGCACCACGGGACATTGCCTGGAATTCCTGGCCCTGCACCTGAAAGGGGAAGAGCTGGCCCAGGAGTGGGTGACCCGCGCAGCCGTGCACCTCTGCGAGCTGTTCGAGCAGACCAAAGATCTGCCGCTGGATTGCGGCGCCGCCTACCACGCCCTGCACGGCTTGCAAGTCTACCGCGAGAAGCGGTGGGGAGTGGCGAAGTAAATTTGGTGAGTAGGTGAGTGGTTGACACGCAACAACCGGCGGCATGTGACCCTTTCCAGGCCGCTCTCCCGTCATACAACACCCCTCACCTACTCACCTACTCACCTACTCACCTACTCACCACTCACCTACTCACCACTCACCACTCACCACTCACCAACATGCGTTCCCCCCAGTTCCAGCTCCACGCCGAGATCGAACAGGACCACTGGTGGTTCGTGGCCCGGCGGGAGATTCTGCGGGGGATCGTGCGCGAGGTGCTCCCGGCTCAAGGCGATGCCCTCGTTGTGGATGTTGGCTGCGGCACGGGGGCGAATATCGCGGCCCTGGCGGATGACTATCGCTGCCTGGGGATCGACACGTCCGACGAGGCCATCGCGCTGGCCCGCCGTCGGTTTCCGCGGGCCGAGTTCCTCGCGGGCCAGGCGCCCGATGATTTAGGGCCGCTGGCCGCGGAGGCGCGGTTGTTCCTCTTGACCGACGTGCTGGAGCACGTGCCGGACGATTTTGTGCTGCTCTCGGAGCTGCTGGCCGCCGCTTCGCCCGGCGCGCTATTCCTCCTCACGGTGCCGGCCGACATGGCCCTGTGGAGTCCGCACGACGTGAGCTTCGGACATTACCGCCGCTACACGCTGCCGCGGCTGGCGCAGGTGTGGGAGGGCCTGCCCGTCGGCACGCGGCTGCTGTCGTATTACAACGCACGGCTGTACGGACTGGTGCGGCTGGTCCGGGCGCTCAATCGTCGCCGCCATCGTGCCTCGGGCGCGGCCGGCACCGACTTTGCCCAGCCGCCTGGGCCGATGAACTGGCTGCTGCGGAGAATCTTCGCGGGCGAACAGCGGCGGCTCGTGCGGCAGCTTCAGGGCCGGGGTGCCCGCGCCTACTCGCGCGGCGTCAGCCTGATCGCCCTTCTCGAACGCCAAGAAGGCGAAATCGACGTGCGGACGAAGCCGGCAGACGTTCCCGCGGATTTCCACAACCCCGCGGAAGCGGAGCTCTGTCTCGCGTGAGATCAGAGGCCCAGCGCCTTGCATCCACGTTCTTGCGCGCCGAATGCCTTTTCCCGGCGCCGGGAGGCAGACAGACAGCCGGGCCACTTCCGCGTGGCGCCTGCGCGGCTATGATGAATCTCAGGGCATAGACCTCAGCGTCGGGCCCACGCGTCTTCTCGATCCGCGTTAAAGGAGTCTTCGCATGGCTAGCCAGTTCCAAAATCACCGGCGGAAGTCCCAAGGTCCCTCCGCCCATTACCAGCAAATTGCGGGGCAGGTTGCCAAGCCCGGCTCAAGCCCGCTTGCCGCGCGACAGCCGGCCAACAAGGCGGCCAAGGTGGCCACGCGGGGCGTCGGCACGCTTCGGACGAGTCCGGCAGCCTGCGGCGGACCTTCGTGGATCCTTCTTGGACTGGGGGCGATCCTGCTGGCAGCCGTACTCGGATTGGCCTTCGCCCTCTGGCCGTCAACGACGACCAGCGATGCGCGGCCGACTTCTGCCGCGGCGCAGAAGCGATCCGACGCGGCCAAGCCGGCCGCGACGACGTCCATTTCGCCCGATCCGCCCCTTGATTTCAATACGCCTGGCCTGGAGCCAGGCCTGAAGGAACCACCCGCCGAGTTTCCGGGCTTGACCTGGCAGCAGCTCCTGACGCGGGGCGACGAGCAGGCCCGAGCCCGGCAATGGCCCAAGGCCGCGGCCGATTTTGCCGCCGCGCTCCGTCTCAATCCGGACGACCACATGTCCTGGTTCCGCGGGGCCACTCTCTGGGCTTGGGTCGAAGACCGGTCAGCGTACCGTGACCATTGTGCGGCGATGCTCGAGCGCTTCGGCCAGGTGACCGATCCACCGATCGCCGAGCGGACCGCCAAATCCTGCCTGTTGGCCCCCGGCGCGGTTGCCGACATGAAAGCGGTCGTGCGGCTGGCCGATCAGGCCGTAGCCGCTACCGATCACCAATATCATGCGTATTTCCTGATGGCGCGTGGCTTGGCCCACTATCGCACGGGCGAGTTCGACAAGGCCCTGGAGTGCGCCAGCAAGAGCGTCTCGGGGAACCCCAGAGTGATCGGTCTGGATGTGCCGGCCCATCTCATCGTCGCCATGTCGCACCACCGCCTGGGCCAGTCGGCCGAAGCCCGCCAGGCTTTAGGCCAGGCGCGCGAAATCATGGCCCAAGACTGGTTCCCGCAGCTCAACAGCGGCGAGCTGACGACCGCCTGGTGGCACGATTGGCTCATCTGCCAGATCCTTCATCGCGAGGCGGAGGGTCTGATCGAAGGCAAGAAAGCACGCTAAGCGCGGTGGGCGGCTGGGTCTGAGCGGGTCCGGTGACTGTGGTTGCCAAGCCGCTGCGGCGGATTAGAATCTTGATGGCGCGAGGAGGGTAAGCGAATGGCTAGCGGCCACACTGGAAATGTGGTGCCCCGCAAGGGGTTGCGGGTTCGAGTCCCGTGCCCTCCGCTTTTCTAACTATTGCCCCCGCCCAGAGTTGCGGGGGCGGTTCTTTGCGCCGCCGGTCTCGGAGCAGCGCGCTTTTCGGCCGTTTTGTAGCCTAAATGTAGCCAACGTCGGCCTGTCGGATATCGTGGGCGCGGTGAACAAACCCGGACGTTCGTGGACGCGGGAATTACGCGATACAAACGACTCGCGTGGATGGTGGCGAACCGTGTGCGCCATTCACCTTTAAGTAGCTAAGGACAAAGGAGGCTTGAAATGCGACGGAGCTTTATGCGCGTAACTATAGCTGCTCTTTTGGCCTGTATGGCCTTAGTTGCCGGATTCGTGTGGTGGATGACTTGGCGCGACAGATTGCGTGTGCCTGCATTTGCAAAGGACCTTAGCGGGCACACGCTAAATGACGCGGTCGAACTCTTGGGACGGCCAGATAGGTGCTTTCAGCTTGTTGTTGATAGCGGTAGTCCTCAGGATGAATTGCGGTCCGGGCTACGAGACATGCTCAAGGACGAGATTGATAAGAACGGACAAGCCGACGTCGCAGAATACTGGTTTGTGTTCAATCGGAGGTATGAGGTTGTGTTGTGGGTTGTTTATGACATTGTTCTGCACGTCGAAATCATTCCCGTGGACATGGAGGTTTGACGTCCTGTGCAAAAAGTCGATCCGGCGCCGCGGACAGCGTAGCGCGGTCGCGAGATAGAATCTGGCGGGAGGCCAAGTGAGTTCTTTGGCAATTCGGACGGCAGCCGACGGCCGGCGCACCGCTGGCCACACATCGAATCTCGGACGAGCGCATGGGCAACCCCGACGTGAACGGGGAAGAGGCGAAGTGCAGCGGCTAGGCGCGTCGCGTGCAAAAACTCAAGGCGGTTCTTTCGGCGAGGTGACCCGCCGCGAGAACTGAGCGGTTGGTCAGTTGGCAGATAGGCTCTTTGGCAATTTGGACTCGGAAAGGACCGCTGCCGACGTGGCGCTGTCGCGCATAAGGCGCGGGCTCACGCGTCGGCTCGATGAGGGGCTGGACGCGAAACCGGGCGCTAGCCGGCCTTGCGGTAGTAGTGCTTGAGCAGTCCGCCGAGCCTTGCCGTGCAGCAGACCTTGCCCCTCGGTCGGGACGGGAGCCTTGCTCGGCATCAGTGGCTCGTTGTTCTTGGCTCGACCTTGGTGGGGACGCGCCGTGTGGTAATGGCACAACCAAGATTGGGCAAGGTAATTGACGTGCTTCTGGCCAAGGAGGATGAAATAGTTCAGGCACTCGGACCCGATCCAGCGTTCTACGAACGCGTTCGTGCGTGTTAGGCGACCGCGGCGGCGAAAGATGTATCTTGACGCCCGATTCCTTCAGGTCGGAATCGAACGTCGCCGTGAACTTGCTGTCGCGGTCGTGGAACAGGATCGTAGCTTCTAAACGCTCGGCCTTTGCGTGTTCCACGAATGCGGCACCTTGCTGCCGACCCAGGCTGAGTCGGGGTGGGCGGTCTCCGAAGAGAGCGATACGCGACGTACGCGTGGAGGAAGGCCATCAGGTAGACTCGTTGCCAACCTGTCAGCGTCAGCGTCTTGACCGAGAAGAAATCGCACTGCCACAGCGTAGCCGCGTGCCGGACGATGAAATGCCGCTCAGATCCTGGCGGTTTTCTCGGGCGGGGTGGCACTGGTCGCACCTGCCGCTGCCGCATAACTGGTCGGTCGGAGGGCCTCGCGTTTGACGGGCACTCCTGGTGAGGGATCGGGATGGTTTGCCGGTCACCGCTGCGTGGTAGTGGACCCGAATAGCAAAAGGGTGCCACTGGCTCTGCCAGTGCCTTTTGGGTTCCTTTCTACCTGATCTGTCACCACGGTGCGTGTCCCCCTTCCGGAAATCTTGCCGCTTTAGGGGCTGAAAGAGGTAGAGGTATGGCCTCCTCCACGAGAAGGAGGAAGTCATGCGACAGCCAGGCGGCGCAGAATTGGGCGTGGCCGTGTAGCCAATCTGTAGCCAACACCGTGGACACTGGCGAACACGGCGATACATTGGTGGAATCACGAGTCGGCGCGAAACCCGCAACCGTGTACGGCTTCGGGCGTTCGTGGACGATGGCGGACAGTTGGTCGATCCAACTGGAAATGTGGTGCCCCGCAAGGGGTTGCGGGTTCGAGTCCCGTGCCCTCCGCTCTTGTAAACTACGCCCCCGTTCCGAGTTGCGGTGGCGATTCTTTGTGCCGCCCGTGCCTGGGAAGCGCTTTTTGGGCCGCTCTGTGGCCAAAGTGTAGCCAAACCTTCGTGGTCGGCCACGCACAATCCCGGACATTCCTGGACGCGCGAAGGTTGGCGCAACAACGACTCGTGCGGATGGCGGCGGACCGTCATGGACAGACTAGATGCGTATGACGGGGCCTTACCGGCGTCGGAGTGTCGGCCCGACGCGCGAGGAGCGCATGGCAGATCATCGCCGACAGAACCTCATTGTGTGTCCACCGTTCGGTTTAACTTTCGCCCTGTTCGGAGGCATACAATTGTGGCAGAAACGACTCGAAATTGCCGACTTCTTCGACATTGTGCTTGATCCAAGCACGGCCGCGGGCCTCATCGAAGGCGAACTTGCGGATGAGCGGGTTGACAAGGTATCCCAGAATGCCAGCGACGCCAACGGTCAGGCTGTTTCGATAAAGTGTCCCAGATGCCGTCTCCGTGAACTGATAGTCCATCCGGGCAAGCCTTAATCCGTGAAACCGGGGCCGGTGCGCGAAGCCCTCCTCATCGAGCTTGGTGATGAGCGTGTGCACGTCAACGAGGTAGTCGGGATTCGCGACCAGCATCTCCGTCAGGTGGATCACGCAGCCGACACCAATCGAACCGTCTGGATTGCGGCGGGAGTACTCGATGGCGAGATGCTCGCGTGGATGCCAAGCCCGGTAGCGGCTGACACGTTTTCCGCCGGCGACCAAGTCTCCTTCCAGATGCTTGAACCACCAGACGAGCATCCTGGGTGTAACCCCGCGGAGAACCTCGTGCTCGATCCAACAGTGAATCCGGCCGTCGCGAAGCAGATCGAGTCCTGAGCGTGCGCTCGCGACCGGCTTGCACGTCCAGGGAATGTCCAACGGCTCGGGAACGGTTCGCTTCATCGTGCGTGCTCGATCGACGATCTGGTTCGTTGTGCCGCGATCAATAGATGGACCAAACTCCCGGCGTGGCCAACTCCACCAAATGTTGATCTGGGTCACGGAAGTACAAGCTGCAGCCGCCCCGATTCCAAGTATGTTTCTCTTCGACAGCCACGCCATGCTGGGCTAGCCAATTCTCCCATGCGCTTAGCTCGGCGGCAGGAATCGCGAAAGCCAGGTGCAATTGACCATCGCCATCGTGTGGCGGAGGCGAGGTGAGGTTTGCCGCCGCGCCCTTCTTGCACAGCAGAAGGACCTGGTTGCCCGCTACACTGAGTGCGTACATCCGCTCCACGGCCGTGATGATCTCAAAGCCGAAGAGTCTTTGGTAGAACCGCGCGGAGCGCTCCGGGTCATCGACGTAAAGCGCCGACTCCAAAAGATGGTCAAGTTTCGGCATTTCGGTCACCTCCTGGAGTCGGTCGTCCGCAGCCAGGTCGCAAAGCGAACCCCGAAGCCGTCCGGATCGACAATCGTGAAGTCTCTGAGCCCGTAAGAGCGATCTCCGACCGGAGCCGCTACCGGAAGCCCCAGCTCGATGACTCGTTGCCAGAGACGATCCACGTCCGGCACCATCACGCGAACGTTCATGATCGGCGCCGCAAGAGCGTCCAACAACAGGCCGTCTTGAGACAAAAAGAACTGATGCTCTTCCCAGGCAACCACCGCGAATTTTGCCTCCGCCCGCTCAACGTGGAACCCCAAGGTCGCGTAGAAGGCAAGCGACCGTTGCAGATCGCGAACGGATAACTCAACGACGAGTTGTTGCGTGCTGTCAACGTAACGGTTCTTCGGCGCCCCTTCTTCGGCGATCTGGAGGGAATCGGCCGACGCGTGCTCACGACGATGCCACCATTCGCGAAACTCCACGCAACGCATCGTTTCATCGAACTTGGCGGACAATATGCCGTCGATCTCGACAAAGACGCTTGAGGCCGCGCGGCGAAAGGATGCTCGCCAGTGGGCAAAACCGCAGCCGTTTTCCAAGCCGATTGGCGTGGCCTCGAACCTCACCTCGCGCTGGCTCTGTTCCGCTCCCTCCGTCCAATACTGGCGGATAGCCCCCTGGCCGATGAGGGGCGAATCCATGGGCGTCTCGTAGTACGTAGCGCCATCCGAAAACAAGGCGACCGCTGCCGTAGGATCGCGAGCGACCCATGCGGTTCGATAGCGATCCAGCCAATCGGCGAAATCGTGCAACGTCATTGCAAGCCTCACATGACAACGCCTCGCTTCCGAGGGCCGGGAGCAGCCCTCCGCCATGACGGACCGGGTACCTTAGTCGGCGGCTCCGGACGAGTAGAGCGAGTAGGCGGCCCTCTCCGCTGGCATCAAGAGCAACGTGCCCGGCTTCCCACCCTTTGTGTAAACCGCGTGAGCGTGGCCATCTATGACGACCTTAGTGGGACGCGTCTTGCCCAATCCCAGCGTAATAATCAAAACCGTGTGGCCCCGCAGCTCCCGCAGCTCATAAACGCCGGGCCAGGTCCGCCCCTTGGAGTCACGCAGGTCAATCCACTTGGGGCTCCGCGTCGGATCGATCTTCGCCGTGGCTTTGCCGGCCTCGGTTCCTGCGAACCTAAACGTGTTGCCTTTCACTTCGAGAGTGTAGAGTTCCCACTTAAAGCCCACTTCGTCGCTGTTTCTTCCCCCACGCATGAACGCACTGGCTTGCCGCCAGCCTTCGCCCGAAGCTCCAGCGGCTTGGAACTTCCACTCGCCCGCAAGCGCGACTAACTCCTTGTCGTCTGCCGCGGCTACCGCCGGCAAAAGCCCGGTCACGATCAGAGCGACGTTGAACCACCAACTCGACTTTAGTGCCATCGAAAATCTCCGAAACCTAGATCGTCAGGATTTGCGCTCAAAGCTCCCTCATCTCTACAATCAGGAATTGGGCGCGTTTCCGGACATGCCCAGGAACCTGGGCAATAGCGAGCCCAAGCCGGGCCGCAAGCCCGCCGATGGGTGCTGGGCTCGTGTAACCTATCTGTAGCCAATACGGTAGACCGTGGCGAACACGGCGATTCAGTTGGTGGAAACGCCGTTTTGTAGCCAAACAGCACTGGCGGCGACAAGCACCGGAAGGACGTTCGAGTTCACACGAGCCCTCCAGCTTGGTAAAGTAAAAGCCGAGCGCTCAGGGCGCTTCTGTGTCCGCGGAGAGGGCTGAGCCCACCTGACCCATGCGTTCTTTCTAATTGCCGGCGTACCTTCTTTCGGTTCGCGACGCGGACACCGAGCCATGCGGCTACAAGCCGCGGAAAGGAGGACGTCATGTCTTCTCACTCTGCCCCCACGCGCTCTCTTCCCCACCGGCCGAGTTTCGAACAGCTTCGCAAGCAAGCCAAAGAACTCCTCGACGCGTACCGTGCCGGCGATGTCGCCGCCGTCGCGGAGGTCGAGCGATTTGAAGGCCAACCCGATCCGGCGAAGTTCGCGTTGGCCGATGCTCAGCGGGTGCTCGCGCGAGCGTATGGGTTTGCGAGCTGGACGAAACTCAAGCAGCATGTCGAAGGGGTGAACTCTAGGGCGTTCTGTGCGGCCACCAGCGCCGGCAACGTCACCACGGTTCGCCGGCTGGCCAAGGCGCGGCCCGAATTAGTGCACGTCGAGGCAGACGGATTCACGGGGTTCCCGCTGCACATCGCTGTGCTCAATCGCGACGCGGAAATGGCGCGCGTGTTGATGGAATTGGGCGCGGACGCCCGGCAGGGGATCTGGCCCCATCGCGATGCGACGACGGCGTACACGATCGCCCGCGAGCGCGGGTACGACGACGTGGTGGCGGTCATCGAGCAGGGCGAGGCCGCCCGCCGCCGGGCAGCGAGTCCGCCGGGGGCCACGATCGATTCCCGCACCGACCAGATCAACCGGGCGATCCTGCGGGACCGGTGCGACGACGCAATCCTGATCCTCGAAAGCGACCTGTCGCTCGTGGGCGCATGCAACGTGGAGCAGCCGATCAACGGCATCGATTGCCGCCGGCTCGCCCAGGGGACGACGCCGCTACACGTCGCCGCCTGGAAGCACAACACGGAGATGGTTGCCTGGCTGCTCGACCGCGGGGCGCCCGTTGACGCTCGGGATCGCTACGGCCAGACGCCGCTCGATACAGCGGCCACCGCCGCCGGCTGGTCGGCCCACGGCCGCGACTTCAGCTTCCTCGAGAACTCACACCTTGAGCCCTCGCGATTCTTTGAGACGGTCCGGCTGCTGCGCGACCGGGGGGCCCGAGCTGACCTCGCGCGCCGCCGTGGCGACCGGCGACGCGGAGGCCGTGCGGCGGATGCATCGCGAAGGCCGGCTCAAGCACGAAGAGCTGCTGTCCATTGCCGTCAAAGTCAACCGCATCGAAATGGTGTCCCTGCTGCTCGATCTGGGCTTGGACCCGAATGAGCCGGTGGAAGGCGCCGATGGCGGGATCGAGGCGGGTGCACCGCTCTGGTTCGCCTCGATGTGCGGCCGGTACGAAATCGCCGAGCTGCTGATTTCCCGCGGGGCCAACGTCAACGCCGTCCTCAATGGAAATGGCGACGCAATGTGTTGTGCAGAGACGACCGGCGACGAACCGATGCAAGCCGCTCTTGATCAAGCTCGGAGCACGCATCACCGTGGAACGCGTCGTCGGCCTCAAAGACCATGAGACAGCGCGGGCAATCCTGGACGGGCGGATTTCGGGAACGAGCCTGAACGTGGAAGAGCCGACGCTCACCGATCTCGCGGAGCAGATGCTGTGGGCGGCCGGAAGCTGCGACGCCGAAATCGTGCGGATGTGCCTGCCGTATATGACGCGCAAGTCCGACGATCCCTGGTGGAACTATGTGCTGATGCACGCGACGCTGCCGGAGTGCTTCCAGCTGGTGTTGGACCACGGCATCGAGCCGGAACGTCACCGGCGTGGGCGGCCACACAACGCTGCACCACCTGGCGACGGCCACCGCCGGCGACGAGCACCGCACCACTCGGGCAACGCTGTTGATCGATGCCGGCGCGTCGCTCAGCAAGCGCGATCAATTACTGAAGTCAACGCCACTGGGCTGGGCGTGTCGCTGGGGCCGTATCGAGCTTGTCAAAGTGTACCTGGAACGCGGCGCGGACGTGGTGGAATCAGATGCCGAACCGTGGGCAACTCCCGTGGCCTGGGCTACGAAGGGCGAGCATCGCGAAATTATCGATTTGCTCCGGCTGCATGGCAGCAGCGTCCGATCGTAGGGCTTCAGCAGTAAGGCGGTAGCGAATAGAATGCTCGGCGACCTGCCAGTCGCCGCTGCCCCACGGCGGCACACGAACCCGATGCGCAAGCGAGGGAGAGCAGCCGCCCAACTCCGAGCGTGTCCGGCATCTCCCTCGCTGGCGGGTCGGGTTAGTGTTCAAGGACTTCGCGAACGAAGGTCCCCTCCTATGCCCGCCACGCTTCGCGCCATCACGCTCGGTTGCAAGGTCAACCAGTACGAGACGGAGTACCTGCGCCAGGGCCTGCTCGGGATCGGCTATCGGGACGCCGCCGAGGCGGAGCCGGCCGATCTGTGCGTCGTCAACACGTGCACGGTGACGGGCGAAGGGGACTCCAAGAGCCGGCAGGCGATTCGCCGGCTGGCGCGGGCGAATCCCGCGGCGCGGATCGTCGTGATGGGCTGCTACGCTACGCGGGCGCCGCAGGAAGTGGCCGCGCTGCCCGGCGTGAGCGAGGTCATCACCGACAAGCGCGAGCTGCCCGACGTGCTGGGCCGCTTCGGCGTGGTCGACGTGCCGACGGGCATTTCGCACTTCGGCCACCGGCACCGGGCCTACGTCAAGGTGCAGGACGGCTGCCTGCTGCGGTGCAGCTACTGCATCATCCCGCACGTCCGGCCGACGATGCACAGCCGGCCCGCTGGAGCACATCCTCGATGAGGTGCGGCGGCTGGTCGATAACGGCTACCGCGAGATCGTGCTGACCGGCGTCCACCTGGGGCACTACGGCGTCGATTTCAATCGCGAGCCGGCCGAAGGCCGAGTGGCTGCGACTGTCGCACCTGGTCGAGCGAATCGTCGCGCTGCCGCGGCGATTTTCGCGTGCGGCTTTCCAGCATCGAGGCCACGGAAGTCACGCGCGAGCTGATCGACGTGATGGCGGCCTATCCCCGCCGCGTCTGCCCGCATTTGCACATCTGCCTGCAAAGCGGCATCGGACGCCGTGCTGCGGCGGATGCGCCGCCGCTGGGGGGCACGACGGTTCGTCGATCGCTGCCAGCTGGTGCGCGAGCGGCTCGACATGCCGGCGATCACGACCGACGTGATCGTCGGCTTTCCCGGCGAGACGGACGCAGACTTCGCGGCTACGTGTCGCGTGTGCGAGGAGGTCGGCTTCTCGAAGATTCACATCTTTCCGTTCAGCCCTCGCCGAGGCACGCCGGCCGCCGACCTGCCGGACCAGGTGCCCCCCGAGATCAAGGCAGCCCGCGGCCGGAGCCTGGCCGAGCTCGAGCGGCAGCTCCGGCAGCGATATTACGAGGGTCTGGCCGGTCGCCAGCTCGATGTGCTGATCGAAGGCGCGGCGGCGGAACGAGGGCCAGCTTCCACCGATGGCCGCTTGGCTGGCACTTCGTGCCGCTATGCGCCTGTCGAGCTGCCGGCCGGGCAGGCATGCGTTGGTGACCTGGCGCGAGTTGCCGTGACCGGCGTGGCAGGCGAGTATCTGCTGGCGGAGGTTGCTTCCTAGTAACGCGGCCTGAACGATGCCCTGTGGGCGTTGATCGACGTGCTGTCTGGGCAGAGAATGATGCTATCGGCTCGTCTCAAGCCCAAATGCTGCGAGGGTCCGCATGCACATCCGCTGCCCGCATTGCCGCAATCCCATCGAGGTCTTGGACGACGACCCGCTGAGAGAACTGTGCTGTCCCTCCTGCGGCAGCTCGTTCAACCTCATCGCCGGCCAGGAGACCGAGCCTTATTCCGCCGGCAGAGTCCGCAATCTGGGCCATTTCGAGCTGATCGAGCAGCTCGGCATGGGACAGTTCGGCAGCGTCTGGAAGGCCCGCGATACCGAGCTCGACCGCCTCGTCGCGGTCAAGATTCCCCGCAAAGACCAGCTTAGCGAGGAGGAGACCGAGCAGTTTCTTCGCGAAGCCCGCGCCGCCGCTCAGCTCCAGCATCCGAACATCGTCCCCGTCCACGAAGTCGGCCGCGACGACGACACGGTCTACATCGTCAGCGACTTTGTCGAGGGAGCGACGCTTCGCGAGTGGCTATCCGGCCAGCCGCTCACGCCGCGCGAAGCGGCCGAGCTGTGCGCCAAGGTCGCCGAGGCCTTGCACCACGCCCACGAGGCCGGCGTGATTCATCGCGACCTGAAGCCGGGCAACATCATGCTCGATCGCTCGGGCGAGCCGCACCTCATGGATTTCGGCCTGGCCAAGCGCGAAAGCGGGCGAAATCACGATGACGGTCGACGGGCGCATCCTCGGCACGCCGGCCTACATGTCGCCCGAGCAGGCCCGCGGCGAAGGCCACCACGCCGACCGCCGCAGCGACGTGTATTCGCTGGGCGTGATCCTCTTCGAGCTCCTGACCGGCGAGCTCCCCTTCCGCGGCGAAACGCGGATGCTGA
Organism: uncultured Planctomycetia bacterium; assembly: GCA_963809785.1. Lineage (GTDB taxonomy): Bacteria > Planctomycetota > Planctomycetia > Pirellulales > S012-138 > JBGQHD01. The sequence goes on from CAWEKV010000006.1 coordinate 1,933,766, forward strand.
TGGTGCAGATTCTGAACGACGATCCGCCCAGCCCGCGCAAGCTCAACGGCCGCATTCCTCGCGACCTGGAAACGATCTGCCTCAAGTGCCTGGAAAAAGACCCAGCGCGGCGGTATCAAACGGCCGGCGAGTTGGCCGACGATCTACGGCGCTGCTGCACGGGGAACCGATCCTGGCGAGGCCGGTTGGCCGGACCGAAAAGCTGTGGCGCTGGTGCCGGCGGCAGCCGCTCGTGGCCACGCTGACCGCCAGCCTGGCCTTATTGCTGGTGGGGATTGCCGTGGTCGGGCAGTTGATTGCGGTCAGGCAAGCGCTGCTGCGGCAGGTTGCCCAGGACAATGAGCGGGAAGCCCGCCGGACGCGTCACGAAGCCCAGACTCAGACTCTCACCGCTTACGAGAGTCTCGTGGGGGCGCATTACAACCAGTCGCACGCGCTGCGCAATGCCACGCAGCCCGGCCGACAAGAACAGGCGCTGGCCTTCCTAAGCCGAGCGGCCGGTCTTCGGCAGCCGATGCGCGAGCTATCGGCGAATCTGGCGCAGGAGGCCGACTCCTGGCAGGGCCGCATCGAGGGCTTCTGGGCGCAGCAATTGCCGAAGCTGAATAACGAGGCCGCCTATTGGCTCACGGAAACGTCCCTGCAGCGGACCGCGCTGCTGTCTTTTCCACATCGCGCCGAGTATCAAAGGCTCGCGGCGCCGGCCATTAGCGCCGACGGGCGATGGCTCGCTCGACACGTCCCACAGCAGGACTCCAGCCGGCCGTACCACGTCGAGCTGATCGAGGTGGATAGCGGCCTGGTCCGTCGGACGTGGGAGCTGCCCCAATCCGACTACGTCGCCTTGGCGTTCTCCGGTGTCCAGCAGTTGCTGGTCGCCCGGCTTACCTCATCGGGCTCTGGTCGCTCGCGTTTTGGTCTTCGTGTGGAATCGTATGCCATCCCTTCCGGAGAAAGGGTCAAGTCCATCACTCCGGCAACGCCGCAGGGGGCAAGTCTCGACTTTGATACGCGGCGGCTTCTTGTGCCCAGCCCCGACGGGCGGAGAACTCTGCTGACGCGCGACTGGGTGTCCGTACGCGGTGTCTGGGATAATGACAACGGTCGATTGGTGTGCGAAATCCCCAGCAGGTTCGCCCCTATCGCATTCACCCCGCGCGGGGACCAGGTGTGCGGGCTGCAGCTTCTCGATGGTAACAGCCCGTCCGTCGTCGCTTTCCTGGATCTTGCCAGCCGCAAATTGGTCAAGGTCTTGCAATCGAGGCTCGCGATCCCGCCGGATGGGCTGGCCGAATAACCATCCCCTGGTCGGTCAGAGTTCTGACGGCAAATGGCTGGCCGAGGTCGGCGATTCGAGCGAGCAAGTGATGATCTATGATGTCCGGGAGGACAGGCTGCGCGCCTCGGTTTCCTTGCCGGGAAGGCGAAGCAATTGGGAAAGCGGGCTTTGCGCGTTCAGCCCTGATGGCGCTTGTCTGGCGGTCGCGACATCTTTCGAGCTCTACCTCTTGTCGGTCCCCAACGGCCAGCTATTATCGCGGCGGTCATTTCCGGAGGCTGAGGGCGATCGCGCCTCGAGCTTCGAAAAGTGGTCGCCCGGCGAGCTCCGTTTTTCAGACGATGGCTCGCGGATCGTCGTTGCTCTCCTCCCCCGGCCCGGGACACAGGGGGAGCAGCTCGTGCAGGTATGGGACGCGGCCGTGGGCCGGATGCCTGCGACGGTGCACGAGACCGGGCAAGGGGCGCTTTCTAGCGTCTCGATGGACACGAAAGGCGGTGGCGTCTATTTCGGCACCAGCGCAGGCGCCCTTGGCGGCTGGGATCGCCAATCGGATGCCGTTGACACGCGAACAGACTCCAGCGGCCAGCGACAATCGTCACGTAAATGGCAACGGCTGGCGTCATCGGGCCCAGGCTGGGGATTCTCCAGGAATTCAAACTGGCTATCCCAGGCGGCAAAGGTTTGCGACTTCGACCCTACCGGCCAGGTATTGATCCACAAGCAGAACGCGGCGGTCGAGGCTCGTGGACACGGCCAGCGGCCGGCTTGGGCGCGCACTGGCGGACAAGTCGCCCCTGGGCATCAGTTCGGACAACCGCTTCCTCGCCTTCGGCACGAACGGAAAAGATGATCCGACATTCGGCGTGCGCATCTACGACGTACTCGAAGACCGCTGGACGACGCGTTTTTCCGATCCCTCCTGGGCGGCGGTCCGGCGAGCCTATTTCAGTCCTCGCGGCCGGTACCTGATCGGTGCCGGCAATTCGGCCATGTACGTCGGCGAGATTTCCAGCGGCCGTACCATCACTCAGTTGCCGGCAAACGACAACAGGAACCTGAAGTTTAGTGCCTCGATAGACCGCCTGCTGGTCCAGAAACAGGACAGCGCGCTGAACGATCAGCCATGGGTGTTGAGCGTCATCGATCTGGCGACCGGCCGGCAGTTGGCCTCGCTGAAAACCGGCCTGCGATGGAGCTACGATCCGCATGCCCAGTTCAGCCCGGATGGGCGGCGACTCGCGTTTTTCCGCGCCGATCCGCAAGGCAAGGGGCAAGAACAGGTCAGCGTCTGTCTGTGGTCCGACGATGCCGCGGAACCAGTCCGCCTGGATTCTTTTTCGAGGTTCGATTCCGACCGGCAGGGGCTGGTCTTCAGTGTGGACTCCCGCCGTTTGCTGATTCACGCGCACGCTCCGCTGCCCAGCAGGCCCCGCGTCGTCCAGCTCTGGGACGTGCAAAACCACCGACTGCTCCGGAAGACGTCCGCCGACGCGGCACCTACTGCCGATTCGCTCCTCGTCTGTGATCGGTACGGCGCCGTGGTCGTCGTCACGCGAAGTTTCGACCCTATGGCGGACCCGATGATGGTGGTCACTGCCTTTTCGCTTGGAATGTCGGCCCTTCAACCATTGCGTGCGCGGATGCTTCCGCCTCTGGATAGCCTCATCCGACGGTTGGCGCGAAGCACCACGGCAGGGCGGTGTGAAGTCTGGGACCTCGCATCCGGCGACGTGCGAGCAAGACACTACGGTTCTTCCGCCCAGCTCTCGCCGGACCAGCGCTTCCTGCTCGTGCCCTCGTCCACGATCCAGCAAAGCTCGATCATCGACATGGCCAGCGGCAGGCTCCACCTTGTGGCCCATGGCTGGCCGAGCGGGAAGGGTCGCTCGCCCAATGACCTTGTCTTTGGGCCGGATGGCAGCAAGCTCGTGACCCGCATCGACTGGCCCGACGGTCGCATCGAAAACCTGATCTGGGACCTCACGAAAAAAACGCGCGTTCCGCTGCCCGCCGATGGGTCTTCGCCTCGTGCGTTCAGCCCTGATGGCAAACGCTTCGTGACTTACGCGCTGCGCCACGATGCCGGCATCCGAGTTTGGGATGCGGCCAGTGGCGCATTGCTTCGCACTATTTCCCTGGAAGTGCGCGGCCGGCTTCCCGGCGCCCCGCACCCACCGATCGATGGCCTGGATTTCAGCCCCGATGGCCGGCACGTGGCCGTTCGCCTCCTCGGCGAAGTGCGGATAGCAAACCTGGAAACCGGTTCCGTCTACACCGCGATTCCCCGAGACGGCCATCACGGAGCGGTCGCTGACATCGCCGTGAGTCCGGACGGCGCGCTGCTCGCTTCGGCCGGCGAGGACCGCACGGTCGGCCTGTGGCGCACGGAAGACGGGCAGTACGTCGGGCTGCTGGAAGGCTACCAGGCTCCTCTCCGCAGCTTGCGTTTCCTGCCCGATGGCCGACTGCTCACGCGCGATGCCCAGGGGGCCCTTGCGCTGTGGAAGATTCACCTAGCGGTGCAGGACCAACGACTTACCGTCAAAGCCGAAGCCCAGTGGCAGGCCGAAAGCACGGGCGTCGGCTTGGCGCTCAGCACTGACGGGAACCTCATCGCCACGGGGGGCGCAGACGGCACGGTCGGCCTCTGGAGCGCCGCCGACGGCAAGCCCATCAAGAAACTGGAGGCGTCCGGCAGTGGCAACATCGCCAGTCTGGCGTTTTCCGCCGACGCGGGGGCCGTGGCGGCGGCCGGAGCCGACGGCCTCGTGCGGCTGTGGGACGTCACGACGGGAAGCCTGACCGCCTCGTGGGACGGCGGGCAGGGCGCCATTCGAGCCTTGGCCTTTCATCCGCACGGTGGGCTGTTGGCAACGGCGGGCGCCGACATACGGCTGTGGGACCCGGCGACGCGTCAATTGCTGCTGGTCCTGAACAAACACGCCCGCTCGGTGCGCAACGTCCGCTTCAGCTCGGACGGCCGGATGCTCGTTTCCGGCGGCGAGGATGAGACCACCATCGTCTGGGATGTAGAACAGCTTCGCCAAGCAATGGAAAAAATGGGGCTGGGCTGGCAGACAAGCGAACGTTCGTCGGCTTCACGCCCTCAGGCCATCCAGTAGGTCCGATCGACGGCGATTGACCGCAGCGAGCTAGATGAGCTAGATGGAGCCGGTTGGATCGCCAAGACACCCCGCATAGAATGGGGAGCCATTCAGCCGTCTCCCGAGGGCATTGGCCCTCCAAGAGCGCTTGGTGCAGGACAACCCTACGGTCACCGCATTCCAAAACAGCCTGGCCCGAACCTACAACAACGTCGGTGATCTCTATCAAGAAGCCCGCAACTTGCCCGAGTCGGTGGCCGCGTATGCGAAGTCCCTGGCGATCCGCGAGCGTCTGGTGCGGGAGCACCCCGGGGTAACAGATTTTCAGCTCGGAGAAGCAGCATGCAAGCCTTCGGCGCCCCCGGCCAAAGCGATCCTCTGTCCCCCGAGTTGCAAAATACGCTGGACCTTTCCCAGCCTGCCCTCGTCGTGCGGAGTCATGGCCTGACGCATGTCGGGAAGGTTCGGCCGACCAATCAGGACCAATTCCTCATTGCGGTCCTGCGGAAGGCGCTGCGCATCGTGCAATCCAGCGTCTCGTCCCAGACGACGCATTATGCGGACCTCGAGGGGCACTTGTTTCTTGTCGCCGACGGCATGGGCGGCCATGCCGGGGGGGAACAGGCCAGCGCCTTGGCGGTGGAAGCCATCGAGGGCTTCGCGCTCAACACGCTCAAGTGGTTCTTTCACTTTGGCGGCGCCGGCGGAAACAACGTGCTGGCGGAGTTCGCGTCCGCTCTGGCTGAGGCGGACGACAAGCTCATTGAGGAGTCCGCGCAACACGCCGAGCTCCGCGACATGGGCACTACCGTGACGCTGGCTTACAGCATTAGCAATACGCTGTTCGTCGTGCACGTCGGTGACAGCCGCTGTTACTTGCTCCGCGAGGGGCAGCTCCACCGGTTGACGCGAGACCATACCCTCGTCGAAGAGCTCGTGCAACGCGGCCAGCTCTCGCCGGAGCAGGCCTCGCGACACCCGTGGCGTCACATCGTGACCAACGTCGTGGGCGGCGCTTCCGCGGGCCTCGAGGCGGAAGCGCACAAGCTGGCTCTTGAAGCCGGAGACGTTTCTGCTCTTATGTACGGACGGGCTGACGGGGATGCTCACCGATGAGCAGATCGCCGGCGTGCTGCAATTGGTGAGCGACCCGCGCAGCGCCTGCGAATGCCTCGTCGCGCACGCCAACGAACTGGGGGGCAAGGACAACGTGACGGCCATCGTCGCCCGCTATGAGGGCGGGTAACGACCAGGCGTCCATTGTGTTCAAGGGCTCGCCGCGCAAATCCGCTCTCCAGCCCTGGCCCTTCCACCTCAACCGGAGACCGTCATGAACGCAAGACCACGGCCACTCGTCATCGGTATTCTCTCCCTATGGGCCGTCGCCGCGGGCGCCAGGAATCGGTGCGCGACCTGAGCGGGCCCGGGCAACACGGCAAGTTCCTCACGCCCGGGCAGCTCGACCGCTGGGTCTTCGAGGGAGAGAAGGGCGAAACGATCATCGCCCACGTGGTCAGCACCGAGTTCGATCCCGTCCTGGAATTGGCCAGGACCGGGGCCAAGGATGACGACAAGGTCCTGCTGGAGGTGGACGACCCGGGGAACGAGAGCCGATTTTCGATCCGGCTGCCCGAACAGGGCCAGTACAAGATCCGCGTCCACGCCTTCAAGTACCAGGGCGGCGGCAACTACACCCTCCACGTGCGACGTTTTCAGGCCCAGCCGCTCGCCGTCGGCAAGCCGGCGATCGGCACTTTCGACCGCGAGGGCAAGAGCTATCACTACTTCGCGGCCGTCAAGGACCAGATCCTGATCCCGGAGTTGAAGGGAGCCTCCTCCAAGGCCTGGAAGATGCTCGACTTCAAGGGGCGCGAAATGACTGACTGGTCCGGCACGGTATCCGTCGAGGACAACGGCGAGTGCTGCCTGGTGGTTTCCGGGCGGCCGGACTATCGCTACGACCTCTTGGTGCGCGAGGCCCAGCGGCACGATCTGGCGGTAGACAAGAACCTCGCGGGCAAGCTCGCCCAGGGCGAGGCGGACGTGTGGAGCTTCTCGGGAAAGCCCGGAGATTTCCGGCTCCTGGAGGCGGAAACGAGGGGCAAGTGGTTTCGCGGCTGGTGTACGCGCCGCTGGACAAGCAGGCCGAAGAGCGGATTACGCGACCGGGAGACCGGCCAGAGATCGAGTTTCTGCCGGTCGCCAGCCGCGGAGGCCGACTGCGCTTCGCGGCGATCTTGGGCCGCGAAGGCCGGTACCAGCTTCATGTTCTGGCGCAAACGCAGGCGACGTACAAGCTGATCGCGCGAGATCCCAGTCAGCCGATCCCGTGGGAGCGGGAGGTCGAGGGAAGTCTGCCCGTCGGCGGCGCCGAGTTCTATCGTTTCCAGGTCGAGTCCGGCCAGCTCTTCCAGGCCGGCCTCGCTTCGCAGAAGTTCGTCCCCGTGCTGCGGCTCTACGACGCGCAGGGGCGCCTTGTGGCCGACAGCCAGGAAGACGAGGGTGCCACGGAGGGGCGCCTCAACCACATGGTCGTCAGCAGCGGGCTTTACCGCTTGCAGGTTTCCTCGCTCGGTGACGGCGGCGGCGGCGACTTTCGCTTATCGCTGAAGGAAACGAAGCTCAAGGAGCTCGCGGTCGGCGGTCGCGGCCAGGGCACGCTCCCGCCGGGCGCCACGGACTTCTGGGCCTTCCAGGGCCGCAAGGGCAGACCATGTTCCTCAACGCCCGTTCGGCCGCCTTCGAGCCGGCAGTCAGCCTCCGCAGCCCCGACGGCGTTAGTCTGGCCGTTAATATCGAGGGCAGCGGCGAGACCGGCAGCCTGTTGGCGCTCAAGCTACCCAAGACCGGCCGGTACACCGTGTGGATCTCGTCGCAGCGCGGCGCGGGGGACTATACGGTGCGGCTGATCGACGGCGATTGACCGGTCCACGCTCTACGCTCACGCCTTACGTAGTCTCAATCGACCGCGGGAAGAGAGTCACGGCCGCATTCTGGCTGAGTGGCTTCCCTTGCCAGCGCCTGGCATGGCTCGCTGCGGCAATGATAGAATGACGAGCGCTCTCGTGGCGTTCCAAGTGCGACATCCAGGCGGACGCGCTGTATCGCAGAGGCAATGGACCATGGCATCGACCATTCTGGGATACGCGTATGATCCCGCCCTCTCGTGGACCGATCATTTGCAGCCGATTGCAGGGCGTAGGATAGACTTGACGATATCGGACCTGTCGCCTGTCAGCCTTGCAGTCGATAATGAGTGAATGGGAGTTGCGTCACAAAGGGATTTTGCCTGCATGAGCGTGCGCCGCACCACTTCGAACGCGAAGGTTGTCTGGTATCGTGGAGCGGAGGTTCCGGTGGCGGTCATTCGACGATTCGCGCGAAGTTGCAGCGCGTTTTCGGCCCGATAAAGTGATTCTCTTTGGGTCACACGCATATGGAAGGCCGCATGCCGACAGCGACGTGGATATCCTTGTCGTCATGCCTACCCGCAACGAGCTTGATCAAGCGTACAAGATTCACAGCACGCTTCTCCCGCCTTTTCCCTTAGACATCATCGTGCGCACGCCCAAGGAGCTCAAGTGGCGGCTCGAAGAGGGTGATTCCTTTCACACCGAGATCGTGTCGAAGGGCAAGGTCCTGTATGAAAAAATCCACACGGGAGTGGGTGCGCAAAGCCGAGGCAGATCACCGGCTCGCCGAAACAATCGCGCGAGGTCACGAGCCGTTTCATGATCAACTTTGCTTCCTTTGTCAGTAGTCGGCCGAGAAATACCTCAAGGCACTGCTAGAAGAACTTGGCCTGACCATTCCTAAAACGCACCATTTGGATGACATACTCAGCTTCCTTCTGTTCCGCCACGCATCGTTGCGTGCCTTTCGTCGTGGGCTGATCTTCCTGACTGATTTCGCTGTCGGCACGCGCTATCCCGGCAAGGATGCCACCAAGCGCCAGGCGCGTTCTGCCCTGCGTTGGGCGAGGCGTGTGCGCGAGGCCTGCCGGGCACTCCTTGGCTTACCTCCGCCGCGTCGCCCCCGTTGAAGTCTCCCCAATGCCTTGCTCCCGTCGGCGACGAGGCGCACAACAAAAAGCCCTGCGGGCTGCGAGCAGCCCGCGGGGCTTTGAAAAAATCCGGCAACACCTACTCTCGCACTTTGGGTACTCGCAATCGGCCTGGAAGCTTAACGGCCGTGTTCGGAATGGGAACGGGTGTGGCCTTCCAGGTATGGTCACCGGAAGAAGACCGGCGGCGCGGTAGCGCCGGCCGGGCTCGGCGATTTGCACTTGGTGGTTGATGGCGGCGCGTGCCCGGCACAGAATGATGCTATCGGCACGTCGGCCATCTCTTGTGCGCGAGGGCTCTCATGCGAATCCGCTGCCCACATTGCCGTAATCCGATCGAGGTGGTGGAAGACGATCCGTTGAGAGAGGTCTGCTGCCCTTCCTGCGGTAGCGCATTCAACCTCATTGCCGGGCAGGAGACGAAAACGTGTGCGGCGGGCCCCGCTCGCCGACTCGGGCACTTCGAGCTCATCGAGCAGGTCGGCTTCGGCCACTTCGGCAGCGTGTGGAAGGCGCGCGACACGGAGCTCGACCGCATCGTGGCCGTCAAGACTCCGCGCCGCGACCAGCTCAGCCCGGAGGAGACCGAGCAGTTCCTCCGCGAGGCCCGCGCGGCAGCCCAGCTCAAGCACCCTGGCATCGTGCCGGTGCACGAGGTGGGCCGCGACGGCGACACCGTCTATATCGTAAGCGATTACGTGGAAGGGGCCACGCTGCGGGAGTGGCTCTCGCAGCAGCAACCGACGCCGCGCGAGGCGGCCGAGCTGTGCGCGAAGATCGCCGATGCTCTGAACGACGCCCACGTGGCCGGCGTGATCCATCGCGATCTGAAACCGGGCAACATCATGCTCGACACGGCCGGCGAGCCGCACGTCATGGACTTCGGCCTGGCCAAGCGGGAGAGCGGCGAGATCACGATGACCGTCGAGGGGCACATCCTCGGCACGCCGGCCTACATGCCCCCCGAGCAAGCCCGAGGCGAAGGCCACCACGCCGACCGCCGCAGCGATGTCTACTCGCTAGGCGTAATCCTTTTCGAGTTGCTCACGGGCGAGCTTCCCTTTCGCGGCGAAACGCGGATGCTCATCCTGCAGATTCTGGGCGAAGAGCCGCCCAGCCCGCGAAAGCTCAACAGCCGCATCCCGCGCGATCTGGAAACGATTTGCCTCAAGTGCCTGCAAAAAGAGCCGCAGCGCCGCTACCAGTCAGCCGGCGACCTGGCGGACGACCTGCGGCGGTTTTTGGATGGCAGGACAATCACCGCCCGGCCGATCGGGCGGCTGGAGCGTGCGCGGCGATGGGCGAGCCGGCATCCGGCTCGTGCGGGCCTAATCGCGGCAGTCTTCTTGCTGGTTGTCGGCGGCGTTGGCGGAGCGTTCTGGTATGTGCGCGACCAGTCCCAGCGCGAAGCGGAAGTTTCCGCCCGCAAGAGCTACGTCGAAGGCGAAGTATCCGCCGCGCTGGACGAGGCGGAACGCCTGCGCCGAGACTTGCACGACCGGCTGCGAGATATGCGTCGAGCTTCGCGGTTGATGAGCGAACTGGGGTCGTGGCAGGCCCTCTTGAGGTCTGCGCACGAAGCGTGGACGCGTGCTAACGTGCTGGCGGGGGACAGCATCCATCTACTCTCGCCCGAGCTTCGCAGCCGGCTGGACACTCTCCAGGCACAGTTGCGCAGCGACGAGAAAGACCGGCAAGTAGCATTTGAGTTGGACGATATCGTCCTGCGGTACATCGATGATTTCGCCAGTCAGGCGAGTGCTGCTACGCGCACCCGCTCAAACACTCCAAAGGCCACGGCCCGTTCCCATCTCGCCAAGGCCTTCCGCGAAGCTGGCTACGACCTCGATCAGCACGACCCCGCCGAAGTTGCCGTCCGCATCGCCGATTCACCCATCCGCGTGTCGTTGCTGGCCGCCTTGGACTTCTGGTCGAGAATGTTCGCCCTCGGCCGGCCCGAGCAAGAAAAACTCTTGGAGATAGCCCGAAGAGCCGACCCTGACCCCTGGCGCGACCGTTTTCGCCAAGTCGATGCGGGCGGGTTCGGCAGACGCCAGCAAGCATGGAACTTGGCCCGCGAGGTTGATTATGCGAAGCAGCCTCCGCGGGTTCTCTTTTTGTTGGCGGTTTTGCAGGGCGGCCCCACGCGCGAGGATGCGGCTGAGCAGGCCAAGGTGTTGCGGCGCGCACTGACCTACCACCCGGGCGACTTCTGGCTTTCGTTCAGTCTGGCGGACTCGACCCGAGACCCGGCCGAAAGCGCCGCAACAATCCGCGCGGCGCTGGCGGTCCGACCCGAATCGCCCGCGCTGTATTCCTCTCTCGCCCGCTCCCTCAACTCGCAAGGCGATTTTGGCGCCGCGGCGGCCGCGTATCGCCAGGCCATAGAGTTGCCGCCGCCTCGACCACGGGCGCTGGCCGATTTTGCTGATCTCTTGAACCAGCAGCGGAACTACGAAGAGGCTGCCGCCGTGGCTGCCGAGATCCTTCGCTTGGATGCCAACGATCCCAAGGGACACGAACGGCTCGCTGTAGCCCGCTATGGACAAGGACGGCTCGCGGCCGCGCGGGCGTCTCTGGAGCGTTGGCAGGAGCTGGAAGGCCAACGGCGGGGCAAGGCTGCTCCACGGGACGCGTCGCTCGCCGACCTGGACAAACTGCTCGAAATCGAGCCCCACTTGGCGGCGGTCCTGGCAGGCAAGACCCAGCCGTTGGACGCCGCCGAGCAGGCGGACTATGCGATTGCGTGCCTCGTCACGGGGCGCCCGGCAGCCGCCGCGAGATTGTACTCGGAGGCGCTAACTCGCGACGCCAAACTCGCAGATTCGGACCCTGGTGTCCGCCGGCGCGATTTCCGCGGGCGTCATCGGTACAATGCTATCCGCGCCGCGGTACAGGCCAGCGCCGGTAAGGGCCAAGACGCTGCCGACACGACGAACGAGCAACGTGAACGATGGCGTAAGCAGGCGCTCGCATGGCTGCGCGGAACATGATGCCTATCTGCAAACACTAGAAGATACAAGCAAGGGAGACGCCAAGTTCGAACCGTCGCGTCACAACCTCGCCGTCCGCATCCTGGCTAGCTTGAGACAATGGCAAGTCGACGGCGATCTGGCACCGGTTCGCGACCCCGTCGAATTGGCCAAACTCCAGCTCCAGGGGAGCGACCGTGATTGGTCGCAGTTTTGGGCCGCGGCAGCGGTCCTGAAAAAGCGCGCCGAAGCGAATACGGACCTCTTCTGACAAGACAAAAGCCCCGCGGGCTGCGAGCAGCCCGCGGGGCTTTGAAAAAAATCCGGCAACACCTACTCTCGCACTTTGGGTACTACCATCGGCCCTGGAAGCTTAACGGCCGTGTTCGGAATGGGAACGGGTGTGGCCTTCCAGGTATGGTCACCGGAAGAAGACCGGCGGCGCGGTAGCGCCGGCCGGGCTTGGTTGACAGTGCTCTTCGTCAATCGGCGTGCACGGCCATCTTGGCCGTGCGTCCCTTGACGGAGCATGGGCTGGAAGCCCATGCCACGATTGTATTGCCCTTTGGCTAAGTTGGGCGTGGTTAAGTGGCATCTCGTGACGGGCCCTTAGAACGGGGGCCACAACGTTGGCCGTTGTTGTGGGAGCGTTGAATAAATGTGGCCAAGCGTTCGTCCATTAGTACCGGTTAGCTGAGACGCATTACTGCGCCTTACACATCCGGCCTATCAACCTCGTCGTCTTCGAGGGGACTTTCGCGGCAAGCCGCAACGAAACCTGATCTTGGAGAGGGCTTCACGCTTAGATGCTTTCAGCGTTTATCCTTTCCGTACTTAGCTATCCAGCCGTGCCACTAGCGTGACAACTGGAACACCAGAGGTACGTCCTTCAAAATCCTCTCGTACTAAAGAAGAACCTCCTCAAGTTTCGTACGCCCACAGCAGATAGGGACCGACCTGTCTCACGACGGTCTGAACCCAGCTCACGTACCACTTTCATTGGCGAACAGCCAAACCCTTGGGAGCTTCTTCACCCCCAGGATGTGATGAGCCGACATCGAGGTGCCAAACCGCTACGCCGCTGTGGACGCTCGGGAGCGATCAGCCTGTTATCCCCAGAGTACCTTTTATCTGATGAGCGATGACCCTTCCATACGGAATCACCGGATCACTAGGACCTGCTTTCGCATCTGCTCGACTGATAAGTCTCGCAGTTAAGCACCCTTCTACCTTTGCGCTCGACGCCTGATTGCCAACCAGGCTGAGGGTACCTTTGCACTCCTCCGTTACTTTTTTGGAGGAGACCGCCCCAGTCAAACTGCCCAACTGACACTGTTCCCTGCCCGGATTCACGGGACAGGGTTAGAACTAAAGCATATTCAGGGTGGTATTTCAACGATGGCTCCACGATGGCTGGCGCCACCGCTTCATAGCCTCCCACCTATCCTACACAAAACATACCTCAGCCCAATATCAGCCTACAGTAAAGGTTCATGGGGTCTTTCCGTCTAACTGCGGGAACGTGGCATCTTCACCACGGCTACAATTTCACCGGGTCGGTGGTTGAGACAGTGCTCCAGTCATTACGCCATTCATGCAGGTCGGAACTTACCCGACAAGGAACTTCGCTACCTTAGGACCGTCATAGTTACGGCCGCCGTTTACCGGGGCTTCGGTTGCGAGCTTCGCCTTGCGAGCTAACCCTCTTCCTTAACCTACCGGCACCGGGCAGGCGTCAGTCTCTATACATCCTCTTACGAGTTCGCAGAGACCTGTGTTTTTGATAAACAGTTGCTAGAGCCGATTTTCTGTGGCCCCCAGGCTTGCACCCCGAGGGCACCCCTTATCGCGAACTTACGGGGTCAATTTGCAGAGTTCCTTAACCACCGTTCTCCCGAGCGCCTGAGACTACTCGTCTCGCCTACCTGTGTCAGTTTTAGTACGGTCACACAGCTTCAACCCTTAGAAGATTTTCTTGGACATCCGTCAGATGACTTCGGGATCGTAAACGCCCTCGTCCCGAGTTTTGGACTGATGGCCGCGGATTTACCTACGGCCGTCCCGCCTACCAGGCGACGGCCACTTCTAGTCGGCCGCCTCACCCTCCAGATGCCGTCCCTCCATCGGTCCACTGGGCGGCGCAGGAATGTTGACCTGCTGTCCATCGTCTACGCCTTTCGGCCTCGACTAAGGGACCGGCTAACCCTGGGCGGATTTACCTTCCCCAGGAAACCTTAGGCTTTCGGCGAGCAGGATTCTCACCTGTTTTATCGTTACTCATTCCGGCATAATCACTTGGACGACCCCGCAACCGCTCGTTACGGTACGGCTTGTATCTCGTCTGCAACGCTCTCCTACCGCTGCACCTTGCCCGAAGCGCACTGCAACCCACTGCTTCGGTGACGTGCTTACTCCCGATCATTATCGGCGCAGAACTGCTCGACCAGTAAGCTGTTACGCACTTTTTAAATGGTGGCTGCTTCTAAGCCAACATCCTGGCTGTCTCAGCAATTCACTTCCTTTGTGACTAAGCACATCTTGGGGACCTTAGCAGATGATCTGGGTTGTTTCCCTCTCGACCGCGAAGCTTATCGCTCACGGACTGACTCCCGAGATAGTCGTCACGGTATTCGGAGTTTGGTTCGGCAGGGTAGCCGGGAAGGGCCCCCAAGCCAATTCAGTCTCTCTACCCCCGTGACGTAGTTGCCTCAAGGCTATCCCTAAAGATATTTCGGAGAGAACGAGCTATCTCTGCGTTTGATTAGACTTTCACTCCTCCCCACAGGTCATCCCACCGGTTTTCAACCCAGACGGGTTCGGCCCTCCACGCAGTTTAACCGCGCTTCAGCCTGCCCATGGGTAGTTCACGCAGTTTCGGGTCTACCACCCGCGACTTAGTCGCCCTATTCAGACTCGGTTTCCCTGTGGCTTCGGTCCGTAAGGCCTTAACCTGGCCGCAAACGGTAACTCGCCGGATCATTATGCAAAAGGCACGCCGTCACACTTTGCCTAGCCGAAGAGGCCATAGTGCTCCGACCGCTTGTAGGCACATGGTTTCAGGTTCACTTTCCTCCCCTAGAAGGGGTTCTTCTCATCTTTCGGTCGCTCTACTGAGTTCGCTATCGGTCGTCAGAGAGTATTTAGCCTTACGGGATGGTCCCCGTGGATTCAGTCGGGGTTCCACGTGACCCGACCTACTCAGGTACCTCTCGGGAGACGGCTGGCTTTCACCTACGGGACTGTCACCCTCTATGGTTCAGGCTTTCCAGCCGATTCGGCTAGCCACCGCTTTGTAACTCCCATGTGAAAGGCCCTACAACCCCGCAGAGGAAAACCTCCGCGGTTTGGGCTGTTCCGCTTTCGCTCGCCGCTACTGACGGAATCGATTTTTCTTTCTTTTCCTCCGGGTACTGAGATGTTTCAGTTCCCCGGGTTGCCTGCGCCCACCTATGGATTCAGCGGACGCTAATTCGGGTATCTCGGGATCAACGCCTGTTTGACAGCTTCCCCGAGCTTTTCGCAGTCTTCCACGCCCTTCATCGTCTTCTGACGCCAAGACATCCCCCATGCGCCCTTAGTAGCTTGACCACGTGAATCCAAAGCTCGCCGAACCGCTTAACCGCAAACGGAAGTCCCGCTTGACGGCTTCTCGGCCCGGAAAAACACTGGCCCACGCGTTGGCCGCGACCACCCCGTGCCGCTGGATGCGGACGGGGAAGTAACGATGATCCAAATCTCCATCGCCTCGCCGGATCGACCTTGGAAGCAAAGCGCCTCCGCAGCCTCAACCGACGCGACGACGGCTCGTCTAAGAGCTCGCCGCTCGAGCCGCACAACCTGCCCGGTCCAAATGAGACAAGCCCATCGGGACACGAGTCGGCCGGGCAACTCGAGCTTAAGATGCCACTTAACCACTACCAAATTGCCAAAGAACAATGGCCGCATCCGGACCAGCGTGTGGTGCGTGCGGCCGCCCTCTGCCCGTAAACGGGACAGAGGCTAACTTCGAGCCAATCTCCTCCGTCTTGCTTTTCGATCCGTTGGCTCGAAATTAGCCTCTGGCGACGCTGCTGGCAGTGCCAGCCAGCAGGGCATTATAGCGGTGCTGGCCAGGCTGTCAAACCCGAACCGACGATTCCAGGGACGACGATTCCAGGGCCCCTGCGGGAAACCGACTCACGCCGTCACTGCGGCGATGCACTGCCACTGCCGAGGCCTCGCGACAAGGCGCGAAGGGTTGACTCTAGCACCCGGCCGGAATTGCGCCAAGGCCGGACGGCAGCATCGCCTCACGCAGGAAGCGATTCGTCGTGCAGCGGTGTCTGCCCTTCGTCGCGGTGATCGGGCAGATCACCGGCACGAAGTCGCGATACGCCTCATTTCAGCATTTCAGCGGGCCACGAGGGGGCTTGCGTACCAAGCGGCGCCGATCAGCAGTGCGGATCCGATCACCAGCACGACCGCAAATTCCGCCGCATGGCCGGTCCTCGACGGCGACGCCAGAAACGCCAGGCCAGTCAGCAGCACCAGCGCGCCCATGCACGCGCTCTTCAGCCACAGCGGCTCGACCACGAGCGCGCAGGCGGCGATCGCCGTAAGGAGGATCGCCATATACGTGACAACCTTGGCCCGAAAGTACATCGTTCACCGTTGGAGTTTCTTCCCGCGCCGATCATAACGCACGTACCGCCAGGGCGTGCTCTTGAACGTCTCGTCGATCAGGGCAAAGAGGTCTGGATCGTACTTCGCCAGCTTCTCGCGGGTATTGGCCTCGTTGTGCTGCCGGTCGGGCGGATTGTTGCATTCGAAATACGACTGCACCGCCTCGGCCCAATACTCCTTGTAGTTCGTGGCGGCGTAGGTGCCCTTCCACAGCCCCTTGCCGATCGCGTCGTCGAAACACTTCCGCAGCCGCCCGTCGAACCGCTCGTCCACGCGCCGCAGCCCCATTTCGTGGATCGCGTGGGCGAACTCGTGTATCAGGATGTTCTCCTTGGGATAGCGGTCTCCCTTCAGGTTGAGCAGGTTCTCCTCGCCGCAGCTCACCGCAGGCCGCGCCCGCGTCGCCCCCAGCCCACGGGCACGGCGGTCCCAATAGTCTTTGGGTGTCAGGTCGCTGTGCTCGGGGATGTCGGTGGTCATCTCCGTGGGAGCCATGACGGCGAAGCGGACGCGGGCCTTGATGAGGGCCTTCCGCACGTCGTCGCGGCCGGCCAGCATCGCCTCGATGAGATAGGCCGCCTCTTGCAGCGCCGCGTCGGAGACCTTCTCGGAGCTGAGGAGCGGGAAGCCCTGGAGATCGACGTGCTTCTTGTAGAACGGCGAGAGCTTCCACTCCGTGCGCAGCGATTCGGGCACGGGGCCGACCTTGGGCGAATCGGCGCGAGCGTCCGCGACCAGAAGCATCAGGACGAGAGTTGCACTCTGCATCGTTGGTCTCCGGTTGCGGCGATTGCCCTCATACGGGGTCCGCAGTGCGGACTATTTCCTGGTCGGCGGAGCGAAGTGTCAATTTGTCCGCATCGCGGACCCTACGCTGTGGTCTGATCATCCCCCGCGCGATCCGCACGATCATCGGCCCGAACCAAAGCGCCAGGCAAGCCACGGCCAGGCCCGCCGAGATCGGCTGCGTGAAGAACTGCCACCAGCGGCCGTCACTGTCAGAGAGGCATTGGACGAGCCGATGTTCCAACTCCTCGCCCAGCACGATGCCGAGCACCACCGGCCCCAGCGGCACCCCCCAGCCTTCGAGGATGAAGCCCACCACGCCCATCGCCAGCATGATCCAAACGTCGAACAGGTCGCCGCTGACCGCGTACGAGCCGACCATGCAGAACATGAGGATCACCGGCATCAGCACGCGCCGCGGCACGCGGACCAGCAGCGTGCCGCAACGGATCGCCGCAAAGCCGATGGGCAACAGCAGCAGGTTCGCCAGCGCAAAGACCACGAAGATGCTGGTTACCAGCACCGGCTGCTTGGCGAAGATCTGCGGGCCTGGCTCGATGTTTTTCATGAGCAGCACGCCCAAGGCGATGGCCGTGACCGAGTCGCCGGGGATGCCGAACACCAGCGAAGGCACCCACTCGACGGCCAGCGAGGCATTGTTGGCGGCGGTGGCGTCGGCCACCCCTTCCATCGAACCGCGCCCGTATTCCTCCGGGCGGCGCGAGCAGCGTTTCGAGACGCCGTAGGCCACCCAGGCGGCCAAATCGGCCCCCGCCCCCGGCAGGAGGCCGACGATCATGCCGATGACGCTGGAGATCAAAAGGCCGACCTTGCGAATCCACAGCAGCGGGACGACGAAGCCCAGCATCACCTTTAGCGGGTGCCACAGATGCCGGCGGAGAATGTCTGGCCGCGCGTCGTTACCAGCTCCGCTGGTGCGAGCAGCCAGGCTGGCCGCGTCCGATCGAAGGTACAGCGCGTTACGGAGGATTTCCGAGACGCCGAACAGGCCGATCATGGCGGGCAGAAAGCTCACTCCCTGAATCAAGCCGGGATGGAAAGCAAAGCGAGCCACGGCATGGTCGGGGCTGATGCCGATTGTGGAGATCATGAGGCCCAGCGACAGGCCGAAGAGCCCCTTCAGCCGCGAGTCGCGCGAGACGATGGCCGCGCAGGACAAGCCCAGCACGCAGAGCCAGAAGTACTCGTAGTGCGTGAAGCTGAGCTTGGCCAGGTTGGGTGCCAGCACCACGAGGGCCACAACGCCAAACATGCCGCTGACGACCGAGAAGATCAGGCACACGCCCAGGCACTGTTCCTGCCGGCCGGCGCGGGTCAGCGCGTAAGCA
This sequence comes from uncultured Planctomycetia bacterium, assembly GCA_963809785.1. Lineage (GTDB taxonomy): Bacteria > Planctomycetota > Planctomycetia > Pirellulales > S012-138 > JBGQHD01. The sequence goes on from CAWEKV010000006.1 coordinate 1,951,984, forward strand.
TCGAGCGTGTAGGCCGCCGAGGCGGGCGTGCCGGGGATACGGACCAGCGCGCCGGGGATGTCGCCCGCAAAAATGCTGCACGTCACCGTGGTGACGATGGCCGCGATGGCCGACAGCGGGTCGAGGAACATCGTGATCGGCACGAGCAGCGCCACGGCCATCGTGGCCGTCAGCCCGGGCGTGGCGCCGACGAAGATGCCGTAGACCGCCGAGAGGGCGATCACGGCCAGCACGTGCGGCTGGAAAACGTCGCTCAGGGCTTGAGGTAAGGCGTCGAGCATTACATTTGTGAATGACGAATGCCGAAGCACGAAGGACGAAGGAATGACGAAGCACGAATGACGAATAACGTAGGATCAAAGGGGTGTGCTGAGGACATTCGTGCTTCCTTCGTCATTCGAGCTTCGTCATTCGTCATTTCGGAAGCTTCTTTCGTCATTCGTACTTCGTCATTCGCCATTTTCGTCTCACCATCCCAGCCAGCCTTGCGGCAGCGGCACTCGCAGCAGGTGGCCGAACACTTCGTATATTCCTAGCGCCATCCCGGCGGCGACCAGCCCGCTGGTCCGCCATCGGGTGCCGAATGACCTCAGCAAAATGAGCAGCACGGCGGCCGCCGTCACGATGAAGCCGGCGACCGGCGCAGCATAGACGAAGCCCACGGCCGCCAGGATGACGAGCAGAAAGTAATGCACGGCCGGCCGCCGGGGAGCGGCCGCCAGGTCGATGGGCTCGCTCACTTCCTGACACAGCTTGCGGCCGATGATGCCCAAGGCGGAAAAAGCCAGCAGGCAGGCGAGCACGATCGGCAGGGTCATCGGCGCGACGCGATCCTGCCGCAGCGAAGTGAAGCCGCCTCGCTCGAGCAGGCCGCCCATTTCATCCTCACTGTCCTTCAGGAATCGGGCGAACGATTCGGGAGTCGAGGCCGTATCGAGGTGGAACTTTTCGTGGGCCATGTAGGCCGGCAGTGTAGCGCCGGCGACATTGACGCCCGGTAGCCGGGTTTCGCCCCGCACGATGCGGCGCAGCGACTGCGTCAAGCGATCGACGATCGGCTGCGGCGTGTCCTTCGGCACGCCTAGCCCTCGCCAGCCCAGCAGCGAAACGTCGCTGCCCTGCTCGTGGCAGGTCTTCACGTCGGGAAAGCCCTCGGCGCGCTCGGCGGACATGACGCCCAGGCAGCGGACGGCGCCGCTAGAGAGCTGCAAGCGGGCCTCGGGCAGGCTGCAGCAGACGAGATCGACGCCGCCCTGGGTCAGCTCTTGCAACGACGGGGCGGCCCCGCGCGAGGCAACCCACTTGACGTCGTCGTGCCGCATCTTCCGCGGCGAGGAGCTGAGCCAAGCCACGACGGCCAGGTGCCACGCGCCGCCGTGCGCGGTGCCGGAGGCCCTGATCTCGCCGGGCCGCTCTTGAATGGCGCGCTCCAGCTCCTCGAGGTTTTGCCACGGGGCATCGCCGCGCACCAGCAGGGCTGCAGCGTCCTGGTTCAAGAGTACCAGGGGCCGAAAGCTCTCGTGCGACAGGTCCACGCCTTCGAAGAGATGACAAAACAGGCTGAGCTCGAAGGTCATCATCGTGATCGTGTAGCCATCGGCGTCCGCCGTTGCGCCGCGCGTGTGGCCGCTGACCCCTTTGCCGCCGACCGCGTTCACGACGTTGACCTTGACGCCAAGGTCCTCTTCCAGCTGCATCGCCACCTGGCGCGAGACCCGATCGGTCCCGCCGCCCACGGCCCAAGGGCAGATGAGCGTGATGGGGCGCGAGGGATAGCGTTCTTGCCCACCGCAGCCGGCCAGCAGCAAGAGCAGCCAAGCGCAGGCGGCATAACGAAGACCTGAATTGATTTGACCACGAAGAGCACCAAGCGCACGAAGGTACGGCGATGCCGGCTGCCCTTCTTGGTGCCCTTGGTGTCCTTGGTGGCTAATCGAATGACCGACTCGTCCACGGCTGCACTGCGCCGGGTTCGCGGGTTCGGTCGGGTGCCGCACAGGGGTCATGGCGCGTGCCGGCATAGGGGCGATTTGCGGCATCCCCCGGGTCGTCCAGAACGGCGGCCGGGGCTCTCTATCAGTGTATACGTCCGGCCGCCGTCGGCACTACTTCAAACGCCGCTTGCACCTCAAGGGGAATGCGCACCGGCCGACCGGTCGCCAGGTTGACGAACGCCCACAGGGTTTCCGCTTGGGCCAAGAGTGGGCCGCCCTCGTGCCTGATCTCGTACTTGCGCAGCGAGCTGACGCGGCGAAAATCGGCGACCCAAGTGCGGATGATGAGCTGATCGCCCAAGAGGGCTGGCCGCAGATACTCGATGGCGTGAGAGCGGACCACAAAGCCCGCCCCGAGCTGCCGGTAGGCCTCGCCGGGCCAGCCTTGCGCAGCCGAGTGGGCGATGGCCGCCGCCTGCGTCCACTGGAGGTAGACGACGTTGCCGGCGTGCCCCAGCTCGTCGATCTCGGCGGCGGCGACAATATGCGGATGCTCGTAGACGGCGGGCATCGCGTGCCAGGAGTCAGCGACAGGCGTAGGCGTAGTAGGCGTAGGGTGGGTCGAGCGGTAGCGAGACCCACCAAGACCCGCGCGGATGCTGGTGGGTCTCGCCTGCCGGCTCGACCCACCCTACCCCTCTGCCGGCTCGACCCACCCTGCCCCTGGGAGAGGGTCTACGCTTGGAACGAGCTGCCGCAGCCGCAGCTCTTCACCGCGTTGGGGTTGTTGAAGGTGAAGCCGCGCTTGTCGAGCCCTTCGTAGAAATCGACGGTCGTGCCGTCCAGGTAGAGGGCACTCTTCTTATCGACGACCACCTTCACGCCGTGGAACTCATAGGTCGAGTCGGTTTCCTCGCTGACCTTCTGTTCGAAGTTGAGCGAGTACTGGAAGCCGCTGCAGCCGCCCCCCATAACGCCGACGCGAAGCATCGTCTGGGGAGAGAAGTTGCCCGACTCGATCGCCCGTCTGAACTCGGCGGCCGCTTTTTCGGTGATCATGACTGCCATGGAAATCTCCTCGAGGGATGGTGACTTTTCGCAGGTTATGGTGTCTTTATTATATGCTACGAAGGCGCACGACAAGGGGAAAGTCGTCGATATTCCGTACCGTCGTCGTCCTCGACGCGTCCTTGATGCGTCCTCGAGGATGTGCGGCGCTTTCGAGGACGAGGACGAGGACGACGGCCGCGAGCGATCCATTACTCCCCGTCGCCCTCAGCCCGTGGCGTCGCGCGTGGCCTCACGCCGCGAGCCAGCGGCGCGGCAGAGGAGCGCGATCGGATCGAGGTCCACGTGTTGGGGCGTTTGGCCTGCGCCGGCGGTGCCTCATCCGTCTCTTCCAGCTCGAAGGGAGCGTCGGTCTTGGCCGGCTTGCCCTGTTCCTCGGGCGACGCCTTCTCCAGAGCCTTGGTAGGCGGCGGGGTCACCAGCTCCGGCAGAGGTTCTTCGCGGATCGTTTCCCCGGTCTCTCCCGGCGCGTGCGGCGGAGACAGCGGGGCGGGGCCACGCAGCACATCATGCATCGGCAGCGGATGGAATCGGCTCCGCGGGTGCGGGTGCGCGGGCGGCAGGCCGCAATCGCCCGGCAGCGGCGCCGGCGGACATCCCTCGGCCGTGCACTTGGCACGCGGTCCAGCCCTGCCGGGCAGGTGGGGGCAGGTCGCGCCGTCGGGGCGCTCAGCACAATCGCCGGGGCAGTCCACCTCGTACTGCCCGTGCGGCCCGGTGCGCCAGGGCACTCGGTTGAACTCCAGCTTGAGGTCGGCCCCGATGATGAAGCCCTTGCGGTTCACGCAGCCGCTGGCAGCCGCCAGCAGGCACGCCAGTGCGGAAAGAACCGTCAGCGCACGTCGCCCAGTCATGAAGCCCCCCGGCCGATGGCGATCCAAAAGCGCTGCGCGGCCGCCTGGAGGCGACGTGCCAGCGCTAGTTCATTTGAAGGTGTCTTCAGAAATCGGCCGGGGCGGTCCGAAAAATGAGGAATAAACCGCACAACCGGCATCTTCGGCAAGGCTTGCCGGCCTTGTTCAGAACGTGCTGGCGCGCCGCGTTGTAGGCAATTTATGGGCCATAGCTCCCAAACTGGATGCCGATTCCGCACTCATCCGATAACGGGTAGGGTCGTCACCCGCGCTGCTCGCGGGATTCGCCTCACGAACGGGATTTCTGCCATGCCAGTGCCCTTTGTCATGCGCCGTCTGCCGTATTGGATGATCGTGATCAGCGGGCTGTTGACCGCTCCGGCGGCGAGCTGGGCGGGCACGCCGATCGTGCCGGGCACGGGTGAGCGGATCGTCAAGGTCGGCGACGACTTCGAGGACGAGGAGTGGTCATTCGTCTTCAACCTGCCCAAGAGCAGTGAGGAGCAAGATGGCCAACTGCGCCTGCCCGACGGACGCAGCAAGAACGGCCGCTGGTACGAGGGGAACAAGCGCGGCTGCCCCGACACCATCCGCCGCGTGGAGACGCCCGAGGGGGGCCTGCCGGACAGCACCGGTGCGCTGCTGCTCAAGACGCGCCGCAGCGGCGTGCCCGGCAAGCTCAGCGGGAAGATGGAACAGGACGACCTGGTGGTGAACGTGCGCTCGCGGCTGGGCGGCTACGTGCCGATGTCGTGGATGCCCAGCCTTGTGGTCCGCGTCTACCTGCCTCCCTTCGAGGAGTGGGAGAAGCGCACCGGCATTCACTTCGGCTTCCGGGGCGACTGCGAGGCCCACGTCACGGAGCCGGCCAAGTGGGTCTTCTCCAGCGAGAAGACGGTCCTCAAGGAGTTCTGGCCAGGCATCTTCATCAACTTCACGAGCAAGCACGACTCGAACAAGAAGCAAGACTCGGCGCAATTCCTGTTCCGCGCGGGTCCGCAGGGCTGGGATTTCCCCGGCCCGGCCATCACCGAACCCGGCTGGTGGACGTTGGGCCTGTCGTTCTCGACCGACGGCCAGGTGCACTACTACGTCCGCCAGGGCGTGGAAGACCTGACGGAAGAGGACCACGTGGCCTCACAGTTCCCTTACGGCTACAAGTGCGAGCGGCTGAACAACTTCTTCTTCAACGTCGCCAACAACGAGGACGGCAAGACGTGGTCCACCGAGTTCATCATCGATGACCCCTCGCTGTATTTCATCCGCCGTGAGCAGGCGAGCAAGGCGACCGACAAGACAACCGCCGGAAAGCCGCAGGCGAAGACGCGAGAGCAGTAGGAGGCTAAAGCTCCAGCTCATCCAAGCTGTCCATCAGCGCGTCCAGGTCGTCCTTCGGCCCGGCGGCTTTGCCTTCCTGGCGCTTGGGGACACCGACCGACATGCCGACGGCCGACCGGCCGGACAGCAGGAGTTGCTCGTCGCGCTCGCGGACGGCGGTTTGCAGCGGGTCGCCCTCAGGGGCGCCGAACAGCTTCGAAAGATCGATCTTGAACACCCCCTCTGACTTGTCCGCCGAGCCGGCAATGGCCGGGCTTTTGTGCTGCGGAAAGATGATGGCGTTGGCCGGGCAGACGCGGCTGCACGCCGGACAGCCCTTGCGGCAGTTGTCTGGCTGCTCAACCAGGATCGTCTCGGCCCGGTCGATGCCGTACACGCCGAACAGGCAAAAGTCCAAGCACTCCAGGCAATTCGTGCAGCGGCTGAAATCGATCACCGGATACCAGCGGCGGTCGGTTTCCTCCTCGACGCGCACCGGCGCGTGACCGTTGTCCGTAGGGTGGGTCGAGGAACGAGACCCACCAGAATCACCGCGTTCCGCTGGTGGGTCTCGTTCCTCGACCCACCCTACGGTCTGGCTGCTGCCCGCTACGTTCCCCGGCCCGGGTTGCAGGTAGCGCTGCACCTGCTCCGGCTTGGGTGAGCCGCCGATGAAGCTCAAGAGGTCGAACGTCTGCACCGTGCTTTCCGAGGCGATCCGCTGGATTTCGGCCAGGTAATCGGCGGCCTTGCCCGGCGTGCGCAGGTCCAGGCAATAGATGCGGCGGTTGGGCAGGTTCTGAGCGCCGATGCCGGCGTTCTCCGGCTCGGTCTCGCCGTTTTCGCCCTCGCCCATCTCGTCGTCTTCCTCGTCCTCCGACGGCTCCGATTCCAGCAGCGTACGGCCGGCGTGTCCCTTGATCCGGTAGCGATCGAGAGTCCAATGGGCCGCCCGCGGATACAGCCAGGAAAGCACGATCATATCGCCCAAGATGCCTTGCAGGGCCAACAGGCCGGTGCCGTCGGGCTTCAGGTCATACAGGTGCGGCACGACCGTGACCTCGATCCCTTTCTCGAAGAGCAGCGAGGTGACGATCTCTTCCTCCAGCCCGCGCTTGGCCGGATTGGCGCTTTGGCCTTGGGAGACGACGACGGACAGCTTAGGCATGAGGCGGGAGGGGAGTCGGCGGTACGAAGCGCGATCGCGGCAGTCGCTGCGGCGACACGAATTGCTAGCATAACGCCGCGGAAAGCCGCCCGAAAGCCAGTTCGTGGGTCCCAGCGGAATTCATTCCGTTCAGGGTGGGTCTTTCGGGCGAACGTCCGCTTTCACTAACCCGAAGCGTAAGCGAGGGAGCGGGGCCGCGCGTTTTCGCACCTCTCCCTCGCTCGCGCGTCGGGCTGGTGTGGCTGATTCCCGTGCGCTCTTCCCTTGGCCGGGCAATCACACGAAAATAGACTAGCGGCTGAGCCAACAAACCGACCGAGGCGCTTCACGTGTCTGATTACACGCTCTTGTGGGCCATTGTCTTGGTGCTTGTCTCGCTGGGCTTTCTGGTCCTGGAGACATTCATCCCATCGTATGGCGTGCTGGGCTTCTTCTCCGCCCTCTCCGCCGTCGGCGGAATTGCGCTGGCGTTCTATGCCGGCCCCGCCGAGGGGGCGATCGTGCTGTGCGTCTCGCTGGTGGTGTTTCCGATGGCCCTCTACTATGGCTTCAAATGGTGGCCGCACACACCGGTGGGCCGCCGCGTGCTGCTGCGCGTGCCCACGGAGGAGGAGGTGCTGCCTGACACGCCGCAACTGCGACAGCTCAAGCTGCTGGTGGGCAAAGTGGGGCGAGCCAAGACGGTGATGCTGCCCAGCGGACCCGTGGAGATCGACGGCCGCACCGTGGATTGCGTCAGCGAAGGCATGCCCATCGAGGCCGGGCAGATCGTGAAGGTGATCGAAGTCCGCGGCATGCGGGTGGTGGTCCGCGCCGTGGACGACGAGGCATTGCCGGGGCCATCCTCCACGGGCCAGCCGGGCGAGCTGCCGCGGCTGGGCTCCGTGGATCTGGATGAGCTGGATGAGAGGGACTAAGGAGCGTTGCTCACGATTCGCCGCAACACCAGGTAGACCACCACGAGCGCCAAGGTGGCTGCTGCCACCGGCCGCGCCTGCGCGGGCCGCAGGGCCATCGTCAGCATGCCGGCCGAGAAAATGATGCTGACCGTAGGATCACCCCAGCGCATGAGGGGAAACACCCACCCCCGGTCGGAGAAAGGCCAGAGCAGCTTCAGTTCCCAATCGCCCAGCGTCTCCGTGCCGGAAACCACGAGATCGGCGGCCAGGTGACTGAATGCCGCCAGAGCGCCGACTACAATCCACGTGACTTGTCGCGGTGCTGGCGGCGGGTCGGGCGATGCGGGCTGGGGCTTCGCCGAGACTTTGATGTATCGCCCCAACCAGAGGCCGGCACGGCCGGTTAGATTCAAGCGATAATCCAATGCGCCGATCAATGCTCCCAGCAAGCCGGCCGCAAAGACGTTGTGGCCCCAGACGCGATGGCCGCGGTCGAAGAGCCCGACGCCGCCCAGCAGCGTCAGAGCATCCCAATCGGGGCAAATGGCCGCCAAGCCCGCTACCGCGACGAGCCGCCAGCCGTACCGTCGATGGAGACCGGCAGCCACCGAGCCCGTAATCCCCACCATCGCGTGCTCAAAGGTGGTCATCGTCGGCGAATGTGGCCAACACTGTGGCCAACACCGTGGCCAACACGGCCTGCGAGTTGGCGTCGCTTCTGGGGCTTTGCTTGGCGGCTCGCGTGCAAGGCATGACGCCAACTCGCAAAGCGAGTTGGCCAGATTGAGCTGGCCACATGGGGCCGGCCACCATCACTCGCTCGTCTTCCTGCGCAGCTTCTTCTTGGCCGCTTTGCGCGCCTTCTTCTTCTTCGCCGCCGGCGCGGCCGGGCGCCCTTCTTTCGCCCCGCCCGCTTCTTGCCGCCGCCACCGCGCGATTTGCGATCGGCCAAGAGCTCCAATGCCTGTTCGAAGGTCATCTCGCCCGGCGTTGTTCCGCGTGGCAGCGAAGCGTTGGTCTCCCCGTCCGTCACGTAGGGGCCATAGCGCCCCTCCAGCAGCTTCACCGGCTGCTGGGTGACGGGGGAAGGATCAAACGTCTTCAGCGGCTCGCGCGGCGCGCGCGCTGCATGCGGCCGCGCATCTTAGGCTGGGCCAAAAGGGCGACCGCTTGCTCCAGCGTGACTTCCAGCGGCGATACCTCCGGCGGCAGCGAGCGCGTCTCTTCGCCGCACTTGATGAACGGGCCATAGCGGCCGTTGTGGGCGACGACGGGCTCGTGCTGCTCGGGGTGCTCGCCGATCGTGCGGGGCAGCGAGAGCAGCTTGAGGGCCGTCTCCAGGTTCACGTCCTCGGGCGTCATGCCGCGCAGCAGCGAGGCGTTGCGCTTCTCCTTGTCGTCGTTCTCGCCCAACTGCACGTAGGGACCGAAACGGCCATTCTTCAGATAGACGTTCTTGCCCTCGGACTCGCCCAGCGGCGCTTCGGCCTGGCTGGCCCGAGCAAGCAGCTCCTGCGCCTTTTCGAACGTCATCTCGTCCGGCGCCAGGTCGTCGGGCACGCGGGCGCGGCGCTCGCCGTGTTCCAGGAAAGGGCCGAATTTGCCGACGCGCAGATGAATCGGCGCGTCATTTCCGTCAGGCGGCCACTCGCCGTCGCCGTCCGGAGCTGACCGCGTATCGACGGGAAAGCGGCAAATCTCCCGCACGTCGATCTGGCCCAGATTGTTCTCCACCTGGTGCTTCAACCCGTCGGCGTCGTGCCCGAAGTAGAAGCCGTGCAAGTAATCGACGTGGGCCGCCTCGCCCCGGCTGATGGCATCCAAGTCGTCCTCCATGCGGGCGGTGAACTGATAATCCACCAGGTCGGCCAGGTGCTTCTCCATCAGCTTCACCAGGGCCATCGCCGTCCAGGTGGGCACGAGCGCGGTGCCTCGCTTGAACACATAGTTCCGCTGGAGGATCGTGTCCATGATCGTGGCATAGGTGCTCGGCCGGCCGATGCCGTCTTGCTCCAGCGTCTTGGTGAGCGTGGCTTCGGTATATCGCGCGGGGGGCTGCGTCGTGTGGCTCTTGGGCTCAAGCTCACGGCAATCGAGCGCCTCGCCGATCTGCACATCGGGCAGCACGGTCTCCTGATCGGCCAGCTCGGCCTCGGGGTCGTCGGAGCCTTCCACGTAGGCCCGCAGGTAGCCGGGGAAGTCGATGGTCTTGCCCGTCACGTGAAACGCCGCCCGCTCGCCCGCGGAGCTGACCGCCTCGATGGAAAGAGTGATGCGCCGGCCGCGGGCATTCTCCATCTCGCTGGCCACGGTGCGCTTCCAGATCAGGTCGATAGAGCCTGAACTCTTCGTCGTTCAGCTCGCCGCGCACTTCTTCCGGCAGGCGGAAGCGGTTGCCCGGCCGGACGGATGGCTTCGTGGGCCTCCTGGGCGTTCTTGACCTTGTTCTTGTAGACGCGCGGGCTGTCGGGCAGGTACTGCTTTCCGTACTGCGACTCGATGTGCGAGCGGGCGGCGGCGACGGCCTCGCTGCGCAGGGCCGTCGAGTCGGTGCGCATGTAGGTGATGTAGCCGTTCTGGTACAGGTTCTGCGCGATCTGCATCGTCCGCCGGGCCGTGTAGCGGAACTTGCGGTTGGCCTCCTGCTGAAGCGTGCTGGTCGTGAAGGGGGGATACGGCGCGGAGGAGTACGGCTTGTCTTCCAGCGCCGTGACGCGTGAACTGGCCGGCGCGCAGCCGCTCGCCAGAGGGCGGCCGCCTGGCTCTCGTCCAGGAGCAGCAGCCCGGCGTCCTTCAGCTTGCCGGTGGCCGCGTCGAAGTCCTTTCCCGGAGGGCAGCTCGCGGCCATCGACGCGCACCAGCGTGGCCTCGAACGTCGCGGCCTCGTCCCGCTTGGCCAGCGTGGCCAAGAGGTCGAAGTACGTGGCCGAGCGGAAGGCGATTCGCTCCCGCTCGCGCTCGCACGATCTTCCGCACGGCCACGCTCTGCACGCGGCCGGCCGACAGCTTGGCGATTCCGCCGAGCTTCCGCCACAGCAGCGTGCGAGACGTCGAAGCCGTACAGCCGATCGAGGATCCGCCGCGTCTCCTGGGCCCGAACCAGGTCGTTGTCGATGTCGCGCGGATTGGCCAGGGCTTCGTGAATCGCCTCGCGGGTGATCTCGTGAAACACCATCCGCTGCACGGGGATCTTCGGCTTGAGCACCTCGGTCAGGTGCCAACTGATGGCCTCCCCCTCGCGGTCTTCGTCCGTCGCCAGGTAGAGCTCGCTGGCGTCTTTGAGCAGTCCCTTGAGCTTGCGGACCTGGTCCTTCTTATCGCGCGGGACGACGTAGACGGGCTCGAAGTTCTTGTGAACGTTCACGCCCAGATAGGCCCAGTCTTCGCCCCGCAGCTCCTCAGGCATTTCCTTCTTGCCTTCGGGCAGGTCGCGGATGTGGCCAATGCTGGCCTCAACGGCGAAGCCCTTGCCGAGGAACTTGCTGATCGTGCGCGCCTTGGCCGGCGACTCGACGATCACCAGGGCCTTGCCGGCAGGGTTGGGGGATTTTTTGGCGCATTCAGCAAGCTCGCATTGTCTCTTACTCTTGTCGTCCTCGTCCTCGTCCTCGTCCTCGTCCTCGAATATGCGTCGTCGAACGATCTTCGAGGACGAGGACGAGGACGACGACGAGGACGATCACGAGCAGGTGCGCCGACCACGCCGCGATTTGGGATTGTGATGATCCCCGCCCTCCATACAATTCACGTCAGTTCGCCCCCTTACGGGGGTTCGCCAATCACTACAGTTCCGCTGCCCGAACTGTCAAGAGTATCTTTGGCCGCCCGCCGCTGCCGCGGCGGCTCGTGCCCATGGTCTGTGGAGATCGTCATGGCCAGCCCGTTTACACGTTTTCGCAAGAACCAGAAGAAGTGGCTCGCGTTCCTGGGCGTGGTGTGCATGTTCACGTTCGTGATCTGGTCGCCGGGCATGCGCTTCGGGTGCGGGTCGTCTCAGATGGCCGATCAGACCGTGCAGACGCGGGTCCGCGGCGTGACGACGGGCGAATTGCAGGACCTCGTGCACGCAGCGGAAACGCGTGGACGAGTTTGCTTACATGCTCGACCTTGCTCATGCGCAGGCCGCTCTGCGGGCGAGAGAGAAGAACCGAGGCATGACCGCGGACGAGATCCAGCGATTCAATCAACAATACGGCGGTTTCCGGCCCTCGGTCTTTCACCAGGTCAATCAGAGATCAGCCGTTTCGCGAAGCGATGGACACGTGGTTCAAGGTGCAAAAGGCCAAGGAGCTGGGCGATCGAAGTCAGCGTGACACGTCACGAAATACATCAAGGACCGATCGGACGGGACGGTGAGCGACCAGGCCGCTGGACAGTTCCTCAGCGGCACGCGCATCGGCGAGGTGAGCTTTACGCCGCCTTCGCGAACCAGTTGCTGGCCGCGCGCGTGGAAGAGCTGTACGGCTTTGGCGACGGTGACGCCATCGAGCTATCCCCAGCCGAGCGCAAAGAGCTGTTCGATCGTCAGCATCGTCGGGCGCACGTCAGATTATTCCCCTGCCGGTCGAAAAGTTCGCCGCTCAGGTGGCGGAGCCGTCCGACGAGACGCTGAAGGAGTTCTTCGAGCGGTGTCGCGAGCGGCTGCCGGACCCCGAGTCGCCCGAGCCCGGCCTCCGGCTGCCTAGCTTGGCGCAGTTCCAGTACCTCCGCGTGTCGGAGCCTCGGCTGTTCGAAGCGACCGTGGCGGCGATTACGCCGGCCGAAGTCAAGGCGACTACGACAAACTGGTCAAGGAGGGGAACTTCCTGAACGGCGAGCTGCGCTTCGACGAACTGTCTTGGAGAGATTCTCTTGCGCCTTTGGAAGGCGAGAAGAAGGATGAGAAGAAGGACGAGAAGAAGGACGGCGCCAAGCAGCCGGAGAAATCGACTGCTCCGGAAAAAGGGGCCACGCCGGAAAAGCCCAAGGCCGATGGCAAGCCGGCTGGCTCGGGGGCGGCGGCCGAGCCGCGAGACGGTGCTCCGCCCGAGGCGCGGCACCAGACCTATCCCGTCGCGGCCGAAGGGCGCGTCCGGCGGCGAAACGGCGCTAGTGCTTGCGCAGGATGACCCGCCGGCCAAGACCCCAGGGACGCCGGCCGGGAAGACCGACAACCCGCCGGAAAAAGGCAAGGAGCCGGCGAAGACGGAGGGCGCGGCCGATACGAGCAACAAGACGCCGGCGCCCAAGTCGGAGCCACTACCTCTGTGGCCCACGAACGACGATCGAGGACTGAATCTGATCCTCAACGATCTGACGATCCCGGAGGACATTCGGGACCTCCCCAGCAATCGCAATCCGAAATTCAAGCCCTTGTGGGCCGTCGAAGACAAGGTGCGAGAAGACCTCGCCAAGGGCATCGCCCAGCGCGACGCCAGGCGACTGCTCGAGCTGATCAAGCCGCCGCTGGAAAAGTACGGCACCGCGGCGCGAAAGAAAAGGAAGGATGCGTCGGTGGCGCTGGCCAATCCCCTGAATGACCCAGCCAGTGCTCGAGCGATCATCGATGCGGCCTTCACGTCGCTGGCGGAGGAGAAGAAGCAGGCCTGGAAGAAGAGCTTCGAAGAGCGCAAGAAGGCCGTCGATGCCCAGCTCAAGGAGTTGATGGACGAGCGAAAGCTCACGCCGGAGGGATTCAAGAAGCTGGCCGCGGAGTCCAAGAACGAGGAATGGCAAAAGCTGCTCGAGGAACAACAGCAATTGACCGACGTTGAGAAGTGCCGCGGCCGACGTGCTGCAAACCTGGCAGGCTCGCCTGGCCAAGAAGCAGATCGACCTCGATCCGAAGCCGGCCACGGTGCCGGAAAAGAAAGAGGGACCCAAAGCCGAAAAGGAAGCCGCTCCTCCTCCGGACAAGGCCGACTCTTCGCCGCCGAAGGAAGACCCCAAGACGGCGCCGGAGAAGAAGGATGCCAAGAGTGTGGACGCCAAGACGACCGACACGAAGACGGCCGACGCGAAGACGGCCGACGCGAAAACAGCCGACATGAAGACGGCTGACGCGAAGACGGCCAGCGGTGAGAAGCCGTCCGGCGATGCCAAAGGAACCGCCAAGGAAGACGGCAAGCTGGAGCCGACCGATGCGGTGATCTCGCTGGACAAGACCGATGGCGGACCAAACGGCGAAGGGCTCGATCAGCGCCAGTTCCGCCGCAAAAAATACTTGTTGGCGAGGGCCAACGTCGTCGAGGGGGGCGGCTCGAGTGATTTCATGAGCTCGTTCGACAAGGGCCTCTTTCAGCCGACCATGGCCTCGGCGACCGACGATCATTACCTGTTCTGGAAAATCAAGGACCGTCCCACGACCCTGCTGTCCTGGGAACAGCCCGGCACCAAGGAGAAAGTGCTGGCCGAATACCGCAAGTACGAGGCGCGGGAACTTGCCCTGAAGCACGCCGGAAAACTGGCCGCCGACATCCGCCGCGAATCGAAGGACTTCCCGACCGGGGAGGTGCTGCGGCTATTCCGGGGGGGGAAACAGGACGGCAAGCTGCCCATCGATCGGTCCAGCTTGTCGCTTTCGGCAGCGGCGTGCCGGTGGCCTATGCGGTCGTGGCCGAGATCTTTGAGGATGGTCGGCGTCGCCCGCTGGAGACCGCCTCTGGTCGCCAACCTCTGGAGGCGCCGCCCCAGGACCTGGAAGAGGCCCGGCAGACCGCGATGCGCCGGGCCGCCGAGCTGCGCAATCCGGACGTGCTGGTGATCGTCGGCAAGTCCATCGGCCGGGACAAGGATGGACTGGTGTTCCAGGGCATCGAAGGCTTTCGCTGGCCGAGGCCCGCCCAAGGCGCTCTCGGACGGGGACGAGACCGAAAGCCTCGTCAGCGGCCCCGGCCGCGTGGCGGGCCGCACCTTCAAAGTCGAAGTCGATTCGGGCGACAGGCCCATGACCGTCGAGGTCGTGGGCCAGGAGCTGAAGCCCTTCACCTGGGAACAGCTCCGTCCGCTGCCTCGATCTGCGGAGGACGAGCCGGCTGTCGTCGAAGGCCTGACGTACCCGGGCGAGGAGCTGGCCAAAGCCATCTTCCGAGCGGCTCCGGGGGAAGTCGCCGTGGCCATGAATCAGCCGCGGACCATCGCCTACGTCGCACAGGTGACGGGGAACGACTACGAGATATCACAGCCCAGCGGAGCATCGAGCGTCTATCCCAGTGACGTCACGCTGGAAAAGAGTCCCGTGCGTGCGGAATTCCTCAAGGACATGCGGACGGAGGGCTTCGCCACCGACCCGCAGTTTGCGGCCTTCCGCGACCAGCTCAATCCGGCAGCGGGCAGGTTCCGCCTGGAAAACGAGCTCGACCATTATCGTAGCTGGCGCGACGGACTCTACGCCGAATTCGGCGTCGAGAACGTCGGAATCCTCGACCGGGCGGACCGGTGAGGCGGAGGATTCCGGGGATGCACGCCGCCGCACAGCCATGAGAGGACCGCTACGCGTGGTCGTCGTGAGCTGATTCGGTGTTCAGAAGCCCGGCTTCTCCAAAAAGCCGGGCTTCTTTTGCGGCAAAGTCAGAACACGGCACCCGTGGCCCGTCGCTGGACGCTCTCACCGCGGCCGCGCATAATGCTTTAGAGCGTCGCCGTGATTTCGCTTGGGGGGGCCGGCGCCGAGGGCGAGGGAAAGGCTCGATGGGAGACTTCCTGTCGGATCCGATACGTGCAGATCACGGTGTGGGGCGGCCTGGGCGTGCTGCTGGTGGCGCTCGCCGTGTACCTGATCCGCCGTTTCCCCAAAGGCGCTGGCGACGACAAGCTCGCTACGAGCGACATGATGGACGCATTCCGAGATTTGCATGGCCGAGGTCAGCTATCCGACGACGAGTACCGAAGTATAAAAACGAAACTGGCGTCACGGCTCAAGGCGGAGCTGTCAAAGCCTGACGAAGAAGCCGACCCTGAGGATCGCGAGCGAACGTAGAGGATGGTCGGTTCACGCGGCTGGCAATCACGCTGCCTGTATGGCGTGGCTGTAGGGCGTGCTAGCAGAAGGCCAATGGCCTGCGAGTTGGTGGCAGCGCGTGCTAGCTGATCTTCGGTATGGGGTTTGCATTTTCATGCCTTGTCCGGATGGTGGAGGCCAATCGCCAGAAGCGCGGGACAACAGTTCCTCTTTGAGCTGACTTTGCACCCTCTGATTCAAGGTGGGACTCTCAGGGCGGAACGTTCCCCTCCAGGGCTCGATCTCAGCGGACACGGATTGCCCAGGCCCATGCGTACCAGGGGCCGGTTCGAGCGACAGAGCTAAGGATTGCAGTTAACCCTGGTTTACAACGCATTTGGTCCTGCGGGCTGCGGAACAACCACGCACGCCTCGGCAACCCGAAAAAGGAGTGAGTATGCCCACAGGTAGGGACCTAACCGGCGGACGCCGCGGCGGCACCAAGAAGAAGAACGCCTTCTGTTCGTTCTGTCGCAAGAGCTATCGCGACGTCGGCCCGCTGGTCGAAGGACCGGGCGACGTTTACATCTGCGGCGAGTGCATCGAGCTGTGCCAGTCGATCCTCGACCAGGAACGCAGCCGCCGCGGCACGAGCAAGCAGCTCTTCACCCGGATCCCCATCGCCGCGCGAGATCGTCGACGCAGCTCGACGAGTACGTCATCGGCCAGGAGCAGGCCAAGCGCGTGCTGTCCGTCGCCGTGCACAGCCACTACAAGCGGCTGGTCGCCGGCCGAAGACGACTCGGACGTCGAAATCGACAAGTCGAACATCCTGCTCGTCGGCCCCACCGGCTGCGGCAAGACGCTGCTGGCCCGCACGCTGGCCCGCAGTCCTGAACGTGCCGTTCGCCATCGGCGACGCCACGACGCTGACCGAAGCCGGCTACGTCGGCGAAGACGTCGAGAACCTGCTGCTGAAGCTGCTGCACGCCGCCGACTTCGACATCGAAGCGGCCCAGCGCGGCATCCTCTACATCGACGAGATCGACAAGATCGGCAAGACCAGCCAGAACGTCTCGATCACCCGCGACGTGTCGGGCGAAGGCGTGCAGCAGGCCCTGCTGAAGATGCTCGAAGGCACCGTCGGCCAACGTGCCGCCGCAAGGCGGCCGCAAGCATCCCGAGCAGCAGTACATCCAGATCGACACCACGAACATCCTGTTCATCTGCGGCGGCACGTTCGCCGGCGTCGACGACATCATCCGCAAGCGGCTCGGCAAGCGGTCGATCGGCTTCGGCTCAGTCGACGCCAAGTCGCACACCGACCTGGGCCTGGCCGAAATGCTGCCGCACGTGCAACGCGGACGACCTGATCGAGTTCGGCATGATCCCCGAGCTCGTCGGCCGCTTGCCGGTGATCTCGCGCGCTCGACGCCGCTCGACGAGGACGGCGCTGGTCCACGTGCTCACCGAGCCGAAGAACGCCCTGCACGAAGCAGTACGAGACGGCTGTTCTCGATGGAAGAGGCCGACCTGGAGTTCACCGACGAGGCGCTGCAGGCCATCGCCCAGAAGGCCCAGCGAACGCGAAACCGGCGCCCGCGGCCTGCGGTCGATCATCGAGCACGTGATGCTCGACATCATGTTCGAGCTGCCCGACCAGCCGCGCGGCAGCCGCTACGTGATCAACGAGGACGTGGTGGAGGGCCGCAAGAAGCTGTTCCCGATGCCGATCCACAAGAGCGCCTAGGCCACACCGCCAGCAAGATTTCCCTCGGCACCCCGGTTGCTCCAAGCAGCCGGGGTGTTTCGTTGTTCCCCACCGCACTCTGTCGTGGCTTGTAAGAGTTACAAACCGATGCGCCATGTTCGGCCTTGCTTGGACGGTCACTCGGATCGACAATTGGCTGATTCTGAGGCCCCTTAAATTCAACAGCAGGGCTCACGACCCATGGCAGTCATTACGCTTCCCGATGAGTTGCTGCAACGCGTGGAGCGGTCCCTTCCGGAGGCTGTCTCGGCCGAAGAGTTTGTCGCCAACGCAGTGCGGGAAAAACTGGCGTTCCAGGGGCGGAAGGCCGAGTTTTATCGATTGTCGGAGGAGACGCGTCGGCTGATGCTCGAGAAGGGATACTCCGAACAGCAGCTTCTCAGCGATTTCGATGCCTTCCGCGAAGGGCGGACGCGTGATTAGCGCTGTCGTGACTGACGCAAATCCCGTGCTTTCCGCGTTGCTGGGCGGCGCGGCCCGCGAGATTTTCTTTTCGGGACGCGTGAGTTTCTTTGCGTCGCAGCATACGCTATTCGAAGTCGAGAAGTACCTGTCATCCGTTGCGCAGAGATTGGGTCGGGGCGAGTTGGATCTCTTCCGAGAATTCGAGTTGTTGCCGATTGTCGCGATACAGCCCCGCGAGTACGACTCCCAAATACCGCGTGCCGCGGAGCTGATTGCTGCGCGCGATCCGAAAGATGTTCACGTCCTGGCGTTGGCGCTACGATTGCAGCTACCCGTCTGGAGCGACGATCGGGATTTTGAAGAGTTGGCCGGCGTGAAAGTGTACAAGACGCGAGAACTACTCGAGCAAGTCACACGCTGACATCCACCGTGCGCCTCGAAGCACCATGGTCCTCACGCTCCTCGTCTTGTTCGGCATCCTGGTCGCCCTGGCCTGGGACCGCATCAGCGCCGAGATCGTGATGCTCGCCGCGCTGCTGGTGCTGATGGCCGGGCGCGTCGTGAGCGTGAAGGACGCGCTGGAGGGCTTCGCGAACCCGGCCGTGCTCACGATTGGTGCATTGTTCGTCGTCGGGGCGGGGTTGCAAGCCACGGGGGCCATCGAGTATCTCAGCCGACTGTTGCTCGGCAAGCCCAAGCCGGGCACGACCTACATGCGGCTGCTGGCCCCCGTTGCCGGCTTGTCGGCGTTCATGAACAACACGCCGCTGGTGGCTTTCCTGCTGCCGATCTTCGTGACCGTCGCCAAGAAGCTCCGCGTCTCGCCCTCCAAGCTGCTTATTCCGCTGTCGTACGCGGCCATCCTGGGCGGCACTTGCACGCTCATCGGCACGAGCACGAACCTGGTGATCGACGGCGCTCTGCGAGAGAACAATACGGCCAAGTTGACCGTGGGACCCGATTCCGACGTGCTTGGCAGGCCGATCGGCCAGACGAAACTCGTTAACACAAGCCTGCGTTTGCACGCCCTCGACTCGGGGGAGCAGCGGCTGTCGCCCATCCCGCTCAGTCGTGAGCTTCAGCCGTCGGACCGCCTGACGGTTTCCGGCACGTCAGCGGCCTTCAAGGCTGCCCAAGGGATCGGCGGGTTGACCATTGTGGAGCAGGCCCCGATGCCCGGCATGGGCATGTTCGAGCTGACCTGGATTGGTCTGCCGATTACGGTCGTGGGCCTGCTGTTTCTGACCACGATCGGCCAGAAATTGCTCCCGAACCGCGAGGACTTGCTGGAGTATGCCGAGGCGCACCCGCGCGAGTACACGGTCGAGCTGATCGTGCGGCAGCAATGCCCGCTCGTCGGCCAGTCGATCCGCCGCTCCGGCCTGCGCGACCTGCCGGGCCTTTATTTGTACGCCATCGAGCGCGGCGGCGAGCGGCTGGCGCCGGTCGAGCCGCAAGAGAAGATCGAACTGGACGACCTGTTATGCTTCTCCGGCGTGCTCTCCAACGTCGTGGACTTGCAGAAGATCCGCGGGCTGGACCCGGTCGAGCATTTTGGCGACCGACGCGAGCCGGAGGCCGCCTCGTTCGATTCGATGGAAGGGGTGCCCGACGCGGCAAAGGCCGCTCCGCGCACGGGCCGGCAGTTGTGCGAGGTGGTGATCTCGCCCCGCTCGCCGCTGATCGGCCGCACGGTCAAGGAGACGGACTTCCGGGCCCGCTACCAGGCCTCGATCATGGCCGTGCACCGCAGTGGCCAGAAGCTGTCCCAGAAGATCGGCACGATCGAGCTGGAGGCCGGCGACACCCTGCTGGTGGATGCCGGGGAAGACTTCCTGCGGCGCTGGCGCAACTCGCCCGACTTCATCCTCGTCTCCGGCCTGGAAGACTCGGCCCCGGTGGCCCACCACCGAGCCTGGCTGGCCCTGGGCATTTTTGTGGCCGTCGTGGTGGGAATGACGATTGCGCCCGAACAGGCGGTGCTCATCACGCTGGGCGGCGCCGCCCTGATGGTGGTCAGTGGCTGCTTGCCCGTGGCCCAAGCTCACCGCGCGGTCGAATTGCCCGTATTGCTTCTCGTGGCCGCGGCGCTGGGCGTCGGCAAGGCGCTGGACACCAGCGGCGCCGCGGAGTGGATTGCCGGGGGCGTCGTCGCTGCTTGTGAGCCGTGGGGTCCAATCGCCATCCTGGCCGCCTTTGTCGTGCTCACCGGCCTGTTGACGGAACTCTTGAGCAATAACGCGACGGCCGCATTGATGGGCGCCCTGGCACTGGCCACCGCTCCGAAAATGGGGATGGACCCGCGGCCGCTGTTGCTCGCGGTGGCCGCGACGGCCTCGTATGGCTTCGCCACGCCGATCGGCTATCAGACGAACCTGATGGTCCTCAACCCCGGCGGCTACAAGTTCCGCGACTACCTCAAGATCGGCATTCCGCTCGATCTGATTTGCTGGACGCTGACGATTATCCTGGTGCCGCTGGTCTGGTCGCTGAAGTTGCCATAGGAGTGCGGTGACTCGTCACCGCTTTAGGATCTTTGGCCGCGCGGCGCCGTGCGCCGTCTCCCACAAAAATCCCAAAGCGGCGACGAGT
The DNA here is from genome assembly GCA_963809785.1 of uncultured Planctomycetia bacterium. Taxonomy (GTDB): domain Bacteria; phylum Planctomycetota; class Planctomycetia; order Pirellulales; family S012-138; genus JBGQHD01. Next base: position 1,971,910 of record CAWEKV010000006.1, read on the forward strand.
CGCCGCACTCCCAAAGTGCGCACTGGTTCTCTTGTGGCTGCCGGCGCGCTATGATGATGTCATGTGCACGTCGGGCTGACGCCTCGACGCTCGCCTGGTTGCCTCGATGCTCGCCACCGAATTCCTGACGCGCCGTGACCCAGCAGCAGTTCTTCCGCCCCGAGCACTTCATCAACCGCGAGTTGAGCTGGCTGGAGTTCAACGCGCGCGTGCTGGAAGAGGCGCGAGGACGCCGCGCAATCCGCTGCTTGGAGCGGGTGAAGTTCCTGGCGATCTTCAGCTCGAACCTGGACGAGTTCTTCATGGTCCGCGTGGCCGGGCCTGCGCGAGCAGGCGTTCGGCGACATGCTGCCGCAGGACTCCGCCGGCCGACGGCCTCGACGCCGCTCGACGCAGCTTGCAGCGCATCGCCCAGCGCACCGAGCAGCTCGTCGCCCAGCAGTACAAGTGCTGGAACGAAGTCGATCCTGCCGGCGCTTGGCCGCAGCAGGGCATCCGCATGCTCACGTACGAGCGAGCTTCGACAAGTCGCAGCGGCAGATCGCTCGACAAGTTCTTCCGCCAGCGGGCGTTTCCCGGTGCTCACGCCGATGGCGATCGACCCCAGCGCATCCCAGCCCGCGGTTCCACAACCGCGGGCTGTACCTGGCGGCGCATGCTGGAGCGGCATCAGCGGCATCGGCCCGCCGCGGCTGTTCGCCGTCGTGCAAGTGCCGCAGGTGTTGCCGCGGTTCGTCGCCGTCGGCGAGCCGGACGACAAGCAAACTTCGTGCTGCTGGACGACCTCATCGCCAGCCGGCTGCCCGAGCTGTTCGGCGGCTATCGAGATCGCTCGACCACGCCACGTTCCGCCTCACGCGCGACATGGACGTCGACCTGCTGGAGCAGGAGGCGGACGACATGCTGCGGCCGATCGAAGTCGCGGCTGCGGGCCCGGCAGCGGACCGAGGCGGTGCGGCTGGAAGTCTCAGCCAGGACATGAACCGCGACTGCTCGAAGATGCTGGTCGGCAGAGGAGCATCGACTCGCAGGAGAACTTCCGCGTCGCCACGCGCGACGCCAGCTACAACGAGGTGTACCGCATCGACGGCCCGCTCGACATGACGGCCTGTTCGAGCTGGTCAAGCTGCCGCGGCAACGACCAGCTGCGCGATGCCGCCGTTCGTGCCGCGGCAGCTCGGCTGCGGCATGCGGCGCGGACGACGACCTGTTCGCCGAAATCGCCGACCACGACATCCTGCTGCACCATCCGTTCGATTCGTTCGATCCCGGTGCGTCGATTTCATCAGCAAGGCCGCGGCCGCGATCCGCAGGTGCTGGCCATCAAGCAGACGCTCTACCGCACCAGCGGCGACAGCCCGATCGTGCAAGCGCTGATCGCAGGCGGCCGAGAACGGCAAGCACGTCACCGCGCTGGTGGAGCTGAAGGCCCGCTTCGACGAGGCGAACAACATCAGCTGGGCGCGGCACCTGGAACGGGCCGGCGTGCACGTCGTGTTCGGCTTCATGGACCTCAAGACGCACTGCAAGCTGGCGATGGTCGTCCGCCAGGAAGGCAAGAAGGTCCGCCGCTACGTCCACCTGAGCACCGGCAACTACAACCCGCAACACGGCCACTGTCTACACCGACCTCGGCCTGTTCACCGCCGACAAGATGATCGCCGACGACGTCTCGGCCCTGTTCAACTTCCTCACCGGCTACTCGCAGAAGCACGAGTGGCAGAAGCTGGTCGTCGCGCCGCAGCGACCTGCAGCGGCGGACGCATCGAGCTGATCAACGAGCAGGCCGAGCGGGCCCGCGAGGGCAAGCCGTCGCGGATCTTCGCCAAGCTGAACTCGCTGGTCGACCGCCAGCACGATCGAGGCGCTCTACCGGGCCAGCCAGGCCGGCGTGCCGATCGACCTGATGATCCGCGGCATCTGCTGCCTGCGGCCGGGGCTGCCGGGCATCTCCGAGAACATCCGCGTCCGCAGCATCGTCGACCGCTTCCTGGAGCACAGCCGCATCCTCGTCTTCGGCGACGGCGACGAAGCAGCAGGTGTTCCTGTCGCAGCGCCGACTGGATGCCGCGGAACTTCGAGCGCCGCGTCGAGGTGATGTTCCCCGATCGAGGCCCCCGATCTGAAGGAGCGCATGCTCAAGGAGATCATCCCGGCAATCCTGCGCGACAACAGCCATGCCCGCGAGCTGCGAGCCGACGGCGCCTATCAGCGGCTGGCCTCGTCCGACGGCCAGACCGAGCATCGCTGCCAATTCGAGCTATTGGACCTGATCCCCCGCGACGCGGTCCCGCCCCCGGAGGGGGACGGATCGAGCAACGGCGAGCCAGACCGCCCCAAGCGGAAGAAAAAGGAAAAGGCGAGGAACTGAGGTGTAGGGTGGCATCACTGGAGCTAGAAGCCCCAGCCACGGCATGCTTAAGCCCGCGCAGCGGGCGACATCACGTCCGACACGCCCTGCGTCATGCCCCGAATCTGCCGACGATCGCGCGTTTTTCGTCTCTTAGCGACGCTGGGCCTCGTGCTCGGCTGCGGCGACTCGGCGAACCAGACGCTTGACACAAAGACTGAACCGGCCGATAAGTCGGAGGTCAAGACGCACGCCGAAGCGCTGGCAAAATCGCCTGACACCCCGGTTTTTCCGCCCAAGAACGTCGAGCCGAAGGCGCCCGACACACCCAAGCCGCCGGCCAGCCTGGCCGAGAAGATCGACGCCGCGCTGCTGTCCGCCGCCAGGCTCCTGGCTGCCAGGCAGTCAGCCGACGGCGCGTGGCGCTCGTGGACGCTTGGCGCGCACAAGGACGGCCCGTCGCTCACACCGCTCGTGGCCGAGGCCCTGTGTTTTGTCGCCGACGACGTGGCCGCGGCGGCTCGCGGCAAGGCTGCGGACTATCTGGCCGCCATGGTGCAATCCAACGGCGAGATCAAGCCCGGCCCCGCCGGCTGGACGCATCCGGTCTACACGGCCTCGCTGGCCGTCGTCCTTCTCAGCCGGCCGGAGCACGCGCGCCACGTCAAGGCCCGCGAGGCCTGGCTGAAGATGCTGCGCGGGCACCAATTGACCGAGGCCCTCGGCTGGAAGCCGGACGACGCTGTCTACGGTGGCTGGGGCTACGGCGGCGAGCCGCCTCGCAAGCCGCCCGCCGGCGCGTTCGAGGATCGGCTGGCCGAGTCGAACCTCTCGGCCACGGCGTTCGCGCTCTCCGGGCTGCGTGCCGGGGGCGTCGATGCCAAAGACCCGGCCATCCAGAAAGCGGTCCGCTTCGTCGAGCGGTGCCAGAACTTTCGCGAGCCTGCCGCGCGCGACCCCAAGCTCGATGATGGCGGCTTTTTTTTCATCCTGGAGGACTTCGGCCGTAACAAAGCCGGCCCGGCCCTCCCGCCCGTCAAGAACGCCTCCGATCCGTCCGCCCAGCCGCCGCAGCGGTTTCGTTCGTATGGCAGCACCACGGCCGACGGGCTGCGCTGCCTGATGGCCGGCGGGCTGCCGGACGATCACCCTCGCGTCGCCGCAGCCCGCGACTGGCTCCGCGTGCAGTTCTCTGCCGAACAGTCCCCCGGGGCCTTCGACGAATCGCAAGAACACCTTCGCAAGGCCCTCTACTTCTACTACTGTAATTCGGCCGCCCGCGCGCTGACCGCGTGCCACGTGCGCGAAGTCGGGCCGGAAAGTGGTCGCGTGCGGTGGGCCGTGGCGTTGGCCGAGCAACTGCTGAAGCTCCAACAACCCGATGGTTCCTGGGAAAGCGATTCGGCGGACATGAAAGAGAATGATCCCCTGATCGCCACCGCCATGGCCATCGGCGCGCTGGTCCACTGCCGTGCAGCGCTTTCGCCATCCGGCCAGCGGGGGGTGTCAGCCCCCTGATTCGGGTCATGTTCTCCTTGGCAGCCGGGCCGACGCGCGGCAGAATCTGGTCGATGCATCTGCCACTCCAGGCACGAATGCCTGCCCCGTGGGCATCGGCCGCCCTAGGACATCTGTCGAACGCCTCGAGGAGCCTGACCGTGCGTTTGATCTTGATCGGTCCCCCCGGAGCGGGCAAAGGCACGCAAGCAGACAAGATCGTCGATCGCTACGGCATCCCCCACATCTCCACGGGCGACATGCTGCGCGCCGCCATCAAGCGCGGAACGAAGCTCGGCCGGCAGGCCGAGTCCTACATGGATCGCGGCGAGCTGGTGCCCGACAACCTGGTCATCGCCATGGTGATGGAGCGCCTTGGGCAGGACGACTGCACGATCGGCTTTTTGCTGGATGGCTTTCCGCGCACGGGGCCGCAGGCCAAGGCGCTCGATGAGCGCGCTGGACGACGCCCGCATGTCGCTCGAGGCGGTGCTGCTCTTGGACGTGCCGGACGCGTCGATCATCGAGCGGATCACGGGCCGGCGGCTCGACCCGGTGACCGGCCGGATCTATCACGTGAAACATCACCCGCCGCCTGCCGACGTGGCTTCGCGCCTCATCCAGCGCAGCGACGACACCGAGCAGACCTGCCGAGCCCGGTTGACGCGCTACCATGTGGAAACGGCGGCCGTGGTCCCGCACTACGAGTCGCAGGGCTTGCTGCACCGCATCGACGGCAGCCGCCCGCCGCGCGACGTCACGACCCAGGTCTTCGAGGCGCTGGAGGGTTAGTTTCCGGTCTCGAGCGGCTACTGTTCGTCCACGCGGCCCGTCATCCGCCGCAGGTATTCCTCGGCCGCTTCCGCCAGGTCGGACGAGCATGCTCCGGACGAAGCGCATCCGAGCGGGCCGTGCGCCAGCTAAAGACGAGGAACCACGCCAGCTCGGCCAGCACCACGTACTTCTGCGCCGTGGCCGCCTGGCTGACGCTCGACCCGCCGAAAATGAACCGCACGAGGCGGTGCGTGACCACGTTGCCCTCTCCTGGCTCGTCGGGCGGCCCCCGGCCAAATCTCGTCAGCGGCAGCCCCAGGGCCGAAAATGCCAGACACGCGTAAGCCGCCAGCAACACCGCGACCAGTACGCTGAAGAGCGCATACCACGGCGGGGTCTCCCGGCTGGTCCCCAGGGCCGCGGCATGCAGGCTCACGGCGACGAGCGAAGCCGTGAGCCACAAGGCCAGGGCCGTATTGTGCGCACGGTCCACGACGTCGTAGGGCGTCAGGCCGATACCGATCATGGCCACGGTGGACACGAAACCCACCGCAGCGGCGACGCGCAACAGCCCGACCCGATCGGGCGCATGCAACGGCAAGAACCAGAAAAAAGGCACGAGAGACAGGGCCAGCAGTACCAGAGACCCGTTGAACAGCAGCATGGAGGCGCCATTGCCAGCGCCCGACCACGCGACAAGCCGGCCCAAGTCGCTCAAGAAGTTTTCGTAGAACGAATAGCTCGCGGTCTGATGGTCCTGCATCGTCCCGCCGGAATAGCAGCGCATGGCGATGGCGGTCAGGACAAGAAACTGCACGACGCCCAGGCAAGAGAGGACATTGCCGACGCGCCAAAGGCGGATGCCCGTTTCGCGGTCCATCACGACCACTCCAGAATCACCTTCCCGCTCTGCCCCGCCTTCATCACGCGGAAGCCCTCTTCGTAGTCGTCGATCGCCAGGCGGTGCGTGATCACCGGCGAGATGTCCAGGCCGCTTTGCAGCATCGTCGTCATCTTGTACCAGGTCTCGAACATCTCGCGGCCGTAGATGCCTTTGAGGTGCAGGCCCTTGAAGATCACCTGGCTCCAATCGATCTCCACGGGCTTCGGGAAGATTCCCAGGATGGCCACGCGGCCGCCGTTGTTCATCGTCTCGAGCATCGACTGGAAGGCCTGCGGGTTGCCGGACATCTCCAGGCCGACGTCGAAGCCCTCGGTCATTCCCAGCTCGCGCATTACGTCGCGCAGCGACTTCTCGCGCGGGTTGACGGCCCGCGTGACGCCCATCTTTTCGGCCAGCTTCAGCCGGTAGGGGTTCACATCGGTGATGGTGACGTAGCGTGCGCCAACGTGCCGGGCGATGGCCGCCGCCATGCAGCCGATCGGGCCGGCACCGGTGATCAGCACGTCTTCGCCCACCATGTCGAAGGACAGTGCCGTGTGCGTGGCGTTGCCGAAGGGGTCGAAGATGGCCGCCAGGTCGTCGGGAATGTCCTTGGGCAGTCGAAAGACGTTCGAGGCCGGCAGGCTCAGGAACTCGCCAAAGCAGCCCGGCCGGTTGACGCCTACGCCCTGCGTGTTGCGGCACAGGTGGCGGCGGCCGGCGCGGCAGTTGCGGCAGTATCCGCAGGTAATGTGCCCTTCGCCGGTGACGCGGTCGCCCGGCTTGTAGTCGGCCACTTCGTCGCCGACTTTTTCGATCACGCCGACGTATTCATGCCCAGTGACCATCGGCACGGGCACGGTTTTTTGTGCCCAAGGGTCCCAGTCATAGATATGCACGTCGGTGCCGCAGATGGCCGTCTTGCGGGTGCGGATCGAGGACGTCGTTGGGGCCGATTGCCGGGACCGGCACGTCTTCCATCCACAGGCCGGGGCTGGCTTGCTTTTTGACGAGGGCTTTCATCGTCGCCCCATTGTCGAGCCGCCAGCCTTTCCGTCAATTGCGGGAGTCCTCTTGGGCGAGTTCCGCGGCCAAGCGCTGGCGGTCCGGATCGGCAATGGCCTCCAGAATGACCTGCTCGAACCCCTCGCGCGCGTAAGGGTGGGAATAGCCGTCGTCGTTTTCGAGCAGGTACTCGTGCCAAGCCGCCAGGTCGTAGCCGAAGTCCTGGCCCGTAATCTCGCGGAGCTCCCTGCGGCCGCGCCGCATGGCGCGCTTGCGCCTTTGCTCATCTTTGACCGGCTGGAACCTGCCCTCTCGGGTGAATGTGAGCCCCGCCAGTCCGAGCATGAAGAACTGCGACGGAAAGAGCTCGGGGCCCGAGGTTCCCGACGATTCAGCAGCTTCTTCGTCTTCGTCTTTCAACCACTCCGCCGTCTCCTGTCGGCAGCGGTCGGCGATGGCTTCCACGATCGACAGATCAACCGCTTCAAAGGAATCCGGATTGGCGTAGTCGCTCTCTTCTTGCTCGATCAGATACTTGCGCCACGCGGCCAGATCATAGCCGAAGTCCTGTCCGGTCGCTTCACACAACTCCTCCCGACCTTCGCGCAGGATACACTCACGCGCGCCCTCGCTGATCGCGGCGCGAAAACTCTTGTCGCCGTAGACGGGCACGTAACCGGCCAACTTGAGCATGGCGATCTGAATCGGCACGACGTGGCCGAAGCCCTCCACCGTCATGGGACGGACTCCGACCTCTGTCTCCCGCGCGAGTTCTTCCACCAATTCTTCCGCCAAGCGCTGCCGCCGCTCGTCAGCGATGGCCTCGACGATAAGACGCTCGAACCCGTCGCGAGCGGAAGCTTGGGCATACGCCGCGTCGCACGCCAACAGGACCTGGTGCCAGACAAGCAGGTCATAACCCCAGTCGTGGCCGGTGCATTGGAGAAGCCCTTTGCGGCCGCGGCGCATGGCGCATTTCCGCCGGCTCTCGTCCTTGGCAAGCCGAAACCCGCCCCATTGGCTGTGGGTGTAACCGGCCAGCTCGAGCATGAACCCTTGGATGGGCGTGAGCTCGGAAACGATCGATCCCAAGGAAGGGCCGTCGTCGCCGTCTTCGCTGGTCAATTGCTCGGCCATTTGCTGCCGGCGGCGGTCGGCGACGGCCTCGAGAATAGCCGGGTCCACGCTCTTGAAGGCATAGGGATGCGTGTATCCGTTCTCTTCGTCGCTCATCAAGTAGTCGCGCCACGCGGCCAGATCGTAGCCGAAATCCTGTCCGGTCGATTCGCGCAGCTCCTCCAGACCCTCCCGCATCGTCCGCTTGCGCTCCGCTTCGCCGGCCGCGGGGCGAATCCGCTTGTCGCGGTAATCAGGCACGTAACCGGCCAATTGCAGCATGGCGATCTGAATCGGCACCACTCTGCCGAAGCCGCGCATGGTCATGGTATGCACTCCGCGCAAAGATGCGTGCGTAAAAGGGCCTGCGTCAGGGGTCGGTGGCCCTGCGAGTTGCCGCACCCACCCTTCATTCTAACAACCCGAAGAGCAATCGGCATGAGGGCAGAGACCCACCGTAGTTACCCAGGAATGCGCGACGCTCAGCTTCTCTTGACCGCCCCTCGCCAATCGCCCGACAATTCCCGCATGTCTGCCGCCGACCGTAAGAAATCGCTACGCTGGTATCAGTTTCGCCTCCGCACGCTGCTGCTGGGCATGACGTTGATCGTGGGGCTGCTCGTCGCCTGGCGGGCCTACCTCGAGCCCTACCGGCGACAGCGCGACACGATGGCGATGATCGAGGCCCTGGGGGGCAGCTACAAGACCGGCGAAGCGACCACCTGGCAGCGGCGGCTGTTTGGCGCCGATTTCCAGAACCTCACGCTCGTCAACCTGGCGGACCACGACGACCCGAGCGCCTTCCTGCCCAACGTTCGAGCGCCTGCCGTGCCTGGAATTCCTGGTGGTCGGTGGTCCCGCGTTCGGCGACGAGCAGGTCGGCCGTTTGCGGACCCTGCGAACGCTCCGCCACCTGGTGCTCGACTCGACGGAAGTGAGCGAGACGGCCCTGGCCGATCTTCGCCGCAGCCTTCCGGAGCTCAACGTCCACTTCAGCCAGCGCCGGGCGATCGCCGCGGTGATATCGTGGGGCGGTCGCGTGGACTCGCGCCAGGGATCGGCACCAACGGGAATCGACGGCCATTTGCCGGAGGCCTTTTTCAAGGAGGCGACCAACATCAACATCAAGAACCCGCAGATTCCCCCAGAGTCGCTTCGCTACCTTCGCCACCTGACCGGTCTCAGACACCTCTGGCTGGACGGCGCACCCGTCAACGATGCCAGCCTGGCATACCTCGATGGCATGGAGCGCCTCGAGAATCTCTCGCTGACCTTCTGCGAGATCACCGACGCGGGGCTGGAGCATTTCAAGAGACGCAAAGACCTGCGCGTGCTTTGGCTGTGGAGCACCCAGGTAAGCCGGGACGGCGTCGATCGACTGCGAGAAGCCCTGCCGGATTGCCACATCACCGGCCCGTAGCAGGCGATACGCAGACGACGTCGAGCAGGGGTGGCACGCTCTGAGCATGGATGCGAAGGGCGTGGACAGCGTAAGGCGATACGCCACGCCCTTCGCATCCACCGTCGGGCTTGGCGGCGGGGGTCTCAAGGAAGCCGAGGATTCGTAGTACGAATTGACGCGAATGAATACAGGCTCTTTCGTCACGCATCTGGAAAGCGCCCTCGACGGCACGCCGCTGCCTGCCGACCGGCCCCAGACGCTGCACCAGGACCGGCCGCTCTGGGTGCGGTACGACCTGGACGCCGTGCGGCCGCGCGTTGACCAAGGAGAAGCTGCGCGACCGCCCGCCGACGCTGTGGCGCTATCGCGAGCTGCTGCCGCCTGCCGACGATGCGCGAGTCGTCACGCTCGGCGAAGGGATGACGCCGCTGCTGCCCTGCCCGCGGCTGGGCGAGCGGTTCGGCCTGACGGACCTGTGGATCAAGGACGAGTCGCAGCTGCCGACCGGCAGCTTCAAGAGCCGCGGCATGGCGATGGCCGTCAGCATGGCCCGGCACTTCGGCGTGACGCCGCGTGGCCCTCCCGACGGCCGGCAACGCCGGCGGGGCGCTGGCCGCCTACGCCGCCCGGGCCGGCATGGAGGTCTTCGTCTTCATGCCCGACGACACGCCGGTCATCAACCAGTTCGAGGCGCACCTGGCCGGCGCGAAGACGTTTCTCGTCAACGGCCTGATCACCGACTGCGGCCGGATCGTCCGCGAGGGCAAGGAGCCGATGGGCTGGTTCGACCTCTCGACGCTCAAGGAGCCGTACCGCCTCGAAGGCAAGAAGACGATGGGCCTGGAGCTGGCCGAGCAGCTCGGCTGGCAGCTGCCCGACGTGATCCTCTACCCGACCGGCGGCGGCACCGGCCTGATCGGCATGTGGAAGGCGTTCGACGAGCTGGCCGCAGCTCGGCTGGCTGGAGCGACGACACGCTGCCGCGGCTGGTCGCCGTGCAGCGCGACGGCTGCGCGCCGATCGTGCGGGCGTTCGAGGCGGGCGAGCGCTTCGCCGAGCCGTTTCGCGAACGCCGCCACGGTCGCCAGCGGCCTGCGCGTGCCGGCGGCGGTCGGCGACTTCATGATTCTCGACGCCGATCCGCGCCAGCGGCGGCCGCGCCGTGGCCGTCGAAGAGGAGCGGCTGCGCGAGTGGATGAACGCTGGGGGCCAGCCTCGAAGGGCTGAGCATCTGCCCGGAGGCGGCCGCCTGCATCGGCGCCTGGAACAACTCGCCGCCGAGGGCTGGATTCAGCGGCAGGAGAAAGTGGTGATCTTCAACACCGGTGCCGCCCAGAAGTACCCAGAGGCGATGGCAATCGAGCTGCCGAGGATTGAGTCCGGTGAGCCCGATTCGGCGCAGCTAGGACGGGGTAGCAGGAAAGGCCATTGACCAGCGGCGGATGGGCGGCGAACAATGGCCGGGGACGCTTTCCTGCGGAGTCTATCGGCGATGCGCTGCTTTTACAGCCATAGTTTTCGGGTCGAGGACGGGGCCGTCGTGGACTGGTTTCGGCAATTCCTCCAGGCATTTCCGGCCATGGAAGTCATCGAGGCCATGCATGACTGTCCCCCGCCCTTGAGACAGGTCGAAAAGCTCGTCGCCGAGGCCGAACTCTTCTGCGCGCTAGTTACCGGGCGGATGGGAACTACGCCGCCATGGGTTTCCAACGAGCTGGGCATGGCCCTAGCCGGGGGAAAGGTCATCTTCGCTTTTGTGGAAGAGGCGATTAGCCCCGGCGAGCTGGGCTGCCTGCCGGCCACGACCGCCTATCTGAAGTTCGATCGGCAACGTCTCGGCGAGCACTCACCGGCCTACGTGCGCTACATCCTGCGAGCCCGCAACGCGGTGCTGAAAGCGCGCCACGAAGACCGTGCTTCGCTGCTGGAGCAGATCGGCCATTTGACGGAGGCCCTCAAGCGCTTCCAAGAGCTGGAAGAACGCCAGCAAGATGAAGACGAGGAACGCTACAACGACGGATTTGTGGGCTGACGCGGCAGTCCATCAAAGAGCTCGACGGCGGTTAGCCATAGATTGACAACTGGTCACATGGCCAAAGCAGGGAACGCCAAATGATCCGGCAGCAAACTCTTGATGTCGCCTGTCTGACGCTCGTCGTGTGTCTTGCCCCCTGCCATGGCGCAGACGATGCGAAAGCCGCGCTGCAACGGCGGCGCGAGCAACTGGCCAGGATCGTGACTCGGGGCGATGAGTTCGGCGCCGCGCGCGCCGTGCGGGAGCTCCTGGTGCTTGGTGAAGCCGATGGACTCGTCCGTCGCTCCATCTTGGAAGCAGTCCGGACCCGATTTCGTGAGCCCGAGCACCTTCACCGCTTGTATGGTCAAGAAGTCTACGTGACTGCCCTGGCCGAATTGGGAGAGCCTGCCATCCCGGCGATTCTTGACGGCCTCAAGGCAGAATCCGTGACCGAATCGTCGTCCATCATTCTGTTGGCCGCGTTGGGGCACATGGGCACGAAGGCCAAGGCAACGATTCCGGAGCTGAAGAGACGACGGGAAGACCCTAAGGCGTCGGTCCTCCTCAAGGATTGCCTGCGTCTGGTTGCGGCCAATGCTGGCGATCCCGATCTTCAAGTGGAAATGAAAAAAGACTTGGAGCAGCTACTGCTGGGCGACCGCGCGCGGGCGCGACGAGGCGGAGCGAGATCGGCTTTGGCGGTGGCTCAGGGTAGTCCACTGGATGCGACTGGGAGATTGGGCGGCGGATATTCGGGCCGAACACTTGAGGCGGGAGTTCAAGTCGTACGCGGATTCGCGATCCCCTCGTGTTGGCGACGAATCGATTTGGTGGCTGCAAGCCTCCGTGGAGGCCGTCAAGTACGCCGACCGGGCCGCGAAGTTCTCTGACGAATTGGAGGCGGCCCAGCGACGGCGCTCAAAGACGACCGCATGGAAGGGATCGCTTTCTCGCTCGCGCTGCGCGAGTGGATGCCAAGCAGCGTGCCGCCGCGCTGCGACGGCTGTGCAAACAGTGGCCAAAGCATAAGGAGCTGCATTGGACTGCTTGGCTGGTCCTCAGCCAGCACATTGCCCCACCGCTGGTGGATGGCCACGTCTCCAGCGAGCTATTGAAACTGCTCGAAGACCCGGACCTGGAGATCGCGCAACATGCGGCCGAGGCACTCGGTTATTCCGGCCTGGCCGCCCGTGACACCGTGCCAAGACTGCTGGAGATGATAGGCGGCACGAAGGATGCGGCACGGCGCGTGCTGATCGCCGAGGCCCTCGATGGCGTCAGCGACTTTACGAGACTCGCGCAACTCGAGGCTGCCTTGGACAAGGAGACCGACGCCGGTGTGAAGGACACACTCTCCAAGACGATCGAGCGCGTTCGCACGTTCTACGGACACATTGAGCCGTGAATGGCTCTTGGCTCGGAGCACTTCCAGCGTGCATGGCCAGGATGGCCATGCCACGACGTGTTACTCGGCGTTGTTCCCTGCTCGCCGCACGAGCACTTCGTCGCCCCGTTCGATGCACGTCAGCCCGTACTGATCGCAAATGAACTCCAGCGCCGCCGCGAGTGAAACCCCGCTGAGATTGGCCGTGATTGGCAGATCGGCGTCGTCGTCCTCTGCGGCCGAGTCCACCAGCAGTGTGATCCCGTGTATGTTCGAAAAGAATTGGCACACCTCGCCCAGAGGCTGATCGTCGAACTCCGCGGTCGTTGGTTTCTGAAGCTCTTCCACGAGCTTTTGCAAAGTGCTCTTGAGCAATTCCTGCACGCCGGATTGGTCGCGCCAGCTCTCCGCGTCTGCGCGCGTCGTGATCAAAAGCACCTCGTGACGAATCACCGGCACCAGGTCATAAGGGTGAAGGATTCGCTGAAGCGCCGCCCGGAGCGTCACTCCGCCGTGGTGGTAGATATCGTCGGGCACCACCCGAAGGTTGCCGATCATCGGCTCGTCCGGCGAGACTTGCGCTTCGTGCAGTGCCCTGCCATTGAGTTCAATCTGGCACTTGGAGAGGCTCTGCAAAATACGAGAGGACGTCCGCCAGCGGCTGCTCCCGAAACTGGCCGTGAACGTCAAGGTCTAGCGACCTGCGAATCTGCTGAGCCGTGTCGGCGCTCGTTAGGCCCTGGGGCCTTGGCCTGGGAAACTCGCCGCCGCCGGGCAATTGAAGCTGGCCGTGCCGGAATTCGGCGTCGAACTCGATGGCGCCCTCTGGGTCCCACCAGGTCCAACGGCCGTGTTCCAGTCCTGCTTCAAAGGTGCCGGCGTAGCACTTCGCGCCGTCTTGATACCAGCCCTGCGCGAGGCCGTGCCGAACACCGTTCTTGAAGTAGAGATCCTCTTGGAGCACGAGCGAAGAGAGAGCTGGCCGGTGCTCGCCAGGCTCAATCGGGGCCGGAGGGTAGCTCCGCGTCAGCCTGCCGTGTAGGTTCTTTCCTTCACATTGAGCTTCAAGCAACACGTGCTTCTGGTTCTCATCCCAACGAGTCACCTTAATCTTCTCGCCGTCTGAGAATTCCTCAACCACGACCGCGCGGCGCGGCCAATCCACGTCGGAACGTCGCCCGCTCGAGCACGCCGTCGCAATACTCCTGGATGATCCAGCAGGGCGCCCGACCGAGTCGGCTGTGTGGGGCAAAGTAGGAAGTCCATACGCCGTGCCGTTGGCCGCGGCGGTATTCCCCCTCGGCCAACATCGTGCCGTCGGGATGCCAATCGGTCCAAGGACCATGCAGCCGGCCGTTTCGCCAGCGCTCCTCGCGCACCTTGCGGCCGCTGCGGTCCCACGTCGTGGTCAGCCCATGCCGTAAGTGCCGGCCGGCAAGATCGCGATAGTACGTGTATTCTTCCCGATAGCGCGGCTCAGGAGGCACGTGACGCCAGGCGGTCGGACCGCGATCGCAGACAATGCGCTGAGATTCGCGATCCGCTTGCGCTTCGAGCCTCGGCCAACAGAATGTCGTCGTGCTTCCACGAGCTCCTCCATCAGCAGTTGTTCGTGGCAGAGAATTCGCTGCCACCAGGCCAAGCCGCCGCCCAGGGCAACGGCCAACAGCGTGACCACGATCAGCAGCGACCGCAGGCTGAACTGCGGGCGAAGGCGAAAGCCGGCCATGGAAAGCGACTCCCCGAAAGGCTGGCATCGTGGAGGCTGGCATCGTGGAACCGATGCGACCTGCCTCGCGCCTTGATTAGAGCCGCGGGGATCGATGAAGACAACTTTTCCCGGCTAAGAGGGATCACCTTTCCGGGAGCATCGGTCGGTGCAGCCGACGCCGACATCGGCCGCGGCCGGCAGGCGCGGCGAGCCGGTTCGGGGGCCAGTCCTTCCGTATGTGTCACTGCGTCTTCCGTATCTGTAGCGCCTGACAAGGCCGGGAACGGCCACGGCGATGTCAGAACTCGTTATCAGGCAGACAGTTGTGCCCGCGGCAGGAATCGCGAGTCTCGCGGTTGCCCTCACCTCGCGCGAGTGGTACGCGAAGGAGGCAGAATACCGGTCGCGTCATGCTACGGTGATCGGTAGAGTTGCTTCTATTGCGACGATGACGGAGGAAGATGCAAACGGGGACTGCTTCGTGGTTTTCCCCTCACCCCCGCCCTCTCCCCAAGGGAGAGAGGGAGCCATGAAAACGACAACAGTCCGAGAGCCGGCAAACGCCGGCTTCGGACTGTTGATCCCCCTGGGCATGACGGCAGATGAAGCGAAGGAGATGGAGGGCCGTGGAACAGGCGTCGCGCCTGCCGCGGGCTGGAGAACCCGCCCCACGTTGTGGCTCCTCGATCTGCTTCGTCTCGCCGTGCCGCGTGTGGGGAGAAGTATCGGCAGGGTCCGTGAGGCCGCTTTGGCAAACTCCGCGGGAATCGCCGACGAAGGCGAAAACGCACGGCCCGGCGCGCCAGCATTGTGCTTGCAATCGCTGCTGGAACCCGCGATTCTTACGCCATTGCCTGAACGTCCTGCCAAGGGAGGGGCTGCATGCTATCGCTCGAGGGACGCCCGTACCGGCATTGCGACGGCCTCACCCGGCGGCGGTTTCTCACCGCCGGCTCGTTGGGCCTGGCCGGGCTGACGCTGGCCGATCTGCTGCGGGCCGAGGCGGCAGCGGGCATCCGCTCGTCCCACAAGGCGGTGATCAACGTCCACCTCGACGGCGGGCCGCCGCAGCTCGATACCATCGACCTCAAGCCGCAGGCGCCGTCGAGCTCCGCGGCGAGTTCCGGCCGATCGCCACGCGCCTGCCGGGCATGCAAGTCTGCGAGCTGCTGCCCAAGATCGCCCAGGCGGCCGACAAGTTCGTCTTCATCCGCACGCTGGTCGGCTCGGCCGGGCAGCACAACGCCTTTCAGTGCCAGGCCGGCTTCGACGAGAAAGACCTCGGATCGATCGGCGGCCGGCCGGCGATGGGCAGCGTGCTGGCCAGCCTGCGCGGCTCGGCGGCCGACGCGGCCCCCTCGTTCGTCGATCTGATGCAGGGACGGCCGCTGGTGCGCAATAGTGCCCGCCCCGGCTTCCTCGGCCCGACGTATCAGCCGTTCCGGCCTGACATCTCGCGGTGGTTCCAGCGCGAGCTGGAGCCGGCCATGAAGGGCGAACTGGCCCGGCGCGGGGCGAACCACACCACGAGCCTGACGCTGAACCCCGGCCTCGACGCCCGGCGGATCAACGACCGCACCGCGCTCCTGGGCGATCTCGATACGCTTCGCCGAGAGATCGATGCCAGCGGCATGATGGATGCGCTGGACCGCTTCCATCAGCAGGCGATTTCCATCCTCACGTCGGGCCGGTTCGCCGCCGCATTGGACCTGAGCAAGGAAGACCCGCGGATGCTGGAGCGGTACACTCCGCCTGCCTCACAGGGCGATCGCTTCTATACGGCGGAGGACCACCTTCGGCCCGCAAGTTCCTGCTCGCCCGACGGCTGGTCGAGGCGGGCGTGCGCTGCGTGAGCGTCTCGATCAGCGACTTCGACACCCACACCGGCAACTTTCCGCGGATGCGGCAGCTGCTGCCGATCGTCGATCACGGCCTGACACCCTGGTGGCCGACCTGGAGGAGCGCGGAATGCTCGGCGACGTGCTCGTCGTCGCCTGGGGCGAGTTCGGCCGCACGCCGCGAGTCAACCCCAGCGGCGGCCGCGATCATTGGCCGCGCGTCAGTCCGGCGCTGCTGGCCGGCGGCGGCCTCCGCACCGGCATGGTGCTGGGCGAAACCGACCGCACGGCATCCGTGCCCGTCTCCCGGCCGATCCACTTCCAGGATGTGTTCGCCACGCTCTATCACCGCCTCGGCCTGGACCTGCGGGCCACGACCATCGCCGACACGCGCGGGCGGCCGCATTACCTGGTGGACCAGGGGACGGTGATCTCCGAGGTGGCGTAGCGATCCGCCACACTAGCCAACGCGCAAGCGAGGGAGCAGTGCGCACGACTCGGAGTCCATCGCGCCCCTCCCTCGCTTACGCGTCGGGCTAGTGTGTGGCCTGCGCGTCAGACTAATGTCACCGCGGCAGCCGCAGCTCGCGCTTCAGGCCGTAGCGGCGGAGCTTGCGATCGAGGGTCGAGCGCTCGATGCCCAGGATCTGCGCCGCCTGGCTCTTGTTCCAGCCGGTGGCGTTGAGCGTGGCGCAGGATGTGGCGGTCTCCAGCTCTTCCAGGGTGAGCGGCGTGAATTCGTCGGTGGGCACGCTGGCTTCGTTCGGTTTCGCCCGAGGTGGCCAGCTTGGAGAGCATCAGGTCGCCGACGTCGATCAGCGGCCCCTCGCCCAGCACGACGGCCCGCTCGATGACGTTCTTCATCTCGCGGACGTTGCCGGGCCAGTGGTAGCGGCGCATCTTCTCCATCGCCTCGGGCGTGAAGCCGCGGATCCTGCGGCCGGTCTCGCGGCTGAACTGCTCGCAGGAAATGGTCGGCCAGGATCGGGATGTCGTCGGGCCGCTTGCGCAGGCCGGGCACGACGATCTCGACCACGTGCAGGCGGAAGTACAGGTCGCGGCGGAATTGCGCCTTCTGCGACGTCTTTCTCCAGGTCGCGGTTCGTGGCGGCGATCACGCGGACATCGACGCGGATCGGCTCGCTGCCGCCGACGCGCTCGAAGGGGTGCCCTTCCAGCACGCGGAGGAACTTCGCCTGGGTGCGGGCTCATCTCGCCGATCTCGTCGAGGAAGATCGTGCCGCCGTCGGCCGCCTCGAACTTGCCGATCTTGCGCTCGGTGGCCCCGGTGAAGGCGCCCTTCTCGTGGCCGAACAGCTCGCTTTCCAGCAGGGTCTCGGTCAGGGCGGCGCAGTTGAGGCAGACGAAGGGCTTATCTCGACGCGAGCTGGAAAAGTGGATCGCCCGGGCCACCAGCTCCTTGCCGACGCCGCTTTCGCCGCGGATCAGCACGGTGGCGTTGCTGGCGGCCACGCGGGCGATCTGCGAGCGGACTTTAGCAATGACTGGGCTGCGGCCGACGATCTCACTCTGCGCGCCAAGCTGCTCGCGAAGCTGCTCGTTCTGGCCGCGGACGTGATCCAGATCGTCTGCCAATCGGAGCCGCTGGCCGAGGTTCTCCAGGGCCACGGCCAAGGTCTCGGCCACCGCCAGCGCGAATTCCAGGTCGTCCGGGTCGGGTGCCCGCTGCGGGTGCGTGGAGTATAAGTGCAAGAGCCCGAGAATCTGCCGGCCACGCCGCACCGGGGCGCACAGCACACCGCACTCTGTGGGCACTGCACTGGTGCCGCTCATGGTCCCATCGCTTTCGTCGTCGCGCCGGTCGTCATGTCCCCGGCTCGGGGCGGGCGAGGGCGCGATTCCGCTGCGGCTCAAGCCGGTGTCACTGAGCATGTTGCGGGCGAGCACGGCCTCCCCTTCGGCCAACACCGTGCCGGCCAGAAACGGCGAGACGCGGTGGTAACGCTGCTCGCTCTCGCTGCGCGAGGCGACAATCTCCAAATCGTCTGCCTCGCGAGGGGTGCCCGGGCCGTCGTGCGCCGCGGGGAACAGCAAGATCGCGCCGGCGTCGATGGGTAGCGACTCGAACAGGCCGGTTAGCGCGACGCGGGCCAGGGCCTGCTCATCGGGACATGTGGCCAGCTCGAAGGCCAGACGGCAAAGGCGATTGGCGGCGCTGGACCGCGGGAGTCCGTTCTCGTCGCCCGCCGCAGGCTCCAGAAACCGCGTGTGCCCGCGGCGGTGCATGATCGTCGTGGGGCCAACGGCGTGTTTGCCGGCTGCAGCCCGATCGCGAGGCGCATCGTCGTCGGGCTCGCGCAGGGTCTCGTCGGGCACGGCGGCGCGCCGGCTGCTTGAGGAATCTGAGCTGCTGCGAACGGCCTGGTCGCTTCCCGTTTCGCGGCCTTCGAGAAACGCTTGCGACAGCTCGTGGACGAAGATGAGCTGCGATCGCCCAACGCGAATCATGTCGCCCGCCTGCAGGGCGTGCTCGCCGGCCAGCACGGTGACCCCCACGGCGGTGCCGTTGCGGCTGCCCAGGTCTCTCAGCCGCCAGCCCCCCTCGGCGAAGAACACTTCCGCGTGCTGCCGGCTGCAGCGCTCGTCGTAAAGGACGATATCGCACGTCGGTGCGCGGCCCAGCACCACGGACTCGCCCGGCGTGAGCCGGCGGACGTCGGAGTATTTCGAGCCTTCGCGAACGACGAGATAGGCGAACATGCCGCAAAGTGCTGGGACGTGAAGGCGGGCCTGCCCGAGCGGACGGCCCCGAATCGGACCATCCAGCCTACTGTCTACGATATCCGCGGTGGTTGCCCGGTGGAAGTGGCGGCGGCGGCGTGGTTATAATCGTCACCACCCGCTGGTTCCACGCCTAAGGCGGATACTCTTGTCCGCTCACGGCTGTCGGAACGCGGAGCGATTCACCGACCGATTGCACGCCGGCGGACGATAGTCCGACTCACCCCGACGAACATCCCCTTCAGGAGCCCGTCATGCGTACGCCCGTTGCCTTCGTTCTCGCCCTGAGCCTCGTCATTCCCGTCGCCGCGACCGGTCAGGAGAAGCAAAAGGCCGACGCCAAGAAGCCGGACGAGAAGAAAGCCGAAGCGAAGAAGACTGAGGCCAAAAAAGACGAGACCAAGAAGGACGAGAAGAAAGCGGACCCCAAGAAGGCCGATCCGAAGAAGGCCGATCCAAAAAAAGAGGCCAAGAAGCCCGAGACGAAGAAGCCGGAAGAAAAGAAGCCCGAGCCGCCCAAGCCGGCCAATCTGCCCGATGCCGGCCTCGAGGCGGCCCTGCGTGCCCAGGTGTACGAAAAGAAGAGCAATACCCAGCCGCTCACCGAGGACGACCTCAAGAAGGTGAACTTCCTCTACGGCGAGGGGAAGAAGATCAAGAGCCTGAAGGGGCTGGAGCTGTGCACGAACCTGCGGGAAATCCGACTGAACGGTAACGAGATCGTCGATCTCTCGCCTCTCGCGGGGCTACAGGACGTGCAATCGCTGAACCTCGAGGGCAACAAGATCGCCGACGTGACCCCGCTCGCCAAGCTCACGAAGCTGCAGTACCTGATCTTGAAGAAGAATCAGATCGTCAAGCTCGACCCGCTGGCCGGCTTGTCGGCGCTTTCCACGCTCGACCTGGCCGACAACAGGGTGAAGGACCTGTCCCCCCTGTCCAAGCTCTCCCGGCTCGTATCGCTCTACCTGGAAGGCAACGAGATCGCGGACGTCGGCCCGTTGGCCAATGTCACGCACCTGAGCACGCTGGGCCTGCGCGGCAACCAGATCAGCGACATTGCTCCGCTGGCCAAGCAGACCGAGACGAAATACTTGTTCTTGGAGCACAACAAGATCGCCGACCTGGGTCCGCTCGTGGCCGCCATGAAGAAGGACTTCGATGGGGAGCAGCGGATGGCGCCCTATCTGAAGCTGTATCTCGAAGGCAATCCGCTCACCGATGCCGCCAAGACCAAGCAGGTCGAGGCCCTGAAGAGCTGCCAAGTGCGGGTGTATCTGACGCAGACGAAAGAGGACTAGGCAGGAGGCGTAGCAGGGATCTCAATCCGTGCGAGTTTCGCGGACTGCGCCACGGATTGACGGTCCGTCCCGCGATAGAGCGTCGCCGCAGGCGACTCCTTCACGATCTGCCAGCCTCTGGCGGTCCGCAGATAACGGTCAAAGGGCGAGCCTGTGCGGACCAGCGCTGCCTCGAACGCATACTCCGCCGCCCACTCGTCGATCCGCTCCGGCCGGCTTGTCTCGGCCTCTGTGTAGGCCGACAAGAATTCGCCGCCGAATAGCTCGCAGCGATCGTCGATGAAGGTCTTCAGCCGCGGCGCGTGAAACGCAAGAAAGCCGCCGTAGTCGAGCGTGTTGAACACCCTGGCTCCGGGCCGCTCGGCCTCGAGAGACTGAAGCGCCGGCAGCAGATCGACAGGCCAGCGCCGGGCATCGTGCCGCGCCCAGCCGTGCCCGAGCACAGGAACGGGCACTTGCCAAACCTGCAAAGCCAGTGCTGCGAGGACCGAGAGCAACGGAAACAGCCGCCCAAGCCGCGCCACACTAGCCCGACGCGCAAGCGAGGGAGAGCTGCCAGATCCCGCGGCACACGGCGCCTCTCCCTCGCTTGCGCGTCGGGCTAGTGTGGCGCTCGTGAAGAAGAAGAGGTCCCACTTCGCCAACCAGCGGGCGAAGCGTGTTTGCGGCAGCAGATCAGCGATCACAACGCCCGCCACGATGGCAAACAACGGCGCGTGCCGCACCCGCTGTGTAGCAAAGACCAGCCACAATAGCGGCAGGAACCACACCACCACGGAGCGAGCCGCAGGTTGTTCCTTGCGGCTCCGCAGTGCGTCCCAGAGCAGCAGACCATACGCCGCCGCTAGCGCGCCACCATCCAGCCCTCGGCGCACAGCAGGCTCAGCGGCCGGTGCTCCTGAATCAGGTCCGGCAGCGGCATGGCCATGATCTTCAGCCAGGCCTCGGGCATCGCGGTCCCGTAGGGATTGGCGTTGCCCGAGAGCAGGATGGCCGCGCAGATCGGCAGCAGCAGGAGCAGGTCGCGCCATCTTCTAATCGGCCCGCGCTGGCCACACGTCAGCAGCAGGCACCAGACCCAGGCCTGCACCGCGACGGCTACCGTGACCATGCCGCCTATCACGCCGCCATGCACGTTCGTCCACAGCACGCACAGCGGCACGAGCCAAAACAGTCGATAGATGCTCGCCCGGCCCGATTCCACGTCGCACAGCCAGGCCACGGTCACTCCCAGGAAGGCAATTGTGAGGATGTGCGGCCGGGCATGAAAATGGTGCGAGCTGGCCGCCACAACAACGGCCACGAGCACCGCCGTTGGCAGCCAGTGCAGCCCGGCGCGCATCAGCCGCCCTGCCAGCCAGGCGTAGGTCGCGGCGAGGATCGTCGTCGTCAGCAGCAGTAGCGTATCCCAGCCGCCGGCGCGGAAAGCTGCAGCCATCGCCGCCTCGCCGAGCCATTGCAGCGAGAGCCACGGTTGCCCGTCAAACGTAAACGTGAACGTGTCGTGGCGAGTCAGCTCGCCCTGCGCGATCAGGCGCTCGCCCAGCACGAGGTGCCAGAACGTGCCGGGATCTTTCAGCAGCGTGCTGCGGCCAAAGGCCAAGAGCACCAGCCAGATCACGAGGAAGAATGTGCCCGCCGAGCGTGAGCCCCCGGCCGGTTGTGACTGCACGCGGCAGTCCCGCTCGCTGGTGCTGAGGGTTGAAACCACGGCGTAGGGTGGGCAATGCCCACCAAAAACGGTTCGGCCAAGCCATTGATGCCACGGACGCACCGAGCGATCCGATCCTGCAACTCTACGTCCGCGGCGGTTTTCCCTCGCTTGCGCGCCCCAGCTAGTGTGGCCCCGATCTTGGTTAAATCCCGCACGATTCGTAGAATCGCTGTGGAAAGACCGTCCGCATGGACGGATTGGAAATCCGTCCTACTTTCTTGGAGGATCGTCATGGCCGCCAAATCCGCTACGCTGCCCCCGCGCCGTAAAGAGGTGGAGCCGAAGCGCTTCGTCGAGGAGGTCGAGGTCCGCGGGCCACATCATCGACAGCCTGCTCCTGCCCAAGGTGCTCGACGAGATCACCGCCGCACGGCGGCACGTTTCGCATCAAGGAGATCACGCATCGGCCAGGCCGGCAGCGACCCCAGCTACGCCCGCATCGAGGTCCGGCGCCGACCGCCGAGCAGCGCTGCACGAGATCCTCGGCGCAGATCCCCGACCACGGCGCCGTCCCGACTGCCACGCAGCGACTGCCGGCTCGTCGCGGCCGACATCGCCGGCGCCTTTCCCGAGGGCTTCTACAGCACGACCAACCAGCGCACCCAGGTCCGCCTCGGCGGCGAGTGGATCGACGTCGACGACCAGGAGATGGACTGCGGCATCGTCGTCGATCCGCGCGGCCGGCCGGCCCGCTGCGTGCCGATGACCGACGTCCGGCGCGGCGACCGCATCGTCGTCGGCCACGCGGGCGTGCGCGTCTTCCCGCGGAGCGCGCAGGACGCAGGCCACGCCGTTCGAGTTCATGACCAGCCCGGTCTCGAGCGAGAAGCCCAAGGGCGTGACCATCCGCGAGATCGCCGCCGCGCTGCTGCGCACGCGCAGCGGCCGGCGGCAAGATCGCTGCGTCGTCGGCGGCCCGGCCATCGTCCACACCGGCAGCGGCGAGCACGTCTGCCAGCTGATCCGCGGCGGCTACCTCAACGTGCTCTTCGCCGGCAACGCCCTGGCGACGCACGACATCGAGCAGGCGCTGTTCGGCACCAGCCTCGGCGTGCGCCTCGACCGCGGCGACTGCCGGCCGAGGAGGGCCACGAGCACCACCTGCGGGCGATCAACCGCATCCGCCGCGCTCGGCGGCATCCGGCCGGCCGTCGAGACGGGCGTGCTGACGAGCGGCATCATGTACGAGTGCGTCAAGCACAACGTCGCCGTTCGTGCTGGCCGGCAGCATCCGCGACGACGGCCCGCTGCCGGAGGTGATCACCGACGCGCTGGAGGCCCAGCGGCAGATGCGCGCGCACGATCCGCGGCGTCGACGTTCTGCCTGATGATCGCCACGACGCTGCACTCGATCGCCGTCGGCAACCTGCTGCCGGCCTGGGTGAAGGTCGCCTGCGTCGACATCAACCCGGCGACGGTGACCAAGCTGACCGACCGCGGCAGCTTCCAGACCGTCGGCCTGGTGACCGACGTCGAGCCGTTCCTGCGGGCGCTGGTGCAGGAGCTGGAGGCGCTGGCGGGGAAGAAGCAATGAACCAAAAGCAATTCGAACGATGGGCAAAGACGCGACAGATCGGTCGCAGCCGATTTATCTGGCGCTTTGGCGTATTCGCGTGGGGCGTTCCCGTCGGGGTCATTTGGGCAATCGCCATGGCTGCAATGCGCGGCTGGGACCAGTTGCCGATTTTCTTGCCATTCGCTCTGATCGGTTTTCCGATCGGCGGGTATGTCTTCGGTGTGTGGATTTGGAAGATCTCCGAGTCGAAATACCAAAAGGCGCTGGAGGACAAGCCGGGCCAGTGACTTTCGCTCGTTCGCTCGTTCCCAAGCTCCGCTTGAGAACGCAAGCAACGAAGCTCTGCTTCGAGGCATGCCATGATCGACGTAGTAGATGGCCTTCTTGTGTATGTCGAGTCTGGCGCTACCTCTCCCGGGTTATCACCGGGCGTGGAAGCGATGGACCAACTACGAGTCCGTGTCATCGCCATCAAGTTGCTCGGCTGGCTCCGATTACAAGCAACGTCGTTAACTGAACGACCGCTAGAGTTGATCGATGCTTACACATGGTCCCAAGACTTGCGCAAGTTAATCACGCTCTGCTCCTCGTTCAGCGAAGTATTCGAAATCCAAGGCAATTCCATAGACTTTCGCGCCACGGTATCAATGGAGGAGCGAACCAGAATCCGTCAGATGGTGGTTCGGCGATACAAGCCTCGTCTGTTCACCGAAATGAGAGACGTGCAAGCGGGCGTTCCCTCGCCATAGTCCTCGGTCCTTCCGCGAAGCAGAGCTTCGCTACGTGGGTTCCCAAGCGGAGCTTGGGAACCAGGACGGAAAGGGTTTCACCAATGACGACGACTATTGCAGTGACCGAGTTGCCCAGTCGCCTCAACGAGGCCATTTCCGTGGCGACAGCCGGCGGCGAAGTGGTAATTACCGACAAGCAAGTTCCCATCGCGCGGCTTGTGCCTGTGGATACCAGAAACGGTCACGTTTCCGGTCTGCATCCCGGGGCGATCAAGATGGCGGATGACTTCGACGCGCCGTTGCCCGACGAGTTTTGGACGGGCTCCCCCTCTCTGCAACCCGTTGCAGACATTGAGGAATAGGATTGGACATGAAGACCATTGAAGCCACCGTCGTCGTGCCCGAAGACCGGCAGGTCACGCTTCGCCTACCCGAAGACGTGCTGCCCGGCGAACACCATATCGTCTTACTCATCGACGAGGGAGTGGCTTCCGACGAGGACGGCGAGGCTATGCCTACACGGTGGGAAGGCGGGCTGTTGGTTTACGACGGCGAGCTCACGTCGTCGCCGGCAGGGGCGATCGACGAACTTCGCGAGGAAAGGCTAGGGCAAATCTTTTTTAAAAAGCCATGAAAGCGCTGCTTGATACGTCCATTATGGTTGCCGCTCACCTACCCGCGCATCCTGATTATGCCGTGGCAAGTGCCTGGCTTGGCAGCGCGAAGCAGAAGGCGTATGAGTTGTTTGTGTCGGCCCACAGTGTTGCAGAAGTGTACGCTGTTCTGACTCGGCTGCGGACCAAGCCAAAGATCAAGGGCCCGACCGCTTGGAAACTACTCCAAGAAAACGTGCTGTCCGTCTCGACGGTGGTTGAGCTCTCGGGCGACAATTACAAGCAATTGCTCAGTGCCGCGGCGACCGCCGGCATCGTCGGCGGTGCCACCTACGACGCGGTTATCGCGAAGGCAGCCGAGCTGGCGCAAGTGGATCACCTGGTGACGCTCAACGAAGGTGACTTTCGGCGAGTCAATGCGACGATGGCCAGCCGCGTTGTCTCGCCTCACCACCTCGATCCGCCCAAGGCCGCTTCGTAAGACAGAGAGCGCACCACGGTCCTCGAAGCAGAGCTTCGTTACGTGCGTTCCCAAGCGGAGCTTGGGAACCAGAACTGACCGACTACTACACACTCCGCACTCCCCATGGGCTGGTTCGACAAAGTCAAAAGCGCGTTCAAAAGCGGCCTCAAGCGCACATCGACCGCGCTGCGGACCGATATTCGCGACCTCTTCAAGGCCGAAGGCCGGCTTTTCGACGCGGCTTTCTTGGACGACCTGAAGGTCATCCTCATCAAGACCGACATGGGCGTCGTCGCGGCCGATGAGATCATCGACGACCTGAAGGCCAAGTACCGGGCACGCGTCGTCGAGATGGACAACATCCTGGACATCATCCGCGCCAAGCTCGAATCGCTGATGGCCCAGGACAAGGCCGTGGCCGAGGCGCCGATCCGCTTCGCCGCCTCCGGGCCGACGGTGATCATGGTGGTGGGCGTCAACGGCAGCGGCAAGACCACGTCGATCGCCAAGCTGGCCCACCTCATGCGGCAGCAGGGCAAGCGCGTGGTGCTGGGGGCCGGCGACACGTTCCGCGCTGCGGCGGTCGAGCAGCTCACGATCTGGGCCAGGCGGCTGGGCGTGGAGATCGTCACCGCCCCTCCCAAGACCCACCCGGCCACCGTCGCCTACCAAGCGGTCGAGGCAGCGATCAAGTCGGGCGCCGACGTGTGCATCGTCGATACGGCCGGCCGGCTGCAAACGCAGCACAACCTGATGGACGAGCTGACCAAGATCCACCGCGTGCTCAGCAAGCTGATCCCGGAGGCCCCGCACGAGACGCTGCTGGTGCTCGACGCCACGACCGGCCAGAACGGCATCAGCCAGGCCCGCGGCTTCAGCGAGGCCGTCAAGTGCACCGGCATCGTGCTGGCCAAGCTCGACGGCACGGCCAAGGGGGGCGTCGTGGTGCCGATCCGCCAGCAGGTCGGCCTGCCGGTGAAGTACATCGGCGTCGGCGAGCGGCTGGAAGACCTGGAGGTGTTCGACGCCAAGGCCTTCACCGAGGCATTGTTCGAGGAAGTGGCCGCCTAGTTCACGACCCACGTTTGATGGACAGGTCAAGGCCGCGCAGCGGCGCAGGGGTTCACTGGGCAGGCGTTGAACGGGAAATCGGTCAACAAGCTCGGCGGGGGCGAGTATGTTGCTGTTTCGCAGTAGTGCAGAATCACATTCACCACCGAGCGAGAGCTCGGTGGGGTCTTCGTCCACTTTGGGAGCTTATTAAATCCTCGATCCCTCCCGCCGTCCGTTGCGGCTTGTTCGGCCCTCCCCGCCAGGACATTCGAACATGTGCGTCTCTTCCATGACCTCGACGTTGCGGCTGGTGCGGCGAGGGATGTTCCTCGCGGCGCTGGCGCTGGTCGGGATTCCGACGCTGTGCGGGGGTGCCGACGCCCCGGTCGATTCACCGCAGGAGGTCTTCGAGCGCCGGATCGTGCCCATCTTCAAGTCGCCCAATCCCTCGAGTTGCACGCAGTGTCACCTGGCCGGCGTGGATTTGAAGCACTACATCCTGCCGTCGCACGAGAAGACCTTCGTCTCGCTGCGCGACCAGGGGCTGATCGACTTGGAGCGGCCGGAGCAGTCGAAGATCCTCAAGCTGATCAACATGCGCGACACGGAGCCGGGCCGCGCAGCCGCGATACAAGAAGGGACGCGACGACGACCGCCGCGGCGGCGAGTTGATTCGCGAGAAGACCCGCCGGGCCGAGTACGAGGCCTTTGCCGAGTGGATCAAGGCCAGCGCTGCCGATCCCAAGCTCCGCGCGGCGCCTAAGCTAGCCAAGGAAGAGCTGGCCCAGCCGCCGCGGCCGGCCGAGGTCATTCGACATGCCCGGAAGGACCGGCTGCTGGAGTCGTTCGAACAGAACATCTGGGCCCTGCGGTTCCGCTGCATGGGCTGCCACGTCGAAGGCGAAGCCCAGAACCGAAAGCTCGTCGCCGAGTACGGCCAGCGCGTGTCGTGGATGAAGGCCGCCGGCCCGGAGGCCACGATGCGGCACCTGATCGGGGCCAAGGAGCTGGTGAACACGAAAGAGCCAGACCAGAGTCTGCTCTTGCTCAAGCCGCTCAACGAGGTGGAGCACGGCGGCGGCAAGAAGCTGCTCTATGGCGACCAGGGCTACAAGGCCTTTCGTGCCTGGATCGAAGACTATGCCAAGATCGTAGGCGATCAGTACGCCCGGGCGGCCGACCTGCCGCGACCGGCGACCGAGGCCAAGCTGTTCGGCAGCGAGATTTGGTTCAAGCTGGCCGGCACGCCCGACCGCTGGGGCGACAAGCTGCTGCAAGTGAACCTCCACGCCTGGGATGAGGCAGCCGGCGCATGGGCGGCGCAGCCGATCGCGACCAGCGACCGGCAGGTGGCCGCCAAGCCCCGCCTCTGGCAGCACACGCTGACGCTGGCCGTGCCGGCCGATTCGGCATTGGCCAAGCGCTGGCAGCGCGAGAAGCCGGCCTTGCCGCCGGGCAAGTACCTGGTGAAGGTCTACGTGGACCTGGAAGGGCGCACGGCGAAAGACTGGCAGGCCACGCTAGGCGAAGCGGAGTTCGTCGGCCAGGCGGAAGTCACATCGCGCTGGCCGGAGGGCTACGGCAGCATGACCGTGCTAGAGGCCGGTCGGCTGAAGCGGTAGCGCGCCGTCTAGCGCGCCATCTTGTTCCGAGGCTCTGCCTCGGAACACACTGCCCACGAGGCTCTGCCTCGCGGGGCGTACGTGCAGCGGGCTACCGGCCCGGCAGGCAGAGCCTCGGCACGAGTGCAACTCGTTCCGCCAGTTGCCACACGCGGGCACTCAGCTCTACTTATTCTCTTGCTTCAGGTCCGAAACCTGCCGCTTGAGCGCCGCGTTTTCCTGCTGCACCTTCTCCATCTCGCGCGTCAGCCGCTCGTTGGCCTGCTGCTGCAGCTCCAACAGCTTGTAGACGCGGTTGATCTGCTCCTCGAGCAAGCCCAGGGGATCGCGCCGCACACGGGCAGGCGGCGCCGTGCCGTCGGCGGCGTAGGGGACGATCTCGTAAGTGCCCTTGTCGTTGAAGCGGCCGCGCAGGCCGCCGGGGCGCTGCTCCAGCGGCTCGCCGCGGGCGAGCGTCAGGCCCACGGTCCGCACCTCGGCGCCTTGCTGAATGGTGAAGTTCATGCGTTCGCCCGGCTGGCGCTTGATCACTTCGCCCACGACGTGATAGACGCTGCGCACTTTCTGACCCTCGACGGCCAGGACCTGGTCCCCTTTGCGGATGCCGGCCTTCTCGGCTGGGCCGCCGGCCGTGACGGCCTCGACCTCGACGCTCTCTTCTCCCTTGCCGGCCAGGCTGAGCCCGAGCACCGGCCGCTGCGGGCGGAGCGTCTTCACTTCGCCCTTGCTGTAGGCTTCGCGGACGCGCTTGACGTGCTGCATGGGCACCGCATACGTCCAGCCGTCGCCTTTGAGCGAGTGGATGGCGATCACGCCGACCAGCCGGCCCTCGCTATCGACCATGGCGGCCCCCGGCGAGGTGAGCGTCGTCCGCACGTCGCACTGCAAGAGCGGAGGCAGCTCGGGAACGGTCTCGTCGCGGATGCTGAACTTGCGGTCCACGGCCCCCAAAATGCCGCGCGAGAGCACCGGCTTGTCGATGCCTGCCGCCGCGGCCGTGTAGAGCGTGCTGCCGGCGTCGGGCAGCTCGCCGGCCAGCGTCAAGCCGGGCAAGTCCTTCTGAGGGATTTGCAGGACGATCAGCCCTGAATACAGATCCCTCACGCGCAGCTCGCCGTCGGCCTGAGTGCCGTCGGGCAGCGTCAGCCGGTATCGCCACGTCTCCGGCGCACTGCTGAACGTGGCGACCAGGCCGTCGCCCAGCGACACGCCGGAGAAGACGGTCACATCGTCCGTCTTGCCTGGCTCCGAGGCGCGCACGGTGACCGTGGCGGCGGCCAGCTTCTTGGCAACGGCCACGCCTTCGCTATCGGCCCGGGTCGGCACGACCAGCGACGTCACAACCAGGCAGGCTGCAAACAGGCCGGGGATGAGGGTCCATCGCGGTGTCATGGCTTTCCGCCTCCACGACAATCAATCGGCAAGATCAAAACGAATCGATTCGAACGAATCAGCATCACAGATCGGCAATCACGACGGCCGAATCGCCATGAGGGATGGCATCGGCCAGGATTTCGGTCTCCTCTCCGGAAAACTGCCGCATGGTCTCGGTGGAAATGAAAACCGGCTGAGTCAGGGCGTGCTTCTCGCGGGGCGCATCCAGGTGGCCAAGCGAGTCGCCCACAGCATCGACCACCGGCCGTGGGCTCGGTGCCGAACCGAACATGCCGCGCCAGATCGATGGGGCGGAAATGGCCAGCGCCAGCCCGCCGAGAACGCACACCGCCGCCGCGATGCGCGACAGCGTGCCGACCCGCCGGACCGCCGGCCAGAGGCTACGCTGGGCCACGGCAGTCTGCGCACGTTGCTCATGCGGCGCGCGTTGCTCATGCGGCGCAGTGCCCGAGGGCACACGGGCCGGATACAGCTCGGCAAGCCGACCGGCATCGTTCCCCAGTTGCAGACCCAATTCGGCCAGTTCGTCCGGCAGACCGTCCGCAAGTTCTGTGTCCACAGATTCTGTGTCCACGAGTTCTTCGTTCAACATCGTATCGTTAGGGTCATATGGCATGGGTCAAATCCTCCCACGCATGCGGAGGAATCTGACCCGCTTCGTGTTCCGTTTGGCCCGACAGCAGGCCGCGCAGGCTGGCCAGCCCGTGGAAAATCCGCGACTTGACCGTGCCCACCGGGCACTCCATCACTTCGGCGATCTCGTCATATTGCAGGTGCGAGGCGAACCGCAGCACGAGGGCCTCCCGCTGGCCGTCGGGCAGCTTGGCCACCTCCGACCACAGGCTCTTCTTCCACTCGGCAACCTCGATCGCCGTCTCGGCCGCTGGCGTGGTGCGCTCGCCCGGCTCGTTTCCCCACAGCACGCGCAGTTTCCGCTTCTTCAACCCGGCCCGGCGACGGTGGCGGCGGTCGAGATTCAGCAGGATGCCGTATAGGAACGTGTATAAGCTGCTGCGCCCCTCGAACATCCGCCCGGCCTGCCGGGCCAGCACCAGAAACGTCTCCTGAGCCAGATCGTCGGCGTCCCAGGGATTGCCCGTCAGCATCAGCGCCGCCCGGTGGATGCGGGCAAAATACTGGAGGCTCACCTGGTCGATATCCAGCTCTTCGGTTCGAACCGGCGCTGTCTTGCGCGCTCCGTCAATGCGAAGCGCCTTGCTTTTGGCGGCTTTCGCGGCGTAGACCTCGGCTCCCTCCTCGCCCGGCTTGAGGCGCACTTTGACCGTGGCCCGCCGATTCATGGGCGAGGCAGGAGTTGCTGCCGCCTTGGGCGTTTGTCGCCGAAAAACCACGCGGCTCTCTCCGAGCGTTTCCGTGGCCTGAGCAGGGGGCCAGTTGGTCTCCCCCTTTGACGGGTGCCTATTGTAGCCGGCTCCGCGAGCAATTCCCAACGGGATAAGGGTTTCCCGCTTAAGAGTTAGTGCCGCAAGGGGGGGCAAAAGTTTCGTGCATCGGCGGCAAACCACCTTCCTGGGGGGTGTGACGGGGGTTGATCCGCCAGAGCGGGCTTCGGAGGCGCACAGCCCACGCTACCGGCCGAGCAGTCGATCCACTGCGGCGCCGATGTCCGGCTCGCGCATCAGGCTCTCGCCGACCAGCATGGCATCCACACCGGCGGCCGCCAGGCGCCGCACGTCAGCATGTGTCGTGATGCCGCTTTCGCTCACCAGCAGGCAGTGGTCGGGCACTTGCTCGCAGAGGCGAAGCGTGTGCTCCAAGTCGGTTTGGAAAGTCCGCAGATCGCGGTTGTTGATGCCGATCAGCGTCGCGCCGGCCTCCAGCACGCGCGGCAGGTTCTCTGCCTCGTACAGCTCGACCAGCGGCGTCATGCCCAGCTCGATCGCTTCGTTGTGCAGCTTCCGCAGATGGCAATCGTCGAGACACTCGGCGATCAGCAGCACGGCGTCGGCCCCAGCGGCCCGGGCTTCAAAGAGCTGGTAGCTGTCGAGAATGAAATCCTTCCGCAGCACGGGGATGCTCACCGCTTGCCGCACGCGCCGCAGATGTTCCAGGCTGCCCTGGAAGTAGGGCTCGTCGGTCAGCACGCTGAGGCAGTCGGCCCCATGCCGCTGGTAGATCGTGGCGATCGCGACTGGATCGAATTCGGCGCGAATCACGCCTTTGGAGGGGCTGGCCTTCTTAACCTCCGTGATGAGGGCCACGTGGCCAACTCTCTCGCCTAGGTGGTCAACTCGCTCTGCGAGTTGGCGCGACTCGCGGAGCGAGTCGCCCCTCTTGGCCAGGGCCGCGAAAAAATCGCGCACCCCCGGCGCGGTCGCCACGACGGCCTGCAATTCCGCCAGCGGCACGCGCTCCTTAGCGGCCGCGATCTCGCGGCGCTTCGTGGCGACGATGTCGTCAAGAATGCTCATGAGCGCTCGTGTTGCCCCCTACCTTTGTCTCCGCTGCTCTAGCGTACCGCGTGCCGAGCATCGAAGGAACGGATCGCGTGCCGTGGCATGGCCATCGTGGCCATGCACGCCCCCGGATTGCGTTGCCCACCACATGCTGCGTAGGCTACGGCCAGGAGGGAACCTTGCCTGCCGACCTGCTCGTGCTGTTGATTGGGGACGCTAATGACGCGGAGTTTCGTTCCGCTGCCGCGGCGATGGCGCGGGCCGTGCGCGTGCGCGCCGTGCCGGACGCCGCCGCCGCCATGCATTCGCTCGCTGGCGGACTGCGGCCCGAGGTGATCGTCATCGCCCAGCAGCGGCCCGGCGACATCGCGCCGGAGATGCTCGAAGAACTGCGCCGTCTGGCGCCGCTGGCCGCCGTCATCGCGCTGCAGTCGAGCTGGTGCGAGGGGGAAGGCCGCAGCGGCCGGCCCCTGCCGGGCGTGGTGCGCATGTCCTGGCGGCACTTCGAGAGCGAGATCCTGCCTGGGCTGACACAGATGCGCGAGGGGCGGCTTCCCGCTTGGGCCGGCCCAGCGACGCTTACCCCAGAAGAGCGACAGCTCCGCCAATCGGCCGAACCGCTGCCGCAAAGCCGCGGGACGGTGGGCATCCTGGCATACTCCCACGAGACACGCCGCCTGCTGGCCGACATCTGCCGCAGCGGCGGCTGGACCGTGGCGGAACTACGTGGCACGGGCTTGCGGCTCGTGACGTACTCCGCGGTCGATGGGGCGTCCGGCATTGCCAATGCGCATGGCCAGGATGGCCATGCCACGCCCTGCACCTGCGACCTTGTCGTTTGGGATGCCGATGAGCTGCCCGAGGACGCGGGTTTCGTGATTCGCCGGTTGCAAGATGTCGCTCGTGGTGCTGGCGTGGTGGTCCTCCTGGGCTTTCCACGAGCGCAGGACATCGAGCGCGCGTCGGCAGCCGGCGCCGTGGCGGTGGTTAGCAAGCCTTTCGCCGCGGGCGAGCTGCTGGACGAAATCTGCCGCGTGGTCTCTCGCGGCAGCGGGGGCGCTGGACAAGAATGATGCCGCAAATCGCCAGCGCGGCGCAGCCAAATGCAAGCGCCCCTGCCAGCTTCGGTGGGGCAGTCAGGTTTGGGAGGTTATTTCGTTCTCGATCCTAATCGCTGGAGCTACGGTTGCTTCTTGGGACCCCGCAACGCTTCGATCTGTGCCTTAGTGAGCTCGATCCGAAACGGCTTGTCCGGCGAGTACTCGTCGGCTTGGAAATCCGCGAGCACTTTGACTTCCTGGCCGGGCGTTCCGAAGACACCGAATTGGCCGCTGGCTTTCCGCGGCACATAGAAGCTCGCCAGCCCGGCCGCATCGCTGTTGTGGGCCACCGACCAGGCCTTTTCATGCTCAGTTCCTCGATGAATCAGTCGTCGCACGGGAGCTCCCTCCACCCCCTTGCCATCCGGCCCGACCACGCGGACCTTCACTTCCACCGCGCGGTCAAATCTCAGCTCGCCAAAGTCCGCTTCGGCATCCTCACGAAGGTGAAAGACCTGTTGGCGATTTTCCGGCACCCATTGGTCGTCGTAAGGACAGGAAAACTCTATTTGGAAACGCACCTCCGCCGGGACCAGCATCGGTTGCGATTCGTTCAGCTTCAGCCAGTGGACGCGATCGAAGTCGCGTTGCTCGAGCGAATTCGTCGCCCCGGCGAACTTGGGGAACCAGGCGGCCTGGCCATCCTTCTGCGCTTGCCAGCGCGGCCAGACCCCCAGGCTCCGCCCGGGCGCCACGTCGAACAGCGGATGCACCCGCAGCCGGGCCGCGGGAAACAGCGGAACGTCTCCCGTGTTGACGCTCGGTCCCTTCTTCAACTGCTCGCGAAAGCCGTGGTTCCCCATCGCCAAGGGGAGTCGCCGCCGGGCGAAGGCCATCACTCCGTAGAACTTCTGCTCTGGCGTTTGAATCAGCCTGAACCGGCCATCGTCATCCGTTCGCACGATGGCCACGAAGGGGTAGAGCGCCAGCAGCGGCTTCAGCGCGGGGTCTTCGATCGCAGGCTTCGCGGGCAGCTTCTCCATGGCCGTCCACTCGTCAGGCGTTACCAAGGCCATGTTGTTGTGACGAGTGGCATTCCAACCCCCCACAAATGCTCCCACCAGCGGCTTGCCGGTGATTCCATCCACCACCCGCCCGCTGTAGACGACGGGCGGCGGGACCTTGAACCGGAGTTTTTCCGGGCTGTGTTTGTCAACGCTCAGCGCCTGCCACTCGATCTCTCGCCCGCGCGAGTCGCGGTAGATGGCCGAATAGTCGCCGGCCAGAAGCAAACCGCCACCGGAGAGGACCTTGGGGTCGAGCTTGATCTCATGATGCCCGCCCCCTTCGACCGTCTGGCGGTAGGTAAGAGTGATCCATTTCAGCCGCTCGGCATCTTCGATCACTCCGCCCTCCGGTGACTCGAATTCGAAGCGGTGCTTCAGCGTCGCCCGCTTCAGGCGAATGGTGGCTGGCTTGGAGTTGCCGACATATTCCTCCGTCGGAAAGAGCGTGGGGTCGTGCGACACGCGGACTTCCAGGCTGTACCTGCTGTTTTCGGGAATCAGTTTTCCGCGTTGCCGTTCTTCGCGGCCGCCCGGAGTAGGCGGATCGAAGGGGTCAGCTTCTCCTGGTTCGCGATTGGGCAGATACAAGCGAAAACTGCCGTCCTTTGCGGTCAAGGCGTTGTGCAATGGGTAGATGGGATTGATCAAGCCTTCCCCAGGCGTTCGCACCGACGTGCAGCGGATTTCCGCTCCGAAGACCGGCTTGCCGCTTTCGTCAACCACGCGGCCGCTGACGGCCCGCTTTCCGTAGTCCGAATCGCCCGTCACCAGCGGCAGACGGACACGGCCTGTCTTGCCTTCGGACGCCTGCTGCACTTCGTGCTGCGAGAGCCGGATCATCGAGATTCCATAGTCGAGCTGGACGACTCGGGCCGCCACCCGCGCCGGTTTGGGCAGCGAGGGAAAGGCGAACCCGCCACCGTCATCGCTGGAGACTCTCGCGTAAGAGGACGGGGGGAGGGCATCGTCGTCGTCCTTGTCCAGCCGAAAGAACTCCAGTGCGGCCCTGGGAACCGGCTTGCCCGCTGCGTCGAGCAGCCAGTGGTTCGGCTTGGGTAGGGCCGCCAGTACCTCGGCGGCCCGCGCCGCGAGCTGCTTGTTGTCGCCCGTCGTGGCCTTGGTCAGTTCGCCGGTGGCTGCCGCGCCAATCTGGATCAGGCGACGTTCGGCGTCGGACTGCTCATCTGCGGAGTCCGAAGCCAGGTTAGAAACCAGCTTCTGAATGGTCTTCAGATCGACCGAGTGCAGTTCTCGGGCGGGCGCCGCTGCGGCTGCCGCGTCCTCAGCCGTTGCCGGCGAAGCCGAAGCGACGGCAAGATAGAAAACAATAAGCGTCGCCGGCAAACGTGTGGGGTGCATCAATGTCCTTTGTCGGTTGCGCGTCGATGAACGTCCTAATTGGCCTCAATCAGCGTGCGGGCTGCGTCGGCGGGCCAGCCCAAGAACCACCAGGCCTGCGCTGATCAGGGCGCCGAGCGTGATGAAGCCAAGCCGGAAGGCGCCGCCACGCTTGGCCGGCGGCTCCAGCGCGCCGAGCTTCAGCATGCCTTCGCGCTTGCCGGCGGGTTTCTTGTCCTTGGCGTCGTAGAACTCGGCCGAGTTCCGCCGGGCCGGCATGCGGTATTCGCCAAAGATCAGGTTCTGGGCACCCACGACTTCGCGGGGGAAATCGCCGTCGATGACCGTCAGGGTCATCTTCTTCAGGTCGCCCAGAGCATCCTTGACCGCCTTCTCTCGCTCTTTGTCGAGCGCGGCCAGGTTCAGCTTGTCGATCTCCGGCCCGCGGAGGCCGAAGTGCTCGCCGATCCGCAGCAGCATCTTCTCGTCCTCCTCGAAGGGGTGCGACAGCCGGCCGTTCTTCACCGACAGCAGGTCGCCGGCGAACAGCTCCTTGGCAAAGCCGTTGTGCGGAGTCGGGTCGCGCTGCTGCGGCAAGCTCTGGCGCTGCCAATCCTGAATGTCGGCCTCGGTGCCGCCGATGATCCGCAGCGGCAGCGGCTGAGTGACGTTGCGGAAGAGGTCCTCGCCGGTGAGCTGCCGCACGACGTACTCCTCCGGAATGCTGCGAATCTTCCGCGGGCCGTCGGTCATTAGATACACGATGTTGTGCATCGTGCCTTCGTTGTACGCCGAGAGCCGCATGGGCAGGATCAGCCGATCGGTCTTGAAACGGAAGGCCATCGCCTGCACGTGGCCGTCGAAGGCCGAGCCGGCGGGCAGCTTGGTGTCGACCCCTTTCATCCGCGGCTTGGGATCGACGTTGGCCTTGCCGCCGACCTTGGCCTTCTCGGCCACGAAGCACCAGCCGAGCTTGACGTATTCCTCGCAGACGGCGTCCATGCCGGCGGGATACTTGTAGCCGTGATCGTCCATCCAGCGCTTGAGGGCCGCGGCGCTGCCCGCTTCGAGCACCGCGACTTCGTACATGCCGACGGCCTCTTGCTTGAGCACGCGGACTTCGTCCTCCTTGAGTTTGAGACTGGAATCGCGCGCCCGCGGATCGCCCCCTCCCAGCCCTCCGTTCTTCCATGCTCGAAGACGGTCAAATCGGAGCCGCAAATCCAGGACGATCTCCGGCGGATCAATCGCCTTGGCGATCTGCGGGAAGATGTCCTCCGAGACTTTCCGCAGTGCCGGCGGCGTGGGGAACGAGATCAGCATCCCGAAATCCTCGACCTTGCCGGAGAAGCCGGGCCGGATCACGAAGGTCTCGATCCCGTCCTTGTAAAAGACGTAGGTCTGCTCGTCGCCGACGCGGACAATCGACGTGTTGTCCGTGACGTAGATGGGCGGCACCATGCCGCAAGGGTCAGCCAGGGCCTGGTCAGAAGACCAGGGGCCGAGACCAAAGATCGCGAGGAGAACGAGGAAGCTCGTGGGGCGCATGACGATCTCTCCAAGGAAGGTGGCCGCTCTCTTTGGACGTTGAACGCGGCTCTTCGTTCCCGGCGGCCCCATTCTATCACGACCAGAAGCCCGGCTTCTCCCAGAAGCCGGACTTCTTTCGCGGCAGTTGATGACACCCGAAAACCTGGCTGCTCGCGGGCGAGGAGCGCCGCTCATAGAATGTCGTTTGCAACCCGAAGCCCCCGAGGACCCGATCATGTACCGATGGCTGACGCCGCTGTTCTTCGGTGCGACTGCGTGGGCTCACGCTGCCGAACCGCCACCGGGATTCACCGCGCTGTTCAACGGCAAGGACCTGACCGGCTGGAAGGCCGACGCGGAGGCGCGGCGCCATTGGACCGTGCGGGGCGGCGTTTTGGACTACGACGGACGGAACAAGGACCTGTGGACGGACAAGGAATTCGGGGACTTCACGCTGATGCTGGGGTGGCGCTGGTCGGGCAAGGCGGTCGAGGTCGATCACCCCTTGATCGGAGCGGATGGCCACGAACTGAAAGGGCCTGACGGCACGGTGAAAACCCAGCGTGTCCTGGATGGTGGCGACAGCGGGGTCTTTCTGCGAGGCTTCCGCAAGGCACAAGCCAACCTGTTCTGCTACCCGGTCGGCAGCGGCGAGGTTTGGGAATACCGCACCGACGCCAAGATGCCCGCCGACGTGCGCCGTGCCGTCACGCCTCGCAAGCGGGCCGACAAGGCGGTGGGCGAGTGGAACGAAATGATCATCACCATGAAGGGCGACCGGCTAACGGTTGTCCTCAATGGCGAAGAGGTCATCTCACGGGCTCAACTGCCCGGCGTGCCACCGCGCGGGGCCATCGGCCTGCAGCACGAGCATGGCACGATCCAGTTTCGCGACCTCTTCATCCGGGAACTCACCGAGGATGACAAGCCCAAGCCTGAGCCGCGCGTGCCCGAGGGCT
Source organism: uncultured Planctomycetia bacterium (assembly GCA_963809785.1). Taxonomy (GTDB): domain Bacteria; phylum Planctomycetota; class Planctomycetia; order Pirellulales; family S012-138; genus JBGQHD01. The sequence goes on from CAWEKV010000006.1 coordinate 2,009,389, forward strand.
TCGTCATCCGGCGCGTGGCCGGGGAGCGCGAGGTCCGCTTCCCGATGTTCGCCGCCTTCGATGACCACGGCCGATTGTACGTCGCCGAATCGTCAGGGCTCGATCTCTACAAGGAGATCACGGCCGGGACCCGCAACTGCCGCGTGAGTCGGCTGGAAGACCGCGATGGCGACGGGACCTTCGAAATCTCGCGAGTCTTCGCCGATCGGCTCGTCTTTCCAATGGGGCTGGCCTGGCGCCAGGGCAAGCTCTACGTGGCCGACCCGCCTGATTTGGTGACGCTGGAGGACACCGACGGCGATGGGGCCGCCGACAAGCGAACCGTCATCCTCACGGGTTTCGGCCATCTCGACAACGGCAGCCTGCACGGACTGACGTTCGGTCCGGATGGCTGGCTGTACATGACCATGGGCAGCCCGGATGGGTACAAGCTCAAGCGCCGCGACGGGACCTTTCTGGAAGGGAAGAGCGGCGCCCTCATCCGCTGCCGGCCCGACGGCTCAGAGCCGGAGGTGCTCAGCCGCGGCTTTGTCAATTTGGTCGAGGTCGCGTTCACGGCCCGCGGCGATGCCATCGGCACGGATAACTTCTATCGGGTGCCCTCCGGCGGCGTTCGCGACGCACTGGTCCACTGCGTGGACGGCGGATTGTACCCGTACTTGCCGGACACGGGCACGCCCTATCCGGTCACGGGCGCGCCCCTGCCAGCGACGACGTTGTTCCCCGCCGCTGCCGTCAGCGGCATCACGTGCTATCAAGGGGCCGCGTTGCCCGCGGCAATGCGCGGCAATCTGTTCGTCGCTCAGCACAACACGCGCCAGGTGAGCCGGCACACCCTGGTGCCGGACGGCGCCACTTTCCGCACGGAAGATCACGTCTTCGTCACGAGTGACGACCCTGACTTTCGTCCCTCCGACATTTTGGAAGCTGCCGACGGCAGCCTGCTCGTCATCGACACCGGAAGCTGGTACGTCCACCATTGCCCGACCGGCCGTGTTCGCGACAGCCACGCGCGGGGCGGTATCTACCGCGTTCGCCCCGCGAAGTGGTCGGCGCCCGATGACCCCTGGGGCCGGAAGGTCGATTGGGCGGCGGGTGAGCGGGAATTGACGAAGCTCCTCGGCGACTCCCGCCCGGCGGTGCGCGATCGGGCCGGGCAGGAGCTATCGCATCGCGGTGCCGCGGCAGTCCCAGCCCTGGAAGCAATGCTGACGGGCAACGCCCCCACTCCAATCAAGCAGACCGCCCTCTGGGCGTTAGCCAGGATCGAAGACGCTGCGGCGCTGCCGCCACTGCGGCGGACCTGCGAGAGCCGCGAGCCGGAGCTGCTCATCCCGGCGGCGCGGGCGCTGGGCCTCCGCCGCGACCGCCAGTCCGCGACCTCACTTGCGGGGCTGCTCGTGGCGGAGTCGCCGGCCGTTCGACTCGCCGCAGCCGAGGCGCTAGCCCGTTGCGGCGGTCCAGAGGAGCTGCCAGCGTTGCGGCGGGCACTGGCCGACGCGGCGGACCGCTTCCTGGAACACGCGCTGGTTCATGGTTTCCACCATCTTGCTGGCGAGGCCGCGTTGCGCGAGGCTCTGACCGACCGGCACGGCCGTGTCCGGAAGGCGGCATTGTTGCTGCTTGACCAACCCCCGAGGCCGAAGGGGGCGCTAGAGTCCCAGACCGTCATCCGTCGCGTCTCGGACGAGGATGAGGGGGTGCGCGAGGCCGCCCTGACCGTCTTGGCAAAACACCCCGAATGGGGCTCCCAGGCCGTTGACCTGCTCCGCGGTTGGCTGCGCCAGCCCAAGCTGACCGGCGCGGAGCTGGTCGGCTTGCAGAGCCTGATCCTTGCCTTCCAGGGCCAGCCGACGGTCCAGGAGCTGGTTGGCCGAGCGTTGGACAAAAGGAGCGATACGCCGCCCGAGCGCCAGGGCCTGCTGCTGGAGACGTTGGCGCGCACCGGCCAGGCAGAAATACCCGGCGTCTGGGTTCACGCGCTGGCCGCTGCTTTGGAGCGGGACGAGGCGGTCCTTCTGGGGCCGGCGGTGCGCACGGCAGCCGTGCTTCAAGTGTCGAAGCTCGACGATCGGCTTGCCCTGCTGGCGGAAGACATTCGTGTCCCCGTCGAGTTACGGCTCGAAGCGCTCCGGGGCGTTGCGCTGCGTCGGCCGAGACTCTCGGTGGCCTCGTTCACGCTCGTTCGCGAGCAGCTCGGTGAAAAGGCCGATCCCGTGGTGCGTCTTGCGGCTGCCGAGCTTCTGGGCGCACTCGCCTGACGGACCCCCAGTTGAAGGAAGTGTTGGCGGCGGTGCGCGGCGACGTATTAATCTCGCCCAGCGTCCTGTTGCCCATGCTATGCCGGTCCGTCACGGTGGAGACCGGCCCCATGATGCTGGAATACCTTGCCAGCGGACTGAAGGGGGGCTGGCACCCAGGCGATGCCGAGTTCGAGGGATTATTGAAATCCGTGCCTGACGCGCTGCGGTCGCAGACCGCCACGCTGCAAGAATTGCGGCGCCAGAATGCCCAACGGCAGCGAGCCCTCCTGGCCAGCTTCGAGCCGCTGCTCAAGGGCGGAGACCCGGCACGCGGTGGGCAGGTGTTCCGCAGCAAGAAGGTGGCGTGCGCCAACTGTCACCGGATCGGGGCCGACGGCGGCCACACCGGTCCGGACCTCACCAAGGTCGGGGCCATCCGCGCGGGCCATGACATCCTGGAGTCGATCCTCTTGCCCAGCTCCACGATTGCACAGGGCTACGAGACCTATCAGGCGGCAACCACCGCGGGGCGAGTGCTCAGCGGCGTGATCGTCCGCCAAAACTCCGACACGCTGGTGTTGCGCGACTCCAGCGGCGCCGAGCTTCGTCTGCGGCGCGACGCGATTGAGGAGCTGCGCCGACAGCCAGTTTCCCTGATGCCGGAGAGGTTGGAGCAGGCGCTGGACCGCGAGGAATTGCGGGACTTGCTGGCCTACTTGCAAGGACTCCGATGACGTGACGATCGCAGCCGGCCCCGCGAGGTGTGCTTATGGTGCATGCTCATGGTGTGGTGGTGCGTCATGCCTTTAGACAAACTGCCCCGCGGGTTCGTCGAGCACGAAAGCCGGCTGCTTAACACGAGTTCGCGTCCGTAACGTGAGCATGCTTCGCGCCTCCAGAGCATGTTTCTCCAAACCGTTGCCTCCGTGACTGTCGATGTTACCCGCACTCAATCCGCAAAACACCTCGCCAGCTGCGGATCTCCGCTCAGCAGCCGCGCAACGTCGGGGAGCACGTCACGAGTCGAAAGGACCGTGAAGTATCCCTCCTTGACGGACGGAGCAAGTCGAACAGCCTCCAGCCACTCCGCGCGGCTGAACGGGTCCGCCGCGATCGAGTCCCAGAAACCGGTGGCATCAAAGACTTCGGCGATCCGCTCCGTATTGCTCTGCTGAAGGATGCTGACGATGTAGGTGGCGACTCCGACCTGTAGCCCGTGCAGCCGCGGCCGGGCGGAAGTTGCGTCGAGGGCATGCGAGATCAGATGTTCGCTGCCACTGGCCGGCCGGGAAGACCCGCACATTTCCATCGCCAGGCCGTTGAGCATCAGAGCCGTGGCGAGCAGCCGGACCCCCTCCAGGTCGAGTTGCGGATGGTTCAAGAACGCGTGAATCGAGCTATCTGACAAGAGGACGGCAAAGTCATTGATCGGCTCGCCGGTGGCGTGAAACGCCAGCTTCCAATCGCGGACGGCGGTGAACTTTGCCATGAGATCGCCCACCCCGGACAGCGTGAGAGCGCGAGGCGCATCACGGCAGACCGCCGTATCGACCACCACACCGTACGGGACGGCGGCGCCCATCGACTTTCGCCGACCACGGATGGTCAAGCTCGACTGTGGGCTGCAGAACCCGTCGTTCGAGAGCGACGTGGGCACCGCGTAGTAAGGCAGCCTCGCCAGGAACGCCAGGTATTTGGCCACATCCAGCGCCTTGCCACCGCCTAACCCTACGACCGCCGCAACTCCTTGCGGCAGATCGGCAAACAGGCGAGCGGTGTGCTCGAACCGTTCTCCGAGACTTCCAGCCAACAACCTGCATCCACGGCATGCTCATCGAGGCTGTGCCTTACGCGGTCAATGATGGCGGGAGTGAGTCCCTGGCTAACCAGCAGGGCAATCTTTCGGTGATGAGACCGCTCGAGGTAGACCCCAAGGCGGTCCAGCGCCCCATCCTTCACGCGGACCAGCGTAGGGATAGCGATTTGGGTTGCCCCAGTCATCCCCACACGCTCTCCTGAATCAACGCCCGGGTAATGTCAGACCACTTTTCAAACGCTTGGAACGCAAGCCCCTCCCGACGAAGAACGTCAGCCAAATCGCCGCGGGCAAACCGCAGCCCGCCAGGCACGAGCCGTGCCGATTCGGCGTCGGGAAAGCCATCGCCGGCGAACGCCACCATCCGCCCCTCGTCCAGCTTTCGTCGCACCACGCCAGCTTTATCGACTCCCAACGTTGCAGATACGGTACGGGGAGCCGCTCGGCATTGCCATCAGCAGCCCTCGACCTTCCTCGAACCGGCCCGGATTGGCGTGCACCTCGACCTCCACGCCGGCCGCGGCCAACAGCCGCTGGATATACCAGTCGCACCCGGCGGAAACGACAATCACTTGCCACCCGGCCCCTTGGAGTTCGCGGAGTGCTCGTGGGAGACCAGGGTCTAGCTCCATGCGATCGACTACCGCGAGCACTTCGGACTCGCTAGCACGGATCGCGGCAAAGTAGCGCCGCAGGGCCTCGAAGTGGGTGATCCGGCCGGCTCGGTAGTCCACCCAGTGGTCGGGCGTATCCGGAGGGAGCAGCGTTTCGATGGCCAGCTTGTAGAAATCGTGCCGGGTCATCGTGCCGTCAAAGTCGCTGACGAGCACGCCCGGCGGGACTTTTTCGCGCGACGGAACCATCAGTCAGGCTCTCAGGCGGTGTTTGGTCTGTGAGGCAGAAGGCCTTCGGCCGACTGCCCTGTCACTCCACGGGGCAGGGCGCCGCGTCCCAGATGTCGGCGGCGTACTCCGCGATCGTGCGGTCGCTGGAGAACTTGCCCGAACAGGCCACGTTGAGGATCGCCTTGCGCGCCCAGGCGTCGGCATCGGCGATACAGCTCGCCGACCCGCTGCTGGGCCTGGGCGTACGACGTCAGGTCGGCCAGGTGCATGTAGTAGTCGCCTCGGTCAGCAGCGTCTCGCGGATCGGCGCGAAGATGCCCGGCTCGTCCCGGCTGAAGTGATCGCTGAAGATCAGGTCGAGCGCTTGCCGCGTCTCCGGCTCGTTCTCGTAGTGCCACGGCGGGTTGTACCAGCCGCGGCTGGCCGCGACCTGCTCGGCCGTCAGGCCGAACAGGAAGAAGTTCTCCTCGCCGGCCTCCTCGGCCATCTCGATCGTGGCGCCGTCGCGCGTGCCGATGGTCAGCGCGCCGTTCATCATGAACTTCATGTTGCCGGTGCCGCTGGCCTCGTAGCCGGCCGTCGAGATCTGCTCCGAGACGTCGCTGGCGGGAATCAGCCGCTCGGCCAGCGACTGACGTTGTAGTTCGGCAGGAACACGACCTTGAGCCGGCCGCGGACCGCCGGATCGGCGTCGATGACTCGGCCGACGTTGTTGATCAGCTTGATGATCAGCTTGGCCAGGTGGTACGCCGGGGCCGCCTTGCCGGCGAAGAAGAACGTCCGCGGCGGCATCGACAGCGACGGGATTCGCCCGCAGGCGGTTGTAGAGCACGATGATGTGCAGCACGTTGAGCAGCTGCCGCTTGTACTCGTGAATGCGCTTGATCTGGCTGTCGAAGATGTTGTCGGGATCGACGACCTGGCCGGTCGTCGCCTTGAGCCAGGTCGCGAAGCGCTCCTTGGCGGCCCGCTTGGCCTGGCGGAAGCGCTGCGCGAAAGCCGGCGTCGTCGGCCAGCGGCAGCAGCTTGCGGAGCTGGCCCAGGTCGGTGACCCAGCCGTCGCCGATCGCTTCGGTGATCAGCTTGGAGAGGTCCGGGTTGGCCAGCAGCAGCCAGCGCCGCGGCGTGACGCCGTTGGTCTTGTTGTTGAACCGCTCGGGGAACAGCTCGGCGAAGTCCGCGACCACGCGCGTGCGCAGCAGCTCGGAATGGATGCGGCCACGCCGTTGGTGCTGTGCGTGCCGACGATGGCCAGGTTCGCCATCCGCACCTGCCGAGCCGGCGTCTCCTCGATCAGGCTCATGCGCTGCGCGCGCTCGTCGTCGCCGGGATAGCGCTGCTGCACGTCGTCGCAGGAAGCGGCGGTTGATCTCGTAGATGATCTCCAGCAGCCGCGGGCAGACCAGCTCGAAGAACCGCACCGGCCACTTCTCCAGCGCCTCGGGCAGCAGCGTGTGGTTGGTGTAGGCCAGCGTGCGGACCGTCAGGTCCCAGGCTTCGTCCCAGCCGAGCTGCGCCTCGTCGAGCAGGATGCGCATCAGCTCGGCCACGGCCATCGCCGGATGCGTGTCGTTGAGCTGGATGGCGACCTTGTCGGGCAGCGCGCTGCCAGTCGGAGTTGCCGCGGCGGAAGCGGGCGACGATGTCGGCCAGCGAGCAGCAGACCAGGAAGTACTCCTGGACGAAACGCAGCGCCTGGCCGGCACGGGTCGAGTCGTCGGGGTAGAGCACGCGGGTGACCGTCTCGGCCACGACGCGATCGACGATGGCCCCGACGAAGTCGCCGGTGCTGAACTCGCCGAAGTCGAAGAAGTCGGGCGAGGCCGCTGCCCACAGCCGCAGCGTGTTGATCGTCTCGCCGCCGTAGCCGACGACCGGCCGGTCGTAGGGCACGCCCAGCAGATGCGTGGCATGGCCGGGCACGGCGCGGAGAACTCCGTCCTCCAGCTGGAAGCGAGCAGCCGAGCGGCACCTTGCACCGCTTCTCGCGGCCGGGCCACTTCCCAGGGATCGGGACTGTGCAGCCAGTGGTCGGGGTGCTCGACCTGGCAGCCGTTCTCGATCTGCCTGGCGGAAGATGCCGTACTCGTAGCGCAGGCCGTAGCCGATCGCCGGGATCTGCAGCGTGGCCAGCGAATCGATGAAGCAGGCCGCCAGCCGGCCCAGGCCGCCGTTGCCCAGGCCGGCGTCCGGCTCCGCCTCGATGACTTCCTTCCAGTCCTGCCGCGGGTCGGACTGCAGGTCGTCGCGGACGAGCTGCTTCGACGCCCAGGTTGATGATGTTGTTGACCAGCGTGCGGCCGATCAGGAACTCCATCGAGAGGTAGTAGACCCGCTTGGGATTCTCCGTGTCGTGGGTCTGCTGCGTCAGCAGCCAGCGCTCGCGTGAGCAGGTCGCGCAGCGAGCGGGCGACGGCCTCGAACCGCTCGCGCTGGCTGGCATCCTCGGCGGAAACGACGTGGTCGAAGACCAGGTGCCGGTCGTAGGCGCTGACGTCAGCTTCGCGCCGCCCTCGAACGCGGAGCGAGCCAGCCTGGCGTATGTTTCGGTTTCTTCGGGACGGACGTGCGACTCATGGAGACCACCTTGGGAATGAGGGTGAGATTGCGTGATAGTGCCTGGTTGAATTTCGAGGGTTGTCATCCTTTGGGTTCGACGTGCCCACTCGAATAGGGCTACTGACTTTGCCACTTGCGATGATGTTCACGAAGCAAGTCAATCGCCTCGTCGGCCGTTTCGACGCAGTGCGGAATGGCCATGTCCGCCGCGTTGGCCAGCGGCGGCTCACAGGAGAGCATGGAAGTCCGTGCCCATTCCACCAGGCCGGGCCACATCTTGCCGACGAGGATCAACGGGGTGTCGCGCAGGTGACGCACCTGAAGCAGTTGCCAGATCATCATCGTTTCCAGCACCGTGCCGATGCCGCCCGGCGCGACGACGAACGCGTCCGAGGTGAGCACGAACTGGTGCAGCCGCGTGAAGAACGTGCGGTGCTCGAACGCCTGCGCGACGAACGGCGTTGACCTCCTGCTCGAACGGCAGACTCGACGCGAATGCCGACCGACTGTGCCCGCTCCGGCGAACTCGCCGCGCCCTCGTTGGCGGCCTGCATCAGCCCGGGACCGCCGCCGGTGATGATGTCGCAGCCCATCTCGGCCAGTGCCGCCGCGGCGCGTTTGGTTTCTTCGTAGCCGAACGATCCGGGCGTGCAGCGGGCCGAGCCGAAGATCGTCACGCGGTAACGTTCGCGCCGCGACGGCCGCAGGCGCGTGAGGTTGTTGACGACGTCCCACAGGCCGAGGACCGAGTTGACCAGGACCTGCTTGACGTGCTCCTCGTCGGCCAGGCTGATCGGCTCGGCGCTGCTCTCGCTCGATTCCGCGATACTCATCGATCAGGCTCCTGTAGGGATTTCACTGCCGCGGCCCTTGGCCGTCGTCCGCGGACGGGCCTCGGCAAGCAGGCGTCTGGTGTGCAGGGCGACGATCAGTTCTTCGTTCGTCGGCACGACCCACGCTGCGACGCGGCTGCCGAGGCGACTGATCCGCGGCCCGCGCTCGGCATGGGCCGCTTCGTCATTGGCCGCTTCGGCATTGGCCGCTTCGTCAAGTTCCAGACCGAGCCAGGCCGCCTCGCGGCACACGCGGGCACGGATCGGTGCGGCGTTCTCGCCGATGCCCCCAGTGAAAACCAGCGCGTCGAGTCCACCCAGGGCCGCGGCCAGCGAGCCAATCTCGCGGCCGATGCGGTAGACGAACAGTTCGATGGCTTCGGACGCCGCGGAGTCGGAGCTGGCCAGCAGCGTCCGCATGTCGCTGGAAATGCCTGAGACGCCGAGCAGTCCCGATTCGTGATAGAGCACGTGCTCCAGACCGCGAGCGTCCAGCTTGTGCTGATCGATCAAGTGCAACAGCACGCCGGGATCGATCGCGCCGCAGCGCGTTCCCATGGGCAAGCCGTCCAGAGCGGTGAAGCCCATCGTCGTGGCGACACTGCGGCAGCCTTTCATCGCGCACATGCTGGCGCCGTTGCCCAGATGAGCGACGATCGTGCGGCCGGCCGCCGCGGTCGCGTCCACTTCGGGCAGCACCGAGGCGATGTACTCGTACGACAGACCGTGAAAGCCGTAGCGGAGCACACCCGAGTCGGCGAAGCGGCGCGGCAGGGCGAAAGCCTGGGCCACCCGCGGCTGCGTGTGGTGGAAGGCCGTGTCGAAGCAAGCCACCTGGGGCAGGCCTGGCACCTGCTGGGCCACGGCCTCAATCGCTGCCAGATTGTGAGGTTGGTGCAGCGGCGCCAACGAGACCAGCGCCTTCAGCGAGGACAGCGTCAGGGGATCAATCAGCGCCGGCTGTGTGAACTTCACGCCACCATGAACGACGCGATGGCCCGCCGCGACGATACGGTGGTCGCCGAGCGGGCCACTGCGGCCCCATTGGAACAGGAATTCGATGGCCGCCGAGTGTGCCAGGCCCGCATCGTCCTGCCATTCTCTTTGCCCGACGATGCGCCCCTGGGCGTCGCGGGCCACAAACCGCGGGCGGGAAGTGAGGCCCTCGACCTGTCCGCGAAGCACCGGCTCAGGCGGCTCGGCCTCGCGAAAGACGGAGAACTTGAGGCTCGAAGAGCCCGCGTTCAGCACCAGGATGGCATCGATCATTGCCTTATCTCGTTGCAACTTGATTGCCTCGGTGGGCGAGCGCAGACTGTTGGTATCCAGCGCGACCTTCGGCCGCAACCAAGCTCCCCTGCCGGCTTGACCGGCAGGAAGCCAAGGTTGGAAGCTAGCCACGAGTTCAGTCACACCTTCGACCCTTGCCGGCTTGCCCGGCAAGTGAAGCAGGTTGAGCGGCTAAGCGTCCTCGCGGCAACTTAGCCTATCAAACTTGTTCACCTGCCGGACGAGCCGGCAGGGGCCTCACTGCGCACCTGCGCGTTGACTAGCCGTCAATCTTATTCACCCGCCGGACAAGCCGGCGGGGGTCTCCAGGACCTTTCGTTCGCACACAAAGAAACCGAACGTTTTAGTACAGGCGATCACGCACCTGGTTTTGACGCCACAGACCGCTCGCCGACCCCCACCGCCTCGCCCAGTGAGACGTGGCGATTGATCGGCCCCACCCAGTCTTGCAGTTTCTCGAAGCGCAGCCGGTCGCGGACTTCGCTGTGCGCCCCGACGACTCGGAAGGTCGATCTCCTTGTCGGCCAGCTCGTCGTGCAGCCGCCTGAGCATCCGCGCTCCGGCGACATCCACGTAGGGAGTGTTCGAGAGGTCGTACACCACGCGTTGCAGCCCGGGCTCGCTCTCGACCCGCCGCAGCACGGTCTGCAGGACGTGGTCCACGTTGAAATAGACCAGCGACGCCTCGACGCGGAACGCCAGCACGCCGGGAATGGCCTCATTCTCCGGATGGCGGGCCAGCGTCGGAGAACCGGTCGGTCCCCGGGATGCGGCCCAGGAAGGCCACGTGCGGCCGCGCGACTCGCCCCAGGAGCATCGCCACCGAGGCCAGCACGGCGATGATGACTCCGTCGAGGATTCCCATGACCAGCACGCCCGCCAGCGCCACCCCGGCCGCGCGCGAAATCGATCCGGCTGGCGTGCCACAGGTAGCGCAGCTCCTTGAGGTCGATCAGGCCCTTGACGGCGATGAGCACGATCGCGGCCAGCACGGCCTCCGGCAGGCTTCGGAAGAGGCCCGTGAAGAACAGGAGCACCAGACCGATCACTGCGGACGCGAATACCAGCGACAGCGGCGTGCGTGCGCCGCCCTTCTCATTGACGGCACTCTGCGACAGCCCGCCCGCGACGGGGAAGCCCTGCCACAGGCCGACCAGGAGGTTGGCCGCCCCCAGTCCCAGGAACTCTTGCCGCGGGTCCACCGCGTAGTGGTGCTTCAGGGCAAAGGTCCGCGCCGCCGAGACGCTCTCGATATAGGCCAGCAAGAAGCAGGCGAACGCCAGACGCGTCAGTTGCCGCAGCTCCTCGATTCGCACAGCAGCCGAGGCTCGCGCCGGCCAGCTGGAAATGCGGCAACCCCGCGGGCAATTGGCCCACGACCTTCACGCCGTGCTGCTCGACCTGGCCCAGCGAAGCCACCAGCGAGCGCGAGCAGCACGACGCCCAGCGCGACCGGCCGGCCGGGCAGGAACTTCTCTCCCAGCAGCAGCGCCAGGATCGCACCCACGCCGATGGCCAGCGTGAAGAGGCTCGTGCCCGGCACTTGCTGGACGAGCAGACCGACGCGCTCAAAGAAGTCGTCTCCGCCGCCCTTGACGCCGAACAGCTTCGGCAGTTGCGTGGAGGCGATGACCAGCGCGGCGCCGGCCTTGAAGCCGGTCAAAATGCTCTCGGAAATGAAATTCACCAGCACGCTCAACCGCAGCAGCCAGGCCAGCACAAAGACGCCGGCCACGATCAGGGCGGTCAACGATGCCAGGGCGGCCTGTCGGGCCGCGTCCGGATCGGCGCCGCGAGCCAGTGGCCGCGCCAGGGTCACGCCCAGGAGCAAGCGAGATGGCGGAGGTCGGGCCGATGGCCAGGTGGCGCGACGATCCGAAGATCGCGTAGCCCAGCCCCGCCAGCAGGTAGCAATAGAGCCCCGTCTGCGGGCGGCAGCCCGGCCAACCCGGCGTAGGCCAGCGACACCGGCACCGCGTAGGCCGCGAGCGTGACGCCGGCGACGAGGTCAAGTCCGCAACCACGCGCGCTGGTACTGCGGCAGCCAGCCGGCGATCGGCAGGAAAGCCCAGCGGTTATCACGCTTGTCGGCCATGGTTATCAAGTCCAGCGATATCTCCGCTCGGCGGCGCGGCTTGGCATCAGCCGCGGCGCTCACTCCCTAGGATTTGCACTCCCTAGGACTTGTCTTGTGCTGAATGCGGCTGCCAGGGCTTCAGGTCGGCGGGCGGGTTGGGGCCCAGGCGGTGCAGGCCGGGGGCCGCCTGGTAGATGGCGAAGCCGGCGGGCGGCAGCGTCATCCGGACGGCCAGCGGCCCGCCGTCGCGCCGCTCCACGGTCAACGAGGGCGGGGGCGCGGCGCCGGGCCTCGGGGCGTACCAGAAGATCCGGTGGAACTGGTCCCCCTCGACGCGGAACGTCGGCGCCACCGTCGAGTACGCCGTGACGGGCTGCCCCTCGTCGGTGTTCAGGGCGACCAGGACTTCCTGATCGACCAGCAGGCGCGACCAGCACACCAGCGACCGCATCCGCTCGCCCAGGCGGTGCGGCAGGCCGAAGTGGACGCCGTCCCCGGAGATCGTGGTGCAGCGACCTGCCGGCCCCGCCGCAGCGGCAGCAGCTTCTTGCGCAGGTCGATCAGGGCGGCCAGGGCGCGGTACAGGTCGCCGTCCTCGTTGAAGAAGTGCCGGCCCTGCGTGCACAGCCCGCCGAACCGGCCGCCGAACATGTTCTCGCGGAGCACCAGGTCCGAGCCGCCGGGCCGCCCGCCGCTGTCGAAGCCCTGCTCCGAGCCGTAGTAGATGCAGGGGATGCCCATCGTGGTCAGCTGCACGGCCAGCACGTTGAACGCCAGGTCGCGGAACCGGCCGTCGCCGCAGAAGCGCGCACTTGGCGCCGCCCTTGCGGACCTGGTCGTGGTCGTCCACCAGGGTCACCACCTGGTTGCGGTACCAGCGGTGCCCGGCCGGCTCCTCCAGCACCCAGTTGCGGAACAGGGAGAAGTAGTCCGCCGGGTCGGCGTAGCCCGGTGACCATCCGCTCCAGCTTGCCCGGGACGTCCTCGATCCCCAGGGCCGCGTCCAGCCCGGTCCTCTCCACGACCTCCCAGGCGTGCTCGCGGCTGCCGCCGATCTCCCCGACCAGGAGGAAGTTCTCCTTGCCGATGCTCTGGGCGAACTCCCGGATGACGTCACAGAAGGTCCGCAGCGACTCTTCCGCCCATGTGCTTGGCGGCGTCGATGCGGAAGCCGTCGAGGTCGGCGTAGGCGATCCAGAAGCCGTAGACGAGGGCCAGGGCGGGCAGGGCCGACGCGACCCGCGGGTACTGCCCGTCCCACTGGACGCGGAGGTCCAGCGTCTTCAGGCCGAACATGTCCCCCTCGACGTACTCGGGGTAGTAGTCCCAGTTGGTGATGTGCCCCTTGCGGAGGTACAGCTCGGGCCGCTGGAACTCGCGGGGCCAGATCGCCCCGTCCGGCCAGGCCGCCTCCAGCCGGCCCGGCTCGGGCGGGTCGAACGGCAGCGTCGGCCGGCCGTCGCGGTCGTTGAAGCCCTTGACGGCGTAGGGCTTGCCGTCCCAGCGCGGGTCGTTGTACCACCGCCCCGAGGCCGGGTCGTGCGTCGCGTAGCGGTCCGGGGCGTAGGTGAAGACGTTGCCGGTGTGGTGGGCGATGACGTCGAGGATGACGTAGATGCCCTGCTCGTGGGCGGCCTGGACGAAGTCGCGGAACTCCTCGCGCGTGCCGAAGTGCGGGTCCACGTCGAGGAAGTTCTGGATGCCGTAGCCGTGGTAGCTCGGCTCGAACGCGACCTGCCGGAAGACGGGGCTGACCCACAGCGCGGTGACGCCGAGCCGCCGGAGGTAGCCGAGCTTGCTCCTCAGCCCCTTGAGCGTGCCGCCCTGCCAGCCGCCGCCGGCGCGGAGCCACGTGTCGTAATCGACGCGGCCGGGGTCCTCGGGCCGGTACAGCGGCGTGACGCCGCCGTGTCACCGGGCGGCCGTCGTTGTCGCGGTAGCCGCCCTTCTCCTTGCCGTCGGAGAAGCGGTCCAGCAGCAGGAAGTACAGCACCTGGTCCTCCCAGGCGGCCGGCGACGGGGTGAACGTCCGCCGCGTCAGCGCGGCGAAGTCGAGGTCCAGCAGGCTTTTCTCGATCGTCTCAGCCATCGGCACTTCGAGGAAAGTTCAGGCGACACTCATTCCTTGCTGCTGTAAAGCATCACGACGGAGCGGTCCGCCACGCGGTAGGCGTTGCCTTTCACCCCCGGCGCCGTCTCCCAGGGGACGATGTCATCCGGCGAATCGAGCGAGGTATCGATCCAGCGCCGCCACGGCGCTGCGTTGGCCGGCGCTGCGTTGGCCGGCGCTGCGTTGGCCGGCGCCGGCAGCTCGAATTCGAGCGGCTCCCAATAGGCGTTCAGGATGAGATGGAAGAGCAACCCCTCCCTCCGCAGCTCCGCGCCGAGCGCCACGCTGCGCGAACCGTCGCCCCAGTCCGGCTGATGAAGCTTGACGCCGTGCCAGGCCTTATTCGCTTCCCAGAGAAAAGTGGTCAAGCTGACGCGCTGACGCTCATGCTCCATGTCGCGCAGCCGGCGCCGCGCGATCAGCAGGCTCACAAAGCGGTGGACGATCGGCATGCTTGCTCGACCAGCGTCCAGTCGAACCAACTGATCTCGTTGTCCTGGCAATAGGCGTTGTTGTTGCCGTCCTGCGTGCGCCGGACCTCGTCGCCCATCAAGATCATGGGCATGCCCAGCGACAGCAGCGTGAGCGTCAAGTAGTTCTTCACCTGGCGGTTGCGGAGCTTTTCCACGGCGGGGTCGTCGGTCGGCCCCTCGACGCCGCAATTCCAACTGCGGTTGTCGTTGGCCCCGTCGCGGTTGTCTTCGCCGTTGGCCTCGTTGTGCTTCTGGTTGTAGGAGACGAGATCGTTGAGCGTGAAGCCATCGTGACACGTCACGAAGTTGACGCTCTGTTCGGCCTCGCGCTCCTTGTGGCCGTAAATCTCCGGGCTGCCGACCATGCGGTCCGCCACGTGCCGCAGTGCCCCGGGTTCGCCGCGGAAGAAGTCGCGGACATCGTCGCGGAACCGGCCGTTCCACTCCTTCCAGGCGTCTCCGACGAAGCTGCCGACCTGGTACAGCCCGGCGGCGTCCCAGGCCTCGGCCAGCAGCTTCGTGCCGGCGAGTGCCGGCTCCGACTCGATGTCCCAGAGCACCGGCGGGTTCGGCAGCGGATGACCCTGACGCATCGCGCGAGAGGATCGACGCCAGGTCGAAGCGGAACCCATCGACGTGCATCTCCTCGACCCAGTAGCGGAGGCTGTCCACGATCATCCGCCGCACGATCGGGTGATTGGCGTTGAGCGTGTTGCCGCAGCCGGTGTAGTTGGCGTAGCGAGCGCCGCCCTCTTCGAGGATGTAGTAGGTCGGGTTGTCGATGCCGCGGAAACAGAGCGTCGGCCCGCGCTGGTCCCCTTCGGCCGTGTGGTTGAACACCACGTCGAGAATCACTTCGATCCCCGCTCGGTGCAGCGCCTTGACCATGTCCCGAAACTCGTCCACCGGCCCCAGCGGGTCCTGCCGCGAGCTGTACGCCTGGTGCGGCGCAAAGAACGAGATCGGCGCATAGCCCCAGTAATTGACCTTGCCCGGCGGACAATCCAGGGCATCGAACTGGAACACGGGCAGCAACTCCACGGCGGTGATGCCGAGCTGCTGCAAGATAGGGAATCTTCTCGATCAGGCCGGCGTACGTGCCGCGCGTCTGTCTCGCTGACGCCGGAGCTTGGGTGGCGGGTGAACCCGCGGACGTGCATCTCGTAGATGATGGTGCGCGCGGCCGGGCGGCTCAGCGGCGCGTCGCCCTCCCAGTCGTAGGCGCTCGGATCGACGACGACGCTTTTCATCGCCGTTGCCGCGTTGTCGCCTTCCCGCCCGGCGGCCTGCGCGGTCGTAGTTCTTCGGCACGACAACGCCGCGGCCGTAGGGATCGAGCAGGACCTTGGTGGGGTCGAACCGCAGCCCCTGCGCGGGAAGCGAGGGGCCCTCGACGCGGTACCCATAAAGCTGCCCCGGCCGCAATCCGGGCACGAAGACGTGCCAATAGTGGTAGGTGCGGTTCGTCGCCGGATCGATGCGCAGCACGCGCGACGGCATGGCGTCATCCTCGCGGTCGAACAACAGCAGCTCGACGCCGGTCGCGCTGCGGGCGAACAAGCTGAAATTTACGCCACCCTCCGTGACGGTGGCGCCGAGCGGAGCGCTGCGGCCCGCTGGGGCAACAGGGCGTTCATTCTTTTCCGCGGTCCGCAGCTCCTCCACTTGGCCGGGTCTGGAGCGCGGGCGCGCGGGCTCGACCCCCTCGGCGGTAGCGCCGGGCTGCCGGCTGTCAAGGCGCGACATGGTCCAAGCTCCTTGAGCTCGTTGGCCCTTCAGGGGTAGAAGCGTCTCTGTCTTGCCGAGCGACGAACTCGCAGAGCTGAACGATGGTGTCCCAGTCCGACGCCAGAATGTCCTGCGCATGGGCCAGGTTGTTGCGCAGCTGCTCCAGCTTCTTGATGTCTTCCTCGGCCTGCCGGCGGGAGTCAAAGATGGTGAACTTCCGGACGTTTTCGTTGCGGGCCACGATCTGGCCCTTGTCCGAGAATTGCAGGCAATCGAATAGCCGCAGCGATTGATTGCGGCGGCTGCGTTCGTGCAACAGACTCTCGGCCTTCTGCAAGCGGGCCTCGGAGAGATACTCCCTCCATGTGTCTGCCGGGCAATGCCGCTCGATCAGCTCCGAGCACCGCATCTCGATCAGCGTCACGATTCCAAACAGCCACATGCGCACCGGCGGCTTCTGCATGTCGGCCGCTGTGACGATGCCGCCGACACTGCCCAGCAAGGTCACGAACAAGAACGGAGCGCGATTCAGCTCCGTCAGAACAGTCAGCAGTGAAACCGTATCCCCCAGGACCGTCGCATCATGCAGCGGGCGCTGATAATGTCCGAGGTCACCGCTTTCCAGCGCACTTCTCTCGGCGTAACCAGCGACCTGACCTTCCTTGCGAATCCCGACGACATCATAGTCCATGGTGCTCATAAAATCGCGAACGTCCCCGGCCGAAGCACTCGCGTCGAACGATGCCAAAGGCTCGGCCACGTCTCGAGCGGTGAACGCCTCCGTGAAGACGCGCCTGACCGCATCGGGAATTCTGGTCGCAGCCATAAAGCGCACCGGGGGAATCGGCTCAAGTGTGGACCGGGCGGCACCTTGCGCTCGTCATTCCGCTGGCCCTCGGCTACGGCTACCAAAGCGGCTTGCCTGACGTAGTTCCAAAGGCAGATGATCGGCTCATCGCGGTTGTTGTGCTCGAAGCCGAGCACGCCGACACTGGCGGGGCGGCAGTAGAAAAATCGCCCGTCAGTCGGCGGCAGCCCGAGCCAGCGGGCCGCGATCATGCGGATGATGTGGCCGCTGGAGAACGCAAGGACGTTGCCGTCGATGCCGCGCACGCGGGCGATGAACCCGTCGGCTCGGGCGGCGACGTCCCTGGGCGATTCCCCGTCGGGGCAACCGTCGCGGAACAGTTCCCAGCCGGGCCGCTCCGCCAAGATTTCGCTGGTCAGCTTCCCCTCGAAGCGGCCGTAGTCCCATTCCACCAGGTCGGGATCGACGTCTGCGACTGCCCCGAAGCCGGCCAACTCACATGTCTTTGAGGCCCGTTGCAAAGGGCTGGTAAAAACATGGGCAAAGGAGAAACGTCTGGAGCTGCTCGCCGAGCTGGCGGGCTCGCTCCTCGCCGCGTTCGTTGAGCGGCAGGTCGGTCCGGCCGGTGTGCTGACGCGAATCGGTCCACGGCGTATCACCGTGCCGGGCGAGAAACAGTCTTGGCAGCTTGGATGACATCGCATACCTCAAGGGGACACTCCTGGCTGAGCCACGAGGGCACTCAGCCAGGAGGCCTCGTTCAACTAGACGTTGTCGCCTTCCGTGGAGGTGCCGCGCTTGCCGGCCGGCTCCTTCGCGCCCCACTTCCAGCCGCTGATCGCCGGCATGTCGTCGCCGTGCTTGCCGATGTACTGCTTGTGCTCGATCAGCTTCTCGTGGATCGCCTGCTTGAAGTAGGCGGCCTGCGCGCCGAGCTGCGGCAGCCGGTCGATCACGTCCTCGCACCAGGTGGAAGCGGTCGAGGTCGTTCAGCACCACCATGTCGAACGGCGTCGTCGTCGTGCCCTCTTCCTTGTAGCCGCGGACGTGCAGGTTCTTGTGGTTGGTCCGCCGGTAGGTCAGCCGGTGGATCAGCCACGGGTAGCCGTGGAAGGCGAAGATGATCGGCTTGTCCTTGGTGAACAGGGCGTCGAAGTCGCGGTCCGACAGCCCGTGCGGGTGCTCGCTCGGCGGCTGCAGCTTCATCAGGTTCACGACGTTGACGACGCGCACCTTCAGCTCCGGCAGGTGCTTGCGGATCAGCTCGACCGCGGCCAGCGTCTCCAGCGTCGGCACGTCGCCGCAGCAGGCCATGACCACGTCCGGCTCGCCGCCCTTGTCGTTCTCGCCCACTCCCAGATGCCGAGGCCCGCGGTGCAGTGCTTGATGGCCTGGTCCATGGTCAGCCACTGCGGCGCCGGCTGCTTGCCCGCGACGACGACGTTGACGTAGTTGCGGCTGCGCAGGCAGTGGTCGGTCACCGACAGCAGCGTAGTTGGCGTCCGGCGGCAGGTAGACGCGGACGACCTCGGCCTTCTTGTTGACGACGTGGTCGATGAAGCCCGGGATCCTGGTGGCTGAAGCCGTTGTGGTCCTGCCGCCAGACGTGCGAGCTGAGGAAGTAGTTGAACGACGCGATCGGCCGCCGCCACGGGATGTGGTTGCACATCTTCAGCCACTTGGCGTGCTGGTTGAACATCGAGTCGATGATGTGGATGAACGCCTCGTAGCACGAGAAGAAGCCGTGCCGGCCGGTCAGCAGGTAGCCCTCCAGCCAGCCCTGGCACTGGTGCTCGCTGAGCACCTCCATCACGCGGCCGTCCGGGCTGAGCTTGTCGTCCTCCGGGTAGATCTCGGCCATGTAGCAGCGGTTGGTGACCTCCAGCACGTCCTGCCAGCGGTTCGAGTTGTTCTCGTCCGGGCTGAACAGGCGGAAGTTCTTGCTGTCCAGGTTCTGCTTCATGACGTCGCGGAGGAACTTGCCCATCTCGCGGGCCGACTCGGCGGTCGTCGCGCCGGGGCTGGGCACCTCGACGGCGTAGTCGCGGAAGTCCGGCATCTTCAGGTCGCGCAGCAGCAGGCCGCCGTTGGCGTGCGGGTTGTCGCTCATCCGGCGGTGGCCCTTCGGCGCCAGCTCGGCCAGCTCGGGCTTGAGCCGGCCCTGGTCGTCGAACAGCTCCTCCGGCCGGTAGCTCTTCATCCACTGTTCGAGGATGCGGATGTGCTCGGGCTTGTCCATGTCGCCCATCGGCACCTGGTGGCTGCGCCAGTAGTCCTCGCACTTCTTGCCGTCGATCTCCGGCGGGCAGGTCCAGCCCTTCGGCGTGCGGAAGACGATCATCGGCCAGGCCGGCCGCTTCACGATCGCCGTTGGTGCGGGCGTCGGCCCAGATCTGCTTGATCTCCGCCACGCACCGTGTCGAGCACGTCGGCCAGCTGCTGGTGGACCGCCTCCGGGTCGCTGCCCCTCGACGAAGTACGGCTTGTAGCCCATGCCCTCGAAGAACTTCTGCAGCTCGTCCTTCGGGATGCGGGCGAGGAAGCAGGGGTTGGCGATCTTGTAGCCGTTCAGGTGCAGGATCGGCAGCACGCAGCCGTCGCGGGCCGGGTTGAGGAACTTGTTGCCGTGCCAGCCGGTGGCGAGCGGGCCGGTCTCGGCCTCGCCGTCGCCGACGACGCAGGCGACGATCAGGTCCGGGTTGTCGAACGCGGCCCCGTAGGCGTGGCTCAGGGCGTAGCCGAGCTCGCCGCCCTCGTGGATGCTGCCGGGCGTCTCCGGGGCGACGTGGCTGGGGATGCCGCCGGGGAAGCTGAACTGCTTGAACAGCCGCTTCATCCCCTCCGCGTCCTGGCTGATGTTCGGGTAGACCTCGCTGTAGGTGCCTTCGAGGTAGGCGTGCGCGACCAGCGACGGCCCGCCGTGCCCGGGGCCGATGATGTAGATCATGTTCAGGTCATCGCGCTTGATGACCCGGTTGAGGTGGACGCAGAGCATGTTCAGGCCCGGCGACGTGCCCCAGTGGCCGAGCAGCCGCGGCTTGATGTGCTCGCGCTTGAGCGGCTCGCTTCAGGAGCGGATTGTCGAGCAGGTAGATCTGGCCGACCGACAGGTAGTTGGAGGCCCGCCAGTAGGCGTCCATCTTGCGCAGCTCCTCGGCGGAGAGCGGGCCTGCGGCCGCGGCCTTGCTGCCGCTCGCCGGTCTTCCGTTTCACGTCGGCGGTTGCGGTTGTCATCGGTCATTCCTTGTGAGTTGGCGGCTCGCTGGTCGTCGTCGCGAGTGCTCGGTCACGACCCGGCGAGCCGCGGTTCGACTGCAGTGGCCGAACATGTCTGGTCGGTCAGCCGGCGACTTCCGCTGCGAGCGCCGCGGCAGTTGAGTCTCGCGGACGTACTGCTCGAGCTTGCGGGTGTCGGCGTGGAACTTGCGAATGCCTTCGCTCAGCTTCTCGACCGCCATCGCGTCTTCGTTGTGCATCCAGCGGAACGTCTTCTCGTCCAGGTGAATCTTCGTCGCGTCGGACGCCTGGCCGCTTCCACGCTCAGGCGGCGCGTGACCTCGCCCTCGGTCTTCTCCATCTGCTCCAGCAGGTCGGGGCTGATGGTCAGCAGGTCGCAGCCGGCGAGGCGAACGATCTGGTCCACCTTGCGGAAGCTCGCGCCCATGATCTGCGTCTTGTAGCCGAACTTCTTGAAGTAGTTGTAAATCCGCGTGACCGAGGCGACGCCCGGGTCCTCGTCGGCGGGGATGTCGGCGCCGCGCTCCTTCTTGTGCCAGTCGTAGATCCGGCCGACGAAGGGAGAGATCAACGTCACCCCGGCCTCGGCGCAGGCGACGGCCTGGGCGAAGCTGAACAGGAGCGTCAGGTTGCAGTGGATGCCCTCGCGCTCCAGCTGCTCGGCGGCGCGGATGCCCTCCCAGGTGCTGGCGATCTTGATGAGGATGCGCTCGCGGCCGACCCCCGCCTCCTCGTACATGCCGATCAGCTTGCGCGCCTTGGCCAGCGTCCCCTCGGTGTCGAAGCTCAGGCCGGCATCGACCTCGGTGGAGACCCGGCCGGGGACGATCTTGAGGATCTCGCAGCCGAAGTTGACCAGCAGCGTGTCCATGAACGCCTCGGTGCGTGCCGGCCCGGTCGCCCGGGGAGTGCGATGGCGTAATCGCAGGGCGTCATCGACCAGGTGCTCGTACTGCGGCTTCTGGGCCGCCTGGTAGAGCAGCGACGGGTTGGTCGTCGCGTCCTGCGGCTTGTACTCGGCGATGGCCTCGATGTCGCCGGTGTCGGCCACGACGGTCGTATGCCGTTTCAAGGATTCGAGAAGATTCATCGCAGTATCTCCTGCGGGGTTAAGGCTTGCGGAACGTCGTCCGGCCAGGGTCGCCGTCCCCGGCAAGCCGGGCGCGGCCGTTGGCCGCCAGATGCTCCAGCAGCAGGTAAACGGTCTCGGCCTGGTCCGGGCGCCGGCGGCGGCGGCGATCTGGTCGGCCGTCTGCGGGGTCGCCGACAGCGCCGCCAGCGACTTTGCCTTGCAGCGCCAGCACCGACGCGGCCGCCTTCTTGCCGGCCTCGACGCCGGGCTGGTGGTAGGCGTTGACGCCGACCAGGCTGGCGTACAGGCCCACCGCGCGCTCGAAGAGCGCGATCAGCCCGCCCACGACGCGGGCATCGACGCGCGGGACCGTGATCGTCATCGACTCGCGGTCGTTCTCGAACAGGGCCGCGCGCGTGCCCAGCAGGAAGCCGTGCAGGTAGTCGCCGGCCGTGACGCCCGGCTCGACCTCCTGGGCAGCGCCACCCGCCTCCAGCACGCGGATGAAGACGGCGAAGAAGTTGGGCACCCCCTCGCGCAGTTGCTGGACGTAGGCGTGCTGGTCGGTCGAGCCTTTGTTGCCGTAGACGGCCAGCCCCTGATCGACGCGCCGGCCTTGCAGGTCGAGCTGCTTGCCCAGCGACTCCATGACCAGTTGCTGCAGGTAGCGGCTGAAGAGCAGCAAGCCGGTCCTTGTACGGCAGGACGACCATGTCCTTCTGGCCCTTGCCGCCGGTGGCGTGATACCACATCAAGGCCATCAGGGCGGCGGGGTTGCGACTGCACGTCGTGCCGGCGCGTCGCCTCGTCGCAGGCGGCGGCGCCGCTGCGAGCAGGCCGTCGATGTCCAGCCCCTGCAAGCGCCGCCGGCAAGCAGGCCGACCGCGGACAGCACGCTGGTCCGGCCGCCGATCCAGTCGAACATCGGGAAACGGGCCAGCCAGCCCTCGGCTCGCGGCGGTCTGGTCCATCTGCGAGCCGGGCATGGTGATGGCCACGGCATGCCGCGGGAACTCGAGGCCGGCCTTGCGGTACGCGTCGGCCACCAGCAGCATGCCGTTGCGGGTCTCCGGCGTGCCGCCGCTCTTGGAGGTGACGATCGCAGAGCGTCTCGCCGAGCTGTCCCGTCAAGCCGTCCAGCGTGCGCGCGATGCCGTCCGGGTCGGTGTTGTCGATGAAGTCGATCTTCATCCGGTCGCTGGCCGGATTGCCCAGCGCGTCGGCCACGAACATCGGGCCCAGGGCCGAGCCGCCGATGCCGATGGACAGCACCCGCGTGAACCGCGCGCTGGTCGGGGGCCGAATGCTGCCGCCGTGCACGGCGGCGGCGAACGACTTGACGTCGGCCACGGTCTTGCGAATCTCGGCCGCGATTTCCGGCGACGGCGCCAGGTCGGCGCGCGCAGCCAGTAGTGCCCCACCATGCGGTCTTCGTCGGGATTGGCAATCGCCCCGCCCTCCAGCGCGTCCATGGCCTCGAAGGCCCGCTCGATCGGCTCCGCCATCCGCTCGAGGAAGTCGTCGTCGAAGCGCATCCGGCTGACGTCCAGCGTCAGTCCGAGCGCCGGGACCTGGCAGAGGTGTTGCCGAAACCGCTGCCACAGCGCGGATGTGTCCATCGCAATTGCTTTTGATCTTGTGGCTGTCCGTTTCCTAGCCACCCGGCTACTGGTCATGTCCCACCTCCGAGTTTAGCGCGTCCCCGCTTCTTCGAGTTGCCCCTGCGCGAGCTGTAGCTGCTCCCGGGCCGCTGCCACGACGTGGTCCGGGGAGAAGCCGAACTTCCTGACCAGGTCCTTCAGCGGGGCCGACGCGCCGAACGACCGCATGCCGATGCTGTGCCCCGTGGCGCCGACGTACTTCGCCCAGCCGAACGTCGACGCCTGCTCGACCGACACGCGCGCCGTCACCTCCGGCGGCAGCACGCTGGTCGCGGTACTCCTGCGGCTGGTCGTCGAACAGCTCCCACGACGGCATGCTGACGACCCGCGCCTTGACCCCCTCCGCCCGGAGCTGCTCGTACGCCTCCAGGCAGAGCGCGACCTCGCTGCCGGTCGCCAGCAGCAGGACGTCCGGCTTGCCGTCGGCCGCGTCGGCCAGGACGTAGGCCCCGCGGGCCACGCCCGACGGCCGCGGCGTACTTGGTGCGGTCGATCGTCGGCACCGCCTGCCGCGTGAGGACCAGGGCGGCCGGCTCGTGGTGCAGCTTCATGATCGACCTTCCAGGCCTCGACCATCTCGTTGGCGTCCGCCGGGCGCAGGACGATCAGGCCCGGGATCGCCCGCAGCGACGCCAGCTGCTCGACCGGCTGGTGCGTCGGGCCGTCCTCGCCGACGCCGATCGAGTCGTGCGTGAAGACGTAGATGACCGGCAGCTCCATCAGGGCGCTGAGCCGGATCGCCGGCTTGGCGTAGTCGCTGAAGATCAGGAACGTGGAGCCGTACGCCCGCACCTTGACCAGGGCCATGCCGTTGAGCACGGCCCCCATCGCGTGCTCGCGGATGCCGAAGTGCAGGTTGCGGCCGCCGGGACTGTCCGCGGAGAAGTCGCCCGCCCCGTCGAACGTGAGCCGCGTCTTGCACGACGGGCCCAGGTCCGCCGAGCCGCCCATCAGCCACGGGCACGTTCTTGCGCGACGGCGTTGAGCACCTTGCCGGAGGCGTCCCGCGTCGCCAGCCCCTTCGCGTCGGCCGGGAAGCGTGGGCAGGTCCTTGTCCCAGCCCTCCGGCAGCTGGCGGTGCATGCATGCGATAGAACTGGTCGGCCAGCTCCGGGTACTTCGCCCGGTACTCCTTGACGCGCGCGAACCAGGCGTCGCGCAGCTCCTTGCCGCGCTTGCCGATGCCGCTCGCGGAAGTGCTCGTAGACGCCGTCGGGGACGAGGAACTTGCGCGTCCTCCGGCCAGCCGTAGTTGCGCTTGGTCAGCCGGACTTCCTCCTCGCCGAGCGGCTCGCCGTGGGCGGCGCTGGTGTCCTGCTTGTTCGGCGCGCCGTAGGCGATGTGGCTGTCGACGATGATGAGCGTCGGCCGGTCGCGCGTGGCTGAGGAACGTGCGGAAGGCCCGCGCCAGCATCTCCAGGTCGTTGGCGTCGCCGACGCGGGTGACGTTCCAGCCGTGGCCGATGAAGCGGGTGGCCACGTCGTCGCTGAACGCCAGGGCGGTGTTGCCCTCGATGGTGATGTGGTTGTTGTCGTAGATCCAGCAGAGGTTCGAGAGCTTCAGGTGGCCGGCCAGCGAGGCCGCCTCGGCCGAGATGCCCTCCATCATGCAGCCGTCGCCGCACAGGGCGTAGACGTTGAAGTCGATCAGGTCCTCGAAGCCCGGGCCGGTTGAAGTGGGCGGCCATGCCACCGCCCGGCGATGCGCCATGCCGACGCTGTTGGCCAGCCCCTGCCCGAGCGGGCCGGTGGTCGTCTCGACGCCGCTGGTCCAGCGGTACTCCGGGTGGCCGGGGCAGCGGCTGTCGAGCTGGCGGAAGCTTCTTGATCGCCTCCAGCGGGACCGACGGCTCGCCGAGGCGCCTCGTACTCCTTGCTGACCGCCTTCACGCCGGTCAGGTGCAGCAGCGAGTACAGCAGCATCGAGGCGTGGCCGGCCGAGAGGACGAACCGGTCGCGGTTCGGCCAGATCGGGTCCTGCGGGTCGAAGCGCAGGAACTGCTGCCACAGGCAGTAGGCGACCGGGGCCAGGGCCATCGGCGCGCCGGGGTGCCCGGAGTTGGCCGCCTGGACCGCGTCCATCGACAGGGTGCGGATCGTGTTGATGCACGTCGTATCGAGGTCGTTTCTATCCGGCATGGCACTGTCTCCTCACAAGAACCGCAAAGGTAGGGCAGGCTCCTGCCTGCCGAACTCCCCGAGCGGCGTGGCTGTCAGGCAGGAGCCTGACCTACTTTCTTCGTTTTTCTTCAATCAGCCGGAGGCCGTCGCCGTCTCCGACCAGGACGGTGTCGGCCATCCCCAGAAACAGCCCCGTGCCGACCACGCCGGGGATGGCGCGAAGGTCGCTTTCCAGGCGTGCCGGGTCTGAGATCGACTTCACGACACAGTCCAAGATGTAGTTGCCGTTATCGGTCGTCCCGATGCGAGTGCCTTCCTTCCACAGTCTGGGCTGACACCCCAGCTCCCGAAGGCGCCTTTCGCAAAGCGGCAAAGCAAACGGTGCGATCTCCACGGGCAACTTGCCGCGCGTCCCAAGCTGCGGCACCAGTTTCTCCTTGCCCACCAGGATCACCAGCCGGCGCGACGAGGCGGCGACGATCTTCTCGCGAACGAGCGCCCGGCCGTAGCCCTTGATCAAGTCCAGGTGAGGATCGACCTCGTCCGCACCGTCGACCGTCATGTCGAGCGTGCCGGCCTCAGCGAGAGTCAGGATCGGCACGCCGACTTCTCTGGCCAAGGCGGCGGTTTCTTCGGACGTGGGCACGCCGCGGACGCGCAAAGCGCCGGCGCGCAGCCGCTCCCCGAGGCCCGCCACGAAGGCGTCGCGCAGCGCGCCCCGAGCCTAGTCCGACGAGCGAGTCGTTCGTGACCAATTCCAGTGCTCGTTCTACGATCGTCATCGGCTCCATCAGGTATCGTCACCCAGTTCGTCCAAAGCCCGGCGGATCACGCCGGCGCTCTCGCGGAGCTTTTCGGTTTCTTCACTCGCTCAGGGGCAACGGGAACGTTGCCAGAACTCCTTCGCCCCCGACAAGGCGCGGTAGCGCCACCGTCACATCTCGCACGCCGAGCACGTCGGCCGCGGGCGTGCACACCGTCAGCACGGTCCGCTGGTCGTGCAGGATCGCCTGGGCGATGCGTGCCAGGGCGCAGCCGATCCCGTAGTACGTGGCCCCCTTGCCGCCGATGATCGTGTAGGCGGCGCGGCGCACCTTCTCGTCGATCTGCCGCCGCGTGTCCTCGTCCAGACTGACGCCGCGCAGGCGGGCAAACTCCAGGATCGGCGTCACGGCCACGGTCGCCAACGACCAGGTCAGCACCTCCGAGTCGCCGTGCTCACCCACCACGTAGGCATGCACGTGATGCGAATCCACCCCCAAGTGTCCGGCCAGTAAGGACCGAAACCGCGCCGTGTCCAGCGTCGTCCCCGAGCCGAGCACTCGTCCCGCCGGCAGCCCGTGCCGCGCGGCGTAGCGCACCGTCAAGTGCGTCATCACGTCCACCGGGTTCGTGGCCACCACCAGCACCGTCTCGGGCGCGTGCGCCAGGATCGAGGGCACGACTTCTTTGAAGACCAGCGCGTTGCGTTGGAGCAGTTGCAGCCGCGTTTCACCGGGCCGCTGGTTGGCGCCGGCGCAGATGATGACGGCCTGGCTACCGGCAAGATCTTCGTAGCCCCCGGCCCGAACTTCCAGCGCTTCGGCGAACGGCACGGCGTGACGGAGGTCGTCGGCCTCGGCGGCCCGCGCGCTCGGTGTTCTTGTCAACGAGGACCACCTCGCGGCCTACGCCTCGCAGCACGAGCGCGTAGGCGGCGGTCGCCCCGACCAGGCCGCTTCCTACGATGCCGACCTTCATCCGTATCTCCTTTCACGGCTACGCGAGTCCGTGTCGCCTTACTCCATCACGAAGCAATGTGGTTCGGGGTGGGCTCCATCGCGGCCTCCGCGTGGGCCACGGCCATAACGGGTGCCGCCGGCGGCTTGTGCGGTGCCGGCGGTTTTGCCGGTACCGCCGGCACGGGGGCCTTACGTTCGCTGAACCAGCGGATCACGACGTAGAACACCGGCGTGAAGAAGATGCCGAAGATCGTCACGCCGAGCATGCCGCTGAACACGGCGACGCCCAGCGCCACGCGCATCTCGGCCCCGGCGCCCTTGGCCAGCACCAGCGGCACCACGCCGAGGATGAAGGCGAACGACGTCATCAGGATCGGCCGCAGCCGCAGCTTGCACGCCTCGACCGTCGCCTCGAAGCGGTCCTTGCCCTGGTCCTGCAGCTGCTTGGCGAACTCGACGATCAGGATCGCGTTCTTGGCCGCCAGGCCGACCAGCACGACCAGGCCGATCTGCGTGAAGATGTTGTTGTCCAGCTTCGCCAGCCAGACGCCGGCGATGGCCGCCAGCAGGCACATCGGCACGATCAGGATGATCGCCACCGGCAGCGACCAGCTCTCGTACTGGGCCGCCAGCACCAGGAAGCACGAACACCACCGCCAGCGGGAAGACCAGCTTGGTGAGCAGGTCCTTGCCGGCCAGGATCTGCTGGTAGGTCAGCTCGGTCCACTCGAAGCCCATCGTCGACGGGCAGCTGCGTCGCGGCCAGCGCTGTCCATGATGCCGATGGCCTGGCCGGAGCTGATGCCCGGCGCCGTGTTGCCGTTGATCTCGGCCGACGGGTACAGGTTGTAGTGGTTGACGATCGCCGGGCCGGCTGTCGTCGCGGACCTTGATCAGCGTCCGCAGCGGCACCCTGTCGCCCTTGCGCGTTGCGGACTTCGAGCGTTGCCGATGTCCTCGACCTGCATGCGGTAGCGCGGCGTCGGCCTGGACGTTCACCTGCCAGTTGCGGTTCTGGAAGCGTGAAGTCGTTGACGTAGACCGAGCCGAGGTACGCCTGCAGCGTCTCGTCGATGTCCGTCGAGCGCGACCTTCTGGGCCTTGGCCTTCTCCGCGGTCGACCTCGACGAAGAGCTGCGGCTGGTTGACGCTGAAGCTGCTGAACAGGCCGGCCAGCCGCGGGTCGCTGGTTGCCCTCGTCGGCCAGGTTCTGCACGGCCCCCTGCAGCGCCCGCAGGCCCGGCGCCGCGGCGGTCCTGCACCTGGAGCTTGAAGCCGCCGGTGCTGCCCAGGCCGTCGACCGGCGGCGCGCCGAAGACGCGCCACCTGCGCCTCGCTGAACCTCGCCGAACTTCTCGCGCAGCCGGGCGGCGACCGCGTCGGCGCTGAGCTCCGGCTTGCCCGCCCGCTCCTCGAACGGCTTGAGGATGACGAACATGCCGCCGACGTTGCTGATGTTGGTGCTCAGGAGCGATCGAGTAGCCGGGCACGCCGATCGTGTGGGCCACGCCCGTCGTCTTGCGGGCGATCTCGCTCAGCTCGCGCGACGACCTCGTCGGTGCGCTCCAGGCTGGCGCCGTCGGGCAGCTGGGCGTTGACGACCAGGTAGCCCTTGTCCTGCTCGGGGATGAAGCCGACCGGCACGACCTCGAAAGCCCAGGACGGTCAGGCCGATCAGCCCGCCGTAGACGAGCAGGACGATGACGCTCAGCCGCAGCAGCAGGCGCACCGCCCGGCCGTAGCCGGCGATGGCGCGGTCGAAGCGCCCAGTTGAAGCCGCGGAAGAACGCGGCCCAGGAGCCGGTTGACGACCGAGCGCGGCGAACCAGCCGGCCACGGCCCCGACGGCGAACACGGCCGGCCCGCAGCCCCCACAGCGGCCGCCGGGCTGGCGTGGCGTGCGTCGGCTCATGCGCCGTGCCCGCCGACCTCGATGCCGACCAGGTGGCCGACGGGCGCCAGCAGGAAGACGTACGCCAGCAGCCCGCCGATGACGACGATGCCCAGCCGCGGCAGCGCTTCCTGATGCGCGTGGCCGTGCTCGCCGTGGCCGTGCGGCTTGAGCAGCAGGGCGCACAGGGCCGGGCTGAGCGTCAGCGAGTTGAACGCCGAGATGACCGTCGAGGCGGCGATGGTCAGGGCGAACTGCTTGTAGAACTGGCCGCTGATGCCGGCCATGAACGCGGTCGGCACGAACACGGCGCACAGCACCAGCGCGATGGCGATGACCGGCCCGGTCACCTCGTCCATCGCCTTGCGGGCCGCGTCGCGCGGCGACATGCCCTGCGCCAGCCAGCGCTCGACGTTCTCGACGACGACGATGGCGTCGTCCACGACGATGCCGATGGCCAGCACCAGCCCGAACAGCGACAGGTTGTTCAGCGAGAACCCCAGCAGCGCCATGACGGCGAACGTGCCGATCAGCGACACCGGCACGGCGATCATCGGGATGAGCGTCGCCCGCCAGTTCTGCAGGAAGACCAGCACGACGATGAAGACGAGGACGAACGCCTCGATCAGCGTGTGGTAGACGCTGTCGATCGACTCCTCGACGAAGACGGTCGTGTCGTAGACGATGCGGTACTCGACGCCCTCGGGGAAGCGCCGCCTTCAGCTCCTCCATCTTCGCCTTGATGGCCTCGGCGGTCTCCAGCGCGTTGGAGCCGGGCAAGCTGGAAGACGGCCAGCGTGACCGACGGCTCGCCGTCGAGGTAGCTGTTGACGTCGTAGTTCTTGGCGCCCAGCTCGACGCCCTTCTCGACGACGTTGCCGTCGTCGTCGTACTGGTCGTCGCGGACGACGTCGCGTGAGGTAGACGATCTGCCCCGTCGTCGCCGGTCTTGACGATGATGTCCTCGAACTGCTCCTCGCTGTCGAGCCGGCCCTGCGTGTTGATCGGGAGCTGAAAGCGGATCGCCGACTCCGCCGGCACCGGCGGCTGGCCCGAGCCGGCCGGCGGCGACCTGGACGTTCTGCTCCTGGATCGCGTTGATCACGTCGCCGGCCGTCACTGCTTGCGCGCCGAGCTTGTCCGGGTCGAGCCAGACGCGCATGCTGTAGTCGCGCGGGCCGAGGAACGTCACGTCGCCGACGCCCTTGATGCGGGCCAGGTCGTCCTTGACGCTGAGCGTGGCGAAGTTGCTCAGGTAGAGCTGGTCGTAGTAGTAGCTGCCGTCGGGCTTCTTCGGAGATCAGGTTGACGCACAGCAGGATGCTCGGCGACTTCTTCTTCGTCGTGACGCCGATCCGCTTCACCTCCTCGGGCAGCTTGGCCTCGGCGACCGCCACGCGGTTCTGCACCAGCACCTGGGCCATGTCCAGGTTCGTGCCCAGCTCGAACGTGACGTCGAGGATCATCTGGCCGTCGTTCGTGCACTTGCGACGACATGTAGAGCATGCGCTCGACGCCGTTGACCTCCTGCTCGATCGGCGTGGCGACGGTGTCGGCGACGGTCTTGGCGTTGGCGCCGGGGTAGGTGGCCGTGACCTGGACCGTCGGCGGCGCGACCTCCGGGTACTGCGCGATCGGCAGCTGCGTCAGCGCCACGCCGCCGACGATGACGATCACGATCGACAGCACGGTGGCGAAGATCGGCCGATCGATGAAAAAATGGGAAATCATGACCAGTACCTGTCAATCGCACGGCATCTCGGCCGTGTCGGTTCTTCGCATCGGTCAGCACGGCCAGGATGGCCGTGCCACGTGCATTCATTCACCCGACTTGGTTCCCTTCGCCTCGGGCTGGGCCTTGGCCGCCGTTTGGGGTTTCTGCGGATCGACCGGATAGTTAAGCCTCGCCCGCTGCAGGTTATCGACGACCACCCACCACGCGGCGGTGGACTCGCCCTCATCCAGCGGGTCAGCGGGAGCGATCGCTCTCATTCCATCGTCGGTCAGCGCGCCGAGCGTGACGTTGCGCCGCCGCACGACGTTCTTCGCGTCGCCGCTGGGTGGGTTCTCGTCCACGATCAGCACGTAGCGCTTGTCCTGGTCGGCGAGAATCGCTGTTTCGGGTACCAGCAGGGCGCTGTAGGGCCTGCCGATGGGAATACGGACGCGAACGCGGGCCCCCGGCAGAAACTTGCCAGCGGGATTGTCGACCGTGCCGTACAGGACGATGGTCCCCGTGGTGGGGTCGATCCGGTTATCGCCAAAGACCAATTTGCTGGGGTGGGTGAACTCCTTCTCGCCGTCCAGTGCGAACGTGAAGTTTGCTTCTAAGTCTTTGATGTTGGTCAAGGCTTCCGTGATCGTCTTGGCCGTGGTTCGCGCCTTCTTGCCACCACCCTGGAGGTTCTTGGCATAGCGGAGCAGCGACCGCTCATCGACGTTGAAGTAGACCCGCATCGGGTCGATGGAGACGATCGTCGTCAGCAGGGGGTCGCTGCCGCCGGCGTTCACCAGATTGCCTTCCGTCAACCGGGCCTGGCTGACGCGGCCGCCGACGTCGGCCCTGATCTGTGAGTACTCCAGCTCCAATTGCGCCCGCTTGATCTCTTCCTTGGAGCCGGCGATCTGGGCGTCCAGCGACTTCACGTCGGCTTCGGCCTTTTCCGTTTGTTGCTTACTGGCACCGCCAATCTTGAGCAGCTCCTTGAGGCGCTCTTCCTCTTTTTCGGCGGCGACGCGCTGCGCCTCGAAGATCTTCAGCTTCTCCTTCGCGCGGGCGATATCGTTTTCGAAGGGCCGCGGATCGAGATCGAACAGCGGCTTGTCCTTCTCAATGATCTGCCCGTCGGTGAAGTGCACCTTCTGGATGTGCCCGCGAACGCGCGAGCGAACTTCCACGGTTTTGCTCGCATCGAGCCAGCCGTTGAAAATCTCCTGATCGGTCAGCTCGCGCTGCTCAGGATGCAGCACGCCCACCTTCGGCGGCTCAGGCGGGATCGCCTCCGGCGGAGAACACCCGGCCAATAGTGCAAACCAAATGAGTGGAGCGACGAGGGAAAATGACGGGCGCATCGTGGCACCTGATTCAGCGTTGCTAACGGGCGTTATACGAAATTCAGGACGTTGTGGTGGGCGATCCCTCGGTCCGGACAGCCAGCCGTAGCCGTTAAGACTTTGGCGCGCTCCCCTCATCGCTTTGCTTCAGTCTTACCAGCAGGTATTGCTCGACCTTGTCGGTGCCGAAGTGGACCAGGACCGGGGCTTGTTCCTGCGTGAGGTTATACAGGCCGGACTCGACGACGACCTTGCTGGAGTCGCCGATACGGAAGGCGACCCGCTGCGTTTGCTTATCGACCTGCCCCTGCACGGTCTGGGCGGCGTCGGTGTCCTTGTTGTAGAGCACGCCGCTGATGATGCCTTGCTTATCGACGGCGAGCTGAATCACCCGCGACGGGTCTACGTCCTTTTCGTTCGTGGCCACGGCGAACGTGCCCAAGGCCATCCACTGGGCTTTCTCGGCCTCCGCCTGGCTCGCGGGAGGCGCTACGGTGGCCAGCGTGGCGGCGCTGGCGGCGAAGTCGGCCGCTGAGGCCACCTCCTGTCCGCCGACATAGACGCCGCTGTCCTGATACGTCACGTTGCCGCCCGTGCCGTAGTCGTAGTAAATCGGCTCCGACCAGACAGTCGCCGGCGCGGCCGGCCAGGTAAACCAGCTCGATAGCGCACCCAGGCGGGCGCCGACCACCAATAGCTCCAATCGTTGTCGTACCAGTCGTTGTTGTAGTGCCAGCCGCAGCAGGCGTGCTGGTGGTCCTCCCACCAGTCCTGGTTGAACCAGCCGTCGTGCTGGTGGTAATCGTTCCAGTGATCGCGAACGTTGTCGCCCCAGCCGTTCCAGTACTCGCCACGGTTCGGATGATTGTCCAGCCAGTTGTTGAAGTTGCCCCGGTTCCGAATGGCGCTATTCCAGTTGCCTTGGACGTTGTTCAGGCGGTTATTGTCGATGTTGGCCCATTGTGGCCGGTTGTTGATGTTGTTGTTGATCTCGTTACCGATATTGACCGGGCGATCGCGGTTCGGGCGTCGATCGGGAAAGGGACGATTGTCGCCGCCGGCGGGACGGTTCGGAAAATTGCCGGCGAACTTGCCATCACCTTTGCCGCCGGGGAACTTGTCGCCCTTGCCGCCGGGGAACTTGTTGTCGGGGAATTTGCCGCCGCCTTTGCCCGGGAACTTGTCGATGCCGCCCCCGCCCTGCCCGGGCCTGCCCAATCCGGTGTCGGGGCGTAGTCCGCCCTGCATGCCGAGGAAGTCGCCGACGTCTCCGGCCGATGGCCGGCCTCCGCCGATCTTTCCGCCGCCAATATTGCCGCCGCCGATCTTGCCCCCACCGGTTTTGCCACCGGCGATTCCTCCGCCGGGGCGATTTCCGACGCCGGCGCCAGGACGATTGCCACCGCCGGGACCGCCAGCGATCGGCAAGCTGGTGCTCGGCCGATTGCCGCCGCCGCCACCTCCCCCGATGTTCGCGGGAGGGCTCGGCCGCGTGGCGGGACGATTGGCGATGCCCGAGCCGCCGCCCGCAGGCCGCGTGGAAGGCTTCAAGCCGCCGCTGGGCCGACTGACCTGCGGAGCGCTGGGTCGTGAGCCGCCACTGGGACGATTGCCGGCCGACGGCTGTGACGGCCGCGCGGACCCGACTCGGTTGCCGCCGCCATGTGGCGCACTGACATTCGGCCGGCCGCCGCTATGCCCGATGTTGGACCGTCCACCGCCACTGGGCGCGAACCACCGCTAGGCGGCGCGCCACCGCTGGGTCGCGCGCCACCACTCGGTCGCGCACGGGCGCCGCCGCCCCCACCCCCGCCACTGGGCGCGAGCGGGCACCGCCGCCGCCACCGCCACCGCCGCGTCCACCTCCGAAGCCGCCGCCCCGGCCTCCTCCGCCTCCGCCTCCGCCGCGTCCGCGGCCCCACACGTCATGGCCGGCCAGCAGCGCACACACGATGCCCAGCACGCAGAGGATCGGTCGTTTGGTCTTCATGGCTTGCTCCTGTTCAGCGAGGCGACTTGCGGGGCGCCGCGATCGGGGCCTTTTTGATCACCGTCTTCTCGACGATGATCTTCTCGCTTGTCTTGGCAGCGCCGACTTTCTCGGCGTCCTTCTCGGTCACGCGGACCACCGTCACCGGCTCGCCGGCCGGACCTGGCTCGTCGTCAACCTCAGACGACACCACTTGCACGGTGAGCGTGTTGTCGTCCTTGATCGAGATGATCTGCGTGCCCGACGAGGCGCCGCCGTCGGCCAGCGTGCGGGTCATCTTGACGACCCAGTCGCCATCGACTTTCGTCCACGTCTCTTCGCCGAAAGAGCCATCCGAGTCGAACGTCCAGGAGCGAATCCGCTTCTCGCGCGGGTCCCAGGCGATGACCTGCGTCCCTTCGTGCGCTTCTTCCTGCTCACGCTCGACGGTATAGGCGCGAATCAAGAACGATTTCTGAGCGCTCCAGCGGACGAGAGTATCCACGCGGATGCCGTCGCTTTTGTCGCGCCAATGTCCGACCAGGAACTCCAGGTCTTTGAGCGCCTCGGCCGGCGTGGGGGGCGACGGCGTCTCGGTCTCGTGTACGCTGTCGATCAACCAGGCCTGGTCCTGCTTGACGAGCACGGCAGCGAAAGAGGATTCGTTCGGCTCCTCGCTTGGCCGGAAGACCGTGGCAGTGCCTTCGACCATCGCCACGCCGGGCGTGACGAACCGCACGCTGGTGACATGGGCCGAGAGCCGCACGCCACGGTCTTCTTTGAAGACTTTCGCCAGGTCCGCCTCGATCGCTTCGCGCCCTTCACTGCGCTCGCCCGTGTCGCGATCGAGGTAGACGCCCTTGGGCGCCCAGAAGGCGGCCGCGGCCTTGGCGTCGTTCTTGTTGAACGCCTCGCCGTAGGCCCGCAGCGTCTTGCGCACAGGCTCCGCGGCGTCGGGCGGCTTGGACGTGTCGGCCGGCTTCTTTTCCGACAGCTTCTGCGCAAAGGCGCTCGCGATGATCATTAGCGCCAGTCCGCAACTCAAGCAGAGTTTCCACATGGCATCACCTGGGTAGAAGTTCCTGCTGCGACGTGTTCATGAGTCTTCTCGATGAGTCTTTGCCATCGGCCAATTACTTCTTCGCCTCACCCTTGGGCTCTTCGAGACGGACGAGGAGCCACTGCTGGGTTTGCCCGTCCGCGAAGTGTACGAGCGCCGGGGCCTCGTTTTCGGTCAGGTTATGGAGGCCCGTCTCCATGATCGGCCGTGTCGTATCCACGACCGCCCAGGCGGCCCGCTGCGTCTTGCGATCCACCATGCCCTCGACGGACTTCACGGTGTCCGTGGCTGTGTTCTGGTAGGTGCCGGCGATGATGCCCTCCTTGCTCACGGCAAGCTGCAGATACATCGTCGGCTCGCCCCCTTGCTGGCTTGTTACGGCGAAGACGCCCAGCGGCAGCCACTCGACTTTCGCAGCGTCCACTTTGGGAACGCTGGCGGCCAATTGCTCGGCCTGGTTGGCGTACTCTTCCGTCGTGGCGACGACTTGATCGCCGTAGTAGACCGAGTCGTCCTGGTAATAGACGTTGTCGCCGTAGTAATAATAAGCGGGCTCAGTCCATCCCCAGGGGACCCAGGCCGAGACGGCGCCCCACGTGCCCCCCCGCCACCAGTTGGCTCCCTGATGGAACCGCCAGTGAGCGTGCGGATGCTGCTGCCACCAGTCATCGCCGAACCAGTGCTGATGGTCGGCGTAGTGGTTCCTCGCCTGGTTGCGGACTTCCTGTCCGCGCTCGAGCCGCTGATCTCGCGCTGCTTGCCGATTCTCGGCGCGCTCGGGCCGGCTACTGGCGAGCTGCCCTTCGCCCACGCTGGACCGCTCGCGCAGGCAACTGGCTCGCCCCCGGCCGATCCTGCAAGAACTCGCCCACGGCGGAGCCGGCAATGCCAGTTGCTACGCCGGCCCCAAACCCAGGACGACCGTCGCCAGGCCGCGTAGCGGGTCCCCCTTGGCCGGGTACGTCGAGGAAGTCTTCGACGTCGCGCGTGCTGGGCCGCGACTTGGCGACCGAACCGCTGCCCGGCGTCTTCCCGATAGCGGGGGTCTTCCCGCCGATGGACGGAGGGCTGCCGATGGAAGGACTCTTGCCGGCAACCGATGGCCGGCTATCTGCCGGCCGGGTTGCAGGCCGCGGAGCGGTCGGACGACTCACCGAGGGCGTGTGATTGACTGAGGGTCGCGAGTACCCTCCGCCGCCCGAGTAGCCTCCGCCGGAAGGGCGGGAAACGCCCCCGCCAGCTCGTCCCCCGCCACCACCACGTCCTCCTCCTCCACCGCCGCCCCCCCGGCCACCGCGGCCCAAGGCGTCGTGACTAGCCCACAGACACAATGCAAACCCGGCCAAGACGAACCAAGCTAACCTTCTCATCGTTCACCTCTTGCTGCTGATGTGTTTTGCTATATGCCCGAGCTGTTTCACGGAAAGGAATCGACCGTGCCGAGTGGCGGTGAAGCTAATCCGCCTTCTTCTGACGGATCACCGCGACCTCATCCACGTTCGGAAGCGGTTCGCCATCCACCTCGCGATTCACCGACTGCCAGGTGAAGCGGTCCTTACCCACGACCGTCATGATGTTGACACCTGACGACTTCCGGCCGTCCGGCAGTACGCCGGTGGACTTGATGCTCCAGCGGTTGCCCTTGCGCTGCCAGACGCCTTCGCCGAATCCGCCGTCAGAATCAAAGACCCACGAGCGGATGCGCTTGGCCCCGGCGTCCCAGCCGATCACCTGCATGCCTGCCATCTCGATCCGATCTCTGACGGAGACCGTGAATGAGCGGACGATGAAGTTCTTGTTCTTGGTCCACTGGCAGGACGTTCGCACGCTGTCTTCCTCGTCGTCGTCCGCCCAGTCGCCGATCATCCATTCGAGCTCCTTCAACTTTTCGTAATTCGAAAGGACGACTGGCACCTCGTCCTCCGTAATGCGATCCAGCAGCCACGTGCCGTCGCGCTTCACGTGCACGGCCGTGTACAGGCTTTCTTCCGTTGGCTGCCCCGCGCGGGTCATCGTCGCTTTGCCTCGCTCGACGGCGACGTTCGGGGAGATGAACTGGACCGAGTCGACGCTCGCGGCCAGCTTCGCGGCGTCTTTGTCTTTGAACATGGCCGTCATTTCACGTTCGATCGCCTCGCGGCCCACGATTTGTTCTCCGGTCGCGCGGATGGTGTAGACGGCCTCCGGCGACCAGTGCCCCGCCACCGCCTTGGCGTCGCGACGGTTGTAGACCTCGACATAGGAAGCCGCGCTCTTGCGAATCGCCGCCTCATCCGCCGCCGCGGTGTCAGCCGCCTTGGTGTCAGCCGACAGGGCATTGCCTGCCGACATCGTCAAGAACAGTAGTCCCAGGAATGGTCGATGAACTGCGGAACGCAGAACGGGGATTTCCATGAGATTTCCTTTCGGACATTGAGCTACGCAAGACCCTGGACGAAGTAGTCGCACCGCAGTTCTTCACGTTACTTAACCCCTCTCGTTCTCTCCGCGTGGCGAGGCAGCGTCCGCCACTTTGATCTCGTTGGTGACGGGCAAGTCCGTCATCTCCCTCACGCACTGCTGGGCGCGTTGCTTGGAGTAATACGTATCGGTCCAACCCGTGAGCACCAGACACTCGTTACGGAACTGGACGCCGAAGTCATGCACGCAGTAGCCGAGGCGCGTTTGTACGTGAGCCGTCAATTGGTCCACGAGCGACGCCGAAGGCTGGCCTGTCTGGTTCCCGGAAATGTTGTCAGACACGGCGATTCCCCAAATCATGGACTGGGCCGGAGTCGAGCCCCGCCAGGCGTAGCGGCCCCCATCTCGTGTCTGCCGCGCTGCGCGGCTGGCGATACATAGGTACCCCCGCGGAGCACCTGGTGCACCGCCGGGACAAGGTCCGTGGCCACGGTTCGCTTGAGGACGAAGCCGGTCGCGCCGGAGTTCTGGACCTGAATGACAACGTTCGGCTCATCGTGAACGCTGAGCACGATGAGCGGTACATCGGGATGACTCCGACGCAATCGCATGGCGATGTTCGTCTCTCCCGAATCAGAGAGGGACAAATCGACAACAACCAAACTGGGCGCGAACTTGGCCAGGGCTTCCATCATCGACCGTTCATCGGCAACCATCAGCACGCTCTCGAACAAGGCATCCAGCAGGCTATGGACTCCGCCCAGGAGGTTCAGGTGGCCGTCCGCCAGGACCACTCGGCCGTACTTCATGGCAATCCATTTGCTTCCGAAACCACGGGAGCGCAGGTTTCGCTGGCGCACGGCCGTTTTCGACAGAGCTGTCCGCCTAAGAAGGTGCAGCCGCTGCGACTAAGATGACAAAAGCGATGCGGCGTCCGCTACTGGGAAAACTACCAGACTTCGCTTGCTCCGCACGCCCGCGAGGCAGACAAACCGACAGCGAGCGGCCGGCGCGAGTTCAAACCGCCATAAGTCCGTGGCGAATCGCGTATTGGACCAATTCGGCGGTGGTGTGGAGCCCAAGCCCCGCCAAAATGCGCGCCTTGTGGAATTCCGCGGTCCGTGGAGAAATGCTCAGAACGGCTGCCACCTCCTTGGCCGAACGGCCTTCCGCGAAGAGCTGGAGGACTTCGCGCTGACGCGGGGTTAGCCGGTGGGCCGCGTGGTCTGCGCCGGGGTCTCCTTCGCGGTAGGTCTCGAGGAGTTCGCCGGCGATCATCGGGGTGAGGTAGGTCTTTCCGCGCAGTGCTTCACGGAGGGCCGTGACCAGTTCTTCGGCGGCAGAGCTTTTCAGGACGAAGCCGGCTGCCCCGACCTCCATCGCACGCCGAGCGTAGGCAACGTCCCGGTGCATCGTGAGGAACACCACCCTCGACTCGATCCCCGCGTCGCGCAGCTGCACGGCAGCCTCGATGCCGTTGAGCGACGGCATCGTCACGTCCGCGACG
This sequence comes from uncultured Planctomycetia bacterium, assembly GCA_963809785.1. GTDB lineage: Bacteria > Planctomycetota > Planctomycetia > Pirellulales > S012-138 > JBGQHD01. Next base: position 2,047,864 of record CAWEKV010000006.1, read on the forward strand.
ATCGCGTCGGGTCGGTGTTTCTTGCCGGCAGCTACCAGCTCGCGGCCGTCGCCCACGATGTCCACGACCTCAAACTCAGGCTCCAGCAGGCCACGCAAACCATCCGCCAGCATGCGATGGTCATCCGCCAGCAACACGCGCGGCTTGCTCATGGCTCGCTCCGAACCAGCGGAACGCGCACCACGACGGCGGTGCCCTGCCCCGGGTTTGTGGTAATGGAAAGGCTTCCCTCAATCAGCCGCACCCGCTCCTCCATGCTGGAGAGCCCAAGCCCCGGTTGAGCACGCACGGCCGTCAGATCAAAGCCAACACCGCCATCCTCAACGCGCAGCAGGAGTTCCGGGCTGGTGCCAACCAAGGAAACCCATGCTTGATCCACCGCCGCGTGCTTGGCAAGGTTACGCAGCGACTCCTGGGCAACGCGGTAAATGCACAGTGCAACGTCCTTTGGCAAAGTGGCCGGAACGTCCTCTGGAACTGTACGTCACCACGATGCCCTCTCTCCGCGAGAGGCTCGCGCACTCAGATCGCAAGGCTTCCACCAGGCCCAAGTCATCGAGGATCGAGGGGTGGAGCTGACGCGACAGGGCATGCACATCCTCCGACAACGTGACCAACTGTTCTTGCATGGCGCGGAGGACGGGCACGGCTTTCTCGGGGTCGCCAAGCTGTCTCTCCAGTTTTGCGGCGTCGATGCTCAGCACCGCCAATCGCTGGGTCCAGTCGTCGTGCATCTCCCGAGCAAGGCGTCGGCGTTCTTCTTCTTGGGCGCGAAGCAGACGGCTGGCAAGGTCTCTCTGCCGCTCGTGGCTTAGGCGCAGTTGCTCCACCGCCCGCTTCCGGGCGGAAACGTCCACACACGCCCCGATGTAGCCGGCGAACTCTCCCTGCGACGTAAAGCGCGGGACCCCTCGGTCCAGGACCCATCGGTACTCCCCGTCGTGCCGCCGCAGGCGGTATTCCATCTCGAACGGCCGCCGGGCATCGAAGTGCTGGGAATAGACCTCCAAGCACTGTCGAAGATCGTCGGGATGGACGCCCTTGGCCCACCCGTCCCCCAGCTCACGCTCCACGGGCCGACCGGTGAACTCCAGCCAGGGCTTGTTGAGAAACGTACACCCCTTGTCCGGCCCAGACGTCCAAATCAAGACCGGGGCTGCATCGGCCATCAAGCGAAAGCGAGCTTCACTCTCGCGCAGCGCCTCATCCGCCTGCTTGCGCCAGGGCGTTGGCAAAAACCTCGCCCACGAGCCGCAAGCGCTGGATCAGTTCTTCAGGCCAATCGCGGTACCGGGTGAAGAGGCCGAATCCGATCGCCCCCACCACCGAATCCATCATCTTCAGGGGAATCATCACGTGAGACTTCAGTCCCACCTCGATACAGTATTGTCGCTCCCGAGCTGCCGCGGCGGGCAAATCGTCAGGCAGCCGAGCCAGCCGAAGGACCTCCCCCTCTTGGATTGCTCTGGCATACCAGGGAAACTCGTCCGTCACGATCGTCCTGGGCTGCGGCAGCACGCCGGGCAAATGATAGGAGTGCGTGATGACGACTTGCCTTGGCTCCACCAGCACCTCAGCGAGCGCCCCTCGATCAACACCGAGGAACTCGACGATTTGCCGCAAGGCAGACTGGATCTGCGAATCGACTTTGCTTGGAGGCAAATGGATGAAAGCAGCCGACAGCTTCGCCAAGATCGTTTCGAACCGGAAGCGGTGTTGAACCGGGGGCCCTGCACGGCAGCTCGCTTCCTGAAAAACCTCCTGCAAATCCGAGGTGAGAGCGCCCATCTCCTGGAACTCCGACGGCTGAGGACAATAGAAGCCGCGTCCTGAGAGTCGCGCATGGTTAGTCCGGCCACTGCCGAGACCGCCACTACGAGTCTCGATTTCAACCGCACGCTGAAGCGGGCGCGCTTCGTGCGCCTGAGAAGTGTCAGCATGACGTGCCCGCGGCATAGCGCGGTGGACTTGCAGGTGTTGTACGGCATTGCCCGGTCCGCATCAACTAGCCGGCAATAACTAATTGGTCTTCGCCACTTTGGAACGGATTCTGTTTGACATCCGCGAGCGAAGCCCACGAGCCGAGCAGTTGCCTCTGGCGGCGGAACTTGCTCCAGCACTTGCGTTGGCGCGGCCGCCGGCAAGGGCGGGCAAGCAAAGTCCGTGATTTCGCGTCAACCGCATCTCCCAGCCGCCGCCAAGCGCTCGATAGAGCTGCCTGGCCTCACCGAACCAATTCGTTAGGGCCGCGATTCGCTTCCTTCATCGCTCTGCTTGGGGCGTACCAGCAGGTATTGCTCGACCTTGTCGGCGCCGAAGTTGACCAAAACGGGGGCCTGTTCCTGCGCGAGGTTATGAAGTCCCGACTCGACCACGACGTTTTCGGAGTCGCCAATGCGGAAGGCGACGCGCTGCGTCAATCTACGTGGTGCGATTGCTCGCCTGCCAAATCGGGCTTGGCGAACGCCCGCCCTCATTTCATCAGCGCAAGATTTCGCCAAAGGCTCGCCAGACTGTCCGTGCCGCCGAAGAGCGTGGTGAAGTGGGTGGAGTCGATGAGCAGGATGTCACCGGCTCGTTGTTCGTTGGGCGGCAGCCAGAGCAGGCAGTTGAACTCCTTGTTGCCCGCGGCCGTGAAGGGGTGCGGGCGATCGGGGTCGATCAGTTGCCGGCCCAGGACATGCACCGACTTCGCGTCCTGGGTGGTCACTTCGTAATGCGGCAGGTGCAGGTGGAAGTTGAAGGTCGTGACGTTGTTCAACAGCCCCAGCTTGTCGAGGTCTCGGAAGGCGGTCAGCGGCGCGATCTCCTTCGTCCCCTTCACGACCGCCGGACGAAGCCCCCATTGATTGAGGACCGGGACGTTGAGTGCCTTCATCAGCGAGCGGGTGTACTGGCTGAATCGCTGCTGGCGAGGCACGAGCTCGTCGCCGTGGTGGCGATATTCCACCTGCCGCTGCTTCGCGTCGCCGGTGAAGCCGACGTCGTGGTGCGGGGCGAGCAGCAGGCAGGTCCCTTCGCGCTTGAGCCACTCGCGGATCGCGTCGATCTCGCCCGGCTCCGCTTCCTGCTCGGCGACGAGGTGGTCCAGGCCGAACACCATCAACGTGTCCGTGTCGGCCAGCACCCGTTCGTCAATCGGCAGCTTGTAACCGGCCTGATCGATGCGCTGGAACACGGCGACGGGATGCCCGGTCGCCTCGCCGACGATCTTCTGGAAGGAAAGCGTGGACCGATGGAACAACTCCAGGGTCCCGCCGATGCCTTGCAGGAAGTTCATCTTGTCCCACTCGGAGGCTTCGAAAGCCGGCCATGCGACCCGGCGAACTTCGGTCATCGAGGAAAACCGATTGTCCAACTCGGTGAGATCGCGGTTCGTTTCCCACGGATAGCTCCAGGTCCAGTAGATGCTCACGCGGCGTTTGCCGGGCGTGTGCTTACGGGCGACGTGGTCCTGGTTGTAGGTGCGGGCGGGTTGAGGTGAGGTCATTCGTCTTCTTCCGATGCTGGATGTGGAGTTCGTTCTCAGTTCGGTTGCCAAAAGTCTTGCCGATTGAGCTGCCGTGTCACGCTGGCCGCCACGCGGCCGAGAATGCCGGCATACGTCGGAAACGAAAGCGGAACGTGAGCCAGCTCGTCGACTCGCATTCCGGCGGTGATGGCGATCGCCGCGACCTGCGTGATCTCGACCGCCCGTTCGCCGACGACGTGGCAACCGAGAATCTTGTGCGTCGCGCGATCGACGATCAGTTTGCAAAAGCCGAACGTTCGACCGTCGATGATCGTGCGCGTGGTCGCGTCGAAGTGGATCGTCGAGGCCACGACGTCGTGTGCCGCTCGGGCCTGCGATTCGGTCAGCCCCACCTGGGCGTATTCCGGGTCCGTGAAGCTGCCGATCGGGTTCACCGCTTCGCCCAGCGTCATCGTCGGGCCGCGGACCGCGTTGGTCGCCGCCACGAAGCCGTCCTGAATCGCCGGCGGGACCAGCAGCAGGCGACCCGTGACATCGCCGGCGGCAAAAATGTGCGGCGCGGACGTTCGCAGATACGGATCGACGCGCACAAAGCCCCGCGCATCGGTCTCGACGCCCGCCGCCGCGAGGTTCAGCCCGGCCGTGTTCGCCTGCCAGCCGACGGCCACGACCGCGAGCGACGCTTCCGCGCTGCGGCGATCGCCGTCCTGGCAGTAGTTCATGCGCACGCCGCCTGGCGTTTTCTCGAACGATTCGATCTCGCCGAAGTTCTCCTGCACGGCGATCCCCGCGCTGCGGAACGCGGAGGCGACGGCCGCCGAAATGTCTTCGTCTTCCGTCGGCAGAATGCGCGGGCCGCGATGGAAGAGTTGCACTCGCGAGCCGAAGGCGTTGAAGACCGAAGCGACCTGCGCCCCGGTGGCGCCGCCGCCAATCACCAGCATCGACGCCGGCACCGAGGTCAGGCTCCAGGCGTCGCTGTGCGTGTTGGTGAACTCGAATCCGGGGACGTCGAGCCGCCGACTGATTCCTCCCGTGCAAAGGATGAATTTTTCCGCCTGCAGCCGCAGCCCGGTCGCCGTTTCGATCGTGTGCGGATCGACGAACCGCGCAGCGCCGGCGTGTTCGTACACGGACACGCCCAGCGAATCGATCTGTTCGCGCCATGTCGAATGGGCACGCACGTCGTGGACGACCTCGCGGACGCGCGCGAGCAGCCGAGGGTAATCCAGCACCGGCTCGCTCACCGCAATGCCGTATTGTCCGAGCTGCCGCGCCTCGCGGATCAACCGCGCCGCGTGAGCCAGCGTCCGCACGGGAACAGGACCGTCATTGGCCGCCATGCCGCCGAACTCGTCGCGAGTGACCAGCGCCGTGCGAGCGCCCAGGTCCGCGGCGCGCAACGCCGCGACCACCCCGGCCGGTCCCGCGCCAATGACGATGACGTCGATCATCTCCCGTTCATCCACATTCCGTACCTGAAGTCGTAAGCCGTCCGACTGGAGTTGCTCTCAGCCGACTGGAACCTCACGACTTCCAGTCCTGCGAGGTAACGAAGTGCCTTGAGGCCCGGCAGAAAAAAGTACGCACCGCCACGAACCGTCGTGAATGCCGGCAGACCCTTGATCGTCTTGCGGATCGGCCGCTTCGGAATCTTGAACTCCAGCGTGCCGTCCTGGTTGCCGATGATCGGGTCGCGCTCGTTGCCGAGTTCGTGAAAGTTGCGGTCGTTCACCCACACGTTTTGGGCGAACTCGAACTGGCGAATCAGGCTCGCACAGATCACAAACGCCGCAATTCCTCGCTCCACGCCGTCGTCGGGCGCACCCTCGGGCAGTTGCGGGCCGTAGGTGGCTCCGCGGCGGATCATGCGGCGGCGGTTCATGTTCGCGGCCGTGTCACGCGGATTCATCCGCCGCATGTGCGAGCCCAGCGGAACCGCATAGCCCAGCGGGTCCATCTCCTTGTAATTGAAGTTGTTGTTTCGCTGCGGATCGGCGCCCAACTCGGGATCGTCCTTGTCCGGCGCGAGCACGAGCGGCGCACCGCTTCGCCAACGTCCCATCAGTTTCGCCGCGATGAGCTCCTGCTCCTCAGGCGTCTTGCCGTTCGCGCGGAGGAAGTCGCGAAACTGAGCCACGTGCTCTTCTAACCGCCGATAGGCCATGAAGCTGCCGTTGCGCGAAAGCACCTCCGGTTGCGGCAGGTTGGCGGCAGGGCCGTCTTCGTCCGGGTAGCCGAGGATGAACTCACCTGGCTTGAGCGGCGCGCCCGAGCCTGGGGTCGGTTCGTCGCCGCTCCCTTCGATCGCCGGCTGCGAGAGCCGATCGCGATAGCCGAAGTGATCGTGGGCGTGATCAAATGGCGGCGTCGCGTTCAAGTCCAACGACGAGAGCACTTCGACACCCTCGCATCGTGCGACAAGTTTTTCGTGTTCCGCCTGCGCTCGTGCTTTTTCCGCGTCGTCGCGGGCGAACAGAATCACGATCGCGTGCAGGTCCGGGCTGGCCAGTTCTCCGACCCAGTGATCTGGATGGTTCTCTCCGGTGTCGCCGAGCATCTGGGCACGGGCGACCATTCCCTGCTTGAACTCTTCGGGAAATGTGGCCAGCGAAGCCTCGTCCACGCCGAGCGCCCGCAACCCGTTCCAGGTGAAGGCCACCGTCACCCAGCGCTTCTCCTTGTCGACCGAAGCCCGCATCGCTGCGGCCGACTGTACCGTTTCCAAGATGGCCGCCAGCCACTTGCGTCCGCCCGCCGCTTGACGAAACGAGAGAAACTCGTATCGCCCGGTGAGCGCGGCGCACGGGTCAGCAGGATGTGTTGAATGTCGTCGAACTCGAGCACGGCAGATTCCCTATTGTCGCAGGTGGTCGACTCGCGGAACGACTCAGCCAATGCGCACGTTATTGCATCTGGTCGAGCATGTTGGAAAACGCCGCCTTGAGCTTGAGTGCCTTCTTGATCTCGTCCGCGCTCACATACGGGTATTCGCCGTATTCCAGGAAGCTCGGGCAATGATGCTCGCGGACGAACTTGATGAACGCCGGCGCGTTGGTCTTCCAGTCCTTGGGAAATCCTTCGAGGTTTTCAAAGACCGTGTTGAGGCCCGAAGCGGCGAAAATCGCCACCGCATCTTCGGTGTACTTGTCGAAGTCGGTATCGAAGATGCCCTGATACATGAAGTAGGTTTCGCCCTTGATCGGGAAGAGCACCCAGCGAAGATAGTGCAGCTTGAGCACGGCGAGAACGTCCGGCTGTCCGGCCACCGCCTTCTCGATGTTGCGAGCATGTTCGTAGAAGACTTCCTCGCGGCCGGGGATGATCTTCGCCAGGATCGAGAACCCATAGCACGCCGGCGTCTTGGGAAAGATCGGTCCATACCGGCCCTGTTCTGCGCTTGTCCTTGCTGAAGCCCCCTTTCGGAATCGCCATCGCCGCGGGTTTGGTCCAGTCTTGTTTCGAAATGTCTGACATGTTCGTGAGCCTTTCTTGGTGAGATGTGCCTTGTTTCTGTGACTCTTGTCGTTTACTGCCGCGCTAGTGACCCTTTAATCGATTCTCGTTCAGCACCTTCGTGTCCCCGGTATCCATCTGACGCCTCTGACGTAACTCGACAGACAGTAGGTACGCGCTCACCAGAAGAACCCACAACGGAAAGAGCAACGCGATCCAGGCGAAATCGGTAATGGCCAGTAACAATGCCGCCCCAACGCCGAAGCCGATGAAGGCCAACCAGCGCGGAAGTACCGTCGTGCGAAGCCCAATGGAGGAGGTCACGAACATGAACACGGCCGCCATCTTGATGACGTAGATATTCATCAGCGCGTGGCACAACCTTCGACCCAACTCAAAGGTTGCGTTTTGGGCTGAAGGGCGTCCGTCGATTGCGAGGCTCCCCATCGTTGCCCCGGCAACGGCGCCAGTGGCAAACAGCATTGCAGCGAGTAGCAACCCGCTGCCCAGGAACACCGTCGCAAAGAACCGATCCTCTAGCAAACCCACGCGGTCGCGCAACACCGCCATGAACCAGAGGAAGGCAATCCCCGCGAACGGAATCAGGTTCAATGCCACGCGGACCCAATTCCGATAGCCGGCATCGGCAAGCCATTCGCCCGGATCTGTCGGATCGGCCGGGACCGCGACCCGAATAAGCACCAGGCAGACGATGAACAGGAAGGCAAAGACGATGCCGCTGATGGCGACCATGCGCGGGGGCGCTGGCGGCTGGGCAGGTGCGGCTGGCATCGGATTGTCGGGCATCTGGTCATTCCTTACACGGCTTCTTGAGCCGATACGGCCAAGGACGCGTCGGGGCCGATGTTTTGACCGTTTCCTCGTTCTATCGCGGAGGGGATATCAAAAACGTGAACCGATTGGTCCTTTTCAGAGAGGGTCTTGTCTGGCTGGGCCGCCCTCTTGCGGCGGTCGGAAACCGTCACAACGCCGCTGGCCTCCCAGCGCTTGACTGGCTTGTGGCATGAGATCAGCTCGCACATCTTGCGCTCGTGTATGAGCTTCAGCGTGGGAATGGTGGCCATGCGGAATGTCTCCAGCGCCCAGATGTGCCCCAGTCAATCCGAATTCCGTCGCTCTTTGCTTCGCGTTGACGACGACTGCGTAATGCATGGGCACCGCGATCTGCGCAAGCACGATCGACTATCGCGACGCATCGACGGCCAATTGCTTCACGAGTTCGCCCAAGACCTTGCGGACGGACTCGACGGTGTATGGGTCGTCGGGGTGGCGCGTGGAACCTTCTTTCTCGAAATAGGGCCGCTCACCCATCAGGCGTCCCCACTCGGCGTCGGCATCGCGAACAAGTTCCTTCAAAAGGTAGTCGGAGTCGAGAACTCGCTTGCAGTAACCCGCCAAGACCACCAGCGGCTGATCAAAGTTGTTGAGCAGCAGGTCGCTCCCCTTAATGTGACGGTGCAACACCACTTCCAATGCGCCCGCAGCATCCGCGAGGTGGCTTCTAAGCCAAGTCCCTATTTCCATCTCGGCCTGTTGCATGCGCCCGACCGGGGATGCGCCTTTCATCGCGCCAGGACCAGCCAACCGCGCGATGGCTTCCTCCAGAGTGAACTTGCGACCCTGACGGATTTCCCGTTCAAGTTCGGCATCCGCGTCGGATCGCTGCTTGTCTTGGTGCTTGCTCATGTGTTGCACTCGTACTTTCGAGCCATGCGGGGTGCCGTTCGTCCAAAAACGTTTTGGCCTACGCTGACCGCGGAACTGCGCACAGTCACAACCGTACCACGCCCCGGGGCTGACGTAACCGTGAGACGTCCGTGAATCAGGCGCACCCGCTCTTCCATGCTCGAGAGTCCCAGCCCAGGCGCGCCAGCGCACGGCTGCCGGATCGAAGCCCACGCCTCGATCTTCAACGTGCAGCAATAGCCCTTGATCAGAGCCCACGATGGAGACATAAGCCTCGTGCACGGCTGCGTGCTTGGCCAGATTGCGCAGCGCCTCCTGAACAATCCGATAAACGCTTAGACCGACGTTTTTCGGCAGGACCGATGGAACGTTCTCTGGGCGATAGGTCACTGCAATTCCTTCTCGGCGCGAGAAACTCGCACATTCGGACCGCAAGGCTTCGACCAAACCCAAATCGTCCAGGATGGAAGGATGAAGGTGACGCGAAAGGGCATGCACATCCGCAGCGAGCTTCACCACCTGATCCTGTATGCTGTGGAGCAGCGACCGCGCTTTCTCGGGGGCTGAGAGCTGCTGCTCTAGCTTTGCGATGTCGATTCCCAACACCGCCAAGCGCTGGGTCCAGTCGTCATGCATCTCGCCGCGCAACGCGGCGCCGCTCCTCCTCCTGAGCATGGAGCAGCTTGGCGGCGAGTTGCCTCAGCTGTTCTCGCACCTCGTGCAGAGATGTTTCTTCAGCCCGAGTCACCTTGGCGTGCGAGCCTCGAGTAAGCTGAGAGGGTTGAGCAGGCCGGCTCATGGACTCGCATTTCTCGAGGGTTTAGGACGCTTGCTTTCGGAGTGCCGTGTTGCGAATTGCTCGAGCTTCGCAGTTCAGGGCAAGTTGCTCTCATGCGTCTTGCGAGATCCGCACACGGCGAGGGGAGAGCTCACCCGCGCCGCGTCTCCCAACTGCGTGACTTGCGAAGAACTGCCCTTCCACACCGTTTGCTCGGTTTGATCGCCTTCAGCCATGGTTTCCCCTTAGAAGCTCTGACAAAACCGACGTTTTATTAACAACGGTCATGGAATGCGATGCGGAAGCAGATGACCGCGGCGGCCAGCGTGTTCCAGGCGTGCTGAATGGGTCGCAATCGGTCGTACCGCACTCGCATCCTTCGGAGTCCTTTGATCCAACTGATGGTTCGTTCCACTACCCAGCGGACCTTGCCGAGGCCACTTCCGTGCGGCGTTTTGCGTCTGGCGATTTTCGGCGTGACGCCCAGCCAGCTCAACAGAGCCCGCGTGTGGTCGCTGTCGTAGCCGCGGTCGGCGAAAGCCACGTCAGGGAGTTCCTTGGGCCGGCCCGGCTTGCCGCCAACATGCGGGAAAGTTGAGCACGAGGGGAATAATCTGGGTGTGGTCGCTGGCGTTGGCGCCCGCCGTCCGAATGGCTGCAGGCACACCGTGACGATCCACCAGCAGGGTATGTTTCGAGCCTGTTTTCCGGCGATCCACGGGACTGGGGCCGGTCGCATCGCCGCCGCCGAACGCACGGACGGTGAACCCGTCGATGATCGCCATGTGGGGATCGAACTCGCCAACTTTGTGCAGCAGTTTGAGCAAGTGCATGTGCAACTGCTCCCAAACACCCGATGCTTGCCAGGCTTGCAAACGCCGATGGGCTGTCCGCCCGGAGCAACCCAGCTCCAGCGGAACGTCCTGCCATCGGCATCCCGTGACCAATACAAACCAGATCACGCGTACAACGATTTCATGACCATGCGGAGGCCGTCCACCCTTCGGCCCAACAGGCGTCTCCGCCGGTAAGTGAGGTTCCAACTCCTTGTAAAACGCCTCCGGCATTCGCGCGATCCGCCATGACTCATCCTCCGTGGTGAAAGAAAACACCTCGGAGGGGCCAGGCGCAAATCGCGTGCCAAAGGTTTTGTCAGAGCTTCTTAGTGTTGACCATTCGCTCGCGCTCCAACACGTTAGCAACTACGACTTCGGCTGGGCCTCGTCGTCGGTCTGTTTCAGGCGGACGAGGAGGTAGTTTTCCACCTTGTCGGCGCCGAAGTGGACCAAAACGGGGGCCTGTTCCTGCGTGAGGTTATAAAGCCCCGACTCGACCACGACGCTGTCGGAGTCGCCGATGCGGAAGGCCACCCGCTGCGTCTTCATATCGACCTGGCCCTGCACGGTTTGGGCCTTGTCGGTCTGCTGATTGTAGAGCGTGCCGCTGATGACGCCTTGCTTATCGACGGCGAGCTGAATGACGCGCGACGGATCGACGTTTTTCTCGCCTGCCGCCACGGCGAACGTCCCCAGCGGCATCCATTGGGCTTTCTCGGCCTCGGCTTGGCTCGTGGGGGCCTGCACGGTGGCCAAGACCGCGGCGCTGGCGGCGAAGTCGGCCGCCGAGGCCACCTGCTGTTCGCCCACGTAAACGCTATTGTCCTGGTAGGTCACGTTGCCACCGGTGCCATAGTCGTAGTAGATAGGCTCCGACAAGACGGTGGCCGCCGCGGCAGGCTGGGTGAACCAGCTCGATGCCGCCGCCCAGGTGGGCGCCGTCCACCAGTGGCTCCAATCGTGGTTGTAGAAATCGTTGTTGTAGTGCCAGCCACAATTGGCATGGTTGTGGCCCTCCCACCAATCCTGGTTGAACCATTCATTCTGACGACCGTAGCTGGTCCAGTTGTCGCGGACGTTGTTACCCCAGCCGTTGTAGTAGTTGTTGCGATTGGGATTGTTGCCCAGGTAGTTGTTGAAGTTGGGCTGGTTCTTGATCGCGTTGTTCCAACTGCCTTGGATGTTGTTGACCTTGTTGTTGTCGATATTGGCCCAGGTGGGGCGCACGTTGATGTTGTTATTGACCTGGTTGCCGATGTTCACTGGCCGGTCGCGGCTCGGGCGACGATCGGGATTGAGTGGGCGATTGCCGCCGACTCCGGGACGATTGTCGCCGACTCCGGGACGATTGTCGCCGACTCCGGGGCGATTGTCGCCGACCCCGGGACCGGGACGCACGCCGCCCTGCATGCCGAGGAAGTCACCGACATTCCCAGTCGATGGGCGGCCGCTCTTACCCGGGCCGTCCCCAATCTTGCCGCTTCCGACCTTGCCGCCGGCGATCTTCCCGCCGTCGATCTTCCCGCCGGCGATGCCGTCGCCGCCGGGCCGCTTCCCGGTGCTGCCCCCCGGGCGATCTGCCAGGCCGGGCACACTGGTGTTGGGCCGATTGCCGCCGGCACGGTCCGGGGGCGTGCTGGGTCGCGTGGCCGGACGCTTGGCGACTCCCGAGCCGCCTCCTCCGGGCTGAGTGGAAGGCTTCAAACCGCCCGTAGGGCGACTGGCCTTGGGCGTGTCAGGGCGAGAGCTACCGCCGGCCGGGCGAGTGGCCACAGCAGGCTGCGATGGCCGTGCGCCGGCGCTGCGCGCGTCCACCGCCATGCGGCACGCTGGTATTAGGCCGAGCGCCGCCACCGCTGGCGTTGGGCCGGGCTCCGCCGCCCCCACCGCTGGCATTGGGCCGACTGCCGCCCCCGCCAGAGGCACTGGGCCGACCGCCGCCGCCCCCACCGCCGGCATTGGATCGGGCGCTGCCGCCGCCACCTCCGAAGCCGCCGCCACCACCTCCACGCCCCCCACCACCACCGCCACCGCCACCACCGCGTCCCCCGCGGCCCCACACATCGTGGCTCGCAATGAGCGCACACACGATTCCCAACACGCAGAGTACCGATCGTTTGGTCTTCATGGCTCATTCTCCTATTTCGGCGAGGCTGTGGGTCGGGGCGCGGTTACGGGAGCCTTCTCGGTCACCGTTTTTTCGACGACTGTCTTCTCGACAACGGTCTTCTCCGTGGCCCTTTCGGTGGCCTTCTCGCTCGTCTTGGCGGCACCGATCTTTTCCATTTCTTTCTCGCCCACTCGGACTACCGTCACCGGCTCCCCAGCCGTGGTCGGCTCGCCGTCAACCTCGCGGGCCAGGACTTTCACGGTGAACGTGTTGTCGTCCTTGACCGAGATGATCTGCGTGCCCGACGACGTGCCGCCGTCGGCCACCGTGCGGGTCATCTTGATCACCCATTCGCCATCGACCTTCGTCCAGGTCTCCTCACCGAACGAACCATCCGAGTCGAACGTCCAGGAGCGAATCCGCTTCGCGGCCGGGTCCCAACCGATGACCTGCGTCCCTTCGTGCTCCTGCTGATCTTCGAGCTGGACCCTGTAGGAACGGATCAAGAACGCTTTCTTCGCGCTCCAGCGCACCGATGTATCCACGTTGACGGCGTCGGTCTTGTCGCGCCATTGACCGACGAGGAATTCCAAGTCCTTGAGCGCCTCGCCCGGCGTCAGCGGAGTCGGCGTCTCGGTCTCTTGCACGCTGTCGATCAGCCAGCTCGTCCCATCCTTGACGAGCACCGCCGAGAACGAAGTCTCGCCGCGTTCCTCCCCGGGCCGAAAGACGGCTGCCACGCCCTCGACCGCCGCCACGTCCGTCTTGATGAAGCGCACGCTGGCGACATGGGCTGACAGCCGTGTGCCGCGGCGTTCCTTGAACAACTTCTCGAAGTCGCCCTGGATCGCTTCGCGCCCTTCGCTCCGCTCGCCCGTGCCGCGATCGATGTACATGCCCTGGGGGGCCCAGAAGGCGGCCGCGGCCTTGGCGTCGTTCTTATTGAACGCCTCGGCATAGGCGCGCAAGGTCTTGCGGATTGGCTCGGAGGCGTCGGCCGCTTTCTTTTCCGGCAGCTTCTGTGCGAAGGCATTCGCGCTGATCACCAGCACGAGTCCGCAGCTCAAGCAGAGTTTTCGCATAATGTCACCTGGGGTAGAGATCTCTCACTTAAATGCGAAGATCACCGTGCAACGGAGCAGGGGAATACTACAGCGCTAGCTCAGGCCCCAAACGTGTCCAAATGACGAATGACGAAGCTCGAATGTCGAAGGAATGTTCGAATGAAGCCCGAATCGGCCCACCACCTCACAGACGATCGTTTCGGTGGCTGCCTGTTTCGTCATTCGGATTTCGTCATTCCTTCGTCATTAGTGCTTAGACCTTCGTCATTCGCGTGAATCGAAGCTCCTCACCTAGCGCTGTAGTACCTGCGGTAGGCGCCTGCACCGGGCCCGGGCGCTACGTCCCATGGCGCCCGGACCCCGGAATCATCGTCCAATCACTGCCTAGAGTAGCTGCTGCCGCTTCATTCCTTGATGACAGCCGTGATCATGCCAATCTCTTCCCTGACCAAGGCGCGGACCTTGTTGCCCGCCTCGTGAACCTTGGGCCGAAATTCCTTGCGGATATCCACGAGCTTCGTCTTCTGCGCATCGGTCAGGTTCAGGTCTCTGAGATTCGCGACCCGATGGGCCAACCGATCGCGCACCCGCTCCCTGCGCTCACTTTGCAATTCCTGGAGCTCTTCCCGTTGCGATGCGGTGAGCAGGTCTCGGATCTTTTCGGCCTCTTCCTTCACAAGAGCACCGACTTCCTTGGCAACCGTCGCCACCTTCCCCTTCTGGTCATCCGTGAACTTGAGCGATGCCAGGATTTCCCGCCGCTTCTTGCCGGCCTTCAAGCCATCCTCCCTGGCCTCTTTCTGTTCGCTGTGCCACGCACGGTCGCGCTCGCCCCCTGGATCCAGCAGTGGGACCGCGGGCGGGTCCGCACGAGGGGGAGTGCCTGAGAACCGTCGGATGTTCGGGCCTTTCACCACCTCCTTTCATCGCGCATGCCTAATGGGACCCGTGGGCGCCCCCGCAGAGATCGGGCGGCGGCAGTCGGGCGTCTTGCGCTACGGACATGGTTGCACCAAGTCTCTAGGGCACGTGATTGCTCCTTCGGGGAAGCGACGTGCCGGCTGCCGCCCGGCGCTCATAGACTTCAGCCCGGTCTACGCGAACACTCTCGGGAGCCGCAATCCCCAGTCGCACGCGGTCAGCCCTCACCGCTGTCACGGTGATGCGGATGTTGTCACCGATCACAATTTGTTGCCCTGTGCATCGTGTCAAAACCAACATGCGATCCTCCTGATAGCGCAATCCTCGACCGCCCGAAACTGGCGACACCCGGATGTGCCTTCTTGCACCCTTCCTACGCTTGGCGGGGCGAAACCTGAATCGAGATCCGGCGAAAAGCGAAAAAAAACAGGACAAACAAGCCGAGGTGGATGCGATTGGCCCCGAACGGACGCGTTCTGCATACGCTTCGAGCGGCGGTACGCCGGGAGCGAAGGTCGTGCTCCACGAAGCCGGTGGCGAACCGGGGCGCAGCATGGCTGACGTGTACCCTGAGGCGGACCGGCTTGTCTTGCTCCGCTATGCCCCCGCCGGCGTCGTGGTGGACGAGAACCTGAAGGTGGTTCAATTCCGCGGCGATACGGGAGAGTGCCTGGTGCCGCCGCCCGGGCCGCCCGCCTATGACCTCGTCCAGATGGCGCGAGGGGCTACTGGGAGACCTGCACGCCGCCTTCACTCGCGCCAAGCAGGATAACGCATTCGGGAGAAATTGGATCTGGCCAACGGCGCCGAGCTTGCCAGGTGTGCGACGCAATGGATGCTTGAGGCCACAACCTAGGAGCGGCGCGGCTCGTCGTTCGTCGCCCTACTTGAGGCGGCCAGCGCTCGGCAAGTGCCTGCAATCGCTCATGGGAGCATCGGCACGACGGGCCCAATTTGCGGCGGCTGCGGCACGCTCGCCGTGCTTGGGTACATTGGCGCCGTCGGCATCCACGCGCTGGGCAGCGGACCCATTGGCATCGGCGCCGCGCGGATGCGCTGGGCCCCTGCCCCTCGGGCGGCGGAACTTGCTCCAGCACTTCGGTTGGCGCGGCCGCCGGCAAGGGGGGGCAATCGAAGGCCTGATTTCGCGTCAACCGCATCTCCCAGCCGCCGCCAAGCGCTCGATAGAGCGAGATCAGGCTCAGCGCGATGCTGCCACGGCTGGCGGCCAGCTCGTTCTGCCGGCGCGTGAGATCCGACTGGAACACGTACACCACGATGTAATCCACCGCGCCTTGGCGGTATTGCTCATTCACGATGCTCAGCGTGGCCAGCGCGGATTGGATGCTGGCGTCCACGTGGCGTGTCGCCTCTTGGCTCTTGAGGAAGTTCACGATGCCGTCCTCGGCTTCCTGGCCCGCCTCCAGCACTTGGTTCTGGTAGGTGAAGAGCAATTGCTGGAATCGTGCGTCCTCGACGCGGACATTGTTGAGAATGCGCCCGTAGTTGAGGACGTCCCAGCGGAAAGCAGGCCCGATGGCCCCGATCATGCTGCCCGGCGTGTGGAAGAGATCGCCAAAGTGCTTGGCCTGGACGCCGATTGTGCCGTTGAGCGAGATGTGCGGATAGAAGTCCGATTCCGCGACGCCGATGCGGGCCGATTGTGCTGCCAGCTCCCGCTCGGCACGCACGACGTCCGGCCGGCGACGCACCAGGTCGGCCGGGATGCCAATCACGACCTCCGGCGGGGCCGTGGGGATCGGCCCGGCCCCAAGCTTCTTCTGCAAGTCCTCCGGCGGGATGCCCAAGAGCACGCACAGACGATTGGCCGCCACGCGTGCCCCCGCTTCGGAGATCGGAATAAGCGATCGGGTCTGCTCCAGGACCGTCAGGGCCTGATACACGTCTCGCTTGGTGACGGCGCCCAGCCGCGCGCGCTCTTGGACGATCTTCAGCGACTGTTCCTGAATCCGCACATTCTCGCGGGCGAAGTTCAGCTGCTCCTGGAAAATCCGCATCTGCACATAGTTGGCGGCCACGTCGGCCAGCAGGATCACCAGCACGTCGTCGTAATTGGCGACCGAGGCGTCCAGTGCCGCGTCCTCGGCTTCCACGGCCCGGCGGAACCGGCCCCAGATGTCGAGTTCCCACGAGGCATTGAAGCCCGTCTCCCATTCCGGGAACCAGAGCTCCGGTGGCGGATTGGCCACCTGATTGCTGAGCTTGAAGCGGTTATAGCTGCCGTAGGCTTCCTGCAATTGCGGGAAGATATTGCCAACGGCGATGCCCCGCCGCGCGCGAGCTTCGAGAATCCGCGCTCCGGCCTCGCGCAGACTGAGGTTCTGCTGATAGGCCGACTCGATCAACTCATTCAGTACGGGATCGTTGAAGACCTGCCACCACTGGGCCAGGTCGGCCGGCTCGCTCTTGATGCGGGGGTCGGCGGCGTCGATCCACTCGGAGGCGACGGGCGCCGGCGGCGGGCAATAGTTCGGCCCGACCTTGAACCCGTTGTGTGCCCACTCCGGCAAGCCGCAGCCGCCACTCACCAGGGCCGCCAAGGCGACGAAAGCCGCGCGCCAACGAGAGCGGGGCCTGCGGGACCTGGGCGCCGCCCCAAGATCCTTCGCCCGCTGGGCTTGCGCATCCGATGCCGCTATTGCCATGGCCCCCACCATCCTGGCTGGGCGAAAATACCGAGGGTACACTCCGACTTCATCACTATCGGCGAAAACACCGCTAGCATTGCGTTTCTTTCAAGCATTCGGTGACGTCACGAGCCGTCTCGCTCCACCTGAGCGGCGGCCCTTCCGGCTGCTTTTCGGCTGCAAGTTGCTGGCGACCTCGGCGGACGACTATGCTGACGGTAACACTCCGAGCCGATGGCGCCGGCCGGATCGCCCTCTCTCGAGATCGTCGGCGGAGCGCGCCTCAGGGCCAGCGGCCCCGAGTTGGTTAACTAGGCAATTCCGGATTGTGCTGCCATGGCCGGGAAGCGACTTCCCTCTTCGCTGCGCGATCCTCTCGACCGGGCGGTGAGCGCGGCGAAGGTGACCGGGAATGATGCGCGTAAAAGGGTCCGCGGCGGTCTCCGTGCACTCCTGCGCGGGTATTTGGCCCGACGCTATGCGGTCCTCTTCTATTCTCTGCTGCTCACCATCGCAGGGGGACCGCTGTTTGCCGCCGTGGGACTGGATGCGAACCTGGTTGAGCTGCTTCTGTCGGCAAACCTGCTCGCAGCCGTCCTTCCTATCGGCGGCGGATGGGAGCGACGACTACTGCTCATCGTCGTCTTTACGGCATGGGCCGCGCGCTCGGCGGCGCCTGGTTCGGCCCACCGGCGCTCTCCACGGCGAGCCTTGCGATCTGGGCGGTCGTTGCTCTGCTGGCGGCGGCCGGTGCCCTGCGCTACGCTCTGCGAGCCAGCTCGGTTGACCGCCAGCACATCTATGCGGCACTGAGCGCCTACGTGTTAGTTGGGATCTTCCTGGGAGTCGCTTACTGGGTCATCGAACGAGCCTGGCCAGGCTCGCTGGTGGTTGGCGGCGGCGAGCGTCACGAGTTCTCAATCGCCAACGGGATTTACTTCAGCTTCGTGACCCTGGCCACGCTCGGCTACGGGGACATCGTGCCTCGAAGCGAGCTGGCGCGCGGGCTGGCGATCGCGGAAGCCGTGGCGGGGCAACTCTACCTCGCCGTCATGATCGCGCGCCTGGTGAGTCTTTACGTGAGTGACAAGCGTCGAAAGGACACTGGCGACGAGTGAAAGCAAGTTTTTTCGGGCTCTTTCTGGTCGCTTCAGTGTTTCGCCGGCACAAACTTTCTTCCTTTGAGCGAGGCCTGGTCGTCGTAGGCGCCCTTCATGGAGCGCTTGGGCAGCTCGACCTTTTCGCGCGGCACGTCCTTATAGGGGATCAGACTGAGCAGATGCGAGATGCAGTTCAACCGGGCACGCCGTTTGTCGTCCGAAAGCAGGATGTACCAGGGCTCGTGCTTGGTGTCGGTGGCCTCCAGCATCAGGTCGCGCGCCTTGGAGTAGTCGTACCAGCGGCTGCGCGACGGCAGGTCCATCGGGCTGAGCTTCCATTGCCGCAGCGGGTCGGTGATGCGGGCCTCGAAGCGGCGTTTCTGCTCGTCGTCGCTCACTTCCAGCCAGATTTTGACCAGCAGGATGCCGTTATCGACGATGTGCTTTTCAATCTCCGGGCACAGTTCGAGGAACCGTTCGTGCTGCTTGCGGGTGCAGAAGCCCATCACGTATTCCACGCCGGCGCGGTTGTACCAACTGCGGTCGAAGATCACGACCTCGCCCGCCGCGGGAAAATGCGGCAGGTAGCGCTGGAAATAAATCTGCGATTTCTCGCGATCCGAGGGGGCCGGGAGCGCGATCAGCCGGAACACTCGCGGGCTGACCCGTTCCGTGATGGCCTTGATCGTGCCGCCCTTGCCGGCAGCATCGCGTCCTTCGAAGATCACGATGACGCGCAGGCCCTTGTGCTTGACCCACTCCTGAAGCTTGCACAATTCGGCCTGTAGCTTGCGGAGCTCCTTCTCGTATGCCTTGCGCTTCAATCTGGGCCGGTCTTCGCCGTTTGATTTCTTCGCCATTTGATTGCTGCGAGATTTGGTTTCTGCGCGATCGTTCAACACATCGCCCGAGGAAGGGGCGACACTACTTCGCGGCGGCCGGCTGCTTGCTCTCGAATTCGCGGCGGGTCTCTTCACCGATGAAGTAGTAGGTCTTGCCGTTCCGTTCCAGCGTCGCACTCGCGGCATACTTGGGAAAACTCACGCCCGCAATCGGGTCCTGGACCATGTGGCCCTTGAGGTAATACTCGTTTTCATGCAGCGACAGATAGGTCCGGACGAAGGTCACGATCCGCTCGTCGATCCAACGCCCGAGCGCTTCGGTATCCACGGCATCCAGCGGAAACGAAACCTTGGAGTGCGACTCGAACTGCATCAGGATCGGGATGATCTCGAGGTCATAGTTGAAAATCACGTTCCGCACGTCCTGATCCGTAAACACCGAGAAGCGCAGATCGACGCGTGCCAGGCCGGACTTGAACTTGAACGTGGCTCCTCGCCCGCCCGGAGTCACCGTGGGCTTTACCTCGGCGCGGTCGCCGAAACGCTCAGCCAGCGCTTCCAAACGCGGCCGCCACACTTCCCGCAATTGGTCCAAAACCTTGCTGTACTTCTCCAGTCGGTCCTGACGTCCCTGGTGCTCCTGCACGTTCCCGGCTTGGATCTTCTTGATTTTCCCTTCCATGGCGGCGAATTCCGCGTCGATCTTCTTTTTTAGACTGCTAACGTCCGTCATGGCGACCTCCTAAGAAAGTGGGATTGAGCCGTTGCGAGGGCATTCGTCCAGACATGCTGGAGGGGATTATACAGGCGCGACCGACCCGTGTCTTGCGCCCGGTGCAAGTTGCCCGTGACCTCGACGAAGGCGGCTGGCGAATTCGATGGTCGGTTTGTTCAAGTCGCTTGTCTGGTCAGCAACTCGAACAACCGGCTCTCATAGCGCCCCCCCATCTGGAACGATTGCTTGATCCGCAGATCCATATCCAGCGGATTGCGGCGCTCGGCCGGGAACAAGCCCGTGCGGAGCAGGTAGGGCAGCCTCGACGGCGGGAACGGGTAGTCGCTGCCGTGCAGGATACGCTCCTTGAGCGCCGGCGGCTCCCGCTCTAGTCGCCGCAGCGCCCGCCAGCGGATCAGGCTGGCCAGGATCGCCGTGTCGCCGTAGAGGTTGTCGTAGCGACGGAGCATGTGGATGAAGCGGGGATAATAGTCCTCGGGATCGAAGAAGGCGCACGTGCCGCAGTGGGCGGCGATCACCGGGCCACCCTGGTCCAAGGCCCGCGCCAGCCGCGAGGGATCGGTGAATTGCTGCGAGACGACCGTGCAGGAGTGCTCGTAGCCGGTGTGGAACATCAGCACGACGTTCGAGCTCCTTGGCCAAACGATAAAAGGGCTCGAACTCAGCCCTGGCCGGGTCCACGCCTTGGATGGCCGTGTGAATCTTCACCAGCCGGCAGCCAGCCGCCCGGCACCGCTCCAGCTCCGCCAGCGCATCGGCCCGCAGCGGATTGATCGAACAACCCGGCACGATCCGGGGGCAATCGGCGGCCAGCCGCAGCACGTAATCGTTGGAGACGTAGAAGTGCGTGGCCGCGTCGGCGCGAGCCGTCGGCGCGATACACGGCATCCTGGGCCAGCACGACGACGCAATCGAGCCGCGACTGGCCGACGTGCCGCAGGAGGCGGTTGCGCATTTTCTCCGAAAGCGTCTCACCACGCTCGCGGCGGATGCCCGTCAGATACAGGAGCAGCCGGGTGAGCCAGCTCCGGCGGGTCTTTTCGGACAGATAGCCGTCCGCAGGGTCCTCCCCCCAGCAGAAGATGTGCGTATGGGCGTCGATCGAGCGCGCTGGGCGGTTCATCGGCTGAGTCGGATCCTGAGTGCGAGGTGCTCTCCACTCTCATTAGCACCGCGTATGCGACTGCGGTGCCGTGCGATTGTCTTACGACACCGTTACTGTACCGGCGGTAGTCATGTTTTGCTTGCTGATGCGTTGACTTCGCTTGGTTGCGGCCGAAGGCCACGCCGGGCCGTTCGTGGCGAGTACAATGAGCGGATACGTTTGGGGCTACGCCGCCCTGGGGGGCGGTTAACAAAAACGGGCTGAGCGATGACTGCCGGGACATCACCACGTTGGCGCTCCTTATTGCGATACCGCCTGCGGTCGCTGCTGTTCGTGGCGACGGTGATCGCCGTTGGCCTGGCTGCCTGGGTCCAGATGGTCGAGAAGCCTTACGAGCGACAGCAGGCGGCACTGGACGCGCTGGAGAGCTTCGCTCCGCGCGTGTACTTCGCAGCCACGTATCGCGCAACTTGGAGCGTTTTCCGTTCTGCCTTGAAAGGTCTGCTGGAGACACCGGAGGGCTCGGGGGCCGCGTAGCTGAACTCGCCAGAGCTCTGCCGCCTGAAGTCTGGCGACTTTAGCTCCGTGCGGGTGTGAACGCGCCGGACGCAGAGCGACGGTGCCACGACGCCTTGATCGAAACGTCCGCATCGTCCAGAATACCTCGTCGTTTTTGGCGCTGGTCCCACGTAAGGCGTGGCTCGTGACACGGTTGCTCACACGGTGAGGAGACGTTCGCTTCGATGGCCCTTGAACGCGCAGAGCAGCTTCAGGACGAATACACCGACAAGTACGTCGTGGTGGACGAGTCGCGGCCGGAGCTGGCCCGGTTTCGCGGGTTTGTGGGGCAGGTGAAGACGGTCAACATGAGCGGCCGCGCGCTGGTGGAGTTCGACCGCTTCGTCAATATCGGCTGGTACGACATTGATTTGTCGTTCCTGAAGGTGGTGGACAAGCCCCCGCCCAAGAAGGAAGCGCCAAGAACGAAGCGCTCGCGGAGAAGCCAGCCAAGCCGAAGGCCGAAGCCGCGCCGGCGGCCGAGAAGCCCAAGGCGGCCGCCCCCGCGGCGGGCAAGGGGGGCTCGACGGCCGATATTCTGGCCGCGGCGCGCGCCAAGGGGGGCGGTGCTCCGGCCGCCAAGCCGGCGGCGGGCAAAGGCGCCTCGACGGCCGATATTCTCGCGGCCGCGCGGGCCAAGCCTGGCGGCGCTCCAGCCAAGCCGGCCGGCGATAAGCCGGCCGCTCCGCCCGCGAGAGCGACGCCGACGGCCGAGGAAGGCGGAGCCGCTTCGACGGCCGACATCCTCGAGGCGGCACGGCGGCCCAAGGGTGCGGCGCCAGCCGCCGAGGCCAAGACGCCCCCCAAGCCGACTGGCCCCGCCCCGGCGAAGCCAGCGGCGGTGAAAGTCGATCCATCGAAGATGTCGGTTGCGGACATGCTCGCCGCCGCGCGCGGGCAGAAAGGGGGTGCTGCCGCGCCGCCGAGTGAAGCAGCGGCAGAGAGTACGTCCTCGGAGCCGGCGCCCGTCGAAGAAAGCCCCGCCAAACCGGCCGCGGCGCCCAAGGCCGCCGCGGAATTGAAGGCGAAGGGCGATCTGCCCACCACGGTCGAAGAAATCGTGGACTATTGCCGGCAAGCGGATGCCAAGTAACGGAAAGTCGTCAGAACTCGTGACTGAAGTCGCCAGACTTCAGCCGTCTGAACTCTGGCGAGTTCAGCTACTGACCGTCTGAACTCTGGCGAGTTCAGCTACGCGCGCCCTGGGTCACGGCCCGTCTGAGCAACTTGGCTCCGAAGAGCAATGCCACGAGCAGCACCAGTGCCCCGCCCAAGACGCCGAAGGTGAATCCAGGGCCCAGCCAGATGAACACGTCCAAAGCTTCGGCCAGCCGCGGCCAAAGCCTGGCCCACGTCAACAAGACCGCCGCTGCGCCCATACACAGAAACGGCCCATAGGGCACCTCCCAGGGCGTCCGGCGGCGCATCAAGAGCGCCACGATCGGCGGAATCAGGCCGAACAGTGGGCTGAGGAAGAAGGCGCATAGAGTCGGCTGCCAGCCCAGGAAGGCGCCGATCATGGCCATCAGCGTGACGTCGCCAAAACCCATGGCCTCGCGCTGGAGGATCGCCGAGCCGATGATGCGGATGATCCACACGATGCCGCTGCCGACGGTCAGGCCGACCAGCGCGGTGAGGAGCGCCGTCCATCGCTGATTGTCGTAAGACCAGACGATGGCCGCGACCATCGATACCGCAGCACCGATGACCAGCACCCGCAGCGTGGTCGTGCTTTCTCGCGCCAGCCGGCGAAAGAACAATTTGAACGCCGTGCCCCACCCCCAGCGCACGGTCCACACGCGCGGCAATTGTGCGAAGCACCATAGCCAAATACACGCCAGGGCGAGCGCTAGCCCGAGTGTCTTTCCGGCCTCGAGGGCCCGCACGATGTCGCCGGGAAGTGAGAAATCCAGATGGATGATCGAGATAATGTCGCGGTCTTTCGGGAGGATGGCGGCGAAGAGGGCCGAATTCGGAAAGGCCGCAGCAAACCCCAGCGCCACCAGCGTGCCCGTCACGGCGATGGCATCGGGAATCACCCACTCGTCCAGATCGATGAGCGCCGCCGCCGCCATGAAGAAAAGCAAGAGTACGTGCAGGGCGAACTGCTGATGAACTGCGTACCCCAGGCCCAAGCGAAAGCGGACCTGCGGGTCGCTGAGATTGGCGGGCACCATGGCGAGCCGTCCGACCTCCCACCAATAGAGCAGCGTCACGGCCGACGCAAAGAGCAGCTCGACCATCATCGGCCGCACCCAAAAATGCCGCGGGCGGTCCGGCGGCGCGGTGGCCCCGATTTCCAGCCAGCCGACGATCGGCAGCACCGCGAACTTGCCGGGCTGGCGACGCTCGGCCGCGGCGGCCGCCTTCCGGCCACGCAGTTTCGCGCTTCGGGGCGGGCTGTGGTGGTTCCCGCTTCGGCGAGGGCGTCGAAGGCGTTCCTCGTCGCAGCAGGCGATCGACGAGCGCGTTCCAAGGGCTATAACGCGGCGTCTCTTCCCGCAGGCGGTCCACGATCAGGTTAATGAGACTCCCCAGCGCGGCCCCGACGAAGAACAGAAAAATCAGCCGCAGCTCGAACGGAATGTTGGAGATCGCATTCACGCGGCGGGGCCTTCGCGAAGCTGGGGCAGTGCCAGGAGAATCTCGTCGGCCACTTGCTCAGGCGTCTTGCCCTGGGTGTCTACGATGAGGCTGGCGCACTGCTCGTAGAACGGCCTGCGCTGGGCAATCAATTCTACAATCTCCCGCAAGCCGCCCTGCGGCGTCAAGTTCGGTCGGCGCGCGGCCGTGCTGGCGTCCGCCGTCATTCGCTGGTGAATCGTCTCGGCGGGTGCCTGCAGCCAGACGGCGTGGCCGCCAAGGCTGCAAATCTCCTGCAACTTGCGGCGATTGGCCTCACGGAGCACGACGCCGCCGCCCGTGGCCAGAACGCTCTGTCGTTGCGTGGAGCACCGCGACAGCGCCGCCGATTCCTGATCGCGGAACGCCGTCTCACCCTCCCGCGCGAAGATTTCAGCGATGGACTTCCCGGCGGCGCGCTCGATCTCGTCGTCCAGATCGACCGACTGCCAGCCCAGCCGCCGGGCCAATGCCCCTGCGACGGTCGTTTTGCCGGTGCCGCGATAGCCGAGGAGGATGAGCATGGGATCAAAACAAGATAGGCCATCCGTCAACGCAGCCATCTCGCTCCAAGGGATCACGGCTCCGGTTGTCAGATACCGTCAGGGAATCCATACTAACGATACCTTGTACTCCTGCCTAACCCGTGCATGGCCGCGCGGGCCGTTCTGGATCAGCATGTCGCAACCAACCGATAAGACGCCTCCGGTGGATTCCGGCCAACCGCAGTCGGCGGCCAAGGCGGCGCCGGACATCGATTTTTCCGGCCGGCAGTTGGGCGATTATCGCCTGCTGCGCCGGCTGGGCCGCGGCGGCATGGCCGAGGTCTATCTGGCCGAGCAGCTTTCGCTGAAGCGGCAGGTGGCCTTCAAGGTGCTGCGGGCCGACCTGGCGGAGAACGAAGACTACGTCCGCCGCTTCCACCACGAGGCCCAGGCCGCCGCCACGCTGGTCCACGCCAATATCGTGCAAATCCACGAAGTCGGCCAATTCGAGGGCGTGCACTTCATCGCCCAGGAGTACGTGCAGGGCAAGAACCTCCGCGAATATCTCGACCGCCACGGGGTGGTGGACGTGCGGCTGGCCGTGCACATCGCCCGGCAGGTGGCCGCGGCGCTGCAGCAGGCGGCCGAGCAAAGGATCGTGCACCGCGACATCAAGCCGGAGAACATCCTGATCGCCGCCACCGGCGAGGTCAAGGTCGCCGACTTCGGCCTGGCCCGCGTGCTGCGCGATGGGGAACAGCTCAACCTGACGCAGGTCGGCGTCACGATGGGCACGCCGCTCTACATGAGCCCCGAGCAAGTCGAAGGCAAGCCGCTCGACCACCGCAGCGACCTGTATTCGCTCGGCGTGACGTTCTACCACATGCTCGCCGGCCAGCCGCCGTTTCGCGGCGAATCGGCATTGGCCGTGGCCGTGCAGCACCTCAAGTCGGCCCCCGAGCCGCTGGCCAACGTCAGGCCGGAGGTGCCCGAGGCCCTGTGCCGGATCGTGCACCGGCTGTTGGAGAAGGACCCGGCCAATCGCTACGAGTCGGGCCGCGAGCTGCTGCGCGACTTGCGGCTGGCGGCTGCCGAAGGGTTGGGCGACGGCGCCGGAGACGACGAGCTGTGGCAATCGCTGGGGGCGGAGCTCGCCGGGCCGATGGAGGCTATGCGCCGGCTCGACGACGTGATGAAGACCGCCGCCCTGGCCCGCCGGCGGCGGGCACGTCTCGCGCTGTGGCTTTCCGGAGGCATCGCGGCGGCGCTGATCGTGGGGGCCGCGTGCGCTTGGGCCGTGCGGCCGGCGCCGCTCTTGCCGGAGAACGCCGGGCCCGTGCTGGAAGTCCCCCCGCAAGAGTCGGCCGAAGCGCAATATGTGCTCGCCGGGCTTTTCAATACAAAGCAGGCCTGGCTGAGCGTCGTGAATCACAAGTCCTACGACGAGTATTATGCGCTTCTGGCCAAGACGGAGCTGGTCTTCCACTACCTGGAAGACAACGACCGCGAACCGGCGGCGACCATCCTTCATGAGCTGGCCGCGCTGCCGGAGTTCGAGGCTGGGCTGCGCCGGTTCGGCATCGCCGGCCTGGCAGTGATCGACTCGCTGGAAGGCCGGCACCGCGAGGCGGCGGCCCGCGCGAATCTGGTGCTGACGGACCAGGGGTATCTCGATCCCCGCATGGCCGAGGCGCTGTGGCACGCCGTCCAAGTGAGCAACGCGGAAAACGCCGCGGCCTTTGAGGCCTGGCTCAGCGGAGCCTTCTCGAGCCCGGAGACGCCCTCAGGCGAGCCGAAGCGCGGCAAGATACCGCCGGGCCCGAAAGCCGCGCCAACGCCGCCCGCGAAAAAGACCGAAGCCGGCGAGCGGGGGGCGTAAGCCCCCCCGATTGATCGCCGTGTTGGGCGAGGCCGGGTTATCAGGGGGCTTACGCCCCCCGCTCGCCGTTTCGCCGGCTGCCGGCATTGAACGGAATGAATTCCGTTTTACTCTTCATCCGACACTTCGATACGGAAGCCATGTGAGAGGCCGGCATCGAAGTCGAACACTTCCTCGAAATCCTCGCGGCGGTCTCGCTCGGTCTTCTTCATCAGGCCCAGCTCGATGAGGTGATAGACCATGTCGCCGAAGTCGCCCGTGCGCGTGATGCCCCAGCACTTGAGGACCGTCTGGGCCATGTAGCCAAACTCTCGCAATGCCAACTGCCGCATCGCCTCGCAGAGCTGCTGGCCCGTGATGTGCTTCTCGACGAGCGTCTCAGCGGCCACTTCTTCGCTCGAGGCTTCGCCTTCGCGCCCCGATGGGGATTCGGCGGCGGCAGGCTGCTCCGAAGGCCCCGCGGCGCCGTAGCCCAGCTCTTCCTGGGCGTAGCGGAGGGCGTGGAACACGAAGAGATAAGCCTCGGGGGTGAACCGCCGTCGCTCGCGGGCCATCTCCACGATCTGCTTACAGTCTTCCGGCGATAAGCGACTCATGACGCTAGGCGGACGATAACGTTAGGTGACGATCCGGCAACCTTGACAATAACGCTACGTGGCAATAACGCTACGTGACAATAACGCTACGTGGCAACAACGCTTCGTGACAGAAACGCTAAGTGCTCTCGCCCTCTGAGGGTTCGGGGCGCGGCCGGGCCCCCTTACGGGGCAGCACCGTCAAAACATCCTGCACGTCAATCAGCACGCGGCGCGCATCTTCCGTTTCCACCAGCACCTGGCGGGCCAGGATCTCCTGGGCCAGCACCCGGCCCTGGCCCTTGCGCCGTCACGACGTCGGCGCCCGACCGGCGGCAGCTCCTTCTGGAACTCCTCGTAGACGTCCTGCTCGAACCGCAGGCAGCACTTCAGCCGGCCGCAGCGGCCGGAGATCTTCGACGGGTCGAGCGTCGACTTCTGCAGCTTGGCCATCCGCATCGACACCGGCGGCATCTCCGCCATGTGCGTGTTGCAGCAGACCGGCTTGCCGCAGTCGCCGTAGTCGGCCAGCAGCTTGGCCTCGTCGCGGACGCCGATCTGCCGCATCTCGATGCGCGTCTGGAACTCGCGGGCCAGGTCCTTGACCAGCTCGCGGAAGTCGACGCGCTTCTCGGCCAGGAAGTAGAAGACGATCCGCTCGCCGCCGAAGAGGTGCTCGACGTCCACCAGGCTCCATCTGCAGCGCCAGCCGGGCGACGTGCTGCTGGCAGACTTCGAACTCGCGCCGCGCCTGGCCCAGGAGCCGGAAGACTTCATTCTCGTCGGAGGGGGACATGGCCCGCAGCAGCGGCCCCCGCACGGGGTCCTTCAGGTGCTCTCCGGCCTGGTCCGTGGCCTCGCAAAGCACTTCGCCTCCTTCTAATCCTCGGTCGGTGCGGACAATCACGCGTGTGCCGCGGAGATAGGTCTCGTCCTTCGTTTGGAACACGCCCAAACGGCGCATCGATCCGAAGCGAACGACGTATTTGGCCATGGCAGACGAGACGCTGCGAGTCGAAACCCGGAAAATGCTCAGGGTGGGCTTCACCACCGTCTGTGGAAGTATACTCAGGCCGCTTGGCAACACTAGCCCGACCGGCGTCACGGGTGTCCTCCAACGGCGGCGTCAAAAGCCGGGCTTCTCGAAGAAGCCGGGCTTCTCACCCTCACCGTTCCTCACCGTCCAAGCCCGACGAGCGTGAGGTCAGTTCGCGAGATATAATCCGCCGATCTTGTCAGTGACGAAACAGGGCAGCCTCAAGATGCTCCGTCCTCGCTACTCCGCACTCCGCATTCCGCACTCCGCACTTCTCCCCATGCTCATCGGCTACGTCAGCGACGAACGTTATGTGGCCCTCCCGGACGTGCAGTTGGAGTTCGAAGGCCGAGGTGGCTCCGTCGAGGTTCGCTCCCGCGCCAGCGGGGCCGTGCACGCCGACATGCCGCCGGGCGACTACATCGTCACGCTCGCCAAGCCCGGCTACGGCTCGAAACGCGTGACGATCAGCGTCGGCCGCGATGGAGCAAGCGAGGCGGCCTATCATTTCCGTCTGCTGAGCGACGGTCTCCTGGGCTATGCCTGGCCCAAGTGGGTGCGGGCGGGCGAGAAGTCGGAGTTTCGCGTCCACGCCGTCGAGCAGTACAAGCTCACCCTGTGGCGCTACGGCTACGAGAAGGAGCTGGTCCGGCCGATCGGCTGGTACGACGAGCACGGCCCGCGGGCGACCATGCAGATCACCCCCGACGGTGACTACACCCAGGCCGGGGCCACGTGGAACAAGTTTGGCTACACCAGCCCGCACCACAAGCAGTTCATCGAGGCGCCCAGCCGCAGCGGACTGTATTACTTCCACGCCCAGACGATGGGGGACGTGGGGTGGCACGCCCAGAACATGGATGCGATGGGCGTGGCGACGCGGAGTCCACGCCCTTCGCATCGTGCTCAGGGCGTGCCACCCCTTCATCCGCATTCCGAATTCGGTTTCCCCTGGATCGTGGCCCCCGACCTGCGGACGACTCAACCGCACGCGGTGGCCGTGTTACTCGGCAATATCACGTGGAACGCGTACAACAACTTCGGCGGGCGGAGCAATTACATTCATCCCGATGCCCTGCCGCCGACGCCGACCGTGAATGCCCGCCTGGAGCTGAATCGCTATACCGACCCGCGGCACATCAACTACGACACGGAGGATTACGCCCCGCTCTCGTTCGACCGGCCTGAGCCGATCAATCACATTCCCCTGCGGGAACGCGTGACCGACCCCATCGAAGGCCGGGCGGGCTGCCACCTGGCTCAGGCCGAGTGGCGGCTCTTGGGCTGGCTCGAGCGGCAGGGCTTTCGCCATGACGTCTATGGCGAGACGCAGCTCCACTTCGACCAATTGCCGCTGGAGCGGTACAAAGTGCTCATCATCACCTGCCACCCGGAGTATTGGTCGGCCAAGATGTACTTCGACGTGAAGCGCTGGGTCTTCGAGCGCGGCGGCCGGCTGATGTACCTGGGCGGCAACGGCCTCAACTGCGAAGTGGAGTTTGCGGAAACAGCGATGAACGTCCGCAACACCGACAACACCCATCACCGCGAGCGCGGTATCGCCAGCCGCTTCGCCGCCAGGCAGGAATCGGAAGCCAGGTTGCTGGGCGTGATCTACGACGATCGCGGCATCATGACCGCCGCTCCCTACGAGGTCGTCGATGGCAACCACTGGGCCCTGGCCGGCACAGGCCTGAAGACCGGCGATCGCTTCGGTCACCGCAGCCTGCACATGCGAGTGCCGGGCGGGGCATCAGGCCACGAAACCGACAAGATGTCCGCCGACTCACCTTGCAACACCCACCTCCTAGCCCGCGGCCTGAACCCCGACGAAGGCGGCGCTCACTTGGTGATCCACGAACCCCCCGGTGGTGGGGCAGTCTTCTCCACCGGCTCGATCTGCTGGATCAGTTCCCTGCTCGTAGACGACGCGGTGTCACGCCTGACGGCCAACGTGGTGACGAAGTTCACGGCCTAGGTGATGCCTGCGGCGAGAGATTTCGAGCTTCCGTCCATCCCAGGCCCGGTGAAAAACGGCTGCCTACTTGACCTATTTTTTCCAAATTGTATGTTCGGGCTGTTTCAACTCAGCAGATATTCTTGAGCGACGGTAGTCCCGAGAACTTGCCTCTATGGCCACAACATCCAAGCGCGGGAGACAAGCGGGGGGCGAACGAAGCAGCCGGGGCTCTTTGAAGCCCTCCTCTTACGGAAGAGGGCACGCTCCCAGCGGTGACCAACCCAGGGGGGAATCCTCCGGAACTGGAGACGACCACGACCCAGTGTGCAACCGGAGCGAGCGCCAACTTGCCAGGCGTGAAGCGCAAAGGCACGAGATTCGTAGGCGGGGAGAGCTGGAATTGGAAGTGGGCGAAACCGCAAGGCCACGTCGCCTATTGGGAGAAGCCGCGCTCTCTGATGCACACTTCGTGCTTGACGCGTGGTATGCCAGTTTCGCGAGCCGCGCTAGCCAAGCCCTCATTAGGGAAAGAGCGATTGTGGGAGACCCGGTTGCGGAAAATGTAATCGACGAGGACGACCGCCAGCGAATCACCGCCACGCAGGACTACCCTTGGCGAGCGATCTGCTCGCTGCTGATCACGGCAGCTAACGGCACGGGATGGAGCGGGACGGGGTGGTTCATCAGCCCGCGAACGATCGCTACGGCAGGGCACAATCTTTATATTCATCAAGAAGGTGGGTGGGCCCAGAGTATCACGGTGATTCCGGGACGGAACGGCACAGAGTCGCCTCATGGTAGGCACTCGAGCACCCATTATTGTTCGGTGAA
This sequence comes from uncultured Planctomycetia bacterium, assembly GCA_963809785.1. Classification (GTDB taxonomy): domain Bacteria; phylum Planctomycetota; class Planctomycetia; order Pirellulales; family S012-138; genus JBGQHD01. The sequence goes on from CAWEKV010000006.1 coordinate 2,078,585, forward strand.
GGGCTGGAGGGACCGTAAGGACAGCAGATTTGATTATGGCGCGATCTTGCTCGATAGGCCCTGGGGAGATGACCTCGGTTACTTTGGATTTGATAACCGCTCCGATAGCGACTTGCAATCTTATCAGGTGAACGTAGCCGGCTACCCCGGCGACAAAGAACGAGGAACCCTATGGTGGCATGCACGCGACGTTGGGGAAGTCAACGCCCATTCTTTCTCTTACCTCGTTGACACGTACCGAGGTCAGAGCGGTGCGCCAGTCTGGGCTAAGCTGGAAGACGATCGCGTTGGCTTGGGGATTCATACTTATGGGTCCGATACCAGCAATTCCGCGACGCGGATCAACCAGCCGGTGTTCGATAATCTTAAGCGCTGGAAAGACGGCCAGTAGTTATTCCTGCGCCAGTTTCTAGTCCGCCGAACCAGGAGGCTGCCATGTGGCGAAGTGGCTGCGCTATTGCGTCTTTTTTGTTCGTGGTGAGCGCCACGTACCAGGCGTACGGCTGTCCATGGTGCCACTGGTCTCGCGCAGGCCTTCACGGCACCGGAGGGTATGGCACCGGGGGGACTGCAAGGTCGGGAGCCGGGATTAGCAGAGTTGGGGCAAACCCGTCTGGCCGGCCCGGATCCGAGCTTTCACCAGAAGGAGAGAAAGGTAGCCCTGGAAAGAAGAATGGGACAACAACCACCACGGTGCCAGTTTCCCCTTCCGGGGGGGAAATCGTAGAACTTCGAGCCAACGTCAAGGCGTTACAGGAGCAGTTGAATCACGTCATCAACCTGTTGGAACGGCACGAGATGGATCACTTGACGGCTCGAGTGCAGCGTATCGAGGTCCTGCTGCGCCTTCACCCCCCGACGCCGGAAGCCAATGCCGCGGCGATCCAATCAATCAACCAGCGATTGAACGAGCACGAGGAAATCCTCAAGGAGATTCGGGACAGACTCAGATCCTGGCGGCCGCCACAGGACATGGTGCCTGGTGAAAAAGGATCGAGTGGAATGCCGCCTGGCAAAACGCCTGGCAAGGAGCCAGCGAATGGAAAGAAATGAAAAACGACGAGCCGCACGGGTAAAGTGCCCTGACTTCTGCTAGCAATCGATGACTGGATTCCACTATTGCTGGCTCAACCCGCAACGACGGCATTGACGACATATCGTATAGCTTGCGATCCCTGCACTGGCAGTCCCACGGTGTGTCGTCACTCGTTGCCAAGGATGGTGAAGAATGCGCACGTCACGCATGATCTTGATAGCGGTTGCGGCCCTCGCCTTTGCACCCTCGACGGCATCCGCGTTTCACTTCGGCTGTCAGCCGCCGCCAAAGCCCCATTGCTGTCATCCTCCCCGCGGCCGGATCGTGTTCAGCGTCGGTGCGGAGATTGGGCCGCGCACCGGGCTCGAAGTCAGCCGCAGGGAGGTCCAAGAGGCGATGAAGGAGAAGGCCTGTGCGGAATCCGGCAAGATCGAGCCCACAGCCGTGGACGGTCGGATTCGGCGGTTGGAGGCAGAGGTCGAGGTCCTGACGAAAACAGTTCGCCTTCTATTGGGTGAGCTGGAGCAGAGAGTGAAGCCCATGCGTCCCCAGAAGGAATGAACCGGCTGGCCGCCAAGCAGATATTACACGCCCCGGTCGCGGCTGCGACGCGGGGCGTTGTCTTTGCGCGACCGTGTCGTTGTGTGATGATGCTATCAGTGCCAGATGTGCTGCCGGTGATCGTTGTTGCGTCTCTCTCATGTCTAGCGGTCAAGGCGCCGATAGTGCAAGTAACGCCTGAACCGGTGTGATAGTACCACCACGACAGCCGGCTTCTCGTCGTGTATCTGCTGGTAAGAGTCTTCAAGCGAGGCCAAGTCATGCGGAAGTTGATGCTAGTCGCGTTAGCGATTGCGGCGTGCACGGCGGATGCGCAAGGCCAATCCTACGGAACGCCGGCCGGTTACCGAAGGAATGCCCCTTCATGCGGTGCTCGGTCTTGCGGGCCGCCATCGTGTGGAGCGCCTTACCAGCCTGGCTGCAGCATGCCGTGCCCACCTGGCTGCGGCATGCCTTGTCCACCTCCGCAAGAAGAGGAGCGAGAGGAACTGTTTCAAATGGGACCGCCGGCCGGTGAGATCGTGGGTGAATCGGTGACGTCAGGCATTCAAGGCCTGCGGTTGCGCATTCCAGAATTGGACCTGCGATTGCCGACCATCGAGCTGCCGTCAATGTTCCTTGCACGGCGCCCACCGCATATGCGATTCGAACGCGGCACGGCGGAGGTCGCACCTTCTGTGCGCGAATACGGAGAGATGCTGCGTGAAGAACGCGCGCCGGAGCGGGCACCCGAACGCGCGCCGAACGGGTACCGGAACGATGTCCGATGCCGCCTAGGTGTCCGCCGCCGTGTACCGACCCCTATCGTTGCCCGCGGCCGACGGCCAGCGAGCAGCGCTGCGCGGACCTGGAACGGCAGATCGCAGAGCTCGCTCAGGCGGTCGATCTGCTCGCCAGGCGCGTCTCAGCAGAGCGTGCCGGCCCGGTCCCCTGGGTACGTGCCTCCGGAGAGCAGCCCGACTAGCCGCCCGGCGGCGGTCCCTCAACGGACGGCCAGCGAGCGGCGCTGCGCGGACCTGGAACGGCAGATCGCAGAGCTCACTCGGACGGTCGATCTGCTAGCCAAGGCGCACGCTCAACCGAGCGTGCCAGCCCGGTCAGTCGGGTATGCGCCTGTGGAGAGCAGCACGACTAGCCGCCCGCCGGCGGTCCCTCAACGGATCGTGCCGCAAAGGCAAGCCGAGGCCGCCAGCCTGCGCTTTTCCAAGCAAGCCAGCGATGCAACTCGACGGCAGGTCAACACGGCAGTTCGCCGATCACAACACGTGGCGGCGGGGTGGCCAGGCGGACAGATACCCGCAATCTACGCGTCCGCGCCGCGAACGCTCCCTGCACTGGATGAGGCCAGCGGCGCCCGGCCGATACGACAGGCGCCCCAGCATCAGCCGTCGTGGAATCCGACTTATCTGCCTTCCATGACGGGTTACGATCGGAATCCGCAAGATGAGCTGAGGCTGATTCGATGGGCGCAGGAACGATTTGGCGGCACGTCGCCGGCTCGCTAATCAAGCTACCGCACGTTCATGTCGCAGCTCAGGCCGCCGGCGGCGGGGACGTAGCCGTCTTGCACGTAGTCCATCACCATGCGGTGGGCGCTGAACCGCCAGGCCAGCGTGCTGATCGAGTTCATCATCCGCTTGATCCAGTGCCGCGGCAGGCCGTCGACGTCGCGGTCGTAGTACATCGGCACGACCTCGCTCTTCGAGCACGTCGATACAGGACTTCGCGCGTCGCGGCGGTCGGTGATCGTCGTCGTCGACGTGGCTGTGGCCGTTGCCGATCGCGAAGCCGTTCGCGCCGTCGTAGGCCTCGGCCCACCAGCCGTCGAGGATCGACAGGTTGAGGCCGCCGTTGAGCACCGCCTTCTGGCCGCTGGTGCCGGAGGCTTCCAGCGGCCGGCGCGGATTGTTGAGCCACACGTCGACGCCCTGCATCATGTGCCGGCAGACGTTGATGTCGTAGTCTTCGACGAAGACGATGCGGTTGGCGAACCGCGGATCGTGCCGCAGGTTGGCGATCTTCTGGATGAGCTGCTTGCCCGGCTCGTCGGCCGGGATGGGCCTTGCCGGCGAAGATGAACTGCACCGGCCGCTCCGTGTCGTTGACCAGCGCGGCCAGCCGGTCGAGGTCGGTGCAGGATCAGGTCGGCCCGCTTGTAGGTGGCGAACCGCCGGGCGAAGCCGATCGTCAGCACGTTGGGATCGAGCACGTTGCGGGCCGCCTCGACCGCGTCGTCGCTCTCGCCGCGGCGGCGGCACTGCCGGCTGACGCGGCGGCGGACGAACGCCAGCAGCAGGTTCTTCAGCGCGTTGTGCGTTTCCCACAGCTCGCCCGGATCGACGTTGTGGATGTCCTGCCAGACCTCGCGGCTCGCCCATCCGGTACATCCAGTCGGCCGGGAAGTGCCGGTCGTAGAGCTGCAGCATCTGCTGGGCGAGCCAGCTCGGAATGTGCACGCCGTTGGTGATGTGGCCGATCGGAATTTCTTCTTCGACGCGCCACGGCCAGAGGTGGGCCCACATCCGCCGCGAGACGTGGCCGTGCAGCGCGCTGACGGCGTTGGCCCGCCGCGAGAGCTTGAGGCCCACCACCGTCATGCAGAACGGCTCGCTGCTCGTTCTGCGGCTCGACGCGGCCCAGGCCCATGAGCTGCTCGTAGCGAGATGCCCAGCTGGTCGCGCAGCGGGCCCAGGTGCTCTTCGATCAGGCCGCCGTCGAAGCGGTCGTGCCCGGCGGGCACCGGCGTGTGCGTGGTGAAGACGGTGTGCCGGGCGACTTCGCGCAGGGCGTCGTCGAACCTCATGCCGTCGTCGTGCATCCGCTCGCGGATCGACTTCCAGCGGGGCGAACGCGCTGTGCCCTTCGTTCGAGATGATAGACGCCCGGCGTGATGCCCAAGCGCCCGCAGCGCCTTGCACGCCGCCGACGCCCAGCACCAGCTCCTGGCGAATGCGCGTGCGCTCGTCGCCGCCGTAGAGCCGGCTGGTCAGCTCGCGATCCTCCGGGCTGTTGCCCTCGACGTCGCAGTCGAGCAGGTACAGCTGCACGCGGCCGACGTGCATCAGCCAGACCTTGGCGAACAGCGCGGCCGGTGCGGGTGTCGATGCGCGACCGTGATCGGCTTGCCGTCGGGCGCCAGGGCCGGCTCCATCGGCAGGTTCTCGACCTTCGTGTCGATGTACTCTTCGCGCTGCTAGCCGTCGTCGTCGAGCTGCTGCTTGAAATAGCCCTGGTCGTAGAACAGGCCGATGGCCACCAGCGGCACGCCCAGGCCGCTGGCGCTTTTGATGTGGTCGCCCGAGAGCACGCCCAGGCCGCCGGAGTAAATCGGGATCGACTCGTGCATGCCGAACTCGGCCGAGAAGTAGGCCACCGGCTTGCCGCCCAGCACGCCGGCGTGCGTGGCCGCCCAGGTCTGCTTGTTGCGCCATGTACTCCTTCAGCCGGCGATAGGCGTAGTTGATGCGGCTGTAGAGCACCATCTCGGCGGCCCGCTGCGTCCAGCCGCTCGGGCGTGAACTCGCGCGAGCAGGGCGATCGGGTTGTGGTCGAGCTGCCGCCAGCGGATCGGGTCGAGATCGCGGAACAGGTTGATGACTTCGGGATGCCAGGTCCACCACAGGTTGCGGGCCAGGGCCAGCACTTGTCGTAGAGCGACTGAGGCGAGATCGAGTCTACCCGAGATTCAACGAGTCTCTTCCGGTGCGGCGACATCAATGGCCATTGAATACCCTCAGACTACGGCTCAGCCGATGACAATCGAACGCCAAAGGGTGGCGAATTCCAGTATTTGCGTCAAGTTGAACTCACGGACGTGGTCCGTTGGCCGATCGTCAGCTAGCTTAGGAGCTCAAAGCTCGCGTTGCCGCGGTTGCGGGCAGCGTTGGGCTGACTCGCTCGCAAACACGTCGGGCTCACGCCTCGACGCTCACCACAGCGATGAGCCGCGCTTCGATCATCACAACACCCGACGCCCCCGCCCTGAGCCAGCTTTGCGGCGAGCTGGCCGCGCGGGCCCAGGCCACCGATGCTGGCGGTGAATGGCCGGCCGAGCAACTTCAGCTTTGTGCAGACTACGGAGTTTACCAGTGGTTCTTGCCCCAGCAATGGGGCGGCCAGGAGTGGAGCGAGGCCGACATCGCTGCTGCGTATTTCCGCCTGGCGGCGGCGTGCCTGACCACGACGTTCGTGCTCACGCAGCACGTGGCCGCTTGTCGCCGCATCGTGGATAGCGGCAACACGTCGGCCAAGAAGGCGCTGCTGCCTGACCTGGCATCGGGAGCGTCGTTTGCCACGGTCGGCATATCGCATCTCACCACCAGCCGCCGGCACGTCGCTCGCCCCGTGCTCACCGCCCGCGAAACAGAGGATGGGTACGTGCTGGAGGGTTACAGCCCGTGGGTCACCGGTGGCCGCTATGCCAACCACGTCGTGATGGGTGGGACGCTGGCCGATGGCCGGGAAGTGCTGCTGGCAGTGCCGGGCGACACCGACGGCATTGAGCCGGCGGAGGCGGCCCGGCTTTTGGCTCTGTCGGCTAGCCACACGGGGGCCGTGCATTGCCGCGAGGCATTCGTCGAGGCTCGCTGGCTGCTGGCCGGACCGATCGAGCGGGTGATGACGCTCGGCGGTGGAGGGACCGGTGGAGTGCAGACGTCCGCCGTGGCCGTGGGGTTGGCCACGGCGGCAATCGACTTCCTGGCGGCCGAGGCGGTGCGGCGCAACGACTTGCTGGCCCCCATGAAAAGCCTGCGAGCGGAACGGCAGACGCTGGCGGATCATCTCCTGGCGGTGGCGCGCGGCAAAGCGGATTGCGCGTCGCCGTCCACCTCCGAGAGCCTGCGAGCCAGGGCCAATAGCCTGGCCCTGCGGGCGACCCAGGCGGCGCTCACGGCCGCCAAAGGGGCCGGCTTCGTCCAGGGCCACCCCGCGGGTCGATGGTGCCGGGAGGCGCTGTTCTTCCTCGTCTGGAGCTGCCCGCAAGGCGTTGCCACGGCCAACCTCTGCGAGCTGGCCGGCATGGAAAACTGAGTAGTAGTGCAGACGGCTCGGATGCAGCCGTGCACGCCAGCCCTGTGCACCACGAGTCACCAATAACCATCTTGCCTAGGTGGCTGCGGGATCTCCGGGTAAGCTCCACGAACCGCCGACATGAGCCGTTTCATGCGCGGGTTGCGAGCCGGGATGGTGCGGAACATCGGACAGAAGCCGATCTTCGTCGAGTCAGCCAGGAAGTATTCCGTTCCGGCCGTTTGAATAAGCTGCTTGGCGGCTGGCAGACCGACGACCTTGCCGATCTCTTGACGCAGCAGGTAGGCGACCTGTTTACGCAGGGGGACGAAGCGGGCGCCGGCGGCTGCGCATCTCGCTAACTCCAACATCGCGCAGAACAGCATCCGCTGCAGCCACACCGGCTGACCTGAGATTCGCACCTCGTGCCGATCAATGCGGCGGTCACCCGTGAAAAGGATGTCGGGCTTTTTTCCGTATGTCTTCATGGGTACATGACCTCCTCGTTCCGAGGCTCTGCCTCGGAGCCGCACGGATGCGAGGCTCTGCCTCGCGGCACTCGATGACTCGCGAGGCAGAGCCTCGTGGGCAGCGCGTTCCAAGGCGGAGCCTTGGAACGAGGTCGCGCAATCAGGGGGCCGACGCCCCCCGCTCGCCGGACGCGGCCGCTTTCTTCGCCTGTTTCAGCGTCCCCAAATACTCCACCACGTCCACCAGTTCCTGGGCCGACATCACCTTTTGCAGGTCGGCCGGCATCATCGAGAGGTTGCTCTTGGCCATCCGTTCGATCTCGCTCCGCTTGAACGTGAGCGTGACGGCTTCCTGGTTGACCAGCGTCACCGACTCGGCGGTCTGGCTGGTGACGATGCCACTGACCGTGTTGCCGCTTTCGAGCTGGAGGACGTACGTCTCGTAATTGTGGCTGATGCCGGCGGAGGGATAGAGGATCGATTCGAAGAAGGCCTCTCGGCTGAGCTTGCTGCCGATGGCCGAGAGGTCCGGGCCGGCGTCCTTGCCCTCGCCGTTCACCTTGTGGCATTTGGCGCAGGTGCCGACGCCGGTGTAGACCTTCGCTCCGCGGGCAACGTCCCCTTGCATCTTCACGAGCTGGCTGATCGGCGGCAGCTTTTCGTTGTTGCGGGCCGGCGGCAGCGGGAAGAGCCTTTCGGCCTCGCCTTTGATCTCACCCCACTGGGCGGGGGCCGAGTGCAGCTCGAAGGCGGCCGCCGTGGAGATCGATTCGTCGAGCTTCTTCTGCCGGGCCAGCGCGAGGATTTCCTTCGCTCCTCCCAGCGTCTTGGCCATCGAACGCACCGCCGCGCGGCGCAGCTCCAGCGGCTGCTTGGCGTCCCCAACGATCGGCCGCAGCAGGCCGACGATGCGGCCGTCGGCCGAGTTGCCCAGCACGCGAGCCGTGGCGGCGGCTAGCTTTTCATCTTTGTTGCCGAGGGCCTCCCTGAGCATCGCCTGCTGCTCCTTGGCCAACAGCACTCGAGCGGCGTCAATGCCGAGCTGCTCGTCCGGCTTTTGCTGGGCCAGAGCAAGCAGGTCGCCGTACTTCTCCTTGACGCCGAACTTATCGACCAGTTCTACGAACTGCGGTGTGCCGGCGCTGTGCTTGAGCACGTCGGCCAGGGCCGCTTCGTATTTGGGGTTCGACTTGAGGTCCACGTTCTTCAGCCGGCGGATCGCTTCGAGCTGGATGGCAGCCCCCGTGCTGTTCCGAGTAGGGGTGCTCAAGGCGAGCTCCAGCAAGGCGCTGTCTTTCTCCGGACCTTGCAGGAAATCGAACGCCCGCAGGTAACGGGCTGGCTCGTCAGCAGTAAGCCCAGCCGGACTGCTCAGCATCGCCGCCAAGAGCTCGGGCGTTTTCTTAGCACGCGAACGCCAAATAATATCTCGCTGAGCCTTAGCCGTGTTGATGTCCGTCGGCGCGCGGCGCCGCAACGACCAGGCGTCCAAGCACGTGTCCCACTGCTTGTCGGCCGCGATGCCCAGCGCCTCGAGATACCAGCGGTCCTTGCCGTCGTAGCGCGTGGCCAGATCGGCCCACAGCGTCGGCATGTCGGCGGACGTGCTGTGCCGCAAGGCAATCAGGCACTCGCGACGCACGTGCGGCGACTTGTCGGCCGCCAGCTGCTTGATGTAGGGGATGAGGTCGAGCTTCAACTGCCGCGCCGCACGTACGCGCCGTGATACGGATGTCGGGATTCTTGTCGCCGAGTGCTTCTTCCACGTACTCGCGGCCGCAGGCGGGGATCTTGCTCAGCAGCCACAACGCACGAGCACGCAAGCGCTGGTCGTCCGAAGTTCTCAGCACGCCAGCCAGCGGCATTTCGGCCGCAGCCCCGAGGGCGTTGAGCGCCGTCCAGGCCATGTAGCGCGCGGCCAAGTTCGGGCTCTTAAGCCCTTCGATGGCTCCCTCGGCCGACGAAAGATCGAGCGTCGGCGCCTTGTAGGCCGTCTTCGGCGGGGCGACGCGGAAAATGCGCCCGCGCTCGATGTCGCCCATGCGGTGGCCGCCGACGCCCGGATCGTACCAGTCGGCGACGAACAGCGAGCCGTCGGGGGCGACGCACACGTCGCGACGGGCGGAACCAGTTGTCGCGCGTCGCCGTCGAGGATGTTGACGATCTCGGCCTTGTAGCCGGCGCCGTCGCTTCGTCGACGGGATAGGCCCGGCAGACGTTCGGCCCGGCGTCGCAGTGAATCACCTGGTTGCGGAACACCTCGGGCAGCAGCGTCCCTTCGTAGACGCAGATGCCCGTCGGCGAGCCGGCGCCCGTTATGCAGCAGCGTTCGGCACGACGCCCGGATCGTTCAGGTGCCAGTGCCGCTGCGGGAATCTCCTTCTCCATGGTTCGTGCGCGGCGTCTTCCAGCCCGCGCCGGTCATCTCGTCCTTGTAGCCGTAGTTGCCGAACTCCATCACGTAGTTGATCCGCACGCCGCTGGTTGCCGTCGTCGTCGTTGTCGCTCTGCCAGAGCGTGCCGAACGAATCGACCGCCACTTCCCAGTTGTTGCGAAAGTTCCAGCCGAGCGTCTCGAACTCGCTGCCGTCGAGGTTGCAGCGGAAGACCATGCCCTCCTGATACGGCTTGCGGCTGGCGGCGACCTCGTTGCCGGCCATGTCGACGATCGGCTTGCCGTCCTTGTCCTTGATCTGCTTGCCCTCGTTGCCGAAGTTGAAGTACAGCTTGCCGTCGGGGCCGAAGATGAAGGCGTGAATGCCGTGGTCGTGCTGCGCGCCGCCGATGCCGGTGAACAGCACGTCGTCCTTGCGGTCGGCCTTCAGGTCGCCGTTGTCGTCGTAGAAGACCTGCACCTTGTCGACGGCGAGACGATCACGCATGCCCTTGCGTCGGCTGCCGAGCACGCAGATGCCGTGGGCCGAGTCGATGTCGCGGCCCTGATAGAAGACGCGTCGTCTTGTCCGCCTTGCCGTCGCCGTCGGTGTCTTCCAGGACCAGGATGCGGTCCCCTTCCGGCCGGCTGCCGTTGACGCTGCGGTAGTTCACGACCTCGCAGACCCAGACGCGGCCGAGATGATCGATGTCGATGTTCGACGGGCTGAGCATCATCGGCTCGCGGCGAAGAGCGTGGCCTCGAGCCCCTCGGCGACGTCGAGGCCATCGACGCGCGTGGCCGGATCGCGGTTGCCGGCGTCTTGCGCGGCGGCAGGCTCCGACGCAGCCAGCAGCCTCCCTGGCGGCCGCTCGGTAAAGACCAGGAACCGCACGCTCGTGGCGCCGCCTCCTCCTTGGTCCGTGCCGCCGTTGTCGAGACCGGCGCGGGCCTTGAAGCGGACGTAGCCGTCGGGCAGATCGAAGGCGATGACGCGAGTTGGCGTGCGTGCCGATGCCGTAGTCGACGGCCTGGCCGTTGATCTTGCAGCGGCCCGCCCTCGGCATTCTGTTGACGCGGACCTGGCCCCAGCCAGCGTTGGCGCTCTTCCACTTCAGCTCGGTGAGCTTGCTCTTTCGCCGTCGGCGGCCACGAGCCGCGGCTCGGCCCAATCGGCCCAGTCGCAGCCAAAGCCATTGCCGCCGTCCGTCACCACCAGGTACAGCTCCTTCGCCCCGGCGATATCGACATCGACCTCCACGGCGTGACCGGCGATCTTGGTGGTCACGACCTGGCTATCGAACCTCGGCGCGGAGGGCGGGCGCTTCTTCTTGCTGGAGGGCTGCTGCCCGGCGGACCAATCCAGTTGGGTGAACGACAAGCCCAGGCAGACCAAGGCCAGCAGCGCAGCGCGAGACAACCAATGTCGTGCGATCATGGGAAAGTGAGCGGAAGCGTTGTGCAGGAGGGAAACAGGGGGCAGACGGCCAACGGGCGATGCACGACTGCCGCCGCAGCCAAGGGGATGGCCGCGTCCAATCGTCAAAGTGTAAACACCCGGCCCGGCAGGGCACAACCGTTTACAACCCGCCCAGTCGCATGGCTTCCGCCGAGAGCGTCTATGACGTCCAGCGTTGTTCGATGTTGGACGTTGGACGTGAGCGTTCGACGTTCGATGCTTGGCACCTGTGTCGAACGTCCAACGTCGAACGCTCAACGTCCAACGTCCAGTGCGATATCAGCCTGCCCCCGAAGAAGTGCCCCTTACGCCGGCTGCCCCGGCTTGGGCATCGCCAGCGCGTGCAGCACGAGCACCGAGCCGATCGAGAGCAGTGCCCAGCCGACCCAGTCCGGCGGCGTAACGCTTCGGCTGGAGGAGGGGGCCAGCGTAGCGGGGAAGAACCGCTGGGCCGCCTGCGTCAGGTTCAGCGTCGGGCTGTTCTCGGCCGAGTTCATCCGCTGGGCCAGAAACTTGCTCGACTTGTCATTGAGGATGAACGTCTCGACGAACCGGAATTGCAGGCCCAGGTACAGGAGCACCAGTCCCAGCAGGAAGAAATGATTGCGGTTCATCGCGCTTGCCTTACTTTGTAGTAGGCACTGCCGCGGCCGACTACTGCGCGTCATTCGCGGGGCCTGCATCAAGCCCTGACGGCACACCGAGTGTGCCTGCTACTTGTGCCATCGAACCGCCGTAGCGTGCGACTTCAAGCCGCCGGCGGCCCTAGGGACGATGGGGATTGTGCTCTTTTTCCCCTCGCCGGCACGCTTGAGCCGTTTCTGCACGGGCGGTCCGCACGGCACAGCCGCCCTCAAGTCGCCGCTCGTTACATCCGATAGAGGCGGTAGATTCCGCACACCCGGTCTCCGGGTGCGCCTGGGGTGCGCAGGCACCGACGGCAACACCTTGAATGCACGCGTGATTGCCATGAGCGTCGCCGTGCCAGGATCAACCTATGTCGAACCTCTTTCAGTCGCTGCTGGGCGCCCTTCGCGGCGGCGTGCATCCGCGTGAGATCGGCCTGGCCGTCTTCCTGGGCGTGCTGGCCGGCTTTGTCAGCGGTTGGAACCTCAGTCTGGCGGTCGTGCTGCTGGCGGTGCTCGTGCTGCGGACGCCGTGGAAGATGTTCGGCCAGGCCTGGGCCGTAGGCGCAGGCGTGGCCTGGGCGCTGACGCCGGTGACGTTTCGCGTCGGCCACTTTCTCCTTACCCACAGCCCGCTGGGCGACTGGCTCGCCCCGCACGCAGACGGGCCCTGGGTCGCGCTCTTCGATCTGGATCGTTATACACTGGTCGGCGGCGCGCTGGTGGCGCCGATCTTGGCCTTGCCGACGGCTTGGGCCATCGCCTCGGTCACGCGGGCGGTGCAGGAGCGGCTGGTCGCCCTTCAACAGAAGATGTCGGCCAACCAGCATTGGCAAGCCCGGGCGAGCACGCGCATCGTCTGCTGGCTGCTCTTCGGGGGCACTGAGCTGGCCACGGCCACGCCGGCGGTCGGCTGGTACCGCAAGGCCGGCGTGGCGATGCTGCTGCTGGCGGTCATTCCGGCCGTCGCCTCGAGCTGGCTGTATCTGCCCACCACGCTCCAGCGCGGCTTGCTTCGAGGCATGTCGCTGGCCAACCAGGCAGAGGTCAGTGCCCAGCGATGCGAGCTACGGCTCGCCGAGGGCTTGCTCGAGATCGAGGGCCTTCAGATCGCCGACCCCCGAAACCTGGATCGCGACCGCTTGCGCATCGATCGCTTGACTGCCGACCTGCGACCCGGACCGCTGCTGCGTGGCCGGCTGCACGTGGAGACCCTGGCGGTCAGCGGGCTGACCTGCGACGTCGCCCGCGACCGGCCAGCCAGGCCCTGCAAGCTCGAACTTCCCACCTTCGCTGGCGACGACAAGCCGGGGCCACGCGACCAGGCAGAACAGGGCGACGCTCTGGGGCTTTGGTCTGAGCGAGTACGCCAAGGACTGGAGACAGATCGAAGGCCGGCTGCAACAGGTCCGGAGCCTGCTCGAGCAGATCGAGTACGTGGCCACGAAGTGCCAGTCGCTGTCTCCCGAGCAGAAGTCGCGGTCACCGGAGAAGACCGGCGACCTGATGGGCCTGACGCCGGCCTACGCTGATCTGCGGGCCATGCGGCATACTTTCGGCCGGCCGCAGCCCTCGGTGTGGATCGAGGACATTCGCGCCGCCAATTTCGCGCCCGGTTGGGGCTTGGGTGAGAGCGCCCGAGTGCAGCTTACCGACCTCTCCAGCGAGCCGCGGCTGACGCAGCGGCCCGTCAAGGTGCTCGTGGAAGCCGATCGCGGCGACGTGAGGCTGGCGGCCACTTTCAACGTCCACCGGCCGGCCACCCCGCACGACGTGGCCTTCGAGGCCCGCGACATCGCCCTGGAACGTTTGGTAGACACTTCCAGGCTGAGCCACACCTTCGCAATCCAGACAGGCACTTTGCACTTCTCCGGCCAGGGAACGATGACCAGCCGGCAAGTGGACATGCCGATGGCGGTCGCCGTGCGCGACCTCAACCTGCGGCTGCTCGGCGAGCAGAAGATTGCCGGCCTGACGCCCGACCTGTGGAACCAGGGACTGTCGAAGCTCGGCGGGCTGGAAATGCAGTCGCGGCTGACCGGTCGCTGGAACGCCCCGCGGCTGCACATCAACACCAAGGACCTGGCCGAGCAGTTCCAAGCCCAGCTTCGCGCCGCCGGACATGCCGTATTGGCGCAGGCGGTGGAGGGACAGCTTGCTCGCGGACAGCAGGCCGTCGCGAAAGCCGTCGATCAGGCCGCGGGCACGGCGCAAGATATCATCGGCCAGCAACGAGCTAACGTCGATCTGGCCATCGGCGCAGCCCAGCGCGAGGTCTCTCGGGCCGCCAACACCGTCCAGCAGCATGGCGTCGCCGCACAACAGGAAATCGCCGCGGCGCAGAATCAGGTCAGGGCGGGCACCGACCAGACTGCCACGGCCGCTCAACAGCACATCGACCATGCCGGCGCCGCGGCGAAGCAATGGATCGGCGATCGTAACCCGCTGTCGCAGTTTGGCGGAACAATTCCCAGGCGGCAATCCTTTCGCGCAGGCCCCCGCCGGCCTCATCGACGCCGCCACAGGCCAGGCCAGACAGCAGGTCGAAGGCGGCCGGCAAGCTACGCAGCAAATGACGGATGGCGCCGCCGAGGGCGCACGAGCGCCGGTGTCGCAGGTCATCGACAATACGGCCGCCGCCAATCAGGCGAGCCAGAACGCCGCCGCCCAGGCGGGCTCGCAGGTTCAGGCGACGCACGATGGCGCGACGACGGCCCTGTCCACCGGCACTGGGCAGGCCAACGAGCTGACGAATCAGGACGCCCAGGCCGTACGCGCGGCCCTGCCAGGCAGCGGCAGCCCGCCCCCGACGAACATGCCGGCCGCCATCGGCCCCTACACGGAAGTGGCACCTGGCTCGCCGTCGCACGTTAACCCGTTTGCATTGCCAGCGGATCCTCGTGGCGCAAACACACCGCCGAGGCCCGAGGACCGCTTGCCCGCTGGAACGCCCGTCGGTCATCCTCCCGCGGCGCTGCCATCCCACGGTGCGCGCCCTGCACGGACCCGGCCTACGCAGCTCCGTCGGCGCCCAATTGGGGCACGCGCGCACCATGGCGATCTTCTGCGCACGCCGGATTCGAGCAACTCGGACGCAAACAGCCCGGACTCGAACCGGCCGGACTTCAACCGGCCTGATTTCAGCAGGCCAGATTCCAGCAGGCCAGATTTCAGCAGGCCTGGCACGACCGCGGGAGAGCCCTATCCTGGCCCGGAGAACTCCGCGGCGCCGTGGGATCCCTCGGCCCATCGCGCCGAGGGACCGCCCTCACAGAGCGGCCCCTATGATAACCATGCGTTCGGCGCACCGAGCCAACCGCCGATGGCTCCTGGTCATCCGCCGGCCATCCCAGATCACGCAGCAGCCCCGAGTGATCCACCGCATCAGAATCGCCCGAGCCATTCAGACTACTCGCCACCCCAGGATCATCTCGGCGCACATTCACCGTACCAACAGCCCCTTGCACCGTCGCCGCCACCAGCGCCGTACCCGATCGGCCCCGCGCCCGGAACAGGCGGGACGGGCCAGTCTCCGTGGCGGCCGAACGGGCCCGTTCTGCGGGGTGACGGCGCTGTGCCGCGCACGTCGCCTCAGACTTCTACACCGACGAAATCGAAGCTCCGGCGTACGAGGCCGGCGGCCGGTACCAGCTCGAGCAGCCGCCTCAGCGATCGGGCACACTCGCCCCTCAGGGCCCCGCTTGGGCGCCCGGTGGCGTCACGCCGCCGCAAGGCAATCCCTGGCAGGGTCAGGGCCCTCCCTGGCAACAGCCCCATGGCGCGGCGCCGCCAAGCGCCGGCCCTGCGCAGCATTCCTTGCCGGAGGGCGGGCAGTATCCGCCCGATCAGGCCAGCCAGTCGTGGCGGCGATTGCCCGTGGCGCTTCGCGGGCAGGCGGCCGAAACGGAAGCCCGATCGCGCCCCGGTCCGCTGCCCGTCGCGCTGCGCGGACGCCAGGCGCCGGGCGTGCCCGCCGCCGCTCCGCAGCCAGCGGCCGACGACGAATGGCAGATCACCCGCTGGGCGCACCGACGCCGGCAGCAGCGTGAAGAGTTTCGTCTTGGGAGACAGCCAGCCGCCGCCACCCCAGGGCGCGACGACGGGGCAGGGCGTTCCCCAACCACCCGCCGTAGGCCCTGGCCAGAACTACGCAGGCCCTGGCCAGAACTATGTAGGCCCGCCGAGCTACGGGCAACCGACACTGCCGTCCTATCCGAGCCCTGCAACGCCCGGCGGCTTCGACAACTCGCGCGGCTATCGCCTCACAGAACCGCCGGCCCAGGGCATGGCCACACAGGGGCCGTACCAGCCCCCGATGGTGCCGAGCACTCCCCCGGCAGGGCCGGCGGGGCCGGCGCCGCAACAGGCGAGCCAGCCGTGGTATAAGCTCAATCTCTGGTAACGAGTCCCGTCAGAGACGGCGCCGAGAAGGACGACCAGCGCGAGCCGCGAAGACGGCGGCGCGAACCTTTGCGTATCGGGCGTTCGACTGATACGATTCGCCTATGGATACCAAGGCGAAGAAAAAGGTGAACGTGCTCAACCAGCGTCTTCAAAAACTGCGGCTGCAACTGGCCGGTACGCGGAAACAGCAGGACGAACCGGACGAGGTCCGCCGCCTCGAGATCGAGGTCAACCAGGTCGAGACGGAGATTAAGCGGCTCAAGGACACGTAGCGCGCAGGACCGGCGACTCGCTCCGCCGCGTCACTCTACAACGCCGTCTCTAGCTAGAAGGTCGTCTCTATAAGAGCCGTCTCTCTTCGTCGATTGGCTCGGTGACGTGATAGACGGAGCGCCGAAACATGCCGATCAAGCTCGAGCCGCTGAGCATGCCGAGCAGATAAACCGTGGCCACCACCAGGGACATCGGGTAGGCCACCCTCCACTCCATGAAGCGAAGGGTGACGGGGTCGTCGTTTTGCAGCGCGAAAGCCGCGATCGCCAACACCATGACCAGAAGGATCACCAGATAGACTACGCGCATCTTGACTCTCCGAGTGGAACGAGAAGGGAGCGGGAACGAGCTGAATGCACTTCATTATAAGGGACGCCCGTCCGTCGGCCAGGGGGCCTCGATACAACAACTCGGGCGGCCTCAACGTCAAATGCGCCGCTTGCCCGTCATTCACGATACGACCATCGCGATTAGATCGTTTTGCTGGCGGAGCGTGCCGGGCTCAGAATGAGCTATTGGCTCCTCTCCCGCTCACGCGGACGTCAGCCCAACGCCGCGGCCACCGTCCGGTAGGCCAGGTAGAGCGAGACGAGCCAGGCCAGCGCACCCAGGCCGCCGGCCCACCAAGGGTGGCGATACTCTCCCATCAGCCCGGGCCGGTACGCCGCCCAGAGGACGACGCCTAGCACAATCGGCATCAGCACGCCGTTGATCGTGCCAGCCGCGATCAACAGCCGCGTGGGCTGCACCTCCATCCACCTGAGCACCAGCGTGGCCGCCAGGCTGAGCACGAGAAAGCTGACGATCAATAGCGACCGCGCTCGCTGGCTCCGCCGGCCGGCCACGAACGTCACGGCCGTGTACGAGCAGCCGACGACCGAGGTAATGGCCGCCGCCCAGAAGATCAGCGCAGCCAGCGTCTCGCCGAGCGTGCCCGCGCCGCTGCGAAAGGCGTCGAATACGGGGCGGTCCGACCCGATCGGCGCACCGGCGGCCACGACGCCCAGCACGGCCAGAAAGAGCAGCGTGCGCGTGAGGCCGGTGATCAGGATGCCCTGGACGGACGCCCAGGTGATCCGGGTGAGGTGCTCCGTGCCGGCGATGCCGCCGTCAAGCAAGCGGTGAGCGCCGGAGAACATGATGTAGCCGCCAATCGTGCCGCCCACCAGCGTGACGATGACTCCCATGTCGAGCTTCTCGGGCCAGAGGGCCTGCCGGGCGGCGTCGGCCAGCGGCGGCCGCGTGACGAAGACGACGTAGAGCATGAGCCCGATCATGCCGGCCCCCAGCAGCTTGGAGAACCAGTCCATGGCCGTCAGGGCTCGGGGCAACAGGAACAGGGCCACGGCCGCCGCTGCCGACAGCGCCATGCCGAAGGCCGACGGTAGGCCCAAGAGCGCCTCGAGGCCCAGCCCGCAGCCGCTGAAGTTCCCCAGGTTGAACACGAACGAGCCGCCCACGATGGCCGCGGTGACGATCCATCCCAGGCCCGGCACGACGGCGCCGGCAATCTCCTGGCCGCGGCGCCGCGAGACGCACACGACGCGCCAGGTGTTGAGCTGGGCGCCGACGTCGATGATCACCGAGACGAGGATGGCAAACGCCAGACTGGCGCCCAGTTGGGCGGTGAATTGCGTCGTCTGGGTCAGGAACCCCGGCCCGATCGCCGACACGGCCATCAAGAACGCGGCCCCGGTGAGAACCCCCGAGGCAGGCGGCTTGGCGGGCAAGCTCTTCACGTCGAGAACGCCAATAGACGCGCGGGTGCCTGGGGCTGAGCGAAGCGAAGCCCCAGGCGAACGGCCAATGCGAGTGACGGTTGAATCGACGCTCGCATGATGAAACACGTTGGTCAGCGATTCTCCTGGGGCTTCGCTTCGCTCAGCCCCAGGCACGCAACCGCGCCCGCCGTGCGCAGGTGATGCTCACCCACGACATTCTCCGGTGCGGTGCCGCTCGCGGTATCGGCCGGCTTGCGCCGCGGCACACGGTCGAAGATCAGCAGCAGGTTAGGCAGCAGAACCAGGTCGCCGGCCAGCGCGGCCAGCATGGCGATGCTGGCCAGGAGGCCGAACTGGCGTAGCGGCACGAAGTCGGTGCAGAGGAAGATCGCGAACCCTGCCACGTGCACGAGCGAGGTCATCACCAGCGGGCGGCCGATGTCGCGGATCGTCGTCTCGACCGGCCTCGGCGACCCCCTCGCCCAGCTCGCGCGTGCGCCGGCGGTAGTGCATGAGGAAGTGGATCGTGTCGGTCAGGCCGATGCCCAGCGCCACGGTCATTTCCATCGCCGAGCCGGAGCCGATGGGGATGTCGAACCAGCCCATCACGCCGAACACGACCAGGATCGGGAAGATGTTCGGCACGGCGCCGATCAATGCCAACCGCAGCGAGCGGAACAGGGCGATGCAGATCAGCCCCATCACCAGCAGCGAGCCCCCCAGGCCGCGGATCACGCTGCCGCGGAGGCCGTCGGCCAGGTTGACGCTCTGGGCCACCGAGCCGGTCAGGTAGCCGTCGAAGCCCTCGGGCACGTGCTGGCGGACGTAGTTGACGAGCTGCGAAAAGTCGCGGTTGTCGTCGCGGGCCACGAAGGTGAATCGCAGGGCGCCAGCGTGCTGTTTGTCCACGGTCCACGACTGGAAGCTGTGACTCATCCGATTGGCGCTCGAGGCATGCGTGCCGAACTGATAGAGCGCCGCCAGCGGGCCTTGCGTCTGGTAGGCGTCGAACATCTCGGACAGGAACCGCTCGTATCGCTCGCGCATGGCCAACGTGGAAATCACCCGCACCACGCCCAGGTTTCTCTGGCGGCCCACGTCGTCGGCGAAGGCCTGCGCCGCGGCGCGATTGGCCAGCTCCTCCGGATTCGGCGGCTCCAGGTCCACGGGCGGGCGCTGTGGCTGTTTGGGCACCAGCACCACGTCGAGCTGAAAGATGGGGAACTTCCGCTCGGCGAAGCGCTGCAGGGCTTGCTTGATCGGCTGGTCCTTGGAGAAGAACGAGAAGGGGTCCGTGTCCACGCGGACCCCGTAGGGTGGGGAAGACCTGCGGCCATCCGCCCCGGGCGGCCAGGCGACGTAGATCAGCCCGCCGGCAACCATCACCGTGCCCAGCAGCGTCAAGAGCGGGAAGCGAGTCACCGCGCGGCAGAATCGCTGCATCGGCTGCGGGCGCCAGCCAAATGCCCGCGTGCGGATCGCGGATGGGCACCAGGTGCGTGGCGATGTACACGCCCAGGAAGGCCAGCAGCGAACCGGCGAACATCCCCAGCCCCAGGTCGCGGATCGGCGCCAGCTCGTTGAACCAAAGCAGCAGAAAGCCCAGCCCGGTGGTCAGTGCCGAGCCTAAGCAGGGAACGCAGACGGCGCTGACCAGGTGCGAGCGCTCCGTAGTAGCAGGCACCCTCCGCGTGCCGTCAACGGCACACGGAGTGTCCCTACTACTCATGCCGCTACGGGCGGCGTAGGCGGCGAAGTGGATGGTGGCGGCCGTGGCGATCACCGAGATCAAGGCCGGCGTGGCCATCGTCACCACGCCCAGGCTGCCGCCGCTGGCCGCCAGCCAGCCGAGGATCAAGAGCGTGGCCGCGGCGCTGCCCAGCACGGCCACCACGAAGGCTTGCCAACTGCGAAAGCCCCACAGCAGGGCCACCAGCCCGATCAAGAGCGACAAGGGCAAGAAGCGAAACGCCACCTGGCGAGTGCGCTTCTCCATCTCGCCCATCATCATCACGCCGCTGGCGGCATGAAATTCGACGTCCTGCCAGCGCGGCTCGGCCCGTTCTTCGTCGATGATCCGCTGGACCTCGGCCGCCACGTGCCGGCGGCGCTCGTTGAGCTGATCGGGGGCCTGGGTTATCTCATTGGTGAAGTACTTCAGCTCGCAGACCGTCATCAGCATTCGCGTCGAATCGCCGGCTGCGGGCGAATCCCACAGCGCACCACCGTAGACGGCGAACCGCTCGGCATTCTCCGGCGCCAGCAGGGTCAGAAGCGGCACGCGCTCGATCTCTTCGGCCACGAGCGAGCAATCGTAGACGCGGCTCATCCCCTCGACGGCTTCCAGGCGGTGTCGCAGCGCCTTGAGCAGCGCCAAATCGGTCTCGCTGAGCGGCCGATGAAAATGCAGCCCGATGCCGATACTGTCGCCAATGTCGAAGTGCCGCTCGACGACGTGCCAGGCCTCCAGAGTGGTCCGCGGCATCCACCGCTCAGGGGAATCGAGCACCCGCAGACTGGGCAGTTGCCAGGCCGCGGCCACGGCCGCCGCCAGCACGACCCCCAGCGTCAGCCAGCGGTGGCGATCCAAGCGGTGCAGCAGACGTTCGAGCATGCCGGGCGGGGGTTATCTGCGCGGGCCGTGGGGTGGGGCGGTAGGGGCCGTCAGGTCTGCGTTGGCACAAGCCGGCCGGTTCGAACGTCCGAACGTCCAACGTCCAACATTCAATGTCGAACATGAAGCGCACATGCCGCCATTCGATGTTGGACCTTCGACGTTGGTGCGCACCGCACCTTGTCACCTTGTCACCTTGTCACCTTGTCACCTTGTCACCTTGTCACCTTGTCACCTTGTCACCTTGTCACCTTGTCACCTTGTCACCTTGTCACCTTGTCACCTTGTCACCTTGTCACCTTGTCACCTTGTCACCTTGTCACCTTGTCACCTAGCCAAACACGGCGAGCTTACGCCTCGACGCTCGCCTTCGTGCGGTCACTCCCACTTCGGCTGCCGCAGGATCTCTTGCAGGATGATGGCGTTGCGGAGGCTGTCGGGATCGGCGAGCACGTCGGCGATGCCCACTGCCGCGGAGACCGCCAGCGCGCCCCCGGCCGTGGCGGCAGCCTCCTCGGCCTCCGTGGCCGCGCCCTGGTCGACAATCGTGCCAACCGTGTGATCGAAGCCCTGCTGAACGTGGTCGTCCACGTCCGTGTCGAGCTGGCTCAACTGTCCGAGGCTGCCGGTGCGCTGCTCAAAGTCCTGCGTGTCCAGGTGTCTGCGAACGTGGCTGGCAACGGGCTCGGGCTTAGCCCACGGGTCGTCCGGAGTGCCTTGAGCCGAGGCGCGGGCCGGCCTCTCCCCAGCCTGGCCGATGGCTGGCCGTTTTCGAGGCAGCTGCTGGCGGCGCGAGGGCGCGTCGGCCTGCGCCGTGCGCGGCAGGGGCTGCACGTCGGGTTGTGGCGCCTGCTGGGCTTTCTTGGCCGCGTCTTCGTTGGCCTTCTTGATCTGGTTATAGACCCAGACCACGAAGGCGATGATCATCGCGATCACCCAGATGAAGTCGCCAAAATCGGCCGCCAACAGCAGCGGATCGACGGCCACCGCGGCGACGGCGACGAGGGGCGAAACATCCATCACGCGCTGGCTCCCTTGCTGGCGCCGGCCGCCGAAGACGAGCTGGTCTGCGCGATGGCCCGCCGCATGTCGGTGTCGGCCTGCACGTTGCGGAGCTTGTAGTAGTCGATGATGCCCAGCTTGCCCGGCGGAAGGCCTCGGCCATGGCCTTGGGCACTTCGGCCTCGGCCTCGACCAGCTCGGCGCGGCTCTCCTCGATCTTGGCGATCTTCTCCTGCTCCTGCGCGACGGCCATCGCCCGGCGGCCCTCGGCCGCGGCGCGGGCCACGCGCGTGTCGGCCTCGGCCTGGTCGGCCTGCAGGCGGGCGCCGATGTTGTCGCCCACGTCGATGTCGGCGATGTCGATCGAGACGATCTCGAACGCCGTCTGCGAGTCGAGCTTGCGGGCGAGCACGGCCTTGGAGATGCGGTCGGGGTTCTCCAGCACGTCGGCATGCGTCTGCGGCCGAGCCGATGGCGCTGACGATGCCCTCGCCGACGCGGGCGATGATCGTCTCCTCGGTGGCCCCGCCGATGAGCTGGTGGAGGTTCGCCCGCACCGTGACGCGGGCCTTCACCTTGAGCTGGATGCCGTTCTTGGCGACGGCGTCGAGCGTGTCTTGCGGCGCTGCCGCGGGCCGGGCAGTCGATCACCTTGGGATAGACGCTGGTCTGCACGGCCTCGAGCACGTTGCGGCCGGCCAGGTCGATGGCCGTGGCCCGCTTGAAGTCGAGGTCGATGATCTTGGCCTTGTTGGCGGCGATCATCGCGCGAATCACCAGCGGCACGTTGCCGCCGGCCAGGTAGTGGGCCTCCAGGGCCTTGCTGGTGATGCCGGTCTCGTCCTCGCCGAGCCCGGCCTGCACGGCCATGATCTTGCTGCGGACGATGACCGTCGGGGTTCACCTTGCGGAACGTCATGCCGAGCAGGTCGAAGATGCCGATGCCGGCGCCGGTGGTCACCGACTGGATCCACAGCCGGAAGTACCTGGCGAACACCGCCAGCATCACCAGGACGACGATGAACGCGGCGAAGATGCCGACGTACGTGAGAATGGTCCCGATGTCCGGGGTTTCATTGGCGGCAAAGACGAGCATGAGCGGCTCCCGAAGAGGCAACTGCACCGCAGCCTTGGTGACGCGGCGCCACCGGACGGGCGGTTAGGACCGTCTCGTTAACATAATCGAACTGTGCGGACAAGGAAACCGGAGAAGAGAATGACGAGTGACGGCGACTACGCCTGGAACAACTCCTCAACGACGCGGGCACCGGTGACCGCCGGGTCGGTTAGCGTTTCGTCGCGACCGCTGTGGCGATAGGTCAGCCGCGCGTGGTCCAGGCCCAGTCGCGCGAGCAGCGTGGCCTGAAGGCTAGGGCAGCTTACGGGGTCCTTCACCGCCTTGTAGCCGAACTCGTCGCTGGCGCCGTGAATGCAGCCGGCCTTGAAGCCGCCGCCGGCCAGGAGCACGGTGAAGGCGTGGCGGTTGTGGTCGCGGCCGGTGCCGCCTTGGCTGATGGGCAGACGGCCGAATTCGCCCGCCCAGATGACGATCGTGCTCTCCAAGAGGCCGCGCTGTTCGAGGTCTTGGATCAGGGCAGCCGACGGGCGGTCCACCTTCGCGCACATCTGCGTCAGCCCTTGCTGGAGATTGTTGTGGTGGTCCCACGAGGCCGCGGGGTTGAGCACCTGGACGAACCGCACGCCTGCTTCCACCAGCCGCCGGGCCATCAGGCAGCGCGTGCCGTATTCGGCCGTCGCCGGATCAGTCAGGCCGTACAGGCGGCGGATCGATTCGGGCTCGCGCGAGAGATCCAGCAGCCGCTCGGCCCCCAGCTGCATCCGCGCGGCCAGCTCATAGTTGCGAATGCGGGCTTCCAGCTCCGATTCGCGCGGGTAGAGCTTCCGCCGCTCTTCGTTGAGCGCGGCCAGGGCCTCGAGCGTGGCCTGACGAACGTCGGGGGTGATCGGTTCGTGCGGGTGCAGGTTGAGCACCGCGGCACCGCGCGACTGGACCTCGGTGCCGCGATACAAGGCCGGCAGCCAGCCGTTGTCGTACTGGGAGACGATGCCCTGCCCGTCGGGGTCACGCAGCACGACAAACGCCGGCAGGTTCTGGCCTTCGCTGCCCAGCGCGTAGCTGACCCAGGCCCCCAAGGTCGGCCGGCCGGGGAAGATCTTGCCGCTCAGCAGGCAGCGCATCGCCTGGGGATGGTTGTTGTTGTCGCTGAACATCGAGCGGACCATGCACAAGTCGTCGGCCACGTGGCCCAGACAAGGCAGCAGCTCGCAGAAATCCATGCCGCACTTGCCGTGGCGATGGAAGCGAAAGGGGCTGCCCATCAGCAGATTGGACTGGCTGCCGGGCTGAAACGATTCCACCGAACCGGGGTGCTTTTGGCCGTCGCGTTTCTGAAGCTCCGGCTTCGGGTCCAGCAGATCGACCTGGCTGGGCCCGCCCCCTTGCAGCAGCAAGATCACGGCCTTGGCGCGGGCGGGCAAATGGCCGGGCCGCGGGCGCAAGGTGGCGCCGCTTTGCGGCGCAGCATCCTCGGCGGCCAGCAGCCCTTCCGAGTGCAGCATCTGCGCGAGCGCCATCGTCCCCAAGCCGAGGCTCGATTGGCCCAGAAACTTGCGGCGGGAAAACAGACCCTGGTCATCATTCCACATAGAGAAACTCGCTGGTATTCAACAGCGTGTGACACCATTGCCCGAGGGCCAGGCGGCTAGCCTCCGATGCCGAACGACCCGCCGCGCGGTAGGCCGTGGCCAGGCGCTCCAGAAGCCGGTAGCCGATGGCCGTTTCGGCCGCGGTGGGCGAGCGGGCAAGTGCCAAGCGAAACGCGGCGGTGATGGCCGGCTCGCCGGTCGCGCCGGCTGCCTGCTCCACGCGGTGGGCGAAGCGCTCCGCCTGTTCGGCGACAAAGGCGTCGTTCAGCATCGTCAGCGATTGCAGCGGCACGGCCGAGGCGTCGCGATGAGCGCAGTTGTGGGCCACGAGCGGCTGGTCGAATACCGTCAGCAGCGACAGGTTATATGAGCGGCGATAGACCAGATACAAACTGCGCCGGCCGCGGGCGGCGGGGCTTTCCTTGGCGTCGATTTCTACCAAGCCGTCCGGCCGAGCGCGCGTTAGCACGGGGGCGCCGCTCATTGTCGAGTTGAGCTGGCCTCCCACGGCCAAGAGCGCGTCGCGAATCGCTTCGGCCTCCAGGCGGCGCAAAGGCATGCGGCTGAGCAGGCGGTTCTCCGGGTCGGCTTCGAGGGTCCGTCCGGCAAACCCTCCCGTCTGCTCTCCAGTCCGCGACGATTGCCGATAGGCCGTGGAGGTCATCAGCAGCTTCAGCGTCGGCTTGATACGCCAGCCGGAACGAATGAACTCGCCGCTCAGCCATTCGAGCAGCTCGGGGTGCGTTGGCGGCTCGCCACTGCGGCCGAAGTTATCGGGCGTGGGCACAAGCCCTCGGCCAAACAGGTGCTGCCAAAGGCGGTTCACCATCACCCGCGCCATGAGGGCCGACGGGCGAGACTCCGCCTCCGTCAGCCAACGCGCCAGGGCCAGTCGTCTGCCGCTGGTGGCCCTCGAGCGAACACTCGAGGAGATGAGTCCGGAGTCCCCGTCGCACAGCGCGCCCAAGAACCCGGGAGAAACTTCCTCGCCCAGTGTTTCATAATTGCCCCGTTTCAGCAGATAGGTCGGCGGCGGGGGTCCCAGGTCGTACAGCGCCTGAATCTTGCCGGGCACGTGGCGACGGGCCCGCTGGGCGGCAATCTGCGCGTTGATCTCTTCCCCTTGGGCACGGTCGGCAGGGCCAAGGGCCGCCGTGACTTCTTCGCTCGACACGCGGAGCGATGCCTCAAACTTGCCGGCGAGGTACTTCTGAACTTCGTCGCGTCTTGCTGCCGGCGTGTCGATTGCTGCTTGCGTGTCGGCTCGGATCGGTTCAGGCAATGACTTGAGCCGTGCTTCGCGCAGACGGGCTTCATACGGCCTGCGGAGCCGCGTCAGCCTGCTCGGCTAGTTCTCTCACCTGGCGATCGAGTTCTTGGTTGCGACGCTCGATCTCGGCCAGCTCCGCCGGCGAAGCGTCGGGCAGTCCCCGGTCCTTCACCTCGGGCTTCCAGGGAACCACCGGCCGCCAGTCGCGCGGGTTATAGGCCGGCGTGAACAGGGCCATCCATTGGTAGTAGTCGCGCTGCGGGATCGGGTCGAACTTGTGGCTGTGGCACTGGGCACAGCCCAGCGTCAGTCCCAGCAGGCTATTGCCAACGATCGCCACGGTGTCGTGCAGCACGCCGTAGTGGTTCAGCGGGATGTCGCTCTCCGGTTCGTGCGTCTGGTCTCGCGCCGTGCGCAGGTATCCCGTGGCAATCAGCAGCCGCCTGATCTCGGGGGTGAAGCGCGGGGCACCGCGCCAGTCCACCAGCTCGTCGCCCGCAAGCTGCTCGGTCACGAAGCGGTCGTAAGGCAGGTCTTCATTGAACGCGGCCACGACGTAATCGCGGTAGCGCCATTTGCCATCGCTCCGAATGATGTTGTTCATGTCCTGGTCGAATCCGACCGTGTCCGTGTAGCCGGCCACGTCGAGCCAATGCCGTCCCCAGCGCTCGCCAAAGCGAGGCGACGCCAGCAGCCGATCGAGCAGCCGCTCATAAGCGTCTGGTCGGCTGTCAGCCAGGAAAGCATCCTGCTCTTCCAGCGTGGGCGGCAGACCCACGAGGTCAAAGCAGGCTCGCCGCAGCAAGGTCGCCCGGTCTGCATCTGCGGCGAACGACAGTCCCTTGGCCTCGACGGGAACCAGCAAGAACCGATCGACCGGCGTGCGAGCTCGTCCGTGGCTGGCCGCGCGGGGGACACGCGGCGAGGCGAGCCGCCGAAAAGCCCAGTGTTGCTGGTGCTGCTGATTGACGGCGGATGAGGCGGGACTTGTTTCGGTCGTGGCGGCTCCCCCCTCGATCCAATCGCGGAGAACTTGAATCTGGCCGGCTGTCAGCTTCGTCTTGCCCGGCGGCATTTCGCCTTTGGAGACTTTCGCCAAGAGAAGGCTTCGCGCCGCGGAGTCTTTGACCAGCACCGGGCCGTTGTCTCCTCCCCGCAACATGCCGGCCGGGGATCGCAAATCGAGGCCCGCCTGCGGCTTGTCCCCCGAATGGCACTTGAGACAGTGTGCGGTCAGAAGCGGCAACACGTCTCGCTCGAAAGTCGGCGACCCAGGCGCAGAGCCGGACTTGGCCGTTTGAGCGCGAGCCGGCGCGGCCAGGAGCACGGCAATCGCAAGCACCGTGGTGTATGGCATCGGGCGCCGGGAATTCCGTCCGCGCATTGCTTGCGCTCCTTTCGGCATGAACGCTCTTCCTCAAGGGGCGGGGGCCGCCGTGCCAACAGATTAGCCCTATCGGGCGAACCGCTGTCAAGCAGATCGAGCCGGTCGAATGAGCCCCATCACGTCGTGGGGCGCAAAACTGGCTCGACGCCCCAGGTGGTAATGACACAGCGCGATGGCCAGGGCGTCGGCCACGTCGGGCGGCTCGGGCAATTGCGGCAACGACAGCTCGCGCTGCACCGCCCGCTGGACTTGCGACTTGGGCGCGCGGCCGCTGCCCGTGAGGATCTTCTTTACCTGCGTGGCCGAGTAGTGGATCACGGGAATGCCGGCCTGGGCGGCCGCCAGGCAGATCACGCCGCGGGCATGGCCCATCAGGATCGCCGTCCGCGGCCGCTCGTAGTGCGAATAGAGCTGCTCGACGGCCATCGCCGAGGGCCGCAAAGCGGCGATCACGTCCACCACGCCCCGATGGATTTCCGCCAGGCGGGCCGTGAGCGAATCGCGGGAGCGGCCACGGACCACGCCCGCTTCGGCCAGCCGCGGGCCGCGCTCGCCGGCCTCCAGCACCGCGTAGCCCGTGACGTTCAGGCCCGGATCGATCCCGAGAATCCGGGCGGCCTGGTGAGTCTCCGTCACACGTCCTCCTCCTTGAGCTGCCACATCCAAGCACGTCGAGCTGACGCCTCGACGCTCGCCGCACTTGAGCGAGCTCTTCGATTGCCTTGCGGCACCGGGGAAGGTATCACGGACCGCGTCGCTGAGCCAGCTTATCCTATGCCGGTGCGCAAGACATGACCGATTACGCCGTGAGCGTTTCCCATTGCCGCATCCGTCAGCAGCGACTGCTCGCCCAGATCGAGCGGCAGGGCCTCGATCTGGTGATCGTCGCTCACCATGCCCACGTGCAGTGGCTGACCGGTTGCCATTTCCACTGGACATTTTCGCCGATGGCCGCGCTGTCGGCCGACGGGCATTGCACCCTGGTGGCTCCCGAGCGGCGGATGCCCAACGTGGCCGCGGCCGACGACCTCGTGCCCTACGAGGCTCAGTGGACCTCCACGCTGCGAAATGATCAGCGGGTGGCCAGCGCGGCCGTGCTGCTCGATCGGCTCGCCGGCAAGGTCAAGCCGGGGCGTGTGGGAGTGGATTTCTCGTCTTGCGGGCCGCACGTCCTCAGTAGCAGGCACACTCCGTGTGCCGTCGAAGGAACCAACACGGCCGGCACACGGAGTGTGCCTGCTGCTACGATGTTGGCGGATGAGATCGTGGACATCGAACCCACGATCTACTACCTGCGCCGCCGCAAGGAGGCCGACGAGCTGGCGCTGATGAAAAAGGCCATTGCCGCCACCGGTCGAATGTATGAGCGGGCCCGGGCAATCGTCGCGCCTGGCGTCAGCGAGCTAGACGTTTTCAATCAGTTGCAGGCCGTGGCCGTGGAGGAATTCGGCGAAACGCAGTCCTCCCTGCCCGGCAACGATTACGCTTGCAACGCGCGCGGCGGCTTCCGCGCGATCGGCGCTGCCAGGACGGCGAGCTGTATATCCTGGACCTCGGGCCGGCGTTTCGCGGCTATTTCGCCGACAACTGCCGCACGCTGGCCGTGAATCGGCGACCGACCGACCTCCAGCAGCGAACCTGGGAGGCCCTCGCGGCCGTCTTCCCCGTGGTCGAGCGGACCGTCAGGCCCGGCGTGAGCTGTAAGGGACTCTTCCAGCAAGTCCAGCGGCAGCTCGACGAATACCTGCCGGGCAACTTCACTCACCACCTGGGGCACGGAGTGGGCCTCTTCCCACACGAGGCCCCGCACCTCAACCCTCGCTGGGACGACCGCTTCGAAGCCGGCGACGTGGTCTCCGTCGAGCCGGGCCTGTATACGCCCGAGATGCGCGCCGGCATTCGGCTCGAGAACCAGTACCTGGTCACCGAGAACGGAGTCGAGCTGCTGACCGACTTTCCTCTGGGCATGTGAGCCTGCCTGTCACGCCCGCTCGTAGCCAGCGGAATCCACGGACCGTAAAGCTGGCAGCAAGCTTCGGGGGCGGGCGACGACTTTCCCGTAGCTTGCGAGTGGCACCAGCGTTTCTATCGACGCTAGCCGGCGGGAGGTCGGGCGCTATAATTTGACGGTTGGATCGTCGAAGATCCTCACGTCTCCAAGGGAGTTGCCGGCAGTGCGCTTTCGGCGCGGACTCGCGTTGCGGTCGGCAGGTGGCGGTCGTACACTTCGCTCCCTTTTCTCACAGTCACAAGGTGCGCCATGAAATCGAAGCTGGCAGGGCTATTGCTCGGAGTCTCGTGCGTAGGCCTGGCACTGGTCTCGCAGAACTGGGAGCCCGCTGGGGCAAACGATCGCTCGCCTCGCACGGCGCGCCGGGTGCGGCCTGATCGGCCAGTGGCGCCCGTCTCCCCCACAGCCGAAACAGCTCCGGCCAAAGCGGCGCCCTCCACGTCCCCGGCGGTACCGCCTCCCGCCCCAACCGCCGCTCAGCCGGAAGTAGACAAGCTACGGGAAGAGAACCGAGTTCTGCGCAGAGCGCATCGAACAGCTCGAAGCATTCCTCGCCCTCGAAGCCGAGACGGCCGGGCTGGCGGGCGAGGAGCCAGCGGGCACGCCTGTCGCGGCGGAAGGGCCTCGGCCGCCCGTTGAGCCGCCTGCGGCGGTCGAGGATAAGCCTGCCAAACGTGCCGTGCGTGCGCGTCGCGCGGATCAAGGGGCCGAACGAAAAGGGACGGGGGCCTCGCGAACCATCATTCACATCCATCGTCACGAGCCGTGCCCGGCGTGCGCCGCTGCCCAGCAAAAAGTGGCAGAGTTCCAGAAGCAGCTCGAGCAGGCGCAGCGCGAGGTGAAAGAGGTCGTCGCGCTGCGAGACGCTGCCGTCAGCCGCATCCAGGCCGCCGAAAAGCAGCGCGACGAACTGGCCCAGGCACTCAAAGCCGCGCAGCAAGAGCGCGACGTGGCTGCGCTCGATGCCGAGGCCGCCGCGCGAGCCCGAGACGAAGCCCTGCGCTCCGTCGAATACGCCAAGAAGGAGCGCGACGAAGCGACGCGGACCGCCGACCAGGCGCTGAAGCAAGCCGGTCAGGCCGCCAAAGACCGCGACACGGCGGTGAATGCGGCACAGCTCGCCGCCAAAGAGTCCATCGCCCAGGCCGGCCAGGAGCGCGACCAGGCCCGCCGGCAAGCCAACGCCGCCGTGCTGGAGCGCGACACGGCTCGGCGGATCAGCCAGGACATGCAGCGTCAGCGCTTGGCCGCCTATGACGAGGCGAAGGCGGCGCAAGCCGAAGTCGCGCCGCGCGGCTGGCCCTGCGCGAGGCCCAGCGACGGGCCGAGGATCGCGGGCAATTGGCCGAGCAATATCGCTCCGGCGAACACCAATGGGCACAGTTTGCGGTGCAGTTGGCGAGTGCCCTGGGCGTGACCGACCTTCTGCCTCCGCAGGCGGAACGCTGGTCGAGCCACACCGCCGCCACGCAGGCCTGGCTGGAAAAGGTCCGCCAACGCCACGCGCGGCTGCTGGCCCAGAATGCCCCGGCCGGCGACGCCGACGCCACGGGCGCCAATTTCTCCTACGCCGAGGGGCTGCGGCACATGCGCGAGCAAAACTACGCCGCGGCCGTGCAGCGATTGAGCGAAGCGATCGACCGCTATCCCAGCGATGCCCGGTACTATTACCTACGCGGGTTGGCACGCCACCTGGCCGCCAAGGGCACGGATTTGACTGAAGCCGAGCGCGACGTGCGCCGCGCTGCGGAGCTGGAAAGGCAAAGCTCTCCCAACTCGCGGATGGTCGATCAGGCGCTGGAGCGTTTCCAAGGCCCCTCGCGGCTCTGGGCCGAGAAGTTCCGGAGGTAGCTATTCCTCGTTCCCAAGCTCCGCTTGGGAACGCAAGTCACGAAGCTCTGCTTCGAGGACGTAGGAGGACCTAGGCAACCACTGACTGCAAGCAGAGCTTGCGAGCGCTCGTTCCCAAGCGGAGCTTGGGAACGAGAATGCGAGAACGAGAACGAGAACGAGAACGAGGACGAGAAGAGAATAACTGACACGCACGGAGGCACGTCATGCGTAGAGTGCACTGGTCGGTCTGGGGTCTGCTGGGCTTCTTCGGCATGTTGGCGGTCGGTCTGTGGATCGACGCGCACTGGCTGCCAGGCGTCGGCGTGGTGTCGCCCGCCGCCGTGGTCTCGCCGCCGCTGACGATCACGCTGGTCGAGCGGGAGATGGAGCCGACCCCGCCCGCCGCCGCTCCGCGGGATGGCTCGTGCGGCTCGGCATGCGCGGACCAGGCGATTGCGCCGGAAAGCCTGTCCCTGGAATGTCCGTCGCGCATGGACGTGGACGACTCCACGCTGCTGGACGATCTGGAATACTCGGACGTTTCGCTGCGCAATGCTCCCGAGCTTCTCCCCGAGCCAGAGCTTGTCCGAGCACCGTCGGTCGAGCAGCCGCTGGACACCTCAGAGTTTGAGCACATCGGACTGGAGATTCCCTTTGTCCCGGCCGTCTCCGAAGCGCCTCCGCGCGCGAGCCGGTCGCGGCGCACGAAGCCGCGACGCACAAAGCCGCGACGCACGGGGCCGGGGCGAACGATGAAACCGAATCTTCGCCCGCGCCGCCCTCTTCGCCCCTGTTACCCGCTGCCATCGATGATCCGGATATCAGCGCCATGATGGAGTTGTGGAAGCGCCGCATCGGCGGGTCGTCGGAGCTGACTCCCAGCCCGCGAGAGGTCGCCGAGGCGATTCGCCGGAGGCAGGAACTGGATCGGGCGGCCCCACCGCCCGATCTGCCGCCGCCGTTGCCGCCGCGAGCGACGATCTCTCCGCCGATCCCCCCGGTTGTGGCCGGCCCCGGCGTGGGCACCCCTCGCACGGTGTCATCTGAGCAGGTTGATGCCTTGCGCATGGCGTCGCGGCAATTGGATGAGATCGCCAATCAGTTGGAGCAGCGGGGCCTCTATCAACGTGCTGACCAGATGCGCCAGCTTGCTCAAGAATTGCGCGTCGATGCCCGCAGCGGCGTGCAAGAACGATCTCTGCTCCCCACGCCGATCAACTTGCCGGCAGAACCGCGAACTGGCCCGGCACGCGCGGTCTCGCCAGACGATTTGCGTCCGCTTCCCACGGTGCCGCCGCGCACGTAGCGTTCACTTGATCGACCGCTATGCTGCTTGCGGGATTAGCGCACACGTCGGCCTGACGGCTCGACGCTCGCCTGGCTCTCGGCCAGACCGGCCGCGAAGTTCAGCACGTCTTCGCGCTGCCGGCAGACATCCAGCAGCTTGTCATAGCGGCCGCCGGCGCGGGCCAGCTCCAAGAGCGACGGGGCGAAGCCGGCGGTCTGTGCACCGCGGGAATCAGCTCGGCCGATGCCGCCAGCGCCTCCGCGGGGCGGCCGATCCGCGCCAAAAGCGCCACGTAGACCTCCGCCGGGCCGGTGCCGTGCTCTTCGCGGTCGAGCGAACGGGCCTTGTCGCCGAAATAGGCGACTGCCTCATCAACCTGCTGCCCCAACTGTGCCCGGAAGAATAGGCTGTGGGCCACGTACGGCTCGGCGAAGGGCTCTTCGGTTTGGAACTGGTAGGGCGTGCCCAGCCGGCGGCCATACTCGGTCAGATCGGCCGCCAGTCGCAGGGCCGCAGGATCCTGTATCACCCGGGCAAAACGGATCACCGAGTGCAGGTGCGACGTGTCGATGTGGTATGCGTCTTCCAGGAACAGCCAGTCGCGCTCGGCGACTAGCTGCTCGATCGTCGTCTCTTTCGGCTGGCTCCCTTCCTGGCGAGCGATCTCGGCCTTCAAGTTGGCCATCAGCTCGCGGTGCAGCGTCTGCACGAGCAGTGTCGCCACCTGCTGCCGGTCGGCCAGCGGGCGGTTGTACATCGTGCTGTCGAACATGGTGATGGCGTTGCAGACGCCGTAATTGGCCAGCACGGTCTGGAAGCCCACCCGCGGCGACAGCCCTTCGTGCACGGCCAACTGCACGAACTCGTCCACGCTGCCCTCGGGCGGCCCGTCTTTCTCCAGGGCGGCGGTCACCGCGGCCTTGTCGCCGACGGCCCGCAGATACATCCAGGCCTCGGCCAAGCGGCCGTCGGCCAGCAGCAGATGCCCCACCTCGCGGCAGGCATCGAGATAGACTTGCTCCATCTGGCTGCGAGTCGGCTCGGGCAAATCGTCCAGCCCGTCGGACGAAGCGACCGGCAAGCCGAGCCGGTGGCGGCCCTCCATGAGCCGGGCACTGAAGAGATCGAAGTAGCGCTTCTCGGCGTGGAGCCGCTGAGAAAGCTGGGCCAACGCCGCGGCCACGCCGCCGCCGGCGACCGTCGTCTTAAGTTGATCGTAGATACTGTCGGACATGGGACTCTGTGGAGGGGGCACATTTCGACGTGCCCGGTGTGGAGTGGCGCACGCGGCTCGCGTGCGTTTTTGGAATGTAGGCACGCGAGCCGCATGCCCCACGGGATACGGCCGCGCAGGGTTCATTTGGCGGCCCGCACGGCAGGAGATATATTAACACCATTGTCGGACAGTGACGAGGCACCCCGCCCGCCCGAGGCACATCATGGCGTCGGCACGACCAGCCCTTGGCTGCCGCGTGGCGCTCGTTTGTCTTGCGCTGGCGTGCACCGTCGTCGCCGGCTGTCGTGGCCCGGCGAATGAGCCGCCCTCGCCGCAGAACGCCATCCGCGAGAAGCTACGGAGGCCCGTCTCCGTTGAGGCGCGCCATGAAAAACTGCGCAACGTCCTGACTCGGCTATCGCGCGAACAGGACGTGGACCTGGTGATCGACGACCCAGCGCTTCAGACCGAGTCGCTATCCGTCGATGACCGAGTCACGCTGCACGTTCGCGATATCCCGCTGGCCTCGGCCCTGCGATTGCTCTTGCGGGACGCCGGCCTGACGTTCGACATCGATGGCGGGTCGCTTCGCGTCACCACGCCCAGTGCCCGGGCCAACGTGGCCGTGCCGCGGACGCACCTGATCGGCGACCTGACGCGCACTCCTTCGTTCAGCGAAGAAGACGTGGCCCGGCTAGTGCGGTATCTGTTCTCGACCCATCCGCAGCCAACGAAGGAGCCGGCCGATGGCGACGGCGTGACGATCTACCCCGGCATGTTGATGGTGAATCGCTCCGAGCTGGTCCACGACGAGATCGCGGCACTCTTGGACGATCTGCGGCGAGTCGCCGGCCCCGCCGCCGCGTCGGCGGAGCGAGCGCCTCGCGCCGCCGAAGCTGCCATGCGCCGCGCGCTGGAGACGCCGCTGCGCGTCCGCTACCACGAACAGCCCCTGGCGGAGATCGCCGATGACCTGGGGCGACGACTGGGGATCAATATCGTGCCGGACGCGGGCGCCCTTGACGAGGCAAATTCGAAAACTGCGGCGATTACCTACGACGCGGCTGACGACTGTCCGCTCAGTGCGCTCTTGTGGCGAATCTTGCAGCCCCTGGATCGGCGGTACGAGATCGTGGACGATTGCGTGCTGATTTCATTGTCTACGAGCGAGCAGCGGCGGCAGGCGCGAGTCTATCCCCTGGGCGGATTGCTGGCCAAGGCGCACGGCATCGGCAGCGGAGCCATCGTTGATGCCCTCTACGCGCATACGGTGCCGACGCCGTTCTCGCGCGACGACCGTCTGGCGCTCTGTGCTGTGCCGGGCGGACTCTTGGCCTACGCGACCGCCGAAGAGCACGAGGAGTTTAGCAACGTCCTCGCTCAGGCAGCCCAGGCGCTCGATCCGCGGGTCGTGAGCTACGCCCCGGCGTTCTTCGGACGCATGAGCCGGGCGAATCGAGAGCACATCGAGCGCCTCGCCCAACGCCTGGATGAACCGGCCGAGTTCCGCTTCGATCGCACGCCGCTGGCCGCAGCAGCGAAGCAACTGAACCAGTCACTCGATGTTTCACTGTTGCTCGACCAGCGCGAATTGGCCTTGCACGATATCCTTCCCAACGCCGCCGTGACGGTCAGCACCGGGAAGCGGCTGTCGCTGCGCAGCGGCCTGCGGCTGATGGTCGCGCCGCTGGGGGCCGATTTCTTTCTCGACGAGCGGCGGCAAGCCATCGTCATCACTTCGAGGCCGCAGGCGACCAGCGAGTCCCCGTGCGCGTTCATCGATTCCCCTACGGCAAACCCGGCAGGAAGGCCCTCGAAGTGAGCCTGCACAACGTGCTCGTGTCGATCTCCCTGCGCAAGGCCGGGGGCGCCAGTTCATTGTCATCTATCGGGGACGCGCTCGTGCTTCGCGCGCACGCCGACGGTCACAGCGAGATCGGGCCGCTCTTGGCGGCCGTTGCAGGCGCCTCGGACGCGAATTCTTCCCCGTGCTTGGCCCTCCTCGACTCGCTGGATGCCGAGCTGTGGGCCGCTCTGGATCGCCCCGTGGCGATCGCCTGGCGTGACAAGCTGCTGCCCGATGCGCTGGCCGACCTGCGCCGGTTGCGGCCCGAAGTCAGCGTAGGCATCGGCTACGAAGCCGATTTCAGTCAACGGGGGATCAACCAGCTCAAGGTGACGGTGGTCCAGGAGTCGATTTCTCCGCGGGCCGTCCTGTCCGCGATTTGCCACGCTCATGGCCTGGAGTGGGTGATCGAGGACGGCGTCATCTTGCTCACGCATCCGGTGCATGCCAATCAGCCGTCGGTTACCACCGTGTTTGGCTTGCCACGCGGCCTGGCTGCGTCAGGCGTCAAGCGTGAGGAACTGGGAAACGTGCTGGCCGAGCATCTGCAGGTTGAGCAACCATCGCTGCTCGGCAAGCAACTGGTCCTCACCACGTCGCAGCCCAATGCCCGCAAGGTCTGGCGGCTGTGGGATGAACTCTGCCATCCATCCCACGCGCTTCCCGCGGCCTCACGCAGGCCGCCGCAGCGCGTGGCGATTGAAGAACGACTGCTCGAGACGGTGCGCCTGAGCTGCCGCGATGAGCCGCTGTCTGGTGTGCTCGAACGGCTGGAGAAAGAACACTCTCTGGGGATCATCGTGAGGGAGCCGCCGAAGACGGCCGCGGCGCCGCCGACTCAGCCGTCGATCCTGGCGGCGCGCGTGACCGTGGAGACTGCCGACTTGCCGTTGGCCGAGGCGCTGGACCATCTGCTGGCCCCGCGCGGGCTCGGCTGGACCATCGGCTTCGATCGGCTAGTGATTGGCTTCTCCGCTGACCTTGAGGCGGCCGTGCCGAACGTCGAAGTGTACGATGTTCGGGCTTTCCGCGTGGCCATGGGTCGGTTTTGCGGTGAAGGCAATCCACAGCCGACGTGGGGCGAGTTCTTGGCGTCGGCCATCGGCCAGGGAATTGGCGGCCGCCAGTATCACGTGAGCCAACTGCATGACCGCTGCCTCATCACGCTCCACCGTCGCGGCCACGCGGCGGTAGGACAGATGCTGGAGGGAGCGGAAGACCTGATGTCGTGGGCTCAAACCGGACCGCCCGCCGACGCGCACGATCGCGAAAAGATCGCCTTTCTGGCTCGCGGCACGAAGCAGCGAGCCGAGTTGGTGCGGGCCTTTTCAGCCTTCGCCCTGGGGGAGTTCGCCTCCGGGCGATTCGGCCGAGACGCCGACGAGGCCGTCCGCGCATGGATCGAAGCCTCGGCTGATGCGCGCGTCAGCGTGCGCCGCTGCGCGCTGGAGGCGATGTCCCGATTCAACGGCTACACCACGCTGATCGAGCCGATGGCCGCGGCCTTTGCGGCGAGGCTGACCGAGCCGTATCTCGACCTGCGCTTGCAAGCACTGGGCGGCCTGCACCGGCTTGGCAAGAGTGCTGCGCCACACGCGTCAAACGTGGCGAAGCTCCTGCGGGCGCCCGACGAAAGTTCCCGCGAGGCCGCCGCGCAATCGCTGATCGCCGCGGGCAGGTCCGGGTTGGATGAGCTGGTGGCCGCGCTGGGCGACGGCGCCGTTACGGTTCGCCGCGCGGCGATTGTCGCTCTGGGCGAGGCCGGCAAAGAGGCCCAGTTCGCAATCCCGGCGATGGTCGCCTTCATCCACGCCGACGATGGGTTGCTTGTCGCTCACGGCTGCGAAGCGCTGGCGGGCATCGGTGTCGGGGCGGCGCCCGCTCTCAAGCGGCTGGCGCTCGGCCAGGGGCTCACGCAACCGCCCATCGAGAATCTCCGCCGGCACGCGCTGCGCTGCCTCATTCACGCCGCGCAGGACGAGCCCACGCTCAAGACGCTCAAGGAGTTGGCCATCGACGCCGTGCCGGAGATCCGGGCCGCCGCCAACGAGGCCCTGCGGGCAGCAGAACACTAACCCGACGCGCAAGCGCGCAAGCGAGGGAGGAGCGCCTTGGATGCCGAGTCACTCGTCGGCCTCCCTCACTTGCGCAGCACTTGCGCGTCGGGCTAGTGTCGCATTGCGCTCCGGTTAGCGTGGCTTGCCGCGCACCGCCGAGAAGTGCTCCGCTAGGAACTCACTAAGGTTCCCAGCCTGCAAGTCTTCCACGCTGCAGAATCGCAGCTTCACGGCGTCGCGCTGGGTATCGTCCGAAAGCAGCTCGCGATGCGCCCCCAGGCCGGCGACGCGGCCAAAGGCGAAGCGGTCCTTCGGCCCGTTCAGCACCAGGTCCAGTCCGGCCACGCGTTTGGTGAACAGGCTGGCCCAAGGCTCGCTCTGCTGCGGCACGAACACGTGCACCACTTGCTGGTTGTTCCAGAGGAACTGTCCGCCAGCGGCCGTCTCGGAGAGCAGCTCACAGAGTTCCTCCAACAGCTCGGGCGGCCACTGCGACTTTCTTGCCCGGCGGAAAACCGCGGCGCGAGAAGTGCCACTTCTGGCCCAGCACCTTCCACGGCATCACGTCTTCAGGGTTTTGAGCCACGCGCTCCGTGAGACGGCGGAAACCGGCAACGGCCGAGTCCAGGAACTGCCAGAACTCCGCCTTGTCGATCTCCTCCAGCGAATACGCCGCCAGCTCGATCTCCTGCCAGGGGCCGCGGAGGTTCTTGCACTTCACGCGCGGCTGGTTGCCGTAGACCGGCACGCCGACCAGGTCGTTGAAGGGCGTCAGTGCCAGGCGCTCGATCAGGCCGTCGCGCTGGAATGTCTTTTTGGCCACGCGGAACTTGAGCTTCACGATCCACTGCTCGCCCGTAATGGCGTGGAAGAACCAGCCGTCGGTCTTTCGCTCGGCGGCGATTTCGACGATGGTGCGGCTGTTCCAGTTCGTGGGGCTGAACGTGCCCAATTCGTGGATGCGATCGACGATGCGGGCCACGATCTGCCCGTCCCATTTGCACGGCTCCCCCTGCCGCCCCACGCGATCGACGGTATGCCATTGCCGGCCGGCCGATTCCCAGGGCATTTGCGTTTCGCTGCCCACCTCATCGATGTCCAAGTCGCCGTCGCGACGTTCTGCTACAGCCGTCGGATCGTAGGCGGTACGCTCCTCGTATGGCCCGGCTTCCAACACCGGCGCGAGCGCCTCGCCCGTGTAGGACCGCAACGTGGGGCACGTTTTCAGCGTGCCCGGCTCCTCGCTCCCACGCTCCGCGTGGGAACGCAAGCGGGGGCCGCTCTGCCGCGAGGCCCCAACGAGGATGGGGACTTTGGCCTTCCTCGCTTTGGGACGGACGGTTTGGAAAACCGTCCTACCTTGGGCGTGGGCGGCGAGTTCTTCTGGCGTACCCTGGAACACGACGTAGCCGCCCGCCTCGCCGGCTTCAGGCCCCAGGTCGATAATCCAGTCGGCCGTCTTGATGACATCCAGATTGTGCTCGATCACCAGGACCGTGTTGCCCAGGTCCACCAGCCGGTTGAGCACGTCCAGCAGCTTCAACAGGTCGGAGAAGTGCAAGCCGGTCGTCGGCTCATCCAGCAGATACAGCGTGCGGCCGGTGTCGGGCCGGGCCAGCTCGGCGGCCAGCTTCACGCGCTGGGCCTCGCCGCCGGAGAGCGTGGGGGCCGGCTGGCCGAGCGTGAGATAATCCAGCCCCACGTCGCACAGCATCTGGAGGATGCGGCGAATGTCGGGATGTTCTCGAACAGCTCGACCGCGCGGCCTATCGGCATCGACAGCACGTCGGCGATCGTGTGCCCGCGGAAGCGCACGGCCAGCGTCTCGGGGTTGTAGCGGTGTCCGCGGCAGGTGTCGCACTCCACCCACACGTCGGGCAGGAAGTGCATCTCGATGCGGAGCTGGCCGTTCCCTTCGCAACGTTCGCAGCGCCCACCCGGCACGTTGAAGCTGAACCGCCGCGGCGTGTAGCCGCGCAGCTTGCTCTCGGGTAACTGAGCGAAGAGAGACCGGATCAGCTCGAAGACGCCGGTGTACGTCGCCGGATTCGAGGTGGGCGTGTTGCCCAGCGGCTGCTGATCGACCTGGATCACCTTGTCGATCCGGTCCAGGCCGCGAATCTTGTCGTGCGCGCCGGGCTGCCCCTTGATGCGGTGCAGCTTGCGGGCCAGGGCCATGTACAGCACGTCGTTCACGAGCGAGCTCTTGCCGCTTCCGCTGACGCCGGTGACGACCGAGAGCGCCCCCAGGGGGATGCGGACATCGACGCTCTTGAGGTTGTTGTGGCGGGCGCCGAGGACCTCGAGGCAGTCGAATGCGGAATGCAGAATGCGGAATGCGGAATTTGCGTTCACTCGCTTCGCCTTTTTCGCAGACTTCGCTTTCTTCAATTCCGAATTCCGAATTCCGAATTTGGTCGTCGCCGGCACTCGCCGCGTCTTCGGCACCGGCACCGCTCTCTTTCCCGACAGAAACGGGCCGGTCACCGACCCTTTCTGCCTGGCGACGAACTCGGGCGTGCCTTGGGCGACGATCTGGCCGCCGTGCTGGCCGGCCGCTGGGCCAAAGTCGAGGAGTTGATCGGCGCTCGCGACGACTTCCTTATCGTGCTCGACCAAGAGAAGCGTATTGCCCAGGTCGCGCAGCCGGGCAAGCGCCTTGATGAGCCGGCGGTTGTCGCGCGGGTGCAGGCCGATGGTCGGTTCATCGAGCACGTACAGCACACCGGTCAGCCCGCTGCCGACTTGGCTGGCAAGACGTATCCGCTGCGACTCGCCGCCCGAGAGCGTCGGGGCCGGCCGGGCCAATGTGAGGTATTCCAGGCCCACGTCCACCAGGAACTGCAAGCGGTTGCGGACTTCGCGCACCAATTCGCCCGCGATCTTGCGGTCGCGGGCGGTAAGCTTCCAGCCGATGACCTGTTCGAGCAGCTCGCCCAGCGGCGTGCGACACACCTCGTCGATCGTGCGGCCGCGGAACTTCACCGCCGCCGCATCGTCGCGCAACCGGCTGCCGACGCACGTCGAGCACTCGATCTCGGCCACGAGGTGATCGAGCTTCCCGCGTGCCCAGGCGGTGAGCCGCGAGGCTTCTTCGAGAGCCGGGTAGAGGCCTTTGTATTGGAATTTGAAATTCGGAATTCGGAATTCGGAATTCGGAATGGGAGGATCGGAACGGTCCTTCTTGCTCTTCTTCGATTCCGCATTCCGCATTCCGCATTCCGCATTCACACTGATCCACTGCTCCCCGCTGCCGTGAAAGATCACTCGCCGTTGCTTGGGGCTGAGCCGCTCGAAGGGCACCTCCAACGGCACTCCGGTCTGCGCGCACAGCGCGGCGAGCATCGCCTGCGAAAGCGGCGCTCGTCAGGTCGGGCCACAAGGCCACCGCGCCTTCGGCCAGCGACAGCTTCGGGTCGCGCAATAGGGCCGCCGGGTTCGTGCCGGTCTCGACGCCCAATCCCTCGCACGCTTCGCACCATCCCAGCGGGCTATTGAACGAGAAGTTGTGCGGCGTGAGCGGTTCGAAGCTGCGGCCGCACTGCTCGCACACGAAGTGCACGCTGTGTGTGCGCACCGGCCATTGCGTCTCCGGGACGGCGTCGTCGGCATGGGCGACGCGGATAACGCCCTTGCCGAGCGCCAGGCCGCTTTCCACGCTGTCGGCGATGCGGCCGCGCAATTCGGGTCGCACCGTAATGCGATCGATTACCACCTCGACCGCGTGCTTGCGACGTCGGTCGATCGTCGGCGGGCTATCCAGCGAATGGGTTTGACCGTCGATCCGCACGCGGTTATAGCCGGCCGCGCGCATCTCCTCCCACAGCTTTTCGTAGGCCTCGCCGACTTCGATCTCCAGCGGGGCGAGCAGATAGAGCTTCGTGCCGGCCGTGTGATCGAGCACCTTGTCCACGATCTCGTCGGAGGTCTGCGTGCCGATCGGCCGATCGCAGTCGGGGCAGTGCGGCTGACCGAGCCGGGCAAGCAGGATTCGCAGGTAGTCGTAAATCTCGGTCACCGTGCCCACGGTCGAGCGGGGCGTGTGGCCCATGTTCTTCTGCTCGATGGCGATGGCCGGGGACAGCCCTTCGATGTGCTCGAGCTGCGGCTTTGGCCATCTGGGCCACGAACTGCCGGGCATACGAGCTAAGGCTCTCGACGTACCGCCGCTGTCCCTCGGCATAGATGGTGTCCATCGCCAGCGAGCTCTTGCCCGAGCCGCTGGGGCCGCAGAAGACGGTGATCTGGTCGCGGGGGATTTCCAGGTCGAGGTTCTTGAGGTTGTGCTGTCGGGCACCGCGGAGCTTGATGGAAGTGATGGCGGAATGCGGAATTCGGAATTCGGAATTCGGCATGGATTTTCCATTACCACCATTCCGCATTCCGCACTCCGCATTCCGCATTGAGCCGCGTCCGTTTGTCTCCAGTACGGGAGCCAGCGCCTGTCCCGTG
Organism: uncultured Planctomycetia bacterium; assembly: GCA_963809785.1. GTDB lineage: Bacteria > Planctomycetota > Planctomycetia > Pirellulales > S012-138 > JBGQHD01. The sequence goes on from CAWEKV010000006.1 coordinate 2,120,162, forward strand.
TACGACTCCTCAACCGCGGCCACTTCCTCCGGCGTGCCCGTGGCCACGATCCGTCCGCCATCGGCCCCCCCTTCCGGGCCCAGGTCGATGACCCAATCGGCCGTCTTGATCACATCGAGGTTGTGCTCGACCACGAGCGACCGTGTTGCCCTGATCGACAGAAATCGTGCAGCACCTTGAGCAGCAGCTTAATGTCGGCAAAGTGCAGGCCTGTCGTCGGCTCATCGAGCAGGTAAAGCGTCTTGCCCGTGCTCTTCTTCACCAGCTCGCGGGCCAGCTTGATCCGCTGGGCCTCGCCGCCGGAAAGGGTCGGCGACGGCTGGCCGAGCTTCAGATAGTCGAGTCCCACGTCGTGCAGCGTCTGGAGCTTCGAGCGGATCGCCGGGATGTTCTCGAAATGCTCGAGGGCCTGCTGCACGTCCATCTCCAGCACGTCGGAGATGGACTTGCCCTTGTAGAGAATCTGCAGCGTCTCGCGGTTGAAGCGGTGCCCTCGACACAACGGGCACGTGACCCAGACGTCGGCCAGGAAGTCCATCTCCAGGCGATTGGAGCCGTTCCCTTCGCAGGCTTCGCAGCGGCCGCCAGGGACGTTGAAGCTGAAGCGGCCATCCTTGTAACCGCGGGTCTTGCTGTCGGGCAGCCGCGTGTAGAGGCGGCGGATTTCGTCGAAGACCTTGATGTACGTGGCCGGGTTCGAGCGCGGCGTGCGGCCGATGGGCGACTGGTCGATGGCGATGAGCTTATCGAGATGCTCCAGCCCGTCGATGCGCTCGTGTCGGCCCGGCCGGCCGTCGCCGCGGTTCAAGTCACGCAGCAGGGCTTCGGAGAGAATGTCGTTGACCAGCGAGCTTTTGCCGGAGCCGGAGACGCCGGTGACGCAGACAAAGGCCCCCAGCGGGATCGAAACGTCAACGTTCTTGAGGTTGTTGTGGCTGGCGCCAACGACGGTGAGGCATTTGCCGAATGCGGAATTCGGAATCCGGAATCCGGAAGGGTTAGCCTCTGCCTTCTTCAATTCCGCATTCCGTATTCCGCATTCCGCATTCCTTCCTAATTCCGCACTTGTCCCCACGGGTCTTCGCTGCGCCGGCACTTCGATCGTCTGCTCGCCAGCCAGGAATTGCCCGGTCAGGCTTTGAGGCTGCCGCATCAGCTCTTCGACGTGGCCCGCGGCGACGACCTGGCCGCCGCGCACGCCGGGGCCGGGGCCGAAGTCGATGATGTGGTCGGCGGCGCGCATCGTCTCTTCGTCGTGCTCGACGACGACGACCGTGTTGCCCAAGTCGCGGAGCTGCGTGAGCGAATCGAGCAGCCGCTGGTTGTCGCGCGGATGCAGGCCGATCGACGGCTCATCCAGGATGTAGAGCACGCCGACCAGGCCACAACCGATCTGGCCGGCCAGGCGGATCCGCTGCGACTCGCCGCCGGACAGCGTCGGCGCGGTGCGGTCGAGCGAGAGATAGTCCAGACCCACGCCCAGCAGAAAGCCCAAGCGGCCGCGGATTTCCTTGAGCACTTCGGCGGCGATCGCCTGCCGCGTCGCATCCAACTCCAGCTCGCTGAAGTAGTCGGCTGCCTCGGCCACGGATAATGCACATACGCCGGGCAGCGACCGCGTGGCCGCCTCGGGAAACCGCGCGTGACGCGTCGTCAGCGTCACCGAGCGGGCCTGGGCATTGAGCCGCCGGCCGTCGCACTCGCCGCAGCGGACGATGCTCATGTACTTTTCGAGCTGCCGACGTTGCACGCCGCTCTTGCTGCCGCGGTACTTGCTGAGCAGATCGGGAATGATGCCGTCCCAGCGGCCGCCGTATTTGTAGCCGCCCGCCCCGTGCTTCCAGGTGTAGGCGACGTGCAGATCGCCCGTGCCCCAGAGCAGCGCCTTTTGCCATCGCGGGTCGAGTTCTTCCCAGGGCGTCTCGAGGATCGTGCCCGGCTCGAGCTTGTGCTGATACTCGAGCGTATCGGCCACGCCCTCGAAGGTGTGCCGCCGCCAGCGGCCCAGCTCGCGCCAGGTGCCGATCAGCTCGAAGCAGCCCTGCTGGAAGGATCTGGCCGCATCGGTAATCAGCTTCTCCGGCGCGAAGGTGTAGGCCTCGCCCAGCCCGTCGCACTTCAGGCACATGCCCTGCGGGCTATTGAAGCTGAAAAGCTGCGGGCTAGGCGGCTCGAAGCTCAAGCGGCAGTGCGTGCAGGCGTAGTCGGCGGAGAACGTGAGGGAGTGGGACGGATTTTCAATCCGTCCGCCGGCCACTTCGGTGTCGGACGTCTCGAGGCTTCCCAAGCCAACGGGGTCGGGATTCGATCTTCGGCCGGAACTACGCGGCTTGGCATTGGAATGTTCTGCGGCGGCCGAAAATCGACTCCCGACCCCTTCCTCGGTCGCCACCACCAGGGTGCCGCCGCCAACCTTGAGGGCCAGCTCCACCGCTTCCGCCAGCCGCGCGCGGACTCTCTCCCGCCATTAGCCGATCGACCACCACTTCGATGTTGTGCCGCATCTGCCGGTCGAGCCGCAGGTCGTCGGCCAGGTTGACGAGTCGGCCATCGACCCTGGCCCGAACGAAGCCCTGCTTCATGAGGTCTTCAAACAGATCGCGGTGCTCTCCCTTCTGAGCGCGGACCACCGGAGCGAGGACCGAGAACTTCGTGCCCTCAGGCAGTTGAGCGATCTGGGCGATGATCTGCTCGCGCGTTTGTGCCGTGATCGGTCGGCCGCACTGCGGGCAGTGCCCTTGGCCGCAGCGGGCATAGAGCACCCGCAGATAGTCGTAGATTTCGGTGATCGTGCCGACCGTCGAGCGCGGGTTCTGCCCGCTGGTCTTTTGAGAGATGGAGATCGAGGGGCTGAGGCCGTCGATGGAATCGACGTCCGGCTTGGGCATCTGCCCCAGGAACTGCCGAGCGAACGTTGAGAGGCTTTCGATGTACCGCCGCTGGCCTTCGGCGTACAGGGTGTCGAAGGCCAGCGAGCTCTTGCCCGAGCCGCTCACGCCGGTCAGGCAGATGAGCCGGTTGCGGGGCAGAACGAGATCGAACGTCGCGAAGGTTATGCTCGCGGGCGCCTTTGATGACGATATCCGAAGCAGCCATGCTTGGTCCGGGAAGGAAGCGGGCGCGTCAGGTTGGCGGAAGCAAGTCCCGAATTCTAGGGCAACCTCCGCCGAGGCGACAAGCTCGTCATTTTGAAGGCATTGGGGCGGCATTAGGTCTTTAGGTCAGTTTGAATGATTTTGGCGTGTGCCCGAACATCGAACATCCAACATTGAACATCCAACATCGAACGTTTTCGTTCGAGGTTCAATGTTGGATGTCCGATGTTCGGTGTTCGGCTTCCGCGTCCAGCGTGGGCCGCCGACGGTGCCAATCGGTCGCTCCCTGGTACATGTGGGCGGCGCGCAGCAGACGCTCTTCCTCCAGCGGGGGGGCCTGAAGCTGAAGGCCGATGGGCAACCCCTGGCGGCCGCGGCCGCAGGAAACCGAGATCCCCGGCACGCCCGTCAGGTTCGCGCTCACTGTGTACAGATCGACCAGGTACATCGCGAGTGGGTCGTCGGCCTTCGCGCCGATGCGGAAGGCCACGTCGGGCGTTACCGGCCCGGCAATCAAATCCACCTGGCCGAAGGCCTCGTCATAGTCGCGACGAATGAGCCGGCGGACCTTCAGGGCCTTGACGTAGAAGGCCTCGTAATAACCGGCGCTCAGGGCATAGGTCCCCAGCATGATGCGACGCTTGACCTCCGGGCCAAGACCCTCGGCCCGGCTGTCGCGGTACATACGCACCAGCGGCGAGTCGCTTTCTGCGGCAGCCTTTTCGGGCAGCCTGGCGAGCATGGCCTTCTCGTCCGTGCGGTGGCCGTAGTGCGCGCCGTCGTAGCGGGCCAGGTTGCTGGAGGCCTCGCAGGGGGCGATGACGTAGTAAGTCGCCACCGCGTACCTGGCGTGCGGGCAGTGAAATATCCACCAGTTTGGCCCCCAGCGACTGGTAGACCCGCAGCGCCTCTCGCACGGCGGCCTCGACTTCCTCGTTGAGGCCCGCTCCATAGTGCTCGCGGGCAATGCCGAGCCGCAAGCCCTTCAGCGGCTCACGTCACGGTCTGGCTGTACTTTGGCACGGCGTGCGGGACCGACGTGGAATCGAGCGGATCGTGCCCGGCAATCGCTTCGAGCACCAGGGCCGCATCTTCCGCCGTCCAGGCCAGCGGGCCGACCTGGTCCAGACTGCTGGCGAAGGCGACCAGACCGTAGCGGCTGACTCGGCCGTAAGTCGGCTTCAGCCCGGTGAGCCCGCACAGGGCCGCCGGCTGGCGAATCGAGCCGCCCGTGTCGCTGCCTAGGGCCAGCGGCGCCAGCGAAGCTGCCACGGCGGCGGCCGACCCGCCGCTGGAGCCGCCGGGGATGCGAGCCGGGTCCCAGGGGTTTCGCGTGGGGCCGAAGGCCGAGTTCTCGCAGCGAGGCCCCCATGGCGAACTCGTCCATGTTCGTCTTGCCGATGAGGACGGCGTCGGCGGCCTTGAGCCGGGCGACCGCCGTGGCGTCGTACGGCGGCACGAAGTGCTCGAGCATCCGTGAGCCGCAGGTCGTCAACTCGCCCTGGGTGCACAGCACGTCTTTGAGCGCGACGGGCAGTCCGGCTAGCGAGCCTACCGGCTGGCCGCGCCGCCGCCGCTGGTCGATCTGCGCGGCCCGGTCGAGCGCCGCTTGACCGTGAACTCGCAGAAAGGCATGAATGGCGCCGTCGTAGCGGCCGATCCGGTCGAGAAAGGCCTGCGTTAAGTCCTGCGCGGTGACATCCGCCGACGAAAGGCGGTCGCGCAGCTCAGTGGCGGTCAATTCAACCAGCGACATGCAGGGGGATTGTAGGACGGATTTTCAATCCGTCCAGTAAACCGCGCTTCCACCCAGCAGTTCCGCAACCGCGGCCGTTTGACGGGGTTTGGCGTCGCCGGAGAGGTTGAGATTCGTGAGAGTTGCGGCGGAGAGGCCGGCGTGGCGCTGGTGGCGAGCGTTTTCGCGAGGTGCGAAGGGGGCGATTCCCGCTAGGGGCAAGGGATTCTCGAGCGGTGGGTGCCGCGCGCGAGACGACCGTGGGTCTGCCGACTCAAGGGCGGTCACGGCGGCTGGGCCAACTGCGGATACCACGGCGCGCGGCAGGTCGGGCCCAGGCTGTGGCACAGTTCGTCAGCCAGGCCGATCAGCGTGGAGATCGCCTTGCGAAGCGCCGGTTTGACGTTTCGCTGCCAAAAGCATTGCAGCAGCACGTAGGCCAAGAAGAGCGTCAGCACGAAGTTGACGATGGCCAACGGCGCGTGCTTATAACAATGGTCCAGGCCAAAGTGGGTATTCAGGGTGTTGAAGCAATCGTTCTCCACATCCCAGGCGCGTGACCGCCGCGCCACAACTCGGGCGTCGAGAACTGGTTTTTGGACAGGGTGGTGGCCCAATACCAGCAGGAGGTCTCTTCCACGGTCTGCCATTGGCCGGCGATGCGATGCCGACGCTGCACCGTCTCCTGGGTATGGAGCACGCGGAGCGGCCGCTGCACGCCCTCGCAGGAGGTGAAGCCTTCTTCGTCCCAAGCTTGAACGGTGCAGCGTCCCAGGTTCCACGGTTGGGGTGTGCCTGGGCGAACAGGCCTTGGGCATCCTGCAACAGCAGCCGCTGGTCTCCTTTCACGACCACGATCGCGTGCTTGTGGTGCGCCAGACAGAAGTTAATGAAGGGGGCGTCCAGGTACAGCGCGTCGCCCACCACCACATCGAAGAAGCGCGGATAGTCGGCAAACACCCGCTCCAGCAGCCGCTTGGCGGCCGTTTCTTCCCCCTCGCCGGGCCGCAGCAACTCCAGGTCCAGCGGCAGCGCCAGCTCGTGCCCCACCAGATGGCAGATCACGCCGGGGTGATAATACTCAGTGACCTCTTGGTCGTGGACCTTGATGGTGCGGGTCAAGCACTCGGGGCAACAGCGCTTTCTACTGGGAAAAAAATTCGTGGCCATCCACGGCCGCGATCTTCCAGGGGCCGCCATCGCGCAGCACTTTGTTGCGCCTCAGGCGATGATGCACCGAACGCAGCATCTGCCGCAGCGGCTCAGGATCCATGGCCGCAAACACCCGGCCGATCGTGTCGGAACTGGGGGCGTGCGGCCCCACGATCCCTCGCAACCGCGCGGGAATCCGCACCAGGTCCTTCTCCATCCGATGCAAACTGCACCGCACCGTGGCGAACATGGCAAACGCGCTGGTGAAGATCGACCCGATGGGAATCAGCGGGATGCGGCGCGGCTCGTGCAGCGTCTTCAGCAGGCTGCTGAAGTGGAACACTTTATCTACGTACGCGCAAAACCGAGCCATCATGGCGAGTGGCGCTTCTTGGATGCGGTGCGAGGCGACTTCCGCGAACTTCCCAGCACGTGCGTTTTCTTCTCCAGGAGTTCCTGATAGGAGTGCGCCGAGATGAGGTCGAGTAGTTTGTCCAAGTCTTGCGCATTCTTTACCCAGGCGCGGACCGTCTCTTCCAGCGCGGGCGGGATGTAGACCATGCGGCGTTTTCCCTGGTCGCGCAGCGCGAGGTACAGAGCCGGGTGCTTCTCTCCTTGTTGGCAGTGACAGCCTTCCTTGCCGCAGCGGCGGTGCATCTGGACAAGGCTACCGCGCAGCAGCGGCTCGCTGGCCACGCGTCGCACGGTGCACGAGCGGACGTCTCGTTCCTGAGCAGAACGTTGCGAGCGCGGCTTCATCGGCGCCCCTGTCAAGTTATCTGATATATCACACTATATCAGATTACTTGCGGCCGTCAAGCACTTTTCCGAATGCGAATCTGCTCCGCCGCTGCCGAATCGAGCTAAGATGGGCCATCATGGCCCGTTACCGCGTCAGGACGCCCACGGTTGCGGAAGCGCTGGCTTCCACCAGGCAAAGCGTGGGGCACGTTTCCAAACGAGCCCGAGTTAGGGCGTGGCACGTCGAACGGGCACGTTTGGAAACGTGCCCCACGGACTACCCCAGAACGGGCGGAACCAGAAAGCACTCGCCGTCCGCGTGCGGAGCATTGGCCAACGCCTGCTCTCTGGGAAGGCTGGGGCGAGGCTCATCCTCACGGAAGATGCTGAAGGCCTCGACGGCCTGGGCCATCGGCTCGACGCTGGCCGTATCCGGTTCGCCTAGCTGCTCGACGTAGGTGATTACGTCGCCGAGCTGGCGCGTCAGCTCATCGAGCTCCGCCTCGCTGAACCGCAGTCGGGCCAGCATGGCGACCCGCTCGACGTCTTGCCGGGTAAGACTCATGGCGCCTTCGTAGTAGGCACACTCCGTGTGCCGTGGGAATGTGAGCCGGCTGACCGTGGCCGCCACCTTAGCGAGACGGGCATCTTCGCGGACGCGCGATGCCTGCGGACGGCACACGGAGTGTGCCTGCTACTTTCGCTCCTTCTTTTTCTTCTTCCCTGCCGCCTCGGCCGGCGGCCTTGGCGGCCTTGGCGGCCTTGGCGGCATCGGCGGGCAGGCGGAAGGGCGGCGCTGCGGATGAGCCGGGTGATCGTGCCGCTCCGCATGCACTGGGTGCACACGCGCATCCGGGTATTGGTGCCGTTGGCCGTGGTGACGCGGACGCGCTGCAGATTGGGCTTGAACTCACGGCGGCTGATGCCCGTCACCTTGGTCCCCACACCGCCCAGGTATTTGGCGCGGCCGCGCGTGCGGACCTGATTGCCCATCTGAACTTGCTTGCCGCAGATTTCACACGACCGAGCCATGACAACGACCCCTGGCGAACGCAATGTAATCTCCCCCCCGACGGGGACGAAGCGTTCAAATATATCGACGGAGGCCGCCAGGGCAACCCGGATCGGCCTGGGGGAGTGGGTCAGTTTGAACTATTCTCCCCGCCCGGCAAGATTGTAGTACATGAAGTGCAGCGAGACAGAGCGCCCTTTCGCAGGTCGATGCGGAGCTATCCTACCACCCTGGAGGCCACCATGCGCCGATCCTTCCGCTTCTCGATCCGGGACTTGTTCCGGCTGACGCTCATGGTTGCCCTGGCGCTCGGCTGGTTCGTTCGCGAGCGGCAGCTTGAGGCGGAGGTGGACCGAGCTAAGGCTTGGCGGAGCCGGGCTGGAGCGCTCGAACACTACCTCAAAGAGGAAGGGTGTGAAGTAATCTGGGATCTGGAACTTCCAGGCGTGAGTTTGATTTGGTCGCCGCCAATGGCGCGGAGCCGAGCGAGCGCCTACTTGCCCACAGATTTCTTTGAGCCGAGCGACGATTAGGTAGCGTCAAGCCCTCCATCGCGGCAATCAATACGCCCTTACTTCTTGGCGGCGTCTTTCTTTGGCTCGTCCTTCTTGGCGTCCTTCTTTGGCTCGTCCTTTTTGGGCGCATCTTTCTTGGCATCTTTTTTCGGCTCGTCTTTCTTCTTTGGCTCGTCTTTCTTTTTGGTGTCATCCTTCTTGGCGTCCTTTTTTCCGTCCTTCTTGGGCTCTTCTTTCTTGGGCTCTTCCTTCTTCGGCGGCGGCAGGTCGAAGCCCTGCACGATCTGCACCTGCGGCAGCGCCTTCTTCAGCTTGTTCACCCCGCCATCGGTGACCTTCGTCTGCCAGAGGTAGAGGTTCTTGAGCTTCTTGAGGCCAGTGAGGTGTTCCAAGCCCGCGTCGCCGATGCCCGTGCCGTAGAGGTTGAGGTATTCCAGGTTCGTCAGCCCTTTGACGTTCGCCAGGCCAGCGTCGGTGATCGCCGTCTTCTCCAAGTGCAGCCGCGTGAGACTGGTCAGACCCTTGATGTGCTCGAGCCCCTTGTCGGTGATCTTGGTGCCGCGCAGGTTGAGGTGGAGCACGTCTTTGAGCGAGGCCAGCGGCGCCAGGGCCACGTCGTTCGTGGCATCGGCGTTGAGGTGATAGGCAACTTCCAGCCGAGGATCGTTCTGGGCGATCTCCAGCACATGGGCACCGGACTTGCGAATGGCCGCGATGGCCTTGGTCTCGGCCTCCGACCGCTTGGCCTCTTGGGCCGCCGCCAGCGAAGGCACGACGAGCAGCGATGCGAGCGCAAAACGATTCTCATGTCACACCTTTCTCTGACTGGATGTATTCGGGAACAAGCCTGCGGGGGCGGGGGCAGTGGCAACCAGGACGGCTGCGGGCGCGGCGTCCATTATAGTTGCCAAATCGGCGAGTCATAGCCGCTGGTTGGCCCAGGACGCGATACCGGGCTGCCTCTCCCCCGGCTGGATCTTTGGGGGCTGCCTTTGGCGGACCAGCCCCACGGGGCCGGAACAAAACGAATTCGGCGCGGTTTAACCGAAATAGCGATTTCGCGGGGAACAAGGCGGGAAGTGCTTTATTTTTCCAGGCGTCTGGGGTACACTCCCCGTTGTCCAATTTGAGGTATTCCCCGCCTGGAGGCCGCGTTCACGTCTGCGGCTCGGGCAGGGGATGCAAGGTGGTGTGCAAGGTAATCGACGACTGAGGTCTGGTCTGGACCTCGCCTTGCTTGCCTCGTAAGGAACTGCCCCGTTTCCCATGATTCGACTCCCGTTGGGGTCGCTTCGGCGGCAATTGGGGGTGCTCGCCGGCCGGATTGCTGGCAAACTGCCCATCTCCTGGATTCATTTTTTATGATCACCCATCTTTCTCCTCCGGTCGCTGACGACGTGGAGACCTCGGCCGCGGCGAAGCTGGCCGCTGCCAAGAGTGTCGCCGCCAAGCGCCGGGTCTCCGAGCTGGTCCACCTCTTCAAGCTCTTGTCCGACGACACGCGGCTGTGGATTCTCCACTACCTGTCGCGTGCGGGCGAGCTGCACGTGCGGGCTCTCTGCGAGCGGTTGGGCCAAAGCCAGCCGGCTGTCAGCCATCACCTGGCGCTGCTGCGGGTGGCGGGCCTGATTCGCCTGCGGCGCGAGGGAAAACACAACTTCTACCGCCTCGAGCCCGACCGCTTCGACGAGCTGCTGCACTCGTTCTTCTCGTTCTTCCCCGCCAACGACGAAGGCCAAATCGTCTTCAACGGGCAAGCGCTGAGCTACGGACCGATGGAAGTGGCAGCTACTTAGGCGCTGCTCATTGCGCTCTTTGGCGCTCGCGTTGTCCGTGCGCCTACGCGTGTTACAATGCAATTGGAGATGAGTGAGGCGTCGAGGCCGTCCGCTCCTCGTCCGCTGTTGTTTGCTGCGCCCTCTCTCTCCGTACTCGTTCAGGTCCGCTCCATGGCCGAAAACAAAAGCGAATCCTCCGGCCCTTCGCCTGCCAAGCGGCGGATGCTTCAGGAGTGGTTCAACAACGGCAGCAAGCAGATGGCCGCCGGGTCGTACGACTACGCCACGGAGATGTTCACGAAGTGCGTCGTGGGCGACCCCAGCAACCGGGCCTACGCCACCAGCTTCCTGGCCAATCTCCGCAAGAAATACAACAACAATAAGAAGGGCGCCTCGATGGCCGGCGTCCGCGGCGCCACCTCGAAGGCCGGCATGGCCCTGGCCGGCAAGAAGAAGGATTGGCTCTCCGTCATCGAGCACGGCCTGGAAGTGCTCAAGCTCAACCCCTGGGACACCGGCACGCTGATGTCCATGGCCGATGCCTGCGAGCGCCTGGGCCACGACGGCCCGCAGGTCGAGTATCTGCAAGCGGCCGTCGAGGCCGATCCGGCCAACATCGACGTCAACCGGGCATTGGCCCGGGCACTGGAGCGGCTGGAAGAGTACGACAAGGCGATCCTCTGCTGGCGGCGGGTGCTCAAGAACAAGCCTGCCGACGAAGAGGCCGCCAAGAGCGTCAACGCCTGCACCGTCAAGAAGACGATGAAGGACGCCAAGTACGAGGAGGCCACGTCGTCGATCGACGTGGCTGTGGACAAGGAGGCCCGGGACGAGCGCACCGGACCGACCGAAGAGCAAAAGATCGAGCGGGCCCTGAAGAAAGACCCCGCCGACATCTCGCTCTACATCCAACTGGCCGACCTGCATGCCCGGAAGGAGCGGTACGACGAGGCCGAAGCCGTGCTGCAGCGAGCCTTCGAGGCCTCGGGCGGCGACCTGAACATTCGCGAGAAGCTGGAGGACGCCCAGCTCCGCAAGCTGCGCGAGCACCTCGCTCAGACGACCGAGCGGGTTAACCAAGAGAACTCTGAGGAAGCCAAGAACCTTCACCAGCAGGCCACGCAGGACCTCGACCGGGCCGAGCTGGATTACTATGGCACTCGCGTCGAACGCTATCCGACGAACCTGGCCCTCAAGTACGAGCTGGCCGTGCGGCTGCAGAAGATCGGCAAGTTCAGTGAGGCGATCAAGTATTTCCAGGAGTGCCGCAACGAGCCGCAGCGCAAGGGCGAGGTGCTGCTGCACCTGGGCGAGTGCTTCCAGGCCATCAAGCAGTACAAGCTGGCGATGACCCACTTTGGGGACGCGCTAGAGTTGATCCCCGAGCGAAGCCTCGATGCCCTCAAGCTCGCCTTGTACCGTGCCGGCCGACTGGCGCTGGACATGAACGACCTGGATGCGGCCGACGAGCACCTGGGGAAACTGGCCGGGCTGGACTACACCTATCAGGACGTTGCCGAGCTGCTCGATAAAGTGCGGCAGAAGCGCGAGGCGGAGCCAGGTTAATACCACACTAACCCGACGCGCAAGCGAGGGAGAAGCGCCGTCTATCCCCGCTTCCCGCTCGCTTGCGCGTCGGGCTAGTGTGCGTCATTCCGCCTCGGTCCGTTCTCACGATCTCACGGCTTGACTCCGGGTTTCGCCCATCAGCACCATAAGCCCCCCGCCCCGCTCGATCGGCCGCGGGAGCTGATCGTTGCCTGCACTCCGCTGCGCAGCAACGTCAACCTGTCGCACATCCTCCGCACGGCCGGCTGCTGCGGAATCTTGAAGGTCATTGCCTGCGGCACGGCCAAGCCCCTGGCAAAAATCGCCCGCGATGGGGCAGACACTGTCGAGCTGGAAATCCACCGCTCGCTCCCGCCCGTGCTGCGGCGGCTGAAGGACGAAGGCCGGCAGCTCGTGGGCTTGGAACAGACAACCGGATCGTCGAGCCTCTACGACTTTCAGTTCCAGCGGAACGCGGTGCTGGTCGTCGGCAACGAGCGGCTGGGCCTCACTGACGAGGTGCTGGACGTGCTCGACTGCGCCGTCGAAGTCCCCGTCTACGGCCTGCCGTACAGCCTGAACGTAGCCACGGCGACGGCCATGGCGCTCTACGAATACTGCCGGCAATACCCCCGCGGCTGACCGTCTGTAGTAGGCACGCTCCGCCGTGCCGTGCCCGCTACGGCCGCACGAACCACGTTTCCTTTACAGATTTAGGGCGATTCCTCATACTAGCTTTGCCACCCATGGACGGTGGATCGAACTGCCCGCGAGAATCGGGCCTCTGCGCGGGTCTGCCTGCTACGGAAGGGAGCGAACACACTCCATGGCGCTATTGTCGATCAACGAAGTGACGACATTCCGCTGGTCGTTCGAGGAGGACGTGGAACGATACGCTGCGGCGGAGGTGCCGGCTATCGGCGTGTGGCGTCAGAAGCTCTCCGACTGCGGCGAAGAGAAGGCCGTCGAGCTGCTCAAAGCCAAGCGTCTGAAGGTCTCCACGCTGCTCTGGGCCGGCGGCTTCACCGGCAGCGACGGCCGCACGTTTCGCGACAGCGTCGATGACGGTATCGACGCCGTGCGTCAGGCGGCGATGCTGGGGGCCTCCTGCCTGGTGGTCTATAGCGGCGGACGAGCCGGCCACACGCACAACCATGCCCGCCGGTTGTTCCGCGACGCGCTCAAGCAGCTTACCGCAGCGGCCGGCGAGGCGAACGTCGTGCTCGCCGTCGAGCCGATGCACACCGGTTGTGCGGCCGAGTGGACTTTCCTCACCACGGTCGATGACACCCTGGCGGTGCTCGACCAGGCCGACGATCCTGCCCGCGTCAAGCTGGTCTTCGACACCTATCACATGGGCTTTCATCCGCGGATCGCGGCCCGCATCGGCGAGTTCGTGGACCGGATCGCGCTGGTGCAGTTGGGCGACGGCCGCGACCAGCCTGAGGGGGAGCAAAGCCGTTGCCGGTTGGGGGAAGGCAAGGTACCTCTGGCGGAGATCGTCTCTGCCCTGCGTTCGGCCGGCTATAACGGCTACTACGACGTCGAGCTGATCGGCGAAGAGATCGAGGCCACCGATTACGCCGCTCTCGTCTTGCACGCCAAGCAGGCGTTCGCGCGGCTTGTCGAAGGGCATTGATTACGGAAGAATCTCGCGGCGCTGGAGATGCGATATTCGGGAACGCTAATAATCGCTAATATGCGCTAATCGTCGGATTGCCTCGGCTGCCTCGCTGTCTAGCTGAGGCGTTAGGTCAATCAGCGATTATTAGCGTTCCCAAAGCGTCCCCATGTTCGACTTGGACGACTTCCTCAACGATCTCGACGGTCTTCTCGACCGGATCACCGATCCGCAGGTTTGGCCGTGGGTTGCCTCCGGCGCCGCCGTTCTGGCAGTGTTGGCGATCGGGGTCGCGGTCGTCTGGCTGCGCCGACGACAACTGCGGCCGCCGCCGCTGCCGGAAATCGTGGCCATCGATCTGGCCAGCGTCGGCCAAATCGGCCCGCCCGAGGCCGGCCCTGAGCTGCGCTGCTACGGACTGGGCGTCCGACTGGCCGTGCTGGTGCTGGCTCCTTCGGGCCGTTTGCGCGAAGTGCCCACGGGCATCGAGCGCAGCGCGATGATTGACCAGGTCGTGCCCGGGCTCGCCAAGGTAGCCGCCGCCCACGGGTCGCTGGTGTACGTCTGGCCGCCGCAGCTCAGCCCACGCGGCTTCGCCCACGCCTTCTTCACCAGCGTGAAGCTGCCGGGCGACCGCGGCAAGGGCACGCCGTGGTGCTCGGCCGCCGGCAAGTTCGAAGCCGACGGCGAGCAGTACATGGCCGGCATGGCCCTGTGCGCCGGCAAGCCCAACAGCCTGTCGCAGTTCATCGTCGAGGTGCCCGGCGAATGGCTCGAGCTGCTGCGAGTGTATGGGACAAACTGACTCGGGCGGGACCGACGCCGATGACGACCACCGCCGGCACCACGCTGCGGCAACACGCGCTGCGAATCTGGCACGCCGCCGTCGCGGCCGTGCGCTCCGATGAGCTGGTCCGTCAGGCGATGCGCCTGGATGGCCAAATGCTGGTGGTGGACGACGAGCCGACCGACCTGGCTCAGGTGCGGCGGATCGCCGTGGTCGGCGCGGGCAAGGCCGGGGCCGGCATGGCCGCGGCCACCGAGCAGATTCTGGCCCCCGCAGGCAAAGAGCTTGTCGGTTGGGTCAACGTGCCAGCCGACTGCGTGCGGCCCCTGCGCCACATCCAGCTCCACGCGGCCCGGCCACCTGGGCTAAACGAGCCAACCGCCGAGGGCGTGCTGGGCAGTGAGCGAATCCTTCAGATCGTCGCGTCGCTCGGACCGGAGGACCTTTGCCTGTGCCTGCTCTCCGGCGGCGGCAGTGCCTTGCTGCCGGCCCCGGCGCCGGGCGTCTCGCTGGAAGACAAGCAGCAGATCACGCGGTTCCTCAGTGCCGCGGGGGCCAACATCCGTCAGCTCAACGTCGTCCGCAAGCAGCTCAGCCGCATCAAAGGAGGCGGCCTTGCGAGGGCCTGCCGCGCCGGCGGGCTCATCACGCTGGTGATTTCCGACGTCCTGGGCGACCCGCTAGATACCATCGCCTCGGGACCGACGGTCGAGGACACGTCTACGCCGGCCGAAGCCCTGGCGATGCTAGAGCAGTTCGGGGCCCTGCGCAGCCGGCATTGCCCCCGCGGCGATCGCGTATCTCGACCGCAAGACCGCCCACGTGGACGAGTCTCTCAGAGACTCGTCGTCGCGTCGCGAAGAGACGCGGCCAGGTGTGCCCGTTGCGCGGAACATCGTGATCGGCAACAACGCCACGGCCGTCGCCGCGGCAGGCGACGAAGCCGAACGGCTCGGCTATTCATTCGTGCTCGACGCCGCCACATCGCTGGAAGGCGAAGCCGAAGCAGTCGGCCGGCACCTCGCTGAGATGGCAATCAAGATGCGCGATTGCGCCGTCGGCCCGAATTGCCTGATCACCGGCGGCGAGCCGGTCGTGCGGCTGGTCGAGCCGTCCCGGCGCGGGCTCGGCGGGCGAAACCAGCAGTTGGTCTTGGCGGCGCTCCAGCGGCTGGCCCCGGCCGGCTTGCACGGCATCGCCCTCCTCTCCGGCGGCACGGACGGCGAAGACGGCCCCACCGACGCCGCCGGGGCGTTCATCGATGATGAGGTGTTAGCCAACGCCCGCGCCCGCGGTCTGGACATCGCCGACTCCTTGGCCCGCAACGACGCCTATCATTTTTTCTCGCCGCTCGGCGCGCTCATCAAGACGGGTCCCACGCACACCAACGTCTGCGACGTGCGCGTGGTCGTAGTGGATCAGACGCGGTCGCCGTGACCAAACGCAATGACCCGAGCCGGCAATGATCGCTTCCACGCTACTGAAGTCTCTCTTGAGCGCCGCGTTTCCTCGGCATCGAAGTGTCTCAGGACGAGCAGATGAACCAACAACCCTAGGCCGCCTGCCCTTGGCGAGCGACATGCATCGGCACCGAGTCCTACTCACCGACTACGCCTGGCCCGATGTCGAAATCGAGCGTGAGCTGCTCCGCTCGATCGATGCGGACCTGGTCGTCGCGCCCGCCACCGACGCCGGCACACTGACCGAACTGGCGGCAGACGTTGATGCAATTCTGACCTGCTGGGCACAGGTTCCCGCGGCCGTGATCGAGGCTGCACCGCGATGCCGGATCATCTCGCGGCTCGGCGTCGGCCTGGACAACATCGACGTGGCCGCCGCCACGCGCCGCGGCATCGTCGTCACGAATGTGCCCGATTATTGCGTCCACGAGGTGGCCGAGCACACGCTGGCCCTGCTCTTGGCCCTGGCTCGCAAGGTGGCCTACTTTCATCGGGAGACGAAGGCCGGCAGATACGACCGCAACACCGGTCCGGCGATTCGCCGCCTTGCGGGCCAGACGCTGGGCATTATCGGCCTGGGCCGCATCGGCCGCGAGGTCGCGCGGCGAGCCGTCGGCCTCGGGTTGAAGGTGACCGCCAACGGTAGGGTCCGCTGTGCGGACCAAGAGCCGCCGCCTGACCGTTCTGGTCCGCACAGCGGACCCTACGAGTCCTGCGATCTGTCCGAGCTGCTCGCGCGGAGCGACTTCGTCTCCCTGCATCTGCCGCTGACCCCGGAAACACACCACGTGATCGACACCTCGGCTCTGGCCCGTATGAAGCCGACGGCCTATCTCATCAACACGGCCCGCGGCGGGCTGATCGACCACGCCGCGCTCGCGACGGCCTTGAACGCCGGCCAGATCGCCGGCGCGGCGCTCGACGTGCAAGACCCCGAGCCGCCCGACCTGTCGCAACCGCCCTTCAACGACCCGCGTGTGATCGTCACCCCGCACGCGGCGTTTCTTTCGCAAGACTCGCTGCGGGAGCTGCGCAAGCGAGCAACTGGCCAAGTCATCGACTGCCTGTGCGGCCGCACGCCGCCCAACGTGGTGAATGCCGCGAGGCCGGTCTGAGCGGGCCTTACCACTTCCCTCGCCGCCGCTCTTTGCTCGGCAGGATCTCCAGGCACGTCGTCCACCAGCCGGTGGGGATCGTTTCGACGAATTCCTGCGGCAGCCTTTCCTCGGCCATCTCGCGGGCCAGCCGCTCGTGGTCGTAGAAAATGGGAACGAATTCGACGACGATGTCGCTCCCCTCTTGTTCCAGCAGCGCATACCAGACGTTCGTGTGCCCGTCGTTCTCCGGTCGGCCAAGCACGCCGACGTTGACAAACCGCCGGCCGCCCCGAGCTGGCGTTGCCACTTGATGCCGGTGTGCGTGGCGAGGATGACGTCGGCCTGGTGTTGCTCGGCCACAACGTCGAGGAAATGCGTCGGCGTCGTCGATTCCCAGAGGAACTCGTTCATCCGCCGCGGGCTGCCGTGGCACATGAGCACGCGACGCCCGCCGAGCTCCAAGCGGATCTCGCCCGGGCAGCTCGCGCAGCCACCGGCGGTTGTCGCTCGATGTGTTCTCGAGCGTGTATTCGTAGCTGACCTGGGCGAAGTGGTTGTCGCGCGGGTCGGTGTAGCCGCACTGGCAGTCGGCCAGTTCGTTGCCGATGGAGTTGTCGTAGTTGCCCTGGATGCACAGGACGCCGTGGTCGCGCAGCAGGGGAAACACGCGATCCGGATGCGGGCCGAAAGCCCCCAGGTCGCCCAGACAATAGATGGCTTCCACGCCCCGGCGGCTGGCATCTGCCAGGGCCGCCTCAAGGGCCAGGTAGTTGCTGTAGAGGCCGCCGAAGACGGCGATGCGAGTCATGCCTTCATGAAGAATGGAAGGAATTCCCGGAATCTGTGTCGGGTTCGGCGGCTCAGTTTCGACTGGAATGGTGCAGAGGTCGGCACGTCAGCCGAATCGCCCCATGCAATGGGCTGGTCCTCAACCCCTAACCGGAAGTGGTGTAACCATGAAACGATTGCCAACGCGCCCTTCTCGCCTCCGCTCGCTCGCGCTTGTCTCGCTCGCGCTTGTCTCGCTCGCGCTTGTCTCGCTCGCGCTCTTGTGCCTGGTGCCGACATCAGCCTACGGCTGGAACGTCCACGGCCACAAGGTCATCGCCTCCATAGCTCTGCGGCGATTGACCCCCGCCGAGCAGAAGAAGGTCCTGGCGATCCTCAACTCCCACCCCCGGTTCGACGACGACTTCGACGGAGAAATGCCTGACGCCATCGCCAGTGGATCCGTGCCGGACCAGAACGAGTGGCTGTTCCAGCAGGCGGCCGTGTGGCCGGATATCGCCAGGGGCTTTTCCCGCGGCTTGCGCAACAAATTCCATCGGCCCAGTTGGCACTTCATCAACTTGCCGCTCTTCCTCACACCCGCGGATGAAGCTGCCTTGAAGCCCGGGCTGACCGTCAACGTCTCGTTGGTGCCACCCGGCCCGGGCGCTGCCCCGGAGGCCAGGGAGCAGATGAACGTGATCCAGGCAATCCGGCACGCCCGCAAGGTTCTGGCCGATCCGGCCGCGACAAAGGCGGACCGGGCGTTGATGTTGAGCTGGTTATTCCACCTGGTCGGCGACGTGCATCAACCACTGCACTCTACCGCCATGTTCTCTCGCAAGGCTTTCCCTCAGGGCGACCGTGGTGGGAACCTCATCGATACCGAGCAACGCAAGAACCTGCACAGCTTGTGGGACTCGCTCTTAGGCCAATCGATCAGCCCTGCCGCCGCGCGAAAAGGGCGCTCACGCTCATGGCCGGCATGGGCATGGAAGCGCTCGGAAAGGCGGCCGCGAGCGAGCTGAATGAGCAGGTCTGGCTCAACGAGAGCCACCAACTGGCCAAAGAACATGTCTACGACGCCGACGTCATGACCTATCTGAGCGTCGTGGAGCGCGAGGTGGACAGCAACGAGGTTGATCCACTCGACTTGCCCGAAACGTACCTCCAAACGGCGGGCACAGAAGCCGGCAAGCGCATCGTGCAGGCGGGCTTCCGGTTGGGCGCCGTCTTGAAGGCCCTCGTCGCCGAGTAGATCGCCTGCTGCCGAACTAGGTGCCGACAGCCACGAACACCTGGTCTCCCTCGACCTTGACCGGCAACGTCGGCTGCCTAATAGGCTGGCTGAACTGGTGCTGCCCGGTGCGGACATCGAACTGCCAGCCGTGCCAAGGGCAAGTGACGACGTGCCCCTTCAGGCAACCTTTGCCGAGGGGGCCGCCCTGATGCGGGCAAACGCCGTCCAGCGCGAAGAACTCGCCGTCTACGTTGTAAATAGCGACGATCCGCTCGCCGGCAACGACCTCGAGGGCCGTGCCGGGCGGGCAAGCCCCGATCGTGGCGACAGGAATCCAGTTGGCCATGGTATGTGGGCAACTCGCTCTGCGAGTTGCCGTCCCATTTGTGGAGCAGACACTGCCGTGCCTTGGCAGGCACGAATGCCTGCGCGACGCCGATCCGCAGCCGATCCGCAGCGCCGACTCGCAGAGCGAGCCGGCCACATTACGGCACTACAACAATTCCTCGATCAACTCCCCCTGCGGCGTCAGGTTCGCGCCGGTCAGCTTCGTCGTGTCGATGCCGATCCGCCGCAGCACCGTGCCGAAGAGGTCGGCCGGCGTCACGGCTCGGCTGACGGGGTGTTCGGCGTGGCGATCGCTGGCGCCGATCACCTGGCCGCCGCGGATGCCGCCGCCGGCCACGACGGCCGAGTAGCAGTTCTCCCAGTGGTCGCGGCCGGCCTTGTCGTTGATCTTCGGCGTGCGGCCGAATTCGCCCACGGCCACCACGACCGTCTCGCTCAGCAGGCCCCGCTCGGACAGGTCATCGAGGAGCGCCGAAAGGGTCTGATCGAGCATCCAGCCGTGCCGGTCCTGCAAGATCTGGAAGTTGCGGTCGTGCATGTCCCAGCCGCCGTCGCCCGTGTCTTCCACCGGCTCGACGTGCGAGCTCCAGTTCACCTGCACGAACCGCACGCCGGCTTCGACCAGCCGCCGGGCCAGCAGGCAACACTGACCGAAACGGTAGCGGCCGTAGCGGTCGCGAAGCCTGGCCGGCTCGCGCCCCACGTCGAACACCGCCTGGGCCGTGCCCGAGGTTAACAGCGAGAAAGCCTGCTGATAGTGCGAGTCGAGCTGGGCCACGTTGCTGCTGTTGCCGAGCGAACGGTCGAGCCGCCGCGTCAAGGTATCCAGCGCCGCCAGCAGGTCGCGGCGGGAGCCCAGCCCGCCGGGCGTCACGCCGTCGATCAGTTTGAGCTGCGGCAGCTTGACCCCCTCTTCGGGATCGTAGTCCAGGCGAAACGGATCGTAGAGTGGGCCGAGGTAGCTGGCCCCCTCGCCCGTGATGGCCTTCTTGCCTTGGTGCAGATGGCCGCCGACGGTGATGAACCGCGGCAGTTTGTCGCCCGGCCCCAGCACGCGCGAGACGATCGACCCGTGCGTCGGCTGCAACCGGCCGGGCAGGATCGGTCCGCCTAGGCTGGTCCCGCCGGTTTCTGAGCCGGTCAGGCCGATCGTGCCGGCGATGCCGTGATCGTTCGAGCTGTGATGCAGCGAGCGGATAATGGCGTACTTGTCGGCACGCTGGGCGAGCTGCGGCAGCAGCTCGCAAATCTGCACGCCCCGCGCCGAGGTGTCGATCGGCGCATACGGCCCGCGGTATTCAACGGCGGCCTTGGGCTTGAGGTCGAACGTGTCCAGGTGGCTCGGCCCACCCCAGAGCCAAAGCAGGATGATCGACCTGGCCGGCGGCGCGGGCTCCGCGGCCCGGGCACTTTCCAACCGGAGCAAATCCGCCAGCGACAGCCCTACGGCCCCCAGCGAGCCGACCTGGAGCAAGGCGCGGCGCGACAGCGCTGGCAATCGCTGGCTCGCAAGTGGCCCAGGCTAAGCATGCCATGAGGATAAACTTCTTCCTCCGCCGTGGCCAGCAGAATTGAATCGGCCGTGGCCGCCGCCGCGCTACACCAATCGTATCTGGCATCGTTGCCCTACTAAGCAGCCTCCGCCTGCAACGCAGTGGAACGCACAATCCTTACCAAGCCCGCGACGCGATTCTTACAACAGCGATCGGCTGCCGACCGCAGGACTCGGTCGATGATTGTCACCGCATACTCGCGGGCCGGTTGGATGTCCGAGCCGCGACCTTGTCTATCAGCCAATTGCAAGGAGAACCAGACTTGACCAACAACATCGAGAAAGCGGTCAATCCCTCCGCCGTCCGGCGAGTTAAAAAGACGAAACGGGGGCCAGCCGTGAAAACGTCCGCGGGCTACAACGAGTTTGACCATTCGCTGGACGACGATGCCGAGCAACTGGACGAGGATGACGCTGAAGAATTGGAAGACGATGACGGAGAGGATTGGGAGGAGGATTATCTGGCGGCCGACGGAGTCGGCGACACGATGTTACCGAGTGACCGGCGTGGCCGTGCGCGGCAAGTGATTGGACCTGCCCCAACCCGTCATCGCCGACCGCCCCCTGTCAGTCCCGCAGTTCCTCGCAGACAACGCACTAACTCGTCACCCGGAGTACTTGCCTCCGCGGGATGTGGATGCGGCTGTGCCAGCGGTCAATACGTCTTCGTTGTAGGAACACAATTGGGATACGACTTCGGGAGCCGCATCCGACACATGTCACTTCAAGACGCCTTCTTCTCCGGTCCGCTTCCGGAAGCTGCGGCCGGCATCGAAAGTCCTGAAAACCTGCTGCGGCATCTCTTGGGGTGGAGCTTTGTGGACGAAGACAAGGCCACCCAACGTGTGGGCGGCAATCTATATGACGTACAGTCCGTTACCTGGGTGCTGTACCAGGACGGCTGCCCCATCTACGCTCTTAAACCACAGGGACCATTTGCCGACGTAGCGTACAAGGAATTACTCCATTTCTTCATCGATAACCGGGCAATAAACCTCGGCGAGCACGGAGTGTCATACGATTGCATGCAAGGATACTTTGACTGCCACGGTGGAAGGTCCGATCCTCTCCTCGGCAGCGACTCTGAAGACCGCGCCTTTGGGGCGCCAAGCAGAAATCCTTCTCCAGCCTCAAAAGCGGCCAAGGCTTCAGCGGAGGCCGGCTCGACTCGGCCAAAACCCCGGGATGCCAATGACACTTCGGACGACCTGTTGGATGTTGAAGCGGCCGCCACGATCTTCTTTCAGGAGTCACCCAACCGAGCTTCGCGGATAGCGATCGCCGGCGAGATCACGGGAGAGGTCGAACTCTTGACGGGTGACGTCGTCAAGGTTATTAATCCAGCGATGCGCGGCACTTCGACCTGGAATACAGCCAGACTGCTGAGCATAGCTCGGCGAGCTACAAACAGCGACGAAGCCGCCCTGCTAGTCATTGCCAAACTCGTGTCCAGATTATATGATTCGGTTCGCAATCCTGGGCAGGCACCTGAGGATCGCGCCCGGAACTGGGCCGCAACCACGCTGCTTCGTAGCGTTGGTCCGCTCGTTCGCGCAAAAACGCGTTTGCCGGGCTTGACAGGCGATGCGTCGCCCAAAGTGGGAAATATCTTCGATCTGCTTATCGGTGGCTTGGCAGATGCTGCAGTGCAGGACGTTGAGGTCGAACGCAGCACGTGTACCCAAACGGGTATGGAATTTGACGTGAGCATCACGTTGTTCAATACTGAGAATGTTCATCGCGGCCTTTTGGTCCTCGAGCAAACTGTGGATGTAAGCGATGTGGTTCCCGTTACCCACGGTCCCATCCGCTTGCTTAACCGGAGATAGCGATCGTGAAACTCCCGGTTCAATTGAGTCTAGCGGGCCGTTGACTGCCCACCGAAGCGATGGTAAGAACGATGGTCGCGACAACTGATCCCGATGAACCTGTGCGGCTAGGCATCGAGCCAGCCCAACTGGGCACGTGCATCAAGCTATGCAGGCAGTTTTACCCCGGCAATCCGCGGGCTCAGGCATTGTGTATTAGAGAAGAATGCTATTGAGTGTATGCCTCCTGGCCTCATGGTGCTTTGCACATAAGGTGGCGCTCATGAAGATCCCGGCGTCGCTGCTTCGCGGTGCGCGTTGCCCGCCAGCAGAAGCAATGCTGGAGGTGATTAGCCGGACGAGCGGGTTGAGCCTAAGCCCTTGGCTCAGCCCTCGCGGCGCTGAGGGCGCTGCGATAGGAGCTGATCGCGCCAACTGGAGCAGGTGCTGGGAATTGCATTGGAATAATCCACGTGCTCTTAAGATGTGCCTGGACAACTGCCCATGACGCCCTTAGCGGGTGTGCACATCCGCGGCCACAGCTTATTTGACCGTCGTGTCCTTTATGCTCGGAGTCGGCCCCTAAATGGGAGGTCTGGCGCCGAGTGGTATCCACGGAGGTGGCACATGAAACTGCCGATTCGTTTTGAACTTCAGCGTGGTGTGGTTCCTTCGTGGCGTATTCCTCGTCCTCGACCGCCAAAGTGGGTGTGTCGGGCGGCGTGTGATACAGCGGGAGCGTCATGCGCGGGTGCGTGCACGGCGGGAACTTCAGGTGTCGCCGCAGCGGCGTGCATCGCGGCCTGTGAGGCCGCTAGGCAAGCGTGCCGAGGACGATGCTAGCAACGTGACTTCCCATCGCGAACTGCTCCGACAGTTCGGTAGGCCTGCCTCCCGACCGCCAGGGAAGAGAGCCGAACGGTAGCTTGATTTTGTGCCCGCGAAGTTGCGTCGGCAAGAGGAAGCTAAAGGGGTTGTGGGATGAAGGTGTTTTGTCAGCTACTTCGATGCAACACTCTAATGGGTGTTCGGCCGCAGTGCACGAGCGACCGGTATGTTATAGGGGCATCTTCGATTCACGGGTTCGGCGCGTTCGCGGCCCACGACTTCATCCCGGGCGACGAAGTCGCGACTGCGTTTATTCCACTTGCCGCTGACCAGCCGTCAGCGCCCGTTTACGGAGGAACTCGGCTTGGCAGATTTGTTAATCATTCTGATGACCCTAACGTAGTACTGGCCCGCGGCCAGGATGCCTCGTGGGTCGTGTTGGCACTGCGGCCCATTCGAGTCGG
The DNA here is from genome assembly GCA_963809785.1 of uncultured Planctomycetia bacterium. GTDB lineage: Bacteria > Planctomycetota > Planctomycetia > Pirellulales > S012-138 > JBGQHD01. The sequence goes on from CAWEKV010000006.1 coordinate 2,143,711, forward strand.
CGAGGAACTCACATCCGATTATGCCGTGGATTGTCCGAAGCTAACGGGTGGGCCGCGGGCCCGGTACCTTTTTGCCTAACTTTGCGCTTCTGACTGGGGGGCGGCTCAAGATGAAACTCTTGCCGATGTTTGGAGTCCTGCCGTCGGGGACATGCGGCACCGGACGATTCGAGCGATGGGTGCGGGACCGCTATGGCAATGCCAACTTCAACGCCGCTTGCCAAGCCCACGATTCATGCTACGACACTTGTGGGGCGGCGAAGGAAGAATGCGACAGTCGGTTCGGCGGTGAACTCCGCGCCGCTTGTCAGCGTGCCTATTCCAGCCGTTGGCATGTTGTCCAGCGACGACTTTGCAAAGAGGTGGCCAACAGCTATGAGTCCGCGGTCCGACGATTTGGCGGAGACGCCTTTCGAGCCGCTCAAACTGCTGCAGGCTGCTGAGGTCGGGCTGCTCAGCGGATCGGGCATGCCCGTGGAAGCCCGCTGTATGTGTAGGCCCTGCCCGTTTGACTACTACTGCGGCCTGGCAGCTACAGCCTACCACACCCACACGTGCCCAGCTTGTGTCCCAGCTGCAATCCGGTGGCCAAAGGGTGAAGACGCATAAGCGTTTGTCGATGTGGAGAACGAACCAGGCTGTTCGTCGATGGTAGTCGACAACGGAGCATGTTCGGCCGGCCAGCGCTGGACAAGTTGCGTCGGGCCCATACCAACGGCATGGCAGGCCACGGCCAGAAACCGTGCCGGAAAGCCCAGCCATCGAATGGGAGGCGGGGCCATCAGCGTTTGGACTTGCGTCAGGGTCTCAATGGTAATTGAGCCCGCGTCGCTGCCATAAGCGAGGAGCCGGCCATATAGCCGCTGACAGGCTACGGTTCGAATCGGCCCGTCAACTGTACGTGTGCCATTTTGTTCTCCAGATTCAGCCCTGTAAAGCAGCAGTCTGCCGCCGCTGCATGCGGTCACTGCTGAGCCGTTCCAAGAAAATGCCACACTATCCGTGCCGTCGCTGAGTGCCACAGTCCAAAGCCGAGTATGTGCTTCGCTCTTCCACATCACAAGCGTCTTGTCCACTCCAGCGGATACGAAGTGTTCTCCATCGGGCGAGAAGGTCAAGTGGGAGACTCCGCCTGTGTGGGCCTCTTCGATGCGTGCGGCCGGTTCGAGCGTTTCGCCAGCCGTCCAGAATTGAATGGATCCGTCGCTTTGGCCCACTGCGATCTGACCGTGCCCTGGGTGGAACCCAACACATGTCGATAGATGCTCTCCCTGCCGCGTCGCCTTTCGCGTCGCCAGCGATAAGTCGCTTGACAGGGCCCAAAGGCAAATCGTTCGATCCACTGCTGTACTGACGAGATGGTTGCCATTTTCAGAGCAAGCAACTGCCAGTATGGGACTGCCCGTGCTGTGACCGTTGATGCCGTTTCCGCTAGGGAGAATCTTCATTTGAACGCTCAGACCAAAGGATTGGCGATCCTCCGGCGTCGCAATTGTGCTGAAAGGTCATTCCTGCTAAACGACCGCTGCCGCGGTAACGCCCGGACGTTCGGCTCCAGCTACCTGTCACATGCCCGTTTTGCGGATCATATCCTGGCTGTCCGACGCAATACAGACACTTATCACTGCGCAGCAGGATTTGCCCGCGGCTGATCGCCGGGGAGCCGTGGAAAATGCTGGTGTCGGTCTCGATCCGGTTGTCAGCAGTCGGAACCGTGGCTCGGCCGCCACGACATAGGTGCCGTTTTCCGCTGACGCGGGGATTTGCCCTTTCGGCCAGTACGCCGGAAGCGTACATCCGGTCGGGCGGCGGGGCCAGACATTGCTCGTAGACCGGCCTGCCCGGTACGCGCCTTTCACGCAAGAGGCAGGGCCGTGTTCCTGCTGGGCCAAATTGGACATGCCCGTCGTCGGACACCGGTGTGCACATCTCGGTGCCCTGGCGGATCGTCACTGGACGTGCTCTCCGCGACGTCCGATCGACCGCCCGCTCGCACCGCGGCGCCGCGCTGATGGGCAGCAGATTTGAACCCGTCGCGCTAGGGCACAAGTAGTCGTCCCAGCACCTGGCATCGCCCGAGCGGCGTACCGTCGCGTGGATCGACGGCCGCCAGGGTGGCACGCGGGTCACCCTGGGCTTCCTGATCCGCCAGTTCGGCGCGGCTCTCGGCTTCCATAAGGAGCGGCCTGCGCCAAGAGTCCGGCGAAGGGCGCGATCTCCCCATTTTCACGGAGCGTAGAGAATCCAGGGGCGAAGCGAGCCGTGTCTTGCGGAGAATCGTACCTCGTTCCTAGGCAGTGACTGGGCGTCGGCTGTCGCCTGTCGCCCTTTCGGCGCTTTATTGAATGGCCGCGATCCGGCGTATGGCTCCTGAAGCGTGATCAACTTTGTCGTCCGTTTGTTGTCCGCCTGCACCAGCCTTGCGCCCTTTCGGTAGAAGGGCGTGCGGGCGCGTGGATCGACGTGCCCCGCGGGCGGGCGTTCAACGGGCGTTCAACTTGATTCTTTCCGAAGGAGAAACCTAGAATCCAGCAGAATCCGGCGGTGAATCGGCGTCGATGAGTGCCGTTGTCGCCAGCGTTGCCCAGAGTGCCCGTGGTGCGAAGAGCATCTCGCCATGACCCAGTTCGGGGAGTTGCCTGCCGCGGAGCTGCCGTTTGATGAAATCTATGCCGCGGTGCAGCGCGGCGACCTGGCTGCCCAGGAATTGGCCGCCCGACGGGTGCTCCCGCTGGTGGTGCTGGCCATTCAGCGCCGTTTTCGCGGTCAGGCGGCCATCGACGCGGACGACGCGGCCCTCTCGGCGTTTCGCACCATCGTGCGGCGTGGATGGGAGTTTTCTCACGGCGAAGAGCGGATCGAGCCCGCCTCGTGGGACCAGCTTGCCGGTTTGTGCGTGCGTTTCGCGTACAATAAGGCCCGCACGGCGTTTCGCAAGCATCGACGGCGAAAGGACTGCGGCCCGAGCGAGGCCCTCGAGCACGCGGAGGCCCCGCAGGCTTCGGCCGCGGCCGATCTGCCGGAGGAGCAGGCGATCCGCAACGAAATGCTGAGCCACGTGCAGACGGTGCTGGAACAGATCGGCCGGGCGCTGGACGCGAAGGAGCAAGAGATTCTGCGGGGCAAGCTGGACGGCGAGAGCTCGCGGCAGATTCAACAAAGACTCTCGTCGCAAGGCATGATCCTGACCGAGAGCGGCATCGACAAGCGGTGGCGGCGAAAGGTCGTGCCCAAACTTCAAGAACTCTTGAACGCTGGATATGACGACTGAACCCACCAACTCGCAGACGACGCCCAAGCAGCCTGAAGCTTGCGCGGCCTGAGCCTGTGCAGCCTGCGCGGCCGGCGTCTGTGCGGCCTGAGCCTGTGCGGCCACAGTCTGCGCAGACCGCGCCGGCCGACAGGGATGGCCGGCCGGCCGATTGGCGGACGGTGCTGGACGACCTGGTCTGCGATTTCGAGGATCAATGGTCGGTTGGCCCGCGGCCGTCGGTGGAGGAGTTCGTCGCCGCTCGGCTGCGGCCGGAGGCCGGCACCAAGAGCGGGCCGGAGCCTGGCCCCAAGATCGACGAAGTGCGGCGGTTCGTCGCCGTGGCCGAATTGGCCAAGGCCGAGTTCGAGCTTTCCCTGACTCAGCAGGGCGACCAGCGAGCCCAGGAGTGGCTCGAAAGGTACGAGCCGCTGCGTGCCTTGCCTGCCTTGGCCACGGACATGTTCGTGACGGAATACCAACACCGCCAGCAGCACAGCGGGCTATCGCTGACGGACTTTTTGCCTCAGGTGCCTGCCGACCTGCGCGACGCCGTCGCCGCGCGGCTCGCCCAGCCGTCGCGGTATGCCTTCGATAAGCAAGTGGGGGCCGGAGGCCAGGGGGAAGTCTGGGAAGGCTTCGACCGCGAACTGCAGCGGCCCGTTGCGGTGAAAGTCGTCCGGCCCGAGGCCCAATCGGCCGACACGCGCCGCCGGCTCGTGTCGGAGGCCCGTGTCACCAGCCAACTGGAGCACCCCGGCGTCGTGCCGGTCTACGGGTTGGAAGAGCACTCCCAGGACGGCCGGCCCCGCTACGCGATGCGGTACGTCCGGGGCGAGACACTCACGCAGCGGATCAAGCGATACCATCAATTGCGGCAGGCTGAGGCGGCGCCTTCGGGCTTCAGGCTCCGGGCTTCAGACTTCGGCAGACGAAGCGGTGCAGGCTTCAGGCTCCGGGCTTCAGGCTTCAGCAGACGAGGCGGCTGGGGCGTCAGCAGGCGAAGCGCCAAGTCTGAAGCCTGAAGCCCGGAGCCTGAAGCCTGCCGAAACGGCTTCGGCTGAGCTGCGGCTGAAGTTCCGCGAATTGCTGGCGCAGTTCGTTGCTGTGTGCAAGACCGTGGCCTTCGCGCACGCCCATCCGCAGACCTTCCTTCATCGCGATTTGAAGCCCGATAACATCATGGTGGGCGAGTTCGGCGAGACGATTGTCATGGATTGGGGCCTGGCCCGCCCCTTGGGCGACCTTTCACGCTCCGGCGCCGGCGATCGCGCCAAAATCACGCCATCGGCGAGCGAAGGGGCAGTGCCCACCGCCACGGCCGCCTCGAACCAGACGGCAGGCGGCGCCACGGCGGGCGATACGCCATTCGCGGCGACGCTCGTCTACGAAGGCGACCGGCCTCCGGATTTCGCTCTTTGGCACACGGCCGGCGCACCACGGAGCAGCGGTTCTATTCTCAGGACGGCCGCCTTGTGGGCACGCCTGCCTACATGAGTCCTGAGCAGGCCGGGGCCGATTTTCCCCTCAGCACGCAGACCGACGTCTTTGGCTTGGGGGCGATCCTGCACTACATCCTGGCCGATCGGGCACCCCACCAGGGCCGACCTCACGAGACGCTGGGCGACGTGTATCGCCGGATCGGGTCCGAGCCGGTGGCCCCCGTGGCGACCGCGGCCTCGGGCATTCCCGCTCCCTTGGCGGCGATCTGCGACAAGGCGTTGGCCTTCGCGCCGCGCGACCGCTATGCGTCTGCGGGAGAACTGGCGGCCGACGTGGAACGATTCCTGGCCGACGAGCCTGTGGCGGCCTACCGGGACTCGTGGGCCGACCGCTGCCTGCGCGTGATTCGCAAATACCCCAGCCGCGTGGCCACGGTGGCCGGCTTTGCCGCAGTGGGCGCCGCGCTCACGATGCTCCTCCTCTGGTATGTGCCACATTCCCGCTCGCGCGCCGGGCGTTCGCGCGGATCGAGTCGTTGGACCGGCAGGAGCCTGAGGGGGTTCGGCTGATCGTGTCGGACCTGGCCAAAGACCCGTCGCAGGCCCGCTATGCAGAAGGCTACGTGCTGGCCGAGATCGGCCGGCTCAAGGAGGGGACTCTCTCTCCCTCGCAGCAGAAGCACCTGCGTCGATTGCGGCTCGCGACGCTGCCCTTTGCTTCCGGCAAGGCGAACCTCGACGCCGTCTTCGACGACTTGAAATCCACGGACGACCTGCTGGAGCTGGGCATGGGCTGCGATCTCGTGACGCAGTTCGTCGGGCCCGAGGCTTGCGAGCCGCATTGCCGAGTGTTCTGGGAGCTGCTGGCGCGTCGCGAGACGCCCGCGGCCGATCGCTTGAAGTGTGCTTGCGTGTTGGCGTCGCTCGATCCGGACAATCCTCTCTGGCAGAAGCATGCGGCCAAGGTCGCCGATTCGCTGGCCTCTGGGGCGTCGCACGCCTCGGGCGATGCGATCGCGCGGCTCAAGCCCGTCGCTGGCCATCTGGAGGAGAGTTTGCGGCAAGTGTTCTTGGCATCGGCCGATCGATCCGCCGCCAGCGCGATGGCGGCTGAGGCGCTGGCGATCTATTACGTGAACGACGCGGCCGATCAGCCCGAGCGTCTCCACGCGGTCGCCGACCTGCTGCTGCGCGGCACGGCCGCACAGCAAGTGGCCGTTCTCGAGCGGATTCCGTCAGGGCTCGTCGATGGCGTCGGCGGGATTCTCGGGGAGCGCGTGGCAACCCGCGGCGCCGAGCCGACGGCGGTGGGCGCGGGGGCCGCGGCCCTGCTGCGTTTGCAGGGGGCCAAGTGGGATTGGTCGTGGCTTCAGCAGACCAGCCAGCCGGACGTACGGAGTGTGCTGATCGACCGCATCCCGCGGATGGGGATTCCCCCGCGAATCCTTTCCGATCGATTGGCCGCGGAGACGGATGGCTCAGAGGCCGGCCGTTCCCTGCGTCAGGCGCTCGTCCTTTCGCTGGGCGGCTACCCACGGGAGCAGCTCGATGCCACGGACGTGGCGAGAATAACGCCCCTGCTGGAGGCAAAGGACGCCGGCGAGCAGGCAGCGGCCCAGTGGGCGCTAGCGAGGCTGAGAGGGCCGCCGCGCGAAACCCGTGTGCCCGGACCGGCCAGTATCTCCCGGTCGCACCGTGATTGGTGGATGGACCAGAACGGTCATCGCATGGTGGCCATCGTGCCATCCGCGGCAGCCACGTTCTGGATGGGTGCGCAGGAGCATGAAAAGGCCTACGCCGCCGCCGACGAGCCCCGATACCGTGCCCGCATCGAACGCCCGTATGCGATCTCAGCCACGGAAACGACCGCTGCCCAGATGGAGCGGTTCATCGCCGGCTACCGCGCCAGCCACGACGACGACCGCAAGACGGATGACAAGACCGATGCGAACAAGCCAGGCCAGCAATCCGAGCCGGCGAGCTTCGTGACGCTGCTGGAGGCGATGGGCTATTGCAACTGGCTGAGCCGGCAAGAAGGGATCCCCGAGGACCAGTGGTGCTACCCGCAAAAGGAACTCGATCGCCACGCGGAGGACCCTTACACGGCGCGGGATCCTGCCGACATTGCCTTGACTGTGAAACTCTCACGGAGTGGCTACCGCTTGCCGACGGAAGTCGAGTGGGAATATGCGTGCCGCGCCGGCACGGAGTCCTCGCGGCACTTCGGCAGTTCGACCGACCTCCTTGCAGGCTATGCCTATCATCGAAACAATTCGCCGGCCAATACGCTTTGGCCCGTTGGCGGCCACATGCCCAGCCACTGGGGGCTTTTCGACATGCTGGGAAACGTGGCCGAGTGGTGCCACAAGGCCCCGCCGACGGCGAAAGTCGATGGAACAGACTCCCCGGGCAGCACCTCGAACCCCAGCGACTCCAAGCGCATCGAGTTAAGGCGCTTGGATCTGGCGGGCATCGTGCGGGGCGGATCGCTCCACGACGAATCGGTGATCGTAAGAAGTTCCTATCGTATACTTGTCCCGGTCAACGCGGCGCAGCGCGACATCGGGTTTCGCGTTGCCCGCACCCTCCCTGGAGAATGACATGAACGGCCAGCTTCCACGCCGCGCTCTCGCCGGTTTGGCCCTCGCGGTGGCCCTCGTTTCCACGCCGATTGGCGGCGGCACGGGCGCGGCGGCTCCGCCTTGCGACGGCGAGCGGCAATGCTATCCCGGAGATTGGATCGAGCGGACGGACGGGGCCTACTATTACCGTCGCTATTACTTCAAGACCAGCACCAAGGACACGGAGTACAAGCACCACTACGTCATCTACTACCCCAAAGACGATTGGATGTACTACTTCAACCCGGTGGCCCGCACGTACTGGTGCCGCGCCTACAAGGACGTGGGTGCCAAAGACGGCAAGCTGTGGATCGTGCTGCCGACCGGCCCGCTCCGCAAGGCGCGCATCGGCGAAATCCCGGCCACGGCCTGGGCCCGCGACCGGGAAATCCCGCTGATCCCCGGCAGCCACTCCACGGGGGATGCGACCGACGCGGCGGAAATGCTCGCCCCACCGGCGCCGCCCCGTGCGTCGAAGTGAGCCGGTATCAGGAGGCTGCGAAGTGGCCGGAGGGATGGTGTTGCTCAGACCCAGCCACCCGGCCGAGGCGCTCGGCTAGGCGAGGCCCTTCGGCTCGGGCTTCGGCAGATCGTCGGGGTCTCCCTTCTTCTCGGGAGTTCTCGACGAGGAGGGCTTGTCGCCTTCCTTGGCCGGCGCCGGTTCGTCGTCCTTCTTTGAAGAGGCGGGCTTGTCGTCTTTCTTGGGCAGTGGATCTTCCGTCTTTTTCGCGGGCGCGTCGTCACCCTTGCCTTTCTTGGCAGGCGGGTCGTCGCTCTTCTTCTTGGCCGCCGGCTCGTCCGTCTTCTTGGCCGCCGGCTCGTCCGTCTTCTTGGGTGCCGGCTCGTCCGTTTTCTTGGGTGCGGGGTCGTCGCTCTTCTTCGGCGGCGGCGGTTTATCGTCCTCCTTCGCGGGCGATTTGCCGTTGGAACCGGCGGCTCCACCCCCGCCACCGGGCCCGTCGTGCAGCAGCTTATGTTTCCGCTGTGTGATCACGTTGCCTTCCTTGTCCAGTGCCGCCAGCTCGACGGTGTACTCCCCCGCGGGCAGGTTGTACAGCTCCCAGCGGTGCCACCACAGCGCGAAGCCCGAGCCGTCGGCGTCGGCCACGATCTGCCGGCGGCCCTGGGCGGTTATCCGCGCCTGGCCGGCGCCGTCCACGATCCGGCCCTCGAGCTTGACGACGCTGCTTTCGATGGTCGGCGAGATGCCGACCGTGCCGTACAGCCATTCGTAGTTGGCTGATTTCGTCAAGCTGAGGGGCAACAGCGCCCGGCCGAGCGGCTCGAGGTCTTTGGCGTTCAGGCGGTCCACGAGCCGCACCCGGCCGAGGGTCGCCGCCGATTTGCCCGACACAGGCGACGAGTAGACGAACGCCCGGTCCACGCGCACGCCGCCGTCGCTGCTGCACAGCTCGCAGTCGATGCCGATCACCTCGCCCACGTCGGGCGTAAAGGCCGGGAAATTGGCCCAGGGCAGCCTGAACTCCGCCGTGTAGCCCCAGGGGGTCGTGGCCCCGGCGACTTCGGCGCCATCCAGCTTCACTCCCTTGAAGGCCGGGATGTCGTCGCGCACTTGCAGCCGCGGCTTGAGCTCCTTGCCGGTGAAGGGCGTCCAGAACATGTGCAGCGTGCCGGGGCGGTAATCGGCGGAGCCGAAGGTCTCGCCGCGCCGCGTATCGACGTAGAACGACAGAGCGTCGCCGTTCACGAGCTGCTTGTCCGAGCCGCTGTGATTGGGCTTTTGGTCCAGACACCGCAGGCCGACGTACAGGTTCTCGTCGTCCCACATGAACAACACGTGGCTGAGCCGGTTGGTGACGTTGGGGTTCCCCACGTGGACGGGCGTGGCGAACGCCCCTTCCCACTCGTCCAGTTTGCCGTCCAGCTTGAGCCCCTCGGGGGCCTTGGGCACCAGGCCGGCGATCGCTTGATCGCCGCCGGACTTCTTGTCGCCGCCCGTCTTTTCCTGGGCCGAGCAGGCCTGGGCGCAGCACGCCGTCCACAAGACCAACAGGGCCGCCAAGTTCGCCGAGCGATGCCTCATGGCACGATTCCTCCAGGGGAGAACGATTCGTCACCCGCTCTTCGTCACCCACTCACGGCCGGATGCTTGCTTTCTTCTCTTGCCGTGGCCGTTCGTCCGGCGTGATTCTAACCAGTCCCGCGGCACACCGATAGAACCCGGCGTCCTGCCGCAGGTCGCGTGGTGTGGAACACGACATACACGCGCGACAGACAAGTACGTCCTGAACATCCAACATCCAACATCCAACATCGAACACGTTTTCCTTCGATGTTCGATGTTCAAGGTTCGATGTTCCAAGGTTCGGTATCTTCCGCCGAAAGGCCATGCCGGCAGACAGGACCGTGCGAAGTGCCGCCAGACTTGAGACGCCGCAGGGCACACCGTACACTGTGGGCTGGGTTGACCGGCCCTCTGGCGCGGGCAGCCCGAGCAGAGTCGTTGGAGAGCAGAGTCGTCGTTCTAAGCCGCATCGGAGCAACCATGGTTACACGACGTGTTCGCTGGGCCACGCTATGGGCGTTGGCCTTGGCCGGCGGGCTGGCGGCCTCGGCCAGGGCGGAGATCACCGCCGAGCAAAAGACCCAGGCCAAAGAAATCGACGAAAAGCTGGCCGAAGCCACCAGGCTCTTGCAGAAGAGCCAGAACGAAGAGGCCGGCAAGCTCGTCGAGGAAGCACAGACGCTGTGGGGGCAGCTCGCCTCCGGGGGCAAGGGGACCGATTACAGTCAGCTCGTCGATCGCTTGAAAAGCGGCATTTCGCTGCGCCGCCGGCTGCTCGAAGGGCGCGGCGTGAAGCTGCCGCCGCTGCCGGAAGCTGCCAAGACGCCCGGCAAGACGTTCCAGCAAGACCCCCGCCAAGTCGGCTGCCGGCGACGTGAGCTTCACGCGTCAGATCGTGCCGATCATCGTGGGGAGCTGCCGGAACTGCCACGTCAACGCCGCGCGGGGCATGTTCAGCATGGCCAGCTATAACGCCCTGATGAACGGCAAAGGAGGCGCATCGGTCATCGAACGGGGCAAGGCCGACCGCAGCCGGTTGATGGAAGTCTTGGAGAGCGGCGAGATGCCGCAAAACGGAGGCAAGTTGCCCGACGCCAGCATCAAGCTCATGGCCGCCTGGATCAATCAGGGGGCCAAGTTCGACGGACAGAACCCGGCCGCCCCGATCGCCGCCGCCCTGCCCAAGAAGGAGCGGCCGAAGATCGACGTCGTGAAGGCCACCGGAAAAGAGACCGTCAAGTATTCGCGCGACATCGCCCCCGTGCTGGCTAGCACCTGCATCGAGTGCCACGGCGCCCAGCAGCCGCGGGCACAGCTTGGCCTGGACACCTTCGCCCGGCTGCTGCGCGGCAGCCAGAACGGCGTGATCCTCACACCGGGCAAGCCAGCGGAGAGCGAGCTGATCAAGCGGCTCAAGGGGCTGGGCGTCACCCGCATGCCGGCCAACCGGCCGCCGCTATCCAATGACGTGATTGCCAAATTCGAGAAGTGGATCGAGGAAGGGGCCAAGTTCGACGGCCCCTCCCCGAACATGGACACGGACATGGTGGCCAAGGTCTATCGGGCCACGACCTTGACGCACGAAGAACTGGCCAAGGAGCGCGTGGCGCTGGCGGGCGACAACTGGAAGCTGGCTAACCCGGACGACAAGGCCGCCAGGCACGAGACCGAGAACTTCCTGCTGATCGGCAACGTCGGCGAGAGCCGGCTGAAGGAGGTTGGCGACGCGGCCGAAAAGCTCAAAGACCGCGTGGCCAACGCCCTGGTGCGCCGAAGGACAAGCCGCTGGTGAAAGGCCGGGTGACGCTGTTCGTGTTCGGCCGCCGGTTCGACTATTCCGAATACGGCCAGATGGTCGAGCAGCGGGAAATTCCCCGCGAGTGGCTGGGCCATTTCAAGTACACGGTGGTCGATGCCTACGCTTGCATCGTGCCGCCGCAATCGAAGGAAGAGGGATCGCTGGAAGGCCTGGTCGCCGAGCAATTGGCCGGCGTGTACGTGGAGAGCTTGGGCAGCGCCGTGCCGGCGTGGTTCTCGCAGGGAACGGCCTGGGCGGTGGCCTCGAACATGGGCGGCAAGGATGCCCGCGTCATGGCCTGGAACGACCGCATCGTGGAATCGCTAGCCAAGATGAAGAAGCCGGACGACTTTCTCACCGGCCAGCTTTCGGCCAGCGACGCGTCGGTGCTGAACTACAGCTTCGCCAAGTACCTGATGACTCGAGGAGGCCACCGCGGCTTGCTGAACTCGCTGCGCACCGGGATGGACTTCCAGTCTGGCTTTCGCCAAGGCGTTTGGCGCAACGCCAGCGCAGGCGGCAGCCGCCTGGGCGCCCGGGGCTGCGCGGAAGCGATAGACGTGGGGCACGTTTCCAAACGTGCCCGCCTTGGCCCAATCCGCTGCGTAAAATCGGGCACGTTTTGAAACGTGCCCCACGTTCAATTCGCGCTGAACTCCGGCGGGAAGTCCTGGTTCCCCGTCGCGGCCAGCAGCGGGTCGGCCGCCGGGCCAAGCTGCTGGAGCAAGAGCCCCGCGCGGCGATCGACGTCCAGCTCTTCCAGCAGCCGCTGTTTGCAGGCCGCGTCGAGATTCAGCCGGTGCGCCACCAGGTCGCACACCGTGCCCAGCGGTATCTCCGGCAGAGCTTCGGCCAGGTCTGAGGGCAACTGCTGAAAGAAGCCGGGCGCCCGCCGGTGCAGCAGCTTGAGCAATCGACAGGCCGCCGCGGGGCGATTCTCCGTGCTCAGGGGTGGATAGACGTCGTCGCAGAGCGCGACTTCGGCCTCGCGATAGGTCCGCGTGGTTTCCAGCTCGCTCGTCACTCGCACCCGCCGCAGACCGGCCAGAAGGATATTCGAGCGGCCATCCTCCAGCGGCTGGCGCCAGATGATGCGGCCCAGGCAAGCCATGGGGTGGATGGGAGGCCGACCGTCATAGTCGGCTTCCCAGCCGGGCGCGAGCAGCGCCATGGCCAAGAGCTGATCGTCGGCCACGGCGTCGGCGAGCATCTCCCGATATCGCTCCTCGAAGACGTGCAGGGCCTGCACGGCGTGCGGAAACAGCACGAGGTTCGGCAACGGGAAAAGCCTCACGCGGCCGGAGAAACCGGCGGGGTCGAACTGCATTGCGTCGTCGCCCGGCACAGCAGCTACCCTTGCCCGCCGCCGTAGTAGCCGGCACGCTCTGCGTGCCGTCACGCCGTCGCTCAGACGGCACATGGAGTGTGTCTGCTACGGCTACTCGGGCGGCGGGTCCAAATGGATTTCGGGAATCAGCTCAGGATCGATCTCTATCTTAGGGAACTCTTCCTGACTGGCCAGCACCGTGGCAAAACAGGCCTGCATCTCGCCGAAGAACTGCTCCAGGTCCAGCCCCAGGTGCTGCGGCCGGTAGGGCTCGAGGTACGAGCGAGAGCTATGATACAGCTTCTTGGCGCCGCGGATGTTGCCGTTGCCAAAGTGGTGCAGGGCCACGGCGGCCTGGATCAACCCCTGGAAGAACTTGCGGTCCGGCCCCTGGTATTCGGTCCAAAGCTCTTCCCACACCTCGTGACTCTCGTAAAAGTCGCAGGCGTTGAAGTGCTCAATGCCCCGCAGGTAGAGCGGGTCGTAGGTTGCGGTGGGCATTGTCGGGAGCCGATCGTCCTCGGCCTCGATCCCTGCCGCATTCGAGGACGACGACGAGGACGATGGAAAGGACGAGGACGATCCTTGCGCCGGCAGCGCCGAGAAGATCAGTCTCTCGCGCGCATGAACAACTGGATCATGTACCAGAACAGGAGCGCCACCGAGGCGAACAGCGCCAGCGCCGCGGAGACGTGCTGATCGGTCCGATAATGGTGCAGCACGTTCGAGGTGTCGTACAGGATATAGCCGCAGGCCAAGAGGATCATGGCCCCGATGAACAGATAGCCCAGGGAGAAGCCGAAGATCATGCTCACCACGATCACGCCCAGGGCCACCAGCCCTCCGATCATCAGCGTGGTGCGAAGGAACGAGAAGTCGCGGGCCGTGATGAAGACGATGGCGGTCATGGCACCGAAGACGGCGATGGTCATCACTCCGGCCGGCATGACGATCCGCTCCATCCCATTGTCAAACCACAGAGGATTGGTGGCAATGTACAGCAGCGGAATAAAAATCACCGACTGGGCCAGCACGTAGAGCCCCAGGCCAGCATATTGCATGGCCGGGCTCGTAGCGCTGCGCGCCCACTTGTCGGCCACGTAGCTGACCAGCACAAACGCCCCCATCACGAGCAGCCACATCATGGGCGTTTGGCTGAGCGCGGCGGTGATTTGACCGCCGATCGGCAGTTGCAGCCACAGAGCACACAGCCCCACAAAGGCAATCACGGCCGCCGCCAGATGCGCGTAGGTGCGGCGAATGAACGCCGCTCGCACGTTTACTTCGGCGTACTGCGCCGTGCCGTAGGCATTGAAGACCTGGTAGGGATTGTCTTGATAGCTGCTCATGGGGCACCCCCGATAGGCGGATGGCGAAAGCCTGTGTGGAAACTATGGCGACTTGACAACCGGATAGGCGTTGGTCTCTTTGGGAACCATTGAAACCTACATCGTTCGCTCACAAAGGTCAAGCGACGGAACGGTTTGCGGCTAGCTGCCCGCCGCCTGCCCAGCCAGATCTGCTGGCGTCACCTTCGTTTCGTCGGCAACGTGACGCACTTTGACCGTGCGCGTCGGAAGGGCGAACTCGATCTGCCGCTGGCTGAAGCGGTCGTGGATCGCCAGGTTGATCGCCTGCTGGAGATCCATGTAGAGGTTGAAGTCCGGCGAGAGGACGAAATAGACCGTCTCGAACAGCAGCGCCGAGTCGCCATATTGCTTGAAATGAGACCGATCGAACCGCGTGGACTCGCGGCCCTCGATGATCTCCCGGATGATCTTGGGAATCTCCTCCAGCTTCTCCCGCGGCGTGTCGTAGGTCACGCTCAGACTGAACACGATCCGCCGCTGGTACATCCGCTTGAAGTTGCGGATGCGGCTCTTCAAGAGGTCGGCGTTGGAAAAGATGATCTGTTCGCCCGACAGGCTGCGCAGCCGCGTGGTCTTCAGGCCGATCTTCTCCACGTTGCCCATGTCGTCGCCGACGGTGATGAAGTCGCCCAGCACAAAAGGCTTGTCCAGCACGATCGACAGCGAGGCAAAGAGGTCGCCCAGGATATTCTGGGCTGCCAAAGCCACGGCCACGCCGCCGATCCCCAAGCCGGCGACCAGCGCCGTAATATCGACCCCGAGATTCGCGAGGGCCAGGATCGTTACCACGGACCACAACAGCATCTTGGCCAGGATCGACATCGCCGAAACGGCCGTCACCATCTCGGCGTCAGTCTCGCGGCGCTGCTCGATGTAACGGGCGATGCCCGAGTTCAAAAGCGCGATTCCCCAGATCGCCGCCTGGAGCAGGGTGGCGAGGATGGCGATCTTGTCAGCTACCGCAGAGATATGGTCCGGCAGCGGCAGCACCAGCCGCGTGGTGAAATAGGCTGAGATGAGCACCAGAAACCAGAGCTTCGTGGCTCCCAGGGTATCCACCAGCGCGTCGTCCCACTTCGTCGCCGTGCGGGCGGCCAGTTCCTCGATGCGTCTCGCGACGAATCGCTTGATGAGCTTGAAAACCAGCAGCAGCAGCAGAAACACCCCTGCGGCGACCGCCCACCGCCCCAGGGGATTGCCGTAGAACTCCCGCGAGAGCGACGCCTGCTCCCGGAGTCGGTCGAAGAATTCGGTCAGCGACATGGCGGTGTTCGTAGTGTGCGCTATCGGCCGTTCACCCGTTATCGTATCGCGTCCCCCTTGTCCTGCCAGACGGCTCTGCCATCACTGAGGCATCCCCGGGGACGGCTTGACGCGCTGTTGCGGCCGCGGCATATTCCCGCCCCATTTTTTCGCGCTTCGCCGACCGTTCTCCGAAGAGGTGACGCCGGTGCTTACACCGCTGAGCCCGTCGGGCAGGCATTCCTGCCTCGTTGACCGATTGCTTGTTCGATGCGCTGGGCTGCTAGCGTACGGCTGGCTGCTAGCGTGCGCCGCGTCCGTTGCCGGGGCCGAGCTGCCGCCGTCCGTGGGCGCGGCCGCCGGTCAGCAGGCGACCGTGAGACCCTTGCTGCCGCCCGGCCCGCTGGGGCCGCTGACCGATTTCGAAGCAGGGCCGCAGGCCCCGCTGGTGCCGGGATCGCCGCCCGGTCGGCTCGGCGGGCCGGCTGTCGCGCTGGCTCATCCGCCCGGCACGCTCATGGGTCCGGAGAACTCGGTCCCGCCGCTGGCATCATGCCTTACCGGCCATGACTCTGCCGCCGGCTGCGGCTGTGCGCACTGCGCGGCGGGAGGTGGTGGCCCGCACGTCTACGCTACGGCCAATACTCCGCCGACATACGCGCCGAGCCAAGGCGACCTGGACGAAAATGCCTGGCTGCCCCAGATCGAGGAAGACTGGTTCGGCCGGCCCGCCTACGGAGGCGCCTACGCGGGCATGCTGGTAGGCGACGAGATCATCGCCTCGCGGCTGAAATTCGAGCCGGGCCTGCTCACGGGCGTCCGCATCGGGCAGGACTGCGACCGCCGCTGGGCGTGGGAAAGCCACGTCGCGTACGGAGCAGCCGAGGTCAGCAACCTTCAAGGCCCCGAGCAGCAGCGCGATGGCGACGTGTTTCTCGGCGACACGAACCTAGTCTATTCGCGCCATGCCACGAAGCGGTTGCGGCCCTACGTGAGCGCGGGAATGGGCGTCGGCTACTTCGACCTGACTGACGAGCAAGGTGGCGCACTGCGAGAGATAGTGCCCACGGTCCCTTTGGGGGCCGGCCTTCAGTACCGCCTCGACGAATGGCTGGTGCTGAGCCTGGATGTGCGCGACTATCTCACGCTGGGTCAGCAAGCCGACTGGGAGACGATGCACAATCTGGCGGTGGCCGGGGGCCTGGAGTTCCGGTTCGGCGTCAGCCCGAACGTCTATTACCCGTGGACCGCTCGGGCACAGTCGCCGCGGTAACGGCCTGAGCCTGGCTCTCCGAGTCGGGCGGCGGGACTCGCAGTGCCGACACGGAGAGCGGGCTGCGACGAGAATATTGACTTGGTGCCCGCGGCAGCGCAACAATCGCCGCATGACGGACACCGATCTGCCTCGCGCTCTCGATTCCCCGCCAAAGCCTGTGGCCAACTCTCAGAGCGAGTTGGCCGCACCGCCGCGCTTTTTCGGCCTGTGCCTGCTAATCGGCATCGTGCTGGCGGCCACCGCTAGCATCCCGGTCGTCGCCGATGAAGCTCGCTCGACGTTGACCTTTGAGATCAACGATGAGCGCGGCCGGCCGCTGCCCTGTCGTGTTCACCTGGCGGATGCCGCCGGCAAGCCGCAGGCCGCGCCGGGCCAGCCTTTCTGGAAAGACCACTTCGTCTGCCCCGGCCGCGCAGCGATTCCCCTGCCTCGGGGCGACTACCAATACGAGATCGAGCGCGGGCCGGAGCATCAACGACTCTCCGGCAGTGCTTCGATCCGCCTGGGGCGCGATCACACGCTCGCAGCGAACCTGGCCCGCTTCGCCGATCTGGCCCGCGACGGTTGGCACGCGGGCGACCTGCACGTGCACCGGCCGCTGGATCAAATCGAGCTTCTGATGCGAGCCGAAGACCTGCACGTCGCGCCGGTGATCACCTGGTGGAACAAGCGGAACCCGTGGAAGGACGAGAAGCCGCCGGAGCAACTGTTGCGGCAGTTCGACGGTCGGCGGTTCTATCACGTGATGGGGGGCGAGGACGAGCGCGGCGGCGGCGCGCTGCTGTACTTCCACCTCCCGGCGCCGCTGGCAATCGCCGACGCGGAGCAGGAGTATCCGCTCTCGGTGCGGTTTCTTCGCGCCGCTCGCCGCGACGCCCGCGGCCGCGAGGGCCGCACGCGGATCGATAACTTGTGGATCGACATTGAGAAGCCGTTCTGGTGGGACTTGCCGTTATGGCTGGCCAGCGAGGAGGTGGATTCCATTGGCATCGCCCACAATCACATGTGGCGCCGCGGCGTGTATCCCGGCGAGGCCTGGGGCCGCGGCCGGGATACGAAGCGCCTGCCCGATCCGCAAGGCAACGGCCACTGGACACAGGAGATTTACTACCACGCGCTGAATTGCGGCCTGCGTTTGCCCCCCTCGGCCGGCAGCGCCTCGGGCGTGCTGCCCAACCCCGTGGGGCACAACCGCGTGTACGTCCACACGGGGCCGCGGCTGGAGTACGACGCCTGGTGGCGGCAGCTCAAGGCCGGAGCATGCTTTGTGACCAATGGCCCGCTGCTGGTGGTCACAGCCAACGAAAAGCTGCCCGGCACGGTGTTCCGCGCCCCAGCGGGCGAGGCAGTGACGGTGGACGTGGACGTGTCGCTGAAGAGCCTGGACCGCGTGAAGAAGATCGAGATCGTGGTCGATGGCCGCGTGAGCCAGTCCATCGACTTGGACGAGGGCGATTCGCATCATCGCCGGGCAAAGTTGGCACTTCGCCATAGCGGGTGGTTCCTGGTCCGCGCGCTGGCCGAGCGGCCGGATACCTTCTGCTTTGCATCGACCGGGCCGTTCTACGTAGAGGTCGGCGGCACACCGCGGCGCGTGCAGCGCGATTCCGTGCAGTTCTTCATCGACTGGCTGGCCGAGCGCCGGAAGCAGGTGGAGACGGCCGTCCGCAACCCCCTCCAGCGCCAGGAGGTCGCCGCCGAGTACGATCGGGCCGAGAAGCACTGGAAGGGTCTGCTGGCCGAGGCAGCGGGCAACGACTGACCGGCCGCAACGCCAGCCGTGACAGCAATGCCGTCGTCCGGTGCCACATGGTTTCGCGACTCCTCGTCCTCGTCCTCGTCGTCGTCCTCGTCCTCGAAGGAACCACTAATAGCGACTTACGAGGACGAGTTGGAGATTGCCGTGACAGCCAACTGATATCGAGCCTCCTCGAAATCCCCCCACTCCGAGGTTTGTCGCCCGACGCCGACGTGTAAAATACCTTGACATGTCGCCCAGCGTTTCCGGAAGCTTGCCACCCCTTGCCCGCCGCGTAACCTCCCGGCACTTCGGCACAATCCGCAACGGAGGAGATGTGATGATGATGACTTGCGCACCTCGCTCGGTTCGTGCTCTTTGGCTGGCCGCTACGGCGGTGACGCTCTTGGCGGCTGCCACGAGGCCGGGGGCCGCCCAAGAAGCCGATCCGGCGCAGGTCAAGTACAACGGCGCCGTTCAGCTTCAGAACGATGCCTTGTACGAGCCGGCAATCGAGGGCTGGACGAAGTTCCTCAAGGACCATCCGGACCATCGATTGGCGCCCAACGCCCGGTTCAACCTGGGCGTCTGCTACCTGAACACCGGGAAGCAGGCCGAGGCCGTGGCGGCGTTCCAGCCGGCGATCGCCGCGTTCCAGGCCTTTCTCAAGGCCAACCCGAAACCCAAGGACCAGGAAACGCGCGAGGCCGTGGCACGTGCCGACCAGAACTCGGAGCGGGCTCATCTCTACCTGGGGGCCGCCCAGCTCGGCGCTGGGGCGGGAGACCAGGAACAAGGAGCCCCTCGAGCAGGCGGTGGCCACGCTCAGCACCCTGGTCAAGCAATGGCCCAAGGGCAAGGGGACCGACCTGGGGTACTACAACCGGGCCGAGGCCCATTACGCCCTCGGCAATAAGGACGCCGCGATGGCCGACTACGCCACCGTGGCCAAAGACTTCGCGGACAGCGCCAAGCTGGGCGACGCCCTGTATTCGCAGGGCTTCATCCTGCACGAGCAGAAGAAATGGGAGGCGGCGGGCGAGGTCTATTCCGCGTTCTTGACGCACGCCAAACTCAAGGCGCACCGGCTGCTGCCTGAAGTCCGCATGCGGTACGGCGAAACGCTGCTGGAGCGGCAGCAGTTCACGGAAGCCGAGAAATGGCTGATCTCGGCGGCGGGGACCAAGGATTTCGAGAAGGCCGACGAGGCGACGCTCCGTCTGGCCGAGAGCTACGCCCAGCGCCAGAAGTACGCTGAGGCGGCCGAGTTGTATCTCAGTATCCCCGAAAAGTTCCCCAAGCTGAAGAACGTGGACCACGACGGCGCGCTCCTGGAAGGGGGCAAGAGCGCCTATCAGGCCCGGCAGCACGCCAAGGCCCGCGCCGCCTTGGCGAAAGTGCCGCGGGGCGGAAAGCTCGCCGCCGAGGCGGCGCATTGGATCGCCCGCAGCTTCCTCCAAGAACAGAAGCCGGCCGAAGCGCTGCGCGCGATCGAGGCGGCGTTGCCCACGGCCAAGGGGTCGGCGTTTGAAGCAGAGCTGATGCTGGATCGCGGCGACGCGCTGTTCGATATCCCGGAGCAGCGCAAGGATTCCGTCGCGGCCTTCTACGATGTGGCCACCAAGTCCACGGAGCCGGCCATTGTCCAGCGGGCGCTCTATAACGCGGCCTTCGCCGCGATGAAGACCGACGACTTCACCACGGCCCTCAAGTACAGCGACGAGTTCCTCACGAAGCACAGGGAAAGCGGACTGGCCAACGACGTGCGATTCGTGCAGGCCGAGAGCCTGCTGCAATCCAAACAGTACGCCAAGGCCGCGCCGGTCTATCAGCAGTTGATCGACACCGTGCCCGGCCACGCCGACCGGGAGCTGTGGATCGTGCGGCTAGGACAGTGTGCCCACCTCGAGCGGAAGTACGACGCGGCCGTGGCGGTCTTCAAGGCCCATCTGGCCTCGATCAAGCGGCCGGCGCTGCGGGCCGAGGCCAATTACCTGCTGGGCAGCAGCCAGGTCGAGCTGGGCCAGCACGCAGAGGCCGCCAAGGCGCTCGAAGCGTCGCTGGCCGATGCCCAGCCCGATTGGGCCTTGGCGGACGACGCCGGTGTGATGCTGGGCCGGGCACTGCGGCAGCTCAAGGACTACAAGAAAGCGGTCGAACACCTGCGGAAGGTGCTGGAGACCAAAGGCAGCAACGTGGCCATCGATGCCCACTATCAATTGGCCGAGTGCAGTTACGAGCTGGAGGATTACAAGGCCGCCGCGGAGGGCTTCCAGTGGGTGATCGATCAGAAAGAAACCACGTATGCCCCCTTTTCGTTGTCGGGCCTGGGCTGGACGCACATCAAGCAAAGCGACCCTGCCAAGGCGACAGCCCTGTTCACGCGTCTGATCGACGGATTCCCACGGCACGAGCGGGCGCGCTGCGCCTACTTGGCGCGCGGCGCCGCCTATCAGCAGCTCAAGGAGTTGGACAAGGCGGAAGTCGATCTCCGGAAGTTCCTGGAAGTTGAGCCGACGGCGCCGAAAAGTCCGACGTCCGCTTCGAGATCGGCCGCTGCCAGACGGCCCAGAAGAAGCACGTGGAGGCCGAAAAGACGCTGGCCGCGATCCTGAGCGACGAGCCGGGCTATGCCCGCGCGGCCGACGTGCTGTTCGAGCTGGGCTGGGCGCTCAACGATCAAGGCAAGACGGCGGACGCAGTGAAACGGTTCGAGGAGCTGAGCACCAGGCACGCCGATCATCCACTGGCGCTGGAAGGCCTGCTTCAAGTCGGCGAGATTCAGTTTCAAAAGAAGGACTACGCTGCAGGCAGCAAGGCCTACTTCGACGTCAACGACAAGGCCCAGAAGCTGGCCGGCGCCGGGAAGCTGCCGGCCGCGCGCGCCGCCTCGCTGCGCGAACGGGCATTGCACAAGCTCGGCTGGTGTCAGTTCCACCAGAACGACTTCGTCAAGGCGCACACGACGTTTGACTACCAGCGCGGCCAGTGGCCCGAGGGCGAGTTTGCCGCCGATGCGGAGTTCATGGTCGGCGAGTCGCTCTATCAACAGAAGAAGTACTCCGAGGCCCGGAACGTCACTTGCCTCGTATCTGAAGGACCACGCCGAAGGGGCCTTCGTCCCCACCGCCATCTGGCACGCCGCCGCTGCGGCCAACAAAGTGGGCGTGGAAGAAACGGCCAAAGCCACTGGCGCGGCCGCCCGCAAGAAGGCCTTGGCTTATCACCAGCAGGCCCTCGACCTGGTGGCCGACTTCGCGACGAGGCATCCCCGGTTCGAGTCGTTGCCCGAGGTGTCGTATGAAGAAGCCCAAGCGCACCACTACCTGGGGAACCCGGCCAAGGCGGAGCCGCTCTACGAGGCGATCACTGGTAAGACCAGTCGCGAAGTAGCGGCCAAGGCCCGCTTCATGATCGGCGAGCTGTATTTCGAGAAGGCCGTGGCGGCGGGCGCCGCTGCGGACAAGAAGAAGGCCCTGCAAGACGCGATCAAGCACTTCTACAACGGGGCCTACGGTTACGGCTATCCCACCTGGTCGGCCAACGCGCTCTATGAGGCGGCCCGCTGCCTGGAGCAGTTGGGCAACCTCCCCACGGCGAAGAAGCGCTATCAGGAGCTGATCGACAAGTACCCCGAGAGCGACAAAGCGCCGCTGGCCAAGAAGCGGCTGGAGCAGTTGGCCGAATGATCTTCGAGGGCACGATCGCCGACATGACCTACACGGAGCTGGAAGAGGCCATCCGCCAAGGGGCGGTGGGCCTCTGGGCGCTGGGGGTCATCGAGGAGCACGGCCCCCACTTGCCGCTGGCCACCGACGTGTACCTGCCCAGCGCCACGCTGCGGCAGGTCGGCGAGCGGCTGGCCGCTGAAGGCCGGCCGGCGGTGATCGTGCCGCCGTTCTATTGGGGCGTGAACAGCGTTACGGCCGATTTCGTCGGCTCGATCGCCGTGCGGGCCGAGGTGGTGACGGAGTTGATCGTCGATGTCCTCTCCAGCCTGCACCGCCATGGGCTGAAGCACGTCTTCTGCCTCTCAGGCCACAATGACTCGGCGCACAATCACACGGTGGCCGAAGGCGCGCGGCGTGCACGAGAAGCCTGTGGCATCCAGGCATGCTTCTTGATCGACGTGACCATGTGCGGCTATCTGCGGCTGGACGCCGCCGCGCCGCACGTGCTCACCTATGCCCTCCAATACCCCCAAGGCGAGTTCCTCGACATCCATGCCGGCGAAGGGGAGACGTTGATGATGTGGGGCTTGTCCGACGGTCTGGTCCGGGCGGACGTTGCCGCCGCGCTCCCTTCCACGAAGCTGCGGTTTGCCGACCTGATGCAATGGCGACGCGGCGGCGAGCACGCCAGGCAGAAGACCCCCGACGGCTACTTCGGCGACCCCGCGTCGGCCGATCCACAGACGGGCCGGCAGATGATCACCACCCAGGCGCAAGGCGTGGCCGAGGCGATCCTCGCCCGGCTGACGGCGGTGGAACCGGCCGCCTGACGGACTTCGCTCGCTCGCCGGCGCGTCGGTCAGTGTGCCTGGCGCGGCTCGAATGCCAGGGGTTGCTCGTCCAACGCGTCGCGGATGTGCACGGAAATCCGGCCCTCGAGCAGCTCGTCGAGACGCCGGCCGATCAGCTCGGCACGCCAGCCGACGGCCAGCGCCGGGGCGCCGCTTCGTCGCGCTCGCCCAGCCGCCAGGCGATCAGGTCGCGCACGTCGCCCGGCCCGCCGAGCAGGCCCGGCGAGACGTCCGTCTCACGGCACAATGCCGCCAGCGCCGCGGCCAGGAACTGGCCTAGCACGATGCGCTTGGCCGCCGGCTCGTCGCGCCGCGGCAGGCGAGGGCATTCGGCGTCGGGCAGCTCGAGCGCCTGCCCAATCCGCTCCGCGAGCTGGGGAATCAGCTTCTGGTAGTCGCGGCGCTCGAAGCCGCGGACATGGGCAATGCGGGACTCGTCGGCGGTTGCCCGCTTGGCCAGCTCGACGACCAGGTCATCGCGCAACACGCGGCGTGGCGACTGGTTACGTTGCTCGGCCACTTGTTCGCGGAACCGCCAGAGTTCGCGGACCAAGGCCAGCTCACGCCGCGAGAGGCTCGAGCTGCCGCTGACCCGCCGCCACTGCTCGCCCTCCAGCGACGCTTGCACACCGGCCTGCCACGCGGCCATTTCCTCGATCAGCCAACCGCGCCGCCCCAGCGCCACGAGCCGCTCGGTCAGCACGTCGCGGAGCGGGAACAGATAACGGACGTCATCCACGGCGTAGTCGAGCTGCCGGGCCGCCAAGGGGCGGCGGCGCCAGTTGGTCCGCGTTTCGGCTTTCGTGGCGTGCTTGCCCAGCCAGCGGCCGATCAGGGCTGCGTAGCTGCTGGGATATTCTCCGCCGGCCAGCCCGGCCGCCAGCTGCACGTCCACCAGGCCGGTAGGCTTAGCGCCGGCCGCCTGCCAGCAGAAGAGCCATTCCTGCCGGCCGGCGTGCACGATGGTCTCGTGGTCCTCGCGCGCCAGCACTTCCCAGAACGGCGTCACATTTTCGAGCGCCAGCGGATCGATGATCGCGAACCACGGCGGCTCGTCGCCGCGCCGGGCGGCCACCTGCAACAGACACAACTGCGGCCGATAGCAGTCTTCGGACACGAACTCGGTGTCCACCGCGATGGCAGTGGCCGACAGCAGCTCGCGGCAATAGTCGGCCAAGGCAGCATCGCTGCGAATGAACTCGTAGGCCGACCGAGAAGGCATGCCGCGCAGGAGGTTAGGGGCGAAAGCATCGGAGAAACGCGGCGGCATCATAGTCGAATCGGCCCGGAGTTCCTAGGCAAGCGAAAGTAGCAGGCACACTCCGTTGTGCCGTTCGCGGAACGGAATGAATTCCGTTCAACGGCACACGAGTGTGTCTGCTACTGGCATTGATTCTTTTGCCCGCTCGCGGTATCAGCGGCGAGGCACTTTCCAGCCTCTCGCAGGAGCTACTGCATGCCTTTCCGAAGAACCCACTGGCTGCTGCCTCTGGCGATTGGCGCCTTGGGGGCCGGTTTGGCCACTTACGCTTTCGTGTGCCCCCGCGAGCCCGTCAAGTATTCGGTGCTGCCGGTCGAGCCGGGCGTGCTGTACCGCTCGCCGCAGCTTTCGACCGAGCAGTTGGCCGACGAAATCCGCCGCCGCGGAATCAAGACGGTCGTCAATCTAGGCTCGAAGGAGGCCATCGACGAGCCGGTCTGCCGCGAACTGGGCGTCAAGTACGTGGAGTGTCTGGTGGGCGACGTGTGGTGCCTATGCGGGCAAAAGGCGCCCGGCCAGAAGGAAATGCCCGTGGCCCCGTACGACCTCACGCCCCTGTGGACGCTGTTGGGCGATCCGGCCTCGCGTCCCGTGCTGATCCACTGCCAAGGCGGCGTGCACCGCACGGGCGTGGTGACCGCCCTTTACCGCATGCGCTATCAGGGCTGGGAAGCCGACGACGCGATCACCGAGATGGACCTCTTCGACTTCGACTCGCACAAGGCAAAGTTCGACAACGTGAGGCAGTATCTTCGCGCCTACGCCGAAACGGTCCGGCAAGCAGAGGCGAAAGGTCAGTCGCAGCGGCGGTAGGATCGTCGTCTTTCGCTCCGCGAAAGAACGTCCCGACGGATGAATGACTCCTTAGCAGGCGAAGTCAGGCTACCGTCGGGTCGAGCCCGCCGGGGACTTACCGAGAGGCGGCGATGCCTGTAGCTGTCCAGTCATCGAACCGTCGGGGCAAGCCCGACGGTGAGCTTCCAGGCCTGATCCGCCCTACGCGGAGCATTCTGATCGTCAAACTCAGCTCGATGGGGGACGTGATTCACACGCTTCCCGCGGCGCGGCATCTGCGCGAGGCGTTTCCACGGGCCAGGCTGGCTTGGGCCGTGGAGGAGACGCACGCCGACGTGCTGCGCGGTCAGCCGTGGCTCGATGAAGTCCTCGTCTGGCGGCGGGCGAACCCTCGCACCTACGTCGATTTCCTGCGCCGTTTGCGGCGCACGCCCTGGGACCTGGCCATCGACTTCCAGGGCATCTTTCGCAGCGCCGCCCTGGTGATGCGCTGGTGCGGCGCCCGCCAGCGCGTAGGCATCTCGCCGGGCAAGGAGTTATCCCACTGGTTCTATAACCGGGCGGTGCCGCGGCCACCGCGGGATGGCCATGCCGTGGAATGGTACCTCGCGCTGGCCGAGGCGGTGACCGGCGTTCCCGCCGAGCCGGCCCTGGAGCGGCCCTACTTGGGCCTCGCGACCCGTATTCCGGCGAGCGGGGGGCGTAAGCCCCCTGATAACACCGCGCCGAACCTCGAACCTCGAACCTCCAACCTCCAACATCCAACGGTCCGGCGCCCGGTGTTTTCGGTCCATCCGAGTCCAGACGATCACGCGGCGGTCGAGACCTGGCTGGCCGATCAGCGAATCGACCTGCGGCGAGAGCGGTTGGTTGTCTTTTGTCCCGATGCCCGTCGCGAGGCAAACCGTTGGCCGGAGAAAAAATGGGCCGAACTGGCCGAGCGCCTCGTGGCGATGCCCGGCGTGCGAGTGGCCCTTTCCGGCGGGCCGGCGTCGTGCGGCCGCTGTGACCGGATCGCCGCGGCTGCTGGCGGAGTCGTGTTACGAGCCGACGGCCGGTTCCGGCTCTTGGGCTCGGCCGTGCTGCTGGGTCGCCGGCATGCGTCGTCACGGGCGATACGGGGCCGATGCACCTGGCTGTGGCGGCCGGTGCAAGAGTCGTGGCCCTGCTCGGCCCTACGAACCCGCGCTGGACCGGGCCCTATGCCCGGGACGCCATCGTGCTCACGCGGCGGCTGCCGTGCTCCCCCTGCAAGACGGCCGGACGATGCCCGCTGGGATACGATCCGCCGCACTGCATGGAGGAGATCACGGTCGAGGAGACTGCCGCTTCGGTGGCAAAGCAATTGGGCGTTTTTGCCACGCGACCGGCTTCGGGCCTACACTTCCTTGGCGTTGATCCAGGTCATCAGCCGCCGCAGCCGGCGGCCGACTTCTTCGATCGGGTGCTGCCGCTCGCGGCGGCGGATGGCCTTGAAGGCCGGGGCGTCGGCCTTGTTCTCCAGAATCCACTCGCGGGCGAACTGGCCGGTCTGGATTTCCTTGAGAATCTTCTTCATCTCGGCCTTCGTCTCGTCGGTGACGATCCGCGGGCCGCGGGTGTAGTCGCCGAACTCGGCCGTGTTCGAGACGCTGTACCGCATGTAGTTCAGGCCGCCCTGATAGAACAGATCGACGATCAGCTTCAGCTCGTGCATGCACTCGAAGTAGGCCATCTCCGGCTGATAGCCGGCCTCGACGAGCGTCTCGAAGCCGGCCTTGACCAGCTCGCTGACGCCGCCGCAGAGCACGACCTGCTCGCCGAACAGGTCGGTTTCGGTTTCTTCGGCGATCGTCGTTTCGATCACGCCGCCGCGCGTGCCGCCGATGCCCTTGGCGTAGGCCAGGCCGATCTTCGAGCGTCTCGGGGCTGCTGCCGGGCTGAATGGCGATCAGGCACGGCACGCCGCCGCCCTTCTCGAACTCGCTGCGGACCAGGTGGCCCGGGCCCTTCGGCGCGACGAGCATCGCATCGACGCCCGGCGGCGGCTCGACCTGGCCGAAGTGCATGTTGAAGCCGTGCGAAGCACATCAGCACGGCTGCCCGGCTTCAGGTTCGGCTTGATCGTACTGTGCGGTAGACGTCGCCCTGCACTTCGTCGGGCAGCAGGATGTTGACGATGTCGGCCTGCTTCGTCGCGTCTTCGGCCGACATCGGCTTGAAGCCGTGCTTGACCGCCAGATCGTAGTTCGGGCCGCCGGGCCGCTGGCCGATGATCACGTTGCACGCCGCTGTCGCGCAGGTTCTGCGCCTGGGCATGTCCCTGGCGAGCCGTAGCCGAGGATGGCGATCGTCTTGCCCTTGAGGAGCGGAGAGGTCGGCGTCGTTGTCGTAGTAAATCGTGGCGGGCATGCGTCAGTTCGAAGTGCGTGGTGATTTGGCGGTTATTCGACGAGAGTTCGGAACGCTGATGCGTAATGCGCAATTGACGCCGACAGAGTGCACGGCGGTGGGCAGTTCGTGGCCGCGGTGCTCATTGACGATTCGCGCTCAGCGATTATTGCGTCGACTCTGCGGTACGATTCGTCATGCTCGATGGCGTCTGCCTCGCGTTTCGGCCTGCCTCGCGTCTTGCCTGCTGCCGCGGACCATGGCGATGCGGCCGGTGCGGACCAGCTCCACGATGCCGTAGGGCCGCATCCGGTCGATGAAGGCTTCGATCTTGCTCTCCCGGCCGGAGATTTCGACCATCAACTTCGCTCGGCGCCGACATCGACGATCCGGCCGCGGAAGATTTCGACCAGCTCGCGGATCTCGCTGCGGCGACCGCCCGGCGGGGCCTGGACCTTGAGCAGCATCAGGTCGCGCTCGACGTAGTCCTGCGAGCTGATGTCGTCGACCCGGACGACGGTGACGATCTTCTCGAGCTGCTTGCGGACCTGCTCCAGCACGCGGTCGTCGCCGACGACGACGAACGTCATCCGCGAGAGCTTCGGGTCTTCCGTCTCGCCGACCGCCAGGCTATCGATGTTGTAGCCGCGCGAGGCGAGCATGCCCGAAATCGTGCGCGAGCACGCCCGGCACGTTCTGCACGACGGCGGAAAGGACGTGACGAAGCACATCGGGCATGAGCAACCCCTGGCAAAGCGCAAGCCGTGATAATAGCCCTGCGGCGATGCGCGAACAAGGGGCCGCCGTGCTTGCCGCACCCAGTCGCTGCGGGTTGGGGAAGTGGCATCGATGGCGTGGAGTTTGCCGGCTGCGCCCTTTCGCGGGCAAACTTGATTCTCCCGTCCTCGGGCTGCACAACCCGCCCGACGCAAACAACCGCTGCCACAGCGCCAGGGACGAAGGCCGCTTCGGCCGCGCGCCGATGACTCCCCTGTCGATACCCACCCCATGTGTATCTGGCAGTCCGTGTCCGTGTTGTCTGCCTAGCCGTCACGGTCGAAAGCCTGGCGGCCAGCACGCCTGATTCCTCGCCGCGGTTCGTCGCTGGAAGAGCGCCGAATCGAATCACGGTGAGCCATTCTGGTCGTGCTGCCGTGGCAGCGCACGCGCCATCGCACGCTAGGAGGTCACCCCATGACGATCAGCACGACGCTGTTCCGTACGCTGGAAGAGCTACGCCTGTATATCTGCCGCATGCTCTGCGAGCCGGACCGTCTGGAGCCGCACGCCTTTCCGCTGACCCAACGAGTGCTCGTGCGGCGCGACCAGCCCTGTGGCATCTACTATTGCCTTCACGGCCCGCGGTCGGTGAAGTTTTCGGCGATCTGGGACGCCATCCGCAATGTGGTCATCTTCTACAACGCCGCCGGCGAGCGATTCCATCTCACCAAGCTGATGGAGGGGCCGGCGCTCGTGCCCGTGACCAGCGGCCGCTAGGTGTTCAGGTTTGCTCGGGGGCGATCCATTGTCGCGTCACCGGCATGGTGTGCTCGATGAGACGTTGGACCAGCCCGTCGGGGTCCTCGTGGACGACAATCAGCTCGCGGTTGCTCGGCTTGATGAAGTCGTGCGCCACGGCGCGATCCACGAGGGCCACGAGGGAATCGAAGAAGCCGCCAACGTTCAAAACACCCACCGGTTTGGCGTGGATGCCTAATTGGGCCCAGGTGATCACCTCCAGCAGCTCTTCGAACGTCCCATAGCCGCCGGGCAGGGCCACGAAGGCGTCGGACAACTCAACCATTTTGGCCTTGCGGGCGTGCATGCCGGGCACGACGTGCATTTCGCTGGCACCGGGATGCAACAGCTCTCGCGTGGCCAACGGCTTGGGAATGACGCCCACCACCCGGCCTTTCGATTCGAGCATGGCGTCGGCCAAGACACCCATCAGACCGACCTGGCCGCCGCCGTAGACCAGTGTCACGCCGCGTTGGGTGAGGCACTTTCCCAATGCCCGCGCAGCATCCGCATAGCGCGGATCAGATCCCACGCGCGAGCCGCAGAAAACGCACAGGGCACGGATATTCCGAGACATGCCTGCACTCCAAAGGGGTCAATCTTGCCGATTCCTTAGCAGCCGCAGGCCGTTGAACGTGACCAGCATTGATGCTCCCATGTCGGCGGCGATGGCCATCCAGAGCGAGGCGGCGCCGGCCGCCGCCAGCGCCAAGAACAGCGCTTTGACCCCCAGGGCGAAGCCGATGTTCTCCCGCACCACCCGCAGCGTGCGCCGGCCGTGGCGGATCAGCCACGCGACTTTCGCCAGGTCATCGGAGAGCAGCGCCACGTCGGCGGTTTCGATGGCCGTGTCGCTCCCCAGCGACGCCATGGCGATGCCCAGCGACGCCGCGGCCATCGCCGGGGCGTCGTTCACGCCGTCGCCGATCATCGCCACGTGACGGTGCGTCGCCCTCAGCGACTCGATGTGCCGCGCCTTGTCCTGCGGCAGCAGGTCCGCGTGAAAGACGTCCACACCGGCTGCCTGGGCCACTAAGGCGGCCGTCTTGGCATGGTCGCCCGTGAGCATGACGATCTGCTCGATGCCCTGCCGGCGCAGCCGAAGCATCGCATCGCGGACCGCGGGGCGCGGCTCGTCGGCCAGGCTGATGAGTCCGCAGACGTGCCGGTCGTTGCCGATCGCGATGACCGTGTGCCCGGCATCTTCCAGCCGCAGCGCCTCCTCGTGCACGCGTGCCGGTTCAACGGTCATCTTCTCGTGCAGGAAACGGTGACTGCCGATCCAAAAAGGGCGGCCGTCGAATGTCCCTTCCGCCCCCTTGCCCGGCAGGACGCGATAGTTGTCGGCCTGGATCACGGCCACACGGTCGGCCGCCGACCGGCGGAGGATTGCGCCGGCGATGGGGTGCAGGCTGTGGACTTCCATGGCGGCAGCCCGGCTGAGGACCTCGTCGGCGGTATGTCCCTCGAAGCAAACGATCCGCTCGACCTTCGGCCGGCCGTAGGTCAGCGTGCCGGTCTTGTCCAAGGCCACGGCCCGCAGGCGGGCAGCCTCCTCCAGATAGCGACCGCCCTTGATGAGCACGCCGTGCCGCATCGCGGCCGTCAGCCCGGAGACGATGCTGACGGGCGTGGAGATCACCAGCGCGCATGGGCAGGCGATCACCAGCACGACCAGCGCCTGATAGAACCAGGGCGTCCAAGGCTGGCCCAGCAGCGGCGGCAAAACGGCGATAACGACGGCCAGTGCCAGGACCGCCGGCGTGTAATACTGGGCGAAGGTCTCGACCCACTGCTGTGAGGGGGCACGTCGAGCTTGGGCCTCTTCGACCACGTGCACGATGCGGGCCAGCGTCGTGTTGGCGGCCGGGCGGGTGACCTCCAGCTCGAGCACTCCCTCGCCGTTGATCGTGCCGGCGAAGACCTCGTCGCCTGGCTGCTTTGTCCGCGGCATCGACTCGCCCGTGATCGGCGCCTCGTTGACATCCGACACGCCGGCCAGCACTCGGCCATCCAACGGGACCTTCTCGCCGGGTCGAACCAGCACCCCGCTGCCGACGGGCACTTGTTCGACCGGTACTTCGCGCGCCTCTTCTCCGATGAGCCGCGCCGTCGGCGGCGCGGTCTCAACCAGCGCCGCGATGGCCCGCCGGGCGCGGCTCAGGCTCCACTGTTCCAAGAGCAGCGCCAGCGAGAATAAGAAGGTGACCGAGGCCGCCTCAAACCATTCGCCCAAGGCGATGGCCCCAGCGACCGCCACGGTCATCAGCAGGTTCATATCGGCCCGCAGCCGCCACGCGGCGTGCCACGCCCTGGGCAGGACGAACCACGCGCCCGCGACGATCGACGTCAAGTAGAGTATTCGCACGAGCCAAGGCACACCGGCTGCCCCCGCATGGGAGGCGTGCTCCGCCAGCGCCGCCGTGACGTCGCCGGTCATCGCCGCATGCGTGACGAAGCCCAAGGCGAGCAATGCGCCCGCGGCAACGGTCAGCGCTTCACGAGGGCGCCCCAACCAGAGACGCGCGAATGACGAATGACGAATGTCCGAAGGACGGAATGAGGGGCCGTCTTCGTCGTTTGTTCTTTGGTCGTTCGTCATTCCGCCAATGGAGCTGTCCTGAACCCAGGGCCGCGCGTGCATGCCAGAGACGGCCACACGCGCGATCGAGCTCCCCCGGCGACGTTCGCTCGTCATCGAAGGTGACCGCCATCCGGCCGCGAAGGACATCGAACTCCAGCTCGACAACGCCGGGCTGCCGTTCGAGCAACCGGCGCAGCGTCAGCACCTCTTCCGCGCAATCCAGCTCAGCCACGCGAAATTGTGCCAGCCGCCGCATGTCGTGGATGTCCTTTCACTCTGGAGCGTATAGAATTCCTCGCACGACCTCTGGAATTATGCTGTTTTGGAGTGATCGACCAAGAGGGAAAGATTAGGGGGGTGAGCGGGCTGTGCCCAAAAACCCCACGATCACTGCCCAAGAGGCTGAACACCTCACACTCTCAGGAGGCACCCATGCTCACCACTCGCGACAGAGCACGGCTCGTTCCACTCGCTCTATTCCTCGCCTTGTTCTCGGCCTGTGACTTCGCAACCGGCGTGGGCGACCCGGCGAAATCCACGCAGGACAAGGAGCTGGCAGGCTACTGGTTCGAGGAGACTTCCGGCAACGTTCACGTCCTGATCGCCACCGCCGCCAAGGACGGCAAGAGCTACGACTTCGAGTGGATCACCGCCGTGGGCACGCTGGCCGAGCCGACGAAGGTCGCCATCGGCCCGCTGGCAGGGCCGCTTTGGTTGACCGAGATCGGCGAGGCGCGCTTTGCCACGGCTAGATTCGAGCGCGTGCCGGCCGACCTGGCCGCGCACGTCAAGGAAAAGCCGTATCTGATCGTCAAGCTGGAACGCTCCGGCGACCGCCTGACGCTGACGAAGCTCAACGCCAAAACCGACGATTTCGCCCAGGCCAAGACCGCCGCGGACATGCAGACCGCGATCAAGAAGCATCAGGGCGACACCTCGGCCTACGAAGGCACCAGCACGCTGACGCGCACCAAGGCGGAGGCCGTGAAGAAGGTCCGTGAGCTGGCCGCGGCCAAGGCCAATTGACGGCCAATTGACCCGCGCCGCGCAGCGGGCACCGAGTTTGCCGATGCCGCTGGCCGTGCCGCTTCGGCGATAGCCCGCCCGTCGATTGGTCCATCGGGCGGCCGCCTGCCGATGTTGTCCCTTAGCCTAGAAGCACGGGCAAGGACGCACCGGTTTGGTCCAGGAGGGTTTTACGGACCATCACGCGGGAGGGCGCCATGCCCAAAGACACTTTTCGCGTCGTGACGCGGGCGGCCGACGGTGCGCTGCGCATTCGGGATTATCCTTCTGACGAGCCTATTCGGCGGATGCATACCCAGATCGGCGTGGACGATTGCAGCACCGACCTGGAGCTGCGCGGCCAGCCGGTGTTTCGCGGCCTGGTCGGGCCGATCCCCGAGGGGAAGAACGTCATCCGCTACGAGAGCCCCGAAGTCTTCGAGTCGTTGACCAAGGAATGGGGAGCCGTGAAAGCCCGCCGGCGGTCTCGCGTGAAGGAAACAGCCGAGGTGGAGATGGAGTAGGCGGCCCTGATTCCCACGCTGGGCGAGCCTCGGGCGAATCAGCACGACGCTCCGCGTTGGCTTTCAATTCGTCGGCCCTTGGGGGCCGAGGGCTCGCTCCACAAACGCGGAGAGAAACGCGAATGCCCGATGCTCCGCCGGGCCGCCGGTCTTTTCCACCAGCGGCGTGAGCCGGCGGAGGTCCGCTCGGATCTCGTCGGCCGGTAAAAAAGCCGTGCGCGTGGCCAGGATCGCGGCCTCCAGCACGGCGTGCTTGGCTCGGTTGAAGCCGAAAAACTCGCGCAAGACACCGCTGGCGATCACCTTGGCCTCAATGTGCGTCCGCTCCTGGCGGTCGTCGAGGCTGACGACCTGGAAGGCGTACCAGCGGCAAGCGCTGCTGATAATTCGGCCTTCAAACGGCCGACCGGCCACGACCGCCGGGATCATCGGCGGCTGTGGCTCTACTTCGCCAATGGCCGCCTGGGCCAGCATTTCCACGTCGTCGGTGACGTGGAACACGCCTTGCCCGGTGCGCTTCAGGTTCGTGTAGGTGCGGGCGGTCTGATACGGCCGCAGGACCAGATGCCGCGGGCCTTCGTCCACGATCGGCCCCATCGGGGCGATATTCACGCGACCGTCAGGCTGGAGCGTCGTGACGAGGCCCTCGAGGATCATGGTCAGTGGTCAGTGGTCAGTGGGAATCCTTCAACGTTGGACGTTGGACGTTGGGCGTTGGACGTTCGGTTGACCGAGCTCATCCCGGACCTTGAACGTCCAACATCCAACATCCAACGTCCAACATCGAACGAAGACATGGACTGCTATTGGGCGGTAATCCGCACGCGCCGCCCTTCGACGTGCAGCTTTCCCTCGGCGAACAGCCGGATCGCGCGAGGATACGCTTCGCACTCCGCCTCGAAGACCCGGGCGGCCAGCGTTTCGGCCGTGTCGTCGTCGAGCACGCGCACCGTGGCCTGGAGGATGATTGGGCCGTGGTCGTATTCTTGATCGACGAAGTGGACCGTGCAGCCCGTGATCTTGACGCCGTGGTCGAGCACCGCCTGGTGAACGCGGTGGCCGTAGTATCCGTGCCCACAAAAGGCAGGAATCAGTGCCGCGTGGATGTTCATCACCCGGTTGTGAAAATCGGGCGGGATGTCCACCCGCTTGAGAAACCCGCCCATCGCCACCAGCTGCGGCTCAGCGGCGCGGACGTGGCCGAACACGGCCTCGCTGAACTCGGTGACGCTGGGAAAGCTGCGCCGCTCGACGACGGCCGTCGGCACGCCGGCCTGGCGGGCAAACTCCAGAGCGCGGGCCGCCGGGTTATTGGAGATGACAGTCACCACGCGCGCATCCAGCTCACCCTCTTCGATCTTCGTCAGCAGGTTCCGCAGCGTCGTCCCGCCGCCGGAGACCAGCACGGCCAGACGGAGCGGGGAAAGGGGGAAAGTTAGGTCCATCGCGGGCCGCGGCGAAAATGAGGATTGGGCTGCGCGGCCGAATGGTCGTCGTCTGAGCCACAAAGAGCACCAAGGACACAACGGGCGGCGCCCGCACATACAGAATCAGCTGGCCATCTTTGTAATACAAGGGGTCAGAATTCGCGCAGGCTGCGCGAATTTCATGGCGCAAAGGTTTTTGCGAACCACGGAAAACACGGAACGCACGGAAGGCACGAACATGAATCGAAGCTTCTCATGAGGCGAAGACTTCCTCGTCCGTGTATTCCGTGTCTTCCGTGGTTGCGGCTACGCCGCGCCAAGTCCTTCGTACTACTAAGCCCTTTGTGGCTCACTCTCTGCGTGCGCTATCGTCCGCGCTCGTCCCGTAGCTGAAGTCGCCAGAGTTCTGTGGGGCTGAAGTCTGGCGACTTCAGCTACGCTCACACGTCGGCCGGGCCGAGCGTCTCGACCAGCGCCTGATCGACGAAGTTGATCGTCTCCCCCTCCAGCAGGCCGTCGCGCAGCCGCACCACGCGCTTGGCCCTGGCCGCCACCTCGGCTTCGTGCGTGACCATGATGATCGTCTTGCCGTTGCGGTTCAGGACATCCAGCATGTCCAGGATTTCGCTGCCGGTGGCCGTGTCCAGGTTGCCGGTCGGTTCGTCGGCCAGGATGAAGTGCGGGTTATTGACCAGCGCCCGGGCGATGGCCACGCGCTGCTGCTGGCCGCCGGAAAGCTGGAATGGGCGATGGTCCAGCCGATCCCCGAGGCCCACGATCCGGGCCAACCGGACGCAGCGCTCGCGCGATTCCCGGCCGACATTGCCCTGGTAGAACAGCGGCACCTGGATGTTTTCCACGACGTTGAGCTGGGGGATCAGGTTGTACGACTGAAAGATGAACCCGATATGCCGGCTGCGGACGTGGGATAGCTGGTAGTCGCTGAGCTGCGAAACATCGCGGTTGCCGAGGTAGTACTTGCCGCCGGTTGGCTTATCGAGGCAGCCCAGCAGGTTCAGGAGCGTGCTCTTGCCGGAGCCGGACGAGCCCATGATGGCCACGAAGTCCCCTTCGGGAAAATCGAGCGACACGCCGCGCAGGGCGCGGACCACGATCCCTCCCTTGAGGAAGTAGTCCTTGTGCAGGTTGACGACTTGGGCGGAAAGCTTCATGGAGAAAAGCGGAGTGACTGACCGCAGTATTGAACCTGGTTTTGCATTTTGCACTTTGCACTTTGCATTTTGCAATGGGTCTGTGAGTTGAACGAATGCAAAATGCAAAGTGCAAAATGCAAAGTGCAAATTGGAAAAGGAAACTCCCTATTCATGCCGCAGCGCCTCAATAGGATCCATCATCGCCGCCCGGTACGCCGGATACAGGCCGAAAATCAGCCCCACGATCACCGAGATCAGAAATGCTACGGCGATCGACCACAGGGCCAGGTCCGGCTCCATGTTGAGAATGTTCTTGTCGATCTGGGCAACCGCAACAGGAGCGAAGGTCTCCATCAGCCAGCGCACCGCGGCGACTGCTGGCTTGCAGGCAATGCCTAACAAAACACCCAGCGTCCCGCCGATGCCGGTCAGCACGAGCGATTCGATCAGGAACTGCAGGATGATGTCGCCGCGCGTGGCGCCCAGCGCGCGGCGGATGCCGATCTCCCGCGTGCGCTCGGTCACCGTGGCCAGCATGATATTCATGATGCCGATGCCGCCCACCAGCAGCGAAATGCCGGCGATGATGATCAAGAGGATGTTGAACATCATCCGCAGCATCTGGGCCTTGCGGAGCAGCTCCTTGGGAATCACGGTGGCATAGTCCACCCGGTCTTTTTCGCGCTGCGAAGCCAGCAGGTCCTTGGCCACCGCCTCGACTTGCTCCACCAGATCGACGTTCTTGACTGTGAGCGTGATCTGATTGAGCTCTACGTCCTCGCGCGAAAAGCTGCCTGTGGATGCGGTAATATTCTGATCGCCGAGGTTGGTCTCCCAGGTGGACAGCGGGATATACGCATCGACGTTGTAATCGCGGGAATCCAGGCTTCCGCCAATGGCCGCCGATGGGTCCCGGTTCTTGGTCACGCCCACGACCGTGAAGAAGCCCGATCGCTCGATCAGCACGTTCTGGTCGAGAGGGTTTTCGCCAGGAAACAAGGCTTCGGCGGTTTTTCCTCCCAAGACCACGACCCTGGCTGTATGCTCGAGGTCGCGCTGGCTCAGGAACCTGCCGCGATCCATGTCCAGGTGGTTGAGCTCTTTGTAACCCGGATGGCAGCCCACGAGCTGGATCAGCGTCGAGCGTCCCGCCTTCATGCTCCAGGCGTTCTTTCGATACTCCTTCATGGGCACGGCCTGGTCCAGCGCATCGCCCAGATTGCGTGTAATCAAGTCATAGTCGTCGCGGGTCAAGCCATACTTCAGGACGGAGCGGCCGCCGCCGCCGCCCGCGGCCGATTGGGGCGGCTTGATGGTGCGAATGATGACGTTGTTGGCGCCCAGGCCCTGAATCTGCCGCTCGGCCTCGTTGCTGATTCCCTCGCCGATGGCGACCAGCCAAATGACGGCGGTGACGCCAATCAGGATTCCCAGCACCGCCAGGCCGGCGCGCAGCTTGTGCAAGAGAAGGCTGAAAAAGCCTAGCCGCAAAGTGAGGATGAACTTTCGCACGGATTGCGTGGCCGGGATAACTGCTAAAGGACTTGCCAGGCGTCGTCACTGCGCGGTTTTTGCGCCTCTGCCGAATTCGGCAGCCTTCCGCCGCATCTCGACCTGCTCTTTGAGATCCAAGAAACCATCCCCGTTGGTGTCACCCCTTTCGAGCCAGGGTCGCATCTGCTCGGGCACTTCGTCCTTGCTGACCTTGCCGTCGCCATCCTTATCGTACTCCTTCCAATCGGGCCGCCTGCCGCCTGACTTGCCCCCCG
Organism: uncultured Planctomycetia bacterium; assembly: GCA_963809785.1. GTDB lineage: Bacteria > Planctomycetota > Planctomycetia > Pirellulales > S012-138 > JBGQHD01. The sequence goes on from CAWEKV010000006.1 coordinate 2,180,730, forward strand.
GGCCAGCGGGGCTCTTCGTCGCGGCAGGCTCTTTCGCGCCGGGAAGCGGGGCGGGACTCTTGCCGGGAACCGGCGCGGCGCCGTTCGTCTTACCGTTTCCATTGCCGTTGGCCGCGCCGGACTTCGCGTGCGAAGCCTCGTCGGCCTTGGCCTCCAGCTCCAACTGGCGGGCTTCTTCGAGCTCCGAGCGCGGGTTCCTGATCACTTCTTCATTCTCTTTCACGCCGTCCAGGACCTGATAGTCCGAATCGTCCGCGCGGCCAAGCTTGACGGAGCGCCGCTCGGCAACGTTGTTGTGCACCACCCAGCAGTAATGCTCCGATCCCTTGGACACAATCGCCGTGACGGGGACCTTCAGCACGTCGGTAAGCTCCTCGACCGTGATCGTGGTATGAGCCGTCATGCCCGGCTTGAGCTGGTCGCGAGGATCGAGCTGGCCGTCGTGGTTGACGTCCGCTTGTTCGAAGGCCTCGGCCAACTCCTCGTCGTCTGGAATTTCGTCCCGTGTGATGACGCCGTCCGAGTTCTTGTCGAATTTGCGCGCGTCCACTGATTTGCCTGAAGAGCCGGTCAGGGAAAACTCGGCCAGGCCGCCTTGGCTGACGAGCGTCTCGATGGCGACGACCACGGGGTATTCCTTGACGTCCTGCGGAATCCAGCCTCCCTGTTGATGCTGGTTGGCAATCGCAGTGATGCGCCCCTCGTAGACGTTGCCTTGAATCCGGATCTTGGCCGGCAGGTCCACCTGGAGTCGGCCCACCTTGGTCTCGTTCACCATGAGCTTGACCTGCATCTTCGTCATATCGGGCAGGCGGAGGATGTCTTTGCCTTCAGCGACCGTGGCCCCTTGCTCGATTTGACTTTGCTGGTTTCCCCAGCGGCCGCTGTCGTTGGCGTAGACCACGAAGCCGTCCTTGGGGGCGGTGATCGTGCATGCCTTCAGGCGATCCTCGGAGCGTTTGAGCTTGTTTTTCTTGAGCAAGAAGTCGGCCTTCTGGGATTCCATTTTGCTCTTCGCGGTCTGCACCTTGCTCTGCAGCTCAACCAACATCCTCTTCTTGGTGAATTCGTCCAGCACCTTTCTGGCCGTTTCCGCCGAATCGAGCTCGAACTTGGATCGGCGCACGGCGAACTGCTGGGCCTCGAGCTGCAGGCTGCTGATGTAACCCTTCCGGAACATCCGCTCGGAGTGTTCCAACGAATTCTTGGCGCTGCTGAGGTTCTCTTTGGCGATCTCCACATTGGCGGCCAGCGTTTGCAGCTCCTTCACGAACGTGCCTTGCTCGTACTCCTCCACGGCGATCTCGGCCACGTCGTATTCCTTTTCGGCCTGGTCCTTCGCGGCCGTCGCCGTGTGCATGTCGCTCGTTTGCAGGCTGATTTCGTCCTCCAGCGTCGCAGTGTCCAACGTGACGAGGTGATCTCCCTTCTTCACGTACTTGCCGTTTTCGACGATCTCGACGATCGACTTAGGCCCGCCGCCGGACGGGCACTTGATGTTGATGTTGCTGGCACTTTCCAGCTCGGCCCGGCCGGTGACCGTGTCCACGAGGTTCCCGCGAGTCACCGGCTTTCGGAGCCAGTTTGGCGGTTTGCTACCGCCCAGCGCGCCGACACTGAGCGCTGTGCCGCCTACCACCATTCCCACGACGACAACGCAGGCTCCGATCGCGAGCCAGGTTCGCCTTCCTGTGGGGCGCCCGTCCGCTTCGTCGGCTCCGAATCCTGGCTGATCGATGCTGCCCAAAGCCGCCGTCAGATCGGTGGACATACGAGTAGGAGCTGTGGAGGCACGGGTAGCCGAGCGGGGTTCCAGTTCCGTCGTAGCCATTAGCGATACCTGGTGTGAGGAAGGCGGGCAATCACCGGCGCGCGCAGCACCAACGCACGCGGCTGAGGCGCCAGTTATTCTAACACCGGCAGGAGCAGAGGGGGACTGCCGACGGCGGCGAAATCTTGTCGCAATCCGTCCGGCTCCCGCAGCTCGGCGGGTGCCCTGGCCTTGAGCGTCGGCAAAAGCACGCGGAAGCGCCACTGGGCTCCGGCGCCGGTGCCTGGGGGCCGGGTGCCTGGGGGCCGGGTGCCTGGGGGCCGGGTGCCTGGGGGCCGGGTGCCTGGGGCTGAGCGTTAGCGAAGCTCCAGGGAAGCGCCAGACGGCGCTCGGGCACGCGAAACACCACATCGTAACCGCTGCGTCTGGGGGCTTGCACTTCGCTTAGCCCCAGGCACGCGGCAACACAGCAACACAGCTGTCAGGCGGCCTATTGAAGGCGCTTCATCGACCGGGCGAAGGCGTCGTCCAGCTTGCCTAGCTCGCCAAACGCCGCCTCGAACTCCCGCAGGCGGTCCTCCGGCTTATCGAACGCCAGGGGCGGTTTCTTGGCCAGCATCTTCAGATAGTCGATGAATTGCTTCTGGTTCCGCTGGCCGGTCATCAGGTGGTGCACCAGGCCCCAAGCTTCGCCGTAGGCGTTCGTGGCCTGCCGGGCGTCGCGGAAGCGGCTGTCGCTGACCACCAGAGACTTGAGCGAATCGGCCGGTCGGCCGGGCAGGTAACTCTTGAAGCCGGCCAGGCGGGTGCGGTTCACGGCGCCGATCGTGGTCCAGCCGCTGGTGCTTTTCAGGTCGGGCGTCTCGAAGTACATGGCGATCCCTTCGCTGAGCCAGACCGGGATGTCGGCATAGCGCGTGTGCAGGCCGCAGTTGAACGCCATCTGGTGCGTGGCCTCGTGGACGACCGTGGCCACGGTCCGCTCGCCTTCGGGGCGGGAGAGCATGGCGTTGATCTGGGCCGTGGTCAGCCGCTTGTCGCCTGGCCGCCGCAGGCGATCGACGCTCGTCAGGTCGTACATCGTGACCCGGTTGGAGTGCAGGCTATAGAGGCCGATCGTGGCCGCAGCCGCCTCGCCCAGCTCGCGCTTGGCATAGGCCTGGTAGCTTTCGCGGTCGGCCAACACGATGGCGATCAGCGGAAACTCCGGGTCGTGCAGCTCGAAGCCGCGGCGGCCCCAGAAGCTCATGAAATTGCGGTGCAGCCGCTCCAAGAGGCCGCCGCACCAGGCGGCATAGCCCTTGGACGTGTTGTGCACGATGACATAGTTGGCCGTCTGGTGCACCTCGAAGCCCGCAGGCAGCTCGGCGAGCACTGCCTTGGCGGCCTCGTCGGCGGTGTACGGCTTGAACTCGACTGCATCGCTGGTGCGCTCGACGAGGTCCTTTTTCTCGATCGAGCGAAGCGTGCCGTCGCGCGAAAGCAGCAGCACGCCGCCCTGATCGTCGGTGACCAGCACCTTGCCGCTGGCGCGAGCGTTCGCCCCGTCCTTGCGGAAGGTGAGGTGCTCCACGGGCCATGCCGGCACGGCGAGCGCCAGCCAGGCGGCGATTGCCAGCAGCGACCGCGTCATGGAATGGCCCTCGGGCGGCAGCAGCGATATCGGGGACGGCGACCAGTGGCTATCCTAACCGATGGTGGAGAAGTCGGGGAATAAGAGACTCGTGCCGTGCTCGTGCTCGTGCTCGTGCTCGTGCTCGTGCTCGTGCTCGTGCTCGTTCTCGTGCTCGGTGCTCGGTACTCGGTACTCGTACTGGTAGTCGTCCGCGATTGGTCGAGCACGAGCACGACTACGAGCACGAGCACAAGTGACTAAGCTGCGGCATCCTTCGCGATCACCCCCGCCATGTCCCTGCAACAAATCCTGGGCGATCTTCCCCTCAAGAGCTTCATCGAAGACTTCTATCTGCGCCAGCCCTTCTCTCGGCCGGGCGGGGCGCGGGGGCTGTGCGACTTGGGAAGCTGGGAGACCATCCGGCAAATATTGGACTCGCCTGAGGCCGATCTGATGCTCGCGCGCAGGGCCAGCTCTGGCCCGGGACGGGCCGGCCCTCCTTCGAGCAGGTGCGCGGCCTGCACGCCCAGGGCTACACTTTGGTCATCCGTCACGCCGAGCGGCACGACCCTCGGCTGGCCGAGCTGGCCGGCGGCTTCGGCCGCGACTTCGCCGCGCCGGTCAATATCCACCTCTACGCGACGCCGGAGGACCAATTCGGCTTCTCCTGGCACTACGACGCCGAAGACGTGTTCATCGTGCAAACGCAGGGGAGCAAGGAATACTCGCTTCGCAAAAACACCGTCAATCCCTGGCCGCTGGAGGAGACCCTGCCTGCCGACATGCGGTTCGAGCGGGAGATCATGCCGGTGATGAAGTGCCGCCTGGAAGCGGGGGACTGGCTGTACATTCCCGCGGGCTATTGGCACATGGGCCAGTCGCAGCAGGCGGCCGTTTCGCTGGCCGTCGGCGTGATGTCCACTTGCGCGATCGACGTGCTGGACTTCTTGCGCCGGCGGCTCGTCGATTCGCTCCTTTGGCGGCAGCGGCTGCTGCCGGGTGGCGGCGCAGCGGGCGTGCCCCAGGACGAACTGGCCGCGAGCTACCGCGAAGTGTTCGCCGCCCTGGCGGCAGACCTGACGCGCCAACTGGGCGACGAGCGGACGGCGCGGGAATTCCTTGCCCAGCGGCGGCGCGAGCACGGCCACGAGGATGGCAGCTAAGCCGGTCCTTGAAACCAGTCGCTGCCAGACTTCGGATGTGGTAACTTGGCGCTCACGTCGTCCTGCCGGTCACAACATGCCCTCGGCCGCCACCCGCCGCCGATCAACCTCGCCTCCCCTCCTCCTCGCCAAAGGGAGCCTGCCCTATGCGCTTTTCCAGCCTCGGAATGGCGACGGTTCTTTCTTGGACATTGGCCTTGGGCGGCGGGGGCCCGCTGCCGGCCTTCGAGGGGGAGGCAACGCCTCGCAGACCTGAAAAGCCGTATTCGCAGCGCAAACTCAATGTCACCACGCGGCACATCTCCACCGATCCGGCGGTCAAGTACGACTACGACATCGTCTACGTCCGCGCCCCGCGCTTCGTCAAGGGCAGCGACGGCAAGGAACGCCAGGCGCCGGTCTGGCCCAATGCCGCCGAGCCGGAGAACCTGCGGGCCGCGACCGATCTGATGCTCCTGCACCCCGACGGCAGCGAGGAAGTGCTGGTCGCAGGCGGCAAGGGCGCGATCGCCGATCCCTACGTCTCCTTCGACGCCCAGTGGGTCTACTACTCCTACTTCCACGACCTCAGCGGCCACGGCGGCGCCGACATCTACAAGGTCCACGTCAAGACGCGCAAGATCGTGCGCCTGACGCAGCAGCAGTGGACGCCCAACACGGGCGTCGCCGACGGCAAGACGGCCTCGCCGGCAAGGGCGTCTACAACATGCACCCCTGCCCGCTGCCGGGCGGCCGGGTCGCCTTCGTCAGCAACCGCGACGGCTTCAAGGCGCCGCGCCTCGCGCACGGCGCGCTGCAACTGTTCGTCATGGACGACGACGGCGCCAACGTCGAGAAGATCGGCCACCTGAACGTCGGCCAGGCCCTGCACCCGGTCATCCTCAAGGACGGCCGCATCATCTTCAGCTCGCTCGAAGTCCAGGGCAAGCACAACACCGGCTGGGGCATCCTGGGCATCCATCCCGACGGCACCAACTGGGACCCGGTCGTCAGCGGCCTGTCGCTTGGGCGGCGCCCCGATCCCGTTCCACTTCCAGACGCAGCTCTCCGACGGCAGCATCGTCGTCGAGAACTACTACATCCCGGCCATGGGCGGCTTCGGCGTCTACTTCAAGCAGCCGCCGCGGCCGCCGGCGGGCACCCCGCCGTTCGGCCCGGCCAAGGCCGCAGAACGACCCGAAGATGGCCATGATGCGACCGCGTCTTCCGCATGCCGTTCCAGCCCTACGGCATGGAGGTGCTGACGCGCTTCACCCACAACCACGACTCGCCGTCGCTGCGCGCCGACCCGAAGGACCCGAAGTCGCCGCACACCGGCTGGGTGACGCACCCGTGCGGCGCGCCGGACAACCACCTGCTGACCGTCTGGTCCGGCATGATGCCCGCCGACCAGGGGCGGATCATCGACGACAAGCGACCCAGGTGGACGCCGGCATCTACCTGATCAAGGACGGCCGGCCGATCTGGGAGCCCGGCGAGATGCTGCTCATCAAGAACGACCCGAAGTACAACGAGCAATGGCCGCGGCCCGCTCGTCCCCTACAAGCGCATCTACGGCGTCGACGAGCCGCAGCGCCTGCCGGCCCTGCGCCAACGACGGCAAGCTGTCGAAGCACCTGCCGGAGGGCACGCCGTTCGGCCTGGTCGGCACGTCGAGCCTGTACAAGCGCGAGAGCTTCCCGCTCGGCGTGGTGCCGCAAGGGGAGCGTCACCGCGATCGGCTCGCCCTACTCGGCCTTCCCGACGCGCGAGCACCGCACCAACTGGGACGGCCAGGGCGCCGACGCCGGCCTCTACGCCAACAGCGACATCCACGCCATCCGCATCCTGGCGATGGAGCCGGCCGTCGCTCCCCGTCGCCGGCAAGTTCTCCAACCACGCCGGCGAACGGCTGCGCATCCTCGGCGAGATCCCGGTCCGCAAGTTCCGAGCCGGCGAGCGGCAGGAGCGAGGCCAGCCGCTCGACCCGGACGGCAACCCGGACACCAGCTTCCTCGCCAAGATCCCCGCCGACGTGGCCTGGACGTTCCAGACGCTCGACAAGGACGGCATGGTGCTGAACATGGCCCAGACCTGGCACCAGCTGCGGCCCGGCGAGATCCGCAACAACTGCGGCGGCTGCCACGCCCACAGCCAGAAGCCGACGCTCTTCAAGGACACCGCCGCCGCCCGAGCCGGACTACGCGGTCTTCGACCTGACCAGGCAGACGCCGCTGCTGACGACCAAGAAGCAACGACCAGTCCGGCAAGAAGTGGGACGTCAAGGACGAGACCGGCCTGCGCTTCGCGAAGGGCGTCCTGAACGTCGAGTACCACCGCGACATCAAGCCGATCCTCGAGCGGAGCTGCGTCGCCTGCCACAGCGGCAAGTCGGACAAGCCCGCCGGCGAACCTCGTGCTCGACGACGACCAGCGCGTGGCCGGACCAGTCCGTGCCGGGCACCTACCGCACGCTCGTCCACCCCAAGGACGGCAAGTCCACGCGCTACGTCTGGCCGTCGCAGTCGCGCAACAGCCTGCTGACGTGGAAGGTGTTCGGCCGCCGCACGGACGGCTTCCCCGAGAAGCTGGTGCCCGGCGCGGAAGGCGACCACGCGGGCCACCTGGCCCGCGGCGGCTTGCCCTACAGCCCGTTCAAGGGCAGCATCATGCCGCCGCCGGAGGCCGTGGCCGGCACCTACGGCGACCCGACGGCAAGAAGATCAAGGTCGCGCCGCTGACCGACGAGGACCGCCGCACCATCGTCCGCTGGATCGACCTGGGCTGCCCGATCGACCTGCGACTTCGACCCGAAGCAGCCGGAGCGGCGCGGCAACGGCTGGATGCTCGACGACCAGCGGCCGACGCTGACGCTGACCTATCCGCAGGCCGGCGCCAACGAGCCGCTGACGCGCATCCTGGTCGGCATGCACGACTACGACACCGGCCTGGACCTGGACAGCTTCCAGGTGGTCGCCGACTTCCCCATCGACGGCGTCGCGGCCGGCGAGAACCTGGCGCAGAAGTTCCAGCGCACTGAGCGGATCGCCGCTGGGAGCTGACGCTGGCCCAGCCGCTCGCGGACTTGCCAGCGGGCAAGCTGACGGTCTCGGTCAAGGACAGGCAGGGGAACATCAGCCGCATCGAGCGGACGTTCTCGGTCCGCGGCCGGGAGAAATAAGCAAGGCTCACCACGGCCGGAGCACGTCTCGAATACATCTCGCACGGGGATTGGCACGGGCTTTCGACGGGGTCACAGCTCCCGCGCCAACTTGTGCCCTTCGAGGATGGCGTGCTGCAGCGAGCGGGGCGCGAAACAGTCGCCAATCAGCTCGACGCGAGACACCTTTCCGGTCAGCGCCGACTCCAGGTCGCAAACGGCTTCGCCGCCGTAGGCGTAGACAAACGCGTCGTAAGGGCCGAGCGGTTCCTCGCGCTCGCTCCAGACGTTCTTGGCCAATGCGTGGCTCGATTCGAGCCGCACCACTCTGAGGTTGCAGTGCAATCGGATGCCCTTGGAGAACAGGCGGCGAAAGAGCGGCGGGCCGGTCGTGGCCCCCAGAAAACTACCGATCGTGCGCTCCGAAGTCACCATCTCGACCTGCTGGCCGCGGTCGAGAAGGTATTCGGCCACCGACGGGGCTTGGAAGCCGTATTCCTCGTCGATCACGAGCACGGATCGCCCAGTGGCCAACTCGCTCTGCGAGTTGCGCCCGTCCCTTGCAGGACTTCCCAGGCGCTATAAGCGTGGTGATCGATGCCCGGCAGGTCTGGCTTAAGCGGGCGTGCACCCGTGGCCAGCACCACAACGTCGGGCCGCTCGCCCAAGATGGCATCGGCGCTCGCACGCACGCCCAGCCGGAGATCGACCCCGAGTTTCTGGCACTGGGTCGCAGCGTAGCGGCAAGCTCCGTCGAAGTCCTGCCGTGCCGGGGCCTTCTTGGCGATCAACGTCTGGCCGCCCAGTTGCGGGTTCTTCTCGAAGAGCACGACTGCATGGCCCCGCAGCCGCGCCACGCGGGCACATTCCAGCCCGGCGGGCCCTCCGCCAACGATCACAACGCGGCGAGGCGCTGCGCCGCGCGGCATTTCGGCCCACTCGCGCTCGCGGCCGATGACCGCGTTCTGCACGCAGGTCACGCCACGGCCCAGTGTAGATGCGGTCGATGCAGCCCGTGTTGTAGCCGAAGCAGGGGCGGATGTCGTCCAGGCGGCCCTCCTGCGCCTTGTTGGGCAGGTCCGGGTCGGCGATCAGGGCGCGGGTCATGACGCACAGGTCCGCCTGACCCTCTTTGAGCACGCGCTCGGCCAGCTCCGGGTCGTTGATGCGGCCGGTGGCGATCACCGGGCTGCGGACCACCTTCTTGATCGCCGCCGCCAGCGGGCAGTACAGCGCCGAGCGGGAACGACATGTCCGGCACGGCGGCCGCCTCGCGCGGCGTACGTCTCCGCCGAGGCGCCGATGATGTTGAAGTAGTCGAGCATCCGCAGCTCGTCGAGCCGGCCGGCGATCTCCTGGCAGTGCGAAGCATCGAGTCCGCCCTCGAGGAAGTCGTCGCCGGTCATGCGGATGCCGACGATGAAGTCGCGCCCGACGCGCTCGCGGATCGCGCCGATGACCTCGACGCCGAACCGCAGGCGATTCGTCAGGTCGCCGCCATATTCGTCGCTGCGGCGGTTGGCGTTGGGGGTCCAGAACTGGTCGATCAGGTGGCAGTGGCTGGCCATGACCTCGCAGCCGTCGAAGCCCCCTTCCTTGAGCCGAGCCGCCGCGTCGGCGAAGGCGCGGATGAACTCGTCCATCGTCTTTTTGTCCAGCGGATGCGGCGTCTCGCGGTGGTTCGGCTCGCGGACGGCTGAGGGAGCGTACATCCGCCGCCACTCGTTACGGTGCTCTGTCCTCGCCGGCCTCGGTGGGTGATCTGCGCCACGCACGGCACCCCGTAGCGGTGCATCGCCGCGGCGAACTTCTGCAGGTGCGGGATCACCCGGTCATCGAACAGCTCGACGCCGTTCCAGTCGCGGGCCGGGCTGGTCGGGTGCACGCTGGCCGAGCCGAAGCACATCATGAAGCCGACCCCGCCGCGCGCCTTCAGCTCGTAGTAGCGGACGGTCCGCTCGGTCGGCATGCCGTCCTCCGCCAGGCAATCGGCGTGGGCACTACAGCAGATGCGGTTCTTGACCGTCTGATGCCCGAGCTGGATCGGCGAGAAGAGGGTGGGAAAGGGGCCGGGCATGTCGAGGTCTCGGCGTTGCGGCATTCGAAGTGGAACAAGGACGCGCAAGGGCGATGAGCGCAAGTATCAACGCTGAAAGCGTTAAACTCCAAAGCCCAGGGTCGCCGCGCTAGCGGCGCACCCTGGGAACTCAGTCCCATCAACACCGCGCCGACCCTGAAAGGGTCGCACGTGAAGCGTACGAATTCATGGCGCCCTGTGCGACCCCTTCAGGGTCGTGACTGTGTTTTCTTGTTTGCCACCCAGGGTAGCCGCTTACGCGGCAACCCTGGGCTTTGGGATGCAACCCTTTCAGGGTTGGGGAAAACAGAGTGCCGCAATCAAAGCAAACCTCGGGTGCCGCCCGTGTGAGACTCTTCTACCGTCTATCCCTCAGCTTCTTGTACTCCTCGGTGGCCGATTGCGGATGTTCGTAGTCGATTTGCCACTCGCGCAGGACCGGCGGCTTCTTGCCCAGCTCGCGGGCCATCTGGCGGATGTGCGCGCCCTCGCAGCCGCAGCAGCCGCCGATGTAGTTCACTCCCAGGTCGCGCGCCCGCTTGGCAAATTCGCCCAGCTCGTAGCGGGTGAGCTTGTAGGAGTCGAGCTTGTCGGGAAAGCCCTTCTGGCCGACGAAGAACGGCACGTCGTCGGTGCAACGATAAGCGACCGGCTGAGCCGCGACGTGGCATTTCACGGCCCTGCGGATTTGCTCGATCGCTGGCAGCATGTGCGCCGGGTCCATCCAGCAGTTGGTGCCCACGATGTCCGCTCCGGCCCCTTCGAGAATCTTGGCGGCCTCGGCCGGCGTCTTGTTATCGCGGGTTTTCGCGCCTTCCAAGGCGAGCGTGACCATGACGGGTAAGCCCGTCTTCTTGGCACACTCCAAGGCGAGCTTCGCCTCGCCGACGTGCAGGAACGTCTCGCAGACCCAGAAATCGACCCCCTCGGCCGCCTGGAAGCGGATCTGGTCGTCGAACAGCTTGCGGCATTCGTCGTAGGAGGCGGGGCTGCCTTCCTCGTACTTCCAGGTCAGGCACAGGTCGCCGGCCACGAGCACGGAATCGCCGGCCGCCTGGCGGGCAATCTTGACCGCAGCCCGGTTGATCTCCTCGAGCCGATTGGCATAGCCGATCTGCGCGAGCTTGTTCTCGCTGGCGTAGAAGGCCAGCACTTGAAGCACCTCCGCCCCGGCGTGGATGAACTCTTCGTGCAGCGCTCGCAGCGCGTGAGGATGCTCGATGGTCACCTCCGGCGTGAACGGCCCGGCCTGCACGTAGCCGCGGTTCTCCAGCGCCAGCAGATAGCCGCCGTCGCCCAGGACGATGCCCTTGTTGAGCTTGGCAAGGATCGACTCTCTCATTTCGGATTGGCCTCACAGGCAAAGGGAACACAGCCCAGAATCACAACATCCGCCTTCGCTCGCTGGCGGTCCATTTCTTCTCGAAAAACGGCCGGCCGTTGCGCGTGATCGTCAAGTTGATCACGATGTGAAACGCCGTCTCCGTCGCACGGATCGTGCTCTCGCCCGTCACGTCGAAGACGCCGTCTTCGCGCTTCAGCACGAAGCGATGAATGCCTACGATGCTGGCCTGCGTGGGATCGCGCGCTGACGCCGTGCAGCGGAACAGGTGCTCGCTGTCCACGGTCCCCCGGTTGTCGGGCAATACGGTGGTGCCGCTGGTTTCGTGCTCCAGCGTGGCGACGCCTGTGATGTGGTCGCGGATCACCTGCTGCCGCGGCGGCTTGCCGGAGCTTTTGACGAACGACGGCAGTTGGGGCGGCGGAAGGAACGCCGGACCCGCCAGCTTGGCTTCCGCGACCACGGGCAGGACTACCCGCGACGCATGCTTGCCGCCGCGATAGACCCGGTTGCGGGCTTTCTCCGGCGTCGGCCAAAGGTTGGGAAAGTCCGAGCCGGAGATCGCCAGCCGCAGTCGATGGCCCCGTTTGATCACCCAGCCGGTGGGGTTCATGGGCACGTCCAGCTCGCAGATTTCGCCGGCCGTCATCGGCGAAGGCTCCGTGAGCGACGCCCGGCGAGTGCCGTTGAGCGAGCCGTCCACGATCAAGGCCGAAGCGCCGTCCGGCGCCACGTCGGCAAGCTTGGCCACAAACGTCGCCACCTTGGCCGACGACGACGCGTGAAGAACGACCTTCGGCCAGCCCAGCAGGCGCAGGTCCTGCTCGAGCGGCGGCGAGGTATAGACCAGCGAGTAAGCCTCGTCCGCCCGCTGGTCGTCCGCCAGGTAGAACGACATCCCGCCCGCGGACCAGAACATGTTCTGCAGGCCAACCGTCGGCAGGTACTCGATATTCGTCGAAGGGCGAGGCAGTCGCCGCGGCCTCTTTCTCCAGCAGGCGGCCCCCGTCGTGTAGATAGAGTGACAGCGGCTCGGCGCCGGCCGCGGGGAAGTCTGCGTCATGACGCCACGAGCCGGGCGTGACGTCGAGCGTCCGCTCGGGCTTGGCATACTCCTGAAGGTACGTCGTGACCGCCGGCTCGCGCATGAAGCCGGTGTCTTCGTCGCGCAAGTAGTGGGCAAAGAAGCGGGCCATTTCGTTGAGGTAATCGATCCGCGGGCCAGGCACGGAGCTGTTGGGCCGCTGATGGACCCACGGGCCCATCAGCAGCTTCTTGGGCACCGTTAGCTTGGTGTAGGTCCGCAGCATCGTGTTGGCATAGCCGTCGCGCCAGCCGCCGATCAGGTAGACGGGACACTTGATCCGGTCGTACGCCGGGCCGCAGCGACGCGGCGCGCCAATAGGGCCCATCCACCTGGTGCTTCATCCACGTCAGCAGGTACGGCTCGTTCTTCTCCAGCCGCTCCTTCCACTGCTCGGCCCAGCGCTCGCCGGCGAACTCCGGATACGGCGGCATGGCGTTCATGGCCACCATCGTGCCGCCGTAGGTGCCCACGTCGTAGTACATCCGCATGCTGCCGCCAGGCGTGTAGTGGCAGTCGTCGGTGTAGCGGTCGTCGGTGGCGTACATGGGTGCGATCGCCTTCAGGCTGGGCGGCTGCTGCATGGCGACCTGGATCGAGGTGAAACCGCCGTAGGAAGTGCCCCACATGCCCACGCGGCCGCTCGACCAAGGCTGCTTGGCCAGCCACTCGATGGCGTCGTAGCCGTCGCGCTGCTCGACGGGCATATACTCATCGGTGTTGACGCCCTCCGAGCCGCCGGTGCCCCGCACGTCGAGCCGCACGCAGACGAAGCCGCGCTCGGCCAGATAGTGGTGGGCGTCGTGCCCGCCGTAGGTCAGGTCGTCCTTTCGATAGGGATGATATTCGAGGATGACGGGAAACGTGCCCTCGGCATCAGGCCGAACCAGGTTGGCCGAGAGCTTCTTGCCGTCGCGCATCGGAATCAGGAGGTTGTGCTCGATTCGCGCCTTGTGCGAGGGCTTGATGACCACGGGCTTGTCGGCGGCGAGCGCCGGGCCAGCCAATGGGGCGAGACCGATGAGCGGGACGGCCAGGATGCAGCGGAGAATCGTGGTCGGAATGATGCGAGCCAGAGTCATGACGGCCTCCCGGTGAGTGTGGCCCGGTCACTCCGTGACCGGAATTCGGGTCACGGAGTGACCCGACCACGTTGACCTGTCAACATCGAGACGAAAACCACCGCCGCCGCGGAGATGAGCATAGCAGGAATCACTTCGTAGGCCACATTCCCCACGAAAAGTGCGCCACAAGACGACGGAGATCGAGCCGGCGATCATGCCGGCCAGACAACCCTGCCGGGTCATGCCTCGGTAGAACAAGGCCAGCACCACGGGTGCCGAGAAACAGCCGGCCAGCCCGCCCCAGCCGTAGAGCACCAGCTTGTAGACGGTCGCGGTCGGGTCCAGCGGGTCGGTGGCCAAAGCGAGCGCCAGAGCCCCTCCGCCCAGCGCCAGCGTGACCCCGCGCGAGACATAGATCAGCTCTCGCTGCTCGGCGCGTGGCGCGCACGAAGCGATGATACACATCTTCGGTCATCGAGCTGGTGACGGAGAGCAAGAAACCCGACGCCGTAGACATGATCGCGGCCATGATCGCCGAGACCACCAGACCGGCCAGCCATGATGGCAAGACGGTCATCGCCAGCCGGGGGAGCACTTCCTCGAAGTCGTTGATGGCAACGCGGGAGTCTCCCTCGCCCGTGGCCACGCCCTCGAAGTGGAACCAGCCGTGGGCCACGAGTCCCGCGGCCACGGCGCCGGTGCAGACGAGGACCGCAAACACCATCGACAGCACGAACGCCGGCCGTAGATGCTGCGGCTTTTCGATGGCCATGTAACGAACACAGATGTGCGGCTGGCCCAGGTACCCCGCGCCGACGCCGGCGTCCTCGAACAGGAACGAGAACAGGCTCACCCCCGCCAGGCCGGCAAACCACCATCCCAGATGGGAGCTGGTCTCAGCCCACTGCGACTGTTGCGGCCGCTTCCTGCGACGCGCGCTCGCAAGGCCTCCGTCAGCCCGCCAAGCACGCCCAGATGAATCAAGCACGCCACGGGCAGGATCGCCAGGGCGGTGAGCATCATGAGGGCCTGAAAAGCGTCGGTCCACACGACCGCCCGGTAACCGCCTTGGAAGGTGTAGATCACGATGACCGCGGCCGAAACGAGCACGGCCGGCGCATAGTTCCACTCGAGCATCGTCATGATGGTCTTGCCGGCGGCGACGAACTGTGCCCAGAGATAGATCAGCATGAACGCGGACAGCGCCAGCGAGGCCATCACCTGAACGCCATAGCCGCCGGGCTTGGCGAACCGGCGTTCGAGGTATTCCGGGATCGTGAGCGCCCGCAGCCTGGCGGTTTCTTCGCGCAGGCGGCGCGAGACGACGAGCCAGTTGAGGGCATCGCCGATGACGCAAGACAAGCCGACCCAGATGGCGGCCAGCCCGTACTTGAACGCCCGGCCGGGGAAGCCGAGCATCAGCCAGCCGCTGTAGGCGGTCGCTTCGTAGGAGAGCGCCGTGATCCAGGGCCCCATCTTGCGGTCGCCGAGCAAGAAGCCTTCGAGGCCCTTGGTGTAGCGCTCCGTGATGAACCCGATCAGCAGCAGAACTAGCAGGTAGCCGATGAAGACCCAGAGAATCATAGAGCAATACTCAGTGTGGGTGAGTAGGTGAGTAAGTGAGTATGTAACGTACGGTGCTTCGGCACCCACTCACCCACTCACCCACTCTCACCTACTCACTGCGGCTTGACCCACTGCCCATCGACCCAGACAACCCATTGGTTGCTGGGTAGCCAATACCACCACCGGCCTTGGTGCCAACGATAGCGCCAGGCCTCGGCGGAGCTTGGAGAGGCTTTGGTCGGTGCCGACTTGCTTTGCGAGGAGCTGCGGCCAAAGACGGCACACCAATACGCCCCCGACGCTCCGCGTGAAACGGCGACGCCGACTTCCTCGAAGTCGCTGTTGAGCATGTTTTGCTTGTGCGCCTTGGACGTTATCCAGCCGCCGGTGACTTGTTCGGCGCGGATAGCTCCAGGCAATGTTCTCCCCCCAGGCGAAGCCGCGGTAGCCGACGTGCTTGATGCGATCGCCCGGAGTGCGCCATTCCTCACGAAGGTCTTTAAGCTCGTGGCTTCCCCGATCGGCGGCGGCCATGTTACGGGCATGGATCCTCGCGGCCGCCATCAGCTTGCCGTTCACCTTCAGCTCGCTGACGCCCTCGGCGCGCCGCTCCTTGTTGATTGCCGCCAGCAGCCCCTTCTCGCCAGCGCTGAGCTTCTCGCTGTAGTCGGCGTCGTCGGCCAACGGGGCCGTCGTCAGCAAGGCGGTTAGCACACAGGAGGCGATGAACGCTCGCTTGAACATAACTCCCTCGCCAGAATTGCTGCTTTCTACTCAATGCGCTCGCACTGCGTCGGCAATGATTCGATTCAGCGACACTCGCCAAGTTACGCCTGCCGATGGTCACCCGGCAATCAGAATTCTGGAAGAGAACCAGCTGAACCAAACACCGCCGACGTGATGGGCCGGTTCTTCAACGAGCTGTCCCCTTGAATGCTTCGCCGCGTCAGTGGTATCGTCGTGAGATTTTGCAGCCCGCCACACGAACCCGACGCGCAAGCGAGGGAGACCTGCGCCAGTCGCGGATCCCGCTTCTCCTCCGCTTGCGCGTCGGGCTAGTGTGGCGTGCTTCGAGCGCCTCGCCCATTCCCCGAAGGACTCCCCTAGCGTGCCGCGTCGCGACGATCTCCACAAGATTCTGCTCATCGGCTCCGGCCCGATCGTCATCGGCCAGGCCTGCGAGTTCGACTACTCCGGCACGCAGGCCTGCAAGGCCCTGCGCGAGGAGGGCTACGAGGTCGTGCTGGTCAACTCCAACCCGGCCACGATCATGACCGATCCGGAGATGGCCGACCGCACCTACATCGAGCCGCTGACCTGGGAGATCGTCGCGAAGGTGATCGAGACGGAGCGGCCCGACGCCCTGCTGCCGACGCTCGGCGGGCAGACGGGCCTCAACCTGGCGATGGACCTGCGCCAAGCACGGCGTGCTGGAGAAGTACGGCGTCGAGATGATCGGCGCCAACGCCGACGTGATCGACAAGGCCGAAGAGCCGCGAGCAGTTCAAGCAGGCGATGGAGAAGATCGGCCTGGAGGTCTGCCGCGGCGAGACGGTGCACGACGATCGAGCGAGGCCCGCGCGCGTGCTGCGAGGAGATCGGCCTGCCGGCGGTCGTGCGGCCCAGCTTCACGCTCGGCGGCAGCGGCTCGGCCATCGCCTACAACCGCGACGAGTTCGACGAGCTCGTCCGCCGCGGCCTCGACCAGTCGCCGGTCACCGAGGTGCTGATCGAGGAATCGATCATCGGCTGGAAAGAGTACGAGATGGAGGTGATGCGCGACGCGGACGACAACGTCGTCATCATCTGCTCGATCGAGAACTTCGACCCGATGGGCGTGCACACGGGCGACTCGATCACCGTCGCCCCGGCCCAGACGCTGACCGACAAGGAATACCAGCGGATGCGCGACGCCTCGCCTCGCCGTGATCCGCGAGATCGGCGTCGAGACCGGCGGCTCGAACATCCAGTTCGCCATCGATCCCGCAGACCGGGCGGATGATCGTCATCGAGATGAACCCGCGCGTCAGCCGCTCGCAGCGCGCTGGCCTCGAAGGCGACCGGCTTTCCGATCGCCAAGATCGCCGCCAAGCTGGCCGTCGGCTATCGGCTGCACGAGCTGCCCAACGACATCACGCGCGAGACGATGGCCTGCTTCGAGCCGACGATCGACTACGTGGTGACGAAGATCCCGCGGTTCGCCTTCGAGAAATTCCCCGAGGCCGACGCCACGCTGACGACGCAGATGAAGAGCGTCGGCGAGACGATGGCCATCGGCCGCACGTTCAAGGAGTCGTTTCAGAAGGCGCTGCGCGGGCTGGAGGTCGGCAGCTTCGGCTTCGGCTGCGACGGCAAGGACCTGTGGGGCACGCCCGCAGCAGCCCGACGACGACGAGATCCGCGCCAAGCTCGCCACGCCCAACGCCGAGCGCGTCTGGTACCTCCGCTACGCGCTCAAGAGCGGCATGACGGTCGAGCGAGATCCACGAGCTGACGCACATCGACCCGTGGTTCCTCGACCAGCTTGCCGGAGATCGTCGAGCTGGAAGACGAGCTGCGGCGCATGCGGCGGCCTGGCAGACGTCGACGACGCCGACTGCTGCGCAAGGCCAAGCAGTTCGGCTTCTCCGACCGGCAGCTGGCCACGCTCTGGGACACGCAGCGAGATGGACGTCCGCGAGCGACCGCAAGCGCCGCGGCATCGTCGCCACGTTCAAGTCGGTCGATACCTGCGCCGCCGAGTTCGAGGCCTACACGCCGTACTACTACTCGCACCTACGAAGACGAAGACGAAACGCCGCCCAAGCAGCCCGGCAAGCAAGCGGATCATGATCCTCGGCGGCGGGCCGAACCGCATCGGCCAGGGGATCGAGTTCGACTACTGCTGCTGCCACGCCAGCTTCGCCCTGCGCGAGCTGGGCATCGAGTCGGTCATGGTCAACTCGAACCCCGAGACGGTCAGCACCGACTACGACACGAGCGACCTGCTGTTCTTCGAGCCGCTGACGACCGAGGACGTGCTCAACATCTGCGACCGCGTGCAGCCCGACGGCGTGATCGTGCAGTTCGGCGGGCAGACGCCGCTGAACCTGGCCCGGGCCCTGGCCGACGCCGGCGTGCCGATCATCGGCACGAGCGTCGACACGATCGAAGCGGCCGAGGACCGCGAGAAATTCCAGCAGCTGCTCGCAGCGGCTCGGCCTGCAAGCAGCCGGCCAACGGCATCGCCCGCACGATGGACGAGGCCCGGGCCGAGGCCGGCGAAGATCGGCTATCCCGTGCTCGTGCGGCCGAGCTTCGTGCTCGGCGGCCGGGCGATGGAGATCTGCTACGACCAGGCGCAGCTCGAGCGGTTCGTGGCCGAGGCGTTCGTCGTCGCCGCAGGGCCAGCCGGTGCTGATCGACCGCTTCCTGGAAGACGCGACCGAGGTCGACGTCGACTGCCATCAGCGACGGCCGAACGACGTGATCGTCGCCGGCATCATGGAGCACATCGAAGAAGCCGGCGTCCACTCCGGCGACTCGGCCTGCGCGATTCCGCCCTACAGCCTGCCCGGCCCGGTCGTGCAGGAAATCCGCGAGGCGACGCACGCGCATGGCCCGGCACCTGCAGCGTCGTCGGGCTGATGAACGTGCAGTTCGCGGTCAAGCACGAGGACGGCAAGCCGATCGTCTACGTGCTCGAGGTCAACCCCCGCGCCAGCCGCACGGTGCCGTTCGTCGCCAAGGCGACCGGCGTGCCGGTGGCCAAGATCGCCGCCAAGGTGATGGCCGGCGTGACGCTGG
Source organism: uncultured Planctomycetia bacterium (assembly GCA_963809785.1). GTDB lineage: Bacteria > Planctomycetota > Planctomycetia > Pirellulales > S012-138 > JBGQHD01. Next base: position 2,199,337 of record CAWEKV010000006.1, read on the forward strand.
CCGAGCAGGGCATCGACCGACGAGCCGATCCCGGCGCACGTCTCGGTGAAGGAGAGCGTCTTCCCGTTCCTCAAGTTCGCCGGCGTCGACATCGTGCTCGGCCCGGAGATGCGCTCGACCGGCGAGGTGATGGGCATCAGCGAGCGGTTCTCGATCGCCTTCGCCAAGAGCCAGCTCGCCGCCGGCATGGTGCTGCCGGCCAAGGGCACGCATCTTCATCAGCGTGGCCGACCGCGGCACAAGCAGCAGATCGTCGACCTGGCCCGGCGGCTGGCCGCGCTGGGCTACGAGCTGCTCGGCCACCGACGGCACCGCCCAGCGTGCTGGAGGAGGCCGGCATCCCCGTCGAGCGCGTGAAGAAGCTGCAGGAAGGCCATCCCAACCTGCTCGACTACCTGATCGACGGCGAGATGCAGCTGGTCATCAACACGCCCAGCGGCAAAGGCGCCCGCACCGACGAAGGCCGCATCCGCGCCGCCGCCGTGCAGCACGGCGTGCCCTGCATCACGACGATCCAAGCCGCCGAGGCCGCCGTGAAGGCGATGGAAGCCCTGCGGGACGAAGAGATGACCGTGCAGGCGCTGCAAGACCGCTTCCGCGAAGTGGCCTCCGTGGTGACAAGGTGAGGCGATGCAAGCTGGCAATCTGGTCGCTGATTCTTGCATTTTTCTCGGCGTATTGGAGAATACCGGGGAAGCGCTCTGTGCCCGCGTCGTCGCAGTCCCCTTCCGAGCTCTGCCGATGGCACGATCGCCGCTTCTCAGGAGAAAGGCGCCATGTCTAGTCGAAGCCGCGGTCTTACGATGATCGAGCTGCTGATGGTCATCCTGATCATCGGCCTGCTCTTGGGTCTGTTGTTGCCCGCCGTGGGCGCCATGCGCGAGACGGGCCGCCGCACCGTGTGCCAACAGCGGCTGCGGCAACTGGCCTCGGCCGTGCAACAGTTCGAGACCAAGCAGACGCACTATCCCGGCTGGCGGTACACATTCTTGATGCAAGACCAGACGCTGCCGCAGGAGGTGCCTTGGTCGGTGTTGGTGTTGCCTTACACGGAGCGCCGCGACGTGTACGAGCGATTCCAGCAGAACGGTCCGGCGCCGGAGAACATCGTCTCCTTGCGGGAGCTGATGGTCTGCCCGAGCGATTTCGAGAAGATGAGCGGCACGCCGCGGGCCATCAGTTACGTCGGCAATACCGGGCGGGAAGACAACTTCGAGCTGGCTGAGAACAACCAGCTTCCGCCGGACTCCCGCACGAACGGCGTGTTCATGGACATCAACGCCCATGGGGAGGGCCAGGCCATCATGATGTGAGGCGTGCTCATCATGCGCAGTTGCGCAGTGGGCCGCGTCTATCAAGACTCCAGCTACATCGGCAAGTTCGACGGCACCGCGAACACGCTGCTCCTCTCCGAAAGCACCGAGCCGGACAACGAGTGGCACAACATCGACCAGGAATGGCGGACCGGCTTCCTCTTCTTCCCGCCCGAGCCGGGCACGTTCCAGGCCCCTCTGCCTGACGTGCACCCGATCAACGCCCGCGGCACTTCGGCTGACCGGTGTGACCGGGCCCGGCCGTCGAGCAATCACACGGGCGGCGTGAACGCGGCGTTCTGCGACGGACGCGTGCGATTCGTGCGGGACTCAATGGAATACCGCGTGTATTGCGCGCTGATGACTCCCAACGGCGCCGCGGCAGTCGAGCCGGGCGCGACGACGCCTTCGCCCACGGTCCGGCAGCAGCCGAAGTTGGACGCGGAGGCGTATTAGCCTTCTTCCCAGGCCTTCGGCCTGGGCTGTCGAGTCAAGCACCTTCGGTGCGATGGATGGATATCGCGCCCCCGCGCTTGCCTAGCGATGGCGAGATCAAACGGCTGTTTTCCGGGCGGCGCAGAGTTATCATAGTGCCGCCCCTCCTCGGGCTCCCCCGATTTTCCTACCGAGACGCAGGAGAACTCCATGTCCATGTCCGACTCCCTGTCGCGCCGTCAGCTCCTCGCTGCGTCTGCCGGCCTGGCTTCCGCTTCGCTCGTGTCGGCGTGGCCCTGCCTGGCTGAGGAAAAGGAAGCCGACCCCTACGCCGGTCTGCCCATCGGCATTCAAAGTTATTCGCTGCGGAAGTTCGACTTGACCGAAGCCCTGCGGCACATTCAGGGCCTGGGGCTGCATTACGTCGAGTTCTACAGCAAGCACTTCGAACCGGCTGCCTCGGCGGAGCAGATCGCCGAGATGAAATCGCTGCTGGCCAAGGCCAAGCTCAAGATCAACGCCCACGGGGTCCACGGCTTCGGCAAAGACCACGCGGCCAATCGCAAGCTCTTTCAGTTCGCCAAGGCGGCCGGTTTCCGCAACCTCACGGCCGACCCGGCCCCCGAATCGTTCGACAGCCTGGAGAAGCTCGTCGAGGAGTTCGACATCCGCATCGCCATCCACAATCACGGCCCCGGCCATCGCTACGACGGGCTGGAGACCGTGCAAAAGGCCGTGAAGGACCGCCACAAGCTGATCGGCGCCTGCGTGGACACCGGCCACGTGCTACGAAGCGCGGAGGACCCCGTGAAGTGGATCAACGAGTTGGGCGCGCGGGTTTTCGCCCTGCACATCAAGGACGTGGCCGAGCAAAAAGCACGCACGCACGACGTGGTCATCGGCAAGGGCCACCTGGACGTCGAGGGCATGTTCCGCGGCCTGAAGAAGATCGGCTTTCCCGCCGATGGCTCACTGTCGATCGAATACGAATCCAACCCCGATAATCCGGTCGCCGACATCGCCGAGTGCCTGAGCGTGGCCCGCCAGGTGATCAAGCGGGTGTACGCTTAGTCGTGGCACGGCCATCTTGGCCGTGCGTGGCGAGGTCTCAGCGCGGGTGGGTGGCTGGGGCTGAGCGCAGCGAAGCCCCAGCCGGAGTTGCCATCACGTTCAAGCAGTCGATTGGCGAGGCCCGTAGGAACTAATCTAGTCTGGCGCTGGTTAGCTAGTCGGCTGGGGCTTCGCTTCGCTCAGACCCAGCCACCCCCCCGCTCAGCCCCTAGCCACCCCTTTCACGGGCTGGAAGCCCGTGCCACGAGCTGCCCGCGCTCCAGATCGAGCAAGAACTGTTTCCGCCGCAGCCCGCCGCCGTAGCCGCCAAGGTGGCCGCCTTTTCGGATCACGCGGTGGCAGGGAATCACAACGGCGATGCGGTTGAGTCCGTTGGCCCGGCCTACGGCCCGCACCGCCCGGGGCTGGCCGACCGCGGCAGCCAACTGCTCATACGAGCGCGTCTGGCCATACGGAATGGCCAGGAGCTCATCCCACACACGCCGCTGGAACGCAGAGCCGGGGTATCGGAGCGGGACCGAAAAGCTCTGTAACGAACCTGCGAAGTAACTCGACAGCTCGGCTTCCAGCGTCTCCAAGTGCTCGTTGGAGCCCGGCACCGCGGGCACGCCGAACAGTTTTCGCACGGTGGCGAACTGCGCCTCCAGCATCCGCCGGTCGGCGAACTCCAGCAGGCAGATGCCTTCGGCCGTCGCGCCAGCCACCAGCGGGCCCAGCGGGCTGCGCAGCCAGGACAAGAGCACACACTCGCCATCGCGGTAGCTGCCAGGAGCGCGGCCGAACGTGCGGGCAAAGGCATCGCGGAAGCCGCTGTGCGACTCGTATCCGCTCTGCGCTACGGCGTCGTCTAGCCCGCCGTTCTCACGGATGTGGCTCAAGACACCCGACAGCCGGCGGGCTCGCGTGAAGGCCTGAAACGTCATGCCGTGCCGGCGCAGGAAGTAGCGCCGCACCGTAGCCGGATCGATCCCTCGGATCCTCAAGTCGCCGTCCGTGATCCGTGGCGCAGGATCGCGCTCCACCTCGGCCAGCAAGTCGGCGGCCCAGGTGGGTTGATCGTCCGACTCCAGCGGCCGGCACCGCTTGCAGGGGCGGTATCCGGCCACCAGGGCCGCCTGTGCCGTGGGGAAATACTCGACGTTCTTGGGGAGCGGCTTGCGGGCCGGACACGTGGGGCGGCAAAAGATGCCCGTCGTCCGCACGCCCAGGAAAAAGAGGCCGTTGTAGGTAGCGTCGCGGCGAAGATAGGCCTGCTCCATCTCGACGGCCGGTGGCATCGTGCTTTGTAAGATGGTGTTCATGCCAGAAGTCTAGCGAGAGCCTCCGGGCGCTCCACCGATTATCGGGCGCGGATGTGGGATTGGTGGATGGCTTCGCTCAGACGCAGCCACCCCGCTCCGACTCATCCACCCCCAACAGCTCAGCGCTCGACCAGCCAGACATTGCGGAAGTGCACGGGGTTGCCGTGGTCTTGCAGCAGGATCGGCAACGGCTGCGGGCCCTCGGGTTGCCCGCCGCCGGTTTTGTTCGTCAGCTCGATGTCGTTGTGCACCGTGACGCCGTTGTGCCGCACGGTGATGCGGCCGGCTGCGATCTTCTTGCCGCCGTCGAAGCGCGGAGCGCGAAACTCGATGTCGTAGGTCTGCCAGGTCAGCGGCGGCAGGCACATGTTCACCTCGGGGCGCGCTGCTTGTAGAGGCCGCCGCATTCGTTGTCCTCACCCTCCAGGCCGAACGAATCGAGAATCTGCACTTCGTATCGCCGCTGGATGTAGACGCCGCTGTTGCCGCGGCCTTGCCCGCGCGCGGCCGGCATGAACGGCGTGCGAAACTCCAGGTGCAGGAAGAAATCGCCCACCGCGCGCCGCGTGGTGGGGCCGACCATCAGCAGCCCGTCGGGCGTCGTGCGTCCACCCTGGAAGGTGTCGGTCGATCGGCCCCCCTGCGACGGTCCGTCGAACAGCACGACCGCGCCGCGGGGCGGCCGCGCGCCCAGCGTGGGACTCTCGCGATGCAGCTTGCGGAGCACGCCGAGCAGCGTGCCCTCGCGGTCCCGAAGCCAGATTTCGCGGCCCACCAGCAGGGCCTCGTGCTCGCCGCAATCGGGAAACGCCACAAACGACTGTTGCCAGCCGCCGTCGAACTCGCGCCGCGAGGAGCGATCCCAGCCATCGGCCGGCAGTCCCCCGGCATGCTCGACCGCGCGGAACTTGCCCTCCCCCAACGCCACGACCTGCCAGCCGACGCGGCGCGTGCGCCGCGGGCCGGAGAGGTAACCGGAGTATTCGCCCTGGGCGTCGAAGTCGCGGCCGGCGAGAGCGGCGTCGGTGGCCGGCTCGTTGACCTTTTTGACCGGCTCGGCCGCGAAGGGACCAACAGCCGAAGACAGCAAGACGCCCACGACAAGGAACACCGCAGAGATTCGAGGCACGTCAGCCGCTCCCAACGAGTCGATTCGAACACCGAAATTGGCCGTTGACCGCTTCGGAGCACGAGTGTGCGCCGCAGCCGGCGGCGGAAGCAAGTAGGCGGTCGCACCAAAGGATTCCGCCCTCCGTAGTACATGTTGTCTGAAGGGGGCAGTTGGCATCGGGTTTGACACCAGGGGACCTGCGGGCGAAGATAGAGACCATCTTCGAGGCCACCCCGTCGTCGGGTGGCTGCAGATCAAAGGGTGCAAAAAAGCCGGAACTTCTTGCGCAGCAGTCGCGTCCAACCTCCGATCGATCGTGATCGACGACGCCCAACTAATCCGCGACACCCTGGCCGGCGATTCGGCGGCCTTTGGGCAGTTGGTCTGTAAATACCAGGACCGACTGTACACTGCCCTTGCGCACATGCTGGGGGCCCCGGAAGAGGCCCGCGACGTCGTCCAGGACGCATTTGTGCAGGCCTTTGTGAAGTTGGAGACGTTCCGCGGGTCGTCGGCTTTTTACACGTGGCTGTACCGGATCGCGTTCAACGTTTCGGTGAGCCGCAGGCGGCGCCAACGGCCCGTGCTGTCGCTGGAGCGCACCCGCGATCTTTCGGGCGAAGAGCCGCTGGACATGGCCTCGCCAGCCGAGCGGATGGAACGAGGAGAGCGGGCCGTACAGGTCCGCCGCGCCATGGCGGCGCTCAGCGAGGAGCACCGGGCGATCCTCGTGCTGCGCGAAGTCGAGGGCTTCGACTACGAGCATATCGCCGACGTGCTCGACGTGGCCGTGGGCACCGTCCGCAGCCGCCTGCACCGCGCACGGGCCCAGCTCAGGGAGCTGTTGACGCCGGTGCTGCAAGAGGACGTGAAGTGAACAACCGATGAACAGCCTTCTTCCCAGCGACGAACTGCTCAGCGCCTACCTGGACGGCGAAGTGACCGCCCAGGAGCGGGAGCTGGTGGAGCGCGCGCTTCGCGAAAGCGCGGCCACCCGGCAGTCGCTGGAAGAGCTGCGACGGCTGCAAAACAATCTGCGGGGTTTGCCGCGGCTGCGCCTTGAAGAGGATTTCTGTCAGCAGGTGCTGCGCCAGGCCCAGCGGACGATGCTGCTGGGCGAAAGGCCGCAAGAGGATCACCCCTCGGGCATTGCAGCAGCGATGCGTGATGCTGCGGATGGTTCGGTCTTGGCGCAGGTGCCCGACCGCCGGTCATTGGACGTCCTTCCCGGTCAGGGGATCTCCGCTCGCGGTTGGCGTCATGGCTGGCATCATGGCTGGCATCATGGCTGGCATCATGGCTGGCATCGCGTGGCGGCGGCGCTGGCCGTGCTGGCCCCCGCCTTGCTTCTGATCGTACTGGCCGCCCGCGATCCGCGACCGCCCGTCACCCGGCTGGGAGACAACACACCCAGGAATCACGCCGGCGACTTGACGCCGCAACCGGCCAGGCCAGACCGCAGGGAAGACGGCGCAACGCGGTATTCCAAGGATACCGACGGTCGTGGCGAGTCCGACCGGCCGGACACCCTGGGTGTAGAGAACGAGACGCGCGCCGCGGATCAGCCGTCGGATCAGCTGTCGGCCGGCAGGTCCTTAGAGCGACTCGATGATTCGCAAAGCCGCGCCGACTCTCTGGCAAAGAAGGAAGAAGGCGAAGAAAACTTCAACGAAGCAGGCCCACGCTCGAGCAAGGGAAGCGTTATCGCCGAGGCGGGCGTCGTCCGAGACTCGCGTATCGTCCCAGAGGGACAAGTTGATGCGGCAGCGGCCAGCCGGGACACGCCGGCCAGGTCTGCCCCGGCCAAGCCTGCCCCGGGAAAGTCTGCGCCGGCAAATGCAGCGCCCGTCGCCGGAAGTCCACTGATGCTGGGCAGCAGTCGAGAGTCGGCCGACGTGCAAAAAGAATCCGGCGGCCCGCAGGGGCTAGGCGACAAGAAGGCGGATGGCGATGGCGTGCTGGTCGTTCATCTTTCGGTCACTGAGGATACGTGGCGCAGCGGCGTGGAGAAATGGCTCATCCGAGAGACGCCCGCCCTCAACGGGGCCTTGCGCGTTGGCAAACTCGCGGCCGCCGAAGCGTCCTTGACACAGCCCGCGGGAGGCAAGTCGCAGGCGCCAAAATTAAAGGCCACCGACCTGAGCACCCCTCAGCCGACCAGGAACAAGCCTGATGAAGAAAAGAAGGGCGACGAGAAATCGCCCCAAAGGAGGGAGACCGACGAGGAGCGGCTCGCTAAGGGGCCAGGAGCAGCGGGGCCAGGAGCAGCGGGGCCAGGAGCAGCGGGGCCAGGAGCAGCGGGGCCAGGAGCAGCGGGGCCAGGAGCGGCGGGGTCGGGAGCGTCGCGCTTGCAACTGCAGCCCGATGCCGACGCCGCGTACGAGAGCCTCCGTACATTCGACAACGGGGCGTTGGGCAAAGATGCCGACAAGAACCCGGTCAACCAGCGCCTCTCCGAACAGCACTCGTCGGTTGTCCTGGTGGAGGGCGCCCTGGACGACGTGTATGCCCTGCTTCGCGATCTTAATAGTCAGGCCCAGGCCGGGCAGAACGTGGTCTCGTTGGCCGTCGTGCCGCCACGGCAATCCGGGCTGTATCAGACCTGGTCGGCACTGAGCTACGCCGCCGGCATCGAGCAGCGCACGCTGGGCGAGGCTGCCCGCTTTGGCGCGTTTTCGCCTTCGCCCGGCGTGTCGGGCGACCCGTCGAGCGGGAGCGGCGCTCCGACAGGTTTCGGTGGAAGCGGAGGGTATGCTGAGGGACACGGCGCCGCTGCCGCGTCGCGCGAGTGGTTCATGCGATGGCTGGGGGCCAAGGACGATCCGGCAATCCGCGACGGCAAGCCTGCCGCCAAGCGCTCCGCGAAAGGAGGCACCGAGGAAGGCACAGAGAAAGGCAGGGAGAAAGACAAAGAGAAAAACACAGCGAAAAACAACGAACAGGCGCAAGACGGCATTCCTGACAAACAAGGCGCCAAGAATCAGCCTGTAAAGCAGGCCACGGAGCCAAAAGAGGCGCTTGCCGACGGTGACAAACCAGGCGGCGAGCGCGCGAACGCCTTCCGCAACAAGAAGGCTCCCGGCGCCCCGACCGTCCCCCGGTGGCGGGAGGTGGGCCTGGCGCAGGTGGCGGCGGACCGCCGGCACTGACAAGAAACAAGCCCCCGCCGGGCGGAGAAGGCGTGCCAGCCAAGGGTTTGGCAATCCCGCCGCGTGAAGGCAAGTATGCGGACAAGATTCGCAGTGCTGACCCCGCTACCGCATCGACCCCGCCGGCCAAGCCGGGCCCTTCCGCTGCCCTGCCTGCTCCTCAGGCGCCTGCTTCTCAAGAGGCGCTCGTGCCAGGTGACGTAAGCGGCGCGAAAGCGCGCGCGAAGACGGAAGTCCCCAAGACGGGCCTCCCGAGAGTGCCGCAATTCGGGCGTGGTTCCTCGGGCGGTTCGAGCTCCGAGTCGGCAGACGATCGCGCGAAGCTCGGCAGCCGGCCGGGCATCGTCACAGGGAAAGAAGCCGGTGCTTCGGCACAACATAGCGAACCAGCACCGCGCAGCGAACCAGCACCGCGCAGCGATCCAGCGCAGCGCAGCGAATCCGTACCGCGCACCGAATCGGCACCAGTCGGCCGTCTGCAGGTCTTCTTCATCGTCCAGGTCGTGCCTGGCGCGTACCGTATCGGCGAAAGAGAAACCCGCCGCCAAAGCGCCGGCCGCGCAGCAAGAGAACGCCGCGCAGCAAGAGAAGAAATAGGCAAAAGCGTCTCTTCACGCTTCGCTGCCCTTATTTGAGTGAGGCACGTTTGAAACGTGCCCCGCCACGGCGACGGGCACGTTTGAACGTGGCCCCACGTCGCACTTCTCTCTTGGCCGCGATCTCACTAGAATCAGCACCACGTGGGGTAGGCCTCCTTCCTGCCAAGCAAGTGGCGGCCTGCCCCATTGGCTTTTTCTCTCGTGATCCGTAGCGTGAGGCCGCCACATGGGGCGTCGTTTCGTCAATCAGTTGGCCGATCAAGAGTCGGTGGACGAGATCTACCGAGTCAACCACAAGCAGCTGCGGCCCAACCGCAACGGCGACTTGTATCTGCAAGTGGACCTGGCCGACCGCAGCGGCACGATCAGCGCGCCCTGTGGAACGCCGACGACGCGCTCTACCGCAGCTTCGAGGTGGGTGAGTACGTCCGCGTCCGCGGCACGGCGCAAATCTATAACGGGGCCATGCAAGTGCTGGCCAGCCACGTCAGCCGCGCCCGCTCGCCGGACATCAGCGAGGAGGATTTCTTTCCGCTGGCGCCCAAGGCCGTGGACCAGCTCGCCACGCAACTAACGGCCGCGCCTGCGCCGCATCGCTAACCCGCACCTGGCCGCGCTGGCCGAGAGCTTCCTCGTGGACGAAGAGTTCATGCGGAAGTTCACGCGGGCCCCCGCGGGCATCAAGAACCACCACGCCTATCACGGCGGCCTGCTCGAGCACGTGGTCACTATGCTCGACCTGGCCGACAAGGTGGCCCAGTGTTACGCGGCGATCGACCGCGACCTCCTGGCGATGGGCGTCTTCCTGCACGATGCCGGCAAGATCGACGAGCTGGAATACGAAAAGGCCTTCACCTACACCGACGAGGGGCAATTGATCGGCCACCTGGTGATCGCCGTGAGCCTGCTGGAGGCCAAGCTCCGCGAGGCCGAACAGCTATCGGGCGAGCCGTTCCCCAAGGAGATCGAGCTGCGGCGTCAAGCACATGATCGTCAGCCACCACGGCGAATACGAATACGGCAGCCCCAAGCTGCCGATGACGCTCGAGGCGATCGCGCTGACTTACCTCGACAACCTCGACGCCAAACTGCACTCCTTCCAGCAGCTCATCCACGACGATCCGAACGTCGAGGGCAATTTCACCACCTACAATCAGAACCTGCGGCGGAAGCTATACAAGGGTGGGAAGGAGTAGGCAGAAGGAGTAGGCAGCAGGAGCAGGCAGTGCGCAGCTTGCGTCGCAATGGGCGGCACAGGACTCGAACCTGTGACCCCTACCGTGTGAGGGACGTTCGCCAGACCGATAATGGGCTGTTTTCCGGGGTTTCCACACTCACAACGTGCGCACAGATTACATGAGATTGCGCCGTTTTCAAGGGTAGCGTGCAGAATACCGTGCAGCGCCAGAGGCGCATTTTGGCGGCGTAGCAGTCGCCTAGCCTAGTCTCGCTGGCCAGAACGATCGTCGCCACTGCGTGCATCTCCCTGCAGGTCGCGAGTGTTGTTGCTGCATTCGCGTATGTACCGCCGAATCCAGAATGGCTGCAACCGGGAGACGCCGTCACACGCTGAGCTTCGCCCCCGGCCCCTCGTCTGAGGAGCCTGGGCCAGGACGCGGAGAACAAGCTCGTGGGCCATGAAGTCGCCTTCAAGATAGACGTGGGGGCCGTCCGGATCGTGGAGCCCCAGGGCGTTCCAGTCAAACGCATCCAGTCGCGTGAAGGCCTCGCGCAGCCGCTCCAGGTCGAGCGTGAAGCCCGGCGTCACGACCTCGCCATCCGCGGCTCCGCCGACCAGTTCGACCCGCGTAGGGTAGATCGTGACCTCCCAGGCGTCCTGTTCCTGGCCGCACCGGACGCCCAGCGGCCCAGCCGGGCTCTTGACCTCGGTGCAGTCGGCCACGAGGTCGAGCAGGACCTTCAGCCAGTCGGGTAGCTCGTCGCCGTCGTCACGCGAGCCGTGGAAGAACACCCGACCGGCTTCGTGCCGCCGCTCGAATTCGCGACGATCGTGGAGGAACAACTGGGCCACGTCATGCTCCCCGTGCTCCCGGAGCATCCGGACGAAAAGCTCGTTATACGCCGCCTCGCAATGGCGGTCGAGCTCGCGGTACTCTTCAGCCCCCTGGCCGGTCGGCCACCTTTCGAATGGGAGAACGTCTCGACGAACGGCATCGGCGCCTGCTTGTGCTGCGAGCCGTCAGAAGGACGAGCAGCCGCGGGTAGTCCATCCCGCGATGATCCGGCGGCGCGGATCATACGACGATCGCGACAGCCCCGCGCGGCCCGAAAGTTCATTTCCATCGCACATTGCCAGCGTACTTCTCCACGTCCTTCTTCAATTGCCACAAATCGAGAGCGAAAAACATTCCCGAAGCCTGTCGGCCCTGAGTGTTGATTCCGAGCACTCTCCCGTCTGGAGTGATCAAAGGGCCACCCGAGTTGCCAGGGTTCAGGGCGGCAGTGTGCTGCAGCCACGTCTGGCCGTTATCCTCCACCGCGACGCGGCTGACTGTACCGCTGGTGACGACTACCTCGAAATCGCGCCGCCGAAAAACGTCTTCAACTCGTGTTGCCAGCTGATTACTTCGGCGAACGACGTCCAAGACCTCGCGCTCCGAAAGGAAGGTTTGACCGGCCTCTGGAAAACCGCAAGCGTAGACGGCAACGGACCGGCCAACCGACGTTGAGCTGGCAAGTTTGAAAGGGCGCAGACCCGCACCTTCTATCTTGAGAATAGCAAAGTCGTGGTCAGAACTCCGATACACTACTTCGGCCTCGTATTTTCCGCCTTTGCCGAAGAAGACCCAAATTGTAGGAATGGCTTCGACTCCCTGCGCCCGTAGCCGCATCGCCCCCACCCGATCGTCCTTCAAATCCAAATACCGTTTAACGACATGCAAGTTAGTGAAAACGCTACCGTCAGCGGCCACGACAAAGCAGCTTCCCTGACCTACGGGGACCTCACAGCGGCGACCATCCCTGAGTCGGCACTTGGCTCCAACAATCACCAGCCCTACAGAATGCGAGAGGTCGTCGTCAATGCCAGCGACCGCTGAGTCGCTCGGCGAGATGGCTCCCTCGATCGACCAAAGCGGCAGAATGATCGCCGCCGCCAAGCAGGTGTAGCCAACCATCACCCTTGCCCACGAAGCCCGGTTAGCCGCAAATCGAGTTCTTGTCGCGGAGAGCCCCCTTTTGGCGTCGCTCAGCGCCTTTTCGGTCGAAATGACCAGGGCTTGCTCCATATCAAGTCCAGGGAATGACTCGCCGCTTTCGATGCTTTCCGCCGCTAGACGCATCAAGAGCAGCTTCTGCTCGATCTTCAAAGCGCGTGCGGGGATCTGCGAATCTCCTGACGCCAGGCGAGTCTCGATCTCGTGCACGCGGATCGTGATGGCCGCCTCACCCAGACCACGCTCATAGAGCTTGCTGCCCAACAGATGTCGTGCGTGCGCCTGCCGTCTGGTCAGGTAGAGGGCACGGCAGCAGAACCAAGCCAGCTGGAGGAGACTGCCAACCTGGACAACCATGGCAACCAGCACTCTGCCCGATTCATGAACTACCGCAACGCCAAAGGCCCACGCGACGCGTCCTGGGTGCCTCGTGTAACTCCTGCGTTCTCGGCTCGTTGCAATGATGGGACCTGGATCGCCCACGGTCTCTACGAGCTCGCCCGCCGAGAGCTTGTTCTCGCGCGGGGTTCGTTGTTGTGTCCACTTGGCCTTGAGCCCTCCGTCGGTTCGTGCAATGCGGGAGGTCGCTCGGCCACGAATAGGTCAGGAATAACGCCGGCAGCAATCCAAGATTCACAGGTCGCCGACCAGACCAGGTCCGATCGGCTGAGTTGGCCTGATTGGGCGAGCGCCTTGAGTGCGTCGAAAGCCACGGGGCCGAAAGACTGGCCGTCTTTGTGGAAGTACCAGAGCTGATCGGCGGTCGATCCACTCATGGCCACTGCGGTGCGCCATTCTTTTTCTGAAACAGTCCCCGCACTTTGTTCGCCGGCACCCACGCCCCTGTCATCCCTTGTCGAACCAAAGTGTCGGTGCTGATCCGACCTTCCCGCGCCAGTGCCACCAGTTGGGATGGCGAATAGGGGCCAAATTCCTGCGAGGCTACGCGCACGTACCACGGCGCAGGTGGCGGTGATTCTTCAAATAGGCCGTTGACCCGTGCGGCCGAGACCCACTTGCCGCTGGTGCCTCGGCGGACTTTGGTTTTCGGCGAGATGCTCCGCTCGGCGCAAGCCGTTGGAGTTCCTCGGGCGTGATGGGTCCGAGCACGCTTCCGTCGATTTGGACGTACCAGCTCACGGGAATCGGGTCCTTGAGTTGGCGACCATGTCGGCCGTCGCCTTGCGAGACTGACTTACTCTTGGACCTTGTCCAAAACGTCGCGTTTGATCCGCTCGACCGCATCTTTGATCTGTTGGCTTCCCTGGGCCGTGGGGATTCCCATATCGTCGTATTCGATGCCCACCGTCTCGGTAGAGAATGTCTCGTCGCCACGCCTAACTGTGATCTTGACCTTTGCGAGGTAGCGGTCGCCCTCCTTTTTGTTTTCGATTGTCTCGACTTTGACCTCGCTCTTGTTGAGCAGCCAGCCGGTGAATTCATGCAGCGAGTTGACTCCGCTGACAACCAAGCCCGTCGTGGCGTCTAAGACTTTCGTGAGCGCGGATCTGTCTGGCGGGGGCGGTTTCTCCGGCTCCGCATTGCAGGAGCAACCTGGGGCGAAACAGGCGGCGAACAAGATAACCAGCAGCCAGCGAGAATAGTGCTTCCTCAACACGATCATGTCCTTTGGAGTAGAGAAACGTAGAGCGCGCTCCAGCAAGCGGTACGACTTTCGGGAAGGACAACCTGAAGGATGCCCTGGAAGAGTCCGGAACCGCCGGTCCAGTTTGCATGATAGCCCAGTAGAAATTTCCCATTTTGGGAAATTCTAAGGGCTGTCCATAGGCTACCGCAAGCCTTTGACGCGGTGGCCACTGAATGAAGAAAGCCCGGCACTCGAGAGCCTACAGACGCGTGCTTGAGGTGCTCCGTGAAATCCGCAAGGAATCTGGGCTGACGCAAGCCGAGGTGGCAGCCCAGTTGCGGAACACACGCGTTGTTCGTCTCGAAGTGCGAGTCGGGTGAACGCCGGATCGACGTCGTGGAGCTGGCTGAGTTTTGTCGGATGTACGGCGTGACCGTCACGGCGTTCGTTGAACGGAGCGGGCCTAGAATGACGGTCATGCCCGGCGGCATCTTAAGCCGCGGTCTGAGGCGTTCGGGTCGACGAAACGCAATTCTCGGCCTGCGCATCACCGAGCACCAGTGGCCTTTGATGACATCTGGTGCCCACATGGTTAAGCAGCCGGCAACCTGGCGGTGTCGGGGCGATGTACTCGCTGGATAGAGCCACTAACAGCTGGATGACTCGCGCCCGAGGCATCCTGTCTTTTCTTGGCACCCGAACGCTCTAAATTTCTGGCTCTACCGCGTCATATCCCTTGAACCGGGCCGGATTCGCTTTCTAAGCGGGCCTAAAACGCCCATTTCGCCGGGCAGACGGCGAGCAATCTGCCTCGCGCAGGGCTTCTTGTTTCGCTACCGTTCCCTCGCACCGGGCTCGTTCTGCCTCGCGCGGTGCGGGGCGGTCTGTTTCCCAACAGGCCGCCACCGGGCGGCCACAACCACTGGAGGTCGCCATGATTGCGCCGATCGACGCCAAGTCCCGTCTCGTGGGGACGCCGATCTTGAGCTCGTCCCCGCGATCGAGCGGTCGGTGGCCCGCTTCGCGTTTCGGTGATTTCGACCCCGGCTGCCCGCGACGAGGCAGTCGCCGAGGCCGACGGCAGCCGCGCTGGTTGCGTATCGTCGACTGGTCCAGCTTGGCCGGCAGCAGATCATACGCCATGCTGCTGCACGCTACGCGGTCCGCACGTTCAACGGCCGGCACGTCGGGCTGGTCAGACGGACCTCGCTCGCGTTCTGCCCAGCGTCGGCATGGCTTTGATGTTCTTGTTGCTCACCGCACCAATCGCAACGGCATCAGCGGGTCGAGCCACTCGTCACCCCCGAGAGCCGGGTCACGCCGGCGGAGGTGGTAGCGACATGCATCGACATCGGCCTGCTTTGCTACTTCTGGCCGCTGCGAGCAGACGGAACCGAACCAGTAGA